>OY969920.1:0-2396049 GCA_963704605.1 uncultured beta proteobacterium
TTGCTGCCGAGTTTAATGCTGACTACTTCCATCATCTGTACGGCAACTCAACGGATGATAAATTCATCATCGAAAAACTATTGTTTGAATTAGCGCAGATGCAGCTTATCTCGACAGATACAGTTCCTGTGATTGCACAAATCAAACGTGTTCCTGGTGGCTTCCTGGTGCCTGACAGGCAAACACGCGATGCCTGGGAGCAAGATCACCGTACCATCACCCAGCATTACCCGGAAATTTTCTTGCTGGCAATGTCAAGTGGGTTTTTTGCAACCTCATTGAATGACCAGGTAATGCAAGGTTTGCACTATGCCGCCACCCAACAACATGTATTACCGGTAGATTTTTCTGATAAACCTTTTGCAGCGATCGTGTAAAAGTGAAAACCAGATTTAGTGGGCAAAGTCAGTCTTCATTGGAGAAAATAGACGGCTTGTTATCTGACATGATGAATGGTAGAAAACTTTCACTTTCATGTAAAGAAATAGAAAATCAGACGGAGCACTTATGCCATTAGAAGATTGCAGAATAATTGAATTGCCCAAAATTAATGACCCACATGGCAATTTAACCTTTGTGGAAAACAATTCACAAATTCCATTTGAAATACAGCGCGTGTATTACGTATACGATGTACCGGGTGGCGCGGAGCGGGGCGGTCATGCACATAAAGGGCTGCATCAGTTTATTGTGGCGATGTCTGGCAGTTTTGATATCACGTTGGATGATGGTAAGAATAAACGCAAGTTTCACTTGGCGCGCTCGTATTATGGTTTGTACGTGTGCCCGATGATCTGGCGCGAAATTGATAATTTCTCATCAGGCTCGGTGTTAATGTGTTTAGCTTCCAATAAGTACAGTGAAGAAGATTACTACCGCAATTATGAAGATTTTATGCGCGCACGTTGGGCGGTCGCCTAAGCGGGTTGACTTTTGATTCCGTTTTTAGATCTTAAGGCAGCCTACCACGCATTGGCTGGTGAGCTGGACGAGGCAGTGCTGCGTGCCAGTCAATCTGGTCAGTACATTGGCGGGCCAGAAGTTGAGAATTTTGAAAGGCTCTTCTCGAACTATGTCGAGGCAAAAAATTGTGTTGGTACGGGTAACGGTCTCGATGCTTTAACCTTAGCCTTACGGGCTTTAGACATTGGGTCAGGCGATGAAGTGATTGTGCCTTCGCATACTTTCATTGCTACTTGGTTAGCGGTCAGTGCGACAGGGGCAACCCCAGTTCCCGTTGAACCTGCTCTTGGACGCTATGTTCTGAGTGCCGTTGATATTGCACCACATATTACTGCATATACCAAAGCTATCATACCCGTCCATTTATACGGAATACCCGCCGATATCGAAGGTATCTGTTCACTTGCCAAGCAACATGGTTTATATGTGATCGAAGATGCAGCGCAAGCGCATGGCGCTGCTGTAAATGGCCGGAAAATTGGCTCACACGGCGATGCGGTTGCCTGGAGTTTTTATCCTGGTAAAAATTTAGGTGCGTTGGGTGATGGTGGTGCTGTCACTACTAATAATGATGCCTTGGCACAACGTATCCGTATGTTAGGCAACTATGGTTCTACGGTAAAATACTACAATCAGGAAAAGGGCATCAATAGTCGTCTCGATCCCATACAAGCTGCCGTGCTGTCGGTCAAACTCAAACACTTGGATCAATGGAACAGGCAGCGCGTTGAAATTGCACAGCGATATCAAGCTACATTTGCAGATTTACCCCTGGATTTAGCAGACATACCTCATCATGTTTCTCCCGCTTGGCATTTGTATGTAGTGGCGACACCCAAGCGCAATGATTTACAGGCTGCGCTAGCACAGGTAGGTATTCAAACTCTAATTCACTACCCCCTGCCTCCCCACTTACAGCAGGCGTATCAGGATTTGGCCATTCAAACTACCTTACCAGTTGCAACGCGCTATGCAGGAGAAATTCTTAGCTTGCCAATTGGCCCACAATTCGCCATGAATGATATTGAAGCAGTTATAACAGCAGTACGCCGATATTTCGGTAACTGATGCTTCTACAGAAGTTTTGTGCTCAGTGATTGAAAAAACGCTACTACAAGCGTCATGGACGCATTGTCTATGGCTAAGGTCCCTTCCTTGGATCATGTTCGGCTCTGTAGAAAGTAATGATTAAATTACTACAGAGCCTTTTATTTTCAACGATGGCCGATGCGGCGAACGTCGCCGTCGAATGTTGGCACGGAAAGAACAAATGGATCAGTTTTATAGCACAGCGCCTGTTCTTCCAGAATTCCGATAGCGATTTCTTCACCCAAGCGCAAACTGTCGTAATAGTCCGAAAAGTAATGCACACCAGCCATGTTACGAGCAATCGCAATATTAGCTGCCACCTTGTTCAATTCCCCTTCCAGGGTAAGATAAGAACCATCAGTAACATCGATCAGGGCATTTCCTGTACTGTTTGGCACAAATGCGACCGGCACGTCACCACTTTTATAATGGGCAAATAGAATGTCGCCACCACGACGCACCAATACCGCGCTGGTATCGAAATAGGCTTTGAGTATAGTCACGCATGCGCCAGCCACGGTTGCGTGCCCCGCACCGTACGATGGATGCATAGGCGAGCCTTCCTGGAAAGCCATTGGTAGCAGTTTGGTACCTGATGTGTTGTACGCCTGTATAGCATTAACTGTAGCTTGTATGCTAGTTTCAAGCTGCGTGAAAAGATCACCAACGGAGGGGAAATCCACCTGAATCTGGTTGGCTTTTTCAATACGTCCGGCCAGTGCTTCAGGGCGTAGTCTGCAGTGTACATTGAATTTTTGGTAACGCACGGCCTTGAGTGCGCGAGTGGCTACTTCAGTTACAAGAGTCAGTATATGCGGGCCGCCCCACAGCGCAAAACCGCCAGCCTCACGTTCGTGAATTTCAAAGAAACGTGTGATAGCAGGTGGATTGTCAGGGTTTAGACTGTTCCAGTGCAGTGTGCCCTGTCCTGAGAGTTTGTTAAAACCGGGATCGGTTGGCGCACCCATTCCAAGCAGAATAAGACATGCGTTCAAATAAGCCTCGTACAGCGCATCGTAATGCACATATGTCGCCAGATCGCGCGGAGTGGTAATAAAACGTCTGTTCACACTGCTAGGTGAGCCAAAAATTGCCGCTTCATTGCCGGTTTGTGGATCTGCGCCATTTTGTACAGCCAGCCAGTCATTCCATATAGTCATGAAATCGGTGCCTGCGATCGCCGCTGGAACACGCTGATCGATACTCAAAGCACCGTATCGAATAATTCCATCGGTCGCCGCACCTACACCGGCGACACTTTTGTTGCCCAGCAGCATGAACTGAGAAAGATAAGGGCCATTTTCGACACCGGGAGAAGAGCCCCTGAACGCTGTCTGTGGCGTGATACTACCTCCGACATTTTTTCGTGGACGGCCATCTTTGCCGGTAATGTCATAACTAATGTTATTTAGTCTGGTTAGCGAATTGGCGATATCGGCATTTGTTCCTGCTATGCTGAAATCGGACAGCGGCTCATCACGCAACAGCGCAAACTCGTATACTTCAGCCATTTCGTATGCTAGTTCAGTGGAACCAAGCGCAGGTGCGGGCGACATAGTTACAGCATGTGAATCTGGACCCTGCAGGTCGTAGATGAGCCCAGCTGTGGGTGCTTCCCATAGCCTTTGTTTGTTCGGAGCTGATGGAACAGAAGTAGTAAAGGCATCGACATAGCCCTCGTCAATAGCGGAGCGAAATGCCCAGAAGTCTTCAGCATTACGAATCAATCCATTGCTACTACTGTGTTCCAGCCCTTTAGTGAAGTTCATCGCAAAATTTGCACTGGCATATCGCAGTTCATCACCGTTGTTCTGATGTGTTACGTGTTTGCGATCGTGTGCCATCCGGCTTGCAGATTCGCGAATTTCTTTGGCATTTTGTCGTCGGTTGTCAGACATCGTATTATCTCCACGTTAATGGTCATTAAGTTTGGAACATTCCATTCCGATCAAATAGGTCTCAAACAAGAACGGTAGCAGCTTGATAAATCAAAATTCGTTCAGTTGATTCAACTACAGCTGAGACTAGAAGAAACAATTCTCAAAATCGCTTCTCGGCATTAGATTAGCAACCAGTTAATACAGAAGATGTGACAAACCTCACAACAACATTCAGTCAAGTCAGGTTATCTGAAGGGAACAAGATATTCGGTAAAGCTCGTTGTTGCTGCTTCCCAGCTGAAAACCTCAGCTCTTAGTCTTGCTCGTGCGCGTGGAATTTTAAGTGCCTGCTTGGTAGCTTCTGCCAGGTCATTCGCCATTACACCGGCATCACTGTCACCAATGACTTCTAGTGGCCCATCAACCAGGAAACAAGCGACAGGGGTGCCAACACACCTGGGCTTTTAGAGGCAGCCCACTCTCGCTGAAGGTATCGTGAGCGATCAATTCACCAACCCGCAAAGATACGGTTTTTCCGGTTTGCTTATGCATTTCCGGCACCAGCAATAATGAAGACAGTGGCTTGCAAATAGCGGATAAACTATAGAACAAGAACGAATTAGCAGCATCAACAAATACCGGCAACACCGGGGCTTGCGCAGCTAAAGCCAGGTGCAAAAAGTCACTGCGCCACTTAGCATCGACCACACCACCAGGGCCTATGCGTGATAGATCATCACAGGGGAAAAAGATTAAAGCCCCTTCCTGTTGCAGAAATTCCATAGCGGCCTGATTCACTGGCAAAGCATCCTGAGACTCGGAATTGGAAGCCATCTCGTAAAGTAAAATAACAGATGCCAATGGAGACTCGGAAAAAGCGTCTGAAAAACTCTGCAGCGAATGCTTTGGATGTTCAACAACCACTTTGACATCCGAACGAATCTCACTGATCAGCTTAAAAACAGCGGCTCCATCTAGCGTTTCAAGAGGATGGTTAGCAATAATGATTACCCGTCCTTCAGTCGGGATACGTTCTTTTTCCTGCCAGGGTGTTTGAAAAGAAAACTGGAAGTGATCCAGCAAATACTCAATCAACTCAACTCCCTGCAAATAAGGTTGCGCTGTCATGACGCGCTCTAAATAGGCATGGGGATGAGTCAAAAAAGAACGCTTTTTAGCTTCGGGAAATAACTTCTGTGGTGAACTGTTTATAAGGTAACAGCCATTACTGGCACGACGAACAAGCAAGTTGTCAAAGCTCATATATCACTCCACTCTGGTTTTCTGTCACCTTAAGCAGAGAATATGAAACTGATATGACGCTTTAATGGCAGTTTGATGTCAGACCGGAATTTTCAGATCACCCCAAGTCAAGTAACAATCAAAATCACAATAAACATGATTTTTATGAACCATTTAATCTTTTGCATTTGGGCATTTAAAGGTATTCTATGTCACCAGAAATGATGTCTACATAATGCTTTAATATTGGGGATATTGGCAGGAAACCCATATGACCGGAATGCTTTCGAACTTAAAATCTCAAACTTCGACTAAAAATAAAAACAATAATGCGGCTCAGCCACGCACGTTAACCTTGTTTAAGGGATTAACCACTTCTCGTCTCACCAACATTGCGGGTCTTAGTTTTGTTGTGTTGTTGCTGGCAAGTTTGCTAATGCTGTATGTCAGTGCGCACCATGCACGTCAGCATTCGGCTTATATCAAAGCCATCATGCAGATTTATCATCACATTGGGCAACTGAATCTGGTTACCGCGCCGCAGGGTATCGATGAGATTGAGTTATTACACACAAAATGGCAGGATGACCTGAACCAGCTTGGTTACCATATCCGCTTACTGCAGCAGGGGGGGCAGTTTCAGAATATCGGTATTAAACCAACTATCGAGCTGCTATCTACTGGTGTGTTCGAATCTTTTGAGCGTCAATGGCGAGCAACTGAAATCCATTTTCAGTCAGCACTGCTTAACCGTGATGCTTTGATTGCCAGCATTCTGCCCAGTCAGTCAATATCAGCGAATACTGCCGGACATGTCGAGTCAGTGCTGGGTGATGCTACAGCATTGCCACAGCTTTCAGACAAACTTACACCGGAGGATATTGCAGTCCGGCGACGTTTTCAGGCATCCCTCGCAGCCAGCCAGAAATTAATCGAGCCACTCAGCAACGTTGAAAATGGTGTGACATCGCATTTTCAGGATCTGCAAAATCGTGATAAGTTATTGATCACGTCCCTGCTGGTTTTGATGGTCATTGCTGCGGTTCTGTTTATCCGCAGTTTCTCAAGTAACCTACGTAATAAACTGCTGCAGGGGAAACAGGATGTCGAGCATACCCAGCAAGCTATTTTACGGTTGCTCAACGAAATGGAGAAACCTACCGATGGCGATCTGACGGCTCGCATGTCCGTAACAGAAAGTATAACCGGCACCATTGCCGATGCAATTAACCTGACCATCGAAGAACTGCAAGGCCTGGTCAAGAAAGTAGATTATGCCAGTACACATGTCATCAATACTTCCGTGCAGGCCGAAAAAATTTCTTCAGACTTGCTCGCCGCAGCTCAGACACAGTCTCAGAAAATTGAGGTGACCACCATTACCGTGTTAGGCATCGCCGAATCGCTGGAAACTGTATCCAGATCGGCCAATGCATGCGCTGAGGTTTCCAGGCAATCGCTGCAAGCTGCCGAAAGTGGCGCACTTGCGGTGCAGGATGCTATCAATGGCATGAATGAAATTCGTACTTATATTCAGGAAACAGCAAAAAGAATCAAGCGTCTTGGCGAGAGTTCTCAGGAAATTGGCGAGATTGTCACGCTCATTTCAGATATTACCGAGCAAACCAATGTGTTGGCGTTGAACGCTGCCATTCAGGCTGCTTCAGCCGGAGAAGCAGGCAAAGGCTTCTCGGTGATCGCACAGGAAATACAGCGTCTGGCAGAACATTCCGCCGAAGCCACCAAACAAATCAGCACATTAATCCGCAACATTCGGGGAGATACCCAGGACACCATTATCGCGATGGAACGCAGCACGGCAGGTGTCGTAGAAGGCACCCGACGCGCCAATGCAACCGGAGATGCGCTTGAGGAAATAGAAACCGTTTCAAAACAACTAGCGCAACTGGTGGCGGAGATTTCAACGTCAACCCAAAAACAGACCCTCATCACTAGTGAAATTGCTGAAAGCATGGAAAACATCCTGGCCATTACGCGTCAGACAACCGAAGGCACTACCAGTAATGCTGAATCCGTTAAGCAAATCGCCGAGCACGCAGCCAGATTAAAAACATCTATTGCGCGCTTCAAGGTTTAGATAATTACTCCAATACGGATAGACTGTTTAACTTAAAGATATATTATTCATTTTTAGACTTATAAAGGCCGTTTCATGAGCACTGAAACCAAAATCAATATTTCCAGCGTAGTCGGTATCCGGGAAGCCATAGAGCAGATTTTCACGCTGATTATCCGCCATCTTGATGCTTACCGTGATGATCCGGAGGATTTGCAGCAAATCGAGAATTGCCACTATTACACCCATCAACTGAATGGTATGCTGGAAATGCTGGGGCTGAGCGGCGTGTTGTTTGTAACCACCAATCTGGAGTCCCTGTTGAAATCGCTGTATGAGCAAGAATTTGAGCCTACCCAGCAAACCCTGGTGACGGCCAAACAAGCGATTCGCCTGGTTTACCGTCACCTTGATAGCCTCGTAGACGGCGAAGCGGATAATCCGGCAAAACTCTTCCCTATTTATCAAAAAATCATGCAGGCACGGGGAATTGAAGCCGTTTCTGAAGCTGATCTGTTTTTTCCTGGCATGCGCGAGGAACCTCCTTTACCGCCGGTACAATTTTCATTTGATACACAAGCAAAACTGGCCACTGCTCGCCATGCTCGCGCCCAGTTTCAGAGCGGACTGCTTGGCTGGCTAAAAGACGCGGGCAATCGGCAAAACCTGCAACAAATGGTGGATGCTGTCCGCTCGATTGAGAAACTTCCTGCCTCTCATGAACAGAGAATTTTCTGGTGGATATCTTCCGGATTTCTAGACAGCTTACTGTTAAATGAGCAAGTGGCAGATCAGCCCACCCGCCGCTTATGCGGAAAAATCGAGCAGGAAATCAGGCACCTGGACAAGGAAGATCACCAAACTGCCGATCAGTTAACAAGAGAACTACTTTACCGAATAGCACGCAGCGAGCCTGTCAGTGAGCGTATTCAGGAAATTAATCAGGTCTACGACTGGCAAAAACTATTAACTTCGTTCGATCATCCTTCCCAACTGGATGAAATATTACAGGATGAGGATACCCGGGCACCGGAACTCGATGCCATGCGTAATCTGCTGCAAACGATCAATAGTGGCTGGCGCGAATTCAGCGCAGGAAAACAGCAGCAACTGACTGATTTGCTGGCATCCACTGACAAGCTCAAACTCCATTGCCAGAAAATCAACTGTCCACCATTGGAAAAATTGATTGGTGTACTACATGGGGCATTTTCCTATGTACGTATCCGGCCACAAGGCATGAATGAGAGTATTGCGCTTGATATTGCCTCGTCATTACTGTTGATTGAAAATGCACTGGACAATTTCCATCAATTGGCGCCCGAGTTTCCGGATCAAGTACAAGCATTGACCACTCGTATCCGTGCCGTCATTACTGGTAAGGGTGGTATCAGTGATTTGCCCGAATTACCTGGACCTGACCAGGCTGGACACCATGTACAAGAGAAAAAACTACAGAAACAGATCGCTCAGGAAATATTACTCAGCCTAGCGCAAATTGAAGATATTCTTGACCGATTCTTCTTCGAGCCGCAAGTACGCAATGATCTACCTGCCCTACCCGCTCTGTTCAAGCAAATTTCCGGAGTATTGGATATGCTGGGGCTGGACGATCAGGCAACTAAACTACTGGATTTGTGCCGTGGCTTGGCAGAGCGCCTTACCGAACCAGATAGTCCAGTTGATCCGGACCAACAGGCGTTACTGGCGAACGCATTAAGCAGTTTCAATTTTTATATTGAGGCGTTAAAAAATTCACAACCTGATTGCGAAACCATTGTAACGGCAGCGATCAGCATGTTCGATCGTGACGAAATCGAGTCGTCTCCAATGCCACAGCAGCCTGAAACAACTGTTGACTACCCTGCATCATTACCTAACCTGTCACCGGAAATCGAAGAAAAATCAGTTGATCCGGAACTATTGGCAATCTTCCTTGAAGAATCCGATGATGTGCTAACAACCATTACCGAAAATCTGCAGCTTTGCCAAACTGATCCAACCGATATTGCGGCACTGACTGACATTCGCCGGGGATTTCATACGCTCAAGGGAAGCGGTCGTATGGTGCAATTACGCGAACTCAGCGAAGTTGCCTGGCGGGTTGAGCAACTACTGAATCGTTGGCTCAGTGAACAAAAACCTGTGAGTTCAGCCTTACTTGAATTGCTAAGTAATTGTCATCAAAAATTCAGTGGCTGGTGCACCAGTTTGAGAAAAAATGGTGTTGCCGAAATCGAGGCAGCCCGTTTCATCGAGCAAATTCAGGCATTGATGTACAGCACCAGTAGTACACAGCCCTCCCCCTCCATTGAAGCGGCATCACCTGCACAGCCAGATCTTATGTCTGCACCTGTCTCCGAGTCAGAACCAGGATTCATTTTCAAGCCTACATCCGTTGATACACTGATCTCGGCACAGAATGATGCAGCAAATGAGGCATCCGTCATGATTGGTGATATTGCAGTGGCACCTGATCTGTTTGCCATTTTCAGCAAAGAAGCGCGCGAACGAATAGCAACACTCAAAAATGAAATTATCTCTCATGAACATGATGATTTCTCCCCTGTTTCACATGAAGCCATGCTGGCTGCACATACGCTGGCCAGTACTTCACATTCACTTGGATTAAATGACATTTCCCATCTCGCGAGAGCGACGGAACAATTCCTGAATCGTTTACTGGAAACTACCGGTCGGTTTGATGACCGAACACGACCACTGATAGCAACAGCGGTGGAACGACTCGATACCATGGTGGAATCCGCTTGTCAGCAGCAGGTACCAGCAAAAAGTGTCGTACAAACTAGCGAGACACTAATTCAGCAACTGGCTGATCACCCGGGTGTATTTGCGTCAGCAGATGTGTCGGCGGAATTATCTTTGGAAGAACCCGGATTGGAAGTCAGAAACGAGCCTGTTTTCGACCAGCTTGAATTTGTATTGCCTGAACTAAAATCTTCGCCGCAAGCGGAAGTGCAACACCTGACAATACCGCAATTGCCTGCAAGCGATGCGACTGCGCAAGATATTGAGTTACTGGGCATATTTCTGGAAGAAGCCGAAGAGTTACTTCCGGAAATTGGTGAAAACCTGCGTGCTTGGCGCAGCCTGTCCGATCCGTCTTCCGCTGCATGTAGGACATTACTGCGCGCATTACATACGTTCAAAGGCAGTGCCAAAATGGCGGGATTTCCGCAACTGGGCGAGCATGCGCATCAGATGGAAAGCGCGATTGAAAGCCGTCACAATCAAACGACTGATGGGGCATTCTATGACGCGCTCGACAGTCAGTTTGATGTCATTCTAGAAAGAATCGAACAGTTGCGTCAGTCTTACCGCGAAATCCTTCCATCTGAATCGGTACTGACCACCACCGAGGGTGTTGGAAAACAGTATGAATCGTTGCTGTCATTCGATATTTCGACGCCAGTTACAGAAAAAATCGAAATCGAAGCGCCATTTCAAAAAACTATGTTACGTGTTGATGCGGCACTGATCGACAGTCTTGTCAGTGATTCAGGTGAATCGAGCATTGCTCGCTCGCAAGTCGAAACACAGCTTGCCGAATTCAAGCAATATCTGCTGGATCTGGGAGAAAGTATCGACCGGATGCGCGAACAACTCCGAGAACTGGAATTGCTGGCGGAAACACGCATTTCTGCAGGTGAAACGCTCTCAGAAAACACATCAACTGAGTTCGACCCGCTCGAACTAGATCAGTTTACTCGTTTTCAGGAACTACCGCGCCTGATGGCAGAAAGCATGGATGATGTAATCACCATCCATAAAAACTTGCGAGAAATTCAACGCAACGCTGAAACTGCAGTCAATCAGCAAGCACGATTGAGTCGCCAGTTGCAGCAGGATCTGATTCATATTCGTACGGTACCATTCAAATATTTTGCGGAACGACTGCACCATATTGGCCGGCAAGTGTCTCGCGATACCCACAAAAAAACTGAATTGACGATTATCGGCAATGAGATTGAAATTGACCGCAGCATAATTGACAAAATTATTTCCCCACTCGAACATTTATTGCGTAACGCCATCGTACACGGCATCGAATCTCCGGCGGAAAGACTGAAAGCAGGCAAACCTGAAACAGGCAAAATTACCCTCACGGTTCGCCAACACGGCAACGAAATCCATGTTGCACTGGAAGATGACGGTGCAGGTCTAAATCGGGATCGTATCTGTGAAAAGGCGCTGCAACTTGGTCTGATTAAGCAGGAAGACGATTTGAATGAAACACAGTTGCAATCGCTGATTTTCCGCCATGGCTTATCGACACTGGATGAGGTGACTGACATGGCTGGACGTGGAATCGGTCTGGATGTTGTTAACAATAAAATGACAGAAATTGGTGGCAGCATTGCGGTCAAGACGCTTCCTAATCAGGGTACAACTTTTACGTTGCGTCTACCCATGACGTTGGCGGTATTGCCGGCCTTGATGATCAAAACAGCCGAGAATACTTACGCGCTGGCAACATCGATTGTTGCAGGCATTCAGGTATTAAATGCCGATGCCCTTGATGCAGCTTATGAAGTACGCCACATTATTCACGAAGGAAACCATTTCCCATTGGTTTATCTGGCACATTTACTGGAGGAAACCAATCGGGCGCCCGAAATCAAACGCCATAACCGAGTGTTGTTGCTGCAAACAGGGCAAGACCGGATGGCAGTCCACGCTGATGTCTTAATTGGCCAATGCGAGGTGGTCATAAAAAATGCCGGCTCACAACTCACGCAGGCGCCCGGTGTAGAAGGCGCCACCATTATGGGAGATGGCAGTATTGTTCTAATCATCAATCCACTCAAGCTCTTGCAGCGCGATCGAACAAAATCCTTGCTATCGGGCACGGCGAACACTGCCATCCCATCACAACACTTCGTAGATAAAAATCATCCTGCCAGTACCACATCAATCGTAATGATTGTGGACGATTCACTGACGGTACGTAAAGTCACCAGTCGTCTGCTGGAACGGCAGGGCTACGAAATCCTGATCGCGAAAGATGGTATCGGAGCGCTTGAATTGCTACGAGAAACCGTACCAGCCATTATGCTGGTTGATATTGAAATGCCGCATATGGACGGATTTGAACTGATCCGCACTATACGTAACAATCCAGAGTTACGGCATATCCCTGTCATCATCATCTCCTCGCGCACAGCAGAAAAACATCGTGAGCTTGCCAAAGAACTCGGGGTGAATGAATTTATGGGTAAACCCTATCTGGAAGAGGAATTGATCGGCCATATCGAACGGTTGATAAAAGAAACAGGTCGATAATTTCCTGGGAGAACAGAGTTTATCTGGACTATATCGCCTTTAGATATCTGATTTTTATTGGATTTTACAGCTAGATAAATTATCTCTGGGCACCTCTAAAAATTCGGATTTTTAAACAAGACGAGGCGAGAACAAAAAATATTGACGCGACACATGATTGATATGTAAGGAAATATTTCTTGTGAACAACAACGTATTGTAACAAAATGTGGATTTTTAGAGATGCCCCCCTGTGATTTTACACAGATCATCATAGCTCTTCACAACTTGGATCAGCAGCGCAAACGGTTGACCTACGCAACCAGCCGCCCCACCAATTCTGACATGCTCGAATAAGTGATAAAGGCATCATGCGTGGCACGCGTGATAGCAACGTAAGTCAGGCGCACGTCGTCCTCTATGTCTTCCATTTTTTTCAACTCACCCAGTCCACCTATAGCAACGCAAGGAAATTCCAACCCCTTGGCACTGTGCATAGACAGAAAACGCACCGCGTCCCGTTCTATCTGCACGCGGTTGTGTTGGCGCCGGTTGAAAACTGACCATCTGTGCCGGTTGAAAATTGACCAGGCATTATAGCGGTGTAGCGTACTACACAGCTGTGGATAAGTCGACCAGACTGTCGTTGGTTTTGAGCTCCTGTTCAGGTTGAATGATTGTTGACCGACAGCCATGTGGCGGCTGATCATCATGTTTCATGGATGGTTCTGTCTCCTCCATTGTCAAAGATCGTTTCGCTTTCTCCCGCAACTGGATTCGATCCTTGGCGGTTGCGCTGCTTTGCTTGAAACGGAATGACTCGTTACCGGTTTCGATGATGTGGCAATGATGGGTCAGCCGATCTAATAACGCGGTGGTCAGCTTGGTATCAATGAACACGCTGCTCCATTCCGAGAAGGTGAGATTGGTGGTGATGATGACACTGGTTCGCTCATAGAGCTTGGAGAGTAAGTGGAACAACAAAGCCCCGCCAGCCTGCGAGAACGGCAAATAGCCAAGCTCGTCCAGAATGACCAGATCCATCTGCATCAAGCTCAGTGCCAGCCTTCCCTGTTTGCCAGCAGCCTTCTCTTGCTCCAGCATATTAGCCAAATCCACGGTAGAGTAGAAGCGCACCCTTTTGCCGTGATACTGAATGCCTGTGACACCAATTGCAGTTGCCAGATGGGTCTTACCGGTACCGGTTCCACCGGCCAGCACCAGATTCTGTTGTCTCGCGTCAATTATCTTGGCCGCTTTGGCGACAATTATGATGGCCGGTTGAGTCTGTTGGCTAGTTCATGATTTTTTCTGGTTTTTCCTCCTATAACTTTCACTGTCGATTTCGATGATAGTTGCGTGATGGATGATCCGGTCGATGGCGGCAACGGTCATCATGGTGTCAGGGAAGATTTGATCCCACTGGCTAAAAGGCTGGTTTGAAGTGATGATGAGACTTCCACTTTCATAGCGATGTGCGATAAAGTCGAACAATACTTGTGTCTCTGAATCGGTCTTTTTGACATAGCCGATATCATCAATGATCAACACACGGTATTTATCCAGCCGCGTCATGACAGACATCAAATCCAGTTCTTTCTTGGCTTGCTGCAGGAGTTGAACCAGTGCGGTAGCCGATATCCATTTGACGCGGATGCCTTGTTCAATCAAATGCAACCCCAATGCTGCTGCCACATGTGATTTGCCGACACCGGACGGGCCGATCAGCAACACATTGTCTGCCTGGCTCGCCCACTGGGTATTGTCGCGCAGTGCGATGACTTTTTTCTGAGCGGCTTGGGGTAATTCAGTCAGCGCCAAAGTGGCAAAGCTTTTGCCGCGCGGCAGTTTGGCTTCATGCGTCCAGTTGCTGATTCTGCTTTGGAAGCGCTGAGCGACTTCCTGTTCGCACAGGGCGGCAAGATATTGGCTGTAGCTCCAGGCGTGTTCTGCGGCTTGATCCTGGAAGTGCCGGTAATGCTGGCCAAAGGCAGGGAGTCTGAGTTCCTTGAGCATCAGTGGGAGTGATTCAGACATGAGCTGCCTCCTTGTGTTGCCCAGTTTCCGCTGAGTAGTTGATCGTAGGTATCCGCAGTGTGTTGTTTGATTGGGATGTCCGGCTGTGGCGCATGCTGCCGCAGAAATCGCTTTTGCAGTGTTTGCAGTTCAGGTAGCGGATTTTGTTGCAACAATTCAGCAGCCAACGGGCTCTCGCAATCATAGTCATAGGCAAAACGCAGTACCGATACCATCCATTTGCAAGCGAGCCTGGGATCAAATTGTTGTTGTACCCGTGCCCACAGCTGGTGATACTGTGGCGTTGGCAACAGATCATCCTGCAGCCGGGAAAAGCGAAAGGCTTGTGGCTTTGCCGCCAGTGCATGAATCACATGGCGGTAATCGATGCGCCGGGCGCGCCCTTCCGGCGTTTTCGGATACGCGCGCGGTAATGTAATGACCGGTGTTTGACCGGCAAAGCATTCTAAGCGATCGTGATAGAGATGAACCCGGATGTTCTCGCCAATGAGCCTGGATGGCACACTGTAGAGTCCCCGTTTGACCGCAATGGTGCTGCTGGTGGTCACTTTGACGGTCAGTTCACTGAAGTCCATGAAGCGGTAGCGTGGCAGTGGCTGGAGATGTGCTTGCTCTTCTGTCAATCGCCCCCTGCAGCGCTTATTGAGCTTATCGACGATCCGCTCAAGAAAACGGCGGTAGGCACCCACACTTTCGAAATCCGCAGATCCTCGTAATTTGATCGCCTGCTCGATCCGGTGTTTGAGTGAACCATGGGCATTTTCTATCGCGCCGTTTTCATGGCTGATGCCCAGGTTATTGACCGTTGGCTTCATGCCGTAGTGCTGGCACAGCGCCGCATAAGATTGCGTGAGTTCTTGCTTTTGGTTCGCATTGACGTACGCGGCACTCAGGCTGTCGGTGCGATGTTCCTTGGGCGCGCCGCCGAGTTTATGCAAGGCGGTCTGCAAACCATCGGCCAACGCACTATAACTTTCCCCGCCCCGGATGATATGAACAGCACGCCAATGACTATATGCCAGGCGAAACTGATACAGCAGGTGATCAAATGGCTCGCCTGCGATCGTAATTGCCGTGCGCGGCCGGGTAAAATCGGACAACCCCTGATGCCCGGCAGGCACCGATTGGCAAAACATGACAGCCTTACCAGGACCTTGCGTTGCTCGCCAGTGTTTTACACGGCGCTGCAGGCTTCTGAGCAATTTCTCCGGGTATTGACCTGGATATCGATCATCCAAGTGTTCCCAAAGCGTAGTGCCGGTCAGTTCAGGTTCCAGGTACAGCAATGGAACCAATTCGGTCTCCCAAACCAGTGCAAAAGGATCCTGGCGCGTGCGCCATTGCCGTTACGACTCCTCCACCCGAACGCCTTTCTCAATCCTACGGCCACTGCGGATACTTACCCCCGCTTTTGCAGCCGCAGTCTCCTGACCATGACCTATCTGACGATTCTTCATATAAATAGCTTCCTGTTGATGAGTGATATGTTTTCCAGGCAAGTTCTTGCTCCTTGTATAGGGAAGAACTCATACTGATACTTTCACTCAACCGGTCAAGATAATTGTCGCCTGACCGGTCAGGTTAATTGTCGTTTAATATTCTGTGCAGCATCGGTAAATTCCATCGTGGCGAGCCGGCTGATTAATGATTCATCCACTTTGGATTGACTGAAGTCGAAGCCTGGCAAATTACGATGAACAGGAAATTTGGCAGCGTTTATCTGATAGCGGATAGAGCGGATTCCTCGATCGGTGGATTCGGCTTCCAGCAAAAGACGGAGTAGCCATACCGACGAATCCAGCGAAGCGGTTGCACCTGATACTCCTTGGCTTTGCAGTTCAGTGTAGCATTCTGCCATGCCATGTAACTTGAGCGCCTTGAGCTGGGTGATAATGTCAGACATGGGACACCTCCTGCGCATTCAGGCTGTCATAACGGGCAGTATCTGCCAGCGGTTCCTCGGTGAGTTTAAGGCTGGTTTCTACCTGTGCTGGAGTTTGTGACTGATTAAGGCGTGCCAGCACATTCAACACATGTTCGGCGCTAGTCACACCTGATTCCAGTACCAGTTCGACCGCAACCAGAACAGCCTCCAGGCCATGCAATGTAACAGCGGCAAGTACCTTGGCCATGGTTCTGTCACCCTGCTGCCGTTCACGTCGTCGTAGCGCAGTTTGTAGTTGTGCGAAAGGAGCTGGCAATTCGGCGAATGGTGCGCCGTTGCGCAGCGCGCCGGGCTTCTTCTCGATTAGCGGAATGTAGTGTTGCCAGTTGTAGCTGATTTGATCACAATCCAGCAGACGCGTATGGCAGGCAACGATCGCATTCTCGGAAGACACCTCGATCCGGTCAGGATAGAGATGGATCGCCACTTTGTGGTTGGCCAGATGGCAGGGAACGGAATAGCGATTACGCTGCACCGTCACCAGACACGTACTGGAAACACGTGCCAGCACTTCGACGTAGCCATCGAATGGGGTTGGCATCGGCATCAAATACATCTGCTCCTGTTCGAGAGCATCGGCGACGGTAATGTCTGCTGAGTGCGGATGCTGCACTTCCGACCACAGGGTGCGGCAGCGTGCTTCTAGCCAGATGTTGAGCTCCGTGAATGAACTGAATTGTTGCCGTTTGGCTTCGATCCAGACACGACGACGAGCATCCTGCACGTTCTTCTCGACGATTCCCTTTTCCCAGCCAGAAGCAATGTTGCAGAAATCCGGATCAAACAAGTAGTGCGCCGTCATGGCGAAGAAGCGCGTGTTGACGATGCGACCATTGCCTTTGGAAACCTTGTCCACAGCGGTCTTCATGTTGTCGTAAATGCCGCGCTTGGTAACGCCGTCAAAAGCTGTAAAAGCTCGGGTGTGCGCATCGAACAGCATTTCATGACTCTGTGTTGGATAGCCTGACAACATAAATGCACGGCTGGCGCATAGCTTGGTGTGAGCCGCCAAAATCTTACGATGGATGCCACCAATTACCAGCCACTCCTCGCTCCAGTCAAACTGAAACGCTTCGCCGAACTCAAACTTGAGCGGCACAAAAGCAGATTTTCCAGTGACTGTGGCAGCGTGGCTGCGCCGGTTGCGGATGAAATCAGTGACGATGGTATAGCCGCCAGTGAAGCCTTCCTTCTGTATTGCCTCGAACAGCATCAAAGCAGTCCGCCGATCTCGCTTCGGACGATGCGAATCAGCTTCCAGCGCCAGCAGCAGCCTGGGTTCAAACGGAGTCAGCTTGCCGGTGGTCTTGGCCCTTTGATACTTGGGCTCGGATCCGCCGGGCTCTTGTAGCCACTTCTTAATGGTATTGCGCAACAGACTTGTCCGCCGCTGGATCTCACTGATAGTTAGATGTTCCCGATAAAACATCCGTCGAATCTTTGCATATATGACCATGGTAATCACCCCTGTTTGCTCCTGCTTATAAATTAAGCAGGATACGTGGATTACCTGGTCAATTTTCAACCGGCGCCAACAGACTCCTACCGCGCAACAAGAGTGAGCAGCCCTAAACTGCTTAAATACCGCACCGGCAAAGCCAATGCGAGCGCCGGAATCTTCGATAGCCGCCAAGGTCCATGCGCTGATTTTTTGGTGCTCCATGCTTCTCGCACAAGTAGTTACGCCGCGTTTGCGCAGTTCCCGGTAGCCGACTCATCCCTATTGCTTCCAGATATGCAGCGCAACTTGCGTCGTATCCATTTGCCTATGTCGCACAAAGAACTCATCACTTCGGCATGCTTTCCAACCAAGCAGGGTTATTCTCAGCTCTGCGACGATGTCGGCAAAACGGTAGCCTTGCGTACAACGGGTCAGCTCTTGGACACGCTACTTCAGCTTGTCGATAGTTTTATCTGCCACTTTGAGCTTCGCGCCGGTTCGGCTGACCGTAAAAAGACACGTTTCATGTCACCGGCAGCAAAAAGCGGTGTGGCTACAGTAAAGCAAAAGTCTCGCCACTTCTTGTTGTCCGAGTGCATGTGACTATTATCAATTATTTGTTTTAATTCAACGTCCTGTACATTTTTTCACGTAGATCTGGTGGGATGATAGGTTAAAAAAATCAGCATTTACCCGCAGCGCGCAGCAATTCGTTACAACTTGGGGAATTTGTTTTGCCTTTCTGCGTTGAGTTTTTGGTAAAGTCGGTGCACATGGCGCTAGCAATTCCAGCTCCACCAAATGACATTGCATTCATAAAACCGGAAGGCTCCAAAATGCTGCATTTATACGTAGTACCACTATTTGTTAATACGCTATAAATGCCTTCGCTAAAACCTGCTGGAGCTGAATCCCCCTCAATACGATTTATTATTTTAAAGTCCCCAACCTCTTCACCGATAGCTTGCGAAATTTTTCTCTCCGCTTTACTGCTGGATTGATCGCCATCGCTTTTTTGACTTGTGCTCGCACAACCGCATAAAGAAAGAACGATAAAACCGACAACTAATAATCTTCTGTTCATTTTTGTTCCTTGATGGAAATAAAAAATAGACTATATCTAACGTAAACACTGACAAAAAAACGACTAGAGATTCTAGGGGAATGCCCACGTGGCGACTACTGATAAATCTAACAGGGTACGTCCCGATGGGTAGATATGCAATTAGAACGGTTTTGGGTGGATCATGCGTTGTAGGACGGCCTTGGCAACGCATTGCTGGCGATTAACGACATTCAGTTTCTGCATGGCATTGTTGATGTGAAAATTTACCGTACTCACTGATACGCCCAGAAGTTGCGCGATCTCGCGCGACGTTTTGCCGTCAGCCGTCCAGCGCAGGCATTCGTTTTCGCGCGTGGTCAGACTCGGCTGTGTGTCATGTAAGCCGCTGAGGCGAAGCACCGCCTGATGCAAATGGCTGGCCAACAAATGAACATAGGGCAACGCACGTTCAGTGATGGGGCGCGCCAATTCGGGAGAGGTATCCAGTGACAGGCTCAGGATACCCAGCTCACCCTGCGAGCCATGTATCGGCATGGTTACACCATCGCGCAGGCCATATTCGGCGGCTTCGTGCATTACACGCTCTGCGTGGCTGCCGGGTTCCAGCACCAGATCGCTCCAACGGACGGGAATGATATGCTTGATACACCAAGCCATTACCGGATCGGCGTCGAAGTGAAGTGCACCGCCTCGACGTAGCGCTTAACCCAGCCATCGGGATAACCATCCAGCATGATAACCTGTGCATTCGTAAAATTTGTCGGCACCCTCAGCACATAGACAAAGCTTTGGAATCCCAGCCGTCGGCTTACCTTGGCGCAAAGTACGGTAAGCTCCTCAATACTGGATGCTGCAGCAAAGCACCGCTGTGTTTCAATAATTTGTAACAGTTCCATTGTGCTCCACATGCTCAATAAGACCACAATTGTAAATGGAGAAAATTTGGGGTCCGAAAACTTCATGATACCCGGTTAAGGCTCCAACACCCCTTAAAATAGTGGGCTGACGTGATCAGGCTGAACACTTCTAAATGGTAAGATTTTGTTTCGATACAAAGGATAAAATCCCCGTCGCTTGCAGGAAAAGACAGCCAGCTTTCATGGGCGGAGTTGGCACAGCGAGGGCACAGAAAGCCATGCGCCAGAATGCTGCATTCAAGAAACGTATCGAACTCATCTTTGACAAAATCAGGCAACCCTGACCCAGTTTCGGTCTCTACTTATGCAAATCTTGTGACTGGGCACTGTTACGCAAGTAATTGCTGAATTCCAGGTGATTCTTATGGAATCTGCCGGATACCATGGAAGAACGGAAGCCGTACTAATACTTTCTTTCTGTCAGGTAATGGGTAATCGTGGCAAATTGTTCCAAAGATAGATTTTCAGCACGTAGTCCTGGGTCAATTTGTAAATGATCAAAATCATGATTATCAAGATAGCATCCCATGGTGTTTTTAATGGTTTTACGCCGTTGTGAGAAAGCTGCACTGATTATTTCGGCAAACAAGTGTTCTTGTTGGAGAGGGATTAGCCTTTGGGCACGCGGGCGGAGACTGACTACCGCAGACTGGACTTTGGGTACAGGCTGAAAACACTCTGCTTTCACCTGTAGCAGCTGCGCCATCTCATAGCGGTATTGCAACATCAGGGATAAACGCCCGTATTCGCTTGTAGAGGGTTGTGCCACCATACGATTAACGACTTCCTGCTGCAGCATGAAGTGCATATCCTGAATATGGTTCGAAAAAGCTGCCAGATGAAACAATAACGGAGTAGATATGTTGTAGGGCAGATTGCCCACTATGCGCAGTTTTTCTCCTGCCTGACCAAAATCAAATTTCAGCGCATCAGTATGGTGTATGACCAGTTTACTGTCGGCATAGTCATGCGCAAGCCTAGCGACAATATCCCGATCAATTTCAATGACGTGCAATTCATTCAATCTTGCCAGTAAAGGCCGGGTGAGCGCACCCAGCCCTGGACCAATTTCTATCAGTCGATCTTCTCTGGCGGGATGAATCTGGTTGATGATTTCGAAAATTACGCCCTGATCAATCAGGAAATTCTGTCCAAATCGTTTACGTGGAATGTGCCTCATCAGGCGTAATTTGGCAAGTAACGCGCGGTTTTAAAGTTTTGCTTTACCGGCAAGATCCAGTGCCATATTTATAGCAGCTTGCATACTGCCAATATCCGCTTGCCCCGTCCCTGCCAGATCAAGTGCCGTGCCATGATCAACTGAAGTACGGATAATCGGCAGGCCAAGACTGACGTTAACAGCGCCACCGAAACTCGCGTGCTTCAGTACGGGCAATCCCTGGTCATGATACATAGTCAAAATACAGTCGTATTGTTTGAGTTTGTGTGGCACAAAAAGCGTATCCGCTGGTAATGGCCCAAGCAGGTTCATACCTGTCGCACGCAGTTTTTCCAGCGTCGGTATGATGACATCAATCTCCTCACGACCAAGATGGCCAGATTCTCCAGCGTGAGGATTTAGTCCGGCAACCGCAATGCAAGGCTGCTCGATCTTAAAACGGGTAATCAGATCATGGTGAATAATACGTAATTTCTTTTCAAGCAATTCAGCAGTAATTGCTGCAGATACTTCCTTCAGCGGCAAGTGCGTAGTCGCCAATGTTACTCGCATCCCGCCGCCCACCAGCATCATCACTGCCTGGCTATTCGTTAACTCTGACAGAAACTCGGTGTGCCCTGAAAATTTAACACCACTTTCACTGATGATGCCCTTGTGAACGGGCGCGGTTACCATCGCGTCCACATCACTGGCACGGCAAAGATTCACCGCCTGTTTAAGTGTTTCTAGTACATAGACTGCATTGCGGGAATCCAGTTGACCGGCTGTTACCACGTGACTAACCGGCACGTGCAGAACAGACAGATGCCCTGCCCGATGCGGTTGAATTACCGTAGCCTCATAGTCATCAATTCGCAGTGGTAAATTCAGCTTTTGTGCGCGCTCGATCATCAGATTCCGATCCGCAACGACCGCCAACTGGCAATTTTGCGTGGTTTGCGCTATCTGAATGCAGATATCCGGACCGATACCGGCTGGCTCACCGGTAGTCAGCATTAATCTGGGTAACACATCAGTTGACATAATCATTTTGCTTCAATCTTCCTCAACCATATACTCAACATAGGTCTGATCTCTGAGTTGTTGTATCCATTCCTGCGCCACCCCCTCAGCTTTGCGAGCATGGATCGCCCGGCGTGCAGCTTCGCGTTGCTGCTGATCACTAACGTCCTGTTTGCGACGTTCAAGTACTTTAATCAGATGCCAACCGAAAGTACTACGTACCGGCTGGCTTACCTGTCCTGGCTGTAGCTCATTCATGGCCTGATCAAATTCCGGCACCGTATCTCCCGGGGAAATCCATTTTAAATCCCCCCCTGATGATGCACTACTATCCTCGGAAAAAGCCTTTGCCAATTCCGAAAAATCCTCTCCTTTGTCAATGCGCTGCTCGATCTGCTTAATCTGCCGATAAGCGTCATCCTCTGACACCAATTCATTGATCTTAATCAGAATATGTTGTGCGTGGGTTTGGTCGATAATTACCACCGGTGTTTCCCGTTTGCGCTTATCCAGCAGCTTTAGAATATGAAATCCAATTGGACTGCGGATGGCGGGTGTTAATTCGCCAATTTGCATGGTCACCAGCAAATTGGCAAACAGTGGACCCATTTGACCAATTGGACGCCAGTCGAGTACCCCGCCCCGCATGGCATCAGGTGCGTCTGAAAATTCCGCCGCCACCTGCGCAAAATCTGCGCCCTGTCTAAGGCGTTCCAGTGCGGTCTGCGCACGTTGATCCCTGGCTTCGATCTGTTTCGTGTCCATTTGTTCAGAGATCTGTATTAACACATGCGCCAGTCGATAATCGTCATTGCCAATTGCCGAGTTTCCCTGTGTTTGCAGGAAATTGTCAACTTCACTTTCAGTAACATTAACCCGACTGCTCACTTCCTGTTCCTTTAAACGTACCATCAAGACCTCTTCGCGAATTTCCTCACGAAATGCCTGGATATCAGTACCTTCATTTTGCAGTGTCTGACGAAATGCCTCCATCGAAAGATCGTTGTCCTGCGCAATGCGGCGCAGAGTTTGCTCTATCTCCCCATCACTGACAACCAGCCCCAGTTCGCGCGCGCGTTGCAACTGTACTCGCTTGAGAATCATGCGCTCCAGTACTTGTTTTTCCAGAATTTCCCTACGTGGTAGCTGTGTACCCTGCTTTTCCAATTGCTGGATAGCACTTTTCAGAACTTCATCGGCTTCCTGCTGGGTAATTACCTCATCATTAACCACGACAACGATACGATCTATCGACTGAGGTCCTGCAGCATCTGCTAATGACTGCGCAAAACTGACAGACACCATTAAATTGGCCATAGCAATAGCGACGTAAAAGTATTTGATATTCATTTTTTTTGGGAAAGACAGCAAGTTCAGTAGATCTCAGTATTGCGGCGTATCGTGGTGAAATTTAAAGGTGTCCTATTGCATGCTTGTTCGGACATAGCCAGGTATTCCCTGTTGTAAAACCCGTATGGGATTGGTGCCGATACTCATCAAATTGTTCAACTCCAGTTGTACAAAAACAGTAGTGGACGTTCTTTGCGTAGCAGTGGTGAAGCGATTGGCAACCAATCGCAGCGACCAACAGCAGGCGTTATATTCAATACCCAATAATCCAGCAAGCAGTTTGTCATCCTTGAGCGAGTAATTCGCACTTGCCAGCACCTGTAACCTTTTCGCCAATGGCCATTGCGTAGAAATATCCATTTGCTCAAAAACGTCGCGTGAGAAACGATAGCCAATATTTAGGATCTTTCCCGGTTGCGGCTGATAACTGATACCAGCACGTATTTTTTCAGTGAGAAGATTGTTCTGGTTGAGCTGCACACCAGCATCTGTCAGGATATGTGGTGTAACTCTGCCTGAGAGTTCAGCAATAAAATCTGCGCCGGCAGCAGTTGTCTGAGGGGAAGTTAATATCAGCCGACGATCAGTTAAACGAACTTTCTGCCCGATAGTGGCGCGTATGCGTTCATTCCCGGTTGAAGATTCGATCAGGCGAGATGTCACTGCCATGGTAATTTCATTAGCATCATTAATGCGATCTTCACCACTGAATCGCCTCTCTGAAAAAATCTGGGCAACACTAAAATCCATCTCAGCCGAATCAAAATTTGGCAGTTTATTTTGTTGTTCAAATGGAATATACACGTAGAACAGCCTGGGTTCGAGCGTTTGCACATAATTGCCCTGAAATAAATTGACATTGCGCTCAAATGCCAGGCCGCTGTCAAGGCTGAGTATTGGCAGCGTGCGATTAGCCGTTTTTGTTTCTGTATCGTTTGGTGCATTCAAGTTGTAACGGGTGTGGTGCACCCCGACACGTGGTCTGATATAACCCCAGGAGTTCTGTAAAGGAACACTGATGCTTGGATAAAATGCCAGCCGCATTCCATCTTGTAGCGTTGGGTGGGAAAAATGTGTCCAGCTACTGTTCAGATCAAAATCCAGGCCATATACGTTGCGTTTCGCCGCATTCAATGTGAACTGGGGTAAGCGTTTATGGGGTGAAACAATTGTTGCCAGTGGATCTTGCAACGTTTGAAACTGTTGCATCAAGGCATTGAAGGTTAGCGAGCCGTCACGCCCTAGCCCACCAGAATATGAAACCATTGCCTGTTGAGGCAAATTGGTGCGCGCAGTAAACGCCACATTATTGGCCAGGTCTCGGAAATAGTTACTATCGGATGCTCGTTCGTAGTACAACGTTCCTGTCCAACCGTTGCCCAGCCACTGGTTGTGATTAAAATTAACACCATAGCGTGTTTCATTGGTGCGCAGATCATTCGGCAGAATATCAAACATTAGTTGCCCACCAAGATTTTGCCCCATATACCGAAATTCATTGTTGAACATCAGTCCACGCTTACTCATGTAGCGCGGCGTGATGGTGGCATCATAATTTGGCGCAATGTTCCAGTAGAAAGGCACCGATACCTCCGCCCCGCTTCTGACTGTATTACCAAAAATAGGTGCCAGAAAACCAGTTTTACGCTGCCCGCCATATGAAAAATTCATCCAGGGTAGGTAAAGGAAGGGTACATCCTTGAAACGAACTACTACGTTACGTGCCGTTCCCACTTTTTTTGCATTGTCAATTGCCAAAGTGGATGCCTGAATATACCAGTCGTCATCGCCTACCTGACAAGTCGTATAGCGCGCCTGCTTCAATCGATAATGATCGTTACCTTCCAGAAATAGCAGGTTACCGTCGCCACGTCCGCTACCATCTTTTATAAAATAAAACGGGTCGCTCAATTCGCCTATTCCGGTTCGTAAATTCAGTTGCAGCAAGCTTCCTTTCAGGATATCGCTCGGACGATTAAGGATCGCGTTACCTTGTATTTCCGCATCTTCGCTATCCTGATAATATTTGACACGATCCGCTTTCAATTCCAGACCACCACGCCGCATTTTGACATTACCACTCGCCTCAATCTCACGCCGGGCATGGCCATCAAACCGATCCGCCTCAATATATACCGGCAACTTGTCTCCAGATCCAAATGCCTTATCTGCACCCACCACAGTCGCAGGTATCAGCAATAACAGCACATGCCAGAAATAAAAAAATAGGTATTGGTTCATCGAATTTATGCAGAAATTCAATTTATCAGAGATCGCTGGCCAGTTGATCAGGTTTAGTCCCGTCGGATAGTGCGTTATGATGCCGAGCTGGTTGCGACACTACTGCAAATTGCTTCAGGTTTACTGAGTGGTTGCCATTATCCAATAAATTCTTCATCTAATGTCCGATCTCTCTGCTATTTTCTCGGCACATGGTTTGCTGGCGCAAAGTGTGGCGAATTATCGTCCTCGTGCACAACAAATGGAAATGGCACAGGCTATCGACAACGCCATTACTGAACGCAAACTTTTAATTGCTGAAGCAGGAACCGGCACTGGAAAAACGTTTGCTTATCTGGTGCCAGCACTGTTATCCGGCAGTAAAACTATTTTGTCCACCGGCACCAAAACGCTGCAGGAGCAGCTTTTTTACCGTGATATTCCCGCTGTGCGCACAGCGCTGAAAATACCGGCATCACTGGCGCTACTGAAAGGTCGGGCAAATTACATCTGTCAGTACCATCTCGAACATACGCGGGCATCCGATCAGGTTTTTTTCTCCAATCGCCAGGATGCGTACTATTTGACGCAGATCGAGCGTTACGCCACCAACAGCAGCCATGGCGATAAAAGTGGTCTGGATAATGTGCCGGAGCACGCATCCATCTGGCAGCATGTCACCTCCACCCGCGAAAACTGCCTGGGATCGGATTGCCCTCATTTCAAGCAGTGCTTTGTCATGGAAGCACGCAAACGCGCGCTTTCTGCCGATATCATTGTCGTCAACCATCACCTGTTTTTTGCGGACATCATGCTGAAGGATGAGGGATTGTCTGATTTGCTGCCTGCCTGTGATACGGTCATATTTGATGAGGCACATCAACTGCCCGAAATCGCCAGTCTGTTTTTTGGTGAATCAGTTAGCACTGGCCAATTATTGACATTGGCGAGGGATATTATTATCGAAGCAACCTTATCTGCCCAAGATTTTAAAGCACTCCCAGATGCAGTCGATGTAATGGAAAAGGCTGCGCTTGATCTTCATCTGACCATTGGTGAAAAGAACATGCGATTATCGTCTGCCATGGCAAAACAACGCCAAGGCTTTGGTCCGGCGCTCGATAAACTTAAAGCCAGTCTGCTGCAACTAAATCCCTTGCTGGAAACGCAGGCCGCTCGATCAAAGGGTCTGGAAGATTGCTGGCAGCGTTCACTAGAGTTGACCAGCAGAATCGAGCATTGGCAAAACCAGGAAAATAACCAAGATTATGTCGGTTGGGTGGAATCCTATAGCCAAAGCTTACAGTTGAATACCACACCCATATCGATTGCGGAAACCTTTAATAAACAGCTTGAGAACAGCAATCGTGCCTGGATTTTTACCTCGGCTACTTTATCAGTTAAGGGTAATTTTTCCCACTATCAACAAGTGATGGGCTTAACCCAAGCTGAAACCCTGACTTGGGAAAGCCCATTTGATTTTGCAAATCAGGCATTACTGTATGCGCCCACTCGGTTACCCGATCCCAATGATGCCACCTATACCGAACATATGATTGCAACCGCCTTACCAGTCATCGAAGCCAGTCAGGGGCGTACCTTTTTTTTATGTACCAGTCTGCGCGCCATGCAGCAGGTATACGAATTGCTGCAGACAGCGCTCACCGAAAAACAACTTGACCTGCCCCTATTGCTGCAAGGACAGGAAACCCGATCAGCCATGCTGGAGCGCTTTCGCCAGCTAGGTAATGCAGTGCTGATTGGCAGTCAATCCTTCTGGGAAGGAGTTGATGTTCGCGGAAGCGCGCTGTCACTGGTCATCATTGACCGGCTCCCATTTGCCTCACCGGATGATCCAGTGCTATCTGCGCGCATCGATCAGTACAAAAAAACGGGACGGAATGCCTTCATGGAGTACCAGTTGCCCCACGCGATCATTAGCCTGAAGCAAGGTGCCGGTCGTTTAATTCGTGACGAAACCGATCGAGGAGTATTGATGATCTGCGACCCACGGCTAGTTTCCAAACCTTATGGAAAACGTATTTGGCAAAGCCTGCCGCCAATGACGCGAACGCGCGATCTGCAAACGGTTATTGAGTTTATTAAAACCACTTTCTTATAGAATAAAGACCGCCAAGCGTCCAGTTTAGGTATTCAATATCCAGAAATAACCGTTGAGTCTTGTAAATCGTAATTCAAAAACTAAGCTACCATATTGCTTTGACAAAAGCACAGGGTATGGTGAAGATATGCTCGAATATCGTAATACGCAACGGGAAAAAGCAAGAATTGCTGATTTAATCAAATTATTTCCCAGTGAAGGAATTGAGAACGCACTGGATATTGGTGCAAGAGACGGTTTCTTCTCGATGTTGTTGGCTGAGCGATATTCACGAGTCACGGCACTAGATTTGGATAAACCGGATATTCGGCACAATAAAATCGAATGTGTTCAAGGTAATGTAATTGCGTTGGATTTTAATAATGAATCCTACGATCTCGTTTTTTGTGCTGAAGTCCTTGAGCATATTCCTTCTACAAAGCTGCAAACAGCTTGCAGTGAAATTTCCAGGATATCGAGACAATATCTAATAATCGGCGTCCCGTATAAACAAGATATCAGGATGGGACGAACAACTTGCTACACGTGCGGCCAAAAAAATCCTCCTTGGGGGCACGTTAACGTATTTGATGAGAAACGTCTACAAGAGCTCTTTCCAGACTATGAGCCACTGGAATGGTCTTATGTCGGTGTTGCGGAAGCTGGAACCAATACCATCTCACGTTTGTTGATGGATTGGGCAGGAAATCCTTATGGTACTTATGCTCAGGATGAACCATGCATCTATTGTGCTAATCCCCTTGTGTATCCTCCCAAACGCAACTTTCTGCAGAAAATTTCCACAAAACTGGCATCAACCATACAGAGAGGACAAAAGCTTTTCCTAAAACCACACCCCAACTGGATACACGTTTTATTTAAGAAAACTCGGATTTAACATTCAGTATCAAAAAATTGACCCTGAGGGTATCCAACTTTCATGTTGAAAGAGACTGAAAAAATAATGAATGGGTACGACAGTCTTAGACCGAGCATAAATTCCAGCAGATCGTAGAGTTACTGTACCTACCATACTATCCAGACAGACAAATAGCAATCCTGCGTGTCCCAAGGAAGCTTGTTACCTACGATGCGCCTGGCAAAGAAACGAAACTAAACATTACAGTTGTCGCGTAAATCCGCCGTTACAACTGCACAATGAATAAAGTGACAATTCAATGTGTTTCAAAGCGGACAATTTATTTTCTATAAAACCGGACAGTTCTATTTGTTGCAAACAGTTCCACGTGATCATCAATCCCGATAGTGTGTCCGATCGTCGCGTTTGACATCATCGATGATTTGCGCGTCCTCGATGATGTCGCTATTAGTTGATTGTGCAGTTTCATGCATGGCTCGGCGTAATTTGCGTCGTAACCACAATATGCGCGCGCCAATAATGGTTGCAGTTGCCACAACCAATGCCAGCACTACTGAAAAAAAGAAGGCACCCAGCACTAGAACCACGATCACGATCGGAATCAACGTCAAATAAAATACCCAGCGATTGACTGGAGTAGTTTTGAATGAGCCGTTTTCATCCATGCCGTCATGGTGTTCACGAATGATGCGTCTGATGATTATTCTTTGGTAATCGTTTTGCATTGCATCCACTCCTCTATTGCGGCAACACTTTTTGGTGCAGCCTGGGTAAGAACATCGCAGCCATGGGCTGTGACCGCTACATCATCTTCAATTCTGATACCAATATTCCAGAAACGTTCGGGAACGTTTTCTGACGAACGAATATAACAACCGGGTTCGACTGTCAGTGTCATGCCGGGAAGCAGCTCCCGCCACTGACCAGCTTGTTTGTATTCACCGGCATCATGCACATCCAGTCCCAGCCAGTGCCCGGTACGGTGCATGTAAAAACGCTTGTAATTTTCTGTTTCGATTATGCTATCGATGCTGCCGTTACACAAACCAAGATCAACAAAACCCTGGCAAAGAACGCGCAAGGCAGCCTGATGCGGGACATCCCAGTGATTGCCAGGTTTTACCTGCTCAATGGCTGCCGCTTGGGCGGCCAGCACCAGTTCGTAAATATCACGCTGTACGGTGGTAAATTTGCCATTGACTGGAAATGTGCGGGTGATATCTGCTGCATAACCGCCCAGTTCGCAACCAGCGTCGATCAATAACAAATCGCCTGATTGCAACTGGGCATCGTTTTCAACATAGTGCAACACGCAGGCATTGGCGCCAGCAGCAACAATAGAAGAATAAGCAACGGATTGCGCACCCTGGCGGCGAAAATCGTATAGCAGCTCCGCTTCAATCTCGTATTCGTATTTACCAGGCGCGGTTGCCTGCATCGCCCGTTTGTGTGCATCCGTAGAAATTTTTGCTGCCGCACGCATCCGCGCCAGCTCACTTTCATCCTTGATCAAACGCATTTCATCCAGCAAGGAACGGATATCGCAAATTGTGGACGGGGCAGTCACTCCCTTTCTTGTCTGTGCACGTACCTGATTGATCCAGCCAATGACACGCTGATCCCAGTGGGTTTCCTCTCCAAGCGCATAAAATACAACCGGCTGATTAGCCAGAAAATCCGGCATCAATTCATCCAGACGATTGAAGGCGTACGATTCATCAAACTGATATTGCTCGCGAGCGGCTTCCGTGCCATACCGGAAACCTTCCCAAAGCTCGCGTTCAGTATCTTTGTCGCGACAAAAAAGAATTTGTCGCGGTTCTGCATCATTGCCACCATTGATCAACACCAGCACTGCATCAGGTTCGCGAAACGCAGTCAGATAATAAAAATAGCTATCAAAACGGTAGGGGTAACCTGCGTCGCGGTTACGCACTTTCTCCGCGGCAGTCGCAATGATGGCAACACCTTGCTTCATTTGGGACAGTAAACGGCGGCGGCGATCGACGAATGGCTGTATTTGCATGTTATGAGTTTCAAGTTACCGATTAAGAGTATGAATTTACAGCACCATGATAGCAGTCAAAGTCTTCGGTATGCGTTATTACCGTCGTTGAAGAAATTACAGTTAGAATAAGCGTTTTTTTGAGGCCAAAAACCATGTTTCAAATTGCACCTAGTATTTTGTCCGCTAATTTTGCCAAACTTGGAGAAGAAATTACCCAGGTACTTGATGCTGGCGCTGACATCATTCATTTCGACGTCATGGATAACCATTATGTGCCCAACCTGACGATTGGACCGCTGGTTTGTGAAGCTATCCGTCCGTTGACCAAAGCGGTTATCGACGTACATCTGATGGTGGAGCCGGTCGACCGGATCATTCCGGATTTTGCCAAAGCAGGTGCTAATATTATCTCCTTCCATCCGGAAGCCTCCCGCCATATTGACCGCACGATCGGGCTGATCAAGGAACAAGGGTGTAAGGCTGGCATGGTATTTAACCCCGCTACGCCGCTATCCTATCTCGATCATGTACTGGATAAACTCGATCTGGTGTTGATCATGTCCGTGAATCCTGGCTTTGGCGGGCAATCCTTTATTCCAGAAGCGTTGAACAAATTACGCCTCACCCGCGAACGTATTAATGCCAGTGGTCGCAGTATTCTGCTGGAAATCGATGGTGGCGTGAAAGTAGACAACATTGCGCAGATAGCGCGTGCCGGTGCAGATACCTTTGTCGCTGGCTCTGCCATTTTTGGTGCAGGCAAGGATAGTGACCCGCACCGTTACGATAGCGTGATTGCTGCTTTGCGTTCGGAATTAGCCAAAATACCTCTGGCATCCTGATCACATTTATGCGCATGAATACACAAAGCAACTCATCAGAAAGTGCAATGCAATTTCCGATAGCAGTGCAGGCTATTATTATCGATCTGGATGGTACTCTGCTCGATACCGCAGAAGATCTGGCGCAAGCAGCCAATGAGATGTTGCGTGAGCTTCAGCGGGAAATACTGCCGTTATCAACCATTAAACATTTTATCGGCAAAGGTGTCCCCAGACTGGTTAAGCGAACGCTGACTAACAGCTTGGATGGTGAGCCGGAACCGGAGCTGTTCGCGCGAGCACTGCCGATTTACGTGCGCTGCTATACCAGACACCTTCATGTTCATACGCGCCCTTACCCTGGCGTAATCACGGGGCTTGATCAGCTCAAACAGAGTGGATTTCATTTGGCTTGCATCACCAATAAAGCCGAAGTCTTTACCCTACCACTACTGCGTGCAACCGGTCTGCTGGATTATTTTGAACTGGTTCTGTCTGGCGATAGTCTGCCACGCTGCAAACCTGATCCTCTTCCACTTCTGCATACCTGTGAGCAATTTGGGATTCCACCTAAATCTGCGCTATTGATCGGGGATTCGCTGAATGATGCCATTGCCGCGAGAGCAGCTGGTTGCCATATCTTTTGTGTACCTTATGGTTACAACGAAGGACGTGATGTACATGAGTTGGATTGTGATGCCGTCGTTGCCACTATTCTCGAAGCCGCTGGACGCGTTACCCATGCCACATGAGACGCCCCATAGGCCAACCTGACACGCTAACATCATGACAGCGAATAACAATAACAGCTATGGATAAATGCTTAACCGAGAAAGAGTTTAATGAGATAGCATCACGGGGTTACAACCGTATTCCACTGGTACTGCAAACCTTTGCTGATCTGGATACTCCACTTTCAGTCTACCTCAAGCTTGCTAACCAGCCTTATTCTTACCTGCTGGAATCGGTAGTGGGTGGTGAGCGCTTTGGTCGTTACTCAGTAATCGGCCTACCCGCCAATACTCGCCTGGAAGCCTACGGTAATTTCGTACAAACGATTTCAAGTAACGTTACCAGCAAATTCGATACCACCAACGCGCTTGATTATATCGACACGTTTCTTGCACAGTTCAAAGTTCCACCCAATAAAGATTTGCCAAGATTTGGTGGTGGTCTGGCAGGTTATTTTAGTTATGACAGTGTACGTTATATCGAACCTCGCCTTGCAGGTCGCGCGCGGCCAGACACGTTGCATACCCCGGATATTTTGCTACTGCTATCGGAAGAAGTGGTGGTCGTGGACAATCTTTCTGGCAAGCTTTATCTCATCATCTACGTTGATCCGACACAGAAAAACTCCTATCAGTATGGCATTGATCGCCTGAAGGAGCTACTGGGAAAATTACGTCAGCCTCTTCCCATTCCAGATGAAAAGCCAAGCGATTCACAGCCTGCCAGCTGCGAATTCCCTGAGACAGACTTTCTGGCGGCGGTGGAGAAAGCTAAACAATACATCATCGAAGGCGACATCATGCAGGTAGTGCTCTCTCAGCGCACAAGCAAACCTTATTCCGCATCGCCACTGGCTTTGTACCGGGCTTTGCGTAGCCTTAATCCTTCTCCTTACATGTTTTATTATCATCTGGGAGATTTTCATATCGTCGGCGCCTCTCCTGAGATTTTGGTCAGACTGGAAAAAGATACCGTCACTGTGCGACCTATCGCTGGTACACGGCCACGCGGTCAAAATGCGGAACAGGATCAGGTGCTGGCAGCAGAACTACTGACTGATCCGAAAGAACGCGCGGAACACATCATGTTGATGGATCTGGGGCGCAATGATATTGGGCGCGTGGCACAAACGGGCACTGTGAAAGTAACCGAAAATATGCAAATCGAGCATTATTCTCATGTCATGCATATTGTTTCTAACGTAGAAGGAAAACTCAAGCCAGACTTAAATGCAATTGACGTGCTGCGTGCCACCTTTCCTGCCGGCACTGTCAGCGGTGCACCAAAAGTACGCGCTATGCAGATCATCGATGAACTGGAAATTTCCAAACGGGGTATCTATGCCGGCGCAGTTGGTTACATGGGCTTCAACGGTGATCTGGATCTGGCAATTGCCATACGTACTGGTGTGATTAAGAATGGCTGGTTGCATATTCAGGCTGGTGCGGGCATTGTGGCGGACTCCATTCCACAAAGTGAATGGATTGAAACACAGAATAAGGCCAAAGCGTTATTGCGTGCAGCTGAAATCGCCGAGTACGGCCTCGATAGTAAGCTGGATTAGAGAAAATCTTCGGATTAGCGGAGTTACTTCCCAGGGCTACTTTCCTAGGCGTTATTCCCAAGAGGGCGGAGAAATTCCAAAACGAACCGCAAATTCAACAGCTCGATCTTCAAATATTTCCTGATTGTTACAGAAACGGTCATAAGAAAATAACACTTCCCACATTGCTCGTGTGCCTTGCTTGCCGGTCGCACTTTTCTCCACACTAGCGATAAAACGTGTTGCTCCTTTAATATCTGGAGAAACATCTGCATGGAATAACAGGGCAAAGAACCGTGTCAGTGCTGTCAGGCCATCACTGCTAATCTCTTTGACCCCGGAGAAATCTAACTCGGCACCTGATAAGGTTTGGCAGGCATCCAGGATAACGGATATATCTGGCAGGGATTGAGTGGTAATTTTCTCCGCTATTTTTAGGGAGAGCGGATTTCTAACACTGCACCATTGCGGTATTCTCTGCCCAAAATCCATGAACAACGATGAGCCAAATATTTTTTGATACTGCTCATCAATCTTGTCTAGCGCATCGGTACGTTCGTTAACCATATAAAACATCGCCAGTAATTTCCAGCCAACCGGGTCTTCCACCTGCTCATTTTCCAGGAGCTTTTCAAGGGTCTGCATGGTTACCGTTGTCTCTCCCATGATCCGCTTGATCACGTCAGATGGATCCGAAGGAATCGCACCAGGTGAAGTAAAATCCAGTACTTGTTGACCATTCACATTCATTTGCGGCACACCTTTAGTAATCAGTTACTGATTTTTGCTGCGACTAATCCTGACCACCTCATCAATACGCTTTAGTTCACGAAAAATCTGTGCAAGATGTTTGCGGTCTCGGGTTTGAATAATGAAATGCATCACGGTATAGTCATCATCATTCTCTAAACGAATATCGTCAATATTCGATCCGGCTTTAGAAATTTCTGTAGTAACACGTGCCAGCACACCGCTACGATTGACTACTGCCATAAAGATACTCACCGGGAATGTCCTCTCAATATCCATACCCCACTCAACATCGAGCTGGTTATCATGTTTGCTGTTTTGCGGAACAGTCGGGCAATCCTGTGTGTGAACAATCAAACCATGATCCTTCTTGATCAATCCCACGATACCATCACCAGGAATGGGATAACAGCATTTGGCAAATTTAACCGCCATGCCTTCTGTTCCAAGAATCGTGATAGAAGATTTGCTTTGTGTTTTTGCAATCAACTCATCGGGCATCAGCAGTCGCTTTGCGATGACCGCACCAAGCTGTTTTCCCAGCGCGATATCCGCCAACAGATCCTGCCTCGATTTCACGCTACTTTCGCGCAATAACTTCTCCCACTGCGCCTCGCTAACTGATTCAGGATTCACACCAAAGCTGTTCAACGCCTGATTCAACAGTCGTTCTCCGAGCTTGATTGATTCATCGAACTGAATGGTACGCAGAAAATGGCGAATACTGGAACGTGCCCGGCTGGTAGCAACATAGTACAACCAGGCGGGATTGGGTTTGGCAGTATTGGCCGTTACAATCTCGACACGATCACCGCTTGTTAGAAGCGTTCGTAGCGGCACACTCTCGCCATTAATTTTGGCCGCTACGCAACAGTTACCTACATCGGTATGCACCGCATAGGCAAAATCAACAACTGTCGCACCTCTTGGCAAGGCAAGAATTTTGCCCTGTGGTGTAAATACATAAATCTCGCTCGGAAATAAATCAACTTTAAGGTACTCGAGAAATTCGGACGAATTGGAAGATTCACTTAAAGTTTCCAGCAGGTTTTTCATCCATTGATTTGCTCTCAGATGCAGATCATTGACGCTACTTTCATTCGCCTTGTAAAGCCAGTGTGAAGCGACGCCCGTTTCCGCAATATGGTGCATATCATGCGTTCGTATCTGTATTTCTATCGGTAAGCCATAAGGACCGAGTAACGTACTGTGCAACGACTGATAACCATTTGCCTTAGGTATGGCAATGTAGTCCTTGAATTTCCCAGGAATCGGCTTGTATAAACCATGCAGAACCCCCAGCGCGATATAACAGTCCGAGACTTTTTCGACAATTACACGGAAGCCGTAAATATCAAGCACATCCGAAAAGCTAAGCTGCTTCTCCACCATTTTTTTATAAATGCTATACAGATGCTTTTCCCGCCCGCTGACGACTGCATCTACTCCTTCTTCCGCAAGGCGCTGCTTGATCGCCTCCAGAATCTTGCTGACAATTTCACGACGATTACCGCGCGCGGCCTTGGTTGCTTTATATAGAACCTTGTAGCGATTAGGATAGGAAAAACGAAAACTCAGCTCCTGCAGTTCCTGGTGAATGTTCTCTAAGCCAAGCCGGTGCGCAATGGGAGCATAGATTTCCAGGGTTTCCTGCGCGATACGTTGCTGTTTCTCAGGACGCATGACTTCCAGTGTGCGCATATTATGCAAGCGATCCGCCAATTTGATCAGAATCACGCGTACGTCCTGCGCCATTGCCAATAACATTTTACGGAAATTTTCTGCCTGCATATCGGCCTGAGTTCCAAACTCGATTTTCTCAAGTTTGGAGACGCCATCCACCAGATCGGCAACGGGTGCGCCGAAACGTTCGCTGATCTCTTCCTTTGCTATACCAGTATCTTCGACGACATCATGCAGCAACGCTGCAGCTAACGTCACGGCATCCAGGCGCAATTCACCAAGTATGCCGGCTACTGCCACCGGATGCGAAATATAAGGTTCACCGGATTTTCTGAATTGCCCTGAATGTGCGCTTTGGCTGAATAGATAAGCATTACGCAGCAGTAGCAAATCCTCAGATTTGAAATATTTGGATATTTCGTAAAAGAATATCTCCGCTTCGGGTGTTATGTTTTCGCTATCTAGCAAAGAAAATTTTGACATGACGCTTTCTCTTACATCATCTTTAAATGCGTATTCGAGCTATACAACTGGCAATTACCAATCAACCATTCTTGATCCAGCTGTTGCGTAATGAAACAGCCCGATTGAAAATTGGTTTTCCGAGGGAAGACTCAATACGATCGGCGACAAAATAGCCATTACGCTCAAACTGAAAACGCTGTTCTGGAAGTACATCCAGCAAAGCCGGTTCAACAAAGCCGGTAGTAATCAGTTTTGAATGGGGATTGAGCGCGTTCTTATAGTCCTTCTGTTCAGCATCGGGATGCGGATCGGTGAATAATCGATCGTACATCCTGATTTCCACCGGTTGCGCGTGCTTGATCGATAACCAGTGGATGTTCCCCTTAACCTTTCTGCTATCGGCTCCTGCCGTACCGCTTTTGGTCTCGGGGTCATAGGTGCAGTGTATAGATTCGATTTCACCTAACTCATTGCGGATGATGCCGGTACATTTGATGATGTAGGCGTAGCGCAACCTGACTTCCTTGCCCGGCGTAAGCCGGAAGAATCCTTTACTCGGAACTTCCATAAAATCTTCACGCTCGATATAGAGGTGCTTTGTCAAAAAAAGTGCGCGCTCACCAAGTTCTGCTTTTTGGGGATGATTAGGCGCATTGCAGCTTTCCTCCAGCGCTTCCGGGAAATTATCAATTACCAGTCGAACCGGATCGAGAATCGCAACCCGACGTAGCGCATGTTCATTGAGATCTTCGCGCAGACAATCTTCCAGTATGGTCATATCGATCCACGAGTCCGCTTTGCTGATACCGATACGCTCGGCAAACAGACGGATTGCCGCCGGGGTATATCCACGACGGCGTAATCCGGCAAGTGTATTCATGCGTGGATCATCCCAGCCATCGACTAATCTATTTTCAACCAGATCAATCATTTTTCGTTTACTCATGACACTGTATGTCAGGTTTAGCCGGGCAAACTCGATCTGCTGAGGATGACAGGGAATTTTTTCCCTTAACTGATCGAGTATCCAGTCATATAAGGGACGATGATCTTCAAACTCTAGCGTACAGAGGGAATGCGTAATTCTTTCCAGCGCATCTGAAACACAGTGCGCAAAATCGTACATCGGGTAAATACACCACTTGTCACCGGTACGCTGGTGATGAACATGGCGAATGCGATAAATCACCGGATCACGCAGGTTGATGTTGGGGGAAGTCATATCGATCATAGCGCGCAGCACATGCGCACCATCTGGAAATTCACCAGCATGCATACGGCGAAACAGATCGAGATTTTCTGCAACGGTACGTTTCCGGTACGGACTGTTAATGCCAGGTTCAGTCAACGTGCCGCGCAAGCGACGAATTTCTTCTGGTGGCAAGCTTTCAATATAAGCCTTACCCTGCTGAATCAGATATTCGGCAAATTCGTAGAGCTTATCGAAGTAATTAGAAGCGTAATAAAGGTGTGCTCCCCAGTCAAAGTCCAGCCAGCGAATCGAGTCCATGATGGCATCGACATACTCCTGCGCTTCTTTTTCCGGATTGGTATCGTCAAAACGTAAATGGCAGACACCGCCATATTCAATAGCAAGTCCAAAATTCAAACAGATACTTTTTGCATGACCAATATGTAAATAACCATTTGGCTCGGGTGGAAAGCGTGTCTCAACACGTCCGCCCCATTTTCCAGTACGGTTGTCCTCGTCAATGATGTTTTTGATGAAATGGGTAGAGGATGGAATGGTATTCACTTATATGTTTTCTCAGCTAATTATGATGTGTTAAACAAAGGCAACTATAATACACGTTGCTACCAGGTACAGTAATCAGACGGTACGGGGTGATGTGCCTCATGCTCTCTTTATGCGTCTTTTATCAGTTTTTACTCAATCATAACTACTTCAATCAACATGACATTAGAAAACCAGTCCGGCGTTATACATAATGAAAACCACCTTGTCCAGGAAAGGCGCACCAAACTTGCCGCTCTGCGAGCCCAGCAATGGGCATTTCCAAATGATTATCGGCGCGATAGCCTGGCAGGCAAACTCCACGAAAAATATGATAGCTTTTCCAAGGAAATGTTGGAAGAATCCCCTATAAAGAGCAAGGTTGCTGGAAGAATGTTGTTCAAGCGGGTGATGGGTAAGGCCAGTTTTGCCACGATTCAGGACATGAGCGGGCAAATTCAGCTATATATCTCGAACGATCATACTGGTGAAGCAGTACATGAAGCATTCAAGCATTATGATCTGGGAGACATTCTGGGTGCGGAAGGTAGCTTATTTAAAACCAAAACCAATGAGTTATCGTTACGGGTCACCAATCTGCGCCTGCTGACCAAATCACTGCGCCCCCTTCCAGAAAAATTCCATGGGCTAACAGACCAGGAAAGCAAATACCGGCAGCGCTATCTGGATCTGATCAGCAGCGAAGAAACGCGCAGGGTTTTTACCACCCGTTCCAGAATTATTCAGGCAATCCGCCAATTCTTTGTCGATCGCGATTATCTGGAAGTGGAAACCCCCATGATGCATCCGATTCCCGGTGGCGCCAGCGCTCGGCCATTCACTACTCATCACAACGCGTTGGATATGGCGCTCTATCTGCGTATTGCCCCTGAACTCTATTTGAAACGCCTGGTAGTAGGTGGTATGGAAAGAGTATTTGAAATCAACCGTAATTTTCGCAATGAAGGTATTTCCACCCGGCATAATCCGGAGTTTACCATGCTGGAATTTTATGAAGCCTATCAGGATCATCGTTATTTGATGGATCTGACCGAATTGATGCTGCGTGAAGTAGCGCAACAGGTTCTCGGAACTACCCGTATCACCTACCAGCAACAGATAATTGATCTGTCTGTCCCATTCGATCGTTTGACCATCGCACAAGCGATTCTGAAACATCACCCACAATTTACTCTGGCGCAATTGGATGATCGAGATTTCCTGGTGCGGACGCTGCAGGCAAAAGGCATTACCATTCGCGCGGAAGATGGCGTTGGTGGATTGCAGCTTTCGTTGTTTGACGAAACTACCGAACATTTATTGTTTGTGCCCACCTTCATCGTCGATTATCCAGCCGAAGTTTCGCCACTAGCACGTCGCAACAATACTAATCCGGCCATTACCGACCGGTTTGAACTCTATATTGCAGGACGAGAGATCGCCAACGGATTTTCTGAATTGAACGACCCAGAAGATCAAGCAGTACGCTTCCAGGAACAGGCAAAAGCGAAAGAAGCGGGTGATGCAGAGGCCATGCACTATGATAGCGATTACATTCAGGCGCTTGAGTACGGCTTGCCACCTACTGCGGGAGAAGGCATTGGTATAGACCGTCTAGTAATGTTATTAACTGACACCCCTAGCATCCGAGATGTAATCCTATTTCCACAGCTCAGGAAAGATGAGTAAGCACAAATTAAACAAACTTACATCACAGAATTCATGGCTCCCCGACCAGGGCTCGAACCTGGGACCTGCGGATTAACAGTCCGTCGCTCTACCAACTGAGCTATCGGGGAAAAATAAACAATTTGAAAGAAGCGAGATAGTAGCCGGTTAGGTCGCTTTGGTCAACCCCAAGGCTCTTCCAGTATGAAATGAGTCTAAGTAATTAGATTCCAAATTAGTCATGATGTGGGGCATGGTGATCAATATGGAAGAAGTAAAGCTACAAATAGTATTACAGGTTAAGGCGTTTTTACTAATCTCGTTCAGACTCATTTTTGCATTGAAAAATATTTCTCTCTAATATTACCTGTAATAAAACTGCAATGTTATATCTGTACAAAGAGCTCCTTGTTATAAAAAGAGACAGGGAGATAAAAACAGATCATGCGGATTTTTAAATTTTTATTGATAACCAACCTAGCAGTCTTTATAAGCACAGCTTTCCATGCTTATGCACTTGATTTATATGTAGACACAGAAAGCAAACAAATATTTGCTGAACCTGGACCCGGTCGGGTACATATGGGCACATTCGAGAAATCTGAAAAACTGCCCATTAATACAGTGGAATCTCCCCCAAAATCAGAATCATCAGAACTATCCAATCAGGTTTCAGTGCTTGAGGAACGAGTTAAAGAAGTTGAGAAAATACATGGCCATTTTGATGCCAGCGGGTTGCATTGGCAAACCAAGGATGGCAATTTTTCTATGTCGGTCAATGGACGGATTCAGCCAGCTTCTCAATATAATTTTATCAATGACGTCAATCCGGCTTTTGGAAACCATACACCTAATGAGTTGAATAGTGGTATGAATATTCGCCGTGCACGGCTTGGAGTTGAAGGAACTTTCTATAAGATATGGGATTACAAATTTGAATTCGACTTTAGTCGTGGCAATGGCACAGTAGGATCTGGTATTACCGATGCATTTGTACGATTAAATCACACGGATGCACTATCCTATAAAATTGGCTCATTCAAAGAACCATTCAGCCTGGAAGAAGCTGCCAGCAATCGCTATATAACTTTCATTGAGCGTCATATGTCGGTCAACTCATTTGTTGATAATCCTAATACCTATAAAACGGGTATCGGTGTCAACTATGCCGTTCCTCGTTGGCAAACGGGTCTAGCCTTTCAAACGGAACCTATTGGCAGTTGGTCAGCTGCTTCTACTTCAGTGAATGCCAATGGTAATCAGAGTCGCAATAACGGTTCGGGCGATACCGGCTGGACAGGGATAGGCCGTATCACCGGCAGACCCTGGATGGTAGACGATACCAGGTTCATGCATATCGGTGTTTCTGCAGGCCACACTGAAGTCAATACACAATTTCGGGCTGACGGCACCATGGTTGGAGAAGGGTCAAACGGTGGGGGCGGGGGAATGACGTTTACTGCATTTCCGGGAACTAACGTGGATCGTACTAATGTACTGAATACAGAAAATTTAAGTACAGGATCCCGCAATGATCCCAATCGCCGTCAAATTACCAGTTATGATCGCTATGGTGCAGAGGGCTGGTTTGTTTATGGCCCGTTCTCAGCACAAGCTGAATACTTGCGCACAAACATAAACGGCGTTGGCTACAGCGGCGAGCATCTAACCGGTTACTACGGTTTTGTCAGCTACTTCCTGACCGGAGAATCTAAAGCCTACCACGTCAGAAACGGCGCAGCCAATCGAATTAAGCCCAGCCGTCCTTTTCAGTGGAATGGTGGCGGCTTAGGTGCGTGGGAAGTTGCCTTTGGATATGACTATATCGATTTAAACTCAGGTGTAATCAAAGGTGGACAAGCCGATATGATCCGCTTTGGTTTAAATTGGTACCCACATTCAAATATAAAAATCCAGAGCAATATTATTCACGTGTTAAATATAAATACCAAAGCAACTCCGACTACCAGTGGAGCTGGAGCACGCACAAATGGCTTTGATAACGCCAATATAACTTCTTTCCTGACACAAATCACAGTCGATTTTTAGGAGCCTGTCGGATTTGATTTTACAGCTGATACCGGAGAACTCTAAGCCGCTCTACCCCACCAGTGAAAAACCTGGTAGTTTTAAGCCTCATAATTGATAATAGAAGTTCCGAACTCATGTTCAGAGCTATCAGAGATCTCAATAAAAAACAGCCTGTTATCTTTTGGATAACGGGCTGTTTTCAAATTAATCAGATACTGATAACACTATAAAGAGTGTCATCAGTATCACATCCCCCCGGTTTATACCATCCAGAGATGCGTGTTTACTACTTCAGCCTGCACGGTATCACCCAAAAGATCGAGCATCGTTGAGGCTTGCACCCCCGCGTCAACCGTATCTTCCAGTGAAACATTGAAGTAGACATCCGTCATATCCACCGACTGCCCATCACTCAGAATAGCCGCGCTTCTTTCTAAATGAAGATTACCTTGCGCATCGACAAACGGCAACTCACTGAAACTGGTGTTAAGGCGCGCGATGCCCGCATCATCCAAGCTGATCAACTCACCCTGATCCGTTTGATGATTACCGTTTTTATCTTGCCAGATCAACATATCCGTAAAATCTGCATCGTTGGCATCCACCCAGCTATCGCCATTAGTATCGAACTCAGCCAATCTGGCAAAGCCCTCACCTTGCGCAAAACCACCAAACAATTCAGAGATATCATCAATAGTGCCGTTATCATTACTATCAACCGCAAGAAGACCATCGTCACCTGAAATCCAGCCAGAGTGCACACCCTTACCGGTACCAAATAAATCAAAAGTACCTTGTGAATCCGCACGTGCAATGGTTTTAATGCCATCACCATTCAAGTCAATCACGATTGGCGTAATAGCAGCATCCCAACGCATGTCATTTTCGCCAGATTCCAGGAAAGTTTGGTCGGTATAGGCGTAACGAGTATTGCTACCGGAGTTATTGACATCCGAGTCTTTATCATCATTACTGCCAGCATCTTTTGTACCCCATTTCCAGTCATTCATGTTTGCCCAGAAATTCCAGTAGCTGTAATGCATCACATCAGCCTTGTCAAATTTCAGACTATAGGTACCTGGATCGAGATTACTGAACAGGTAATTACCGGACGAGTTAGTGGTGGTATTGGCAATAACATTGCCGCCACCATCCAGCAACGACACTCGAATTCCCTTGATATTGAATTCACCAGAATCCTGAATACCATTGTGGTTAGAATCTTCCCACACCCTGTCACCAATGCTGGCCTTGCGATAAAGTCCAGCATCAACCGTCAAATTCTCCTGTCCGTCAGCTAGCGTATAGATTCCAGTAACACCACTGCTGCCAACATCAGAATCAACCGCATCATCACCAGCATTCTTCTTGGTGAAATAGTACCCTGATGGCTGTACCACCTGCACTTTATAGTCCCCCGCATTCAGATCACCGAAGTGGTAAAAGCCGTCATTGTCAGTGGCAGTTGTAGCAAGCACATTACCTGCTGCATTCAGCAACTTGACCGTGACGTTCTTGATACCTTGTTCACCAGCATCCTGAATACCATTAAAGTTTTTATCTTCCCAGACAAAATTGCCGATACTGGCTTTATTACCTGCAGGAGGATGTTCACCCTCTGTACAGACAGCAAGTTTCTGAATCTTGAAATAATCTTCAGGGCTTGTGTCAGTCGTATCAGCAGCAATCACCAAAACGTTTCCAGCCTTATTACCCGCATTGATATCAGCCCAACGTGCAGAGGAAGATGTCGTGGTATTAACTTCGGTAAAACCAAGGTTGGACAATACTGAATTGCTCATATTGGTAATCGGGGTTGCTGAAGAACCGATCCAGACCTGGACATCACTGTCACCACTAACATATCCCAAAAACGCCTTATCAACGGTGACATTCTCCGAAAACTGGTATACAACAAAATTATCGCGTCCGCCGACATTATCGACAGTATGCTTATCCCCCCAGCCATCACCTTCGCCGCTATCCGTGACGCCATGCCCGCCACCATATGCGCCCAGATAAGCCTTACTCCAAGCACCGTCGGACTTGCCCCGACTCCAAGCAGTAGCCGTTACTGACACACCTTCAACCGTATAGCTGCGACTGTTACCATCCTGTCCATCCGTTCCTGAACTACCATTAAAATCATAGGTAAGGCAGACAGAGGCAGGTTTTAATACCAATCCAGCATCAACCGAGGTGTTGTTCTCGCCCGCTGCCAGGGTGTAGCAACCCGTAAAACCATTCAGTCCCGCATCGGAATCCATCAGGTCGTCACCGCCAACATTGGCTGTGCTGAGAACGCGGCCATTCGGGGCAACAAACTGGACGGTATAATCGCCAGGCAGTAAACCAGTGAAGCTGTAGTTGCCGCTGGCATCTGTTTGGATGTCGCTGCCAACCTGGGTGCCCGGTTGTCCGTTCACGCAGGTGAACAGCCTTACCGTTACGCCTGAAACACCATTTTCTCCGCTATCCTGGATACCGTTGCCGTTGGCGTCATCAAATACCTTGTCGCCAATGCTGGCACGTGGTGTAACCAATCCAGCATCAACCGAGGTGTTGTTCTCGCCCGCTGCCAGGGTGTAGCAACCCGTAAAACCATTCAGTCCCGCATCGGAATCCATCAGGTCGTCACCGCCAACATTGGCTGTGCTGAGAACGCGGCCATTCGGGGCAACAAACTGGACGGTATAATCGCCAGGCAGTAAACCAGTGAAGCTGTAGTTGCCGCTGGCATCTGTTTGGATGTCGCTGCCAACCTGGGTGCCCGGTTGTCCGTTCACGCAGGTGAACAGCCTTACCGTTACGCCTGAAACACCATTTTCTCCGCTATCCTGGATACCGTTGCCGTTGGCGTCATCAAATACCTTGTCGCCAATGCTGGCACGTGGTGTAACCAATCCAGCATCAACCGAGGTGTTGTTCTCGCCCGCTGCCAGGGTGTAGCAACCCGTAAAACCATTCAGTCCCGCATCGGAATCCATCAGGTCGTCACCGCCAACATTGGCTGTGCTGAGAACGCGGCCATTCGGGGCAACAAACTGGACGGTATAATCGCCAGGCAGTAAACCAGTGAAGCTGTAGTTGCCGTTGGCATCTGTTTGGATGTCGCTGCCAACCTGGGTGCCCGGTTGTCCGTTCACGCAGGTGAACAGTCTTACCGTTACACCTGAAACACCATTTTCTCCGCTATCCTGGATACCGTTGCCATTGGCGTCATCAAATACCTTGTCGCCAATGCTGGCACGTGGTGTAACCAATCCAGCATCAACCGAGGTGTTGTTCTCGCCCGCTGCCAGGGTGTAGCAACCCGTAAAACCATTCAGTCCCGCATCGGAATCCATCAGGTCGTCACCGCCAACATTGGCTGTGCTGAGAACGCGGCCATTCGGGGCAACAAACTGGACGGTATAATCGCCAGGCAGTAAACCAGTGAAGCTGTAGTTGCCGTTGGCATCTGTTTGGATGTCGCTGCCAACCTGGGTGCCCGGTTGTCCGTTCACGCAGGTGAACAGTCTTACCGTTACACCTGAAACACCATTTTCTCCGCTATCCTGGATACCGTTGCCATTGGCGTCATCAAATACCTTGTCGCCAATGCTGGCACGTGGTGTAACCAATCCAGCATCAACCGAGGTATTGTTCTCGCCCGCTGCCAGGGTGTAGCAACCCGTAAAACCATTCAGTCCCGCATCGGAATCCATCAGGTCGTCACCGCCAACATTGGCTGTGCTGAGAACGCGGCCATTCGGGGCAACAAACTGGACGGTGTAATCGCCAGGCAGTAAACCAGCGAAGCTGTAGTTGCCGTTGGCATCTGTTTGGATGTCGCTGCCAACCTGGGTGCCCGGTTGTCCGTTCACGCAGGTGAACAGTCTTACCGTTACGCCTGAAACGCCATTTTCTCCACTATCCTGGATACCGTTGCCGTTGGCGTCATCAAATACCTTGTCGCCAATGCTGGCACGTGGTGTAACCAATCCAGCATCAACCGAGGTATTGTTCTCGCCCGCTGCCAGGGTGTAGCAACCCGTAAAACCATTCAGTCCCGCATCGGAATCCATCAGGTCGTCACCGCCAACATTGGCTGTGCTGAGAACGCGGCCATTCGGGGCAACAAACTGGACGGTATAATCGCCAGGCAGTAAACCAGTGAAGCTGTAGTTGCCGTTGGCATCTGTTTGGATGTCGCTGCCAACCTGGGTGCCCGGTTGTCCGTTCACGCAGGTGAACAGTCTTACCGTTACACCTGAAACACCATTTTCTCCGCTATCCTGGATACCGTTGCCGTTGGCGTCATCAAATACCTTGTCGCCAATGCTGGCACGTGGTGTAACCAATCCAGCATCAACCGAGGTATTGTTCTCGCCCGCTGCCAGGGTGTAGCAACCCGTAAAACCATTCAGTCCCGCATCGGAATCCATCAGGTCGTCACCGCCAACATTGGCTGTGCTGAGAACGCGGCCATTCGGGGCAACAAACTGGACGGTATAATCGCCAGGCAGTAAACCAGTGAAGCTGTAGTTGCCGTTGGCATCTGTTTGGATGTCGCTGCCAACCTGGGTGCCCGGTTGTCCGTTCACGCAGGTGAACAGTCTTACCGTTACACCTGAAACACCATTTTCTCCGCTATCCTGGATACCGTTGCCGTTGGCGTCATCAAATACCTTGTCGCCAATGCTGGCACGTGGTGTAACCAATCCAGCATCAACCGAGGTATTGTTCTCGCCCGCTGCCAGGGTGTAGCAACCCGTAAAACCATTCAGTCCCGCATCGGAATCCATCAGGTCGTCACCGCCAACATTGGCTGTGCTGAGAACGCGGCCATTCGGGGCAACAAACTGGACGGTATAATCGCCAGGCAGTAAACCAGTGAAGCTGTAGTTGCCGTTGGCATCTGTTTGGATGTCGCTGCCAACCTGGGTGCCCGGTTGTCCGTTCACGCAGGTGAACAGTCTTACCGTTACACCTGAAACACCATTTTCTCCGCTATCCTGGATACCGTTGCCATTGGCGTCATCAAATACCTTGTCGCCAATGCTGGCACGTGGTGTAACCAATCCAGCATCAACCGAGGTATTGTTCTCGCCCGCTGCCAGGGTGTAGCAACCCGTAAAACCATTCAGTCCCGCATCGGAATCCATCAGGTCGTCACCGCCAACATTGGCTGTGCTGAGAACGCGGCCATTCGGGGCAACAAACTGGACGGTATAATCGCCAGGCAGTAAACCAGTGAAGCTGTAGTTGCCGCTGGTATCTGTTTGGATGTCGCTGCCAACCTGGGTGCCCGGTTGTCCGTTCACGCAGGTGAACAGTCTTACCGTTACACCTGAAACGCCATTTTCTCCGCTATCCTGGATACCGTTGCCGTTGGCGTCATCAAATACCTTGTCGCCAATGCTGGCACGTGGTGTAACCAATCCAGCATCAACCGAGGTATTGTTCTCGCCCGCTGCCAGGGTGTAGCAACCCGTAAAACCATTCAGTCCCGCATCGGAATCCATCAGGTCGTCACCGCCAACATTGGCTGTGCTGAGAACGCGGCCATTCGGGGCAACAAACTGGACGGTATAATCGCCAGGCAGTAAACCAGTGAAGCTGTAGTTGCCGTTGGCATCTGTTTGGATGTCGCTGCCAACCTGGGTGCCCGGTTGTCCGTTCACGCAGGTGAACAGTCTTACCGTTACACCTGAAACACCATTTTCTCCGCTATCCTGGATACCGTTGCCGTTGGCGTCATCAAATACCTTGTCGCCAATGCTGGCACGTGGTGTAACCAATCCAGCATCAACCGAGGTATTGTTCTCGCCCGCTGCCAGGGTGTAGCAACCCGTAAAACCATTCAGTCCCGCATCGGAATCCATCAGGTCGTCACCGCCAACATTGGCTGTGCTGAGAACGCGGCCATTCGGGGCAACAAACTGGACGGTATAATCGCCAGGCAGTAAACCAGTGAAGCTGTAGTTGCCGTTGGCATCTGTTTGGATGTCGCTGCCAACCTGGGTGCCCGGTTGTCCGTTCACGCAGGTGAACAGTCTTACCGTTACACCTGAAACACCATTTTCTCCGCTATCCTGGATACCGTTGCCATTGGCGTCATCAAATACCTTGTCGCCAATGCTGGCACGTGGTGTAACCAATCCAGCATCAACCGAGGTATTGTTCTCGCCCGCTGCCAGGGTGTAGCAACCCGTAAAACCATTCAGTCCCGCATCGGAATCCATCAGGTCGTCACCGCCAACATTGGCTGTGCTGAGAACGCGGCCATTCGGGGCAACAAACTGGACGGTGTAATCGCCAGGCAGTAAACCAGTGAAGCTGTAGTTGCCGTTGGCATCTGTTTGGATGTCGCTGCCAACCTGGGTGCCCGGTTGTCCGTTCACGCAGGTGAACAGTCTTACCGTTACACCTGAAACACCATTTTCTCCGCTATCCTGGATACCGTTGCCGTTGGCGTCATCAAATACCTTGTCGCCAATGCTGGCTCTATCGTTTGGTGGAACAGCAGGATCATAAAATCCATAATCTACCGTTAGATCTGCGTCACCGGAGTTTAAACTGATTGCCTGTGCTGGATTATTGCTATCAAGTGCAATGTCTCCGCCCTGATTCACTGCGGTTGGAGTAAATCCTTCCAGTGAACCACCAGCCACAAAATTGCCTGCATCGACGTTTACCTGATAAGAACCAGGTGCCAATTCAGAAAACAGATAACTGCCATCAGGATTAGTTGTTGTGGTTAATGTTACCGCCTGACCACCGTTGGTTGTACCAGTCAACGTCAGTTTGACACCACCAATTCCCAATTCATTATTATTCTGAATTCCATCCTGGTTTTTATCGTTCCAGATAAAATTACCTAACGAGGCATGCTTAAAAAAACCAGAATCAATTGATTTATTCCATTCGCCTGCGGTTAACACCACCACATCAGACAATGCTCCATCACTATCTTGACTGGTATTTGCACCTTGCTGGCGAGGGCTGGCCGTATTAAAGCCAGCAGGAGTAAAAAACTGTACCTGATAATCCAGACCTGGCGTCAACCCGGTAAATTTATATAATCCACTGGCATCCGTTGTCGTGGTTTGCAGGACTTCATTATTAGTGATGCTGCCATCGTTATTCAGGTCTCGTACCAATTTGACGATTGCACCGCCTATTCCCAACTCATTTGCGTCCTGAACACCATTTCCATTGACGTCATGCCAGACATAATCTCCGAGCGCTGCGGATTTAACCTGAATAATCGTAGGCTGCTGCGGAGTACCGCCCGCTTTATACGGTGCGATCAACAATAACGTAAAATCGTTGGTCGAGTCATTATCAGTAATATCAGGTTTAAACCCACTGCCATTGGTGTTGGCAAGGTTGATCAGTGTCTGTATTTTGGCAGAATCTACGGTACCAATCGAAGTGCTGCCAACGTAAGAATCTCCGAGCAATTCCCAGATTGCAGCTTGCACTTCACCATAGGTATAACCTTGACTGCTGTAATTTTGATTTAGTAACCAGTTGACCTTGTCAAGATTTTGTGGATTCTCAATAGTAGGAAAAGCGCTTATATCCGATCCCAACTCGTAAATTGAGTAAAGTTTAGCATCGACAGTAGCAATACCACCCACCGTATCCAAACTTATATCTCGATCAGCACACCAGGCGTCATAAGTGCTGGCACCAAAAAGGTTCTGGAAAAAGGTATCCAGGAAATTGATATCGAAATAACTTGGAATATTGGCAGGGCCAGTGAATTGAAACTTCACATTAGCAATTGGCGTTATAGACATGATAAATCTCCAAATGATTGATTAGACATTACAGGCAAACAACATTTTTTTAGTTATGATGCGTTGAACTAACATCTCTGGCACTAAGAGAGTCCTCAAATCTGCCATATCTACTTGACAGTTATTTGACAGGCATCTCAAGCAAGAAGGGATATCCAAATTAGCTTTTGTCAAGCGTATCGGACGCAAAAACTACACATATTTTCCACGCGGAAAACAGAGGTCAACAGAATTGGGAGATAGGCCGGTACGCGGTAGCGCACCGGTTGCAGATACTTATTTTTTACGTTTTGCTAATACAAGGCCAGCAAAACCAGCAGCTAACAACGCTATGGTTCCTGGTTCTGGAAGTTCATTAACTTCAGCAAAAGCAGGAGAAGCGGCTAAAGCAAGGATAAGAAAAGAAAGCAATTTACGCATATTTTCACCTTATTAGGATTTTTGTTGTCGATAAAAACTACTACATGGGTACTGATAACTCGATCCATCCAGTAACAAACCATGAAAATACAGATTAATGGCTGATTATGGCGATTTAATGAACAAGAGCAAAAAGCAAAAAACAGAAAAGAGAATGTCCCTACCCACGAGGCAGGAATGTACTAGAAGCAGAAATAGCTGTCAAATACTTCGCTATTCTCTCAATTGTATTTGTTAGAAATATGCTTGTAAAAACTACACACTACCGAAAATAGATCAAGGCGTTGCGCAAAAAAGCAGGTAAAAAAGGTGGTTACTGCCAAAATAACGCGTCAGCAATAACCAGAATCAAGAAAGGAAATTTTTGGAATACTTGGGAGAGGACTTATCAGATTACTGTATATCAACGTTGCCAGCAGTCCGCAACGGCTCCACCCGCTCCTCTCACACCGGTACTGGTCAATGTCAACGTGCCACAAGCATCGCCAGTCATCACACCTGCTGGCACCGCGCCAAGGGTATAGGTGGTTTGCGCAGGGCCCGCTGTGAACTGGATAGTATATTTAGCAGTACCGGTTTTAGGAGATTGTGTTACGGGTAATGCAAACGCAGTACCTGCACTATTTTGATCATAGCGGTTGGCTTCGGTAAAATTACGTTCCAGCAGTTGCGACATTTCCAGCAAAATGCCCCGCGCTTCCGCGCGATTACCGCGTTGCACGCTTTCCACATAAGAAGGATAGGCAACTGAGGCCAGAATGCCACCTATCGCCACGACAATCATCAACTCAATCAGCGTAAAGCCACGAACATTAACAAAAACTCGTTTCATAATAAATCTCTCCTGAAATTAATATGGATAGCTTACTGAATCTGCTTCCATGAACGACGCGGTGGTGGTGCATTATTCTTCATAGTGGTATCTTCCACGGCACCCGTAGTGGTAGAAGCAATCAGATGAATCAGGCCGCCCGCGCTGATTGCGACGGATTCACTGCGAATACCATCAGAACTAATACCCGCGATCACGCGATCCTGACTGTTAACCTTACCGTCATCATTAGTATCAAACTCCGCACCAGACATCATGCCACCGGTCTGCGCATTCAGCAGCATCAGCCAATTACGCCCGCCCGCTTCACAGGGATCATTGGAAGGAATCAACGTGGTAAAGATAATCCGCCCAAAACTGAGCATAGGCATGATCACCGAACGCTCCCCTTGGGTAACACCAGGAGATGGTGGCTGCAGCAAATCAATATACCAACCACGCTTGCTGGCCCAGTTGATTGAGTTGGTGCTGATCGTGCGTTCAAACGGTGGCAGTACTGTCTCAGTCACGATGGTTTGCTGCTGCAATACGCTACGATCGGTTGCGGTTATTTTGCTGCCATCGTCCCAGATGCCGTATAAGCTTTGCACCTGAGTGTTGGTACTATCACCCGAAGCAATAAACTGGCCTGTGCCAAAGAAAATTGAATAACCACCGTTTTGATGAAAACCGATTTCTAGCGGTGACGTAATCGGTTGTATCTGATTGCTGGCATTTCTGGCGATAAACAGTGGTGCATTATTTCCCCCATTTTTATAGGCCACCTCCCACTGAGTAGAATTGGTATGTGAGAGATCAAATTTCCAGACATTGCCCTGTAGATCTCCTGCATAAACCGTGTCGATAATTTTATCGTGATTGGTATCGAGCAGTGCCGGGCTGGATAGGCCATTGTTGGTGCTGTTATTAGTGGCGATTTTTTTGATCAATGCTCCGGTTTGTAAATCAACAATAAACAGGAATGCCTTGTCGCTGCCGCTGTTATAACCATTACTGATAATCGCTGCCCAGTCTCCATTATTAAGCCGCGCAATCTTGGCCTGACCATGCACAAATCCAAGATCAGGATCCGTAAACTCCCAAAGAACGTTTGACGCTGAAAAATTAACCGGATCGGTAACATCCAGTGCAAAAATACTTTTCCCGCCACCACCGAGCGCACCAAGCAGTATCGTTTTCCAGGATGAACCAATATAAGCATCTCCTGCATAAGCGTTACCATCCACAAAATAACGGTGCGTGTAATCGCTCGACGTCAGCCTAGTCAAATTTGGATAAATTGCAGCAGGAACATAGGCAAAAAGTTCCCGACCAGTATCTGCATTCAATGCATGCAACATACCGTCATTCGCGCCGGTATAAATTACCGATAAACGATTCTTGCTGGCAAGCACATAAGCCTGGTAATTTGCCTGGCCAGGCGTGCCAGCAGGTAGCGAGTCGTAGTTGAAATTCAGTGATTTAACAAACAACAAGTCCGAGTTGATAATATCGCCAAGCAAGCCGCTGTTGCGGTTACGGAACGTACCACCCATCGCCATTTCATGACTTTTATCTCCTCGCAGCCAGTTTAGGCGCAATAACCCCTTGCCATCATCCACGCCTAAAATATTTTTGTTCAATGCCGCTTGTTGTGTGGCAGATAGCGATGAGAAACCGGTCGAGTCAAAAGCCAGGCCGGTTGAGCCGTTATGCGTAAAAATTTTACGGCTGGTGTGCCCAGGCAACTGACTGGAAGCTTCCCATTGCACTGCACCCAGCGATCCATTTCCTTGCAGATTGTATGCAAACAGTTGTCCGCTCCAGTCGGCGCTGTTGAATTTAGCCTGATAAATCTGTGCACCGGTATTCAGACGGCTGGTGTTGGCGGTTACGGCTGCTGCAGAGCTGGTGCGTGCCGTGATATTGACCAGCACATTGCTCAGCCCGCTGGCAAAAGCCGCCGGTTCCTGTGCGCTGAAAAATTCCCCACGACTGTTGACAGCAGCATGCCGCAGATCATCGATTTTATGCAGATCACTGGTGGTCGGATTGGGCCAGCCCGCAACTGTGGTTGGTAATTCTGCCAGCGTTCCTTCTACCCCCAAGCCAACCGTAAAGTTCACCATATGCTGCCAGAAAGCGGAATCTTTGGCGTTAGTCGGTACTTTATTGTTCAGATCCGTGCGTAAATCATTTTTCCAGTAATGCATCGCTACATCCGCCAGCGTATTGCTGTGGTTATCCGCGAAAGGTGGTGTCGGTGAATATTGATAACTGCTGGGAGAGGCATTCGGAAAATGATTGACAATGCTGCTGCCATTGGCATTGTCAGCATTGTCAATACCGGATGGATCCCCCCCATTCCAAAAGCCGTCGGTCATCAGAATATGATAGTTTTGTCGGCAAACCGGTTGGGTGCCACCGTCCTCGCCCGGCGTCGTGCTCCATGGCCCCTTATTGTCCGTCCGTTTTAGATATTCACCAACATTTTGCATCGCCGTGCGCAATGGCGTGCCGGCTGCCGGAATGGTATGTCCATAGAGATTACTAAAGAAATTATCCCGATTTACCCCCGAAAATTGCCTGACCCCAGCAATCAAAGTGGAAGTTGATACCCCGTCTATCATACTGCCGCCTTTGTTGATTGCACCAAACCCTACCCGCATGTTATTGCCTTGGGTGGTAAAAGCACGTCCGACACCAGCGCGTGCCAGCAATACCCGTGAACGATAATAGGTATACCAGTTGGCAAAATTCTGAATTTCTTCTGCGTAAGTACAGACCGGCGCAGCCGCGCAATCACTGCGCTCCGCACTGCCATCATAGGTACTGACACTGGATTTGATTTCAATTTTGGTGTAACTGCTTGCGGAGTTGGTGGCGCCACTGTTATAGCGGTAATAGACAGCAGGATAAAATTTTCTATCTTCAGAATTGGTAACTCCGCCAGCCACTGTCAACCAGCGTGCATTTTGGGTCGTATCCTGCGTTAGATCTCGACACCCTCTGGCGGTATTGAAGGGATTATGCGGTGCGCAGGTTGGCAAGGCATTTGCCATCAAGCTGCCATCCGCATTATTCCAGGGCAGATAGCGAACTGCCGGATTGTAATAAATTTTGTTGATCTCACTAGAGCGCAGCGAGGTGCTGCGCCAGTTATCGGCATCAAACCCCACTACCCGGTTTGCATAGTCACTCCCGCCATAAACACCATCCGCCCGTGGGAAAACAAATCTTGCATCACTAACAATCAAGCCATCCGGCATGATCTCGAACTGCATCGAGCCAGAATCATCGAGTGTAAAAATTACATTGGGATCGACCGCTGTTGTCAAAAACAGTGGCACATCCGACAGAGGAAGGGCTGCCTGCACCCGCATCGGCAGCAACGCCAGCAGGCATAAAAAAACAGTGGTCAACGAGAAGGAATGAATCGTTTTCATCTTGTGTTCCTTTTGATTAACGGCGATAAAAGCTTTGTAAAATTACGACCGCGCTTGCCGTTCCCCCCACGCCACGCGCGAGGATACGAAACATCTCATCGTCAGCGGCAGTACCGGATTGTTGCGCACTGCCTTGGTTTCCCTGCTGCGGAATGCTGGCGAGTTGCTCAATGATGTAGCGCGGTTGACTGGCGACGCCATCCAAACTGACACCCGCCGTTCGCCCGAGCGATTCCCAGCTACTCCAGGTTTTGGGATCTGGCGCCGCTGCGGTTGTATGGTGGTACAACCCGTCTGAACCTGCAAATACCGGAATGGCCACCTGCTCCAGAAAAGTTTCACCCGAACGCAACGCGGTTTCCGCTGCCTGCAACGCCAGCGTTTCATCACGCAGATTACCGGCCATTTTTTCTTCGAGAAGTGTGCCCTGCAGCGCAGATGTTCCCAACATCGTCAGGATCACCAGAAAAATCAGGCCGGTGACCAGCACCACGCCACGCTGTTGTTTCATGGGTTTCAACATACTTTTGTTCTCCGTCGATCAGGAAGTACGATTGCGCAACGCAATTACGGTTGAGTAGGTTTTTCGCAGGCGGCGATCGATTGGCGTGGTGTTCGTACCATTAAAAGTATAGGTCTGAGGCTGGCTGGTAATATTGTCTTCTACCGACTGCATCAGCAGATTGATGCGTACACTGACCACATTTGCCCAGTCAACTACTGCATCAGCTGTCTGATAACTATCGGCAGCACGGTCGCCATCAGTGTCCACGCCATAGTCAAGCTGCATGTCTTCGACACCTTCTACCAGCTCTTCCGCAGCAGCATTTCCCTGTCTCCAGTAAAGTGAAGGATTACCGTCGGGATTGGTGCGCACGTAGTAACTGCGCGTTGTTATCCTGACGATCTCCCCACCCTCAAACGACTGGCCTAAATTTTGGGTGGCATTCCCTGGCACACCAGCACCGGTGTTATGTACCACATTATCTTGCACGGCTGATGTACTGATATTCGTAATCTGAAAAACAGCGGCTGCCAGACAATCGGTAACTAACACAATATCGTCATCCTGGAGTCCACTACCAGCCGTCAATTTAAGATCAGCCGAACCGGGCGGTGTCCCCCCAGGGTGTTGAATAACACGCGTATCCGCGCCATCTACCCCACGTATTACCAGAATATCGCGCCCATTCATCGGGCTGGTGATTTCCGTGGACAGTACTGGCGTCCAGCTGCTACCAGCAGCTTCAAATCCCTGGATCGGCTGATTAAAATTCCATAAATAATCCGTTGCACTGTTGAGCGTATTTACCGGCACGGTACCCTCCCCCGCGCATCCCATATATCCTGCCATCCGAATATCCCGGCTCAGCAACTGAAAAGCGAAACGCGAATTCTCCTGAATTCTTGCCAACGCCTCATTAACCCGATGGGTTTGCTGACTGGACACCAGAATAGTGATCACGCCGCCGAGCAATACCATGCCAATGGTCAACGCGACCATGATTTCCACCAGGGTCAGCCCCCGCTGTTTTTTGAGGGACGCTATTTTTATCGACACGTTTGTCATGGTGGTTACAGTTGCGTCGTCATCACAAACTGCTGCGCGGGACGCTCACCACGGCTGTCATCCCACTGAATGGTGATCATGACCCTGCCACCAACCGTAGTGACAGAACCCGTACCGGCAGGCAAGCTTCTTGCCAGTTCATTTAACCAGCTATTGATGTCCTGACTGGTCATGGAGGTTCCAGCAGATAATGACGAACCTAAAGCAATATCATAGGCACCTACTTCGGCCACCACCCTATTTGCCCGCATACTGTCCAGCAAACCATAGGCCAACATGGAAGCAGTGGAACGAGAATTTGCACTTTGATTATGGGTAAGCCCGGCAGATTGCAACCCGGCCAGCCCCAGCAGTCCCACTGATAAAATCATGATGGCAACCAGCACTTCAACCATACTGACGCCGGTTTGCGTATTTCTGTATTTTTCTCTGTTTAGCATGTCAATCCCTTTTTAACACTTGGACGACCCGCGTTATTCAGCGTAATCGTGCGAGCGTGGTTATGATTACAAAGACTGAAAGTTCCGTTAGGCAGACCGCCGCTTCCCTGGCTGCGCCCGTTGGATTGATACGAAAGCCAATTACTAAAGTTACCTCCGCTCCCCAACGTGCTACCCGGCAGCGCCGGAAAAACCCGCAATACTTCGTCAGTACCATCGATAGTACCGGCCGTACCACCATCACTGAATACCAGCCAGCCACTCTGCCAGCCGCTGCCATTGGTGCAGGTTGCGCCATCGCTACTGGTGCAGATCGTCACGCGAGCACCCCGCTTCACCGCCTCGGAGCGGGCATAGTAAAGCGATGTCACCAGCTCATTTGCTTGTGCAGTCAACCGGGATTGCGTCATGGTTGATTGATAGGCTGGTGCCGCCACAGACACCAGAATGGCGGCAATACTGAGGGTGATCATCAATTCCAGCAACGAAAAGCCTCTGCTAAAAACTATTTTTTTTGCTGTTCTTATCTTCGTAATTGCCATGTGATTCACCAGGTTTGCCCATGCAAACACTCTAACGACTGGTGAACCCACAAACTTTAGCTTTTTGAAACAGGGGCGGGAGAAACTGATGTGCGCCAGTTATTGCTGGTTCATTTGAAGGAATACTAAACGGTTGTACTGTGCTGCTTGAAGGCTATATCAGCGGGAAGTTGTACACCGCTTTTCCAGTTGCTCAAAAACTGCCATGCCGGCCAGCATGGCGATGACAAAGATGATTCCTTCCGTATATCCTGACCCGGCCAGTACCAGTGCAGGCCCAGGACAAATACCGGCAATCCCCCAACCTGCACCAAACAGCATGCTGCCAAAAACTAACCGTACATCGATGATCTGGCTAACAGGCAGATAATAGGGAGTAGCCAGCAAGGTTGTTCCACGCTGTTTTGCCATCCTGAATGCAAAAAAAACAATACTGATCGCACCTGCCATCACGAAAAGCAGTGAAGGATTCCACGGTCCGGCAATATCCAGAAATCCCAATACCTTGGCGGGATTAAACATGCCGGATACGATCAAACCAATGCCAAAAACGATGCCGGAGATGAGTGCGGTCAACTGAATGATCATGATTGTCCTTTTCTCAAGAGAGTATATGGCGGACGACATAGGTCGTTGCCATCGCCGTGGTGATGAAAATGACGGTAGCCACAATCGAACGTGGTGACAGTCGCGAAAGGCCACACACACCATGCCCACTGGTACACCCCGAACCGTAGCGAGTACCAATTCCTACGGCAAAACCCGCCAGCACCAACAGACCATAGCTGGTATCAATTTCAACAGGTGGCAGTGCAGTTATCCAGCCATAAACCCATGGCGCGAGTAACAAACCGGCAATGAAAGCGACCCGCCAGCCCATCTCTCCTTGCTGCAATCTGAACAATCCACCAACAATACCGGATATACCGGCAATACGGCCTGTGACGATCAGCAGCAAGGTTGTCGCCAGACCGATAATTACACCACCAAGTGTTGCGCTGAATGGTGTGAAAGACAACCAATCGAATTCCACTAAATTCACCATAATAAAATATCAATTAATGTAATATAAAAGAATATATTATTATAGTCTTATATTTAAACATCAATCAAATAAATTTCGACTCCAAACAAAAAGGGATCACGAGGATCCCTTTTTGTTTGGAAAAGCAGAAAAATGCTTTCTCCTAGATAGTTATATAGCTGAAATCAGGGCATACTCAACGCGGAGCGCAACAAACCAGCCGCTGCCGACCCCCCGGTAGATTCGAGAGATTTGGTGATAATCGGGAGAAATTTTCCAACCATGTCCGGCGACAGATTTAATTGTTGAAAAGCTGATGCCAATCCTGCAGCACTTCCCATCTGATTGCCGCCTCCCAGCATTGAAGAAGAAGCACCACCAGGAACACCAGTAGCAGGCAAAGTCGGCGCCGCAGCCAGTAAATTATCCATATCAGGAATCGACTGCGAAACTGTAGAAAATTCTTGTGGTGTCATATTTTCACTGGCTGCCCGGAATATCGAACCCGCACCACCAGCAGCCTGATTTGACGAAATACCCAACTGATTTGCCAGCAGTTGGACAATTCCACCCTGCCCACCAGAAACTGCACTTGCTGTTCCCATTCCGGCACCAGGAATCTGGCTGGCGCCCTGAATTGCCTGGCCCGCCTGGCTTACCTGACCTGCGGAAGCCATACTGTCATTCAGTGGATTATAAATCTTGCCACCACCACTATTGGATGCGCAACCTGCAATCGTTAACGTGCACAGCATAACCGCCATCATCACTTCATGAGAATTTTTCATGAGACCTCCTTGGTTTATAAAATATTGCAGTAGCATGATAAACCAGAACGGTTACGCCAATTATAAGTAATTGCAAGTAAAATAGCGCCTCTGACGAAAGAACATTTTCAGATAAAATTATCACCAGACAAGCTGGTTCCGATTCCGTTTCAATGAAAAGGATGCCAAAAACAATTGATTTCACTCTGATCTCAGCGACAGAGATACGCTACCATCCATTTTGACCTTACCGCAGTTCACTCAGCCAGGAATTTTATGTCAAAACAAATCCATCTGATCGCCGGGGCGCGCCCCAATTTCATGAAGATTGCACCTATCGTGCGCGCCCTGCAGCAACAGGAAAAGCTGTCCTATAAAATCGTGCATACTGGCCAGCACTATGACAAAGAAATGAACGAGGTTTTTTTCGATGAACTCGGCATTCCCACACCCGATATTTTCATGGCGGCAGGTGGCGGTAGTCATTCGCAACAAACGGCCAAGATCATGCTGGCATTTGAGGAATACTGCCTTGAGAATCGACCAGATGCGGTGCTGGTAGTTGGCGATGTCAATTCCACCCTGGCGTGCTCAATCGTCGCTCAAAAACTCCACATTCCGGTCGCACATGTCGAAGCAGGATTACGTAGCGGTGATATGCGCATGCCGGAAGAAATCAACCGTCTGGTGACAGACAGTATCACCAACTGGTTTTTTGTGACGGAGCCCAGTGGACTGGAAAATCTTTTGCGAGAAGGCAAACCGGCTTCTGCCATTCATCATGTCGGGCATGTCATGGTTGATAATCTGCTTTATCAGGCTGACAAATTGACCCGCACTGATACCAGCGATTTTGAAACCCATGCGATCAAACATGCATTATCAGGACAGGCTTATGGAGTCGTCACGTTACACCGACCCAGCAACGTGGATGATGCTGAAACCTTTACTCGCCTTGGTAAGGCACTGAACACAATTGCGACAAAATTACCGCTGATTTTTCCAGTACACCCACGTACCCGCGCCAATTTGAAGGAATTTTCCATTGACTTGAGCGCTAACGTCACGCTCCTTGGACCGCAAGCGTATATGTCCTTTTTGCATCTGTGGAAAGATGCCGCAGTCGTCCTCACTGATAGCGGCGGGCTTCAGGAAGAAACTACTGCGCTAGGCGTTCCGTGTATCACCATCCGCGAAAATACCGAACGTCCTGTCACTGTGGAAGAAGGGACCAATACCCTGGTTGGCACCGACCCTGCCCGCATCATTGCCGAAGTTGATAAAATCCTACAAGGGCAAGGAAAAACCGGGCGTAGACCGCATCTGTGGGATGGCAAAGCCGCCGAGCGGATTGTTGATATTTTAACTAATCAATTAATGGATTCATAAGTTTCCAGTCATTTTTTCTCTTATCAGCAAACAAGATCCAACATGAAAACTTTGCTCGTTCCTGTCATACTCTCCGGTGGTTCCGGGACTCGTCTATGGCCACTGTCACGCGAACAATATCCCAAACAGCTGCTGCCGCTGACGAATGAGGAGTCATTACTGCAAGCAACCGCGCGTCGCCTGGATGGAATGGAAGATATTGCAGTGCAATTACCGATCGTTATCAGCAACGAGGAATATCGATTTGTTATTGCGGAACAATTGCGCGTAATTCACAAGAAAAGCATGCTTATTCTGGAACCATGCGGACGCAACACTGCGCCCGCCCTGACGGTTGCCGCGCTGGCGGCCTGCCATGATGAGCGTGATCCGGTTTTGTTGATCATGCCTTCTGATCACATTATTACCGATATTCCTGCTTTCCAGACCGCTGTTAGCAAGGCAATGGCGTTAGCGGAAAACAACATGCTGGTTACCTTTGGCATCCACCCTGACGCGCCCGAAACTGGCTTTGGTTATATTCAGACCGGTGTGGCACTGGCAGAATCCGGTGCGCTGCAGCTGATTCATTTTGTGGAGAAACCGGATCAGGCAACCGCGCAGACTTACCTGCAGGCAGGCAATTATCTGTGGAATAGCGGCATGTTCATGATGCGTGCTTCCGTCTGGTTATCAGCCATTAAGGAATGCCACCCTGAAATGCTCGAAACATGCCAGGCCGCTTGGCAGCATGCCACCATTGATGGAGATTTCCATCGGCTGGGTACAGCCGATTTTGCTGCCTGCCCGAGTGATTCCATCGACTACGCCGTAATGGAACGGCTGGGCGTTGACAACCCTGCCCTTCCACCCGGCGCAATTATGCCACTATCTGCCGGCTGGTCGGATATTGGCGCCTGGGATGCTCTGTGGCGCTCGCTGCCCAAAAATGAATGCGGCAATGTCGTGCGTGGTGACGTGTTGTTGCATGCCAGCCACAACACACTGGCATTTTCTGAGCACCGCCTGGTTACCTGTATTGGCGTAGACGAAATGATTGTCGTTGAAACTTCGGATGCCGTTCTGGTAGCACATCAGAAACACGCGCAGGAAGTAAAAAAAATCGTTGACCAGCTCAAGTTACAATCGCGTATGGAAGTCCGTTCACACCGCAAAATCTATCGCCCATGGGGTTGGTACGATGCCATCGATGCGGGAGAGCGCTTTCAAGTCAAGCGCATCGTAGTCAATCCCGGGGCGGCACTCTCACTGCAAATGCACCATCACCGCGCGGAACACTGGATTGTCGTGCGTGGCACCGCTCAGGTTACTCGCGCCGATGAAACCTACCTTGTCAGTGAAAACGAATCCACCTATATCCCATTGGGCACATTACACCGCCTGGAAAACCCCGGTCGAGTACCGCTGGAAATCATCGAGGTGCAGTCTGGCGCCTACTTGGGCGAGGATGACATTGTTCGTTTTGAAGACAGATATGGCAGAAAGCAAGACGCTACATCAGTTGCCAAAAACTAGTTAATACATCCTTTGATTTTTAGCTAATGCCTATATATTGTGGCTGCGGAACTTGTGCGCTTGAGCAGGCACACCAAGGGTTCAGTATAATGCTGGTTTATTTGTAAAATTTTTGAATAACGGAGAAAAAATGCCAATCTACGAATATGTTTGCCATACGTGCGGATTCGCAAAAGAGCATCTCCAGAAAATGAGCGATGCGCCGATAGCGAGTTGTCCTGCATGTAACAGTAACGAATACATCAAAAAAGTCTCTGCAGCAGGCTTTAGACTGAAAGGAAGTGGCTGGTATGTCACAGATTTCAAGGATAAAAAAACGTCGAAACCAGACTCAACCGCCAAAAATGAGAAGAACGCTGAAGTAACACAAACGGATACAAGTAAAGACACAGGCAGCGCTTCGCCAACACCTGCAGCAACAGTAACTGCACCAACTACACCTGCTGCCATTTCTGAAAGTTAATATTTTATTAGCAACGACACACTAATTTTTCTACCCAACTAAAAATTTCTTATGCGTACTGATTACTGCGGCGCCATCAATAAAAACTTTCTGGACAAAACCGTTACCTTGTATGGGTGGGTGCATCGCCGCCGTGATCATGGCGGGGTTATTTTTATCGATCTGCGCGACCGCGCCGGTATTGTGCAGATTGTATTTAACCCAGACAATGAAATTACCTTCCGTGTTGCAGAAATTATCCGCAGCGAATTTGTAATTAAAATCAGCGGCCAGGTACGTCATCGTCTGGAAGGCACCGTTAATCCAGGAATTTTTTCTGGTGATATCGAGGTGCTTGCAGAGCAGGTGGAAATCCTCAATGCCTCTCTCACGCCGCCTTTCCAGATGGATGATGAAAATTTGAGCGAAGCGATACGGCTCGAATACCGCTATCTTGATTTGCGCCGTCCAGCAATGCAACGTAATCTGCTGCTACGTCACAAGGTCAGCATGGCCGCACGGGTTTTTTTGGATCAGCATGGATTTATCGACATTGAAACTCCAATGTTGACCAAATCCACTCCAGAGGGCGCACGCGATTATCTCGTGCCTTCGCGCGTCAATGCCTGCCATTTCTTTGCGCTGCCACAATCCCCTCAGTTGTTCAAGCAATTGCTGATGGTTTCAGGGTTTGATCGTTATTACCAGATTACGCGCTGTTTTCGTGATGAAGACCTGCGCGCTGACCGCCAGCCAGAATTTACGCAAATCGACATTGAAACTTCGTTTCTGTCGGAAGATGAAATCATGGGACTGATGGAAAACATGATGCGGCAATTATTTGCGGATGTCATGGATGTCATGCTGGCGAATCCCTTCCCCAGAATCAGTTACGCTGATGCCATGTTTTACTACGGCTCAGACAAGCCAGACTTACGTATCCCGTTGGTGCTGACCGAATTAACCGATCTGATGCAGACCGTTACTTTCAAAGTTTTCCTTGATGCCGCGCAAACACCTGGCGGCCGGGTAGCAGCATTATGCGTTCCCGGGGGTGCGGAGCTATCGCGCAAGGAAATTGATGATTACACGCAATTTGTCGCAATCTATGGTGCCAAGGGTCTGGCCTATATCAAGGTCAATGATCTAACAACCGGACTGGAAGGACTGCAGTCGCCGATCCTCAAATTTTTATCGGAACAGGTCATTCAGGAAATTCTCACGCGCACCGGTGCAAAAGCTGGCGATCTAATCTTTTTTGGTGCGGACAAAGCTAAAATTGTCAATGATGCACTGGGCGCGTTGCGCGTCAAAATTGGCCACGAACGTGGTTTTGCTGAAAACGCCTGGAAACCATTGTGGGTAGTGGATTTTCCGATGTTTGAACGGGATGAAGAAGAAAATCGCTGGCAGGCGCTGCACCACCCTTTCACTTCCCCTAAAACTGGTCACGAAGAACTTCTGGTTTCTGATCCGGGCAAAGCATTGTCGCGTGCCTATGATATGGTACTCAATGGCGTAGAAATTGGCGGCGGTTCCGTGCGTATTCACCAACAAAGTATACAAAGCAAAGTATTTCAGGCATTGAATATCTCGGATGAAGAAGCCCAAGAAAAGTTTGGTTTCCTGCTGGATGCCCTGCAATATGGTGCACCGCCACATGGCGGTATCGCCTTTGGGCTGGATCGCATCGTCGCTATGATGACCGGTACCGATTCCATACGCGATGTCATCGCCTTCCCCAAAACACAGCGTGCGCAGTGCATGTTGACTCAAGCGCCAAGCACTGTTGCGGAAAAACAATTGCGGGAATTGCATATACGGCTGCGCAAAAGTGATCAGCCTGCCGGTTAATGGAAACCCGCCACGCGCTCCGATGTAATGCCCTCGTCATCTGCTCAAGGAGCTAAAGGGAGGCGTTTCAAGTATCCTGTATCTGTACTGGCAGTCATTCATACGCCCGATTTGCAGATGCTTCTATTGGAACGAGCAGATCATCCTGGCTACTGGCAATCTGTGACGGGTAGCCAGGAACCAGGCGAAACGTTACTGCAAACGGTTGCACGAGAAGTCACGGAAGAAACCGGACTAAACAGCGATGACTATCTACTCACCGACTGGCATACGAGCAGTCACTACGCAATCTATCCTGAGTGGCGATGGCGCTATGCGCCAGAGGTTACCCACAATACTGAGCACGTCTTCAGTCTGATGTTGCCGGAAATACGTACAATTGACATCGCAGAACGTGAGCATCTTGGTTATTGTTGGCTTCCCTGGCAGGAAGCAGAATTAAAGGTGTTTTCACCAAGTAATGCGCAGGCAATCCGGACGGTTGCCTGTCGGTAGGCAAGAAAACATTACATAAAACAGAAGTCAACACCACATGAGCCGCGCCGCATTATACGAGATTTCTGTAGTATATCTTCTCGCTCCCACGCAGGAGCGGGGAAAGAGGTGAAATCTCATCTTCCTCGTCTCCTGTAGCCATTTTGTCCGTTTCATCTGAAATCCTTTACGGATTCTATATAAACCGGACAGATCATTTACTACAAGTCCGGATAGTTTATTTGTTCTCTACAGTAATTGACACATGAATTGCACCATTTTATATACGTTGGTAATATACAAGCATGCTTGATTTGGCCAACCTCATCGGTTTTGATTGGGACGACGGTAACGATCGTAAAAACGATAAGCACGGTGTTTCAATGGCGGAAGCAGAGCAGTTATTTTTCAATGATCCGCTGCTTCTACTAGAGGATACCAAACACAGCCAGAAAGAATCACGCATTCACGCATTGGGCAAAACGAACGAGGGACGGCTGTTGCACATTACTTTTACCCTTCGAAAAAAGAACACGTTAATTCGAGTTATTTCTGCAAGAGACATGCACAAAAAGGAGCGAGCAAATTATGAGTAAGCAACTTAAACCACTTCCAAAATTCGCTAACGAAGCGGAAGAGCGGCACTTTTGGGAAAACCACGACTCATCTGAATATATGGATTGGAGTAAAGCTCAGCGTGTTGTACTACCCAAACTGAAACCAACTACCAAGACCATTTCCCTGCGCCTGCCGCAGCATTTATTGGATTCGATAAAATCAGCAGCCAACTCGCGCGACGTACCTTATCAATCACTGATAAAAGTGTGGCTGCAAGAGAAGCTGCATGGGAATTAAATTTAAGCCTGACTCAAGCTTACCTATCAGGCTCCATCACCTTATCCAGGTTTCTTGTTAAGCATCTGTTCGATGCTCTGGAGCCACGCGGCCTTGAACGCCGAATCGGAGGCAAATAGCTTGTAGAGTGCTAACTCGTCTTTCCGCCGTGTGAGCATCGCGTCCTGCAGCATCTTCTCAAAAGCAAGTCCACGGTTGCGGAAAAAAGGGGACGCCACCCTATATTATTTTTACTTTTTTATATATCCCTTTTTTATATAAAGGGTAGCGGTCGCGGTAGGAATGCCCGTTGCCGAGTACCCCCCGCACAGATCCGTACGTGCGGAATTGCCGCATACGGCTCCTGCCTCGGGTCATGACGCGAAACGTTCCGAGCGTACGCGTTCGAGTCCCGTCAACGCATTTCCCCTGCTCGGTGTCCGGCATGCGGGTGACTCGTCGGCCTTCCCCTTGGCTGCGCCCCTTCCCTCCACGTCCTCCGCAGAGCCTGCCCCCGAAAAAAGCATGGGGGCGCATCCGACTTCTCAACGGCGTCGATGGCAGGGGTACGGTTTCCCTTTCCTGCCCCGCCCGACTCGCTTGCGTCGGGCACCGTTGAGACCTCCCAGCTCCTGTGTAAGTAACTTCCCCGCATGCTCAGGGTCTCCGACCGCGCAGGATCACAGCGCGACTCGCGTGTTGCGTCGCACTGTATGTTACCTTCCGCCTTGGGGAACGACGTCGGCATCCCGGATTGAAAATTTCGCGGCTCAATGGCTGGCCTGCCGGTGCCCCTGTCAACGCTTCGCTTCTCACCTCGCGATGAGCCACGCACGACTCGGGGTCAAGACGGTTCGCTACTCCTTTCTTGTATTGGACTTTCACCAACTATCACTTACCAGTTTGTGCTGACGCACTCCCCTTTTTCCGTTATTATTGGTACAGATTTTTTCCTTACTCTAAATCTTCGTATACTGAAATTAACTTTATTTGAATCAAATTCAACGGGTTGCGAATTTTCGTTCAGACACTACGTAAGGGAAACTTACCCCCGATAGATATCGAAGGTAAGTTTTGCAACCATGGCATCTTAGCTGACAGCTTCTGTAACGACTCAAGGAGTCTGAGCGCAATCTATCTTCACTTGACTCGCATGTCAGCCTTAACAGACTTCACGCCTTTGACCGTGTGCGCAACTTGAATAGCTTTATTGATATCAGCGCGAGAACTGACGAAGCCACTCAGCTGAACGACACCTTTGAAGGTTTCAACATTTATTTCGTAAGCACTTAAAGTTGGCTCATTAAAAATAGCCGCCTTGACTTTGGTGGTAATGACAGAATCATCAATAAATTCTCCCGTTCCTGACTGGCCTGGTGTTGAGGCACACCCGAGGAGGGAAAGCATCAGGATGGAAAAGAATAAAGCAACAAAATGCAATTTATATTGTTTCATGACATGGTTCTCTTAGGTGATTTATTAAACTCGAAAATTCTTCAGTGCATCGGCTTTAATTATGACAGGAACCGTGTATTAAGTATGTGCGCTAGGGCACCATATTCACAGATCGTTAAAAAAATTTCGTAACTATTCAGCAAAAAAAGTGAAAAAAGTACTTGGCAAGGTTTTTGAGTCGAAAAACGGAAATGCCTGGATATCTGAAGTCATTGCACAGAGCATATTCAGTTGGCTCGAAAAGGCGCATTTCAGAGAAAAAAAGAAAAAAAGGGACGCTACCCTATATTATTTTTACTTATTTATATATCCCCTTTTTCGGCCGTAAAATGGAGGGCCATCGTTTCAGGTCTCCTATTGACAACGCTACCTTAATATTATTCCTTAATCGTCTAAGTTTTTGAAAATTCGTTCGTATTGATCCTTCACGACCTGAAAACACTCACATGCTTCAACCAGCAAGCCTTTTCGATCAGTGACAATTATTTTGCCGCGCGAATATGTAATGATTCCCTTATCTCGTAGCTGGGCTGCGGCAGCTGAGACGCTTTCGCGTCGAACGCCGAGCACATTGGAGATCTGCTCATGTGTCAGCGAAAATTCCTTGGCATCCAAAATATCCTGCCAGACCAGTAGATACCGGCATAGCCGTTGCGGAATAGTGTGCAGCTGATTGCAGATCGCATTTTGTGAGATCTGCGCGAGCAGTGCCTGCGTGTATGACAAGCACATTTCATGGAATTCCTCGTTGTGTGAAAATAGATTCTCCACATCCTTTGATTTCGCCCGGTAAGCGTGCCCTTCGTGCTCAACCACCGCACGTTTCGACATTATGCAGTCTCCAAGAAACGCAACTACACCTACCATACCTTTTCTGCCCGTCATTCCGACCTCAATTGACATACCATCGTCGGTATCGTAGTACATACAAATTATTGCTGTCGTTGGAAAGTAAACGTATTTTCGCTGCTCCTCCATGTCCCAGAGCACCTCATTCAATTTCAAATCAACTTCCTTAAGCAAGGGTTGGATTTTCTTGAATACAGACTCCGGAAGAAGTCTAAGCAAGTCATTCTTTAAGTCGTTGTCATCAGCTAGTTCGGCTTTACTCATGTCAGGCTCATGTAAGTGTAAAAATCCGTTCATTCGGAAAAGGGGACGTTATTTTTTCTTTCTTTGGACGTCCCAAGGGGCGGCAATGTAACGGCCTACCAACAACTTTCTCCAATCCGCGAATAAATTTATCTGCTCCGCAAGGCAATCCTTTTTCAGTATTTCGTCGTAACACCTCTAGTTCCTGAGAATCATCGTTTTCAGCCAACCATGCCGACTAATCTGAAATTAGTTCACATTGTTGCTTCCATTCCGGTTTTTGACTTAATAATTCATCATCTTTCAACCTGCAATGCGCTGCGGCACTCGACCAGAGATATTCTTCCGCTTTGATAACTATTTTTGCCCTCACCAGATTACGTTCTACATAGCGAATGGCTGCCCATAAATAGGCATCCCCAAAGGGGATGAGAAAAACCGTCCTTGCCATAAGTGACCTTTCCATCCTTGATCCCGGTTTACCTTCTGTGCATAGCGCATATGCAATGGTTTTAAAACCCTCTGCAATCCTGCTTCCGTTTCCGGAACTGCAACAAGGTGTATGTGATTTGTCATCAGACAGTAAGCTAAAATGTCCACACCGTGTTTGCCGCAATACTCTTTTAACTAATCAAGATAGATTTTTCGATCTTCATCGGAGAAAAATACATTTTCTCGTCAATTTCCTCGCTGAGTGATGTGATGCGGTATCCCGGCGAATATAGTCCTGCTTAGTCTTGGCATTCGTGGGTTGTAACTGAATCCAATAATAAAGGGTAGCGTCCCCTTTTTAAGCAAAGTAATGCACAGGCAATCCGGATGATTGCCTGTCGGCAAAGATAGACATGAAACAAGGGTATGAAACAATGTTGAAGTGTTAACCAGAAAACTCTGGTAGGCGCGATTGGACTCGAACCAACGACCCCCACCATGTCAAGGTGGTGCTCTAACCAGCTGAGCTACGCGCCTATCGTTACGCTACAGCCACGATAGAGCCAAGATTCTAACCGAAATACTACGCTGCTTCAAATTAAAAATTGAAATAGATCAATACTCACTTCCCCGGCTCTGATCAACGTCCTTGGGGCTAACCAGACTGCCAAAATTCCCCCAGGCGTTACGGATATAAGAAATAACCTGCGAAATTTCAACATCACGAATGATGTGCTGGTAGGGCGGCATGCCGTATGGTCTTGGATTGGTCACCGTAACTGGCGAATATCCACCGTATAACACGCTGCGTATCACATTTCGTGGCGGATTCATGGTAACGCTACGATTACCCGCCAACGGTGGGTAAATTCCCGGCGCGCCCTGACCGGATTCTCCGTGACAATCCTGACAATGTTTCTCATAGATACGCTCACCCCGCGCCAGATATTGCCGGACAGCCTCAGGCATCGGTGGAATTTTACGTTTGGAGGCGTTATCTTCATTCTGTTCTCCGAACGACTTGAGATAAACCGCCATTGCACGTTGATCCTCAGCAGTCAGATATTGCAGGCTTTGCCGTACGATCGTTGCCATCGGGCCGGATGTGACTGCGTGCTGATTGATACCAGTAGATAATAATTCGACGATTTCCTCAATTGACCAGTGACCTACGCCTGCTTGCTCTGCTGAGACTAAAGATGGTGCGTACCAGCGAGAACCAACGATTTCACCGCCCAGTGGCTGATCGTCCTTGCTGGCGCCCCAAACATTGCGTGCGGTGTGACAGGCATTGCAGTGCCCCAACCCTTCCACCAGATAAGCACCGCGATTCCATTCTGGGCTCTTGGAATTATCCGGTTGATAAACACCTTCTTTGAAATACCAGGCACGCCATAAAAAGAGGAGTAACTGATTATCGTAAGGAGAATGGATTTTATGCGCTGGGTTGACCTGCTTCACCGGTGGGATGGAACGCAGATAGCTGAAAATAGCATCTGCATCTTCGCGCGTTATTCTGGTGTATTCGATATAGGGAAAAACCGGATATAAATAACGCCCATCCTTTGACTTGCCGTGATGCAGTGCCTGCCAGAAATCTTCCTCACTCCAACGCCCTAACCCTGTCTCGGCATCAGGTGTAATGTTAGATGTCACAAACTCCCCAAAAGGCGTATTCAAAACACGCCCTCCTGCATACTCCGGCATACCACGAGCAGTATGGCAACCCGCGCAATTAGCCACACGCGACAGATAAGCGCCGCGCTGCTCTTTTGTTGCGACAGCATCTACAGCAGCGACCGCCGCAGACAAAAAAATACCAGCCAGCAATATCGTTAGCCGCAACTGGCCAATGTATTTAGAGGAACTGAATACGCTCATGGTGCCACTATTTCCTTCACTGAAAAGATTGACTGACAACGTTTGGTCATTTCCGGTGCAAGCACGCCCTGCTCAGCTGGCTCTCCACTTGCCGCATGTGCTGGCAACCACGCAGTCAGTGCATTGACCTCTTCCTGAGATAATTTTTTGGCGATTTCTGACATACAATCCGGTGTCTGACCACGCATAATCCCGCCATTGCGCCAGCCACCGAATTGTGCCGCCAGATAAGCGGAGGGTAATCCTAGCAACCCAGGGACAAAGGGTTTGACTCCCATCAAATCGGCTCCATGGCACGCGCTGCACGCGGGCAGATCGCGCGCGGCATCACCAGAATCGATAAGTATCTGTATTTCTTGTACGGTTGCCGACGGTAAGGCATGCAGTTGGGGGGATGGGTAGTGATAAGGCTGGGCAGCAAAATATTCCGCTATTTCCTGCAGGTATTCATCCGTCAGATTCTCCAGCAAAACAGCCATCGGTTGATAATAGCGTTTACCGTCACGAAAATTGCGTAATTGATTAAACAGATAGCCTGCTGGTTTACCCGTAATACGCGGGTAGTAAGCATCCAGACCAGTTTTATCCTGATCTCCATGGCAGAGCATGCAGGGCTTGACGCGCTCGGCAATCGTATCAGGCACCTGTACAGGTGTAGCTGCAGTAGTAGCCGACACAAAAAAAAGCATCCACAACTTTATCAATAATCGCATTTAATCTCAAAAAATATAAAAATTATAAATCAATCAGTTATAACAATTTCTTTTTTTAATTCCAGCAATTCGGGTTGATTGAGGGTTTCGGTTTCCAGCAATTTTTGTGCCGCCCGTTCAAGTTGTGCGCGGTTTTTGTTTAATATGGCGATAGCGCGTTCGAGGGCGCCATCCACCAGGGTACGCACCGCCTGATCCACCTTGTTGGCTGTCTCTTCACTGTATTCTCGGCTTTGCGGCATGGGAATTCCCGGTTCAAGAAAGGCAGAACGTTCTCGATCATAAGTCACATTCCCCAAGGCATCACTCATACCGTAGCGTAAAACCATTGCGCGTGCCATGTCGGTTGCGCGCGCCAGATCATCGGCTGCCCCGGTTGAAACTTCCTCAAAAACAACCTGCTCCGCCGCACGTCCACCCAGTAACACCGCCATTTTGTTTTCCAGCTCCTTGCGCGTCATCAGAAAACGATCCTCCGTCGGACGCTGAATGGTATAACCCAGGGCACCTACTCCACGCGGAATAATGGAAACCTTGTGTACTTCATCGCTGCCCGGCAGCGACAATGCAACGATTGTATGCCCCAGCTCATGATAAGCCACCGTTTTCCTTTCCACCGGATTCAGCAGGCGATTGCGTTTTTCCAGTCCGGCAACAATCCGCTCAACAGCGTTATTAAAATCGTCCATCGATACCGACGTCCCCTTGCGGCGCGTAGCCAACAGTGCAGCTTCGTTGATCAGGTTTGCCAGATCCGCTCCTGTAAATCCCGGCGTTAATGCCGCAATTTTTTCGATTTCGACATCAGTATCGAGCTTAACCTTACTGATGTGTACCGCGAGAATCTGCTCGCGACCCTTTTTATCCGGGCGATCTACCAAAACCTGCCGATCAAAACGTCCGGCACGCAAAAGTGCTGCATCGAGAATCTCTGGCCGGTTCGTTGCTGCCAGCAACACAATTCCGCTAGAAGGATCGAAGCCATCCAGCTCTGCCAGCAATTGATTCAGTGTCTGTTCTTTTTCATCATGACCACCAAACCCGGTTGCGCCGCGCGCACGCCCCAATGAATCCAGCTCATCGATAAAAATAATGGCTGGCGCCATCTGCCGCGCCTGTTCAAACAAATCGCGTACCCGCGCGGCGCCCACACCAACAAACATTTCCACAAATTCTGAACCGGAAATCGAGAAAAACGGCACGCCCGCTTCTCCAGCAACGGCCCTTGCCAGCAGCGTTTTACCTGTTCCCGGCGGCCCTACCAGCAGAATTCCTTTTGGTGCCCGCCCCCCTAATCGACTGTAATCCGCAGGATTTTTCAGGAAATTAACAATCTCGATTAACTCATCCTTCGCTTCATCCACTCCCGCCACATCAGCAAAGGTTACCTTGGTCTCTTTTTCCACGTAAACTTTGGCGCGGCTTTTGCCAATCGACATCATACCGCCACTGCCCATCATGCCCTGACTCATGCGCCGGATGATAAACAGCCAGATACCGATAAAAATTGCCATCGGCAAAATCCATGAAAGAATATCGCGAAACCAGGTACTGCGAATAATTCCCGTATAAACCACGCCGTGCTTATCCAGCATTTCTGCCAACTCAGGTTCTACCCGAGTCGTAATGAATTCCGTAAATCCCTCACTGGCCGTTGAGCGTAGCTTGCCATAAATATGATTCTCGCTAATCGAAACTTCCTCAACCTGCTCATTTTCCAGCAACATCTGAAAACGGCTGTAAGGAATGGGCTCAACGCGCGTGTACTCGTTATAAAGATTTTGAATAAACAAAATACCCAGTATTGCGGTCAGGATGAACCAGAAATTGATCTGTACTTTCTTGTCCATAGATGGATTCTTCATACTCATTCTCCCCAATCAACTACATACGGTCATGGTACGACAAATAGGGGTAACGGTCTTGCAAAAGTCATCTACTGGTTGGACACCTTTACCACCGTTTGTAGCTTTGCGGGCATCTCTAAAAATCCATATTTTGTTACAATACGTCGTTGTTCACAAAAAATATTTTCTTACATATCAATTATATGCCTCGTCAATATTTTTTATTCTCGCCTCGTCTTGTTTAAAAATCTGAATTTTTAGAGGTGCCCTTGCTTCTTCCATATCGATCATCATGTCTCACGTCATGACCAATTCAGAGTCTAATTAGCCGGACTTATTTCATATTGGAAGAGACTAACGCTGGACGCTAACAGATCAAGTAGAATACGTCCACGAGTATCTGAATGTGTGTGTAACGCAATTTTTTGTGCTCTGACTCATAGAAAAACCCACAGTGACACTTTTACCAACGGCAAATTTGCCATCAAGAAAGTCATGAATTTTGTCAAATTAGCTCAGTACGCCGTATCTGATCAAAACTCTCGTGGTCGGCGAATTCGTGAATCCTCTCCTGTCGGGCGCAGTGAGTTTCAGCGCGACCGAGATCGGGTCATTCATTCCACTGCATTTCGACGGCTTGAATACAAAACCCAGGTTTTCGTCAACCATGAGGGGGATCTGTTTCGCACACGTCTGACACATAGCCTGGAAGTCGCGCAAATTGGGCGTTCAATTGCACGTAATCTCCACCTCAACGAAGATCTGGTAGAAGCAGTTTCTTTGGCACATGACTTGGGGCATACGCCTTTTGGCCATGCCGGGCAGGATGCTTTGAATAATTGCATGCGTGTTTATGGTGGTTTTGAGCATAATCTGCAATCGCTACGCGTGGTGGATGTACTGGAAGAGCGCTATGCCGAATTTGATGGATTAAACCTCTGTTTTGAAACCAGAGAAGGTATTTTGAAAAAAGCACCGAAATCTAAAATAGCAGAGCTTGGGGAGCTTGGAGATCGTTTCCTGAATAGCGACAGTCCCTCGCTGGAAGCACAGCTAGCAAACCTGACAGATGAAATCGCTTACAATAATCACGATGTTGATGACGGCTTGCGCTCAGGACTGATCAGTCTGAAGCAGCTTGGGGAAGTGGATATTTTCGCCGAACATTTATGTATTGTCCAAAAACAATACCCAAATCTTGGCGAACGGCGTTTGATTCATGAAACAATTCGCGGCATGATCAATACGCTAGCTTCTGATCTGACCAGGCAAAGCAAGGCTAACGTAGAACAGATGAAACCGGAAAGTCCGGATGAGGTTCGCAAGCTACCGAGTCTGATCAGCTTCAGCGATAAGATCAAACATCAGCAACGCGACTTAAAGCGTTTTTTGCATAAAAATCTTTATAAACATTACCAAGTGATGCGCATGAGTAATAAGGCGCGGCACACGATTGAGAAACTATTTGCCGCTTTTTCCGTGGAACCAGCTCTGCTACCAGAAAAGTACCAGCAAAAATTTGACCAATATGGCCACCAGGCAATTGCTGATTATATTGCGGGGATGACAGACCGCTATGCCATCAAGGAATACCAGCGCCTATTTGCCATCACGGAACATTAACAAACTCGACGATCTGATCATGGCGATAAAACCGATTATAAAACAGCAGTTGCTCTCTTGTTTTCTTGGCTGGATCACATTGTTACTGTCGATCCCTGCCTTAGCCAGTCAGTCTATCGATCAGATAAAAAATGAATTTATCCATGCAGCAACTCGCGGGCAAGTCGCTCGTGTCAAATCGTTATTAACCGAATCACATCCTTTTGACCAATCCACACTAGATCAAGCGATCATTGAGGCCACCAGGAATGGACAGGATAAAATCGTTGAAATCTTACTGGATTCGGGCGCTGATATTGAAGCTTCTGTAGAGGATAATCGCTCCCTTCTACATCTGGCCACCCGTGATGACAGAATTGAAGTAGCGCGTCTGCTACTAGCGAAAGGAATAAGAAAAGACGCGACAACGACTGACGGCACAACCGCGTTGATGATTGCCGCAGAATATCACCGTATCGAGATTCTGCGCCTGCTGATTCAGGCGGGAGCAGATATTGAAGTAAGTGATCAGGAAGGCGTAACTGCACTCATGCATGCGGCACGAACCAATTTTCAAATCGGGGTACAGGATCTGCTTCGAGCAGGAGCAAACGTCAATAAAATCACCAACAGTGGCGCGACTGCCCTAATGCTTGCGGCACAGAATGGTCATCAGAATATTTTGAAAACCTTGCTTTTTGCGGGCGCTGACCCCAATATCGAAGCGAGTAATGGAGCAACTGCCCTGCTGCTGGCTCAAAAATACAAACATCACGATACTGTTAAAATGTTGCTCAGTGCAGGCACTCGGTAGTAGCTGGACTTTTTCAGTAATAGATCGATCTGCTCATCCTGAGCATCAAATTTTTTACTCATATAATCCTGGAGGAAGCCAATGTATTACTTTTTACTAACTATATTCGCCGCGCTGATGATGACTGCTTGCGGCAAATCAGAAGACACCAACGAACTTGCTGCAGCGAAAGAAAAACAGCAGTCCATGATCAGTGAAATCACCCCACTTGGCGAACTGCCCTCTTTTTTAAAAGAAGGATTATCTGACGAAGAACAGGAAGCGCTAAAGAAACAAATTATGCCATCACTGAATGACGGTTTAACGCCGGAAGAACGTTTCAAGAAATTGCGTATGGATGCAGAAGCAGGTGATGCAGATTCCCAGAATGGTTTAGGTGCAATGTTTTATATGGGCGAGGCGGTCTCTCGTGATGCAACCGGTAAAATCATGAATTCTGATCCTGTCTCGGCTGCAGGCTGGTTTTTCCGCGCGGCTGAACAGGGCCATGCAGATGCACAGTTCAATCTCGGTTTACTTTACCTGAATGGTGAAGGTGTTACTCAAAACACGGCAACGGCGGTAGAGTGGTTCATTCAGTCTGCCGAACAAGGGAATGTTGATGCCCAGAACAATCTAGGGGTAATTTACCTCACCGGTGAGGGTGAAATACCTAAAGACAAGGACTTGGCTATTCAATGGTTTAAAAAAGCAGCAGAACAAGGCAATGAAGAGGCCAAACAAAATCTTGAGGCAATCCAGGCGGCGCAATAATGCTAATTTTCTAATGCAAAATATGCGTAAATCAAATCATATCAGCTTCGGTGTTTTAGCCATTCTACAGTGGAATTAATACAGCCCCCGTTTGCCTCCGTAACGGTTGATCTTTCTTATCTTGGTTTGATCTGTATTTCCGGGAGTGATGCCCAGAGTTTTTTGCAAGGGCAATTAAGTTGTGATATCCGGACACTTGATACGAATACTGCCACTTATGGAGGTTATTGCACCCCCAAAGGGCGGCTATTAAGTAGTTTCCTAATCTGGAGGGGAGCAGAGAATACAGACTACTGGCTGCAACTACCAGTCAATCTGGTGCAGCCCATGATCAAACGCCTTAGCATGTTTGTGATGCGCGCAAAAGTCGTTTTACAGGATAAAACTGACGCTCTGGTACGTATCGGCATCGTCGGCAGAAACGCCATGGCATTACTGAATGAGTGCCTAACAGAAATCACGCCAACACTTCACACGCTATCGGTCTTACACACAGATAAAGGCCAGGTTATTCGCCATAGTGATTACCGCGTTGAAATCATTACTACTCCGGCACAAGCCAATACAACCTGGGAACAATGCAAGCGCGTGATGACGCCTGCCGAAACAGATTGCTGGAAATGGCAGGAAATCTGCGAAGGTATTCCTACCATCCAAATAGAAACCCAAGAAGCGTTCATTCCCCAGATGATTAATCTTGACAAAATTGGCGGCGTCAGCTTCCAGAAAGGATGCTATCCCGGGCAGGAAATCGTCGCGCGCACTCAATACCTGGGTAAACTGAAAAAACGCCTGTATCGGGCATACATAAAAAGCTCTAATACTGTTGCAGCTGGTGACTTGCTATACAGTGAGGATATGGAACAGCAGGCAAGTGGCATGATTATCAATGCTGCACCCGCATTTTCTTCCAATACCAACGGCGGTTCTGACGTGTTGGCAGTTATCCAAATCAGTAGTGCGGCAACTCACGAAATCCACTGGCAAACCACGACAGGACCCGTCTTAAAGTTGCTACCTCTTCCCTACTCGGTAGAGTAAATCAGCCAAACCCTAATAGTAATAACGATATCAGTCCAGATGACCGTTTTCGCGCAACAACTTTACCATGTCACTGCGTCCATTTTTGTTCGCCCAGTCAAGCGCACTCTCCCCCGCCTCATTACTATTCTGTAAATTTGCGCCTCGGGTAAGTAGCAGTCTTGCGGTATCAAGATGATTACCACGTACAGCCATCATTAATGCCGTCGTGCCGTTATCTGTAGTCACATTGATGTTTGCACCAGCATCCAGCAAAAACTCCACAATTTTCTTGTGTCCATTGCTTGCAGCGTAAATTAGAGGATTCCAACCAGCGTGGTCAAAATGAGCTGCTTTCTGGTGAAGCTGTTTAACCATATCCAATTGGCCATGATAGCTCGCCAGCATTAAGGCGGTTTCCCCATAGCTATTGCGCAAACTGACATCTGCGTTGGCTGCCAGCAACAATTCACCCAGCCTGGTTTTTTTGTGACGGGCGGCTAGCATCAGCGCGGTATAACCGCGTGAATTGCGCGCGTCAGGATTTGCCCCCTTGGCGAGCAGCTTTTCTACCCGATAAGCATTATTATCCTCAACCGCACGGATCAAATCCTCATCCACACCTGCTCGAACCTGCATGCTAAAAACCAACATGCACATCAGGATAATACCTGAGTTCATTTTAAGAAAATTTCGCAGCTGCATTGCCATCCCCTTCATTGAGTTTGAACAAATTAAAAAAATTACTGGTTGTCGCCATGGCAACTTCAGTCAGATCCATATTCCGTAAACGCGCGATTTCCTCAGCAACATGACACACATAGGCGGGCTGATTGGTTTTGCCGCGATGCGGCACCGGGGCAAGATAAGGAGAATCGGTCTCGATCAGTATCCGCTCAATCGGTACTTTCATCGCTACTTCTTTGACAATTTTGGCATTCTTGAAAGTCACGATTCCAGAAAAAGATATATAAAAATCCATATCGAGTGCCTGCCTGGCGATTTCCCAACTTTCCGTAAAACAATGCATCACGCCACCGACCGACTGCGCATCTTCCTCCGCCATGATACGCAACGTATCTTCCGCTGCAGCACGAGTGTGGATGATCAAAGGTTTGCCGCACTGCCTGGCGGCACGAATATGATTGCGAAAACGTTGTCGCTGCCACTCCAGATCGCCTTTCAGCCGAAAATAATCCAGTCCGGTCTCACCGATAGCAATTACTTTGGGGTGATCGGCCAGCTTGGTCAGACAAGCAACATCAGGCTCCACGGGAAGCTCATAATCAGGATGTACGCCCACAGACGCAAAAAGATGCGAGTGCGCCACTGCCAGCGCCAGCACCCGAGGAAAGTGTTCCAGATCAACGCTAACGCACAATGCATGGGAAACCTGGCTGGCCTGCATATTCTGCAATAGTTCATCGAGATGATCAGCGAGATCAGGAAAATCGAGGTGACAGTGTGAGTCTACGAACATAACAAATTGATATTTAAAATTTTGAGTCGCTACGGGTAACATCCGCCCAGCAGTTGGGTGTTTCAAACAAGCGAACGTGTTCAAGTTGTAATCGCCCGGCGCTCTGGTTCTCGAAGGCAAGGTCGAGGGTATTAAAAGCAATCTGCGCCAGATTTTCAGCAGTTGGCTGCGAATCCAGCACAACCGTTTTGTGACCAGGAATAGACGACAAAAAATCCATTACTGCCTTATCTTTGGCATAAACCAAAAAAGCGTGGTCCCATCGATCAATAAGTGCCGAGTTTACAATGGATTTTACTTGAGAAAAATCCATGACCATACCCTGCTCTGGTACGCCTTCATCATGGATTACCTTGCCAGACAAGGTAACTTCCAGCACATAGCGATGTCCATGCAAGTTTCGACATTGACTAGCGTGTGTTGAAATTCTGTGTCCAGCATCAAATTCAAATTTACGGGTAATCAACATAGAAAATAACAGGTCCGGGTGCGTGATTCTTGGTGCTGCCAAGTATAATCACGGGAAGTAACCTTAGGGGCCCCCTTAGAAGCGTCTTGATACTCACCGCCACTAAAATAAAGCACGGATTATACCATTGCCAACCAACAGCAAAATCCTGAGCAGCAAAGACCACAGTCGAGATAGCGCTGGACTGACCTACGTTTATCCAGTCATTTCACGCCGTGCCGGTGGATTGTCGATAGGAATCAATCTCAACCCGAACAATGCCTGCAACTGGCGTTGCGTGTATTGCCAGGTACCTGACCTCAAACGCGGCACTGCACCAGCAATAGATCTGACGCTACTGGAGAACGAATTATGCAACTTTTTGGAACAGCTGCTATTTGGAGACTTCATGGAACAACATGTACCACCGGTAGCCAGAACCATACATGATATTGCCCTGTCAGGAAACGGAGAACCCACGAGCGCCAAGGAATTTTCTGAAATTATTACGTTGATTGCTAATGTGATCGACCGTTTCCCGCTACCTGCCACACTCAAACTTCGGTTGATCACCAACGGCAGTCTGATCAATCGCCTTACCGTTCAGGCAGGACTGCGCAAGATGGCGCAATGCAATGGCGAAGTGTGGTTCAAGGTCGATAGTGTCACCAAAGCTGGTCGTTCCAGAATCAACCATACCCACTCCAGCCTGCAACAAATGCACAAAAATTTGCAATTGAGCGCGTCACTTTGTCCAACCTGGCTACAAACCTGTATGTTCAATTGGGATGGAAATGCGCCTGAAGACAGCGAGACAGATGCCTATCTTCATTTTGTACGTGCCTTGCCACAAGAAAGCATCGACATCAAAGGTATACTGCTCTACAGCCTGGCGCGCCCCTCATTGCAGGCTGAAGCAGAACACTTATCCAGCACCAGCAGTCACTGGATGGAGCAATTCGCAAATAACATCCGGGAGCTAGGTATTCCGGTACAGATTCATACCTGATAAGGATAATGTTAAAAGCACGCAGGGAACGCATCTTTGACCGTTTCCAGTCTTAACGCAAATAATCCACCACATCGCGTGCCATTTTATCGTGGTAATACTTGAATTTGGTGCGAGTCATCAAGCCATGGCAGTTTAGGCAAAAAGTTTTCTCTGGTTTGGTCTCACGCAAAAAACTGGTATGCGGATCGCCCTGGAGATTTTTTTGGTTTCCTTTCAAAGGCGGGGTTTTGTGTTGACGATGCTCTGGCTGCCAGACATGAGGATCGTGGCAGGTAATACAGGCGATGTCACCAAAATCCGCCAACGCTTCTTCGGCATCAAGCAAGGGCATGCGTTTTTGATCGCTTTGCAAAATGATCTCTTTCGCCGGATGATTGAAGTAACCAATGGCTTTTTCTTTAGCCGGTGCGGATTGCGCCTCTTGATGGCAGGTCAGGCACAGGCGATTACGCCGTAAATTATTGCGTTCCTGATCGGTTACTGGTTGATCAGGTTGGCCTGTAGTTTTCACCGCAAACAAAAATGGCTGCTGGTCTTCACTGCGGTGCATGCTATGGCAGCTTCCACAAACACCTGCTACGTGAGGCGTTTCTTTGAAACGGTTTTGACTGTTCTTGGCAGTGATCCGCAAATCGTGATCGCTCCCGACTACAGGAATATTGTCCTGATGGCAGGTCTCGCACAGCTGTCCATCACGGTGTTCCAGGCGCAGCGCTGGGGTATCCGGTTTGCCGCGATGAACTGCATGACAGGTCAAACAGGTGACCTGTTCGATTTCCTCTCCATCCAGGGTCACCGGTTCGTCCAGTTTGAAGTTAACCGGATGCACGCCGTTTTCAAGCGCCTTTTCCTTGCTATCCGCATGATGACGCTCGTGGCAGCTTTGGCAAAGTTCTTCCACGGGCTGACGCAGCACCGCTGTGGCAAGCTTGCCCCGATGGACGGGATGACAGGTGATACACCCCACCCAGTCCAAGCGCTTGCCATCGAGTTCGATGCGCCGCTCGGGTTTGAAATTGGCGGGGTGCACTCCTTCCTTGCGCGCTTCTTTTGGGTTTTGACTATCCTGACGCTGGTGGCAGGCAGTGCATAACAGCTGATCTTTGACCACTAACATGGCTTTATCCCCCACCCCACCATGAATTTGATGACAAGTCTGGCAGACGACTCCCTCTGGCCCGAGCATGGCACCTGAATCGGACAAGTGTTTTGGTAGCCCCTCGGTCAGTTCTTTGTCTTTGGGAAATCCTGGCGCATTTCGGTAGGGTGCAGGCTCCAGGCGGATACTCAACGGATGATTGACCCCGCGTGTCCGGGTGTTCTGAGTACGAGCATCACTGGCCTTGGATTCATGACAGCGCTCACACAACTTTGCATCGTCATTGGTTACCCGCAACCACGCGTTGCGATGCCCTGGATAAAGGGTTGTGGGTGCCTGAACATCGTTATGCGGGGTATGGCAACTGACGCAGCTTAGGCGATGATCCTGGCTTACAGGAAATACTTCAGGCAATTCATCCTTGGACGGCCTGGGCTGGGGAAAGCGTTTGGGGGAATCATAAACCGTAGGGTGCTGACTGCCTTGCCCAATCATGTTCCGCGAATCGATCACCGGACCAAGGTGACAGCTGTCGCACATTTTTTCACTCGCCACCGGCAACTGACCCGCAGCATCCGCGGCACGCAGTTCATCTGGCGCGTCCGTAGCCCATTCGAGATGACACATCAGGCACTCACGCTGCGCAGCTTTCGCGCTTGCCACCCGTTGCAGCGGTTCCGCTTCCGTAAAACCAAGGCGGATCTGAATGATGCGGTTGGCACCCGTTTCGCTGATCACCAAGGTATCGTCTTTATAAGCCAGGCTGGTAGAATTTTCAAAGCGAACTACTTCGCCACGACTGTTCGTCAATGCACCCATGGGTTCCCCACGATGAAATACCTCGATCGTGCCGAGATAGGCATCGCTGATGAACAGCAACTCACGCGCAACATCCATCGCCAAACCGCTGGGACGGAACAACTCTCCAGGTTGCAAGCCGAAACGTCCAACCTGGGAAAAAGGACGCCCCAAGTCATTAAAAACCTGAACCCTGGAATTGAGCACATCCACCACGTACAGAAACCGCTGCGCGTCGGCAGCGATCTGGTAGGGATACTGGAACTGCCCCACCTGACTGCCCCGCTTACCGACACAGCCTTGCCACTCGCCCAGTTTCGCATCGATCCAGCACAGGCGGGAACTGCGATCACTCCAATAAAGATAGTCGCCTACCTGGATGGCAGCAACGGGCTCGGGATCGATCTGGCAGTCATCAGGTTCATCCTCTGCCTGATCGCACACCAATTTTGGCAAATTGTAGTGGCGTCGGATTTTCCCTTGCGTATCCAGAACTACCAAGCGACGCTTACCAGTATCGGCCACCAGAAAGCCCTCTGACAGAATGGAAATATCCAGTGGGTTTTTGAATGTCCCTGCTGCAGTTACCAGCGTTTTTTTACTGTTTTGCAAGTGCCACAGTTGTCCGCGTGCATCCAAAGCCATAATCGTACCTTTCGGTGTCATTGCCACGCCCACCGGACGTTCGAGCGCATCGTAGGAAACCTGCTCGACGGCCATCGGCTTGGGCGCAGCATGGAGTGTAAGCGCCAGCACCCAGCAGAGCCAAACGTAGAGAAAGCGGCTTATCGACATTTGCGACAGCACGACAATCATCGGGTCAGGTCGAGGATACGGATTTTTTGTTCTTTTTCACGGTAGCGCGAAAAAAACTGCGGGAGCACGTGACGCTGAATCTGTTCGACCTGCGCGGGTTGTGCTCCCAACGCCCGCAGATCGAGTAGGGGTTTTTCTTCCTGATGACAACGCTCACACGATAACCCCTTGGGTTCGAGGGGGCGATGTAGACGAGCATGCAACCGAGTCTTTTGCTGCGTATCGCCGTCTCGCCATTCCCGAGCGACAGCCTCTGCAACCGCCGAACCAGGCAAGGGAACAGCGGGTTCATCCTGATAGAAGGAAGCAATCTTTACCGTTCCATCCAAGGGAATCTCGTTGTCGAGATCGCGGCCGGTACGAAAGCGGTTGGGGTCGGCATCCAGCGTCTGCCCACTGGAAAAATTCAGCCAGCGATAGGTAAACGTAACGTTTTCCGGGCGAAAATGACAGGTGCTGCATGCTATATAACGACTGTGCATATTGAGTAGTGCCCGTGTCCACGGTGAATGCCGGTGTGGTACAGGCAGGTGACAAATCTGACAAAAAGTTTCCCCTTGAGTGATTTTTTGTTCCGGACGACGGTGAAAAGGTGGCAGTTTCTGATCCAGATCATCGCGGATCTCGATTTGCTGGTATTCGAGAATTTTTTCGCGTGATTTGGCCAGCTGTTTCGCATCCGGCTCGCCTTTGAGGGCTTCCAGATACAAAGGACGTGCCAGCACACCACTGGTAAAAGAACAAAACACCATCACCAATACGACGAGTTTAATAAACATCACGCTGATACCTGCCTTCCTGTTCCAGAGTTTTGACATAGTCCTCCGCCTGCTCCTGCGAGCGCCCACTCGCCATGGTAATCACATCGATCAAGGCGGTATGGACGTCTTTGGCCATGCGTGAAGCGTCGCCACAGACGTAGAAGCTGCCCCCTTCCTCCAGCCAGGCATAAAGCGTTTTTGCCTCTTCACGCATCCGCTGCTGAACATAGATACGCTCACTCTGATCTCGTGAGAAGGCCAAAGACAGTTTGCTTAATATTCCACGCGCGAGTTTATCTTCCCATTCTCGTTGATAAAGAAAATCACTAGCCTGATGCTGATCACCAAAAAACAGCCAGTTTTTACCTGTCGCCCCGACTGCTTCGCGTTCTTCGATAAAGGCCCGAAAAGGCGCCACCCCAGTACCAGGGCCAACCATGATCATTGGCAGAGCGGGATCCTTTGGTGGATGGAAATGTGAGTTGGCCTGGGTGAAAACTGGTATTCGGCTACCGATTGAACGACGCGCAAGATAATTGGAGCTTACACCCTCGCGATCCAGGCCGTGGGCATGATAGTGCACCACTCCAACGGTAACGTGTACCTGCCCGGGGTGCATTTTTGGGCTTGAGGAAATGGAATAAAGCCTGGGGGGAATAGCACGAAAAATTTCCAAAATTTCCTCTGTCTCCAGTTTTTCTGGTGGAAAATCTTGTAGCACGTCCAGCCAGAGTCGACCATAGAGATAATTCTGCAAAGCGACATCGTCCGTCAAAAGTTGCGCTAATTGCGTGTGTTGAACTAGGCTGGCGTATTTCTCCAGCACAAGACGCGTGACGGTAGTGATCTCCAGCCGCCCAAGTAGTACCTCACGCAGGCTCAGACGTTCTTCACCTAAAATAATCTCACGATCTCCGTCCCAGATGAGTTGCTGGATGAACTTTTCTACATAAGCGCTACTATTGCGAGGATAAACACCCAAAGTATCGCCAACTTCATAGACAAGTCCCGAATCGCCAAGCTCGATTTCGATATGACGGGTTTCTTTGTCGGAACCAGGGATGTTGAGATTGATGTTGGTCAATACCCCAGCCAGATAAGGCCGTTGTTTCCCGTAGCCTGCCGGTGCCACTTTGATTTCGGGTGGAGGTTCTACCCCTTCATGACCGCTGAGTTGCCGGTAAATCATAATCGCTTTCGCCATCCACTCAGCTGCGGTCTCTTCAAAATCCACATCTGCATCCACCCTGGGCAATGCAGGTATAGCCCCGAGCTTACCCAAATAGGCATCAAAATCCTTGCCACATTGACAGAAATAGCGATAACTACTGTCACCCAAAGCAAGTACGGCGTACTGCATGTGTCCGAACAGCGGCGCAGCATGTTCCCTGGCTGCCAATCCTTTGAGATACTGATGCAATGCCTGTGCGGTCAGGGGCGGTTCACCCTCACCCTGGGTGCTGGTCAAGATAAACAGGTAGCGCAATTTGACCAACTCCCGTGGCGCAAGCTCTGCCATATTAACCAAGCGCACTGGAAGCTGCCAACGCTCTGTCAAATCAAACAGTTGTTGGGCTAACTCCTCGACATTACCAGTTTGCGAACCATAAAGAATTACCAATGAGTCGTCTAATTCATCGGAAGCTGCTAGTGACAACGCTTCCTCACCAGTTGAATTCTGTCTAAACCACCAACGCTTGCTTGGGATATTCATTCCTAACATCACTCGACGAAAACGAGTCGCACCAATGAGTGGTTGACTCTCGTCCCGTCGCTCCCACCACCACCAGAACCCTTGGCCGAGCAGAAACATTGCGGTAATCGGCCCCAGTATCATCAGCACAGTAAACCACGTAGATTCGCGCGTGGTCTCCAGGGCATAATCTGTATATTGCAATTTTTCCGCATCAACATAGGCAAGGGCATGAATGTCGGTTTTGAGGAAACCGGCGTTCCTGGGGTCGCGGGCATAGTCGAGATGGCAACCTGCCTGCCCGCAGGTTTCAGGCAAGTGGTCTTTATGGGTAGATGATTTGGTATCACGGGAGCGCATCACGCCATGACGCGCACCGTTACCTACAGGAGCGTGACAATCCAGGCACGATGCACCATGTTCATTACCGACCTCCAGCAACCGTCCATGCAGAAACTTGGCATAACTTGAGACTGACAGTATGAAGCGTGGCCCCGCTGGTTCCAGTATGGGTGTGGTATTTCCGGTTTCTTCTGCTTCCGGATTTTCAATTTTTACCCTGGTCATACGGTCAATATCGCCATGGCAGTTGATGCACATCTGGTTTTCCTCATTCTTCGAATAGTGCTTGCCAACCAGACGGCGCAGGATATGCCCTGCATATTGATCACGCCAAACCTCACCCTGATGACAGTTGCCGCACTGCACATCAACGTGATCAAACGCCTGCATGAAGATGGGTAGACGATCGGGCTTGATATAGGGTTCGTTGAAATGACAGCCTCGACAGGAGGGATTTTGCTGTTCTTCTACTTCCTCGATACGATTGCCGCCGTGAAGGTCTTTAGTCCATCCCGCATGCTCGCCGCTGCCGTGCGCCGATTGCTTGAATTCTTCGACGACATCCTTGTGGCTGAAAGCCTTGCCTTGCGAGGGCTCATCGATATGGCAGCTCTGGCTGCAATCAACATAACCATCCTTGGGATCATGGGGGTAATCCTGAATCTGGCGATGACAGTCACGGCAGGGTACGCTTCCGTGCAGGGAAGCATAATAGTCCTTGCGCTGGATACTGGCATTACGCCGCACGCCTTCTTCGTCGATGTATTCCAGCGCTGGCAAGCCATGACAGGAGAAGCAGCCATCCGGATCGCTATGGCGCTCCGTCGCACCAAGCGGCCAGGAAAGCGCCAATAAGGCAAACAACCAACCCAAACGCATACCTATAGCTGCTGGATGGAAGCATATATGATGAATAGCAGGATGCCCGAGATTGCGACAAAATGCATCACTTGCTTGAAGACTAATCCGTTGCTGGAGCTTGGCGGAAAAGCTTCCCATTGCGGTTCGGGATAGATCTGAACATTTTTCTTGGTGCGCTTGGGTTGCACATTTCTGGGGCCAGGTGTCCATTCGATAGCATTCCACTCGCAATGGTCAACGCAGTCATGACAAGACATGCACGAGGTCTGGTCAACCTCAGCGATACCGTTGACAATCTTGATCGCGCCACACATGCAGGCTTTGGCACATTCATTGCAACCGGTACAACGACTACGTTCCACCCGAATCCGGTAAGTCATTTGCAGTTTGGCACCCACGCGGTTGACCAAGGCATCAATGGCACCAATCGGGCACATGAATTGACAATAAGCCCGTCCTTTCTCGGCGAAAAAACCCAGCATCAAGAGCAGGCTTAAATTCGCCAGGCCGATCGTAGAAAAGATAAAAGCAATCCCTGCCACGCCACCGGTGAGCGCGGTCACCAGACGCGGTACCGTGATGAAATTACACAAAGTACAAGCGCTGATTCCGGCCATGGGCATAAGCAAAATATAAGTGGCGAGATAACCATAGCGGATTGGCACCTGCGGCAAGGGGCGATAATCGATCTTCCAGCGCGGACCGAGAATCCGGCTCACCAATTCACTCAACCCCCCCACCGGACAGATGAACGAACACCATATCCGTCCATAGAAGAAAGTGACGGTGAGGATCGTGAAAAAAGCGATAACACCGATCCAGGCTACTGACATGTGCATCCATAAATCATCCGCGCTCATGCCGGGGAAAAATAGATAGAAACGGCGCATACACAGCACACCACAGAGATCTTGATTGCCTACCAGACCCGGCAAGATAGCTAAGGGCCCTAGGAAAGCAAGGCACGAAGCTGTGATTATCGTATAACGAAATTTCTGAATTTTTGGTACTGCCTGGAAACGGCGCCACAACGACCAATTATATATAGAAGCCTCTTTCATGTTATTACCTCCTTCATTCAGTAAACGTATGACATGCCCGGCACAATGTGCCGTCCTTAGCAGCAAGGCGTAGCAGCGCCTCACCATAAATTTGCCGATAACGATAGGTTAATGGCCGCCCATATTGAGCACTCATTTTTTCCAGGCGAGACGCCTTGTCTTCGGCAATCGTTTTCTCCCATAAGCTGTCACGATAAACCGGCGCTTCATCTACTTTGGCGGTATCGACCTGGTGCGCTGCTGGCAGCGTGGGATCGATCACGCCTGGTGGATGCGGGGTGTGACAGGTAATACAAGTGACGTGTCCCGCTTCTGTCAGAGGCAGGATCACTTCGGGGTGTTCGTCCAAAAAATGCTTACGCTGTTTTTTGACCTTGTCGGATAGCTCCACCTGATGCTCCAGAGCATTCAAGTGGGGAGTCTTCAGATGGCAGCCATAACAGAGTGTATCGACGGGCGCTCTGAGTTTAAGCTCGGATACCTCATAGCGCTGATCACGCTCTAACACCTCTTGATGGCAATAGCGGCAATGATCTTCGTTCGGCTGACCTTGAGCATCCAGCATATCGTGGATGTTAGGCCGACGGTGCTTCTCCGTATCATGGCAAAGATAGCAAAAGCGGTTCAAATCCAGGTAGGGGCCGCCTCGGAGGAAATCCGGATGTTTCTTGTCTAGCTTGGCAAAATCCTGCTTGTCGATATCTTCGATTCCGTGGCAGACAGGGCACTTGAGCTTGCGGTTAACTTCTAGCGACAGCTTGGAATCTACCTGCATCGACTCAGGAACGGTAATATCGATCAAATGATGCAAAGGTGGCATTTTAGTTTTTTTTTCTTTTTTCATTTCATTGCCCCAAGCAGGCAAATTGACCGCCATGCCCAATAGCAAAATAAACACCCACCATCTCATAACCCTACCTGAGCAGCACGACCATGGGTGTGGCAGAGAGTGCAGTCACTACCGATTTGATGCACGCCAGACAAACCGTTGCCCGTATCCAGTCCAGCATCTTCGACCGGAATCGTCATCTGATGGCACAACACGCACAGTTGTGAGTAGTCCCCTTGAAAGCTGCGCACCGGCACGCCTTGTTGACGGAAGGCAGAATAGAACACCCCCTTGCGGCTATCGTCCAAAATTAACTTGGGATTTTCGGTACCATGCATGGCGTGGCACTCGGTACACGCCAGCGTCATGCCGTAGCGATAGGGTGCGCGCAAACCGGCATAGGTGCGCTGACCACTGCCTGAAGAAAATCCATGCTTGTCGATGTGACGCCAGCTATCTTCGATAGCAATAATAGGATCACGGTAATCCCCTCGAATCGGAAAATCTGTCAGTTGATGATCACGGTTATGACAACGCAAGCAGAAATCGGACTCGTGCGTGTAAGGGCTCATCCAACCCCATTGATCCGGCAGGCGGGTCAAGTCAACATTGATTTCCCAGCGCCCATTCATGTCGGAAGCCTCATGACAGGTCAGGCAATGTTGATCGTTCAAGGGATCGTCCTGATTTCGCAGGAAGTCATGGGTATGTCCCCCCGACAGGATCGGGGTAGTCGGTAGATCACCGGGATTGTGGCAAATGACACAGCGGCGCTCAGCCGAGGTTCCGTTGGTGCCATGACAGCCGGTGCAAGTGTCGTAACCCTTGGTACGCACGATCCCACGGATACGCTGGGCGTCTTTATGGATCAAACTTAGCACGTGACAAGCCTTACATTGATCTTTGCCCCAGCCTTCGTGGCGCTCACTCAGCACCAGACGCCCTTCCTCCGGGGAAATATCGATGAGATTGGCGGCCAGAACCATTCCCGCAATTGCCGCACAGATACAAAGCAGCACAAGCCAGAGCAATCGCCTCATTTATCTCCTCCGCTCATGGCAATCATCACAATAGCGGTTGTTGTGACACCGTCCGCAATTGCCGGGCATGGCACGCACTTCCATTCCATGCAAGGTGATATAGCCCAGGGGATGATAGCCAATGCCCGAAGTCTCCCGGCGGAAATGACAGTCGGAACAAAAAGACATCTCGATATGGCATTCGCGGCATGGTTGCTCGTTTTTTCGTGCCACCGTACCATGATGTTGAACGTAATTGAAATTGTGGTCGGCTGGCCAGATACTGGTTTTGTCCGTATGGCAAACCGTGCAGCGCCAGGGCGCGCGTTGTTCGACCACGTGGCAATCGTGGCAGATGGCCTTGAGCGGCTCGTTGAGCACGACCGTCAATTCCTTGAGTAATTTGGTATCGGTCTCGCCGGTTTTCTGAAAGGAATGGCACAATCCGCACACATCCCCCTCTTTTTTTAGCGCCTCGATATGGATATTGTGCGGAAAATAGATATCCGGTTTGCGCTCCTCCCGCTTTTCCCACCAGCGTTGTTCCTTTTCTGCATTGCTTTGCAGCAGATCGTTGGCCAAAGCGGAGGCGCACGCGACGAGCATGGCGATCAGCACCAATCGAATAAACATGTATTTCCCTTCGGCTGGAAGTGATCCAGGTAGTAAATCAGGCGAAATGCGCCGATGTAATCAGATTTTCGTTGACTGTTAGCAATGTAAGAAAGACTGGTGATAATTGCCCAGGCACTGTTGATCTGATAACGAAACCCACCTTCACCTCCATAACTCCAATTGATGCCATATAGACGTTTATCTTCATGGCGCAGCGCCGTATTAGCCCAAATCTCCAGGCGCGAGTTCAAAGCATGGTCTGCATGAAGATAACTGCTATGCGCCGAATCCTGGCCAAATTTCAACCAATCGTAGCTTGCGGATAATCGTCCACTTCTCAGGCGATAATCGAATCCACCGCGTATACCGAGTCCTTCGAAACTATCCTCCCGCGTGCTGCGTTGACCACCGACAAAATAGCTGAACTTCGGCAGCAGCGAATGTTGCAAATCTATACGCAATAAACTTTGACCACCGCTGGCATAGGCATAGACAAAGCGCTCACGAAAGCTCGGTAGCGGATTTAGTGGTCGGTAATGTTCAAAATTACTTCGTAATCGCAAGGTACGCGTAAGGTCGGCAAAGCCGTGGAACCAGACATTTTCCAGACGGGTACGATCAAAGTGGTAGGTTCCCGATAAATTCATTTCCCAAAAGCGCTTCTCTCCCAGAAGTCCCTGATTGGAAAAGGACGCCTGAATACGGCGAGAAGTATCATGGTGATACACCTGCTGATAGCCCAATTGCGCGTGATACCCGCTCCATACCATAGATCCCCAACGATAATCCGGGGTACCCGAATAGGCCGCGCTGAACCCATAAATTGCGTCGATATCGGCGGTGAATATCTGGTCAAAACGCTTGGCCTGCCCGCCATAAGCCTGTAGCTGCCATTGATTCCATTGGGTATCCCATTGACCGCCATCCAATATGTAGAAACCGGATAGATCCGTGCGCTGGAAACGCCCTAGCCGCAGGTTACTCCCCCAGTTAGGTAGTTTTTTTTCCCAGTAGGCCTGATACAGACGACTGCCAGAATTGTCGCTCAAGCTAGAAACCTGATTCACCCAGGACAGGTGAGCGCCCCACCCGCCTTTGGTGGATGTCAAATCGACATCGCCCCACAGCTCCCAAAGGACGCGCGGGTTACGAGTGAGACGGTTATCGATCTGCATTTTATTTTCCAACACAGCGCTCAGGCTGACGCCTTGGGCAGAAGTTGCCAGTACCCATAAGGCGAGTCCTAACAGACGCCACATCAGCCCTCGGAATGCGCCACTTGTGGCTGAGTTAACGATAATTGAGCTGGTTGTGATTGAGGACGTTCAGTCGTTTCGGCTTGTTGCTGTTTCTTGGCTTGTATAGCCCAGGTGGCCAGAGAGGCGACCACCACGAGACAACTGCAGCAACCCACGCAGGTACCCTGTTTTGGGACGGTGCAATGTGTTGCTATGGCGGCATGTCCACCAGCCATTCCCGCTCCCGCAAGCCACGGAGCGGCTTTTAAAAATAATGTTTTCATCATTGTGTATTTCTCCTAATGAAAATTAATGGTTATAAAACCAGATTCACCAATGAAAACAGGGAGAAAGATACCGAGATCTTCCTCCCTGACCAGTGCTTTTACAGCTTGTCGGTCAGACCGTAGAAACCTGATCCGTCAGTCTCAAAGACTACGAACCCATCTTCCATGTCCAGATCCGGATTGTTGGTCTGGCTGCCCGGTAGACGAGCACCTTCAACCGTGCGTGCCGGGATGAAGAACAAGATATTGCGTGCATCGAGGCGATGTATCTCCTGCCCATCTACCGAAGCAACGACATCGATCTGGCCAATTTATTAAACGACAATTAACCTGACCGGTCAGGCGACAATTATCTTGACCGGTTGAGTGAAAGTATCAGTATGAGTTCTTCCCTATACAAGGAGCAAGAACTTGCCTGGAAAACATATCACTCATCAACAGGAAGCTATTTATATGAAGAATCGTCAGATAGGTCATGGTCAGGAGACTGCGGCTGCAAAAGCGGGGGTAAGTATCCGCAGTGGCCGTAGGATTGAGAAAGGCGTTCGGGTGGAGGAGTCGCAACGGCAATGGCGCACGCGCCAGGATCCTTTTGCACTGGTTTGGGAGACCGAATTGGTTCCATTGCTGTACCTGGAACCTGAACTGACCGGCACTACGCTTTGGGAACACTTGGATGATCGATATCCAGGTCAATACCCGGAGAAATTGCTCAGAAGCCTGCAGCGCCGTGTAAAACACTGGCGAGCAACGCAAGGTCCCGGTAAGGCCGTCATTTTTTGCCAGTCGGTGCCTGCGGGGCACCAGGGGTTGTCTGATTTTACCCGGCCACGCACGGCTATTACGATCGCAGGTAAGCCATTTGATCACCTGCTGTATCAGTTTCGCCTGGCATATAGTCATTGGCGTGCTGTTCATATCATCCGGGGCGGGGAAAGTTATAGTGCGTTGGCCGATGGTTTGCAGACCGCCTTGCATAAACTCGGCGGCGCGCCTAAGGAACATCGCACTGACAGCCTGAGTGCCGCATACGTCAATGCGAGCCAAAAACAAGAACTCACGCAATCTTATGCGGCGCTGTGTCAACACTATGGCATGAAGCCTACGGTCAATAACTTGGGCATCAGCCATGAAAACGGCGCTATAGAAAATGCGCATGGTTCACTCAAGCATCGGATCGAACAGGGCATCAAACTGCGGGGATCTGCGGATTTCGAAAGTGTGGGTGCCTACCGCCGTTTTCTTGAGCGGATCGTCGATAAGCTCAATAAGCGCTGCAGGGGGCGATTGACAGAAGAGCAAGCACATCTCCAGCCACTGCCACGCTACCGCTTCATGGACTTCAGTGAACTGAGCGTCAAAGTGACCACCAGCAGCACCATTGCGGTCAAACGGGGACTCTACAGTGTGCCATCCAGGCTCATTGGCGAGAACATCCGGGTTCATCTCTATCACGATCGCTTAGAATGCTTTGCCGGTCAAACACCGGTCATTACATTACCGCGCGCGTATCCGAAAACGCCGGAAGGGCGCGCCCGGCGCATCGATTACCGCCATGTGATTCATGCACTGGCGGCAAAGCCACAAGCCTTTCGCTTTTCCCGGCTGCAGGATGATCTGTTGCCAACGCCACAGTATCACCAGCTGTGGGCACGGGTACAACAACAATTTGATCCCAGGCTCGCTTGCAAATGGATGGTATCGGTACTGCGTTTTGCCTATGACTATGATTGCGAGAGCCCGTTGGCTGCTGAATTGTTGCAACAAAATCCGCTACCTGAACTGCAAACACTGCAAAAGCGATTTCTGCGGCAGCATGCGCCACAGCCGGACATCCCAATCAAACAACACACTGCGGATACCTACGATCAACTACTCAGCGGAAACTGGGCAACACAAGGAGGCAGCTCATGTCTGAATCACTCCCACTGATGCTCAAGGAACTCAGACTCCCTGCCTTTGGCCAGCATTACCGGCACTTCCAGGATCAAGCCGCAGAACACGCCTGGAGCTACAGCCAATATCTTGCCGCCCTGTGCGAACAGGAAGTCGCTCAGCGCTTCCAAAGCAGAATCAGCAACTGGACGCATGAAGCCAAACTGCCGCGCGGCAAAAGCTTTGCCACTTTGGCGCTGACTGAATTACCCCAAGCCGCTCAGAAAAAAGTCATCGCACTGCGCGACAATACCCAGTGGGCGAGCCAGGCAGACAATGTGTTGCTGATCGGCCCGTCCGGTGTCGGCAAATCACATGTGGCAGCAGCATTGGGGTTGCATTTGATTGAACAAGGCATCCGCGTCAAATGGATATCGGCTACCGCACTGGTTCAACTCCTGCAGCAAGCCAAGAAAGAACTGGATTTGATGTCTGTCATGACGCGGCTGGATAAATACCGTGTGTTGATCATTGATGATATCGGCTATGTCAAAAAGACCGATTCAGAGACACAAGTATTGTTCGACTTTATCGCACATCGCTATGAAAGTGGAAGTCTCATCATCACTTCAAACCAGCCTTTTAGCCAGTGGGATCAAATCTTCCCTGACACCATGATGACCGTTGCCGCCATCGACCGGATCATCCATCACGCAACTATCATCGAAATCGACAGTGAAAGTTATAGGAGGAAAAACCAGAAAAAATCATGAACTAGCCAACAGACTCAACCGGCCATCATAATTGTCGCCAAAGCGGCCAAGATAATTGACGCGAGACACCAATTTCTGCCGCCCGACCCCGATAAGGCATCTTGACGTAGAGCGGATTACCAAACAGACTGCTCAGTGGCTGCTTGGCATTATCCAACACGCTGACGTGAACCACATCCGAGGCAAGTTCCCCAAAACTGCGATCCCGCAAAAACTTGCTGAGATCTGGCGAACGTTCATACTGCAAGAACTCGACTCGCCATTGCGGTGCCAGGGCTTCGGTGACGTTATTCACCTGCATGGCCACAACACTGTCTTTGAGCGCGCCTTTGCCGTAACGCGGCGCCACCCCAAAGAGTTCCGTGTTGGAGCCGAGCACGTCACGCAATATTTGGTCCTGTCCACCGTTGTTGCGAACCATCTCACCGATCGTCATTTTGCGCAGCATTCCACCGAAAAACCGGCTATCCGGCGCATCATTGATGGTCATGAAAGGATTGATAAGGGTGGTGAACAGGATGTCCTCCTCCGATGTGTAGATGGTTCCGTCACCGGCCACGCGCATGTAAGGCGAACCCAGCATGACGACACCGTCTTCCACCAGTTTAGGATCGGGAAGTTTGCTGACAATCTTAGTGTTACCCGAACCCAGTACGCCATCCGCTTTTAGCAAAGAGCTATAAGCACCGCTTTGCTTACGTGAGTGACACTCGCTGCAATCCAGGGCTTCATTTGCCGGACGCACGTTGTGTGAAAGGATGTATTCATTGGATTCCATCCACACCATTTTCACGTCCGGTTGACGTCCGTTGAGTATGGGACCATGGCGCTGAGCCATCAGACTGTCATAGGCTACTTTGAGCGAACGATAGGATTCTGCATCTTCCGGGTCTTTGAGCGTTGGACTGCCATGCGACACAGCGCCCTCAAGCCGCCCGGGCAATTTGGAACCGCTTTGTGGATCGATAATATCAAGATAGCTTTTGGTCTCACCTTCTTGTTTCTCGGCTGCCTTGACGACTAAACCACGCTCGTGCTTGGACAATGCCCAACCGGTCACGGTATCAATCCACAGATAACGCAAACGGGGGTTGTAAGGAATGATCTTGCGTTTACCCTCCTGATCATCACGGTAGCGGTACATGATTTGCAGTGGATTATCTTTACCACTTTGCAGTCGAGTAATGTGACAGCTCTCGCAACTAAGAACATCCAAGTGAGTTTGCACGGTCTTGTTGAGACTATCTTCTGTATAGCCTGCGAGTGATCCGCCATTTTTCCAGCGCTCAAGATGCGCACCCAGAATAGTTGCTTGCCCGGAAGGAATAACCGGTGCTTCGCCGAGTGTGTTTCTGTTCTCGGTGTGGCAATAATCACAGTTGCGCAAATCCTTCGAGAAATCCAGGTCGTTGCGGACGTCCATGTCCGAATTTCCTTTCATAAAGTTGTGGTCCGCATCGAGATCAATGCTCGCCCGCCGACCTTTCAGGTAAGAGCCGCTGTGGCAAACGTTACAGTTGTCCATCATCCGCGACTCACCTTTCCAGTAGGCTGCTAGATCCTTGCCTTTATGCACGTCGTCCTTGTAATCGGTTTTAAAGGTGCCGTCTTCACCCAGCTCCATACGTGCTTCCTCACCATAGCCATAGAAACCACGACGGGAACCGCTGGTGGTATGGCAAGACATGCAGTTGTCGGTTTCCGGGTAACGCAACATTGAGACACTTACCCGTCCATTCTCATCAAATGCCTCTGGATTCCAGCTAAAGATTGGATTGCTGCCGTCATCCGTCTTGATCGTGTAAGTTTTTTCGTCCTTCCACTCGCGCGCTATTGACAAAATCTGCTTGCCTTCCGTGGTAGGCAAAAACTCCCAGGCGGTACTCGCAGCATGGCGCAACCAGCCGCCACCGGTGAGTTTATGTTGAATGTTGCGGTAATCGGCGATTATCCCACTGGTACCTTTTAAACGTTCATCGGGGAGCTTGGCCTGATCGGAACTCATGTGACACCACATGCAGTCAGCTTCATACAAACCACTTTTGTTCCAGTCCCATTTGCTTACCACCGATTTGTCATGAGTACTTTTGTTGTTTTCATCATGGCCACGGCTGAAATAGTCACCGGAAAACATTGGAATACTTGCTGGATCACGCTTGGTGTAAAAGGTGCCATCACGGTCTTTTTCTCCAAACCCGCCACCCGCATGGCAGGAAGAACAGCCAGTAATGAAATCGGCTGCTCCCATATCGCGGAACATTTCTTTGTAAGGTGTATTTTTGAAAGACAACCATTCTGGATTGTTACCGCCCATGCAATTGAAGCCGCCAAACCATCCGGGCCCTGCGAGCGCCCTGCCACCCAGAAACTTGCCAAAAGAGCCGAATTGGTCATTGGTTTCATCGCGACCCATTTCGAAATGGTAAGCGCTGGTGATCTTGTCATAATCGTGACAGCCGGAGCCAGCGCAGCTTTGACGAGGGCTGTAGGGTTTGCCTGTGTCCAAGACATGTTGCCCGCCTTCATCCAGCAGAGGAATGGGGGGATGGTCAACCGGCTTGTCGATCCAGTTGACCTTGGCACCTGCATGGCCAGCTACCAGCAGCAGGCCAACCAGCAGGGCAAAGGTTTTGAATTTGTACATGACATCTCTCCTTGCGATTGCATCATTGTTATTGAGAACAAAACGTTTTTTCTTGTCAGTACCGCGTATCTGCGCTAGAAGCAACAGAACATTACAGAGCAACGGCGCATGAATGATGTTCTGCGTTCGGCAGTAGGCGAACCCACATGGCAATCTTCAGAAACTCCCCATCATTCCCTGGGAGGCAGCCCGGCTATCTTCAGTAGCGAATAAGCAAACCATTCACGACTGAGACCCACAGGCTTTCCGGACTCGTTTCACAACGAGGGTGGCTTTTAGTTACGAGCCGCATTATGAATAAAAATCTATAAAAAACAATGCGACAAATTGTCGCACCTCATAAACAGGGCGTTTTAGACCAGACACTGTGCAAATCTATTTATTGTCTGTGGATAAATACAACTCGATCTATAAAGGCTAAAGATTTTTATAGAGCTCGTAGCTTCATGAAATTGGCTGAGGAAATTAGGGACAATAGACGAGGAGGTTGCTCTATGCGTGATACAACCGGAAATTCAGGAGACAATCAGTTAAGCGCAGAAGGCTTTCTGTGTTTATGGTGACCAATTTTTTTTTGCTACTCAATTCTTTACAACTGCCCTCCCCTGTAATACTCGATGAAATTTGAATTTAACTTTTACGTTATGCTATACGAAAAATATTTCGATATTACGCAATTCAGTCTAATGGAAAGCAAATCAAATGCCCTCCAACATTGACCAGATAATACAAAAAACCATCGCGCAGTGTGCATCCTCCGGGGTGAAACTGACAACCAAGCGTCAGCATGTGCTGCTGGTATTGCTTTCCACTTCTATTCCACTATCAGCTTATGAAATTGCCGAGCAATACAAGCAACGATTTGATGAAACGCTGCCGGTCATGTCGGTTTATCGCATCATGCACTTTTTGACTGAGGAGAAACTGGTCCATAAGCTGGAAACTGCGAACCGTTTCATTGCCTGCGCGCATATCGCGTGTGATCACCCACACGAAATTCCACAATTCTTGATCTGTGATCGCTGCAAGCTGGTACAGGAAGTTGGTATTCCTAAAAATATCTTGACGGAATTAGCTCAAAATATTGAGGATACTGGTTTCGTTTTGGCGAGTCAGCAACTTGAGCTGCACGGTTTATGCGCAAATTGCCGTAAAAATCCGCTACTTTGAATACCGTTAAAAATTACGATCAGGATTGCGCTTGATCAATCAATACGCCATCCACCAGCTGTAGCACGCGATCTGCCCGGCTGGCAAGCTGAGTATCGTGGGTCACGATGATCATACCGGCATTCACCTTGCGATTCAGATTTAGCATCAGATCAAACACGCCTTCCGCAGTGTGTCGATCCAGGTTGCCGGTAGGCTCATCCGCCAACACGCAGGCGGGGTGTGTTACCAGTGCACGCGCAACCGCCGCTCTTTGACGTTCTCCACCGGATAATTCACCTGGAGTATGGGTCAGGCGGTGCTCAAGACCAACATTGCACAACATTTGTGCGGCCTGCTCCATTGCCGTTTGTTTGTTAACACGCCGGATCAGTAGCGGCATAGCAACATTCTCCTGCGCATCAAATTCGGGTAGCAAATGATGAAACTGGTACACAAACCCGAGGAACTGATTGCGTAAGCGCCCACGTTCATGCTCGCTGACATTCGCCAAATTCTGATCCCGCAGCAGCACTTCTCCTTGAGTTGGCTTGTCCAGGCCGCCGAGCAAATGCAGCAAGGTGCTTTTACCCGAACCAGATGCACCAACAATCGCAACCAGCTCGCCTTCAAGCAGCTGCAGATTGACGCCGTGCAATACCGGTACCTCGTGTTTTCCTTGAAAGTAGCTTTTATGCAGATTACGGCAGGCAATAACGGCCTTATTCATAGCGCAGTGCCTCGGCTGGATTGACTTTGGATGCGCGATAGCTTGGATAAAGTGTTGCCAACAGTGTCAAAACGAAAGAAACAAGCGCTACGGTGACGATATCAGCCAACTGTGGTTCAGAGGGAATCTTGCTGATGTAATACACTTCTTGCGACAAAAACTGGATATTGAACAGACTCTCGATCCAGGCGACCAGATCACCGACGTTATACGCCAACACAATCCCGCCCAGTAAACCCAGTACCGTGCCCAGCAGGCCAATCATCGTACCCTGCACGATAAAAATCTTCATGATACTGCCGGGACTCGCTCCCAAGGTACGTAGAATCGCAATATCCGATTGCTTATCCGTTACTGCCATCACTAGCGTTGAAACAATATTGAATGCTGCCACTGCAATGATTAAGGCAAGAATTAGTGACAACATACGTTTTTCAATCTGAATTGCCCTGAAGTAATTGGCATGTTGCTGCGTCCAGTCTGTCAGGTAGTAATTTGCTGTCAGTTGGGTCACCAAATTACGCACCACCTGCGGCGCCTGGAACAGATCATGCAGCTTCAAACGCACACCGGAAACCTCATTCGGTGCCATACGGTAAAGCTTTTGCGCATCACCCAGATGAATCAACGCCAGACCAGAATCATATTCGAAATGCCCCGCCTCGAACACACCCACCACCGTAAACTGCTTCATGCGCGGCAAGATACCAGCTGGCGTCACCTGTCCCTGTGGGGATATGAGCGTAATTTTATTACCCGGGTAGGCACCTAGGCTGCGTGCCAATTCCAGACCAATCACCATGCCAAATTCACCTGCCTGCAACTGATTGAGCTCACCCATCACCATACTGCTGGCAAAATCCGCCACCTGGTTTTCGGTATCCGGCAAAATACCACGTACACTGACACCGCGCACAACCTGCTGGTAAGAAAGCATTCCCTGTGCCTCCACATAAGGAGCAGCGGCTGCGACTTGCGGCTGCTTCATGGCTATTGCAGCAAGGTCCTGCCAGTCAGTCACGCCACCCTGCAAACCGCCGATCTGCACATGCGACGCCACTCCTAGAATGCGCGCACGTACTTCCTTGTGAAAACCGTTCATTACCGACATGACGGTAATCAGCGCCGTCATTCCCAGCGTAATCCCCAACAGTGAAATCAGTGAAATAAAGGAAATAAAGTGATTGCGACGCTTTGCGCGTGTATAACGCAGACCAATCATGAATTCGTATGCAGTCACGAATATTGCTCTTAGAAATCAATCAAGCGCGAAGTATGCCATATCTCGCGGATATCGTTGCGCCCAGAGCCCTTTCCAATATGAAATAAATCTGAAGGACGCCTTTAAAATATGTTGGCATCTTCCTCACGCCCGTGGGGAGTGTTTCATACTGACCTGCTGGTTTACTTTGCATATCCAGCTTCATATGGCAAAGTGATATAATCAACCCGGATATTCGTTTATTCCTTTCTTTAACGTTGGCCACTTCGTATTCTTTGTCTACCTGTATATAAACAGCGAACTCCTGAAGTTATCCTAAATAGCCCTATTCATAACTACTGCCACTATGCTTAATTTCCTAAATAACAATTTCCTGGGTAATTATTTTTCGACAGATATGGCCATTGATCTGGGGACGGCCAATACGTTGGTTCATTTGCGTGGCCATGGTATCGTGCTCAATGAGCCATCCGTCGTCGCTATCCGACAGGAAGGTGGCCCAGGTGGCAAGCGTATGATTCAGGAGGTAGGGCTAGCTGCAAAACAGATGCTGGGACGTACACCCGGTAATATTACGGCGATCAGACCAATGAAGGATGGGGTAATTGCTGATTTCACTGTAACCGAGCAGATGCTCAAACAGTTTATCCGTAAAGCGCGTCCGCAACGCCTGTTTTCTGCTAATCCGCGTATCGTTATTTCGGTGCCGTGTGGTTCAACTCAGGTTGAACGGCGCGCCATCCGTGAAGCAGCGTATGGCGCAGGTGCCCGTAAAGTAGAGTTGATTGAGGAACCAATGGCCGCAGCACTGGGTGCTGAACTACCGGTAGAATCTCCTACCGGTTCGATGGTGGTAGATATAGGTGGCGGCACGACTGAAGTGGCTGTCATTTCCCTGGGAGGTATCGTCTATTCCAGCTCCGTGCGCATGGGGGGTGACAAATTTGATGAGGCAATCGTCAATTACATTCGGCGCAATTACGGCATGATGATTGGTGAAGTGACTGCGGAAACTATCAAAGCCAGCATTGGTTCCGCTTATCCCGGCTCTGAAGTTCGAGAAATTGAGGTTAATGGGCGTAATCTAGCTGAAGGAATTCCTAGAAGTTTCACGATCTCCAGCAATGAAATTCTGGAAGCATTGGCTGAACCATTAAATAATATTGTCGATGCGGTCAAAACCGCGCTCGAGCAGACCCCACCGGAGCTCGGCTCAGATATAGCACAGATGGGAATGGTGATGACCGGAGGCGGCGCATTATTGCGCGATATTGATCGTTTGTTGATGGAAGAAACAGGATTATCAGTAATTGTTGCCGATGACCCACTCACGTGTGTCGTTCGTGGTGCGGGAATTGCTCTGGAAAATATTGATCGCTCTATAGGAGTTTTTGCCAGGGACTATTAACCGCTCTGTCGGTCTATTAATTTGCTCATTCATACGGATTGGAATGGCTTGTATGTATGAATCGGTATCGTTCTATCAAGTTTTTATTGTTACCCAGTTTGTTGCACCGCAACAGAACTGATGAAACACTCATAGTAATGATTAATCTGCTTTAGTTGCATGTCTACTTCGCCAAGATTTTTTGTGTCTGGCCCAAGTCCGCTTGCACGGCTTTTTATCTATGCGTTGTTGTCCGTTCTTTTGATGATGGCCGATAAGCATACCGATCAGGTCACCGAGTTCAGGCGCATAATCGGCCTGATTGTCTCTCCATTACAGAAATTGGCCTATGCACCTTTTCAATTTCACCACCAGCTGGAGCAACATTTCACAAACTTCAGCCTTCTTGAGGAAAATGAAAAGCTCAAGCAAACGCATCTTAGGAATCAGCAGAAGTTTTACCAGTTACACGCCTTGGCCTCCGAAAACCGGCAACTGCGCGCGCTGCTGGGTGCTACTGAACAATCGCAATTCGGAACCGTGCTCGCCGAAATTTTGTCTACGCCCCGCAATCCCTTCAACCGCAAAATAATTCTGAATAAAGGAAGCTCCAGCAGAATTCGCGAGGGGCATATTGTCATTGATCATCTCGGCGTAATCGGGCAAATTACAAAAGTTTATCCCCTGACAGCTGAAGCTACGCTGATTACCGACAAAGGACACACTGTCCCTGTAAAAATTGCCCGTAACGCTATCAACACAGTAATCAGTGGCGCTGGGCGCAACAATGAACTGGAATTACAGTTTTTATCAGTTAATACAGATATTCAACTGGGAGATTTATTGGTAACGTCGGGCCTTGGCGGAGTCTACCCCCCTGGTTTGCCTGTCGGGCGCGTAACCCGTATCGAGCATGATAAATCCACGCAATTTTCGCATATCATTTGCACACCAGTTGCAGGCGTAGATCGTCATAGACACGTTCTGGTAATGGTAGATTTGCCGCCAGAAACTGTACAACCTAATGAAAAAAATGATTCCGATGCCAATCAAACCACCCAGTCACAAAACTCTTTACCCCAGTGATTTTCTTGAAGAGGAGCTACAACTCTCCGCTAGCAGGCCAGTCATCTATTTGAGTCTGTTTGCTGCACTGTTACTGAATCTGGTGGTATCAAATCATATCGCATTAGTTGTGCGCCCAGATTTTGTTGCATTAGCCTTACTCTACTGGAATATCCACCAACCGCGTCAATCCGGCATGAGCCTTGCCTTTGTCAGCGGCATTATCATGGATGTCGTGAATACCAGTATTATGGGGCAACATGCATTGGTATATTGCGTCATTACCTTTTTTGCACTGCTGTTTTACCGGCAATTACGAATGTTTGGCATATTTCGGCAGATTCCTGCTGTATTGTGGATATTACTGCTAGCACAAACATTATTGCTGATTATTGGTACACTAACCGGCACCTACTCACCGGACTGGCGTATTCTGTTAGCGAGCTTATCCGGAGCGCTTATCTGGCCTTTCGTCGCCATTTTACTGACCAGTCTCAGAAAACTGGAAATTGACCCTGATGAATTATGAGTGAGTCGGTTGAATTACATAACCGTTTGCATGAATTACGTGGGTTTCATATCAGACTGGCAATCTGTGTATTTTTCGTCCTGCTGCTATTCAGCGTACTATTTGGACGCCTTTATTATTTGCAAGTGATGCGTAGTGAACATTACAGCACCCTTGCGGAAGCAAACCGTATCAATATCTTCCCACTTACGCCCAATCGTGGACTAATATTTGATCGCAATGGTGTGGTACTGGCACAAAATTACACGGCTTACACACTGGAGATTGTTCCTGATCAGGTTGAGAATCTCGAGGAGACCATTAATCAACTGAATACGCTGATTGAAATCACCCCGGAAGATCACAATCGCTTCAAAAAACTAAAAAGGGAAAATACCCGCTTCAAAAGCATCCCGATACGATCCCGTTTAACCGATATCGAGGTTGCCCGTTTTGCAGAAAATCGCTTTCGCTTTCCTGGTGTGGAAATCAATGCACGTTTATTAAGGCACTATCCTGAAGGTGAATCTATCTCCCATTTCATGGGTTATATCAACCGTATCAATGATATGGATCTAAAACAGTTGAGTGAGGATAACCAACTGGAAAATTATCGGGGGGCCTTGCATATCGGACGTACTGGGATCGAAAAAAATTATGAAAATTATTTACATGGCATCACCGGGTTTGAGCAGGTTGAAACCGATGCTATCGGTCGTCCGGTTCGCACCTTATCGCGAATTCCTCCCATTGCCGGCAGCGATCTCACCCTTACGGTAGACATCAACCTGCAACGAGCCGCCATCCAAGCATTTGGAGACTTTCGTGGAGCATTGATCGCGATGGATCCGACCAATGGTGAAATACTTGCATTTGTCAGTAAGCCAGGATTTGATCCTAATCTGTTCACTGATGGTATTGATCATCACAACTGGCGCCTGCTAAATGAATCCATTGATAAACCATTGATCAATCGCGCTTTGCGCGGAGTCTATCCACCCGGCTCCACCTTCAAACCTTTCATGGCACTGGCTGGATTGGAGCTTGGTAAACGTACTCCAGGTTTTACGATAAGAGATCCTGGTTTTTTCAGCTTACCTGGAAGCTCTCACCGTTTTCGCGACTGGAAACCTGGCGGTCACGGCCATGTCAATCTGCACAAATCACTGGTCATTTCCTGCGATACCTATTATTACATGCTGGCTAACGACCTGGGTATTACCAATATCCACGAATTCACCAAGCAATTTGGATTTGGCCAGTTGACCGGCATCGATATCCCTGGTGAACTTAGTGGGTTATCACCTTCCATTGAATGGAAGAAAAGGCGTTTTAATCAAAACTGGTTTCCCGGTGACACCATCTCGATCGGTATTGGTCAGGGATTTAATCTGGCTACTCCGCTACAATTGACATTCTCAACCATGTTAATCGCCAATGATGGCAGAGCTTTTCGACCACATTTCATAAAACAGATTAAAGATCATCAATATAACCAGATCAGAAATAATTTTACTGAAATCCAGTATGAGTTGAATATCAAACAAGCGCATATGGATATCGTCAAAAAAGCGCTGCATGATGTGACTTTGCCCGGTGGAACTGCTGCCCGCGCAGGTGCAAATGCCCCTTATACCTTTGCTGGCAAAACTGGGACCTCCCAGGTAGTCAATATCAAGCAGGGCGAACGTTACGTCGCCAGTAAACTGGATGAACGTCATCGTGACCACGCGCTTTTCACCGCATACGCGCCCGCTGACGATCCTCGTATTGTTCTTACCGTACTTGTGGAAAATGGCGGTTCAGGCGGATCTACCGCTGCGCCGATCGCGCGTAAGCTACTGGATTACTTCTTTCTCGGCATCTCACCAGAACCAATAGAAATCCCGGTTAAATAGGAATAGGAAATTACTCTCCTGTAATATCACGCCATGACTACCTTCGACCTTTCTAAAATATGGCATTTCCTGACTCGCTACATTGATAATTTTCTACTGGCAGGGGTTTTCCTGCTGATGCTGACCGGCCTGATTGTTCTCTATAGTGCAACAGGCGCGAATACAACCAAGATGGCCAGTCAACTGCTCAATATGGCGATTGCGCTTGTCATCATGTGGGTGGTTGCTAATATCCCGTTACAGACCATCATACGAATCGCGCTACCGCTATATCTGCTTGGTATCGCTCTGCTAATTGGCGTTATTCTGTTTGGAGAAATTCACAATGGTGCCCGCCGTTGGCTAAACTTGGGTATCACTCGTATTCAACCCTCGGAACTATTAAAAATAGGGGTTCCACTGATGATGGCGTGGTATCTGGACAAAGTAGGCCTGATCCTACGCTGGCGCGACTATGGTGTGGCCACACTTATTCTGATGTTGCCAGTATTATTGATTGCCCGTCAGCCGGATTTAGGAACATCCATACTCATTCTTGCCAGCGGCTTTTATATCCTGTTTCTGGCAGGTATTTCCTGGCGGATTCTGGCAATGCTCTCAGCGCTATTGGCTATCAGTCTGCCTCTACTTTGGACATTTGGCATGAAAGAGTACCAACAACAAAGAGTGCTGACTTTACTGGATCCCTCACAAGATGCGCTTGGTGCCGGTTATCACACGATTCAATCCAGTATCGCTATTGGTTCGGGTGGAGTTTCCGGCAAGGGGTGGCAAAAAGGCACCCAATCGCAGCTTGATTTCTTGCCAGAACCAAGTACAGATTTTATATTCTCTGTATTTTCTGAAGAATTTGGGATAATTGGCAACGGGCTGTTGATATTACTTTACCTAACAGTCATTGGACGCTGTTTTGTCATTACAGTTAAAGCACCAACCCGATTCACACGCTTGGTTGCAGGCTCAATCACACTCACATTTTTTACTTATATTTTTGTCAATATCGGCATGGTGAGCGGAATTCTTCCTGTAGTGGGCGTACCGTTACCGCTCATCAGCTATGGAGGAACCTCAATGGTAACCATCCTGCTTGGTTTTGGTATCCTGATGAGTATTCACACTCATCCCAAACTTGTCAGAACTTAGGAAAAAATATGTCTTCTACAGAATTTACCTTGGATAACTCACATACCACGCAACTGGTCACATCCTGGCTAATTTTATGTTTAATTGTTTTCTACTTAGCTGGCTGTAGCAGCACTGCGACGAACACAGGAAAATTTTCTAAACAAGCCAATACTCAAAAAAATCAATCATCGCATCTCAGCAAGCGAGGAAAATATTATCTTGACGATGGCCCAGAAGCCAATCCGCCAGTTAACCTTGATAAGGTTGGCAATGCTGTCCCGCGAACGGAGCCATTACGCAATGCGAATATGAAACGCTATGTCGCTTTGGGCAAAACCTATACACCCATGACACAACTGCTTCCATACAAGGTGCGCGGGACTGCATCCTGGTATGGAAAGCGATTCCATGGGAAAAGCACGGCTTCTGGGGAAACCTACAACATGTACGCCATGACTGCCGCCCATCCAACCCTGCCTATACCAAGTTACGTCAGAGTTACCCATTTACAAAACGGCAAATCTATCATTGTGCGTGTCAATGATCGTGGCCCATTTCTGAGCAATCGACTGATCGATTTATCTTACGTTGCCGCTCATAAACTCAATATGCTGGCGAATGGCAGTGCACCGGTTGAGGTTGAAATTATTCTCCCCAATCAATCTTCTACTGGCCGTGCCAACACGCAAACAGCGTCACCCAAACTTGCTTCCACACATTCCGACTATGGCAAGCATGTCTACCTGCAGGTCGCAGCATTCAGCACACCAGAGAATGCTCAAAATTATCTGGATAGATTTCAGTCACAATTGCAGACAGAACTGCAAACATTTACCCATTTATCACGCGTTCATGAAACTAATGGGCTATACAAAGTATTAGTCGGTCCTTTCACCAATGAACCTTCCGCCAGACAAGTCGCATCTGTGCTATTCGATTCAACCGGCACACAGCCACTTATTCTTAAATAATCAACCACTTCAGGAAATACATAATGGCCAGACTAGTTAACTGTATCAAACTTGGCGTTGAAGCAGAGGGGCTGGATTTTCCGACTTACCCGGGCGAGCTTGGCAAACGGATCTATGAGAATGTCTCAAAGCAGGCATGGAGTGAATGGATAAAACACCAAACCATGCTAGTAAATGAAATGCACTTGAGTCTTGCGGATATCAAGGCACGAAAATACCTCAGCGAACAAATGGAAGCCTATTTTTTTGGTACGGGGGGTGACCAGCCTGCTGGCTACATCCCACCGGGTTCATGAGGTTGTAATTTGAATTTCGTAGAATCGGTTCATTTTGACCTTAAATTGACACCCCATGACCGAGAGCGACCCCAGTGCAGCCAATATCAACAAATTGGCCACCCACAAAGAAAACCTTTTTTTGAACCGCGAACTGAGTCAGGTAGAGTTCAATCGCCGTGTTCTAGCGCAGGCGGAAGACAGCAATATCCCTCTACTGGAGCGTTTGCGTTTTATCTGTATCGTCAGCAGCAATTTTGATGAATTTTTTGAAGTTCGTATTGCTGGTCTGAAAGAACAAATCAAGCTTGATACGCTGGGATTTGGCCCGGATGGTCTTCCGCCTCGGCAGGCATTTGAGCTAGCCGCCACGCGCACGCGTGAAGTGGTTGATCATCAATATCAGATTCTAAACAAAGTTATCTTGCCTGAGCTGGCCAATAACGGGATTCGCTTTCTGCGACGCATGACCTGGAGTGAGCATCAGCGTGAGTGGATTAAACAGTTTTTTCAGCGCGAATTAATGCCCATGCTGACGCCGATTGGACTCGATCCTTCACACCCTTTTCCACGCATTCTGAACAAAAGCCTTAATTTTGCTGTGGCGCTGGAAGGCAAAGATGCGTTTGGCCGAAATTCGGGTACTGCGATTGTCCAGGCACCGCGTATTCTGCCGCGCGTCATTCAATTACCTAAAGAGATAGGAGGGGATGAGTACAGTTTCGTATTTTTGTCCTCCATCATCCACGCACATGTAGATGAGCTTTTTTCTGGCATGCAGGTGGTTGGCTGCTATCAATTCCGCGTAACCCGCAACAGTAATTTGTTTGTCGATGAAGAGGAAATCAAGAACCTGCGTATCGCGTTGCAAGGCGAGCTGCCGCAGCGGCATCTTGGTGACGCGGTCAGACTGGAGGTTGCGGACAACTGTTCGCCAGCGATGATCGAATTCCTGCTCAACCAGTTTTGTCTGAAAAAAGAAGATTTATATCAGGTACATGGCCCGGTCAACCTGGTACGACTTACCGAGATTTTTGATCTTATCGATCGTCCTGACTTAAAGTTTCCTCGCTTTATCCCCGGCATACCTTTCTCGACACAGAAAAAGAAAGAAAATGACTTTTTTCAGATGATGCGTAAGAACGATATTTTGCTGCACCACCCGTTTCAGAGTTTTCAGCCCGTTATTGAATTCATCAAACAGGCATCAACTGACCCAGATGTCGTCGCAATCAAACAGACGGTATATCGTACCGGCTCTGACTCTTCGCTGATGGAAGCCCTTATTTCCGCCGCCAGCACCGGTAAGGAAGTCACGGTTGTAGTTGAACTACTGGCACGATTCGATGAAGAAGCGAATATTAACTGGGCTGGGCGGCTCGAAGAAGCCGGTGCCCATGTAGTCTATGGTATCGTTGGTTACAAAACCCATTGCAAGATGGCCATGGTGATCCGGCGTGAGTCTGATCAACTGAAGCGCTATGCACATCTGGGTACTGGCAACTACCATCCTGGGACAGCACGTCTTTATACCGACTTTGGATTGTTGACCTGTCACGAAGAAATCTGCTCGGATATCAATGAAGTTTTTCTGCAGCTCACAGGATTGGGAAAAGCAAGCAAGCTGAAACATCTCTGGCAATCTCCCTTCAGCTTACATAAGCAGATTATTCATCATATTAACCAGGAAGCTGAAAATGCACGCAACGGGAAACCCGCTGCTATTATCGCCAAAATGAACGCTCTGCTGGAGCCTGAAGTCATCCAGGCGCTGTATGCCGCATCCAGCGCCGGGGTCAAAATTAACCTTATTGTGCGCGGCGCCTGCGCATTGCGCCCCAATGTTCCCGGTCTTTCCGATAATATCCGGGTGCGTTCAATCATTGGCCGTTTTCTGGAACATTCCCGTATCTTTTATTTTCTAAATGTCAACCAGCATCATGTATATCTCGCTAGTGCTGACTGGATGGACCGAAATTTCTTCCGACGGGTTGAAGTCTGTTTTCCAATAATCGATCTACGCTTAAAAAAACGGGTGATCACCGAGGGCCTAAAACCCTATTTACGTGATAATACCCAAGCGTGGGAAATGAGCGCTGATGGTTACTATAAACGCAAAAACACCAGACGTAACCGGCAGTTCAGCGCACAATATGCTTTGCTGGAAAAACTGACGGCAGTCAAGCAGGATACTGCCAAATAAGCAAATTCCACAGAAATTTAAACTCAAGCTTGTACCGTCTTCTCGCTATCTGAAACTGAACCGTGCTTAATTAACCTACCGTTCCAACTCTCCCGGATATACATAAAATTATAATGACTACTGCACTTTTTGAAACAAATATCCCCAGCCTACAACTGCTTCAACGCGGCAAAGTACGTGATATTTATGATATTGATGATGATAACCTGTTGATTGTACAAACTGATCGTGTTTCCGCATTCGATGTGGTATTGCCAACACCTATACCAGGAAAAGGTGCAATTCTGACGGGTATCTCGCAATTCTGGTTCAATAAACTTGCGCATATTCTGCCGAATCATCTTACTGGTATTGCGCCAGAATCTGTCGTAACCGCCGAGGAAAAAAATCAGGTTGCTAGTCGTGCGTTTGTTGTAAAAAAGCTCAAACCACTTCCCGTTGAAGCGATTGTACGCGGCTATCTTTCCGGCTCTGGCTGGAAAGATTATCAACGTTCCAGTTCGATTTGCGGAATTGCTTTACCTAATGGCTTAAGAGAAGCTGAGAAAATTCCTGGTGGGGCAATTTTTACCCCTTCTACCAAAGCAGCATCAGGATTGCATGATGAAAACATTGCATACGCTGAGTGTGAACGCCTGTTAGGAAGCGAACTCGCCAAAAAAGTTAGCAGATGCGCAATTTCGCTGTACACGGAAGCAACGGAACATGCCTATACGCGCGGCATTATTATCGCGGATACCAAATTTGAATTTGGTCTCGATGAAACCAATCAGCTTTATCTTATCGATGAAGCGCTGACGCCGGATTCTTCAAGATTCTGGCCAATTGAAGACTACCAACCCGGGCACAATCCTCCAAGCTACGACAAGCAGTTTATTCGAGACTGGCTGGAACAAATCAACTGGGACAAACAGCCACCGGCGCCATCTATTCCACCTGGTATCCTGGAGAAAACCATCCAGAAATATCAACAAGCATACCAGATACTGATAGGTTAACTATTTGTCCAAGCGAGTCAAAAAACGAATTCATGGCTTTCACTTAAGCCCTAATATCCTGAAATGTAAGTTTAACAATCTGCAAGAACGTATTGAATAGGCTCATTCCAGAACTCCGCAATCGGTTGATATTTATGCATGAGATTAAGGCTAAATACCAGTTTTCATACGTACAGCCTGGGTCGCAAGTGTTTTTCCAAGATCCCAGACAGCAGCTGGGCCCCGGTGTGCATCTGCAACAACATCGCTAACTGCAGCCGTTATCCACCGTACATCTTCCTCAGTAAGGATTAGTGGAGGAATAAACTTGACGATATTCATACCATGGCCGGCGACCTGAGACAGTACTCTATGTTTTTGAAATAGCGGAACTGTAATCATTTGTGAAAACAATCCCTTATTGGCTGCTTCCAGCATTTTCCAGGATAGCTTTAGCTTCAGACTGCTGGGCTCGGCAAATTGCAGCGCAATCATCATTCCCAGACCACGAATTTCAGTAAAACACTCATACTCTTGGACGAGTGGTTGCAATGCATCAACAATCATTTTTCCCATACGAGCCGAGTGCTCGATCAGATTTTCTGATTCCAGCACTTCCAATGTAGCAAGTCCCGCCGCCATCGCCAGATTGTTTTTGCCAAACGTACTACCATGTACTACAGCGCGATCCATCCGGTTAAAAACCCGGCTGAATATCCACTCCTTGCATACGAGCGCCCCAACTGGCACAAAACCACCTGACAGCGCCTTAGCCATGCAAAGTATGTCTGGTTCTACTCCCCAATGCTCGACAGCCCACCATTTGCCAGTACGTCCCAAACCAGTCTGAATCTCGTCCGCGATAAACAATGCGCCATATTTTTGTGTCAATCTGGCTGCTTCAGGCAGATAATTACTGTCAGGAATCCATACACCATGACCTTGCACCGGCTCAGTAATAAAGGCGGCAACATCCCCTTGCGACAACGCCTTCTCCAGCGCAGGAAGATCGTTAAACGGGATTTCAAGAAAATCTGGCACCATGGGGCCAAAACCTTTTTTGTAGTGGTCATCGCCGGTGGCGGAGAGTGATCCCAGGCTCAACCCGTGATAGCAGCCATGACAAAAAATAATTTTGGATTTCTGAGTGGCATAGCGGCTAAATTTGATAGCAGCCTCAATAGTTTCAGTGCCAGAATTTGCAAAAAATACACGATTTAAGCCTTCAGGGGAAAGCGCAACCAGTTTCTCCGCCAACAGGCCAGCCAGTAGTGAGACATCTAGTTGTACAAGATTAGGCAAATCCTCAGCCAACACATCCTTTAACGCACCAGTCACTTCTGGATGATTGCGGCCTAGCGCAAAAACACCAAAACCACTCAGCAAATCCAGATAACGATCGCCGTTTTCATCAAATAGATAAGCGCCTTCTGCCTTGACATAGTGCCTATCAAATCCAATGGTTTTGAGAACATTGACCATCTGACTATTCAGATACAGGTCATGGAGAGAGAAGTTTTCCTTGCCACGTTGTTGCAGCAGGTCACGAATTTTCATGGGGGAAGGTTCCTGGGGAGAGTTTAACGCTGTTATGTCAATAAACAAGCATATATTCTACCTGATCCGGCTGTGCTCACACGGCAATCACTTTTACTCCAGACAATCTGCGTTATCAGCAATACAGCAGAGTGATTATCAGGTATTGAGACCCGCTATCTGCTTGGAATCGTAAAAATCTGCCCCGGTTCTCTCACACTTGGCTAATTACGAAAGCTCAAGTCTGACAGACTCCTAGAGTCCCTCTTGCCGTATTCCCCACCTGAATCTAAAGGTTCCCTTAAACCACCCAATACAAAAAGACAAGCTCCAATTTTTACTGTCTGCAGCTTATTCGCAGACCGCACAGGAAATGCTCAATAATCAGGGCATTTTCCACCGTATTTCTAGTTTTGGATGTCGATCCATATCAGTTTCTTCGCTAGTGTAGAATTTTTTAAGATTATTGTTACCAGACATCGAAATAAAACGCCACCCATAATTTTCTGATAAATTTGCTGAAATAGCTCTCAAACGATCAGTAACATCAAAATCTATCCATCCTGCGTTCCAAGGGGCATCTGCGATAGCGTCTGGTATACTTTCGTAATCAAAACCCGGGGATCCTGCTCCAGCAATATTCCATCCCAGACCGTTTGAAGCCTGGTTCCAGGTAGCTTCCTCCTCTTTCCATGGAATTAATATGGCATGCAACGCGATAACGTGGTTATAGATTTCTTTGTAAAAAGATAACGTCGCTGACTCAATTACAGCATTATCAGGGATCAGCCCACCTTCCGAAGAAAAAATTCTAAATTGAATCATGGGAGTATATCTTTGATAGTAAAGTTTAAATTCCTGGCGACTTCCAAAATTATTATTTTTGTGATAGCTGGATAGATATACATCACTTACACCACCAAAGTTACTTGAATCACGCTGCAAAAGAGTAGTTGTTATGCCTCCCCCACCTCCTCCATTATTCCCATCAGAAATCACATTAACCGTAACCGCTTCGGCTAATGTCACAGCACCTGAATTATCAACAGCTTCAGCTGTTATTGTAAAGACACCTATTGTTGAAGTTTTCCAATTAACAGAATAAGGCCCTGAAAATAGTTCGCCAATGGTATTACCATTCACTTTCATTTTTACGGAAGTAATCGATCCATCTATATCGCTAGCCAGCGCCGCAATTGTTATTTCAGTGTTGACCAAAACATTCTCACCTGGAGCAGGTAAAATCAGAGAAATTTCAGGCGGTTTGTTGCTAGTTCCCCCGCTTCCATTACCTGGCGCAATCCATCCAATAGGTTTATATACCCAGATATTTCCATGAACAATATTTTCAAGACCAATAAACACATCGAAACCTGGTATATATTCCCATTTACCCAGTATGCCAGTACCAACATTAAGCGGAGGAGACTCGCCTGAACCAAGCGGTTCCATGCTAAAACTCCAACCATTTTGAGACAATGACTCTGGAGGGGTAATTCTCCAGACTTCTTGACCCCCACACCATAACAAGAAGTTCACTCTCTTTTGATCGTAATCCAATCCACAGTTACTTAATGGGATTTTAGTCGCTTCAGTATAGCTCTGTATCCAGGATAAAAAATCAGAGCCACCCGTAGCATTTTCCATCAAAACTTTTTGATCACGATTAGTTAATCTTTCTGGGCGCAAATCCCAAAATTGGAAGGGATTGGTATTAATGCCCGTTTTGAGAAACACCCTTCGTATCGGATCATAACCGCAGGTTGTTTGAGCCGCTGGACTGCTCCAAAAAATACCAGCCAGTTCATATTGATCTGTAGCAGAATTTTGGATATCCGTTATTTGATAGCGGTGCAATGCGAGCCCCGTACCTCCACCTCTGCGAGATGCCACATAAACAACATCATACTCATCAGACTCAGAACTGTAAGCAGTACAACCATTTATATGACCACGCAAACTGTATTGCTCAGGGATAAATCTTGGTAAATCACGATTCTGCCACATCTCACCACCCACAATTTCAGGAAACTGGCCAACACGCTTAACATGAGATCCTGTTGTACCACCCACTTTGTTTGAGTTGGCTTTGGATGGATCAAATAGATAAGGCCCCGTATTCCTCATGAGCGTTGGATCGCTTTCGCTAGGCCGTCTATAAGCGCCGCCATCACCATAAACCGCCCCCCCAAAATTCAGATACCGATCAGCAACAGGTAAAAATACCGCATTATCGTATGTATGTGCTGATGCTGGGGCAGCATCGGTGCCGTCAATAGACATCGCAACTCCAGAGATTAACTTCACCTCACTTGGCAAGGCAGCACGCTCCCATCCAAGAGACCTCGAGCGCCATCGGTATACATCGTTGCCTGTATAATTAGCGTGCCCACCTCCGTAAAGAATTAAATCACCCCGATTACTATCCCAAGCAAAGCTGCTCCAGGGCAAAATAATTGCAGCAGGAGTGGGGTTACCTAAACCTTTTAGCGGACGCAGATCAGGTGGTGTCCATACTTCCGAGAAAGAGTTTATATTGACTTTTTTCCAAGTACCCTCCTCCATACCAATTACCACATCAAGTAAAGGTCCAGTTGCATAAGGAGCGGCATGTGTCAGATTAGCAAATCCAAGCACAAAAAGTACTGCCCACACTCTAAGTAATGCAATGTATAAAGAGCCAGTCTGCAATTCTTTTTTCATCTTTTATTACCTCCGTACTTTTATAGGAGAACACCTTGACCTAGTCGAGTAAAACCGGACATCTTAGTTAAGCTGCTATCAGCATCCCTGAAATTTCTCATATATGTTTTGATGTAAATCATTTTGATGGAATTTTAATATTACGATACTACTACACCACGTAGTTTGGACGTAAGGAAATACTGATTGGTCGCAAAAATCAGCACCTATGATAAAGGCACTCGGTATTATTAGCACAGTACCCAAGCTCAGAAACAGTATTTTGACTAAGCAACATACAGCATGTCCTGACCTGCTCGAAGGTAAAGTAATCAGTCTCCCCAATCAAGTTTGGGCTGGAAAATCCAGAGCGATTCAGTTTAGTTGTAAGCAAGCAGAACAGGTTAGGCTCGATTAAGTTATGATTCTTACCGCTGGTAACGAAAAGAAAATACTAGGGGCATTCATTTCATCAGCATTTTCTTAACCCCGTCGTTTGGTATGAAATTTCTCTACCCATTGCAGCAACCATTGCGGCGCATGGGTGCGTTTCCATTCTCCCGCCGTATATTTATTGGCTTCCGACCAGGTTGGGTAGGTATGAATCGTGCCAAGAATTTTATTCAGACCGAGGCCATGTTTCATGGCCAACACAAACTCTGTCAGTAAATCACTAGCGTGTTTTCCGACAATAGTTGCCCCTAAAATTCGATCCTTGCCCGGCACGGTCAGCACCTTAACAAAACCCTGTGCAGCTTCATCCGTAATGGCTCGATCTAGATCGCCCAGATCATAACGCGTTACTTCGAAGGCGATATCTTGTGTCTTCGCCTCATTTTCCGATAACCCCACGCGCGCGACTTCCGGATCGGTAAAAATTGTCCATGGAATCACCGAATAATCCACTTTGAAGCGTTTTAAATCACCAAACAAGGCATTGACCGCTGCATACCATGCCTGATGTCCCGCAGTGTGCGTAAACTGGTATGGCCCAGCGGCATCCCCGCAAACATAGATGTTGGGGTAAATGGTTTGTAATCTGGCATTGGTTTCAATGGTGTGCCTTGATGAGACTGGAATACCTAATTCTTCCAGGCCAAAGCCTTCCGTGCGAGGTACTCTGCCGATCGCGCATAATAAGGCATCAAACGACAACACGAGTTCTTCGCCCATCTGGTTACGCACAATCAGGCGTTGCGTATCCGCATCTTTTTCACAACGTACAGCCTCAGTTTGAGTCAGACATTGCACACTATCCGCTTGCAATGCCGCTTTTACCAGGGCAACTGCATCACTGTCCTCGCGCGTCATCAACTCACCACGCTCCACCTGTGTCACCTGACAACCTAATCGGGCAAATGCCTGTGCCAGTTCACAACCGATTGGACCGCCGCCCAGAACAACCAATCGTTGCGGGCGCTTGGTCAGCGACCAGATCGTATCGGAGGTGTAGTAAGGAATAGTTTCAAGACCTGGGATGTCTGGAACCGCAGGTCGCGCGCCTGTGGCAATAACAATGGCACGTGTGGTCAGGGTTTGGCCGTTCACTGCTACTGACCAGGGTGAGGTGATGGTTGCCTTTCCATGCAGTACCTCAACCCCCAGTTTTGTATAGCGTTCTACCGAATCATGTGGCTCAACCGTACTGATAACCCGCTGTACGCGCGCCATCACATCTGCGAAGTCATAATCCACTGTTGCGTGATTGATTCCCAGCGATGCGGCGTTTTTTACTTGTTTCAAAAAAGCTGCTGAACGGATCAATGCCTTGGATGGCACGCAACCATAGTTGAGGCAATCTCCGCCCATTTTGTGTTCTTCGATCAAAGTTACTTTGGCGCGAACAGCTGCTGCAATGTATGAAGTCACCAAACCTGCGGCACCGGCACCAATCACGACCAGATTACGATCAAACTGGGTGGGCTTGGTCCAGCGTGCATATAATCGGCGTGTCTTGACTATGGCAATGCCCCAACGCGCCAGCCACGGGAATAGCGCCAGCAACAAGAATGATCCAACCAACGCGGGGGACAAAATATCCGATAAATGGTTAATTGCTGCTAACTGGGTGCCCGCATTCACATACACGGTGGTTCCTGCCAGCATGCCCACCAAACTGGCCCAGAAAAAAGTGATACTGCGAATGGTGGTCAACCCCATCAATAAATTGATGAGAAAGAAAGGGAAAACAGGTACCAGTCGCAAGGAAAACAAATAAAACACGCCATCACGTTCCAGGCCGTCATTGATTGTTTTCATCCGATCCCCAAAACGGTGGTGTACGGCATCGCGCAGAACATAACGAGCTACCCAAAAAGCCAGGGTTGCGCCCATCGTCGCGGATACGATTACTACCGGTACACCCACCCATAACCCGAACATGGCGCCACCCGCCAGGGTCATCACGGCTGCGCCCGGCAACGATAATGCTGCCATGACGATATAGGTCAAGGAGTAGATGCCAAGGACTAAAAAGGGTTGCGCCTGATAAACCTGCCGCAGGTCGTTGTGGCTTTCCTTAAGCGCTTCCAGATTGAAGAAACGCCCCAGGTCGAATATAAAAAACAACCCGATCAGCAAACTAAGTAACGCGAGTATCCACCAGCGATTTTTCACATTTTTTCTTTTGTCATTTCACTTGAGCACCTCTAAAAACCGTCGCGAGCGATTCGAGTACAAGGCGGCGGAGCGCAGCGCCCGAGACATATTAGATAGATAGACGAGGGAGCAAGCACCGCCCAACACAGCAATCGGATCCTGCAGTAGGTTTTTAGAGGTACCCATTTTTATTTCATTTCACTGCATGACGCACCAAACCGAAAGCAACTATAACAACGATGGTGTTTCATGCTCACGGGCACCTGTAAACTCTGGGTTAACGTTTCACCGAGGGCATAATCCGGGTCATCATCCACCAGGGTACAGGCATACACTTTTGTTTGACCATTGATCTTTACCACCATGCGACTGAAAGCACACATGAAATCACGGCGTGATTTTTCGCTCTGAAAATCTGCCATACAACTTTGGGTAATTTGTGGTGCGGATACTTCGGTTGCAGGTGGATAGAATTCCGGAAACTCAATACGTGGCAAATCCTCGGGTAAACCCGCTGCACGAAAAACTGCAGAAAATTGTCTGCTAACTTCTTCCGGTGGCACGTCGGCGAGAACTTGGTTCGCTACCGATAACGCAAATCCCATCTCATGTAATTTTCGCAAACCTTCCAGCGCCAGGGCAAACATCCCCTCACCACGACCCGCATCGTGACGGGATGCCTCGAAGTGATCCAGACTGACACGAAAATGCAATTGATAGGGGTGTTCGCATAAAGGCTCCAATTGTGTGAGGCGCTTAATCAGAGGCTCGGTTGCATTGGTGAGCACCAGGCAAGGGCGATGGCGCAGCGCGTAATCCAGAATATGCACCATATCCTTGTTAATTAAAGGCTCGCCACCGGTAAATGAAAATTGCTTAACCCCCAGCGTCAATGCCTCATCAATATAGGGTTTGGCATCATTAAAGCGCATCAATTGCAAACGATTATCGCCTGGCCTGGATCCTTCCAGGCAGAAAGGGCACGCTAAATTACACGCTGTGCCAGTATGTAACCACAACTCATCTAGCGCATGCGTCTGGATAAAGCCGCGTGGTTGGCCATCAGGGGTAACATACCACGACCTGGAACGTATACGCTGTTCGTCCGCTGCTGGCATGGTGGCAGTGACGCTCATTTTCAACAACACCCGCTGCTTTGTTCGTCAATGGCTGTGTTCGCAAACGGAATACCCATGCCACAGCCTGGAAAAATGCCGAAGTGCTGATCAAAGTTACCATAAAAATTAAAATGCTCCTTGAAGCGCGTGTCGTGCAGCATGCGCCAGGTATTGCCACATACTGGAAACTGTTTTCCGGCTTCAATGAAATGGTGATTATCCAGCCGGAACGCATGGCGATGATGCGGAATCGTGCCGCGATAAACGACCGCTTGTCCGTGATCTTCACAAGCCAGTTCCAGATCATGTAGTTTGAACAGACGATAGGTTGCCGAATAGAAACCGATATTGCCGGTTTTCTCCGCCAGCGCCGCATTATCGATACGGATGGGACGATCATCCACCAGACGAGGATCCGTGAAACCATTTTTACGGGATAACTGCAAAAAATCATTCCAATACAACGCGCCACTTAAACATTCCCCGTACAGCACCGGATCATGCGTCAATTCGACCGGAATACGGCGGTCACTGTAGACATCGGAAAAATACATTTCACCACCGGGTTTCAAAACACGGAAGGCTTCGCGTAATACCGCCGCTTTATCCTGAGCCAGGTTGATGACGCAATTCGACACAATCACATCCACACTGGCATCTGCCAGATCAAGCTCGTGCAAGCGCTCGATATATCCTTGCAGAAACCGGACATTGCTGCGTTTATAGCCAAACGTCTTTTGGTGGTATTTTTCATGCTGACGTGCCACCGCCAGTTGCTCCTCGGTCATATCCACCCCAATCACTTGACCCTTTTCACCCACCAATTGCGACAGCACATAAACATCCCGTCCTGCGCCACAGCCCAGATCGAGGATAGTCAAGCCATCCAGTAATTCAGGCAGAACCAGACCGCAACCGTAATAGCGTGTCAATACTTCATCATGTACCCGTGCCAGCAGCGGTTTGACAAAACCTGGCAGACTGGCGTCGGTACAACAGGCATCGGTCTGTAAATCATGAGTGCCGGTTAGAGTTTCACCGTAATATTTTTGTACGATTTCTTGCATGCTATTCCTTATGCTTTGAGTTTAGACATTCATCACCGAGATGCCGCTAGGGTATCGAGCGCTGTTTTCACAACTAGAAGGCAGCAGCACCGACAGCAGCAAGCAGTTTCAATTTCGTTGATTTTACCCATCCTTGGGTCACCATTATGGCGATATAAGGATATATCTAAGAAATATGTCAGTGCAAAACCAGGTTACATATTGCCGGTCCCCAGCAAGTGACGTGTCACCGACACATACGCACCCAGCCATCCGAGTACCGCAGCGATCACCAACAGTGCAAGACTGTTCAGCCCTGAAAAATGATCCAGTCTGAACGTGGTTTCATACAATCTGGCCAGTTCAAACAACGACTGATTAATTTGGGTAATGCCGATAGCCAGTATTACCCAGGTCAGCAGTGCACCGGTCACTCCCTGAATTACTCCAAAATATAAAAACGGGCGGCGGATATAGCCGTCGGTTGCGCCCACCAGGCGGGAAACCTCTATTTCATCCCCACGCGTTAGAATTTGCAAACGGATAGTGTTAAATACCGCAAATACTAATGCCGCACCAAACAGGCTGGACAGCATAATGGCGATAATCCTGCCCAGGTCCAGAATAGCATCCAGTTTTCGCGCCCAGTCAGTATCGACGAGTACATGTGCAATTTTTGGCCAGGTCAGTACCATAGTTCGCAGCGCCTCAATTTCATCCACCGATTTTTTTTCAAGATTTACCACAAATACATCTGGCAGGGGGTTTTTTTCGAGATTGCCCATGATTTCAGCAAGTTCGCTTTCCTGCTGAAGTTGTTTCAGTGCAATTTCTTTGGAAATAAATTGAAAATAAGCAATTGCAGAGATTTTTTCCAGATTGTCGTTGATGAACTCGATATCATTAGGAGAGGCGCTAGCATCAATCAATATGCTTAATTGTTGAGTTTCCAGTGATTGCCCGGAAACGGTACGCAGATTATCTAAAACCAGCAAAATGCCAGCCGGAAAACTGAGCACAATACCGATAACCACAATGCTCAGCAGACTGCTGGCCAATGAACCGCTTAGCAGCTGGCAGGCGCGAATTACTGCCAGCCAATGCTGTCGCAACCACTTATTCATTAATGACGCCTCTAAAAATTCATAGTTTTAAACAAGACGAGGCAAGAGCAAAAAATATTGACGCAGCATGTAATTAATATGTCAGGAGATATTTTTTGTGAACAACGACGTATTGTAACGAAATATGGATTTTAGAGATGCCCTTAAGCTAGTTTCCCCTGATACAGCTGCATAACCCGTGCCTGATCCTCAATCAACGCCAGATCATGAGTAGCGATCAACACGGTGACACCAACTTGGTGAAAAGACCGAAACAGCATCATGATTTCCTGTGCATAAGCCGCATCGAGATTCGCCGTTGGTTCATCTGCAATCAACACGTTTGGACGATGCACAACCGCGCGCGCTATACACATACGCTGTTTTTCACCTCCGGAGAGACTCACTGGATCAGCCTTTTCACGGCGTAATAGACCAACTTTATCCAGTGCGGCACGCGCACGCGAAGTAGCCGCCTTGGTTTCCATTCCCATTACCTGTAGTGGCAACAAAACATTCTCCAGTACCGTTCGATCGTACAAAATCTTTTGCTCCTGAAAAATCAAACCTAAACCACGCCGCAGATAAGGAATGGCGCCACGTTTCAGAGTACCAGTATCCTGCTTGCCAACCCTCACCACGCCAGAAGTGGGTCGTTCAATGGCAGCAATCAGTTTTAGCAAGGTACTCTTACCCGCGCCGGAGTGCCCGATAAAAAAAACGAGCTCGCCAGCTGCAACCGAGAAACTGATTCCCTGTAATGCCTGGAATCCACCTTGATAGACCTTACTGACTTGCCGGAACTGGATCATGACGAGTGGATTACTTAATCGAAAAGTGCCTGCGCAAATTCTCTGGCATCAAAAGGCCGCAAGTCATCCATTCCCTCCCCTACACCGACAAAACGCAAAGCAGGCGGCATATCGGTATACTGCGCCGCAATCGCTGCGATGACACCGCCTTTAGCGGTACCATCCAGCTTGGTCAGCACCAGACCAGTCACACCCAACGCCTCGTCAAATACTTTCAGCTGACTGATTGCATTCTGTCCGGTATTGGCATCCAGAACCAGCAGTACCTCGTGTGGCGCATCTGCGATCACCTTGGCAATGACGCGCTTGATCTTTTTGATTTCTTCCATCAGGTGTGACTGAGTTGTCAGCCGCCCAGCGGTATCCGCCAGAACAATATCAATCCCACGTGCCTTGGCGGCGTTGACTGCATCAAAAATAACCGCGCTAGGATCACTTTTTTGACCGGGCTCACTCTCCTGAGAGATCACAGTAATGTTGTTACGCTCTCCCCATACCTTGAGTTGCGCCTGAGCAGCTGCCCGATAGGTATCACCAGCCGCCAGCAGTACCGATTGCCCCTGCGACTGAAAATAATGGGCGAGCTTGCCAATCGTCGTAGTTTTACCCACGCCATTGACCCCCACAATCATGATAACAAAAGGTTTTTTATCTGAAAACGTCATCGGCCGGGCAAGTGGCTCAAGCATCTCGACAAGCGCATCTTGCAAAGCAGGCTTTAACTGCTGCGCGTCATCCAGCGCATCACGTTTAACACGCTTGCGGACTGAATCCAGCAGGTGATTGGTAGCCGTGATGCCAGTATCTGCCGTCAACAGCGCGGTTTCGAGTTCCTCGTACAAAGCCTCGTCAATTTTTCCGCCACTGAACAAGCCAGATAACTGCTTGCCAAGACTCTGACGAGTACGCGCCAGCCCCTGCCGAATTTTGTCAGCAAAACTGACTGAGGCAGGTACGACCGATGGATCAGTTGGTGTTCCATCAGGTGTTTTCTTCGATTTAAAAATATTAAACATGCTGGTCAGTGATCGTTTGCGAGAAAAAATAGTAGTGAAAAACTACCATGAAAAACAGAAGATGCCTGCCGTAAACCTGATTGATGATGCGCCACACGCCTATCCAAGAGGCTGTCTGAGAATAAGATTATACGCTGTGGCATGACGAATAATGTAATCACCCCTCGATTAAAAACCTGCAAGATTGATACTAATCCACACTGAGCCCGGCTGCTTTTCTACCGTGATCCGCTCACCCTCAAGCCGATAAACCAATTGACAGTTGAGCTTCGGGTTAGATAGTACGCCAGGGTTGAATACCACCACATTTTCTCCCGCTGACCGACGAACGGATTGAATCAATAATCCCGGATGCCCCTCGCGGTGAATACGTGCACCGACCACCTGCGAGAATGCGTAGTCTGCGGGGTGCAACAGGTCAGGGTAGTCATCAGTTAATTTCCGGAAATCCAGAAGTGCAGCGCCACAGGTAACCTTGTAAACCTCACGCTCGGCAACGACTGGCTCACGTTCATATCCCGCATCACTGAGCAACCCTCGGTACCAGTGATACGCTGATTCATAAACCGTTGTTTCAACCGTATCTGCCCCGTACCAAACGCCGTAAGACCCATCCGAAAAGCGGCTCGCCTGCCAATGCTTAAATGGCCAAGTGATGGCGCTGAACCACTCGGCATCCTCAAACGGTCGGCAAATAATTGGTGTCTGCGAACGATACAAAGGCGGCTTTACCTCATCTTCCACTTTCTGGGCTAACCGCCACTCGGCGGGATCATTCGTCAGGTCATCAAAGAGATCCTGCGATTGGTACAACGAAACAATGTTCCTTGCTACGTCCTGATGGACATCAGCCAGCGTGAGTTTGGTGAAGAGTAAATTCATCCGCTGGTTGATTCAGACACCACGAGCACGATCCAGGTATCCTCGCACCATCAGTAACCCGGAAAATCCCCATTCCTTAATAATCTCAACCGGTGTGAAGTTGTCGAATGCCTTATTTCGGGTTTTCATCCAGCGATAGGCCAACTCCCGATTTTGAGGAAATAATAAACGCAAATTTTTGTGAATACCCAGTAAATGGCCAACCCGCTCGTACTGGTCACGGCTAGTGCCGATCGGCTCGCCTTTACGATAGCGCGCCAAAGCGGCACGGTTGCTGGTAGCAATACCCAATAGCGCCGCTTGATCCTCACTGCTCAACTTCCAATGATCAAGCAGCGTCATCACCATCCTGGCCAGTACGCCGCGATCCTGAGATGCACTCACTTCTGGTTCAATCATGGTATTCATAACTGACTTCTTGATTTGAGTTGTTAATAGCAGCAGACTATCATCTTGTTACTATAAAAACAATATAAGTTTTAATAAAAACAAATGGGAAGATAGAAAAATAATCTGATATAACCAATTCGTTTCAATTCTCTCTCGACAAACCCATACTGTTCCACCCTGAAGCACTATCACAAAAAATTCATTTGTCGGTCATCTAGTTGTTATTTTCGTTAGCTAATCTGCAGATGCAGGTGGCACTTACGGAGCAGTGTTGGCTTAGTTAAAACTTTCCTTCCGCATCTGACTACAGTACTCCGTATCCCCTGTGAGAAAAGTATTCACCGGTGTATTAAGCAATGCACCATGGTTTTAACTTAATGAATTGAGGATGACAATGATCGACATAAAAGTAACGAATCTCTTAGCAGCAATGATAATAGCTCTAGCTCCCGGCCTAGCAACTGCTAGTGATTTTGGAGCTAAAACCGAGAAGCTGATGCACGCTCAGTCGAATCAGCTTTTTGGTATTCAGAAAGGGCTGAAAGATTCAGCTCCAGCGACAACGGGTGCATTTAGAAGTGAATCACAATCTGCATCCGATCAGATACTGTTGGCAAAAGGGCTAAAAGCCGAATATGTGACTCGAAACGCTGCAAATGTCACGGACATGATGGTACTTTGGCCAACCAGTAACCCAACACATCTAATTACCTGCGTGGAAGCTGGTAGACAAGATCTGGGAATGGGTAAATTTAATCCTTCGGTACAACGGATCGATCTGGCAACCGGATCCGTTGAGACTATCCTGCGGGGCATGACGGCATGTGATGGAATCAAGACAACTGCCTGGGGAACGGTTTTGGTGTCTGAAGAAACCTCTACGGGTAAAGCTTATGAAATTGCGAGCCCACTATTCACCACCGAAAATACCGTAATCGACAGAACGACCGGTGAAATTACTGGCAACACTGCTGAAAATGTGGTGATTCGCCAAACTTTGCCTACTATATTAAACGACAATTAACCTGACCGGTCAGGCGACAATTATCTTGACCGGTTGAGTGAAAGTATCAGTATGAGTTCTTCCCTATACAAGGAGCAAGAACTTGCCTGGAAAACATATCACTCATCAACAGGAAGCTATTTATATGAAGAATCGTCAGATAGGTCATGGTCAGGAGACTGCGGCTGCAAAAGCGGGGGTAAGTATCCGCAGTGGCCGTAGGATTGAGAAAGGCGTTCGGGTGGAGGAGTCGCAACGGCAATGGCGCACGCGCCAGGATCCTTTTGCACTGGTTTGGGAGACCGAATTGGTTCCATTGCTGTACCTGGAACCTGAACTGACCGGCACTACGCTTTGGGAACACTTGGATGATCGATATCCAGGTCAATACCCGGAGAAATTGCTCAGAAGCCTGCAGCGCCGTGTAAAACACTGGCGAGCAACGCAAGGTCCTGGTAAGGCTGTCATGTTTTGCCAATCGGTGCCTGCCGGGCATCAGGGGTTGTCCGATTTTACCCGGCCGCGCACGGCAATTACGATCGCAGGCGAGCCATTTGATCACCTGCTGTATCAGTTTCGCCTGGCATATAGTCATTGGCGTGCTGTTCATATCATCCGGGGCGGGGAAAGTTATAGTGCGTTGGCCGATGGTTTGCAGACCGCCTTGCATAAACTCGGCGGCGCGCCCAAGGAACATCGCACCGACAGCCTGAGTGCCGCGTACGTCAATGCGAACCAAAAGCAAGAACTCACGCAATCTTATGCGGCGCTGTGCCAGCACTACGGCATGAAGCCAACGGTCAATAACCTGGGCATCAGCCATGAAAACGGCGCGATAGAAAATGCCCATGGTTCACTCAAACACCGGATCGAGCAGGCGATCAAATTACGAGGATCTGCGGATTTCGAAAGTGTGGGTGCCTACCGCCGTTTTCTTGAGCGGATCGTCGATAAGCTCAATAAGCGCTGCAGGGGGCGATTGACAGAAGAGCAAGCACATCTCCAGCCACTGCCACGCTACCGCTTCATGGACTTCAGTGAACTGACCGTCAAAGTGACCACCAGCAGCACCATTGCGGTCAAACGGGGACTCTACAGTGTGCCATCCAGGCTCATTGGCGAGAACATCCGGGTTCATCTCTATCACGATCGCTTAGAATGCTTTGCCGGTCAAACACCGGTTATTACATTACCACGTGCGTATCCGAAAACGTCGGAAGGGCGCGCCCGGCGCATCGATTACCGCCATGTAATTCATGCACTGGCGGCAAAGCCACAAGCCTTTCGCTTTTCCCGGCTGCAGGATGATCTGTTGCCAACGCCACAGTATCACCAGCTGTGGGCACGGGTACAACAACAATTTGATCCCAGGCTCGCTTGCAAATGGATGGTATCGGTACTGCGTTTTGCCTATGACTATGATTGCGAGAGCCCGTTGGCTGCTGAATTGTTGCAACAAAATCCGCTACCTGAACTGCAAACACTGCAAAAGCGATTTCTGCGGCATCATGCGCCACAGCCGGACATCCCAATCAAACAACACACTGCGGATACCTACGATCAACTACTCAGCGGAAACTGGGCAACACAAGGAGGCAGCTCATGTCTGAATCACTCCCACTGATGCTCAAGGAACTCAGACTCCCTGCCTTTGGCCAGCATTACCGGCACTTCCAAGATCAAGCCGCAGAACACGCCTGGAGCTACAGCCAATATCTTGCCGCCCTGTGCGAACAGGAAGTCGCTCAGCGCTTCCAAAGCAGAATCAGCAACTGGACGCATGAAGCCAAACTGCCGCGCGGCAAAAGCTTTGCCACTTTGGCGCTGACTGAATTACCCCAAGCCGCTCAGAAAAAAGTCATCGCACTGCGCGACAATACCCAGTGGGCGAGCCAGGCAGACAATGTGTTGCTGATCGGCCCGTCCGGTGTCGGCAAATCACATGTGGCAGCAGCATTGGGGTTGCATTTGATTGAACAAGGCATCCGCGTCAAATGGATATCGGCTACCGCACTGGTTCAACTCCTGCAGCAAGCCAAGAAAGAACTGGATTTGATGTCTGTCATGACGCGGCTGGATAAATACCGTGTGTTGATCATTGATGATATCGGCTATGTCAAAAAGACCGATTCAGAGACACAAGTATTGTTCGACTTTATCGCACATCGCTATGAAAGTGGAAGTCTCATCATCACTTCAAACCAGCCTTTTAGCCAGTGGGATCAAATCTTCCCTGACACCATGATGACCGTTGCCGCCATCGACCGGATCATCCATCACGCAACTATCATTGAAATCGACAGTGAAAGTTATAGGAGGAAAAACCAGAAAAAATCATGAACTAGCCAACAGACTCAACCGGCCATCATAATTGTCGCCAAAGCGGCCAAGATAATTGACGCGAGACATACTATTTCCTGGGAAGGAATCGGTATTCTGGATTCAGGTGTATTGTATGCCGGCGATGAACTGCGTCCCGGCACAGCGAAGCCTGACGCAGACGGTGGCGCTATTTACAAATTTATTCCAGATGTCCCCTGGAATGGTCAAAGCGGTATCGAAAATTCCCCCTTTGCTGCTGGCAAAGTCTATGCACTCCAAGTCACTTGCCGTGAAGAAAGGCAACAATTTGGACAAGGCTGTGAGGTTGGTCAAGCAATATGGGTTGGGCCCATTGATCCGCTCACTGCCAGAACAGATGCAGCAGAGCTGGGGGCAACAGGCTACTATCGTCCCGAAGATCTGGAAATTGATCCCATGTTCAAGGCGCCCGAAGGTTTTGAATCCGCAACGCGATTCTGCTGGGCGAACACTGGCAGGGAAGCAGCCGGGAACTTTGGTGAGGTCATTTGTGCGGTTGATCTTGAACCCATGACGAATGATTCAGGCGAGGGTCAACCACGTTTGGTGGAAGTGAATCGCTTCGTTGAAGGCGACCGTGATTTTAACTCTTTCGATAACCTTGTCTTCCAGCCCAAAACCAACAATCTTTATGTCCTCGAAGATCATCCAAATGGCGATATTTTTGCCTGCTTACCGGACGGTGCAGATAGGGATATAAAATCAGATGGTTGTATCAAAGTGTTATCCGTCAAAGACAGCTCGGCTGAGCCAACCGGGCTTATTTTCACAGAAGATGGAAAAACAGCTTATCTTTCAATCCAGCATACCAACGATGGCAACATGCCGGATTACGATGGCTTTCCTACCGATGACGTATTGAAAATCACCGGATTCAAAGTGAAATAAGCATTTAATTCTTTTCTGGTATTTTTAAATTCCAGAGATAGATTCTTATGATTGGTAAGGCACTGAAAAAAGTAGTGCCTTACGGTGTGTGCCTGCAACGGGCACACACTCATACGCCTCATACCAACTTAATCGGAGAATACTCATGAACAAAAGAATGAGTATGTCCATACTGGGTTTGCTGATTGTTCTGTTTTTCGGCGGCAATTCTGGCGTTTTTGCAATGAGGGAAGCCAGGGTTGCTATCGGCATGCCAAGCGGCGTTTCGATTGGCGATGTTGATGCAAATAGTGCAGTTATCTGGTCACGTGCAGACCAGGAAAGTTTGATGAAAGTTCGGCTAACGGGTGGGTCTGCTACTGCAGATCGCCATTTCGTTGAAGCGAACGACAAAACGGACTTTACGGCAAAAATTAAGTTTTACGGATTAAAACCGAACACGGAATACACTTATCACGTTGAGTTTTTGCCCAAACCAGGCACAAGAAACCAAATGCGCAGATCGGAAAAACTCAAAGGAAGCTTTCGCACTGCTCCGCAGATGAGCGATGCCGCCCCCATTCGCTTTGCTTGGGGAGGTGACCTTGCTGGGCAAAACGTCTGTCGTGATCTTGTCCGAGGTTTTCCCATTTTTAAGGTACTCAACCAGGAAAAACTGGATTTTTTCATTGGTCTGGGTGACATGATTTACGCAGATGGAATTTGTAGTCCCACTGGAAGATTTGGCAACCAGCAGGTTGTTGGCAATTTTTCGTTCTCCGCTGATTTGCAGACCTTTTGGGCTCACTGGATTTACAACCGTGATGATCCCGAATTTAAGCAATTCCTTGGAAAAACCCCCTATATTGCTATCTGGGATGATCATGAAGTAGTCAATGATTTCGGTCCATTGCACGATACGCGTAACACCCCACCCTATACACCCGGGGAACATTTGCTGCCAATTGGACTGAAAGCTTTTTTCGACTACAACCCAATCGTCGTTCCCGAAACAACGCCTAACCGCCTCTATCGCTCCATTCGTTGGGGCAAACATGCCGAATTGTTTATCCTCGATACCCGGCAATACCGCGATGCCAATTTTGTCGATGATCGCACCGACGCCCCCAAAACCATGCTGGGACGCGAGCAGGTTGCCTGGTTGAAGGAGAAACTGGCACAATCAGATGCCACCTGGAAAATCATCGTCTCCAGCGTACCCATATCTATTCCTACCGGATCAGCTGCGTCTGAAAAAGGCCGAGATGGCTGGGCTAACTATGACTTGGACAGCGGCTTTGAAAACGAACTGCTCGACATCCTGCGCTACATGCATGGCCTGGGTATCAAGAACAATCTGTGGCTAACCACCGACGTACATTTTGCCGAAGGATTCAGTTACGTGCCTTTTGCGGATGCTCCGGATTTTGAGATTCATGAATTCGTATCAGGGCCATTGAATGCCGGATTATTTCCAAATGAAGCGTTCGATGACACCCTGAATCCAAAACGTTTATTCTTTCATGGATCCAGCACTACGGATTATGAAACAGCTCTCGATTTTTTCAATTTTGGAGCAGTTGAAATCGATACACAAGGTGATCTAGCAGTCAGCATTATCAATGCCAGAGGTAACAAGGTTTTTGAAAAGGAATTTTCTGCTAAATAAAGTAAAAAAGTAATCCCCTGCCTGGGGCAGATAGTCGCTCAATCAGGTAGGGGTGACAGGGTGATTACGATAATTTATTCTGTTTATAACGAACTGATTTTTAATAATCTTCTAACTTACTCGCCCTCCCCGCCTGACTGACATGCCATCTGCTCATTGATCCGACATAACGGTTGCAGTGCACAATAGGTGCAGGTTGTCGGATATTGCTTGGGATTCACTTCCGCTTGGCCAGCAATGAAATCTGCCGCCAGTTTTTCCAGGATTTGTTTCCAGCCGTCAATCACCGCCGACCAGTCTGAGGAATCACCCGTCTGCGACAACTTAATAAACGAGGCAATACCGGGAGCGCAGTTTTCGTCGCTGGCAATGCCTTTGAAGGCCATTTCACCGGCTCTGATTTGTGCAAATGTGATCCCGGCAAGCTCCTGCTGAAAAAGTAGCGCGTACAGCGGCAATTGTGGTTCATCAGGGCGTTCGCTAAACCAGCTATCGACTTTGCACGATCCAGTTTTATAATCGATCAGCAATTTTCCACCGTCAGGCAGCGTATCGATGCGGTCTATTCTCACGCGCACCTGCCGTCCGCCTAGTGTCAATTCTGCGGATTTCTCAAGTGCCATCACTCGGAAAGGCGAGCGTTGTTTTTCGTATTCCAGCCATGCCTGCGCTAATGCAAACAATCGCTCAAACTCCAGCGCCTGCAAACGACGCCCAAAGGTTTGCCGATAATGCGGCACCATTTCCTGAATGGTTTCAGTCACTTTGTTGGTAACCAACTCTTCCAGCATATCTGCTGGCAAACTTAGCAGCCGATCGGGCGATTCAAGCGCTGCCCAGATTTTTTCCATTAAACGATGTACTAGGCTCCCGCGTACCCGCATACTCAAACCCGGTTGAATCTTGCCCAACTGGCGCGCACCCAGCCGCAATTCCGCAAAAGCAAGGAACGGACAGGCTGCTTGCAGTTTGAAAGCATGACTACCGCCAGGAATAGAATGCGCCATCAACGGCGGTGCAGGATCATCAGTCAGAAATTGCAAGTGACGATTCTGATAAATCAGCTGTTGCCAGGTGGGATAGCTATTGTTCGACACACTCTTCTCAGTTAGGAAGGGAAAAGTGGTAATTAGTGGACTGGGGGCAAGCTGCTCGTCCTGATGGTGCTGCGGATAGCTGATCACAATCTCTGGCGAGCTTTCAACCAGCCGTTGCAGCATTGTCTTTGCCACTCGTAATTCACGGCTGGCAGTTGAACGAGGCAATTGCATCTGGCGCTGCAATGGCAAGGGAATAAACGGATTAGGCTGCGGCGGCGCAGGCAACACGCCATCATGCATCCCCATCACCCAAAGATGATCAAACTGCAATCCGCTCGCCTCAAGCAAACCGAGCACCTGAATCGATGTCTCAGGAGATTCTGTCTGAAAAATGGTACTGGCAGCCATCTCTCTCAACTGGCTCAACGCAGAACCCAGGGTAATGGGTGGCGCCACCCAATCCAGTGAAGCAAATTGCTGCAACAAAGTGTGCCAGGCTTGCATAACCTGATATTCCGCGCTCGTCAGCATACCATCACCAGGCCAGCCTGCCGCACTGAGCCATTGACTGAATTGCTGCCCCCATTCACTTGGAATACTCGTGGCTGGCCGTGCTTTGACTAATTCCTGCAACCGTTTCAAGCATTGAGCCAGCACTGGGCAATGATAAGGTTGATCATGATGATTGGCGTAATGCACGACCGATTGCAGCGATACATTCCATTCCTCCGTCTCACGTAGTCGCGCATCCAGCAAAGCGCGCGCGTCACTTTCTCCTTCCCAGCCAGTCAAAAAGGAGGAACGCAAAATTCGACTGATATGCGTCAGCTCCGTCACCGGCACAGGTAACGTCAGTAACTCAAAAGCAGCATGAATCAACGGATACTGAATCAGCGGCAAGCCGAGCGAGAGGTTATAAGGACGGGGTAGTTCATGATTACCGGGCTGCAATGACGTTGGACAAAGTATTTCATCCAGTACGCGGCACACTAATGCGCGTTGTAAATTCAATTCCGGTATCACCAATCCAATCCGTGCGCCCGGATTTTCTTCCCACCGTTGACGTACCCACTGCGCTGCTAACCGCAGTTCATCGCGGCTATCAGAACATACCAACTTGCCAACATGACTGGATTTGGCTGAGAATTCTAGCCAGTCTGGATCACAGCCTGCTCGCATCAATTCTTTCAGCAAAGTAATCTGCTGCGGGGTCAACTCGTCAAAACCAATCAAAACTAGCTCACCCGGCAGAGCCAGGCCATCCGCCTGTAATACCGGCAGCAGCATATCTGATAGCCTTGCCGATGTTAGCCAGCCAGGCTCTCGACAACGTCGCTCAAAGGCTGTGAAAATTTTAAAGAAAAAGCGACTGTCCTCGTTATAGGAAAATGTTGCCGCATCCAGTGGAACCCGCCATGCGTAAAGACTTTTCGCTGCGGCCATCATGCGTGTAATTGTCAAACCATCGGCCAGCCACGGCGGTAATTGGTCAGTTGTTTGCAGAATCTGCCGCCAGATCTGTCGCTCCTGATGAGAATCCAGTAAAAACCCGTTACTGACTAATTTCCCGGCCAGAATAGCTTCCTGCCACAAGCGTTGCAGCCAGTCACTCCATGGCAATATATCCGCCGCTGGCCAAACCTGATAATTTTCCTCGATCATGTATTGGTTATAATCCTGCCGAAGTATCCGCGCAAGGCGCTGATTGCCGGTCACAATAGTTGCATTGCGGCCCAATCTGCGGATAATATCGGCCATGTCGATTTGCTGTGGCTTGTGTTCAATCGTGGTATTAGTTGAAGAATGCATTGCCATCGAATTTCAGTGAGCATCTGCCTATCAAAGAACGATTCCTGTTGTAATTCAGAAAATCGATATATCTCAGAAAAATATAGTTATTTAGGAGAATCAATGAATAAAAGTATATTAAACGGTTTGTTGCTTGCTGTAGCCGTTTCCTGGGCAGGATTGGCTTTTTCCGAACAGTCTACAGAAGAGACTGAAGCACAGCATACTACCGAGGAAGTTTCGTCACAAACTGAAACCAAAGCAGCTGGCGATGAATCACTGGTAAGCGGCAACCACTGGCGATTGGCTAAAAAAGTAGAAATGGGTAATACCGGAAAATTCGTGCACATGATACTGGTAGACCAAAAAAAACAAATGGATAAAACCGTTTACAGCAATGCGATTACCCGGATATGTGGAAAGGAAGAGGAATTCTGTCGTATCCGTTTCTGGATCGAAGAACGTTTCATTCCAGAAAAAAGTATTCCCACCGGTGAACAGTTACAAAGACAACGAGCCGACTTCCTGATGAACAAAAGGGCTGGTATTCGCCGTACACAATGGTCCTGTACCGTTGATCATGATAAAAGTGAATGCATGAACTGGTAAATCAGCAACTATACATGCAATAGCTTCTCATAATATTGCCTGACTGAAACGGAATGCCGGAGATAGCTCACCGGCTGTCAAGCAAAAACAGTGGAGATTGTGAACCAAAAAACAGATCACGGTTTACTAATAGGATAAAAACCGTGATCTTCCACTTCTCTCTGTTATTTTGATGTAAAACTACTCACGCCTTCCATAAATAATTCGCCATTCAAAATTGAGACTACGCCAAGGATCACGTTGCCGTATGACTTCTGTCTTGTATAACCTATTAATTGTTTCAGCCAGCGCATTGTCGTAAGTGTGTCACCAACGCTGCCAACAGAAGCTTCAAGAATGGCCGTTTCTAAGCGTTCTGTATATACCAACCAGTAGCAATATGCTGGGCAAAGACATCGGTGATAAAAGCTACAGAACCAAATCCCGTCCATATTGCAACAAAGGTAATGTCAGCCCGCTCCAGCACCCAAATTTAATACAGTACCCGGCAGAATTCGGCTCTTTCAAATAGCTTTTTTGCGCCCTCTCCTATCGCATTACCCTTCAGATTTTCAGGTCTCAATTGAGTCGAAAAATATCCTGATACAAAATGGCCGTAACCAAACTGTAATTTTTGGTAATTAGTGCCTGCCCGAAAACACACCATTCCAATAAAAAACAGTAGGTTACAACCAATTTCAGTAACGAGGATTTCAAAAAAATCGATAAAAACCAACACCAACAGACAGTTTTAAGCCATTTTCAAGCAAGATTTCCCCAAACTTCGATTTATTTTTTGAGAAAATAGTCTTCTCAAAAACAAACTTCGTTCGAGTAAAAACCCCATGCGCGTAGTCCGAGACCTGCAGATGAAATTAGGTGAAACCAGCATATCGCAAATTAAATTTGATTTACGGTCAAGAGATGACATACCGAAAATACTACGCGGATTGCAGCACCTTTACATGAACGAAGAATTGCGTCAAAAAGTTTTTGCCCTGCTGGAGAAGGAAATTGCCCCCGAGATGAACAAACGCAATGGTCGCCCTGGCATGACTCTGTGGAATATTCTGGTTTGTGGTGTATTACGCCTGGATTTAAATGCGGATTACGATCGTCTTCTCGAATTAGTTAATCAACACCAAACCTTGCGCCAGATGCTGGGGCATAGTCTGTTTGACGAAGGCAAAGAATATGCCTATCAAACCCTGGTGGATAACGTTGGCCTGCTCACTCCGGAGTTGCTGGACAAACTAAATCAGGTTATCGTTGAAGGAGGGCATGCCCTCGTAAAAAAGGGCGACGCAGCCCTGCGTGGGCGGTGCGACTCCTTTGTCGTTGAAACCAACGTTCATTTTCCAACCGACCTCAGAAAAGGGGTCAGGTTAAATTACTGGGCTATGATAAAACTTATGTGTCACACTCACAAAATAGCCTGGCTCGCCTTCCTCGACTCAACCTGCCGAATATCCCGCAGCACATTGTGCAGCGGGATAACAACTGTCAGCCCATCTTTTTTCACGAAGATGATTATTGCATCTATCTCGAATACCTGCGCGAAGCGCTGGGAAGAAACAATTGCAGGCTTTATGCGTTCGTACAGATGACTAACCACGTCCACTTGTTGGCGCTGGCTGAGTCATCGGATGGTATTTCCAGCTTGATGTAATCGGTCGGTCGCCGGTACGTTCGCCATGTGAACCGGATATATTAACGCACGGGCCGGGATGGTGGTCGATCTGGGGGATTACCGCTCAATCGGTCGGTCGCCGGTACGTTCGCTATGTGAACCGGACATATCAGCGCACGGGCACGCTCTTCAAAGGACGTTTCAAATTCAGTCTGGTTGAAAGCGAACGTTACCTGTTAACCTGCATGCGCTATATTGAACTCAACCCGGTACGGGCCGGGATGGCGGTCGATCCCGGGGATTACCGTTGGTCAAGCTATCGGCACCGTGTTGACGGAAGCACCCCTGAGTGGCTGTTCAATCCGCCGGAATATTGCCGATTGGGTACAAGTCCCGAGACATGTGCGTTGGCTTATCGCGCGTTATTCAATCAGCCTTTGGCAGATCATGATATAGCAGCGATACGAATGCACCTGAATAAAGACTGCGCACTGGGTTCGGGCAAGTTTCAGGATGAAATCGAGCGTATTTTTGGGCGGCGTACCAGAATTGCACTTCAAGGAATACCACGGAAACAAAAAAATGATGATGAAAAGTAACCTGACCCCCTTTTTACCACCCCCCTGTGGTCGTGAGGGACGCTCCGCAAGCTGCGCTTGCTCCGTATCCCTCACCTTGAACGTTGGTTGGACACATTGATCTCTCCGAGCACGTACCTAATGAAAGAATCTGGGCGCAAAAAGGGGACGCCACCCTTTATCAGCAGTTGAGCGTTCGCAACCACCATGGACGCGCTCGCCCATATCGAAACAACGGGGGATGGACCACGATTTTCGTTTAGTCTTCGATAAACGTGGTCCATCCCCTATTACTGCATAGCACGCTATTCAAAGGTTGCGCGAATAATTGACGGCTTCTTCAATGCGCTCTACTGCGATTATCTCAATCCCCTCAATGAGTAGTTTGGACTGATTTGCTTTTGGAATAATAGCGCGAGTGAAGCCCAGCTTAGCGGCTTCCTTGAGACGGTCTTGCCCGCGCTGGACTGGCCGGACTTCTCCGGCCAGTCCTATTTCTCCAAATACCACCAATTTCTGGGGTAACGCGCGGTTTTTCAGGGAAGAAACGATTGCCAGCAATACAGCAAGATCCGCACCTGGTTCGCTGATTTTTACCCCACCCACGGCGTTGATAAAAATATTCTGATCGAAGCAGGCCATGCCGGTGTGGCGATGCAACACTGCCAGCAACATGGCCAGGCGGTTCTGTTCCAGTCCCACACTCAAACGTCGGGGATTGGGCGCGTGCGACTCATCTACCAATGCCTGAATTTCCACCAGCAGCGGGCGAGTGCCTTCCTGCGTTACCATCACGCAGGTGCCTGGTACCGGACCGGCGTGATGCGAGAGAAAAAGCGCCGAGGGATTGCCTACCTCGCGCAGCCCTTTTTCTGTCATGGCAAACACCCCCAGCTCATTTACTGCGCCAAAGCGATTCTTGAAGGCGCGGATCAGGCGAAAAGTGGAATGGGTATCCCCTTCGAAATAAAGAACCGTATCCACCATGTGCTCCAGCACGCGAGGCCCTGCCAGCGTGCCTTCCTTGGTTACATGGCCGACCAGAATAATGCACGTGCCATGTGCTTTGGCAAAGCGAGTAAGGCTTGCAGCGCACTCTCGCACTTGCGCAACGGAACCGGGAGCCGCCTGCAGATTTTCGGTATAGATCGTCTGGATGGAGTCGATCACGACGATGCTTACCGGATGCTGGGTCAAGGTAGCAATGATGACTTCAAGCTGAATCTCGGCCAGTAAATTGACGGCAGTTACATCCAGTGATAAACGTCGCGCACGCAATGCCACCTGCTGGGCAGATTCTTCACCGCTGACATATAGCACAGGCTGGTGCTTAGATATAGATGACAAGGCTTGCAACAACAACGTGGATTTGCCAATACCTGGGTCGCCCCCCAGCAACACGACTCCCCCGCGCACCAACCCACCACCCAGAACACGATCAAACTCAGCCGCGCCCGTGGAAAAACGTGGTGTATCTTCAGTTTCTACTTTGCTCAGATTCAGTATCTGTCCAGAAGCCGCATCCGTGAAGAATCGGGAAGTATTGCGCTCTGCCACTTCCTCTATCAGCGTATTCCATGCCTGACAATGCGGGCATTGCCCCTGCCATTTGGGTGTCTGCCCCCCACAATCGCTACAGGTGTAACAGACCTTAACCTTTGCCATTATTGTTTTCCCACAGCCACTTAGACCGCATCTTTGTAAACATCCGCATCCTTGAATGACTTGCCCTGCAAATCTTTCGCGGACAACACCGGCGCAAACGCAACCGGCCAATCTATCGCCAGCGTGGGGTCGTTCCACAAGATACAGCGTTCATATTCCGGCGCCCAGTAATCTGTCGTTTGATATAAAAATTCTGCAACATCAGAAAGCACGACAAAACCGTGCGCGAATCCTTCGGGGATCCAGAGTTGCCGCCTGTTTTCCGCACTCAAAATCTCCCCCACCCATTGCCCGAATGTTGGTGAATAGCGGCGCAAATCAACGGCCACATCAAAAACTTCCCCTGCCACCACCCGTACTAGCTTGCCTTGTGGCTGTTTGATCTGGTAATGCAAGCCACGCAATACGTTTTTGCTGGAGCGTGAATGATTGGCCTGCACAAAATTTACGGAACACTTAATTCCGGCGGCGAATTCATGCTGATTGTAACTTTCAAAAAAAAATCCGCGCGCATCGCCAAATACACGCGGCTCGATCAGATAAACATCCGGAATTTTTTGTGACACAATTTTCATTAACAAGCTCCAAGTTTGTCTGCGGCTTTACCCGACAGATCAATCCAACTAAAAACTGATAAAATATGCGTGTTTTTGTTATTGATTCACGCGCGGGAGAGGTACCGAAGTGGCCATAACGGCGCTGACTCGAAATCAGATGGTCGGGTTTTCCCGGCACGTGGGTTCGAATCCCACCCTCTCCGCCATCCTCGCTACAAGCACCCACACAAACACCCACGGACGCTAACTATACCTGCGTAAATAAAGGCCATGTCGCTTTTAACTATCAAAAACTCCCCAAGATATTACTCAGCAACGTTTCTAGCGTAGATATAGCAATAATTACCTGAATTCACCCTCTATTATTCAACGGGTAGCTGTGATAGTTAAGTATCGATCAAGATCTTTGCGATCCAGATGGTTTACACTGCCGAGAATATCTCGTAAAAATATCAGGCTATGACACTGATAAAAAACAGCTAATCTGGTTCTTGATCGTTCTCATCATTGCGGGTATCGCCATGGTTGTTGGTTACCGTAATTGGCAAAATGATGATGAGGCCGACTACATGCTAACTCTGTACGGTAATGTAGATATGCGCGAAATCCAACTCAGTTTTATGGTTCAGGATCGCATCTCTGAGTTGAATGTCGATGAAGGTGAACGTGTTGAACGAGGCCAATTACTGGGGCGATTGGATGCAACACGTTTTGAAAGTGCCGCTCAGGAACTGATGGCTCGGCTAGAGCAGGCGCAGCAGAAAATTGGGGAATTGGAAGCTGGCAGCCGCTCGCAGGAAATACAAAAGGCAAAAGCCGATGTAGCGGCAGAAAAAGCAAGCCTGGTAGATGCTGAAAAGATTTACCAGCGCAGTTCTGCCATTGACCAACCAACCACTTGCCGTGAATACAGATCCAGCACCTCGCGCACCACGCCGCCCAAATGCACGAGCTGATCGAGGCGCTTGTCAACATTACCCATGAAGCATCCGCCCACGACAACCGCCATGCCAGCATAGTGCAGGCGCTAAGCGCGCTACTCATGCAAAAGCTGGCCACGCATGGCTGTACACTACCAACTGCAGAGATTGCTTCGTTGCTGCAAACCGATATTGAGCTCAACGCACAGGGACTGGCTATCTGGCTGGATCATACTGCTTCCACCACTCGATAGACCTAGAACCAGGGCGTGGTGTGGCTTTAAAACAAGCGCCACGCCCGACCCGATTACAGCGTATTGTCTTCGGTCAATTCAAACGACCCAGAGAACTTGCCGTTGACATTGTATTCATAGGTTCCTGCTGGTAAATTAAAAACGGGAAGCGACACCGTTGCTTCAAAAGACACCATCGCAGTCGTACATGCTTCTGTTTGGGGCGGCGTAAATCCGGCAGATACATCAAAACGATTCCCACTTTTGCGTAAACCGATTTTTCCAGGTGTATAACAAGAGGTATTTGGGCCACTAATTTTCAGAAAAACCTGTACTGGTTTGGTATTCTTTTTAATCAACTCTACCTCGTCGATCAACCCTTCAATAACGGGCGTGGCCCGGAAGGTGGTTAACCTCCAGGCGTTAATTGCCGTATCGAAAACGAATTCGCCATCTTGAAAAAGACCAGGTTGTGCATCCGTATTAACTACTGGAATTTTCAATGACCCATTATTGTAATGCGGTATACGCCCATCTTCGTTTTCCATTGACATCGCGATGAGATAACGATTATCGATAAGCTCGCTGCCTGATCTGTTATCTTGGGAAAAAGCAGATGTCGAAAACAGCAGTACCACAAGCGCTACAACTACCGATCTAAAAAATTGGAACATGGTTAACTCCTAAAAGGATAATAAAAGTTGTCGGAAGGTAATATTACACAGTTTCGTGAACCAAATTGATCAGCGTACCCCGCCTACGAGTAACTTTTAGTAAAATCAAGCCTTAAAGTCAACGCGGCATTCTATCGCGCTCAATGGTCAGTCACCATCCACTATTATTACTTTACACACGCTGCCCGGCAACATACCCGGATGACCATGCCCACTGGAAATTAAAACCGCCAAGATGGCCGGTGACATCCACGACTTCTCCCACAAAAAACAGATTTGGCTGTTTTTTGGATTCCATCGACTGCGATGACAATTCTCTAGTGTCCACGCCACCCAGCGTGACTTCCGCCGTTCGATAGCCTTCGGTGCCAGCAGGCTGGATACGCCAATCATTGCAGGCACGAGCAATCCTGGTGATTGCGGCATTGGGTAAATCCCCGAGCGCACCGTTACACATGTGCTCGTCACAGATACTTTGCGCGAGTCGTTTAGGCAGCATTTCCATCAGTGCGTTACTAACATGCAGCTTCGGCTGGCTTTTTTTCTGATCGATCAATCGTTCATAAACATTCAAACCGGGAACGAGGTTAACGATGATCTCTTTTTCTTCTCTCCAGCACGAAGAAATCTGCAAAATAGCAGGGCCGCTCAAGCCACGATGGGTAAACAATAACCCTTCCCTGAACGTCTGTTTTTCACAGCGGATTTCCGCTTCGATGGAAACCCCGCTCAGTGATTGGCAGCGCAGCAGTAATTCGCCATCAAAAATCAAAGGCACCAGCGCGGCATGCGGTTTGATCACATTCAGTTCAAATTTTTTGGCGATTTCATAGCCAAAATTGGTAGCGCCGATTTTGGGAATGGATAGCCCGCCTGTCGCAATCACGAGCGAGGCGCAGGAATGATTCCCCTGACTGGTTTTGACGAGATAACCACCGGGCACCGTATCAACCGCACTTACCCGAGTCTGGGTCTGCAGCTTGACTCCAGCAGTTCGTGCTTCAAGCAGCAGCATCTCGATGATCTGTCTGGCTGAGCCATCACAAAACAACTGCCCCAGTTTTTTTTCATGAAAGGCAATCGCGTGCTTGCGTACTAATGCAATGAAATCCTGTGGGGTATATTGGCTCAGCGCAGATTTACAGAAGTGCGGATTTTGCGAGTGGTAGTGCTGTGGTCCGGCATGTGAATTGGTGAAGTTACAATGTCCGCCACCTGAGATACGAATTTTCTCTGCAATCCGCGTCATATGGTCAATCAACCATACCCGCCGTCCACGCTTTCCCGCTTCGATTGCACACATCAACCCGGCTGCGCCTGCACCGATGATGATTACATCATAAGTATTCAGATCAGCGACCTGTATTCATACTCATATCGGCCGTCATGAGAGTATTTCATACGCTACCAGCTGGTTTTCGAGCCGTGACCTGAATCTCGATACGCATGCGTGGATCGGATAAACCCGCTGAGATCATCATCGCTGCGGGACGCACCTTACCAAGATATTTCCGCAATACCGGCCAGCATAATTCAAAATCTGCTGCATTCGGCAAAACATAAGTGACTCGAACCACATCCTGTAAACCTGACCCCGCTTGCCGCAATGCAGACTCGACATTTTTGAAGCACTGTTCGGTCTGTTCGAGCAAATCATCTGATATCACCATCGTGGTGTAATCAAAACCGGTAGTGCCGGAAACAAAAACCCAGTCTCCTTCCACGACTGCCCGTGAATAGCCAATCATTTCTTCGAACGTGGAACCTGAACTAATCAATTTTCTGGTCATCATTTCTCCATTTATAGATAAAGTTTACAAACGGCTATGATCGGTTGATTTTGCCCATAAAGTCAATCTAGCTTAGCGGATATAATGCAACGCAACATTTCAAAGAAATAACCGGAACCGGGACTATCAGGCGATAAATGGGCTTTATTGATGCACAGATGAAACCAGAAACAGACATCGAAAAATGTTTTCAGGAATTACGCGCAGAAATTGCTCGTCATGACTATCAGTACTATGCTCTGGATGCACCCATCATCAGTGATGCGCAATACGATGAACTATTTCGCTCACTGCAGGAACTCGAACAGCGCTACCCTGAGCTAATCACCCTGGATTCTCCCACCCAGCGCGTCGGCGTCCCGCCGTTGAAAGCGTTTGCGCCATTCAGCCATTACACGCCGATGCTGTCATTGGCAAATGCTTTTTCCAGTGATGAAATTTATGCGTTTGATCAGCGAATTCGTGAGCTTCTCACAGTAGATAAGGTTGATTATGTAGTAGAACCAAAATTTGACGGCCTAGCGGTCAATCTGATTTATGAGAATGGTGTTTTGATCAAAGGCGCAACCCGTGGAGATGGTCATACCGGCGAAGACATTACTGCAAATTTGCGTACCTTGCCCTCGATTCCGCTGCGGTTGCAGGCGAGATCCATAGCAGGAATTTTTGAGATTCGTGGCGAAGTCGTGATGCACAAGGCGGATTTTATACGGCTCAATCACCAGCAACAGCAGGCGGAACTCAAGCAATTTGTCAATCCACGCAATGCAGCGGCAGGCTCGCTGCGTCAACTCGATTCCCGTATTACCGCGACACGCCGTTTGACTTTTTACGCTTATGGAATAGGCGTCTATCCACAAGAATTGACTTTTACCGATCACAGCGAAATATTGGCATTTTTGGGAACACAGCGTTTTTTGATCGCATTGCAAGCGCGCACCGTAACCGGGGTAGCAGCGCTACTCGATTATTACCAGGAAATAGGCTCAGCACGAGCCGCCCTACCCTACGATATCGATGGCGTCGTCTATAAGGTCAATCGTTTGGATTTTCAGGAAAAACTGGGTTATGTTGCGCGCGCTCCCCGCTTCGCCATTGCGCATAAATTCCCGGCACAGGAAGCCATCACCGATTTACTGGCGATTGATATTCAGGTTGGCCGCACCGGTGCGATGACGCCAGTGGCGCGTCTTTCCCCGGTTTTCGTCGGAGGGGTTACGGTGACCAATGCTACTTTGCACAATGAAGATGAAATCGCACGTAAACAGATTATGATTGGTGATAAGGTTATCGTGCGTCGCGCGGGAGATGTCATTCCCGAAGTGGTGGCAGCAGTGATTGATCAACGCCCAGCGGATACCAAACCGTTTGCAATGCCGACAAACTGTCCAGTATGCGGTTCCAGGGCAGTGCGGCTGGAAGGTGAAAGTATCACTCGCTGCAGCGGCGGCCTGTATTGCCCGGCACAGCGCAAGCAGGCCATCTGGCATTTTGCTTCACGGCGCGCGCTGGATATCGATGGACTAGGCGAAAAACTGGTTGATCAACTTATCGATCAGCAGCTGGTCAAGACACCTGCCGATCTTTATCGCCTGGATATCTCCACATTGAGCAAACTGGAGCGCATGGCCACGAAATCGGCAGAAAATCTGGTCGCGGCTATTCGGAAAAGCATGCAAACCACGTTGCCGCGCTTCATCTACGCATTGGGTATTCGTCATGTCGGGGAGGAAACCGCCAAGGCACTTGCCAAATGGGCGAACGGTGATCTGGAGCAATTGATGACAGCCACTTCAGAACAGTTGCAGGAAATTACCGATGTGGGGGCAGTTGTTGCGCAAAGTATCGCGGATTTTTTCTCCGAAGGGCATAATCGTCAGGTAATCGAACAATTACTTGCCAGCGGCGTTCACTGGCCACAGTCCATCGAAAAAAAAGAAATCACTGCTGACGCCGCGAATCAGGCGGTTACAGGTAAAAAATTCGTATTGACTGGCACATTGCAAACCATGACCAGAGAAGAAGCCAAAGCACGCATCGAACAGCATGGCGGCAAAGTTACCGGCAGCGTATCTTCCAACACCGATTACGTCGTAGCGGGCGTAGATCCCGGCAGCAAGTTAAGCAAAGCCATCGAACTGAATATCACTGTGCTCGATGAGGCGCAACTGCTGGCGCTGCTGCAGCCTGCCCCAATAAAGCGAGAGGTGATATGACCGATTTCACGCTACCAGAGGAAATCTCACAGGCGGAATTGTTTTGTGATGCGAACCGATTGCAAACGACTGTTCATCGTCTGGCGCAAGAAATCAACCATGCTCTGTCAGGCCAAGAACCGCTGGTGTTGTGTGTCATGAACGGAGCGGTGATTTTTGCTGGTCAACTGCTGCCCTTACTGAATTTTCCATTGTATTTCGATTATGTCCAGGTTAGCCGTTATCATGAAACCCTGCGCGGTGGGGAATTGGAGTGGGTTGTTGCACCGCCTGCCGATTTGCAGGGTCGGGTGGTGCTAATTGTCGATGATGTTCTGGACGAGGGCTACACGCTGGCGGCGATACATCAAAAAATACTGAATAATGGTGCGCAGGCTTGTTACAGCGTAGTACTGGTGGACAAACAAATTGGCAAGAAAAAGCCAGTTCAGGCCGATTTCATTGGCATGCAATTGCCCAATCGCTATCTTTTTGGTTTTGGCATGGATCTGCGTGGAAAATGGCGTAATCTTCCGGCGATTTATGCCCTCAGGTAATAAATTTCTCAAGGCTGAATTTTTTATGATTGCAATTATTGGTGGCAGTGGTATGAAGCAGCTTCCCGGACTGGAAGTAACGCATCGCCAGATCATGCGCACCCCTTACGGTGAACCTTCCAGTCCGTTGATATTCGGTATCATCAATGGTCATGAGATCGTTTTCCTGTCCCGGCATGGCCATGGCCATATCATTGCGCCGCATATCGTCAATTACCGCGCAAATATCTGGGCATTACATGCATTGAAGGTGCGACGTGTCATCGCGGTAGCTTCGGTTGGCGGCATACGCGCGGACTTGACGCCCGGCACGATTGTCATTCCCGATCAGATTATCGACTATACCTATAACCGCAAATTCACGTACTTTGAAGATACCGACCGGCCAATCGTCTACACCGATTTTACGCAACCCTACTGCACAGATACCCGCGCCCGCCTGCTCGAATCCGCCCACGAGGCGGGTGAACACGTAATCGATGGCGGCGTGTATGCTGCCACCCAGGGTCCAAGGCTGGAAACTGCTGCTGAAATTAACCGGCTGGAGCGCGATGGCGCGGACATGGTAGGCATGACAGGCATGCCGGAGGCCATTCTTGCCAGGGAGCTAAATCTTTCCTACGCTACCATTGCCGCTGTTGCTAATTATGCCGCCGGACGGGGGGATAGTCAGGAAAGCGTTCCTTTGCAAACCGTATTTGCCACTTTGGAAAGATCCATGACCCATGTCAGAAACCTACTCAATCATCTGGTGAAAAACGATGTCAGTTAGACCCGTACTAAAAATGGGCGATCCACGCCTGTATCGGCAGGCAAAACCAATCACACATTTTGCTAGCTCTGCGCTACGCGTATTACTGCAGGACATGCAAGACACCATGGCGGCATTGAATGGCGCCGGGCTGGCTGCACCTCAGATTGGCGAGGATTGGCAAGTCGTTATTTTTGGCGTAGAACGCACCCCGCGCTATCCAGATGCCGAAAGCGTGCCTTATACCGTTCTGATCAACCCGGTATTGACACCATTGAATGATTCCATGGTGGAAGACTGGGAAGGCTGTCTGAGTATTCCGGGCATGCGTGGACTGGTGCCGCGTTTCGAGCATTTGCGTTATCAGGGATTTAATCAGGATGGCCACCCGATCGATCGCGAAGTTTCGGATTTTCATGCACGCGTTGTGCAGCATGAATGCGATCATTTGCAAGGAATACTCTATCCGATGCGCATTACCGATTTACGCAAATTTGGCTACAACGATACGTTTTTTCCGAATCAGCCGCTGATGGATGAATAGATCAAAATGATGGCTACCAGGGTTTAACCACGACCAGAATCACCACTACAAACAATATCAGCACTGGCAGTTCATTGAACCAGCGGTAATAGACATGGCCATGCTGGTTGCGATCTTCCTTGAACGCCTTGAGCAACTTGCCACAATAAATATGGTAGATCACCAGCAGGATAACCAACGCCAGTTTCGCATGCAGCCAACCTCCCGCGAAACCGTAACCCAGCCATAACCACATGCCAAACACAATCGTCAGCACCGCACCCGGTGTCATGATGCCATAATAGAGCTTGCGTTCCATTACCTTGAAACGCTCGTTGCCCGCTTCATCAGTACACATGGCATGATAGACAAACAGACGCGGCAGATAGAACAATCCCGCAAACCACGTCACCATGAAAATAATATGTAATGATTTAATCCACAGCATCAGTCATCCTTAATTTTATATATCGAAGGGTATCCATCCATCATGGCAATCACCCGGTTATGTAAAGCCATCTGGCTGCTATCACTGGCAATCCTGTTTATCGTGCCCACGATCACGGATGCCCGGCAATACACCGCCAACCCGGCTGATTATCGGTTGCAGCTCAAAAAACTGCAAGTGGGTGATCAGTTGGTGCTCTCACCTGGCCTTTATTTGCAAGGACTACCGATTCATCATCTTGAAGGACGAATGGATGCGCCAATCGTGATCACAGGTCCGGAAGATGGATCACGTGCTGTATTGATCGCAAGATCCGGACATAACACCATCAGCATCGTTGATTCTCGCCATGTCACGATACGTTATCTCGAACTCGATGGGCGCGGCCTGCCGGTAGATGGCGTCAAATGCGAAGGCCATGCCGCCTGGGCGCACCATATCACGCTGGAACACTTACTGATTCGCGATCACAACTTTAATCAACAGATTGTCGGTATCTCAACCAAATGCCCGGCCTGGAACTGGATCATCCGTCATAACGTCATTCAAAGCGCGGGAACAGGTCTGTATCTGGGCAATTCCGACGGCAATGCGCCCTTTATTGCCGGGCTGATCGAGCATAATCTCGTCAACCAAACGCTCGGCTACAATCTGCAAATCAAACATCAACGCGAGCGACCGGCAATTAACGGCATGCCCCGGCAGGATCAGGTGACGATTATCCGCCACAACGTATTTGCCAAAGCCAGTCAAAATGAGCATCCTGCCATGGCAAGGCCGAACGTACTTGTTGGGCATTGGCCGCTTAGCGGGCAAGGCCAAAACGACCGCTACCTGATCTACGGTAATTTCTTTTATGAAAATTCACACGAAGCCCTGTTTCAGGGAGAAGGAAATATTGCGCTGTATAACAATCTATTCGTCAATCATCACGGAAATGGCATAAACATCCAACCACACCACAGTACCTCCAGAGAAATCCATATTTTTTTTAATACAATACTGGCAAATGGCGTGGGGATTCATCGTGCACGTACCAACCATCCGAAATCTAGCCAACCCGTCATCACTGCCAATCTTATTTTTGCACAGCGGCCACTGGTTACGGCTGGCAATACTGGCGGCACGCACCACAATTTAGCGCACGACTATGCCTATGCCAGTACGTTTCTGGTCGCCCCTTTTGCTCCCCTTGGACAGCTGAATCTTGCTCCCATACCTGGAAAACCGACTGGAAAAGCGCTTGAATCCAGCGGTCCACAAAGCGTATTCCGTGATTTTTTACACTGGCAACATGACTTTGACGGTAATATCAGCGAAAACCATGTTGGGGCCTATGCCTATGGCAAGCCCGCTCGATGGCTACCACAACTCACGACCAAACCAAACAGATGAAAATTGTTCTCATCATCGCAGTATTGATCGCATATGGATCAATTTATCCCGGAAATTTTAGTGAAGCTGCTCCCGATGCACTAGCACATTTTTTTTCTGATACCCGGTGGTTTACCTCTCTGAGCGACACGCTGGCCAATATTGCCTTGTTTATTCCTTTGGGACTGGCTGGCGGATGGTTAATTTTTGAATCCAGACGAAAACGTACGGTTAGTTTGTGTTTATTGATAGCGTTTGCGCTCTTACTGGCTTTATCCTTGCAAATCCTGCAGATCTGGCTGCCTTCCCGTTCCGCAGCACTGGCGGACGTACTCTGGAACATGGCAGGTCTGCTAGTTGGTATGGGAGCGGGTTTCTTTGCCCACAATTATCTAGTATTAACGCCACCTAAATTGGTACCAGGCATTGAAGCAATGCTGCCATTTGTCCTTTTATCGCTACTGCTGACCAATGAACTGTTTCCACTGGTGCCAGCATTGGACTGGCAACAATTCAAGGATGCACTCAAACCGTTGCAAGCTAATGAATTCCATTTTACGGAAGCATTAATGCATTCAGCGAGCATCGTCATCTGTGCCGCCCTGTTTTCGGTATCAACCCGAATGCCCCTGCTCTGGACGACGCTAACCCTGTTATTTCTAATCATCGGAAAAATCATCGTTATCAATCAGGTGCTCGATCTGAGCACCTTACTGGGGTTAGGTGCAGGTTATCTGCTCAGCGTGGTTTTTCGTTTTTACCTGCCTGGCAAGTTACCGCATGGCGCTTTCTGGTTGCTGCTGTTTACCTGGACAGCTCAAGCGCTCACGCCATTCACCTATCAGCCTGATGGCTACTATAGCCTGGTCCCCTTCGCCACCATGCTCGAAGGATCAATGATCACCAATGCTGCCGGGCTTGTGCAATCATTATTCATTTATGCCTCGCTGCTATGGCTGGTGCTCAGTATTGGGGGCAATGCACGTGGCGCGGCCATAGCTCTGATCATCTGGTCGATATTGATCGAGCTGATTCAGGCTGAATTCCTCGGAAGAACGGCAGATATTACTGAGCCAGTGTTAATTACGCTGGTCTGGTGGGGATTATCCGGATTAAAACAATCACGGACAACCTGGAGATCGGAAAATATCACCAAACCTGCCCCAGCTTCTGTAAACCTTACCGAGTCTGCAGAGAAAAAGTCTTCTTCAGAATCAATGCTATTTTCTATTCTGGGCACAGGCAGCCACACCAAAACCTGGCTTGGTATCCTGCTGATCATCTCAATTATTTCTTTGGGACTATGGACACTGATCCAGTTGCCGGGAGCACCTTATAACCTGCGCGAGCTATTCGGTAAGGATCGCTTGCTCGGTTGTTTTGTTTTCGCGGTGGTACTTTTATGGTTGGGGGCTGGACCACAGTGGATTGTTCACCGGGCAGGCAAGCAAACATGGCCTGCGTTATGGTTGCTACTCTGGTTACCTGTAGTTGCGTGTATCAGCCTGTTGATGCTTCAGTACGCGGTTACTAGCGAAAGCCTGAGTGACATTACTGGCTCACCCGATCTTTATCGTCGTATCGTCCAGGAAAACATATGGGGTGATAACTGGCGAGATCAACTGAAAAATTGGCCCAACGCATTTGTCAGCACTCTGGAACGCACCGTCAGATATACGGCCCTTTACTGGCTTCTACTGATTCCATTGACACTGTTTGCTTTGTTTAACAGCCATCTTTGGCGCCCATCAGCGATAACCGGCGCCTGCTTCATTCTGCTTTTTCTCTGGTGGGGCGCCAAATGGATTGTTATAGATGCCGCTATCACTGATAATCTGACAGAATTGATTGCACCTGATGGTCAACTCTATTTGGGAGCTTTATTGCTACTACTGGCGATGCACGCCAACCTGCTATCCAGAGCAAACTTCCGCCCCCTTATCATTCTAATTATCACCATCGGCAGTGTGCTGTCCCTGGTATTAAGCTGGTGGTTGTTGAACCAGGGATTGGAAACCGTTCTGTTCAAATATGACACTGTGTTCTCAGCGTTACAGTTTCTACTAGGAGCTAACCGTAACAACATACTCGCAGAAGAAGCGCTGCTAATGCGCTGGGCAATTGTATATTTTGGCATCATCAGTGTCATTGCTCTGGGCATGCGTTGTACACAGCGACTGACATCACCAACACTGCGGTGATTGCATTGGGCTGCAGGATACAGCTGCCCATTACACACTGCTTTGCTGCCTCGAAAAATCCCGTAAGCGGAAGCCTAGCAACCACAGGCACCCGCCGTAAATACCTCCACCCAACAAAACGATCCAGCCAAGTTTGATAGCGCGCTCGCTTGCGGTTGCGGCAATCCACTCGTTACCGTCACCGGTGGCAAGCGCTAGTCCAGCGCCCATTACCGCGACGGCCAGCACGATCTTGAGTAAAAAAAGTGTCCATCCAGGTTGAGGTTGATAAATGTGATGGGAACGCAATTTGTAATATAAAAGCCCCGCGTTAAGGCATGCACCCAGACCGATGGCAAGCGCTAGTCCAGTATGCTGCAATGGCAGAATAAACGCCAGATTCATGAGTTGCGTAGCAGCAAACGTAATGACAGCAATTTTTACCGGTGTTTTGATGTTCTGACGTGCATAGAAGCCTGGTGCCAGCACCTTGACCAAAATCAAGCCAAGCAACCCAAAACTGTAGGCAATCAGCGCTTCCCGCGTCATCCAGACATCCTCAACAGTAAACGCGCCATAATAAAACAGCGTTGTGATCAGTGGCGTAGCCAATATTGCCAATGCAACAGCTGCGGGCAGCGTTAGCAGAAAGGTCAGCCGCAGTCCCCAGTCGAGTAAGCGCGAGAATTCTTCGGTTCCATTTTGTGCATAGTGACGAGAGAGCGAAGGCAAAATCACGGTTCCCAAAGCCACACCCAGTAGTCCCGCTGGAAACTCCATCAGCCGATCTGCGTAATACAGCCATGAAACGCTGCCCGTCACCAGCAAAGACGCAAAAATCGTGTTGAGTAGCATGCTGACTTGCCCAACGGATACCCCGAATACCGCCGGCCCCATGAGGGTCAACACACGCCATGCGCCACTCTGACGGAATCTAAAACGGCGCAGACGTGGCAATTTTTTCAGACGCACTAAAAAAGGAATCTGAAAGGCCAATTGTAACGCGCCACCGATCACCACCGCCCAGGCGAGCGCCATCACTGGGGTATCCATCATCGGTGCAAGCCATAATGCGCAAGCAATAAAAGATAGATTGAGCAATACGGGTGTAAACGCCGGTACCGAAAAATAACTATAGGTATTTAGAATTCCGCCTGCCAGTGCTACCAGCGAAATAAACAAAATGTAAGGAAAAGTAATCTGGAGTAATGCTACCGTCAGTGAAAATTTATCTGCATCCGCCGAGAATCCCGGTGCGCTGATATAGACGATAAAAGGTGCGGCCAATACCCCCAATAACGTGACGGCAAATAACGAGATCACCAGCAAAGTTGCAACCTGATCGACCAGTTCCCGGGTAACCTCATCGGATTGAGTATTCTTGTATTCCGACAGAATAGGAACAAATGCCTGGGAAAACGCACCTTCGGCAAATAATCGTCGTAATAGGTTCGGAATGCGGAAAGCCACAAAAAAAGCATCTGCCGCCATGCCGGCGCCAAATAATCTGGCAATCAGTAAATCGCGCGCAAATCCAAGAATACGTGACAGCAATGTCATACTGCTGACCGTAGCGAGTGCCTTAAGCAAATTCAATTGATTAGTATTCCCGGCTTACCAAGATGGATTGATCTGAAAATAACAAAAATATCTGGATATGGCATCCATTATATTCGCTGTAAGCGCTAATCAATTACTTTCTAGGGATTATTCCGACAGTAAATCACCTCCACACGAATTTCACAAAATCAATGCTAGAATTCCTCCCTGCTGTCAACACATACCAAGATACCTTTTATCTCACCATACTGAACTCACTATGAAATCAATGAAATATTGGGCACTACTAGCTGTATTAAGTTTGTTATCTGCACCTCTTACTGCTGAAGGCATAGAAGAAGATTTCCAAACTTGGGGAGTTTTTGTCGCAACTGGCAGTCTAGGTGTAGTCCATCCAGATTTGAAAAATTTTAAATACTGGATAGAAGGACAAGGCAGGTTTGGTAATGACACCTCCCGTTTCTCCCAGGGCATGGTTCGTACTGGACTGGGTTATGTAGTAAATCAAAAAACCAGTGTATGGCTTGGTCATGCGTGGGTGCCTACCAGCCTGCCGTTTGCCGCCAGAAAAGCATTTGACGAAAACCGTATCTGGCAGCAATTGCTGTGGAGTGATAAGTTTTCTTTTGGTACACTAACCAGCCGCACCCGCTTCGAGCAACGCTTTTTCAGCGACCTCCCCAGATCGGAAGATACGGGTTACCGCTTCCGTCAGTTTGTAAAACTGGCCATCCCCCTACCTGTTATCTCGCCTAATTTTGGTCTGGCATTTTATGACGAGCTGTTTATCAATCTGAACAATACCGATTCTGGCCTGCGCAGTGGCTTTGCGCTAAACCGCGGGTTTGCTGGCGTGTATCAACGCCTCAATCAATATACCGTTTTTGAGATCGGTTACCTGAACCAGTTCATCAATACTAAGGACAATCCACGGCCAGACCGCATGCAGCATATCTTGGCTGTGCAGCTGTTTATGAATTTTTAATTTGCTAAAAGCTGCGTCTAGTGGCCTGTCGTTCCGGCGGCCAGTAGCGTAGCGCAAGAAAGAGAAAGCAGCACAACCAGAAACCACAACAGCTTGCGGGGTGTAATATTATTCTCTGGCAATCTTTTTCTCGTCAAACGTAAACCAAGACACCAGATACGGTGTATGTTATTTTTCTCCATGTGTTGCCGAACATTTGCCAAGACAGCAATAAAAATAAAGACAAGAATAATATGGGCGCCAGTAATCAGATTCACCAAAGTTGGATCAGCCTTGCTCAGTGCGAAAAACTCGAAATAATAGACCGTCATACCAATAATTTCCGCAGCAATAGTCGGTGCCAGAAACTTTTTCATCCGATTCCAGTTACGGCAAAAATCCACTCGATTCTCTTTTTCCAGAAGAACACGTGTGCCTGCAATAAATCCAAACCAGAAGAAGGGCTGTAGCGCTAACGTTTCCTTGGTTGTCATCAACTCATCATTGCGCAAAATGGATGACAAAATAATGGTATAAACAACAATCGCAAACAACATCTTAAAAATTTCAGCGTTGCGTTTCAATGCAACCTGCAGTGGAACCGACTGCCTCGCATCTCCTGCCTCAAACCAGATAAGCGCCCCAACCGCAAGCGTAACGACTATGGCAAATTCCTTAGTCAAATTAACGTCTTCTAGCCCACCCAGCAATCCAAAATCGAGACCAAACACGTCAATAAAAACCAGTGCAATAAATATCCATATCGGAGTGGTTGCCAACCACATGGCAACAGCGGTTTCATTTACCTCTCCCTTTCCGTGTGGAATAAACAGGCGGAAGTAATGACATGTCACCTGAACACAAAGTGCACCACAAATTACCATTCCTATCCCATAGGGATAGCATAATCTTGCCATACTGCTAAAAAGATCAGCAAGTGTAACCGCCGTAAAAGTAGCGTACAACACCCAGGTAATACCAGTAGCAAATGTTCCTAACAGGAACCCCGCCGATGCAGAAACCAGCCAGGCCTGATTAGGTTTATTTCTATAGCAGTCTGCGACCATCAAACGATCAAATATGATCATTATGCCAAGGCTGAATGAGCTAAGGCATGCAACGATAGTTCCGTTACCCATTATGTGCCACCGTATAGGCTACCATTTATAGTTGAAAGAATCACCATCGTAAAGAAATTGATGCTCACCCTTGTCAGGGTCTTGCACATACTTCCGTTACAACATAATTTATTACTACCCAGCATAGAAATTTCTCAACAGAATTCACGATTCCATAGATTGCTGCCAGAATCTCAATAGCAACAAAATTCCTGCTGCTATTTAACTGATACGTAGTTAAAAATACTTATGTAGGGAAGAAATACCAGGGAAGTGTATTGACTATGCTGGTGATCCATATACTGAAATAGAGGGGGGAAATGAGTCATTTTCCCTGAATAGGTAGGATTCAATCTGAAAATGACGCAGGTTACATTTCAAATCCCAATACGTGGGCTTATCTAAAAATTTAGTAAAAAACCGCTAGAAATCTGGCGAAAATGAGCTGGAAAAATTCTAAAATTAGTGCAATTTAATCCTACGCGCGGCATAGCACATTTTGTAGCTATTAAACGTCAGCTCGCGGCAGCATGACCGTAAAAATAGTTCCCAACCCCTCCGTACTGGATACAAGTATCTTGCCACCCAATTCAGCAATATATTCGCGACTTTCGAAAACACCCACACCCATTCCGGCGGTTTTGGTGGATTCAAAAGGTTTGAACAATTTCTCCTGGATAAACCGCTCGGACATGCCACGCCCAGTATCCTGAATTTCAATTACGACAAATTTGTCTTTTGACAGAAGTTTCACTTGGATTTTTCCATCACGGGAAGTGGCTTCGATAGCATTTTGCACCAAATGACCTAACACACGTTCCAAACGTGATCGGTCAGCTTTAACCAGTAAAGCCCTGTCTACAATCTCTAGCATAGGTGTCGGTTCGTAAAATAACTTACTTTCGATAATCTGCTGTAACACCTCATCTATTGGTAGTGGTTTGATATTTTCTTCCTTGCCAACGTTGCTAAGTTTCTCAAGCAAGCGTTTCATCTTATTTACCGATAATGATAACGTTTCCAGCATATCCTGCTGGAACTCTGGATTATCCTTATGCCTTTCTGCATTGGTCACCAACAGGGATAATTGTGCAATCAGATTCTTGAGGTCATGCACAATAAAAGTGGACATACGATTGAATGATTCAAATTGCCGCGCTGTAGATAATGCTTGTGCTGCTTCATACTGCGCAAGATAACTGCCCGCCTGGCTGGCGGCAGCTTTGAGAAGGTCCCTGACTTCCCAGTTAAAATTTATCTCACTCCTGGGCTCAGTTAACACCACAAAGCCGATTAAATCTGTGTGTAGCATCAAAGGAACGACCCATCGCGCGTTGGGGATAGTAGGAAGCCAGTCGGGCAAAACCATTGCCGCGTATTGTTGTGACTCAGAATCATGCTGATACAGATCAATTACCCAGGAATGCTGCTTCAGGAACAGATAGAAAGGATCATCTGCATCAATCGTCTCATGAATAACATCAGGGATATTCCAGCGTGCTATCAGTTGACATGAACCCTGTTCGGATCGATACCACAACCCACCAGCTGGACTTTCAACCAGCTGCGCCAGTGACCTGATTATCCTGATTCTGAGCTCCGTCTCCTCTTCAGAGAGGGTATGCGTAAAACGCAGCCACTCTTCACGGTAATCATAGCTATAACTAAAAAAATGCTTACTGATGAAAATTTTCAGCCAGGCACGCACCGTACCAGAAAACAACAGGATAACCAGCAGGACAACTGCGCCAAACAGGAAAATCAACTGAAAAACCGTCCCCCAGCTTCCGCCAGAGTATCGTATGTAATAGCCTGCTGCAGACATTAACAGCAGATAAATCGCCGCTCCGAATAACGCCGAAGAATAAAACAGAACTTTCCTGGAAACCGCAATGCCAACTGCCCATTTCGGATTACGCGCTACCGAAATGGCAATCAAAGGTACTACCAAAGCATTAACCAAGCCACGTGCTGCCCAGATATCTTCATTGATTTTTTTAAACAGTAACGCATCGCTATACAGATAAAAATCGTAAACGAAAATTGCGCCTATTCCCAGACAGATAAACTTAATCCCCCAACGCTGTTCCTGAGGAGCATTACGATAATATTGCTCAACGAGAATCATGCCAATGATGGCCATCATCACCCCGATCAGAAACTGATGACTAAAGGGGGCATTCTGGTTCAGATCAATGGGACTGGTCCAACCAAAGAAGATAACGTATACCAGACAACCCAGATAAAACAAACCGACAGCAATCACTGCAGGTCGGATATGCGGTAAATCAACTGCTGTTTTACGCGTCTGAAAAGGGTTCAATACAACAATTAGAAAAGCAGTTAACGTGCCGTAATGCAGAATTTCCAGTATTTCCACCAGCACCGGGTTGGGATACTGCCAGTGGGCCAACGCCGCTACCACCGCAGCCCAGATCGCAGTCGTCAGGGAGGCAATAGCAAGCAGCAAACCATATAGGCGCCCGTGCCAACTAGTTAATAGCAGAATGGATAAAAACAGAAAAGCAATGGAAGCCGATGCGTAGCTGGCAACATCCAACCCTATCGGCATAATCGGTCAGATTGCTCTGTTGTTTTGCTGATCAGTCTGCCGTATTTGGACTGGTTTCCTCACCGGCTTCCCTTGCTTAACAGTACGACACCGACGGTATCAACCAAAATAATCAGATCCAGAAACAGACTATGATTTTTGACATAATACAAATCGTACTGCAGTTTCTCAATGGCATCCTCCACTGAAGCACCATAAGGATAGCGCACCTGAGCCCAACCGGTGATACCTGGTTTGATGCTGTGCCGCATGCTGTAGTAAGGAACCTGTGCCGTAAGTAAATCAACGAAATATGGCCGTTCCGGACGGGGGCCAACGAAGCTCATTTCTCCTTTGAGTACATTGATGATTTGTGGTAACTCATCAATTCTCAGTTTGCGAATCCACCCGCCCACTCTAGTGACACGGGGATCATCAGTCGTTGCCCACTGTGGCTTTCCTTCTTTTTCGGCGTTTTTAAACATGCTGCGGAATTTTGCGACCATATAGGTTCTGCCGCTCTTCCCGACGCGCTCCTGTCGGTAAAACAGTGGCCAGCCATCCTCAATCAGAATGAGCAACGCAGTCAGCAACATAATCGGTAGCATCACGATCAGCAATATCAGGCTCATCACCAGATCAAATATCCGTTTTACTGCCGTTCGAAACGTACCTTGATTAAAACCACTGCCAAAAACCAGCCAGCTTGGATAGAGTGAATCCATCCGTAAATGCCCGCATTCCCGCTCGAAGAAACCGATAATATCCGTTACCTTGATACCGCGAATTTTACATTCCAGAAGCTCCTGGATAGGAAAAGTACCTCCCCGCCGCTCTTGCGTGGCCACAATAATCTCGCGAACATTATACCGATCGGCTAACGATGATAGCGTAGCTGTTTTAGGGATAATGGATGCCGCTGGCACGCTGCGTTCTTCTGCAGCATATGGGACAAAACCAATAATATTGATATTTTGTAGTGTAGTATTTTCCGCTACCAGATCAAGTAACTCTTTTGCAGATGATCCGACTCCCAATACCAGCGCTTTGGAACGCAAACGATCTATTCCCGACCACCGAAAAATCAGTATTCGTTCCAGCAGTATCAGCAACAATGCCAGAAGCATAACGATTGCCAGTAAGCCACGTCCGAGATAGATATCTGGAAACATGTAGAAAATCAACGTCATGATGGCAAAACCCATTGCCAAAGACGGTAACAGTTTGAGCAGAACGTTTTCAAAATCCTGCTTGGTATCAATCTGGTACATTCCCAACGCTGCCATACAGGCCAGGACTACCACCATAAACAGAACCGCACCAGGTAATTGGTCAAACATCAACTCTGAGGGCGATCCACTCCACTGCATGAAACGGATACCCGCACCGCCAAGAAAAACCAAAATTAGCAAGACCGCCTCAATACTTGCAAGTACCAGCGATATCTTGGAAATGTAGTGATTGGAAATTCGAATCACAACCCGCTCCAGTCAAAAATTATAGCAAGGTTGGTATTTTGACATAAAAATCAGTTGTTTTTATACCGCTGAAGCATGTCCTTGATATGGTTACCCGGTATAGCATAACTGATCCCGCTGGGATTACTCAGTACAGATTCTTTCTTATCCTTCACAAAAACCATATTGATTACACCGTAAACTTCACCGATTTCCGGATCATATAACGGGCTACCGCTGTTACCGGGGTAGGCGGTACCGTCAAGTTGAAATACCTTATAGGGGGAACGTTGCAGCTGACGAATTTTACTCGCGTCAAGTTGCTTAGCATTATAGGCAGGCAGAATAATAGGAGTAATCGATGCCAGATTAGCTCGGTGCGTTACCGGATAAAACCCCAGAACCATTCCAATTGGAAAACCGGTAAATGCCAGCGCCCGACCTTCGCGAACAGAAGATGAATCTCCCAGCCTCATAATTGGTAGTGGCACACCTTCGATCTGCAGTAAGGCAATATCGTATTCCTTTTCCAGCACAACCACTTTAGCGGCTCTCACTTCGGGTTTCTCCCCGCTACCTGTCATGATAACCAATGATTCTTTGTGGGTATCGGATGACAATTCAGGTACCACATGCGCATTTGTTACGACATGCAAACCATCATCCACCACAAAACCTGTCCCCAGAAAACTCAGTGGTGGAGAACGTGTTTTTTGATAGGTACCGATGCCTACTATCGCCGGCTTGACTCGTTGAATCGTATCCGCAAGATCGGCTTGCACAGGCGCTACTACAAACAATACCATCCAGACAACGAGCAATATACCGTGCAAAATGACTAAATTTAAATTTAGACCAAACAATTGTCGATCAAACCTTACTCGATTCATCACTATCTTTGCCTGTCAGATTTGGAAGAAAAAGCTCGCTGTAAATTAGCAGGCGCCAAGCTATTTTTTGGTAAATTAAAAATATTTTGAAGAATCTCTTCTACAGTACTTTTGTATATAAAGACAGTTTGGTAGGCGGTATTGGAATCGAACCAATGACTTCCACCGTGTGAAGGTGACACTCTACCGCTGAGTTAACCGCCTATGTCTCCTGACAACGACAGGATTAGACCATAGCCCGTTTACTTAGGTCAATCACTATTCGGCTAATTCGCCAATACCTGATAGCCATATTGACCAATAAAATTTATAGCGTAGTATACCAACCGAATCACTTCTTTTAGAAACTTGCGGTTTATATGTGGATTTAGCTCGGCTTCTTTTATGTTTATCAGTACACTTGATTTATTCAAAATCGGTATAGGCCCATCCAGTTCTCATACCATGGGACCAATGGCTGCAGCAAATGCTTTTCGTGATGAAATCGAGCAATACGCATTGCAAAAATCCACCAGCAGCCAATATCACGTTCATTGCACGTTAAAAGGATCGCTGGCTTTTACCGGCAAGGGACACGCGACTGATCGTGCAGTCACGCTTGGACTACATGGATATACCCCTCTCTCACTGGCGAAGCAAGATGTTCATGCATTAACTGCCTCCCTCTGGAAAAAAAACACGCTCACCTTTACTTTTGAGCAGCCGATTCTTTTTCAACCAGCTGATGATATTGTTTTTGACAAACTCGATCCTCTGCCCCAGCATCCTAATGGCATGATTTTCACACTATCAGATGAACACGAAAAATCTATTCTTTCCAGAATTTATTTTTCTATTGGTGGTGGTTTTATCTGCACACCTGCTGAAATTGATCATTTAGACGCACCACTCAAGCTTGAGCCGGACAGAACCTGTTCGTGGCCATTCGACTCGGCGCGCAGCATGCTGAAAATGTCGCAACAAAGCGGTTTATCGATTGCCGAGATGAAGCGTACCAATGAATTGACTACCATGACTGCGGCTGCATTGGATGAGGGGTTGGACAACATCTGGCAGGCAATGCGCGGCTGTATCGAGCGTGGATTGGCTACGGAAGGCCGACTTCCTGGCGGACTTGGCATCCGGCGACGCGCACATGATCTGTTTGTACAATTGCAGACTTGTCCCGAAAAGGCAACCCTTAACGATTGGCTGTGTGCTTACGCCATGGCAGTCAATGAAGAGAACGCTGCTGGTCATATGGTGGTAACTGCTCCTACCAATGGCGCTGCCGGGGTTATTCCTGCAGTTCTGTACTATCTACTACTACACGAGCAAGGCACCCGCCAGCAAATTCATGATTTCCTACTCACAGCGGCAGCAATTGGCGGATTGATTAAACATCGCAGTTCCATCTCAGGTGCAGAAGTGGGTTGCCAGGGTGAGGTTGGCTCTGCTGCCGCCATGGCAGCAGCCGGGTTATGCGCAGCGCAGGGGGGAACTGCCGAGCAGATTGAGAATGCAGCCGAAATTGCGCTAGAACATCACTTAGGGATGACCTGCGATCCAGTCGGAGGACTGGTACAAGTACCTTGCATCGAACGTAACGGGTTTGGTGCCATCAAAGCACATACAGCGGCCTCGCTTGCACGACGTGGATCTGGTCAGCATTTTATGCCGCTCGATAGCTGTATTGCCGCCATGAAACAGACTGGCCTTGAGATGTCACATAAATACAAAGAAACTTCGCTTGGGGGGCTGGCCGTCAGTATCACTGAGTGCTGATCTGCAGGTCGTTACAGCATTCATGCTGTCCGCACGCCACATACTTGCTTATTTCTCCCTCTTATTAACGTTAAAATCTATTCATGCCAGTAAATGAATCCAAAGAGCCGCTCGAAACCATCGAACTGGACGACCACCGAAAAATCACCATTCTAGGAACCGCACATGTTTCCCAGGCCAGCGCGGACAAGGTTAAAGAACTAATTGCCACGCAAGCATTTGACGCAGTGGCAGTAGAATTATGTCCCAGCCGATACAAAGCCATTATTCAGCCTGATCTGCTTGCCAAAATGGATTTGTTTCAGGTCATCCGCAAAGGGCAGGCGTACATGGTGGCCGCCAGCCTGGCACTTAGCGCTTTCCAGCAGCGTATGGCGGAAAGTATGGGCATAGAACCCGGTGCTGAAATGCGCACTGCAATCCAGGATGCGCAGGCGGCCAAATTGCCGGTTATCCTGATTGATCGCGAAATTGGCACCACCCTGAAACGGATTTACCATAATTTTCCGTGGTGGCAACGATTTGGACTATTCGGTGGATTACTGGCCAGCATTATCAGCCGCGAAACGCCTAGTACCGAGGAAATAGAGCGGCTCAAGGAAGGCGATGTTCTGGAGAGTACTTTTTCGCAACTTGCGGAGAACCAACAAGACCTGTATCAGCCACTGATCGCCGAACGTGACCAGTACATGTCCGCACGACTCCTTCAAGAAATATCACAAAGCAAGTATCAACACACATTGGCGATCGTCGGTGCAGGACACATGCAAGGAATCGGTAATCTGTTGCGCGCTCCCGGCACAGACTCACCCGAAAACGTCATTCGCCAGCTCGATGTGGTACCACAACCCGCTCGCTGGATCAAGTACGCCCCATGGGTCATTGTTGTGTTAATCCTAACTGGGTTTTTCCTTGGATTTCAGCGCAGTCCTGAAATTGGGCTGGCGATGGTGGTCGACTGGGTGCTGATTAACGGAGGCTTATCCGCACTCGGAGCACTCATCGCCCTGGCGCATCCACTAACCATCGTGACTGCCTTTCTCGCTGCCCCCTTGACCTCGCTCAATCCCATGGTAGGTGCTGGCATGGTGGCAGCAGCGGCAGAAATCTTTTTGCGCAAGCCAAAAGTAATTGATTTCATGCGCTTGCGCCAGGATACCGCCCGCCTCAGTGGCTGGTGGAAGAATCAGGTGACACGAACCCTACTGGTTTTCCTGCTGGCATCTTTTGGCTCCGCTGTCGGCACCTATGTAGCAGGTTTCCGTATTTTTGACCGGCTCAGTGGCGGCTAGGAGACTAGCCGAGAATAGACTGCTTCATGCTCCGCTACTTCGAAAATCTGATCAATCCCTTTCCCCCTGAGCAACCGGCTGAGCCTCCCGGTACACTGCTTCAGTTTTGCCGTCACTACACCAGAGGAATTGAACGATTTCTGCTACTACTGGCATTCTTCACCTTCTGCCTTGCCGTTGGCGAAGCGATGCTGTTCGGTGTACTAGGAACCATCGTTGACTGGCTGACCGTCAAGGAACCGCAATTCTTCCTTAAGGAAGAAGCTCTCTCCCTGCTTGGCCTGTCATTATTCATTCTGGTACTGATGCCGGTATTGGTTTTTTTTCATTCGCTGCTTCTGCATCAAACGTTGATGGGAAATTTTCCCATGATTGTCCGCTGGCAAGCCCATCGTTATTTACTTGATCAAAGCTATCATTTCTTCCAGAACGAGTTTAGTGGGCGCGTCGCCACCAAGGTCATGCAAACTTCGCTGGCAGTACGTGAAACAGTCATTAAAACCCTCGATGTTATGCTGTTTGTGTCGGTTTATCTGGCCACTGCCCTGCTTTTGATCGCCAATGCTGATTGGCGCCTGTGCCTGCCCTTAATCATTTGGCTGATCGTCTACGGCACTATCCTCTTTTACTTTGTTCCCAGGTTGCGGCATATATCCAAACTCCAGGCAGACACACGCTCCAGCATGACTGGACGCATCGTGGACAGCTACGCCAATATCCTGACGCTCAAACTTTTCTCACATACGCGACGCGAATCAGATCACGCACGCAATACCATGCAGCAATTTCTTGACACGGTACATCCACAAATGCGCCTGGTCACCTGGTTGACGACCTGTGTCTGGCTCAACAATATGCTGTCCATATTTTCGATCGGCGTACTGGGAATCACTTTATGGCTGGATGGCAGCATCAGCACTGGCGCCATCGCCATTGCGCTGAGTCTGGCCATCCGCTTGACCGGTATGTCGCACTGGATCATGTGGGAAATTGGCGATTTATTTGAAAATATCGGTATTGTGCAAGATGGCATGAACATGTTGGCTAAACCCCATGCTGTCATCGATCAACCTAATGCTTCGGTATTGAATGTCACCAGCGGAGCAATCAGCTTCAACCAGGTAAGCTTTACTTATCACCAGACCCTCACCGGTGAAAAACACCAGATTTTTGATCATTTATCACTTGATATCAAGGCGAGTGAAAAAGTAGGTATTGTCGGCCCTTCTGGTGCTGGAAAATCTACTCTGATTAATCTGCTGCTGCGTTTTTATGACATCCAGAAAGGCAGCATCTGCATCGATCAGCAGGATATTCGCACGGTAACACAAGATAGCCTACGTACCCATATCGCGATTGTGACCCAGGATACATCGCTGCTACATCGCTCGATTCGTGAAAACATAATCTTTGGCAGACCAGACGCCAGTGAAGCGGAAATGATTGCTGCCGCAAAACAGGCGCATGCCCACGAATTCATTCTGTCACTGGTCGACAGCAAGGGACACCGTGGTTACGATGCCATGGTTGGAGAACGTGGCGTCAATCTCTCTGGCGGGCAACGCCAGCGCATTGCCATCGCGCGTGTACTGCTCAAGAACGCGCCTATTCTGATCCTGGATGAAGCCACCTCCGCGCTGGATTCCGATATTGAAGCCAGCATTCAGGAAAGTCTTTATGAGCTCATGCAAAACAAAACCGTCATTGCCATCGCGCACCGCCTTTCCACCATTGCCGCCATGGATAGACTGATTATCATGGATAAAGGCAAGATCATCGAACAAGGCAGCCATGCGGAGCTACTCTCGCATGATGGACTGTACGCCCGGTTGTGGAATCGTCAATCTGGGGGATTCCTGGGTTACATCAATATCGCGGAACCGAGACAGGAAAATACATGACCGCAATGGCTTTCCAGCTATTGGGCGGCATTGGCTTGTTTCTAATGGGAATAACGTTGCTGACCGATGGGCTCAAATCCATGGCAGGCAAAGCATTGGGCCGTGCCTTGACACACTTTACCGGTACGCCCTACAAAGCGTTTGCTTCTGGCGCGCTCGTTACGTTACTCGTCCAATCTTCCAGCGCAACCACCGTTACGCTGATTGGTTTTGTCAGTGCAGGACTGCTCACTTTTCCGCAGGCGATTGGTGTGGTCATGGGTGCGAGCCTTGGTACGACAGGCACCGGCTGGATGATTTCGGTTCTGGGTTTGAAAATCAACCTGGGCTTTTATGCTTTTCCGCTGATCGGTATTGGCGCGCTGTTACGATTGCTGGCGCGGGGTACGGTACGTTCACTGGGACTATCTTTGGCAGGCTTTGGGCTAATCTTTGCGGGCATCGATACCCTGCAGGACAGCATGCACATTTTAGCCCAAACCTTTAATTTATCCACATTACCTGTCAGCGGAATAACCGCTTATCTGGTGGTTATAGCAATTGGCGTATTGATGACCATCATCATGCAATCTTCCAGTGCGGCGGCAGCCACTACGCTCACGGCTTTGCATACGCAAGCCATCAATTTTGAACAGGCAGCCCTCCTGGTGATTGGCGCGGCGATCGGCACAACCGTTACCGCCGCGCTCGCCGCAATTGGCAGCAACGTCTCCGCCAAACGCACTGCGCTGGCGCATATTACCTTTAATCTCGCCACCGGTATCATCGCCCTGTTCTGCTTTCCGCTATTGCTTGCCTGCATCACCTATTTGCAGCAGGCAATTGCACTGGCACCCGGCGCAATCAGTCTGGCGGCCTTCCATACTTTGTTTGTCCTGCTTGGCGTTATCCTCTTTTTACCTTTCAGTCGCACATTTTGCCGCTGGATTGAATGGCTTTTGCCTGAACAGGAACCCAGACTGACGCGCCACTTGGGCGATGCCTTGTTGCAGGCACCGGCAGTAGCGCTTGAATCCACCCGTCGCACGCTGATCGAGACCACTCTGGCAATCAACAAATTACTGCTGGATTTACTGGGCAGCGGTATAGCCAGCGTCAATCAACGTGAGCGTAACGAGATCAAACAGGCTTTGGATGTTACTGAACGTTTTTTCGGTAAAATCCCCCCTATGAATGAGGATGAACCTTTGTCTCTTGATCGTGTTCACCAACTGCATGCGATTGATCATCTCATGCGCCTTTTCAAGCGTCTCGATTTATTACCCGGTGAGCGCAGCATGCTCTTTCAACCGTTATTACAGCCGGTATTGATGCAATGCCAGCAAGCGCTCAAACTCGTCCATCAAGGTTTGCTCGGTCGCGCACCGGCAGACTGGCTTGACAGTATCGGCGCACAGGCGCAAACCTTAGCGGATTTGCGCCGCGACAATCGTCTGGGTATTCTCCATGAAACGGCTAGTGGACGATGCGGCCCCTCGGATGCGCTCGATGCACTCGATGCAGTCCGCTGGCTGGAACGGGTAACCTATCACAGCTGGCGTCTTTGTTATTATCTGGGGGAGAAAAATGAACTTCGGGAAGAAACAAAAATTGCAGAAGTTGTGACGTAAGCCTGTGGACACTTCTAAAAACCTGCTGCACAATCCGATTGCCGCATTGGGCAGAGCTCACTCCCTCGTCTATATACTTAATATGTCTCAGTCGCTACCTCCAGCTGCCTTGCACTCGAATCGTTCGAGGCGGTTTTTCGAAGTGTCCCTATCTCGATAAATAACATCAGTCCGCCGAAGTCGCTCTTTCAAGCACCATGACAGAAGACGCCAGTCTACTTACACTCTTTATCAGTAGTTTTCTTGCGGCAACCTTATTACCGGGTGGCTCGGAAGCCGTGCTGGCCGGTGTATTGCTCACCTATCCAGAATTGCTCTGGCCAGCACTCACTATTGCCACCATAGGTAACACCCTCGGTGGGATGAGTTCTTACCTGATCGGTCGTTTGTTGCCGGATGAAGCCACCTTATCCAAAAAGATAGGCCGTCATCTATACGGCCTGGAATGGACCCGCCATTATGGTGCCCCAATTTTGTTGCTCTCGTGGGCACCGCTGATCGGCGATATATTATGTGTAGCTGCCGGATGGTTACGCATTCATTGGCTTGCAGCGCTATTGTTCATCGCTGCTGGAAAATTTGCCCGCTACTGGCTGATTGCCATAGCAATCAGCTAGCTAACAGTTTTTGTAGTTCACCATTCTGAAACATTTCAGACAAAATATCTGATCCACCCACGAATTCACCCTTTATGTATAGCTGCGGAATAGTTGGCCAATTTGAAAACTCCTTGATTCCTTGCCTAATTTCAGCATCGGCAAGCACATCTACTGCATAAATATCCTCAACCCCACAGGCATTCAGTATGCGCACCGCATTCGCGGAAAAACCGCATTGCGGCTGCTCCGGTGTTCCTTTCATAAACAACACCACGGGATGGGCAGCTATTTGTTGTTCAATCGAATCAATCACATCCATATTAATCACTCCTTAAATATTATTTGATTTTAGTATTTCTCTGAATTTGGGTACCGTCACCCAGCAGAGCTATCTTACACAGAATTCTTTTACCTGCAATATTTCCGCGTAATCAGGGTACATCAGCAGGGCATCAAGCGGTAATATCCCCCGCTGACCCGATCGATTTGTGCAAAATCCTTTTGACAAATGAGCCTCATAAATCCGGCTGTGGTCAATAGCTGACGGCAAGCCGCCGCTTGATCATATCCATGCTCAAACAGCAACCATCCATCCTGGCGTAGAAATTGAGGCGCCTGCGAAATAATTTTGTGCAGACAGCTTAATCCATTATTTTTTGCCGCCAACGCCAGCATTGGTTCAAAACGTAAATCCCCCTGCTCAAGATGAGGATCATTGCTGGCAATATAAGGTGGATTAGCAACAATTCCATCAAATTTAGTTTCGCTGATAAGAGACTCATACCAGTTACTCATCACAAAATCTATATTTCTGACTGAAAGCCGTTCTGCATTTTTGCGAGCGAGCAACAATGCTTTGGATGAAATATCGAGCGCCAAAACCTGTGCATGAGGGCGATGCCTGGCAATGGTAATCGCAATCGCCCCGCTACCCGTTCCCAGATCAAGGATATTGCAAGCATGATTGACTGGAATCCTTGCCAATGCCGTTTCTACCAACAATTCTGTTTCAGGGCGTGGAATCAACACATCTGGCGTTACCTCAAAGATAGAGTCGTAAAACCCCTGCTTGCCAGTCAGATAAGCAACCGGCATCCCGGCGACCCGTTTAGTTAATAATTGATGTAAATACGCCGCCTGCTCAACAGTCAGCGCATAATCAGGGTGCGCAGCCAGAAATGCCGCATTGACATTGAGCACATGTTGCAATAACCAACTGATATCCAGCCGATCCACCTCGCCTGCCCATTGCTGAATCTCCTCTGCAATCGTCACCATGTCAGGAGAAAATTATTGATTACTTCTCCGTAATAGCAGCTAGTTGCGCTGCCTGATACTCAGCAACCAGGGCGGCGCACAATTCTTCCAGATCACCATCCATAACCTGATCCATCTTGTAAAGCGTCAGATTGATGCGATGATCGGTGATGCGTCCTTGTGGAAAATTATAAGTGCGAATTCGCTCGGAACGCTCTCCGCTGCCTACCAGAGATTTACGGGTAGCGGCCTGCTCAGCTTGTTGTGTCTGCACCTGCTTGTTCTGGATGCGAGCAGCGAGAACACTCAGAGCCTGTGCCTTGTTTTTATGCTGAGAGCGCCCTTCCTGGCACTCAACCACAATACCAGTTGGCAAATGGGTAATGCGTACCGCTGAGTCGGTTTTATTGATATGCTGGCCACCGGCACCAGACGCCCGATAAGTATCTATTCTCATTTCCGCTGGATTCAAAGTGACTTCCGCCAATTCATCAGCTTCAGGAATGACCGCAACCGTACAAGTGGAGGTGTGGACACGCCCTTGAGTTTCAGTCACAGGAACACGCTGCACTCGATGCGCACCTGACTCAAATTTTAGTCTGGAATAGGCACCTCTACCAAGAATACGCGCAATGATTTCCTTGTAACCCCCTATTTCAGATGGGCTCTGCGATACGATCTCAACCTGCCAGCCTTGACGCTCGGCAAAACGGGTATACATTCGGAACAGATCGCCAGAAAACAGCGCAGATTCATCTCCGCCCGTACCTGCGCGAATTTCCAGAAAAATATTACGCTCATCATTAGGATCTTTCGGCAGCAACTGCCTCAATAACGCGACCTCAAGATCAGCCAGCTTTTGTTTACCCTCCTCTATCTCGGCTTCTGCATATTCCCGCAGTTGTGGATCTACGCTCATTTCCCTGGCGGCAGCAATATCGCCTTCCGCCTGATGATAGCAACGATAAAGATCAACAACCGGTGTGATTTCTGCTCTTTCGCGGGAAAGATTACGTAAATTATCCAGGTCACTGGTAATTTTTTCGCTGCTCAATAACCGATCCAGCTCTTCCAGGCGCACGCTAAGCCGGGTAAGCTGATCCATAATGCCTTTGTTCATTCTGAATAATGCAGTTGATATAACCGATTAACCAGTTCAACAAGCTGTTCACGCTCGCCATCTGAAGCATTATTGAGCGCAGTTGATGGGAGGTGTAAAAATTTATTGGTCAGTCCATTACTGAGAGATTCCATTACCTTGGCAGGATCCTCTCCTTTGGCCAGCAACTTGTGCGCCCGATCCAGCTCATGACGACGATATCGTTCCGCGTGGTCACGTAATACGCGAATAGTGGGAACAGTCTGGCGCGCAGATACCCAACGCATGAAATCATGTACGTTAGATTCAATAATAGTTTCTGCTTCAGTAACAGCACTTTGACGATTATCCAGCCCTTCCTTGACAATATCAGCAAGGTCGTCCACGTAATATAAAAACACATCATCCAGTTCAGCAACTTCCTGCTCTACATCCCGTGGCACTGCCAGATCGATAATGAAAATCGGGCGATGCTTGCGTAATTTGATGGCTCGTTCCAGCATCCCTTTGCCAAGTATAGGCAAAGGGCTGGCAGTACAGGTCACCACGATGTCATGCAATGCCAGCTGCTCCGGCAATTCCCCCAACGAGATCGGTTGTGCATTAAAGCGACGGGACAACAATTCGGCGCGTTCGATCGTGCGGTTGGCAACTGTCACGCTCACCGGATGCCTGGCAACAAAATGTGCCGCACATAACTCAATCATTTCACCTGCACCAATAAATAGTAAGCGTTGCTCGCTGATATCACCAAAAATCCTCTCAGCCAGACGAGCTGCCGCTGCCGCCATAGATACGGAACAGGCACCTATTTCGGTAGAAGTACGAACTTCCTTCGCCACAAAAAATGTCCGCTGGAAAGTTTTGTGTAACAATAGTCCCAGCGTGCCTGCTGCTTCAGCAGATTTGACTGCATTTTTCATCTGCCCCAGTATTTGTGGTTCGCCCAATACCATTGAATCCAGTCCACTAGCCACGCGAAATGCATGTTTCACCGCATGCTCACGGGCTAATTTATAAAGATACGGTTCCAGATCGGCCGGTTGCAGATGGTGAAAATCAGCCAGCCAGTTAACGGCTTGCTCTGGTGCATCGGTATTACAGTAAATTTCGGTGCGATTACAAGTAGAGACAATTGCCGCCTCTTTGACCGGACGACGCCCAACCAGATCATGGAGAGCGTGTTGCATGGATTCCTGAGGGAAAGCAACATGCTCTCGAATATCCAAGGGTGCCGTATGATGGTTGATACCAAAAGCAAAAAGTTGCATGAAATCTTCCCGATGGTGCAATGCTAAAACAGCTGATTATAACGAAACTTTCGACAGTATGATTCAAAGGAAGTTACTACCACTGGCTTGTCTTGGACTATTTTTCCGTTATTTCAGATTCCAGCTTGACACCAATATCACGACGTTTCTACCATAGCGGTTTATTTAAGGGCTTGTTAATGAATAAACAGGAGATATGCTGGGATCGATTTTGGCGCAGACCAAGGCGAAAGATACGCCGTTGTGTGATTCACAACAAATGGCTTGCATCTCTCCCGAATACGCAACAACGTACGCCCTGTTTATTCACTAACGAACCCTAAGGAGCAATTGTGTCAATCGAGTCACTCAGAAGCTTTATAGCCAAAGACATGGAAGATGTCGATAACGTAATCCGGCAAAAGCTCCATTCACAGGTCGTGCTTATCCAGCAAATCAGTGAATACATTATCAATAGTGGTGGAAAACGCTTACGACCGGCGCTGGTAGTGTTGTCAGCGGGCGTATTTGGTTATTCAGGATCTTCCCATCACATCCTGGCTGCCGTTGTGGAATTTATTCATACCGCAACGTTGCTACACGATGATGTCGTCGATGATTCCAACATGCGCCGCAACCAGGCCACTGCTAACGCTTTGTTTGGTAACGCCGCCAGTGTGCTGGTAGGTGATTTTCTGTATTCACGCGCTTTTCAGATGATGGTGGAAATCCAAAATATGCGCGTAATGGAAGTACTTGCTGATGCCACCAACACCATTGCCGAAGGTGAAGTCTTGCAGCTATTAAATTGTCGTGACCCCAACGTGGAAGAAGAAAATTACCTACAAGTTATCCGCTTCAAGACAGCGAAGCTGTTTGAAGCAGCCGCACGACTGGGTGCCATTCTGGGAAAAGCATCACCTGCTGAAGAAACCGCACTGGCTGCGTATGGCATGCATTTAGGTACGGCATTTCAATTGGTAGATGATCTGCTCGATTATTCTGGCGACAATCAAGATACCGGCAAAAATCTGGGTGATGATCTGGCAGAAGGCAAACCTACCCTGCCGCTCATTTTTGCTGCGCGTACAGGAAACACTCACGAAGTTGATACGATTCGGCGTGCGATTGAGACTGGTGGAGCCGATGGATTTGAACCAGTATTAAAAATTATTCAAGAAACAGGTGCACTGGATTACGCCAGACAATGCGCACGCAAAGAATCCACCATGGCACTGGCCGCCATCGAAACAATCTCGGATTCCACGTATAAACAGCTTTTGATTCAGCTGGCCGAATTTGCCGTCAACCGTAATCATTGATTTGTCAGGTTTAAATCCTCATAATCACAACCCATTAAGGCATACCAGCCACAACAATTCTGGGTGTGGCTCAGCCTGGCAGAGTGCTGCGTTCGGGACGCAAGAGCCGGAGATTCAAATCCTCTCACCCCAACCATCACTCGTTACTTGGTTGTTGACAAACCTGAAACGTGGGGTACAGAGTATGGAGATTACCTGCTATCGCGAAACTGAAATAAACCGGGAACGGCGCACACTGCCTGCCACCACCTATAATATGGCCATTCAACTACTTGCCAGATGTTCATCCGGACAGTTGTTTGTTCCCATCCGCAGCATGCAGATACTAGCAATCCTGGATGCAGAAGAATTTATCTTCATTGATAGTCAGCGCAAATGTTGGGTAGATATTGCCTGGCAGCACTTTCATTCTTGGGAGCGCAACGCACTGGATCAGGCCGTCGCCTATGACTCTGTTTTTTATCGGGAAAACCAGGGACCTATCATGCTGCGCCTGCAGCAGGAGTTTCCTCTTGCACTACGCGCGATGCTCGCTAAAACTTTTCCCAGCAATCCGGCGAAAGTCATCAAATTCCCGGCAAAATCTATCGAAAACTGATCAGTCATCTTCTCCCGGTTCGGCATTCCAAGCACATTAATTCCCGAATAGTCTATCTTGCTGGAATAGTGTAATTTGATGTGTTAATAGGTATAAGATATTTCGTATCTTAATGTATTAAAAATAAAAATATGCCAACTATCCTTTTTATAATCATAAGTTTCTTTGGGGCAGCAATCGTTTCTGCGGCAGATGATCCCTGTAAACAGGATCTCGCCTGCTTAAAGGCTGGTAATGCCAATTTTGATAATCCTAATCATTTTGTTTTTGTGGGGTTAAGCCCAGGGAGTGAATTGCCAATTTACCCTTTGCTGAAGGATCACTGTTCCGAGACAAACAATTACTGCGCAATGATATTTCTTACGCTTGGAAAATCCGGGTGTGAATTCAACTCAGGTGAGACTTGCGGTAATTTGCGCGCTGAAGAATTACGAGTATCAGCAGAGTATTTAAATACAGATTTATGGCGATACGATTTACCTGGCGACAAAGAGATTAACCCCGATACTTTTGCGCATATTAGTCATTTTTATAACAATCTGGCGCAAATGAGTGGGCTTGCAAGTGGCTCCGCTTATTTTGAGTATATTTTTAGAAAACTCCAGTTTTCAAATGAAAAAACACTCGTGGTGCTAAGTCCGCATCCTTATCACGGATCACAGGGTCAATCCGATGGGAACGTATTACGCGTGATAGATGATTTCATTAGCAGCGCAATAGAACGTCTACAAAAAAATGGAATGAATATTGCTCATTACTATGCTGATTCACACTTCCAGGAAACCAGCCCAACGTTTGCCCGCAGAAATGATAGTTTTTTTATTGAATGTAGAAAAGGCCATGCAGATTTGCTTAGAACGAATACGCATCTGACAAATTTTGAAGTTTTCTACCAAGGCTACTACAGAATTTATCCATCTCAGGTTTTCCACGCAGGTGAGTTGAATACCGATGCAACTCTTCACGAGTTTTGCTACGACACCGTTTCACGACCTTTCGATACCAATCAATCCGAAAAGCTTCTGGGGTTTGCTTTGACAAATCCCAATCAGATCAATGAAGTTGCTAGTTTTTCAAATGCTTTTTCTTTTTCACCAGCACAACCCTCTGAAATTACAGGTTATCTCAATCAGAACGCAAACCGGCTATTACCGACAATTGAAATAGGACGGTTTTTCTTTGATCAGGAGCGTGGCGTGTACAACGATTTGGATATTTTACCTATCATCCAGGCAATCAAGGCATCTGTTCATCGGGGTCCTATTTTATTTCTGATTGATGAACCGCTATGGCATATTCGCTTTGCGTGCCTTAAAGGCACTGCGTCAGCTTGTCAGGAAATTCATAGTGGTTATTCCGCTACATTGCCTTTATTTAGAAAATTAAGCCGGAATTTAAAAAAGGCACTACCCGGCGCAGGAATGATGCATATCGAGGCGTACACTGAGTTGCTTTACCAAAAATTCACCAATCCAGAGAGCGATATTATTTTACTGGATGAGGCTGAATATTTAGGGTACGACTGTTATGGTGCTTTCGATGATTGCGGCATCACCGATATTTCAAAATTTATTCTTAATAGTGACGATATTGCCAGCGATCTTGCCCTGGGAGCTTTTAGCTCGTTATCTTTATTCAAAGTAACAGATCAGAATATAGTAAACGCATTAATTGCCTCTGGTTTTGCTGAAGCAACAGCTGTAGGCGAAGACTTAGGAATTATTTGCAGTCGATATGAAAACCGTTGCACAACTGTCAGTCTGGCAAGCCTTCCTTCTCAGTCACAAGAAACATATATTCGCTGGGTCTTGAGCACGATAACATCTTTGGAGAAGAATCATCCAATTGGTCGTAAAATGCTCCTGGTACCGGGTCTTGTGCAGGATTTTAATTTTTTTCCTACAGAGACAAAAGCAGTAGATCAATTCAACACATTTCTTCAAGTACTGGATTTGTCTCCCATATTTGGGGGAATGGGCGGTTTTATCTGGGGAGATTTGCAAGAGGGCATTTTTCCCTATTTTGGGGCACGCACTTTGTCGAGTGTACGTTCCGCCGCTGTCGAAGCGTTTCGCACAAGAATACCCCGGGGAACATTACCAGAACCCATGGCTGAATTAGTTTCTGCCATGAGTCTGGTCGGCGCCATCGGAACTCGGGGCCATTTTGATCGGATTAAAATCAATGGTGCTGAACGCGGTGATCTCTATTTTCAGAATGCCGGCATGGATTCCTGTTCGATAGCTATCGGCAACCAACCTAGCCAATCAATGAGATTAAATGAGCTTAATCATGTCCAGATTCCAGATTTAACTCCTCCACTGCAGGTAGATGCAAAATGTTTTAAAGGAAGCCAGGAATTTAATAAAAAATTCTTGTTTATAGAATAATCCAGGTTTGGAAATTGACGAGATACTCGACATCATCACATGGCTTTGTTCATGCTGGCAACGCTCATCCTGGTGAAGAAAATGATGCATGATCGCAAGTAATCGTCGATTTCACACTAGACGGATTAAGCTATCCTGACACACAGGGATCACCGTATTCTGAACCAAAGCGCATAAAGCGCAGGAACAAAGAGAAGTGTAATTGCAGTGCCGACCAGTACCCCGCCAATTAACACGTAGGCAAGCGGCCCCCAGAAGCTGTCGAGCGTTAGGGGAATGAAGGCCAATGCAGCGGCCACCGCCGTCAGAACAACCGGGCGGGCACGGTGCACGGCAGCTTCCACCACGGCAGGCAGGATTTCCATACCTGCTGCAATGTTGTCAGAAACCTGCTGGGTGAGAATCAAGGTATTGCGCATCAGAATACCTGCCAGGCCAGTCAACCCCAGGAGTGCAACAAAACCAAACGGCTGATTGAACAGTAACAGCGCAATAACTGCGCCAATCAAGCCGAGGGGAGCGGTTGCCACGACGATGAAGGTGCCAGAAAACGAGCGCATCTGCAGCATGATAAAGATCAGCATCAGGCCAATCATTAACGGCTGCAGCTTCTCAATTGAGGAGTCAGCGCGAATCGAATCTTCAACGGTTCCACCAATATCAATGCGGTAGTCCTCCGGCAATGCCGTGCGGATGTTTTCGAGTTTTTCCCAGATGGCAGCAGTAACATCACTCGACTGTGCGCCACGTACTTCCGCGTTTACCGCGATGAAAAGCTCGCGATTGTAGCGCCGAATAACCGGATCCTCATAACGCACCTGTAACTCGCCTATTTGCGCCAGGGGCACTTTCCGTCCATCCTGGGTGCGAATTTCCAGCGCCAGCAGATCTGCCTGATTCTCCCTGAGCCCACGTGCGCGAACCTCCACGGTACGAATATCATGCCGCACTTCCGTAACAGATAGTCCATCCAGCTGAAATTGAAGCTGTTGCGCTATATCGTGAGGCGTCAGCCCCGTCAGACTTAGCCGGTTATGATCGATGACCAGATGAAGTATCGGTGCACGTTCATCCCATTCCAGGTGAGGGTCATGCGCATAGGAATTGGTTTTCATCACATCCTGCACCTGATGCGCAATTTCACGCAACTTGATAGGGTCTGTACCAACTACGCGAAATGTAATCGGCCAGATAATAGGTGGACCGAACAATAATGTCGATACCCGAATCCTTGCTTCCGGGAACGCACCGTTAACGATATGACGATCAAGCGCTGCCATGATTTTATCGCGCGCAATCAGATCCTTGGCCACAACAATCAGTTTTGCAAAAGCTGGGTCTGGCTGTTCTGGGTTAACCGCGAAGAAAAACCGTGGCACACCGGCACCAATATAGGCCGAGTAGGTTTTGATCTCGGGCATTTCGGCAAGGATCGTTTCCATTTTTCGCACGGTTGCATCGGTATTGGTGATTGCGCTGCCCTGCGGCATAAAAATACTGACCAGTATTTCCGGTCGATCTGAACTGGGGAAAAATTGTTTTTGCACGGGTCCTGCCAGTCCGGCGACACTTGATATCAACAGGCCGATCGTGCCAAAGACAATTGTTTTACGATGCAATATGCACCAGTTAATCAGCGCACGAATCTTGTTATATGGTGGTGTATGATAAAGCGCATCCTCTGAAGTAGCGTGTTTCTGTCTGGTAGACAATAACAACGTGCCCAGGTAGGGTATAAATGTTACCGCCACAATCCAGGATGCCAGCAATGCGTAAGCGAGTACCCAGAAAATATTGCCTGCATATTCACCCACGCCCGATTTTGCAAACCCAATTGGCACAAAACCTGCGATCGTCACTAACGTACCGAACAGCATCGGCGCTGCGGTGACTGTCCAGGCGTGCGCGGCAGCGCGGACACGATCCCAGCCTTCAGACATCTTAACGACCATCATTTCAATAGAGATAATGGCGTCATCCACCAGCAAGCCGAGCGCAATAACCAGCGCACCAAGAGAAATACGATCAAGGTTGATGCCGCCTATCTTGATCAGGAGAAAAGTAATCCCCAGCGTGATTGGAATTGCAATACCCACGACCAGCCCTGCATGCCAACCAATTGCCAGCAAGGTCACTCCCATCACAACCATGACCGCAACCAGCAGCTTGATCTGAAAAAGATCCACCGCAGCGGAAATAACCTCCGCCTGATTGGTCAGTTGTGTGATTGACATGCCGAGTGGCATGCGAGCGTGCTCAGCTTCTAGGAAGCTCGCTAGACGCTCTCCCAGATTCAGGCCATTTTCACCTTTACGCATGACGACCCCCAGCACAATAGCATCCTCACCTTGCGCGCGTATCAGGTAACTCGGTGGGTCTTCATAACCACGACGAATGGTCGCGATATCATCAAGGCGCAGCAAGCTGTTTCCAATACGAATCGGGATAGCGGCCAGTTTTTCAGGATCAGCAAGATCGGTATCTAACCGCAGGTAAATCCGGTGGCCGCTGGTTTCCAGGTGGCCAGCGGGAACCATGCGATTATGTGCCTCGATTACGGCAAAGATTTCTGGCGGGGAAATCCCCAGATTAATCAGGCGAGCATTCTCAAACTCAACATAAACACGTTCATCACGTTCCCCCAATATCAGCGCCTTATGCACCCCCTCAACGCGTTGCAGCCGATCACGTATCGCCTCCGCTTCACGTGTCAGCTCCCACATTGGCATACCGGGCGCAGCAAGCGCAATAAGGGTGAAGTAAACATCCGAAAAATCTTCGTTAATGATGGGGCCAACAACTTCTCGTGGCAGGTGAGGCACCTCATCCACCATACGTTTGCGTACCTGATAGAAAAGATCCGGAATCATGGCATTGGTAACGTAATCATGAAATTCCACCTGTAAATCCGTCCGACCCGGACGAATGGTGGTTTCAATGCGATACAGATGCTCTACTTCCTGAATCCGTTTTTCCAGACGATCCACTACCTGATTTTGTATTTCTTCTGTGGTGGCACCTGGCCAAAGTACCGATACCACCATCACCCGCACGGTAAACGCAGGATCTTCCGCACGTCCCAGCGAAAGAAAAGCATAGATACCAGCAAAAACAGAGAACAGAATAAAAAACAGTGTGACCGAACGTTCGCGAACCGCGAGCGCAGAAAGATTAGGGAAACTCACTGCCCCAATTCCTGGACAGCCATGCCAGTTTCAAGCCGATTAACGCCCAGCGCAATAATGCGGCTACTCTCCGGCAAATCAGCACGTACCCAGGCATGTTCATTATCCAGTGCGACAATCCAAGCAAGTACTGGCTGTGCCTTACCCTCACGTAACAGCCAGATGCGTGTGTCTTTGCCGCGCTCATCCAACGCACCAAGCGGAACTTTCAACGTGTTGCCGGTACCGATGGTTTTCATGAAACGGGTTTTTACCACCTGGCCCAATGATAAATTGTGGTGATCTTGCGTAATCCGATAACGTGCGCGCCAGGTGCGGCTGGCAGGATCGGCCGCCCCTGCCGCCTCGCGCAGCAGCAGTGGCAATGTGTTGCCATCAGGCAGATCGACGATTCCTGATTCAAGTGGCCGAATATTTTCAGGAAAAAATACTTCCACCTCCTGCTCGCCATCGTGCGCCAATACCGCAATCGCCTGTCCAAACGCGATAACCTGACCAGGCTCCCCACTTACTTCAATCAGCACGCCGGACGCTTCCGCGCGTAACTTAGCGTATCCCAACGCATGTTGTGCCTGCTTTTGTCTTGCCTGTGCCACATTCAGCCGGGCACGCGCTTCTTGTTCAACCAATCTGCTCCGGTCAAGCGCCTGCTGGCTCACGAAATTTTTCGCCAGTAATTTTTGATCCCGATTAACGTCTGCCACTGCGGTAGCAAGCGCAGCCTGTGCAGCCCTCTGTTCGGCCTCAGCACCCTGGATCGTCTGCAGCAAATCGCGTGTGTCCAGATCAAATAAAAGCTGGTCTTTTTTAACCGATTGCCCGGCATTGACATGTCGCACCGCAATCAGACCACTTAGCTGAAATGCCACCGGCGTTTCATAGCGCGCACGTACCACACCGGAGAGTACCAGCGCGGATTGATCATCGACATTGACTGAAACGGTTTTCACCCAGGGAACCACCGCTTGAACTGAATCCACTTTCTCATCAACGGAACAAGCAGAAAATCCGAGAACAAAACAACCATAGATTAGAAACCGGACAAAAACCTTCATAATGACCTGAGTAATTGCAGTAAACCCAAGATTTTAACAGGTCGCCCTCGCATTATTTGTAGCCGATCATTTTCTGACACCAGATTCGCTGTTACGCACACCAACGTCAAAGATTTCTGAGTGATTTCTGAGTGATTCTAATTTTGTAATCCAATACAGCAGCGAAAAATTATCTCGGATTTTTATGAAATACACTCAATAACTCAATTGACTCTAAGAAAACAGATTGACCTGGTCAAGATGCGTCAGAAACACTTCGACATCCTGTGCAGCTAAATTTTTCGGATGAGTATTGCTGTGGAAGTAAATATAACGTTTAATCCACCCTACATAACTTTGCTCAGTGCGAATAGCATAGTACTTCACCCGCAACCTATCGCGTCCTTGATCAAGCAACTTGGAAGATGCGTTCATGTCGTTTTTATCAGAAAAATTTGGGTGTGTTAAATTTCTACATCGATTTAAAACAATGCATTACATTAATATTCTCAGATTATCCACCTCGAAGGTGCTTTTATCGGCATTTTTTGGGGTGTCGAATTTAAGTTAGCCACTCCATGAGCGATCAAAAACAATTTCGACTGAGCGTAATGTCACTGTGGGTTGGCATACTCATTCCAATCCTAGCTGCCATCATTCCTTTAGGAATGAAATATATTTCTCCCGAGCATAAGCTCGATTACACAATAACAGGCCCTATCTCAGTTAAGGGCATAAAGAGCCTATCAGTCAAGATTCAGAATGGCGGTGAACGACTTGAAAAAAATGTACGGCTCATGCTCAAGGGGTCATATCTCTGGCAGCTAGATGAGAAGAAAAATACAACGAGTATGGTTACTGTCGATACCCAAGCTGCTGCCAAGATTGAAAGGGAAGGAGACTGGATTGTTATCTCTTTAGGTGATTTGCGTCCCATGGAATCAATTGAAATAAGCGCAATGTCGGAATATATTGATGTCACCTTATTTCGAACTTCCGAGCCTTCCGGTATATCCATCAAGTCAGACGAGAATTTGGCTCAGTACAATGGCACGTCCGAACTTTCAGAATTCATCTATCCGTTTGGCTTTTGGATGTTTGTTATTTTCATGGTGCTCCTTTTTATTGCGGCCATTTATCAGGAGCACTTCATGGATCCAAAGAAGCGAGAAAAAATGATTCTCAAAGAAATTGATAAACTTCCGAAAGACTCGCGTGGCTAGCCCCAAAAAAGGGATCCAAAAAAGGGATTAGGTTAAATTACTGTACTACGATGAAACTTACGTATCATTTACAAAACAGCCATGGCGCGCCTTTCTCGACTCAACCTGCCGAATATCCCGCAGCACATTGTGCAGCGAGGCAACAACCGTCAGCCCATCTTTTTTCACGAAGATGATATTACATCTATCTCGAATACCTGCGCGAAGCCTTGGGAAAGAACAATTGCAGGCTTTATGCGTTCGTGCAGATGACTAATCACGTCCACCTGTTGGCGCTGGCGGAATCATCGGATGGTATTTCCAGCTTGATGCAATCGGTCGGTCGCCGGTACGTTCGGTAGTTGAATAGGATATATCAGCGCACGGGCACGCTCTTCGAAGGGCGTTTCAAATCCAGTCTGGTTGAAAGCGAACGTTACCTGTTAACCTGCATGCGCTATATTGAACTCAACCCGGTACGGGCCGAGATGGTGGTCTGTCCCGGGGATTACCGCTGATCAAGCTATCGGCACCGTGTTGATGGGAACGTCCTTGAGTGACTGTTCGTTCCGCCGAAATATCGCCGATTAGTTACAAGTCCCGAGACATGTGCACTGGCTTATCCGCGCTATTCAACTAGCCTTTGGCAGATTATGATATAACAACGATGCGAGTACGCGTGAATAAAGATTGCTCACTGGGTTCGGGCAAGTTTCAGGATAAAATCGAGCGTATTTTGGGTCGGCGTACCAGAATTACACTTCAGGGAAGACCACGGAAACAAAAAAATGATGGCGAAAAGTAACCCGACCCCTTTCCCGCTTTCCCGAACTGCCTTTCCATCCTTTCCATTTCCTTTCCATTTTCCATTACCTGGCTGTAAACTGAACAATTCCTTGTCCCCTCGGCGGGGTAAAGCCGAATCTGTGGAGATAAATCATGGCAATTCAATCATCGTGTTTTTTTAAAGGGCTGACTGGGCTGGTTTTCTCGGTGTTTGCCTCTGCAGCCATGGCCCAGCCTGCGACATTGACCTTAAGCGAAGCGGACCGCACAGCGGTATTCAAGGCGGCGGGTGCCACGCTTATAAAAGGCAAATGGCTGATTTGTAACCCGCCCACCGATCCGGGCGCGCCGGAACCGGCAGGTGCGACGATAGAAACCGTGCGCGACCTGAATGGAGATGGCAGACCCGAAGCACTCGTGACCGACAGTGGTACGTTTTGTTACGGCGGCAATGAGGTGGGGTTTCAGTTGGTCAGCAAACAAGCTGATGGCCGTTGGCGTGTGATAACGGGCAACAACGGGATACCCGAATTCCTCAAAACCCGAGGCGTGGAAGGATGGCCGGATATTTCCATCGGTGGGCAGGGGTTCTGCTTTCCGGTGCAGCGCTGGAATGGTAAATCTTACGAGCCGAATCGTTTTGAATACCAGGGCAAGCGTTGTAAGCCGCAGCGGTAATGTGCTGGCAATCGTGCGATACAGCGCGGCTTCCGGCTTCGGCAAGCTCCAAACACGCACACCTCGGCCAGCGTTCACGTTCAACGCTGCATTCCACCCGACCGGCTACAGCGGGCTTCACCCGCTCCTGCTACCGGGTAAATTTGAACGTATGTGCCCGGGAAAAAGGTAACGCTACCCTTTATCAGCAGTTGAGCGTTCGCAACCACACCATGGGCGCGCTCGCCCATATCGAAACAACAGGGGATGGACCACGATTTTCGTTTAGTCTTCGATAAACGTGGTCTGTCCCCTATTACCGCATAGCACGCTGTTCAAAGGTTACGCGAATAATTGACTGCTTCTTCAATGCGCTCTACTGCAATTATCTCAATCCCCTCAATGAGTAGTTTGGACTGATTTGCTTTTGGAATAATAGCGCGAGTGAAGCCCAGCTTAGCGGCTTCCTTGAGACGGTCTTGCTCGCGCTGGACTGGCATGATGCGAGAGAAAAAGCGCGGAGGGGTTGCCTACCTCGCGCAGCCCTTTTTCTGTCATGGCAAACACCCCCAACTCATTCACACCGCCAAAGTAACTCTCGTCAGCTCCGACCTCACCGGATAACTCGTATGAAGGCAGCTTGCTGGTAATCAACTGGCGAAGTCGCATGAAAAAACAAATTGCCGTGTTTGGCTGTACCCCCACCAGACCAGCCACCCCACGCGCCGTTGTCCAGGCTACAAAATACTCGATCAGACGTCCTTGTTGCCGGGGCAGTCAGCCTACTTTGACGCTCATACATCGCAGCCATTTACAGACCCTTTCTCAGGTCTTAGCTACTTCAGCCTCTTTTTCTTTTTGAGAAATCTTTCCAAACAACCTCTAAGCGTGGCTAAAAACCACTTCCTGAAATTGCGGATTCGGTGATAGCACTTCCATTTTACGCAGCATGGTTAGTTCAATTTGCTGTTCACCTATATCGGTTTCCAGTAGCAGAAATTCTCTTTTATCTGGTGAGGTAACGACATCCCTCGCTTTGCCCTCAATAGTTGACTGATCCTTTAACGTCAGCTTGAGCAGGTAACGATATGTACAGACGACTTCAATGTAATCGTGCAATTCGCAGGAAATCAGTTCATTGGTCATGGTAGTTTTTTCCTTTACTCAAGGGGTCTAAGAATAATCAGCGCATCGGATTGCAGTTAAGCTTCGCATTCAGTTCATGCAGGCGTCCAGGTGTGCCAATATCCATCCAGTTTCCACCAAAATACCGGCCGCTGACTTTATCGCAAGCAACTGCTGCGTGCAGCAAAGGAGCCAACTTTTGTGACTGGCCGTGAGCGATGTCAGCAAAAAGCGCCGGATGATAAACGCCAATGCCACTGAAGGTCAATTTTTGACACGCCACACCACCTGCCGGTGTTAACTGGCCGGATTGCGAGTTTAACCAGAAATCCCCTTCACTATGATGAGGAGGATTATCTACCAGTATCAGATGGGCAAGCAGGGTTTGATCTGTCGAATGCATCTGTCGCAACACCGCATACAACGCTGCAAAATCGAATTCACAAAAAATATCGGCATTGATGACAGCAAAGGGGCGTTGGCGCGTGGTATCGGTCAGAAGTGGCATGGCGTTGGCAATGCCGCCAGCTGTTTCTAACCCTTCCTGCTCCGCAGAATAATGAATGGTAACCCCATAGCGGCTGCCATCTCCCAGCGTGGATTCGATCATGCTACCGAGATAAGCATGGTTGATGACGATATCACTAAAACCCGCACGAGCAAGCTTTTCCAGATGATATTCGATCAATTTTTTGCCGCCTGCCTGCAACAGTGGCTTGGGCAGATTATCTGTAAGTGGTCGCATGCGCGTACCCTTTCCCGCTGCCAGCAACATTGCCCGGTACATATGCTTAGAAAGTATAACCAACCTGCGGCGTTACCTGTTCAAACTGGTTCAGCAGATTGAACAAGGTGTGCAGTTCACGATAGCGCTCGCAGGTTTTTCGCAGGTGACGCATAACATTCGGCATGTCTTGCAGATAGTTGGTTTTATGATCCCGATGACAGAGACGCGCAAAGATCCCTAATACCTTGAGATGGCGCTGCACGCCCATCCACTCGAAATCGAGATAAAAAACAGAAAAATCCTCTGCCACCGGCAAACCAGCTTTACGCGCCTTTTCCCAATAATGGATCATCCAGTCGAGTATTCGTTCTTCTTCCCACCAGATATAGGCATCCTTGAATAGCGATACCAGATCGTAGGTGATCGGACCATAGACAGCATCCTGGAAATCGAGTACACCAGGATTGGGGTTAGTTACCATCAGATTACGGCTATGATAATCACGGTGCACGTAAACCTGCGGCTGGGCGAGATTGTTGGCCAGAATCAGGTTAAAGGTGGAATCGAGCATGGCTTTCTGTTCCTGATTCAGATCAACACCCAAATGCCTCGCCAGATACCATTGCGGAAAAAGCTGCAGTTCCTGCAGCAGCAGTGTCCGATCATAGTTTGGAAATACTGTTGGCGCGCTTGCCTGTTGCAGTCTGATCAGAACATCAATAGCATCGCTGTAGAGTTTATCCGCCCGATCCGGCGTTTCGATCAGCGCTTGCAAATAGGTCATATCCCCCAGATCAGCGAGCAAAATAAATCCCTGTTGCAGATCGTGTGCAAATATTTCTGGAACGGGAACCGTTGCGTGCGCAAATACTTCTGCTGCATGCAGGAAAGGAGTGCAATTTTCCTGTGGTGGCGGCGCGTCCATGGCGATAAACGTCTCACCATTTACACTGACACGAAAATAACGCCGGAAGCTGGCATCGAATGAAGCCGGTGTCAACGTCAACGCTTGACTCGGGTAAAGCGATTGCAACCATGCCTGCAAGTGTTGTAAACGATTCATTGTGAAATGGAAGATAGAGGATTAATGATTGCCTATCGGCTGGAAATATGCGATTTTATCCCACCTTAAAGCAAGATCCCGATTATTGATGGAGAAATCAAATGTTGAACAAGAATGTACTAGATGAAATTGGTGGAAAAATAAATGAGATATTGGCCAATAGCCCCGCCAAGGATGTAGAACGAAACATGCGCACCATGTTATCCGGTATATTCACCCGCTTGGATCTGGTCACCCGCGAAGAATTCGAGGTGCAGCAGGAAGTAACCAAGCGCGCGCGTATCAAACTTGGTGAACTTGAAGACCGGATCAACCATCTTGAAAATCTGTTACGCCAGCAACAAACATCTACGGAAAAAGAACCTGCAAATTAATTGCCTGAATAAAACCTTCCGGTACTTTTTCATTCTTTGTAAAAATATATTTAGAAAACAGCCGGTAGGTCTATTGCTCAATGTCACTCGCTGTTCTGTATAGCCGCGCGCTTTCTGGTATGGAGGCTTCGCTGGTAACGGTCGAGGTACATCTGGCAAATGGATTGCCTGCCTTTACCATTGTCGGACTGGCGGAAGCAGAAGTCCGGGAAAGCAAGGATCGGGTACGTGCCGCACTGCAAAACAGCCACTTCAAATTTCCGGCACAGCGGATTACCGTCAATCTCGCACCAGCTGATCTTCCCAAGGAAAGTGGGCGCTTCGACCTGCCGATTGCCCTCGGTATCCTGGCTGCGACTGGGCAGATTCCGGGTGACGAGCTGCATCGCTACGAATGGGCAGGAGAATTATCCCTGAATGGTGAATTACGCCCGGTGCGCGGCGCACTTGCCATGACTTACAGCGCAGTACGTTCGGGACGCAGTTTTGTTCTGCCTGCGCAGAATGCTGCTGAAGCGGCGCTGGTCAAGGACGCCACCATTTATTCCGCCACGTCATTACTGCAACTGTGTGCACATTTACAAGGCCACGAGCCGCTGCAACCCTATCTAGCCACAGTCGATGCGCCCTACTTACCAACCAGTAGCACCTATCAGGATATCAGTGACGTCAAGGGACAGTCACAAGTGAAGCGTGCGCTGGAAATCGCTGCTGCAGGGGGTCACAGCGTACTGATGATGGGACCGCCCGGCACGGGAAAATCCATGCTGGCGCGCTGCGTACCCGGCATTCTCCCCTCCATGACCGAACAGGAAGCGCTTGAATCCGCAGCCATGCAGTCGCTTGCCAATGGCAGTTTCGACCTCGTCAACTGGAAACGCCGCCCCTTTCGCGCGCCGCATCACACGGCTTCCGCAGTCGCACTGGTGGGCGGCAGCAGCATTCCACGTCCTGGAGAAATTTCACTGGCGCTGCACGGCGTACTGTTTTTGGACGAATTGCCAGAATTCGACCGGCGTGTGCTGGAAGTGCTGCGCGAACCGCTCGAAACGGGCATGATCACCATCTCGCGTGCAGCACAACGCGCCAATTTTCCGGCACGCTTCCAGCTCGTCGCCGCAATGAATCCCTGCCCCTGCGGCTATTCCGGACACTATGACGGTAAATGCCGCTGCACCCCCGATCAAGTTGCGCGCTATCGCGGCAGAATTTCCGGGCCGCTGCTCGACCGCATCGACATCCAGATCGAAGTACCCGCCCTACCCCATCAGGAAATGCTCAGTCCCAAACAGGGCGAATCGAGCGACAGCATTCGCGAACGCGTAGAAACTGCTCGTCAATACCAGCTTGCCAGACAAAGTATCCACAACGCGGAGCTGACCGTAGCGCAGATCGAAGAATATTGCCAATTGGATACGGCAGGCAACGGCCTGCTGGCGCGCGCTATGTCGCAGCTCGATATTTCCGCGCGAGCCTATCACCGCATCCTCAAACTCGCACGCACCATCGCCGACCTCGAACACAGCCAGGCGATACTCGCTAAGCACGTGGCGGAAGCCATTCAGTATCGGCGCATGAATCGGTAAAAAATGATGCCAACCGTCGTCACTATGACTAAAACTTCGATCAACAAGATTATGCTACTGCGCTGTAGGTTTGCTGTTATCTGCGTTGCTGCGCTGTGCTGGTTTTCAGGACAAATTGAGGCACGCACCGCAAGTGCCGTGGTATCAGCCCATCCGCTGGCAACGGCGGCAGGTGAAAAAATTCTGGCAAATGGCGGCAATGCGTTTGACGCGGCCATCGCCGTTGGTGCGGCGCTGGCGGTAGTGGAGCCGTATGCCTCTGGTCTGGGCGGTGGGGGTTTTTGGTTGGTGCATCATGCCAAAACCGGTCGCAGTGTGATGATCGATGGCCGCGAAACGGCACCCTGTCAAGCGTCGAGCAATATGTTTCTCGATGAAAATGGCCAGCCCGTGGCGGGTAAATCCCTGGATGGGCCAATCGCTGCGGGCATACCCGGCACACCGGCAGCTTTGGCGCATTTGTCACGTTACGGTCACCTGACATTGGCGGCCAATCTGGCACCTGCGATTGAACTGGCGCAGAAAGGTTTCAAGATCGACCGGCGTTTTGCGCAGACACTGCAAAACCATGAAATGAAACTCGCACGCTATCGAGATACCGCCGCTATTTTTCTGCCTGACGGCAAATTGCCAGTGGAAGGCGAATGGTTTCGGCAGCCGCAGCTTGCCGCGACATTGACGGCAATTGCTCGCTCCGGTATGAAAGGCTTCTATCAGGGTGCGGTCGCGCGGGAACTGGTACGTTCAGTCCGCGCGGCGGGCGGCCTGTGGCACGAACAGGATCTGGAAAACTACCATATTGTCAAAAGAAAACCAGTGCAATTCCGCTACCGCAACGCACAGATTACTTCGGTATCACTTCCTTCAGCTGGTGGCCTAACTTTGGCGCAGGCGCTGAATATTCTTGAAACGATATTAAACGGAAAGCAGGATGAGGTACAGAAAGTTCACCTGATCGTGGAAGCATTGCGTCTGGCCTACAAGGATCGTGCTGAGCTGCTGGGCGACAGTGATTTTGTCACGGTTCCGGCAGATCGTCTGCTGAGCAAGGCATACGCGCACCGTCAAGCGGCCATCATCAATCCGAATAAAGCGGGTGTCAGCCAGGCTAAAACACCATCACCGCCAGCACAACATTTACCGACAGAAGGCACTCAAACCACACACTTCGCGGTGCTGGACAAAACCGGAAACCGCGTTGCGGCAACGCTGACGATCAACACTTTTTTCGGCTCAGGGTTTGTCGCTGGCAGCACCGGCGTATTGCTCAATAACGAAATGGATGATTTTTCCATGGGGGAACATATTCCCAATGTCTTTGGCCTGCAAGGATCCCGCGCAAACGCCATCGCCCCGGGAAAACGTCCATTGTCGAGCATGTCGCCGACGTTCGTGGACACTGACAAAGGATTTCTGATTGCTGGCACCCCCGGCGGCTCGCGCATCATCAGCATGCTGCTGCTCGTCATTCTCGATTTCATCGATAACGCCAACGCCAATCCGCAGACACTGGCGGCCAGACCGCGCTTTCATCATCAGTATCTGCCGGATGTGCTGCAAATCGAACCCGACGTATTCAACGCACAATGGATCAACGCATTACAGTCTCTGGGTCATGAAGTACAGACCACGCCGCGCCCGTGGGGTAATATGCAATTGATTCATTTTGACAAGCAATCGCAGACTGCCACAACCGCAAATGATCCAAGAAGTTTGTTCGATACGCGGTATTAATCGTCTTTCAAGCTAGTAACTGCTCAACTTGTTTCAAGAGCTTGTAGACAGCGTTTATGACGTTCGAAGACATAGAAGATGCCTGATGGCACTGGCTGCGGGCCAAAATAATTCGGCAGTTATGCAGTTTCGCGGCGACTACCCGGCGAGTGAATATGCGTGCGTACCTGGCTTACACAATACAGAGTTGACCATAACGCAGATCGAGATCCATTATCAATCAAATGCAACAGGCAACGCGTTGCAGACATCAACGCGTGAATCAGTAAAAAATGATGAGTCCCTGTAAAATTTGCACCTGTGAGCACTTCTCGCAAAAATTAACTACCTAAATCTATCATTTATTAACATGCCCGAACAGAAAGCATCTTTTGCTCCTCAGACCATCAGCGATCCAGGAGAAGTACCATTAGTTATTTATTCACGCGTAACCGGAAATATTGCAGAAATGTCTCTGTTGCGGCGATCACTGCTGTTTGCTGAACTTTCCATGATTGCTTACAACGACTCCAATGAAGCACAGCGCGCAGTAAATGCCATAGGATTTTCAGTCAGTATTTATTTCGAATACGACGGTGCTCAGGGATTTTATTTCGAGAATGATCAGGATGCGGTGATTGTCTGTCGTGGCACGGAACCCAACGAATGGAACGACATTCACGCGGATGCTAATGTAGCTACCGTGCTGGCTGAAACCGCTGGACGCGTACATGGCGGTTTTCAGAGCGAAGTTGATGATCTGTGGCCATCGATGGAAAAACATCTTCACGGTTTGAACAAAACACTCTGGTTTACCGGCCACTCTCTGGGTGCGGCAATGGCCACTATATGCGCCTACCGTTGCCATATTTCCAAAGAGTGTGCTAAACCCCGTGAATTATTCACCTATGGCTGCCCCCGGGTTGGCGACAAGCACTATGTCAATTTTGCGCCGCTCACCCATTACCGTTGGGTCAACAATAACGACATCGTTACCCGGGTGCCACCGGTATGGATGAATTACCGTCATGGTGGTACCGAAATGTATCTGAATCGTAATGGCATACTGCGCTCGCTCAATTATGCAGCCAAACGGCTGGATCGTTGGCACGGATTCCTGCGCGGACTAAGGCAGTTCCGGCTGGACCATTTCTCTGACCATAGCATCCACGAATACGTCAAAAATATTACAAGTGTTGTTGAACGGGAAGAAAGTAAAAGGTAGGTAGTTACTTCTTCTCAACTTTAGCTACTTTGTCAGATTACTCCAGAGCTACTTTTTGCTGAACGAAAGACTGCTTGGCACTAAGTCTCCGCTGACGTTGTTTATGAATAATTTCAGCCAGTTCCTCGGCGGTAAGCTGCCTTCGAAGTAGCATGTAAGCCAATGCTGTCACTAGGTCATTAACAGATAGCATTGGCCATTGACTGCATCCCAGTATCTTTTCAATACCACCCAGCAACGCGAATCAACTTAGGGAGATTGGCCTGAAGCTCGACATGCCTATCAGTTCAATGCCGTGTTTATGTATTCCAGAAATAAATGGTAATTGTAAGGAAATGGACTTGGTTCCGACTAACAAGCAGGAATTGAAGCTGCTTTGTTCGATTCCGTCTTTGAACCACCATTAATTAACTGTTTGCCTCGTTTTGTAATTTCATTTTAGGAGTACTAATCATGAGAACACGTCAAAAAACTTTAATTTCTTCAATGGCAGCAGGCTTGCTAGCAATTTCTATGAGCGCACCGGCTTTCGCAGAAAATCCTTGTGCACCAAAAGCAAAAGCTCAGCCTCAGCAGGAAGGGATGAAAAATCCTTGTGCCGGTAAACATCCGTGTGCAGCAAAGCATCCTTGCTCGGCCAAAAATCCATGTGCAGCTAAAAATCCTTGTGCTGCTAAAAACCCCTGTGCCGCAAAAAAACATAGTTACTAAAATACAATTTTTTGCGAAAAGATCTAAGTGATTGTAATTATATAAAATTAGCAACCAATTCGTCATACCCCGCATTTTCGCGGGGTTTTTAAAGTTGTAATGTGCCTCAAAGGATAATTATTATGAAACGTTCCGCTCAACCATTAAAACTGACCATCATTTCTGCTTTATTCGGTGCAACCATAATAGGTCTGCCTTTAGCAATGACTGGCTGTGCTATGGCCACATGCAAGCCGTGCGCGCCACGCACGGGAAATCGTAATCCATGCGGCCCGTGTGCCGCAAGAAATCCTTGTGCGGCTATGAATCCCTATGCTGCAAAAAATCCCTGCGCAGCTATGAATCCTTGTGCAGGAAACCCTTGTGCTGCCGGTGGCAAAGTCGATCCCAAAATGGTGACTCGGCCAGCTGGAACGCGGCCTTATCAAGGAAACCAGGCCGCTTTATTAGCTGAAGGCAATGCGCTGTGGAATAGCAAGGAAATCAGCCGCAATAATTCTGTAGCATGTTCAAGTTGTCATCAGGACGGCACGGCGATGTTGCAACCCGCCTTTGCCAAACCGTATCCACATTTTGTAAAAATGGTGGCAGACGATAATGGCATGCAATTAATCACGCTGGAAGGAATGGTGCAGTACTGTATGATCAAGCCCATGCAGAGTAAACCATTCTCATGGGATTCACGGCAACTTGCCGCATTAACGGCGTATACAGCAGTATTACAGAGAAAATTCAACCCAGTAGCTAACGCAGTCAACCCCTGTGCTGCCAGAAATCCGTGTGCACCGAAAAATCCGTGCAGCATGAGAAACCCATGTGCTGTTAGATAAGCCCTGTTGATCAATCTAGCAGGAGGTTACGGTGAAGCGCTGACTTAGGCTTCGTCGCCTTTTTTATGAGTGATGTGGTAAATAAAGCAGATAAGAATGTCTTTGCCGATTTGTCCCGCGCACAACTTGAGCGAATGGCGGATGCCGGCGCGCAGATCATTGAGTGCTACCGGGTATTGCAGAAGGGTGGGCTCAATATAGTTGGAGAAGTATTGAAAGGGCAGGGTGAGTTTTTTGAGATGGAACATTACCCCAAAGATGACGTGTTTGACGGGGAGTCTCACAGCCAGTATTACTATCATGCGCACCGTACCGGAGCAAGTGAGCACGGGCATTTTCATACCTTTCTGCGCCAACCGGGAATGCCTGCCGGAATGTCATCCGTTCCCTACCATGGTGCTGAGTGCTGGCCCTCAGGAAAGGAAGCACTTTCACATCTTGTCGGTATTTCCATGGACGCCTACGGTTTTCCCATTGGATTATTTGCAATTAACCGCTGGGTGACCGCTGAAGCCTGGCATACGGCTGATGATGTTATTACCATGCTGGATTATTTCAGGATTGATCACGCGCATCCTTCATGGCCAGTCAATATCTGGATTTCCGCGATGCTGGTTCTGTTTCGCCCACAGATAGAAACCTTGATACGGCAGCGCGACCAGGTAGTGGCCGATTGGAGTGATACTCATCCCGGGGCGGATGTTTATGAAGACCGCCAGCTTGAGATTACGGGTTACACCACAATTAATGTTGCGCATCAAATTAGACAAATTGTTGCAGCAATGGAGAAATAAAACTAAACCAATACTAATGGTCAGTTTTAATTAGGTAAAATTAGCATATCGCAAATCCAAGTTGAATCCTCCATGTGGCAATTTGACCCGGCAGGTGTCTATATGATTACAGAGAACGGTGGCTTAGACAGCCTTGCCTGTTTGAATGAGCATGGAGATTATCTGTTCAGGTATGCGCTATCAAGAACAAAAGATACGCATCTTGCTGAAGATATCGTTCAGGAAACGCTACTTGCGGCGATGTCTTCCAAAAATATCTTTTCCAATCAATCCACGGTCAGAACCTGGCTGGTCGGCATACTCAAGCACAAGCTAATTGACCATTTCCGGAGACAAGGACGTGAAGTGGCCATCAGTGATCTGGTTGACCAAGATAATGGTGATGATCTAAGCACCTTTTTTAGTACCAATGGGAAATGGATCGATAAACCAAATGCTTTTCCGGATCCAGAGTCAGCTTTTCAGAATAAGGAATTCTGGAAAGTCTTCCAGCAATGCTTGTCCGCACTCAAGCCAAAGCAGGCTGAGGTATTTCTTGCCAAGGAAATATATGGGATGAGCAATGAGGAGATCTGTAAAGATTTGACACTTAGCTCGACTAATGTGTGGGTACTGATGCATCGGGCACGGTTATCTCTGAGTAAATGCTTAAAAAGTAATTGGATAGATTAAATGTTGAATTGTAAACAAACCAGCGAGCTGGCATCTCGATCAATTGATGATAAATTGCCATTCTGGGAATCCATCGCATTGAAGATGCACCTGATGTTATGCCACAGTTGCTCTAATTTTACGCGGCAGCTTCATTTTTTGCGTAAAGCATCAAGCCGATATCGAACCAATCCTGGTTTCAGTTTATCCGACGAAGCAAGGCAACGTATTGCCAATGCGCTTAAGGAACAGCATAGTGATAGCAAATTTAAATAATCTGCGCATAACATACCTGAATTACAAAAATCCGAACCAATATGAAGCACAAGCAGCAAAATCGATAAAAGCAGCTTAACTGAGGTGTCCAGTTTTACTCTACCAGGTCAATGATGCATGGATGGCTTATCCGGGAAACTTTCGCGTATGTTTTTTCTATATTGAGAACGATGATCCACAACCACAAGTAGATGCGGCGGAAGGATTCTTGATGACAAACTGCGCACCCTGTGCATCTTCCTGATAATCAATTACCGCATTGATCAGATACTGATAACTCATCGAGTCTACTAGCAAGCGGACACCCTGATTTTCAGTAACCAGATCATCTTCATTGATCGTCTCATCAAACGTGAAACCATACTGAAAACCGGAACAACCCCCACCACTGACAAATACCCGTAAATTCAATGCTGGATTATTCTCTTCATTAATCAATTCCTTTACCTTACTGGCTGCGCTATCCGTAAAAACCAGTGAAGGCTGTACCGTATTCGCCATTTCAGGCGTTGTTGATAGTTGATTCATTGACCCAATCCTCACTTGGTAAGTATTAATTTACAATCTACCCTGTTTCACTCTCACCCTGCACACCCTGCTTCAGGCTCGCTTCTATGAACACATCCAGATCGCCATCCAGTACCGCTTGAGTATTACCTATTTCAACATTGGTTCGCAAATCCTTGATACGAGACTGATCCAGCACATAAGAGCGAATCTGATGACCCCAGGCGATATCGGTTTTAGAGTCTTCAACCGCTTGCTTGGTTTCGTTGCGTTTTCTGAGCTCTGCTTCATAGAGACGGGATTTGAGCATGTCCATCGCATCTGCTCGATTACGGTGCTGCGAGCGCCCGCTTTGGCACTGCACGACGATACCCGATGGCGCATGTGTAATTCTAATGGCGGAATCGGTTTTATTAATATGCTGCCCTCCCGCGCCGGAAGCCCGGAAGGTGTCTACCCGCAAATCAGCTGGATTAATATCAATTTCGATGCTGTCATCGACTTCTGGATAAACAAAAACACTAGCAAAGGAAGTATGCCGCCGATTACCGGAATCAAAGGGGGATTTGCGCACCAGCCGGTGAACGCCTGTTTCAGTTCGCAAATAGCCGTAGGCATATTCTCCACTAATTTTAATAGTTGCACTTTTGATACCAGCGATCTCGCCAGGTGATTCTTCCAGTATCTCCACCGCAAATCCACGCCGTTCACAATAGCGCAAATACATGCGCTCCAGCATTGCCGCCCAATCCTGTGCCTCGGTCCCACCTGAACCTGACTGTATATCCAAAAAGCAGTTGTTGGGATCCATCGGATCGGAGAACATACGGCGAAATTCCATTGCAGCCAAACCCGCTTCCAGCAAATCAACATCCTTGGCAATACTCTGAATAGTTGCTTCATCCTCCTCTTCCTGCGCAATTTGCAGCAATTCATGCGCATCTCGCAACTGGCTATCGGTGGATTGAAAGGTATGCACGATACTATCCAGTAATTTCTTCTCGCGACCAATTTCCTGCGCACGTGTGGGATCATTCCAGATTGTAGGGTCCTCGGTCAGCCTTTCCAGCTCTGTTAGTCGTGTCTGTTTGGCTTCGAAGTCAAAGATACCCCCGTAATACACTGCTTCTCTGCTTGAGGTCTTGTAATTGCGATTTCAATACATTTATCTTTTCTGTTTCCATGTTAACCCTGCTATTCAATTGGTAGTTTTATTGTGAATATTTTTTTGTGAACAACCTGAGCGGGAAAAATCAATGATCTTCAAGCCGTGTCAGGTTGGCGTAAGCCAGTGAGAGCCACTTGGCACCCAGCAGACTGAATTGCACCTGAACCCGCAAATCCTCGCCGCTGCCTTCGCAATTGATGATAGTGCCGTGGCCAAATTTTTGGTGCGAAACCCGTTCACCAATCTGCAACCCTGAAGGGTGTTCGTGCAATGCAAGAGAGGGTTGTCTGGCATTGCGCTTCTTGCCGGATGCTATGGAACCAGATGTCTTTGCATACCCAGTTGTAAATTCAGAAGAATGCGAGCTTATATCTGAGGATAGTTTTTTAAGCAGATTATCTGGAATTTCTGATACAAAACGCGAGGGAACATTACGATGTATCTGCCCGTGCAACATGCGGCTCTGTGCATAAGTAAGATACAAACGCTGCCGGGCACGCGTAATCGCCACGTACATCAGGCGCCGTTCTTCTTCCAGACCATCCGCTTCCTTGCGACTATTCTCATGCGGGAATAACCCTTCTTCCAGACCGCAAACAACTACTGCAGCGAATTCGAGTCCTTTAGCGGCGTGCACCGTCATTAACTGTACCGCATCCTGCTGATTGCCAGCCTGGTGTTCTCCACCTTCCAGAGAGGCATGTGCCAGAAAAGCAGTCAGACTGTCATCTTCTGATTCATGTACAAAGCTGGTGGCAGCATTGATTAATTCCTTCAGATTTTCCAAGCGGTCACCACCTTCCCGCTCGGATCGGTAGTACATTTCCAGACCACTTCGCTGTTCAACCAGCGATATAATTTCAGGTAATGGCAATGATTCACAATCCTGGCGCATGGATAATATCAAATCGACAAATCCATTGATGCCTCTACCTGATGCCAAGTTTTTCCCGCGTGCAGCACCAACTTCGTGCTGCTGACAGACCACTTGCCATAGGCTGGTATTTTCTGAACTCGCCCGATCCTGTAATTGCTCTAACGTGCGTGCGCCAATACCACGTGTTGGAAAATTTACAATGCGCATAAAGGCATAATCATCATCCGGGTTAGCCAGCATTCGCAAGTAGGCCAGTACGTGTCTGATCTCCTGGCGGTCATAAAACCGCATGCCACCATAAACACGATACGAAATCCCTACATTAAACAGTTGATGTTCAAGCATTCTGGATTGTGCATTAGAGCGATAAAGCAGGGCAATATCTGATAACGCCAGTCCCTCGGCATGTAAAGCTTTTATTTCATCGACAATAAATGCAGCTTCATCGCGGTCGGTAAATGCACAATAAGTTCGGACTGGCTCACCCTCCCCTTCATCTGTCCACAAATTTTTACCCAGCCGCCCGCCGTTATGTTGAATAACCGCATTTGCAGCATCCAGAATATTACCCTGCGAACGATAATTCTGTTCCAGCTTAATCACCCCGGATATCGAAAAATCCTGCTCAAACGCCTGCATATTGCCCGCATACGCACCACGAAATGCATAAATACTCTGGTCGTCATCTCCAACCGCAAAAATGGCGGCGCGCTGCTCGCCTGATCCATGACCAGACAGTAGTTTCAACCATTTGTATTGCAAGCGATTGGTATCCTGAAATTCATCGACTAGAATATGACCAAAACGATCGCGATAATGGTCTCTTACTATCTGATTACGAGTCAGCAGTTCATGGCAGCGTAATAATAACTCTGGAAAATCAACCAGACCATCACGCAAACAGGTTATTTCGTAAAGTTGGTAACAATCTACCAACTTTTGTTCCATCTTATCTTTTGGTACCACTTGGTTTGCGCGCAATCCTTCTTCTTTGGCGTTATTGATAAACCACTGCAGCAGCCTTGGTGGGCAAGTTTTTTCATCCAGAGAATGTGCTTTGAGCAGTCGTTTAATAACTGCCTGTTGATCACCCATATCCAGAATCTGGAATCCCTGTGGCAGTCCGGCTTCCTGATAGTGCATGCGTAGCATGCGGTTGCACAAACCATGAAACGTACCTACCCACATGTTGTGGGGATGTATGGTCAACATCGCGGATATGCGTGCAAGCATCTCGCGCGCAGCCTTATTGGTAAAAGTTACCGCCAGAATATTATGCGGAGATATAAAACCTGATTGCAGCAAATAAGCAATGCGGGTAGTCAATACTCGCGTTTTTCCACTGCCAGCACCTGCCAGCACCAGTGCGGACTGATGCGGCCAGGTAACTGCTTCAAGCTGCTTGGGATTCAGCCCGGAAAGAATCGAGTTCATGAATGTCGGCAGATCACATTTACTACCCACCCCTGCTGGATAATAGAAAAACTGACTTGGTTATTTTTTGCTTTTTGCAACAATATCCAGAATTAATGGCGTCAGGATCAATTCGATTGCCATGCCCATTTTACCGCCCGGCACTACAATTGTATTGGGGCGAGACATGAATGAATTGCCAATCATATTAAGCAGGTAAGGAAAATCTACTCCACGGGGATCACGGAAACGGATAACCACCAGACTTTCATCCAGTGTAGGAATCGCACGGGAAATAAATGGATTGGAAGTATCCACAGTCGGAACTCGCTGAAAATTAACGTGGGTACGCGAGAACTGTGGTGTGATGTAATGCACATAATCATGCATGCGCCGCAATATGGTATGGGTTACGGCTTCAGCAGAATAGCCCCTCGCTTCGGTGTCTCTATAGATTTTTTGTATCCATTCAAGATTAACAATAGGCACGACTCCAACCAGCAAATCCACATATTTGGCAACATCAGCGGTTTCACTTTTTACGCCACCATGCAGTCCTTCATAAAACAACAAATCCGTACCCGGAGAAATGGGTTGCCATGGTGTAAACGTACCTGGTTTCTGGTTGTACGGTGCCGCCTCTTCTTCGTTATGTAGATAGAGACGCCGCTCACCTGCACCTTTTTCGCCGTATTCCCTGAATAACACCTCCAGTTTTTCAAATTCATTAGCTTCCGGACCAAAATGACTGATAGGTCGCCCACTGGATTTTTCAGAATCAGCAACTGCCTGCTTCATTGACTCACGATCGTAGCGATGAAAACTGTCTCCTTCAATGACACAAACATTCAGGTGTTCACGCCGAAAAATATGTTCAAAACTAGTTTTGACCGTGGATGTCCCTGCACCGGATGATCCAGTGACCGCAATGACGGGATGTTTTTGTGACATAAAAGATTCCTCTTGAAATATTAATAAACAACTCTAGACAGCAAGAGTGCAGATGATGACAAGCTAAAGGGCGAATAATACTGGTTTTTGCTATTTTTTTGGAAAAAAATATATAACTGACTGATAAATAGCATATATTATTACAAGCGGAATTACTTGATACATTGCGGGATCTTGCCTGCTGCATTTACCTGCCTCTGAATTTGCTGTGCAGCTGGTAAGTGTGTCTGCAATTCCTGAATACGAGTACCATGCGCAGGATGTGTGGAAAGAAATTCCACTGGTCGTGGACCTTGGCTTGCTTGTGACATTTTTTGCCAGAGCACAATACTTTCGGCAGGGTCAAATCCCGCTTTGGACATCAAATCCAAGCCGATACGATCTGCCTCACTTTCATGTAACCTGCTGAAAGGCATGATCACGCCATACTGAGCGCCCACACCCAACAACCCGATGGCGGTTTGTCCCATTGCAGTTTGTGGTGCAGCAACTGCTTGCACCAGTGAAATTCCTATTTTCGTACCAACCTGCTGAGACATGCGCTCATTGCTATGTCTGGCTAATACATGCCCTACCTCGTGGCCGATAACTGCTGCCAATTGATGCTGGTTATCCACCAATTCAATCAATCCTGTGTGTACACCAATTTTCCCACCGGGTAAAGCAAATGCATTCAATGAGCTATCATCAAATACCACGACTTCCCACTGTCCGCCTACCTCACGAGTAATTGCCTCGACGATACACTTTACAAAAGCGCTGCTCGCAACATTTGAGCTGACTCGTGTATCGCGTTTCATGGTTTCGAATGCCTGCAGTCCCATGCTGTTCAATTCGGCGTCTGGCATAAAAATCAATTGCGATCTACCCGTGGGAGAGGTCGCACATCCACCAAGGACCAAGATCAAAAGTAAAATCAGAAATTTTTTCATACAATTTTTACCCAGGAATTCACTATATTTTCAAGATTATTTCTCAAAAGGCATCCGCAAGATATTCATCAGCTGAATACAAAACTTTGGATTTCGCCACCGCAATAATCCGATCATCATCTGTTCATGACCATCCTGCGGTTGATCGCGATAAGTAACAAACAATCTGTCCCAAATAGCTAGATTAAATCCAAAATTACAGTTCATTTCAGCTGGAATAACCGAATGATGAACACGGTGCATATCTGGTGTAACAATAATATACCGTAAAAAATGATCTAATTTTCCTGGCAAAGCTATGTTGCCATGATTAAACATTGCCATGGCATTCAGAATAATCTCGAACAGCAGCACACTCAACACTGGCGCACCAATCAACACAATGACGATCAACTTGAATAGCGTTGAAAGTAACATTTCGAGCGGATGAAAACGCAAACCAGTCGTAACATCCAGGTCCAGATCAGCGTGGTGCGCACGATGTAACTTCCAGAACGGCGCAAAAGCATGTAGCGCTAAATGTTGCCCGTAAATCGCCAAATCCAGCAGGATAATACTCAAGCTGACCGCCAGCCATGCTGACATTTCCAACTGATTGAATAAACCCCATTGATTATCGGCAGCATAAGCCGCAATCCCGGTTGCGGTCACCGGTACCAATAGCCTGAGCAGGAGGGTATTAATGAACATAAGTGCGAGGTTATTCCACCAGCGTACCCACTTAGTTATCAATAGCTTTCGCCTGGGTACATACACTTCCCACCCTGCTACACCTATCAAAACAACCAGAAAAAAAACTGCTCGAAAATAGCTTTCCTGATCAAGCAACATAAATTAATACAGACTGATTATTGAGGTGCTCCCAACTGCAATGCAAGTTTACGAGAGCGTTCTGCCTCTTCTTCTGAAGTATGTTGATCGATCCAATCAACTAGATTGGCACATATTATTTCACCAAGCGCCTGAATCCAGGCGGGGTGTTCATTCAGGCTGGGAATATAATGAAAATCTTCTCCACCAGCAGCAATGAAGATTGCTTTACCCTCTATTGCGATTTCTTCAAGAGTTTCCAGGCAATCAGCAACAAAACCAGGGCAAACCACATCAATTCGTTTGAGCTTTTGTTTACCCAATTCTTCCAGAATTTCAGAGGTATACGGACTGAGCCATTTTGCAAAACCAAAACGTGACTGAAAACAGACCTGATATTGATCATCGCCCAGCGATAACGCCTCAGCTAATAATCTACCAGTTTTATGGCATTCACAATGGTAAGGATCGCCCGCATCTAAAGTTTTACGAGGAACACCATGAAAACTTATCACCAATTTATCAGGCTGCCCATGTTCAGCCCAATAATCCTCAATATTCTTCGCCAATGCCGCGATATATCCTGGATTATCATGGAAATGCTTAATTGTGCGCAACGCTGGTATGTTACGCATCTTGCTAAGCTCAGAGAAAACACTTTCCAATGCACAGCCACTGCTGCTGGCTGCGTATTGAGGAAATAACGGCAGCACTAGAATACGGTCACAACCACGTTCCCGCATCTGCCATAGTTTATCTTTGATAGAAGGAACACCGATACTCATCGCATACTCCACTATGGGTGGAAACTGAGTTCGTGTTTGTAAGAAGTTATTCAATAACGTGGTTTGACGCTCAGTATGCACTTTTAATGGTGAGCCTTCGGGTGTCCAGATTTGTTCATATTTTCTAGCTGATTTAGCGGGGCGAGTATTGAGAATAATCCCATTAAGAATGAACCACCAAAACCAGCGTGGCAGTTCAATAATACGTGGCTCACTGAGAAATTGTTTTAAGTAGGGCCGCAAAGCTTTGGCGGTAGGCGCACCGGGTGTCCCCAGATTAATAAGCAACACGCCGACTCTACTGGATGCTCCATGTTGATAAGTTGGTTCAAGTAGCATTATTTACTCTAAGTTAACAAGAGAAAGGAGGATATCAGTGTTCAGACAAGCTGCTTGACAACAACTTTGCGGTAATATCAACGATTGGGATAATCTGTTCGTAAGCCATGCGCCGTGGGCCAATCACACCAACCGTACCAACAATTTCACCCTCAATCCTGTAAGGTGCCATCACAATACTGATTTCTTCCTGTATTGCCGAATCAGATTCACCACCAATAAAAATTTTTACACCATGTGCTCGGCGACTTAATTCCATTAATTGCAATAAGTTGGACTTATGTTCAAACAGTTCAAATAATTTTTTCAGACTGGATAGATTTCCTGATAAATCACTCACATCAAAAAGCTTATGCTCACCAGCAATCACTACCGCGTCACTATTCGACTGTAAAGTCTCGCAACCTACCTCAATTGCAGCATTCATCAAACACGAAATATTCTGCCGAATCTGAATCAACTCACTTTGTAATCGGGTTCGAATAGTTTCAAGGGTACAACCAGCATAGTGCAGATTCAAAAAATTACCAGCTTCTGTCAGATCAGATTGGCTGTAAATTGTTTCTGTAAAAATTATACGGTTTTGTACATCACCATCAGGCGTAACCAAAATTAGCAGAATACGCTTTTCGGTTAATACCATAAACTCGATGTAACGGAATACCGCTCCCCCAGCTCTTCTTGGTGCCATCACCACACCAACAAACTGCGTCAGCTCTGACAATAGATTAGATGCAACGTTAACTAGGTGTGCAGGACTACTCGGATACATCTGATTCTCGAGCATCATCATCTGTACGCTACTCAAGGATTTGACCACTAGCAGACTATCCACAAAGAACCGGTAACCAAGCGCAGTTGGCATTCGTCCTGCGGAAGTATGCGGACTAGCAACATATCCCAACTCTTCGAGATCTATCATGACATTACGAATTGTGGCAGGACTTAAATCTAATCCTGAGAATTTTGCGAGTGCACGTGATCCTACAGGCTGTCCTTCGTGAATGTAACGCTCAACTAGCGTTTTAAGAAGAATTTTGGCACGATCATTAAGCATGATCGTATTTTATATCAAAGCTTTGTAACATTTATTATCATCCAGTTAACTGAATTTCCGAGTTAACTTAGAAAACCAATATTTCGGAAGATGCAAAACATACGTCCAAGGGTATTCATAAAGCATCTTAGATAAAAAATAATTATAAACAGTTAGTTAATTTTTATTCAACTTCATGAACATGATCTTCATGATCATGGTGATGGTGATCCACATTTTTACTATCAGCACCCCCAGCTGCTTTAGGTGCTAGTGGAGTAAAACGAGCACCTTGTGTCTCGTGGCCTTCCAGAGCCAAAAATACCGACACAATTGTTTCTGGGGTTATTTTGAAATCACCCTTCCCTTTCATCAGATTACCCAAAAAAGGTTTTAAATCAATAGAGACCTTATCTCCATTCTCACTAATGACATTGGCTTTCCCTGAGCCTCCTTTAGTTGATATTTCTTTATCCATATGATCGGTAACGTAAATAAGCAGTTCTCCTTCTTTGGTAACTAACTCAAGGTGAAATGGGCCAGCCATACGCAATTGCCCCCCATGAGGGGCTTCGAGTGTATCCAAATACTCATCGGTATGAGCAGAAACTGGGCCAGACAACGTTATAACCATAAATAACAAAAGCGCGCCACAGATTAACTCTTTCATTACAGTCCCTTTTTTAGAAAAGAATTCCAGAAAATAATATAAAAACAACTAGCAATAACAAAAATTACTTACAGAAATTCGGTAACTTAGAAAACCGTTATGCTCCTACTATTCAGAAATCAAATCAAACATATTAGTGCACATGATCTTTTGGAGGAGGCAGTATTTCATCTTCCTGATTGAGCTGCATAAGCTGCTTGGCTAACAAGTTTGATTCTTTCCAGTCAACGCTGTCAATCGACGGAATCCATCTTGCACGTAAATAGCCGAATCTATCAATTAGAAACTCCATGTGATCAGGTGCTACTCCCTCTCCCATAATATCCGGGTGGGTGAGCGTCCTTCTAAAGAGAAGGTAACTACGCTTAATTTCATACCAACCATCGAGAACCACGGGAAAAGAAAGTTCTGTAGTGAGTTCCTTCAGAATTTTCTTACTATATCCATCCATTGGAACAGCCAGAATTTCTGTATTAAGAGCTTTAAGCTCACCAGCCATTTTATTCAGCTCATTCAGTCTAGTGATTGAATCAGGCCAACTGAACAAAATCAACATTACATTGCTACGCTGCCGATAATCTTTCAAAATACCCGTCTTACCATCAACTGTTGTAAATTGAAACATCGGTGGCCCTATGGATGGTCGATCAGGAACGACACTTGGGTTCAAGAGCCTAGCCTGATAACCTCTCGACATAGCATGAATGTAATTAACTGTATCCCAGCGATCTTCTTCAGATAATCTACCTGAAAATCCAGGCATACCGGTTTCTGCCACTCCATAAGTTAGCCAATGAAAAAAATCACCAGCAGTGTGCTTGGCGGTATGCGCTTCTGTCAGCAAATCAACTGCTGGTCGAGTAAATGTCTTAGCCAAGATACCATTTCCAGCTCCTTGAGGGCCATGGCAACTTGTACAGTTCTCAGCAAAAAAAGTAGCCCCATTAGAAATAGAAATTGCATCGAATGGAACTGGCGTACCCTGATAAGTCTCCGGGTAGGCTTTGATAGCAAATTGATATAAGATAACAAAGAATGCGGTGATAATTAAAACTGCTGATACTACATATCTTTTTTTAGCTAACCAGCCATCCCCTACTCTTAGCCAGATCAAACTAATCCCTATGGCTAATAACGTCACCCCAGTCCAAAAATATCCTTGGACAACAGGGTCTTCCCAAGTTGCATCTATAGAAAACCTGAATGGGTAAGGCCAGTACTCCACCATCGCATGCTTAGCAGGAATGGTATTAGATAAAATAGTTGCAAACAAAACCAAGAATAGTGCAAGGATAAACTCTACACGAACCCATTTCTGTAGTTTTGCTTCCCCAACTTTTGGGTCAACTAAAAGACTATTTGAATCATCTTTGTTAGTGGCACTTAAAAACCATCGGCGGAAATAATTTGAATCTGATTTAAGTTCGGAATTTAGGCCATCATCTACCTTTTTTATTTTCTCGAATGAAGGTAACCACTTAGATCTCGCCTGATAGGCGATCATCAAGATAATTGATAGCAATAAAATTTTTGTATTTAAAAACCACCCATATGCGCTCGATACCAACGCATGATAGTCATCTTCAATCATTTTCTCAGCTACGATAATTCCCGTAAGAACAATTAATAGCATTACAGGTAACGCAAGCCCAGAAAACCGCTTAAGACTGTTTATATTTAATTCAAAATTTTTCTGATTTACCTCTGATGATTGCTTATCAAAAATAATCAACAGAAAAGCTGGCAACGCACCAAACCAGATACCTCCCAGCAAAATATGGATCGCATAAAGCGACACATAAGTTAAATAGTTTTCCTCTGCTGCAGAGTGACTAACCATCGCACCTGCTATAAGGGGGAGAGACGCTGCTGCGGCACATAAATAATAATGCCAACGTTTTCTGGGGATTGTCTTTAGTAAAAATATAATGACACCAAACAAAATGGTAGCAGATACAGCCCGAGCAACCCACATATGTCCCATTGTTGTTTTGGCAATGATCCCAAACCAGGCAGCTGGCGACCAAACGTCGGAACTCACACCTGTAGCTTCTCCCGTTGTAATCGCCAGTATCCCCAGAAGACCTAACAAAATTAATGCAGCTAACCATGGGAAAGTCCGCTCTATACGACGAACCCATAGATTGTCATACAATGCAGCTGAACGCCCCGCATAAGCAAGAAAAAAACAACTACCAAACAATACAAGATTGGCAACGAGCTGTAACCAACGAGCGGTTGCCGCAAAAATTTCAAGCACTACGCAACCTCTTTATTGATTGATTTTCTTGATAGTGAAATTATAATCTGCATCAACCACATGGCCATCAACCGATAACACACGAAATTTAACTGTATATTTTCCAGGTGGCAGTTCTGTAAGCTCTAAAAAAATCGATTTTGGATCATCAGGATGAACTAACGGTTTCTTCTCTGTTACTGCTTTTTTTTCTTCATTAAAGACAATCAAAGATGCGTAGTCAGCCTCAATTTCCTCATTGAACCAGAGTCGTATTTGTTTAGGATATACCGAAAGGATAGCGCGTCGCGCAGGCTCAGCCTTAACGAGTGAGGCATGAGCAAAACCATTGTCTGAATAGACAGCTAATGTCACCAAAAATAAACTAGATAACATCAGGCTCATCCGACGACCTAATCGTAACCACCTACTTAGAAATAGATCATCTCTATTTTTTAAAGTAATTACACGATTCAGTTCCATACTTTATTCGTCCTGTAGATATTCACACTAAATGAGCTGATTTCGAAATTTTGACTAATTACGCAGCCTGTTGGTTATTATTTGCTGCTTTATTTTTTCTCATGAAGAAAAAACCGATGGCAGCAGCGATTGCTAATGCTCCGAGTATCATCGGTAGGTTTGATTTACCTCCGGTCCCCACCGCAAATGGAAAGCGTGAAACATACTCCGTATCATTTTCACGAATCGTTACCAGTCCTACAAATTTTCCTTCCGCTGGAAAGTCATATTCAAATGTTACCGACCCATTTGAATATACTTTTGGTTCAATATGAAAAATAGTAATTTCATCTAGATTATCCTCAGATCCTGTATCACGAATAATACGTACCTCGGTTGTCATTGGTCGCAATGCTTCGTCTATGTAATCTAGCGCAACAACCGTACGACCAACATTTGGGATATCCTCACAAAACTCCTGTTCCTGTGAGTTTTCTGGCTGATACCCAGTAAAGTGCATGGTATAAGGCCCGATTGTCAATTTGCACATATCCTCTGCCAAAGATAGTCCACCATGTGCACTTACCTGTATTGAGCAAGCCATCCCGATTAATATTGCTGCTAACCACTGTACCCTGCGTATTGTCCGGATTTTTATCACTTATACCTCTCCTTTACTAAAAAGGATTCATTGTATCTCTATTCATACGTGGCAAAAATGGATTTTTACCTATTTTAGCGAGAGCCAAACCATTTGCTAATTCGTCCAGACTGAACCAGCTTAAATATAAGCCAAGACAATATCAGCAGCACTATCAACGGTCCGATTGCCTCACGCATCATTTTTGTATAATCAACCATTTCCACGCGTAACTGGTAATGATAGTTTAAAGGTGGAACTCCTTCTGCTGTCACCAATACTGAATATTCTCCTTGATCCAGCCTCCCTAAACCATTTATAACGCCATCCGGATAGTAACCGGCATTTACCTGCGTAACCATCTCACCTTCAGGAGTTGCTCCGCGAAAAACTTTTAGACTTACCGGCATGTTTCTTAGTGCCGAATCAATCAAATCTATGACAAGATAAGTATCTCCCGAAGCTGGTATTTCTGTGCAATATTGCCCAGTTTGGTCATGTTGTGGTTGATACGCACTTAGATGCACCATATTTTCCCCAACTTGACGAACACAAACGTCTTCCTCCAATGACACCCTGCCATGTGCTTGTACAAAACCGGCATATGAAGCCACAATCAAACCACAACATACTATAAATGTTTGTATTGATCGCCTTATCATGGTTATTTTCTCCCTGTAAACTTTTATTAATTCATTCGTAACCTGTTCTTCCTCGAAGCAGGCCAATATTAGACTCGCCTTAGCTACTATCTTCGTGTAGATATAGCAGTTCCTTCGACAGATTTTATAATATTTTGTTCTTTACTCATCCAATAAAAAACCGGCACACCCTCTGTCTAGCGACAGTGATGTACCGGTTTGTGACGACTAACTTAGCTCTGGTAAAGCTTAGAGCTTAGTAAAGACTGGAATAACTGGACCAGCAATACTATTGATATGTCGATTTCCTTCATCATCCCAAGCCATTAATAATCCACCAAAACGGCTTTCAGGGTCACCCAACAATGCCATCAAACGTTGAATTTCCCATAATGCATCTTTGGCTTCCATTCTCAGCTCTCTGGTTTCTCCCGGTTGAATTGGTGTTTCGTCATCAAATGACAATCCAATCGCGGTCAATTCGCGTGGGTAGTTTGGATCCAGCGTTTTACGACCAACGGCATTAACAAAACGAATACCGGCTGTAGTAAATTCACCAAACTGAATCGCGCTATCGCCATTGTTGGTTACTTCTAGGCTAACACGAAGTGCCCGACCAGGAACGTCATAGTTAGCATCTGTTACCTTAATCGCAACTGGATTAGGTGCAACCGGTAACGGTGCAACTTTAGATTCACCAGCTTGAATAGGTACCGTGTAAGGATGTTTGTTTTCTGTGTAACGATATCCACCCCACACCAACCCTAGCGTAATTATTACCATGACCCACGCAATCTTGGTGTCGACTGGATCACGCAATAGATCATCACCATAAGCCAGCAGTACCCGGCTACGTGGCAGGAACATCGGACGAATTGTGAAAACACCTATCCAGAAACACCCCAACGATATCCATAATACGTGCCAGAATAAACCATTGGTGTGGTTAAATGTTTCAGAATCAATAGTTTCACCCGTCAGGAGTTTGAGTGGATTGGTGAAATCATCCCAGCTCCCCGTAATATTCATCCATGCACCTGGACCAGCAATTGGCCCGGCACCTTCCACATTCAACATAGCATGAATGTGATGGCGACCAGGGATACGTGCTCTCAGACTTACTTCAAACTCATAATCACGACCAATTTGCAGTGGTCCGGAAATGAACCATGGATGACCATTGATTTTAGTACTAAGCCTAACAAACACCGGGCTTGGGCTACCTACGTTCAAGAATGCCCGGTGCGGTTGCGAAGCTGCCCGCGGCCAATCTTCACCTAAATGGAATTTACCTTCCATTTTGGCAAGCTCATTGACTTTAACAGTTTCTGGGCTCCATTTAAGGTCATACCATTGCACCGTCCGCATCCGCAAGAATGGCTCCTGTGAGCGCTCACCATGTGCTGCTACTGTTGAGACATCCAGCGCAACTGTCATGGTCAATGCTGCCATTGCATAAGCAGCGCCGTAAAGCCCCATCACGCCACGTTTGTATAGTTTTTTAATATCCATTATTTGATCCTCTCTGGAAAGCCTTCTTCACCAAATGCTGTCACGTCATCTCTATGTACAATCCGTCCTCGTTTACCTTTAACGTAAAAGAAGGCCGTGCAGTAGACTTTACCCAGATACCACCATACGCAGAAAACCAACATGGAAACAAACGCTGAGAAAAACGCTGCAATTACTGTGGTATGACCACCGAAGGTACGCAATGACCCTTTTTCAATCAGGCGTGTATATTCCGGTGTTCCTGTACGAACATACAGGTGTCCCATGTAATCAGCCATTGACAACAAATGTCCTTCTACCACGATCGGCAAGTGCGTAGGACCAAAGATTGTCCAGTTACCAGGATAAAACAACAGACCAAAGAAAGCACCACCAACCAGTGCGGTAATCAACCAGTTACGTGTCAGGAATAAGGTCAGATCAAGCATCAACGCACCTGGCAGCATGATCCCAGGTGTAACAAAGTTGATTGGGTAATGTGACCACCAGTAAAATCCCCAGTACCGTGTCAGCCATTCACCCAGCAACAGGCAGATCACACACAGAGTTGCACCAAATGGTTGACGATAATTCACCCACAGGTAATACATAATCGTCGAACAATAGGTAATCCCTACAATTGGGGTTAATACTGGCCACCATTGACGATCTTTCCAGTCCATCCAGAAATCCCAGTCACCCGCTAACAGCATGAAATGCATGTGGTAGGTACCTACCAACAGCACGATCAAAATCGGAAAATACACCGCATCAATCAATCGTGACATATGAACTGCTTCTGGTGGCATCTTGGCTGCTTTCAGAATTTCATTTGTCCTGAATACTCCGGTCATTAAACCTTCACCTTTGGTCAACAATGTCAGCACCATCAGCACCGGTACGACATATATTAGAGCCAGTAAAAACTCATTCATAACCCCCTCCCTTTTCTAATTTGCGATATTAAATGTAGCAACATGAGGACCCCTCTTTCTTTATTAAAAATAAGTCTCCACAACCGCGACCAGCTGCTTTCAATCCTTTGAAACCAGCTGGCCCCTTTTTTCTTTCTCAACACTCCCTGAAAACGGCACCGCTATGTTACCCGGCGCTACCGTTCCAAAAATATGCCTGATTAAGCCACAATCCGGTTGTTGAGAATTTCTTTGCTTTGGTTATTCCAGATAACGTCAGTCAGATTGGAATAACGGGTGATAATTTGTGCTGCAATACCACCTTGGAACAAACCAGCCCAGCCCAGGATCACAAAACCCCAGTGCAATGGTGCACTGAATAATTCTTCCATGAACCAGAAAGCATGGCCCCATTCGTTCAAGCCAACATTAGGCAGAATCATTAGCGGCCCAGCAATCGCCATCACCAGTGGGAAAGATATCCCACGGCTATACAGCGGTAGACGAGTCATTGCATACAGATAAGATGCAATACCGCAAACGATGTACATCGGGAATGAACCATAAAATACCACTACATGACTAGGGGTAAAGCTGGTATCACGAATAATCACTTGATGCCAGGAAGCATCTTGCTCCGTGAAGAAGCTACCGCCCCAGTACACACCAAAGATGTACACGCCAATCCACATCAGCCAGTAGAAATAACGCTTGATTTCCAGTCTTGGATCAAGGGTATCCAGCTGCTCTTTGGTATCACCTGTTTTTAAAATCCAACCCCAGGTTATCAGGGCAAACAAAGGCATAATGGTCATGTGTACACGCCACAGTCCCATCCAGATACGGTCAAACTCTGGCTCCATCGAGTCCATGCCGTGCGAATACGCAAAAGTACGTTGATACCATACCCAGAATATTGCTACTAGCAGCATGGTGATCATGCCAAATTTATACCACTTGGAGTCATACCACAGCGACATGTCGTAGCCTCTTTCCGAGGTAGACGCTGCACTGCTCGTTCCCATCGTAGTTGCCATCTTTAGTTCCTCCTATCTAACAACATTTTTGTCAAAAATTGTGATGACCTAACTACACATCACCACCTCCTACTACAAAAACCATAAATACCTCAAGGTCTTTGCACTGCTTGTGACTCTTTGTTTCTATTTTTGTTCCAGCAAAGATACCTCACCTACGCTGAATACAACCCAGAGCGTAGTCACCTTCTCCTCCTTAGTCAAGATTTTTCTGAGAATTTGTAAAGAACCAGTAGACCGTCCGGACTTGTAGGACCTGTAGCAAATAATCTGTCCGTTTTATCTGGAGTCTCGTGAGAATTTTTGAGGTATGCTGAGTTTTATGAAATTCAAAGTTTCATAAACACTCTAATTCTACTTTGCCAGACTACTCTAGAGCTACTTTTTGCCGAACGTAAGACTGCCTCGCACTGAGTCGTTATTGGTATCGTTTATGATCAACTTTGAAGTGCAACTTTTGTACAGAAGTTTGGGAGGTAAGCTGCCTTCTTAGCAGTATGTGAGCCAATTCTGTTATCAGGTTATTGACAGATAGTATTAGCTATTGGCTGCGTCCCAGCATATTTTGCCTGATCAGAAAGAGTGCTGCCAGCATGACTAACGCCATGTGATGATGTTACGCATCACATCGGCACACCTGACAATCGGCCATGCCGCATTCACTTTTGCTTCATGGAAGCTGTATTCGACAAAGTATCGTTATGCTTGCACTTGCGCCAGTTTCCCTTAACGGCGCCTCAAATTAGCTAGCCACGAAAAGAATAGCGGTACAAAGATGGGTGCGACAAAGGCTGCCATGATCATGCCGCCAAATACGCCGGTTCCCATGGACTGCCGGGCGGCAGAGCCTGCGCCAGCGGCAGTGACGAGTGGTACAACACCGAGGATAAACGCCATCGAGGTCATCACGATTGGCCGGAAGCGCAATTGCGCGGATTGAATCGCAGCATCGAATGCAGATTCGCCTGCCAGCATTTTCTGTTTGGCAAACTCAACTAGTAAAATGGCATTCTTGGCTGCAAGACCAATGAGGGTCACCAGCCCGATCTGAAAGTAAATATCATTAGGCATGTCGCGCAGCAACACCGCAATCAGGGCGCCGGCAACGGCAAACGGTACGGCCATGATGACTGCGAGTGGCAGCGCCCAGGTTTCATATTGGGCGGCGAGAATCAGGAATACCATGATAATGGCCAGGCTGAAGGCAAATGCAGCTGCTGCGCCAGTTTTCTTTTCCTGGAATGCCTTGCCAGTCCATGCGAGCTGGTAGCCGTCCGGTAAAAACTCAGTCGCGATTTGTTCGACACGCTCGATAACTTCGCCAGAACTCGCGCCACTGATCCCCTCCCCCAGTATTTTGGCGGATAGTAGTCCATTAAAACGCTCCAGTTGTTCCGCACCAACGATATGGTGTACTTGGGTAATAACAGAGAGCGGTACCATGGCGCCGCTGGCGTTACGTACATAAGCTTTGCCTAAATCATCAGGTTTCATCCGGTAGGATTTATCTGCCTGCAGTTGTACTCGGTAGGTTCTACCAGAGCGATTGAAATCATTGATGTAAAACGATCCCATGGTGCTTTGCAGGGTGGCATAGATGTCCTCAATCGCAATGCCCTGCGAAATAGCCTTGGCTTCATCGACTTCCACGAACAACTGAGTAACGTTGGGACGAAAGAAGGTATTGGCCTTTGCAAGCAGCGGATCACTCACCAGTTTATCCATAAAGCCGTTGACGATGCCAGACAGAACCAGTGGATTGGATTCCGCCAGTGTTTGAACATAAGCCTCAAACCCGCCGGTACTACCAAGACCACGAATGGCCGGTGGATTAAAGGCAATAACGATACCGTCATTGCGCTGCCCACCGACCTCGAATAGTTGTTGCACAATATCATCGGCAGTTTTGCTGCGTTCCGACCAGTCGGTCATTCTGACGAACATGGTAGCAACATTGGTTTTATTACCACCACCGATGAGGTCGAAGCCATTGACAGCAAACTGATTAGCAACCACCGGATCCTTCGCCATCTCTGCGCGCACAGCTTCTGTCGTGGCAATGGTACGTGTCAGAGTGGCGCTATCTGGCAGAATAATCTCGGTAATAACGTAGCCTTGATCTTCTGGTGGCACGAAGCTTTTTGGAATAATGGTGACCAGATACAGCACGATGCCAACGAACAGGACAAATATCATCGTACTTGAAAACACATGGTGCAAACTGCGATTGACCAAGCTGACATAGAAATTGCGAATGGCATCGAAGCCACGATTGAATTGCTGAAAAAAACGGCTCTGATGATGTGTGCTGTGCAGCAGAATGGCACACAGTGCGGGGGACAAGGTCAGCGCGACCACACCCGATAATACCCCAGCTACGGCGACGGTAACGGCAAACTGCCGGTATAACTCGCCTGCAATACCGCCGATGAAAGCGACCGGTAAAAAAACCGCAACCAGTACCAGCGTCATAGCGACAATCGCACCTGAGACCTGTTGCATCGCCTTGATAGCCGCATCAATTGGCGAGAGCTTTTCCTGTGAGATTAGCCGTTCGACATTCTCCAGCACTACAATAGCATCATCGACGACGATCCCAATCGAGAGCACCATGGCAAATAACGTCATGGTGTTGATGGAAAAACCGAGCACCCACAAGCCAGCGAACGTACCAATCAGTGAAATCGGCACCGCAATGATGGGTATCAATGCTGCACGCCAGCTTTGCAGAAAAAGATAGACCACAGCGATTACCAGCAGCATCGCCTCCCCGAGCGTTTTGAATACCTCCCAGATGGATTGCTTGACAAAATCGCTGGTATCGTAGGGGATGCTGTAGGTAATGCCTGGCGGAAAGCGCTTTTTGAGCTGTTCTATCTTGATTTTGATTGCGTCAGCGGTTTCCAGCGCATTGGCTCCAGGGCGCAGAAAAATGGGAATACCGACACCTGGTACGCCATTTAAAAATGTCCGAATATTGTAATCTTGGGGCCCCAGCTCAACACGGGCAACATCTTTGAGTCTAAGCACTCCTGCCGGCCCTTGTGCCCGAATAATGATGTTGTCAAACTCTTCCGGCTCAAGCAAACGTCCTTTCGCAGTCACGGTATAAACCAATTGCTGATCGGGCAAGGCCGGTTCCTGACCGATTCTGCCAACTGCGTACTGGGAATTCTGTGCCTGGATAGCAGCAATGATATCGCTGGTGGTTACCCCCAGTTGCGCCATACGATCCGGTTTGCTCCAGATACGCATGGAATAGTCCTGCGCGCCAAAAATCCTCGCTTCACCGACACCAGGTGTACGCCGTAATTCGTCCAGTAGATATGTCGTGGCGTAGTTGCTGAGGAAGAGCGGCGTATGATTTTCGTTGGTGGAAGTCAGCATCAGCACCAGCAAAATATCATTGGAACGTTTCCTGACCACCACGCCCGTTCGCCGCACCTGCTCTGGCAGTCTTGGTAGCGCGATATTCATGCGATTACTGACGTTGAATGTCGCCTGGTCAAGATCCGTACCGATTTCAAAAGTGGCAGTAATCGTCAAGGAACCACTCGAATCCACGCTCGATTCAAAATAGAGCAAGCCTTCAATCCCGCTCAGTTCCTGTTCGATCGGTGCAGCAACGGTTTTTGCCAGAGTTTCGGCATTGGCGCCCGGAAAGGTTGCGGTAATGACGACCGTTGGTGGGGTAATCTGTGGATATTGCGCAATTGGCAGCTGCAAGGCCGCCGCCAGACCAGCGAGCACGATCAGGATGGAGAGCACAGATGCAAAAATCGGGTGTGTAATAAAGAAGCGGGTCATGATTAATTATGGAGGGAGTTGATTAGTTGGCTGCTTGCGGCGCAACGATCATCTCCGGGCGCAGTTTGATCAGATTATCTACAATAACGCGATCGCCGCTCTTGAGGCCATCGAGAATGATCCAGTCCTTGCCGATCCAGTCCCCTGCCTGTACCGGCTGCATGACAACTTTATTTTTATCGTTGACCAGATAAACATGTTTGCCAGCATCTCCGGCCAGTACAGAGGTTTGCGGGATAAGAAAAATATTGTGATATTCACCCGTTTGAATGTGTACACGTACAAACTGGCCAGGTAAAAGGCGTCGGTCAGGATTATCAAAAACCGCGCGCAATTGTTGCGTTCCCAACATGGGATCAATACTACTGGCAGCGAAATTGATTTTGCCCACAAATGGATAGGTATTGCCATCCGGCAAGATCAAAGTAACTGCAGTCACTATTTGCTCGGTTAATTGACCGCCGAGTTTAAGCAATTCGTGATCCGACAGACTGAAACGCACCCACATGGGCGTGATCTGTTGAATGGTTGTCAGCAGACTGTCCTGCATTTCTACCAACGAGCCCTCTGAAAAACGAGCGCGGCCTGAGACACCAGCAACCGGGGCGACTACTTTGGTATACGACAGATTAAGTTGTGCCTGCTTGAGGATCTCATGTGTACTCTTCAATATGGCTTCTTCGACGGCAAGTGTAGTGACCGCCGTATCATACATACGTTGACTGACAAAATTTTTGGCGAGCAAACGCTGCATTCGCACAAACTCGCGCTTGGCATCAGCTACCTTGGCCTGCTGCTCTAAAAGTTGTGCCTTGGCACGTTGCAGCACAATTTCGAATGGAACCGGGTCAATCAAGAAAAGTGACTGATTGGCTTGAACATTAGCACCTTCTTCATAGAGATGCTTGAGCAAAATGCCTCCCACCCGTGGTCTTACTTCGACCTCTTTTGCACCTTCGGTCTGGCCGATGGTATCAAGAATTCTGGGTGCGCTGGTTGGCATAACTGCTAATACTGTTACCGGAAGCGCGTCTGAATTTACAGCGGTTTGATTCTGATCAGAACGACCGCCGGAACAGGCAGCTAAAAACAGTATCAGGACGAGCGACAACTTTGGACATGATAAATAACCAATAAAGACCATCCATCTACTTTGCAGTTTCTGTTTTGTATGCATGAATTTCATAATTTTCTGATGACTACTGCTAGCTGTGACAACTACAGCAATTATAGTTGACTAAATTTGTCTGGTATTATATAGTTGACAAAAATTATAGGGTATATTTCTAATCGTTCTATTGTACTAAGGAATAATAATGAGGCTAACAACAAAAGGAAGGTTTGCGGTAACGGCACTTCTGGATATCGCAATACGGCACGGCAGTGGCCCTGTTTCTCTGGCAGATATTAGTGAGCGACAAAAAATATCACTATCTTATCTGGAGCAGTTATTTTCCAAATTACGCCAGCGAAAATTGGTGGACAGTGTACGCGGACCAGGCGGTGGCTATTGTCTGGCCAAAAATCTGGACGAGGTTTCTGTTGCCGACATCATTCTGGCGGTGGATGAACCGATCGATAGTACCCAGTGTGGCGGCAAGGAAAATTGCCTCGGTGACAGCAAATGTATGACCCACGATTTGTGGGCAAAGCTGAACGAGATCATTTTTGACTACCTTAGTCATGTTACGTTAAAGCGATTGGTAGATGAGCAAAGCCAGCGTGAATTACAGCGTGAACAGGCTGTCGTCAAACTTTACGATATGCGGGAAGCGGCTTTTTAGTCCCACTGAGGAGAAAGTTTATGGCAATTACCTTAACCGAGCGCGCTGCCGAGCAGATTCGGCGGCAACTCGCCAAGCGTGGTAAAGGACTTGCCTTGCGCCTTGGGGTAAAAAAATCCGGTTGTTCAGGATTCTCCTATTTATTTGACTTCGCAGATGAAATTGAGCAGCAGGATCGTCTGTTTGAATCAAATAACGCTAAAATTGTTGTCAAGCAGGAGGACTTATCCATTTTTGAAGGAGCTGAAATTGATTTTGTTCAGGAAGGCCTGAACAGCTCGTTTAAGTTTCGCAACCCCAATATTGATAACACCTGTGGCTGTGGAGAGAGCTTCAGTATTAAGACACAGAATTGAGACACAGGAAAAATTTCAGGACATATAAAAATGAGTGTTGCTCTACAACAACTGGTTAACCAACCTTATAAACACGGTTTCGTCACAAAAATCGAATCCGATATTGCGCCCAAGGGATTGAGCGAAGATACCATCCGATTAATCTCTTCCAAAAAGAATGAGCCTGCGTGGTTGCTTGATTTCAGGTTAGCGGCTTATCGCAAATGGCTGAACATGACCGCACCAACTTGGCAGAATGTCCACCACCCGGAAATAGACTTTCAGGCAATCAGCTACTATTCCGCACCCAAACCAAAAAAGAAGCTGGCCAGCATGGATGAAGTTGATCCAGAATTGCTACGCACTTTTGAAAAACTTGGTGTGCCGATGCACGAACGTGCTGCGTTGGCTGGCGTTGCGGTTGATGTCATTTTTGACAGCGTATCAGTTGCGACCACCTATAAGGAAAAGCTGGCGGAAGTCGGCATTATCTTTTGCTCTATTTCAGAGGCGGTGCACAACCATCCAGAATTGATCAAACAGTATCTAGGCACCATTGTCCCGCCAGGCGACAATTTTTATGCGGCGCTCAACTCGGCGGTTTTCACAGATGGCTCGTTCTGTTTTATTCCCAAGGGCGTGAAATGCCCGATGGATTTATCCACTTATTTCCGGATCAATACCGAAGAATCTGGGCAGTTCGAACGTACCCTGATTATCGCGGAAGAAGGCGCATCGGTTTCCTATCTGGAAGGCTGCACCGCACCACGCTTTGACACCAACCAGCTGCACGCGGCTGTGGTCGAGCTGGTTGCTTTGGATAATGCCGATATTAAATATTCAACCGTCCAGAACTGGTATGCCGGCGATGAAAACGGAGTTGGGGGCATCTATAATTTTGTGACAAAACGTGGCCTGGCAAAGGGGCGTAATTCTCGAATATCCTGGACCCAAGTCGAAACCGGCTCAGCGATTACCTGGAAATATCCGTCCTGTATTCTACGTGGAGAGAATTCGGTCGGAGAATTTTATTCGGTTGCAGTAACCAATAATTATCAGCAGGCAGATACCGGCACCAAAATGGTGCATATCGGCGCCAACACCCGCAGCACTATCGTCAGCAAAGGAATTGCTGCAGGCCATTCCAACAGCAGTTACCGTGGTTTGGTCAAAATGACGCCTACTGCCACCAATGCACGCAATTATTCGCAGTGCGATTCGATGCTGATTGGCAGTCAGTGCGGAGCGCATACGTTCCCCTACATTCAGGTCAAAAATAACAGTGCACATGTCGAGCATGAAGCCTCCACCTCCAAAATCGGTGAAGATCAATTATTTTATTTCGCGCAACGCGGCATTGATGCTGAGGAAGCCGTGTCAATGATTATTAATGGATTCTGCAAGGAAGTTTTTCAACAATTACCAATGGAATTTGCCGTAGAGGCGACCAAACTGCTCAGCTTTAAGCTGGAAGGGAGTGTGGGATGATACGCTCCGATAGCAGGACTTTGCTGGAAGTTCGTGACTTACATGCCAGCGTTGAAGATACCGAAATCCTCAAAGGATTGAATCTCACTGTAAAGCGTGGCGAGATTCACGCCATCATGGGATTAAATGGCTCCGGAAAAAGCACCTTTACCAAGGTATTGGCTGGACATCCGGCCTATAGGATGACAGGTGGCGAAATCCTGTTTAATGGACAAAATATTTCTGATCTGGCACCAGAAGAACGAGCACAAGCGGGCTTGTTTCTTGCTTTTCAATATCCGGTTGAAATACCGGGGGTGGCCAATGATCAGTTTCTACGCTTGGCCTATAACACGGTACAGGGGAAACGTGGCAAAGAAGAACTGGATCCGCTCGAATTTGACGATTTCGTGCGAGAAAAAATGAAACTGCTCGACATGAATCCGGAATTTCTCGATCGCGGTGTCAACGAAGGATTTTCTGGTGGCGAGAAAAAACGTAATGAGATTCTGCAAATGGCGCTACTGGAGCCCCTGCTTGCCGTACTTGATGAAACAGATTCCGGTTTGGATATCGACGCGCTGAGAATCGTGGCAAAAGGTGTGAATCAACTTGCCAATCAAGACAACGCTATGATCCTAGTCACGCATTATCAACGTTTGCTCGACTATATCGTACCGGATTACGTGCATGTAATGGAAGCGGGACGGATTATCAAAACGAGCGGCAAAGAATTAGCGCTTGAGCTTGAAACTCACGGCTATGACTGGGTAAGTAGCAATAAAACGCAAACCAGTGGGGCACGATCATGAGCACAATCATTGAGGATAACGCGCTTCAGCAATGGATTACATCCTGGAATTCCGAAAAGAAAACAGCGACCAGTCGTTCTAGCAACTATCTGGATCAGCTGCGCTCCGACGCGGTCGAGCACGTTGCAACCCTTGATTTTCCGTCAATACGCGATGAAGAATGGCGTTTTACGGATATTACGCCACTTAAACGCGCTGCCTTTAAGCGGCCTATTGCTGTAACAGATTTATCCACAAGCCATCTGACGCAATACTTTGTTGATGAATCGATCATTCGGGTGGTATGCGTAGATGGTCAGTACGTACCTGGGTTATCCAGCGTTTCTGCTCAACATGGCATAGTGGTCGATAGCTTATCTAACCTGGCAGCGGCAGATGTTTCAAGCATAACCCAGCACCTGGGTCAGCTTGCAAAGCACCAGAGCAATCCCTTCGTCGCACTCAATACCGCTTTTATGCAGGAAGGTATTGGTATTATTATTTCAAAAAATATTGCCGCCAGTGCACCGGTTCACGTTTTGTTTTTGGCTACGCAGCAAGGGGTGATGGCTTGCCCGCGCTGTTTATTGTTCGCCGGAGCTAACTCTAGCGTCACCCTGATCGAAGAATATAGAGCACTGACCGATTGCGCGTACACAACCAACGCAGTCGTCGAAGTAATCCTTGCCGGTTCAGCTAATGTCAACCACATCCGTCTGCAACGAGAAAGTCATGAGGCTTTTCATGTGGCCAATACCAGCGTACAGGTCGCACATGCTGCTTGTTATCGGTCAATCAGCATTGCCTTGGGTGCTCAAATTTCACGTTTTGATCAGCGTATTTCCCTGATTGATCAACACGCACAGTGTAGTATCGATGGGCTTACGTTGATTTCAGATCAGCAGCTTGCCGATACGCATACATGGATCGATCACATCAAACCGCAAGGCACCAGCCGACAGCTTCATAAATGTATCGTGGATGATGGGGCTCATGCTGTCTTCAGTGGAAAAATTATCGTACATGCAGATGCGCAGCAGACTGATGCCAGACAAATGAACCGCAATCTGTTGCTGTCAGGAAAAGCAAGCGTGGATACCAAGCCGCAGCTCGAAATCTATGCCGATGATGTGAAATGCTCGCACGGCGCTACGGCAGGTCAACTCAATCAGGATGCTTTGTTTTATATACAAAGTAGAGGACTGGATCTGGCCAATGCACGTAATTTAATGACTTACGCTTTTGGTGCAGAAGTAATCGGTTTTATTCCCGTGGCGTCGGTTAAGCAACAGCTTGCAGATTTGATTCTCACCAAAACTCAAATCCATTAACCCATGAAAAGTATTGACGCACTACTAATACCTGTCATGCAGCATCCAAGTGCCGAGATGACGCAGTTGCGTGCAGATTTCCCAATTCTCGCCACAAAAGTAGCAGGAAACCCCCTCGTTTACCTGGATAATGCCGCCTCTAGCCAGATGCCGCAGCCCGTGATCGACTGTTTGGTTCGTTATCAAACCACGCAGCATGCCAATATTCACCGTGCGGTACATTATCTGTCTGAAACTGCCACCCACGAGTACGAGGCAGCCAGACAAAAATTACAACATTTCATCAATGCCAAAGAAACGCACGAGGTTATTTTCACCAGTGGTACGACAGAAAGTATCAATCTAGTAATGCATGGCTACGGGCGTAAATTTATCCGCCAAGGCGATGAAATCATTCTAACCACGCTCGAACATCACTCCAATATCGTTCCCTGGCAGATGCTGGCAGAGGAAAAAGGTGCACGACTCCGAGTAGTGCCAATCAATGACGCTGGGGAATTGTTAGTGGATGAATACCAGCAATTATTCAATGTCAACACTCGTTTTGTGGCTCTGTCACACGTATCTAATGCACTTGGTACAATCAACCCGGTCAAGGAAATGATTGCTTTTGCCCATGCGCATGGTGTGCCCGTTTTGGTTGATGGCGCACAGGCGGCACCACACATGCCAGTAGATGTACAGGATCTTGACTGTGATTTCTACGCATTTTCAGCTCACAAAATGTGCGGCCCGACCGGTATTGGCATACTTTATGGTAAAACGCACTTGCTGGAATCAATGCAACCTTTCAAGGGAGGTGGCGATATGATTGCGTCCGTCTCTTTCGAAAAAACTATTTACAACGAACTCCCCTATAAATTTGAGGCAGGCACGCCGCCCATCATGGCGGCGATTGGTTTTGGCGCTGCAATCGACTACCTTAACGAGGTGAGTCTGAGTAAAATAACCGCCTTTGAGCACGAGCTACTAATCTATGCCACCGAGGTAATCAGTGCCATTCCAGGTGTTCGTATCGTGGGTACAAGTCCAGAAAAGGTGGCTGTGATATCGTTCACGGTCGACGGCATTCACCCACATGACGTCGGCACGCTACTGAACGAAGAAGGCGTAGCGGTCAGAACGGGACATCATTGTGCGCAACCAATCATGCAACGCTTTAATATTCCGGCTACTTCCCGCGCTTCATTTGCTTTTTACAATACTAAAAACGAGATCGATACCCTGACTGCAGGAATTCGGTCCCTACAAAAGGTCTTCGCACTATGAGTTTAAAATCTATTTATCAGGAAGTTATCCTGGATCACAATCGCAAGCCACGGCATTATGGCTCGCTCGATCATCCTACGCATCATGCCTTAGGACATAACCCGTTGTGTGGCGATAAGATCCATGTAGATCTGAACATTCAGGGTGAGAAAATTGAGCAGATTGCCTTTCATGGAGAATCTTGTGCGATTTGTAAGGCATCATGTTCAATGATGGCCGCAACTGTCAATGGAAAATCCCGTGAGGAAGCAGAAACTTTGGTAAAGGAATTCCGAAAAATGCTGCTGAGTGATACGGATGCTGAAAATCTGGAACATCTTGGCCGACTTAAAGTGCTGGTAGGCGTGCGTGAATTACCAACGCGAGTTAAATGTGCAATTTTGCCCTGGCATACGTTACATGCCGCGATGAATTCTGTCGTCAGCGCCTCAACTGAGGAAGAAACCAAGAAATCAGCACAATTCGCTGTTAATTAGTGAGCTATCCATGCCAAAAATTGCTGAAATTGAGGGAACACCTAATCCCAACGCACTGAAATTTATTCTGAAAGAACCTCTTACTTGGGGAATTACCCGCTCTTATGATAATGCTGAGCAGGCGGAGGATGACCCACTTGCTAGTGCCCTGTTTGAAATTGATCATGTTACCAATGTATTCTACGTAGACCGCTGGATTACCATCACCCAGGATGGCGAGGCAGACTGGCAAGATCTAGCACGCGCAGTCGCTGATCCCATTCGGGCTGCGCCAGCAGCAACTGCAGAATCTGCAGTTGCTGTGGCCGCAGCAAATGAAGCACTCGCCAGTCTCAGTGAAATAGATCAACAACGACTCCAGAAAATCAATATATTGCTGGATGAGGAAGTCAGGCCATTTTTGCAGAGTGATGGTGGAGATCTTCACATACTAGGGCTTGAAGATAATATTTTGCGTATTCACTATCAAGGTGCCTGCGGTACCTGTCCCAGCTCAATTAGCGGCACACTCAGGGGAATAGAACAACTGCTAAAAACTATAGAACCAGATATACGATTGGTAGCTGCTTGAATGATCCTAAGTTGTTCTCTGATTGCTCAGGATAAATGACGCACATACCATTCCATGGCTTGTTTGAGTCCCTGATCGACCTGATAGATGGGTAAATAACCTAACAATTGGCCAGCCTTACTGATATCCGCCTGTGAATGCAGGACATCGCCCGCACGAAAATCACGGTATACCGGTTGGTGCTGCTGTAGATGTGGGAACTGGTTGACCAGCAAGGCTCGCATCATGGCGTAGAGCTGATTCAGACTGGTACGGGCGTTAACAGCAATGTTGTAAACCTGGTTAGTAGCTGCGTCATTCGTTGATAGAGCGGCCAGCACATTGGCCTGTACTGCATTTTCCACATAGCAAAAATCCCGGCTGGTTTCGCCGTCTCCATTGATATAAAGCGGTTTATTTTTAATCAGAGCCGCAACCCATTGCGGAATAACTGCCGCATAGGCACCATCCGGATCCTGTCTTGGACCAAAAATATTGAAATAACGCAAACCAATTGACTGGGTGCCATAGCAACGGGCAAACACATCTGCATACAGTTCATTTACATATTTGGTAACAGCGTAGGGTGACAACGGGCGACCGATGACAGATTCCACTTTGGGCAAATCCGGGTGGTCTCCGTAAGTAGAGCTGGATGCGGCATAGACAAAGCGTTTGACTTTGGCATCACGGGCAGCTACCAGTATATTAATAAATCCCGAGATATTGTTCTCATTGGTCAGAATGGGATTTTCGATCGATCGGGGAACGGATCCAAGCGCCGCCTGATGCAAAATAAAATCGATATTTTCACAAGCCTTTTGGCAGGTTGTCAGATCACGAATATCTCCCTCAATAAAATCGAAGTTTGACCAGGCCGATGAAGATACCGCACCGCTTACCTGATCGAGATTATGCTGATAACCAGTGGCGAAATTATCCAGTCCGGTCACCCGCTGGTTTAATTTCAGTAATGCTTCCAGAAGATTCGAGCCAATAAATCCAGCCACGCCAGTGACCAGCCAGTGATAACGGTTTTCCAGGAGGTGCTGCTGAACCTGCTGATAATGATTCATTATGAAATTTTACTGATTGATTTTAGAAAATCTGGTCGAATCAAAGTCGCCAGACGTGATAGCCAGCCTGCGCAAAACTATCAGTATCAAACTGTGATTTAACATCGATAAAGCAGCCATGCTCGATCAATTTGGACTGCATTTCCGGCAGGGATTTACCGACGAATTCTTGATGGGCCACGGCAACAATCAGCGCATGCGCACGTGGCAAGTCTTCCCAGGATTTGAGCATGACACCATATTCATGCATAGCCTCTTCCGTTTCTGCTATTGGATCATGAGTGTGCACTTCGATACCGTAATCCTGCAGCTCACGAATGACATCAGCCACTTTTGAATTACGTAAATCCGGGCAGTTTTCCTTAAACGTCAAACCAAGTACGTTGACCTGCGCCCCTTTTACGTTAAAACCGGCTTTGATGATCTGTTTGACCGTCTGCTCCGCAATGTATTTTGCCATGGAGTCATTGATCCGGCGACCAGCAAGAATAACCTGCGGCATATAGCCAACCATCTCGGCCTTATGCGTCAAATAATAGGGGTCAACACCAATACAATGTCCTCCAACTAGACCTGGTCTGAATGGCAGGAAATTCCATTTGGTACCAGCCGCCTGCAGCGTTTCAAGGGTATCAATCCCCAATTTATCAAAAATGATAGCAAGTTCATTCATCAACGCAATATTAAGATCGCGTTGCGTATTTTCGATAACCTTGGCAGCTTCAGCAACCTTGATACTGGAAGCACGATGAACACCCGCAGAAATCACGCTCTCGTAAAGCTTTGCAATCTTCTCCATTGATTCGGGTGAATCACCCGATACTACTTTGGTAATTGTCGTCAAGGTATGCTGTTTATCACCGGGATTAATCCGCTCAGGGGAATAACCAGCACTAAAATCTACTTTCCAGCGCATTCCAGAGAATTGTTCGAGCACCGGAATACAGATTTCTTCAGTCGCACCGGGATATACCGTAGATTCATAAACGACGATCACGCCTTTCTTCATGTGTTTACCAACGGTCTCACTGGCACGTTTCAACGCAGTAAAATCGGGCTGGTGCGCAAGATCTACCGGTGTAGGAACCGCAATAATGATGTAATCCGCACTTGCCAGTTCTGCTGGATCCGCAGTAAAGGTCAACTGCCTGGCTGCTATAAACTCATCGGACGACACTTCGCCCGTGGGATCAAGCTGATGCTGGTAACTGTCAATTTTGTATTTGGTAATGTCGAAGCCGATCGTTTTGATCTTTTTACCAAATTCGATAGCAAGTGGTAATCCAACATAGCCCAATCCTACTACAGCAACTGTCTGCATAAGCGTGTTCCTTGTTTGTCAAAAAGTTAGGGATGAAATAATTTCTATCGACCTGATTGCCTTAAATCTTCAGAATTAAAAATAATACTGTTGGAAAATAACCTATTTCTTTGAGTTCGAGTTTAGCATCAAAGTATAAAAGTACTGTTAATTACCAAAGATGAGCCACCTAAAAATTGTGATATAACTAGCGTATTCTATCGTCAATGACGAAGTAATATCCCTGATAAATCTATTGGTCAGATTAGTCCGCCAAAGAGAAGTCTCCTGTAATGATATCCACCAAGCGAGGTAAAAATGAATCAGCCAAACAAAACCAGCATACAGACAAAACTTGGAACACTTTCGTTATTAATGCTGATTATAGTACTTGTTCTTTCAGCATGCGGGCAGTCCAAGGACGCTCAGGCACTGGTCGCGGAAGCAAAGCAGCATCAGCAAAAAGGAGATGATAAAGCAGCGATCATTCAACTAAAAAATGCGCTGCAGCTCAGTCCTGATGATGCAGAAATACGCTTTTTGCTTGGGGCACTTTATAACAAGGAAGGCAATATTCAGGCAGCCGAAAAAGAATTAAATCAAGCGCTACGTCTTGGAATGGATTCAACCAGAGTGCTGCCAGAGCTAGGTCAAACCTGGCTGGGGACCGGGCAATTTCAGAAGTTAATCGATGAAACCGACAAGTTGCTTAATCTGGAAAACCAGGCGGAATTGCTGGTGTTGCGCGGTAATGCGTTACTGGCATTGGGAAAATTTCAAGAAGCCAAGGAAATGTTTGAGCAGGTACTGCGTGACAATTCGAGCCAGGCAGATGCTTTAATCGGCATGGCCCGATACTCACTGACACAAAATAATCTTGAAGATGCCATGCGTTTTGCTGACGATGCTGTGACTCGTAATCCGCAAAATAGCGATGCCGCATTGTTTAAAGGTGATCTGCTACGGGCGCAGGGTAAAACTGATGAAGCGCTGATGCTGTACGGTAAAGTTATTTCTTTGCAGTCAGATGCCGTAGCCGCTTACATCAACCGTGCAGTTATCTTGATCGGTAATAAAAAATTTGAACCTGCTCAGGCCGATTTGCAAACCGCGCTCAAACTTTCACCTGGTAATCTGGCTGCCAGTTATACACAAGCACTGTTGGATTTCAGCCAGAACAAGCACAAAGCTGCCAGTGAAATGCTACAGCAGATTCTCGGTGCCGCTCCCAGTCACATGCCGAGCGTCCTATTAATGGGTGCAACGCAATTTGCGCTGGAATCCTATTCTCAAGCGCAACAGCAGCTGGAATACTATCTTAAGACAATTCCCAACAATCTTTACGCCATCAAACTGATGGCATCCATTCAGCTGAAAAATAATCAGGCAAAACAAGCGGTAGCAACCCTGACACCCGCACTGAATGCTGCACAACAGGATCCACAATTATTTGCACTGGCAGGCGAGGCATACATGCGAGCTGGTGACTTTACCAGGGCAACCGAATACTTTGAAAAAGCAGATACTCTGGTGCCAGACAACGCTGAACTGCATACCGCAATGGCCATGAGTAAACTGGCCCAAGGAGATAGCAAAAGTGCGATTGCTGATCTGGAGATCGCTGCCAAACTAGATAATCAGTCTGGCCGGGCGGGTGTCATGCTGGCAATGACTCATTTACAACGTAAAGAATATGACAAGGCGCTGGAGACCGTTGCGAATCTCAAGGCCGATCAACCCAGTAATCCTTTGTTTCATAATCTGGAAGGAGGGATTTATCTGGGAAAGCAGGATCTGGCAAAAGCACGCGTCAGTTTCAGCCAGGCCGTCGCGTTACAGGCTGACTATTTTCCCGCTATTATCAATCTTGCTCGACTTGACTTGCAGGAAAATAAACCTGATGCAGCACGTACACGCTTGACTGCTGTTCTGCAAAAAGACAAGAAGCACTTGCAGGCTATGCAAGCACTGGCAGGAATCGCTCTTGCGCAAGGAGATAATGACGTGGCAACTCGCTGGATGGAGCAGGCAAGCGAGGCCAGTCCTGATAATTTACCGGCAGCGTTGCAATTGGGGTTGCACTATCTGCGTGTCAATCAACCTAAAAAATCGTTGGCGCTCGCTAAGAAACTGCAGATTGCCGATGGTGAGAACCTCAGTGTTGTAGAACTGCTGGCACGCGCATCCCTTGCTAATAATGACAAGGAAGCAGCGCTTGATAATTTCCAGAAACTGGCTGCACGCATGCCAGATTCTGCTGCGGCCCAACTGCAGCTAGCGCAAATGTATGTTGCCATGCAAGATAATAAAGCGGCTGAAGCAGCATTGAAAAAAGCGCTGACTATCCAACAGGACCTGGTTGAAGCAAAAATAGCTCAGGCGCGTCTGGCTGCGCAGGCTGGCCGCGAAGATCAGGCACTTAAAATCACCCGTGATATTCAGCGGCAACACGATAAACTATCGGTTGGGTTCGAGCTGGAAGGAGATTTGTTAATTCAGAAAGACCCTGCTGCTGCGGCCAAGGCTTATGACAAGGCGCTGGAGAAACAGGAAAGCAGTCAATTGATGATCAAGCTGCATGAAACCCTGACGCGTGGTAAAAATGAGAAGCAAGCTGAAAAACGTATAGATGACTGGCTTAAGAAACACCCAACAGATGCTATCACTCGTACTTACCTGGCTGGTATTTATCTCGGTAAAACACAATACGATCCGGCAATCAAGCAATATCAAGCCATTCTGGCACAACACCCCGAACATGCTGCCACCTTGAACAACCTTGCGTGGATTTACCAGCAGCAAAAAAACCCTGCCGCTCTGGAATATGCCGAAAAAGCACATCAACAAGCACCTGATGCGCCAGCGATTATGGACACGCTTGGCTGGATTCTGATTGAACAGGGGCAAACTCAGCGTGGTGTCGCACTGCTGGAAAAAGCTGTCAAGGCAGTTCCGGAAGCCGCAGAAATTCGCTACCACTATGCGGTTGGACTAAACCAGGCTGGTAACAAGATCAAAGCTCGTGAGGAACTCGAGCGCCTGTTGACGGGCGAGCAATCCTTCCCGCAACAGGAAGAAGCACAAAAACTACTAAACACTCTCTGATCGACCAAATTTTGTCAGTCTGGTAACCTTTTTTGGTTTTCCAGACTGACCGTCTCCTTTTTCGTTTATGTTTTACCGTTTGAGCTGAAGATATCCGCCTGATAACCCGCCGGAGCCCGCTACCAGGCTTGAGCATCTCTTGCGCCAGCTAGTGCAGAAGGCCAAGCCCCTTAACGAATTCACCGAACAACGCCAGCCTGGCATTCGCCGTCAGCACCTCGTCTGTCGCTTCCAGCTTGAATGGAAGTACCGTTTGTGCCAAAGTTCCCATCGCCCTGCCTCCTTTCGTCACCCGATAGGTGAGTGTCTTGATAACCGCAATCCTACCGGATCGAAAGACTGGCGGGGCTTCCCTTCACATCATTTTTTTAAATCGCGAAATTTGGGTCTTATGATGTGCGAGATACCACACATATAATGTCCAATGCTAATCAGTAAAGTGCTAAAACCGGTAGTAGGAAATATCGAATGGCTGTAGAACTGTAGAATGTAATAGAAACTTAAAATGGAGTAATGGAAGTGAAGCCATGTTATCCATTCTTTTATTGGTGACGTCCATCCCTTCCCCAACAGCACAAGAAAGACCGTGATCAACAGATAGCAGGTCAATGGTCTGAAAAGGTGAGTGCATGCCATAAAACCGGCACTGCGCTGACTATCGTAAATTCGAACAAGGAGAAGGTTATCAATATCAAAGAGTTCGAGTTTTCAGCACGTACAAGGAATGTGCTCCGTAACGCCCGTGATACGGAGTTGCTGCGTTCCGAGTTGTTCAGTATTGAGCAATTGAAGCGTCAAGGTATCACGCTGGCCGAGCAGTACAGGATCGATCCGCATCCGGGACCGGACCGGTTATTGCCACGGCTGGCCGACAATGAGCGCGTGCTGCTGGCGGCCTATGATATCGTGACTGCTGCAACCACACCGGGACAGCGGATTATTCCGGCAGAGGCTTGGCTGCTCGATAATTTTTATCTTATCGAACAACAAATCGGTCAGGCGCGCCGACATTTGCCACGCGGGTACAGCCGCCAGTTGCCGCGATTGGCAAATGGCACGTCAGCAGGTTTTCCCCGTATCTATGATTTGGCATTACAACTGATCTCCCATATGGATGGCCGTATCGACAAGGAGAACGTTACTCAATTTGTCGCCGCCTGCCAGACGGTTGAACCATTAAAGCTCGGTGAGTTATGGGCGTTCCCGATCATGTTACAGCTGGCGTTACTGGAAAATCTTCGTCGCGTAGCATTGCGTATCGCGCGGCGACGTGAGGAACTCAACACGGCCATCAGTTGGGCGGATCGCATGCTTGCGGCTGCTGAGAAGGAGCCGAAACAGCTGATCCAACTGCTGGCCGAGTTTGCCAATGCCGATGTGCCTCTGACCGCGCCATTTGTGGAGGAATTTTATGCCCGGCTCCAGGCTCAAGGATCGGCAATGGCATTCGTTCAAACCTGGGTTGAGCAAAAGCTGCTGGAGCAAGGCGTAACTGCAACACAGTTATCGGAAGTAGCAGGCCGGACCGCTGCGGCTAATCAGATTTCTATCGCCAACAGCATCGGTAGTTTGCGTTTTATCGATACCATGGACTGGCGCGATTATGTTGAGTTGCTCAGTGCCGTTGAGGAGGCATTGCGCGAAGATCCGGCGGAGATGCACAGTCGCCAGGATTTTGCCACGCGCGACCGCTACCGGCATGTCATCGAGGATGTGGCAAGAAGCAGTGCGCACAGCGAGCGGGCGGTGGCGCATGAAGTCATTGCTCTGGCACGGGCTGCGGCAGAGCAACTGGGTGTCAACGATCGTACTGCACATGTTGGATACTATCTGATCGATGACGGACGGCCAATACTGGAACGCGCGGTTGGCTTCCAATTGCCGTGGCAATTGCGGGTAACCCGTGCTAGCCGGCATTTCAGCCTGTTCCTTTATCTATGCCCAGTCATGGCGCTCACCATACTGGCGGCATCGGCCGCGCTTTCCGTTTTCGACGGTCTCGGACCCGCAGACTGGCGTTTCTGGTTTTTTTCGATTACCGGCGTTATTGGCGCTTCAGCACTGGCAGTCCCGCTGGTAAATCTACTGGTCACGCTTATACTGCCGCCGCGCATATTACCGAGGCTGGATTTTTCTCAGGGAATTCCGGCGGCTCACCGCACCATGGTCGTGATCCCCACCTTGCTGAGCAAACCGCAGGAAGTCGATGCGCTGCTCGAAGCTCTGGAAATCCGCTATCTTGGCAATCGTGATCCCAATCTGTTTTTTGCCTTGCTGACGGATTTCCGTGATGCGCCGCAGCGCACGCTGCCGGAGGATGATGCGTTACTGGCCTATGCGCGTGCTGCCGTCCAAGCGCTCAATGCCACCTATCACGACGATCGCCCGTGTATTTTCTATTTGTTTCACCGGTCACGAGTGTGGAATCCTCACGAACAGGTATGGATGGGGTATGAACGCAAGCGCGGCAAACTGGAACAGTTCAATGCCTTGCTGCGCGGCGGAGCACAAACAGCATTCTCGGATATCACCGGAGAGATATCCATCCTGGAATCGATCCAGTATGTCATCACCCTGGATACGGATACCCAGCTTCCCCGCGATGCGGCACGCACGCTGATCGGTAACATGGCCCACCCGCTCAACCGGCCGGTATACGATGCCGATCAGGGACGCATCGTTGAAGGTTACGCAATTTTGCAGCCGCGCGTTTCTATCAGTCTGATCAGCGCAGGCCAATCGCGGTTTACAAGATTGTTCGCGGGTGAATCGGGCATTGATCCTTATTCACGCGAAGTATCCGATGTTTATCAGGATATATTCGGCGAGGGATCATTCATCGGTAAGGGTATTTATGATGTGGATGCCTTTCGTCAGACCGTTGATGGACGATTTCCCGAGAACCTTATTCTCAGTCATGACTTGCTGGAAAGCGGATATGCGCGTTGCGCCCTGGTGACCGATGTCGATCTCATTGAAGAGCATCCAGCCAGTTACGCCATAGAGGCTAGCCGACGGCATCGCTGGATACGCGGTGATTGGCAGCTTGCCGGCTGGTTGCTGCCGCATGTGCCCGGACCGTCTGACCCCAATGGATCGAAAGCAAAGCGGCAACCGAATCCGCTCACTGCCTTGCTGATGTGGAAAATATTCGACAACCTGCGGCGTAGCCTCGTATCACCGGCGTTGCTGGCCATATTGGCAGGAGGCTGGCTGTTCGGTCCGGAGCCTGCATGGCTCTGGATTCTGCTGGTGGCAGGCATAGTGTTCATGCCCATTCTGCTGGGAACTACGATCGAACTCATCCGTAAACCGGCCGAGCGTGACTGGCTGGTGCATATGAGCCTGACCGGCAAGTCAGCGGGGCGTCCCATTGCCCTTGCTTTGCTGACGTTAATTCTGTTGCCTTACGATACGCTGATCAGCCTGAGTGCAATCCTGCGCTCAGGATTGCGCATGTTGTTCACGCGGCACAGCCTGATGCTATGGCATTTGCCATCCTATACGCGCCGCAATGCGTGCCGCACATTGGCCGATTTTATGAAGGAGATGTGGATCGGTCCCGCCGTGGCCGTAGCGTTGAGCTTATTAGCATGGGCGGGCAACCAAACGACGGAACTGTTGTTCCATGCCCCCGTTCTGTTAGCCTGGTTGCTGTCACCTGTTGCGGGCTGGTGGATCAGCAAGCCGTTATTATCCCCGGCACCCCAACTGACGATCAATCAGCGTGTATTCCTGCGCACATCAGCCCGGCGAACGTGGCGTTTTTTCGCGCAGTTTGCCGGGCAACAGGATAATTGGCTGCCACCCGATAATTTTCAGGAATACCCTGCCCCAGTCATTGCCACGCGCACATCGCCCACGAATATCGGCATGTCTTTGCTGGCTGATCTGGCTGCCTATGATTTTGGTTACATCTCCGCCGGTGAATTTCTGCAGCTGATTGAGAACACTCTGGAGACGATGGAAAAGCTGGAACGCCACCTGGGTCATTTCTACAATTGGTACGACACGCGCACGTTGAAACCATTGCATCCGCAATATGTTTCTTCAGTGGATAGCGGAAATCTCGCCGGCAGTTTGTTCACCTTGCTGGCGGGATTGGCCGAGCTGAAAGATCAGCCGGTTTTGTCAATCTATGCATTTCAAGGATTGCAGGATACCTTGCAAGTACTAGCCGAACACGTGCCCGCATCACCCGATTCCGGCCTCGCGAATAAAATCAAGATTCTTGAGGACAATCTCCACACACTCACATTGAACGGACCGCCGCAAACACTGGCGGCTACCGGCGGGGTGCTGGATGAAATGCATCGCGTTAGCGAAGAGATGGTTGCCTGCCTGCCCGTGGATATCGATATCGATGGCGAGTTGTATTACTGGGCGCAGGCATTTGACCGGCAAATCAGCGCATTCCAGCAGGATCTTCGATATCTGGTGCCCGAACCGCAGCATTTCAGCAACATTCCGACATTGGCGGAATTGACCCAAGACAGTATTGCCGGTACGAAAATGCGGTTACCGGCCGGAATCACTAAAGGGGCACAAGAGCGGATCAAAATGATCAATGCCCTGGCGGATCGCTGCCGCAAGCTTGCAATCATGGATTTTGAATTTCTCTACGATACAGCGCGCGATTTGCTGGCCATCGGCTATGATGTGGGCGAACGGCGCCGCGATCAGTCCTGCTATGATCTACTGGCATCCGAAGCACGCCTGGCCAGTTTTCTACTCATCGCACAGGGGCAGATACCGCAAAAGCATTGGTTTGCGCTTGGCCGTCTGCTGACCAGCCATGGCAGTGACGTGAGTCTGATTTCGTGGAGCGGTTCGATGTTCGAATACCTCATGCCAAGCCTGATCATGCCGAGTTACGAAAACACTTTGCTGGAACAAACCTGCAAGGCGGCGGTATTGCGCCAGATCGAATACGGCCGGCAGCGCGATGTTCCTTGGGGTATTTCTGAATCCTGCTATAACGCCACCGATATGCATCAGGTTTATCAATATCGGGCATTTGGAGTGCCAGGGCTGGGTTTCAAGCGCGGTTTGGGCGACGATCTGGTTATCGCGCCTTACGCCAGCGCATTGGCGCTGACGGTGATGCCGCACGAAGCGTGCCACAACTTGCAGATACTGGCTGCCAATGGTTTGCTTGGCGCCTATGGATTCTATGAAGCGGTTGATTACACGCCATCGCGTGTATCACGCGGCAAAACCTGTGCCATTGTGCGGTCCTTCATGGCACATCACCAGGGTATGAGCCTGTTGGCCTTTGCGCATGTATTGCTTAACCATCCGATGCAGCGGCGTTTCATGTCAGATCCGCTGGCCCGGGCGACAGAATTGTTATTGCAGGAACGTGTGCCGAAGAAGGGAGCAACATTACACCCGCACGCCGCGGAAGTAAGCGCCGCTGCGCGCCCGGCAACCGCGGAAGCCGATGCTATCATGCGTGTATTTACCAACCCGAATACGCCGATACCGGAAGTACATCTGCTGTCCAACGGCCGTTATCACGTTATGGCGACTCATGCTGGTGGCGGTTACAGCCGCTGGCACGATCTGGCCGTCACCCGCTGGCGTGAGGATGCCACCTGCGATGGCTGGGGCACTTTCATTTACTTGCGTGACCGTGATTCGGGGCAGTATTGGTCTACCGCACATCAACCTACTTTGCGTAAGGCTGATCACTACGAGGCAATCTTCGTGCAGGCACGTGCGGAATACCGCCGCTGTGATCAAGCGATTGAAACGCACACCGAGATCAGCGTTTCACCTGAAGACGACGTCGAGATTCGCCGTGTCACGCTCACCAACCAGTCATCCCGCACCCGTCATATCGAGGTAACGAGTTATGCGGAGGTGGTGCTGGCGCCGTTGAATTCCGACTTGGCCCATCGCGCTTTCAGCAACTTGTTCGTGCAAACCGAAATTGTCCCCGGCCATCAGGCGATCCTCTGCACACGGCGGCGGCGCATGCCGGAAGAACAGATACCCTGGATGTTTCATCTAATGGCAGCTCCCGGCGCGGTGATTGATGAACCATCTTACGAAACGGACCGTGCCCAATTCATCGGCCGGGGACGAACGCCGGTTAATCCCGTGGTGCTGGATGCCGGGAATCGCGCATCAACTTTGTCGAATACGGATGGTTCGGTGCTCGATCCGATCGTGGCGATTCGCCGCACCATCACTTTGTTACCGGATGAATCCGCTACGCTGCAGATCATCTCCGGTGTCGCGAGCACGCGCGAGGCAGCCTTGGGGTTGCTGGAAAATTATTGTGACCGTCACTTCGTGGAGCGCGCCTTTGAAATGGCATGGTTCCAGAGCCAGGAAGTGCTGCGCCACATCAACGCCACCGAAGCCGATGCCCAGGTCTACGGCCGCCTCGCCGGTTCCGTCATATACAGCAATGCCTTGCGGCGGGCTGCTCCCGGTATCATCGCACGTAACCAGCTAGGGCAATCCGGATTGTGGCGTTTTGCCATCTCGGGCGATCTGCCGGTCGTGTTGATACGAATCGGCAACCTGAATCGTATCGATCTGGTAAAACAAGCGCTGCAAGCTCATGCCTATTGGCGGATGAAGGGTCTGGCTGCCGATCTGGTGATTGTGAACGAGGATTTCTCGGGCTACCGGGCGGTTCTGCACGACCAGATCATCGGATTGATCAATGCGGGGCCTGATGCGCAAATAATTGACAAGCCGGGTGGTGTATTCGTACGGCGCACCGAAGAACTGACCGAGGATGAGCGGGTCTTGCTCCAGACTGCCGCCCGTATCGTGTTCAGCGATAGCGCCGAAACATTGATCGAGCCCTTGGAACGCCGCGTATCGGCTGGACGCGTCTCGGATTTTCTGGAACCGCGGCTGCTGCCGGTCTCCGAGCCGGTCAATCCGCTGCCAGCGCGCGAACGGATTTTTTATAACGGCCTGGGAGGCTTTACGCCTGATGGACGCGAGTACGTCATTACTCTTGAACCCGGTAAAAGCACGCCCGCACCATGGGTCAATGTAATCGCCAGTCCGCACATCGGCACGGTGGTCAGTGAATGCGGCAGTGCCTATACCTGGGTGGAAAATGCGCATGAATTCCGTTTAACTACCTGGCACAATGATCCGCTTAGCGACAGCAGCGGTGAGACGTTCTACATCCGCGATGAGGAAACAGGCATGTTCTGGTCGCCCACGCCACGGCCAGCCGGAAGTCCATCCGGATATGTTTGCCGCCATGGATTCGGGTACAGCGTGTTTGAACACTACCAGGCCGGCATTTCTTCGGAACTGCATACCTACGTTGCCATGGATGCGCCGGTGAAGTTCGTCGTGATCAAGTTGCGCAACCATTCCAGGCGCCTGCGGCGATTGTCGCTGTCCGGTTATTGGGAACTGGTACTCGGTGAATGGCGGCATGCCAATCTGATGCACATTGCGACTGAAACGGATCCGCACAGCGGGGCGCTGTTTGCCCGTAATGCTTATGGCCGGGAATACGCCAAGCGGATTGTCTTTGCCAAGGTCAGCGAGCGGGAGCACTCGGTAACCGGAAATCGCACTGAGTTCATTGGCCGTAATGGCTCGCTGGCCAACCCGGCGGCAATGCGCCGCAAACGCTTATCCGGCAAGACCGGTGCGGGCCTCGATCCATGCATGGCGATACAAGCCCCAATCGAACTGGCTGAAGGACAAGAGCGCGAAATCGTATTTATATTCGGCGCGGCTCGCGACACCGGCGAAGCACAGCATTTCATCCAGCAATATGGTGGAGCCGCAGGCGCCCGGCAGGCATTGGAAGCAGTGTGGGGGTACTGGAACCATGCCCTGGGCGCGGTGCATGTGGAGACACCGGATGCGGCTCTGGATGTTCTGGCCAACGGTTGGCTGGTCTACCAGACACTGTCCTGCCGGTTATGGGGCCGCAGCGGGTATTATCAATCCGGCGGCGCCTACGGTTTCCGCGATCAATTACAGGACACCATGGCACTGATCCATACGACACCATGGCTCGCCCGCGAGCAATTACTCCGTTGTGCCGAGCGGCAATTCCTCCAAGGTGATGTGCAGCACTGGTGGCACCCGCCCAACGGGCAGGGCGTGCGCACGCATTTTTCCGATGACTATCTATGGCTGCCGTATGCAACCTGCCGTTATGTGCTGGCGACCGGTGATACCGGCATACTCGACGAATCGATTCACTTCCTGGAGGGGCGCGAGTTATATCCGGAAGAGGAAGCTTACTACGACCAGCCGCAGCGCTCTTCGGAAACGGCAAGCTTCTATGAACATTGCGTGCGCGCCATCAAACATGGTTTGCGTTTTGGTGAACATCAATTGCCGCTGATGGGGTGCGGCGACTGGAACGATGGTATGAATCTTGTCGGTCGGGGCGGCAAGGGCGAGAGCGTTTGGCTGGCATGGTTCTTGTACGCGAATCTCCGGTTGTTTGGCGGTTTGGCGCAGAGTCGGGGAGATGGCGCCTTTGCTGATATTTGCTCGAGCCAGGCAGCGCTGCTGTGCGAGCATATCGAGGCCAATGCCTGGGACGGCGACTGGTACCGGCGGGCCTATTTCGATGACGGCACACCCTTGGGCTCAGCCGGCAACGATGAATGTCAAATTGACTCGATCAGCCAGAGCTGGGCGGTCATCTCCGGCGGCGGCAATCCTGAGCGTGCGCGCCAGGCGATGGCTGCGGTAGACAAGCGCCTGATACGGCGCGATATGCAGTTGATCCAGTTGTTTGATCCGCCCTTCGATCAATCGGAACTTGAGCCTGGCTATATCAAGGGCTACGTGCCCGGCATCCGTGAAAATGGCGGCCAATATACCCATGCGGCGATCTGGAGCACGCAGGCGTTTGCCATGCTGGGCGACCGGGAACGCGCCTGGGAATTGTTCGCCATGCTCAATCCCGTCAATCACGGGCGCACACCTGCGGAAATCGAGCGTTACAAAGTCGAGCCGTACGTCATGTGCGCGGATATTTATGGCGCAGCGCCACACATAGGCCGAGGTGGCTGGACCTGGTACACCGGGGCGGCGGGCTGGATGTACCGGTTGACCGTGGAAACGTTACTGGGCCTGCAACTGGAAGTAGACCATCTGCGCATAACCCCGTGCATTCCGGCGCATTGGAAGTCATACCTTATCCACTATCGCTTTCGCGAGACTTTCTATCACATCACCGTCAAATGCAACGGTGAAAAGCCGGGGCATGAGATCCGTGTCACGGTAGACGGTGCTGTGGTCGACTGTGCGGGTATCGATGAAGCAGGGCGGCCACAATGCCTGATTCCCCTGGTAGACGATCACCGGGAACATCACGTCGAGGTAAATTTGAGTTAAAGATTGCCGGGAGCAAAAAAGTGGTGGACTTGCCGATGGTATTGGTATTACCGTTTGGGCCGTGCTGAAATAATGGCCAATGATACAATTGCGCGATATTCCATCTGTTAAGTAAGGAGACGCATGGCTACCATTGAATCCATTCTGCATGAAAGACGTCTTTTCCCACCTGCCGACGAGTTTGTACAACACGCCAATGTCTCTGGCATGGCGGCTTATCAGGCATTATGTAATGAGGCGCAACAGGATTATCCGGCCTTCTGGGCGAAACTCGCGCAACAGCACATTGATTGGCACAAACCATTTACACATACGCTCGATGAAACGAAAGCACCATTCTATAAATGGTTTGACGATGGTGAACTGAATGTCTCCTGGAATTGCCTCGATCGGCATCTCAACACGCAGGCGGATAAAACCGCGATCATTTTTGAATCCGATAGTGGTGAAGTTACGCATTGCAGCTACCGTGAGCTGCATGCGCAGGTTTGCCGTTTTGCCAATGGGTTGAAATCACTCGGCATACAGCAAGGCGACCGCGTGCTGATCTATATGCCGATGCGTATCGAGGCAGTAGTCGTCATGCAGGCATGCGCTCGTATTGGCGCGATTCATTCCGTGGTTTTCGGTGGGTTCTCGTCAAAAAGTGTGCAAGAACGTACCATCGATGCGGGTGCCTGCCTCATCATCACGGCAGATGAACAAACCCGGGGCGGCAAGCAGCATGGGCTGAAAGCCACCGTTGATGAGGCACTAGCGATGGGTGGCGTCGATGGTGTACGTAATGTCATTGTTTATCGTCATACCGGCGCAAAAATTGCCTGGAACGCCTCGCGCGATCTTTGGTGGCATGAACTGGTCGCTGAGCAATCTGCTGAATGCCCTCCGGTTTGGGTGAACGCTGAGCACCCCTTGTTTACTCTCTACACTTCTGGCTCAACCGGAAAACCCAAGGGTGTGCAACATTCCTCAGCGGGCTATCTGCTAGGCGCGATGGTCAGCATGCAATGGATTTTTGATTTCAAACCGGAAGATGTTTTCTGGTGCACGGCCGATGTCGGTTGGATTACCGGTCACACCTATGTGGCTTATGGCCCGCTGGCGATGGGCGGAACACAGGTCATTTTCGAGGGAGTACCTACCTACCCTGATGCTGGACGCTTCTGGAAAATTATTCAGAATCATCGTGTTTCGGTTTTTTACACTGCACCGACAGCCATCCGTTCGCTGATTAAACTGGGAGCAGACTTACCCATGCAATATGATCTATCCTCTTTGCGGCTACTCGGCTCGGTGGGCGAGCCGATCAACCCGGAAGCGTGGATCTGGTATTACACGGTAGTCGGCCAATCGCGCTGTCCAATCGTCGATACCTGGTGGCAGACCGAGACCGGCAGTCACATGATTGCGCCGACTCCTGGCGCAATAGCGCTCAAACCGGGCTCCTGCACATTTCCATTGCCCGGGATCGATGCTGCCATCGTTGATGAAACTGGCCATGACGTGCCCCCCGGACAAGGCGGTTTTCTGGTCATCAAGCGTCCTTTTCCCTCACAACTGCGCACCCTGTGGAATGATCCGGAAAGGTTCAAGCAAACCTACTTTCCACAGGATATCGCGGGTGGCCGCTATTATCTCGCGGGAGATTCCGCACAACGGGATAGCGATGGCTATTTCTGGATCATGGGGCGTACTGATGATGTGCTCAATGTTTCCGGTCATCGTCTGGGGACGATGGAAATCGAATCGGCACTGGTCGCCAATCCGTTGGTAGCAGAAGCTGCCGTTGTGGGTAAACCGCATGAGATCAAAGGAGAAGCAATCGTCGCGTTCGTTGTGCTCAAAGGTGCCCGGCCACAAGGAACACAAGCCATCGAAATTACTGCCACCCTGCGCGAATGGGTTGCCAAAGAAATTGGTCCGATTGCCCGTCCTGACGAAATCCGTTTTGGTGAAAATCTGCCAAAAACCCGTTCCGGAAAAATCATGCGGCGCTTGCTGCGTGCCTTAGCGAAAGGAGAAACCATTACACAGGATACTTCTACACTGGAAAATCCCGCCATCCTCGAACAACTCAGTCAGCCAGCGTGCAAAGAATGAGACCAACTGATTTACAAAGTATGCCTGGCGTAACGGACTACGCAGATGGCATCAGTATGATTGATGCGCAGTATCATCGCCCAGGTAGAGCAGCCATCCATTTGATTGAGGAAAATGGCGTGGCGGCGCTGGTCGATACGGGTACACGTTTTTCCGTCCCCGGCGTAATGGCCGTGCTCACCCAGAAAAATATTGCGCCTGAACAGGTTGCCTATGTTTTTTTGACGCATATTCATCTCGATCATGCTGGTGGCGCAAGTGAATTCATGCGACTTCTGCCAAATGCGCGATTGGTGGTACATCCACGTGGCGTAGCACACATGATCAATCCGGTAAAACTGGTCGCAAGCGTGATGGCAGTGTATGGGGAAGCAAAGTTTCGCCAAATGTACGGTGAAATCGAGCCGATTGCTGCTGAACGAGTCATCGAAGCGCCGGATAACACCATCATTGAGCTCAATGGCCGGCCCTTGCTGCTACTCGATACACCTGGACATGCGCGCCATCATTACTGCATTCATGACGCTAGGAGTACATCTGTTTTTACCGGGGATACCTTTGGCGTGTCTTACCGGGAGTTCGATGTTAACGGGCTGGAGTTCGTTTTCCCTACGACTTCACCGGTGCAATTCGATCCACAAGCCGCGCACACCTCCATTGACCGCTTGATGGCTTTGCAGCCACGTCAGGCATTCCTCACCCATTTTGGCCGGATCCAGCATCTCGCGCACCACGCCGCCCAAATGCACGAGCTGATCGATGCGTTTGTCACCATTACACAGGAAGCATCCGTCCACGATAACCGCCATGCCAGCATAGTGCAGGCGCTAAGCGCGCTACTCATGCAAAAGCTGGCCACGCATGGCTGTACACTACCAACTGCAGAGATTGCTTCGTTGCTGCAAACCGATATTGAGCTCAACGCACAGGGATTAGCCATCTGGCTGGATCATACTGCTTCCATCACTTGATAACCTGACTACCACAGATAAAACCACGGCGCGGCACGGCTTTGAAACCAAGTGCCGCGCAGCAGACTGAATCGCCCCGGGTTTTCCGGAGATAAGATGATTTGAGAGGAGGAAGAGATGAAGAACCAAATCAGTTATTCACCGGAAGTACGAGAACGAGCGGTAAGATTGGTATTTGAGCAGCAAAAGGAGCATGAATCGCAATGGATGGCGATCAAGTCGATCGCATCCAAGATTGGCTGTACAGCGGAGACGTTGCGCAGCTGGGTAAGACGAACAGAGATTGATCAGGGAATTCGAGGCGGCATGTCGACTGCGGATCGAGAGCGGCTCAAGGAATTGGAACAGGAGAATCGGGAGTTAAAGCGAGCGAACGAGATATTACGTAAGGCATCGGCCTATTTTGCGCAGGCGGAGCTCGACCGCCGACCGAAATGATAGTGACATTTGTCGATAGCAACAAAGCGGAATACGGGGTCGAGCCAATCTGCAGACAAATACAGATTGCCCCGTCGAGTTATTACGAACACAAAGTGCGCGAGCGAGATCCGGATCGATTGTCTGATCGCATCAAGCGAGACATGAGGCTAGAACTTGATATACAGCGGGTATGAAAAGACAATTTCCGGGTGTATGGTGCTCGCAAAGTATGGCGACAGTTGTTACGAGAAGACATTGGTGTTGCTCGCTGCACAGTCGAGAGGTTAATGAAGAAGCTTGGAATACAAGGTGTTCGACGCGGCAAGAAGTGCTGGACAACCATTTCGGACGATTTGCTTGACCGGCCAAAGGACAAGGTTAACCGGCAATTTGTAGCTGCCCGCCCCAATCAACTGTGGGTAGCGGATATTACCTTTGTGGCGACGTGGACAGGCTTTGTTTATGTGGCTTTTATCACCGATGTTTTTGCAAGGTACATCGTTGGTTGGCGAGTGAGTCGTTCATTGCGAACGGATCTGGTACTGGATGCATTGGAGCAGGCGCTATGGGCACGTCGGGAAACTGCAGGATTGATTCATCATAGCGATCACGGATGCCAATATTTGTCGATTCGCTATACAGAACGTTTGGCGCAGGCAAATATTGATGCCTCCGTCGGCAGCATCGGAGATTCTTATGACAACGCCATGGCCGAGACCATCAATGGTTCGTACAAGACCGAAGTCATACGGCATCGCGGTCCTTGGCGCAGTATCGAAGAAGTAGAATTTGCCACCTTGGAATGGGTGGATTGGTTCAACAATCGAAGACTGCTGGATGCAATCGGATATGTCCCACCGGCAGAATTTGAAAAGACGTATTATCGCCAACAGGAAGAGTCAGCTGATGCAGCTTGACTTAAGAAAACATGTCTCCGGAAAATCCAGGGCGATTCAGTTACCGCCGCGCCCGCAACTTCGGCTTTCTGCATCCCAACAGCAAGCTGATCCCACTGGTGCAACTGATCAAACGTGTCGTGCTCCCCCCACCGCAACCACGCCCGGCGATACGCTGCAAATGTTGTGGCGGGGTGATGAAGATTGTCCGTACCTGCATCAAGCCATTCACTCACCGATTACGGACTCTAGCGTCGAACAGGGAGATGGCCATGTAACGCAACACACACCGCCAACCTGCCGGACTTGGCAGGCGGGGGCGCACTCGCCCTGCAAAAGGGTGAAATCAGGTAAAAACGCATCAAAAATGGCAGGTTGAGCAGAACAGGTTGCTGCAATGGCAACTTTTAGCGGTGGATTTTGGGGTATGACGCGGAACAGGACCCGATGGCATCGCTACGATCAGAGAGATATTTCCATAACAAGCAGATTCACAGCAGCCTCGCCGGGCTTGTACAACAAACGGTTCAGATTGTGGCTCGCTTCGCGATCACAATCTAACCTTACTCGTTGGGCATTTGCTACGCATGCAGGTATTGGTTTGCCTCTTCGAACAACTGGCGAGTTTGCTCGACGTATTCTGGACGAACGGACATGTTGTTGTCGTCTAGCAGACCTGCAACAGCCGATTTTGCTGACACTGCTTTTTTCGTTCGAACGTCATCGGCGGGTATCGCAAAGAAATGATAGGAAGGAAATTGCGCTGCAAGGTCGACAGCAAGATCAGCGCGATTCGCATCGAGGATTCCAACGACCTTCGAGTAGCCAAGATCGTTAAGGACTGCCGCCACTTTCACCATGTTTTCGGCTCCACCCACACCCCATCCGAAAAATGCGCCGGCCAATGTCGTCTGAATTGCATCCTGCACGCGCTTGAAGAAGACAACATCTTCTTGCCCCTCGACGAGAACTACCCGATCTTCGATGAAAAACACTTCTTGAGCATTTAGGCCAAGAATATGCGGGTTGTTCTGATTTTGCATTAGGCCAAGCAGGCTTTGCGCGGTAGCTGTAGATAACTGCGAGATTCTTGATGCGTCATCCACGACATGAACACGAGCGACACTCCCGCCGTTTGGTAACGCTTCAAGGCATGCGAAATATGGCGAGTGGGTTGACAGAATTATTTGGCGGGTTGCCGCATATTCCAAAAGCAATGCAGAAAGCTTTCGTTGCAATGCTGGATGCAATGAAAGTTCGGGTTCATCGACCGCAATGGTGTAGCCCTCTTTAGAATCGTAGAGGGCGTCAATAATGTAGAGAAGGCTGACCAATCCTTCGCCAAGTCCTTCGCTGCTATGTGTGGCAGTGCCTTTTCGAATCTTCAGAAAATACTGGCCAGTATCCATCTGGTCAATTGACCAGTTTGGAACAGGGTCTAGGACTCGGCGCAATACTGCATCAAACGATTCGCGGTTCTTTTCAATCGTGAATAGACGATATGCAAATGGGTCTAAGGAACTCGATCTATTAGGCGGGAAGCCGATCTGATTCATGTAGTCGTTTCGATTGCTTTCCGAGCGACTGAAGTACGGGTTGAACACTCGGCGGGAAGGAAGAATTAGAAGCGTCGATAGATCGATGCCGCCGTTTTGTTTTATGACTTCCGTTTCACTACTGCCGGCTCGGATGCTTTTCAATGTGGTCTCTCGGCCATCGATACCGACGGCACGAATACATATCTGATCGCCTGCATCTTGATTTCTCCGCCCTTGCGAGAAACTCGGATTCTGATGCTGCCCCACGGCGCTAAGAGCCTCGATGGCGGTTGACTTGCCTGCGTTATTGGCACCGACAAGAACTGTTAGCCCGCTCCCGACGTTGCCATTTGGAACCGAAAACTTAAGGACTTCCTTTGAGGAAAATCCGCGAAGCCCATCAATTTCAAGCGAGGTCAGCATGAGAGTTCTTGAAATGCCCAACGTAAATTAGACACCCTAAACAATGCCGGTAAAAGCACCTTAGAGGTGTGTAATCTAGAAAAGTCTATATAACTCATTGTTTTAATTTGATGTAAAAATTTAACACACCCTAATATTTCCGATAAAAACGACATGAATGCGCCTCCCGAGCTGCTTGATCAAGTACGTGATAAGTTGTGGGTGAAGCACTATGCTATCCGAACCGAGAAAAATTATGTGGACTGGGTTAAACGTTATATTTACTTTCACGGCAAGACCCATCCAAAAAAATTATCTGCAAAAATATTTAGTATCAGAGCGATACTTATTTATGACTATTACCTTTATTCTTAACATCCCACCAAACCAACAGACCACATCTGCCAACCTAAAGCCTACTGAATCAAAAGATACCTGACCAATTCACCGGATTGAATGCCAAGCCAGCCAAGCAGTAGCGTACAAACTACGGTGGTCAAAAGTACGATCAGCAGAATTTCAGCCGTGATCAATTGCACGACCATGGAACAACTGCCACCGAGATTGAATACTGTTTCGATTTCGCGGGTACGCAATCGCAGCGAGAGCAGAAAAACCAGGATGACTGATAACCCCATCGCTACCGCTACTACCAGAATGATGGCATCCATAAGCCGTTTGATGCGGAAAATGTTTTGCAGCAATTCGTTGATGACTTCCGGTGTTGTGATCATCTGCTCATCTTCTACCGCCAGATAACGGCCTTTTAGCAATGCTGCGGATTTGTCGTCATGCGGTAGTACGATTACAGCGGTGAGCGGGAAGGTATCCTGGTCTCCATGGAAATGAAACGAATCGATATTCTGTTCGGTAATTTCGTTGTAGTAATCGAGTTGCTGGCTGGTTTTTATGTTGTTATCCGTAGATTCCAATAATAGGGAAGGATTGTCGATAGCGCTGACATCCTGATGGCCGTGTCCGAGGCCATCAATCACCCAAGCGGTTTGGATATCGACGAATACCGCTTCATCGTCTGGCGAACCATTCTCTTCCAGCACGCCTACCACTTTCATCCGCAGCGGATAAACCCCGGCCATGTCGAACAGGTCTTGTGGCGCGGAAATCAGATGATCTCCCGTTTTGAGGTGGTGTTTTCTGGCAAGTGCCGCGCCCACCACGCATTCTCCCAACATGCCGAGTTGACGGCCTTCACGGATAGCCAGTCCGCGAAAATCGAAATAATCGAGCGTGGTGCCGATAATAGGCGCATGCCGTGTTTTAAAGCGAATATAGAGTGGAATGGCATCTGCCAGCCCGGAGTCCATCACTCGTTCAACCGCTGCGGCAGTGAGTGGCGCCGGAGAATCATTTGAAAAATAAAGTGCGTTCATGACCAGATCCATACGACTGCCACGCGCGCCAATGATGAGGGGCGTAGAATCCGCGCGCGCCGTTAATTGCCGTTGACTCTCGTCCAGCAATCGATCCAGGGCGGCAGGTACGAACCCGATCAGGGAAAGCGAAGCAACCAGCAACACGGTTCGCAGCCGGTGGTAGCGTAAATAACGCCAGGCGAGATAAAAGCTATCAATCATGGATAAATGCCTGAAAATCAATCACACGATCGAACCGATCCAGCAAATCATGATCGTGCGTGACGGCAAGCAAAGTTGCCCCAGATTGCTGAATGTAGCGAAAAATCAGATCCAGAATGTGCTGTTTATTGGCGGGATCAAGATTGCCGGTTGCTTCATCGGCTAAAATAATTTTTGGGCACGTTAACACCGCGCGACAGATGGCTACCCGTTGCTTTTCGCCTTGGGAGAGTTGCGACGGATACGCCTGCAAGCGCTGCTCCACGCCCATCTCCCGCGCAAGTTGGCGGGCACGTTCCCTGACGGTGGTATCCAGCCGCAACGTGCGGCTGATGCGGTACGGATGCAGGATGTTATCGTAAGCGCTCAGATAATCCAGCAACTCGAAATCCTGAAAAATGAAGCCAATCCGTTCGCTCCTGAACGCCCGCCTTCCCGGATCGCCAAGAACGCTCAGATCAACGCCATCGACGACGACCGATCCACGAGTGGCCGTCAGAATACCTGCTACCAGCTTCAGCAGCGTGGATTTTCCGGTTCCGCTTGGACCAATGATTGCAACATTTTCCGCTGACTCAATGGATAACGAGGGAATGGTGAGTCTGAATTCTGAGCGGGCATAGGAAAATTCCAGTTTATCGATGTGAATCATGGCGTTCTAACTTGCTGATCGATACGCTGTTCATCCATCAAATCGAATTGCGTGAGTTTCCATAACCCATCAACCGGCTCGATTGCCAGTCTTGCCTGATAACGATTCTGGCGCTGATGCACGTGTCCCCAGTGCGCGACGCTACCCTGGATCGTCCAGTCAGTATCCAGTCGATAGACGGATGAATGGGATTCCGGCGTATCGACTCGCGCAGCGGTCACCTCAACATGCTGCACCTTGGTGCGTGCCCCACCAGCCTGTGCTCTTAGCTGCGCCTGGCGATTCTGCAGGTAGAGTGTTTCTAGCAGTTTGCCATGCACACTGCCTGCCAGTTTGTCATAAACGTCATGTTCCTGACGAAAATCGAACGAGCGGTAAATATTTTTCAGTAATTGCGCCACGATTTGTTTGGCACGCTGGTCATCCAGCTGTTCCTGCGGCGTGTTGCCCATCAACCGATCCCTTTGCTCATACAGCAAAAAAATACCTGCAAAGAGCAACACTGCTACCCCACTTCCCCAGACCAGACTGATTGGCAACTGCCGGTTTCGCCTCATCAGAAAAACACTCCCCATTAACAAAGCGCCCACAATGAATCCCGCCAGCAGCTCTATAGTTATACGCGGATCTTCTGTTGCGCGTACTTGAACGCTATCCAGCGCAACATCTCGCGCTTCCTTGAGTGCCGCCTGATTTTCGAGAAAATCATACTCATCGATTAAATCCGTCCATTCAAAAGCAGGATTAGCAGGCGTGACATAAGCATCAAATTGCCCGGTCAGATCAAATGCCGTGACGGGAATAACCTTGGCACCGGGCGGAAACACCGACCAGTCAAGCGTAATTTGCGCCGGGTAGCGGGGAATGATGTAGGCAAAAACGATACCAATGAAAGTGCCCTGCAAATCCAGTGGCCCGGTTTGGGTAATTGGAAGCAACCCATGCGGTCCCGGCGCCAGGTATTCCACGCGATCAAGTATTGCCCGCTGCGGTTTACCCTCGATGGACAGCGCGTTATGCTTCATCAGCAGGGTGGCCATCTTTTCTTTCAGCATGTCTTGTCGACGAAGTGGCAGAAAACGCTGGTTCTCAATACCAGCGGCTGCCACGATTTCCGCGCCTTCCGCGCCTAAAACTGGCAGCCAGTCTAATAAGTCGCTTAAGCGGATGATTACTTCCTGGCGTATTTCAGTCGGTTCAACGTACAAAATGCCGGTTATCACGGATTGCAGCATACGATTCATGGCTGGATTCTCAAAGCGGGAAAACCACGAATCCTGCCGATCCAGCACTAGCATTTCTGCTTGTGATAACAAACGATGTTCAGTGGCTGGGATTTGCTCATGGTATACGATCAGACCAGGCACGAGCAGAGGCTGGTTCTCATTAGTGGTATCCGTCAGCGGCTTTAATTTCAAATGAAGATTATTCGTGCCATTATCTGTAATGGTAAAAGTCGTTTCCACCACATGCCGTATCGAGGGCTGGACTACCTGTTTGTTTGAACCCGGTGCGACCAATCCATGCCCGGAAGAAAAGCTGTCTGTCCACGTCACTGCTGTTTCCGCACCATTTTCCATAAACAAACGGGCAGTCTGTTTGCCCAGATATTGGGTAACAACAGGCTTGAGATTTTTTCCGTCTCCCTCGATCTGAATAACTTCCGCCAGCATTGACTTCAATTCCCAATGCTGTTTTTCAGCAAATATTGCCAACCGGTCATAATCACCCTGCCCTATTTCCAGCCTGAGACGAATATCCCGGCCTTCGATACGCATCTCAGCCTGACTCGACGCTTTAGCCGCAGACGAAACCTGCGCCACACTGGCGAGCGCAGCATTCACCCATATTGAAAGCAGTACCCACAGCAACAAGCTTGCCCGGTATCCCGGAAATGACATATCTAACCTGAATAAGATTGGCTAATAACAAGCCATGAACAAGTAAATGAAAGGGTATTGATGGTTGTGAAGCATATGGAGCGTAACTTCCTGCCTTAACCAGACGGAAAACTAGCAGAAAATCATGATCTGTCCTTTTTTTGTCAATCAGCAAGACATCATCATCCGAGGCTGACTGGATGGCGACAGTTAGCCATTGCGCTCTCTAGATTCACGCCAAGTTTCGTTGCCCCTTATTCGATTCTGGCGCATCGATTTCATCAGCTTCGGAGATGCTCTGCAGCCTGGTAATGCGACCCAGGCTAATCCACACTACAGAACAGGGTTGACGCTATAAAAAACCCGTGTTGAGTTCGATCCAGCTACCGCATTTGCCAGCTAGACTCCCGCCCCATCAGCAAACTGGCAGCTACCTGGCCAAATCGTTTAGAAAAACGGTCAACCAATCCTTCCTGCGCAGTAAAATCGACAACACGTTCTGCCTGGATGATTTCACGCGCAACATAGTCGACATCGCCAAGTGCATCAGCCAATCCCAGCGTGATACTTTGTTCTCCTGTCCAGACAACTCCACTAAAAATATCGGGGTCGGCCTGCAGACGATCACCTCGTCCTTTCTGAACAACGTTGATAAATTGCTGATGAATTTCCGCAAGCATTTTGGTGGCATGTTGGCGTTGCTGCGGATTGGAAGGTGAAAATGGGTCCAGAAACCCCTTATTTTCTCCTGCGGCAAGCAAACGGCGTTCCACACCCAGTTTTTCAAGTGTGCCAGTAAAACCAAAACCATTCATGATGACACCAATTGAGCCAACCACGCTGGCCTTATCTACAAAAATCTTATCCGCTGCTACTGCAATGTAATAGCCACCAGAAGCACAAATATCCTCGACAACTGCGTAAAAAGGAATATTGGGATATTGCGACCGTAACCGATAGATTTCATCGTTGATAACCCCTGCCTGAACAGGACTTCCACCTGGACTATTGATACGCAGAATCACACCTGCTGTATTGCGGTGCTTGAATGCATTTTTTAATCCTGCTTTGACATTCTCAGCACTGCTCAGTCCTTCAGCAGTTATTTCTCCCTGCAAATCAACCAGTGCCGTATGTTTATCGGATACACTCACCGCATCAGAGTCAAACCAACCAAGTGCCCAGGAAAGCAAGATAAACAGGTAGGAGAAAGTCAGTAATCGAAAAAATATACCCCAGTTACGGGCTCTTTTCTGTTCCTGCAGAGAAGAGAAAACAAGTTTCTCCAACAACTCTTTTTCCCACCCGTTTTTCTTTTCAGCTTCTTTCTCGGTCATAACGGTCTAACTGCAATTTATATAAAATGAATTAAGGGGACAACCAATTCTTATTTAACGCGACTCCGTTACATAAATCTCAACGCGTCGATTTTTAGCGCGATTGGCTGGTGTATCGTTTGATGCCTCTGGTTCATGGGAACCACGTCCATCAATCTGTATACGTTGGGAAGCTATCCCTCTGCTCACCAGATAATCCCGTGTACTGGCGGCACGATTGACCGACAAGGGGTTATTAACCGCATCACTGCCAGTGTTGTCCGTATGGCCAACGATTGTCACCTGCGTAGCCTGATTATTTTGCAGGCTGGTTGCAAAGCTATCGAGTATCGGGAAGAATCCAGATTTGATACGCGCGCTGCCAACATCAAACGAAATATCACTCGGAATATTCAGCATCAGACGATTATCTGCTGTTTGTGTTACTGACACTCCCGTGCCTTCCGTGGCGGCTTCCATCTGTCTTCTTTGCTCTTCCATACGTTGTGACCACATATAACCTGCACCTGCTCCCACGGCGGCACCAGTACCCGCCCCGATAGCCGCTCCTTTACCGCCGCCAGCAAGCGCACCGATAGCTGCACCGGTTGCTGCACCAATTAACGCGCCCTGACCAGAACCCCGCTGCGTTGCTGACATATCCGCGCAACCACTGATAAACAATCCCGCTACAATCGCAATAGCCACTTTTCCTGTACCCATGACACGCCCCTCTATTGTTTTTAAAAAAGCACTATAACAGAAGTCTTTAAATACCAATAATTACAGACTACACGCTCATAACAATGGATGATTAATCGGTGCAGCATCAGTCATCATCAGCAAAGACACACCCAACAACAACAACAACACACCACCAGCCAGCATCAACCCGATGCCAAAAAACTGGAATAATACATACCTTTTACCATCCTGGTACGCCATCGATTCTAGCAATCTCACTCTGCACAAAACGGTTACAACAGCAAGTAACGCAATTGCCAGTCCGGTACCTACACCCATGGCAAGTGTTGCAAGCACCCCAAAAATATAGGAATTGACGACGTACGCATACATTAACACGATCACGGCACCGGTACAGGGTCGCAAACCCATTGACAGCACGACCAGCCAACGTTGCCTTCCATCGTATCCTGTTTCAGGCACATAGTGATGCTGACAACCACATGTATTAAGGGTTTCCGATTCTGTACGCCGATATGAGTGTTCAATTTTATTCACATCGGAATGTATTGCCTGTTCATGCTTTGACAAGCGTAGTTTGTGAAAACCCCATAAAGCACGCAGACAAATACCCCCACCCAACAATATGATCACAACATAGCTAACCATTTCCAGGTTATGACTATACTTTCTAACAGTGCCCATGGACAAATCAAGTATCTGTGCAATCACAGTGACCAGGGCAATGGCTACAACCGCCTGCAGCAATGCTGCCCAAAAGGATAATTTAATGCCTTGCGACATCTGCTCATGACTCTGGGTACCCAAATAACTGATGATTATTGCCTTGCCGTGACCAGGCCCAACCGCATGGAAAACGCCATAAAGAAAACTGACCAGAATCAGCCCCGATCCATATTGCCATGGAGAATGCTCGACTTGTGAAATATGTTCTGTCAGCAAAACATGTAATTTTTTTTGTAACGTAGCAACCTCTGTTAACAAGGTTGGCCAGGAAATTACGAAAATAGTTAGCAACAAGCCTGAAAGCAGCACCAGTATTAACCAAAAATACTTCTTCTCGATCATCAGATGTACTGTTTCAAGGTATAAGAGTCTCTCGGACTTGAGGCTCGCACTTGATTACGATCTTTTCGGCAAATGCCTGCCCCAGGCCATCGGTATCGCGCTGTGTCCGGTCGAGTGAAAATGCATAAGCGATCAGCTCGTCCGTAATCTTGGGGAGCTTGATCTGTTTGCTGCATTTCCATGCTGCCGTATGACGGATTTCGATGTTGCTTGGGCTTTCATGACCATAGGCAATGTAATAGGTTGGATCATAAACCGACCAGACCAATTCGTTGCCAGCCAATGGCGGATGTTTATCCAGCGAAAAATGCATGTTTAACTCCAGAAACTCCTGTCCATCTGCTTTGACCACCTGCAATCGATAGTGATCCGGTGTCGGTAAAGGCGTATCGCGTCCACCAATCGACAGCGCCGCAAAATAACTATAGGACTTTAGATTCGTCACCATACGACGAGCTTCCAACTCAAGTGCTTTTGGCAGCGGTTGCTGCCAGTCATTCGCCAGTTCTGCAATCAGAATGGCGGAATAAAAAAAATCAAACCGCCAGATCTGTTTGATAGAAACCAATTGACCGCTGTCATTTATATCAAATCCACTACGGACGGTTACCCAGTTATGGGGGTGTGCAACGCAAACTGCTACGATACCGATAACACCAAACAGACAGCCAAGAACACTTCTCCAGCCAAACCAGGAATACTGAAATTTTCTGCCAGAACTTATTGCCATCTGAAGTAGTTTGGTAATTGTGCAGGGATTATTTTGTCCACTTTCCGAAATGAGAGGCTTTTTATTAATTTTTCAGACTACATGCCATGGTTGATATAAATTGTAATGTCTCTAACAGTCTCCGGGCTTACGGGTTTTTAGTGTATCTTGAATTTTGTCGACCCATTCAGAAATCGATAGAGGATCCAGAGTAGCGCTCATCCTCATGCAGGGTTGGTGTTCGGAACAACCTTCGAAGAAAACATCCTCTTCCCTGCCAACACCCAATAGAAATATCCATTTTTATCATACGACAGAAATAATCATAGCGTACTTTTTAACTAACTGAATAATATGAAATTGTGAAAAAACTCACAATGTATTCTCAGAAGCTCAGTTACGATTCTCAAAGCTTTTCGCAACAGCTTTCCCCTGAAAAATCGCAAGCATTGGATGAGTGTCGGGCTACCACATTGAGAGGAAATAGCACCATTTATTCTCGATGGTATCGCCTTAAGCCTAAAAAACAATCTTTTTACTGGCTTAAGGATTTTTTATGTCAATCATGGAGGGAAATTACTATGTTTTTAAAGAAGATGCTAAGTCATACGACCTGGATAACAGCGGCCTGCCTGCTGGCACTCTCAGCCGGAATACTCAATGCGACTGGTACGACTGTCTACAACAATTACCTGCAGCCCGTGGTCACTGCAATTGACTACCATACTCGCGTGATTTATCTCTTTAATTACGAAAACGACAAGATGATCATTGTCGATCCTAAAAATATTAATGGATGGCCAGGCGATATTCCATTGCAGCACACAGCGATCCTGCCGGGAGGAGATACGATATATGTTTCTTCCGATAATACCCAGGATCATTCTTCCTACATCATTGCATTAAAAGTCATCAGTATTGACTGGAATGCTGGCACAGCCGCACTGAATCTGGAATCTGTCATGGTGGCAGATACTCCGAATAAACCATCTGAGTTACCGTTTGTGGAGCCGGTAAATGATATTCAGAATGTACCAAACTGGTTGATTGGCCGTGGAACCCAGATTCATGGTAATACGTTTCTGCCTTATTCAGATTTTATGTATATGACTGAATTTACGTCTGACAGGATTCGAGTGATCGATCTCAAAACAAACCAGCTAGCTAGTGTGGATCCGATCAGTATTCCTGGTTATACCGAGCAAACACATGGCATTAACTTCAACAGCTCAGGAACCATAGGTCTCGGAACGGGTTATTTTTTCGATAATAGCGTGATCGACGTATATAAGCCGAATCGAGAAACAGGTGCGTTACATGCAGTAGGACAGATCATGCTCGGCAATGAAAAAAGGCATGCGGCTTTTACACACTTTGTCTACTGGCTGGATGAACGTTATGCAGTTACAGCTTCCATGCAGTTTGATAAAACATCGCTGACATCGGCTACGACCCAGAAAATCATACCACCGAGTGTATGGCTGCTGGATGCGGTTAAAGGCACCGCGAAAAAGATTATCAACCATACCGATCATGTCAATGGCCACGGGGCATTTCGCTCGCCATCCGATTTAGCAGTAGTCAACGGCAAACTTTACCTTGCCGAGGAAGATACGCTGGACTACACCTTTGGCAACGATGGATATATTTCGGTGTTTGATTTGACTGATCGTGAGAAACCGCGTTTCCTGAAAAGATTGAAGCCAGGACAAGAACTTCCGTCAGGTTATGCCGTAGCGCATACCATCAGTCCAACACCTGATAACCGTTATCTGATTATTGCAAGCTGGGTTTCCGGCTACGTACTTAAGTTAGATACTTACACGGATACGATTGTTAAAGTCTGGGGACCGGCGGATGGTCTTGTATCACCACACGGCATATTCGCAGCTGGTGGAAGTCGTTAGGCCATCACTCTTAAGTCTTTACATGTACAGATAGATTTTTCACCGACTGTCATCCGGTTATAAATTAATCGGATAGCAGTCGATGGAATAACAGGACAAGAGCAAATACTAAACGTATTTGAAATTGAGGAGGCAGCGAATTGAAAAAACGAGTATTTTGCAAAAAAATTGTTTTGATCAGCATCACCATTGTATTAATTTCAACGCATGTCTACGTATCAGCGGCGCTTCTTATTCTGCAGCGACCTGTACCGCTCAAGGCCGAAGTTATTACTCATCTGACAAAAGAATATGCCGGAAAAGACAACCCATGGCATTTGATAATTTTTGGATTTACTCGTTGTAAGGATATTTGTCCGACTTCATTAAGTAACCTGCATATGCTGATACAGGCCGCCAACGCCGAAAAAATTAAGATCCATGGTATTTTTGTTTCAATTGATCCAGATCGGGATTCGGATGCCGCGCTTTCTGACTATACGGATCGATTCAGATCTGAAATTTCCTATTTGCGCTTTGAGGACAAGGAGCTGGAGCAATTTAAACAGGCATTCGGTGTAGAAGTTACATTTCTAACAAAAAATGAGGGTAACAAGCAAAATTACCAGGTTGATCACAGTACAACTGCATTTCTGATCGACCCTGAAGGCAGGATTAAAGTAATGTTTGATGCGGCCAAAGACGCTGCAGCGGTGGCAAAGCTGTTCCAGGAAAAAAGAGAATTATTTTGATTATGACCCATTTTTTTATGGTGTTCCTTCAATTAATCTTAATAGTCAGTCCCGTTTTTGGAATGCGGATTGATGCTGATCCGCGCATGATTATTTCATTTGTAGATCATTCGCTGCCCCCTGAGCTGGATATTTTACGCGTGACAACAGATCTATCAGAGGATAATCATTTGATATTCCGGATACAGACCAAAGGAGAGCGAATCAGCGGAGATCGCAATGATTATGTGGTGCTTAACATTCAGCACGAAAAAACATATGCAATGATTATTCCGCTGAATAAGGAAGTCGATGAAACAATACGAATTTTTGAAGGTAAACTTTTATCTTCAGGTCAGATAATATCTAGTCCTCTGGAGCAATCCAATATAAGCGACGAGTATCCCGAATTCAACGCAAAACATATCACCCGTGGTGTGGAGTTCAGAATACCGCTTGAATGGATTAATTTCAGCGCAGATTTCAGTTTCGATGCTTACACAATCAGCGCCAAAATACAGAAGCAGATTCTTTATATCAACAAAGTATATGATCAGGCAAGGCGGAGCAATTTGTCGACAAGCCAGATATCCGCGATTACGCTGTTAAATGCTATCTGTTCACCTAAGAAGTAAACAATTTTTTATCAGTGCACTACGAGGTAAAACAAAAAGAAAAACTAACGGAATAGTAATGAATTTTTATAGGACCGTTCCATCAATATAAGGCTGATTAGTCTGTGAACGAACAATGTTCTCGATTGTAATACGGGCTATTTCACTGAGTGCTTCGCGGGTGAGAAATGCCTGGTGCGATGTCATCAAAACATTGGGATAAGTAAGTAACAGATTAAGTTCATCGTCCTGCAGGATATGTTCAGAGCAATCCTCAAAGAAGATACCTCCCTCCCTCTCGTAAACATCAAGTGCGATACCACCAATAAAACCTGTTTTGAGAACTTCGAGAAGAGCCGTAGTATCAATCAGTCCTCCTCGCCCCGTATTGACAAGATAAACGCCTTGCTTCATTTGTTTGAATGTGTCGCGGCACAACAAATGGTTAGTTTCCAAAGTAAGTGGAAGGTGGAGAGAGATAATATCGCTGTTGCTCAGTAATGCGGGAAAGGGCATATATTCAATTTTTTGCTGTGCGGCCCAATCATGACATGGATTTATATCATGAGCGATAACCTGGCAACCGAAGCCTCGATAGATTTGAGCGGCAATACGACCGATTCTGCCTGTTCCCACAATGCCAACAGTCTTTCCAGCAAGATCAAAACCAATCAATCCTGCAAGCGAAAAATTATGTTCACGTACACGGTTGTGCGCGTGATGAATATGACGATTAAGTGCCAATAAAAGACCTACGGAATGTTCAGCCACAGCGTGAGGAGAGTAAGCAGGCACATGCACGACTGTAATACCAAACTCTTTGGCAGCTTCGAGATCCACATTGTTGTACCCCGCACAGCGCAAAGCAATCAGTCTTACCTTGGCTTCGGAAAGCCGGGTAATGCAAGCGCGATCCAGGTAATCATTCACAAAAACGCATACAGTCTCCACCCCTTTGGCGGAGTCTACTGTCGATATGGAAAGGCGGAATTCATGAAATTGCCAATTAACATTCGCATTGAATGAGGCTTTTGTGAAATACTCACGATCATACGGTTTTACATCGTATAACGCTGCAGAGATCATGTAAGCCCTTTTGTGTGGAAGTGTCATAAAAGAAACCCATGTAACCGTCTGATCCTATCACAATCGTAGTTTAGGGCACCTCTAAAAATCCAATTTTCGTCACAATACGGCGTTACTCGAAAAAAACTATCGCTTACATATCAACCATATGCCGCGCTCAAATTTTTTACTCGTGCCTTGTCTTGCCTAGAAACTTCAATTTTTAGAGGTGCCCTTTACCCAGTACGCACTACAAATTAACTTGCTAGCTGAACCAATACATTTCATGCTCTATAATCTGATACGCCCATTACTTTTTCTACTCGACCCAGAGACCGCCCATACAGTAACGCTTGGATCACTTGATTTGCTCCGCCGTGCCAACTTGTCCATCTCCCCACCGGTTGCCTGCATGCCAGTTCAGGTGATGGGAATATCATTCCCCAACCCAGTCGGGCTGGCAGCTGGTCTCGATAAAAATGGCGCTTACCTGGATGCGCTTGCTATGTTAGGTTTTGGTTTTATCGAAGTCGGTACGGTCACACCTCGCCCCCAGCGAGGCAATCCCAAACCCAGGTTATTCCGGATTCCTAAAGCGCAAGCGATTATCAATCGCATGGGATTCAATAACGAAGGGGTTGATAAACTGCTAGCCAACGTTGCCAATGCAGATTATCGAGGGGTATTAGGGATCAATATCGGAAAGAATGCTGATACACCGCTGACAAATGCTGCGGATGACTATTTGTTTTGTTTACGCAAGGTGTACGCAGTTGCCAGCTACATCGTCATCAATATTTCGTCTCCCAATACTGTCGGGCTGCGACAACTACAGCAGACAACAGAACTCGATAATTTGCTGAAGTCATTAAAAAATGAACAGATCCGATTAAGCGATAAACATGGTTTCTACACGCCATTAGTCATTAAAATCGCGCCTGATATGCAACTCGAACAAATTGAGCAGATTGCACAGTTGCTTATCAAATATCAGATCGATGGCGTCATTGCGACCAATACCAGCATCGCACGCGATGAGTTAGAAAATTTTCCGCATAGCAATGAAAGTGGTGGTTTGAGCGGTTCACCGTTAGCGGCACGTAGCAACACCATCATTCGATCTCTAGCAGAGCATTTACAGGGAGAAATTCCCATCATAGGTGTTGGCGGTATCATGCAATCAGCCGATGCAGAGTCAAAGATCGCAGCGGGCGCAAGCCTTATTCAGCTCTACTCTGGCTTGATTTATCGGGGACCCAGGCTGGTAGCCGAAACGACTAAATTACTTTGCAAGCAAAGCGCGTATGATCGATAAATCAGTACTTATTGAGCAAATTGATGCCATTCTGCCGCAAATTCATTGTGGCCAATGTGGCTATGATGGTTGCCAGCCTTATGCCGTTGCGATCGCACAAGGTCAGGCTGATGTCAATCAATGTCCACCGGGAGAAAATATCGTTGTTGAACAGCTTGCTCAATTGCTTGATCTCCCCCCCAAACCACTCAATACTGCTTACGGGTACCCAAAACCCCGAGCAGTGGCAGTTATCGATGAGACCCAATGTATCGGTTGCACATTTTGTCTGCGTGCCTGCCCGGTTGACGCTATTGTGGGCGCGGCAAAGTTGATGCATACCGTTATTTCTCAAGAATGCACCGGCTGCGAACGTTGTATTGCCCCCTGCCCGGTGGATTGCATCCATATGCACTCCTTGCCTGAGCTCATTCTTGCTGAAACCCAATTACAGATAACAGCGCGCACTCAACAAGCACGAGAGCGCTATCACTTCAGAAAGCTGAGGCTCGCAAAAAATAACCAGCAGGAAAAGCCATCGACCCGCGCAATCGGTCAGCGTCAGCAAGAATCTATCAACGGCATTGGCCAGCAGCGGTCGGACGACGGCACAAAACAGGCGATCATCAAGGCCGCCATCGCGCGTGCCCGCGCCAATCTTGCCATTTCTACTGATAAAACCCAGAATCGTCCATAGTGAATCAGCTTATTCTCGGACAGCCTCCTTATGGTTACATACTTCAAAAATGAATGCTGCCAAACGCCAACAAATCTTTATGCGCTTGCGGGAAGCCAATCCTGCACCCACCACCGAACTCGAATACCAGACACCATTTCAATTGCTGCTTGCCGTCATTCTCTCTGCCCAGGCAACTGATAAAAGCGTCAATCAGGCAACCAGAAAGCTTTTTGCGGTTGCTGATACGCCTAACAATATCCTGGCGCTGGGTGAAACTGGCCTGAGTGAGTATATTCAACGTATTGGACTTTACCGCACAAAAACCCGGAATATCCTTGCTACCTGTAAATTGTTACTGGAACAACACGGCGGTAAGGTACCACATACCCGCGAAGCGTTAGAGCAATTGCCGGGGGTTGGGCGAAAAACTGCCAATGTTATCTTGAATACTGCATTTGGTGAACCCACCATTGCAGTGGATACTCATATTTTCCGCGTAGCTAACCGTACCGGGCTGGCACCGGGAAAAAACGTGCTGGTAGTCGAACAAAAACTACTCAAAGGAGTGCCACAGGAATTCCGTCAGGATGCTCATCATTGGCTGATTCTACATGGCCGCTATATCTGCAAAGCGAGAAAACCTGCATGCGATAGTTGTCTGATCGTAAATCTATGTGAATTCAAACAAAAAAACTTACCAGAAAATACTGGCTGCACTACAAATCAGCATGTTTAATCCGACCAGAACTGAAGTCCGACAGTTTTTCTTTGATGTCTGGCAGAAATATCAACGAAGAGAAATACTGTCTGATATGGAAACCATTGCGTTAGAAGTTATCCTGCTTCACCCGGAGTACCACGTCATCCTGGAAAACAGCGAACGCTACATAGAGCAGAATTACCCACCTGAAATGGGTGCGACCAATCCCTTTCTGCATATGAGCATGCATGTTGCCATTCGCGAACAACTGGCAATCGATCAACCATTAGGCATTCGTAAAAAATTTATACAGCTTTGTACAGTGACAGGAGATGAACATGAAGCAACGCATCACACGATGGAATGCCTGGCAGAAATGTTGTGGCAATCGCAGCGTAACCAGGGCGCACCAGATGCGGCTATTTATCTAAACTGCATGGATCAATGGCATCAAAAACAGTGAAGTGACACGCTACTAGAAAGTCATAGGCACTCTAAGATTAAGTCTCGCATCTTGCGCGTTGTCTGTTGCTCCGATCCCTACAGATAAATTGATATTTGTTATATCAGAATATCGAAATGAATAACCCAGCAGCAATTGCCCAATATCTAACGCGCTTCCACCAATCTTGTCTCCACCTACTCTGGTATTGAAAAAATGCTGGTGCGAATAGCCTAAATTAAACGAAGTACGACTATTAACGTTGAATCCCATGCCAAATGTAATTCCTGCCCCATCACCCGCATCAACCCTACCGATGTCTTCCTTAGTACTCATCGTATAGGTATAGCTTAGGCTTCCAAAGAAAATTGCGGGATCAGTTGGATAAAGTGCAGTCAAGCTAGGCTGAAAAGTAAAAAAACCAGAACCTGTTGGAACTTCCAATGGGAAATTAAACAATAGTTCATCATTTCTCCCAGTAGGATCAGGGACCACGACTTCAGTAGTTTTGAGTCTGAATGGGCTTTTTCCAGTTGGCAGGGTTGTTAGCATATTCCCAACTAAAATTGGCCAACCACCGGAACCTTTGGTTAGCTGATAACGCGCTGCAAACTCAATGTCGCCTATATTATGTCCATCCGCATTAAAAGTCTGATCATCAGATGCTCCAAGACTAATAGGCCGCGCACGCTGTATGTCAGCACGGTAAGCATAAGGCACTCTGGCCTCTACTTCCAGACGCTCAGTCAGGCCGTATCGCAAACCCAGGCTGGCAAAGAAACTGTGTCGTTTTACCTGGCGGATATCAGTCAAACCGATCACAATTGCCGGTAAAAATGTGAATGCATCTATAAATACCCGACTATTGTCGGAGTACGCATAACTTAATGATGGTTCAAGAACATACTTTCCTTTTCGAGTCAAAACTCCACCCACGCTTTCAGATAACCGAGGCATTTCCGGTGGTCTTTCTGCTTCCTCAGACTTTGGTGGGGCTTGACCAACTGGTCCGGAGGGCGCCTGCGTGGCCACAGTTTTTGGTTTATTCTCAGTTGTACTAACAGCAGGTGATTGTGTACCTGGTTGTTTAGAAAGTTGCTCAAATTGTTTTTTTAATCGTTCAAGCTCTCTTGTTTGCTCCCCAAGCGCTTGACGTTGCTGTTCCAGTTTTTTCTCCTGCTCAATCAAAAGCTGCCTATATTGCTCTATCGAAGTTTGTTGATTTCCCTCTTGTGCACAAGCTATATTGATGAGAAAAAAATGACTGACAAAAAAAAGCCAACCTGCAACGCTCCAGAATGAGCATTCATTGCTAATTTTATTGTTACCGTTTTCATCATCGTAATATTTTTTCATTTTGGTTCAGTAAAGTCGCACCCAGAAAACTTACTTTGCAACAACCATTAGGTGGCCGTCAATTTTAGAAATAACAATGATTATATGAACGGGGAAAGTTGTTTTAACTTGAGAAGAATATGGAATTGGGTAATTTTTAGAGTTCTATTCACGAAAACAGAATAGTCAACTATTTTTGAAAAACATAAAAAATACAGGTTACGAGCTGTCACAGCATGTTGTTGTTTTACAGCGTCTGCTCAAATGAATTGAGTCATTGTAACGTTGGCATAATCAAATCATCAATAAAAATACCAGATTTCAGATCTGTGTTTTGTAAGTTACTGATTTCTATATTTACCTCGTTGATATTTCTAATTGTCTGATCATCCAAACTATTTTGAATAATAGAACCCAATACCGACCCGGCTAAATCCTGCCCCAAATTTCCACTGCCATTCTGGATCAATGTACCGTCTATCGGAAATTGTATAAATGAAGAAGCCGTTTCAATTCCATTCAGAAAAATAAGTCTTTCAAGACTGATATTAACAACCATCCCATTAGGAAGTATAAATCCCCCTCTCTGCTGAGAGAGCTCTTCATCGGTTGCTCTTGTCAAATGACGATACCGATCTACAAAAATCTCGTTATCAAGCGCCATATCTGCAAATACCTGGCCAACTATGCCAACATTTACTGCTACAAACAATAAAAAGATTATTGAGAGTATTTTTGAATTTTTGTACAAGCTAGAAGCAGACATAACAGATATTCCCTATGTTCAAAAATCCAGAGGAGCACCGACAACTTGTCCCCGCATCAGTACATAATCCTCACCCAGACTAGCCCGATCTACCGCATTTTGTAATGGCGCCAGACGTGCATGCCACTCTCTTTGATTATGAGATTCTTCTGTTTGAATACCACCGTTATCACGAATCATAAACAAAATACGCTCACCCCACATTTTTTCAAATTCATCGCGAGGAATAATTTTGACACCTACCGCAGGGTCTCCAACCAAAACTTTCTGTTCAGTCACACCCTTGATAATCACAAAATGTAAATAACCATTGAGATCGATAATTGTAATGGCGGGGCTATTAAACTCACGCAACTTATCCAGGTTGAATTTAAATCCATCCGAACCATAACCATGCCGTTCCAGATAGTTTTTCATGTCAAGCATCGAGAAACCTTGGTCTTTGATCTTCTCCTGATCACCGTGCTCATACATCTCAGCAAACACATTTTTTTCGCTCACCACATCACCGTAGTGAAACGTTAATAGGCTGGCCAATGCTGCTGAACCACAACTAAAATCAAATTCTTGTTTATAAACTGTATCGAACCTCATCTCGGCAAAACTTTTTGTCGAGACACGGTAATTTCCGCCACCAGCCACTCCATTCAGATCGAGCGCAAAGGAATAACTACTTGCCCACATCATCACGGCTAGCAAAAAGAATTTGGGACAGAAGCTTTTCATCGTAATGATCAGTTAAGAATCGTTACGTTCACAATAGTAGAATCCTGGATAACGACATTGTTACCACTGTTTTGAATAACTGAAAACATGCCACTTGCACCGGCAAATGCGCTGGTATCGATAGTATTTGTACCGGTAACATTGTTGGTTGCAGTATTATTTGTTAATACCGCCTTAACATTCATGTTATTCAGAGTCGTTATATCAACTCCTTCTGTTCCCCTTGCTTCTGCCAGTTCATCTAGTGACGCAACTTCTACTGATGAAAAATTTGTTGTTCCATCTTCGTCAGACTGCGTAGAAGAAGCGTTAACACTGCAAACAGGCAATATCAAGGCAAAGAAAAGAAAAACATCGCCTTTTATTATCGACTTCATTCTGTTCTCCTGAATTTTTAATGCTGTTATTCGAGAGAAACTGCCGACGAGAACACACTCCTCGCCGGCAATTCTTCACTAACTAATAAAGTTCATTGAAACAAATCGAACAATTAGCGAATAAACTTACTGGTTAACATTCACGTTGCCTTGGAAAGACACTTGTTGCTGTGCCAAAGCATTGGCAGCGTGATTTTGTACAACCTGATTGATACCAGCTGCGCCGTTAAATGCGGTGCTGATAGTGTTATCAGCAGCATAAGAAGCGTCAGCTGATCCTGTACTACTAGCAGAAGCACCAACTCCTGCACCTGTCACTGTACCGCTCAAATCTGAGTTATTAACTGAGTAGGTAGCAGAAGCATTGCCGGTTTGTGCTGCGGCAGATCCATCACCATTTGCCAGCGTCTCGCTATTGTCGCTGTTATTGGTATTGTCTACCGTTGCGGTGCTGCCATTATTTGCTGCAGCGCTATTAGGACTTGCGCTCGCATAGCTGTTATCACTATTATCGCTGTTGTCAGCGGTTGCGGTGCTGTTGTTGTTAGCTGCTGCACCATTGGGGCTCGCACTTGCACTGCTGTTATCGCTGTCATCACTGTTGTCAGCGGTTGCGGTGCTGTTGTTATTAGCAGCAGCACTAGCGGAACTTGCATCTGCAGCACTGTTATCAGAACGGTCTGAAGAAGCGGTGCTGCCGTTATTAGCGGCTGCATCTAGGCCAGTAGCAGCGCTATTATCGCTATTGTCGCTGTTGTTGCTGTTGTCACTGTTGTCACTGTTGTTACTGTTGTCACTGTTGTCGCTGTTGTTGGTGTGATCATCAGTAGTAGCAACCTGACTATTGTCGCTGTTGTCGCTGTTGTTGCTGTTGTCGCTGTTGTTGCTGTTGTCACTGTTGTTGGTGTGATCATCAGTGGCAGTTTGCACGCTATTGTCAGTGTTATCCGTCGCATCTGAATATTCATTTGCAGCAATACCCGCGCTGCTTTGATCGCTGGTTGCCGTTGCGGTTTGATCGTTAACGGTTTCAGCCGTGTTGGTAGGATTTGCCCAAGCATTGCCAGCAACACCAAAAGCGAGCACCATGCTTGCAACCAGAACTTTTTGATTAAATTGATTCATGTTGTTTCTCCTTAAAAATATCGAAATAAAATTGGTTACTGAGCAGCAGAATTAACGTTTACGTTACCTTGGAACGATACTTGCTGTTGTGCCAGCGCATTAGCACCATGATTTTGTACAACCTGGTTAATACCAGCTGCACCATTAAAGGACTCGGAAATGGAATTGCTTGCAGTCAAGGTGGCTGCTCCTTCTCCTTCACCAGAAGTTACAATCGAACCTACACCTGCGCCTGTTACCGTACCGCTGAGCATGGAGTTATTAACTGAATAGGTCGAAGTTGCGTCACCATTTTTAGCTGCTGCGGAACCAACTCCATTAGCTTCGGTAAGACTGTTGTCGCTATTGTTGGTGTTGTTTACCGTTGCAGTACTATTCTTGTTAGCAGCTGCCGAACCTTCTGATGCATCCGCATAGCTGTTGTCGCTGTTGTCGCTGTTGTCCACAGAAGACGTGCTTTGGTTGTTAGCAGCTGCCGACCCTTCTCCAGCATTAGCAGCACTGTTGTCGCTGTTGTCGCTGTTGTCCACAGAAGACGTGCTTTGGTTGTTAGCGGCGGCCGAACCTTCTCCAGCATTAGCAGCGCTGTTATCAGAACGGTTAGAAGTAGCAGTGCTTTGATTATTAGCAGCAGCATCACCACTTGCATTAGCCGCGCTGTTGTCGCTGTTGTTGCTGTTGTCGCTGTTATTGCCGTTGTCGCTGTTGTCGCTGTTGTCGCTGTTGTCGCTGTTGTCGCTGTTGTTGTCAGCAGTGTTCAGCACGCTGTTATCGCTATTGTTACTGTTGTCGCTGTTGTTACTGTTATCGCTATTGTTACTGTTATCGCTGTTGTTATCAGTTGTTGTTGATTGGCTGTTGTTGGTGTTATCAGTAGCTGTTGAAAATTCATTCGCAGCGATACCCACACCGCTTTGGTTGCTATCTGCGGTTGCGGTTTGATTACCAGCAACTTCAGCCGCCGTGTTGGTCGGATTTGCCCAGGCACTGCCTACGGCACCAAAGGCAAGAACAATACTTGCCGCTAGAACTTTTTGTTTAAATTGATTCATTTTTGATTCCTCTTGATAATTAGAAATTTCAAAACACGAGGTTATAACCAGACCATTTGGATTACAGTCAGGCTGAACGTATTCTCCCGCTACAACGTTACAAAAGGAATAAGCAGATTGTTTATTTTTATCTAAAGAAATTCTTTAAATTCCAAATGCTTAACCCGAACGAACCAATGCATCGATAGTTGCAATGGAAGCGCTCCTGAAAGGATTAGAATCGAGGTGTAACAAAAATCACCAGCCAACAACAATGGGGCGTCTATCAGAACTTCGGAGATACTACGCGCTGTGCAAAAAAGGAAAAATGCAAAAAGGGAGGAAAAATTGCGACTATGAGCGGGTTAACCCGCATTCAATCGCCAATCGTACAAGTTGAACGGCATTCTGAAGTCCCAGTTTTCGCATAATGCTGGCATGATGGACGCCGACCGTCTTTGGGCTGATAGAAATAATCTCTGCAATCTGCTGAACTGAGTTGCCTTCTACAAGTAACGTAAATATCTGGAATTCACGTTGTGATAGAACATGGATGGGATGCTTGCCACCGTTACCCTGCGCGTTTTCGCTCAACATATTTGAGGCCAGCCTGGCATCGATGTAAGGCTGTCCACGACTTATCTGACGAACGGCTTCCAGCAGTTGCTCCGGATCACATTGCTTGGTAAGGTATCCCGTTGCTCCCGTCTCCAGCACTCGCTTCACCATGATTTCGCTGCTGTGCATACTCAGTGCAAGTATATTAGCTGCCGGATTTTTCGATTTGATACGATGAATGGCTTCCAGACCGCCAATACCTGGCATATTGATATCGATAATCACCATATCCGGCTGATGTTGCTGATAAAGCATACAGCCGCTTTCACCATCGCTCGCTTCTGCCAGCACCACAATTTCCTTGGTATTTTCAAAAAAATGGCGATATCCGGCCCGAACGACTGGGTGATCGTCTATCAGAATAAGGGTGATTAATTTGGTGCTCACGTCAAGTTAAACTTTCGATTCGAATGGCAATCTGGCAGTAATTCTGGTACCCATACCCGGTGAGCTTTGCAACAAAAACTCGCCACCGGCAGAAATGACCCTCTCACGCATCCCAAGCAGTCCAAATCCTACAGATTTTTGATCTGTGTCGAAGCCAACCCCATCATCCTCTACACTTAACAACAAGGTATCAGCAAGCACAGGCGAGCTCTTCTCGCGCATTAAATGTACCACCACCCTACCAGCTCGCGAATATTTGCAGATATTATTGAGCGATTCCTGTACAAGACGATAAACAGCAATAGAGATTGTCTTGTCTATTACATCTACCCCATTCATATCGTTAGCGATTATCAACTCAAATCTGGTGCCTGGATGATGCCCAAGCCATTCACTGCGTAATTCACGCAGACTATCAGCCAAACCAAGCTTATCAAGCGTTTCTGGACGTAACTCTTTTAATATGCCGTGAACAACCATTTGCATTTTTTTTACAGTTTGATTAATCGACTGAACACGGTCACAAATAGTTGAATCTCGCTTAACGTGGCTGATAACTACTTGCAATTCAGAACGCATTGCGTTCAACCACTGCCCTAGTTCGTCATGCAGCTCAAGCGCGATACGACGACGCTCGTTTTCTTGGCTTTCGAATAACTGGCGGGTCAACAATCTGTTTTCACCCAACAGCTCATGATTATCTTTAGATGCCTTGGCAATATTTTGGTAAGCCTCAGTCAACTGGCTGATATCACTACTGACACCGACCAGGCCTGCTATCCGGCCATCACTCTTATAAAATGGGGCAAGCGAAGTTGAAAAATAAACTTTCTGACCATTCCGATTGACAGTACTGTAATTCAAATTGTGTATAGATTCGCCAGTCCGCCGCACATAGTCATGTTTTGCCTGCAACACATCTGCCAATTCTTTTGGAAATAAACCAAAAACCGTATTGCCTATCACCTCATTGATTGAATATCCGACACTTTTTGCAAACGCCTGACTGACACTGGAATAACGCAGACTCATATCCAGATAAAAAATAGCGATTGGAATCTCTTTGAGCAGCGCATCCCGCTCCGCTCGTAATAGCTGAGCGTTTTTATCGGTATTCCGCCGCCCCGGGTTCTCCCTTCGTCTAAGGGAATTCTGAAGCAGCTCTACGTTGATACCATTTCCAACAGCACTGATCTTGCTAACATTAGGCTTATGGATCATGTTACCTCCTTACTCAATATTTTTTGAAATCTGTACGCCTGACTAGAAAAACGATTCAATATCAAATTAATGCTATTTTTGGTATTGGTCCGTGGGTAAATAGAGAATCAGCGTCAAGCTATCAGTTAAAGTTCGCCTCATAACTTATATGTTGCAAAAAACATGCCATATATTTTATATATTACTTATCAATTAATTAGAAACACATATTTAACAAGGTTAACTAAAATGTAAAAAATTCCGACAAGATACTCGCATACAGAAGCCTCTAAATTTCAGCAATCCGAACGAAACCAGGCGAGATTCCCGGAATGATGATTTATCCTGCTAATAGCAAGCATGGACATTCTTTAGGACAACGTAATATAGATTTCAATGGACACATCAAAAAGCCCTACGCCTGAAGCATTCTACTTGTGCATGCAAACTGGCCCATGTGATATTTCGCACAACCACACAATTACCTAAGCTAATTTGTCGAAATTTTTTACTTTGTACTCCAGTGCTTCGAAGAGAGCACTAAATCACGGAATATGCCGAAAAAAGATGGAAGATTGGAGCTGGGACTAACTACCAGGTTATTTCAAAAAGTGGGAAGTTAATGGAAAATGCCATGATCTTCCAAAATCTCGCCGGGTTAAGCAAATACCAGGAGCAGCTTGCTGACGCTTATATTCACTGCGGTGGATCATATTGATTACTCGCTCTACCAGTGCCTGCGGGTGGTTTATGGTAACTATCTCTTCGATTGAACGCCCCTGCTCGACGTAGGCTTCAATAATAGCATCCAGTATTGCATACGGTGGCAGGCTATCCTGGTCAGTTTGATTAGGACGTAGTTCAGCCGAAGGTGCCCGTTGCAGAATACGTTCTGGAATGACCGGGGAAATCTGGTTACGGTAGCGGCAAAGCTCATAAACCAAAGTTTTGCTGACATCTTTCAGTACAGCAAAACCACCTGCCATATCGCCATACATCGTACTGTAACCAACTGCTGTTTCAGATTTGTTACTGGTGTTGAGCAACATCCAGCCGCTCTGATTGGATAGTGCCATCAGTAGAATGGCTCGAATACGGGCTTGCAGATTTTCTTCAGTCGTTGGGTTTTTAATGGCAGGGAGCGACTGTAGTGGTACTGCCAGAATTTGCCTGCATTGTGCAAAAATGGTATCGATTGGTATTTCCAGGTGTGTGACCCCCATATTCTTCGCCATCGCACGGGCATCCTGCAGACTAATGTCGGCGGTATAGGGGGAAGGCAGCATCACGGTTTTGACCTTATCCTGCCCAAGTGCATCGGCTGCAATGGCGAGTACCAGTGCAGAATCAATACCACCCGACAGACCAATCAATACGCCTGAAAAACTATTTTTACCAATAAAATCGCGTACTCCCATACATAATGCAGCGTAAACACCTGCCTCTCGTTTAGGAAGACAAGTCATTACCCCCCTTACCGGTTGGGCCTGAGTGAGTTCAATGAAACCGAGCGTTTCCTGAAAGGCCTCAAACTGATGGGTGCGCTCACCGCGACCATCCATAACAAAAGAGGCACCATCAAATACCAGTTCATCCTGCCCCCCAACCAGATTGACATGGACAACAGGTAAAGCGGTATGCGTAGCAGCTGCCCTTGCCATACGCAGCCGTTCGTTATGCTGCTCAATACGATAAGGCGATGCACACATTGCCAACAACAAATGCGCACCCTGCTGTTGCATCGTTTGTAAATAAGTTAACTGGCTGAGATCTTCACCGACCACCAATCCGAAAGTCAATCCGTCATGCACGAAAGTACAAAGATGATCTCCTCTCGCAAAATAACCGTGCTCATCGAGTAACCTATCGATAGACAGATAGTTTTTGTAATAGCGAGCAAGCGTTTTGCCACCATACATAACCGATACCGCATTGAATAATCTTCCATTCTCAGCATGTGGATGACCAATCACCAGGGTAATAGGAGGACATTTTGCGGAAAGCTGCTGCAATGTTTGTTCGCAGGCTGCAATAAAATCTTTGCGTAACAACCAATCCTGCACAGAATAACCCGTCAACGCCATTTCCGGCGTGACGAGCAAACTGGCCTGTGCCGCATTTGCCCGCTCGCAGGCATCGAGAATTTTGTCAGCATTTCCCTGCAGATCGCCAACTATGGGATTAATCTGTGCCAGGGCAATTTTCATGGAAATGCTAACTACTGACCAGCAGTCAATTTATGATCGTGTTAGAAAGGTAAAGCCGCGTCAGGTTTAGCTTGCAAAATACATTGACGGAAATCCTGCTGAATACGCTGCAGTGCAGCCTGATCTTTTGCTTCAAAACGCAGCACTGCCACCGGCGTAGTATTGGAGGCACGGATCAAGCCAAAACCATCCGGGTATTCTACGCGCAAGCCATCAATCGTAATCACGCGGTCAGCATCGGGGAAATGTGCTTCACGCTGCAACTGCGCGATCAGCGTATGGTTTTCCCCTTCTGCCAATCTGATTTGCAGTTCCGGAGTATTCAAAGAATCTGGCAGAGCATTGAGCGTTCCTCCCAAATCCATCTGTTTGCTGAGCAGCTCCAGCAGGCGCGCACCGGCATAAAGTCCATCATCGAATCCATACCAACGTTCCTTGAAAAAAATGTGACCACTCATTTCGCCTGCCAGCAATGCGCCCGTTTCTTTCAGTTTAGCCTTAATGAACGAATGACCGGTTTTCCACATCACTGGTTTACCGCCATGCTGTTCGATCCACGGCGCCAGATTACGCGTACATTTAACGTCAAAAATAACTTGTCCTCCGGGATTGCGTGACAACACATCCGCAGCAAAGAGCATCAACTGGCGATCGGCATAAATGATGCGGCCATCCCTAGTAACCACACCAAGGCGATCTCCATCGCCATCAAAGGCAAAACCAATATCCGCATCACTCGTTGCAAGGGTATGAATCACATCCCGCAGGTTTTCCGGTACTGAAGGATCGGGATGATGATTCGGAAAAGTACCGTCCACCTCACAAAACAGTGGCGTTACTTCACAGCCTAACCGGCGATAAAGCTCCGGCGCAAATGCCCCTGCCACGCCATTACCACAATCGACTACCAGCTTGATCGGACGTGCCAGTTTGATGTCGCTCGCAATGCGTTGCAGATAACGCTCACCAATTTCCTGCTGACGATAATCACCTTGCCCATAGGTAAAATCCTGCTGCTCAATACGCTTGCGTAACACCTGAATGGCCTCAGCTGCCAGCGTTTCTCCCCCCAGCACCATCTTGAGCCCGTTATATTCAGGCGGATTATGACTGCCAGTTACCATCACACCAGAATAGTTGCATAACTCATGCGCAGCGAAATACAGCATAGGCGTCGCGACCATACCCACATCGATAACATCAACCCCGCTTTTACGAATGCCATTGGTCAACGCTTGTGCCAGATCCAATCCAGACAAGCGGCCATCACGGCCAATTGCAATGGTACTAAGCTTGCGGGAACGAGCTTCAGAGCCAATTGCGTGGCCAATCAGCTCTACTATTGCGGGGGTTAATGCAGTTGCAACGATGCCGCGTATATCGTAGGCCTTGAAGATTTCAGATGGGATACTGTTCATGAAAGCGCCTTTTATTGAATTGAGGGGCGGAGCAAAATCTCAATGATGACCATGAGGTGCGCCGCCTTTGAGCGTATAACGTGTGCCACAATAGGGGCACATGGCGTGACCGTCTGTATCCAACGTCAGAAATACTCGTGGATGCCAGCTAGCAGGATCCATGTGCGGATTCGGGCAATACAGAGGTAAGTCTTCCGCCGTGATGTCTATGGCTTGCGGGTAACTTTTGAGAGTGGCGTTATTCATGAGCAATTCCATTGAGTTGTATTAAACATAATGCAACCAGTTGAGATGATTATTCGATCTACCATTGACACAATCAAAAAACAGCGTCTGCAGGCGTTCGGTAATTGGTCCGCGCGACCCACTGCCAATGGCACGAGCGTCGAGTTCGCGGATAGGCGTGATTTCAGCCGCCGTGCCGGTAAAAAAAGCTTCATCCGCACAATAAACTTCATCGCGGGTTAATCGTTTTTCAATGACCTCAACGCCAATTTCCTGCGCCAGTTGCATAACCGATGCCCTTGTGATCCCTTCCAGACAGGCGGTTAAATCAGGCGTATAAAGCTTGCCCTGTTTAACAATAAAGATATTTTCTCCGGAACCCTCCGCCACATAACCATCCACATCAAGCAACAACGCTTCATCGTAACCATCCTGAGCAACTTCCTGGTGTGCCAGAATTGAATTGGTATAAGTCGCAACCGATTTGGCGCGACACATATTGATGTTGACGTGATGGCGCGTAAATGAAGTCGTTTTGACACGAATCCCTTTCTCTAAGGCATCAGCACCGAGATAGGTGCCCCATGGCCAGGCAGCCACCGCCACATGCACGGACAGGTTTTTGGCAGATAACCCCATGGCTTCTGAACCATAGAAAACAATTGGGCGGATATAGCCGGAAGCAAGTCTGTTTTCCCGGACGACCGCTCGTTGAGCATCATTTAAGGTTGCCTGATCAAATGGAATACGCATCCTGAAAATATGCGCGGAATTAAACAAGCGCTGCGTATGCTCAGTCAAGCGAAAAATAGCAGCCCCCTTGGCAGTTTCATAGGCGCGTAAACCTTCAAAAACGCCCATTCCATAGTGCAGGGTATGCGTCAGAACATGTGTAGTGGCATTGCGCCACGGAACCAGCTCGCCATCGTACCAGATAACTCCATCACGATCCGCCATCGACATCCTAAAACTCCTTAAATTTATCAATTATCTATGAGTAGAGCACCCTGCTCTACTGCTCGATTAGGAAACCGTTCCGGTTCGATGCAGCCGAATCTCTACCTTTCAGTCCTCAGTCGTATTCTAGCGTTTTTTTGGATTGATGTCGGCGCAAGCACACTCAGCTACCACTGAAGTTTGTCTTAAAATGTGATAATTTTCTTTTTGACTAGAAAGTCATTTTAATTACATCCTGTTGCAAAATTATTGGGCTGTCGCAATGCAAGCAAAATATTATGACGTACTGATTATCGGTAGTGGGCTGGCTGGTCTCACGCTTGCGCTCAATCTGGCGAATACGCACACGGTGGCTCTGGTAACCAAGAAACAACTGAATGACAGTGCCAGCGCCTGGGCGCAAGGCGGCATTGCTGCCGTGTTATCAATTGAGGATTCACCCGAGGCTCATATTCGCGATACCTTGATCGCTGGCGCCGGTTTATGCAATGAGACCATGACGAGTTATATTATCGAAAATGGCCCGGCAGCAATCGCCTGGCTGATGGAACATGGCGTAAACTTCACCCGCGATGATCATCATGCAACTGGCTTTCATCTAACGCGCGAAGGTGGGCACAGCGTGCGTCGTATTATTCACTCTGATGATGCAACCGGTAAGGTGATTCAACTGACGCTTGGCGAACAGGTGTTACAGCACCCCAATATTGAAGTTCTGGAACAGCATATAGCGGTTGATCTGATTACCAGTCAAAAACTGTCACAACACCTGCCAACAGAAGGAAACCGCTGCCATGGTGCTTACATACTGGACAAGACCACAAACAAGGTGCGCACGATTGGAGCGCAAAACACGATTCTCACAACGGGTGGAACCGGTAAGGTATATTTATATACAACCAATCCTGATGTGGCGACCGGGGATGGTATTGCCATGGGCTGGCGTGCCGGTTGCCGGGTGGCTAACATGGAGTTTATTCAATTTCACCCAACCTGTTTGTATCATCCTCATGCCAAATCTTTCCTGATTAGCGAGGCCGTCAGAGGGGAAGGCGGTCTGCTGAAACTGCCAAACGGAGATCGTTTTATGCCACAGCACGATGCGCGTGCCGAGCTCGCCCCGCGTGATATTGTCGCGCGTGCCATTGACTTTGAGATGAAAAAACACGGTCTGGATTGCGTCTTTCTGGATATTTCCCATAAGCCTGCCGACTTTTTAAAGCAGCACTTTCCAACAATTTATAAATTTTGCCTGGATCTTGGTATCGACATCACTCGTGAGCCTATTCCGGTCGTGCCAGCTGCACACTATACTTGTGGCGGTGTAGTAACAAACCAGCACGGTCGAACAAACATCGGCAATCTCTACGCAGTTGGTGAAACCGCTCATACCGGCCTGCATGGCGCCAATCGCTTGGCAAGTAATTCCTTGCTGGAATGTCTGGTAATTGGCATGTCGGCTGCTAAGGATATTACTCAACAATCTCCATTAAAAAACCCGATATTGCCGGATTGGGATGAGAGCCGCGTCACGGATGCTGATGAGGAAATCGTTATCTCGCATAACTGGGATGAACTACGTCGTTTTATGTGGAGTTACGTCGGAATTGTGCGTACCAACAAGCGGTTACAGCGTGCGCAGCACCGAATCAAGTTACTGCAGGAAGAAATCGACGAGTTTTATTCCAATTTCCGCATCAGCAGTGATCTGCTGGAGCTGCGCAACCTGGTTTGTACCGCTGATTTAATCGTACAAAGCGCCATGCTGCGTCATGAAAGTCGTGGGCTGCACTACAGTATAGATTTTCCTGACACTCAACCGCAGGGCATTGATACTATTCTGGTGCGAGAGCAATCCGAACGCTACGCTAAAATCAACTAACCCCAAAAAACCAAGCTGTGCTAATCAACTCAGAATTTAAAATTCTTGAAGAAAAATTTGACCAGCTCCTGAAGCAACATGAAGCACTGCGCGAAGATAACACCAGATTGCGTAATCTGTTGACAAACGAACAGTCGGTCAATCGCCAGTTATTGGAGCGCATTAACCTGACCGCCGAGCGGTTGCAAAAGTTATTGGATAATCTTCCCGAAAATTAGAAAATGAATAATGAAAAAACGATGGATGTAAGTGTAATGGGGCAGGAATTTCGGATTCACTGTGCTGAAAATGAATGCGAGGAATTGTTATTAGCAGTCGATTTTCTCGACAAAAAGATGCGAGAAATTAAAAGTAATAGCACCATTATTGGCACGGAACGGATCGCGATTGCAGCAGCGTTAAGTATCACGTATGAACTACTGAATATGCGGACAGGTAAAGGTTTTGACATCAAAGAATTTAGGCGTAGAATCGGACTCATTGAGTCCAAATTGGACGATGCGCTGCTAGGGTGAGTTAGCCTCAGAGCTCCTCTGGCAGCCGTAAGTTGTCAATCAGTTATCCCTGCGGTGTTGGTTAAGGTCTGTATTCTTTGAACCAATTCTTGTACCAGGTTGCCGACCAGATGGCTGCTGTTGTGAGCATCTTGTGAAAACAAGATGCACCTGATGCGACCGGTTGGCGACCATCTTGAACCCCAAGGTTCAAGATATCAGCCTGACGGCATTTGCGGGGACCCTTCTTTTGAGTATGCTAATTTAAATTGGTCATGCGATACTGGCTGATGAAATCCGAACCAACGGAAATGAGTATTGATAGCTTGGCTGTTTTGCCCGGGCAAGTCGTTGCCTGGGATGGCGTTCGCAACTATCAGGCTCGCAATTTCATGCGTAACCAAATGCAGATTGGTGATTTAGTCTTTTTTTACCACTCCAGTTGCCCTCAACCTGGAATAGCCGGGATCGTTCAAGTTTCCAGCATGGCTTATCCCGATGCGACTCAGTTCGACCCCAACAGTAAATATTTTGATGCCAAATCCTCGCAGGAAAACCCACGCTGGTTTAATGTCGAAGTCAAATTTCTGAAAAAAACCCGCTTGCTTCCCCTGCAGGAATTAAGAAACTACCCTGAGCTGATCAGTATGCGCATCCTGCAAAAAGGTAACCGATTATCCATTACGCCGGTTGATCCCCGGGAATGGGAATTTATTGAGGGAAAGCTGTGAAGGTTTGTTAATGAATAACTTGAGAATTATTTGAAGCGAATATTTTTTACAAATCAGTACACCCCTGCAATATATTGATCATGGAAGCCTGGTGGATTTTTCTGCTAACCGGCACTTTTGTTGGCTTTCTTTCTGGATTGCTCGGAATAGGCGGTGGCTTGTTAATGGTGCCGATATTAATAGCCGTATTTTCCAGCAATAAATTTGCTACGGATCAGGTAATGCATTTGGCACTGGGCACAACCACCGCTATCATCACCTTGACATCCATATCTAGCCTGTTTGCCCACCACGTACGTGGCGCTGTTAACTGGTGGATTGTGCGTCATCTCACACCGGGTATTTTTCTTGGCGCATTGTCCGGTGCGACATTAGCTGCCCAACTTTCCAGTCAAACACTCGGGATTATTTTTGTCGTATTTATCTATAGTGCAGCAACACAAATGTGGCTTAATCTCCGTCCTCAAGCGGGTTTTTCACTTCCTGGCAGTCTGGGCATGTTAGCAATAGGTGCTCTAATTGGATCGGTATCCAGCCTGGTAGCGATTGGTGGCGGATTATTGACGGTACCTTTTCTTGCTGCCTGCCAGGTCAAATTACATCAAGCAATCGGAACAGCTGCCGCAGTTGGCTTCCCGGTCGCCCTCGCAAGTGCAATCGGCTACGCAGCGAATGGATTATCACAAACACAGTCTCTACCAGAGCACACGTTTGGCTATATTTATCTGCCCGCATTTGTAATGATTGCTCTGGCAGGAATATTGACTGCACCCCTTGGTGCCAAAGTCGCGCATGCCATGTCAACTAACAGGCTAAAAAAGATTTTTGTGGGACTGCTCTACTTATTGGGAACAAAGTTATTGCTGGAATTCTGGCGTTAATTTCATCCAACATTTGCAAAAAATTAAAATACTATGAATAACGAGTTAATCAACAAAAGATTGTCAGGTATTACGGAATACGCTGAACGGCAAGTTTTGCACACGGAGCTGAATGCTGATATTTACGAGCTGATTACGATTCCGTTACAACTTTCGCACCTGGTATTGCTGTCCGACAGGCAACAGGCACATCGTGAACGTGACCTGATTATTGATCTCTGTGAACGATATAACGTCAAGATCCCCAATAATGGCTTTAACCAGGTAAGTGCTGATCTTGGAGATTTACGCATGCGCTGGGAGCGTCATACCGAATACGCAACTTACACTTTTTATCATGCCGGCCTGTTTGATGTCCCCTTCGCCACGCCCGCCATTACGCACGTCCCCCAGGACTGGCTGGCACGCTTACCTGGAGCGGTACTGGTTGCCACTCATATTGCCCTGGATGATCGTAGACGTCCAAGCCGCAGCTTGAGTGAACTGGGAACGCTGTTTTCATCGAACACGGTAATTGGCTCTAAGGTTTCCGCTGGTAGTGCGAGTGTCTGGAGTGACAATCAGATTCACCCGGATGGATTTACCCGCATACTGATCCATGATGATAATCTGCGCAGTCGTCAGGTTGGCAGGCTGGTGCAGCGTCTGCTGGAAATCGAGGGCAACCGGATACTCGCTATTTTACCACTGGGCATAACACGTGACATTATTCCGCTTCTGGAGCAACATGAAGTACAACTAGCCAACTTAATCGCGCCCAATAACATACTCCACGGCATTGAAGACGAGCAGAAACTACTGGTTAAGTTAACCAAACTTGCTTCAGAAATCGAGAAAATATCAGCTCAATCTAGTCACCGCTTTACTGCTTCACAAACCTATCATACGATTATGCAACAGCGTATCGCCGAATTGCGTGAAGAGCGTATTGAAGGATTACAGATGCTTTATGAATACCGGAAACAACGTGTTACCTCGGCTATGGGGACATTTGAGCTGGTACGCTCCAAACTTGAAGCGCTGTCCCTACGTGTCGAACGCGCCACTTCCATGCTGCGCACACGGGTCGATATTTCCATGGAATCACAGATTCGTGATCTGCTCAAATCGATGGACAATCGGGCGCACCTGCAATTACGTTTGCAGCAGACTGTGGAAGGATTATCTGTCGTGGTATTGAGTTACTATTTGCTTGGTATCGTTGGCTATGGACTTAAGGCACTCAAAGCTACAGGAATAGCAGTCAACGTCGAATTGGCAACAGGTTTGGCAATTCCTGTAATAGTCGCGCTGGTATTTTTTGGTATCCACAAATTTCGCAAAATGACAGGCTAGAAACCTGCCATATAAAGCACATCAAGGTATAAAACGCTTCATTGTAGCAAGCAGCACCTCATTGCCGGGATGGCTATCCAGGGCTGACTGCCATATCTTCCTGGCCTCATCTTTCCGGCCATTCATCCAAAGTAGCTCTCCAAAATGGGCTGCAATTTCTGGATCAGGTCGAGCGGCAAAAGCGGCGCTCAAATGATCCAGTCCTTTTTTCAAATTACCCATACGATAATACGCCCACCCCAGACTATCTATAATGTAAGGATCGCCAGGGGACAGCTCGACTGCCTTCTGGATCAGTGAGAGGGCTTCCGGCAAACGTAAACCGCGTTCCGCCAGGCTGTAACCCAATGCATTATAGGCATGTGCGCTATCTGGTCTCAACTCGATCAGTTTACGTAAATCTTCTTCCAAAACATCTAGTTTACCGAGTTTGTCGGCGATCAGTGCCCGGTCATAAAGTATTTCAGGTTGCTGCATATTTTCGCTCAATTGAGCAGTGAGCAGATCATATGCTTCAAGCGTCGCTCCACGCTCTCGCAATAGCTGCGCCTCGGAAAGGATCAATTGCAGACGCTGTTCTTCATCTTGATAACGAACAGTTTGCAAGTACTGTCTGGCAGGAATCAGTCCTTCCTGCTCGGACAACAGAAAAGCATAGCGTATCTGCGCTGGCAAATAACGTTCTCCGCCGGTTACCCTGAGGTAAGAATCCATTGCCTCAGAGTTGCGTTTTGACGTTTCATAAAGACGCCCCAAATTGAAGTTAACCGAATTAGTATCTTCAAATCCCAGCTCCAGTGCTTTCTTGAAATAGATTTCTGCGTTGCTGTAATCAGTCAGCTCAGCTGAAAGTAAACCGATAGCGAGTGCAATATCGGGGTTGGAAGTATTCTCCGATTCTAGCTGCTGAAATTGCGCACGTGCCTGATCGAATGTTTTGTTATCCATCAGCGCACGGATATATGCAATTCGCAGATCATTGGCTTTGGGATACTGATCAAGGTAGTTTTGATAAAATTTGATTGCAGCCTGGTTATCTAGTTTTTGCAGAATGCGCCCTTGATGAATTGCTGCCATTTCCCATTCTGGTCGTAACTTAAGCGCCTTTTTCATGGCACCAGAAGCCAGTTTCGGTTGATCTGCCAACCAAGCAGCCTGGGAGACTGCAAAATGGGCTTCTGGCAGACTATCATAGGGCTGCGCTAACTGCCGAACCAGCGTCAGCACTTCTAGCTTATTGGGGTGACGTGATAATAGCTTGTTAAGCTGGAGAAAAGATTTATCCACCGCTTCTGGTTGCACAGCCAGCAATTTTTCAATGTGAGGGCGTGCTTTGTTTAATTGCCCCGTACTGACAAACAAGATAGCCGCAGCTTGCTGCGCGGGCTGAGATTGTGGTTCAAGCCTTACCCACAAATCAATTGCCTTCTGTGCCAGCACGGGTTGCTGGGCACGCAAGGCAATATCCGTTGCCCGCTCGGCAATTCTGGCATTACGGGTTACATGCGCCAGCCTGGCATAGCTTTCTGCCGCAATATCCAGCTGATCTCGCTGCAATGCCGTTTCCGCAAGCAAAAAATCGAACAGCATTTCCTCAGTCAAAGTCGAGTCAGATGTCAGATCGGCTGCTGTGATCGTATCAGCGGAATCGGCGCCAGCTTTGCCTGGAACTTGCTTGATTGCCGAGCTCAATTTTGATTGACTGTCAACCTTGGGTAAGGGCGCGCAACTGGCTAATCCCAGCAGAAACCCTAGCATCACTATTTTAATATTCATCTGGTTAACCTTATTCCGACTTCAGTTCCTTACGCTAATCAATGACCGGGCTCATACCCGATTAGTTCTCATTTTACGGTATATCAGAACAACTTCGACAGGTTTACAGAACGATCATTCGAATGGGTTCGCATTCTTTGATGGAGGAGGTTGCGTGAATGGGTTCTCAGCGGGTTTCGCGCCAGGTTGTGCAAAAGGGTTGGCAGATCCACCCTGGGGTTTTTCTGGTGAGGAATCCCCACGACCGGTATTTTTTGCTGCTTTCCCGGCATGTATAAACTGCCAGTCTTGATAATTTTTGGCCTTCTCAAATTTAGCATAATCTGCAGGAAACCCCGCCCGCTTGATTGGCTCCAAGACAGACAAACTGTAGACACCTGTAATTCCGCCATTTTCCTCTTCGAGTAAGCCCCATTCATGGCTATTGGTCAGCGGATCAGGAAAGATTTTTCGTAAGTGCCTTACCGGTTTTGGCCCACGCTTATCTTCGATAAGTTGCTCCAATGACTCGGGATAGCGACTGGCAGTCGTGCCCGCCTGTGCAGCATCATGGTAAGAAGTGATTGCGCGGCGGAATTGATCACCGATATAAAGCAGCTCCAGCTCTTTTTCCCTTTGTGAAGTAGTCTGCCAGACTTCTCCGGCGGCAGCCAGCATCACACCTGCCAGCATGGTAGCAAACAACGTCCATAGGTAGATATAACCCTGTGCTTGATAAGTTCCCATTACCTACCATTTTTCGTAGAAGGTTCCATCCAGCGCCTGCTTATCCGAAGTGGTACGAATATCGTACACCCCTTCTATTTCTTCATCAGGTGGCGGCACCTCCGTCCATACCGCCTGCTCTGTGATCGGATCAACCGGAATAGCACGGATATAACGCTCATCCACCAGATTTTGCAAGCTTAGCGGATATTTTCCGGTATCCGAAAAATATTTATCAATCGCATCGCGCATGATGCTGAGATTTTGCTTGAGAACCGTTTCCCTGGCGCGATCGACCGATGTAAAATAACGAGGCGCCACAATACTTAGCAGCGTAGCGATAATGGCCATCACCACCAACAGTTCGATCAGGGTAAATCCTCGCGTGGGCAGTAATATGATTTGTTTGAACATGTGGGTGCCTCTAAAAATTCAAGTTTCTAGGCGAGACAAGGCACGAGTAAAAAGTTTGAGCGCGGCATATAGTCTATATGTAAGCGATAATTTTTCGAGTAACGCTCTATATTGTGACAAAAATTGGATTTTTAGAGGTACCCATGTTCACCATTGATTATAGGGAATACCGTTCAGCCCCTTTTGCTCTGACAAGGAATACACATCAAATACATCATCCCCCTCATCCGGATTATCTGGTGGACTTTCATAGCTACGCTTGCCCCAGGTTTCCGCCGCAGGTACTTCAGGATCATTGAACATCGGGTCACGCGGTAATCGGCGTATAAAAAAAATCTTCTTTTTATTCGGAGTTTTGATATCCACCACACCAATTTCCAAGTCTTCCAGTTTACGGGGATAACCGGTTTCATCCGCTTTCTTTTCTACCAAACCTTCATCAGCTGCTACTTTGTAGGCATCAATAGCGACACGAATCTGGCGTAACGCGGTACGTAACGCCTGCTCCTTATCACGCTTGACAACCATTTCCTGTAGCGGCATGGCCGCAGACGCCAGAATAGCCATAATCGCCACCACGATCATCAATTCGATCAATGTGAATCCGCAGCTACTTGATCTCGGCGACATTAATCTACTGAAAAATTTATTCCCACACAGGCTTTTGGCATTACTGCAGCGTAATACTCGCAGCGGGTGGTGCTTCAACTTCAATAGCTTCTCCCTTCTCATCCTGCACGCGCACATTATCGACCGTAATAGCAGTCATGCCAGTATTGGCGCCAATTACCTTGAAACGTAAAATATTGGTCATACCCGTTGGCTGTTCACGGCCAAGTTTAAGTGTGCGCGATCCTGAGTTCTCCGCACCATCCATTAGCTCCAGCGTATTCTGGTCATAACTCAGATCCAGCTCGCCGGTATGCTGTGAGTTTTGTGTACTCAAACGTACTGTAGCGGTAAATTCACGCCCCATCGCCACACTCGCGGGTGCTTGCAGGTTAAGGATCGGTACTGGCGAGCGCGCTTGTGCGGCGGCAGCTTCAAAAGGATTGCTGGCTTCACCATTTAACTCACCTGAACGTAACGCCTGATCAAAAACATTGCCCATTCCCCCTGCCCCACCGCTCGGCAACAAGCCTAATGATTGAGGCGCTGTTTTGTGAATAGTAACCGGCAGAACTCCGGCTGCGGTAGCCGTTCCGGAATGGAATTCGTTTTCGAAGTTGTTAGGTTGAATAATGTTGCGAACAATGCGTGGGGTAATTAACAAAACAATCTCGGTCTTTTCCCGGTTCAACGACTGACTGGCAAATAACTTGCCCAATACGGGGATATCCACTAACCCGGCGATTCCCCCAAGCGTTCTCCTATCTCGGTCCTGGATTAATCCCGCTAATACCTGTGTTTCACCATCACGCGAAGAAAGCAACGTTTCAGCCGTTCGTGTCCCTACTTGGGGAACTCGACCACCATTACCCAGAGGAATGTTGTCCGTTACCGTACTCACTTCCAGTAATGCTTTGATGGATACTTCATCATTTTGTGAGATTACCGGCTCGATTTCCAGTTTCAAACCAACATCAATAAACGTGACTGATTGCGTCACCGTTGCCGCTTGTCCAGACACATTGGCTGTGATGATTGGAATTCTGTCGCCAATCAATATCTTGGCTTTCTCCCGGCTTTTGACGCGAATACGTGGATTCGCCAATATATCGTTTGCAGTCAATGATTTCTTTAAATCAAGCACAACCTGATTGCCGACTGTAAAATTTCGCAATCCATCAAACCCAATCTGACTCATCTTGGTAATGGCTGGACCCACAACATTGCCCACACCGGGAGCACCGCTAAACGTCACCTGGGTCGGGGTATTCAGGCCAAGATTGAGTACTTTATTGCGATTGATTTCCAGTATTTCAACTTCCAGCATCACTTCTGGATCTGGAAAATCGTTGATCGCCACCAACCGCTCGACCAGCCGAATCATTTCCAGGGTATCGCGAATAATGAACAGGTTAAGTCGTTCATTGACATAAATATCCCGCGCCTTGACCAATCCACGCACCATCGCCACCATCTGCTTGACGTCAGTATTATTGATATGAAAGCTGCGCACTACCAGCTCCTGATAATCTTTTTGCTTGGCAGGAGTATCCGGATAAATCAGCAGCGAATTTTCATTGAGTACTTTATAAGCGAGCTGGTTCGTCAGAAGAATGAGCTTCAACACATCCTCGATCGGGTTATCACGCACAAAAATAGAAGCTTTGGCCTCCTGTTGCACGGTGCGGTCAAATACAAAATTGATACCGGCGGTACGTGATATCAGCTCAAAAATGGTCTTGAGCGGCGTATCGCGAAACTCCATGGTGATCGGTTTACGGAAGGAAGACACCAGGGATAATTGCGTCATTTCTGCCCGCGCGATACGTTGGCTCAGCTCCTCAACCAGTTGCCTGGCGCCCGCCTGCCCTGGATTCTCTGCAAGTATGCTGCGAACGATTTTCTCTGCCGCCTCGGTCTGATTATTCGCCAGATGATCCTTGGCCTGGTTGACCATTCCCGCATGTTTCCTGTCGAGCCTGACCATACCCAGCCCGGCGATGGCACGTTCATTATTCGGTGCAACTCCCAGTGCCCGCATATAAATCTGCTCGGCTGTATCCACATTACCGGTCAACAATTCATTATCCGCCTGGAACAACAATTGCCCAGTGATTGCATCCAGTTCTCGTTTCAAGGCGGCGCGAATTTCAAGATTATCCGGCTCTTCATCAGCGGCTTGTTGCAGCTTGCTTAGACCGGCCTCGAACTGTCCTTCCGTAATCAGGTCTTTACCCTGCAGAAATGCGGGATTCTTTGTGGTGTAGCTGGCACAGCCTGCCATCCAGACAAGCATTAACAGCATGAACAGGTTTTTATAATGATTCATCAGGTTTTTCCGGGCGGTTTTTCATTAATATCAAGCTTTTGTTTAATCCCCAGCGGCAGGTAAGTTAATTCAAGGGCGTCATCGCGAATCTTATCCAGGCGATATAATTCGTCAATGCGTTCTCCGACTTTGGGGGCGTAATTTTTCTCCTGATGCAGGAGAAACACGCGGGTTACGTAGCCATCACTCACCCGGCCAAGATATTTAATCTGCAACGGTGGCGCAACGGGCGCTGGAGTGGGTGCAGAAGCCTGCCTGCTGGCTTTTCTGGCGGCGGAAAAAGGATCATTTTCATCTTCATCTTCTCCTCCTGCTCCTCCTCGCCGGGTCGCGACACGCGCTGACTGCCAGGAATTGACTGAAAATATATCATCCGCTTCCGCTTTAAAGCTGCGTTTCCCGAGTTGATCTACTGGTAGCGACTGGCTTGCAGCACTGTCAGCAGCACGCGCACGCCTATCCACATTACGGGTAGGTAATACTGCCTCAGTGGTGTCATCTCCTGATAATCCATCCGGCTCCTCATCCATCAGGATGACTGCCAGCAAAGTTAATACCAGCGCGCCCCAGAGGATCATTTTGCGTATCGGCAGGTTAGCCATGTTTCCACTCCGGATAGCAGTCAACGAGACAGGTAAGCGATACAGGAAATATTCTAATCATCATTTAAATAGAGATACATGCCTAAGTTAGCGTCAACGCTACCTGTCTGGATATTCTCGCGCTTGATGGTAACGCTTGCGAGCGCCAGTGCGGGAATCGCCTGCAATGCGTCTGCAATGAATGCGCGTAATTGGGGATAGCTGCCACGAACCGGTAACTGGATTTCGTAACGCGCCAGCTTGGCTTCTTTTTCCAGTACCAGGCGGTAATCACTACGGCTGACTTCAACGCTACGGTTTCTGGCAATTTTATCCAGTTCGTTAATCCAGAAAGGAGAAGAATCACTGCGTGGAAAAAAATCATAAAATACCTCCAACGCCTGGTCATCATTTAATTTGATCTGCTCTGGAAACTCGGCTTGCTTTATTTGCACATTTCTGACTTTTTCTTTTAATGTATTTTTGATTTTTTCCTGAGGCAAAATCGCCGCAAACACAACGATCAACGCCAGCACCAGCATGCCTACGCCCAATTTTCCGGGATTACTCAGGCTAGCCAAACGCCAGCGTAGTCTGATCAACCAGTGATTGAAATTGACTTGCACCATGCTAAATAGCATCCAGCCAGGTAAGCGCAATCAGGAAGATAACTGGGCGTTGTGGATGATCCTGCCTAACCCGGTAATTGACCAGATGCACAGTTTTAAAAGCGGGCTCCCGCTCCAGTGCTTCGACATATTCAACCAGCCCTTGCAAATCTTTTGCCTCCCCTGAAATACGAATAGAACGGCTGATGGCATTAGGCTGCAACGACAGTAAAGCAACGTCTTTACTGGCTGCCATCTCCAGAGAATCAAATACCGGTTCCCATGGTAAATTAAGCCAACTGATCACTTCCCTCGCCTGCTTCACTTCCTGCTGCGTTGCCTGAAGGAAGCGTGTCGATCCAGTTTTTGGCAATGTTCGCTGTTTTTGCTGTTTCTGTAGCTGCGCTTCGCGTGTTTCCCATTTTGCTACTTTTCCCATGGTGTGTTTAAGCTGAAAAAACACCACCAGCAGCGCAAGCACTCCCAACGCTAGCAGCAGATAATCCATCCGGCCTATTGGCTGTTTTCGGTAAGGAAAGGTTAAGTTAAGATTACGCACGCACACGCACCTGGTTTTCTGGCATCACTACAAATGGAAAATGGGTAGGGGCAGACTGTTCCAGTTGCAACAGCCGTTCAAAACGCCACCCTGGCAACTGCGGTAATTGCCATTCGGCGGTAGCAGGGGCAAATATTTGCACCAGTTGCGACACGGCAGCATTCGGCATGCAGCCAGACAAAACAGCTTCCTGCTCCAATGCAGACAATAATTCCTGTTCAAGACGGTTGACCATTCTCTGATTACGGATACACCGCCATTGCCCAGCCAGCATCGACACCAGGCAAAAGCGGTTGGCTTCGATCAAGACAAACCACAGAGAATCATCGGACAGCTTGCTGGAACAATGATCAAGCACTGCGGTGAGATAAGGCTCAGTATGTGTTAGCTTCAATTCATGGCGCGCGGCAAACTGTTCAAGTGCTGCCAGTAATCCCAGTGGAATCGCGGCACATAAACCACCATTCAGCGGATCCCAGTTACTGATACTCAATGCCCATTCTTCTGTACGCTCCCCGTATATCTCACGCATCTGGAAACCTGCGTAGGTCATTAACTCATCTGGATTGGCTATTGTTGGCTGTGGCGCAATCATGCCATAGCGCACAAAATCATCCGCAAGCGTTACTTGCAACTCGCTGCCTGGCTTAATCTGCGAAGCAAGTGATGTCATTAGTTGTTCAAGCGTATCCAGTGGCAATTCCCAAGGCAATGATTTCCTATCTGATACTGCTGTTTGTGGACAGATAGCACGCTCCCGGAATAAGGGCAACGGTTTAAAACCACGTGACTGTCCGACCACAGTTACCTGATCTGGTGCTAAAAAAACCTGTATCTGATCACGCCACAATCGTGACACGATTGGCCTCCTGTAAGCTGGTTTGCCCGGATTTGACCATCTTCAGTGCAGCTTCACGCAGAAAGTGCGTACCGTTATTGCGCGCAGCCTCTTTGATGCGGCGAATGGGCGCCTGCGCAACGATCAATTCCCGAATTTCATCGTTCAACAATAAAATTTCCGCGATAGCGTTCCTTCCCCGGTAGCCACTGCCCCGGCACTGCCCACAGCCTTTCGCTGTCTGAAAATGAAACTGCTGAGCTTCTTCTGGAGAAATGCCTGAAGCCGCGATTGTTTCATCATCCGGCTGCTCTGCTATGATGCAGTGCGTACACAATACCCTCACCAGGCGCTGCGCGACAATGCCATTCAATGCCGATACAAAGCTGTAAGGATCTACGCCCATGTGCGCGAAACGGCCAATGACATCAAACACATTATTGGCATGCACCGTGGTAAAAACCAAATGACCAGTAAGCGCGGCTTGAATCGCGATCTGAGCAGTCTCGGCATCACGGATTTCTCCCACCATGATCTTGTCGGGATCGTGCCGCAGAATAGAACGCAAGCCGCGCGCAAACGTCAGTCCTTTCTTTTCATTAACAGGAATTTGCAACACGCCCGGCAATTGATATTCAATCGGATCCTCAATAGTGATAATTTTGTCATGCCCATGGTTGACTTCCGAAATTGCGGCGTAAAGCGAGGTTGTCTTGCCGCTACCAGTGGGGCCTGTGACCAGCAGCATGCCATAGGGCTCAGCGCTCAGGCGACGAATACTGGCAATGGCAGCACTATCGAAACCAAGCTGGTTGAGCGTCAGGCCATCAACATGATCCGTCAATGCCTGGCGGTCGAGTATCCGCAGTACGGCATCTTCACCAAAAATACTGGGCATGATAGAAACACGAAAATCAATTTCCCGTCCCTGGATTTTTACCTTGAAACGACCATCCTGTGGAATACGGCGCTCTGCAATATCCAGATCAGACATTACCTTGATGCGTGAAATAACTTGTTCAGCAAGATCCGCACCCTGCATCACGCCAATTGTGGATAACACGCCATCGATGCGATATTTGATTGACAGCGCACCTGGTGCAGTTTCAAGGTGAATGTCACTCGCTTGGGATTTGTGCGCATCATACAAGGTGGATTGCACCAGACGCACTACCTGACTTGTGCCCTCATGTATGGTTTTAAGCGATAGTTCCTCAATACCTGCATGCAGCAGGTTCTCCTGCGAGGCAGGCAGCACATTATCCATTGCCCGCATGCTGGCTTCCTGCTGCGTAAAAAATGCCGCCAGATCCGCTGGGTGAACCAGATACCACAATGCGTTTACTGTAATGAATTCTTCTGCCCAGGCGCGCAGACCAGGGCGAAAAGGATCACTGACCGCCAACAAATAAGTCGAGTCTTTTTGCAGCAATACACATTCCTGTTTGACTGCTTGAGCGAAAGACAGTAGATCAAATGCTGGCGTCGCTGCGTGCAGATCCTGCATGGTCAGCACCGGCATGTGCAACATTTTGCCAAGTGCCGCGGTTAATTCTTCCGGCGTACCGGAAAATTCGTCTTCCAGCGCCTTGATTAGCGAAGTTCCGTGAGCGATCGATTGTTCGCGTGCCTGCACAAGCTGATGCGGATCAATTGCTGGGGTAGCTGAAAGTATGGTTTCGATCTGGCTCAATTGATACTACCTGCCAGCTCAAAAATAGGAAGATACATCAGAATGATGATGCCACCGATGACCGTTCCAATCACCGCCATTAACAGCGGCTCGATCAGTTTGGTTGTCCACTCAACCCAGCGGCTAATCTCTTCATCATGAAAATTGCCAATACGCTCCATCATATCGCCCATCATGCCGGTACGTTCCCCGACACGTAACATTCGACTACCAACCGCAGTCGTTAATTCGGCACTTTGCATCGCCTCAGAAATCGTTTTACCTTCGCGGATCAGCGCGGCCGCAGTTTTGACCCTGGGACGAAAATGCGGCTGCAATAGATTGCTGACCATTTCCAGCGCCTGCGTCACCGGAATACCCCCTCGCAACAGCATGCCCAACGTTTTGTAGAAACGTGCGAGCTGATACACCCGCATTCTTTCACCAACGGCGGGAATTCCCCACAACGCTTGCAGCAAGCGCGCCCGAATCTGCGGCTGAGAGAAAGTATAAGCAATCCCGAGCAGCATTAATATAGCAATAATCGCCAGTGTCCAGCCATTCTCCTGCACAAGATGCCCCCACCGAATCAGAAGCATCGACATCCACGGTAAATCCGTGCCGATGTCTTCATAGATTGCACTGAATTTCGGTACGACAAACACCAGCAGAAAACCCGACACCAGCAAACCCAGTGTCAGTAGCAACACGGGATAAATCGATGCCCCCACCAGTTTTTTGCGTACCAGATCCATTTGTGATTGATACACCAGGTAGCGTGTCAGCGCTTCGGCAAGATCCCCGGTGCGTTCACTTGCCCGTACCGTGGCAACATACAACGTCGGAAATGCCTGCGGATGAAATTCCAGCGTGCGTGACAGCGTCATGCCTTCGTATAGTCGTGTCAACAAATTGCGCAGCAGTTCGCGCACCGAGCTATCCTCTTCTTTTTCAGCCAAAGTCTCGATACTCTCCACCAGACTGAGCCCTGCATTTAGCAAGGCCAGCAATTCCTGTGAAAAATTGGGTAGTGGAAAACGTTTACTGGAGAAACTTGGCAGTACACCTGTGAAGTTACGTCGCACGCTAAGCACGACTCCGCCCTGGGCGCTGATCTGTTTGTGTACTTCAGCCTCACTACCCGCCTCTAGCTCCAGTGATACCGTTCCCTGTTTAGCCAGCAGTGCCTTGACCTGGTAACGCATATTTGTTTGTAAAAGAATTACCAGTTGGTGATATCCGCATCTTCACCCGTTCCACCCGGCTGGCCGTCTTTACCAAACGAGAATAGATCAAAATCACCCCGCTCACCTGGATACTTGTATTGGTAGGGATTGTTCCAGGGGTCCGCCGGCAAGCGCTTGCTCAAATAAGGCCCCTGCCATCTTGGTTCATTTCCAGGAGATACCAGCAATGCGTTTAACCCCTGCTCAGTATTTGGATAATGTCCAACATCCAGTCGGTATTGATGCAGAGCTTTTTCAAGCGAGTCAATCTGCGCTTGTGCCATCTTAACTTCCGATTTACCTACCTGTGAGAAATATTTTGGTCCAACATAGGCGGCCAGCAGCCCAATAATGACCATCACCACCAGTAATTCAAGCAAGGTAAATCCACGTGCACTAGTTACACGTGGCAACACAAAAATACGCCTCATATTTTGATAGCCTCTAATAATTCTGAAATTGATCACCTGAAAAACGCTTTGCGAGCCCACACATCGCCAAGCATAGTGTTACACAATGAAAACTACAGCAGCAGATTTTACTGGCAAGGATGATAAAAAACGAAAAAGGGTTTCATCCCTCCGTATCGTAGCTAGCACCATTTTTGCTTTGCATTCGCAAGAATATTGTGTGCGTTTTTTGCTCATGATTACGGTCCTCTAGAATATCCATAACAGAGCTTAACAACCTGTCCAGCTTTACGGTACCACTTCACACTTTCCAATTAACGCAAACTACCTAACCCTACAAGAATAATATTACATTTATGGTAGGGCATCTCTAAAAATTAAGATTTTTAGAGGCACCCTTAAGTGTAACGCCAATGATTATTCAGTGATATTACGTTCCCTTTGTTTACCCAACGTTGCCTGGAGATCACCTGAAATCGTTTATTTGTGAGGATATATTGGACTTTGCGGGTGGTTTCGGGGAATATCCTTGGCGGAGAAGGCGGGATTCGAACCCGCGGTACGGTTAAAGCCGTACACACGCTTTCCAGGCGTGCACCTTCAGCCACTCGGTCACTTCTCCACTTATGATCGCCATAACATCGGCAGTGCGGCCGCAAAGGATAAACCAGAATAATCCAGGGAGCAACTTGTATTGCACCACGCTTCCAATTCTCCTTGCTTATGACTGTTTATTTCTTTCAAAATTGTGCAGGATTTTTTAAAAGTTTTCGTTGCAAGGTTCGACGGTGCATATTCAGCACTCTGGCAGTAACTGAAATATTATTATCATTTTCTGCCAGAATCCGTTGAATATATTCCCATTCTAATCGTTCTACGGATATCGGATTAGCGCTGATAGGAGTTTGCGCATCTCCATTAATACGCTCAAATGCCGACATAATGTTATCCGCATCAACCGGCTTTGCCAGATAGTGGGTAGCGCCAAGTTTAATCGCCTCCACTGCAGTTGCGATACTGGCATAGCCGGTTAATACAACGATCCGGGTTCCTGGGTCAATTTCCTTTAATTTCTCGACCAGCACCAGCCCGGATTCACCCTCGAGTTTCAAATCTATGATCGCGTATTCGGGTGTCATCGATTCTGCTGCATCAATTGCCGTATTAATGGTGTGCGCCTTCACCACATCAAATCCCCGTTTCATCATCGCCTTTGCCAGAACATCACAAAAGACAACATCATCATCGACAATGAGTAGATTAGGTTTATCAGTATCGTTCATGGTTTGCTCCTGTTGTATTGATGATCAAGATGACAGGGGCTGAAGGTCAGGTTTCATAGTAGGCAAAGCTACGTAAGTACACGCGCCCCCCTCAGGTCGGTTGAACAGACGCACACTTCCGCCGAAGCGCTCAATATTGGTATTTGCCAGAAAAAGCCCAATTCCAAAACCTTTTCCTGACCCCTTGCTGCTAAAAAATGCTTCACCAGCACGCTCCATTGCTTCCGCATCTAATCCTTCACCGTCGTCTAGTATCTCAATATGAAGCAGATTATGATCCCAGTTGCTACTGATACTCACCTGATCGACCGAGGCATCAGCTGCATTATTAAGTAAATTGAGAATAGATTGGCTCAATAACTGAGTATTCGTGATTAAAGACGCAGGTTGTACCCCTTTACATTGATAGGTAAATTTAACTGAGGGACGGATTAATTGCCATTTATCAATTATTTTTTTCAGAAACAGATCGACTGGCTCCCCATTTGCCTCTTCCTCACGCGTCTGTCCAGCATTGGCAAGTAATTGCGTCAGCGTTTGTTTACAAAGATTGATCTGGTCTCTTAGTATCTGAATATTATGTTGAAACTCGCTGTCATCTGGATAATCCTGCTTGAGCTCATGCGCGATAATGGCCATGGTGGATAACGGTGTGCCTAATTCGTGTGCAGCACCGGCTGCCAGTGTACCCAGGGCAAGAATTTGCTCATTCTGCAAGGATTTTTCGCGTGATTTCGCTAATTCTTTATCGCGATCCCGAATAGAAGCACTCATTTTTACGATAAATCCGGTAATCAGTAAGGTACTGAGTACAAACGTCAGCCACATGCCCGCAACATGCAGATTGAATTCAAACATATGGCGGCTGTGGTCATCCGTATGATTGTGCGGCAAGGGTATGTAGTAAAACAGCAGCAAGGTGTAGCAAAAAATGGCGGTACCCGCCATGATCCAGGTGTAATGCCAGGGCAGCACGGTAGCCGCTATGATCAATGGAATCAAGTAAAGAGAAATAAAAGGATTGGTTGAACCACCACTGAAATAAAGCAACACAGTCAGTGCAATGACATCAATCAGCAATTGAAAGAAAAACTCAGGATAGGTAACTGGCCAGCGATAGTGCAAACGAATACGTGTCAGAAAATTGATTGCCAGGAATACGCCGATAGTAATCACGATGCTCTTCCACGACAAATCGAGTTCAATAACGTGATAAACCAGGCTAAAAATAATAATCTGGATAAAAATGGCAATATTTCGCAATAAAAACAGTCTGTGCAGATTGTTACTGAGCGTAGTCTGATACAGAATGCTAAAAATACCCATAAGCTGATTTTTCTTGGATAAATAAACGAGGAAAAGCGTAAATCAACTGCATAACAACTGTGTGCATTACGATAGCGTAAAACCGTCACAAAATCCATGCGACAAATTGTCGCATAACCGTAAAAGCGCTAAATCAAGGTGCTTGGGTATGAGGCGCTTCTAAAAGCCTGCTGTGGGATCCGTTTGCTGTGTTGGGTGTTGAGCGGTGCTCGCTCCCCCACTTATTTACTTGATATGTCTCGATCGTTGCGCTCCGACTGCCTTGCATTCGAATCGCTCGCGACAGTTTTTAGAGGTGTTCCTCAGCCTTTTTTCTCAAATTGCAGGGAAATCTTCTGCTGATCAGTAATGGAAGTCCATGTTAGGATTATTTTAACGGCCTGCATGATTTTCTCGAATCCGCCCTCAGACTGGGAAACGGAGAAATGAGGCTGTGCCTGGAAGATGACTTCTCGTGAAGTTTGAATGATTACGCTGCCTTTCAAGGTGTCATCCTCAAGTGTAATAGATTCGAGATCATGAATTTCAAGCGGCAATCCAAAACCAGCGAGATTGCGTTGCTGTTGACGATAGCGTCCGCCTGGACCATCACAGCTTGGCATGGCAAGGTTAATTTCCGTCTGCAATCGCAGGCTTTTGTTGCCATCAACGGCACCTTCACTTCTATAGGTGACAACTAACTCATTCTGCTTCAGGTATATCTGCTTGTTGATCAGAATCTGATCACAGGCAGATTGGAAGCAAAGAATTTCATTGTTATCAGAAGGTAACTGCTGATAAGTCAGTAAGCTTCCATTCAGATAATCGATGAAAAGATGTTGCGCATGCGTATCGGGTTTCAGATCTGCCTGGCTGATCACATGTTTGAAACTGATCCGGTCATGCGCAGAGGCGATGCCTGACTGATGGTGATGCGAGCCCTGCTGAAGCTCTGGTTGAATTTTTCGATGGTAGTGTTCCGTTTGACGAGTCAGCGTATCCGCAAAATTATGCCTGAGTGTATAAGCATCCAATTCACAGAGACTGGCGCGGCCATCAAGTTTAACTACCGCTTGTAGCTGACCATTTTGTAGGTAAATTTCATTAATACCATCTAAATCCGTGTCCTCCTCGTAAAGATTGGGACGAGGCTGGCGTTGGTCGAGCAAAGCTTCCAGCTCAACCAGATTGTTGTAGATCGCCCGCCGCAAATGTGGCAGGTAAAGTCCTCCAAACAGGCCATGCCAATAAGCATCATTAGCCTGAGAAGCATAGAGGCATTGCTGCATGGTGCTGGTACGCTGCTTTGCCGGTAAAGCAGCATAACGCGCGGAAAGTCCAAGCATACGCTTATGCATCCAGTTGGATTCGGGATAGCGTGAGAAAAAATTTTTCCAGATGCCACCTCGTAAAAATGATTTGCTGCGTTCATACCAGCCTTCCGTTTTGGCACGCTGCACCAGATCAGCATAAGTGTGGGCAGGCATCGCTGGCAATGTCCATTCACTCATTTCCATATAGGAAGTCGTTGGCAAATAAACAATGCCGTGTGTTTTTTCATGGGCATGATAATCACGAAAATGCTGCGGTTGAATCTGCGGAGATGCGAGCACTCCCTGGATAAACTGTTCCAGCCAGCCTTGTGTATAAACCCAGTCGTAAGTTTCAGGCCAGATACCAAATTTTTCGATGTCATCAAAATAAATGGCTGCCGATTGACGCCCAGTCTGCTGGTGATCGGCTAGTGACGCCAGATAAGCAATCGCGTCATGCGCAGGAGAAAATGGCAACTTGTAGCGTAACTGCTCCGAAATTGGAAAAAGATCGAGCATGCGCCGGTTTTCCTCAGTGGAAAAATAACCATCGAGTTCCGCTAGATCCTTACCTGCGCAAATGAAGTGATAATCGTCAACGATGACATAGCGAATATCACAATCCGCCAATGATGGAACAACGGTTGCTTCCCAGACGCGCTCCGTCAACCATGCGCCCTGCGGTGACTGCCCTAAATTTTTTTTGAGTTTGGACGAGAAGGCTCTGATCTGTCCGATGCGATCCTCTTCCGGAATAACGGCAAGCACCGGTTCAGTATCCCCCGCGCCAAAAAGTTCGACTTGCCCACGCTTGACCATTGCTTTCAACATTGCCATATCCTGTGGATAATGTTCAAGCAGGAAATCCAGCAGCCAGCCAGAAAAATGCACCGCAAAGTGAAAATCAGGGTAACGGAACAAGGTTTCGAGGAAGGGGCGATAGCAACGTTCGTGCGCATCTTTTACAACTTCGGGAAAGTTGCCGATTGGCTGGTGCGCATGAACACCAAAAAGCAGAGAGACAGGTCGAGTCATCATGTTCTTCCAGATTTATCGTAAATCAATTGTTACATTCTAGCGTTGTCATACTGCAACGATATGACCGTCAGAGCACTTCAGAAGCACGCCTCATCGCTCCAGAATCACCGCTGGAAGATCCACCATGACTGATGGGTTCCAACACATTGGCAGGCACCGGAATTTTCAGAAGTTGATAGAGATTAACGAGATTTTTGCGGAACAGCTGGTCAAAGCTTTCGACCGCAGCAGGCGAGTTGTAATCACCAAACCACCAGAACCAGTCAGAACTCTCGCAGGAAGCAAGCTGCCGATTGGCTGCCTCTTTTTCTTTTTTAGTTAAGCGCTCACTTTGCATGACCAGGTCGTAAGTGCGTTTTGCCGCGCAGAGCAGCTCCCAGGCAGCATTTTTATCATGGTCCCCAATCCAGGTGGAAAAATTTCCATACACCCAGCTGCCAGCGGATAACGTCGGTAATTGGGTCATATTGGATTTATCTCGTTGCTGCTTATCAATATAACCCTGAAAGGTCGTAGTTTGAATCGTGCTGTGTTGTTCCAACAGCTCATAAAAATCATTCAGGAAGTAGTAGCCGTTGTAAGGATAGGACTCCCAGGCATTTTCACCATCGAGAATAACGCTGACAACAGGGCTACTCGCGTTATGCGTCATGTGTCTGATGTGTTCAAGCCTGTCGATGAAATTTTGAGCTGCGTCACGCCCAAACCACTTTGCGTATTCAAAGCCGATCAGATCCGATAGCTCATCATCTCGAAAAAAACAGATTGTGCTGCTGTTTCCGGCATCGAAACGATAGGGCTGATAGAGATAGGCACTTTGGTCGGGCAAAGGCTGGTTTGGATAAGATTTACGCAAGCTATTGGCCAATACCCCCTGCCCACTGGCAATCCATTGGGTATCATTTTCACTCAGGATCTGTACAAAAACATCCGAGACCGCACCTTCAGCCGGCCAGACACCAGTCGGTTTGATACCAAATCGTTTGCCATGGCTCGCCAGGGCTGATTTAACATGAAACGCCACCCGCTCACGCCCACCGGGGTAGCAGGTACTGGCAGGTAACGCCGTTGCTGGCAAATTATCGCGAGCGGAATTAAAATCAATCAGCAACGGCGCCAGCGGGTGATAGTAGGGCGTAGTGGAAAGCTCGATCTGGCCGGATTCCGCCAATTTACGATATCTCGGAATAAGATTACAGATCAATTTACCGAAAAGATTGAACAGACTCATCCTGTCTTCAAAACTGAACTGCCTGCCTTTTGACATGAGCTCAATTACATTCTTGTCAGCACGGCGCACGCTCTCCCCTGTCCAGGCGAGGTGATACCACACCAACAGATCAGCCAGATATTGACCAGAGGCGTAAATCATTTCCTTGTCACCCAACGCTTGCATGTCATCATAGAGATTGCGCAACGCCTGATAGGCCGGATAAGGCTTAAGCATCGTTTTGTGATTACTCAGAAAACAGCTTTTCAGAATCAAGGTACGATCTTGTGCGGATATCTGATTCAGATCCGGCGTGACAAGTAAACGTAATAGCGGATCACGAATCTTAGTTTCAGAAAATTGCTGGCAATAATCTTCCAGCTGATCTAGCAATATGGGCACAAAATTGACCGTTAACCGAATCCCGGGGTGCATTTCCAGGTGATGCGCCATATCGGTGTAATCCTTAATGGCGTGCAAATATACCCACGGCAGGATAAATTCTCCCGTTTCACTATCACGGTAATCTGGCTGGTGCATGTGCCAGAGAATAATAAGGTCGAGCGTAGGCGAATGCAGGGTCATGAATAAAATTTAAACACTAAAAACTCAAGGGTACCTCTAAAAATTCAAGTTTCTAAGCAAGACAAGGCACGAGTAAAAAAATTGAGCGCAGCATATAGTTGATATGTAAGCGATAATTTTTTTAGAGTAACACCGTATTGCGACGAAAATTGGATTTTTAGAGGTGCCCTCAATAGCCAACGAAACCGAATATACCATTACGTTCATCATCGAATGTAATGGCGATTCTGCCCCAGCATTTCTGGTGTGACCAGAGTCACTCCCTCCGGGGTAACATAAAACCGTTTTTTGTCTTCCTCACGATCAAACCCAACGACCAACCCTTCTGGAATAACACAATTTTTTTCGATAACTACTTGTTTGAGCCGTGCATGACGGCCGATATCCACATTAGGCAAAATGACACAATCCTCGATGGCACTAAAACTTCTGACCTGAACATTGGAAAACAGCAGTGAGCGGCGTATAGTTGAGCCGCTGATAATGCAACCGCCGGAAACCATTGAATCCAGCGCCTGACCACGGCGATTATCATCATCAAACACGAATTTGGCAGGCGGTAGTTGCTCCTGATAAGTCCAGATTGGCCAGTCCTCATCGTACAGATTAAGATCCGGCGTGATAGTTGTTAGATCGATATTTGCCTCCCAATAGGCGTTCACGGTTCCGACATCCCGCCAGTAAGGTGCATCTGGCGTGGTACTGACGCAACTACGCTGGAAACGGTGCGCATAGACTTGAGCGCTCTCGACTAGTCGCGGAATAATATCGCGCCCAAAATCATGCGACGAGGCACTGGCATCGTGATCCTGAATCAAATGATCGTACAAAAATTTGGCATTGAATACGTAGATTCCCATGCTGACAAGCGCTTTATCAGGTTGTCCAGGTATGGATGATGGGTTTTCGGGTTTTTCTGTAAAATCAATAACACGCCAGGCGTCATCTACCGCCATGACGCCAAATGCACTCGCTTCACTGACTGGTACCTCGATACAGGCAACGGTCAAATCCGCCTGTGTTTCTGCATGATCGGCCAGTAAGCGGCCATAGTCCATTTTGTAAATATGATCACCGCCGAGAATGAGTACATATTGAGGATCATAACTACGCAATATATCCAGATTCTGAAAAACTGCATCCGCCGTACCCTGATACCAGGTTTCTTCGGTACGTTGCTGGGCAGGTAGTAATTCGATAAATTCCTTGAAGCGGCCATCGAGAAAATTCCAGCCACGTTGAATGTGACGGATCAGACTTTGTGCCTTGTATTGTGTCACTACGCCAATTTGCCGTACACCGGAATTAACACAATTAGACAAGGCAAAGTCGATAATACGAAATTTTCCGCCAAATGGGACTGCCGGCTTGGCACGCCAATCAGTCAGATTTTTTAGCCGGGTACCTCTACCACCCGCCAGAATCAAGGCCAGAGTGTTGCGTGTAAGCTTACTGACGAAGCGTGGGCGATGATCAAATGGTTTAGCTTGTGGAGTATCCATAATCGCTTACCTGGTTAGTAGTGGAACCATCTTACGTCATATCAATAGTTATTTCTAGCGACAATGATGTATTGGCTGGTTATGCCAGGTTATAGAGTTATAATCAAAAGCATGCTAACGAAAAAAATCTCTTCTGCTGATAATGATCTGCGTACATTATTGCTGGCTGCAAGACTATATAACCCACGACAGTATCTGGGAATGCACGAGCATGTTAGGAGCAAGCTGATCAGGGTATACCAGCCTCATAGGTCGCGAGTCTGGTTGCAAACTCCGCTGGGATTTGAGCCAATGCAGCCTATTGGTGAAACCGGAATTTTCGAGTGGATGGGCAAAGAGGTGGTGTTCCCGTATTTGCTCCGTCTGGAGAATGCCGTAAGCGGCGTGATCGAAGAACGCCATGACCCCTATTCCTTCCCGTTACAAATATCTGGGCACGATCTATATCTGTTCAACGAAGGCCGTCTGCATCAGGCTTACAGGATGCTCGGTGCGCACCGCGTCAGGAATCACGGTGTGCAGGGCGTGCGTTTTGCAGTATGGGCGCCCAATGCCGAGCGGGTAAGCGTGGTTGGAGATTTCAATCAGTGGGATGGCCGGGTTAATCCAATGATTTCACATGCGCAAAGTGGTGTCTGGGAATTATTTGTTCCGGATCTGGCGGAGAATGCTTTATATAAGTACGAAATCCGTAGCCGCTTTACCGGCGAAATTCTCCTGAAAACTGATCCTTACGCAAATGGCTACGAATTACGTCCGAATACTGCGGCATTAGCACCTGCCGACAGTCAGTTTGACTGGCAGGATAGCGACTGGATGACACAACGCGCGCATTGGGAATGGCAGCACGCGCCCATTAATCTCTATGAGCTTCATCCTGGTTCATGGAAAAGACATGCTGATGGTTCTTTCTTGTCCTATCGGGAGCTGGCCACGGAACTGGTGCCCTATCTGCAAGAAATGGGATACACGCACGTTGAGCTCATGCCGGTTTCAGAACACCCGCTAGATGAATCCTGGGGCTATCAGACAACCGGTTATTTTGCGGTCACCAGTCGTTTTGGTTGCCCAGATGATTTCCGTTATTTTGTAGACGCCTGTCATCAGGCAGGAATCGGCGTGATTCTTGACTGGGTACCAGCACATTTTCCAAATGATGACTTTGCCCTCGCGCGTTTTGATGGTACCGCTCTGTATGAACACGAAGATCCAAGACTTGGCTACCACCAGGATTGGGGAACCTGTATTTTCAACTACGGGCGCAACGAAGTGAAATCGTTTCTGCTTTCCAGTGCACATTACTGGCTGGCCGAGTTTCATCTTGATGGTTTGCGTGTCGATGCGGTGGCGTCCATGCTTTACCTGGATTATTCCCGCAAGGCAGATGAATGGCTGCCAAACCGCTTTGGTGGGCGGGAAAACCTGGAAGCAATCGAATTTCTGCGCGAGTTGAACACCATGGTACACGGTGTTTTCCCGGGTGCTTTAACCCTGGCGGAAGAATCCACTGCATGGCCGGCAGTATCGCGTCCAGTCTATCTTGGCGGACTTGGTTTTTCGATCAAATGGAATATGGGCTGGATGAATGATACGTTGCGCTACATGCAGTATGACCCGATCTATCGGCGCTACCATCACAACGACCTGACTTTTAGCCAGCTTTACGCCTATACGGAAAACTTCATTCTGCCGTTGTCGCACGATGAAGTCGTGCACGGCAAGAAATCCCTTCTCGATAAAATGCCGGGAGATGCCTGGCAAAAATTTGCCAATTTACGCCTTTTGTTTACCTATCAAATGACGTGCCCAGGGAAGAAGATGAATTTCATGGGAAATGAGTTTGCTCAGGGTCGTGAATGGCGGGTCGGCGATCAGCTCGACTGGCATCTACTCGAACGGGATTGCCACAAAGGCATACAAGCGTTGCTGCGTGACCTGAATCATCTGTATTTAACCTTGCCGACGCTGCACCAACTGGATTTTACCCAGGAAGGGTTTGACTGGATCGACTGTCATGATGCGGATCATTCCGTTATCAGTTATCAGCGCCGTGCGGTAGATGGCTCGTTCCTGCTGGTGATCCTGAATTTCACCCCAGTACCGCAGGTAGATTACCGCATTGGCGTTCCGGAAGCGGGACAGTATCGGGAAATCTTTAATAGTGATTCGATTTATTACGATGGTGGCAATATTGGCAACTCCGGCATCATTCAATCCACACCCATACCATGGTCTGAAAAAAATAACTCCATCGGAATCACCTTGCCTCCACTGGCAGGAATCATGCTACAACCTGCCAACTAAAGACCAGGCTGCTTACCCTTCCCCATCAGCAGCGACATGAATTCTTCGCGCAGTGCCTTGGACATGCTACGAAATACACGGAATTGAGCGTGTTGCTCCGGTTGCTCCAGGTTCATCTCGATAGCCCACAACGGTGCGATGCTGTTTGGCAAACTGGAATAGCGGATATCCACCAGTAAATCCTGCTCCCCTGACTGCAGAGCTATAAAGTTATCGGAAAATTTATTAAAGCGGTCAATATCGCCAGCCAGAACAGAATCTCTAGGCAACCGGTCAAAATAACTGGTTTTTATAAATTTTTCGACTGACTCACCGGGATAGACGAGCGGCTCCGAGAAAAAACTCACACGAACCGCGTCCACGTAAAACCTTCCATCATGCTCATAAATAGAACGCCACAGGATCAAATTTCCAAGTGTCGGCTTGACCAGCATCCGCTCAATCTTGTGATGACGCGATTCGGCAATAGTCAATGTTATTACTTCCGCACGCTGCAACTGCATGTAGCCGATCAACAAATAAAATCCAGCAAAGATCAAACCCCAAATAGCAGGCGCAGCCGATTTTTTTCGGAACGCCATAATTGCTGCTATCAATAGAGCTAGTGTGAAGATCGGATCAATTACCGAAATAATATTGAGTGCCAGCCGATTCTCAACGAGTGGCCACAAAAGGTGCGTACCATAACTGGTCAAGGCATCCAAAACACCACTCAGACTATATCCCAGCAGACAAAACAGATAAAGCCGCGAAAACACCAGGCGCTTGCGCAGGAATGGCCACAACAAAGCTGCCGCAATGAGCGCGCCAAAAGGAACAAAAAATAGAGAATGTGTGAAATGGCGATGAAATTCAATCGTCAACAATGGATCCTGCTCGGATTGAATCAGAATATCCGCATCCGCAACTATCCCGGCAAAAAAACCAATCCCGGTTGCCAGGCCGATTTCATTTTTCTGCGCGCGGGTAACCGCCAGATTGACCCCCAGCAAACCTTGTGTGAGTAGATCCATATACCGGTATATTACTACAGCCAATGGATATACCACAGCATCAAATAATCCAGAAATTTCTTAAGAGCACCTCTAAAAACACCCAAAAAAAGTAAATTAATCTGATACGGGAGCGTACTTCATCGTATTTCGATAGTTTTGGTTCTGGATTTGCAGATTCTTGGCTGTCTGAAGTGCTATTCAAGTACTATTTTCTTGTTTTTTAGCTATTCCAAGAAATTGTGGACGCAGTAATTCTATTGAAGCTGAAGTATTTCTTGCGGATAAGTATCACGACACGCTTGATGTTATAAACAAGGTTGAGCAGTCCTGTTTGTACTTTTGCTCTTGCGGTGGTCACTACCGCGAAATATTTTACGCCACGTTTATTGGGCATGTTTTGTCAGAAATACCCGAGCATAGAAGTTGCACTGATAGTGACGAATCGCGAACGGGTTCTGGAAAGATTAAGCAGTAATCAAGACGATCTATATATCTTGGGGCAAGTTCCGGATGCTGTTGATGCCATAGCGGAAGTATTTTTGGATAACCCGCTGGTTGTGCTGGCATCCGCCGATCATCCATTGTCTCACGAAAAAAAGATCCGCATTGAGCGCATCTGCGATGAACCATTTATCATGCGTGAACCGGGCTCTGGAACGAGAATGGCGACAGAGCGTTTTTTTTTAGGATATGGTCATAAATTGAAAGTCCGCATGGAATTGGGCAGCAACGAAGCGATTAAGCAGGCTATTGTCGGTAGATTGGGTGTCGCCGTCTTGTCTCGGCATACCCTGGTACTTGATGCGCCGATGGGGCAGCTTGCGATACTTGATGTTGAAGGATTTCCAATTGAACGGCATTGGTACTTTGCGTATCCATCCGGCAAGCAATTGTCGATTGTAGCGCAGACGTTCTTGGAGTATTTGCGGCAGGCATCCGATTACCTAGGTGATTTATCATGCCGCCATGCAATTTCCGGGCATTGCCCGTTATTAAAAGACAGCCAGCATTAAGTTTGCTGCGTGACTGCCCACAAAAAAGTTACTTGTTAAGCATTCATCGACAGGAGTTCTACAATGACGCAATATATTGTCTGGTTTGATCAATTAACAATGCACGATGTAGGCTTGGTTGGTGGCAAGAATGCATCGCTGGGAGAAATGATCAGTCACCTTTCGCAGGCAGGTGTGAACGTGCCGACAGGTTTTGCGACCACGACAGAGGCTTATCGGGAGTTTCTGGTCGCCAATGGACTGGTTGATCGTATCAACCATGTATTGGATGGACTGGATATTGACGACATCCATGCACTGAGTACCGCCGGTAAGACCATTCGTGGTTGGATGCTGAGCGCCACGCTACCGGATACAATTTTGCACGCGGTGTCGCAGGCTTATGAAAAACTGGTAGCCAATAGTGGTAACGATGCCATCTCCTTTGCGGTACGTTCATCAGCAACGGCTGAGGATTTAGCCGATGCTTCGTTTGCCGGTCAGCAGGAAACGTTATTGAATGTTCACGGGTTAGAACAAATTATTGCCGCGATCAAAGTGGTATTTGCATCACTGTATAACGACCGTGCCATCGCTTATCGCGTTCATCAACATTTTCCGCACGATAAGGTGTATCTGTCCGCCGGAATTCAAAAAATGGTACGTAGCGACTTAGGCGCCAGTGGTGTGATGTTCACGCTGGATACCGAATCCGGTTTTCGTGAAGCAGTTTTTATCACTGCTGCATATGGACTGGGCGAAACCATTGTTCAGGGCACTGTCAATCCGGATGAATTTTATGTATACAAGCGCGGATTGATTGCAAATCGTCCGGCAATTCTCTCGCGGCGTTTGGGCACCAAGGCCATCGAAATGGTCTATGCGGATGAAAAAAATGGTAACGGTGCACTTACCCTTACACGCGATGTTGAAGCCAAGCGCCGCGCCCGTTTTTCTTTGTCGGATAACCAAGTGGAGGCATTGGCGCGTCAAGCGCTGATCATTGAACAGCATTATGGCCGCCCAATGGACATTGAATGGGCGCTGGATGGGTTGGATGGTCAGTTATACATCGTACAGGCTCGCCCTGAGACTGTTGAAAGCCGTTCGAACCAAATCATAGAACGATTCAAACTTAACCATAAAGGTGAAGTGCTGGCAGAAGGCCGGGCGATTGGACATAAAATTGGCCAGGGAACGGCTCGCTTGATCAGGGGTGTGGATCAGATGCACGAAGTTCAATCCGGCGATGTGCTGGTTACCGATATGACTGATCCAGACTGGGAGCCGATCATGAAGCGCGCAACTGCGATCGTGACCAATCGCGGCGGCCGCACCTGTCACGCGGCCATTATCGCAAGAGAAATGGGCATTCCCGCCGTAGTAGGTTGTGGTGATGCGACCACACATATCGCGGAGGGTGCGCAAATCACGGTTTCCTGCGCCGAAGGCGATACGGGCTACGTGTTTGCAGGGTTGCTGCCCTTCGAACACACCACTGCGGATACCGGGCAATTACCTGACTTGCCGGTAAAAATCATGATGAATGTCGGCAATCCATCGCATGCCTTTACTTTCTCCCGCACGCCTAATCAAGGCATCGGATTGGCCAGACTGGAATTCATCATCAACAATATGATTGGCATTCATCCCAAGGCGCTTTTGGAATTTGATCAATTACCTGATGCACTAAAAGCAGACATTAGCAGTCGTATTGCGGGTTATGAAAATCCCGTTCACTTTTATGTGGAAAGATTGGTCGAGGGTATCGCCACGTTAGCTGCAGCTTTCTATCCGTATCCTGTGATTGTGCGCACATCCGATTTTAAGTCTAATGAGTATGCGAATCTGATTGCGGGCAGCCGCTATGAGCCCCAGGAAGAGAATCCAATGATCGGTTTTCGGGGTGCCTCGCGCTATCTTGCAGCAGCTTTCCGGGATTGCTTCGCGCTTGAATGCAGCGCTTTACGCAAAGTGCGTGACGACATGGGATTAACCAACGTTGAAATCATGATTCCCTTCTGCCGAACACCCGAAGAAGCAGAGCAAGTGGTTTCGCTACTGGCATCGCAAGGACTGGTCCGTGGTCAGAATGGTTTACGCCTGATCATGATGTGCGAAATTCCTTCCAATGCGTTACTCGCGGAAGATTTTCTGCAGTACTTCGATGGCTTCTCCATCGGTTCCAACGACATGACCCAGCTCACGCTCGGTATCGATCGCGATTCCAGCTTGGTTTCTCATGTATTCGACGAGCGCAATCCGGCTGTCAAGAAATTACTGAAAATGGCCATTGATGCTTGCCACAAGCAGGGGAAATATATCGGAATCTGCGGGCAAGGGCCTTCGGATTATCCGGATTTTGCTGCCTGGCTCTATGAGCAGAAAATCAGCAGCTTATCGCTCAATCCGGATTCCGTCATAGAAACGTGGCTTCATCTCGCTAGCCTGAAAAAATCATGACCAAGCAAAAACGCACCGTATTCTATTTATCTGATCGTACCGGTATCACTGCGGAAACACTTGGGCACAGTTTGCTAACGCAGTTTGATGGGATTGCATGGGAGACGATCAACGTACCCTTTCTCGACGATATCGAGAATGCCCAAACCGTGTTAGCGCAGATTAATCACGCTGCCGAGTGCGACGGGTATCGACCCTTGGTGTTTAGTACTTTGCTGAAACCGGAAATTCTGGAAGTCATCAAACAAGCGAACTGTCGCATATTCGATTTCTTTGAGACATTTGTCCGCTCAATTGAAGATGAATTGCACCAACCCTTTGCCCGCATGGCCGGGCGTTCCCATGGCTTGCAACATCATTTATCGTATTTTAAACGGATTGCCGCCATCAATTACGTGCTGGCGCATGATGACGGCGTCAATCCGAAGAATTTTGCCGATGCGGACATCATTCTGATTGGTGTCTCGCGCTCCGGCAAAACACCAACCTGCCTATATTTGGGACTGCAATACGGTATTGCCGCCGCGAATTACCCGTTGACGGAAGAAGATATGTCCTCACAGCAGTTACCGAAAGTATTGGAAAATGTCAGAAGCAAGTTATTTGGATTGACACTCACGCCCGCGCAACTGCACTTCATCCGGCAGGAACGCCGCCCGAATAGCCAGTATGCTTCTTTAGCGCAATGTCAGCGGGAAATTCAATGGCAGGAATCGCTATTCCACCTATTCAATATTCCCTGTCTGGATACGACACGTATTTCGATTGAAGAAATTAGCGCGACCATATTGAATCGTTGCGGATTGAAGCGGCAGTTATATGGTTGATTAAAGAGACTAGTTTCCTGAGAATTGATTCTGCTCTGTTAGAAGTCTGCAAACTTCGCGCATGTTGCCCTCCTGCGGCATCAAGGGATCCCAGAAAACATTGCCCTCAATTAAAAATGGTCCGTCATCCGTAACCGCCACATCCCACCCTATGGTTCTCAATGGCGCAAATACTCGTTGTGCTTCCAGTACCAGTGCCACGCATTGCTCCCACATAGGCACTTTAAAACCCGCACGATTACCAGTAGCGTCTTCTACATAATCCTGCCGCACCACATGCTTTTTCTCGGGATGATAAGTTGCCGTGCTTTTGATAAAACCATTTTCATCGACTATACACTGCCTTCCCTGATTGGCACCCCATGAAAAGTTATCCACAATATTTCCTTTTTTGGAAAGTTTTATTTTACGGATGATCAGATGCGGATGATCATTTTCATCAAGACAAGTAATCAGACGCAACCCCTGCAGAATAGGATTATTAGTAAATTCAGCAATCTTTTGATGGCTGTAGAGCCGTTTCTGAAAAATATACTGATCGCCTTTTAACGCAACAGCGGAATTCATCACTTTGTTTAGCGTCAGGTCAGGATCATCAACCGATACATGATGGCCATTAACAAAATCGAGACAAATCACGCCAATTCCATGAACACCGTGAACAGGTTTTGCAATGAGATCATATTGATAATTTTTCAATCCTTCGAGAAATTGCTCTCTGGTGTCTATAGGAGTGCCATCACCCCAACAGGATTTTCCTTCCGGGTCATACACTGCCACCATTTCTGGCACGGGAAGGCTATTTTTGACGCAGTAATGGTGAAAGGCAATTTTGTCTTCCGTTAGATGCCAATAAGCTTGTGGGTTGATCGCTTCCTGTATACGCAGAAAACTTTCCTTACTGATCATCCCGGCTTGTTCCTCATTGCTCCAGAAGGGATTGAGCAAATCCTCCATGAATATTTCCACAGGTGAATACTGCTCACGTGTTGCCAGCTGAAAAAATTTCCAGTAACTGGATATCAAGGAATAACGATTGATCCTGGCAATTTCATTTATTTTTCTGGCCGCATCCAGAAATTTTCCTAGATTCATACTCTTTTCCTGCTGATTCAACTGATCTTTGAATACAAATGAGGTAAAGGATCAGAAATTGCCTGCAAAAATCCCATGATGCCTCCCCTAGAGAGATATTGCCAGCCGGATTGAGGAGAAAAGATTTTTTTCCACAAAGAACCTGCCAGACAATAATACCCCTCGCCCGCCCCTTTTTTGATCACCGGCGCTTTACCCTTTAATGAATACTCGATTCCCGCTTGCACGAAATTCAGTCCTTGCCACATCGAGGCAGAGATCGTATACCATGCTCTTGGGTTGCATTCAATAACATACAATTTGCCATCGCGTGAGTCGATACGCATATCGAAATGTGCCAATCCCTGATAATGAAATACCTCAACCAGACGGGCCGCAATTGTCTGCATTTGCTGGTGTTGGGTAAACTCAAGTACACCTTCCTCCACCCATGATTGCACGGTACTGCAAAGAATCTGATCATTGGCCGCAAGTATACTGATATCAATATCCTGCCCGGGAATAAAGGATTGAGCAATCAGTGGGAATTTAGTGTAGCGCGTATCTTTTGAAAGATGCTGCTGAAGTTCCCCAAAATTGTTTACACGCACCACCCCATGACTGGATTCCGCTTCCAGTGGTTTAATAATTGCTGGAAAACCGATTTGTTCAAAAAGGCTCTTGTCAAGCTCTGCCAAGGATGACAGTAAAATCGTCGCTGGTGCAGGCAGGCCATGCTCCATGCAGATCTGTGCAAAAGACCATTTATTATGTAGTGCGTCCAGTATAGACAGGTCGCTGCACGGAAAGCAGGGAATTTCCGGGTAACTTTTCCGGGTAGCTGCTAAAAACCCGGCACTATTTATGTCAGATGGCACCACAATATCGAATGACTCACTGCTGACCATTTCCCGCAACCACTGTTGCGCATGCACTGACGGCGCTCCATTCTGCCAGAATCCTATTGTAGAATGATTTTTGACATAGCGAGAATAGCGCAGCATCTTTGCACCAGCAGGGCCAGCCGTGTGTACGGTTGCACCCATACCACGCAGACAGTACAGCACTTTGAGCCCCAACGGACCAGATTCGCAAAGCAATAGCACTTTCATATCATCGATTACGGTTCTTATGAAATAAAAAAACGGTATGGATCGCCAGAAAACAACCTGCTATCAAGCACCGGAGCGAAACATTTTTTTCACGATTGCCTTCACGCCCAGTTTATCGAGGAATGCGACTATTCCCCGCGACAGACTATCACTGCCAGCGTGCAGCAGTACCTTTAACAGGTTATTGATGGTACGGCGAAAGTAATAGATATCCGTGCAATACTGGGAATGAGTGGAAAAGAACGCTTTGTGTGCACCCTCACCTTCAGTAAAATCAAAGATCTTCGAACTCTTAGATACAAACAGTCTTTGCAGCAAAAAATATTGCAAAATCGTACCAGGTGACCAATGCTGATATTCCGGATCATGGCCAACATACTCATAAAGAGCGATACCTTCATGAATGGGACAGAAAATGTAAGCAATAGGATTTTTCTGATAAAAAAGTAGGTATCCTCGGGCTCTACCCACTGCGGCCAATGCGATTATCTCGTCTTGAAAATCCTTACCCGCTGGCAGGCCGCAATTCAGCAACCGCTCCTGATAGGTTTTTTGTGAAACTGTTAATGCCAGCTGGTGAAACTTCAGCATTTCCTCTGGCTTCTGATATTCACGCCAATCGATCTCCCCACCAGAAAACTCGGTTAATTTTTTAATTTTACGCATGAGCGTATTTCTGGATTTGGCCGAGAATTTTTTTAAATAGATATCAAAGGTACCTTCAATCTCCACCCAGTAACGCTGATAACTCGCCGGAACATATCGGATTACCTGGGGTAGCAAACTTATTCTTGGCAGAGACGCCTTAATGGGATGCGAACGCATCACCGCGACATCCACTGATTGTTTAAACCACTCCGCTAGGGCTGACGGTAACTCTGGGCAAGGCGGCAGTTGGGTGAAATGGGTTTTTAGAACGCACCCATTTAACCGCCAGGAAAAGATTTTCATTTCACCAAGACGGGCAGTAAAAAAAATCGTCTGTCTAACCCAACTGTCCATCAGGCAATACGTGCCAATGCCTGTTCGACATAACGCCAGGCGGTATGGTAAATGCGGGAATGCAGTTCATCAACTTCTTTTATTTCCGGAATAGTTGTCACATCACAAGCGGAAAAAGTCGTTGTAGTAAATTTATCAGTATGTTCGGCAAGAAAACTACATAAACGCTGAAATCGATCGATGTTAGATTTATCCGGCAAACAAAGCGTATTGGGATTTCTATTTCTGACGAGTTCAAAACTATGCAACACGATTACAAACGAGGACCAGCCTGCCTGCCATGCATCAAGCAACGCGGTTTTCATTTCATTGAAAGAACAGGCTGCCAGCTGCGTATGGCGACGATGACCGGGATAGTCCTGAAAAAATGTGATTGGAAACTCCCAAATTCCTTCAATTTTGCGCGGCTGTAACAGAGTATCACTTTGTACGATTTGGCAATCATCACCGAGATAGCATGCGTCGTAACTACTATCAAACACCAACCCATTCCGATATGCTGCGCGCAAAGTATCAAGGTTTGCGCCATAGTTACCTGCCCGGAACGCGCAAACCTCTTGTACCCCTGCCGCCTGCAGGCTATGGATACCTTTGGCAATCAGTGCCGTTTGTTCATCCAGTGTGAAATTATGCATATATTGCTTGAAGTGGGAGGGTATGGCGGGATCGTGAATTTCGCTGAGCCATTCGGTATGCAAATGCAGCTGCACTTCTTGCCCGTTATGCTGGATGAGGTTAACGATATCGACAAGGTGCTGGTTACCCGCACGATCCGCAAAAAGTGGTTCCAGAAAATAGGTTGCCTTTAATCCATGTTGATTCAGCTGTTCAATCTGATAAGGCAGACCAAACTCGCCTGCCGAGGTTTGACCGTATATACTCGCGGCAATCTCGGCTTCAAACTGTATTTTTTCGGCTGGTAGCGCGCGTACCGGCCAGCCATCGGAATATGGCCATATTTCTGTATCTACCGTCAAAAAAACTTTTAGCATAAATATGATTCCGCGCGAATTATAGGTTAAGCAACCTTGCGCAGATGCCTATCAGGAAACTCATCATCTTGTCGAAAAGTATTGCGCAAAAAAGACTCAAACATCAACAATGTCCAGATGGGTGCGCTGAAATCGCGACGCCCAGATTGATGCTGATCAAGCATTTTTTCAATAAACGCCATATTAAAGATGCCAGTATCTGCAAGTGTGCTACCCAGCAAACCGGCTCGTACGCGCTCCCGCAATGGCCCACGGAACCAGCTGGCAAGTGGTACGGCAAAGCCCATTTTATTACGGTACAACACTGCTTGCGGCAAATAGGCTTCCAACGACTTTTTCAGAATATATTTGCCTTCCTGATGACGCAATTTCAATGACGGTGACAGGCCAGAAACCCATTCCACGAGTTCATGATCAAGCAGCGGCACGCGCACTTCCAGTGAATGCGCCATACTGGCACGATCTACCTTGGTCAAGATGTCGCCAACCAGGTAAGTCTTGATATCCAGGTACTGCACCAATGACAATCCATCTTGTGTCGGACTTTTAACTGCATAGTCGCGCAACACCTCTACTGCCTGATACCCCTGCAGACTGCTGCGAAATCCAGGTGAAAACAGTTGTGCGCGCAGTTGATCCCCCAGGATGGAAACACTGTGAAAATACCCCTCCACGGAATCACGTGCAAGCGTTTCGAAAGTTGCCTTGGCGCGCAGGAATCTTGGCGCCCAGTCTGCCTTGGGATAAAGTTTACCCAACATCCCAAAGAGTGGGCGGCGTAATCCAAGTGGAAGTCTCGCACGCAGCTTTTCTTCCATCATGTGCCAGCGGTAGCGACGATACCCTGCAAAGTTCTCATCTCCCCCATCACCCGAGAGCACTACGGTTACATGTTTTTTAGCCAGCTCACATACACGATAGGTTGGAATCGCAGAACTGTCCGCGAAGGGTTCGTCATAAAGCGCAGCCAGTCGGTCAACCAGGTCAAGATCATCCTGCTCAACCTGTTCGACAAAATGCCGCGTTGAATACCGTTCCGCCACCTGTTGCGCGTAGATGGACTCATCGAAAGCAGGATCTGAAAAAGCGATTGAGCAGGTATTGGCAGGCTCGTTCATCGTCTCTGCCATCATGGCCACAACTGCGCTGGAATCCACTCCTCCCGAGAGAAAAGCGCCTAGCGGAACCTCGCTCATTAATTGGCTATTGACAGATTTACGTAGCTGGGCAATGAGTGCCTCTTCAGCTTCCCGTTCGCTTGTTATCTCTTGTGGGATGAATGGAACATCCCAATATTGCTGTGGTTGCGGAACAGTTTGCCCTCGCGATAGCTTCAGGAAATAGCCCGGGTTCAGTTTGAAAGTCCCGTTAAAAACTGTCTTGGGCTCGGGAATATAACCATAGGCAAAATAGTCTTCGATCGCCTGATGGTTAAACGTCCTGTCGAGCTCTGGGCAAGCCACCAGTGCCTTAAGTTCCGAGGAAAATAAGAAAAGCCCGTTATTTAGCAAAGCATAGTAAAAAGGTTTAATGCCCAGCCGGTCGCGCGCCATGAAGAGTATCTGCTGATTTCGATCCCATAAACCAAATGCAAACATGCCGTTGAAGCGATCGACACAACGCTCCCCCCACTGCTCCCAGGCATGCACGATAACTTCCGTATCGCAGTGAGTCCGAAATTGATGACCCAAAGCAGTCAATTCTGTCACTAACGTTTGAAAATTATAGATTTCTCCGTTAAATACGACGACAACGCTACCGTCTTCATTAAATAGCGGTTGCTGACCACCAGCCACATCCATGATGGAAAGACGCCGGTGCCCCAGTCCCAGACCAGGCTCGAGATGAATTGCGCCTTCATTGGGTCCCCGATGTATCTGAGTTTGATTCATCCGCCTCAGCAATTCGCGATCGATTTCACTACCACCTCGCGTATCAAAAATTCCTACGATGCCACACATGTTTTCGCCTTGTTAAAAATGAGTTGTATCTCTATTTTTTATTCTTCGCCGAATGCAGACCTTCACGGATAGCAGGCATCATATCGGTAATAAATTGGCGCATCGACAGAGCCGCCTTTTGTGGGTCAGTCTCATAATCCGCCACGATAATAATTTCGGCACCATCATCTCCTTCTCCAAGCAGCTGGTTAACCGCCATTAATAATTTAACCATATAGGGATTACTGGTTTCATAATCATTCAGCCACCACCAACGCCAGGTCAACAATTTAGTGGTAGCGGCACGTAGCTGATTTTGCGTAACAATCAACTCTGCATTTTCTATGGATAGTTTTTGTTTAGAGCTGTCCACGTCACTCCAGCCACTATCCTCACCAATCAAAACATTGCCATAATTAATCAACTCATTACCCTGTTGCTGGTTGCGGTAATAAGTCACGTAAACACTGACACGCTGATTATTATTGCTGAAATACCCGATGTGCTGAGCTGGCTTACCCACGTAAACTGGCTTCCAGTCAGATAACGGTGCCGTTTCAGACTGCCATTTACCAGATTGATTAACAATATCAACGGTTGGCATAGACCGCTCATCAAGAGATGCGCTTAAGTGCTGCGCGTATAACGGCCAGATTGCAGCAACAACTATGATTAATCCGGCCATCCCTAATGTTGCCTTACCAGATGCGCTAAATTGGGAAGAATCTCCTTGCCCAGCACGAATAAGCGATTTAATCGGCAGATGATCCTCCCGCCAGAATGATCCTATCCAGAACAACAGCAACATCACTATCCCAAAAAACACCCAGCCGTAAATAAGATGATCCACTCCCACTGCCAACGTCATATCACTGAGATGCCCCGTCATGACAATCATATAAGCGCGCAGGCCATTAGCGATAATCGGCACGATAACCGACAGCCCAATAAATATGATGCGTCTAACCAGACTCTGATAGGTAAGATAAGCATAAAGTGTACCCAGTGTCACTGAAGCAATTAGATAGCGCACACCACTGCAAGCTTCAACTACTGACCAATTACCACTGGGAATACTGAAAAAACTACCTTCGCGATAAACCGGGATACCAGTCAGTTGCAACGCTTTAACTGTAAAATCAGCAGTAAAATTGATCAGCGGTGGGATAAGGGAATCCCCAAACGGTACCGCAAACAACAAATAAGCAAGTGGAAAAGCAGTTGCAACGAACATTTTACTGCCAAGCATCGCCCACACAATAACTGGCAGCATGGCAACTAGAGCATATTGCTGCATGAGCATAACGCTGGAAAGTGTGGCAAGCAACCAGCCAAACCCCAATCCGGCCAGTAAGAAAAGCGGAAGATAATCCGGTTGATGTGGAATCGTTCTTAGCATTTCACGCCTCTCCCATATCATGTACAAGCTGAATGGGATGATCAAAAATCCATGCGCATAGGTATCTGAGCGCATCCAGATCGCCACGATTGACCAGGCGGTTTCATGGTAAATAGCCAGAATCAGAGCAATTACCGCCAATGTCAGCAGAATGCTGACATTGATATTGGTCGCTTTATCGTGCACCATACTGGGGAACTCAATTTTTGTTGTCATGATCAGCTGATTTCCAAAAACTCTATCAATTAAATAAACAGGAATGGATACTCATTGCCCAATCTGCGTGTATCAAGTCACGCTCAGCAGGGCATCTACACGCAATAGGTTATCTCGCCAAGTGTAGTCCGCCGTAATCCGATTACGTGCGGCACAACCTAAAATTGCTCCGCTCTCATTCTCCAATACTGACAACACCTGATCAGCAAATTCAGCTTCGTTATCTGCAACCAGTAATTCTTCTCCATGAACCGCGTCAATCCCCTCAAGCGCGTGCGAAGAAGCAATCACCGGCTTTTGCATTGCCATTGCTTCCAGTACCTTATTCTGAATACCACGTGCAATTCTAAGCGGGGCAACGGCTGCCACGGCATGTTGCAGATAGGGACGGACATCCTCTACTCTCCCGGTAACACAAACGCCCGGCAAGTTAGCCAACAACTGCACGGCTTTGCTCGGCTTAGAACCCACAATGTAAAACAAGGTATCCGGCTTGCGCGCACGAATCATGGGGAAAATATGACGCGCAAACCAATCTACCGCATCGACATTCGCCCAGTAGTCCATTGCACCAGTAAAAACGAGTACATTCGCTTCAGTTGGATAAGGATCGAGATGATTCTGCATCGGTGAAAAAAAATCCGTATCTACACCATTATTAAAGAAGGTCGTTTTTTGTGCACATTCAGGTGCAAGCTTCTGAAATAACGCTGCCTCCTTTTCAGAAACAAATGTTGCCTTATCAAACGCGCTGGCGATACGTCTTTCATAATTGAGCAGACAATTCGCTTCACGTCGGTAGATCCAGCTAAGTGGCCACGGTTTTGATACGGCATACTGTCGCCACTTATCAGAATCGACATCCACAAAATCGATAATGCGGCGGCCATACTGAGGGCGATCAATGTACTGCGCCATGGCAGCAGAAAATATAACGCTGGCAGATATGGTTTGCTGTTCCAGAACTTGTGTGACCCATTGCTGTAATTTCATATTACGATAATAGGTTAATGTCAGTGGATCACTCCCCAGCAATGCAAATACACTTTTGATACGAGCAATGAACGGATCAATCTCCACAATACAGGTATCCTCGCAGTATGACTTGACTTTATCCACATACTGCCAGTCCTGTTTGTCATCCACAAATGTCCCGAGAAAAACTCGATAATGCTGGCTCAGATGCTGCAAAAGGTGGAACGAACGAATTTTGTCGCCCTTGTTCGGCGGGTAAGGAATACGATGTGTCAGATACAGCAAGCTTTGCATCGTTGCTATCCCAGATTTTTATTGATATAAGGACCAATCAGATTTGCCAGGGATAGCGGCATTCTTTGCCAGGCATTAATAAAAAACCGGTACTTCGGATTTAACGGATTAATTTCCGGCATGGTCTGCTTGCGATGCAACTGGTATTCGTAGAAAAGCGGTTCCGGTTCAAATCCCCAGTTTTTTTTAAAACTATAAGAACCAGTACCCTGCTTGCTGCGGCCAAAATCAAAAATCCGGCACCCGCGCTCACAAGCACGGCGCATTAATTCCCAATACATAAAATCGTTAGCGGCCAAATCTCTTGCCGCATCAGTGCCTCCACCATAATAGGGCGAGACTTCATCACGAAAGTAGAAACTCATGACCGCGCTCACGACCTCATCTCCATGAGTGATCACCAGCACTTCGCAATCATCTCCAAACGTTTGCTTAAGCAGACGGAAATAATTTTTTGAAAAAACTGGCGTACCCAGACGATGCAGGCTGAAAGCGTAGGCCATAAAAAAACGTTCAGTGGAGGTATCCACGCAGGATTGCAGTCCATGCTTGATGCCTTTTCGTACCATTGCCCTCTGTTTACGGGGAATCTCAAGTAAGTTTTGCTCAACATCGGAGTCCATTACTTTTCGAAAAGTAACGTACAAATCCTTGGTTGGCCAATCTGGATGTTGTGGTTCGCGCAAGCGGTATTCCAGATAATCAACGTTGAGATAATTTGCTAATGACTGGGCTGCCTGATCGAGTTTGCTGCGCGCGCTATCGGATATTGCTGCAATACCGCCATACACACAAAATGGTAGCGCACTAAGGCTATGCCCGAACAGAAGACTATTAATCTCTGCCAGCGGCAATACCCCCTGGATTTGGCCGTTTTCCTCAACATAAAGAAACCAGGTCTTATGTCCGAATGCTTGCTCGATTATCTGTTGCCAGCCAGCACGATGAAAAAAGGTTGCCTGTGGACAGTGCTGAACAAAGTCATCCCAGGCGCGGTACTGCGCCGACTGCAGAACGGTAACCTCGGACAGGATTTCTGCTAGCGACCTATTAGCACCTGACACAGATAGTTTGACCGTACTCATGCCGCACGCCCGAGAAAAATCTGATCCATCCGTCCCCAGAAAAACTGTTTTGTTAATAGACGCAGCCTATCTTCCATACGATTCAGATTAATGTAGTGACGGAACCGCGTTTTAAATCCAATTCCGTTTATTCGCGGCTGATCAGGATCAATTTCCCAAGGATGAAAATAAAAGATAGCGGACTGTTGATCGCTTTGATTGACTGTTTTTAAGAACCAGCGAGACAGCTCATAAGGCCAGAAACGGAAGTAACCTCCGCCGCCAACCGGAAAATTACGCCCCAGTAAACGCACAGTCGTAACCGGCAATTCAAGTAATCGTCCCGACTGACTGGGATGAAAGGCAAAACGGGGCGCATCAGGCATACCATAATGATCATGTACAACCGGATAAATACTTGAACTATATTGATAGCCCGCCGCCTCAAGACTGTCCAGCGCCCACAAGTTTTGGCCATTGATCGAAAAACTGGGTGCACGATAACCAATAACCGACACGGAACCAATGTCCTCCAACAATTTTTTGCTGTGCACAATATCATCCCAGAACTGTTTCTGGTCCAATTCGGTTACCCGATGGTGGGCATAACCATGACTCGCCAGCTCGTGGCCATTATCAACAATTCGCTTGATCATCTCCGGATAGCGCTCTGCTATCCAGCCCAGCGTAAAGAAAGTGGCATGTATCTGGCGTTCATCCAGCAATGCCAAAATTCGATCAATATTGCGTTCCACGCGGCATGGCATATTCTCCCAATTAGATCTGGCAATGACGGGAGCAAAAGCGGACACCTGAAAATAATCTTCAACATCAATAGTCAGAGCGTTGATCATAATAGATTTCTCTGGAATCGACATTAATCCAATTGGTCTTTCAGAGTTGAAACATCAAACTCTTTTTTGATGTCCAGCATAACTTCGTGCGCTTCCGCCTTACCAAGGGCGCGGAGATCTTCCAGACACCCCATGATCAACAGGCGGTCGCAGAACTGATTGATTCTTCGTGGAATCCCGCCAGTAAACTCATGGATAATTTCAAAAATTCCATCATGAAATACTGGACTGCCATTCCAGCCCACTTTTCGTAACCGATGCTCAATGTATGCCTTGGTTTCTGGCTGATCAAGTGGACCAAGATGATAAGTAGCGATTACCCTCTGCCTGAGTTGCTGCATGTTACTACCAAGCAGGGTTCTCCGGAACTCTGGCTGACCCATCAAAAAGGTCTGCAACAATGGACGATCCTGCGTCTGAAAATTGGACAGCATACGCAACTCTTCGAGTGTTTCCTGACTGAGATTCTGTGCTTCATCAACAACCAGTAACGCTCGTTTCCCTTCCTGTGCACATTGATGTAAAAACTGCTCCAGCGCCAGCAACAATCCTGCTTTTGACAAATTGGTATACGGCAAACCAAAAGCTGCCGCTACCATGCACAGCGCATCATCTGCACCCAGATTGGTACTGACCAACTGCGCAACGACAATTCGTTCCTGCTCCAGACTTTGAAAAAGATAGCGCATCAGCGTCGTTTTACCGGCTCCGACCTCACCAGTAATAATAATGAAACCATCCTCTTGCGATAGCCCATACTGCAAATAGGCTGCGGCACGTTTATGCCCCTTGCTATCAAAAAAGAAACTTGCATCGGGTTTCAGCTGAAAAGGCTTCCCGGTGAAACCGTAATAGTCGAGATACATAAGTTTGATCTTTTTAGAAATCCATATTTAATGTGGCAGTAATCGAATTCGCACTAAAGTTATTGCTAAAATTGTTGGCGCTTCCAGTTAATCGCCGCTGATGACGATATAAAAGACTTGCGTTTAGCCTTTCTGACAGTTGCCTGTTGATACCCGCCGTAGCAAAAATATTGTCATTTTTTTGCCCGGTGGCATTGAACTCAAACTGGGTATAACCAAAATTGATATTGGCATTGGTTCGCGGACTCAGGCGGTGATTCCACAAAATGTTACCACCCGTTTGCCTCGTATCCCTTGTTAGCAAAGCATTTGGCAATCCGATCAAGCCTGCATCTTCCTGATCGGGGCTGAAAGATTTTCTGGACAAAGTGAAGACTCGAAAAACCAGGGAATTTTTCCGACCGTTGAGCACCAGTGAGGCCTGAAAGCTTCTCAAAAGGAATAACCGGTTAGTCAACGGATTATTAGGATCAGAAAGATTCAATGGCAACCCCTGATTTAGTAATGCCGTACCATCACCAATGCCTGGTAGTTGCCCCAGAGAGCCTCCATTCAGAATTCCACCGCCCAACAGTGATTGCTGGCCACCAAACGTAGTGATATTTTCCGTATAGCTGGCATTCCACAATGTATTACGAGTCCGGTGATCAAATGACGCGGCATAAGTATCACCAAAAAAACGTTTACCGGCTGAGGCACTGAGACTTGTTCTGCGAGTTGGCTCCCAGGAAAAACCTGCCGTCCAAAAAGGACTCGATGGGTTTCCTCTAATGGATACAAAACTATTGCGCTCATAACCGCCCGTGCCAATCAGACTAAATTGCGAATTCACAAGATACCTAAGCGTACCCGTTGTTCGTTCCAGCTCGATTTTTCCCAGATTCGCACCAGCCCGCTCGCGACTGATCTCTGTGTGAGAGTAATTGAGGCCCCAGCCAACGGTTCTGAATGCTGACCCACTATTTAATGACACTATATAAGCATTACTGGAATTGTTAAAAAAGTTACGCTGGTTCGAGCTGACGGCATCACGCGAATAACGCACTTCACCCGAGGCCAGATTTTTGAACCGGTGACGAGCGTATGGACTGATACTCCAGGTGCGAATATCGCGCACATTACCGCTGAGATTGGCGTTATCGGCTGCTTGTGAGCCAAACAGAAAAGCATTCTGCTGTGAAATAGCAGCGCGCCCGTCCACAAAAAGCAGATCACGAAGTAGTTCAGCCGTTCCATTGCTGTTTAGCTGGTTACGAATCAGGGTGCGCCCACTATTCGCGAAAAACAGGCTATTTAAAGTGTAATTACCATTAGCACTGAAACGACGCCCCCTACCCGTGAAATTTACACCTGGATTGATTTGTGTAATAAAGTCACTCCCGCCACCACTACCACCGAATCCACCGAATCCACCAACGCCACCTAACCTCACATTATCTGTGTAGGTTTCACTAATTGATAGCCGTGGTCGGACGTCCCATTCCGCAGCTTGTGCTGTTAAGAACCAGCTACCGGCACTAACCAGACAGACACTCCAAATCCAGAACCGATATGTTAACGAGTAATGACAAACCGGTAACTTCATTAATAGTAGTAACCGTAGTAACCGGCATTCGACTGGGTTCTTGCTTTATTGTAGATAAGATTAACCACATCACAGGATTCGATCTGCTGCAGGGCATCCTTGACGGTCTGCTGCGTGGTTCTCTCTGCCTCAACTACCAGCACAATTTGCCCCATTTGGCAGGCAAGTGCCCGCGACTCGCTGGTTAGAAGCAACGGCGGAGAATCAAATATCACCACCCGATCATGATAACGTTGCGCAAGCTCCTGCAGAATCGCTCCCATAGTTTGACTGGCTAAAAGTTCAGTGGCATGCGTATGATGTGTCCCCGCAGGAAGTAGCGTCAGCTTTTCCACGTTAGTTTTAATCATCACATCCGCTATTCCCAACTCCGGGTTCAGAATGATGTCCAGCAGTCCAGGCTCTTCTTTACTAAAACCTAACGTTTTAGGTATCGACGGGCGCGCAACATCTGCATCAATCAGTAACACCCTATGATCCATCTCCATTGCAATGCTCATGGCAAGATTAATCGAACAAAAGCTCTTTCCTTCGCCTGCCAGGGAACTAGTTACCATAATCAAATTGCCGTTTTTCAATCCACTCATCGGATTGAAAGCATTGGACAACAGCGGCCTTTTAATCAAGCGAAACTGCTCGGCTATTGGTGATTTTGTTCGGTTAAGCGTAACAATTCCCAGTCGATCCAGATTCTCAAGATCAATTTCTATTTTTTTGGTCGTCCTTTTTTTTTCTTTAGATACTTTTGAATCATGCAAATGATCAGTCCGTTCAGTTCTTGGTATATATAACTGGTGTTCCGGCCTACTATCATCATGTATTGGCACATCACGCTTTGCAGGCGCTGCTGGTAATGTACCACCTAGCAACAAAGTCTCCTCCACAGCTTGTGGAATGCGCTTTGCGTCCGGAAAATAATTCCCTGCATTATTTTTAGTCAGTTTACCTGCTGCTCGTTCTATAAGACTCATGCTCGCTCCATCAATACTTATAATCTTGCGTCTTTGATCAAATCTATAAAGCCCCGTCATGCAAAGCTATATCAACCAATCCATGATTGTGCTGCCGCTAAACTGGGTAATTTTGCAAGGGTAACTAATGCGGCGTAACACATCACCAACAGAAGCAGCGACGCGCCAAAGGCATAAAGTTGTCCTTTGCGCTTTATCCTTTCCTGATCAGTCCAGATCATCGGTACTGTTCCCAGAATTGGCAAACCAGTTACTTCGCGCAGACCACCTTGGGTATGAAAAGTAGGCCGTATCTGACTGATAACAAACGCCATACCAATTCCACCTACTAATGCACCCAGGAAAACAAACGTAAATAGTTTCTTCCGATCTGGTCCAGCTGGAGTTTCGGGAACCGTTGGTGGATCAATAATCCGGAATGACATCAATCCGGTTGCGGAACTCAATTCTCCTGAAATTTCAGCGGATGCCCGGCGTTCAAGCAATTTCTCATAGTTAGCTTTATTGACGCTGTAATCACGATTAAGCTGCTGCATCTCTACCTCAACCGCCGGCACCATCGCACTCATGGATTTGAGCCGTTCAAAACGTGCATCATACTCAGCTACCCGTACTTCCATCGCTGCCACCAAAGACTGCGCTTCTGTCAACGCAATATTAAGCTGCTGCAGCATAGGGTTGTAATTCATACCGTTACTACTCGCAGATCCTATTAACCTGGCTTCTTCAATCTTGCGCTCTTCCAGAACGGCAACCAGCCTTTTAGTAGAAATCACATCTGGATGCTCCTCTGTATAATTCAATAAGAGACTATCAAGGTTGGTATTTAGCGCTTGAATGCGCGTGTCAATTTCAGGATTAATAATACTCTTTGGTGAAATTTCACCAGCTTCCAGCAGCAACATTGGCTCATCTCCAGTTATTTGTTTCTGAACAGCATTACGGGATTGCTGAGCCTCCGCCAATGACAGTCTTGCTTTTTCCAATTCTTCCCGTGCTGCAATCAACTGCGTATAGTAATCCCCCTGACCAGGTAAAAGCCCCAGGTTCTTCTGCTTGAATGCCGTTAGCGCGGCTTCAGCTGAAATCAATTTTTCTTCATAGGCCGAGATCTGCTGATCAATGAAACGCAGCGCTGTCGTTGAATCCTGTCTTTTTCCTTCCAGTCCACCCTCGACAAAAATTGTCAAAAGTGACTGAACGATATCTTTAGCTAACTTAGGATTTTTATCACTGTAAGAAATGGTAAAAATATTGTCCCGCCCAGTTGATGCCAGCTGTATATCTTTCATGAGTGAGATGACCAGCTTGTCCATACTAGCATCATTAGTGACCTTGATATCCAAGTCCACCATACGGATAATTCTTTCCACATTAGGACGGCTAATCAGCGTTCGACTCATGATGGTTACCTGTTGCTCTGGATTCGGTGACACCGTCATCCCCGCCATTAGCGGCCTGAGTATACTTTGGGTATCCACATAAATTCGTGCTGATGCTTCGTAATCATCCGGCATCTGATAAACATAAAACCACCCGACTAGCGCAACAAACCAGGCAATTGCAACAGAAAACCAACGGTATTTCCAGATGCCTTTGATGTACACCAAAAGCTGCGCAACAATCTCATCCATATTGTATTACCTCGTTCTTTGCATAAATATTCAGGAAGTATTGACCGATGTTCAGAAATAACTTTCTGGTATCACCAATACATCTCCTTGATACATCGGCACATTAGCGGAGACATCCCCATTACGAATCAGGTCATTCAATCTGACACGATATTGCTGCTGTATACCATCCACCATTCTGATGATTCTTGCTCGATTGCCTGCTGCGAAATCTGTTAATCCACCCACCGCAATCATTACATCCATAACCGACATATTTTCACGATAAGGAAGTGCCTGAGGTTCTGTCGCTTCACCAATTACTCGAATCTGCTCGGAAAATGGCCCCACAAAACCTGTCACCACAACGGTTACCACAGGTTGCTGCAAGTATTTTGCGAGCGTTTCTTCTATATCACGTGCAAGTTGCGTAGATGTTTTGCCACTGGCAGGCAAGTCTTCAACCAAAGGTGTTGTAATCTTCCCATCTGGGCGAACTGGAACACTCATTGATATCTCAGGATTACGCCAGACAATGATATTCAGGGTATCTCCGGGTCCGATTAAGTAGTCATGAGGTACTTTCTCTCCCTGGTTAGTCAGCAGAGGATAGCTAGTACAACCACCCAGCATTAATACACTAATAACAAAAGAAACTATTAATCCCATTCTAAATATCGTATTCACGTTAAAGACCTCGAAATTGAAAATTATCCAAACTGGTTTCCTTCATTTTATTTAATTAGTATTGCAAAAGTTTGACCAATAATTTCAAGCAATTCAAGAAAGACACCGCTGCCGTTATAGCTATCGCCATTATTATCGCTGCCAACACATTAAGCTGCAAAACTACACTCTTTCAGAAATGAATATATGACTAAAATCACATACCTATTAATTGCAATCTCACCTGCACTTTGAATACGGCACTCACACAGAAAACTATATCTTTTAGTGCCAAGAATATGACGACCTTAAGGTTGATTTATTGCGCCAATAAGATAATGACTATTTAGTACAACTACTTACTAATCAAGAGTATTCTTAAAAGCTCTTACTTCTGCATAACATCTTGCCACTAAAAGTTTTTTTATATCTTAGGAATAACGTGCAGAATAGACGCTTGATTACACACAATCGCTCGGCAAGCTGAATTCAAACCTACTCTTGTCGTACGTTTTGATGCAAATGAGTCGAAGACAAAACTAAAAAATAAATTCGGAAAACGCAGAAAAACAAACCAGGCAGACTATTTCTACCGAAATTTAGGAGTATTTTCGCTACTCCACAAATGACCAAGTTGCCCCCACATCAGCTCTACCCCGTTCGAGATTCTATAATATTTAACATAAAACTTCATGGGGTTTTCGGCAAAGTTCGCATAATTGCAACACCCTGTGCGCCCTGCTCCCAAGAAATATCCAAATCAATCAAAGACATTCCCCCAAGTGCATAGACCGGCAAAGGACAGTTGCGAACCAGCGTGCCGAATTTTCGCCAACCAAGTGTTAGCGCGGCAGGGTGGCTACGGGTGGGACAAACTGGACTTAACGTGACGAAATCGACACCAAGTCTAGCGGCTTGATACAGTTCTTCTTCGTTATGGCAAGATGCGCCGCACCAATTGACCGCTGGCCGGGTAGTTGCATCAAGTAATTGCGCGCTAGTCAGATGCACACCATCTGCCCCCAGCATTTCTGCCAATGCGATATTTTCGTTGATTAGTACCCTGGCTTGGTGGCAGCGCGCCATTTTCAGTATTTCTGACGCAAATCCCGTAAGCTGATCAATCGACATATTTTTCTCACGAACCTGCAGCAATTTCACACCAGCTTGCAAGGCAGAATCGATCATCGTAAGTGACTGCACTTCGCCTGTTTCAGCGGCATTGGAAATAACATAAACGGGCGGCAACGCCAGCGCCTTCAAAATAGGCTGATTGGCGGGAAGCAATGGTGAAACTATCACATTTTCAATACGTTGCCACACAAGCTGTTGCTGCTCACGAGCAACTGGCTCATTCAGCCACTGCGTCACGCGGTAAAACCGAATGTTGACAGTCGCATGCGGATAGTGAAATTCGTGTGTCAACCATGGAGTGGCATGAGTAACAGTAATACCCAATTCCTCGTAGAGCTCGCGCACCAGCGCATCCCTGGCAGACTCATTTTTCTCAATTTTTCCCCCAGGAAACTCCCAGTAACCCGGATAAGGTTTACCAGGGGGACGGCATGCCAGCAGGAAACAGCCATCTGCCCGCGTAAGGATGGCGGCTACTACTTGGATAGGTAAAGTCAATTTGCGCCTAAATACTAGAAACTAATACCTATTGAGATTCCGCTTTGGCAAGAAGTCTGTATTGGCCAACCCAGTCACGCGCAAATTGCCAGGCTACACGCCCACTGCGGGAACCACGCGCAAGCGCCCAGCGTAATGCAGCTTGACGAATTGCACTGGTCATTTTTCGAACGCCATACTCAGCAAGCCAGTATTTGACAATATCAAGATATTGCCCTTGATCAAATGGATGAAATGATAACCACAATCCGAACCGCTCTGAAAAGGAAATTTTCTCTTCGGTCGATTCCCCAGGATGAATTTCTCCATTGATATGCCGTGCTGCGAGGTTTTCATCCATAAACTCCGGCATCAGATGACGACGATTGGAGGTCGCGTAGACCAGTAAATTTTTGGAGATGGTTGCAATGGAGCCATCGAGAATTACTTTCAATCCTTTGTAGCTCGATTCATCGGCTTCAAATGAAAGATCATCACAGTACAAAATAAATTTCTCCGAACGTCCACCAATCAGATCTACCAGATCTGGCAAATCGATCAATACCTCTTTGTCGACTTCAATCAACCGCAGTCCACGCGCAGCGTATTCATTGAGCAATGCCTTGACCAGGGAGGATTTACCAGTTCCCCGCGCACCAGTCAGCAAAGCGTTGTTGGCGGAAAATCCAGCGACGAACTGTTTGGTGTTACGATCGAGCCGTTCCCTTTGTTCGTCAATGTTACGCAGCGAATCCAATGTGATCGCATGCGGATGCGTGACAGGTAACAGACAATTGCCCTGCCCTCGCCGTATCCAGCGAAAAGCAACATGTCTATCGAAATCTGGAAGTGCTTTTTGCGATTGTGGAACCAACTGTTCGAGTAATGCCAGCAACCGGTCAATGCGTAACAGCAGCTCGGGATCAGACGGTTTCATGAACGGTATTCCGCGTTGATTTTGACATAATCGTAGGACAAATCACAGGTCCAGACCGTTGTAGATGCTTCCCCTCTATTGAGCACAACGCGCATAAAAATCTCGGAAGACTTCATGATACGTTGGCCATCTGCCTCGCGATAGCTCATCGCGCGCCCACCGTTTTCCGCAACCAGCACATCGCCAAGATACAGCTGCAGAGCAGTAACATTAAGATCATCGATACCCGCATAACCGATTGCCGCCAGTATTCTTCCCAGATTAGGGTCGGATGCGAAGAAGGCCGTTTTGACCAGCGGAGAATGCGCGATCGCATAGGCAACCCTGTTGCATTCTTCCCGAGTTTGACCCTTCTCGACTTGGATAGTAATGAATTTGGTTGCACCTTCACCGTCACGCACAATCATCTGCGCAAGTGTGATGGCTACTTCAGCAAGTGCTGCATGCAGTTTATTGAAATCAGGGTGATTGGCGTCATCGATTGATGAGTGCCCTGCCTGACCAGTTGCAATCAGTATCAAGGCATCATTGGTGGACGTATCTCCGTCAACAGTAATACAGTTAAAAGAAGTATCAGCAACCATTCTCACTAGTGATCGCAGCAGTGTTGGTGAAATGGCAGCATCTGTGGCAATGAATCCGAGCATCGTCGCCATATTGGGATGAATCATGCCCGAGCCTTTGGCAATACCGGTAATCGTAACTGTCTTTCCTTCAATAACCACCTGACGGGAAACGCCTTTGGCAACCGTATCAGTGGTCATAATGGCATGCGCCGCCGCAAACCAGTTATCAACTGACAAATCAGCCACAGCCGTCGGCAAATGCTCAATAATTTTGGCAACAGGCAATGGCTCCATGATGACGCCGGTTGAAAAAGGCAAAACCTGTTGTGGTTGGCAGCCCAATAATTCAGCCAACGCCGCACAAGTCTCCTCAGCATCATTTACTCCACTCTGACCTGTGCCGGCATTGGCATTGCCCGTATTTACCACAAGCGCGCGTATTGGTAACGTACCGGACATATGTGCTTTTGCGACGGTAACCGGTGCCGCACAAAAACGATTCTGCGTAAAAACACCTGCAATTTGCGCATGCTCTGCAAGCTGAATAATCAGCAAATCCCGTCGATTGGGCCGCTTGATTCCTGCCTGGGCAACACCTAATAACACACCACGAACTAATAGTATTTCCTCTTCCAAGGCGGGTACAAGATTAACGGACATAATGACTCAAGAAAAGTAATTGAAAAACGTTATGCTAACCTAATACGATAAGCATGATCTGTAATCTGACCCCTCGACGGGTATCCCCACAGAATCTACTAAAGCGCCAACTATTATTGCTTCTCAATGTCGATCGCACTTAACATCCCCCGTAAAATATTAACTTCCTCTTTCTCCAGCCTCGCACGTGCAAACAAACGACGCATGCGACGCATTAGTTTTTTGGGTTGTTGTGGATCAAGAAATCCGCTTTGAACCATGATTTTTTCCAAATGCTGATGGAAGTTTTCAATATCCTGCAAGCTGGCGAGGTTTGATTCACTTTTCTGGAACACAGTAATTGTATCCTCCAGTGCCATGCGCAATTCATAAGCCATAATCTGCACAGCAGCCGCAAGGTTAAGTGAAGCGTACTCCGGATTCGCTGGAATATGAACAGTCAACTGACATTGACTGATTTCATCTGTCGTTAACCCCGCACTTTCGCGTCCAAATACCAGCGCAACCGGCGAATGTTGCGCATGTCCGATCAGTTCAAGTGCCGCTTGTCTCGCATTCAGAGTAGGATGAGGTAAATCACGTGGGCGCGCGGTCAGCGCCACAGCCAGGCAGGTATCACCGATTGCTGCTTGCAAACTGTTACAAATACGTGCAGTTTCAAGTAAATCACGTGCATTGGAGGCGCGCGCATCCGCTTCCTTATCCGGAAAAAATTTGGGATTCACCAGATAGAGGCTACGCAACCCCATGGTTTTCATGGCGCGAGCAGCTGCCCCAATGTTGCCTGGATGACTGGTGTGGCTTAGTACCACCCGGACATTGTCCAACGGTGAGGCGGGATTCATACTAAAATGATGGCCTTTGAATCATTCATCCTAATCTGGAATTCTCCATTATGCATCCCATGCTCAATATCGCGGTCAAAGCTGCGCGTCGTGCCGGCAGCATCATTAATCGCGCCGCGATGAATCTGGAGCGATTAACGGTGACACGCAAGGCGCATAGTGATTTTGTCAGTGAGGTTGACCGAGCTGCTGAGGAAGCAATTATTAAAGTTTTGCATGATGCCTACCCTGATCACTCGATTCTAGCAGAAGAAAGCGGCAAGAGCGGACAAGTGGGTAAGTCAGAATATCAATGGATCATAGACCCGCTTGATGGTACGACCAATTTTCTGCACGGCTTCCCACAATACAGTGTTTCGATTGCACTACTGCATCGCGGTGTATTATCGCAGGCGGTGATATATGATCCTGTCAGCGATGAATTATTTACCGCTAGTCGTGGTGGTGGTGCCTTTCTCAACGATCATCGCATTCGCGTCAGCAAACGTATTCAACTGAGCGAATCACTTATTGGCACGGGCTTTCCTTTTCGTGATTTCACCCATGTGGAAGCTTATCTCGCCATGTTCAAGGATCTCATACCCAAAACAGCTGGTATACGTCGTCCCGGTTCGGCGGCACTGGATCTCGCCTATGTTGCGGCTGGCCGCTATGATGGTTTCTGGGAAACAGGTCTGGCACCATGGGATATCGCTGCGGGTTGTCTGCTGATTCTCGAAGCAGGCGGCATGGTCAGTGATCTGGAAGGCAATGGACAATATCTGAAAAGTGGGCAGGTTGTTGCAGGTACTCCCAAAATCTTCAGCCAACTTTTACAGATAATTAATCCACACTTGACCGAACGCCTGATTGCTGAAAATAGGGAAGTCGCCGAATCGGTCTAAATAACACGCGCCAGCACCGAATAGTAAATAGCGCACAAAGGGTATCTTTAGTGAATAATTCAAGTTCTTCAATTTGATTGCTATCTGACTAACCACAAATAATGGAAAATCGTGCCTACGCTTTTACTGCGGGACTCTTTGTTATTTTGCTTAGTATTGCACTGGCGATAGCAATCAAGTGGTTTGGCAGTGAAAACATTACCTACCATACTTATTATCTGGTTTCCAAAGGAGGATCGGTTTCCGGACTGAATCCAGAGGCATCAGTACGCCTTCGTGGCGTAACAGTTGGCAAGGTCAGCGAAATTTATTTCGATCCTCAGAACATGCGCAATATCATTGTGCGTATCGCCGTGATCACCAGTGTCACCTTACCTGAAGGTATTTATTCGCAACTTGCCAGCCAAGGAATTACAGGTTTGGCCTATATCGAGCTGGATGATGACAGCAGTGAGGGAATCGGTAATCTCGCACCCGAATCACATATTCCGCTGCGATCTTCACTGATTAAAACCTTATCAGACTCAGCCCAGGAGATGCTGAAAAACCTCAATGAAGTGACTAGTCGCACGAATAATCTTCTAAGCGAACAAAACCAGGCCAGTATAGATGCCATTCTGAGTAATCTTGCACAAACCCTGCAGAGTTATCAGAATCTGGCGAAGCAGCTAGGGGATAGAACAAAAGAATTGCCACGATTAAACAGCGAAATAACAACCACATTCAGACAGGCTCGACATTTGCTCGATGAAGTTGGCAAAACCGTTCAAAAGGTTAACCAGAAAGGTGGTTCGCTGGATACTGTCACACAAAACTCGCTGGAACTTTCCGACACCCTGACTCTCCTGCAGGAGGCGAGCAATAGTGTTACGCAGAGTGCGCGCAAATTCGATCAACTGTTGGACTCACTCGCGGCTCAGCCACAAAGCCTGTTATTTGGTAAACCGTCACCCACGCCTGGCCCGGGTGAAGCCGGGTTCATACCTCCTCAAAAATAAGACAAATGATATTCAAATATCTGGTGCTTCTTCTGCTGCTGACCGGCTGTACCATGACGCCCAAAACACCAGCAATGATTTCAACTTTTGATTTCGGCCCGATCTCGCAGCTTGAATCCGCACAACCTATCCCATTTCCGATACACCTTCAGGTTGTCGAGATAATTTCACCTGCTTGGCTGGACACACAGGCAATGCGTTATCGTCTCGCTTATCACCATCCGGCACAAACTCATGTTTATGGGCAAAGTCGCTGGGCCGCTGCTCCAGCAAAACTGTTGACTGAACGTATTCGGCAACATATCGCTTCGTGGCAAAAATCACCTGATCACGATAATAACAATAATCTCAGATCAGCAACCTACTCGCTAAAAATAGACCTCGAAGAATTTATACAGGTGTTTGAGGCCATTGATCGCAGCCATACAATAATCAGCCTGCGAGCCAGTCTGGTGGAACACGATACTCGCCGACTGATAGCGCAACAGCGTTTTTCCGAAATAAGAACTACCCCAAGTGCAGATGCCAGTGGCGCTGTTGACGCCTTCATTACCACCAGCGATCAACTGACCGCCGAATTGATCCAATGGTCAGCCAGAATGGCTGATCGCTAGCCTCTCATATCGAAATAACGCGGCGGATTCAACCTTATATTGCGTATGTATAAATTTTGTTTGATCATGCTGATATTCTCAACATTGTCTGCCTGTGGTCATAAAGCACCGCTGTATCTCCCCGCGCCGGAGCCCCTCAAACAAGGACAACAAGAGCAGCAGGAGCAACAGACACCATGAATGACCAGTCAGTATTTCATTATCTTGACGATCAGCTTTTTGTTGAATCTGTTTCACTGACTACTATTGCGGAACAATTCGGCACACCGTGCTACGTCTACTCACGCGCTGCTATTACGGCTGCGTATCAGGAATTTGAGCAGGCTTTTGCAGACCGCGCCCATCTGATCTGTTATGCCGTCAAAGCCAATTCGAATCTCGCGATTCTCAATCTCCTCGCGCAACTTGGCAGTGGTTTTGATATTGTTTCCGGTGGTGAACTACAACGCGTTCTGAAAGCAGGTGGAGATCCCCAGAAAACCGTTTTTTCCGGGGTCGGCAAAACCCGCGAAGAAATGCGGGCCGCGCTGGAAGTCAACGTACTTTGTTTCAATATCGAATCAGAAATGGAGCTACTTGCGCTCAATGAAGTTGCCAAGCAGACGAACAAAGTTGCACCGGTCAGTGTGCGTATTAACCCAGATGTTGATGCCAACACGCACCCGTATATCTCGACCGGACTGAAAGAAAACAAATTCGGTGTCCCTGCAGCAGACGCAGAGCACCTTTATCGACTCATACAAACCTTACCCAATGTTCGTGCGGTTGGGCTCGATTGTCACATCGGCTCACAACTGACTGAACTACCTCCTTTTATTGAAGCTGCCCAGAAAATACGGGATCTTCAGACACGCCTGGAGATAACTGGCATCACGATCGAACATATTGATCTTGGGGGCGGATTAGGCATACGCTACGACCTGGAATTACCTCCCTCCAGAAAGGATTATGTCCAGGCATTGTGTTCCGAAATGAACAACACCTCCGCCCGTCTCATTATCGAACCCGGACGATCAATTGTCGGTAATGCAGGGTTATTGTTGACCCGGGTAGAATACCTGAAGCGAACGACACACCGTAATTTTGCTATTGTGGATGCCGCCATGAATGATCTGCTGAGACCCGCATTATATCAGGCTTATCATGCCATCCAGCCGGTAGTACAACATGAAGGAGAAAGCCATGGTTACCAGATTGTTGGGCCAGTATGTGAAACCGGTGATTTTCTCGGCAACGATCGCCAACTGGTATTGGACAAGGATGATCTCTTAGCCATTATGTCGAGTGGCGCTTATGGTATGAGTATGAGCTCCAACTATAATTCCCGCCCACGCGCTGCTGAAGTACTTGTGGATGGTGACTCAGTCAAATTAATCCGCGCGCGCGAATCGATTGACGATCTATACGCGCAAGAAACGATTCTTGCCTGAAGCGCATCCTTTCTAACCTTATGACAACCTCAGCCACACCCGATGATTTTTGTTATCAGGATCATATCCTGCAGGGCGTGTCGCGCACTTTTGCCCTGACGATTCCACAACTGCCACCCGCATTGCGGCAGGTTATCGGCAATGCCTACCTGCTGTGCCGCATCATCGACACGGTGGAAGATGACCAAGCGCTGGATGCGGAACAAACCCGCCGCATGGCGCAAATGTTTAGTCATGTTGTCCAGGGGCAGGAATCGGCGACCAGGTTTTCTGAAACATTGCTAACCATGCTCTCCAGCCAGACGATTCCAGACGAACGGGATCTGATCGAACACACCGAAGCGGTTATTCGTATTACCCATAGTTTCAATCCTGTCCAGCGCCAGGCACTGGAACGCTGTGTCAACATCATGGGCGAGGGTATGATTTCCTATCAGGAAACCGCTTCCCTTGCCGGTTTGCCCACTCTCAAGGAAATGGATCGCTATTGCTACCATGTCGCAGGCGTGGTGGGTGAAATGCTGACAGAACTATTTTGTGACTACTCGGCCACGATAAACCAGCATAAACCGGTACTGATGAAACTGGCGGTTTCCTTTGGCCAGGGGTTGCAAATGACCAATATTCTCAAGGATATCTGGGAAGACCGGCAACGAGGTGCATGCTGGCTACCGCAGGATATTTTTCTGGAACAAGGCTTTGATTTGCACGATCTGCAACCAAATCGTACAGATCCGAGATTCCAGGCGGGATTAGTTCAATTGATTGGTGTCGCCAAAGCACATCTACAGGATGCCTTAACCTATACCTGTTTATTGCCTGAAAATGAGACCGGCATTCGTCGCTTTTGCCTATGGGCGATTGGCATGGCAGTACTGACATTGAACAAACTCAATGCCAATCTTTCTTTTACAGCTGGTTCACAAGTCAAGATATCACGCAGAAGTGTTCGCGCCACCGTCATACTCACCAGCCTGCTCGCCAGGCAGAATTGGGCATTGGAGAAGATTTTCATATTCACTGCCCGCAAATTACCGAATGCCAGCAGATGATCTATTTAACGAAAGAAGCGGATACTGGCACGAGCACCAACACTACTAACCAGAATATATAAAACCATGAGAAAACTGGTGCTCCAAGCACAACCAGCCAGTACCAGCAAATCTTCACGGTAATTTGAAAAATCGGCGCCAATGCGCCCAATCGCTGCCAGCGACATTATGAGAGTAATCGTCAGTATCAGCGGAATACGTGAAGGATACTGCTTCACATGCAACAGTGTCACACGCACCATTACATTGACCGAAAGCGTACCAAGCGCACCAACTGTGATGACGTGTACAACGGTACTGAAATATTCCTCCATTGCGTTTAATTTCATCCATCCCAGCAGTATCAACCCAAACGCTAACCAGACATAACCCAGCCCGAGGCAAATGAGGTCTGGACGTGCTGCGCAATGCCATAATTGCCAGCGCAACAGACGAACACCCGCCAGCACGCCTGCGACAATCAGTAACATCCCCACCATCAGTGCACTCACAGACGATAACAGCACCGCCGCCACAACCGTTATGATCAGTCCACCTTCGATACGGGGTTGCACCCTGGCTTCCAGTTCCATTCCCTGACGATAAAATTCACCGGCAACGGCAGGTGCGAGCATCCGCCCACCCATAAACAGCATCAATAGCGCAAATAGCTGTATGCTCGCCTCCAGCAGATATCGGTGCAACTCGTATGCAGATAGCTGCGAAGCCAGATTTGTGACAGCAGTGGCAGCACAAATCAGACCAAGTAACGGTGCCAGCAAGCGATTACGCCATTTCTTGGCCACCCATAATCGCGGCAGCAATCGCCAGGCGAGCATTAAGGCAAAAGCCGAATTGCTGGCAAGGCTCAGCCATGCCCAATCACTAGGCAGCATAGCCAGTGTACTGACCCGCGCCATTACCCATAAACTCAGCAATAGCAGCAGGTGCCAGACCGGCATCGGTCCCAGCAGATAGCCCGCAATCAACGCCAGTGCATAGCCAAATAACATCTCAGAAGCATGCATACCTGGAATACCCAGAGTGATAAAGCCTATTCCCGCCCGAGCAAGCAATGTCATCGGTATGATCAGCAGCGCATAAACACAGGCCGCGATAAAAAACCACTGATGCGCATGAACTTTTTTCTGCCACACGTGGGATAAAACCATTTTGAAAACGCTACATCTGCGCTTGCGTGATTTGACTATTTGGCGGCACGCTTTGCGTGAGCCAGACGTTGCCCCCTATTGTCGAGCCACTCCCGATGGTGATGCGCCCCAGAATCGTTGCACCGGCATAGATAACCACGTCATCCTCAACGATGGGATGGCGGGCAATTCCTTTGACGAGTGCGCCATATTCGTCCACCGGAAAGCGTTTCGCACCCAGAGTGACGGCCTGATACAGGCGTACATTATTGCCAATGATTGCTGTTTCCCCAATCACCACGCCGGTACCGTGATCGATAAAGAAACTCCTGCCAATCTGCGCGCCGGGATGAATTTCGATCCCTGTCAGCGAATGCGCGATTTCGGACATCATGCGCGCAATCAGTGGCACACCCAACTGGTAAAGCTCATGTGCCAACCGATAGTAGGTAGTAGCAGCGATACCGGGATAACACACCAACACCTCGTCGATACAATGCGCCGCTGGATCACCCACATACGCCGCCATAATATCCTCATCCAGCATACGACGAATCTGCGGTAAACGTTTGGCAAACGCCTGGGTAATCGTCACCGCATGCGCATGCTCTTCCGGCCCGAGAAATTCCGTGCCTGCGTTGAAATGCAGCTCATGCTGAATTTGCACCAGTAAGGTACGTAAAGTCGCATTCAGGATATAACCCACATAATGATCGACCCCCTCAACGGACAAATCAGCCGGTCCCAGGCGGTTGGGATATAGCGCCATGCGCAACCCATCTGCAATCGAAGCAATCACCTTCCGAGAAGGTAATCTCGGCGGCCTGGTATGCCCCTGCCGCTGTTCAAGCGCCTTCGTGCGCACAATATGCAGTTCCGAAATAACCTCATCGGTTTCCAGATAGGTGCTTTTCAACAACAAATCACTTGTACTGATATCGTCATCTGCCACTATTTTCTCCCGTTTAGTTCTAAGCTGGATAGTTGTAAAAGCTGGTTATTGTACCTGCCAACGCCAGTTTTTCTATTATCTACGCAAGATTACCAAAGCCAAACGTTTGCAGAGGATCGCTGCACAGTGGGTAAAACCTTCTTTTCTCTTTCCTGAGAAAGCTAACGCTATCTGATTGGCTCACCGCGCAAGTTTCACATCTCTCACCCGCAGCCGTACCACGTCCATCAGGCGCATCCCGCCTCCATACGATAGCGAAGCAATCAACAAGTGCGAACCACTCAACTACAACAACGCTGCCTGCACCTCAAAGTACAAAAACAACAGCGCTGATTTCGCCTAGTTTTGGGTTAAAGAAAAAACCTTACCCGCAACGACCAGATACGTCAGAAACGCTTCAACATCCTGTGCCGCCAAATCTTTTGAGTGGGTCTTGCCGTGAAAATAAATATAGCATTTAGCCCAGTATAACTCTGCTCAGTTCGGATAGCATAGTGCTTCACCCGCAACTTATCACGTACTTGATCAAGTAATTTTGGGGCTCTATTCATGTCGTTTTTATCAGAATTATTAGGGTGTGCGAAATTTTTACACCAAATTAAAACAATGCGTTATATAGAGTTTTATAGATTACACACCTCAAAGGTGCTTTTATCGGCATTTTTTTGGGTGTCGAATTTAAGTTAGGCCCTTTATCAAAACTGACTCTCAACAGGAGAAATGCTATGAAAAGTAACACAGTCGTTCATTTTGAGATTTACGTACAGGACATGGATCGCGCCAAAGCATTTTATGAAACCGTACTCGGAATCAAGCTGGAAAAAATGCCCGCTCCGACAGCGGAAATGGATATGGACATGTGGTTCTTCCCCATGGACAAAGAAATAGGGATGAACACGTACGGCGCGGGCGGCATGCTGGTAAAAATGGAAGGTTTTCTCTCTGGCGGTAGTGGCACTCTGGTTTATTTTGGTTGCGATGACTGTGCTGTGCAAGCCGCACGTGCCGCCGCGCATGGTGGTAGTTTATGCAAGGAAAAAACGTCAATCGGGGAGCATGGTTTCTTCTCCCTTGCACAGGACACGGAAGGAAACACGATTGGCTTCCATTCTATGGCCTAACACTACATTCCACCCGACCGGCTACAGCGGGCTTCGCCCGCTTCCGCCGTCGGGTGAATTTGAACGTTAGACCACTCTCCGCCCGCAGCTTGCTGAAGCTACAAAATGTATATACAATCCGGTCATGCGATTTTCCTGGACAGAAACAAAGCGCGCCCGGAATCTAAAAGATCACGGACTTGATTTCATCGACGCACCGCGCGTATTCGAAGGTACCACATTCACTTTCGAGGACGACCGGTTCAGTTATGGAGAGCAGCGCTTCGTTACGTTGGGATTGCTCGCTGGTGTTACTGTATCAATTGTCCACACGGAGACCAAACATGAAATCCACATCATCTCATTCCGAAAAGCCACAAAGCGCGAGGCGCAAATCTTCTTCGACGAAGTCAAAAACTGACTGGACTCGCCTTGAATCAAAGCGCTCCGACGTAATGCCCACTGCCGAGCACCCTGAGGCAAATTTGAAGCATATCGTCCGAGGGATTGTCCGGCGCGGACTGGAGCCACTCCCGCCGAAGTCTTCAGTTTCGCTCCGACTGGATCGAGATGTCCTTGAGTGGTTCAAGGCGCAGGGGCCTGGCTACCAAACCAAAATCAATACCGTGTTGCGGGCGTTCAGGGATGCCTCGGTCTAACGAGTAAGGTTAGATTGTGATCGCGAAGCGAGCCACAATCTGAACCGTTTGTTGTACAAGCCCGGTGAGGCTGCTGTGAATCTGCTTGTTATGGAAATATCTCTCTGATCGTAGCGATGCCTTGGGTTCTGTTCCGCGTCAAACCCCAAACTCCACCGCTAAAAGTTGCCATTGCAGCAACCTGTTCTGCTCAATCCGCCATTCTTGATGCGTTTTTACCTGATTTCACTCTTTTGCAGGGCGAGTGCGCCCCCGCCTGCCAAGTCTGGCAGGTTGGCGGTGTGTGTTGCGTTACATGGCCCTCTCCCTGTTCAACGCAAGCGTCCGTGATCGGTGGGTGAATGGCTTGATGCGGGTGCGGATAATCTTCATTTCCCCGCCACAACATTTACAGCGTATCGCCGGGCGGGGTTTGGGTGGGGGGATGATGATTCGTTTGATCATCTGCACTAGCAGGATCAATTTGCTGTTGGGGTGCAGAAAGCCAAAGTTGCGGGCGCGGCGATAACCTTTGGGCAGGATGTGTTGCAGGATCAGGCGCAGGAATGCCACGCCGCTGAGCGTGCGGGTTTCAGCCTGCCTGGTTTGGCTGTTCTGATAACGAAACGTGACGTTACCCTTGTCGCAGGACAAAATGTCTTTCTCCTGTATCACGCCCCGATACAGATAACGCCCGAGGTAAATCAGTGCCTGTCGGCCTCCCCCGACCGCTTTGCAGTCCACCACCCACTTGGTGGGATAAGCGTCCGGCAGTTTCAATCCGGCTTGTTTGATGCCCGTCAGCATTTTGGCGCGGAATACTTTCGCCAGTGCTGTGTGGTCAAACAGATAACCGCCGTCTTTGTTGCGCCACAGCCGCCGTTTGTTGTCAAACGCGGCGGATGGCATCACCAGATGCACATGCGGGTGATAATCCAGCCGACGGTTGTGGGTGTGCAACACGGTCACAGCACCCGTGGTGCCGCGCAGTTTTCTGTCATTCCGGCTGAACGTGTTGACGGTCTCCCATGCGCTGCGGGTGATCAGGTCGTACATCACGCGCTGTTGCCCCCAGGCAAGCCTACGGAATTGGGCGGGCAAGGTAAACGTTACCATGAAGTAATTGCCGGAAATCAGCTTTTGCGACTGCCGGTCTATCCAGCGTTGCGACTCATGCGCCTGGCAGTGCGGGCAGTGGCGATGCCCACAGGAGTGCGGCAAATAGCTTTGTTCGGTGCAGTCATCGCAGGCAAGTTCCATCCTGGGGCTCATGCTGCTACGGCAAATTCGAAAGGCACTCAATGCCGCCAATTGGCTGGGTAACAGGCGATGGCCATCTTGCGCGACAAGCTCGGCTGCATAGGTGTCAACAATGTGCGCCAGCCGGATCATTTGACGTTCCTCCAGTGGATGGATAGCTGGCCTACCAGCGCATTGATGCGGTCTGCGGCGTTATCTTTGGTATGGTCGGTGAGGTGGGTGTAACGGAGGGTGGTGAGGATGGATTGATGCCCGAGGATTTTTTGCACTTCCAGCAGATCAACGCCTGCTTCGATCAGCTGGGTGGCATAGGAATGGCGCAAACTGTGTGGCGTAATTCTTTTTTTAAACCGCAATCGCGGGTGACCTGGCGCAAGGTGGTCTGGATGCCGCCACGATCCAGCGGGGTGGTGGCCAGGTGGGCTTTTTTGAGTCCACACTTACGGTTGGGGAAGAGCAATTCGGGGTTGCGGTGGGTCTGCCAGAAACGGCGCAATATGTGCAAGGTGTGCTCCGGCAACGGGACAAAGCGGTCTCGATTGCCTTTGGCGTTACGCACCTGCACCCGCATCCGGTCCGCATCAATGTCCCCGGCTTGCAAACGCAATCCTTCGCCCAGCCGTAACCCCAGGCTGTACAGGGTAAAGAAAAACACACGATAACTGAGTACTCGCGTGGCCATGAATATCTGTTGGGCCTGTGGCACGGTAATAATATCCGGCAGTGTGTGTGACTTGGGCGGTTTGACCAGATCCGCACCCGGCCAGGGTTTATTCAATACCTGGGCGTAATAAAACTTCAGCCCATACAGGTCATGTTTGAGCGAACTCCAGGAAAGCAAATTGACGATATGCACGAAATAATCGGTCAACTGAAGCCGGGTCAAATCATCAATCCGATAATCAAAATAGTCCCCGGCTCGACGTACGCCGTGTGAATACAGTGCGATGGTTTTTGGCTGCATCCCGTGCAACTTCAAACGATTAAGCAGACATTGATAATTGCTCGCAAAATGTGCTGGAAATTCTGATGTCATGACGGTTCATCTCATGTAAAGTACAAAGAGATCCCTTTCGGGGTGAGGATGAATTATGTTATTAAAACTGGCTGCTGAGGGGTGTTTCTCCGCGATAGCGGCTTCGTTCAACCCTGCGCTCAAGCGGGACCGCGCAAAAGCGCGCGGCCTCTTAGCTTCACGTTAGGGCTCTCGATGCTGAACGTTTTGTATGACATCTGGCTAGAGCCCCCACCAATCCATGCTCCAGGTTTGATTGCTGCCTTGATCGTTGCGGGCTCGGGCGGCTACCTGAGTTTCGTCAAGCTAAGAGCTAAAACGTGGAGCGCATTTTCCGTGTCAATTGCTGTGGCGCTGTGCTGTTTTGTCAGCTTGTTAATTGTCGCCATCATTGGCATCTTGGTTGTGAGCACAGGCACCCTTGGCATGGCGCGCGGTTGGGCATCCTTTGCTGATGCCTATGTTTGGGGTGTTTTTTCTTTGCCGTTCTTGGCGTTCATCTTATCCTTGGCTGGTTTCGCCCTAACAAATCATTCAAGCGGGACGCGCTAAAGCACGCCCCTTAATTCAAACGTTAGGCATCCCATAAAGATGGTCATTACAGTGAACTTGCCACCAGAAATACTTCTGGAAACAGAAAATGTGCTTGTACGCAGGATGTCACTTGCGCCCCATGAAATCGCACCCTTACATTTTCATACGCAGATGCATGAACACATTGTCTGTCTCAACGGAAAAATCGCTGTCGCAGTGAAGAACGACAATTTTGAAAGGGTCCTATTGCCTGGCCAAAGCATCTACATTCCGCCTGCCCAGTCCCATCAAATCAAAAATAAAATTGATTCTGTCTCCCAATATCTGCTCACCCAAAGCGGAGGAACCTATGATTTTTGCGATACGTCTGCCTAACGAGTAAGGTTAGATTGTGATCGCGAAGCGAGCCACAATCTGAACCGTTTGTTGTACAAGCCCGGCGAGGCTGCTGTGAATCTGCTTGTTATGGAAATATCTCTCTGATCGTAGCGGTGTCATCGGGTACTGTTCCGCGTCATATCCAAAATTTCACCGCCAAAAGTTGCCATTGCAGCAACCTGTTCCGCTCAATCTGCCATTCTTGATGCGTTTTCACCCGATTTCACCCTTTTGCAGGGCGAGTTGCGCCCCTGCCTGCCAAGGCAGGCAGATTGGCGGAGTGTGTTGCGTTACATGGCCATATTTCCCTGTTCAATGCAAGCGTTCGTAATCGGTGGCTGAATGGCTTGATGCGGGTGCGGATAATCTTCATTTCCTCGCCACAACATTTGCAGCGTATCACCGGGCGTGGTTGCGGTGGGTCTGCCAGAAACGGCGCAATATTTACAAGGTGTTCTCCGGCAATGGGACAAAGCGGTCTCGATTGCCTTTAGCGTTACGCACCTGCACCCGCATCCGATCCGCATCAATGTCCCCGACTTGCAAACGCAACCCTTCGCCCAGCCGTAACCCCAGGCTGTACAGGGTAAAGAAAAACACGTAGTAACTGAGCACCCGCGTGACCATGAATATCTGTTGGGCCTGTGGCACGGTAATAATATCCGGCAGTGTGTGTGACTTGGGTGGTTTGACCAGATCCGCGCCCGGCCAGGGTTTATTCAATACCTGGGCGTAATAAAACTTCAGCCCATACAGGTCATGTTTGAGCGAACTCCAGGAGAGCGAATCGACGATATGGACGAAATAATCGGTCAACTGAAGCTGGGTCAAATCATCAATCCGATAATCAAAATAGTCCCCGGCTCGACGGACGCCGTGTGAATACAGTGCGATGGTTTTTGGTTGCATCCCGTGCAAAACTTCAAACGATTGAGCAGACATTGATAATTGCTCCCAAAATGCGCTGGAAATTCTGATGTCATGACGATTCATCCTCATGGTAAAGTACAAAAAATCCCTTTCGGGGTGAGGATGAATTGTGTTATTGAAACTGGCTGCTGAGGGGCGTTTCTCCGCGATAGCGGCTTCGTTCAACCCAGCAATCGCACCACACAGCAGGCTTGTCGAGACACCTGTTCGGTTATCGACTTAGCACATTCTGTAACAACAAATCATTCAATCGCTTAACAAAACCAGCTGGATCTTCAAGCTGTCCACCCTCCGCCAGTAGGGCCTGATCAAACAGAAGTCGACTCCAGTCAGAAAATTTAGCTTCTTCATACTTCAGACGTTGCACCATAGGATGATGCGGGTTGATTTCCAAGAAGGGTTTGGTACCGGGAACTTGCTGTCCAGCAGACTTGAGCAGGCGCTCCAGATTGCCACTCATATCGTGCGTATCTGACACCAGGCAAGCGGGAGATTCTGTTAGACGAAAAGTCACGCGTACATCTTTAACCTGTTCTGACAGGACTTCTTTCATTTTTGTAGCTAATTCCTGAAATTCATCCGTTTCTTTTTCTTTTATTTTTTTCTCTTCTTCGTCTTCCAGTTTACCTAGGTCCAGATCGCCCTTGGCGACAGATTGCAGCGATTTTCCTTCATATTCATGAAGATTTGCTACCAGCCATTCGTCGATTCGGTCACACAGCAACAATACTTCGATTCCTTTTTTACGGAAAATTTCAAGATGCGGGCTACTTTGTGCTGCTTTCAATCCATCCGCCGTAATATAGTAGATCTTGTCCTGCTCTGGTTTCATGCGGGCGATATAGCTATCCAGCGAAACGGTTTGTTCGGCACTCTCATCAAAGGTCGAAACAAACCTGAGCAATTTAGCAATTCGTTCGCGGTTGGAAAAGTCTTCGGTAATGCCTTCTTTCAATACCTGCCCGAACTCACGCCAGAAGGTTTTGAATTTTTCCTGATCGGCTTGTTCCTCACTGGTTGCCAGCGATTCAATCAAACCAAGCACTTTTTTGATGCACCCTGCACGAATATTGTCGATGTCCTTTGATTCCTGAAGAATTTCACGGGAGACATTCAGTGGTAAATCGTTAGAATCAACAATACCACGGACGAATCGGAGATAGGTGGGCAGCAGTTTCTCGGCGTCATCCATGATAAAAACACGTTTGACATATAATTTGAGCCCATGACGATGATCGCGATCAAATAGATCAAACGGTGCACGTGCAGGGACATACAACAACTGAGTGTATTCCTGCTTGCCTTCAACTTTGGAATGCACATAAGCCAACGGCGGCTCGAAATCATGTGCAACATGTTTATAAAATTCCTCGTACTGTTCCTGGGTAATTTCAGTTTTAGGTCTCGTCCAGATCGCATTTGCCTGATTGACGGTTTCTTCTTCATCATTCAATTTATAGGTTTTGCTTTCTTCATCCCATACTTGTTTTGTCATCAGGATGGGCAATGTAATGTGATCCGAATAACGACGTATGATTGAGCGAAGCTTGAAACCATCCAGAAAATCGGTTTCATCTTCCCGCAGGTGCAACACAATCTCAGTACCGCGACCAGGTTTTTCAATAGTTTCGAGCGTGAATTCCCCTTCACCAGTGGATTCCCAGCGAACACCATGTTCATGAGTCAAACCCGCCCGCCTGGTAATCAGAGTCACTTTATCTGCCACAATAAATGCGGAATAAAATCCGACACCAAACTGTCCGATTAAATGCGCGTCTTTGGCTTGGTCACCAGTCAGCGCGTTGAAAAATTCACGTGTGCCTGATTTGGCAATCGTACCAATATTATCAATCACCTCTTGTCTTGACATGCCGATACCATTGTCAGCAATCGTCAGTGTGCGTGTCTCCTTATCAAAAGCCACCCGGATTCGTAAATCAGGATCATTTTCATATAAAGCTGCATCGGATAATCCTTCAAATCGTAGTTTGTCGGCAGCATCTGATGCATTAGAAATCAGCTCGCGTAAAAATATTTCCTTATTGCTGTACAGGGAATGGATCATCAGCTTCAACAGCTGTTTGGCTTCTGCCTGAAAGCTCATGTGTTCGACATTTTCTGCAACCTGCATACTTTCCTCCTTTTAAAATGGGTTAAGATCGTGGGGGCAAATAATTCAAAATCAAGTCCCCATTCTGGGCAGAATACTGCACCACAAATCTATATTTACATTTACTAATCTTTCTATGAAATATCACTGGTTATTCATTTATTCATTTCTGTTACATATTGTTACACTCCAAACACACGCACAGACCTCTCAGTTGCCGCTTGAAAAAATCAAATTACCTCCCGGTTTTACGATCAATATCTGGGCTGAAGTACCCGATGCTCGCGCCATGGCGTTAGGTGATAATGGCACTGTTTTTATCGGCTCCAAGTCAACAGGAAATATTTACGCTATTACGCAAATTAATAGTGAGCGGCGGGTTCATGTCGTTGCCAACAAACTTAGAGAACCTACTGGTGTCGCATTTTTAAACGGTGCACTTTATGTATCAGTACCTGAGCACATTCTGCGTTTTGATGATATCGAACAACACCTGGAAAATCCTCCTGTCCCAAAATCGATCTCTGTCAAATTATTAAATAGCAATTCTCATGGTCCAGGATATCTTGCTGCTGGACCAGATAACAGGCTTTATCTGTCTGTCCCCGCTCCTTGCAATGCATGTGAAGTTGACCCTGACCAGTTTGCATTAATTGCCAGTATGCGGCCTGACGGAAGCGATCTGGAAATATTTGCTCAAGGCGTACGTCATTCAGCAGGCTTTGACTGGCACCCTGTTCAAAAAACATTATGGTTCACAGACATCAGCCGCAACTGGATGGGTGATAACCTGCCACCTGATGAACTCAATCATGCATCTCAGAAAGCTGCCCACTTTGGCTTCCCTTACTGCCATGGCAGTACCATACTCGATCCAAAGTTCGGCGCAAAACGGGGTTGCGAAAAATCCATCGCACCCACTATCGATCTCGATCCGCACGTCAGCCCAATGGGCATGAGATTCTATACCGGCAACCTATTTCCAGATCAGTACCACCAGCAAATTTTTGTGGCAGAATCTGGCTCATGGAGCCGTCGTGAACAAGTGGGTTATCAAATAGAATTAATACAGATCAAGGATGGCCAGGCAGTCAACAAACAGATTTTTGCCAGTGGCTGGCTGGATAACAATGAAGCATGGGGTCGACCAGTCGATTTATTGGTTATGCCAGACGGTAGCATGCTGGTATCTGACAATCTTGCAGGGGTGATTTACAGTATACGTTACCAGAAACCAGAATGATCAACTACTGCCCGGACAATATTGCGCTTAAACTAAAATTCATCAGTATTTGCGGGAATATACCGAACAAAATAATTGCCAGGCCATTTATGCTGATCAATAGTCGCACCTCCGGCGCAAATTTAATGGTGTGCGTACTATCTGCCTCATCAAAATACATAAATTTAATAATTCGCAAATAATAGAACGCTCCTATCAAAGACAGCATCACCGCCGCGACCGCAACCCACAGATACCCAGCTGCAAGTGCCGCCTGTAATACAGATAGTTTTGCGTAAAAACCGATCATTGGTGGAATTCCCGCCATGGAAAGCATGACAAACATCATGATCAGGGCAAGCCAGGGATTACGCTGGTTCAACCCTTTGAAGTCACTAATTGCATCGGCCTCAAATCCTTCCCGCGACAGCAACATAATCATGCCGAACGCTCCGAGTGTCATCAGCACATAAGCAATCACATAAAACAGGGACGAGCTGTAACCATCCGTTCCTGCCGCCACAAAACCAAGCAACACAAATCCCATATGGGAAATAGTTGAGTACGCCAGCATGCGCTTGATGTTAGTTTGGGCAATAGCTGCAATATTGCCAACCGCCATTGATGCTACAGCCAGGATTACCAGCATACCCTGCCAGTCTGCAACCATGTCGCCCAGCCCATCCACCAGTAACCGCATAATAAATCCAAAGGCAGCAAGCTTGGGTGCCGATCCAATAAACAACGTGACCGCCGTGGGGGCACCCTGATAAACATCCGGTGCCCACATATGAAAAGGTACGGCACTTAACTTGAAACTAAGTCCTGCGACGACAAACACCAATCCCACCACAAGGACAGCGTGATCGGAAACACCAGAGCGGATAACACCAGCCAAGTCAGCGGTATGCAAACTACCCGTTGCACCATACAGCATCGACATTCCGTACAGGAGAAACCCAGATGCAAGTGAACCTAATACAAAAAATTTCATGGCTGCTTCTGTTGCAATAACGGAATCCCGTTGAAGCGAAACCATGGCATACAGGGATAAAGACAGGAGCTCCAGTCCAAGATAGAGGGTAATGAGATGGCTAGCGGACACCATCACCATCATGCCCAAGGTCGCAAATAAGGCAAGGCTGAAAAACTCCCCCCGCATCAGACCTCTTGCACTCACGTAACCTCGTGAGTAGATCAATACCAGAGCAACTGTCGGGTAGATCATCAGCTTGAGCGTATCTGACAGAGTATCGTCAATAAACATGCCTGAGAAGGTAAATACCGGCGCCACCGAGAAGTCGATGAAGGTAAGCAATGCACTTCCTGCAAATGCCAGAAGCGACAAAATAAAAACCAGTTGGCGATTTTTTTCACCCACAAACAAATCTGCAAGCATTACTACGCAGATCATTACCAGCAAGAAGATTTCCGGATTTGCGGGTGCAAAGTCAGGCGATTGAAAATCCATTAAATATCCTCGGGTTCCTAATGGGAAAGAATGTAAACTCAGAACTTGATATCGATATGCTTATGATATTCGGCGATACTGCTACAAGATTACTCAAAGTTTGCTATGAGAGACATGCTCAAGCAGATGATCTATGCTGACATGCATTATCTCGGTCAAAGGGGCAGGATATAGTCCCAGCCATAATACTGCCACTGCAAGAATAGCCAGAATCAAAAATTCACGCTTTCCTATATCTTGGAGGCTTTCCACATTAGCATTAGCTACTGCCCCAAAAATCACTCTTTTATACATCCACAACGTATAGGAAGCGCCCAGAATCAGGGTCAGGGCAGCAAAAAAAGCGTACCAGAAATTCACTTCAATTGATCCCATAATCACCATAAACTCGCCAACAAAACCGCTCGTACCTGGCAAACCCGCGTTAGCCATAGCAAACAACATAAAGAATGCGGCAAAAACCGGCATTTTGTTGACGACACCACCATAATCAGCTATTTGGCGGGAATGCAACCGGTCATACAGCACGCCCACGCACAGGAACATCGCACCTGAAATAAATCCATGCGAAATCATTTGTACCATGGCACCTTCTAACCCATAGCTGTTGAACAGAAAAAAACCTAACGTTACAAAACCCATATGAGAAACTGAAGAGTAAGCAATCAATTTTTTCATATCCTGCTGCATCAGTGCGACCAAACCAATATAAACGACCGCAATTAGAGACAGGACAATCATCAAGGTTGCTAACTCGTGGCTGGCATCAGGCGCAATGGGCAAGGAAAAACGCAGAAACCCGTACCCACCCAGTTTAAGCAAAATTGCAGCCAAAATGACTGAGCCCCCGGTTGGTGCCTCAACATGAGCATCTGGCAGCCAGGTATGTACTGGCCACATCGGTACTTTGACGGCAAAAGCAATCAGGAATGCCAGGAAAATCAGGATCTGCTCCGTCATCGATAAGGGTAACCGGTGATAATTCTCAATAGAGAAACTTCCATCCGATGCCTGATAAAGGTAAATCAGGGCAACCAACATCAGCAAGGAACCCATCAACGTGTACAAAAAGAACTTTATCGCTGCGTAGACACGATTAGGGCCACCCCAGATACCAACAATAATAAACATCGGGATCAGTGACGCTTCCCAGAAAGTGTAGAACAGAACGGCATCAAGTGAAGCGAATACACCATTGACGATACCGGACATGATCAAAAAGGCACCCATATACTGGGATACGCGTTGCTGTATTACTTCCCAGCCGGCTATGATAACCAGTGGTGTAATAAAACAGTTCAGCAGGATCAGCGGCATCGAAATACCATCTACCCCCAGATGATAAAAAACGTTGAGCCGCTCAAACCATACAACATGCTCAACAAACTGCATCGAGCTTACCATGGGATCAAACCCGCTCAAAAGTGGTAGCGCCACTAGAAAACCAGCAACCGCTCCCACCAAGGAAAGCCAGCGCACAACTTTTAGATCACGATCACCCAGAACCAGAATGATCAGACCAAAAATAACGGGTACCCAGATAATCAAACTTAATAACGAGAATCCAAACAACATGATTTTTTTGTCTCGAATTGCAATTAATGCGTATTAGTACCCAAGGTTAAAACCGGAAAAATTGCTGGCACGCTTTTTCCGTCCTTGGTGCTCAGTAATGAAAAAGCCACAGGCTCATTAACAGAAAAACACCCATAATCATACTAAAAGCATAATGATAGATGTAACCGGTCTGAAAACGGCGAATAATGGTTGCAAACCAGGCAATCATTTGCGCCGTCCCATTGACAAAAAAACCATCGATAATTTTGATATCGCCATACCTCCACAGGATCGTACTCAATCCACGAGAACCGCGTGCAAATATCCAGGAATACAGCTCGTCAATAAAGTATTTTCTATCCAGCAACGTATAAATGGGCCCAGACATCTGACGAATTTTTTCCGGAAGATCCGTTCTGATCCGATACAAAAACCATGCTGTAAAAATTCCTGCTGTCGAAAGCCAGAACGGAAGCGTTGTGAACGCATGCAGTATCATGCCAAATATGCCCGTGTAAGCTTCTCCCATCAAAGCAACGACATCATGTTGCTCCTGCACCTGGATAGGGTTTTCCAGAAAACTACCAAATAACATCGGCCCAATCAACCAGCCTGAAATCACTGTTGGTACCGCCAGAATGATTAGCGGTAGGGTCACTACTTTGGGTGACTCATGCAAATGTTCACGGGTATGAATATCCATCCGTGGCTCGCCGTAAAAAGTCATGAATATTAATCTAAAGGTATAAAGCGCAGTAATAAATACCGTTGTTAATACACAAAAATAGGCAAAGCCAGCACCGGGTAAATTAGAAAAATGTACAGCTTCGATGATGGCATCCTTGGAAAAGAATCCGGAGAAACCAGGTACGCCTGCACTGGCCAGCGCGGCAATAAACATCGTCGCAAATGTGATCGGCATGTATTGCTTTAACCCTCCCATTTTGCGCATATCCTGCTCATGATGCATCGCGATAATGACCGAACCAGCTCCAAGAAATAGCAATGCCTTAAAGAAGGCATGCGTCATCAGATGAAAAATTGCTGCCGAGTACGCTGAAGCACCCAGCGCAACTGTCATATAACCCAGTTGCGACAAAGTCGAAAAAGCAACTACGCGTTTGATATCGTTTTGCACAACTGCTACCAGCGCCATGAATAGGGTTGTAATGCCACCAATAATCAAAATCGTTGATAGCGCAGTCTCGGAATACTCAAATAGAGGCGACATCCGTGCCACCATAAAGATACCTGCAGTCACCATAGTGGCAGCATGAATCAGCGCTGAAATTGGCGTGGGACCTTCCATCGAATCTGGCAGCCAGACATGCAAAGGAAATTGTGCGGATTTTCCCATCGCACCCACGAACAGCAGCAAACTGATAACTGTCAGCAGCATCCAAGACTGACCTGGAATAATTTCCAATGTTTTAGATGACATATAGCCTGCGTGAGAAAACACATGCTCATAGTCAAGGCTGCCAAATGACGCCAACACCAACCCGATACCCAACAAGAAACCGAAATCTCCTACCCGATTGACGAGAAAAGCTTTCATATTGGCATAAATCGCTGTTGGGCGCGTGTACCAGAAGCCAATCAACAGATACGAAACCAGTCCAACGGCTTCCCAGCCAAAAAACAGTTGCAGGAAGTTATTGGACATCACCAGCATCAGCATCGAGAAAGTAAACAGTGATATATAGCTGAAGAAACGTTGGTAACCAGGATCACCATGCATGTACCCGATTGTATAAATATGTACCATCAGCGACACGCCTGTCACCACCAGCATCATCAAAGCCGACAGAGTATCAATCAGGAAACCAATCTCAAACGCGGTTTCTCCTGAAATCATCCAGGTATAAACCGTACCGTTGTAAGTATTGCCTTCGAGTACATCCATAAAGATTATCAGTGACAAAACAAACGATACGGCCACTAGCAATATAGTTGTGCGATGGCTCCACACCAAGCCAATTTGCTTGCCGAATAATCCGGCCATAATTGAACCCAGTAAAGGAGCCATCGGAACTAATAAATAAAGATTTTCCATCTATTCGATCAGCTATTGATATTGTTGGTTAATAGGTAGTATAAATACTGCATGATGATTCAGTTCAGACATGCCTACCCATTGAGTTCATTAAGATCATCGACATTAATTGATCGCAGATTTCTGAATAGTGCAACCAGAATAGCTAGTCCAATAGCGGCCTCCGCAGCAGCAACTGTCAAAATAAAAAACACAAAAATCTGACCAGCGGTATCCTGCAAATAATAGGAAAAAGCGACAAAATTCATGTTAACTGCCAGCAACATCAGCTCTATTGACATCAATAAAATGATGACATTTTTACGATTCAAAAAAATACCCACTACGCCTATCGCAAACAGGATAGCGCCAAGCACAAGATAATGTGACAACGAAACCAAGATATACCTCTTAACTATTTTAGTAATACGCTAATAGCTATTTAACAGACTATTCTTTCTTTTCAGCGGGAATCGACATGATCTTGAGTCGATCATTGCGCTTCACAGTAACCTGCTGACCAGCATCGGTTAGTTTCTTATCTGTACGATGCCTTAATGTGATTGCGATGGCAGCAACCATTGCCACCAATAAAATAACAGCAGCAAGTTCAAAAGCATAAACGTAGTCGGTATAAATCAATCGACCTAACTCTTTTGTGTTGCTGAATTCAATGCTTTTGGATACTGGCAAAGGTAATGATTCAAGGTCAAATTGTCTGCTCATTAATACCATTCCCATTTCTACCGCCATAACCAAGGCCACAATTGCCCCAAATGGAAACCATTTCCAGAAACCCTCGCGAAGACGATCCAGGTTAATATCCAACATCATCACTACAAATAAAAATAGTACCATCACCGCACCGACATACACTAAAACCAGGGTAATGGCCAGGAACTCGGCCTCCAACAATAACCATAAACCAGAAGAAGTGACAAAAGCGAGCACAAGCAACAACGCAGAATGCACGGGATTTCTGAATGTCACCACACCCAAGGCACACAATATCAACACGCCAGCAAAAGTATAAAAAACGAGATCCTGAAAATTCATGAATAGATTACTCAGAGTTATCGATAAGGTGCATCAGCCGCTCTATCCTTGGCAATCTGCGTTTCGTAACGATCGCCTACTGCCAGCAACATTTCCTTGGTGTAGGTCAAATCTCCGCGAATTTCACCATGATATTCAAGAACACGCGTTTCAACGATGGCATCCACCGGACAGGCTTCTTCACAAAAACCACAGAAGATACATTTGATCATATCAATATCGTAGCGGGTAGTACGGCGAGTACTATCATCTCTCTGCTCCGATTCAATCGTGATCGCCAACGCTGGACACACTGCCTCACAAAGCTTGCAAGCGATGCAACGCTCTTCTCCATTCGGATAACGCCGTAACGCATGCAACCCTCTAAAGCGAGGGGATTGAGGCGTCTTCTCTTCGGGATAATGTACGGTAATTTTAGGTGCAAACAAATAACGCCCGGTTACCATCATACCCTGCAGCAATTCAACCAACAGGAAGGATTTAAAGAATTGTTTAATGCGTTCCATTATTTACCCTCACTTTTAGCCAAACCAGAGATTAAGTGGAAAACTTTGCTGCACAGACTCCGGCAATTGCATGATAGCGCCTAGTAAAACTATCCATACCAAGGTAACAGGAATAAAAACTTTCCACCCAAGCCGCATGATCTGATCATAGCGGTAACGCGGGAAGGTCGCTCGGAACCACAGGAAGAAAAATAACATGAAAGCGATCTTCAGCAGTAACCATGCTAACCCTGGAATCAGATTGAAAGGCGCCATATCAATGGGAGGCAGCCATCCCCCAAGAAACATAATACTAGCCAACGTAGCAACCAGAATCATGTTGGCGTACTCCGCCAGAAAAAATACGGTAAATGCCATACCGGAATAATCTACGTGGAATCCTGCAACAATTTCGGACTCACCCTCCGCCACATCAAAGGGGGCACGATTCGTCTCAGCAACCCCGGAGATAAAGTAAACCAGAAACATTGGAAACAGAGGAATCAGGTACCAATTCAGAAAACTGCCACCTTGCTGACCGGCAACGATATCCCCCAAATTCAGGCTGGATGACATCATCAATACACAAACCAATGCGAACCCCATTGCCAGCTCATATGAAACCACCTGAGCTGCCGAGCGCATCGCCCCCAGAAATGCATATTTGGAATTAGACGCCCAACCCGCAATAATCACACCATACACGCCAAGTGATGTCATGGCCAGAATGTAAAGCAAACCAGCATTAATATCTGCCAGCACCAGTTCGGGGGAAAAAGGAACAACTGCCCAAGCCGCTAGTGCAGGTGCCAACGAAAGAATTGGAGCAATAATGAACAAAAATTTATTTGCGCCCGCAGGCACGATAATTTCTTTCATTACCGCTTTGACCGCATCAGCAATTGGTTGTGCCCAGCCCTTCAACCAGGAAATCCCAAAAAAGGTTACTCGATTGGGGCCTACCCGGACCTGCATATATGCAATGATTTTCCGTTCGGCAAATGTCAGGTATGCCACTGCCAGTAATAGCGGAACAATAATTAATACAATCAGAACAAGATTCTTAATCAGCTGAAAAAGTGGAATCCCCCACTCAGAGCCGAAAATCTGTTCAAACATTTGTTGCATATCATCCATTATTTAATTCCGAACTAGACCCTATAATTTTTCAAGTGTTATCTCGCCAAACATCCCGCCAAGTGAAATCGTCTCAGGGCACCCACTTGCCAGACGCACGCAATTTTGGGGTAAGTTATCGTCAACGAATACGGATAAATATACCTCACCCTCACCCTGTCTTATTTTGATATTTACGCCAGATTCGGCTGGCTTGATGTCATTTTTTTCTAGTAAAACCGAAGGAGCAAAAGCTGATGGCCGCTTGGTATCTCTTGTTGCTTGCAAAGCAAGCGCACGTCGGACAATCGGATCGGTTTGATAGATTGGTATCTCTCCGATTCTTTCTATAACCTCGGAAGGCGGCGGTAGATTAATGGCAGAATCATCCAGGGTATTGCTCAATTCTTCATGAACTTGCTCCTTAGAAGGAATAGCTTCTAGCAATATTTCTTCTGAAGAATTAAATCCAAACCCCTCCAGCTGCAATAAATTACCCAAAACGCGCAATACCTTCCAGGCAGGCCGAGTCTCTCCCAACGGTGTTACCACGCCTCTAAAGGACTGAGATCGCCCTTCCGTATTGAGAAATGTACCTGATGTTTCTGTAAATGGCGCAATTGGCAAAATCACATCTGCATAATCGGCAATATTGCCTCGATAACTGCTAAGTGAAACTACAAACGCAGTCTTATCCAGTACCTTTCTTGCCTCAAGCCCATCAAAGCAATCCAACTCTGGCTCGAAATTTAATAACAGTAACGCAGCACAGGCAGCTTCAGCATTGTTTGAACCTAATCTCAACATTTGAGCTGCATTCAAACCCACACTATTCGACTCCGCTGGTTTTGCAGACCCAGCAGTTTTTCTATCCCACGGCAAAGCATTCGCCACATACGCGCCAACGCTATTAGCTGCCTCCCCCAGAATACCCCATCTGGCACCTATTATCCCAGCTAGCATTTGAGATACACTGAATAAGTCGGTGTAGAGTGGATGGTGCTGCGCCATATTTCCCAGGAAAATTGCAGCTGGCGCGTTTTCAATCAGGCTGGCCGCGATGGCCTTGGCCGTATCTGTTACCCAAACTTGTTCACTTGCCGTTTTAAAAGGCTCCCTGATTGACTCACCTTTAATGGATGCCGCTGCCTTTAGTATTTGCACGAGCATATCCAACATGGCACTCGGTGCTACAATCGCGCGATTCTCGACTTTTGTTAACAGATCGTCATCAACCGGATTGATCAAATTGAGCTGCGCACCCTTGCGAACGGCCTGACGCACCCGTTGCGCAAGTAGCGGATGATCCTTCCGAAGTGTACTGCCGACAATTAAGATCGACTGTAAGTTTGATATATCTGCAATTGCCATTCCAAGCCAAGGGATGCCTTGCAGCTGATCATCCAAGCGAAAATCTGATTGCCGTATACGATGATCGATGTTTTGACTACCAAGACCGCGCATCAATTTCTGCAACAGATACAACTCTTCCAGTGTGCTGTAAGGTGAGGCCAATGCGCCAAGCCTGGTTTTACCATATTTATCAAGCGCGCCCTGAAGACCCTCTGCCACCCGTGTCAATGCTTCTTCCCAGCTACAAGTCTGCCATTGGCCGTTTTGCTTGATCATGGGTGTTGTCAGCCGGTCTTCAGAATTCAATCCTTCGTAAGCGAAACGGTCCTTATCAGAAAGCCAGCATTCATTGATTTCTTCATTTTCTCGTGGCAGCACACGCATCACACGGTTATTTTTGACCTGCACAACGAGATTGCTGCCCAAACCACAATGCGGGCTGACAGATTTACGTCGGGACAATTCCCAAGTACGTGCCGAATAGCGGAAAGGTTTGCTAACCAAGGCGCCCACCGGACAAAGATCTATAACATTACCGGATAACTCGGAATCGACTGTTTTTCCGACAAAAGACAAGATCTCGGCGTGTTCCCCACGTCCTGCCATCCCCAGCTCCATAATGCCCGCAATTTCCTGGCCAAAACGCACGCAACGGGTACAGTGAATGCAGCGTGTCATATCAGTGGAGATCAGTGGGCCAAGATTTTTATTAGTGACCGCGCGTTTAGCTTCTTGATATCGAGATCCGCTGGCACCATATCCCACCGCCAGATCCTGCAGCTGACATTCGCCTCCCTGATCGCAAATTGGACAATCCAGCGGGTGATTAATCAGCAAAAATTCCATCACCCCTTTTTGTGCCCTGATCGCCTGCTGCGAGTGTGTTGACACTTTCATACCTTCTGTTGCTGGCGTAGCACAAGCAGGTAGAGGCTTCGGTGCTTTTTCTACTTCGACCAGGCACATCCGGCAATTTGCAGCGATCGACAATTTTTTGTGGTAGCAAAAATGGGGGATATAAACCCCAACCTGTCTAGCAGCATCCATTACAGAACTGCCTTTAGGTACTGAAACTTCTTTACCGTCTATTTCTATCTTAATCATCGACCGAATACTCTCGGATTAGTGAACGTCAAAGTCAAATTAAAATCAGACACCTACACCATGCATTTTTTATGCTCGATGTGGTAGATAAACTCATCCCTAAAATGTTGCAACATCGCGCGTACTGGCATAGCAGCAGCATCACCCAACGCGCAAATTGTACGTCCTTGTATGTTGTCTGCCAGATTATCGAGCAACTCAATATCCTCGGGACGACCGTTACCATGTTCAATCCGGTGGATAATACGATATAACCAGCCGGTTCCTTCTCGACATGGCGTGCACTGCCCACAGGATTCTTCAAAATAGAAATAGGAAAGCCGTTCCAGAGCTCGTACCATACAAGTAGTGTCATCCATAATGATAACTGCACCGGAACCGAGCATCGATCCCGCCTTGGCGATGGAATCATAATCCAGATCGGTTTCCATCATGACATCCCCAGGAAGAACCGGCATGGATGATCCCCCAGGAATACATGCTTTCAGCTTTCTATCACCACGCATACCACCTGCCATTTCCAGTAATGTTGAAAACGGCGTGCCCATTGGAACTTCATAATTTCCAGGTTTATTAACATGCCCGGAAACTGAAAACAACTTGGTGCCCCCATTATTAGGCCTGCCTAGCTGCAGATATTGCTCGCCCCCATGACGGATAATCCAAGGAACCGCTGCAAATGTTTCAGTATTATTAATCGTTGTTGGCTTACCATACAGGCCAAAATTCGCTGGAAACGGCGGCTTGAATCGTGGCTGCCCTTTTTTTCCTTCGATTGACTCCAGCAATGCAGTTTCTTCTCCGCAGATATACGCGCCATAGCCATGATGATTATAAAGATGAAAACTAAAACCCGATCCCAGTATATTGTCCCCTAGAAAACCGGCTTGATAGGCCTCTTCAACTGCTTCTTCCATACGCTCATAAGTATCCCAGATTTCGCCATGAATGTAGTTATAACCTCGACGAACCCCCATTGCATAAGCCCCAATCAACATACCTTCGATCAGGATATGAGGATTAAAATGCATGATATCGCGATCTTTAAACGTACCCGGTTCACCCTCATCCGAATTACAAACAAGATATTTCTCGCCATCGTAATTCTTTGGCATGAAGCTCCACTTCAGACCGGTTGGAAAACCGGCACCACCGCGTCCGCGTAAAGCAGATTTTTTTACTTCCTCGATAACCACTTCGGGCGAAATCTTCTGCGATAGAATTTTCTTTAGTGCAGCATAACCATCGCGACGAAGATAACTCGTCAATTTCCAATTTTCAGTATCGCCAGTATCCACACCAGCGAAAATCACCTGAACAGATTCGCTCATTTGCGTAACTCCTCAAGCAACTGATCTATCTGCTCATTGGTCATAAAACCACACATACGCTTATTATTGACCAGCAGAACCGGAGCATCGCCGCAAGCACCCATACACTCACCCTCTTTCAGGGTAAACAAACCATCGGCTGATGTTTCATTAAAATCGATCCCAAGTTTCTGTTTCAGATAAGCCGCAGCTTGATTCGCTCCACTCAAAGCACAAGGAAGATTAGTACAGACAGTCAATTTAAACCGTCCAGTGGGCTGCAAGTTATACATATTGTAGAACGTCGCTACTTCATAGACAGCAATAGGTGGCATACCCAGATAATTGGCAATATAGTCCATGGTTTCTGTCGCCAGCCATCCTTTTTCATCCTGTGCGATAGCAAGTGCGGACATCACCGCAGACTGTTTTTTATCCAAAGGATATTTGGCAATCTCTCTATCGATTCTTTCTAGTGCTTCGGTACTTAACATGAGCGAATTTTTGTTATCTGTCGATTTCACCAAACACGATATCCTGCGTACCAATCACCGCCACCAAGTCGGCAATCATATGGCCTCGTGTCATTTCATCCATCGCCGCCAGGTGTGCAAAACCAGGAGCCCGTATTTTCAAGCGATAAGGTTTATTGGCACCATCCGAAATGAGATAAATACCAAATTCTCCCTTGGGATGCTCCACTGCCGCATAAGTCTCACCGCGCGGGACGTGCATACCCTCAGTAAACAACTTGAAGTGATGGATCATTTCCTCCATATTCTGCTTCATATTCAGCCGTGATGGCGGTGCAACCTTATGGTTGTCAGTAATCACCGGTCCAGGATGTTTTCTCAGCCAGTCGACACACTGTTTAATAATACGGTTGGATTGTCTGAATTCCTCGATCCTGACCAGATAACGGTCATAGCAGTCGCCATTGGTACCGACAGGAATATCAAACTCAACCTGGTCATAAACTTCGTATGGCTGTTTCTTACGCAAATCCCACGCCACCCCCGATCCCCGTAACATCGGACCACTAAAACCCAGCGCCTTGGCACGCTCTGGAGAGACCACTCCAATATCAACCAGACGTTGTTTCCAGATACGATTATCCGTCAGTAATGTTTCATACTCATCTACGTATTTGGGAAACCGGTTAGTGAAATCCTCAATAAAATCCAGTAATGTGCCTCCACGATTCTCATTACGTTCGGTTGTCGTTTTTTCATTATGAATTTTAGATGACTGATATTTCGGCATGGAATCTGGCAAATCACGATAAACGCCACCCGGCCGGTAATACGCAGCATGCAGTCTTGCACCTGACACCGCTTCATAGCAATCCATTAAGTCTTCCCGATCACGAAATGCATAGAGAAAGACTGTCATTGCACCTACATCCAGTGCATGGGCACCAAGCCAGAGCAAGTGATTAAGAATGCGTGTAATCTCATCAAACATCACGCGAATATATTGTGCTCGGATGGGCACATCAATCTGTAGCAATTTCTCAATCGCCATCACATAGGCATGCTCGTTGACCATCATGGAAACATAATCCAACCGATCCATGTACGGCACAGATTGAATATAGGTCTTATTTTCAGCCAGCTTTTCAGTCGCGCGATGCAATAATCCAATATGCGGGTCCGCACGGCGAATGACTTCACCGTCCAACTCCATAACCAATCGCAACACGCCATGTGCAGCAGGATGTTGTGGTCCAAAATTCATGGTGTAGTTACGAATTTCAGCCATTTAGTTATCACCTCTCTCCGACAGTAAAACCTGATTCCATTTATTATTCATTATTCACCCTTACTGCCATACTGTTCTTCACGAATGATATAAGGCGTAATCTCACGTGGCTCGATAGAAACCGGCTGATAAATAACGCGCTTTTGTTCCTCGTCATAACGCATTTCGACATGACCAGACAGTGGAAAATCCTTACGGAATGGGTTACCAATAAAACCATAATCGGTCAAGATGCGGCGCAAATCAGGATGATTGTTGAAAATGATTCCATACAGATCGAACGCCTCACGTTCAAACCAGTTTGCAACTGGCCAGACCGAAATTACAGAATCAACGACTGGAAACTCGTTATCGTCGGCGAATACCCGCATACGCAACCTATGATTATGCTGAACAGAAAGTAGATGATGCACCACTGCAAAGCGCCGCTCCCCGCGACATTGACCAGCATGAGTATCAGTTGAATACTCGCTAAAATCAACACCGCAGATATCAATAAGCGTATCAAACCCAAGATCAGAATGTGACTTCAATAACTCTGAAATCTCTAACAGATTGATCGCATCCACCACGACGGTAACTTCCCCCAAAGCCTGGTCAAGACTGACCAGTTTTTCGCCCACCACCTGCTGGAGTGTAGCTGTAAGTTTTTCAAGACGATTATTGGCCATTGCAAAAATTAACGTGCAATTGTGTTCGTGCGCAAAATTTTATTTTGCAACTGTATGATGCCGTAGAGTAGTGCTTCTGCCGTCGGTGGGCAACCTGGGACATAGATATCCACAGGAACAATCCGATCGCAACCTCGCACGACTGAATAGGAATAGTGATAGTACCCGCCCCCATTGGCACAGGAACCCATAGATATTACCCAGCGCGGCTCGGCCATTTGGTCATATACTTTTCGTAGCGCCGGTGCCATCTTGTTACATAGTGTACCGGCAACGATCATCACATCTGACTGACGCGGGCTAGGTCGGAAAACAATACCAAAACGATCCAGATCGTAACGTGACGCTCCTGTCTGCATCATCTCAACCGCACAGCAAGCCAGACCAAATGTCATTGGCCACATTGACCCTGTTCGTCCCCAATTAATTAAGGAATCCAAACTAGTAGTCACAAACCCCTTATCTAATACTCCTTCAATACTCATGGCTCAATCCCACTCCAAAGCACCTTTCTTCCACTCGTAAATAAAGCCAACCACGAGTATTCCCAAAAAAACCAACATGGCGACAAAACCGAACCAGCCTATTTCATTCAAAACTACTGCCCAGGGAAACAGAAAAGCAATCTCCAAATCGAACAAAATAAACAAGATTGCGATTAGATAATAACGCACATCAAATTTAATGCGTGCATCTTCGAATGCACCAAATCCGCACTCATATGGAGACAGTTTTGCCTCATCAGGCTTGTTAGGCGCGAGCAACCATCCGGCAAGCATTGATAAAACCCCAACGAATAGGCCCACCAGAATAAACAACAAGATCGGAAAGTAATGGTCAAGCATTGTATCAACCATGATTAATCAAATAATTAGAAAACAAAATTCAGTTGCTCTTATTGGCTTTTTGGTAGCTGTTTTCTCAAAAAAAACAATTAAAAAAACTTAGCCCACAAAATATCCACGTAAATATCGTTACTTTTGGATGCGGAGATTGTATCACTCCACTTCCGCTTGGTGCCACCAGATTGTCGTTGACAGGCAACGGATCAAAATAATGCCAGTCGCACCTTATTGAGTGCCGCGATAGCCCCATTACCGCCCATCCTTGATGCGACGACTTCGTCCAGCTAAAGGTTATCCCCGGTTTGAGATAGAGGGTCGCAGATCTGGCAATAATTTCAGCTTTTCGAAAGGGTCGCCATGTGTCCATAACGATACTTTTGTCAGCGTAAAATTCCAGGATAGTATAGGAACCGGTCAAATAGCTGCTGGATAATCGACAGCAGATACGCCTCACTAATCCTCTCGCAAGTGGCGATAAATTGAAATTGAGTCACGCAGTCGACTGCATCATTGGCATTGGTATAACAAACCCCCTGCTTATCCGGCTAGCACACCCAATAATCTCGCACCCCACGAAGAGATAGAATTCGTGCGTTCGGCACCAATAAGGCCACGGATTCGCCAATCAAAAACGATTGTTTCCCACTTTATGCATGAAATGGTCTTGTCTTCGATGTGAGTTCTGAGTGTACTAACCGGATAAGCACAGTAAACCCTTTTCACACTGTCCTGATCCCCTTGATGGACGCTGTCTATACGAATGTAGTCAGTCACACCAAGACGGTCTACTATAGCCAAATTGTTTTAATACCCGCTCGATAAATCTATATTGTTCCGCCTTGGAAACCTTGAGCGCAATATTACGCATCCCTTCCAGACATGCCTGAACTTTACCACCGGTTAGTAGCTTCGCTTCTTCCATATCGATCACCACATCTCACATCATGACCAATTCAGAGTCTAATTACCCCGACTCATTTCATATTGGAAGAGACTGTTTGCTAATTACCGGTAAATTGCCGTACAATGCCGTTTTCGAGTTTTTAGTAAATCCAGAGCACTTCTAAAAGGTTACGCGCTTCGAGCAAAGTCAGATACAAATAAAAAAACACTAATGCTGCATGCCATTAATGATACGAATAAATATGCAGGCAGGTACTATTGTGAATAGCGGGCGTTGCAATGAAACGGATACTGATTCTTAGAGGCACTCTCAACAACTAGAAGGGGTACTATGGTAGTAGTTAGGCTAGCAAGAGGTGGGGCTAAAAAACGTCCTTTTTACAATATGGTAGTAGCGGATTCCCGTTCAAGAAGGGATGGCAGGTTTATTGAGCGTGTTGGATTTTACAATCCAAGAGCAACAGGCGGTGAGGAAAGTTTAAGAGTGAAGCTGGATCGCTTGACTTATTGGCAGTCTCAGGGCGCTCAGCTGTCGGATACCGTTTCGAGGCTCGTCAAGCAATTTGGTAAACAGCAAAATACACTATCTCAAAGTTGACTCCGGCACGCTACCGCTGCCGACAAAAGAAATAATTTACGAAGACATGGTGGTCCTGGGTCATGTCAGTGGCTCTCATGGAATTCGGGGCCAAATTAAAGTGGTCAGTTATACTGAGAAAATTGATGGTTTGCGTGACTACCCGGTGTGGTGGTTTGGAAGACAAGATGCGCACTGGACTATATTTCATCCAGAAAATTGTACTGTCTCCGGCAAACGCATCATTGCCAAACTCAAAGAATGTAATGATCGTTTAGGTGCCTCGGAATTGACAGGACAGCAAATAGCCGTACCTCGCAGTTGCTTGCCGTCATTACCGGAAAATGGCGCAGACGGATATTATTGGGCCGATTTAATTGGATCCAATATTATCAATCTAAAGGGTGGAATTTTGGGCAGGGTAACTGGTTTAATGGAAACTGGCGCAAATGATGCGCTGCAGGTACAACTCCCTGAAGGAAAGCAACAGATCTTGATTCCCTTTATAGATCAAGTCATTGTTAGTGTAGACTTGTCATCCAGGGAAATTACGGTTGACTGGGAAATAGACTATTAAAGATGCGGCACTTTGGCTTTTGAATTTGATGTCATCACACTGCTACCCGGAATGCTGGATGCAGTTACACAGTTTGGGGTAACCAGCAGAGCACATAAGGAAAATATTTATCATCTGCGTGCTTGGAATCCACGTAACTATACCCGTAATCTCTATCACAAAGTAGATGACGCCCCCTACGGTGGTGGGGCAGGCATGGTTATGATGGCGGAGCCTATGGATTTGGCTATTGCCGATGCTCAAAGATGGCAGAACGTTAATATGAGCGGCAAAACCCGAGTGATTTATTTATCGCCTCAAGGTAACCGCGTAGATCATGACAAAATTACACAGCTAGCCTCGACAAATGGACTGACTTTGGTTTGTGGACGCTACGAAGGTGTAGACGAACGTTTTATCAAACAGCATATTGATGAAGAACTTTCAATTGGTGATTATGTCATATCTGGTGGCGAACTTGCTGCGATGGTGTTAATTGATGCGATAGTCAGACAGTTACCCGGTACGTTGGGAGATGCGGAATCCGCTGACAAAGACTCTCTGGTAGATGGTTTGCTGAAATATCCTCAGTATACGCGTCCCAAGGTTTATCGAGAGCAGTCTGTTCCAACGGTGTTACTTGAAGGTAATCACGCCAAGATTAAACGCTGGCGATTGCAGCAATCCCTTGGCAAAACCTGGCTGAAACGACCAGATTTATTGATGAAGAAATATCCAGATGGATTACCTGACCAGGAAAGGTTATTATTGGAAGAACTCGGATTTACTGAGAAAAGTTTAAAATCTGGATAAAATAAAATTTTTAGTAACAATTCTGTTACAACAGACAGAAAAAACTGCTTATCCATGCACAATCATGATTATAAAGGGGAGTAAAACGACATGAATCTAATTGCACAACTAGAACTTGAGGAAATTGAAAGACTGGGCAAAATTATTCCAGATTTCTCCCCCGGAGATACTGTCGTTATCAGCATCAACGTAGTAGAAGGTGACCGAAAACGTGTTCAGGTTTTTGAGGGTGTTGTAATCGCCAAACGGAATCGGGGACTAAACTCCTCCTTTATTGTCAGAAAAATTTCCAGTGGCGAAGCGGTAGAACGTACCTTTCAAACCTATTCGCCGCTGATTGCCAGTATAGAAGTCAAGCGACGCGGCGATGTTCGACGCGCAAAACTCTACTATTTAAGAGACAGATCTGGTAGATCAGCGAGAATTAAGGAAAAATTGCCCACACGTACCACGAAAAAAGTTTCAGACGAATGAAGAACTAGGTACGATCAGGTAGCAGGTCTGCTTTCGCTACCTGACTTATACACCAGCTCTAATCAAATAACTGCTTGATATTCTCGGGCGGACGCCCCAACACAGCCCGATCACCACGAACCACAATAGGTCTCTGAATTAAGTCAGGATGATCTGCCATCAAATGCAACAGCTCTTCGTCATTCATGAATTCTGTTCCCCGCGCAAGCGATTCATCCTGGCGCAACAACCCCCTGACAGGGATAGCCAGTTTCTGGATAAGCTCCCGCAACTTCATCACTGTCAGCGGTGTTTCATAATAGTTAACACGCTCAAAAACTTTGTCGCTCTCACTAAGAATATCCAATGCTACACGGCATTTGCTACAGGTTGGTTTGTAGTAGATTGTTAGCTTCTCAGTCATAGCGAACTCTAGCGTCTACTTAATACCGCATTCTTTACTAATCGCCGCATGTGCCGCCGAGGATCCTTTCAGCCCAAAAGTGTCTGTTGTGAGCGTCCCCTTCGCTGAAACCCCCTTCACAACCATACTACTGCCACTACGAATCGCTGTAGCCAATCGGTTATCAGTTGCTGCGTCTGCCGCCCATGCAGTCTCGTTCTGGGTAAACAGTTTGAAATTTTGTTGACCGATATTAACACTTACATCACTGTCAGTTTTATACGGGTAGCCGGCAACAAAGCTAAAGACATTGGTACTTTTTTCAGCAGGCCGATGCGTGATGAGCACAAAAACATCACCTCGTTTTGCGTAATCACCTTCCTGTTTTTTCGGCTTACTCACCATGTAACAAACTTTGTTGTTATCTTCCGTATACAAGTAAGCGATCCAATCACCAAACTCACCCATATTTTTAGGCTCAGCCGCATGAACCAGACCAAATAGCAACATAAAAACCAAAAAACTTAATGCTCTAATCATATTATTTCTCATTACCCGATACCCCGAAATCATTAACGACATCCTTCCATTTTGTAAATGTAATACCCGTGTTGTTTGATCGCTTCGGTTACCTCTTCAGGTGCCGCCTGACTATGACAAAAACGGCACTCTTCGCTGGTAACAATTGCGCTTTGTTCCCCGATCGATGCAAGCCACTGCTTGGCGTATTCGACTGCCTTCTCGCTATCTTTAACATCTGTAAATACATCAAAATGCATGGTACGGCCATCACTGGCCTTAACATAAGTGTCGTAAACATGAATTTGCATTTGGTTTCCTCGAGTCTGATAGTTAGAATGAAGCTTTTGCCGGATATTATGCCATTTTTCTGCGTGCCACGATAACACCATCACGTGTCGGATTGATAAAAGCATCAAATTCTGGATCGTTGAAAATTAATTCATTATGTTGTTTGATCGCCTCGGTCCAGCCAGGCTTGATATCAGCAAAACTTCCGGGTGCCAATACCACGCGACCATGCCATAAAACATTATCTGCAATATACAGTCCACCTGGACGTATACGATCTTTCGCCATAAGCCAAATTTCAGGATACCCTCCTTTATCTGCATCGTTATAGCAAATATCGAAATCTCCCCTAGTCTGCATAAAAACATCCTGTGCAAATCCAACCTGAAAATCAATACGCTCCCATAGACCGGCATTCTTCAAATATCGCTCTGCCGCCTCCAGATTATCTGGGTTTCCGTCCGTACAGATAACCTGCCCACCCTCTCCGACTGCTCGCGCAAACCAGTAGGCAGAATAGCCATAGCCGCTACCAAACTCAAAAACCCGTCCCGCACCGATCATCCTCGCCTGCGCCTCCAGAAAAATCCCTACCAGCCTATTCACGATGGGAAATTCGTTCTGCCTGGCATACGACTCCATTTCCAACAATACCGGATGATCGGTTCGACTCACCAGGTCAAAAAGGTACGTTTCGATCTCGTGATGGACAGGATCGATGAAGCTCGCATTTTCTGCGGTTGGAGACCATAGATTATCCATGCAATAAACCCCTTAGGATTGATTAATGATTCTTGTTTTCTGCCAGCAAATTATTATGCCAGTAATGATCAACAGCAAAACGGGCATACGATAAAAAAGCATAAATGCATCTGTCAATCCTGATAAAAATACAAAACTCACCATACTTATTCCCAGCAGAGTCATTCCGCTGCGTTTAAAAGTTGCATACCATGCCCACAACAGATGCATCAGACAGAAAATACCCAGCAATCCGAGATGCATACCAATCTCAATCCAGTCATTGTGATAATGCGCATAGGGATGAAAATCAAGTAGATCCTTATAGATTCCATCCTTATACTGCACAATCGTCTGTTTAAAATAATGCTCTGGTGTGCCGGTACCATAACCCCACAAAGGTTGCTGCAGAATACCATGCATGCCCACATCCCACATCGCCAGCCGATAACCAATGCTACTGCTGTAATCAGCCTGCTGCATTTTCGCGAAATCCTGCTGTGCCTGCACCCATCGCTCCTGCATGACAGAACTGGTGCTGGTGAACAACCCTGTCAGAACTGCTAATACGGCAACCAAACTGGCAAACCTGCGCAAATTTGACCAAAAATAACCACCAATCAGAATCAGCAAAGTAAGTAATGTCGCCAGCAGAAAACCACGTGCACCTTGCTGAACCTGCAGGAAAAATAGAATACAACAGGAGCCAAACAAGGAAACCCGCACTATACTGCCACGACTGCAGCAAGCAAAGTAAATAGACAGAATGACGCCGACGCCCAATATCCCAGCAAACCCCAAATAAGACAAACCGAAAGCTGATATGCCCTGCCCTCCCTCAGATATCCATTGGTAAGTACCAACAGATAGCACCAGCACATATCCGGCAAGTAAACCACCTACTGCCCAAGGGAGTCGATTCCGGTTTAATAACGACAGAAAGGGTAAATAAAGCAAAAGCAGAAAATATTTAACCCATTTGTGACGACCATCCAGCGGCGCCTCACTCCAGAGCATCCCCACAGATAACATGAAGCAAAAAATGAGTATTGCTCGAACCAACGGTTCCTTTAAAAGCTGCCCGAAACCAGTCAAGCCGCCATCAACAATCCACGCCAGCACCAGCACAACAATTGCAGGATAGAATAAAATTTTGTACGAAATTCCAACACAAAAAAATAGCAGTACAAATCGAACTAACCATTCACGCCAGTTGATCATCCAGGAGTACTTCAATCTAGGAATCTGTCCGTTCAAATATAAAACAGGTCTCACCCCAGTTGCGAGTCGATTTTGCCGCAAGTTTCATCCCAGCCGCTTGCATAATTGCGGTTGCTTCTTGCTGCTCCCCTTCTGTTCCCAGCTCTATGATCACCGATCGTAGCGCGGGATTTTTTAATACGTTAGTCGCAGCCCTGAGAATCTGGATTTCGATACCATCAACGTCTATCTTGAGGTAGTTAGGATAAGGAAAACTCCATTTTTCACACAAATCATCAAGTGTGACGCCAAACATCCCCTGGATATGAGTAGTTGGCGAGCGCATTATCTCCAGCGATTCCTCCCCAAGTTGTGAGCGATTGCCACCGGGTACGAATTTGGGAACATACAATTTATCAAAACCACTCTTTCCGCCTATTCCAATACAGTAAGCAGAAACGCAGTTCTTCAGATCATTTAAATAAATATTTTTATTTAACGAAAAATAATTATTACTCTGTGGCTCGAAAGCAAAAACTCGCACTGCCCCATCGTATTTTTTGGCAGGATAAACTGAATATTGCCCAATATTGGCGCCAATATCGAAATAACATGCACCTGGTTGCAGATTATCCAGCCAGTCGAGGGTATCAGGTTCCTTGATCGAGTATTTATTGATACGCCAAAGAACGCGCCAGTGATCAACCGACATTTTGAGCGCCACCCCTCTGACGTTAACCACTTTATACCCTCCTTTCAGGGTATAAAGTGCCAGCACGAATCGCTTGAAGAATTCGACTATCCACCAGTTCTTCATTGCCATATCTTCAGATCCTGTTAATTTACAGTTTTTTTTGATCGCGCCCAACTTCTTCCAGCAATTCCACATAATGTGGCAATACATCTGCTCCATTCACATCCAGCATCTCGGTTAAAAATGTTTCGCGATGTGCTTGAACATAAAAATCCTGACAACCGTCGGTCAAAAAATGACTAATCTTTTCATAGACATCATCACGACAACGTAACTCAGTTTCTGGCATGTATGCTGCCACAGCAGAACGACCAGCGTGCAGATAATCCGCCGCCAGCACCGGCTGTTTGCGTCGGACAGCTTCAAACACAACCGATGTGGCCAGATCGATGCAGACATCCGCCCAGTTCATCAAATGGATAGAATGCATATCATCACTTGCCACACTGACATTCGCCAGTTTCTTTAGGGAACGGTTGCGGGTAAGCGATTGCTTCCAGCCGCTGCGGGTGTGAGGTTTAATGATAAGTTCAACCTGTGGGAATGCCGCCAGCAGGTGGACTACTTCGCTAACTTCTTCCCAGAACGTCGTAAAATTAGCCTTGCGCAGAAACATGACAATTTTTAGCCGATCCGGATTGACGCTCAGTGGTAACGGCGGCATCAATGTCGATAATTTTGCCAGCCATGCTTTGCTATAACGAGGTGAACCCAGCACCGCAATCGTTCCCGGTCGCAAAAAAGGTAAAAAGCGCTGCGCGCATAATTGATTAGGCACCACCACACGGTCGAAGATTTTTGCAGCGGAAAAAGTCACATCCGGCCCCAGCTTCCACTCCCCTCTGCGAATCAACTGGTTGGCATGAGGGCTATCTCCGTGCGGCAGGGAAACACTACCAATCCCTTGTGCACGCGCCATCGATAGGACGGTTTCCACCCACTCCAGAGCAATCACGGAATTGCGTTCGATCCAGTCAAAAGCAATCACACCTTGTTTATCATTGACAAAGGTGCGTTCCAGCAAAAACTGCACTGTTTTACGCCATAACCGCGCCCGGCGTCGTTCGTCATGAACTTTTGCTAACCAGGCAATTAATGGCCCTATCGCCAACCGACGCAGATTGCCGGTCAATAGCAGCATCTGCAACCGCCACGCTAAATAAAGCCACGCGGGAAACAGCTCGCGCATATGAGCCACTCGAACTCCTTCCAGCGTGGACAGATACTTGACGCGATAATCGTATCGAAACCGGAATGCGCCAATCAGAACCACATCACAACGATGTCCGGCAGCAACCCATTGGGTAATCACCGGTGTAATATGGTCAATGTCGTTATAATGGCGCAGGAAAAAGAGGGCTTTCATGGGCGGTAACGTGCTTAAAAATTGGGGAACCGTAGCGGATTGGATTAGCTGTTCAAGACCGCACAATCTCTAAATTTCACGGAAAACTGCGGCATTATATACGATTGCGCCTTAACCTGATTTTCAAGCAGCCTGACCATGCAACACTTTCTATCGCCACTCGTTATCAACTAAAACATTCTGCTTTTTATAATATGCTTATGCAAACTATCGCCATCATTCCCGCGCGCATGGGATCGACCCGTTTTCCGGGGAAACCCCTGGCGCCACTGTTATCTCGTACCATGCTGGAACATGTCTACAAACGTGTCGCCATGAGCCAGTCACTCACGGCCACTTATATCGCCACTTGTGATGAAGCTATTCAGCAGGCAGCGACCGCTTTTGGCGCACGCGTCATTATGACGTCTGACCGTCATGAACGTGCCAGCGATCGTATCGCGGAAGCAGCCGCGCAGATTGATGCCGATCTGATCGTTATGGTGCAGGGGGATGAACCGATGGTACATCCGGAAATGATCGATGCCGCCGTTGCACCTTTTCATCATGATTCACAACTGGCTTGCGTCAATCTCACGCGCCGCATTGATAGTGAAGAAGATTTCCGCAATCCCAACACCATCAAAGTCGTCATGGACAACCGGGGTAATGCGCTCTACATGACCCGCCAGCCCATTCCGACTCTCGCTCAGGCGGGTTTTGCTGCAACGACAGCCTATAAACAGGTTTGTATCATCCCGTTCACGCACACTTGTCTGCAAACCTACAGCCGTCTGCCCCCTACTCCACTGGAACAGCTTGAATCGATTGACATGCTGCGACTAATAGAACATGGCTATCCGGTTAGGATGGTGGAAACCAGCCACGACACGCAGGCAGTCGATACCGAGGCAGATTTAGCACGTGTTGCGAAGCTGTTGACGAACGATCCACTCATTACACAATACTGAAACTTCTATGTCTCTCAAGCAACGCCTTACCCAATGTGAACTAACCATTGGTTCCTGGATTACACTAGGCCATCCCGCGATTGCAGAAATCATGGCCAGCGCGGGTTTCGACTGGCTGGTGCTCGATGCCGAACACAGCGTGCTGGAATTGAGCGAAATACAAACCCTGATTCAGGTACTGGATGGACAACAGTGCCCAGCAATTGTGCGCCTCACTTCCAACCATCCCGATCAGATCAAGCGCGTTATGGATGCTGGCGCAACCGGCGTCATGGTACCAATGATCAAGTCTGCTGCAGATGCCGCTGCCGCAGTCCACTCAGTTTATTATCCACCTTTCGGTAGCCGTGGGGTTGGCCTGGCGCGTGCTCAGAGTTACGGGGCGGGTTTCCCCGCTTACAAGCAATGGCTGCAGGATAATGCAGTGGTAATCGTCATGATTGAGCATATCGAGGCGGTACAAAATATCGATGCCATTTTATCGGTAGAGAATATTGATGCGTATATCATCGGCCCTTACGATTTATCCGGTTCAATGGGACGACCGGGTGAACTCGATCATCCGGATGTACAGGCAGCAATTGCCCAGGTATTACAAGCGGGCCTGCGTCACCGCAAAGCGGGCGGTATCCATGTAATTGAACCCGATCATGCCCAGCTGCAACATCGTATTCAGGAAGGCTTTACCTTCTTGGGGTACAGTCTGGATATCCGTATGCTGGATTCGCTGTGCCGCACCCATCTACAGATCATTAAGGCAAATTTATGAGCAAAATTATCATTTCCACCTCTTCCTTCGATCTGGACAATAACCCAGTCGTACAGCGGTTGTTATCGCAAGGTATTTCCATCACTTGCAATCCTTATCAACGCAAGTTGACCGAAGATGAAGTCATAACGCTGCTCGGCAATGATACGGTAGGATTGATCGCGGGAATAGAACCGCTGACCCGGCATGTATTGTCAGCAGCAAGCACCTTGCGCGTTATCGCCCGCTGTGGCACCGGACTGGACAGCGTTGATCTGAAAGCTGCCAAAGAATTCGGTATCCAGGTGTTCAACACGCCGGAAGCACCTGCGCAGGCGGTTGCTGAATTAACGCTAGGATTAATGCTCGCCTGTCTGCGTCAGATTCCACAGACCGATCGGCTGATTCGTCAGGGAGAATGGCCGCGTACTCAAGGGCATCTATTAGCCGCACAAACGGTCGGCATTATAGGATTAGGACATATTGGCCGCCGTGTCGCCCACCTCTGCCAGGCATTTGGCGCCAATGTCATCGCGCATGATCCGTATCTACAAAACCTGTCTGACACAACTCTGGCTATTGCCCTGGTCTCCCTGGAAAACCTGCTGACACAGTCTGATTTGGTTACGCTTCATTTACCTTACTCGGATGATACGCACCATTTGATCGATGCACGCGCCATGGCACAAATGAAACCTGACGCCATTCTGATCAATGCTGCACGTGGTGGATTGGTGGATGAAACTGCGCTGGATGCGACATTGTCTTCCGGCCACCTCGGTGCTGCCGCTTTGGATAGTTTCGAACAAGAACCTTATCGTGGAATATTGTGTAATCGGAATAACATTTTATTAACTTCCCATATTGGTTCTCTGGCAAAAGAATCCCGACAACGCATGGAAATCGAAGCTGCGGAAAACTTATGGACAGGGCTAACTGAAGCAGGAATTATCAATGCAGCCAATTGATCAACCACAGACTGAAATAGCGGTAGTGCTTGGTGCGGGGGGCTTTCTCGGCAGTCACGTGGCTGATGCCCTATCTGCCGCCGGTTTTCAGGTACGTCTATTTGATAAACAGTTATCGCCCTATCAACGCCCCGACCAGGAAATGGTAGTTGGTGATTTGATGAATCCGGATCAAGTCATCGCAGCAGTCCAGAATGCTTCCGTCGTCTACAACTTTGCCGCTATCGCCGATATCGATGAAGCACACAATCATCCGCTCGCTACTGCCAATATCAATGTGATCGGCAACATGCATGCGCTGGAAGCTGCACGTCTTGCGGGTGTACGACGATTTATCTTTGCCAGCAGTGTTTATGTTTTTTCCGAATCAGGCAGTTTTTATCGCGCTAGTAAACAAGCGGCAGAACGTTTCACAGAAACCTATCATGAACGTTATGGCCTCGATTACACCATTCTGCGCTACGGCTCGCTGTATGGTCGTCGCGCCGATAGGCGTAATGGCATTTACCGCATGCTGTATGAAGCGTTGCAAAAACATAGCATTACCTATCACGGTAGTGGTGATGCCCTGCGCGAGTATATTCACGTCGAAGATGCCGCACGCATGAGCGTGCAGATTCTTACTCCGGAATTCGCCAACCGGCATCTTGTATTAACCGGCCAGGAAAAACTACGGATACGTGATGTCATGACCATGATCGCGGAAATCATGCCCAACCAGGTTGAATTACACTTCAATGAGGCCAATCCGGTGCATCATTACCAGGTCACACCCTACGCCTTCCAGCCACGCATTGGCCGAAAACTGGTACTCAATGAGCATGTTGATCTCGGGCAGGGATTGATCGACTGCATCCGTGAAATTCATCAGCAACTTAATCATGAACAGGAAGTAAATGGTATCGGGAATGCCACCCCTACTGCTTCCGACAACCGAGCATGAAACTAGCAACTACCACGCTTGATCACTGGCAGGCCATAATCTTTGATTTTGACGGCGTCATCGTTGAATCCGGTGATATCAAAACCGAGGCATTCGCGGAACTCTACCGCGATCATGGCGAGCAAATTACCCAGGCAGCCGTTGCTTATCACCGTGCCAATGGTGGCATGTCCCGCTACCGTAAGTTCCATTATTTCCAGCAGGAATTATTAAAAAAACCTCCCTTGACCCAGGAGGAGGAGCGTGCGCTTGATCAGCAGTTCTCGCAACTGGTGATGCAAGCGGTCATCGCCTGTGATGCGGTTGCTGGAGCAGAAAAACTGATTCGCACTGCATCAGCAGGACGACCGCTGTTTATTGCCTCTGGAACACCGGAGAATGAATTGCGCAATATCGTCACACAACGTGGCCTTACCTCTTTCTTTACCGCAGTACGAGGCGCGCCCGCGCTCAAACATGCCATCATTGCCGAAATTTTGTCAGAACATGGTTTTGCAGCAGACCGCGTGCTGATGATTGGCGATGCGCTGATTGATTATGAAAGTGCGCGACACAATGGTATCGCTTTTCTCGGTCGCGTCCGCCCACAAGACAGTAATCCTTTCCCGGCTGAGGTAGAGATCGTCACGGATCTATGTCCACTGATAAACTAATCAATCGCCATTATTCTCATAATCTGGGCGAACTGGTAGATGGTTTAGCGCAGTTTGTAGCAAACCACCTAAGCCGTGCACTTACTATCAGAAATCACGCCAGCCTGGTGCTACCCGGCGGAAAGACGCCCAACGCTTTCCTTCCGCAACTCAGCCAGCTGAATCTACCCTGGCAAAGTATTTATCTCACACTGAGTGATGAACGCTGGGTGGAAACGACCGAGGCAGATTCCAACGAAAAACAGTTACGCGAGTTTTTTCTGCAACAAATGGCGATCAAGCCGCATTTTATCCCGCTCAAAACCGCTCACACCCATCCTGTCGAAGCCATAGAAACCATTGACATACGTCTGGTCACCATGCCGCAGCCGTTTGATCTCGTGATACTGGGCATGGGGGAAGATGGCCATATTGCTTCACTTTTCCCGGGGATGCCGCTCGATGAGCACGATGCGCAGCTTTGTCAGTCCGCTGCCCCACCGGTCGCACCCTCTCTGCGCATCAGTCTGAGCTTTCGTTCCCTGGTCGAAAGTCGGCAGATCGTGTTCGTCATCCTTGGCAAAAGCAAAAGGCAACGACTCGATCAACTAATCACCTCTACTAACACAGACATCCCTTTTGTCAAACTGCTGCAGCATCAGTCCGTCACAATATTTGAGTCCGACGCAGAACCAATCACAAAACCATGAACCTACCCGTCATCAATTCTGACCGCCGCAGACTCTGCAAACTGGGCATAGGCGGATTAAGCGCCCTGTTTATTGCACCTTTCACTTTTGCCACTCAAAAATTTTCCTTTCCCAAATTAGCAGAAATTGGCCCATTGCAGGTACCAGACAAAAATAATGTGCGCCTACCTGCTGGTTTCACCTCACGCATCGTGGCGCGCTCAGGTGAACGGTTATTCGGTTATCAATGGCATGCCGCTCCAGATGGTGGCGCGACGTTTGCAGCACCTGATGGTGGCTGGGTTTATGTTTCCAACAGTGAACTCAAGGGTGGCAAAGGTGGTGTGGGCGCACTGTGTTTTGACCACCTCGGAAAACTGGTCGATGCTTATTCCATTCTGCAAAACACCAACAATAACTGCGCTGGCGGCGCCACTCCATGGCAGACCTGGCTGTCATGCGAAGAAATTCCATACGGTGCTGTCTGGGAATGTAACCCCTTTGGCAGGCAACCACCCGTCATACGCGAAGCACTAGGCAGATTTAAGCATGAAGCGATTGCCGTCGATACCCGTAACCTGCAGCTCTATCTGACTGAAGATGAACCAGATGGCTGTCTGTATCGTTATACCGCCATCAGTCTTGATTCCGCTGGATTTCCCAATCTTGAAACGGGTAAACTGGAGGTGATGCAAGTACTCCACGATCAAGGCAATCGGGTTGTCTGGCATGCCGTGCGCAATCCTTCCGCCAATGATCAACCCACCCGCAAGCAATCGGTACTCGCCACCCATTTCAACGGAGGAGAAGGTATCTGGTATCAAAATGGTATCGTCTATTTCACGACCAAGGGTGATAACCGTGTCTGGGCACTGGACATTACTCAGCAAACCCTGAAAATTATCTATGATGCGGCGCGGCATACATCGCCCATCCTGACTGGCGTAGACAACATTACCGCCAATGCTGCTGGTGAATTGTTGGTTGCTGAAGATGGCGGCAATATGGAGATCGTGATTTTATCTGCAAACGTCATCAAACCCTTACTGCAGATTGTCAGGCATGATCGCTCTGAAATCACCGGCCCCGCCTTCAGCCCGGATGGCTCAAAGCTCTATTTCAGCTCACAACGCGGAACAAGCGGGCGCAATCAGGATGGAATCACCTACGAAGTCAGTGGATTCCGGCGATAATTGATTACATCTTATCAATTCAGAACCAAGCTTTTGCCATTATCTCTCAAGCTGAACGGCCAGCAGCGACTCCGTCGTGAGTCGCTGCTGCCAATCCGCGAGCCATGTTTCAAACACCTCGGCAGGCATGGCGCGTGCAATGAAATTCCCCTGCGCCAGATCGCAGCCGGTCTTGCGCAGCAAATCCCAATCGTATCGGTCTTGCACCCCTTCTGCCACTGATTCCATATTCAGTTGTTTGGCCAATGCAAGGCTAGTGTCATAAATGGCGCGTAACGTTTCATTCTCCCAGGCACGATGCACGAACCCCTGGTCGATCTTGAGTTCATCGAATGGAATATCCCGTAGCTGCGAAAGCGAAGAATGCCCGGTACCAAAATCATCGATGGACAAATGAAAACGCTTCAAACGCAAACGGGTCAGGATTTCCAAAGACACGCGGATATCTCCCATCAGCTGGCTTTCGGTAATCTCCAATACGATCTTATTGGGTGCGATACCAGCCTTGGCAGCCAGTGCAACCACCACATCCTGAAAATCGAGTGAAGCGAGATTATCCATGGAAACATTAACCGCAACTTTTAATTCATAACCAGCCTGTTGCCAGACTTTTGCCTGAATGCATGCCTGCTCAAGCACCTTACCGGTGAGCACATTGATTAAACTATATTTTTCAGCCAATCCGATAAACCGATCCGGATAGATCAGCCCATCAACCGGATGTTGCCAACGCACCAACGTTTCTACACCTGCCACTCTCCCGGTATCCACCCGTACTTTCGGCTGGTAATAGTTTACAATGGCACCAGACTGGATGGCTGTGCGAATAGTTTGCTCGTCATAAGCCTTCTCTGAATCAGCAAGTTGTTCTGCTGCCACATTTTGGGAAGTCAGTCGCGACAGCAAAATCAGCAGTGCATCCGGCTGTACCGGTTTTTGCAGATACCCCAGAATCGGAATCTTGTGCGCCTGCACCAACTTCTCGGCGATTCTGAGCATTCGCTCACCTTCTCCGCTTACCAGCACCAGACTGCCAGAGAAATTCCGTTCCACCAGATATCGAACAAACTCGATACCATCCATTCCAGGCATATTCAGATCCAGCATAATCAGATCAGGCCGGGAAGCAGCATCATCCACCAACCGCAACGCCTCCTCCCCCGTTTCGCAACAAGTGACCAGTGGGAAGCCATGATTCGTCAGCATACGCGCCAGCAACTTCAGCATGAAAGGTTCATCGTCCAGAATCAGAATCTTGAGGTCAGCAGCCAACTTCGACATGATTAAATTCCATAAAATTGGAAAACGTATCCCACCTATCATACTAAAAGAACACACCCAGGCACGCATAAAGAAACTGAACATGCCTTTTCTCGACACCTGTCCACATCGGAATACCAAACAAACCAGTATCCAGACCTATACGTGCCTGTTTTTGCACCATTGATTTGCCCGGTAACGCTTCCACAATCTGCCATAAACAACTTTGTGATATTCCGCACAACACTCAAGTTACACAAAAACTTATAATCAAATCGGGTAGTCGATGGGGCTTTTCAGTAGCCGCTGCCATAACCGCTGGATAAGGAGGGTGAAAATGAAAACGAACGTTATAGTGACCGTAACAGGTTTGGCGATATTCCTCACTTTTACTGGCGCGGCGACAGCAGCTCAATGTCCGCAATCGGCACTGGAAGCGGATGTCGTGGCAATCGACCATCCAATCGTCTTCAACCGCCTCGGTGCACAGAACGTCAACTGGATGATGTACGCGCTGCGACATGATGTCATCGATCTGAAAACCCAAAAAACACTCGATTACACTCAAACAGGCAAAAAATTATTTGCCAAAGCGAAGCAAAAGTCCTTCAGTCGCGGCATTGCCCTGCGCCCAGATTTACGCCCTCGACCGCTGGTATTGCGTGTTGCAGCAGGAGAATATCTGAAAGTACGTTTCACCAACCTGCTCCAGGTGGATGCTGGCCCGCATCCCAAAACCAGTGATCATTTTTCCAACCAGGCCAATCCTTTCAATTCCTATCCACATCCTTTACCGGGAATCGATCACCCCATGGAGCATGCGAGCAAGGATGCGCCAGGAACACCTGGCGAAGACAAGCTGTACCGCATTGACGATCAGGTCGCCAGCCGCTGGGTAGGATTCCACCCACAGGGGCTGGAACTGGTCAGCAGTATCGACGATGATAGCTCCTACGTAGGCAAAAACAGCAACAGTCTCGTCAAACCCGGGGAAACTCGTGAGTACTGCTTCTATGCGCCGCATGAGGGCGCCTATCTGGTCAGCAGTGATGGCGCGGTATTTGGCGGTGAAGGCACCTCTGGTAATAGTGGCGTCGGGTTATTCGGTGTTGTAGCAGTGCAACCCAGAAACGCACGTTTCTACCGCGCCCAGGTGACGGAAGAAGAAATGCGTTTAGCCACTCTTGGCCAAACGCCGGGGGGGCAGTCCATCATCGATTATGAAAAACTTTATGGCAATGATTGCCCTAATGGAATCTGGTGTCGTGAAGGCAAAGCGGGCAAACCCGTTCTCAACATGGTGCAGGGTAAACGCATCATGCACGGCGATATCAACGCCATTATCGTCGGCCCCAATCCGGATGGCAGTTTTCCTGCGTCCACCTATCCACTGGAATCACAAGGCAAACAAAACCCAACCCTGCCCAACCGTCTGGAACCTTTCCGAGAGTTTGTGTCGGTTTTTCACGATGAGAATGCGGCTACGCAAGCATTTCCCTATTTTTTTGAGCACCCCGAATTGAGTCATACCCTGCATGGTGTGCGGGATGCTTTCATGATTAACTACGGATCGGGCGGTGTTGGTGCAGAAATTATTGCCAATCGACTGCAAGCTGGCCCTATGCAGGACTGCCTGGATTGTGCCTATGAGGAATTTTTTCTTTCCTCGTTTGCCGTGGGAGATGCTGCCATGCTGGTGGACAAACCAGCCAATCTGGTCATTAGCCAATGCCAACCCGAGTATATTGCGATGATTAAGGATCCGGAAGATCCTTCTGGTAAAAGGGAGATACTCAATCCCCGATACAAATCAGAACGGAAGACTTTCTGTGTACAACCCAAAGATCAGAAAGCGACAGAGGCTTATTATCCTCATGATCCCGCCAATGTTCATCACAGCTACATTGGTGATTTCGTCAAATTCCGCAATTCGCATTCTGGTAAGGAACAGCATATTTTTCATCTGCATAACCATCAGTGGCTGTTCAACCCAAATGATGACAACTCCAATTATATCGATGCCCAGGGCGTTGGCCCTGGTTCCGGCTACACCTATGAAATAGCTTTTGGGGGATCTGGCAATCGCAACAAGACGGTCGGCGATGCGATTTTCCATTGTCACTTTTACCCCCATTTTGCGCAAGGCATGTGGTACATGTGGCGCAATCATGATGTCTTTGAGGCAGGAACAAAGCTTGCCATTAGTAACAGTGAATCCGGGTTTCATGAGGAATTATTTGGATTAAGGCATGGCAAACCTGCTGCTGGATCACGCGCGCTTCCGGATGGTGAAATCATCGCTGGCACGCCGATTCCTGCAATTGTGCCGCTACCGGGTAAGGGAATGGCGGTGATGCCCGGTGAAGTCACCGTTCAACCACGTATCGGTCTGGATGGAGAAACCTACGGCTCGGTTGCCAAGGTAATTGATCGCACCAAAAATCCCGGATTTCCTTTTTGGGTGGCTGGCACCGAAACCACAGTTGGTTCGCGTCCCACCACGCCACCGCTAGACATGAGTGCCATCCCTGGTGTTGTCAGTGGCCATGATGGTGGGCTACCACGACACGCACTTGCAGGATTTTCTGCAGGCGGGGAGGCTATTTCTAAGGTAGACCGTTTCACCGCTGAGAAACATATCAAAAAGGCCATGCCAGTCTACTACGATGAAGCTGGCACTGATCTTGAGCGGCTCGCGATGGACTTTCACGCACAAACTGCTCATACCACCTCCAAACAAGATATGGCGGGAGTGATTACACCTGCAAGTTTCATCACCAACGGTGGGGCGCCTGTTCCTGGCGCGCCCTACAACGAACCATGCATGGACGACCAGCGTCAGGTATTGATGACAGGAGGGAATGGCAAGTTTTTTCCTTTTGATGGCACACCCAATGGCCATCTTGATGTCGATAAACGTCTGCTTCCCAATGGGATTGAATTTGGTGCGGACAAACCACGGGTCTACAAAGGCGCTAACATCCAGCTAGATGTGGTCTTCAACAAACTTGGCTATCACTATCCACAACAGCGTATTCTGACCTTATGGGAAGATGTTGGTCTGTTACTTGATAAAACACGTCCTCCTGAACCACTGGTCATCCGTATGAATACCTTTGATTGCGCGATGTATGCGCACACCAATCTGGTACCGCATTATTTCTACGGCGATGACTATCAAATCACCACACCAACGGACGTCATTGGGCAACATATCCATTTGCCCAAGTGGGATCTGACTTCGGCGGATGGTGGTGCCAATGGCTGGAACTACGAAGATGGTACCTTTTCGCCTGGCATGGTTCGTGAACGGATTCATGCCATCAATCAATGGAATGCCACTCATCCAGGGCAAGCCGTTTCGGCTCCAGGTGGGGTAGTGCAACTGATCCCCTCAACCCATCCCTATTTCAATGCCAGTAATATTCCAGGTCATCAGGCATCCAACTGTGAAACCAAATGGCAACAAGTTGGCGGCGATGCACACCAGTTTGATGTGAAATATGGTATGCCCGGTACCTGTGACTGGCTCGGCGCGCGTACCACTCTGCAACGCTGGTTTTCCGACCCCATCATCAATGCCGAAAAAATCCATCGTGGACTCGGCATTACGTTTACCCACGACCATCTCGGCCCCTCCACCCATCAGCAAATGGGGCTGTACGCCACCATGCTCACTGAGCCACCGGGCTCCGAATGGCGACACAATGAAACCGGTGTCAGGCTCTATGATACTTCTGTCCGCAAGGATGGCGGGCCGACCTCCTGGCAGGCAGTCATTACTGCCAGGAATGGGCAGCAGATTGACGTGGATCATGACGGACATGACGATTCCCATCGGGAATTTTTCCTGCAGTTCGGTGATTTCCAGCACGCTTATCTGGTAGACGCGTATTACGGCGTAGACAAAAAAGGCATAGGCTGGCCGCTCGACCCTGCCAAAACAGCAAAACCTACCCAAGACAGCTTCCGCAAAGCGATTCACCCATCCGTGCGCAAACCTGCCAATCCCGTGTTTCCGGATGTCATTGCGTATGAACCGACTTGTCCAGGCGGATACAAAGGGCTACCAGGCGCTGTCTATGACCACACCCAGGGACAGCCACCCCGCCCCTGCGCAGAAGCCATTTCCGCTGATGATGTCGGTATGATGGTGGTCAATTATCGTAATGAACCCATCGCTGCACGGGTTTATGATCCTGATGAAATTGCTGCAGATGGTAAAAAAGGAGATCAGGCAGCAGATTTTGCCGGTGATCTTGCCTATGCATTTCAGACTCGCACTGATCGTAAAATCTCTGACTTGAACACCCCTCTGGGTAAAACCCCCTACATACCTCTAACTCAAGGAATTTTGGCAGGGGATCCGTTCACCCCCATCATGCGCGCTTATTCCGGTGATCTTGTCCGCGTGAAAATTCAGGGCGGATCACACGAGCACGAACATAATGGATCGATCAACGGGCTCAGATGGCTGCAGAGCGGGTCCGGATTTGGTCAGGCACCACACTCCGGCTGGCGCAATGCGCAGAATGCCGGATTATCCGAGCAGTTTACTTTTACCGCCAACATCACCGATTACTTCAGTAATACTCTGCTCAATGATCGCATGTATCAAATCGATACCAGTCAAGATGGTATCTGGAGCGGAGTATGGGGAATTTTGCGCAGTGAAGGCAAGCTCAATAAGAATCTCACATCGCTGCCGGGTAACCTCATTCCCGTTTCACTGGCACTTAATCAGGATAACCCAGGCGATCACTGCCCTGCTGGAGCGCCAGTGCGTTTATATGACGTTACTGCCGTACTAGCAAACCAGGCATTAAACAATGATCTGGGTGTCACGATTCCACCCGCAAGCGCGCGTGCGCAACTCGATCCCACAGGTGGTACTTTGATCTACAACCCGCGCACAACTAACATCAAGCTTAAAATCGAGCACAAGGGTGGTCATATCGAAACCAGGCAATATGGCAGTGGACCACTGCACGATCCAACCGCCATCCTGTTCGTACGTTCTGAAGATCTGGATGAAAACGGTAAACTCAAACCGTTTCGGCCAGTAGAACCGCTCGTGCTGCGCGCAGCTGCCGGAGAATGTATCCGTGTCACGTTACGTAATCGTCTGCCCAGCCAGCCAGATGCCATGCCCGATCTTGATGGTTATACCTCGCTATCTGGCATTGTCATTCGTGATCCTGGCAGTGGTGTATCAAGCATGAGCAGCTTCAACAACAACCTGATTCGCCCCTCCCGGCATATCGGATTACACCCGCAACTGGTGCATTACAACGTACAAACGCACGACGGCAATAATGTTGGCATCAATCACATCAGCACCATCGCCCCAGGAGAAACGATCGAATATCAATGGTATGCAGGCTTGTTGCATACCCCTGCGACTCCCGCTGCATGTGAAGCATATGCGGATCCGGATATCGATCAGCAATACCAGCACCTTGGATTGTTCGCAAGCATGGCACAACAGAATAAGCCACTGCGTTCCCCGGCAAAGCTCATGACACCAGCGTTTTTCCGTGAAACGGTCTTCAGAATACTCGGTCCGAATTATCCCGGAACCGGCATAGTCAGCCCGGAAATCAAAACGATAGCCAATCAACTTGAACAGGCCACGCGTGAACTGGGTTGTTTTGAATCCATTGCCAGCTTACCGGTGGTCGATGAACTATTAGCAATCGGCATTATCGATCCGGTTGAAACACTGCGAGCATTGCCGGTCAAGTTCGGCCGAGCCATATCCGCTGAAATCCTGGAGACACTCCATAAACAGCTGCTGCCGGATGAGCCAATCTCAAACATGAACGCTTCTGGCACCGTGAAAGGTTTTTCGCAGCTACTGCGCAAACTGCTGCCCGTTGTTCCAAAAAACCAGGAAAACAGCCTGGCAGAACCATTCAATAGCCTGTTGCGCGATGTGACGGCAAGTGTCATAACATTGCCACTAAACACATTGAATATCATCACATCCCGTCAGGAATGCTCGCAAATTCTGCAATCGCCCTTTAGAGAAATATTGAAAAGCAGAATTTCGGTCGATCTTGAACCTTGGGGAGCCGGTGAACCCAATTTACCGCTGTTAAAGGCACTACCTTTTATCGAGCATTTCGACCCAAATTTCAATCATGCCGCCAGCCAGCTCGATCTGCCGCAAATCAAGAACAGGGTTATTAACCTCGTACCCGATATTGTGGCATTGCTCTCCGATACCTTTCTATTTGAAACGGCTGGCATCCTGTTGCACAATGGCCTGGAAGCAGGACTGGATCAGGCCTACGGCTGGCGAAAATTGTTTTATGAACAGCTTGATCCAGGCCTATCACGCGAGAATCTAAAACTGGTACAGATTTCGGGTAATGCTGGAGAGAATTGCCGCTTTGTGCCCGTCGAATTTGGCGGCACGAATCTGACGCCACCCGATCGCATCAAGCAAGGACAAAAAGCAGCCATTGGCGCTCTGATCATCGAACCAGAAGGCGCAACCTGGCATGACGAGTATGGGGAACAAGTCATTGACCGGCAGAACCCAGGATGGAATCAAACCAAAAAACGCTGGACCAGAGCAATGACAACCGTCAGCTATCCCGTAAAAACCATGGATGAAAAGATGGAAGTCCGGGAATTCCGTGATTTCGCGCTTATCCATCAGAAAGGGCTCAATTTACGCTATGCAGATGGCTCAGCAGTTGCCAATCTTGCAGCCGAGAAAGAGTTTGCCCGTGAAGCATCTGACCGGACAGCGCCGGAAGACGCGCATGATGCCGGCCATATGGCAATCAACTATGCCGCAGAACCGATGTGGTTCCGTTTTGGCCTGCCGCCAGATGCACCATTTGGCCGTGAAGGTTTCGCCGGAGCAGCCAGCGCCTGGCAGGCATTCAGTAATAAATGCTGTGCAAACAAAACCCCTGCAACGGGCGGCACCATCATCAGCGCAGACCAACCGGTTAGCGAACCTTACGTACCCATCATGACGGTTGCCAAAGGGCAGGAAATGCGAATTCGCGCGCTTCTACCAACCGGAGTTGGCCGTGCTTCCACAATAGAACTACACGGCCATGGCTGGGCGCGTGACCCGTATCTGGCGGAACGGGTAGACAGAAAATCATTCCCGATTGGCGGCAGACCCATAGATTGGGGAGTTGCATCAAAATGCATCGGCCAGAATCCAATGGCAATACACATGGGCGGGCAAGAAAGTATTTCACCCATGGCGCATTTCGATCTGGTGTTTCCGCGCGCTGGCGGCAAACATGCCGTTGCCGGAGATTATCTGTGGCGCGACCATGGCGGCTTTGGCATCACTAGCGGTTTGTGGGCATTGATCCGGGTAACCCCCAGCCCATTGCCGCTGGCACCGATTGCACTGCGCGCGCAATGCTGAATATTCCATGAAAACGCGGCACTTTCTCGCCTGCCTGCTGCTTGCAGCAGGGTTGGTGACCGCCGAAGCTGCGCCCCCCCGCTATCTGGATCGTATTATCGAGCGCGAGGGCATCCAGATGCTTGTACGTATGGAAGCGTTGGAGGAGGATGCTGCCGTTACACCCCAAGCGGGGCAATTCGTTCGACTATCGCTGGAAGGTAAACGTCTTGCGGATGACCAGCCACTCAGCAACTGGAGCGTGGGTGCGTGGCTTGACCGGGAGACGGACACGATGTCAGGGGCGGTGCCAATTTGTGGACAACGTATCGCCAGATATCTCAGTGGCAATCTTCTGCAGCGCCCGTTGCTGGACTTGACGGGCTATTTTGTCATCACGCTGGATGCCGAATCCAGCATCTCGGTACTAGATCCCTCTGTCAGTTTCAGCGGTCGCAGCAGTTTATACAGCGCAATAAAACTACAAGGCGCTGGCTTCGACTGGCACAAAACCAGCGATGATGCGCGCCTGTTCGTCGCCCTGCCAAACGTAAAGAAACTGGCGATTGCGGATCTGCAAACCTTGAAAGTGCTGCATCACCTGGACTTACCGGGACAACCCACGCGACTGGCCTTGCAGCCGGATGAGCGCCTGCTCTGGGTGGGTCTGACCGGTGTAAGCGATGCGGAAAATGCCGTGGAAATTATTGATACGGTTCAGGATCGGATAGTAGCTCACCTCCCCTTACCCACCGGTCACCATGAATTTGCCTTTTCTAGTGACGGGCGGTATGCGTTCATCAGCAGCCGCCAGAGTGGCAACCTGACCATTGTCGATGCTGCCAATCTGCAGATTCTGCACGAACGGCCACTCGGCTTTGAACCGGTTAGTCTGGTTTTCGTCGATCAGTCCGCGCTCTTGTGGATCGTGGATGCAAAAGCAGGACAAATACACCGTTTTGATACACAGGGAAGGCCAGTGGATCGCATCACACTCGAACCTGGTTTGGGACCAGCAAAGCTGACGGTAGATGGGCGTTACCTTTTGATTGTCAACCCAGGCCAGCATTGGCTGCATGTGCTCGACGCCTTATCTGGTAAGGAGAAGCATCGCCTGACGCTTTCTGGACAACCCTATGATGTGATGTTCTCTCAACAATTTGCATATATTCGCACGCTTCAGAGCGAGCAGGTCGGATTGCTGTCACTGGCGAGTCTGGATACGTCTCAACCCATTTTAAAGTTTATACCTGCAGGCGCCACTGCGCTTGCCGCCACTCCCAATCTGCCACGGGCATCGAGCATGGCGGTAACGCTCGATCAAGCAGGTGTCTTTTTCGTTACCCCTGCGGAACGTACCCTGCACCATTACATGGAAGGCATGAACGCTCCGAGTGCGGGGTTACGCACCTACGGTCATAACCCGCTGGCAGTCATGGTCGTGCAACGTGGGTTACGTGAAATCGAGCCTGGGCGTTACTCCACGATTACCCGCCTGCCTTCCTCCGGGCGTATGGTATTGGCACTCGCCAGCGAATCACCCGTATTACGCGAATGCCTCGGCGTAAATATCGCAAAGTCAACTGCTGCAGATCATGCAGCGGAGGCGATCACGGTTCAATGGCTTAGCGAGAGCGTCCAGAAAATCTCCGTGGGTCAACCCATCCCATTGCGCGTGCGCATCCCTAACGATCGTGCAGCTACTATTCCGAATATTTCCCTACGTTTGCGAATCGTGCCTACCCAAGGCGGATCAGCGATTTTCTTGCCCATGCAGCCCGATCCGGAAAAATCGGGAGAATGGTTCGCCACGGGTACGTTGACACAACCTGGCGGTTACTATGCCCATATTGAAGGCGATCAGCCATTGCAATCCATTTTTGCAACTATTCTGGTGGAAAAACCAGGAAACGCAATGGTAACGCCATGATGAAGTTTTATTCTTTGCTGGGTATGTTGCTACTAACTGCAGATTTTCTGGAAATTCATGCGGTGCCAGCAATGGCATCCGCAACAGTCGCCGCTCATAAAACCCAGCTTTCATTACCAGATTTTGCGCTACGTGACAGTCATAATCAAGTGCAACACCTATCAGTATTAATGCAGGATCAGGTTGCCATTGTAAATTTCGTGTTTACGGACTGCACAACGGTTTGCCCATTACTCAATGCCACCATGCAACAGCTACAAAAACAGTTACAGGAAAGGCTAGGAAAAACCGTCGTCCTGATTTCCATTTCGCTAGATCCCGTCAACGATACGCCAGATAAACTGCTCGATCATGCCAATAGATTGGGCGCGGGCAATCATTGGCACTGGTTGACTGGCCGACCATCGGACATTAACCGCTTATTGCAGACTTTTGGCATTCCGGTTGGCGGGCGTCGTGAAGATCATCCGCCCGTTATTCTAGTGGGTCACGAACCCACCCAGCGCTGGTTCCGCTGGGTGGGCATACCATCCCCGGAAATACTCATCAATACGGTAGACCAGTTCCATTTTTGAGGATACTTCAATGGTCAGAATCGCCTTATTGCCCCTGTTGCTGCTATTAATTCTAATTCACCCATCACCTGCTCTATCAACCACCGCAAAGAGTGACGAAAGACTGGTGCGTGCCTATCAATATTTTGGGGATGCTGCCCTGACCGATCAGAATGGTATTCGTCATCGCTTTCTCAGTGACCTGCTCAGCCGTCATGTCGTATTAATTCAGGTAATTTTTACCCATTGCAAGGATGCCTGCCCGCTGCAGACACAGCGATTACAGGCCGTCCGCAGACAATTGGGGGAGCGATTCGGATCAGACATTATCTTTCTATCGCTATCGGTTGATCCCCAGCGGGATAAGCCTGCCGTGCTCAAGGCCTTTGCCGTAAAACATCAGGCCGATATTCCCGGCTGGTATTTCCTGACAGCAGAAGAGACCATTATGGCAGACATACTCCAAAGATTAGGGCAATGGACAGATGACCCTGCTAACCATCAAACCCTGATGCTTGCTGGCAATACACGTCATGGCCACTGGATCAAACTGCGCCCGGATAGTCCTCCCGAGCGGATCGCTGCAGATCTGCTCCGCATCGCAACACCACATTGATCCATCCCGATGATTTCCTTCAGAGCGTTCTGCTGGTTATCAACCCTGTTTAGTCTGTGTTTCCTCAGCCAAGTCGTATTGGCCGAAACGCCAATCAGCAGAGAACTCGGTCGTTCCATCTATGAAACAGGTATCGGACGCGATGGACGTGCTATCCATGCTCGCATGCATGGCAATGTCACGCTAAGTGGCGCGGTTATTGCCTGCATCAATTGTCATGGCAAAGATGGGCGGGGTGGTGGTGAGGCATTCATTCGCGTACCGGATATTCGCTGGTTTAACTTGAGCAAGTCATTCACTTCCCGGCGTACTGGTGCGGCTGAACCCGCTTACGATCGAGCAAGCTTTACGCAAGCCGTCAGACTAGGTATTTCACCAAGCGGCAGAAAACTGGATCCAGTGATGCCACGCACCGACCTTGCCAACGACGAGATCGACGGCTTGATCGACTACCTTACCCATATTGATCAAACCGTATCATCCGGCTTATCCTTTCCAGTTGTACTTGGGTTATTACCCAAACCAGGAATAAATATAGTGGCGGATACCTTAGGTAAAAAACTCGCAAACTGCTCGTTATCCAAGTCAGGCTCGCCCGTTTCTGCCATTGATATTATTTATTTTGACACCCCGGATGATGCAATACACCAGCTCAAGGAAAAACTCAAACAAACACCCAACGCGCTGATTCTCGCACCTTTCCTGATTGGTTGGGAATCCCACTATGTGCAGGCAATGCAGCAAGAACGCGCAAAAACGATTCTGCCTTTCTCTCAACTCGACCCCGTTGCGGGCAGTCGCTGGTATTTCCATTTCCCAGGATTAAAAGCACAAATCCTGGCGCTGCTTCAATCTGCCAAAAGAGACGGTTACACACACCTGCAAATTGAATATCAACCAGACCAAGCCTTAAGTGCTGCCCTCCATGATTTTGCCAGACAAACCGCAAAACAAATCGGTATCACGGTTACGGAAACTGATCAATCAGCTGATCTATCACGACTCCAATCTGCTCGCCTGTGGCTCAGAGCAGTCAATGCAAATGAAATTATCCAGCAACACCGGCAAAATACATTGCTGCTCGCTCCGGGGCTCTTTTTTACGCCATTAATCAATATAACTCCTGAACAACGTAAATTTCCTGGTTGGCGAATCGCCTACCCTTACGCACCATACCAACATAACAACACAGACTGGATCACCCCTGCCGATGCCTGGGCAACTGCAGCATGTGAATTTCTCGTGGGGATGGGAACAGGATCCATCGATCAGTATGACCTGGGAAATTCCTCATTACAAAGCTGGCCACTCACCGCAACGCCCACCATGGGGGAATCAGCCGCACAGGTATATCTGCATGAATCCGCTATAAAGTAACAATATGCACCACAATCTGCTGCCTTCGCAGGGCTAGACCCATAAGCCCAGGAACCTATCGAATCCTAAACTGATTTACGAAGAAAACAAGAAAAGTTTCACCTGGATCAGTTTTCTAACTTATCCAGATAGTTATTGTCATCCGGTTTTCCCGATTCTGCAGCAGTTTGATGATTTGCCTGCTTAATCGCCATTATCGTTCTGTGATAAGCGGCTTTCTCTCTATATTCTTCAGCTGCTTGCTCATACTTTCGAACTTTAAATTCAGCGTGTAATTTAAAATTATTCCAATTTTTACCAAAATGACTGGAATGTGACTTATGCTCTAAAATCACTTTTGTTTCTTGGGCTCTAGCCTGCATTTCTTCGGCCAGATTTTCGTATTGTCTTGCCAGCGTGTTATGATCTGAATTGCCCTGATTATCCTGTTTGGCAAGATCAGTTTCAGCGTGTCGCGTTGATGTCAACGAATTCACAGGTGCGCACGCTGTCAGTAATGCAAGTATAAAAGAAACTATCCAATACCTTCCTGCCAGACCAACCGTAGGTAAGACCACAAAATATTTTTTTGTTGGCATGACAGGAATCTCCAAGTAAAAACGGTACGCTGCCTCAAGATTAAATTACTTTAATAAAGAAAAAACAGCGATATGACTCGATGAAACAGTGACAGGACAAATCAAAAAACCATAACTCACAACCAGCTTACAAAATATGCAAGCTTCCAAAAGTACCTGCCTTTACAACCCATCGGGGTTGTAAGATTTAATTCTTGCTTTATTAATCTGGCTATTCATTTTATTGGGTTCTGCGACATACATTCCAGATGCCTGCCCGGAAGCTATAGCCCTGTGGTAAGCCGCTTCTTTTAAATTTTCCTGAGCAACTTGATCATATTCACGGATTTTATTCACGATACGGGATTTTAAATACCTGCCATTTTTACCGAAGAAACTGGTGCTTGGTTTGGTTTTTAAAATCGCCTCTTTTTCCTGTACTTTAGCCTGCATTTCTTTGGCCAAGCGCTCGTGCTGTCTTGCCAGTACATCGTGGTCTAAATGGCTGTTGCTATTTTGATAAACCGAATATGTTTTGGTGGCCTCATCGGACGCGAAAGAACTGATTGGTGACCCAACACCTAACAAGATATATATTGATAAAGTGATGAAATATTTTCCTGTTTTCATGATAGTGGTTCCTCCAAGTGAATAAGTGATTTCACAGGAGGTCATACTAACTAACCCCATACAATGATGTACATCGGGGAACCTATTGTTTTTCACTAAGGAAAACCATTAGATCGTCTAAAAAACTTGCAGCTTCTGTGCTCATTTGGTCGCCAACACAGATTCAAGGGCATCTCTAAAAATCCATATTTTGTTACAAGACGTTGTTATTCAACAAAAATATTTACCAGCATATCGACTATACGCTGCGTCAATATTTTTTGTTCTCGCCTCGTCTTGTTTAAAAATCTGAATTTTTAGAGGTATTCTCAATTTTAATGCTCTTCTGAAATCCATCGTGCGGCATAGCGGATCAAATCGGCACTGTCTTTCAGATTCAACTTGCTACGAATATTGAAGCGATGTGTTTCAATAGTTTTAATACTGCGGTTGAGTAGGTTAGCTATTTCCTGACTGCTATGTCCCGACCCAATTAGATGCAATACTTCAAATTCACTCGGCGTTAAGGTATTAATTAATTGTTCAGGCTCAGAACTTCCGGTTACCATTCGATTAAGCAACTTGGCCTGCATTTTTCCACTTAGATAAACATTACCCTTCAAGACCTCGCGAATAGCGGATACCAATACATCACCTGGCTCCTGCTTCATGACATAACCACGCGCACCGGCACGTAATGCTCGTTCAGCATAAACAGCTTCATCGTGCATGGAAACGAAAAGTACAGGTAGCGAGGGATTATGGATGTGCATGCTTTTAATGACTTCGAAGCCGGAAACTGTTTTGAGCGTTACATCAAGCAAAACAATATCGATATGTATTTTTTTCTTGAGTATCGCCAATGCTTCATCACCATCTGCAGCCTCGGCAAATACTTCCAGGTCGTGCTCCATATTGATGAGCATTGCCATTCCATGCCGCATCATGGGATGGTCATCTACCAGCATAACTTGGGCTTTCGGATTCGTCACACTAAGTCATCCGCATTTTTAAGCTCACTTTCATTCCGCCTTCGATACGTGGCAGAAATTCCAGTATCCCTCCAAGTTGTTTGGCACGATACTGCATAATCTTGATACCCATGCCTTGTGTTTCCTCGATACTGTTTTTAACAAGAAAACCACAGCCATCGTCACTTATTGACAGATTAAGCATTTCTCTTTCATGCGACAGAGCGATTATCAGATGCCGAGCATCTCCATGACGTATCGCGTTATTGACAGCCTCTTGCGCTATTCGATAAAGATTCAGTGCGGTATTTTTATCGCTGATAATAATTTTATTCTCACATAAGAAATCACAGGTTGTCGCATAAGTCGATGCTATCCTCGATGCCAGTTTTTCTAACGCCGTTATCAAACCATTAGCCTCCAGTTCAAAAGGCAACAGTCCCTGTGCAAGCTGTTTGATTTGTATGACCGCAGTCTGAGCTTGTGTCGCAATGGAAGCTGCTACCAATGCCATCTCTTCACTTCCTGACGCGAGGATTTTTTTCTCTAGCGCTCCGGCTTGATAACCCACCGCAGCAATTTGCTGTCCTAGATTGTCATGCAACTCTTGTCCAATCGTTTGTGCCTGTTCTTCTGCAACAAAAATCAGGGTCTGCTCTAATCGTTTTCGCTCAAGCCATCTCGACAAGTCAACGGCAATGGTATCAACAAGTTTTTGTTCCTCCATGATCATAAATGGTTTCTCTTTCGGATAGAAAACACGCAAATGACCACATATCTTTTCATTGATAGTAATTTCCGATTGCAATGTAGGTCCAATGGTGGCGTCATGTCGATAACAGCGGTGGCATACTTTCGGACTGCTATCCAGACTTGTTTCTACCTCGTTTACATAATTCTGTCGATAATTTTCAGAAGTATATCTTTTATCGTTTATTTCAATTACCACAGTAGCGATCTCCGGAAACTGCATTGCCGGAATCAGGTGTTCAAAGATGTTTAAGCAAACATTCTCTATTGATAATTCCAGCCCGGTGCTGCGGCGAATTTCATAGAGACAGGTCATTTCTTTCAGGCGCTCACGCAACTCCAATTCTTTACGACTCAGCTCAAGGGAAGACTGCTCAGCTTTTTCTTTAGCACTCCGTACTTCCCGTTCGGAATTGATCAGTTTACGTATGAACCAGTTTAACAAAAATATTTCTGCAACTATCAGTCCAGCAAGATAAAAAATGACAATTTTTAATTCTTTAGTTACGGGTTTGAACAATTCGTCTTTGTTCAGCTTAAGAATCATTCCCCAGCCAATGTTATGTAACGGTGCATAAGCCTCTATAACTGGTACTTGCTGGTAATCCTTGATAGCCATAACCCCCCTTTTTCCATCCAGCGCATAATTCATCGGCAGCACACCGCCTTCTTCCACCATACTCGCCAAATATTTGAATTTTATACCGTCAGCCTTGCTTGTCAGACAAGCCATATTCTTGTCGCTTTCCTTCGGTGGCGCGCATAGCATGAATACGCCAGTTTCACCAATCGTTCTTATTTCACCAAAGCTGCGCGTCAAATGTGGCAATGTACTTTCTGTTGTAATGCTACCAATCCGCTCACCATCTTGATCAAATACCTCTTTATCGGTATGCAAAATAAACTTTCCGTCCCAAATCAGAAATGTATTCGTAAGTTTGTTCAGCGGTAATGACTGCGTATATTTTTCTGAAAAATGCCCTGCCTGAGACAATATATTCCCGTGCAAGTTATAAACTGCTGCTGCCGAGAAACCGCTTTGCATCAATGAATAGACGACTCTTTCCAAATCTTTGAGTGCACTGCTATCGTCAGATTGAGCATGAAGTTGCTGCATGGACTGAACCAGAAAAGGACGCACAGCTAACGCCTGTGTATCAGCCAGGGTTCTCTCAATCTGGCTTTCAAGTAAATGTCCCTTGCCCTGCAATGCCACATCAAGTCCTCTGCCAAGAGACAGCTCAATTTGTTGGCGCATTACGTCATAAACTACAATACCAGTAATTAAGGTGAGTCCTATCAGCAGTAACCCACCAATAATACTAATCTTTCTATTATCGCGTGTTAACAGCAAGTTATTTTCCTTAAAATATTTTTTAATGGTTTTGATAAAACTCAGATTATATTTTTAAAGTAAATACATGACTAATCTGCAAGTGATCATGGATGATCTTGAGAAGCGGTCCGAACGTCATGAAATGACACTTGGATCAAGGTAGTCAATACTTTACAAATAATTAAGATCTATTACAACAATTTGGCGTGATCGCTTCCATGAGATGCAGAAGTGATTGCTATGATAATGCTCCAGTGGGGAATTTCTGTGGGGCACACAAAACCGAACTGGCGCATCATCGGAAATTCAAAACACGGCAACAAGCCATTCAGGAGATTACCCAATGCATCGAAATCTTCTATAACTGGCAGTGCAAACAGGAAAAATCAGATTACCTGCCCAACAGTGAACAGTGTCTACACAGCGATACTATGTAAATCTGTCTGTTACTTAGATCACTACCGATTTAAGTTGCCATTCCATGATGCCGCAGCAGCGCGTCGATGTTTGGTTCACGTCCCCGGAAGGCAATAAATGATTCCAGGGCAGGACGGCTGCCGCCCACTGCGAGGATTTCATTCCAGAAACGTGCGCCGGTGTGCTGGTTGATGACCTGACCAGCACCATTTTCTTCAAACATGCTGTAAGCATCAGCGGATAAAACCTCCGCCCACTTATAGCTGTAGTAACCCGCAGCGTATCCGCCCGCAAAGATATGCGCAAAGCTGTTCGGGAAGCGGCTGAATTCCGGTGGAATGATAACTGCCACTTGATGACGTATTTTATCCAGCTGCTGCAAAACCGTCTGACTACCCTGTGGATCAAAATCGGTATGCAGATGCATATCAAATAGCGCAAATTCGATCTGGCGCAAGGTTTGCAACCCACTCTGGAAATTTTTGGCCGCCAGCATTTTGTCGAACAAGGCGCGTGGCAGCGGCAGGCTGCTTTCTACATGCGCAGTCATGTCACACAATACTTCCCACTCCCAGCAAAAGTTTTCCATAAACTGACTGGGTAGTTCGACCGCATCCCACTCCACACCATTGATGCCAGAAACCCCCAGTTCATCAATCTGGGTGAGCAGGTGATGCAAGCCGTGGCCAAATTCGTGGAACAGGGTAATGACTTCATCATGAGTGAACAAGGCCGGGCGCAGGTGCCCATCCATGGTTACCGGCGCGGAAAAATTGCAGGTGAGATAGGCGACCGGCGTTTGAACCTCCGAACGGCCAATTTCTGGAACTTCCACACGACGGCGCGTGACGGCATCATCCATCCAGGCGCCACCACGCTTGCCGGGACGAGCGTACAAATCGAGATAAAACTGCCCGATCAAGTTTCCTTTATCATTAGTGATATCGAAGAATTTTACAGCCTCGTGCCAGCGTTGTACCGGCCGGTCTGCCTCACGGATACCAACGCCATACAGGGATTCGACCAGCTTGAACATTCCGGGCAATACCTTGTTCTCCGGGAAATACTGTTTGACTTCCTGATCGGAAAACGCATAACACTCAATGCGCAGTTTTTCACTGACATAGGCAATATCCCAGGCTTTTAACTCATCAAGTTTCAGTTTTTCTTTGGCAAACTGTTCGAGTTCAGCCAGATCCTTTTCGGCATAGGGTTTTGCTTTGGTAGCCAGTTCGTTAAGAAAATCCAGCACCTGTTGCGGGGTTTTCGCCATTTTAGGCGCAAGCGAAACCTCGGCATAACAATCGTAACCCAACAGTCGAGCTTCTTCCTGGCGTAATTTTAGGATTTGCTGGATCAACGGCATATTATCCCGGCTGGTTTCACCTTCTGACAACATTTCAAGCTCACTGGCGCGGGTGGCGTAAGCACGATACATCCGCTCGCGCAATGCTCGATTTTGTGCATATTGCATGACCGGCAAATAGGACGGTGCATGTAACGTAAATTTCCAGCCGGGCGTTGTCATTGCCGGATCATCCTGTGCCGCTTGTCTTGCCGCTTGCAAGACATCTGCAGGCATACCAGCAAGTTCTTCCTCGCCATTGATAAAAAGGGAAAAGGCATTGGTGGCATCAAGCAGATGGTCACTGAATTTAGCGCTCAATGCGGATAATTCTTCCTGAATCTGGAGGAATCTGGCTTTATCAGCAAGCGGCAATTCTGCACCACCGAGACGAAAATCCCGCAGCTGGTTTTCAATGATTTTTTTGCGTGCCTGACTCAAACTGTTGAATTCCACGCTTTCATGCAGTTGCTTGAATTTGGAAAACAATATCGGGTCCTGGGATAATTCGGCGTAGAACTGGGTAATACGTGGCAAATTGCTATTATAAATTTCGCGTAATTCAGGGGTATTCACCACGGCATTCAGATGCGCGATTTGTCCCCAGGCACGCGCCAGGCGTTCATTGGCATCCACCATTGGCTGCACGAAATCCTGCCAGTCCGGTGGAATAGTCGCTTTCCTGGCAGCTTCCACCACTGAATGGCAATCACGCAATAGCTCATCCATTGCCGACGTGATATCTTCGTTGCGGATGGCTTCAAAACATGGCAAGCCGGAAAAATCAAGTAACGGATTTCCCATTATTCCTCTATTATGATGTTAAAAATTAATCTAAACTCAGCATTATCTGTTCGTCGTATCGTGCTGATATACGACGCGTCCGGCAACCAGAGTAAACTTGACCTGCCCACATAATTCCGAGCCAATAAATGGCGTATTTTTCCCCAGACTTTTGAGCGTATGAGGGGTGACTACCCAGTCACGTTCCGGGTCAAACACACATAAATCAGCACGCTCACCCGGAATCAATCGCCCACACTCAATCCCCAGAATGCGTGCAGGTTGATTTGTAATCCGCCCCAGGGCGTCAGCCAACGGCAGACGTGCTTCACGCGCCCATTTGAGGGTCAGTGGCAAAAGTAATTCCAGACCGGTCGCACCCGGTTCTGCCTGTGCGAATGGAACCAGTTTGGCATCGTCGTCCACTGGCGCATGATCTGAGCAGATTGCATCGATAGTGCCATCCAGCAGTCCAGCACGTAACGCTTCACGATCCTCAAAACTTCTGAGCGGTGGAATCAAATGACAGTTGCTATCAAAAAAACCAATATCCATATCAATCAGATGGACGTGATGAATGGCGACATCACAAGTTAATGGCAATCCCTGTCGTTTGGCGGCACGTAACATCGATACTCCTGCCGCGCTGGAGATACGGCAGAAGTGGACGCTGGCACCAGTTTCTTTCATAAGCGCAAGAATATTGGCTAGTGCAATCGTTTCTGCGCTCACGGGAATGGCAGGCAACCCCAGACGAGTAGCAACTTCTCCCTCATGTGCAACACCATGATTAGCCAAATGATAGTCCTGTGGGCGCAACCATACCTTGAAACCAAAGGTAGCAGCATATTGCATGGCGCGCATCAACACATGCAAATTAGTAATTGGTGCATCTGCCTGGCTGAACGCGACGCAGCCCGCATCGCGTAATTCAACCATTTCAGTCAAACGCTCGCCTTTTAGTCCTTGCGTTAGCGCGCCCACTGGATAAACCTGTGCCCGATCAAGATTCCGGGCACGATGTTTGAGCATTTCCACCAGCCCAGGTTCATCCAGTGGCGGATCGGTATCTGGAGGACAGGCAAGGCTGGTCACACCACCGGAAACGGCGGCTTCCTGCTCTGATTCCAACGTGGCCATATATTCGAGACCAGGTTCACGCAAACGCGCGGCCAGATCAATCAATCCCGGGCAAACGACCAGACCGCTGGCATCGATCTTCTGGCAATCCTGAAAATCATCCGGTTGCGAACCAATCGAAATAATTTTGCCATCTGCCAGGAAAAGATCGCCAACACGATCCATCTTGCTTTCCGAATCAATCAACCGTCCGTTCTGGATACAAATTTTCATCAAAATCAGCTTTGTGACCCAACGAGTATTGACATGACCGCCATACGTACAGCGATACCAAAGTTCACTTGTGGCAGGATCACGGATTGTTCACCATCCGCCACATCAGAATCAATTTCGACCCCCCGGTTCATCGGGCCAGGGTGCATGACGATTGCGTCTGCCTTTGCGAACCTGAGTTTTTGAGGAGTAAGCCCATAATATTTAAAATACTCTTCACTACTGGGCAGGTGCGCGGATTGCATACGCTCGTGCTGCAATCGCAGCATCATCAATACGTCCACATCTTTCAGCCCTTGCGACATGTCGTGGTATACGTGCACCCCCAGGCGTTCAATTTTTGCTGGTAACAGGGTTTTGGGTGCGATAACCCGAATTTCAGGCACCCCTAGGGTAGTCAGCGCATGAATCTGGGAACGCGCAACGCGTGAATGCAGAACATCACCGATAATGGCAATCCGCAGCGAATGAAAATCCTGCTTATAGCGGCGAATCGTGAACATATCGAGTAGCGCCTGCGTGGGATGAGCGTGCCAACCATCACCAGCATTGATGACGTGTATTTCCGGGCGCACATGGCGAGCAATCAAATGCGCAGCGCCACTTAAATTATGGCGCACCACGAAAATATCAGCATGCATTGCCGCCAGATTATCGACTGTATCCAGCAATGTCTCTCCCTTGGTTTGCGAAGAAACCGCCATGTTCAGATTAATTACATCGGCAGACAAGCGTTTGGCAGCGATTTCAAAAGTCGTGCGAGTGCGAGTGCTCGGTTCAAAAAATAGGTTGAATACCGATTTACCTCGTAACAGCGGGATTTTTTTGACATCGCGCTCAGTAACCCCTACAAACGATTCTGCAGTATCTAGTATCTGCTGCAGGATGGTTATGGACAATCCTTCCGTTGTCAGTAGATGCTGCAACTCACCATTGACGCTCAGCTGCGGGTGTCTGCTCATAAACGCGAACTATTTGTAATTCGGTATCTAGTCATATGCCGCTTTTTGTGCCGGATAAACGTAATTCCAGACGCAATCTACCATTCTCATCCTGGTTGAGTTCCAGCATACTGTTCTCCGGCAGGGATAATTCCGCGCCGGTGTACTGTGGATTAATGGGCAGTTCCCGCCCGCCCCGATCTACCAGTACCACCAGATGAATGCTGGCAGGGCGTCCGTAGTCAAACAGATCATTCACCGCAGCTCGAACCGTTCTACCAGTAAAGAGCACATCGTCCACCAGCAGGATTTTGCTATTTTCCACCTCAAAAGGAAGCTCGGAGGGTTTGACCTGTGGATGTAAACCAATTTTGCTGTAGTCATCGCGATAAAACGAAATATCAAGCATCCCGATCGGCACGGACAACCCTAGCGCCTCATGAATACGCTGGGCAAGCCAAACCCCTCCGGTATGAATGCCGACAATTACCGTATCAGCTTTAATAAGTGGTCGTAAACGCTCGATTAGTTCAGCGAGTAATTGTTCAGCATCAGGAAGGTGCATGAGATGAGTCAAAAAAAGATTGAAGAATATGTTGTGCCGCGACTTGATCAATTATAGCGCGCTGCTTGCGTCGTATTATACCCGCCTCCCGTAAGGCGACATGAGCAGTAGCAGTGGTATAACGTTCATCGGCCAAAACAACTGGCAAATCAAAACGCCCATGCAATCGCCGCGAAAAACGTTCGCATAGCAGCGTTAATGGCTGCTCCGTTCCGTCAGCATGCACTGACAATCCAACCACCAGCAGCACAGGGTGCCATTCTTCGATCAGTCTGGCAATGGCATCAAAGCGATGACTGGTCACAGCGGTATTGATTGTAGTCAACGGATGCGCCAGCCGCAGTTCATACTCCCCAATAGCCACTCCGATACGCTTTTCTCCAAAATCAAAAGCTAATACAGCGCCAGATGTCCGCACGTTATGAATAACCCTGACTGTCCGTTTGTTGGCTTAACCTAGATATAGTGGATCAAGCATGACCAACCTGATTGGATAAATGGCAAAAATCAATACCCAAGAGCTGCATCGCTGCGGGTAGCCTTTTTTCAATCGGCATTTCAAACAAAATTTCCGCTGAGGCAGGCACAGTCAACCAAGCATTCTGCGCAAGCTCTTGCTCAAGCTGCCCAGCAGCCCAGCCAGCATAGCCAAGTGTTACCAGCATTCTATCTGGCCCCTGATGATGGGCAACTGCCTGCAAAATATCAATCGATGCTGTCAGGCTGGTCGTCGTATTGGTAGAAAGCGTGGACTGCCATGATCCTGCTGGCTGATGCAGCACAAATCCACCCTCAACCTGTACTGGGCCACCTAATAAAACCGGTAACGAGCCTGTTTTTAATTCCCCGGGAGAGATACCCAAATGTTGTAAAAGTTTTTCAACTGAAATATCAGTTGGGCGGTTAACGATCAGCCCCAGCGCACCCTCTTCATTATGCTCACAAATATAAGTCAGTGTCTTGGAAAAGAATGAATTTTCGAGGCTAGGCATGGCGATCAAAAAATGATCAGTCAGATTGACGTTTTCCATTGCAATCCTTCTTTCAGAAAAAACTATTTCATTAAACCCAGTAGGCAGTGTGTGTCATCACTTTGGCACTTAATTTCATGGTAAATTTAATAGGTAACGGCAGCTCACCTCCGCCATGAGTAACAGCCATGTTGGCATGACTGGCCTCGTCAATTTTCATTTGCGCCACAATCGCACGACTGCGTTCATCCTGATAAGGCAGACGCTCTAGATGATCAGCTAGATGCGTTTCAACCTGACGCTCCGTTTCAGCCAGAAAACCCAAATTCCATTTGTCACCAAGTGCGCCAGCGACTAACCCCAGCATAAATGATCCACCATACCAGACGGGGTTCAACAGACTCTTGCGCCCACCTAGCTCGGCAATGCGGCGCTCTGTCCAGGCAAGATGCTCCGTCTCTTCTCGTGCGGCTTGATTCAGTGCTTCTTGAACAAGTCCATTACGTGCAGTAATTGCTTGCCCTTGATAAAGGGCCTGGGCGCATATTTCACCAACATGGTTGACCCGCATCATGGCTACGGACTGCTGCTTTTCTTGTGCACTCAACTCATTTTCTGGCAAATGTCTTCCTGGTACAGGCCGCAGTGTACTCGCTGGCGCCATCAAAGTTCGCAAAGCATTATCGAAGCCAATAATCAATTTATCTATCTGCAGCATGACTGCCCCCTGCGTGGTATTTGTTTTGATCTGCTATTGTAAACACATTTGACGTGCAAGTAATACCACCGGATGCAAGACCTCCATCTTCATGCCCCTTTTCAGTAGACCGTTGCTGATATGCAACGCACAGCCAATATTGGCTGTGGCCAGATAATCCGCTTGCGTATTTTTTAAGACAACTATTTTACTTTCGAGTAGTGCTCCAGCGAACTCAGGCTGATCCAGAAAATATGTGCCTGCTGCACCACAGCATTGTTCATTACCTTCCAATGGCTCTACCTCAAGTTCAGGTATCAACGCTAGTAAAGAATAATTTAAATCAACCGCACGCAATACATTACGTAACGTGCAAGGCTCATGCACCACAATCTTTTTTCGTAAGGGCTTAAATTTGATCCCACTCAAATCCTGCTGCGCGAGAAACTGACTAATATCCAATATCGGCAAACTATCCTGCGTACTCTGCGCACTATGTTCCAGCAATTGCGCGCCACAACCAGAAGCAGTACTGATAACAGCCTGAATATTCAGGCCGGAAAATGCCTGCTGGTTACTTCTGGAAAAATTGGCAGCCTCATCCACACGTCCACTATGCTGATGCAGCGCACCACAGCAAGTCTGCGCTTTTGGCACGTGAACGGTGTAGCCTAAGTGTGTCAACAACTTTATGGTCGCAAGCAACGTTTCCGAATCACTTATCCGAGCCACACAACCCAAAAATAATCCAACTTCACCACGGATTGTTCCTCTGGCAGGATAGCGTTCCTGCCACCAATATCCTGGAAAATTCCGCGCTGTCAAGAACCATTGCGCTTGCAACAGAGTATTCTGCTCAAGGAATTTCAACCGCAGCAACCCTTCCAATATGCCACTTTTAACCAACAGACGCACCCATGGGCGCAAGGCGTCAAACCGTGATGGCTTGACAATCAACTTCTGCTCTATAAAAGACCGTAGCATACTTTTTTTGTTGCTTTGAACACGCTGATCCACTCCGTCTGCCCCAACAATATTGTCACGTTGTAGCATGTTTTTTTGCCGAATCATCACACGCGCAGTATCAATTAATCGGCCATAAGCTACTCCACTTGGACAGACAGATTCACAAGCGCGGCAAGTTAAGCACCTGTCCATATGCTGTATGAACCGGTCATTCATGGGGATAAGATTCGTCGCCACACCACTCATCAGGGCAATGCGCCCTCGTGGAGAATCAGCTTCGGACAGTGTCAAGCGATAAGTTGGACAATGTGGCAAGCACAATCCGCAAGCCACGCATTGGTTAGCTTCAGCGAGTACTACTTTCTGTGTAGTATCCTGAATAAAATCCGGATGAAGTTGTTGTATTTTGGCCGGCAAAATCTCACCATACTGAGAACCCATCAAAGTTGTAACCCAACTCGTTATATCGTGGTTATTACCTATTTGGTACAGCGCCCCTAGAGATCGGGCAGACTACCACTTCTAATTTCCGGCAAGATAGTGACTTACCAAGGACAAATCAAGATGATGGTGGCAAAGTTCCCGACCTTCGTCCGGTACGAACAGAACTGGTACACGTTCGTTATACAATTTGATCAGATTGTGATCGAGGTCGATATCGATAATTTCTAACTCAAATGGGTGATTTTCTTGTATTGACCGCAGAGAATCAATCATCTCTTTACAAAGATGACATTCCCGTCTGGCATAAACAATCAATCTCTTCATCTGATCGTTGACACACATGAAGCTTATTTATCAACTCTGATCGAAATAAAGGTGGTTCTATCCCCCCGACGCACTAACAGAGCAACGTGGCGACCTTTCTCAACCTTATCCAGTAGTTTGTTAAACTGATCGACCGTTTTAATATCCTGGTCATTCATACCAAGGATAATATCCCCCCCTGAAATACCAGCTCCTTCAGCGACGCCTTCTCGCACATCTTCAACCAGTAGGCCGTTTTCAATTCCCAATTGTTTTTTCTGAGAATCTGTCAATTCCTTCAAAACAAGTCCAAGTCGATTAGCGCCACCCCCGGATTTATTTGGTTTCTGTTGAAAAGCAACGACGTCATCGCTGGGCATTTCGCCAATTTTAATATTCAATTTTGTGGCTGCCCCATTGCGCCAGACCTGTATGCTAACTCTTGAGCCCGGTTTGGTATCACCCACAATTCGAGGCAAATCGCTAGAAGTGACTACCTCCTGGTGATTGAATTCCAGGATAATATCTCTCGGTTTGATTCCAGCTTGATCAGCAGGTCCATCTTTTTCTACTGAAACCACCAGTGCCCCACGGGGTTTATCGAGATTAAATGAATCCGTGAGCTCCTCTGTCATTTCTTGGATCATCACTCCGATTTTTCCACGGGAAACCTTTCCATGTTCTTTGAGCTGTTTTGCAACGCCCGTGGCCACGTCTATCGGAATAGCAAAAGACAAGCCCATAAACCCTCCGGTACGACTATATATTTGAGAGTTTATTCCAACCACTTCACCTCGCATATTGAACAATGGGCCACCAGAATTGCCTGGATTAATTGCAACATCCGTTTGGATAAATGGCACATAGTTCTCCTGAGCAAGTGAACGTCCTTTTGCACTAACAATCCCAGCAGTTACGCTACTTTCAAAGCCAAATGGCGCACCGATGGCAACCACCCACTCTCCTACCTTGAGTTCATTGGGTATGCCCTGCTTTACGACAGACAAATTGTCAGCTTCAATTTTAATCAATGCAACATCTGTTTTTTTGTCTGCCCCGATTACCTTGGCCTTGAATTCTCTCTTGTCAGCAAGCTTTACGGTTATCTCATCAGCAGAATCAATAACATGCGCATTTGTCAAGATATAACCATCGTTACTGATGATAAAACCAGACCCCAGTGAGCGAGATTCATATTTTCTAGGGCCAGAGTGGGGCTGCATATAACGTCGAAAAAAATCATGGAAAGGAGAGTCTTCCGGCAAATTTGGTATTTGAGGAAAAATTTGCTCCACGCCCATTTGCCGGGTTTGTACTGTACTAATATTGACGACCGCTCGTCCTTGTGTTTCAACCAGTTGAGTAAAATCTGGCAACCCAAATACTTCTGCCTGCAAAGACAATGGAAGCAACAATAACACTGACAATACTGCCAAACTTGTATGCCAAAATTTCAACAAAGAACCCAGCAGTAATTGAGTCATGCAACGCTTACAAAAGGTATTTCCGATAGAAATATGTAGCAAACTAGGCTTTTTGAAAAGTTTCATGCAATGATAAGCGATATAGGTTGATATATTTTGGTATGCTAAATTTATTTTTACAGGAGAACTTATCTCTACCCATCTCACAGGTAACTAATTACCAGAATTAATAGGTTTAACTGATGTTTGCGGCATCTGTGGTTAATTGACCTGATTAAAATGATTATTGTGCGGATTATAAATTACGCCGCCATGGGTAAAACCCCTATACACAAAAGGGAAGTTAGTATGATTGTAATCAACCGATGCTGGAAGATGCGAATAGCCTGATGGTGGCAGAAAGGTCACCGAATGATTATCAGTATCTATTGGTTGTTTCTCGATCTTGTCAGCAACCAGCATTTGCTGTTGAACCGGACTATTATCGATAGAGACAGAAGCGATCCAGCCAACCACAAGGACGACAATCGAAGCCGCAGCCGAGAGTCCCAACAATTTTGATCTTCCTGCCCGGTATACCTTATTCAGTTGCGGCACCAGCAACGCTGGCTCATTAACCAGCTGTTGGTGAACCTTTTCAGAAACATCTAAGCTTGACACAAAAGCGGGTTGACGCAATGCTTCACCAATCACGTGATAGATTTTCCACCGTGCAACCATTTCATCATTTTTTCCGATTAGTTTGATGAATTCATCAGCTTCATTATCATCCAGCTCACCATCCATCAAATCCGAAAGTTTATTATTCATAATTTCACCTCTTCTACCATCTCTTGTTCTTGTCTGTACCCAACAACGGCCGCAACTTCTCGGCTACAGCTTCCCGTGCCCTGAATATCCTTGAGCGTACCGTCCCAACCGGGCAATCCATAATATTTGCGATCTCTTCGTAACTCAGTCCTTCGATCTCTCTGAGAACGATTGCTTTGCGTAGCTCTTCCGGTAAAGCATCCAGCGACTGGTTCACGGTTTGAGCAACTTGTTTCCCTATTAGTTCACTCTCAGGTGTATTCATTTCGCGCAATGCATCTGCCTCTTCAAAATTTTCCGCATCTTCATTATCAAAATTATTAACAGTAGCAGGTGCCTTGCGCCCCTGTGATACCAGAAAATTTTTGGCTGTATTGACTCCAATCCGATACAACCAAGTATAGAACGCACTATCTCCACGAAATGAAGGAAGCGCACGATAAGCCTTGATAAACGTTTCCTGCGTGATATCTTCCACCTCAGCTTGATCGCGGATAAATTGTGATAACAAACGCGCCAGTCTACGTTGATATTTAATAACCAGCAGATCAAAAGCATGCTTATCGCCACGCTGCACCCTTTCAACCAATTGCTGATCGACTTCACGATCACTCATGCCAGATACTTCCGAAATAGATACTTAAAGTTTTCTCCATTGATGCTTTACCTTCGAATCTGGACTTTACCTAACCTGGCATAATTTAGATTTACATCTTCATGGAGAGAGAAAAACGCATAAGTATACCCGTTACTAACGAATTTCATAAAACGGAAATGGCAATATTGCAGCCCTAAATAATCAGGAGGATCGATTAACCATATTTAACTACTTTTGAAAAAATCTGCGGTCAAAATACCAAGCATAGTCATCAGTAATGATCCCAGCACATGTAGATTGATCGCAATTAACGCGAGCAACAACTTACCCTGCTGAATCAGAATGGTAACTTCTGCAGAAAAAGTTGAGAATGTTGTCAATCCCCCTAGCAAGCCAGTTACCAGAAATAGTCGCCACACTGGCGAGATATCCGGCAAGCCAGAAAATAGACTGAGCACAAGGCCAATCAAATATCCGCCCATCAAATTAACCAATCGTACCAAGCGGAATTGGGGGAAACAGCGTATTTAGCAAAATACCCAGAAACCAGCGGAGTAATGCTCCTAGCGAGGCACCAATACAGATGGCAAAGATAGAATGTAGCATGCCCTTATCTGTAATTTAGTATCCAGCGCGTCAGGCACGACTATTGATTTAATAGATCTGGTTCTGTCACATCTGCACTTACATCCGAATCTGCATCCACTCGCTCGACTTTCAGTAAATGTAGGCGACGACTATCCGCCCTAATAACAGTAAACCGGAAATGATCAATCAAGATTGTCTCGCCATTTTTGGGCAATCGGCCAAATCGATTAATGACATAACCACCAATTGTGTCAAACTCTTTTTCGCTGAATGTTGCACCCAACATTTCATTGAAATTCGTAATTTCAGCAATTGCTTTTACCCGGTAATGCCCATCAGTATCCGCAACAATATAATCGCCTGTTTCATCAAAGTCATATTCATCCTCAATTTCACCGACAATTTGCTCAAGAACGTCTTCAATCGTCACTAATCCAGCAATACCACCATATTCGTCAACGACAATGGCCATATGGTTTCGATTAGCACGAAAATCCTTTAGCAAAACATTTAACCTTTTTGATTCTGGCACATAAACCACAGGGCGCAGCATATCGCGCACATTGAATACTTCCGTATCCGCGTAATAGCGCAGTAAATCCTTTGCCAATAAAATACCGATAACTTGATCTTTTCTTCCGTCTATCACAGGAAAGCGAGAATGTGCAGTTACGATCACAGATGGAATAAACTCATCTGGTCTATCACCAATATCAATAGTATCCATTTGTGATCGAGGCACCATAATATCGCGTACCTGCATTTCGGATACGTTAAGTACTCCTTCTATCATGGCCAAAGCATCGGCATCTAACAAATCACGTTCAAACGCAGAGTGGAGCAGAGCAATCAGCTGTTCACGATCTTCCGGTTTACGCAGCAATAAAGTACTGATACGCTCAAACCAGTTACTTTTGGGTGCAGGGTCGTTCATAGAAAAATATTAATAAAATATTTAAATAGTTTCATCTACAGCGAAGAGTAAAGAAATACTGGGCAGGCATGTTCAGTTATTTCTTTCAGAATACGTTGATGCCTTACACAACAGCATACGGATTGGCAAATCCAAGCTGGATCAAGAGATCGGTTTCAAGGGACTCCATTATTGCCGCCTCAGCATCACCCAAGTGATCATAACCTTGCAGGTGCAGCAGCCCATGAACAGTCAAGTGAGCATAATGTGCTTTCAGACTCTTTTGCTGTCTTACGGATTCATCAAGAATAACCGGTGCACATAGTGCAATATCGCCCCGTAACAACACATCATCTTCGTAAACAAAAGTCAGTACATTGGTAGCCGAAGACTTACCACGAAATTGACGGTTAAGCATCTCTCCTTCCTGCTGATCTACAAGTCTGATCGTAATCTCCGCGGGCCTCTGCAGCGTAGCTTGCACCCATTTAGTAAAAAGCTGTTTACTGGGCAACCCGGATTTATCCACTGCGTATTGCACTGTTAGAATTAATCCAGTTTTAATCGGCATAGGCATCAGGAATCCCGCTGATTTGCAGAAAATTTCTCATAGGCATCGACAATCTTTTGTACCAGAGGGTGGCGCACCACATCGTCCCTCTTAAAATGTGTAAAAGCGATTCCTCGGATATTATTCAGTACTTGCTCCGCTTCAATCAAACCGCTTTTCTGGCTTTTAGGAAGATCGATTTGGGTAGTATCGCCTGTAATCACAACTTTAGAACCAAAACCAATACGGGTCAGAAACATTTTCATCTGTACGGGCGTCGTATTCTGTGCCTCATCCAGAATCACAAAAGACTGATTTAGCGTCCGTCCCCGCATAAAAGCCAAAGGAGCAATTTCAATCGCATTTCGTTCAAACTGCTTTTCCGTTTTATCAAACCCCATTAACTCGTACAAAGCGTCGTAAAGTGGCCGTAAATAAGGATCAACTTTTTGAACCATATCACCCGGTAAAAAACCCAAATTTTCTCCTGCTTCTACTGCGGGACGTACCAGAATAATTCGGCCAACAGTTTCTCGCTCCAGCGCATCCACGGCACTGGCAACTGCCAGATAGGTTTTTCCCGTTCCGGCAGGTCCTATGCCAAAAGTAATATCATGTGACTGAATTTGCTGCAGATAAGATGTCTGACGTGGTGTGCGGCCTGTAATATTACCGCGACGAGTAATGAGCTGTGGAGAAAATACGGGGGAAAACTGAGTTAACGGTTTCGCTTCAGATTGGTGATCAGCGGCAAGATTCTTGATTTCGATTAGACCAAGCTGGATTTGTTCTATACCGATAGGTTGATTGGATTGATCGTAGAAATTTCTAAGCACCTGTGCCGCAACCTGGATTCGATCAGTAGCGCCGTACAGGTTAAAATGCTCCCCACGATGGGAAATTTCCACATCAAATGCGCTTTCTATCTGCTTAAGGTTCTCGTCCAGCGCACCACAAAGATTTGCCAAACGCTTATTATCAGCAGGTAAAAAAGATATTTCTACGGGTTTGGGGTTCAATTAGTTACAGTCAGACACACAAAACACCGCGTAAGGTATGAGTCAACGCTTGCGTAATTTTAATATCAACAAAACAACCAATTAAGTTTCCATTTCCCGGAAAATTAACCGTTCTGTTGTTGTCCGTTCGCCCATAGTACTCATCAGAATTTTTCTTTGAAACACCCTCCACCAGTATTCGTTGAGTTGTTCCAATCATACTCTGACTAATGGCATCGGCTTGTTCCTGGATCTTTGCCTGTAATTTATGCAAACGATTCAATTTGACTTCATACGGCGTATCATCTACCAAATCCGCAGCAGGTGTTCCTGGACGAGCACTATAAATAAAACTATAAGATTCATCAAAATTAACCTCCGTAATAAGCTTCATGGTCGCATCGAAATCAGCGTCAGTTTCCCCTGGGAACCCAATAATAAAATCAGAAGAAATTGATATTTCTGGCCTCACAGCTCGTAATTTACGAATGATGGACTTATATTCCGTAACAGTGTAACCACGCTTCATGGCGGCCAGAATCTGGTCTGAACCTGACTGTACTGGCAAATGCACATGACTGACTACTTTCGGTAATATTTTATAAATTTCAATCAGACGCGTAGTAAATTCACGTGGATGCGAAGTTGTGAATCTAACTCGCTCGATGCCGGGAATATCATGAATATAATCAAGTAGCAAGGCAAGGTCTGCCACCTCACCCCGATCTGTCATACCTTGATAAGCATTAACATTCTGACCCAGTAACGTCACCTCCTTAACTCCCTGAATCGCCAACCCAGCAATCTCAGTTAAAACGTCATTAAGAGATCTGGAAACTTCTTCACCTCTCGTGTAAGGGACAACACAGAAACTGCAGTATTTACTACATCCCTCCATAATGGATACAAATGAGCTGGCACCTTCAACGCGTGCAGGCGGCAGGTGATCAAATTTTTCTATTTCGGGAAAAGATATGTCAATTTGTGGTCGTCCTGTTTCATGACGGGCGTCAATTAAAGCAGGTAGCCGATGTAACGTCTGAGGTCCAAATACCAAATCAACGAATGGAGCACGCTTAACGATTTCAGCACCTTCCTGGCTGGCAACACATCCACCCACACCAATCAACAGATCCGGATTGCTATTTTTAAGATGCCGTACACGGCCAAGGTCATGAAAAACCTTTTCCTGTGCCTTTTCTCGAACTGAGCAAGTATTGAATAAAATTAAATCCGCATCATCAGGAACTTCCGTTAGAACCATTCCTTTCTCAGCAAGCAGTATGGATGCCATCTTGTCAGAGTCATACTCGTTCATCTGGCAACCAAATGTTTTAATATAAAGCTTGGTACTCATCGTGAACACTCTGTGGGTAAACACATAATAACGCAGAAAGTAATTGGATCTTAACTGCTCAAATAAACTTGAGCTGCAAACCACCTATTAAACAGTACATAGACCGATTGCAGCTCACAGTTTCATTTAAAATCAAGGATTACTCGTTATCCTCATCCTCATCAGAATCATCCTCATCGGAAGACTCAGCTGCGGCTTCATTTTCCTCGGCATCCTCGTCTTCTTCCTCATCTTCGCCTTCATCATCGTCATCTTCTGGCTTCAGCACCATCTTACCGGCAATCCGACTAGCATTCAGATCCGTCATCGGCGCTTCTTCATGCACTAGATTCTGATGACAATCTATACAGGTCGCACCCTCTGTCTCCATTTTCTTGTGAGCAGCCTGAGCATCTTCTCCCGGTGGGTTCGGATTTTTATGACAGGTGCGACAGGTAACGCTATCCCATTTCTTGAGATTCATGCGCGCATCATGCGCCATGATTAGTCTGCGTTCGTTGAATTTCTCAAGCGTGGAGTAATCATTCACCAATTCCAAATATAATTCACGCGCACCATCAACCACGTGAGTCATCACTGCCAAATGAAAATTCTCGATCCCTTGCGGAATATGGCAGTCCTTGCACCCAGGGTTAACTCCCAAGGCACCGTAGTGAGTAGAGCGCTTGAGCTCTTCCTGAGGATAGCTCATCGAATGGCAGCTAGTGCAAAATTCTTCAGTGGATAACGCCGCTTCTCCACCAAACACTACTGCCAGTAATACTATCCCCAGCAGCCCGCCTACCAGCAGGGTGCCAATTGATCCTTTCTGTAAGGTAGTCATCAGTCTTTTCCTTTTTTGCTTTCTTTAGCACTGGCCTGAAATTCGTCGTGATATTTGAATTTCGGCTCGCCACTAAAGACGCCATCTAGTTTGTAATGTTCATGCATGGCCTTTTCATTCTTGACCATCTCATCAAATTTAAAAGTGTATTTCGCGTCTACTTCCGGTGTGAATGGGGTATAAGGTGGTTTGGCGCCTTTCCAGGGTGAGCCTTCATAATTCAAATGGCAAGCGTTGCAGCTTTCTTCAAAATGAAAGTCCTGTCCTTTATCTGCCAATACCTTACGCGCAGTAGTTTTGCCCGATTTCTCAAAAGTCTGCCCCGCTTTACGATGGTCACCACGATACTGACGGCCAGCACCATGGCACGATTCACAGCCAACCGCTGCCAGCATCTTATTCGGCGCATCAATATTGTAACCACCTTTCTTCTCAAAACCATCTACGTGACAGCCTACGCAGTCTTTGTCCTGGGTGTAGTCTTTCGCCGGGTCAAGCTTGGCTTTGAGCTTGGCTTCTTTTTTAGTATTGGGTTCCAGCGATTTCATGGCATTGGCGTGGGCGGTGCTTCCCCAGGACTTGGCTTGCGCCTTGTGACAGGAACTGCATTTCTTGCGGCCTTCAAATGGCGCTTCCGCAGCCATGAGATTGCCTGCCATGAGGGTGAAGAACGCCACAACCAGTAGTTGGGCGGCGGTGATGAGTTTCATTATTTCTCCTTTTTAGAATGTCCTGCGATGTCGATCGCTGCCCGCTATTGTACCCGATCAGGGCAAGCTGTAAATCATTGCAAATAGGTCAGCCAGGTGGGTCTGACAGTTTATATACCCAATACCCGCCTTGCTGGTAGATCAGCTTAGGGGTCTCAAGTTCCAGTGGTGGCGGGTGGTCCGTCAGCGGCAGCAGCGGGGCAATCAGGGTTTGATAGCTCGCTTTATCAGTCAGAAAGAAGGCGCGAATCAGCTCATCCGATAAGGACTGCAGGGTGTAGGTATAGTAACCACGCCGCCCTACTTCGGTTTTGAGGTGGCTGATCATGCCGTGAATGTTGCCAGTCATGCGGTAGTTTTTGTAAGCTACGCCCAGCTTTTCCGGATAGAGCAGTCCTAGTTTGTAAAGATCGGTGACGTGAATAACCAAGTAGGTCTCCCGTGTAGAACCCGCCAACTCGCGTAGTTCAATCAATCCCCTCTCACGCGGTTGCGTCAGTGCATGGGTAAAATGTTGAAACTGGGTACGCTCTTCATCGCTTACTGTAGTGCTAACCTGTTTCTGCTCGTAGGCAAGAATGGCAGTACGCTGTGCTTGCCAGCCGTCCGGTACCATGAGCGGTTCAAGCAGCGGGCTACGAAATAAAACCTCTCGGTCAGTCAATAAAGCCAGTTGCGCAGAGGTGTCCCACCAGGCCAAAATTATGGCATCTGTCGACGCATGCTTGCCGATCGCTGTTGCCAGGGCACTTAATTCAGCCGGTTTTCGATCCAGCATCAAAAGCGGTTCATTGGTGAGATTCTGCCAGTCGAGTAGGACCAGGGCAGTCTGCGCACGTCGCCCAAAATAGGCGCGGGCAACCACCTGATCTACTTCTGGTATGCGTACCTCATACTGCTCAATCGTTAAATCCGGCCATGCACTTAGCTCCAGTTGTGGAAATTTGCCGCTATCTCCACTTTCTACTAGCTCGTAACGATACGGTGCCGTGCCCGGCGTTAGCCATAACCATGCAAACCAGATAAGCAAAACAAAACCTCCCGTTACTAGCAAAATGCCAAGTAACGGGAGGGCTTTGTCCAGCCAACCCGTTTGCGTGGGTTGGCCGGTTACTAGTGGTTTACTCAAGCCTGTTTCTGCTTGCGATTACGCCAGCCGATCAAGGCCAGTGTGCCCGCAAGCAACATGCCACCCCCTAATCCACCCAAGGAGATTTTTTCCTCGGGGGTGGTAATGTCCAGCAGGCTGGTTTTCTTGCCATCCAGTTTGTTCACCCGTTCTTGCAGGGCTGCCATTTCCTGCATTTTGGTGTGCTCATCCTGAATTTCGACATAAGCACGGTTGATCGGACCCCAGCCTTCAGTGTAAGTCCAGCCACCAGGATTGGTGTGTGCCAGCCCTACATGCATTTTCGCCAGGTCATTTTCAGCCATTTCCAGTACTTTCAGTTCGATCGAGGCAGGGTTGTTGCCTTTCGACCAGAAGAGCTGGGTGAAAATGTGAAAACCAGGTTTTTCCGGTTCCGGTGGCGCTGGACGGTTGGTTTTCTGTCCGGTCAGATTGCCCGCCTTGTACATTTTCTCCACCAGTTCATGCGCTTCCTGGTATTTGGCCAGCCCTTCCAGGGTGCCTTTGTCCATCAGCTCCAGATAAGAGCGGGCAAAGCGTTCAGAGTGGCATTGGGTGCAGGTGACAACCCAGGAATCCAGCCTTGCTTCTGACCAGTCGCTGGTGATGTTCTCTGCAATACCAGGTACAAACGGGTAGTTCGCCCAGCGAATCTTGCGGGTAATGTTGTGGGTATACTCCCCTTCGTATTCAAAGTGGCAACCTGCACAGGTCGGCGCATTTTGTTTGCCAACAGCGTAGGCGTCTTTCAGCGGTGCTTCCCAGTTCCATTTGTCACCATTCATGGCAACCATCTTGCCGTGTTTGGACATGGAGTACGTTTCCCAGTTGTTGTGATCCACGCCGCTATGGCAGGTGGCGCAGGCTTCCGGTTTGCGTGATTCCGCCGCAGAAAATTCATGGCGGGTGTGGCAGGAGTCGCATTTGTTCTGGTTGGTATGGCACATGGTGCAACCTTCAGCAACTTCCCGTTGTGGCATCGCTGCCCAAACTGTGGTCTCAACGTTGGCTTTATAATCCAGCGCATGCGATGGACGTCCGTCCGGCCATTGTCCATTCGGCCAGATCATGGTGTCCCGTTCAGATTCCCGTTCGGCAAATTCTCTCAGGTGACAAACACCACAAACATCCGCTGTCGGCATGATCAGATCTTTGCTGTGATCAATCTTTTGTTTGGAATCCGCATTGATCGATACGTGACAGTCAATACACCCTACTTCTTTCAATTCTTCCTTCTCGCCCAATTTACCCATCGAACGCAGGTTGGCTTCTACTTCTTCCAGCTTGGCTTTTTTGTAGTAAGTTGGGTCACTAGACTGTAGCTTGCGTACCTTGTCCAGGTTCGCATGCGTGCTGCGCTTCCATGCCTGTACCCATACCGGAGATTCGTCCGAGTGACACTCTACGCATTCCTTGCGGTTGGCTTTGTCTCGCATCGAGGTCGGCGGTTTGTAAAATGTGGCCGGATCCAAATACATGCTGTAGGGAATCGGCTCCCAGTAGTCCCCCATCGTCCCCTTGCCCGCCCCTTGCGCAGGATCCTTGTAACGCTTCACTAACGCTTCATGCGTCTCCTTCGGCGTCGCCTTGCTACGATCTAGCCCCAACGCCTCATACGTCACGTCCGGTACCGTCGATATGTTCGCCTGTATTCCACTCGCCAGCATCAACCCCCCAGCTAGCAAAATTCCCCTCAGCCAATTTCCGGCATCCATCTCTCTCTCCCCGTTTTATCTATATATATTTTATGAGTGCAAACTGTAACAGCACACCCTCAACCCATGGCCTTAATTGCGCCAGAAAGACGGCTTTTATGTCTCGCTGCCTTATTCTTATGGATAATTCCTTTACCTGCGATTGAATCAATAGTGCTTACTGATTTCTTAAATGTTGCCTCCGCTTGACTTTTATCACCAGCAGTAATCGCGGTTCTAATTGCTTTGATTGCGGTTCGTAATCTGGAACGCAGACTAAAATTGCGTTCGCGCTGTTTAATTGTTTGTCTAACTCTCTTTTTAGCCTGTGCGGTATTTGCCATAGTTTCCCTGAACCCTCTTATTTATTACAAACTACTGATGTACTTTTACGTAATGCGCGATTCTACTTTTATTTTAAATTTAATGCAAAAGGTTGTCCTCCAGAGACAAAGTAATACCGTACGTATCAATCAATCGCACTAACGATCTGCATATAGATTTTCAATCACGTCTCGATACTGTTCCAAAATTTTTGCCCGCTTAATTTTAAGGGTTGGAGTAAGCATTTCATTTTCAACTGACCAGGGTTCAGTGATCAACGCTGCACGATGTATTTTGGCATACCCTGGAAATCCGCTGATTTGACGGGCTATTTTTTCCAGGACGATCTCTTCGGCATAATCGTTTCGGACTAGTTGCTCCGGGTTGTTCTCTACATTGCATTGTGCAGCAACGGTTTTCCAGCCCTGTCCACTCAACACCGCTAACACGCTCAAATAGGAACGACCTTCGCCTATCACCATTATTTGTTCGAAAATTGGATCGCGCAATATTGCCGCTTCCATATCAGCAGGCGGAATTTTTTCACCAGTAGAAGTAACAATAATATCCTTGATACGCCCTGTAATCGTGACATGTCCCCGCTCATCAATACGAGCGGTGTCGCCAGAATTAAACCAACCATCCTCCGATAGAACAGCATGAGTGGCTTCCAGATTTTGCCAGTAACCGAGCATGACATTGGGGCCATGTATCAGTAGGATGCTCTGTTCATTAAGCCTGACTTCTACGCCAGGAATGGGTTTTCCTACACTGCTGGGTAAATTATCGTCTAAGCGGTTAGCGCAGGTGACCGGACTGGTTTCGGTCAATCCATAACCTTGCAAGATCGGCAGTCCAAGACCGACAAATACGCGCGAAATATCAGATGAGAGTGCGGCTCCACCACTCATGACTTGTTGCAACCGACCACCCAGTTTTGCCATTACCTTGCGGGCAACCAGTTTTTCGAGCAATGGCCAAAGCAGATGAGAGAGTCGCCAGCTGGCACGCCCTTGCCGGTATTCAAAACGACTGTAACCAACTGTTACTGCCAGATTAAACAGAAACTTTGCCAGCGCAGATCCTTGTTCTAGTTTAGCCTGTATGCCAGCATAGATTTTTTCATAGACGCGTGGCACCGACACCAGAATAGTTGGCCGAACTACCGGCAAATCTTCCTGCAATAGACGGATGGAGCGCGCATAGACAACAGTCGCACCACATAGCATTGGTACGTAGTAACCAGCAGTACGCTCAAACGTGTGTGATAGCGGCAAAAACGATAACAGCAGATCTTTACTGGTAACGGTCACAACCTGCGCGCTGCCGTAGGCATTTGACAGAATGTTGTGATGGCTCAACATCACACCTTTAGGGCGACCAGTCGTGCCCGAGGTGTAAATTAGCGTGGCCAGTGCGTGGGGATCAGGGTTAACTGAATCGATATTCCCGATATTACTTACTGAAAGCCAATCAGAGAGTGCGCAGACACGAGAATCACCAACTATCTGAATATTATCGGTGGCTGACTCCACAATTATGATACGCGTCAATTGTACCGGCAGATTTTGCACTTCACGCAATGCCTGCCACTGCGTTTGATTTTCCAGCAGCAATAATTTGACACCTGCATGTTCCAGACACCAAGCGGCATTTTCAGCGCGATCTTCGCTGTACAGTGGCACAACGACTAGCCCTGACGCCAGTGCCGCCTGTTCAAACATGACCCACTGCGGGCTGTTACGCAGCATGACGGCAACCCGGTCACCTGGAACAAGATTTTCCTGACTCAATGCTGCTCGCCAGCATGCGACTGCTCCCGCCATTTCTTCCCAAGTGAAATCCCTCCACGCTTGCTGATCGGCTTCGTAGTTCCGGTAAGCAATAGCCTGCGGAGTGCGTTTGACGCGCTCCCGGAACAAACCATCGAGTGTTTTTGCGACCTCGACCGGAATGGCTTGTTGCTGCGCAGAAGACTCAGATGAGCTCATGGTGTTGCTCCTTCTGGTGCCGAAGGCTTGCTTCCGCAGAAAAGTCAGGAGGGAAATCGTCTACCATGATGACACTGCGGCGCAGAATTTTCATTTTTTCCAGCAGGGATACTTCTTCTGCCGTCAGGATATTTTTTGCCAATGCCGTATTGATTTTCTCGGAATCGGGCACGTCGAGCATACCGTTCTTGATGGCCTTGCGCAGCTTGGTCTCAACTGGCTCACAGGCAATTGCACACTCAAGCGCCTGCTTGAGCTGAGCCAACGGTTCATGATCAACCGACGGCAAATAAATGCCGATCGTCAACCGATCGCGCCCCTCACCAGGCGTAAGCAGTATGCGGGCAAGTTGACGTGAAAGTTCGTCGGATGGCGGATGAAAAGGCCTTCCCAGCGGAAAAACCATTACCCTAAGACATCCACGAACCAGTACATTACTCGGGAAATTCAGTAAAAACTCGTCAAAAGCCTGCTGCATGCGATGCAATGCGTCCTGCATAGACCAGTGCAATAATGGCAGATCGTCAGCGGGACGACCGTCATCCTCATAGCGTTTGAGCGCAGCCGAGCACAGATACAGCATGCTGAGAATATCGCCCAGCCTGGCTGAGAGGCGCTCACGACGCTTGAGCGACCCCCCAAGCCTGATCATAGCAATATCGGTGAGCAAGGCAAATGCGGCAGAAAAACGCGCGAGCAACCGATAGTAATTTGCAGTATCGATAGTAACCTGTACGGGTGTTTCCTTACTAAACCGCCAGGCGATACCCCAGAAAAAACTACGCCAGGCATTGCGTGCAGTAAAGGCAATATGCCCGAGCAATGCCTGATCGAATGTTTCCAGGCCACGTTTCCTGTCTGAATCCCAAGCTGCACTAATTTCCTGCAGAATAAAAGGATGCGCACGAATTGCGCCCTGGCCAAAGATGATCATGTTCCGGGTCAGAATATTTGCCCCTTCCACCGTGATGCCAACAGGGGTCTGTTGGTAAGTCCGCCCCAGATAATTGGCCGGCCCAAGGCAAATACCCTTACCACCATGAATATCCATCGCATCATTAATTGCCTGACGGCTGCGTTCGGTCAGATGATATTTAACGATGGCGGAAATCACTGACGGCTTCTCGCCCAAATCAACTGCTCCCGCTGTCATCACACGTGCCGCATCCATCATGTAAGTATTACCGGCAATCCGCGCAAGGGCTTCTTCCACTCCCTCGAAATATCCGATTGGCAAATTGAACTGGGTACGGACGCGGCCATAGGCGCCACTACTCCACGCTGCAAGCTTGGCGGCACCGACACTAGTGGCCGGTAATGAAATCGACCGCCCAACTGACAGACTATTCATCAGCATGCGCCAGCCCTGGCCAATTTTCTCCTGCCCACCGATGATCCAATCCATGGGAATGAAAACATCCTGCCCGGAATTTGGACCATTCTGAAATGCGCCATTCAACGGAAAATGTCGGCGTCCGATGTGAACTCCCGGTGTGCTCGTTGGAATGAGGGCAAGCGTGATACCGAGATCTTCCTTACCACCAAGCAATCCTTGGGGATCACGTACGCGAAACGCCAGGCCAAGCAGTGTGGCAACCGGGCCGAGGGTGATATAGCGCTTTTCCCAGGTTACACGCAATCCCAGCACATCTGGTTTGCCATCAAAGGTTTCGTGACAGACGATACCAGTATCGGGAATCGATCCAGCATCGGAGCCAGCATCCGGCCCAGTCAGAGCAAAACAGGGTACTTCAATACCTTTTGCCAAACGTGGCAAGTAATAATCCTTCTGTGCATCCGTACCATAATGCAGGAGGAGCTCCGCTGGTCCGAGCGAATTGGGCACCATCACAGTAACCGCTGCAGTATTGCTACGTGAGCCGATTTTCATAACAGCCTCAGAATGCGCCAACGCGGAAAAACCATATCCCCCGTATTCCTTGGGAATAATCAGACCGAAAAATCCTTTTTCCTTGATGAACTGCCAGACATGAGGAGGCAGATCATGACGCTCATGCGTGATATGCCACTCATCGAGCATGGCGCAGAGCTCTTCAACTTGGCCATCGAGAAAGGCTTTTTCTTCATGGCTCAGTTCCGGTTTGGGAAACGCCATTAGTTTATTCCAGTCGGGCCTGCCGCTGAAAAGATCGCCTTCCCACCAAACAGTACCGGCATCCAGCGCCTCTTGCTCAGTTTGCGAAATCTGCGGCAACAATTTTCGAAATAACCGCAAGGTAAGATTCGAAATAATATTGCGACGAAGGAAAGGAACCGCAAACAGAGCAATGAAAACTGCTAGCAGTAGCACCAGGAACAGAAAAAACTCTAACATGATTGTTACTCCATGAAATGGTTGGACAAAGCCGCTATCGCGGAGCGATACTCACCATCAATTTGACTTAAAACCATCGTTTCCTCCTGCTCCACAGGGGTTTTTGTACCTTAGCATGTGGAGCGTAAATCTAAGATTCCTTGATAATACGCCGAATCTCGCGCTATATATTCAGCGATGGCCTCAAGGTCTTCGCTTGCCTCTGGCGACCACCTTATTTCAGAGTCCATTTACTGAACTTCCTTTTAGCTTCATCCTGACTAATCGTATCCTCCTTCGCAGCACGTTCAATCCATCTATGAATCTTTTCTGTCACATAAAGATGATACTGAATGTCTTCCAACGAACAATTGTCCGGCCGTTTATCCAATAGCGCCTTTACTTTATCTTTCACAGTATTCGTATTTCACCTCTTATCTTCATGCGCAAACTAAAAAACCCTTATGTGCTTTATGCGTATGTACACTCAACCTAAATATCAAAAAATCACTTTCCATTATTGCTTTGTTTTGGAGAATCGCTGCTGCTCGCGGGAGTAAAAGTTGATGGGACAGTGGTCTGTGTCGTTTGCTGTGGCTGCAAATTTCCGGCCCCATTAAAACTCCTCTCACTAAGATCGGTCTCGGACTGAAGATATTCGGCACGATTCAGACTCTCCCGTAATGGAACCTTTTTAGTGGTTTTCGTGGTTTCGTTTGTCATGGTTATTTCCTTTAAAGTAAAAGAATGGATTGCAGCTGAGATACCTATAACAGCAGTGAACACAACACCGATACTAAAAGACCAAATTGCTAGTCGATCAATCCAAGAAAGTACAGGGTCAGCTCCCCGAGCTTTACCAGTCAATATGCCTTCGATATGTCTTTTGTTTTCTCGAAAAACACACAAAACACAAACGAGGGAGACAACAAAGCTAATGATGGCTCCAATATACAACGCCAATGCCTCACCCGTATCCAACCCAACAGTGGTGAGCAATGTGGTTAACAGGCCAACTCCCCCAGCAGAAAGCGCGAGAAGACTTTTGTCATGTTCCAAAGAAGATTCATACCATGCAGCAACGCTCACCGCATAAAACTCGATATTCTTTTGTTCATCAATTTCGTCCTGTGTCATAGGTACGTGGTTTCTAAAATAATACCCAAGAGCTTTACATAAAATATTTGAGAATTCTCCGGTGATTGCCCGTGGTTGATTCAGTCTACGTTCAATCCAGCCTGATGCGCCTGTTCGTCGGCATGATAGCTGGAACGCACCATGGGGCCGCAGGCGGCATGGCTGAAGCCGAGGTTGCGGGCGATACGTTCGAAAGTTTTGAAATCTTCAGGGGAAACATAGCGGGCGACGGGGTGATGGCCAGTGCTGGGCTGCAGGTATTGCCCGATAGTTAACATATCTACTTGATGTTCGCGTAGGTCGCGCATGACGTCGATGATTTCCTCGTCACTCTCTCCCAGCCCCAGCATGAGGCCGGATTTGGTGGGAATGTGCGGGTGCGTTTGTTTGAATTGCTTGAGCAATGTCAAGGAATGCGCGTAATCCGCTCCTGGGCGGCATTGTTTGTAAAGACGGGGGACAGTTTCCAGATTGTGGTTCATGACATCCGGTAGGCCAAATGCCAGCATTTCCAGAGCAACATCGAGTCGGCCACGAAAATCCGGTACGAGGACTTCAATTCGGGTTTGGGGGGATTGTTCTCGTATGGCGCGAATACAGTCGGTAAAATGTTGCGCGCCACCATCACGCAAATCATCTCGATCCACGCTGGTAATGACGACGTAATTGAGCTTGAGAATAGCAATCGAGCGCGCGAGGTGCATCGGTTCTTCAGGATCGGGCGCTTGCGGGCGACCATGGGCGACATCGCAAAAAGGACAGCGACGGGTGCAGAGATCGCCTAGTATCATGAAGGTAGCAGTACCATTACCAAAACATTCGCCAATATTGGGACAGGAAGCTTCCTCGCAGACGGTATGCAGGCGGTTTTCGCGAATCAAACGTTTGACTTCTTGATATTTCTGACTGTTGGATGAACGCACCCGAATCCAGGATGGCTTGCGCAACAGCTGATCGGTTGCCTGCGTTTCAATTTTGACGGGATTACGCGCAGTTTTGGCTGCACCACGTTGATGAGTTTCAGCTGTCATGTCCATTCCTTCTCTTTATATGATTGTTATTCAGTGGCGCCAGAAAATATTCCACCAGTTTTTCTCCCAGCTCGTCGATGGATTCAGTTATTCCGAGTTCACTCGTCTGGGTGATGCGCAGCCCCGGAAAGCCACATGGGTTAATGGCACCAAACGGTGATAAATCCATGTCCACATTCAGTGCGATACCATGATAGCAGGCACCGCGTCGGATTCTTAAGCCAAGTGACGCGATTTTGGCATCCCCCACATAGACGCCTGGTGCATCCATCCGGCTTTGGGCGTGGATACCATAACCATGCAACAGCTGAATCACCGCATTTTCCATCATCCTGACCAGCTGTTTGATGCCCAGTTGCCAGCGACGCAAATCCAGCAGTAAATAGGCAATCAGCTGCCCCGGTCCATGGTAAGTAATCTGGCCACCACGATCAGTCTGGATGAGCGGAATGCTACCAGGAGCCAACAAATGTTCCACTTTTCCTGCAATCCCCTGGGTATAGACTGGGGGATGTTGCAGCAACCAGATCTCATCTGGCGTGTCGTGTGTTCGCCGTTGCGTGAACTGAATCATTTCCTGCCAGGTGTCAACGTAATCCACCAGCCCCCGTTTCCGGGTAATGACTAGCGGCATAGAGCTGATCGGTGGATTGACTACTGCCTGAGTGATACGGGGCACGATGGCGTTTACAACACTTAGAGCAGCATGGATACCATGGGATGGCCGTGTAACGCCTGATAGAGCGTATCGAGTTGTGTGCGGGATTGCGCCCGTATTGTGCAGGTCAGGCTCAGATAGGCACCGTTTTTGCTGGTGCGGACTTCCAGAGTGGTTTCATTGAAATCGTGAGCGTGGGTTTTAACAATCAGCAGCATCGCTTGCGTAAACCCCGGTTGCGCCTTCCCCATGATCTTGATTGGAAAATCACATGGATACTGAATCAGGGAATCTTGTTCGGTCATAATGGATGACGATTGGAGCAATACTTACTGCTCACGCATGACCGTCGCTTTATAGCTCTGGTAAAGCACATTCAATTGTCGGAAAACCTTACCCGGAAGGGCATTGCCAACGGGCTGTCCATCCAGTCGAACAATCGGCAGAATTTCCTTTGTCGAGGAAGTCAGCATAATTTCTTGCGCGGTACGCAATTCATGCTCGGTAACATCGCGAACTTCATGCGCTATCACGTTGGCCGCTGCCAATTCGAGAATCAGGTCATAGGTAATTCCGGGCAACATTCGATGATCTTTGGGGGGCGTGAGCAGAATATCGTTTCTGACTATAAAAATATTACTGGCAGCACCCTCGGTCAGCAGTCCATCGCGCAGCAGAATGGTTTCTATGGTATGCGCATCCACCGCCAGTTGGCGCAACAGCACGTTTGGCAACAAGGAGATCGCCTTGATATCGCATCGACCCCAACGATTATCCTGCGCGGTAATTGCAGCCACGCCCGTCGTTAGAAATTCTGGATTGGGAGTGACCAGCGGATTGCTCATCATAAAAATGGTTGGCTCTACTCCGACAGGAAAGGCATGATCCCGCTTGGCAACTCCACGGGTAATGTGCAGGTAGAGATACTGGTCTTCCCCCTCATTCTGAGCGATGAGAGATTCAATCAGGCTGCGCCAGTGCGACACGGAATAGGGATTGGTCAGACGAATGCTGTCAAGACTATGTTGCAGGCGTATTAGATGCTCATCGAGCCGGAATGGCCGATGCGAATAAACTGGAATGACCTCATAGACACCATCGCCAAAAATGAACCCTCTGTCCAGCACAGGAACGTAGGCTTGTTCAATTGGTAGAAACTTACCATTCAGATAAATCATGTCGGTATTCGCTCGTTAGTTAAGCAACATTTTCAGATTATCCCAGGCACGCCCGACAAAATTGGTAGCATCGACCGTTTCGAGAGCAATCAAAGGGTAGACAGCAATTTCCTGGCCATCAAGCACAAATTTCACCTGACCGATCTGTTGTCCCTTGGTAACTGGTGCTACCAGAGGCTGCTTGTATTCCATCCTCGCCTTGAGTTTATCCACCTGCCCTTTGGGGAGGGAAAAATTGATATCCCGATCAAATCCAGCTTTGATTTTATCTTCCACACCTTTCCAGATACGCAAATCAGCAGCAATCTGATGTTTTTTGTATGGACGTGCCGTGTCAAAAAACTGAAATCCATAATTGAGTAAGCGCTGACTCTCAACACTGCGCGCGTTGGGCGAAGCGGTTCCCATCACCACTGAAATCAAGCGACGATCATCCCGTTTAGCAGAAGTAATCAGACAATAACCAGCCGCCTTGGTCCAGCCTGTCTTTACGCCATCCACATTGGGATCCAGCCACAACAACCGGTTGCGGTTCGGCTGAGTAATGCCATTGTAGGTATACTCGCGCTGAGAATACAACGGATAGTATTGCGGAAAGTCACGAATAATTGCCGTGGCCAACAGGTTCAGGTCATGCGCTGTGCTGTAATGATCCGGATGGGTCAAACCGGTGGTATTGGTGAAATGCGTATTGTGCATATTCAAACGCTTGGCCTGCTCGTTCATCAGATGCACAAAAATATCCTCTCCTCCGGAGACGAGTTCCGCCAGAGCGACACACGCATCATTGCCTGACTGGATGATCATGCCATGGATCAATTCGTTGACAGTAACCGGTTTCTTAGGCTCAATAAACATGCGTGACCCTTCCATGCGCCAGGCTTTTTCAGATACCGGCGCGGCCTGATCCAAAGCAATTCGCTCCTGCTTTAATGCAGAAAAAACAATATAAGCTGTCATCAGCTTGGTGAGAGAAGCAGGATCCAGTCTCTCATGTGGATTGTGGCTAGCAAGCAGCTGACCACTGTGAAAATCGCTTAGCACATAGGATCTGGCGGCTACAGTTAGCTCTGGCTGCTGTGCAGCGGCGGGAATGTTCATAATCAAGGGCAACGAAAAAATGAGGACATGCCGAATGATCTTAGCCAGATTCCACCCGGATTCCGGTTTTTCTGACTGCAAGCGGTAACAAGTAAATTCCATATCTATCGTGATGCTGAGATTAATAAAAAAAGGGAATCCAAAAACGCAGCGTACAGCGGAGATTATACAGGGCACTTCATCGGCGCAGTGATTAACCTTAAGCTCAGCAAACGGCACATTGCCTATTTTTTGCAGGTCGCCGCAACGGGAATCAACAGGTCAACAGCCGGATTAAAATATTGGGCATTGAAGCTACCCGAGAAATATGGCTAGCTAAAAAGCGCTTCTAAAAACTGTCGCGAGCGATTCGAGTGCAAGGCGGACGAAGCGCAGCGACCGAGACATATCAGGGTGATAGGCGAGGGAGTGAGCACCACCCAACGTAGCAATCGGATCGCGCAGCAGGTTTTTAGAAGTACCCTAAAGCCACTCGCAGTAGATCAATCTGTTCTAGGACAATTTCTTAACGAATGAAATGGTGCAGGCCGAATGAATCGACCATCAACCTCCGGTATTGCTCTGATTTCCGGGTTTGCATCGATTCCAGCGGGTTCAGATTGTCAGTCAGAATTACGCCACGGCTCCAGTCGAGGGAAATGAGTCGCTGCTTTAGCCAGTGACTTTGTGCATCTTGTAGACGATTCATGCTGGCACTTTTATCGAGATGGCTATCTGGAGTGATGGAAACTGGAAAGTTTGCTGCCAGAAAAATAAAATCGTTGAATTCGTGTCCGGGTTCAGAAATCAAGGCAATCTGGTGTGAAAACACAGTTGCCAGTGTTTTGGCTACAGAAGCAAGCGCCGGATTTTTACCTTCTTCATAAAAAGCGACAAAATTGAATGCCAAAATTCCATTATCGGAAAGCAGTTCTTTCAATTGCCGCATAGTTTCCACAGTCAGTAGATGCACCGGTTCGGCACCACCTGTAAAAACGTCCAAGATGATCAGATCGTAAGGACCCTGCAATTTACGGATTTCATAGCGCGCATCACCGATAATGGTTTTGCCCGTGGAAGAAAAATCAAAATAATCCAGCGCGGCTTTAGCAACAACAGGATCAATTTCCAACGTATCCGTTTTGATACCATGCCGCGCAAGCGACGCCACCATATGCCCGGCACCCTGACCAATCAGCAATGCCGTTTTCATGTCTGGCGTCAACGATGGCAGTAGTGAGACAATTTCCTGATAGGCTAATACATTTTTACCCTGACTAATCGTTGCCGCCCCTATCGCAGAAGCGTCAACCGTCAGTAAACGGTAATCCTCTTTGGGGTTGTCGATTACCCGTACCCAGCCATACAGGCTTTCACGCTCAAATCGCGTTTCGAACTGATCATTGCTACTAAGCAACCGCTCACCGGATGCGGCGACGTAAGGCAGCAGAATCAGGCTGATCAGCGTAATCACCACAACGGACGGCAAGGCGTGCGCGAGCCGGATACGCTTACGCTCAAAGTAAATTACACTAAAGGATAACGCCAATAAAGCGATGCCAACACCAATAAAGATTTCGCGGGAACCGACCTGAGGAAACAGATAAAACCCTAGGAAAAGCGTACCGATCACGCTTCCGACGGTGCTGACAGCGTAAATCGAGCCGGTGCTGGCACCAATACCGTCCAGGCTCGACGTAGCGAGTTTTACCGCAAACGGCCCGACCATGCCAAGCATAAGCAGACTGGGAGTGAACAGTACCAGCGTGCTGACAAATGAGCCCATGCGCAGACCGAACGGATCAGTTGCTAACAAAACGGGGGCGGTAAGCCAGGGCACTAGCAGCGTCAACAATCCCGATAATGCGATGATAAATGCCAGTCCGGTACGTTTTGCCCGGTCCGCCCAGTGTCCGCCGATGAAATACCCCAGCGCCAAAGCGATCAGCGTCACGGCAATCACGGAAGTCCAGACGTACAGACTTGCACCGTAAAACGGTGCGATCAACCGCGTGCCCAGCAGTTCAATGACCATCACCGCCGCGCCGGTCAGGAACACGGTCACATAAAGCCATGCATAACGAAAAAAACTGGAGTGAGATAACATTGAGGTTGCCTTGTAAGTAAGCCATGATTGTATCGCAAGTCGCATTTGCGTCGCGTGCGACAAATTGTCGCACGCGACGTTACGCTGACCGAATTGATCGTCGATTTAACACCATGGCAAAATACTCATTCTGTAACAAACCGATAGCGCTACGCTTCCTGGAATCCAGCCTCTTTTTTTTGGGGGGGTGCGACAATTTGTCGCATTGTTTTTTTTTTTGAAAGGTGGGACACTTCATTCAAGTAATACCGGCACGGCATGTATAAACTTCCGGGTTTGAGTTACGACTTTTTACAAATTTTATTATTTCATTGGAATTAGGATTACAAAAATGAACAAAATCAAAATACTCTCTGGTGCAATAACCAGCGCTCTGCTGGTCGGCCTTGCACATAATGCGATGGCGCACACGCGTCTGACGGTTTCCAAAGTGACGGAAAGTTCAGCTGCTCATGGCACGACGCAGACGGCAGTTAATATTCCGCATGGCTGTGGTGATAATGCCGTAATCGGTAATGTTTTTTTTCTGCCGGATGCTAATGCGAATCCTGGCATTCAGACCTCTCCCGACAATTTTACAACTATTGAAACCCCCGGAAACTCCTCTGTACTTGATTATATCGTCTCCCCGCCAGCCATCCGTTTGATCAAAAGCCGTGATGTCTTTGACATGGTTGAATTTATCAGTGATCCACTGGGTAATCCGATCGGATTTTGGGCTGCTGGCGGTCAAATTCCCCCTCATAACTGGATAGGACAATTGCCGATGAGCATCACATCGGTGGCTATTCAACCCGCATCCTGCGCAACCAAAGTTGTTTTTGTCCCCGCAATCGCGAATGTCTGCAAATTATCATCAATGGCTGAGATTAACGGTAAGAACAATGATGACCCCAATGTTGATTTCTGGACCGCACCGGATGCGGGCAGTAAATGGGACGGTCCAGACTGGAATTACCCTGCAACCTATACTGTAGAACGTGATTTGACGAATAACCCACTGCCAGCAAGCTGCGGTGACGGCTTGGCGGTACGCATTTATCCTTCGGCAGCGCAGCTTGACCGCGATTTCCCCGTCAAAATTGACGGACAGCAAATCTGGCCACAGCCATAACTTACTCTACTGACTGAATTTTCCTTATTAAATAAAAAAACGCCGCTCCTTCAAAAAAAGCGGCGTTTTTTTATTGAGATGCGACAATTTGTCGCATTGTTTTTTTTCAAAAAGCAAGATACTGTAATCAGGCAACACGGTGAGAGCGAAAGTTGAATGAATTTTCACTTTTCAGCTACGACGTTTTATTTATTGGCTAGGTAGCAATTGCGTGTTGAATCGTCCAACACCATGATAGCAGTTGACTTTTTAATGGCCATAAAATCATCTGATTTTACGTGTCATTTTCAATAACCTTTTGTAACATAGCCATTTATTTTATTATTTTATTATTTTATTGGAATTAGGATTACAAAAATGAACAAAATCAAAATACTCTCTGGTGCAATAACTAGCGCTCTGCTGGTCGGCCTTGCACATAATGCGATGGCGCACGAAGTCAGCAACATAGCACTTGGTCAGTCCGCAACATTTGTCGGCGCGGCGCTCGTAAGCTGTTTTGACGATGGCAACGGCTCGCCCAATCATATAATTACCAGTATCAGGGACAATTCGCCGCCAGTACCTGGCTTGCTAACGACTTTACATGTTTCCAAAGGAGGTCAGGTTGTCAATACGACCGACGCAGTTTCAGGCGATGCGGATTACAGTCCTTCTGTAGTCTTGCGCCAAGGTTCAGGACCGTATTTTTTGATTGCAAGCAAAACGGGGATCGGAGAACGTTCTTTTGACGTGACATATCACTGCGAAACAGCCAATGGCACACATACCGGTACCGATATCAGCGTTACGCAGTATGGTGAAGCGGCGAGCAAATAAAGTAATATGTCATCGAAACAGCTTGTTATCTTGTTTTTGTCAGGTCTGCACCTGCTGCTGACAGGCTGCGCCAGTGTCGCTGCATGGGAGCGTGGTTATCTTGCCAGCCCGCAGATGGCCATAGAACCCAATCCTCTGCAACATCATATTCAGCTACATAATAGCTTGAGCCGGGAAGCCGCTGCCAGCACCCATTCGGGTGAGGGTGGCGGAGGTTGCGGCTGTTACTGATCTGACCCTGCCGGATGTGGGTTAGACAGCCTAGGAAAGCAAAGCCATTACCGCGAGAAAATACTGCGGGCAAGGCACTGAAGGCATTAACTTCGGCAGCGGTTCTATTGCCTGGCTTGATGTTGCCACCCGCGCAGGCAGCGGAAAGCGATAACCGCGTCAATTTCCAATTCAGCCGCTATCAGGAAGGTGAACGCAACCTTTTTGGCACGCCACGCACTCTGGATCCTATCCGCGTCGATACGTTATTCGGCAGTGGGCTTTTTTCGCTGACTGATCGTACCAAATTTTCATTCAATTACGCGCAGGATACCTGGTCAGGTGCAACGCCGATTACCACCTCTCCATTAACTGCCAATCCTTATTCCCCAATTTTGGAAAATACACCTTCGGGTACGACCGTAGTTGGTGCGTCACCGTTGATAAATCCCAGTGGAGGGGTGTTGCTGGATCGTGATTTACAGCTACTTCGCAACACAAATGGCGTACTGTCGCAGGATACCCGCTCTGTATTGGTGCTGGCATCAGCATCACCGGAAACGCGCAATCAGGCCAATTTTGGCTTAAACCATGAATGGGATAAGGCGGCAATCAATGCCAGCGGTGGTTTTTCCCTGGAAAATGATTTTCAATCGGCTTTCGGTAATCTTGGCGGCAGACTGGATTTCAACCAGAAACTGACGACGATCAAATTTGGTGCGGGATTCACCAGCAGCAATATCCGCGCGATACTCGATCACGATGCCTCGAGTTATTTGACCAAGACAGATTTTGCCAGACAGATCGAAAAGCGTGGCGGATCGGAGATACTGCATGGCGAGCGTCAGGACTGGACGGCCAACCTGGGGTTAACGCAGGTGCTCAACAAGCACGCGCTGGTCGACGCAAATTTTGGCTATACGCATAGCCAGGGGTTTCTGGAAAATCCTTACAAAGCGATGACGGTTATTTTTGTCGATCCCGATGTGTTGAATAACGGTCAGACGACACCTGTCAGCGGCACCGTACGCGCCTTGCTTGAGCAGCGCCCCGATCAACGCAATCAGTTTGCTTTTGATACCAAATATATCCAGCACATCAATCTGTTGAACGCCGCTTTGCATCTGAATTATAAATTTACCGGCGATGACTGGGGTATTAATACCCATACTTTCGGCGCAAGCTGGGTGCAACCGTTGCCGTTTGGTTGGATGTTCACGCCGAGAATACGCTATTACTCGCAGGATTCCGCCAGTTTTTATGATCCTTTCCTGATTACCAGGCAGAATTTTTCCAGCCAGGCAGTTGATGATAAGGGTCGAAAAATCTGGGTGGATGGAAACAACACGGGTGTTGAATATTTTGGTAATAATCCTTTTAACTTAGTTGATACCAGTGGCAATCCCGTCGATAGCGCACAGTTGGGAAACGTAAGCGCCAAAACCATTCCATTCAATCGCAATCAGCTGCCGGATAATTTTTCCAGTGATCACCGCCTGGCCGGATTCGGCGCACTCAGCGGTGGCGTTACGCTCAGCAAACAATTAACCAAAGGTATCGCGCTGGAGGCAGGATTTGAATATTACACCCGCACCAGCGCGTTTAAGCTGGGAGGTGGCGGTGGCAGCAGTTTTGCCGATTTTGATTATTATGTCGCCAATGCGGCGATAAAATTCAACCTGGAATCGATGTCGCCAACCAATCCGTTCGGCATCACCCCGCATGGACGTCATCACAATCATACGGACGAGCAGGACGGTAGCACAGGGCATCATCGGCATAACCAACCCGCAGGATTGATGTACGCGCACATGCTGGATAAGCCTGGTGCATTTATGGTTGGCTATCAATTCATGTACAACCGGATGGCCGGAGATACGCTGCATGGCACTAACGCTGCCAGTGACCAGGCAATCGTCAATCAGGGCTGCAGTACTGAAATACTATGCCGTTTCACGCCAACCCACATGAACATGAAAATGCACATGCTGAATATCATGTACGCGCCTACCAGTTGGTTAAATCTGATGCTGATGCCCAGTTTCATGGATATGGACATGAATCTGCGGGGACTTGATGGCCGACCGCCAAAACCATCAGGGGTACACGAGCACACCGGCATTCAAGGGCATACCACTGGCGTGATCGGTGATACGGTTATCGCACCAATGATTCAACTTTATAAAACGCCAGGGCATCGTGTGTTTATGGGGCTGGGCATCAGCGCACCTACTGGAAAATCGGATTTGAAATTCCGGCGTATTGGCAGAGCAGACGGTGGCATTGTGCATTTCCATATGCAACCGGGTAGCGGCACCTGGGATTTTGTTCCCAGCCTGACTTATACAGGCGATTACAACCGTTTGTCCTGGGGCGCTCAGGCCAGCGGCGTTAAACGCATGGAAAGCCGCAACGATTCCGGTTATCGCCTGGGCGATCTGTTTCAGGCGACAGCCTGGGCGGGATGGGATCTGACGCATTGGCTAACGGCAACCGTTCGCGGCGTGTTTACGGCTCAGGATCGTATCCATGGCGATTTTAATACTTTTAGTGGACGCAGCGGTCCAATGGATTTTCCAGCCAACAACGGCGGACGCTTTGGAAATATCGGATTGGGGGTCAAGGTGGTTATACCCGGTAGACGATTCGCTGGTCATCACTTCGGTTTTGAATGGCTGCAACCCGTACATACCGATGTCAACGGCTTGCAGCTGGATCGAAAGGGTGCGCTGGCGGCTTCGTGGAGCTATAGTTTCTAACTGTGGCAACGCGCTTGCGATATTACCATTTTGACTTCAGGGCAATGGGTTCACCGTGCACCATTCAATTGTATGCACGCAATGCAAAAAAAAGTGCAGCGGCGGCAAAAATAGTAATGGATGATGTGCAACGCCTGGAGTCGCGCTATTCACGTTATCGCGAAGACAGTTTTTTATCTGTGATTAACCGCGTAGCCGCAACTGGCGGAGCGATTTCTGTCGATGAAGAAACGGCTGGACTGCTGGATTATGCCGACACCTGTTATCAGCAAAGTAATGGTCTGTTTGATATCACCTGCGGTGTACTGCGCAGCGCCTGGGATTTTAAGTCCGGAAAACTGCCAGAAGATCAGACGATTGCTTCCATCCAAAAAAGAATTGGCTGGCATCATGTCCAATGGGCACGCCCCGTCTTATCATTCAACATGCCAGACATGGAGATTGATTTTGGCGGCATCGTTAAGGAATATGCGGTTGACCGAGCTGCTGCGTTGTGCCGGAAAGCTGGAATTTTGCACGGTATGATTAATCTTGGCGGTGATATTAAGGCAATTGGGCCGCATCCTGATGGCAGTCCCTGGCGGGTAGCGATACGCCATCCCCGGCAAGCAGGTGGAATACTCGAAACGTTATCGCTTTTTTCTGGCGCGCTCGCCAGCAGCGGTGATTACGAACGCTGCATTATCCTCAACAACATTCGTTACGGTCATGTGCTCAACCCAAAAACGGGGTGGCCGGTAAATAAAATGGCTGCGGTCAGTGTCGTGAGTGATTATTGCGTTGTGGCCGGCAGCGCATCGACCATCGGCATGTTGATGGAGGACCATGGCCCGGACTGGCTGCTGGAACTCGGCCTGCCGCATCTATGGGTCGATGTAAATGGTGCGGTTGGCGGCTCATTAATCGTGAGATCGTGACATTCACTCTAGGACAGGATACCTCTAAAATTTAAAGTCTTAAAATTTTAGACAAAAGGTCGCTCTTACTCATCGTGGACTACTGATGCCGATTGGAAATATTTTACCGGCGTAATTTGAAATGACCTAATATAGTCCGCTTACCAAGACAATGGTACTCAGACATGAATACCACCGTGTTCTCATTCTCCCTTAATCAGCCTTACCGGCGAAATCTGTTTGTTTCCTTCCGTTAATATGAGTGCACATTCCATTCGTGCTACCGACGTTGGCAAATGCTACCACCTGTATGCACAGCCCAGAGATCGCTTGAAACAATTTTTCTGGCGAGGCAAGCGGCGCTTTTTTAAGGAATTATGGGCAATACAAAAGATAAATCTGTTGGTTGCGCCAGGGGAGGTAGTTGGAATTATTGGCCGCAATGGATCCGGAAAATCCACCCTATTGCAACTGATTTGTGGAACCTTAACGCCGACTTGTGGGGAAATATCGATCAATGGCAGGCTGGCCGCCCTGCTCGAGCTGGGAGCGGGATTCAACCCTGATTTTACTGGCCGCGAAAATATCTGGATGAATGCCACCATTATTGGACTTACTCAGCAGGAGATTGTTGAACGGATCGAGCCCATCATTGCTTTCTCTGGAATCCAGGATTTTATAGACCAGCCAGTCAGGACATATTCAAGTGGTATGTACGTCCGACTTGCCTTCTCCATTGCCATCAATACCGATCCTGATATTCTGATCATAGATGAAGCATTGTCCGTTGGTGATGGATCATTTTCCAGAAAATCCTTTGAACGCATCATGCAATTGCGCGATATGGGCAAGACGATTTTATTCTGCTCCCATTCCCTGTTTCAGGTTGAATCACTCTGTAACCGTGCGATCTGGTTAGATCGTGGAAAGTTGATGGCCGAAGGGGAAGTCAAGTCCGTCGTGGCGGCTTACCAGACTTTTCTGGATAAACAAGATACCAGTAGTGATTCTCAACCGTTGGCGGAAAATAAAGAGACGCAACCTGATTTGGGTAAGGCTGTTTCGGGCCATGCGCACATCCAGAATGTCAGCGTGGAAATTGACAGTCAAAATTTTAGCCATACTGCTGCCATTAGCGGACAATCCACACTTGAAGTTATAGTCGATTTTGCTTCTGATCCGCAACTCCCCTGCCCAACCGTAGGAATCACTATTCATGCAATGGATGGAAAAGTATTGACCAGCGCAGGTACATTTGAGGATGGAGTTGTTTTGTCACGCAATGATGGTGGCAAGAGTTCTGCGATATTGCTGATTGAACGCCTGCCACTTTTGAAAGGAGAATACACAATTAGCGCCTTTTTACTTTGTGAGCGCGGCATCCATTTATATGATTCCACCTTGAGTATTGCCAAGATACATGTCGAACAGCAAGGACGCTTGCGGGGATATTTTGCGCTTGCGCACCGATGGAAGCCAGACGATGAAAAATAATATGCTCAAATTTGAGCAAACTTCTTGCCAGGTAGCGCCAACAGGTTATTCCGCAGCAGACTATGATCCTGTGGGTTCACCTGCTATTGAGGTGGTTGATTGCAAAAAACTGGTATTCCCCCTGAATGTATACGCCTATGTGTTGCTAGTGGAGAATGGGCAACTAGACGCATTGCACTACGGTCTGTTTGAACAGGATAATACAACGGCGCTACAGGCACAGCGCCAGGCAACAGAACTGTTACTGTCCAGAATATCTGATACGACAAAACAGATTCTGGAAGTGGGTATTGGTCTGGGAACAACCTTCATGCGCTTATGTCAGCAGGGATACCAAGTACATGGAATCACACCGGATGCTGCGCAAATTTCAATCTTCCACAAGATCTTTGGCGAGAATCTTTCTGTTAGCTGCCAACGTTTTGAAGACTTCAAAGCCGATCCGGAGAGCTTCGATCTCATCCTTTTTCAAGAGTCGGCACAATACATTGAACCTCTGGAAATTTTTAATCAAGCGCAGGTGCTGTTGCCAATCGGTGGCGAAATTTTAATCATGGATGAATTTTCCTTACGTCGCGAAGAAACCAATAGCGAAGGATTACATTCATTGACCGATATGATTCGGCTGGCTGAAAGAATGGGCTTCAAGCTGGTAGAACAGATTGATTTATCCGCCCTTGCTGCCCCCACCCTGGGGCACTTGCTGCGCTTGACAACAAAGTTCAGGAATCATCTGATTTCAGAATTATCACTGGATAGCGAGACGCTCGAAAAACTGGATGCCTCCAACAAGACTTATCAGCAAAAATATGCCAAGGGATTCTTCGGCTACGCTCTGCTGAAATTCAAGAAAATTCTACTTCCCAAATGGCGCGTAGGAATACTGGACGACAGACACACCTCGGCAATGCAGCAACTATTCAGCAGAACATTTGGCCATGACATATCCCCTCAATTATGGAGCTGGAAATATAAACATAACGGCAGCCGAGCGCTGGGTGTTTGGCGGGGGAATTGCCTTATCGCCCATTATGGCGGCATGCTTCGTGCGGTTCTGCTATTTGGGCAAACCGTAACCACCGTTCAGATTGGTGATGTCATGGTGGATTCCCATGAACGAGGCGTTCTGACCAGGAAAGGGCCTTTCTTCTTGATGGCAGCAACCTTCCAGGAAAGTTATGTTGGTTTTGGAAAACCAATTCTGACCGGGTATGGTTTTCCAAATGAACGTGCCATGCGTGTTGCCGAGCGCCTAGGACTTTATTCCAGGGTTGGCAGTATGCAGAGAATCGAATGGAAGCCAACTAGCAAAACGCCCCATTTATTTACCAGACTGGAAGAAATCGATGCAGAACACCCCATCTGGCAAACATCATTAATCGACCGTCTATGGAAAAAAATGGCCGCAGATTGCAAAGATGCCATTATCGGGATACGCAATCGCGATTACTTGCGTTACCGTTATTTGGATCATCCTCATCATCACTATCAGCTGTTACTCGTTCTTGGACGACTCGACAAGCAAGTCCGTGGATTAATTATATTGCGGCATGACACGCATGAAACCGAAATTATGGATTTGATTGGCCCTTTACGGGTGATACCGCTAATGATTGCGCATGCAAGAAGAATTGTTGGAATTCACAATAAGGATCGATTGGTTATTCGTATTCCTAAAAATTTCTCCGAGCTTTTTATCAAGACCCAAGGCAGCCCGATTGGCCAGGAAATTCCTATTCCCGCACCCATCTGGAGCGTTGGAGTACCCCCGGAAATACTATGCAATCACTGGTGGTTAACAGGTGGAGACATGGATTTCAGGTAAAACAGTCACAACCTTGAAAGCTTATTAATCAGATGCAAATCATCCATCAAACTCAGAAAACCTTCTTTTGCTCATTCTCCCCACCTAAAGCGTACCTGGGAATTATTTTAGAGGCGCGTCCTTTATAGTTGTGAAACGCTAATCATTTTTGGCTGCGCGGATCGCTTCAGCCAGCGTATAAACAGACATGGCATAAAAAGTACTGCGGTTATAGCGCGTGATGACGTAGAAGTTATTAAATCCTAACCAGAGTTCTTCTTGCCCATCATTATCCAGCACGATGAGTGCCGCCAGGCGCTCGCCATCTACGGAACCAATAGGAGTAACACCTGTTTGTTTTAACTTATCAATGGAATGCAACGGTTCTATCCCTGGCTCTACCACTCCCCGGAAGTCTTCACTGGTTTTCTGTGCGCGCAACACAGCGGGCTGATCTTTCTGCCAGCCAAATACCTTTAAATAATTGCCCACACTACCAATCGCATCAATCACATTACCGGATAGGTTGACTTTTCCATCACCATCAAAATCAATCGCATAGCGCCGGTAGCTACCTGGCATGAATTGCGGGATGCCAATTGCACCGGCGTAGGAACCTCTCATACTCAGTACATCAAAATTCTGCTCTCTTGCCAGTAAGAAATATTGCGTTAGTTCCTCGCGGAAATAATCAGCCCTTCTAGGAAATTCAAAGGCTAGTGTCGTTAGCGTATCAATCACACGATAATTTCCGGTAGAAGTGCCATAGCTGGTTTCAATTCCAATGATAGCAACCATAATTTCCTCAGGAACACCATAAACTTGACTGGCCTTTGTCAGCGCCTGCGCATGCCTGCGCCAGAAATTCACACCACCCACAATACGCTGCGGGTTCACAAAACGTTCACGATAGTTGCGCCAGGAAATTGCCGAGGAAGGCGCAGAAATCAGTTTGAGAGCATCCGGTAGAATTTTGACCTGAGCAAAAACTGCCTCCAGTTCGCGGCGGTCAAAATCATGACGGCTAACCATGTCTTCAATAAAATCTCTGATTTGAGGCTGTATAACAGAAGCAGTCCATCCTGGGTGGGTAGTCAACATGCCCAAAACCAGAATGGCAATAAAGTTTTTTAATTTATTGACTAACAAAATAAAGGATCCAATATAATTAGAAAAAAACAATACACCGGGCCATTTTAGACCTGTGGCCAAACTAATACCATTGCAACAATACTCCCTATCATTACCGGTATGGAGAACCCACTTTTTCATGGTAACGCAACTATTTTTAGTCATCCTGTTAGAAAATCAAAAGAATAACATTGACAGACTGATTAATTGGCCTTATCTTGCAACCAGTATTGAAGTTCGGAGAGTAATCATCACTCAACGTCGTTGAGTTCTGGCTGCAGTAACCTCTGACTTCCAATCTGCTGGATCTTGATCTGCTTCTCTGCAACACGCATTTGTATAACAGACATAACCATCATCTGCGAGCAAACCAGCTTTTGTCTTTGACCTGAAATTGGAACTTGTTGACTTGGTCAAACCCAGTTATGAGGTTACCTAATGCAGGGTAATTTATATCACAGAAAATTCAACTGTTTTTATAACAACTTAATTTATAAGAGGACTTTATGAGCCAGCACGTTCATCATATTACAGACGCAACCTTTGAAAAAGAAGTTCTGGAATCCACAACTCCTGTTCTGGTTGACTATTGGGCCGAATGGTGCGGCCCCTGTAAAATGATTGCACCCATCCTTGACGAGGTTGCTGGTGAATATGCCGACCAGCTCAAGGTAACCAAACTCAATATCGACGAGAATCAGCTAACGCCTCCAAAATATGGCATTCGCGGTATCCCGACTCTAATGCTGTTTAAGAATGGCAATATCGAAGCTACTAAAGTAGGCGCATTGTCAAAATCCCAATTGACAGCATTTATAGATAGTCATCTGTAAAAATAATTCTGGTTTAAGAAAAACCAGTCCATACCGCTTGCATACTGCTATTTTTCATTTTTTCGATTGATCGAGTTTCAATAGTACCCTCCCTACTTTCCCTTACGTACCCTTTCCCAGTTTTTTGAGAGCGTTCTTTATGCGTCTAGCTGATTTAAAAAATATTCATGTTTCTGAGTTGGTCAAAATGGCCATTGCCAATGAAATCGAAGGTGCCAGCCGTATGCGTAAACAGGATCTGGTTTTTGCATTACTCAGGAATCAGGCGCGTAAGGGTGAAAGTATCTTTGGTCATGGCACACTGGAGGTTCTACAAGATGGTTTTGGGTTTTTGCGTTCGCCAGATACTTCTTATCTGACTGGACCCGATGACATCTATATTTCACCGAGTCAGATCAGGCGCTTCAATCTACATACCGGAGACTCCATTCATGGTGAAATTCGACCGCCTAAAGAGGGGGAACGCTATTTTGCACTGGTCAAAATTGAGAATGTTAATGGTGAGCCACCAGAAAATTCCAAGCATAAAATACTGTTTGAAAATCTGACCCCACTTTTCCCAACAGAGCGACTCATCCTGGAGAGGGATATCCATGCTGAGGAAAATATTACTGGGCGGATCATCGACTTGATCGCACCAATTGGCAAAGGGCAACGTGGATTGCTAGTTGCTAGTCCCAAATCCGGAAAAACAGTCATGCTGCAGCATATCGCACACGCCATTGCCGCCAATCATCCTGAAGTGATTCTCATGGTGCTGCTGATTGATGAACGTCCGGAAGAAGTTACAGAAATGACCCGCTCAGTCAAGGGCGAAGTCATCTCTTCCACCTTTGATGAATCCGCCAGTCGCCATGTACAAGTTGCAGACATGGTAGCAGAAAGAGCCAAGCGCCTGGTTGAACACAAAAAGGACGTTGTGATTTTGCTGGATTCCATCACACGGCTTGCTCGCGCCTATAATACAGTTGTGCCAGCCTCCGGTAAAGTCTTGACCGGCGGGGTGGACGCTAATGCTCTGCAACGCCCCAAGCGTTTCTTTGGCGCTGCTCGCAACATCGAAGAAGGTGGTTCACTAACGATCATTGCGACTGCACTGGTTGACACCGGCTCGCGTATGGATGATGTCATTTACGAAGAGTTTAAGGGAACCGGCAACATGGAAATTCATCTTGATCGGCGCATGGCAGAAAAACGTATTTATCCTGCAATCAATGTCAATCGCTCTGGAACACGTCGTGAAGAATTACTCATCCCCCAAGATATCCTACAAAAAACTTGGGTACTGCGTAAGTTACTCTACCCAATGGACGAACTGGATGCAATGTCTTTTCTGCTCGACAAAGTCAAGGCAACTAAAAACAATGCAGAGTTTTTTGACTCCATGCGCCGGGTATAACATCACCGGTTATTAATCAACACCTCAGTTAATTTCTTCGAGGAAAATCAAGGCCGCGACTTGTGGGCTTAGAAAAAATACTATTGTAGTGCGCGTAAGGCATTCTGCCCACGAGCGCCAAGAAAGAAATCTTCAATGAAGGGATGCTTGATCGTGATGATCTGTGGAATGCCACCGAGTGCTATCAGTTGTCGATCCGCCAGTACCGCCACGCGGTCGGAAAGTGCGACGAGTGTGTCCAGGTCATGCGTGACCATAACGATGGTTAGAGTCAACTCTTTGCGTAAGTCTTTTATCAGATTAACGAAACTGTCACTCAATGATGGATCAAGGCCAGCAGTTGGCTCATCAAGAAATAGCAGTTCCGGATCCAGAACCAGGGCACGTGCCAGTGCCACCCGCTTGACCATACCACCCGACAGCTCAGCAGGCATTTTATAGGCGTGTTGCGCCTGAACACCCACCATATCAAGTCGCAGCATCACAATATCACGAATGATATTTTCCCGTAGCACCCGCAATTCCCGCAGCGGCAGGGCAATATTGTCGAAAACTGTCAGCGCGCTGAAAAGCGCACCTTGCTGGAACAATACCCCTATTCGCTGACGAAGATCCTTTTGAACATCGTGCCCACAATCATCCCTAGCACATCCAAAAACCTTGACACTACCTCTTGAAGGATTGCCTAATCCCAGCATTTGTCGCAGCAGCGTTGTTTTGCCACTACCGGAACCGCCAACTAATGTCAGCACTTCCGAATGATTCACCATCAGATTGATATTCTCATGAATGATATTGTCACCAAAGGACGTGTACAGTCCGGTGATTTCAATAACTGGCAGTACGGAATTTATCATCAGGGCACTCTAAAAGTTCAGAGTAGTACAAAGCTCGGAATACGTTGCCGGCAGGTTTCTACACATAAGGGAAAATAGTCAGCGACTCATTCCACAGTAACCGATTTGGCCAGGTTTCTGGGTTTATCAACATCGGTCCCTTTTTGCAGGGCGACGTGATACGCCAGTAACTGCAGTGGAATGGTATGCAGAATGGGGCTCAAAACACCACGATGCTCAGCCAGCCGGATAATGTGCACACCTTCAGTTTCTTCAATTTGTGAGTCGGCATCAGCAAACACATAGAGCCGCCCTCCCCGCGCGCGCACTTCGTGCAGATTTGATTTTAGTTTTTCAAGCAATGCGTCATTGGGTGCGATGACCACCACCGGCATTTCACCATCCACCAGTGCCAGCGGACCATGTTTAAGTTCACCAGCAGCATAAGCTTCCGCATGAATATACGAAATTTCCTTGAGTTTGAGCGCGCCTTCCATGGCGATTGGGTAATGTACGCCACGCCCAAGAAACAGCGCATGCTGTTTTTGTGAGAAGTCCCCCGACCATTTCTGAATCTGCGTTTCCGTCTCCAGCGCTCCCTGAATGGCAAGTGGCAAATGACGCAATTCGGTGATCAGTTTTTGTTCCACCGCTGGTGGCAACTGACCGCGCTGTTTTGCGAAAACCGCAGTCATCAGCAGTAATACCGCTAATTGGGTCGTGAACGCTTTAGTCGAAGCAACACCAATTTCAGGACCGGCACGAGTGAGGAAGCGTAAGTCCGTCTGGCGTATCAGCGCACTTTCCGGTACGTTACATACCGCAAGGCTATGCGTGTGACCAAGTGATTTTGCATAATTTAGTGCTGCCAAAGTATCTGCAGTTTCGCCAGACTGAGAAATACCGATCACGAGTGTATCCGGCTCAGCGATCGGCTCCCGGTAGCGATATTCACTGGCGATTTCAACCTGACAAGGTAATCTGGCAATTGTTTCTAACCAATACCTGGCAACCAACCCGGCATGAAAACTAGTGCCACACGCCAATATCAAAATACCACGAGTCTTGGAAAAAATATCTACTGCCTGGCTACCAAACAGAAGTGGCGAGATGGATTCCGCGCCCAGTACCATTTCCAATGTATTAGCAATAGCTACTGGCTGCTCAAAAATTTCTTTTTGCATGAAGTGCGCGTAAGATCCCAATTCGACTGCATCACGGGTAAGGTCGATCTCACGGATGGGACGGGTCACGCCCTGCATACTTTTACCATTGATATTATTCACAATCTGGTACCGGTCACGGTATAACTCAGCCACATCTCCTTCTTCCAGATAAATGATCCGATTAGTAATTTGCACCAATGCAGAAGCGTCCGAAGCCGCATAAAAGCCATCGTTACTCAAACCCAGTAATAACGGTGCGCCATTCTTGGCAAGAATCAATCGTTCTGGATACTGCTCTTCCATCACCGCAATAGCATAGGCACCTTTCAACTCTCTGGTGGTATCGCAAACAGCCTGCAATAAGTCCCCGCTTGCCCCCAGATGATGAGAGATCAGATGTGCAATAACTTCCGTATCCGTATCTGATAAAAACTCAAAGCCAGCTTGCTGCAAACGTAACCGCAAAATATCATGATTTTCGATGATTCCATTATGGACAACAGCAATCTTACGTTTTTCGCCAGATAGATGCGGATGGGCATTGCGTTCACTAGGTGCGCCATGTGTTGCCCAGCGGGTATGAGCAATTCCACTCAGGCCAGAAGTATTTTGCTGGAATACCAGTTTTTCTAATTCGGCAACACGTTCCGTCGTTCGTAATCGATGTAACTGTCCGTTGGCAACCACGATGCCTGCCGAGTCATAACCGCGATATTCCAGTCTGGATAATCCTTCCAATAGAAATGGAACAACATTATTCTTCGAAATTCCACCAACAATTCCACACATAACCAGCCTCTCGTTAAATTTTCTTCAACCGTTCAGATATGCGCTTTTTTAGGACGCTTCCAGTTTGCAATACTGGTTTGTCGGGAACGCGACAAAGTAAGCTGCTCTGCCGGGGCATCGCGCGTAATTGTCGAACCCGCCCCAATAGTCGCTCCACTCGCAACTCTTACTGGCGCAATCAGCTGGCAATCAGAACCAATAAATACATTATCTTCTATGATGGTACGATGTTTATGAGCACCATCATAGTTGCAGGTAATCGTACCAGCGCCTATATTCACATCCCTGCCAATCTGACTATCGCCAATATAGCTAAGATGATTTACCTTACTGCCAGAGGCTATTTGGCTATTCTTGACTTCTACAAAATTCCCAACATGTACTGCCTCATCCAAATAAGTGCCAGGGCGGATACGAGCGTACGGCCCAACGCGACAATTTTGCCCGATTGTGGCATTTTCTATTAACGTAAATGCGGATATGACGGTTCCAGCCGCAACGGTAACGTTACGTAGTATGCAATTAGCTTGCACCCTCACACCATCCCCCAGCTGAACTTTTCCCTCAAACAGACAATTGATGTCTATCTCAACATCATCATCACAGTTGAGCTCTCCCCGAACATCTATTCTTAAAGGGTCGGCAAGCATTGTGCCCTGTAACATCAGTTTATTCGCATATTCGCGTTGATAAATCCGCTCGAGTTCAGCAAGTTGAAGCTTATTATTGACACCACTTGGCTCCCAGTCATCTGCAGGGGAAGCTGAGATAATTCTAATTCCGTCATTGACTGCCAAGGCCACAATATCTGTCAGGTAATATTCACCCTGTGCATTGTCACTATCTAATCTGGCAAGCCAGTCAGGTAAAAATTTATTCGGAAGCAGCATGATACCGGTATTGACCTCATTGATAGCATGCTGGGCAGAAATAGCGTCCTTTTCTTCGACAATCGCCTGTATGTCACCTGTTGTGACATCTCGTACGATACGGCCATACCCTGTCGGATCATCCAGCTTCACGGTCAACAGCACCAAGCAGTCACCCTGCATTCGTTTGATCATCAGCTCAAGTGTTTCTTGCTTGACCAGTGGCACATCTCCAAACAATACCAGCGTTACTCCATAGTTTTGTAATGTAGGCAATGCTTTTTTCAGGGCATGTCCAGTACCCAGCTGTTGTGCTTGCTCGATCCAGGAAAGGTTTGGATCATCAATCGCTGATTGCACCAATGCACCACCATGACCGTAAACAATACAGATTTTATCTGGCAGGAGACGTCGCGCTGTATCAAGCACATGTTGTAAAAGTGTCTTGCCAGCAAGTTTATGCAATACTTTTGGCAATGTTGAACACATCCTTTTACCCACACCGGCAGCTAATATCACGACATCAAGCCTGGTCATGAACAGAACTCCTTCTCAAAAATTTACTAATAAACCTAATCGGACGAATCAATATGGAAAAGCTTTTCTCATTTGTTCTCTAACGGCAATCCATGAAAGGAATCAAGGGTGCTTTATATAGATAGCTGTTACTTTGAACAATACATGTGCAAAAAAAAAGGCGAGTAAATCGCCTTTTTAAGATTTTTTACCATGAGAACTTAGCAAATAAAATTAATGTCCTCGTTTACGTAATTTTTGTATGGCAGCAAGCTGTGACGTTGCTTCCATTAATTCTGCCTGGGCACGCGCATATTCCAATTCAGAAGATCTAGTCTTCATCGCTTCTTCAGCCAAGTGTTTGGATTCCAATGCCTTTGCTTCATCGAGGTCCTTCCCACGTATTGCAGTATCAGCCAGAATGGTTACAACATCTGGCTGGACCTCAAGCATACCACCAGATACATAAACATCCTCATCTTCCTTAAGCGGCGCCTTGATATGGATCATACCCGATTTTATGCGCGTAAGCATCGGCGTATGCTGAGGATATATCCCCACCTCACCCATCATAGCAGGTGCCACAATAAACTCAGCGGGACCAGAGTAAATCGAGTCTTCCGCACTGACAATATCCAGATGAAATACAGTTCCCATTGGTACTCCTTGATACAACCATCAATTACTGAATACTTTTGGCTTTTTCCAGCACTTCCTCAATTCCACCAACCATGTAGAAAGCTTGCTCAGGTATATCGTCATATTCGCCTTCTACGATTCCCTTAAAACCTTTAATGGTATCTTTTAGTGATACATACTTCCCTGGAGAACCAGTAAACACTTCAGCAACAAAAAATGGCTGTGATAAAAATCTTTGTATCTTACGAGCTCGACTCACAGAGAGTTTATCTTCAGGTGAGAGCTCATCCATTCCCAAAATAGCGATAATATCTCGCAATTCTTTATAACGCTGCAAGGTTTTCTGAACACCACGTGCAGTATTATAGTGATCTTCACCAACTACAAGTGGATCAAGCTGCCGCGAAGTAGAGTCAAGAGGATCGACCGCAGGATAAATGCCAAGCGAGGCAATATCCCTCGACAACACCACAGTTGCATCCAGATGCCCAAAAGTAGTCGCAGGCGAAGGGTCTGTCAAGTCATCCGCAGGAACATATACCGCTTGAATAGACGTAATTGATCCTGCTTTAGTTGATGAAATACGTTCTTGCAAACGTCCCATTTCTTCTGCTAAAGTTGGCTGATAGCCAACTGCCGATGGCATCCTGCCTAGCAAGGCCGACACTTCCGTTCCTGCAAGCGTATAACGGTAAATATTATCAACGAAAAACAACACATCGCGGCCCTCATCCCGAAATGCTTCCGCCATCGTTAAACCAGTTAGTGCCACTCGTAAACGGTTACCAGGGGGTTCATTCATCTGACCGTAAACCAAAGCAACCTTGTCCAGCACGTTAGAGTCCTTCATCTCGTGATAAAAATCATTACCCTCACGCGTACGCTCACCCACCCCTGCAAATACCGAATAGCCACTGTGCTCAATCGCAATATTTCGAATCAACTCCATCATGTTGACAGTTTTTCCAACACCTGCGCCACCAAAGAGGCCAACTTTACCACCCTTGGCAAAAGGACAAATCAAATCAATTACCTTAATGCCGGTTTCGAGTAGTTCTGTCGAGGCTGACAGTTCATCAAAAGCAGGAGCCACACGATGTATTGGTTGCAGTGTTTCGGCACCAATATCGCCCATTTCATCAATAGGGCGTCCTAGTACATCCATGATGCGACCAAGCGTTTTTTTTCCGACCGGAACTGATATCTGCTTCTCGGTATTAGTCACCATCATGCCGCGACGCAATCCATCAGAGGAACCAAGCGCAATCGTTCTTACAATACCGTCACCAAGTTGTTGCTGAACTTCCAGAATTAACTCTGACCCATCCATCGCTAGTGCGTCATAGATTTTTGGTATCTCTTCCCGAACAAATTCCACATCAACCACTGCTCCAATACACTGAACGATTTTCCCTTGACTCATTATTTAGTTCCCTGAATACAAAAATATTTTAAACAGCTGCTGCACCACCAACAATTTCCGACAACTCTTTGGTGATAGCAGCTTGACGAGTTTTATTGTAGATAAGAGTCAACTCATCAATAAGATTACCAGCATTATCTGAAGCAGCTTTCATCGCCACCATCCTTGCAGATTGCTCGGAAGCCATATTTTCCGCAACTGCCTGGTAAACGATAGTTTCTATGTATCTGATCATAATGTCATCAATAACCAGTTTAGCTTCGGGTTCGTAAACATAATCCCATGACACACGTTTCCTTTCTGCCCCACTTACCTTAATGCGTTCATCAGTTAGCGGAAGCAACTGCTCCATGACGGCTTCTTGTTTCATAGTATTTATAAAGCGAGTATAGAATATAAATACTTTATCAAATTTTCTTTCGACATAAGTATCCAGAACCACTTTAACCGCACCGATTAATCTCTCCATACTGGGTTTATCGCCTAGACCAGTAGTTTGAGAGACAACATTGACACCTAAGCGACTAATAAATCCCAAACCTTTATTACCGATGCAACAAGCTTCCGTCATTAATCCATTTGTTTGCCATTGCCGAATCTCACTCAATACTTTTCGTAAAATAGTGGTGTTCAAACCACCACAAAGTCCTTTGTCCGAGGTAACAACAATTATGCCTACTTTTTTTGCATTATCATGATTCAATAAAAATGGATGCCGGTACTCAACATTAGCACGGCTCATATGGGCAGCAACATTTCGTATTTTTTCGCCATAAGGTCGAGTTTTTCTCATCCGCTCCTGCGCTTTACGCATTTTTGAAGCAGCGACCATCTCCATGGCACGCGTAATCTTCTGTGTATTTTTTACGCTGTGGATCTTATTTCGAATGTCACGACTACTTGCCATAAGTTAATAAACTCCATCTCGCTTAAATTGGAGAATAGCAGCTTCCAACTCTTTTTCTGTTGCATCATCGAGATTTTTTGAAGACTCAATTTTCTCAATAACAGCGGAGTAATGAACATTGATATAACTTTTCAATGCGCCCTCAAAGGCCAAAGCGCGGTTAAGTTCAACATCATCAAAGTATCCTTTATTCAACGCAAAAAGAGTGACAGCCATTTCAGATACTTTTTGCGTTGCGTATTGATTTTGTTTCATGAGTTCGGTTGCCATTTTACCTCGCTCCAACTGCTTGCGCGTCGCTTCATCGAGATCAGAAGCAAACTGCGAGAAAGCAGCCAATTCACGATATTGCGCCAACGCTAAACGAATACCACCACCAAGTTTTTTAATAACTTTTGTTTGAGCCGCACCTCCGACTCTGGAAACGGAAATACCTGCATTAATTGCTGGTCGTATACCAGCATTAAATAAATCAGTTTCAAGAAAAATTTGACCGTCTGTAATGGAAATTACATTAGTTGGCACAAACGCGGTAACGTCCCCCGCTTGGGTCTCAATAATGGGTAAAGCAGTCAAAGACCCGGTTTTTCCTTTAATTTTTCCGTTAGTCGCTTTCTCTACATAAGCCTCATTAACTCTAGCTGCTCGCTCCAGAAGACGGGAATGCAAATAAAACACATCACCCGGATATGCCTCGCGACCTGGTGGACGACGTAGCAACAGTGAAATCTGCCTGTACGCCCATGCTTGCTTGGTTAAATCATCATAGATGATCAATGCATCCTGCCCTTTATCACGAAAATACTCTCCCATGGTGCAACCTGAATACGGCGCAATAAACTGCATGGCTGCGGACTCAGAGGCTGTTGCCGTAACCACAATGGTATAGGCCATCGCACCAAATTCTTCCAGTTTTCGCACAACACTAGCAACTGACGATGCTTTCTGGCCGATCGCCACGTAGATACAAATCATATTTTCATTTTTTTGATTAATGATTGCGTCAATTGCAACTGCCGTTTTACCAGTTTGCCGGTCTCCAATAATCAGCTCCCGCTGTCCCCTACCAACCGGAACCATCGCATCAATCGATTTCAGTCCAGTTTGTACTGGCTGGTCTACCGATTTACGCCAAATTACACCTGGTGCGATTTTCTCTATTGGTTCCATTCCTTCTGCTGCAATAGCACCCTTTCCATCTATAGGGTGACCCAGTGCATTGACCACTCTACCCAGCATAGACTCGCCTACAGGAACCTCCAAAATCCTTCCGGTACACTTAACGGTTTCGCCTTCCTTAAGGTGCTCGTACGCACCCAAGATAACAGCACCAACTGAATCACGTTCAAGATTAAGAGCAAGGCCAAATGTTCCTCCCGAGAATTCGAGCATTTCACCTTGCATCACATCCGACAGACCATGCACGCGCACAATACCATCCGTAACGGACACAATCGTTCCCTGTGTACGAAATTCAGAGGTAACCGAAAGTCCTTCTATTTTATTTTTAATTAATTCACTTATTTCTGATGGATTCAACTGCATTTTATTTACTCCTAGCTTTTGAGGGCAGCTGTCATTGCAGCCAATTTTCCAGATATAGAACTATCTATAACCTGATCGCCTATTTCAATTTTTACGCCACCGATCAAATCAGCATCCACCGTACATATTACGTTAACTTTACGCCGAAATTTCGTCCGTAACGCTGAAACAAGTTTTTCTTGCTGATCAGATTTAAGAGGAAATGCCGAGATAATTTTTGCTTCGAGCACGTTTTCATGCTGCGCTCTAAGAAGTTCGTACAGTATTTTCAACTGAGGAATAATGTGCAACCGCTTGTTTTCGATCATCATGTCAATCAGGTTTTTTGCTTCTTTGTTCAATTTATCTGAGCATGATCCAACGATAATTTCATATAGTTTCTGCCGCGGCATACGCGGATCATTTTTTAGCGAAGCTATCTGATCATTGGAAACTACCACAGAAATAACATTCAGCATTTCTGACCATACCGACAAGCTATCACTTTCCCTTGCCAATCTAAAAATCGCCTCAGCATAAGGCCGAGCAATTGTAATCGCTTCAGCCATAATTATTTTAACTCTGCCTCAATTGACGCCAGCAATTCCACGTGTACTTTAGGGTCAACTTCTCGACGAAGGATTTTGGATGCTCCTTGCACTGCCAAACTGGAAACCTGTTGACGCAACGCTTCACGCGCACTAAAAACCTGATGATCGATTTCTGCTTTCGCACCAGTGATAATTTTTTTAGCCTCTTCTTTAGCAGTAATTTTGGCATCCTCAACAATATCAACTGCTCTTTTCTCAGCCTGCATAACTATCTCATTAGCACGCTGCTTTGCCTCTTTCAACGTATCTGCTGAACGCTGGCTAGCAAATTCAAGTTCTTTTTTTCCGCGCTCACCAGCCGCCAATCCATCTGCTATCTGTTTTTGTCTTTCTTCAATAGCACGCAATAATGGTGGCCAGACAAATTTAACGGTAAACCAGATAAAAACCGAAAATGCGATCGCTTGCGAGACTAGTGTGAAATTTATATTCATAACTATTTACTTACTCGCCATGTAGAATGAACAAATCTTACTGAATGACTGCCAGCAACGGATTACCAAACGCAAATAACATCGCAAGACCAACCGCAATAATGAAAGAAGCATCTGTCAGGCCTAACAATAAAAAAACCTTACCTTGTAAAGTTGGAATCATCTCAGGCTGACGCGCAGCACCCTCAAGAAAACGACTACACATAATTCCCACACCAATGCAAGCACCTGCCGCACCCAGTCCAATCATCAAACCAATGCCAATACCAGTATATGCCTGAATCATTGCGAGAAATTGCACGTTATCCATTATCTCTTCCTTTGATTTATTTCAAGTTAAAAAAAACTGCTGATTAATTATTGATGCATAATCAATGAGACTCTTGCGCCATAGATAAATAAACTACCGTTAGCATCATAAAAATAAACGCTTGTAAGGTAACGATTAATATATGAAAGATCGCCCAACCCGCACCAAGAATAGCACCAAAAATCGACCCTGCCACGCCAGTTGCCGCCCACATTCCAAGTAATAAAAATATAATTTCACCTGCATAAATATTTCCAAAAAGCCGTAGTGAATGCGAAAGTGGCTTGGAAATATACTCAATTAAATTAAATAGCAGATTCAATGGCCACAATAACGGGTTTTTACCAAATGGGCTAAATATAAGCTCACCCACCCAACCGCCAATACCCTTAACTTTAATTCCAAAATAAATTGTCAATATCCATATTGACAAAGCCAGCGCAAAAGTAGTATTGACATCTGTCGTTGGAACGCTGCGCCAATTATGCAAACCAAAAACATTCTCATAAACTGCTGCCATGATATCAATAGGCAGCAAATCCATAGCATTTAACATCAATACCCACACAAATATTGTCAAAGCTGCCGGTGCAACAAATGAGTGTCGATTTCCATGAAAAGAATTTTTTACTTGATCATCTACAAATTCTATCAGGAGCTCCACAAAAGCTTGCTTCTTACTTGGAATACCGCTGGTAGCAGTTCTTACGATCATCCATATCGTACCCAAGCTTAACACCCCCAGTAAAACAGACATTATAAGGGTATCGATATGCAAAACCCAGAATGCCCCTTCACCAATATTAGTCGTTAAGTTGGTCAAATGATGCTGAATATATAGCGTTGGAGTTAGCTCAGTTTCAGATGCCATGTTTCAACTTACCTGTTTACTGTTTTGCACTTCATTATTTGATAATGGCTTTTCTGGAACAAACAAAGCCATACTTGTTATGATTACCGCCCCTATAAAGGAGCCTATAAAAATTACCGGCCTAACATCCTGATAGTTCTCCAGCACTGCCCAAAGCGAGAGAACAATTACTATTATTTTCAATGCTTCCGCTCGCAAAGCGGTACGCAGGGTGCCGCTTGCGGATAACCCTTTGTGTCGCGACACTACGATCGCATAAACAGACGCGCCCCCAGCGCTTACCAAAGCGCCCAGAAACCCAGAGATACCTGCATGAAGGTCAGTAATTATGCAAAAAAAAAAGCAACTACCACAGAATATGCAAGCTGCCAGAGTATGGTCGTACGCAACTGTAAGTTTTTGATTAAGACCATCTGGCATATACCTACGTTAAATATTATTTTTTTGAGCAATCTACAATCTTACTTTCTTCACACTCCCACAAAGTGCGGCAATTGTATAGCGATAAAACTTGATAGTCAACGATAAGCCTCTTCCAATATGAAATGAGTCTGAAGGGTTGGCGTATTTCCAACATGTAATGAGTCTGAAATTGATTTACTGGGTCGGTCATTATGCGAAGCATGGTGATCCACATGGAAGAAGCAAAGCTGCAGACCCTGGTACAGATCAAGGCATTTTTGGACGGGACATCGGGGGTGGTATTTCGGGTTCCAGAAGGGGAGCGCAACCAGTTTATTGGGCGCGTCCTCAAGCGGTTTGGCTACGCTCTGCACGGGCGGGCAGACAAGGGCATACTACTGCACTATATCGAGCGCATGACCGGGCTATCACGCCAGCAAGTAACCCGATTGGTACGGCAATATCGCAAGGATGGGAAGCTATTAAAACAGTCCTGCGCGCCCAAGCAGGGTTTTACCTATCGTTACACCGCAGCAGACATGCTCTTGCTGGCCGAGATAGATGCGCTGCATGACACACTGTCCGGACCTGCCACCAAGAAGCTCATGGAACGCGCTTTTTTGGTTTTTGGTGACTTGCGCTTTGAACGACTGGCGGGCATCTCGGTTTCCCACCTCTACAACCTGCGCGGGAGCACACCGTACCAGAACAAACGGCGGCACTGGAGCAAGACGCGCCCCACCGGTATTCCCATTGGCAAACGCTGCGCCCCGCAGCCAAACGGAGTACCAGGCTACATCCGCATAGACAGCGTGCATCAAGGCGATCTGGACGGCGTAAAAGGTGTGTACCACATCAACGCGGTGGACTATGTGACGCAGATGCAATTCGTCGCCACCTGCGAGAAAATCAGCGAGGCGTATTTGCTGCCAGTTATCCGGCAATTGCTGGATGAATTTCCGTTTGTTATCCTGTGGCTCCATTCTGGTAACGGTTCAGAGTACATCAATTATCAGGTTGCAAAGCTGCTGGAGAAGCTCCGAGTCGAGTTTACCAAGTCACGGCCACGGCATTCCAACGATAACGCCTTGGTGGAGTCAAAGAACGCCGCCGTGGTACGCAAACATCCGGGTTATGCGCACATTCCACAATACTGCGCCAGTTTGGTTAATGCCTTCTGCGCCGATTATCTCAACCCTTATGCCAACTTTCATCGACCATGCTTCTTCCCGGAAACGATCACAGACGACAAGGGAAAAGAGCGCAAGAAATATCACTACAAAAACATGATGACACCTTATGAGAAACTCAAATCAATACCCAAGGCCAGCGAGTATCTCAAGGAGGGCGTCACTTTCAAACAACTGGATGCGCAGGCAGCAAAGATGAGCGACAATGATGCTAAACAACGCAAGAAAAAAACTGTTTAAAGACATCTCTGCGGCGATGAAAAAACAGGCTTGAAAAATAAAATCGACAAGGCAAAACGAAGAAGCACCTATCAACTAGATCGAACCAGAACATTGTTCTTTTCTCAGATTCAAAATCCTTCGTTCAGACTCATTTCTAAATTGGAAAATACTCGATAGTCTCTTCCGATATTAATATGAGCCTTGTTCCGATAATTTGTAATCACAAAACCACGCCCGTATTGAAGTGACGTGACAGCCAAATTCCTTGAATAGCTGATTAGGATTTTTCTCCATTAAAGGAAACAACTCCATGTAGCAAAGGATATGGGCAATGATAGATTTAAAAAATATCAAGGAAACAGTAATTTATAAGTCCGTGTCATGACAAGCGTAACGCCAAGGTTGTTCAAGTGGCCATCGTAAGGCCCAACAGCAAGTGATCGCTCTGACCGCTGAGTGTGATGTTGATAAACCGGAACAAGATCTACGACTTCAGCACCGCCTTTGCGCAAGAGTCGGATCATGTGTGATCGTTCAATGTCACTCAGACTTAGCTCAGCTTGAAGACCAGAGCGTTGGCCGTCCACAAGCACAATTAATTTTCCTTGCAGATGGGGACGAATAACGGCGAAGAACTCCTCGACCACGGCATCGGTACGCAAACGAACCAGGAAAATATCTTCTTCGGAAGGTGCGACCGAAAGCGTTGTGGGTAGGCGCGCAGCCGATTCTGGTGTCACGCGGGTGAACATCGCATCGATTAGACTTTCTGGCTTGAAGCGGATCTGCCCAACGATATACTGAGCCAGTGCCGAGTAACGGAGCACACGTTTAATCGCACTGGCTGACGCTTGGCGCTCAATACGGGGCTCGAACGTGCGTGAATCCAGACAGCGACTGTGCACGTTGCCAGATCCGCACAAGGACTGCCTGGCATCGAACTGCTCGAGCAGCAAAACAAAATCCCGTACCTGAAATTGTTGCGTCGCCCAACGAATACGCTGGGCGTAATCTAATAATGCTGATCCAGGCATACCCATAGCGTAGACCTTACGCTCCGGGAGCAAACGCGCCAACTGTGCCCCGGGACGATCCTTGGGTGCTAACATCGATGCTTCAACGTAGCTGTCCCCGATCAGCGCAATGGCACGCTCATCCGGTACGAAATCAATATCTGCGGCAAAACCAAAATTGTTGCTACAAATTTTCTGAGAGTTGCGAAGATCCCAACCAGTAGCAACACGCCAACAATGGTCAGTTGGATAGGTCAATAGATCAGGATCAAAGTAGTAATCGGTCATCGTTGCGGTGGAAACTGGCAGGATCCGGAAAATGATCTCCAATACCACGAGCAAGGCAAGAACACCCAGCACCGCATGTGTGGCGAATCGTAACATCAGAAGTTGAAGTAGATGAAGGCGCTCACCGAATCTCGCGCCGTGTTAATAATGACCAGCGTGGCTGCCAGCGCTACCGCCGCCCCTCCCAGAGTCGCAACCCACCCATCTTCTTTATGCAGGCGCGTCCTCAAGGATTCACCGATATGGTTACTGTTGGGTAAGAATATGGCAAACACGCCGAGTATGATGCACCAAATCCAGGCCGTCGTCGGCTCAAGCCCGGCATTCCACAGCAACAAACCCGTATCGATACCGGTAGGTGCCTGTCCAAACATACCCTGCAGAATGCGTACGGCTCCTTCATGCGTTACTGCCCGGAAGAACACCCATGCAACGATAACGCACAGGAAAGTCATCAGCCAGGCCAATAAAGAAAAGATACTGCTATCATCAAGCCGCGCACGCCAGCCGAGGCGTTCGGTTAGCGCGTGAAATCCGTGGTTGACCATCAGATACGCACCATGCAGCGCGCCCCAAAGTACAAATGACCAACTCGCACCGTGCCACAAACCGCCCAGCACCATGGTGACCATGAGATTCGCATACCGGCGTGTTCCTCCTTTGCGGCTGCCCCCAAGTGGTATGTAGAGATAATCACGCAGGAAATTCGACAAGGAGATGTGCCAACGTCGCCAGAAGTCGATAATACTCCTGGCCTTATAGGGAGAATCGAAGTTGAAAGGCAGACGAACGTTAAACATCCAGGATAAACCGATGGCCATGTCGGAATAACCAGAAAAGTCGAAGTAAAGCTGGAAGGTGTAGGCAAGTGCACCGATCCAGGCTTCATGCATGCTGGGCGTATAACCACCGTCCACTGGGTTAAATATCGCATCGGTGTAAGGAGCGATTCCATCAGCAAGGACGACTTTCTTAAACAGTCCGATACAGAAAATTACTAGACCGGCGGCGAAGTTAGCGCTGTTGAGCCGATAGATATCCGGCTGGGCAAACTGCGGCATCATCTGGGCGTGATGCAACACCGGGCCGGCCACAAGATGTGGAAAATAAGTAACGAACAAGCCGTAATGAATCGGTCGTGCCTCATTGACCTTGCCATACCATGCATCAACAAGAAATGCGATCTGAGTAAAGGTGTAAAAGGAAATGCCAATGGGTAGAATTACTTCACCCAACCGCCAGTAAGTACCCAGCATTGTGTTAAGGTTATCGACAAAGAAATTAGCGTACTTAAAGTAAGCCAGTAAACCAAGATTGAGAACGATGCCTACCGCTAGCCAGGCCCGCGACAAGGCTCTTGCTCTCGGTGCAGCGACGATGCGCTGCCCGACGTAAAAGTTGGTTGCAATAGAACCGAGAAGCAGAATTGTGAACTCTGGCATCCACCAGCCGTAGAAGAACACGGATGCCGCGAAAAGCCACCCCGCAGCCAGGCTGGGTGAACGCCGTCCAAGCAGATAAAATCCGGTTAGTACGACTGGCAAATATAAAAAGATGAAAGTTGCGGACGTAAAGAGCATGGAAAATTATGATATAACATCGGGATTAGCCTAGCGCTTGTCAACTCCAGAGGATAGCAACATGAAACTGATCGGCTCTTTGACCAGTCCTTATGTCCGCAAGGCATGCATCGTCATCATCGAGAAAAAAATAGATGCCGATTTTACCATCGACCCCCCGTTTGCTCCTAACAATCAAATCACCAAGGTCAATCCACTTGGCAAAGTTCCGGTGTTGGTGCTGGATGATGGAACTTCCCTGTACGATTCCCGTGTTATTGTCGAGTACTTGGATAACCTGAATGACGAACCTCTGTTAATTCCAGCTTCTGGTGCATCGAGATTTTCCGTCAAGCGCTGGGAAGCATTGGCCGATGGAATTGCGGATGCCAGTGCAACTATCTTTCTCGAACAAAAACGCTCCCAAGCACAGCAAAGTCCGGAATGGATCGCCCGACAGCAAAACAAAATTGACTTGGGATTACAGGCAGCGGCGGCAGATCTGGGCGACCAATCCTGGTGCGTGGGATCAGCTCTGACGCTGGCGGATATTGCTCTGGGTTGCACACTCGGTTATTTATCCTTCCGCTTCCCCCAAAACCCATGGCGCAACACCTCCCCCAACCTTGCCCATTTGGCGGACAAACTGGCTGAGCGGCAATCCTTCCAGCAAACCGTGCCGACGAGCTGAGCATTATGGAAACCACTGGGCATCGCACTATAAGTGGTATGTTTTATTATCGCCATGGCGATCAAACAGGTGATGCCGCACTGGTGTTGTGCCATGGCCTTGCCAGCAACGGCAGCCGTTGGCAGGAACTTTGCGAGCAAATTGTCTTGCCAGCGGGTTGGTGTGTGCTAGTGCCGGATCTGCGTGGTCACGGCAATTCGGCTTGGCAGGGGCGGATTGGCCATACGCAATGGCTAGCTGATCTGGAGCAGATGTTAATAGCCGAATCAATTCAGCGGCACATCATCGGCGGGCATTGCCTAGGAGCTAATCTGGCATTACAGCATGCTGCCAGACAGCCACTCGGATGTCTGAGCATGGTCCTGATCGAGCCGATGTTGCCGCAAGCGCGGCAGGGCTGGCTACGTCTGCTCGACAAATTACGCTGGCTGCTGTTGATAGTGGCCTCGCTGATCGTTATTGGCAACCGTATCGGTCTATACCGTCGCCAGTTGCCACGACTGGATTTACTTGAACTAGACCGTCTCACACGCCAGACCATGCAGGTGGATGCCTCCGATCGCATTTTGCGACAACGCTACGCCGCTCCATTGAATGATTTGCGCTACATGCACAGTGCAGCATATTTGCAAGCGTTATACGCGGCTCTGCAACCACTGCCTGCTTTCAATAATCTCAGTCTCCCCGGCCTTGTTCTCCTATCCTCCGGCGGTCTATTTGGTGACCCCACCCGTACCCGGCTCGCATTGGAGCGCCTACCACAGGTTGAGATACACCAACTCAACGCCCAGCACTGGCTTCCCACCGAACAACCCGTTGCTGTCCGTCTGCTTCTTCAAGACTGGTTAATATTTCATGACGGTATCAGAAAACTCTGAAGTTTATTCAGCTTTCATTCAGGATCGATCCGATAAAATAGCACATTGATTCACACACTATTTATTGGCGCTGAAAAAGAGTTGATATGAAAAACCTAAAATTGATTTTTATAATTTTCGCTTTGGCTGGATGTTTTTCTAGCGGGTCAGTATGGTCTGCTGAAGCGGATAACAGTGACTTTGATAGTGGTGCCGATTTTGGAGGTGACTCTGATGATGGTGGAGGGTTTGAAGCTGGCGGTGATTTTGATCAGGGAGGAGATTTTGATCAAGGAGAATTTGATCAGAACATGGATTTCGACCAGAGTGATTCTTTTGACCAGGAAGGTAGTGATTTTGACCAACAGGAGGATTTTGAATTAGGCGATGACTTTGATCAAAATGGAGATTTCGATCAAGACAATGACCCTGACCAGATGGAAAATTTTGATCAGCCTGACGATTCTACGGAAAATAATAGCTCTGAGCAGGAAGTTGAGCCGGATTATAACGAAGATTTTACTCAAGAAGAATCGCTGCTGCAAGATGATCTATCTACAGAATCGAATGAAACTGACGGGTCTGCTCAGCCCGATCAAGCATCTCAGGAGGATGAATCCATACAAGCCGATCAGTCATCTGGCGATGCTGAAACTACTCAGGACAGCCAATCTGTACAAACTAAAGAATCAGATCAGCCAGATCAATCGTCTCAAGGTAATGAATCCGTTCAGGATAATAATGCACCACCGCTCAATCAGAATGGAGAAACAACACAGCCATCTGAACAAAACGTCGTTACAGATCAAGGAAATTCCATCAATCAAAACGTTAACATTCAGAACACGCTATCAACTCCAAACGGGAACCATAATCATCATATTGAACATAACCTCCATCATGGCCATCATGGTCATCATGGATTTGATACGGGATTCGGTTTAGGGTTAGGACTGGGATCTTTTGGCTATTTCCCCCCTTTTGGAGGCGTTGGCTACTATGGGCTAGGTGGATTTGCACCCTATAGTGGTTTTAGCATCTACAGTGGCTTTAATTCTTTTGGAGGAGTCAGTTTTTATAGTAGTCACATCCCTTTGGGTCGCGCAAGTTTCTATAATAGCCGTGTCGGTTTTGGCCCATACAGCCTTACTGGAAATTACTATCCATCAGCAAGTATGCTGGCACCAGTGGTTATCCCTCCACCTAGAAACCAAACCTATATTCAAAGACGGAATGCTTCACGATCCGCGCCCACATCAAACTCTCGTTATTGGCATTACTGTCGAAATCCGGCGGGATATTATCCTAACATCAGGAAATGCTCAAGTGGGTGGGTAAAAGTGCCTCCGCAGCCATCTTGATTAGCTGTCAATGCATGAATCTTCCATATTTATTTAAACAGATGGAGCTTTATTGGTTGAAACTTACCAAGCCTCAATAATCCAAATAAGTTAAACTCCAGACATGATTTTCGCTGGATTTCTTGATGGCTTGAAAAGATGCTTGTCAAAACCAATAAGCAAACAAATCGCACTCAGAATCAAATCCACATTCTGCAATTGCACCGATCTACCGTTATCCGGTGGCTCTATTTTGCAATTGGGCTGACAGCGCTGCTGGCAGGCATAATCGGTATCTTTCTGCCAGTGTTACCGACAACCCCGTTTGTGTTGCTGGCCGCAGGCTGTTTTGCCCGCAGTTCTGAACGCTTCCATCAATTGCTGTTAAATCACCGTATCGCCGGGCCGATTATTCGGGAATGGTGTGAATACGGCAGCATGCCGCGCAAAGTCAAGCGCTGGGCTTACCTGCTGATGAGTGTGTCATTTGGCAGTTCCATTCTCATTGTTTCTTCCTGGTGGCTGAAAGGGATGCTGGTATCGCTGGCGCTGTTGCTGGCTTTTTTTATCTGGCGCGTACCAGTACGGGATGAAAATCATAATGATTATCAAAAAATGCCATAATAGCGCCCGCTAAAAAATATCCAACTGTTCGTGCTTTATCGCTATTCTTTGGTATCGGGATCAGTGAGTTTTTCTTACCGAAGCAATTAATTAATATGAGTCTATTATCAATCGTCCTGCTGCCTTTTTTAGGCGCGCCTTTTGCCGCTATGATTTCCCGGCTGGGACGTTCACATGCGGCCTGGTTCGCTGGGGCGATTAACCTGCTGGCGCTCGGCTTATTACTCTCGCAGACAACCGCCGTGTTTGACGGACAGACATTGCTGCCACGTTTTGAATGGATGCCTCAGCTCGGGCTTGATCTGGTGTTGCGTCTGGATGGGCTGGGGCTGCTGTTTTCCTTGATGATTCTTGGTATTGGCTTTTTGGTCATTATCTACGCGCGCTATTATCTTTCTCCACAAGATGACATGGGGCGTTTCTACGCCTATCTGTTGTTATTTATGGGTTCGATGCTGGGGATCGTGCTGTCCGAAAATCTCATTCTGCTATTGATTTTTTGGGAACTCACCAGTCTTTCCTCATTTATGTTAATCAGTTACTGGCAACATCGTCAGGAATCCCGTGCCGGTGCACGCATGGCGCTGACGATCACCGGTATGGGCGGGCTGGCTTTGCTGGGGGGCTTTTTGCTGCTGGGTGAAATAACGGGCAGCTATGAACTGAGCACCATTCTGGCTTCCGGTGAACTGATCCGCGTACATCCACTGTATTTTCCAATGCTGCTGCTGGTATTGCTGGGCGCTTTTACCAAATCAGCACAGTTTCCGTTTCATTTCTGGCTGCCAAACGCGATGGCAGCACCCACACCGGTTTCGGCTTATCTGCATTCCGCGACGATGGTCAAAGCCGGTGTTTTTCTGCTGGCACGGCTGTATCCGGCTTTGTCTGGCACACCGGAATGGTTCTGGCTGGTCAGTGGCACGGGCTTGATCACATTGATTCTCGGCGCCTATATTGCGCTGTGGAAACACGATCTCAAAGGACTGCTCGCCTATTCAACCATCAGTCATCTCGGTCTGATTACCCTGCTATTTGGCATCAGCACTCCAATGGCAGCGGTCGCTGGCGTATTTCACATCATCAATCATGCTATTTTCAAGGCATCTCTGTTCATGGCAGCAGGCATCATTGATCACGAAACAGGCACGCGTGATCTGCGGCGGTTAAGTGGTTTGTGGCAGTTCATGCCCTATACCGCAACCCTGGCGATGGTGGCGGCGGCATCGATGGCGGGCGTGCCGCTGATGAACGGTTTTCTCTCCAAGGAAATGTTTTTCACCGAAACTCTGCATGATGTCGATTTGCCCTCGGGATGGCTAATGCCAGCAGGCGCAACTTTGGCGGGTATTTTTGCCGTAGCATACTCCTGGCGTTTTATTCATAACGTATTTTTTGGCTCCGCGCCGGTCGGATTACCTAAAACGCCGCATGAACCACCACGCTGGATGAAGGTGCCGGTAGAAATTCTGGTCGTGCTCTGCGTGGTTGTCGGCATTTTTCCCAATCTAACGGTTGCCCCCCTTCTGGCAGTTGCTGCCAGCGGTACTTTGCAAACCGATCTGCCGGACTACACGCTTGCCATCTGGCATGGTTTCAATCTGGCATTTGGGATGAGTCTGATTGCGCTGGCTGGCGGTATTGCAGTCTATTATCTGTTCAGCTATTTTTTCTCGTTACGCCAACATGGCATCGAATGGCCATCGATGAAAACGCTCTACCTGTTCGTATTGGAAAAACTGGTTTTACTCATGGAGCGAGTGACCCACCTGCTGCAGATAGAATCCCTGCAACGCATGGTTTGGGTGCTGATTCTGTTCGCGGTGCTGCTTGGCGCAGGAGGATTTACTGGTGAAACGTTTGTGTTCACCGGTGACCGGGCGTTATTACCCGTGGATGGCGTTAGTCTGATCGTCGCCATGGTGATACTGATTGCGGCAATCGCGACCGTGCTGTTTCACCGCCAGCGTCTGATATCGCTCATCATGATCGGCACCGTCGGCCTCGGTGTGGCGCTGATATTTATCAAATTTTCCGCGCCTGATCTGGCGTTAACCCAACTTTCCGTGGAGTTTGTCACCATCGTACTGATGTTGCTGGCGCTCTATTTCCTGCCGCAGATTACGCCACCGGTTTCCAAACCAGTATGGCGGGTGCGTGATGCCCTACTCGCAACCAGCGCAGGGTTCGGCGTGGCGGCGCTGGCATGGGGTGTGCTGACCCGGCCATATGACACGATTGCAGATTTTTTCCTAACACGCAGCGTACCGGAAGGAGGTGGACACAACGTCGTCAACGTCATTCTGGTCGATTTTCGTGGCTACGATACTCTGGGGGAAATTACGGTACTGGCGCTGGCGGGGCTGGGAATCTATGCCATGCTCGAAGGGTTAAAACTCAAAAGTCTGGCGACCGATTTCAGCACGCCAACCTGGGATGAAGATCGTCATCCGCTGATCATGGGCGCGTTGACACAAATTTTGTTTCCGTTGATGCTCATGGTAGCCATCTTTATTTTGCTGCGCGGCCACAATCAGCCGGGTGGTGGCTTCATTGCCGGACTGATTACCGCTGTTGCACTGGTTACCCAATATCTGGCGCAAGGCACGGCCTGGACGCAGGTACGCCTGCCCGTCAACATGCATAACGTGATCGGCAGCGGTTTGCTGATTGCCCTCGCGACGGGACTTGCCAGCTGGTGGTTTGACTATCCGTTTCTGACGTCTGCTTTCGGCCATGTGCATACAGCATTGACCGGTGAGTTTGAGCTGGCCTCGGCAATGGCATTCGATCTTGGGGTTTTCCTGGTGGTCGTAGGTGTGACGGTGCTCATCATCGTCAACCTTGGTATGGTGCATAGCGACAGCCATAAGGGTACTTCCAAAAACCTGCTGCGCGATCCGATTACTGCGTTGGACGGTGCTCACTCCCTCGCCTATCACCCCGATATGTCTCGGTCGTTGCGCTCCGTCCGCCTTGCACTCGAATCGCTCGCGACAGTTTTTAGAAGCACCCTTAACATTAAATCTCATCCGAAAACTCACTAATGGAAGCATTAATTGCCATCATCATCGGCACCCTGACCGCCTGTGGCGTTTATTTGGCGCTGCGGGAACGTACTTTTCCGGTTGTACTGGGACTGACACTTCTTTCCTACGCAGCCAATATTTTTCTGCTGGCGATGGGGCGACTGACCATTGGCGCGCCACCCATCATCGCGCAAAGCGGAGAAGCCTACACCGACCCCATTCCACAAGCACTGGTGCTGACAGCAATTGTCATCAGCTTTGCCATGACGGCGTTTGTGATCGTGCTGGCGCTCAAAACCTATAAGGAAATGGGCAATGATCATGTAGACGGAATTCATAAACCATGATGACGCATGACGTGATCACGCCGGTACTCTTGCCGTTGCTGGCGGGCATTGTATTGATATTGCTGCGTGGGAAAAGCCTGCTGCTGCAACGCAGTTTAAGCATTTTGTCGATTCTGTTACAAGTTGGTCTGGCTTCGGGGTTGCTTTTCCAGGTGAACACCGGCGCGATTTTGACGTATTCCCTGGGAAACTGGCCAGCGCCTTTTGGCATTCTGCTGGTAGCAGATCGACTGGCCGTCTGGATGCTGCTGGTAACTTCGCTGGTTGCTCTGTTTTCGCTGCTGTATGCCATCAATGGTACCGACCGCGAGGGGCATCATTTTCATGCGCTGTTCCAATTGCAGTTGTTTGGACTGAACGGCGCTTTCCTCACCGGAGATTTGTTCAATCTGTTTGTTTTCTTTGAAATCCTGCTGCTTGCTTCGTATAGCCTGCTGCTACATGGCGGTGGCCGGTTGCGAACCAAAGCCGGACTACATTTCGTTGTGATCAATCTGGTGGGTTCCACGCTGTTCCTGTTTGCAGTCGGTATTTTGTATGGTTTACTGGGGACGCTCAATATGGCGGATCTGGCGAATCGAATTGCCGTGATGCCACAGGAACAGGCTCCACTGATCAAGGCGGCTGGGCTGTTACTGTTTGGCGTGTTTGCGCTGAAAGCCGCGCTGGTGCCGCTTTATCTGTGGCTACCACCAGCGTATGCGCATACATCGGCGCCGGTTGCGGCCTTGTTTGCCATTATGACTAAAGTAGGTGTCTACAGCATTTTGCGTATCTATACACTGCTTTTCGGCGCAAAAGGAGGACTGGCCGCCAACCTGATCGAACCGTGGTTGTTGCCGCTGGCGCTGGCAACGTTACTGATCGGCATGGCAGGCGTGGTGGCGAGCAACGGATTACGCCAGCAAACGGCCTATCTGGTCATTGCCTCGGTCGGTTCCCTGCTGATAGCATTGGGTCTCAACACCGAGGCAGGCATCGCCGCAGGGTTATATTATTTGCCACATTCCACCTTTGCGACGGCGGCCTGCTTTTTGCTGACCAGCAGCATTGCCAATCGGCGTGGCGTGCTCGCCGACAAGTTTGAGTCCGCGCCACCGATTCAGCATGCGCGGCTATTAGGTGGCCTGTTTTTTATCACAGCGTTGTTGTTGGCCGGTTTGCCGCCGTTATCGGGTTTTATTGGCAAATTCATGATTCTGCGCGCGGCATTGGCGCATCCCCAACTTATATGGATTATGGCGATAATACTGATCACCAGCCTGTTGGTGCTGATTGCGCTGGCACGTAGCGGCAGTCTGTTGTTCTATAAGGTACAGCAGGACGCACCAGTAACAGCACCAGACAACATCACGATCAACACTGTTTTTACAGAAATCTTCCCGATCGTTGGGTTATTAAGCCTTTGCATTGTGCTGGTATTGCTGGCCGGGCCAATAAACGGTTATCTGCAATTAACTGCCGAGCAATTATTGCAACCGGCCGGATACATTCGTGCCGTTCTGCCAGCAGAGGAGCTAAACTGATGCGACGTTTTCTGCCGCATCCGCTGTTGACGCCGATGCTGGCAATCCTGTGGTTATTGCTGGTCAATACGGTCGAACCCGGTCAGATCATGCTAGGGTTGTTTCTCGGCTGGCTATTGCCAAAGCTGACCATCCAGTTCTGGCCGGAACAGATCCGGATTCACCGACCGGGACTATTGCTAAAATTTCTGGGTATTTTTCTGCTGGATATTGTGCTGGCAAATTTCACGGTCGCGCGCCTGATTCTGGGTAACCCACAAAAGCTGCATCCGGTATTCGTGACGATTCCACTGGATGTTAAATCCGAACTGGCCATCAGTTTTCTTGCCAACGTCATCTCCCTGACTCCAGGCACAGTGTCATCCGTCGTATCGCTTGATCATCGTTATCTGCTGGTGCACGCCCTGAATGAAACTGACCCTGCTGCAATGGTTGCGACCATTAAGTCGCGTTACGAAGCCCCATTAAAGGAGATTTTTGAAAAATGATTACATTTGCCGTCATGATTGCGCTCACGCTGATGACGCTTGCGGTCATACTCAGCTTCTGGCGACTGCTGCGCGGCCCCAGCCTGCCGGATCGCATCTTGGCACTCGATACGCTCTACATCAACACGTTGGCATTACTGATCCTGCTCGGTATTCATCTGGGCAGCGCCCTTTATTTTGAAGCAGCTCTCCTGATTGCGGTGATGGGGTTTGTGGGAACAGTAGCCGCCTGCAAGTATTTGTTGCGCGGCGATATTATCGAATAACAAGAGGCGCTATGCTTGAATTTCTGATTTCCCTGTTAATTGTTACCGGAGCGGTTTTCGCGTTTATCGGCTCGCTAGGACTTGCTCGCCTGAAGGACTTCTACACCCGGTTGCATGGCCCGACCAAAGCCACGACACTGGGCGTTGGCTGCCTGCTGATTGCTTCCGCGCTCTATTTCAGCTTCATTGAACATAGCATCAGCCTGCACGAAGTACTGGTGACCCTGTTTCTGTTCATGACCGCACCCGTGAGCGCGCATATGCTGGCAAAGGCAGCACTACATCTTCGCCTGGATTCTCTCGCCAAGCCACCTGTCTTTCCACCAAAAGATTCGTCTGGTAATTCAAACGATCCTTCTCATTCCTGATCAATGGCGGAGAAGATACGCCTCTCCAGACTGATGTCGATGCAGGGACTATGCTCCCGGCGCGAAGCAGATCGTTTTATTGAGCAAGGCCGGGTTTATGTCGATGGCCAACAAATGAATGAACTGGGAATCAAGGTTTATCCCTCGCAATCCATTACCCTGGATGCCGCCGCGCGCGCGGAACAGCAGAGTCTGGTAACCATTTTACTGAATAAACCTGTTGGTTATGTTTCTGGTCAGCCGGAAAAAGGCTATCTGCCCGCTATCAGCCTGGTAAACAGCCACTCGCAATATCGCTCCCATTCGGTAGCGACAGTCGCAACCGCTACCCGTTTTCTCCCACAACATCTCAGACATATCGCTCCGGCTGGTCGGCTCGATATCGATTCGCAGGGACTGATGGTATTTACCCAAGATGGGCGCATTGCCCGTCGCTTGATCGGCGAACGCTCGACAATTGAGAAAGAATATCTGGTTCGCATTCAAGGCAAACTGACTCCTGACAGCCTGAATTTACTCAACCACGGTTTGCAGCTCGACGGCCAGCGCCTCAAACCAGCAAAAGTCAGCCGACTGAATCAGGATCAACTGTGTTTCATTTTACAGGAAGGCAAAAAACGCCAGATCCGGCGTATGTGCGAGCTGGTGGGGCTGCAGGTAACCGGACTGAAACGTGTGCGCATCGGTCAGGTCAGGCTGGCAGATCTACCCGAAGGCAAGTGGCGTTATCTGGGGGAAAATGAATTCTTTTAATCGCTGGGCACCCCAAAAAACCTGCTGGCATTCATCTTGACCATTTTACCCCCCCTGACCTGCTGCCCCGTATGCGAGCAATCCACGATACAATTTTTTATGGAAGTAGAAGCACGCGCCTACTGGCGTTGCCATACCTGCCAGGCGACCTTTCTGCATCCCGCACAGTTGCCCGACGAGGCAGCCGAACGGGCACGCTACCAGCAGCATCGCAATGAGGTTGACGATCCACGCTATCGGCTGTTTCTGCAGAAACTGGCCGCACCCTTATTGGAACGGTTAGCGCCTGCATCACATGGGTTGGATTTTGGCTGTGGCCCGGCGCCAGCGCTGGCTTGCATGATGACAGAAGCCGGCCACACGATGGCGCTGTTTGATCCTTTTTTTCGACCGGATCCGTTAGTGCTGCAACACCGCTATGATTTTGTGACCTGCACCGAAGTCGCAGAACATTTTCACCGCCCGGCAGCAGAATTTACCCAATTATTGCATCTGCTCAATCCGGGTGGCTGGCTGGCGATCATGACCAGTTTTCAGACCGATGATGCCGCATTCGCAAGCTGGTACTATCGGCACGATCCCACCCATGTGGTGTTTTACCGCGAGACCACGCTGCGCTATCTGGCAAACCAGCATGATTGCCATTGCGAAATACCCGTGCCGAATGTAGCGCTGCTGCAAAAGCGCTCAAACTGAGCGATGGCAACTTCCCTTCATGAGCAGCGACTGGAGGTGGTCACGCAACAATTACTGGCAAGTGGCGCGACCAGCGTACTCGATTTGGGCTGCGGACCAGGAGAATTACTGCTGCGACTGGTTGCGCATCATCAGTTCAGCCGCATCGTCGGAATCGATATTGACGAAACCGCGTTGCTAGAGGCACGACAGTTGCTCGGACTCGGTTTATTCGATCCCAGCGGTCGCGTGACTATCCGCCACAGCTCCTTCGAAGAGGCCGACCCTGATCTGACCGATTTTGCTGCCGCCGCGCTGGTAGAAACCATCGAACACATCGATCCGCATCGTCTGACCCGGGTAGAACGCGCAGTATTCGGCTACATGCGGCCATCCCTGATACTGGTAACCACCCCCAATCAGGAATACAACCCACTTCACGGACTCACCGACCACCAACGCCGCCATCCCGATCACCGCTTTGAGTGGGATAGGCAAAAATTCTGCAAATGGTCAGAAGGTGTCGCCGCTCGCAATGGTTATCAGGTGAGGTTTGAAGCGATCGGACCCTGCGATCCGGTTGTTGGCAGCTCCACGCAAATGGCAAGGTTTGAGCGGGAAAATCCAGCTTGAGATAGGAGGAATTTACAACAAGCAGACCAATCCACCCGCTGACTGAAAAAGTAAACGGGTGAAGTGTCGGTAAATTTCACACTAATGGATTGCGTCGGCGAATTGCAGCCAGTCCAGCTAAACCCAGCCCCAATAATGCCAGAGAAGCTGGCTCTGGTACTTGGCCGGTATCTGTCTCTCTCAGCAATTTTTGTCTGATACCAGCCGCAAAACCGTCAAAATCTGTCGCATGTATGGTAAAACCGCTGGCAGTAATTACGTTGGTATCATAAAAATCTTGAATACTGGTTGCTCCTATGGTAATGCCATTAACCGTTACGCCTGCCGCTGCGGCCGCATTTCGCGCTGCTTGGGTTGCGGTCGTACCCGATGTCCCATCTCCCGAAACATCCATGACCAACCGGGTGCCTTCAAAGCCATTACCTCCGAAAGAAGTCAGTGACTTGTTCATACCTGCGGAAATGACTGTTCCACCGCTACCTGGACGCACAAATGTGTCAAGCACATTGGCAAATGCATTTATGCTGGCAGCGGAATCTAGCAAGGTATAAGAGTCAAGGCTGGTTATAAAAGCGCTGCTAGCAAAAAATATGGTATTAACGGCTATTGCGCCTTCCGCGCCTCCTAAAATGTTAGCTTGGATAGCAGAATCACGAAATGCATTTGCATAGCCATCCATCATCAGGTTGTATTCGCTAGCGGATACGCTGCCTGAAACGTCGATCACCAGTGATAATTCCATATCAACCGGAACTGCCGAGGCAAAAGTCGAGCTTATCAACAAGGGAATTGCCACAAGGGCACTTTTAGTAAATGATTTCATTGTATTTTCTCTTTCAGTTAGGTTAAAAATTAAATGCAAACGAACCGGTTTAAATTAAACTAATTCAAAATTAACGTCGCAATTTGCATGCCAATATATTTAATTTATTATTAACAATATGTTATATAACAAGAGAAGTAACCCCAGTCATTAATGTAAAAAAATCCGACATAAATTGAGCGCTAGTGAATGCTTTCACAACGATAATTCAGCAAGCAATGGGTGAAGGCGATAAAACCTTGAGGGTAATATCCGTGTTTTGTATTACTGTTACTTACAGTCGACCAGGTAAGAAATTTTCGATGACAGAAAACAGAAGCTGCAAAGGTATCTGGATTGTAAAAATTATCGACAAAACCAGCTTTCGTGGCGTATTACTAAATGACCTTGCCACTACTTTCTTGATTATTTTTCCAGGACGGTCACACGATGTGTTTTTCAGTAGAGGCCAGTTTTGCCGTAGGCAGCGTACTGTCAATTATCGGCGTGATGACTGTCAGACGAGCCTATGGCACTCAGGTGATTTTTATTGCATTGATTCCGTTGTTGTTTGCCTTGCAGCAGTTGACCGAAGGTTTTCTCTGGATAGCGCTGAAGAACGGGTATCCGCTATGGGCGTTGTACTGGCTGCCGAATTTGTACGGAATATTCATCGGGGTGATCTGGCCGGTTTATGCGCCGTTTGCGGTCTATCGGGTAGAGACCGATCCCCATGCAAGAAAGGTGATTGCGTCGATGTTATTCGCAGGTATCGGTCTCGCGGGTTATACCATCATCGGGTTGGTGAGCGAGCCGATTGTGGCGCAGATCATCAACCAGAGTATTCATTATAATCATGACGTCGAATGGCAGCAGCTTGTACTGATCATGTATCTGTTCGCCACCTGCATGCCATTCATTCTGTCGAGCAACCGATGGTTGAATGTAACAGGCGCAGTAATCACGCTGGGGTTTATTGTGGCATTTTTTGCTTACCGACAGACATTTGCCTCGGTCTGGTGTTTTTTTGCTGCTGCTACCAGCGCATTGCTTTATTTTTATATTGCGAATCAGGTTAAAGCTCCACTAGAACACAGGATGTGATGAATACCGTCTCACGGAAAGTCATTAGTACTTGTTCATGGAAATGCTGGACAGCATCCTCTGAGTATCTATTTCCTTCGCAAGCCTAACCAGTCCGTCTTTACTGCAGATATTCCGGGACACTCTGATCCCTGTGATCACACCTCGCTTTCATGATATAAAGCGTTCTGCATCGATATCGATAAGGAGACAGCGCTTGGAACGCGGGTTCTACACCATCATAGCGGCACAATTTTTTTCGTCACTGGCGGATAATGCTCTTCTGGTGGTTGCCATTGCTTTTCTGATCGATCTGCACGCACCAACTTATCTCACACCGATGCTCAAATTCGTTTTTGTCCTGTTTTACGTTTTACTCGCGCCGGTGGTCGGAGCATTTGCTGATTCCATGCCTAAGGGACAGGTCATGTTGATTAGCAATTCAATCAAGATCATTGGTTGTCTGTTGCTGTTTCTGGCAACACATCAATATGCCGCGTTGGCGGCTTATGCAATCGTTGGACTAGGAGCAGCGGCATACTCTCCTGCCAAATATGGCATTCTGACGGAATTACTTCCCCCCGAAAAATTGATTATTGCCAATGGTTGGATGGAAAGTTTAACAGTCGCTTCAATCGTATTGGGTACTGTTATCGGTGGACTACTGATCACACCTGCTATCTCAAGCATACTGCTTGATCTGCTGTCTGCGTTGATTGATACTCCCACAGCAGCAGGCATTCTGGTGGTCGCCCTGTTTTATGCCATTGCTGCAATCATCAATTTATTTATCCCCAACACCGGCATCGATCACCGGCTACTCAAAAAAAATCCGCTATTTCTCTTTCATGATTTTGTCCATTGCGTCAAATTGCTATGGTCTGACAAACTCGGACAGATTTCACTGGCCGTAACCACCCTGTTTTGGGGAGCAGGAGCCACGCTCCAGTTCATTGTGCTCGAATGGGCGGAAACTGCGCTCGGTTACGCACTCAATCAGGCGGCACTGTTACAGGGAGTGGTCGCCATTGGCATCGCCTCCGGTGCAATATTGGCGGCAAAAATGGTTTCCTTACGCCGTTCGGTAACTGTTTTACCATTAGGTATCGCCATGGGAGTGGTCGTCATGCTGATGATACTGGTCAAAGATTTATGGATTGCTGTGATCCTGTTAATCCTCATCGGCGCATTGGCGGGTTTCTTTGTCGTGCCGATGAATGCGCTGTTACAGCATCGTGGCTACATTTTGATGGGCGCGGGTCATTCCATTGCGGTACAAAATTTTAACGAAAATCTGGGCATACTCGTCATGCTGTCAGTCTATGCGTTTCTGATTTGGCTGGACGTCAGCATCTATAGTGTTATTGTTTTATTCGGCCTGTTTGTATCCGTCACGATGGTGCTGGTACGTCAATGGCACATAAAAAATCAGCGTAAGCAGGATTCGCTGCATCTCATCGGAACACGCGACCGGAAAATTTAGCTAAAAATTGACACGCAAGCCAACCATCGCTGAACGGGCGGGTAGTGGCGCGCGATCCTTGAGAAAAGAAGTGTGGCGACGGGCTTCTTCATTCAAAAGATTCGTTCCGCGCACAAACAAGCTGTAGTTTGCAGTCTTCCAATCAACCGCATACTCCATCTGAAGATTCAGCATGGTATAAGCGCCGGTTTCTGTTTCCAGCGATGCAACTCGATTTTGTTTATATACATGCATCACATCGATCGTGCTGCGCCAAGGGCCCAGGCCATAATTGAGTACACCACCAAAACGCCAGGGCGTCATTCTCGGAATAGGTTCACCGCCAGAAAGCCTGCCATTTGTGTAGTCTGTCCATAATCTGAGATCAAGCTTGCCGCGATGATCGTTCAGCAGGTGCGCCGTGGTTTCAAATTCGGCCCCAAGAAATCTGGCCCCTTTCTGGCGATGCGTTAATAGCAATAAACCACCTGCTGCAGGGATACCTTCTGGATTAACCCGATCTGCCACGCCATCACCACTCAAATCCATTTCCTGAAGAAAAATGAAATCGCCAATCAAATTGGCAAACAGATTCAATGTCCATTCGAAGCGACCTTCACGTTTATGCATGAATACATCCAGGCTGTTGGATTTTTCTTTGTTCAACCGGGAATTGCCAATTTCAAAAGAATTGGTCGCCAGATGCGGCCCGTTAGAAAATAACTCTTCAAGCGCCGGTGCGCGCTGCGTATGCGCAAGATTTCCGCCGAGTGAATATCCGTCGAGAAAGGCCCAGATCGTTCCACCAGAAAAACTAAAAGCATTATGCTGCGCCAGCAGATGGTCTTCTTTTCGTCTCGCCTGCTGATGCTCATAACGCCCGCCCAGTTCAAACTGCCAACGATCGCGCTTCAGCTTTTCCAGCATAAAAGTGCTGACCGTTTCTGCCTGAGAATCCGGCACAAAAGCCTCCTCTCCCAAAGTAGTAAGCTGCCGATTCTGATACTGCATTCCTAACGCGCCATCCCACCCTGCCAATGGCTTGTGCAATAGTTCAGTGCGCCCTTCCCACTCGCGATTGACCAGCAAAGTTCCAACCTCACCGTCTTCCAGCTCTTTATGCGTATGGTCGTTAATCCCCCAGCGGGTTTTTACGGTACGAAATCCGGGCAATGGCTCATTTAACGCCCCCTTGATATCGAAACGGGTCTGGCGTTGTCTGATGCGCACATTTTCATCAATATCACCCGGTACGCCGTAATTATTCCTGAAACGGCTCACGGCAACGCCTAATAATCCTTTTTTATGGATAAAAGACAAGCCACCGGCGTAACTTTCTGTATCGATATCACTATTTACAAGTTTGCCTTTTCTGGCATCGGGCTCAGGAGTAACGCTGGCGAAACCCGGTATGGAAAAGTCCTGGGTGTGCCGTTTCATACCATCCAGATGCCAGGCAAAGTTACCTGCGCCCGCATTTAAGCGAAATGCGCCAGTCAAATCATCTCCGGCAGCATTGTAATGCCCGTACAAATCGCCGCCAACTGTTTGCGGTACTTGCTCAAGAATACGGCGGTTGATGATATTAACAACGCCACCGCTTGCGCCTGAGCCGTACAGCAAAGCGGAGGGGCCACGAAAAATTTCGATCTGATCAGCAAATAAAGTCTCTGTCGCCACCGCGTGATCAGGACTGATCGTGGAAACATCCATCGTACCGATACCATCTTCCAACACACGCACCCGCGCACCGGCCAAACCTCGAATGATAGGGCGTCCCACTCCTGGCCCAAAATCACTACTGGAAACGCCCAACTCCTGAGAAACAGCCTCGCCAATGTTGCGCATATCTCTTGTCAAGAGCCGTTCCCGTTTTAAAACAGATACCGGTCGCGCGATATCTGTTTGCGCTCTTCCGAGTGGGTCTGCCTTTATGGTTAGAGGTTCCAGCGTTATGACGGGCTTAGCTTCCTCCGCCAGCACGAATGAACCGCATCCTGCAATCATAGCGAATAAAATAGCCAGAGCTCCCTGCCGTTTCATCTTGATTAATCCTTTAGAGGCAAATAATCCATTTATGATATGTTATATCCTAACATACATGAATTAATAGTCATCCCTATATTCCATCAATCAATCAGAATTAGTGACTGAACCATCCCCCTCTACCCCGGTTTGCCATCCACTCTGGCTCGCCAGAAAATTGGCGCGTACTTGCCCGCCCAGAGCGCGAAACATACCAACCATACGCTTCCAGCTATCAGATAAAACCAGGACGCTCCGGCAAAAGCTACTGGTAATAATTCAGGCAAAATTCTGAATAACACGGCCACCTGAAAACCCCAAAATAACAGCCAGGTATAGCCATCCAGCTCCAGCGGCCGACCTGAATGACCGAGGGTAACGCGAGATGCCATCCCCAACACCATGCTGGCAAAATACCCTATTGTCAGCATATGCAAGGGCGCCAATCCAAACCAGTGACGCTGGCCATCCTCGATCGACCATAGCAAAAAACCTTGCAGCGAATACAGAAGCATCGCCACACCAAACCAGGCAAAGGCAATATGTAAAACCGCCAGCAAGCGCGCTGAAAAACTACGCACAAATCCCCAACGATAACTCAGATATAGCGCACACAACGCCAGTAATAAATCACTTACCCAGGCATATTGTTCAAAGTTATTGAGATGCAGCAATCCATGCAGAACCGAGCAGGCAAGCATCACCCACAATAAGATGTATGGGCGAATTATCGTATAGCCTTGCAGTACCTTACTCGAAAAAAAAGGAATCATGCGGTGCGAAACACTCATCAAAATCGGCAGCAGGAAAAACCAGATACCCGCATGGCGCGAGAAATTCAGAAACACAGTAGATTCACTTAGCAGCCAGAACGCATAAGCAGCCAAACCCAGCCAACCACCCACGAATGCACCCGCACAAACCCAACCATGGCGTTTATCGCTACCTGGCGAAGTCAACAGCACTTTGAACAAAGCAAAAATGGCTATCCACCAACCGAACAATAGCAGCAATAACCCCAGAAAAATGAAAGGGGCTCCATGAATCAATCCGATGTAGAAAGCCAGACTGCCCAACGCCATCACCGTGCAGACCGTCATATACAGAAATGGCTTGATTTTCTCGCCATTCATCCAGCTGGGAAAGGTGGTAAATAAAAACCCGATGATAAAAAAAGGAAAAAAGGTATAAATCATCAGAAAAGCATGTATCCAGATCGGTGCAATCTGCCCATGCAAATCCGGAAATCCGCTGACCAACCCAGATCGCCCAAGCAAGTCCACATTCCACCATAAAAGGGTCAGCACGCCTTGAATTGCGCCGATCAGAAATGGGAAGCGGTGCGGCGCAGCAGAAAGTTGTTTCCAGATTGTTGTTAACAGATTCATATTATTCAGTTCACTTTTTTGATGGCAATGATTGTGACTAGTACCGTGACACACGGCCAGGTAATTTTTAATCATGGCCGTTATTTGCTATGATGACATGATGTCTAATTCTATCGCTTTTTGATGTTGAACATCGATTTGCACTGCCACTCGACTGCTTCTGATGGTGTGTTGTCACCGACCAAATTACTGGCACATGCTGCCTCGCGTGGAATAAATGTACTTGCTCTAACTGATCATGATGCCGTCAGTGGCCTTGAAGAAGGGCATGAGGCTGCCGCTCAGCAAGGCATCACCCTGATTAATGGCATTGAAATCTCCGTCACCTGGCATAACCGAACGCTGCACGTTTTAGGTCTGGGTATTGCGCCGGATTATCCGCCATTGCTCGACGGATTGCGAAATATATGTGCAGGCCGCATTGAACGCGCACGTAATATCGCTGCTGAACTTAGTAAATACGGCATTTCAGGCAGCTACGAAGGTGCATGCTCCTATGTAGGCGAAGGTAAGTTGATTGGACGTACCCACTTTGCCCGTTTTTTGGTGACGCATGGGCATGCAAAAGACGTTAAAACAGTTTTCAAAAAATTTCTGGTGAAAGGCAAACCCGGTTACACACCTCATGAATGGGCTTCCTTATCACAGGCTGTTGACTGGATTCGTAACAGCGGTGGCCAGGCAGTCATTGCGCACCCTGCTCGTTATCAACTGGGGAAAAATCTGCTTGACCAACTATTGAGTGAATTTAAAGCGTTGGGAGGTGCTGGTATAGAAGTTGTCTCTTCGAGCCATACACCTGAACAGGTAAAACAATTTGCGCAACTCTCCATTGATAAAGGCTTGCTCGCTTCGTGCGGCTCTGATTATCACGGGCCAAATGAAAATTACTTCACCTTTGGACAGCTTCCTGAAATTCCTGCGGGATGCACTCCAATATGGCACGACTGGGCGTTAGCGGCCAATTAAATCCAATCTGATACGTATCGATCTATATCGGCTAACATAATTTTTCCATGGCACAGTTTTTTTCAATTCATCCACAGACACCCCACCTGCGTTTAATTCGCCAGGCGGCCGACATCATCCGTAACAGTGGCATCATCGTTTACCCAACCGATTCCTGTTACGCACTTGGCTGTCAGATTGGCAACAAGAACGCCATGGAACGCATACGCCACATTCGTAATGTTGATGAAAAACACCATTTCACGCTGGTATGCCGTGATCTATCCGAAATCGCTACCTATGCCAGAGTTGATAACGCCCAGTACCGCCTGCTCAAATCCACGACTCCGGGAAGCTACACGTTCATTCTCGCTGCCAGCCGCGAGGTTCCGAAGCGACTGCAGCATCCCAAGCGACACACGATTGGCTTACGTATTCCTGATCACCCCGTTGCCCATGCGCTACTGGAAGAACTGGGCGAACCAATATTGAGCTCAACTTTGCTCTTGCCGGGGGATGAATTTCCATTGAATGATCCCCAGGAAATTCGGCATCGCCTCGAACATCAGGTTGAGCTGATTCTCGATGCCGGTTCATGTGGAATAGAAATGACGACTGTCGTCGATCTAACAGACAACCCCCCTGAAATCACAAGAACTGGAAAAGGATCATTGGCACCTTTTGGCGCACCCCTTGGGAGTATTCATGGATAGCATTATTCAGGGCATCGCCATCTACGCATTGCCCGTCATTTTTGCCATTACTTTTCATGAGGCAGCGCATGGTTATGTTGCCAAACGTTTTGGCGATATGACTGCTTATAAAGCAGGACGCGTCAGCCTCAATCCGGTCAAACACATCGATCCGGTAGGTACAATTGCCGTCCCGCTGATCATGTTCATTACCAGCAAGCTGATGCTGGGTGGTGGCATCCTGTTTGGCTGGGCTAAACCCGTACCAGTTAATTTCAATCAACTACATCGCCCTAAACAGGATATGTTGTGGGTTGCAGCCGCTGGCCCAGTCGCCAATCTGTTGATGGCTTTTTTCTGGGCGATGATCATCAAGTTGGGAATATCATTTCCTGAAAACGTCTTTGCAAAGCCGATGGCCTTGATGGGAATTGCAGGCATCGAAATTAACGTAATACTAATGATACTGAATCTGCTACCGCTACCTCCGCTGGATGGTGGCCGTATTGCCGTCAGTCTGTTACCAGAAAAACTCGCCTGGAAATTTGCCCAGATTGAACCCTACGGAATGGCAATTTTACTAATTTTGCTAATCAGTGGAGTGCTGGGGAAAATCTTATGGCCACTCATCGCATTCACAAAACAGATAATCGTCGTCCTTTTTGGTCTATACATATAAATGTCTATCACCCAAGTGCTCAGGGTAGCCCTTCACCCTTACAAACTGCTCGCTCATACATTTCTCAGGTTAAAGGTCAAAAAGAATGTTTGCTGATCGCGTACTTTCGGGAATGCGTCCCACTGGAAACCTGCATCTGGGGCACTATCATGGCGTATTGAAAAACTGGCTGACATTACAGCAACAATACGACTGTCTGTTTTTTGTGGCCGACTGGCATGCGTTGACTACCCACTATGATTCACCCGATATCATCGAACAAAATGCCTGGAATATGATGATCGACTGGCTGGCTGTCGGTATCGATCCCTCCAAGGTCACTCTGTTCATCCAGTCCAAGGTTCCCCAGCACGCGGAATTGTATTTGCTACTGTCTATGATTACACCTCTTGGCTGGCTTGAGCGTGTCCCGACTTATAAAGATCAACAGGAAAAACTGACAGAAAAGGATCTGGGCACCTACGGTTTTCTCGGCTACCCACTTTTACAAAGTGCTGATATTTTGGTTTACCGCGCCAACCTGGTGCCCGTTGGCGAAGATCAAGCACCCCATCTGGAATTCACGCGCGAACTTTGTCGCCGTTTCAATCATATTTTTGGTAAAGAACCTGGCTTTGAAGAAAAAGCGGCAGAAACCACCAAAAAACTGGGTTCCAAACTATCAAAACTCTACCGGGAACTGCGTATCCGTTATCAGGAACAAGGGGATGAAAATGCTCTGGCTGAGGCGAAATTTCTGCTGGAAGAACAACAGAACCTGAATACAGGAGACCGCGAACGCTTATTTGGTTATCTTGAAGGCAGCAGCAGACTGATTCTGCCCGAACCACAGACCTTGCTGACGAAAACAGCCAAGATGCCAGGACTGGATGGACAGAAGATGTCCAAGTCTTATGGAAATACCATAGGTTTACGCGAAGACCCGGACAGCGTTACCCGAAAAATCCGTACCATGCCAACTGATCCGGCAAGAGTGCGGCGTAACGACCCAGGTAACCCTGAGAAATGTCCCGTCTGGCAATTTCATATACTCTATTCATCAGTCGAAACATGCGACTGGGTACAGCAAGGTTGCACCACCGCCGGAATTGGCTGTATTGAATGCAAGCAGCCAGTCATCGATTCCGTACTGGCAGAACAGGCGCCAATTCGTGAGCGTGCCAGAATGTATGAAGAAGATCCTGCGCTGATGCGTAATATTGTCGCTGATGGCTGCGAGCATGCTTACGAACTTGCGGAGGAAACCATGCGCGATATCAGGGAAGTATTGGGATTAAATTATCTGTGATCAACACCGTTACCTCTCAGCCATACGTCGCACCGTCCCGTTGAACTCATCTATTACCCCCAGTTATATTGCCAAAATCGACGGAAAGCTATTGGAGGCCGTTCCGCACGATTTGTATATTCCGCCAGAAGCACTCGCCATTTATCTCGATAATTTTGAAGGCCCGCTTGACTTATTGCTCTATCTGATTCGAAAACACAATTTCAATATACTGGATATACCGATGGTCGAGCTTACCCGGCAATACATCGCCTATATCGACACCATGCATACTGACCAATTCGAGCTTGCCGCAGAATATTTGCTGATGACCGCGTTGCTCATTGATATCAAGTCACGATCATTATTACCGCAACCAGAAATCACCCAGGAGGAAGAAACCGACCCACGCGCGGAGCTGGTACGTCGACTATTGGAATATGAACGTATTAAAATCGCAGCGGTACGCATCGACTCACTGGCTATGATAGGCAGGGATTTCATGCCGGCAAAAGCATGGGCGGAACCGCACAGTAAAGCTAAATTACCGACCGCAACCATTGATGATTTGCAACTTGCCTGGGTTGCCCTGTTGGAACGAGCGCACGTTACCCGCCATCATGCCGTTCAATATGAAGCCATCTCCGTGCGCGCCTGCATGAGCGAGATTTTGCGACGCCTACAATCCAGCGGCAACAACCTTTCATTCTCAGAATTACTCGACAGCATCATTGTGCCTGGTAAGCTGATAGCCACTTTTCTTGCCCTACTGGAACTGGCACGGGAAGCGCTGATTACGATTTCGCAAACAGAACGCTTTGGAACTATTTATGTCCACTCCAACGAGCCCATTCCAGCCAGCTGAAGTAATCAAGATACTTGAAGCCGTGCTGTTGACCAGTGAGACACCGCTATCCTTGAATCAATTGAGGAAAATGTTTGATGGCAACGTAGATCATCGTAACCTGCCAGAGTTACTGCGATCGTTGGCTGAAAAATGGCAGGATAGTGGTTTGATGCTGGTAGAAGTTGCCAATGGATGGCGATTCCAAAGCAAGCCAGAAATGCAGGTTTTTCTTGAGCGGCTTGACCCACAGCGTCCACCGCGTTATTCCCGTGCCGTGATGGAGACGCTTGCCATTATTGCTTACCGGCAACCCGTTACCCGTGGGGACATTGAAGCCATTCGTGGTGTTGCCGTTTCAGCAACCGTCATCAAAACATTGGAATCCAGAGGTTGGATAGAAGCAATTGGTCAACGGGAAGTCCCTGGTAGACCGTTACTATATGCGACCACCAAAAATTTTCTGGATGATTTTAATTTACAAAACCTGGAGCAACTGCCGCCATTGGAAAATCTGGAGCCATTAGAAAACAGCTCAGAAGACAGTTCGACGACAGAATCCACTCACGTTCAAAACATAACGGATCAGGCCGGCAATCCAGTCAACGATCAAGCATCAATTTAAAATTAAGGGAGATAACTACCATGTATCAAAAAATCAAAATTCCAGCTTCCGGCAGCAGAATTCAAGTCAATCAGGATTCCACCCTGCTTGTACCCGATAATCCAATCATTCCATTTGTAGAGGGTGACGGCATTGGCGTCGATATTACGCCCGTGATGATCAAAGTCGTTGATGCCGCAGTCAAGCGAGCTTATAGTGGCAAGCGCGCCATCTCCTGGATGGAAATTTATGCAGGCGAAAAAGCCACGCGGCTTTACGGTCAGGATATCTGGCTCCCCGATGAAACGCTGGCCGCAGCAAAAGAATTTGTGGTTTCCATCAAAGGGCCGCTAACCACCCCCGTCGGTGGTGGGATTCGTTCGATCAACGTCGCCATGCGGCAGTTATTGGATCTTTATGTTTGCCTGCGCCCGATTCGCTATTTTCAAGGTGTTCCCAGTCCAGTCAAAAACCCGGAAAAAGTGGACATGACTATCTTCCGCGAAAACTCAGAAGATATTTATGCCGGCATCGAATGGGAAGCGCAGACCAAAGAAGCCAAGCAGGTCATTGATTTCCTGATGAATAATATGGGTGTCAAAAAAATTCGTTTTCCAGAAACCTCGGCAATCGGCGTCAAGCCCGTATCGCAGGAAGGCAGTCAGCGACTCATCCGCAAAGCCATTCAGTACGCAATTGATCAGCATGGAGACTCGGTCACGCTGGTACACAAAGGCAACATCATGAAGTTTACTGAAGGTGGCTTCAAGTCATGGGGCTACGCCATCGCTGAGAAAGAATTTGGCGCAGAGCTAATGGATGGCGGGCCATGGATGAAAATTAAGCACGGTAATCGTGAAATTATCATCAAAGACGTGATTGCAGATGCCTTTCTTCAGCAAATTCTGCTGCGCCCGGAGGAATACGATGTCATTGCCACGCTCAATCTAAATGGGGATTATATTTCGGACGCACTGGCTGCGCAGGTAGGTGGAATTGGCATCGCACCCGGTGCAAACCTGAGCGACAGTGTTGCCATTTTTGAGGCCACACACGGCACCGCACCAAAATACGCAGGACAAGACAAGGTCAATCCAGGGTCGATCATTCTGTCTGCCGAAATGATGTTGCGGCATATGGGCTGGTTTGAGGCCGCAGACAACATCATCCGCTCGATGGAAAAAACCATTGCGGACAAAATCATGACTTACGACCTGGCTAGACTGACACCAGAAGCAAAAGAGGTCTCCTGCTCACAATTTGGTGAGGCTATGATACAAAGGATGGAAGCGCTTTAGCTTATCGACAAAGAGGTAGATGGCCGGGGATTACAAAGCGAGAGCCTTTATGTGCTTCATACCTAAGGAGGTTTGTGAATGCCCTCGCGCATTTCCGGACAAGATTTGATTTCGTTAAAAGATGCAGTTGTCCAAGATTTCGATTCCTCGAACTGGCGTGAGCTTGGCGCTCTCACAAACATGATTGATGAGATCGAGGGACATCCTCGCCTGTTACGCAGCTTGTCTTTTGGCGATCCCGACTATGCCGGACTGGCATTGACCTTTTTGCGGAAGATGATTGGTAAAGAAGACGAGAACCTTGAAACTGTCGTCAAGTATATTCACAAAAAATGCGGCAATTCCGGAGAAAACATCTCTAGTGAAGCAGCACTTGGCCGGAAAATAATTTTCTCTCCGACCATATTTATCGTCCCAGATGACCATCTCGATACCAACCTGATTTCTGTCATGATGCCGTTTGACGCTTCAATGACCGGTGTCTACAACGCTATTGTGTCAGCTGCCAAGCTGGCTGGATTTGAGTGTCAAAGAGTCGATAACATCTGGAATCAATCGCCCGTAATCCAAGATGTCTTTTCACTTATCTTTAGGTCTTACATTGTTGTGTGTGATTTCACCGGAAAGAACCCCAACGTATTTTATGAAGCGGGTATTGCTCACACGCTGGGAAAACATGTTGTGCCAATTACTCAATCAGAACAAGATGTTCCATTTGATTTAAGGCATCATCGATTTGCCAAGTATCTTAACAACGGAGAGGGCTTGGAAAAGTTAGTAGAAGACTTGAGCAATCGCTTTTCAACATTGGCCAAAAATCGGCCTGATTCTGTCTGGATATAACAATTCGCTACGCACGGATGGCCTACAGCAAATTTGGACCAGGTCTTTGTTTTTTTGACATCCATAGGCTATGCTTCAGCCGGTTACTCGTCCAAAAGTATTTTGAAAATTGAATCTGCAAATGCTATGAAACCAGCTCAAAGTAACGTCCAGTACGTTCTCCAGCAGCAGACGGATATCAATCATGTTGTCGCTTTATTGCGCCAAAAATACATTTTGCGGGAAACTGCCCCTGTACGAATACAAAGGCATTATCTTGATTCTTTTGATTGGCGGCTGTATCAGAAGGGTTATGTCTGTGGCACGAACAACCATGCCGATGAACACCGGTTCTTTATTTTTCGAAAAGATACTGGCAGTAATCTTTATGAATTTTCACTCGATGAAATTCCCAAATTTGCGCAAGACATCCCCCACAAGGCCTGCCATAAACTCCTGAGCGACATACTGGGTGTAAGAGCACTGATAACAGTTGCCATCCTTTATATCAAAAGAAAGCAATTACTTGTCCTTGATCGGGAAAGTAAAACGCTTGCCACCCTTCAGGCCGAAAATTATTCACTTAATGGACAAGGAAACCATGGAAGATTTTCTGCCCGATTGATCGTTTTCCCGATCAAAGGCTATCAAAAAATCTTCCAGGATATCGTGCAATCAATCAGCCAGCATTTGAAGTTAGCTCACGCAAACAACACGCTCTTTGCAGAAATATTAGCGGCAAAAGACCTGAATCCTACTTCAATAGAGCTTTCGACGGTACCAACATTAGTTGATTCATTGAATACCCGGGAGGCAGTCCAAATTGTGCTGACACATTTACTTGGCGTTATGCAGGCAAACGAGCCAGGAATACGCAATGCGACTGATACAGAATTTCTGCATGATTACCGTGTCGCCATAAGACGCGCCCGATCTATTTTAGGGCAGATCAAACATGTGTTTCCTGAGAAAACACTCGACTGTTTCAAACAGGAGTTTTATTGGCTGAGCACAATTACCGGACCTGTACGCGATCTTGATACGTATTTATTGAAATTCAATGAATATATGCAAGAACTGCCTCCGGGATTACAGAATAATCTCATCCCGTTTCAGCGATTCCTGCAACGCCACTGGCAAAAGGAACACGTTCGTTTGAATCAGGCTTTAAGTTCAAAACGCTATCATAAACTGATCGAGGAATGGGAACGCGTTCTAAAAAATGAAAACATACAATCACATGAGACGGTTAATGCAGTAAAACCCGCAAGACAGGTAGCTGGCCAAAGAATCTGGAAACTATATAAAAAGGTTATCAAGGAAGGAACAGCGATTAACGAGAAATCTAGTGATGCAGATTTACATGAACTTCGCAAAACGTGCAAAAAATTTCGTTACCTGATCGAGTTCTTTCACGATTATTATTTAGACGAGCAAATCAGGAAATCAATAAAGACACTCAAACGATTACAAGAGAATCTGGGCGATTTTCAGGATATTAGCATTCAGATCACACAATTAGATCGCTTTGCACAGTCCATGCAAGCTGAAGGGGTGGCGAAAGCTAAGACTATTATCGCCATGGGCGTGCTGGTAGAAAAATTAATCGCACGAAAAAAAACGGTTCGCAAACACTTTGGAGAATGTTTTAAGGCGTTTACAATGTCCGATAAGGATGCGGAATTTATAGACGCATTACGCTACCCCATCAAACGAAAGGCGTTTTAGCATGAAGGTAATTGCCTGTTACAACATCAAAGGCGGTATTGGAAAAACAGCAACTACCGTTAATTTAGCCTACCTCGCAGCTAAAGAAGGTGCCAAGACACTAGTTTGGGATTTGGATCCGCAGGGCGCAGCGAGTTTTTATTTCAGGATCCAGCCTAAAGTAAAAAAAGGCGGAATAGGATTGCTTTCTGGCAAAAAAGAACTGGATGATGTGATCAAAGGGACAGACTATATGAACCTAGATCTGGTTCCTGCTGATTTTTCTTATCGAAATCTTGATCTTGCGCTAGATGATTTCAAGAATTCCAACAAAAGAATCCGTAAGCTACTGAAGCCAATGGATAAAGAGTACGATTACATCTTTCTCGATTGCCCGCCTAGCGTTTCATTGGTATCTGAAAACATATTGAACGCAGCTGATGTCATTCTGGTACCGACCATCCCGACTACGCTGTCATTACGTACACTGGATCAGATCCTCGAGTTTTGCGAGAAAATCGACGTGGCACACTCCAAGGTTGTCACATTCTTTTCCATGGTTGATCTACGCAAAAAACTGCACAAGCAGATCATCGAAAATCCGCCTGCTAATGTGCGTGTGCTGAAAACCTGCATCCCCTATGCCAGTGATATCGAACAAATGGGAATACATCGCCAGCCCGTGTATCTATTTGCTAAAAGCAGTCAAGCGGGAAAAGCCTACCAGGCACTCTGGAATAAGATTAAAGATTTACCTGATGACGCACGTTGACCAACCGCGAACCCAGTTGGTCCAGTTTACCCAGTGCTATGTGAGGTAGAAAGCGGAGTAAGTTCCTTATTAGACTCGAACCAAACCGAGCGTTATACGTGAATAACCTCGACTACCTCACCTAAATCTAACCGCTATTTTAATTTTGTTTCTTTGTATGGAACATGCTTTCTTACCACCGGATCATATTTCTTGAGTTCCAGTTTTTCTGGGTTGGCTCGTTTATTCTTCGTCGTGGTATAAAAATGACCGGTTCCGGCTGATGATTCCAACTTGATTTTCTCACGCATAAAATGCTCCGTTTTCTTTTACTACAAACCAATCGGTGGTCAGATACGCTCTCCGCGAGCACGCATATCCGCTAAAACTGAATCCAGACCATTTTTATCGATGGTACGTAGAGCAGCATTGGTGAGACGAATACGAATCCAACGACTTTCGCTTTCCAGCCAGAAACGACGCGACTGCAGGTTAGGCAAAAAACGACGCTTCGTTTTATTGTTGGCATGAGAAACATTGTGACCAGACATAGGTCGCTTACCTGTAACTTGGCATACTCGCGCCATCACTCCCCCTTAAATCCAAAAATACTAAAGCGTATAATTATAGTCTGAAAGCACGTTTCTTTTCAATGCAAATCAATACTACTTGCCAGATTTTTCAATAGGAGAGATATCTAATGTTTTGTTGTAAGCAGGTCAAACGATTGAGGTTAGTCTGTCCCATATTTGCTTTAGTAACGGGATTTTCATGGGCGCTGGCTAGCGAGCCTTCCAAAAACGACGCGCCCTGCTCTAGTCAGTCCATGGCAAAACACACAGAGAATAATGCGTCGCAACACCCATGGAATCCCTGTTATCCGGAGTCTACAGAATTGTCTGAAGAAGTAAAAAATCAGCTCAAAATAAACGCTGGTTTTGGATGGGGTATTTTTAATGGCAATATCTACAATGGAAATAGTGAGTATGTGATTACACGATTGGTTATCAGTATGGAGCCCATTCACGACGGACATCACATGGAAATGATGGGGCATATATCGCATGAACCTAAGATTCACCAGATCAATCTTAATCTGGCACCATTGACTCAAGGAGCGCTATCTATGACATTACATGAAGAAGATACACATATACATGATTTTAAATGGGAAATTATTAAGGTTTTTGGGTACAAACGAAAGATATAACCCGAATATACCGAGTTAACTAACTATAAGGGCGTCGCCAAAAATTCAGAGTGTCGTGGCAAGACGGGATAAGCGGACAATCCACAAAGCGAGAGCTCACAAAATCCGAATGCTCAGAGATACTCATAAGTGGAGAACACTATTTATGGCATATCAGTAGCTTTATCGCTATCCATTCAGATCAACCCACGCTCGGCGAATGACACCACATCTTCACTGCCAATGACAAAATGATCCAGCACGTTGATATCTACCAGTGCCAATGCCTGTTTGAGCGACTGCGTCAGCGTCCCATCGGCTTTACTTGGCTCTGCTGTACCAGAAGGATGGTTGTGAGCAAAAATGACGGCTGCTGCATTATGAAACAGCGCACGCTTGACGACTTCCCGGGGGTAGACGCTCGCCTGAGTCAGAGTGCCACGAAATAATTCTTCGGTTGCCAGCGCACGATGTTGGGCATCCAGAAAGATCACAACAAAAACCTCATAGGGCATCGATCGCATGCTCAATCGCAGATAATCCTTAACCGATTGGGGAGAGTCCATAATGGCACCCTGCTTGATCTGCTCAGCAAGTGCACGGCGTGCCATTTCCATCACAGCCTGGAGCTGGGCATATTTGGCTGGCCCCATCCCCGGCTGCTGGCTGAAGGTCGCTAAATCTGCTGTACATAATTTTGTTAAACTGCCGAAATGCACTAATAGTTCCCGCGCCAGTTCTACGGCATTCTTGCCGACGATGCCCGTGCGTAGAAAAATAGCGAGCAACTCCGCATCCGAAAGGTGTGCCGCACCTTTATGAATCAATTTCTCGCGTGGCCGTTCTGCTTCTGGCCAATCCGTGATTGCCATATAAAAATATCCTTGGTTAAATGGTTTTACTGGAGATAGAGAACGGCAGTTACTTCTGGAAATGTATAAAAATGGAAAAACTATGATAGAAATTTGCGCGCGTCTTGCTGGCAAACGTCTGTTGCTGGGAATAACTGGCGGTATTGCGGCGTATAAGTCAGCCGAATTGGTACGGTTGTTGATTCGGGAAGGAGCCGATGTTCAAGTTGTCATGACTGAATCTGCCTGCCGTTTTATCGGCCAGGCGACCTTGCAGGGACTATCTGGCAAACGGGTTTTTACCGATCTTTGGGATGACACTATCGCAAACAGCATGGCGCATATCGATCTCTCACGCAGTGCAGATGCCATTCTGATTGCGCCAGCAAGTGCGGATTTCATCGCCAAGCTGGCGCATGGCCTCGCTGATGATCTTTTATCCACGCTTTGTCTAGCCAGAAATTGCCCACTATGGATTGCGCCTGCGATGAATCTGCAGATGTGGGAGAATCCCGCCACTGTGCGCAATCTGCAAATCTTGAAACAAGATGAAATTTTGCTATTTGGCCCGGATAGCGGAGTACAAGCCTGTGGTGAAACCGGTGCCGGGCGTATGCTGGAACCTGAAACTCTGCTGGAGCACATTTACGCACAATTCCAGCCAAAACATTCCAATGATTTGGCCAATAAGCGAGTGCTGATTACTGTTGGCCCCACATTCGAAGCGCTCGATGCGGTCAGAGGATTCACCAATCGGAGCTCAGGAAAAATGGGACTTTCCATGGCACAAGCCGCCATCGATCGCGGCGCACAGGTCACATTGATCAGTGGGCCGGTTTGTTTGCCTTATCCGGCCGTGAACAAGCTCATCAAAGTAGTAAGCGCCAACGAGATGTTGGATGCCGTCAAAAACGAGATTAACAGTAGCGATATTTTTATTAGTGTAGCAGCGGTGGCGGATTACCGGCCAGCCGAATTCTATCCGCACAAATTAAAAAAACAGATGGATGCACTGACCCTGGCGCTACTCCCCAACCCCGATATTCTTCAGCATGTTGCCAACTTGCCACAAGCCCCTTTTTGTGTTGGATTTGCAGCAGAGACTGAACAGATTGAATACCACGCCGAGCTAAAAAGAAAGAATAAAAACCTGCCATTGATCGTGGCTAACGATGCGCGCTCCGCCATTGGTTCGGATGACAACACCTTGACGCTGATTGATAACGATGGTGTCCACGCATTGCCAACTGCGGCCAAATCTGTGCAAGCCGCGCGTGTTATGGCACATATCGCCAGACTGTATTCACAACACCGACCAACACCATAAAGCTAGTCAATCAAAAATGAAAGCCATCGACTTTAAAATACTGGACACACGCCTCAACGACTTCCTACCGATATATGCCACCCCGGGATCGGCAGGGATTGATCTACGGGCATGTCTTGCAGAAAAACTGTTACTACATCCCGGTGAAACCAGTCTCATCCCGTCAGGTATCGCCATCCACCTTGCCGACCCCGGTCTGGCAGCAATGATTCTGCCGCGCTCCGGCCTTGGGCATAAGCATGGCATCGTGCTCGGCAACCTCGTAGGGTTAATTGATTCAGATTACCAGGGTGAAATCCTGGTTTCATGCTGGAACCGTGGGCACCAAGTGTTTGAACTTAACCCGCTGGAACGCATTGCGCAATTGATCATCGTACCAGTCATCCAGGCAAGCTTTAATCGCGTGGAATCTTTTGACCCAAGTGAGCGCGGTACGGGTGGATTTGGCAGTACCGGGAAATGCTGAAAAAATCCATTTTTTCAGCATTGTTACTCGCAGGTATTTGGCAAAGCATTCTGGCTGAGGACACGTTATTGCCCGTGATCAATCTCACCCTATCCAATCAAACCATCTCTGCCGAAATTGCTGCCACGCCCACCGCGCTTGCCACTGGATTGATGCACCGCCAGCACTTGCCTGAAAACAGCGGCATGCTGTTTGTTTTTCCCAACGCAGGTATTCAAGCGATGTGGATGAAAAACACACAAATCCCCCTGAGTGTCGCCTTTATTGATGTGCAGGGAACCATTATTAATATTGCTGACATGGAGCCAAATACGCTCAAACCCCACTATTCCGTAAAAACAGCCAGCTTTGCGCTGGAAATGAACCAGGGATGGTTTGCCAGGAACAGGATCGCGGCGGGTGATCGAGTACGGGGGCTTGAATCCCTCACAAATGCTATTGAGCGCTAGAAAGCTGTCCAAGATTATTACTCTTTATGCTGCAATATGGTAGATATGCAAAAACAATACAATTAGTTGTTAGACCGGAAGAAATAACATGGAATATTTTAGCGACAACGAAAAAGGTCGAAAGGCACAAACAGAAGCCCATATGTCCCCGGATATATGAGCTGGGATCGTTGCCCATATCCAATCGCTGATTTCAACAGGGGCGTTTGGGGAGCATTTCCCTGAGGTATGTCCAGATGGAGCTGGCCCTATTGGTGCAGATAAAAAAATCATTTTATCAATCGCTTAAAGCATAGGTGCCGAATATTGAGCTGCCGCTAAAGATCAAAAAAGATCGAGATGATCATTTTTCGGAAGTGGAGCCTTATGCACCCGACGTTATCGTTGCACTAGATCTTATTCAGTTTTGCTATATGCATGTTTCGAAACCTATTCAAGATAGCTATCACAGTTTTTTTCAACATCATCATTTGTCTTTTGATGTAGAGACGGGGCAGCTGGAATTCAAAGAAAAAATCAATAGAATTTTTGCCCGAAATGTTCTTGCCTATGAGTTACAAGAAGATGGCTCAGTGAAACGTTTATCGTCTCCCATTCTCGGTGAACGATTCGTGGTAATCAGATTCAACACAGGGGACTCGAAACTAAACGAAATATTGGAAGATGCGCGAAAGAAATACCTTAGTTTAAATCCGAACGTTCATAGAGAATCAGTAGAGCGTCTTTGGGATGCCTGGGAGAGGTTAAAGACCATTGACAATCCATCGGACAAAAAACAATCAATAAAAAATATGTTAGATAGTGTGGCACCTGAATCAGAGTTTAGGGACATGATAGAAGAAGAGGCAACTAAGCTTACAAAAATAGGAAGCACATTCCATATTCGTCATTCAGAAGTAAATCAAATAGAAATTCAACGCATGGAACATTTTGAATATCTATTTCATCGTTTGCTAAGTTTGATTTAGTTGCTTATAAACACAAAATCCTAACAATCGCATGCACCCGGGTAGCAAAAATCGCTGCTCGTTCCTCACTCTGCTTTTTGCTGCCGGTGATGCGTCACATTATATTTCATGAAAACCGGAGATAAAGACAATGAGCGCAAAAGAACTGTTAGATGAGGCATTGAAACTGAAACCAGAGGAACAGTTCACTTTGGTTGAAGGTCCAATAAAGAACCCGGATAAGCCGAACAAAAATCTCGATAAAATACGGGCTGAAGAAGCAGAAAAGAGACTCAAGGCATATCGCGAAGGGAAACTTGAAGGTATCCCGATGGAGGATATATTTAAGGAAGAATAATGCGCGTCATATTCACCGGAATAGCGAGGCAGGAACTGGAAGATGCGCAGCTGCAGCGCCCCCCGAGCAACCGAGGTCGAGAGCCGGTCTATCGGGCGCCTTGTTCGTTTGCGCTGTGGATGATCCAGATCAGGTGGGTGTTGGCGTCCCAGCCAAACCCTGCGCTGCTGGCAAACAGCAAGCGGCCTTGACCCTTGTAGACCACCTCGTAGCGGTAGCGATCAGAACCGAAGTAAAACGGTATCCATGCCTTGCCGGTCATGTGTGTGCCCTGGTCGCTGGGCTGCCCCAGCAAGCTCAGCACCTGTGCCGCCGACATGCCGATCTTGAGTTGGCCAAACCTGCTGCCCGGCGCGGGCTTGCCGGTGATCTCGCCTTCCCAGTTGTCGATGCCCTTGACCTTCTGGCCGTAGCCGGCCTCGACCTTGCGCGGGTCGATCACCTCTCCACGTTCGTTCATGCCAGGGCCGATCTTGGGCGCAGTTGGCGCCGCAGCGGCCTCCGGTGCTGCACTGGCCGACTCAGTCTTGGTACCGCCCGGGCTGACACAAGCCGACAGCAGCACCACTGCAAACAGAGTCAACAACGTGGCGTAGATGGTGGGCTTGTTTTCGATCATCACGAGATTCTCCAGTTGGTGAAAAGTGGCTGTGTGATGGGCGTATAGGAAAAATAAACGCCCTTTTTCATGAACCCAGAATGTACTGGGAAAGGGTTTGGTTGTCAACTTGACCGGAGAATCATCCGAAATCCGAAAAACTTGTCTTTAATCAGCAGAAAAAGTGTTGATTTTGCCTCCTCTTTTACCCTTCACGCAAAAGACGCCCAAGGAGAGACTTCAGCGCATTCAGGAAAATGCGCTGATGTTGGTAAGCGCCCAGTCCAGTCAGCTCCCGCCGTTCCGTTGCCTGGAGGTACAACACGCGCACTCTGCCGGACGGTGTCGGTTTCCTCAACCAGAACTCTGTCAGAAAATCCAGAACCAGCTTCGCGCTATACTTTCTATCACATCTATCTAAGATTAAACACCATGAAATTAAGAATCGCTATCAGTACCGGGATCTTGGTTACCCTACTAACTGCTTGTGCAACCACGCAACCGATTTTGTATCCTAATGATCATTTCTTGAAAATCGGTAAACAAGCTGCAGAGCAAGATATTGCTGCTTGCAGGCAGCTAGCCGAGTCAGCGGGAGCTGAGGAAAGTGGAGGTGGTAAGATCGGTACAGTTGCTACCAGCACGGCGATGGGTGCAGGAATGGGTGCAGCCAGTGGTGCAGTCGGCGGTGCGATTTCTGGATCAGCAGGTTCAGGGTCGCTGATCGGTGCTGCGAGTGGCGCTACATTTGGACTCATCAGAGGACTTTTCAGTGCAGCACGTCCCGGGCAGCCCAATCAAGCGTATGTCAATTTTGTCTCGCGTTGCTTGCACGATAAAGGTTATGAAGTAACAGGCTGGCAATAGCAGTTTTTCTGTCGCGTTATATTGATTCGCAGTGACGACACAACACCCCATCAAAGTCTATTACAACTCAGCATGCCCCGTTTGTAAGGCTGGGATTGATTATCAGAAGGGAAAAATGCAAGCCTGCGACGTGGAATGGAAAGATGTCCATTCCAATGTGCAGCTAGTCAATGAATTGAATTCGAAGCTCGAATTCGTGCGGGAACGTTTGCATGTTGTCGATGAGCAGGGCCAGATTCATATTGGCTTTGATGCGTTCTTGGTTATTTGGCAACATTCTCCGCACGAACGATGGAAGGCCAGGCTATTGGGTTTACCGCTGATCAACCCACTCGGGCGTATCATCTATAATCTCTTTGCTGCTTGGCTTTATCGATGGAATCGCACGAAGCAGCATTGGTGACCTAACCACCGACAACTTTTTTATAAGCAGGCCTCGATAAAATAGCTCCCAAGAATCGCGCCACATTGCCAAAACGGGAAAAATCATACTCACCACCCTGAGCATAGGACAAAACCCCAGCCAAATTGATATCAGCGACCGAAAATTGATTCCCTACTAGAAAATCTTTACCTGCAAGATAATCATTCAGAACCTGAAGTGGTTTAATGAGCTTCTGTTCCGCTGCTTGAACAACATTGATATCTCTGTCTTTCTCAGCAAAAACTTTTCGATGCAAAATGAGATCGACACAAGCTGCTTCCATTTGCGTTATCGCAAAAAAAGTCCATTTATAGATCAGCGCCTCATCTTCCAAGCGATTGACCCATAACTTTCCAGCGCCGTATTTTCTCGCTAGATAGAAATTAATCGCCATCGCTTCCGTGAGCACAAAATCACCATCGACCAGCGTAGGAACTTGACCCAGTGGATTCAGTTTCAAGTATTCTGGCGCATTCTTTTCTTCCTCAAATGGATTGATTTTGACGTGTTGAAAATCTAAATTCAGTTCAGTAAGGGTAAACAATACATATTTGGCGCGTGACCATTCAATTCCATAAAGCGTAATCATGTTTTCTCCTAATCGATACAATTTGTTTTCAGCTCAAAAAAGAATACTCATCGATAAAAGCAATAGCAATCAAAAGTAATTAGCCGAAGCAGGCCAATTTTATAACAATGAACTACATGCACGTTGCTTCTCATAGTAATGCCGGAAACTAAGATTTTAATAAGCCTCTAATCGAACCTTAAGTTTATTAGCAAACTCGCTAGAATGACTCATCGTTTTTCTCGCTTATTTTTCAGTATGTCCACTATACCACTATTACTGATAGTCGATGATAGCCGTACTTCAAGGATGCTTATTCGAAACCAGATCAATCGCTTAAGACCCAATTGGCGGATGATTGAAGCTAGCAGTGGCGAAGAATCGCTGTCAGTAATTGAAGACCAGCTCCGCGTATAGGAAAAATAAACGCCCTTTTTCATGAACCCAGAATGTACTGGGAAAGGGTTTGGTTGTCAACTTGACCGGAGAATCATCCGAAATCCGAAAAACTTGTCTTTAATCAGCAGAAAAAGTGTTGATTTTGCCTCCTCTTTTACCCTTCACGCAAAAGACGCCCAAGGAGAGACTTCAGCGCATTCAGGAAAATGCGCTGATGTTGGTAAGCGCCCAGTCCAGTCAGCTCCCGCCGTTCCGTTGCCTGGAGGTACAACACGCGCACTCTGCCGGACGGTGTCGGTTTCCTCAACCAGAACTCTGTCAGAAAATCCAGAACCATTTCTGCTATAAACTCACCAGGAGCCTTTTGAGAGACCGCTCCACTACGGATGACCTCCTAACGCATCTGCGGAAACATCCCCTTGACGGCACGCATCATTTTTGACATGCCACCTTTATTTATTGTTTTCATCATCTTGCGTGTCTGTTCAAACTGAGCCAGTAGCCGGTTGACTTCCTGCACCGAGACACCGGAACCTGCAGCGATGCGACGTTTACGCGACGCTTTCAAAATATCTGGTTTCGTTCTTTCCTGTGGTGTCATGGAATAAATAATGGCCTCACTGCGATGGATAATTTTTTCATCGATGTTCATGTTTTGTGCCGCCTGTGCAAGTTGATGCGGCATTTTTTCCAGCATGGCACCCATGCCACCCATTTTTTTCATTTGCTGGAATTGCTGTGCAAAATCATTCAGATCGAAACCCTTACCGGATTTCATTTTCTGCATCAGGCGCTCGGCCTCTTTCTGGTCCGACGCACGCTGGGCATCCTCAATCAGACCTAGCACATCACCCATTCCCAAAATCCGGGAGGCCATACGTTCCGGATAGAACAACTCCAGCCCGTCCAATTTTTCAGCAATACCAGCAAACTTGATCGGTTTACCGGTAACATGTCTCACCGAAAGCGCCGCCCCTCCGCGCGCATCACCGTCTAGTTTTGTCAAAATGACACCGGTTAAAGGCAGCGCATCTGCAAATGCTTTGGCGGTATTGACCGCGTCTTGCCCCTGCATCGCATCCACGACGAATAAAGTTTCAATCGGCTGCAACAGTTGCTCCAGCTCGCTGATTTCCCGCATCATGGCTTCATCAATACCCAACCGCCCGGCAGTATCGACGATCACGACATCCATATGGTGCTTGCGCGCATAATCCATTGCGGTAGTACAGATCTGCACCGGCTGCTGGCCAGGATGTACAGGGAAAAACTCCGCGCCAGTCTGCTTGGCGAGTAGCTCCAGTTGTTCAATCGCAGCAGGGCGATAGATATCGCAGGAAACTAACATCACTTTTTTCTTTTTCTGCGTCATCAGCCACTTGGCAAGCTTGCCGCTACTCGTCGTTTTACCCGCGCCTTGCAATCCTGCCATCAAAATGACCGCCGGTGGCGTAACATTAAGATTAATATCAGTTTTCTCACCACCCATGATGGCGATCAATTCCTGGTGCACAATGCCGATCAGCGCCTGCCCCGGAGATAGGCTACTCAATACTTCCTGCCCGATCGCCCGTTGCCTCACCTGTTCAATGAAAGTCTTGATGACCGGTAACGCAACATCTGCTTCCAACAGCGCCATGCGGACCTCGCGCAGTGCATCCTGCATATTGCTCTCGGTCAGGCGGGCTTCGCCGCGCAAAGTTTTCATCACGCCCGATAGGCGCTCGGTTAAATTGTCAAACATACTTGCTCCTGGTTAGAATTTTGCTGTCAGGTAATGACAGATCACGTTTTAATAACTGATAAACTAGGCACTTTTAGTCAGGTTTAACCCATTGTAATTAGTCGATACATGTTCAGCATTTTAACTTATCTTCTTGCCGCAACGCTTTATGGATTGGTGGGTCGCCATTTCTGGCGCACGACCAACCAGCGTACATCAGATACCCCATCTCCCACAGCAAGTATTCAATCGGCGCAACTCATGCTGCTAATACCGCTGGTACTGCATGGCGTGATTCTTTACCAATCCATCTTTGTGGATGGGTTACTTAACTTTGGGGTTGGTAATGCAGTTTCAGCAATCGTGTGGTTTGCGGCACTTATTTACTGGCTGTCCGGATTCTTATCTACGCTGCGGGGATTACAGAATCTGATGGCACCCATCTCGCTTATTGCTGCGGGAGCAGTGCTGATGCCATTGTTACTCCCCGCCGCACATTCGCTGGCACATACTAATCTAATGGTTTTTAAGGCACATCTACTGGCTGCAATGCTCGCCTACGGTTTTTTCATGATTGCCGCGCTCCATGCGTTGTTAATGACTGCGCTGGAACGCCATTTGCACCAATCCGCACCATCCTCGCTGCTTAGCCGCCTGCCACCGCTGCTGGTTATGGAGAAAATGCTGTTTCGCCTGGTCTGGGCTGGTTTTATCCTGTTAAGTCTGACATTGTTCAGTGGTATTTTTTTCTCTCAGGAAATATTTGGTCAATCGCTAACTTTCACGCACAAAACACTTTTTGGTATTATTTCCTGGGTCATTTTCGCAGCGTTGTTGGCCGGCAGACATTTCTACGGCTGGCGTGGCCGCACCGCCATTCGCTGGACATTAACCGGGTTCGTCATTTTGCTGCTTGCCTATGTTGGTAGCAAATTCGTACTGGAAATCATTCTGAATCGCTGAAACGTTGCAGTGAAAAGAGCTAAGCCAGCAAACGATTGCATGACGTATCAAGCCAAAATATGGATGCCATTTGCAGTACTGGGTGTCAAAACCGATGCAGAATGGCTGACTGATATTGATTACCTGCCCCTGGATACGCCGTTACTGCCCCCGGTTAATCGATTGGCGGAAGAAACCTGCCACCAGCTACAGGCTTATTTGCAAAATCCGCACGTAGCGTTTGATTTACCAATGCATATCAGTGGCACACAGCATCAGCAAAGAGTCTGGCGGCAGATTCAAGCAATTCCCTCCGGAGCAACCCGAAGCTACGCCGAATTTGCCATGGTGCTACACAGCAGTCCGCGTGCAGTTGGACAGGCGTGCGGCGCCAATCGCCTACCGATCGTGATTCCCTGCCATCGCGTCATTGCCAAGAATGGTAAGCTAGGCGGGTTTATGCATGCCAGCGATGGTATACCATTGATGATTAAGCAATGGCTGCTGTCGCATGAACACAAATGAATAGCACAGAAGAAAATACCAGATTGCTCGATGAGTTTACGGATGCCTTGTGGCTGGAAGATGGCTTATCACGAAATACCATTAGCAGTTATCGTGCTGATCTTCTGAAATTAAACAAATGGCTGGTTAAGCGGCAAGTTTCAGGTGAAGATTTTATCCAGGTAACACAAGCAGACCTGCTGGCCTTTTTATCGAGCAGCATCATGCAAGGCACGAAAGCAAGCACTGCCAGCCGCGCACTTTCCTGTATGAGACGCTTTTACCGATATTTGCTGCGGCAGGAGAAAATTGCTCTCGACCCTACTCTTAATATCGATTCTCCCAACATTCCTCGCCATCTACCCACCACCCTTTCCGAGGCAGAAGTTGAAAAACTGCTGGCTGCGCCTGAGATTCATAAGCCACTGGGATTACGTGATCGCGCCATGCTGGAACTGCTCTATGCCACAGGTCTACGCGTATCAGAACTGGTGAATCTGCAGCTTTCACAGGTACGGCAGGATATGGGTATCGTGCATATTCTGGGTAAGGGCAACAAGGAACGCCTGGTACCACTCGGTGAAGAAGCATTGCACTGGCTCGCACAATATATACAACAGGCACGCTCGCTTATTCTCGGGACAAAACGTAGTAGCAAGCTTTTTGTGACGGCGCAAGGTGATGCCATGACGCGCCAGGCATTCTGGCATTTGATCAAACGCTATGCGTTACAGGCCAGCATTAACAGGCCACTCTCACCGCATACTTTGCGCCATGCATTTGCCACACATCTACTCAACCATGGCGCAGACTTACGGGTGGTACAACTGTTGCTCGGCCATACTGATATCTCCACTACGCAAATTTACACACATGTCGCCAGCGAACGGCTCAAGCAGTTACATGAAACGCACCATCCTCGTGGTTAGTATAAGCAGAACCCCAGAAAATAAATAACCATTTGTTTATATAAAACTTATTACCCACAGCTTAAGGTATCGTTAAAAACACTGCTAACTTCATTTTCCAGGCGTCTGCTAGTTAGACTCTGCCAGCAGCGCTTCAACCACATCGCGCAAAGCCTGTGTTTCACCTTCCCGGAAACCATGGTGAATATGACGTACATAACCTTTTTTATCAATGATGTAGGTAGATGGCATGGCGATAACGCCAAAATCAGCTGCGCAATGTTTATCCATGTCTAGCAATACTGTGAAATCAGTGGAATTATTCGCAAGGAATTGCTCTGCGTCGTTGAGTTTCTCATCCAGATTCACACCAACCACCCAAAGACCACGCCCAGCGAACTCCTGCACCAACCGATTCATAAAGGGAAAGGATTTAACGCATGGCGGACACCATGACGCCCAGAAATCGATGTAAATTACCTGACCCTTCATATGCAGCCAATCTGGCGCCGGCTTACCATCCTGATAGACCAGCTTGCATGCCGGTGGCGGCGTATCGCCTTGAAGATGTGCCATCCCTAATCCGGAAAACGCCATCAAGAGCAACCCTAAACAGCTAAAAGTTATCTTTTTCATTTTTAATTTATTAATGTGAACCAACGAAACGATTATCAAGTACATGATGATCAATATCAATAAGACAAATTGCCGCACCTGCTATTCCAACTGTCCAGAAGAGCCGGTTACTGTCTGATAATCTCAGCCTGGCTGGAAGTTCCTCTGATACGACGCACATTCTTCACTAGATACCGCCCCTGAAAATATATCAATTACAAACAATATGTTACATTAATGCCTGACCGGTACATGCTCGAACAGCAAGTGCCAATTTACAAAGCACGTCATAAAGTATAAAAATGGGCAGTCGCTCCAAACAGTGGAAAAAACAGCTTGCCTGCACCGCCCTGATGGGTATGTCGGGAGTTATATTACTGCTTCTGCTAACGGCAATGGAAGAAAGATACAGTCTGGTCTGGCTGTTCGCATTGAGAGGTGCGGCACCTGCACCTGCTGACGTAGTTGTTATCGCTATTGACCAATCCTCCGCTTCCAAACTGGGGCATGCAACACATGTCAGTAAATGGCCGCGTGCAACTCATGCTGATCTTATCGACAGACTTGCAACAGCGGGGGCAAGTGTTATCGCCATCGACTTGATATTTAGCACCTGCAAAAATGATGTTGATGATCAGAAGCTAGCCAGCGCGATTAAAAAGGCCAATAACGTGGTACTGGTCGAGGGATTCTTCCCAGGTGATCTACTGAATGAGGAAACAAAGGATGGCAACGAACTTCTCATTAACCTCACAACGGTAGAATTTACCCGCCAAAAAATTTGCCCTCTTCTGGCGGATGCTTCGTTGGCGCAGGCACCGTTTGTTTTACCAAGCACGCCGGATGGCCGGGTATCCCATCACTGGTTATTTGCAACATTTGCGGATGCTTTAACAACTCCATTCATCACCATTCAACCCATACCGCTGTTACCAGCCGTGGCCATGCAGATTTTCGCCACCCCGCAGCAAGCGGATCTCGTGCACCTGTTGCAACTACTGCATTCTCCTCTAGCCGATGAACTATTAGTCACCACTGAAGATATTGAAGAAATGATGGTGGTGCTGCACAAAACGCTTACTCATCAGCCGCAACTGGTGCAGCAGCTCCAGCAACATCTGGCGCAAGTCGCAACACTTGACCCTCGTCAACAACAAGTCATGCGTGCGCTCATTGAACTATATGCAGACGATGAAAAACGATATTTGAATTTTTATGGACCACCGCGAAGTATACGCACTATTCCCTATTACCAGATACTCGAAGCTACGGAAGATGAAGCTGCGCGAGATTTGAAAGGAAAAGCCGTGTTTGTCGGCATTTCCGCACAAAGCCAGGCTGAACAGGATTTTGTGAAAGCGGGGGATGATTACGTCACTCCATTTTCCGGGGAGGATGGCGCAAAACTCAGTGGCGTGGAGATTGCCGCAACCGCTTTTGCCAATCTGCTAGATGGCCGAACCTTGCGAACTTTGCCGTTGTGGATGTCTAGCAGTTTATTGTTCCTGCTGGGGTTTGCCATCAGTCTGATTTTTTTCCAGATATCCAGTTCCATGGTATCGCTCCTTGCACCTGTTCTTATCACAATCTATTGGGGGGTTAGCTATTATCTGTTTGTACATTCTCATCTCTGGCTACCACTGGTCACACCAACTGTATTGATCCTACTGAGCGCGATTGTGGTGTTATTGATAAAATCCTCTGCAAAAATCAGGCAATTTCTGGCGATTTTGAAAGTAATGCTGCCGGAAAAATTCGAAGCTGACGCCAGAAAAAGTAATGCGCCGATCGCGGTCATTCATGAAACTTCGGAAGGTATCTGCATGTTCACGGATATCTGGAAATATTCCACCATTGCGGAAGAAATGAACCTACAGGCTCTACGTCAGATGATGGCAGGTTATTTTGAAACGCTGAAGGAGCACATTGCCATGCATGATGGAGAAGTGATTGGTGCACAGGGAGATGAGGTGCATGCTATTTGGCGCGTGCAGCCAGGTAACCACCTTCAGCAAAAAATGCGAGCTTGCCTTGCCTGTCACGATATTATCAAGGTGGTTGAACGTTTTCATCAGGCTGACAAGGAACGTCCGCATCTGGTAACCCGCGTTGGGTTACATTTTGGTGAAATGTCACTGCGTCTGGTCGAAGCATCTCGCAGCCATGCAATCAGCGCGACAGGAGATACCGTCAACGTTACTAAACGTATCGAAAGCGCAAATAAAGTGCTGGGGACGCAACGATTGATGTCCACCAATGTCGCGACTGGCCTGAATGACCTGCTGCTGCGTCCGCTGGGCACATTTATTCTTCCCGGCATGTCGCGCACGACTGAATTGGTTGAGCTTGTTGCACGCCAAAACGATGCGGATGATAACCAGCAATGGCTGTGTCAGACATTTACCCTCGGACTTCAAGCGTTTCAATCACAACAACTGGAAATTGCTACCCGGCATTTCAATACCATTCTGCAAGTGTTCCCGAACGATGGTCCGGCCAGGTTTTATCTGACGCGCTGTAATCAGATCTCCCTGACACAAACGCACGTTATTCATTTATAAAAGCTTTCCGTGATAAAAATCACAAACATCTTCATGAGAAACGCATAGAATCACGCCATCAATGCCGGTATATACCGGGCGCAGGGATGGCTCAGCCGGCAGTTATTAGCATATAAAATTTAATTGGCCAGATGGGATGATGCACGCCTTCCTTATATCAGCACAAAGACAGAATCCGTGCTGGCAGCCTTGGTGGAGACCAGCATATCTGGCTATAGTCGGTATCCTGTGCATTCTTGCTGGTGACGCAGCAATGGCGGAGAGTACACCACCTGTCTCCTGCTCTACCATCGCAGCGCGGGTTGTCTCAGTGGAGGGCACATTGGAACGACGTCAAAGCGGCGAGTCGCATTGGCAGAAAGTTGAAGCAGATAGCCTGCTGTGCCAGGGAGACTGGGTGAGTGTACGGGCACACAGCCGCGCCACGCTGCGCTTCAGCAATAACAGCATGCTGCGCCTTGACCAGAAAACCACCTTCATCATCACTGCACCTGCCAAAGTGGAATCTACCACGCTACTGGAGCTGATCGAGGGTAAATTGCATATCTTCACCCGCACCCCCAAACCTTTTAAGATTAAGGCACCATTCATCAACGCGAGCGTTGAGGGTACCGAATTCGTGGTTGATGCGCAGCCACACCAGTCCAGCGTCGTGGTCTATGAAGGCAAAGTGAACGCCGAAAATGCACAGGGCAGCATTTTGTTGCGTGACAATGAAGCCGCCATCGCCGGAAAGGATGATGCGCCTCGTAAGACAGAAACCATCCACCCACTCGATGCAGTGCAATGGGCGCTTTATTATCCAACGATAATCGATTATCGGCTCGATGAACAAACGCTCCCAGAATCGTTACGACTGATTTGGCAGCAAGCATTCGATCATTACCACCAAGGGCAATTGCCGGCGGCGCTACAACAACTGGATCAGATTGATCCCTCTGCCTGGACGGCTGATCTGCTGGTTCTCCGTGCAGGATGGCTGCTCTCGGCAGGACGGGTGGCAGAAGCCAGGGAAAATATTGAGGCGGCACTGCGGCTGGAATCCGATAACGGCAATACCTACGCCTTGCAAGCCATCATTGCCGTGGTGCAGAACGACAAAGAAACCGCGCTAGCGCTAGCAAATCAGGCAGTTGCGCATCGCCCTGATTCTCCCACAGCAAGGTTGGCACTATCTTACGCCCAACAAGCACACTTTCAGATTGAAGCGGCACTCGCCAGCGTTGAAACCGCAATTACTCTGGATAATCAACTCGCGCTAGCCTGGGCGAGGCTGGCAGAGTTGCGAATGGCTTTGAGTGATCTCGATCGTGCGCTGGACGCTGCGCAACAGGCCGTCAAACTCGATCCACATCTGGGAAAAACACAAACAGTGCTCGGATTTGCCCATCTGCTGCGCATTGACATGCAACAGGCAAAGGCAGCATTCAATCGCGCCATTTCGCTCGATCAGGCTGATCCGATGCCACGGTTAGGAATGGGACTGGCACTGGTACGGGAAGGTAAACTGGAAGCTGGGCGCATCGAAATTGAAACCGCCGTTAGTCTCGATCCCGCTAATTCCCTGCTGCGCAGCTATCTTGGTAAGGCTTATTTTGAAGAAAAACGCTATGGACTGGCCAGTACCCAGTTTGATCTTGCACGGCAGCGCGACCCGTTTGATCCCACGCCATGGCTGTATGACGCCATCCAGAAACAAACTCAAAACCGGCCAGTGGAAGCGCTACGTGATATTCAAAAATCGATTGAGCTGAATGACAACCGCGCAGTTTATCGTTCAAAACTGCTGCTCGATCAGGACCAAGCCGCGCGTGGATCGAGCCTGGCACGTATTTACGATAATCTCGGCTTTGAAAAGCGCGCGCTGATGGAAACGGCGAGATCCCTCAGTTTCGATCCTTCCAGCCATTCCGCACACCGTTTCCTTTCCGATGCTTACACCAACATTCCACGCCACGAGATTTCGCGCGTTAGCGAATTGTTGCAGGCACAGTTACTACAGCCGATCAACGTCAATCCGGTACAACCCCATTTAGCAGTAGCTGACTTGAACATCATCACTGGTACCGGTCCATCAGCCATGGGATTTAATGAATTTTCCCCATTGATGGAACGCAATAAGCTGCAACTGGTAACTTCCGGCATATTTGGCAGCAACAGCACGCTCGGCAACGAGGTCGTCGCTTCCGCACTGTTTAATCGCGCTTCGATCAGCGTCGGACAGTTTCACTACGATACCAAAGGGTTTCGTGAAAACAACGACCAGAAACATAATCTCTACAATGCCTTCATGCAGTATGCAGTCACGCCAAAATTCAACGTGCAGGCGGAATTACGCACGAGAAAATCAGAGAATGGTGACCTGCTTCTGGACTTTGATCCCCACCCAGAAAAATCCAAACGTGATGATAGTTACAACAGAACCATAAAGGAAGACCTTGTCCGGTTGGGCGCACATTATGCGATATCTCCTCAACAGGATTTGCTGGTTTCGGGAAAACTCATCGACCGCTCAGAACAGATTGATTTTACATTTCTAAAAAGCGGCAAGCCAGGCAGAACAGATCTGGATAACGCCGGGTTTCAGGTTGAAGCGCAACATCTCTTTAAAAACCAGTATTTCAACTCTATAACTGGTGGAGGAGCTTATGAGTTTGATTGGAAGGAGACGTCAAACACAAATATCAACAAAATAGAGAGACAAAATTTCTACAATTACACAGGTGTTAACTGGAAAAATATCAATGCAACTTTGGGGTTGAGTTACGATACCTTCACGAATTCTCTTGATGACAAGCGGGATGACAAGATCAATCCAAAATTTGGTTTGCAATGGAATATCACCGATTATCTGCGATTACGAGCTGCGTGGTTTGAAGCAACAAAATCACACCTGCTTGCCCAACAATCTATCGAGCCTACTCAGGTTGCAGGGTTCAACCAGTTTTTTGATGATACCAATGGAACGAGATCGAAACGCAGTGGAATCGGTTTAGACACCAAGATATTAACGAATGTATTCGGTGGAGTTGAAGCTTCGGAGCGGAAACTGCATGTACCTTTTCATGTAGAAAATAAAGAAGTTCTGCAACCCCAGAAAGAGCGGCTTTACCGCACCTATCTCTACTGGTCGCCTCATTCCTATTGGACGATTAAAGGTGAGCTTCAATACGAAGTGTTTTTGCGAAATTCAGACAAGAAGCTTAAAGTTCTAAAAGAACTTGATCCTATCAAAATTCAAACTCTGATCGCACCCATCGGTCTGGATTTTTTTCACCCATCAGGATTTTATTCAAAATTTATAGCAACCTATGTTTCGCAGGATCTTACCCGGAATATAGATATGTCTGATCAACGGTCGCGCGATCCCAGAACAACAAATTCAGGAGTGGATTCTTTTTTTCTGATTGATGCCTTGATCGGCTTCAGACTGCCGAATCGCAGAGGAATGATTAGTTTGGAAGGGAGAAACTTATTGAATACAGATTTCTTTTATAGGAGTATTAATTTTCAGCAATCTGAGACAGCAGGTCCCCGTTTTATGCCAGAAAGAACTCTTTTCTTAAGGCTTACTTTGAACATTTAAACCTAAAGGAGCAGCACTATGGGTACAGAATACAAGATCATGGTCGGTAGCAATTGTAATGGTTGTAATTGTGGTTGTGGTTGTTGTGTTCATAAAATCACTGACGGTATAGTAGTAAAGGTATATTGTGCAAACGATGCTGAAACAATAGATGGCTATCGTTATGAAGTCAAGAAAATGCCGGATGGTAGATGCTGTATTGTCCGGCGTGAAGTCACTAGCGTCCAAATTGGTGGAGTGTCCCAGAAGGATATCTATGGGTCAGAAGAGATCCTTATGTGCGTCCCCTGATTCTGTGCTCTGGTTTTACGGATAACCAACGTGGAGATTTATGATGCTAATTGAGAACCGTATTGCTGAACCTATAAGCAGTCTTCTTGAAAACCTGGAATCCGTTACGTGCAATCATCCGCGCCATCGATACAAAGTCGGCGAAGAAATCGTGCGCTACCATGACCAGTCCAACAGCGTTTTCTTCATTCTGGAAGGAGAGATCCGTATCCATTATTATGCGTTATCGGGAGATGAGGTCATTCTGTGCGATTTACCAGCTGGAGAGATGTTTGGTGAATTGACGGCACTTGATGGGTTACCGCGATCGGCAACCGCCGTCGCCAAAACGGATTCGCTGGTAACCTACCTGTCTGGCAAGGTTTTCTTGGAGTTAGTCCATACTAACCCTGCCTTTTGTACCGAGATTCTGAAACGACTCGCTGGGCAGGTGCGACGGTTGACGGAACGTATTTACGATTACACGCTATGTGTGCGCTATCGTATTCATGCCGAGCTGTTACGGCTGGCAAAGCTGCATATGGTATCGGGTAATTCTGCAATGATTCGGCCGATACCAACGCACGCCGAGCTGGCGTGTTTTGTTAGCACGCATCGGGAAGCGGTGACGCGCGAGTTGAATGGTCTTACCAAGGAAGGCATCATCCAGCGCAGAGAGCATACGTTGTACGTACCAGATGTGATGAAACTGGAGAACATGGTTAACAAAGTACGCGGCGCTGCTGCTTAAGGGCACCTCAGACGTTGCGTGCGCGAACGCTGCTCTCCAGGGCATCAATCATCAATCCTGCCACGGAAATACCGCTTTGCGCGGTAATTTCCTGCATACCAGTCGGGCTGGTAACGTTGATTTCGGTCACATAATCACCAATCACATCCAGCCCCACCAGCATCAAACCACGCTGATACAAAATTTCACCCAGTGTTTCGGCAATCTCTTGGTCGCGTGCGGATAAAGGCTGTACTGTTCCGGTACCTCCGGCGGCAAGATTGCCGCGTGTCTCTCCCGGTTTGGGTTTGCGCGCCAGCGCTTGCGCAACGGGTTTACCGGCAATTAGCAGTATCCGTTTGTCTCCATCTGCAATTTCCGGCAGGAAGCGTTGCACCATGATAGTACGTGTACCGTAGTGGGTGAGCGTCTCAATGATAACGCTGATGTTATGGTCAGTACTGTGTACCCGAAAAATGCTGGCACCACCCATACCGTCTAGTGGCTTAAGAATGATATCTTTGTGCTCCGCCAGAAAATCACGAATAAGAGCCTCTTGGCGTGTCACGAGGGAGGGCGGAATAAACTGCGTGAATTCCATGATAGCCAGCTTTTCGTTGTGGTCACGAATCGCACGAGGCCGATTAATTACGAAAGCTCCCTGTTTTTCAGCAAGCTCCAGCAAGTAGGTACTGTAAACATATTCCATGTCGAACGGCGGATCCTTGCGCATGAGCACGGCATCGAATTCCGCAAGTACCATTTGCTGCGCATCCCCTTGTTTGTACCAGGCATTACCCTGAGTAAGGGGATCAACGAGATCATAGAGCTGGCGAGCGAAACTAGCGACGGCACCATTTTTCCAGACAATATCTCCCTGTTGCAATACGAAAATCTGATGTCCCCGGGCATGCGCTTCGCGCATCATGGCATAGCTCGAGTCTTTTTTTGGATTGATCGTATCGAGTGGATCGAGAATGAAAGCCAGCTTCATCAGGTTGTGGCAATCGATAGCGCTTCGGCCTGCTGAGTGTAACGTTCAAGTTCAATAGCCGCCGCCAGCAGCGCGAGTCTGGCGATGACACCATAAGCATAAAAACGGTTGGGAACCGCATCTGGCCGAGCAGCACGATTTGGCTGCACGCAGGTAGTATCGAATGCCAGCGGTACAAAGTGCATGCCTGGCGCGTTCAGGTTTTCATCATTGCTACGACCAGTGTGCACACGGTAAAATCCACCAACCACATAACGATCAATCATGTAGATAACTGGTTCAGCAACGGCCTGATTGATATTCTCAAAGGTGTAAACCCCTTCCTGTACCAGCACATTGTTTACTTGCAAACCCTCTTTGACGGTGGCCATTTTGTTGCGCTGCTTACGGTTAAGCTGGTGAACCTCGCTACTATCCTTAACGGTCATAATTCCCATACCGTAAGTTCCAGAATCGGCCTTGACAATAACAAATGGCTTTTCCTTAACACCGTATTGTGTATATTTTTCCTGAATTTGCCGCAGGATTTCATCAACTGCCGCAGCCAAGCAGTCTTCCCCTCTTTTTTCATGAAAATCCACCTTGCCACACGAGGTGAAATAGGGATTGATCAGCCACGGATCGATACCAATCAACTCTGAAAAATCCTGTACAACAGCATCAAACGCGCTGAAATGCAGCGATTTACGACGGGTTGCCCAGCCCGCATGTAGTGGCGGCAAAATGATCTGTTGCAGATTCTGCAGAATTTCAGGCACGCCGCCCGACAGATCATTGTTAAGCAAAATGGCACAGGGATCAAAATTACTGGTACACAACCGGTCAGCGCGACGTTCGACTGGCTCCAACACTAGTGTGTCTCCACTGGGTAGCGTAATAGGCGTAGATTGCGTGATCTCTGGTAATAGTGAACCAATGCGAACATTCAATCCGGCCTGTTGCATAATCGATTGCAGCGTGGCGACATTCTGCAGATAAAAAGTATTACGGGTGTGATTTTCCGGAATCAGCAGAACATTGCTTGCATCCGGGCAAATTTTTTCAACCGCAGCCATCATCGCTTGCACACACAACGGAATGAAAGTCTGATTCAGGTTATTGAACCCGCCCGGAAAAAGATTAGTGTCCACCGGCGCAAGCTTAAAGCCGCTATTGCGCAAATCTACCGAGCAATAAAAAGGAACCGCATGCTCGCTCCATTGCTTACGCAGCCAGTGCTCGATCGCTGGCATCGCATCGAGAATACGCTTTTCCAGATCAAAGATCGGTCCGCTCAAATTAGCGGCAAGGTGCGGCGCTGGCATCTATCAAGCGGCAGTTCTTGATGCGCGCTTACGCTCGTGTTCCAGCAGAAAACGCTTGCGAATACGAATATTTTTTGGCGTGATTTCAACCAGTTCATCGTCAGCAATGAACTCGACGGCGGATTCCAGCGTTAATTCAATAGATGGGACCAGCGCAACCGCTTCATCGTGACCAGAAGCACGGACATTGGTCAGCTGCTTACCTTTAACCGGATTGACAATCAAATCATTATCCCGGCTATGTATGCCGATGACCATGCCTTCGTAAAGTGGGTCACCCGGTTTGACAATCATGCGGCCACGATCCTGTAGTTTCCACAAGGCATAAGCAACCGCTTCCCCCTGCTCTGCCGATATCAACACACCGTTTTTGCGCGCTGCAATATCCGGGCGAACAGGACCATATTCGTCGAAAACGTGGCTCATAATGCCGGTACCACGGGTCATGGTCAGGAATTCCGACTGAAAACCGATTAAGCCGCGTGCGGGGATACGATAATCCAGTCGCACTCGCCCACGGCTATCCGAAATCATGTCCAACAGATCACCACGGCGTGTACCGAGCGCTTCCATAACGGCACCTTGATTCGCCTCATCCATATCGACGGTCAAGACTTCGAATGGCTCGCACTTGACGCCATCGATTTCGCGCATGACTACACGGGGACGGGAAACTGCGAGCTCGTAACCTTCGCGTCGCATGTTTTCCAGCAGAATCGTCAAATGCAACTCACCCCGCCCGGATACCAGAAAAGAATCGGTCTCGCCGGTTTCTTCCAAGCGTAACGCCACATTGGTCAGCAACTCTTTTTCAAGGCGTTCTCGCAGTTGACGGCTGGTCACAAACTTACCTTCCTTGCCCGCAAAAGGTGACGTATTGACCTGAAAATTCATCGACAGTGTCGGTTCATCCACAACCGGCATGGGTAAGGCTTCCGGATGACTGATATCCGTCAAGGTAGAGCCAATTCCGATTTCTTCAATACCGCTTACCAGTACGATATCCCCTGCAATAGCTTCGTTTAATTGCACTCGATCCAGCCCCTGAAAACCGGATACCAGGTTAACACGCGCTTTTTTAGCTGGTTTGTCACCGGTGATAACCATCACGTCTTGCCCTGGTTTTAATCGTCCACGATTGATTCGGCCAATGCCGATGCGGCCAACAAAACTCGAATAATCAAGCGCAGTAATCTGAAACTGCAGCGGCTCGTCAGGATTTCCCACCGGGGCGGGAACATATTTAAGAATCGTGTCAAAGAGGGGACGCATGTCCTTTCCGTGCTGTACTGGATCCAATGAAGCATAGCCATTGAGTGCAGAAGCGTAAACGACTGGAAAATCAAGCTGCGCCTCGGTTGCATTCAGTTTGTCAAATAAATCGAAAGTATGATTGACAACCCAGTCCGGTCGCGCACCCGGGCGATCGATTTTGTTCACGACCACGATGGGACGTAAGCCCAGCGCCAGCGCCTTGCGTGTCACAAAACGAGTTTGCGGCATAGGGCCTTCTACCGCATCCACCAGCAGCAGTACACCATTAACCATGGATAAGACGCGCTCGACTTCACCACCAAAATCCGCATGGCCAGGGGTATCAATAATATTGATATGCACCCCATCGTAATCAATGGCACAATTCTTCGAGGAAATGGTAATCCCACGCTCCCGCTCAATATCGTTGGAATCCATCACACGCTCAGCGATGGTTTGATGCGCGGAGAATGTTCCAGCCTGATGCAGTAATTTATCAACCATTGTGGTCTTGCCATGGTCAACGTGGGCGATAATAGCGATATTACGGAGTGCGCGTGTCATAATAATAAACCAATCCTTGATGAGCGAATTCTACAAACAAATTAGATCGTTGATTATACCAGTGCAGCTGGCTATCCAACCGATATCGCTTTCTAAAAAGCGACAGGAACCTTAAATGTTTACAGGCATTATAGAAACCGTTGGCAAAATAGAGCACATTGAGCACGCTCGTGATATTTTGCAAATACGTATTCATCCTGGTGAAGTGGACTGGCGGGAAGTTGCTCTGGGGGACAGCATTGCTGTCAATGGTATCTGTCTGACGGTGATGGCAATCAACGACAACCAGTTTTCATTTGAAGTTTCCGGTGAAACCCTGGCCTGTACGCATGGTCTGGATAAAGTTGGTGGTTGGGTCAATCTTGAGCAGGCATTGCGTTTATCTGACCGATTGGATGGTCACTTGGTCAGCGGGCACATCGATGGCACAGGCGTCGTTACAGAAATTCATCAGCAGGAGGATCGCTGCCGCCTGGTAATACAAGCGCCAGATGCTCTGCTTCAGTACATTGCGCCCAAAGGGTCTATTACCGTCGATGGGGTGAGTTTGACCGTCAACCGGGTTGAAGGGGGTTTTTTTGAAGTCAATTTAGTCCCCTACACCCTGGCGCACACCAATTTCAATTTTTTAAAATCGGGAAATAAGGTCAATCTGGAAACAGACATGATCGCCCGATATGTCGCTCGTTTGTTAGCGAACAACAATCAAGCAGGATAAGAAATGAATACCGTGGTAAGTTCAATCGAGGAAGTGCTGGCTGATTTCAAAGCCGGGAAAATGGTCATCCTGGTGGATGAAGAAGATCGTGAAAACGAGGGAGATCTTTTGCTAGCGGCCGATTTTGTTACACCAGATGCCATCAATTTCATGGCAAAACATGGCAGGGGATTGATTTGCCTAACCTTGACGGAGGCGCGCTGTCATCAGATCAAGCTGCCAATGATGGTGACCGCCAATCATTCACCGCTAGGAACAAATTTCACCGTCTCGATTGAAGCGGCCAGTGGTGTCACGACTGGAATTTCCGCTGCCGATCGCGCTCGCACCATTCAAGCAGCGGTAAAGGTAGATGCCAAACCGGAGGATCTGGTACAACCAGGGCATATTTTTCCGCTGAAAGCACAAAAAGGCGGCGTGCTGGTACGTGCGGGCCACACCGAAGCCGGATGCGATCTGGCGCGCCTATGTGAGCTGACAGAAGCCGCCGTCATTTGTGAAATCCTCAAAGACAATGGTGAAATGGCGCGGTTACCGGATCTGATTGATTTTGCAACCGCCCATCAGCTCAAAATTGGCACCATCGCTGATCTCATCGAATACCGAAGCCAGACTGAAAGCCTGGTAGTCAGGACCGCCGAGCGTTCACTGCAAACCATACACGGAGAATTCAGAATGATTGCTTATCACGACAGAATGTCTGGCGTGACGCATCTCGCATTGGTGAAAGGCAGCCTGGATACAACTTCAGAGGTGCTAGTGCGCGTTCATGAACCGGTTTCGATCATCGATGTACTGGAAATCAATGACTGTACGCATACCTGGAGTATTCATGAAGCCATGTCGCTGATTGCCAAAGCTGGGCAAGGAGTAATCGTGCTGCTGAATCGTAAAGACGACATGCATGTTCTGTTGGAGCGTATCATGCCGGAAAGATCCCACACTGAAAACAAACCTAGAGCAGATTTACGTAATTATGGTATTGGTGCGCAAATTCTGCGGGATCTCGGTATCCAGAAAATGCGTCTGCTGGCTACACCACGTAGAATGCCCAGCATGACTGGGTTTGGCCTTGAGGTTGTCGGCTATCTGGAACCCGAGTTAAGCGCTTAAAAAAGTTTTTCAACTATTTCAAAACCAGGAGTTACCGCAATGTCCTACTATGACAATATCCCCGAAATTGAAACCGAACTAAACGGGAGGGGACTCAGCATTGGGATTGTCATGAGCCGTTTCAACCTGGATGTGGCAGAAGGATTGCTCAGTGCCTGCACTGCCGAACTGATCAAGCTAGGCGTGAATGAGTCCGACATGATGCTGGTTACCGTGCCTGGGGCTTTGGAAATTCCATTAGCCTTACAAAAACTGGTGTTGACTGATCAATTTGACGCATTAATTGCAATTGGAGCGGTTATTCGCGGAGATACCTATCATTTTGAGGTGGTTGCCAATGAATCCGCACGTGGATTGATGATGGTGACGCTGGACTATGATATCCCGGTGGCAAACGGTATCCTCACCACCAACACGGACGATGAAGCCCTCGCGCGAATGAGCCAGAAAGGTGCTGAAGTAGCACGAGTGGCAGTGGAAATGGCGATCACCATTTCCACGCTCGACGAAATTGGTACTGACGGCCAGGAATGACGCAACCAACTTCCACTTCACCTGAAAAACCTGCACCAAAATTCAAAAATCGCCGCCGCCTGTCACGGGAACTGGCGTTGCAGGGAATTTACCAGTGGCGTCAGGCGCAGGGCGAAGTACATGACATCATTGCTCAGCTACGCGAAACTAAAATTTTTAGTCGCGCAGATGGCCCCTATTTTGAGGACCTATTGAAGGGAACATTACACCATGCCCCGGAGCTACAAACGTTTATTCAGCCCCGTCTTGACCGCCAATTGACTGAACTCAGTCCAGTCGAATTTTCCATTTTACTGCTGGGCACTTACGAACTTGTCCATCATCCAGAGATACCCTATCGCGCTATCATTAATGAAGCCATTGAGTTAGCTAAAAGCTATGGTGGTACCGATGGCCATCGCTATATTAATGGCGTATTGGATAAGCTGATAACAACGCTGCGTGCTACTGAAATTGGCATGTCGGTATCTGGCAAAAAAAGATAGGCAGCTGCTAGACTCCTCGGCTATCCTTGCATGAATTCCGAGTTCGACATTATCCACCGTTACTTCACGCGCCCACCCAAACGAGCATTGTTAGGCGTGGGTGATGATGCAGCAATCATTGCCTGTCAAACTGGAATGTCTCTGGCGGTTTCCGCAGATACCCTGGTAGCAGATCACCATTTTTTTGCACAAACCGATTCAGCCAGCCTTGGACATAAAGCGCTTGCGGTAAACCTGTCAGATATGGCGGCAATGGGTGCAACGCCTCTTTGGGTAATGCTGTCATTAACGCTTACCGAAGCATTAGCCCAAGATGATACCTGGCTGCGTGCTTTTTCCAACGGGTTCTTCGCACTTGCCGATCAATTTGAGGTAGAACTGATCGGAGGTGATACCACCCGTGGGCCATTGAGTATCAGCGTACAGATCATGGGCGAAATTCAGCATGATAGGGCGCTGAAACGCAGTGCCGCGATACCTGGAGATGATATCTGGATCTCCGGAGAACTGGGTGGGGCCGCCTTGGCGCTGGCTTACCTGCAACACAAGATCGCTCTAACACCGCAGGAAGCACAGACTTGCTTGAACAGGCTGGATAAACCAACCCCCCGCGTCAACCTTGGCCAACACCTACAAAAACTGGCACACAGCGCCATCGATATCTCCGATGGATTGCTTGCTGATCTTGGTCATATTCTGCAAGCTTCCGCTGTTGGAGCAATTATTAATTTTGAACGCATTCCCTGTGACGACACACTAAGAAAACTAATGGCGGAGCATCCAGGGCACAAGCTTGCTATGAATTGTCTGCTGGCGGGTGGAGATGATTATGAGTTATGCTTTACCGCAGCGGCGGATAGCCATGAAGCGCTTGTACAGCTATCACAGCAGGACAATATCCGACTATCCTGCATCGGCAAAATTATTGCAGGTAATGATTTGACCGTATTAACCTCAGCAGGCACCCCCGTTTATTACGAGAAAAAAGGCCATGATCACTTCCTTACCTGACCATTATTCACCGGAATATCCGCGCAGAAAACAGCCAGATATCACGTTTGTGCACATTCGTTTAGCGCACTTCATTGCCATGGGTGCCGGGGTTGGATTGATCCGGCACGCACCCGGCACGTTTGGAACACTTGCCGCCTTTCCGTTGTACTGGTTTTTAAATCACTGGCTGGACACCTTTTCCCTGTTACTTGTCATCGATGTATTTTTTATTCTGGGGATCTGGGCATGTGCTGCCACTGGTCGTGCACTTAATACACCGGATCATCCCGGCATGGTATGGGATGAAATCGTGGCTTTCATACTGGTACTCTTTTTCATTCCGGATGAATGGCAATGGCAACTGCCCGCGTTCCTGCTGTTCCGCTTTTTTGACATCGTCAAACCTGCACCGATCAGTTACTTTGATCAACAGCTCAAGGGAGGATTTGGCGTTATGTTTGACGATTTGCTGGCAGCGTTCTACACGCTGCTTTGCCTGGCTGGCTGGAAATCACTGGTACTATTTGAAAGTTATTTCTAGGTATCCGTAAATGTTAAAAACCGATGATAAAATTTTACTCACCCTCGCAAAACAGGTGGGCGCATTGCTCAAACAAAACGGATGGATGCTAGCTACTGCGGAATCCTGTACTGGCGGATGGATAGGACAAATTATTACTGCTGTACCGGGAAGCTCTGCCTGGTTCGATCGGGGATTTATCACTTACAGTGATCTCGCCAAGCAGCAAATGCTGTCAGTTACACCAAAAATACTGACACGCTTTGGTGCAGTTTCTGAGCAGACTGCGCGTGAAATGGGACGCGGCGCCATCAAAATGAGTGCAGCGCAAGTTGCAGTTGCCGTTACGGGTATCGCTGGTCCGGAAGGCGGAACAGAAACCAAACCGGTTGGAACAGTTTGTTTCGCCTGGTTAATCATTAACCGGGAAAATCAGTCAGCTAGCAGCCGCACCTGCCAATTTGATGGTGATCGGGAGGCCGTCAGACGTCAGGCAGTAGCAACTGCACTGCAAGGTCTGCTGAAATTATTGGAATCTGCCGAATTATCCTGTGCATGACAACAAGCCGTCGTGGATAGACTTCTGGCACCAATATGACGTAGAAACACTGAGCAGATACAACTTTCAGGTAAAATAATCGCTGAAGCTGGCCAGACAGTCGCTGCCTGGTAACCCAGGGAGAGGAAAGTCCGGGCTCCACAGAGCAGGATGCCGGTTAATGGCCGGCCGCTATAAGTCGCAAGACCCAAGGCGAGGAACAGGGCCACAGAGACGAGCGTATTAAGTTACGGTGAAACGCGGTAACCTCCATCCGGAGCAAAACCAAATAGGCAGACTATGACGCTGCTCGCCGAGTCTGCGGGTAGGTTGCTTGAGCGAACGGGTAACTTTTCGCCTAGAGGAATGACTGTCCACGACAGAACCCGGCTTATCGGCCAGCTTCAATCTCCCTTATTATCTCGTACCAGTGCACGACATTTACTACAGGGCACCTCTAAAAATTCAAGTTTCTAGGCAAGACAAGGCACGAGTAAAAAATTTGAACGCGACATATAGTTGATATGTAGTGCCAGCCCGAAAACCAATTATCCATATAAAAAACATCTGGTTACATATAATTCCAGAAATGAAGATTTCAAAGAAATCAGGTTCAATAGTCAGTTTTAAGCCATTTTCGAGTGATATCGCCTCAAACTTCGATTATTTTTTGAGAAAATAGCATTCTCAAAAAATAAACTTCGTTTGAATAAACTACCGCGCCCAGTTGTTGCGTTTTAAAGAAACCGTCATTCCGCGCGAAGTCGCGGAATCTACTAGACCCTGCGACTTCGCGCAGGGTGACAAAAAAGGGGGTTTTCGGACAGGCATTATGTAAGCGATAATTTTTTAGAGTGACGCCGTATTATGACGAAATGGGGTAAGCAGGCAAGCCGCAAAGCGGCTGCTCGCAGAATTGGATTTTTAGAGGTACCCTACAGATACAATAAAATCTACCAATAAAAAAAGGGTGCCGACAGGCACCCTTTTTACAACAAGTAAACTAATCGCGTGCTGGATTAGAAATCGTGACGCATACCTACCGAGTAAACATTACGGTCAGCATCACCTATAAGGTTTCTATCTTTAACCCAAACACGTTGATAGCCACCAAACAGGCTGGAACGACGGCTCAGGCTATGAATCACACCCACGGTAATATTTTCGACATTACGTTTAGCAGCTGAAAAACCGACACCTTTTGCTTCGGTCATACCACCTTGTGCCACCAACTTGGTATTGCCAATGGTGTAGTCTGCGCCAGCCATCCACAGATAACCATCGCCATTGGCATTCATGGCTGAGTTACATTGACCACGTCCGCCATCCAGACTGGAAGAACCTAAAGCACTACCAAATGCAGCAGCATCGGTACAGGTTGCAGCGCCACCAAATGGATTAGCGTTATTTACCCATTCAAACTGGCCACGTAAACGGAAATCTCCAACCCCGACAAGTGCACCACCACGCCAGATTTCTTCGTCTTTATTGGCACCGTTCGCTTTCTGGAACGTACTGACGTTGTCACGCGAATAGCCGCCAAAGATGTCGAAGTTAACGGCATCAAATTGCGCACTGTATTTACCAGCTACCTGGAAATCCCACTCGCCGTTCTCACCACCTGCATTAGTTGGATTACCAGAACCAAGAACTGAGCCAATTCCTGTTGGATTATTTTTATTGGCATCACCCGGCATCAATAAGGCAGACAATGCAAAGCCTTCAACTACCGGCGAATCAAAACGCACTGCGCTGTTGACAAAACTGTTATCACCTGCGCCGTAACCATTTTGTGATGCAGTCATCAAACCGCCACTACCGTTTGCATGCAAGCTGGTGTAAGCGAAAGGATCGATTGATTGACCACCGGCAAAATCCTTGAAGGGAGATTGTACGCGACCAAATTTGAGTTCACCCCACTGTTCACCGCCCAGACCGACCCATTGTTCACGAGCAGTCTGATTAGTTCCAGCACCAGGGTTGAAAGAAAATTCAACACGGCCAATTGCTTGTAGACCCATACCCAGATCTTCAGCAACCTGCAGTCCCCAGCGGGATTGCAATGCATCGTCGACAACGGCGGTTTGAGCATTGAATCTATCTATATCAACAGTTGCATATTCAGCTTGCAAGCGGCCGAAGATGGTGACGTGTGTACCATTAGCAGAAGCCACCAAGGGTGCTGCCAACGCGCCGGCAACCGCCAACGAAATTAGTCTTTTTTTCATTTGAAACTCTCCTTAAAGAAAAAACAACAAAAATTATCGTACTGCTCATTCATAGTCTGCTAACGAAACACATTAACAAATCCATGCACTGCTAGATCAAAACTCTCTGACCCGATAGGGTTAGGCGGATTGTGCCCAAGACATTTCGCTAATGCAACAATAAAGCAGCATTTTTTGATTTTTAACGGGAATTATGTTGCATTTGAGCAACACAAAAGAAATATTCTGGGTATCTCTGAGAATTCAGGGTGCAAAAACAAGACGAGGGTAACAGGCAATCTGCGAAGTGGATCCTCGCAATAGCTGGGTTCTAAAAGATACTGCTCACTGAAACAGATTCAGTACACCATCCAGTCCCACGTGATTAATGCAGTAAGTAGCATGCGCCTGCAGTATTGGCTTCGCGTGAAAGGCAATACCCGTACCTGCAGCGGCCAGCATTTTGAGGTCATTGGCACCATCACCAATGGCTATTACCTGCTCTTTTGACAACCCCAGCCGGTCCCGCATCTGCTCAAGAATTTCGCCCTTACCAGTTGCACCGATAATATTGCCGAGCACTCGCCCAGTCAGTTTGCCATCCTGGATATCGAGGGTGTTGGCAAAAGCGTAATCCAGCCCCAAAAGGGTTTTGACCCGGTCAGCAAAGAAAGTAAATCCGCCCGAAATCACCATTGTCCTGATTCCCACTGATTGCATGCGCTGCAACATTTTCTCGGCACCTGGACTCAACCGCAGACGTTCATCATAAACCTGCTGCAACGTGGTCTCCGGCAAACCCTGCAGCAAAGCAGTACGGCGAGTCAAACTTTCCGAAAAATTAATTTCCCCGCGCATGGTACTTTCTGTAATCGCCGCTATCTCCGTCTTGATTCCATGAAAATCAGCAATTTCATCAATGGATTCAATTGCCAACAACGTTGAATCCATATCCATTACTACCAGGCCAAAATCAGTCAGTTTTTTCCCTGGCGATACAAATGCGAAATCAAGCGAGGCTTCCATGCAAAATGGCTCGATGTCCGGATGCGGCCGGGTATCAAGCAACCGGAATGCCTCGCCCGTAATGCGCTCTATTTGACTCGCTCCGGCCAGTTTGGCAAGCGCTCGCAAATCGCTATTTTCTATTTCTGTTCCTTGAATGACCAGATTCATATCATTTATTTATTACGAAAACCGATCAGAGAAACACTAGTCGCGATCCTTATTCCATTTAGAATGGATAATCGCAGATATGTACTGATCGCACGTTACATGCTGGTATGCCCCATTATTTACACGGGCAGGAAAGGTAAGGTTGAAAAAGAGACACCACCTAACAAGGCAAACCGTCTCTTTTCGGTTAAATTAATTTTATTTATCAGGTAGTTTCGTCACTTATTGTTTCCGCTTCTGCAACAGCTGCTTTCATACTGAGACGTAATCTTCCCTTATCATCTGCTTCGAGCACTTTGACGCGCACAGTCTGGCCTTCTTTGAGGTGGTCAGCAACGTTTTCTACGCGTTCGTTAGCAATCTGGGAAATGTGCAGTAAGCCATCTTTCCCGGGCAAAACGCTAACGATAGCGCCAAAATCCAGCAATTTAAGTACGGTACCGTCATAAACCCTGCCAACCTCTACATCTGCGGTAATATCCTCGATACGTCTCTTGGCCTGTTCGCCACCTTCACTGCTGACACAGGCAATAGTGACAACGCCATCATCAGAAATGTCAATTGTCGTGCCAGTTTCTTCGGTCAACGCACGGATCACTGCGCCACCCTTGCCAATGACATCTCGAATTTTTTCAGGGTTGATCTTGAATTTGATGATACGTGGCGCGTGAACGGAAATACTTTCCCGGGTTTGTGGGAGGGATTGCTTCATAATTTGCAGAATATGCAAACGCCCTTCTTTTGCCTGAAGCAAGGCAACCTGCATGATTTCACGGGTAATTCCCTGAATTTTGATATCCATTTGCAGCGCAGTAATGCCATTCTCGGTACCAGCCACTTTAAAATCCATGTCTCCCAGATGATCTTCATCACCCAGAATATCCGTCAGAACGGCAAAACGGTTACCTTCCTTGATTAATCCCATGGCAATACCGGCCACATGCGCTTTTAGCGGCACACCTGCATCCATAAGTGCCAGACAACCACCACAGACCGAAGCCATGGAGCTAGAGCCATTTGATTCTGTAACCTCAGAAACAATACGCATGGCATAACCGAACTCATCCACCGATGGCAGCACCGCGACCAAAGCACGTTTTGCCAGTCGACCATGGCCAATTTCACGGCGTTTTGGCGTTCCTACTCGCCCGGTTTCACCGGTCGCATATGGTGGCATGTTGTAGTGCAGCATAAAGCGCTCGCTGTAATCACCTTGCAAGGCATCAATCTTCTGTTCATCGCGCGCGGTGCCTAAAGTAGCCACTACCAGCGCTTGAGTCTCACCGCGCGTAAACAAGGACGAACCATGAGTACGTGGCAGTACGCCATGTCGGATGGCAATAGGCCTAACCGTTCGGGTACCCCGTCCGTCGATACGGGATTCACCATCCAAAATACTATTACGAACAATCCTGGATTCAAGCTCAAAACTAAGTTCGCGCGCAGTTTGCTCATTTGGCCCGTCTTCAGTACCCACGCTGAGTTCAGCAAAAACACGCCGCCAAATCTCATTGATCGTCTCAGTTCTGGTTGATTTCTCTTTTACTTGAAAAGCTTTGCGTAAATCTGCCTCAGCAAGTCCGGCAATTTTTTCGGCTAGCGCATGATCTTTTTCTGCTGGCTGCCACTCCCAAGCGGTCACGCCTGCTTCATCAGCCAGTTCATTGATCGCGTTAATAACTTGCTGCATCTGTTCGTGACCATACATTACCGCTCCCAGCATGACATCCTCGGAAAGTTCGCTGGCCTCTGATTCAACCATTAAAACCGCTTGCTGAGTACCAGCAACCACCAGATTAAGCTGAGTTTCAGCGAGTTGACTGGTCGTTGGATTTAACACATATTCATTATTGATGTAACCAACTCTTGCTGCTCCAATTGGTCCACTGAAGGGAATGCCCGATAGCACCAGAGCAGCGGAAGTGCCGATCATGGCGGGGATATCAGCATCGATTTCAGGATCGGACGACATAACCGTCGCAACAACTTGCACTTCATTATAAAAACCATCTGGGAAAAGCGGGCGTATTGGCCGATCTATCAATCGACAGGTCAACGTTTCTTTCTCGGATGGCCGCCCTTCGCGCTTAAAGAAACTGCCTGGAATACGACCCGCAGAATAAAATTTCTCCTGATAATCAACAGTCAGAGGAAAAAAATCCTGGTTTGGTTTGGTTTGCTTCTGTCCAACCACCGTGACCAGTACAACCGTGTCGCCCATGTAAACCATAACTGCGCCATGCGCCTGTTTAGCAATTTCGCCGGTTTCTAATACCAGCACATGATTACCATAAGTAACACTCTTTTTTATCGGTTCCAATTAATCATTCCTCTTTTGATGAATATATGCTCGAGATTTACAGCAGCACACCACGTCACGACAACGCAGCGGCATAACACAACGTGCGTTAGTTATTTTTCAGGTCGAGTGGCCACATGACGACAGAATCTTTGATCGCTGGTTTCATAAGCAACGTTAAGAATTTTTGCCAGAAACCAGGAGATTGATAGTTACTTTCTCAGTCCAAGTTTCTCAATCAAAGTCTGATAACCGTTTTGGTTTTTCGATTTCAGGTAATCGAGTAATTTACGTCGTTGACTGACCATGCGCAACAGCCCACGGCGTGAGTGATGATCTTTGACATGCGTCTTAAAGTGATCAATCAAGCTATTAATACGATTCGTTAAAAGTGCTATCTGCACTTCTGGTGAACCCGTATCACCTGCGACTCTTTGATAGTTCTGTACAACTTGTGCCTTTTGCTCAGCGGTTACTGCCATTTGATCTCTCCTACTCAATTCTTAAATGGTTTTATGGGGTACATGCAGTTCATTGCCCGCAGATTTTACTCTTTAATAAAAAACTTGTCCAAATCAAATCAAGATAAATCAAGACATTGGGCGCAATAAAATTTATACTCCTCCAGAAAAACAGGTACCGTCAACCAGTTAACGAATACAGGAAGCGATAATTAATTTTGCTTTTCAAACTGTTGCCTGGAAAAAAAATCTATCAAGCCACCAATAAATCATACGACTCTGCCTGATCGGTATAATGTGTGCCATGACTGATTCCACGATGCCGGTCTATTTAGACCATAATGCCACTACTGCCGTAGATGAAACTGTCATGGTCGCCATGCTGCCTTTTTTTCGGGAAAATTTTGGCAATGCATCCAGCAGTCATGCTTATGGCCTGAGAGCTCGCCGTGCAATCGAGCATGCACGTGAACAAGTTGCATTGGCTGTAAGCGCTGCACCTTCTCAAGTAATTTTTACGAGCGGAGGATCGGAATCGAATAATCTCTTTATTCGCGGCGTAGCAGATAGCATCAAATCCACCACGCTTCTCGTCAGCGCGGTAGAACACCCCTGTGTTCGCCACCCCGCACAGGCATTGACCTGGAGAAGCAGCGAAAAATGGCAACTACACGAGCTTGCTGTCAGGGAAACAGGAGCGGTAGATGCTGATGAAGCCATTGCCGTATTGTCACAGATCAAACCCACAATAGTATCTGTAATGCTTGCAAACAATGAAACTGGGGTAATCCAGCCGATCGCACCCATTGCTGAAGCAGCCATCGCTCAGGGTGCATGGATGCATACCGATGCAGTACAAGCGTTTGCTAAAATCCCCGTAAATTTTGCGGAATTGGGTGTGCATGCTATGACACTATCGTCACACAAGATTTACGGGCCAAAAGGTGCAGCGGCATTGATCATTGATCCGCGATTACCCATCCACCCGCTGATTTATGGCGGTGGTCACGAAAATGGGTTACGCTCCGGCACGGAAAACGTGCCCGCCATCGTCGGCTTTGGCGCCGCGTGTGAGCTGGCGGTATCCAGAATGGCGAAACTGGCAACGCACACCCGCAACTTGCGCGACCAACTGGAAATTGGCTTATTGGCAATAGGTGCCACCATCTTTGGTGCACCAGCCCAGCGTTTACCCAATACCTGCTACTTTGCACTGCCCGCTATTGAGGGCGATACCTTAGTTGTTCAGCTAAACAAGGCTGGATTTGCAATTGCAAGCGGCGCGGCCTGTTCCAGTGCCACGCCAGGAAAAAGCCATGTACTGGAGGCAATGCAGGTCGATCCTATGCTCGCACGCTGTGCGGTACGAGTAAGTTTTGGGGTGACCAATACCAGCGAACAGGTAACCGGTTTTCTGGCGGCAATCAAGCGGATTACTGATCAATTGAAACGCCTGGGCGTAATGCTCGGTGCATGAAGCTTAAACGCAGCCAGTACAGGCGACTTTACTCAACAAACAAAGTAACCGGATAAATCATCAAATGCTTCGTAGAGCTATTATTCTCAGTGCTGGACAAGGTCGGCGCTTATTACCGTTGACGGAGAGCACACCCAAATGCCTGCTGCCGGTTGCGGAAAAACCGGTTGTCTTCTGGCAAATCGACACCTTGCTTGCGGCTGGAATCGATGAAATTATAGTAGTGGGTGGCTTTCAGATTGATAAAGTCGAAAAATATTTGTTTGAACGCTATCGTGACCATCCTGGCATTAAAGTATTCTTCAACCCTTTTTATGAAGTGGCGGACAATCTTGCCAGCTGTTGGATGATCCACCAGCAAATGAATACCGATTTTTTGCTCCTCAATGGTGACACATTGATTGATGCCGCAGTGCTGGCTGGTGTATTAGGTAGCAAGGCGTCACCGATTACGCTCTGCGTAGATTTCAAGGACACATTTGACGAAGATGACATGAAAGTCCAACTTGGTGCCAGCGGTCAGGTCAGGCAAGTCAGCAAGAAGTTATCTGCAGATGAAACTGATGCGGAATCGATTGGTTTGATTCGATTCAGCCAGGAAGGCGCCAGCCTTTTCCGGGAATCAGTTGAAAAAGCACTGCGTGATCCTGCCAATCTTAAATCGTGGTATCTGGCCATCATCGACCAGTTGGCCAGGACAGGCGTTGTTGGCAGCCACTCGGTAGCAGGCTGCCGCTGGTGTGAGATCGATTATCTACAGGATTTACAAAAAGCAAAAGCTTATTTTTTACATGAGCATGAAAATCTTTAACCCCACCATGCAAAAATTCGGCGCGCCGGATAGCATTATTCATCAGCTCGAATACTGGAGCGTCCTACTACGTCCTGCGCAACCAACACTAGGTTCGCTGGTGCTAATTGCGCATGAACCTGTTCATGCCTTCTCGATGCTGAGTGCAGCGAGTTTTGCAGAATTACATAGCGTAACGGGACAAATCGAATCCGCCCTGAAAAAAGCCTTTCAGTACGAGAAGCTCAACTACCTGATGCTGATGATGGTTGATCCAGATGTTCATTTTCATGTCATTCCGCGTTACGCACAGGATCAGCAGTTTGGTGGGCTGACGTTTATCGATGCTGGCTGGCCGGGTCAACCAGCGCTCGACAGGATCAATCCCACCGATACCACCATCCATCAGCTGCTCAAGGCAAAGCTTCAATCTTACTGGGAATAAAAAATTACAATGAACCATCATTCGCAGACAGATTTTCCCATGTATGAAGCGCGCGCCCTGGTGCGCGATCTGATGAAACCTAACCCACTTATCTACTGGGCAGATTTTTTATTGCATATCACAATAGGCTGGGCAGCACTGCTCTCGGTATTGCAGATGCCTTCGGGGTCAATCTGGCAGATTGCAGCCTATTTCATCGCGGTATTCGCTTTTTACCGCTCAGCTATTTTTGTGCACGAACTCACCCATCTCGAACGTGGCACTTTCAAACTATTTCGATGGATGTGGAATCTCACTTGTGGCATCCCGCTCATGATTCCATCCTTTACCTACGATGGCGTGCACTATGAGCATCACAACCCAGGAATCTATGGCACCAGCAAGGACGGCGAATATCTCCCATTTGCCACGCAACGCCCGCTGATGATGGTGGGTTACGTATTGCTATCCCTGCTCTTGCCGCTGTTACTGGTGCTGCGCTTTTTAATTCTGACACCCTTATCGTATTTAAGTCCCGCCATCCGCAAAATTGTCTGGGAGCGCGCATCTTCATTAACGATTAATTTCGCGTATCAACGTGCACAGGATACGGTTCGCAACGATCAAAACTGGCGTTTGCAGGAATTTGCAACCTTTCTGTTTGCTTTTGCCGTCATCGCCAGCGTGTTGCTGGGCTTGCTGCCGTATCAGTTGCTGGTGGTCTGGTATGCACTTGCCGCGATGATTTTTACTTTCAATTCATTACGTACGCTCGCCGCGCATGCTTATCGTCATCATGATGATCGCCCGCTGACCCTGGCTGAACAATATATGGATTCCGTCAATGTGCCCGGTAACTGGCTGACTACATTGTGGGCGCCGGTTGGATTGCGTTACCACGCCATTCATCACCTTTTCATGAGCATGCCTTATCATAATCTGGGCGAAGCGCACAGGCGTCTGTCGCAGGCATTCCGGGATAATCCATCGATTAAACAAACTGATCGCGCTGGCCTGTGGAGCGCACTTGGTTGTATCTGGCAGGAAGCCGCGCATTCGTCATCCAGCTCAACAGCTACCAGACAAAAATAAACCTCGTATGCCGACCAGTCAGACTCTGACGCAATTGGTGTTACTGCGCCATGGGCAGAGCATCTGGAATCATGAAGGACGTTTTACAGGCTGGAGCGATGTCGCGCTAAGTGCCCGTGGCGAAGCTGAAGCAAAAATGGCAGGAGCAATTCTCAAACAACATGGCGTAACATTTGATGCCTGTTTTACCTCCGAACTCATCCGCGCAAGAGACACACTGACGCTGCTGCAATCCGTCATGCAGCTCGACCATATACCCACTTACCAGAGCTGGCGTTTGAATGAGCGCCACTATGGCGCACTGGAAGGATTACGACGTCTGGAAGCTATCCGGCAATTCGGCATCTGGCCAATTCTGGATTGTCAGCTACGTTTTGATGCCATGCCGCCGCTACTGACAACAGAAGATCCACGCGCGCCACTCAACCAATCGCGCTACGCTTCCATAGATCGCATGTACCTGCCACTAGCTGAAAGCCTGCGCCAGACTTTGCACAGGGCACTGCCCTTATGGCAGGAAAGCATTCTTCCGGAAATACAGCAGGGCAAACGACTGCTGATTGTTTCCCACAAGAATTTGCTGAAGACACTGATGATGCAACTGGAAGGATTAACACCCTGGCAAGCAGTACGACTACCGATTGCAACCGGTAAACCGCTGTGCTACGAACTTGACGCTCAGTTAAAACCCATGCGGCGTTATTACCTGACCACCCCGAACGGGCGCTCAATGTAGACGAACGAATAAAATCTACTGCAGCAACGGCATTTTTTTATGTGTCCGCGCATAAAGATTCAATTGCAACTCGGCTGTTAGCGCGGGGCGGCCTTGCAAATAAACCATTATTCGCTGAATATTTCGCACATCCTTGCCTGCTGGCAAATAATCAGCAATTTGCTCCTGATTTAACTTTGGGCAACTGGCAAATTCCAGTTTAGCCTCCCCCTCATCATCAGTGCCAAACATGCCAAAATCCGCTTCTTCATTTCCAAAATCAACCATTAACCGATAAACCTTGTTAGCCGCACCCTCACTAATTTCGATTTCAAGTCTCTGGCATGGCAACCCACTATCAAAACCGTAATTAAATCTGATTTTTCCTTTCATTTTTTCTGACCCAAGATATCCCGGCTTGCGCAACCTTCCTGGGAGCATAAAACGGCAGCTTGGCGAAAAAATTGAGGACAACAAAGCACGCTGTTTTGACGCTGCTTAGATCGCATGGCGCAAAAAAAAACCGCCCAAGGTTTCCCAAAGGCGGTTTCGTTTCGTTATGGTGGATTGCCTAGTGGCGAATCCACCCTACTCCGGCTATAGTAACTTTACCAGTGTCGCAACAATGATAATCGCTGCCATCATCATTCCACCCAGCTTTATGGTCAGCCGATATTCCAGTTCGCGCATCTGAACATCAAGCTCACGCATTCGCACATCAAAATACTCTTTTGTAACTAAATTTTCTTCAATAATTCTTCTGTGCTCACCAGCGAACACCTCGGCTTGCTCTTCCGTAAACCCTACGGATTTAAGCCTTTTAACAAACTCGTGGGTATCGAAGGTAAGTAAACTCATTCCTATTTCCCTCATCTGATTAACCGCTTCAATTGTATCAGATGTTCCGCGTGGGTACCAAAACAGCGGGCGTCCACCCTGCCGGGCTATTTAGAACGATGTTTATCGGCGTATAGCGCAACCAATAACATAATAGCCGCAAAAATAGACAATCCTATCAATGATTCAATAGCCATTCTCTTCTCCTTTACGCAAAATATACGAAACCATCAGAAAAACGACCGCTAAAACAATCAATATCAATACGCCAATAATAGTTATTTTCTCTTCAACAAAACCACCCAGTAATGCCGCAATGACTGAGGCAGTAGCAACGTTATCCGAAACCTTCGCCAATCCTTCCCTTTGGTTTTTATTGAACATTATTCTATTCATCGCCGTATCTTACAGCACCCATCCCGTGAACACAAAACCCAATAAAAAACCGCCCAAGGTTTCCCGAGGGCGGTTTGGTTGGTTCGTTTGGTTATGGTGGATTGCCTGGCGGCGAATCCGCCTGACGGGTTATTCTTCCGATAATTTATAAACCGCGAAAAGCAACACTGCTGCTGTCAATATGGCAATGCCGATAATCGCCAACAAACCCAGGTTCATACTTACAATTCCTTTATCTCTTTTGTCTTTTGAGAAATTTTGATGATCAACAGAAAAATCACCACCAGCAAAAATACCGCGAACACAAAGCCCAGCCAAAAGACCATATCCACCCGACCTTGATCAAACCGGCTAATTATTCCACCGACCAGTATTACAAGCATGCCGAACGAAAGACTCATAGCCACTCTCAATGTATTCAGAATCTCTTTTACCTCATCAAGCCTGCTCATCTTTTGAGGATACATGAGCGTTCTTTTTTTTGTCAACAAGAAAATAGGGAACAGAAAATCGTGGTCTCTCCTCCATTGTTAGCACATAGGCGTAGCCATGCCCAACAAAGCAAAACCGCCCAGGGTTTCCCAAGGGCGGTTTGGTTTGGTTTGGTTTGGTTTGGTTTGGTTTGGTTTGGTTTGGTTTGGTTTGGTTTGGTTTGGTTTGGTTTGGTTTGGTTTGGTTTGGTTATGGTGGATTGCCTGGCGGCGAATCCACCCTACTCCGGCACCGAAGGTAAATCATTCACATCGCCACACCAATCCGTGTTCAGAATACCATCTTGAACGTAACGATGAAAACTGGAATAAGGCCAGTCTTGCACCCGGCTGACATAACCATGTTTCAACGGATTCGCATGAATATAGTCAATATGCCTGGCGTAATCCAATTCCGTGGTAAGGGTATGTTCCCAATATCGCCGTTGCCAAATACCCCGCTCAGCCCGTTTACGCCGGGTCGCTGATAAACGTTCGGTGCGTGGCAACCCTTTTGAGAACAATAATTTGATCAACCGCCAACGCAATGGAAAATTATCAGTATCCGGTGGCAACGTCCATGCACAATGCATGTGATCAGGCAGCACCACCCAGGCATCAATATGGAACGGATGGAGATGCTTCACCCGCCGTACCGAATCGCGCAACAAATCAATATGGTCAGTCAACAAGGTACGTTGCCGCTCCAGCAAATTGACCGTAAAAAAATAACAGCCACCCGCCACAAAGTTACGCCGGTAATTTGGCATACACCCTTCCCCCACCAACACGCAAATCAACAAACCACGAAAATAACAGCATAGCCGTAGGGTGGTTTCGCGCAGCAAACCACCATCAGCAAACCACCATCAGCAAACCGCCATGCCCAACATAGAAAAACCGCCCAGGGTTTCCCGAGGGCGGTTTTTGTTGGTTTGGTTTGATGGTGGATTGCCTGGCGGCGAATCCACCCTACCTGGCTCAACCTCTCAGGGTTTCCCGAGGGCGGTTTGGTTTGGGTCGGTTGAATATTATTTTATTCATCACCGTATCTTACAGCACCCATCCCGTGAACACAAAACCCAAAAAAAAACCGCCCAGGGTTTCCCGAGGGCGGTTTTGGTTGGTTTGGTTGTGGTGGATTGCCTGGCGGCGAATCCACCCTACCTGGCTAGGCGATGATATCGCCGAAGGCCATATCGGTCACGCCGGTCAGTTGAATGACGCTGGTGTAGCCAGTGCCATCAACGTCCTGAACCAGGTAACCGTTGGTACCAACAACGCCAAAGTAGTATCCAACGGTACCATCCAGAGCGGTGCCTGCAGCCGTCAACAGTGCGGTCAGATCAGCAGCGGCGGTCAGTTGCTCGACGTAGTTGGTTGCGGAACCGGCTGCGGTGAAATTCAGTTTGTCGGACGCAGTTACAAAGTCGGTGATAATGTCGGTCACGGCACCTGCAGTGGTGTCGATATCGGTATCCACATCGGAGAAGTCGAACACATCAGCACCAGCACCACCTGTCAGCGTATCTACACCAGTACCACCGGTAATGGTGTCATCACCTGCGCCACCAACGATGGTGTCTTTCGCTGCATTTCCGGTCAACGTATCGTCACCAGCACCACCCGTGATGCTCACGTTCGCGGTTGTAGTCGTGTTCTCAGAAACGAACGTCACAGCTAAGTTAGCCGCTGTGTCATTGGTACCATCACCCACTACGCCAGAGGCATCAAACGTCGTCACCGCAACGTTGCCAGCGTTGGTCAGGTTAAGACCGTTATTACCAGAAACCATAATCTTGGTCGCGCCTGTTGCAACCAGCGTTGCTATATCAACAGTTGCCGCGGTGTTGGCACCAGTACCGGCATCTACTGTCGAAACGTTGATCGTTTCAACGCCTGCGGCTGTCACTTTTCCAAAATCGACAGAAGCGCCAGTCGAGTTTGTTAGCTTTACATTCACCACATCAGCCGAGTTCAACGCGGCATTGGTAATGATTGCCTGCACATCCCCACCACCAGTGGCACCAGTAAGATTAATCGTGCCGCCAGAAACAAAGCCGCTCAATGCCAGAATGCCAGTTTGACCGGACGTATTAACAGTAGCAACGTTATTCACGCCAGCCAAATTGATGGCTGCGGCACTACCAGCTGTCACGGTTAGCTCCTCGAAATTCGTGAATTTTGAGTTAAACGTTGCCGATCCACCAGCCGTCGCAGCTTGGGCACCAGTCATCACAATTGTGTCGATGCCGCTACCAGCATCAACAGAACCGCCCGTACCAACCAATCCAGTCGATGTAGTAACGGTATCGTCACCGGCGCCCATTGTGATTGCCTTCGTCGTCGAACCGATGGAAACAGCATCCGCACCCGCGCCACCTGTGAAGGTCACGCCAGTAACAAGATCGGTACCCAAGGATACGCCAGCCGTGTTGGTCACCACAACGTCCGTCAGTGCGCCTAGTGTCTGTGCGGTCAGGGTAACCTTGGCATCACCAGAAACGTTCAGGGTCTTGGCACCGTTTGCAACCAGAGAAGCAATCGTCGATGCGGCAGTGTTGCCAGCCAGGTTCAGCGTGGTAATGTCGGTATCGACAGTCACTGCGCCTGTGGTGGTAAGATCATTAACATTCACCGCCAAGGCGGTGTTTGCAGGGGTGGTCAGCGCGCCCAGCGTGCCAGCGTTCACAGAAGTGATGGTGCCACCCAGGTTCAGGGTCTTCAGCGCGCCAGAATTCACGATCACAGCACCTGCGTTGGTCACGCTCACGGTCTCGATGGAACCAGCAGCGGTCGTGGAAGCGGCGTTCATATCGCTGACAGACACATCGCCACTAACGATAGCTGCCTTACCTGTGCCAGCTGCACCAGTCACCTGAGACTGAGCAGCAGTTTGGGTGACGGTGACTTCAGTGGTGGAAGCATTACCGGTCACGGTGACATTACCCAGCGTCAGCTTATCGCTACCATGGTCAGAACCACCAGAAACACTGCCCGTGGATGTAACGTTAATTTTGCTACCACCTTTCACAGTAATATCGCCTTGTGTTTGCGTGGTAGCAACAGTAGCATTAACAACATCAGCCAGCGTAGCGCCAGTCGAAGTCACAGTAACCTCACCAGCAGCAGCAGCTGTTGCGCCAACGGTGGTTGTACCAGTGGTCACGCCAGTCGCGTTAATGGTGACGTTATTACCGCCATTGAAAGCGTTGTTGTTGGCTGCTTGCAGCGCAGTAGTCGCAACCAGATTGTGAGTAGCTGCGGCAGTGATAGTTGCTGCACCGGAGTTATTGGTATTCAGTGCGGTGGTATCAGCGAAACCGGCCGTGGTGTTCAAGTTGATAGCACCACCAGAAGTGATATTCACGGTTTCAACACTGGTCAACTTGGCACCGACTGGCACGGCAGTAACGGCCGCAGTCTGAATCCAGTTGAGCGTGTCGTTGCCAGCGCCACCATCGATATTGTCGCCAACTGTGAAAGTAGCGACACCTGCGACTTCCCCTGCGGTAATCGTGTCATCGTTAGCGGTACCAACGATGGCATCGGTACCCGTCGTCAAGGCAAACGTCTGCCCCGGCACTGACGGAATACCGCCGTTATTTTTCAACAGTTGCAGTGCTTCTGCTTCAGTGGTTGGGCCGCTGACGGTAACGCCTGTTAAAGCGGCTTGACCTGCACTTACGGTAGTAATCGCAGCAACATTTTCTGAATGCACGCCCGCCACCAGCGCTTTGTTATTGAGCAGTTTAGCAGCATCAGCAAACAATGGATCGGTGGTGGTGCTCAGGAATTCGACTGCTTTTAAAGCGATCTGACCAAGTCCCACGCCCTGCGACAAATTAGCGGAGACATAATTTTTAGCCGCAACCGTAGCAGCATCCGTGGCAGCAGGATTAAAGCCAAAGTTACTTAACAGAAAATTGGTTTGACCGGCCTGATCCATACCATTGATCAATCCCTTAAACTCCGAAGTATTCGCCAGAATGTCGGCTAATTGAGACAGTGAAGTACCGGCTGTGACTGCTGCCGAGAGGTCCTTCAAAATGTTGCCGCCAGGCGCACCGTTGAACATACCTGAAACAAGCTTGAGAATCTTGGTGTCTTGTGTGGTAATAGTCATAATAAATAATTTCCTTTCTTTAGGTTGACGTTAAAAAAACTGATGTGATACGCATGTCATGCACGTCATCACGGGTTAAACCCTGTAGCGACAAGCAATTTTAGGACATTGTACTGCTGTTCATTGATGGAATAAAGCAATTTAATCGGCTCAATTTACCAGTTTGATCGGATTATGACCATGACAAAAATCATAGAAATATATAAAAACAATAAACCGGAATTGATAACGGTTAGTTGAACTGAAAACTTAAACTTTTTTATCAAGCCAGGGAATTCTGCGCTCAAAAAAAATACTGAGCAAGGTATTTTTCCTTGAAATCACCAGTTTGTCGCTTTATGGCAACAACGCCATCCTGATGAAACCACTATGCCCAAGGCATTTACGCTGTCTATACAAAGAAAAAAGGGAGTGAAAAAGCATGTAGTACGTAGGGCGGTTTCGCGCCAGCAAACCGCCATCTTCAACGTCACCGTTTATGGTGGATTACCTGACGGCAAATCCACCCTGCATTCTAAAATTTTTCATAAACCTGCAAATACTGTTGCGCAACTTCGTTGCAGTCAGGCCATTGCTGGATTCTTTGCGTGGATTTGAAGGCTAATTTCGCATGTAGTTCGGGATCTTCCATGACTCGTTTCATTCGCGCCGCCAAATCGCTGCCATCCGGGTTGACCAATTCAGCGGCATCTCCCACGACATCCGCCACGCCACCGACGTTTGTGCTGATCACCGGCAAACCGGCAGCCATGGCTTCCAGTATTGCCATGCCAAATGATTCGGTAGCCGATGCACTGACAAAAATATCCGCCGCCGCCAGGTAGGGAGAAACTTCATCCGTGGTCGTCATGATGGGGGGCGGTAAACCAAGGCGCTCGGCGCGTAACAGATAAGGATTTTTATCTCCATCGCCCAGAATAACCAGACGGCAATCATCCGGCAGCGAGGGCATTGCATCAATAATAAGTTCAAAGCGCTTGAGCGGGATCAATTGGCCAACGGCAAGAATGTAACGTAACCCGTCGCTCCATCCCAGAGCATGACGTGCTGGATTTCTTTGTGGCAGATTCAGCGTTGGCAGCGGGTGAACAATGGCGTGCCAACGCGCATCCGCCGATAGCCTTAATTCCCGAGCAAGATTGGTTCGACCGCTAGAAGTTGGGCAAATGATCCAGTTCGCTCTGGAAACTACTCGCCGCTCCCAATGCCATAAAACCGTTTTGAACCAGAGAGGAAGGGGCTGCACAAAACTGTGCAATGCGCGGGAGATGCAGTGGTAGCCGTGCTGACTGATTCCCCAGGCAACTGGATGGTTTTTCAATACCGCACGCGCACCGGCGGCAATCACCGCATCGTGGCAATGCAAATGCGTATAACCATGGGTAATCACGCGGCGGCCTGCTGCCTCGCCAGTTTCCCAGGCGGTCATCATCACCTGCAGGATGGGACGGAGCGATTCGGGGAAAAATTTTGCCCATTTTTCAAACTGACTCGCAATCAGCTGGAGAGAACCCCCATCCAGATCACTGCTGCAAAAAAAATCAGCCGATACACCCTGTTGCTTCAATCCATCCAGCAGCATGGCATTTGCGCGCCCCATCCCGTAACGATAATCCGCCCGTGATTCACGGCTTGCATGCAACATTTTCATAACGAGGGCATCTTTAAAAGAAGTAAACACGCAGGGTGGTTTCGCGCCAGCAAACCGCTATGCTCAACGTCACCGTTTAGGGTGGATTGCCTGATGGCAAATCCACCCTACGTTCTCGTCTCTGGTTCATTCCTGGTTTGCCAACATTGCACCCCAGGCTTCCAAGTCATCAAGTATTTTTCTGCTAGTGGGTGATGATGGCTGTGAGGTGTCCTGACGCAAGCGCTCCAACTCCGTCTGGTAGCTGTTCAATGTTTGGCTGCTATTGCCTACTTTTTCAGTTAGTTGCTGCTGGCAAAATGCTTGCCAGCGCTGCTTTTCCTCATTTGAAAGCGTATCTGGAAAGTAGCGCGCGCGATAGCGAAACAATAGTATCGGATAGCGCCGATCTTCGAATTGGTCGGCGTAATCCGCCATGTTTTCCGGTTGTGCCGTTCGTATACTAGCGAGAAGTGCACGATCAGCATCGCTGATGAAGCCATCATAAAGAGCCAGTTCGGCGTCACGGAGTTGATTGAATGAACGGCTGGTATAGGCTTGCAATACGCGCTGCATGAATGCCGCTTGCCCGGATAACAGCTCGGCATGTTGCAGGCATTGATCAATATCCAGTTTGATGCGACGGGCAGTTGGTTCATCGAGAATGCTTTGCGGCGCCAATGCTGGGCATTTGTTTAATTTGATGGCTTTAACCGGCAAACGCTGCGTTTCTGGTGGTAATTCGGCATTGGGCGTAAATAGTCTTTCTGCCAGCGCTGCTGCATCCATCAGCAAAAATTCGGAGGGGTTAAAGCGCAAGTCGTAAACCAGAATGCTATTGATATTTGTTGTTTCAGAAAGCAGCGGCATCACGAGTGTGGTGCAACCCGTTTCTGCTGAATACATGCGCGAGGTATGTAATAACGGTGTGTGCGTGCTTACATCAATCAATTTGGCAGCTTCACGTTTGTCACGCAAGCGCAACAGCCAGTCAAACAGGCGTGGCTGTCGCGTCTTGATCAGCTGTGCCAGCGCAATGGTGGCGCGTACATCCGATAGTGCGTCATGCGCACTATCGTGTAGCAACCCGTTGGCTTTTGCCAGATCTTCCAGCCGGAAGCTGGGTTTTCCATCCTCATGGCGCGGCCAGTGAATTCCCTCTGGGCGCAGGGCATATGTCATGCGTACCAGATCAATCAGATCCCAGCGCGAGTTGCCATGCTGCCATTCCCGCGCGTAAGGGTCGTAGAAATTACGATAGAGCGCATAACGGGTGACTTCATCATCGAAACGCAAGGTGTTGTAGCCCAGTGAACAGGTTTTTGGCCGGGCGAACTGTTCGTGAATACGGGCGATAAATTCAGGCTCGATCAGTCCTTTTGCCTCGGCAAGCTGCGGGGTGATGCCGGTCAGCAGGCAGGCCTGCGGCTGCGGGAGGCGGTCGCGCGGCGGTTTGCAATAAATGACGAGTGGTTCATCGATTTCATTGAACGCGGCGTCGGTACGAATACCAGCAAATTGCGCTGGTCGGTCCCACGCTGGATCCGTGCCGAAGGTTTCGTAATCGTGCCAGTAGAAGGTAAATTCTGATGGCACCTTACAAACCCAGGCGTTGCCAGATCTTGGTCGATAAAACAGCGGAATTAAGCGTATAAAAATGTAACCCAGGCGCGCCAGCTTCCAGCAGGCGGTGGCACAGTGCCGTGACCACATCCAGCCCAAATGCCTGAATAGAGGCGCTATCGTCGCCAAATCCTTCCATTTTACGGCGAATCCAGCGGGGAATTTCCGCACCACAGCCATCTGCAAAACGGGTTAACTGAGAGAAATTACCGATCGGCATGATGCCCGGAACGACTGGAATATCGAGATTAGCAGCCTCGCACATGTCGATAAAATGAAAATAGGCATCCGCATTATAAAAAAACTGGGTGATGGCAGCATCTGCCCCTGCTTCAGCCTTGCGTCTGAAATTGGCAAAATCTTCCTGCGCGGAACGTGCGTTTGGGTGATATTCGGGATAGGCCGCTACCTCGATCTGGAAGGTATCTGCGAATTCCTCACGGATGAACGCCACCAGCTCATTGGCATAGCGGAATTCACCTGCCTGCGCCATGCCGGAAGGTAAATCCCCCCTTAATGCCACCAGATGCGCTACGCCATGGGTACGATACGCTTCGAGAATAGCGCGAATATTCTCGCGCGTTGAACCAATGCAGGACAAATGCGGTGCAACTGGATGGCCTTCTGCCTGTATTTCCAATACCGTCGCGAGTGTGCGGTCGCGTGTGGAACCGCCTGCGCCAAAAGTAACCGAGAAAAATTTGGGATCGAATTGCGCAAGCTGCGTCCGGGTGGCACGCAGTTTCTGTTGTCCTTCTTCCGTTTGTGGCGGAAAAAATTCAAAACTGAAGGTGGGTGCGAATTTTTTCTGGGATTGCATGCAGTGCCCTTACAAACTAGACATACCGGATAAGCTGAATACCCGTGACAGAATCTGCCACGGGTATGAATTCACCAATACAAAATATCAGTAGCGATAGGCTTCTGGCTTATACGGGCCATTCTTGTCCAGATTCAGATAACGTGCCTGCTCGTCGCTCAAGGTCGTTAAATGGGCGCCGAGTTTTTCCAGGTGTAATCGGGCAACTTTCTCATCCAGATGTTTAGGCAATACATAAACTTTTTGCTGATAATTTTCGCCTCTCGTCCACAGCTCCATTTGCGCGAGCACCTGATTAGTGAACGAGCTGGACATAACAAACGATGGATGCCCGGTTGCACACCCAAGATTTACCAGCCGCCCCTGCGCCAGGATAATGATGCGCCGCCCTGACGGGAAGATGACATGGTCGACCTGAGGCTTGATATTTTCCCAGGTGTATTTCTGTACTGAGGCAATATCGATTTCCGAATCAAAGTGCCCAATATTGCAGACGATCGCCTGATTTTTCATCTTGATCATGTGATCATGGGTAATGACACGCAAATTACCGGTCGCCGTCACAAATATGTCGGCTTTATCACAGGCGTCATCCATGGTCACCACGCGAAAACCTTCCATCGCCGCCTGCAGCGCACAGATCGGGTCAATTTCCGTAATCCATACAGTTGCCCCCAGCCCGCGCAGCGATTGCGCGCAACCTTTGCCGACATCGCCATAACCACAAACAACCGCAATTTTGCCCGCAATCATCACATCGGTTGCCCGCTTGATGCCATCGACCAGTGACTCGCGACAGCCATACAAGTTGTCAAACTTGGATTTTGTTACCGAATCATTGACGTTGATGGCGGGAAACGGCAGCTCGCCTTTTTTCTCCATTTCATACAGGCGATGCACGCCAGTAGTAGTTTCTTCAGTCACCCCCCGGATGTTGGCGAGGTTGCGCGAATACCAGCCGGGCTGACTTACCAGCTGTTTTTTGATAGCAGCAAACAACGCCTGCTCTTCTTCATTAGTGGGATTGGCAATAACCGATGGATCTGTTTCAGCCTTGCTGCCCAGGATAAGCAACAAGGTAGCATCTCCGCCATCATCCAGAATCAGGTTGGCGCCACGCGAGCCATCATTCGACCATTCAAAAATCCGGTGCGCGTAGTCCCAGTAATCTTCCAGTGACTCGCCCTTGTAGGCAAATACCGGTATATTCTGCGCGGCAATGGCGGCAGCAGCATGATCCTGCGTTGAAAAAATATTGCACGAAGCCCAACGCACTTCCGCACCTAACACGGTCAGTGTTTCAATCAATACTGCCGTCTGGATCGTCATGTGCAACGAACCAGCGATACGCGCCCCCGCCAATGGTTTTTGATTCGCATACTCTTCGCGTAACGCCATCAGTCCCGGCATTTCAGTTTCCGCGATGGCGATTTCTTTTCTACCCCACTGTGCCAACGACATATCCGCGACTTTGTAGTCTGCAAAGTTATTATCAACAGATTTTGGGCTGATTACTGCACTCATTTCATTTCTCCATAAAAGTAAATGAGGGCGCTTCTAAAACTGTCGTGAACGACACCACCCAACGCAGTAATCGATTTGCACAGCAGATTTTTAGAAGTGCCCAAGAGCGCCGTTGTTACGTTAATATTATCCTGCACGAGCCTCACGTTAAAAACACGCTGCAGCGCCCCTCGGTACAGAATAAGACTTGCCTTTACATTAAATTCCCGCATCCGCGCGTAATTGCGCAGCAATATCGGTTTTTTCCCAGGTAAAATCTGGTTCTTCACGACCAAAATGGCCATAGGCTGCTGTTTTCTTGTAGATGGGGCGCAACAGATCCAGCTCATAAATGATGGCGCGTGGACGTAAATCAAAATGCCGGGTAATCAATTCCGCCAGTTTTTCATCACTGATTTTACCGGTACCAAATGTCTGCACCATCAATGACACCGGTTTCGCTACCCCGATAGCATAGGCCACCTGAATCTCACACCTTTTCGCCAGGCCAGCCGCTACGATGTTTTTGGCTACATAGCGCCCGGCATAGGTCGCCGAGCGATCTACCTTGGAAGGATCTTTGCCGGAAAACGCGCCGCCGCCATGATGTGCAGTACCACCATAGGTATCAACAATGATTTTACGCCCGGTGAGACCACAGTCACCCATCGGACCACCGACGACAAATCTGCCAGTGGGATTGACCAGATATTGAACATTGCTACCCAGCATATTTGCCGGCAGTACGGGTTTAATGATCTCCTCAATGACCCCTTCTCTGAGATCACTGTTACTCACATCAGGATCATGCTGGGTTGAAATCACAACTGTTTCAATACGTTGCGGCACACCATCAATGTAGCGTACTGATACCTGGGATTTAGCGTCTGGACGCAACCAGGAAAGCTTGCCACTTTTTCGTATTTTCGCCTGTTGCTCTACCAGGCGGTGCGCGTAAAAAATCGGCATGGGCATCAACTGCGGCGTTTCATCACAGGCATAGCCAAACATCAGTCCCTGATCTCCTGCGCCCTGCTCCATCTCTTCTTCCTTGCTACGATTCACCCCTTGCGCAATATCGGGAGATTGCTTGTTGAATGCGGTCAAAACTGCACAGGTTGTGGCATCAAATCCAATTTCGGAACTGGTATATCCAATGTTGCGTACTGTTTCCCTGGGAATAACGTTGTAATCAACGGTTGCATGAGTTGTGATTTCACCAGATAACACAATCAGCCCGGTGCTGCACATAGTTTCACAAGCAACCCGAGCATGCGGATCCTGAGTCAAAATTGCGTCAAGTACGGCATCTGATATCTGATCGGCTACTTTATCCGGATGACCCTCGGACACGGATTCGGAAGTAAAGAGAAAATCGCTCATATTTTTTATTTAAACCTTCATAATGTTGACTAATAAATTTAGGCACCAAACGCCTGACAGACAGGTGCTTTTAGTGAAGAGCATCACGAGCATGTCACACAAAAATCTTCAGGGAAAAATATTTACCGCATAAATCCCGTTTCTGGTTAACAGCAGCGTATCAAAAGAACCAGAAACCAGATCTAAGGGTAGATTTTGCATTTTACATTATTATTTTTATTGTTTTTTGATTTTGCAGGGGTCTTCTTTATACAATTCCTGACGGATGGTAGCATTGCCATTTTTTACAAAATCAAGGGAAGTCAATGGCAGGTCATAGCAAGTGGGCAAATATCAAGCATAAAAAGGCTGCGCAGGATGCCAAGCGTGGAAAAATCTTTACTCGTTTGATCAAGGAAATCACAATCGCGGCACGGCTCGGTGGGGGAGATATTGGCAGCAACCCCCGTTTGCGGCTGGCAGTAGACAAGGCCTACGAACACAATATGCCCAAGGATAACGTTGAGCGCGCCATCAAGCGTGGTAGCGGTGATCTGGAAGGTGTGGATTATGAGGAAATTCGATATGAAGGCTATGGAATTTCTGGTGCGGCGGTCATTGTAGATTGCATGACGGATAACCGCATCAGAACAGTGGCCGATGTCCGTCATGCCTTCACCAAGCATGGTGGCAATCTGGGCACAGATGGTTCAGTCGCCTATCTGTTCCAGCATTGTGGCCAGCTTTTGTTCGCACCAGGCACGGACGAAACCAAATTATTTGATATTGCACTCGACGCGGGTGCGGAAGATGTCATCACCCACGATGATGGCAGTATTGAAATCGTAACTGATCCGGGCATATTCGCTACTGTCAAAGAAAAAATTGAGCATGCAGGATTTAATGCAGAATTGGCGGAAGTTACCTGGAAACCTGGCAATGAAATTTTATTAACGGGTGACCATGCGATCAAAATGCAAAAATTACTGGATGCACTCGAAGATATTGATGATGTGCAAAATGTTTATACTAATGCGGTGATGAACGACGCAATTTAATCGGAGCAGATATTCGCATTCTTGGCATAGACCCGGGCCTGCGTATCACGGGGTTTGGCGTAATCGACTATTTAAATGGGCAACTTACCTATGTGGGCAGTGGCTGCGTGACGACTACGGGTACTGAACTGCCACAACGCTTGAAAATTATTTTTGACGGACTGGATGAAATTATTCGTCAACATCGCCCCGAACAGGTTGCAGTCGAACAGGTTTTCGTCAATATCAATCCCCAATCAACCTTGTCGCTTGGGCAGGCACGTGGTGCTGCGATCTGTGCTGCGGTGCAGCATGAGTTGTCCGTAGCAGAATATACTGCGCTGCAAATCAAACAAGCCGTCGTTGGTAATGGCCATGCCCATAAGGAACAAGTACAGGAAATGGTGATGCGTCTACTGAAACTAGCTGGAAAACCGCGCCCGGATGCGGCGGATGCTTTGGCATGCGCGATTTGCCACGCCCATAGTAGTGCGTGTGGTTTTATTGGCTCACTTATGCCTCGACTCTCCCGTCTACGACGAGGCCGACGCTCATGATCGGACGTATTAGCGGTTTATTACTGGAGAAACATCCCCCGCTGGTGCTGGTGGATGTGCAGGGAGTGGGGTATGAGATCAACGTGCCAATGAGTACTTTCTGCCAGTTGCCTGTGATTGGCGAAAGGCTCACGTTGCAGACTCATTTGATCGTGCGCGAAGATGCCCATCTATTATTTGGGTTTGTAAGCGAAAGCGAGCGGGCCTTATTCCGCCAACTTACTAAAATAACCGGTATCGGCGCCAGAACCGCGCTGGCCATTTTGTCGGGAATGAGTGTCGCAGATTTATGTCAGGCAGTCACTCTGCAGGATAGCGCGTGGCTGACCAGAATTCCCGGTATTGGCAAAAAAACTGCGGAGCGTTTGTTGCTCGAACTACGCGATAAACTGGATTCTGATCTGATGCCATCTAGCGCTACAACGGTTGCACAAAGTGCTGACAAGGACATTCTCAATGCGCTGTTATCGCTGGGCTACAATGCCCGTGAAGCCAGCCTGGCAGTCAAGCAGTTACCTGAAACTATCAGCGTATCCGATGGCATCATGCAGGCGCTGCAGTATTTATCCAAAACCACATAGCGTAATGGGCACTTCTAAAAACCTACTGTGTGATCCGATTGCTACGTTGGGCGGTGCTCGCTTCCTCGTCTATCTAATTGATATATCTCGGTCACTGCGCTCTGGCCGCCTTGTACTCGAATCGCTCGTGACGGTTTTTAGAAGTGCCCCGGTAAAACCATGATCGAATCGGATAGAATCATCACCGCCTCCACTCTCTCCCCTCGTGAAGAAGCCATGGAACGCGCCTTGCGTCCCGGTCAGCTTGAAGAGTATGTTGGACAGGAAAAAATTCGCGAACAACTGCAAATCTTCATCGCAGCGGCACGGCAACGTCAGGAAGCACTCGATCACGTATTGTTGTTTGGCCCACCCGGTTTGGGTAAAACCACACTTGCACACATTATTGCGCGTGAAATGGGCGTCAATCTGCGGCATACCTCCGGCCCGGTGCTGGAACGCGCGGGGGATCTGGCGGCGCTGCTGACCAATCTTCAACCCAACGATGTGCTATTCATCGACGAAATTCACCGGCTGTCGCCAATTGTTGAGGAGATTCTCTATCCGGCCATGGAGGATTATCAGCTCGACATTATGATTGGCGAGGGCCCGGCAGCAAGATCGGTCAAGATCGATCTGCCACCTTTCACCTTGGTGGGAGCGACGACTCGCGCAGGCATGCTGACCAACCCCCTGCGTGACCGCTTTGGTATTGTTTCCCGCCTCGAATTTTATACAGCAGAGGAACTCACCAGGATTGTGACCCGCTCGGCCAGACTACTGGAAATCACGACGGCAGAGGACGGCGCAATGGAAATTGCCCGTCGTTCACGCGGCACCCCTCGCATCGCCAATCGTTTACTACGTCGCGTGCGTGATTTCGCGCAGATCAAGGCAAATGGCATCATTGATCACCAAGTAGCGGATGCCGCGCTGCATATGCTCGATGTGGACTCAATCGGGCTGGATGTGCTTGATAGAAAATTATTAATGGCTGTCATGGAAAAATTTGGCGGGGGTCCGGTCGGCGTGGATAATCTCGCTTCTGCCATCAGCGAAGAGCGCGACACCATCGAGGAGGTGCTGGAACCCTACCTCATCCAGCAAGGATTCCTGCAACGCACACCACGCGGACGGGTCGCAACCGCTGCGACCTACCAGCATTTCAATCTACTTCCAACACTGCATTCACGACAATTGAGCCTGTTTGATCATGATCTGCCTGCTGATACCGCTGCTACTGACGAATCCTTTAGTCAGCCAAACCCGGATAGCAAAAAATAGCGCAATTTCCACCTACTTAAAGGTACCTCTAAAAATTCAAGTTTCTAGGCAAGACAAGGCACGAGTAAAAAATTTGAGCGCGGCATATAGTTAATATGTAAGCGATAATTTTTTTCGAGTAACGCCATATTGTGACGAAATGGGGTAAGCAGGCAAGCCGCAAAGCAGCTGCTCGCAAAATTGGATTTTTAGAGGCGCCCTTAATAAGCATGCTTACACTTGCAAGGCAAGCCTCGTTTTCCGGGTACTTTTCTGCAAACTCAAAAAGTGACTGTTGATTCAAGTCATTCTGGGGGATATGATGACCACTGGCATTCAAATGGTGCAAGAATGTCGTAAAGCCTATTCATCTGTTTGTTCAACATATCCCATGGAGAGCGTAAATGAATACCATCGTTACTGTCGTCAATGGTTCCCGTGCCCGTTTCTTTTCATTACAACCGGCGGAGATGCCTGCTTATGAATCCAGTCCACGCCTGGTCGAGCATGAAGACCTTGTCAGTCCGGAAAATGAGTCTGCGGATAAGGCACTGTGGTCGGATAACAGCAGCGGTAATCGCAGCAGTGCAGGTGGTGGTGCACATGGTTATGATGATCACCGCGATCAGCATCGCGCAGAATATGAGCGCCGCTTCTCTCAATCGGTTGCTGCAGAGGCTGTCAAACTCGCACACAAACAGCAGGCCAAATCGATTGTGGTAGTGGCTGACAGTCGCATGCTGGGACTGTTGCGCAATGGCCTGGAAAACAAAAACGGGTTTACTATCAAAGAACTCGCCAAAGATTACAGCAAACTTTCAATACCGGATCTCCACGCCCAACTAGCCAATCATCATCTAATACCAGCGCAACGTAAACCTGGGCAATCATGAGTCGAATGATGCTAGGGCACCTCTAAAAATCCAATTTTCGTCACAATACAGCGTTACTCTAAAAAATTATCGCTTACATATCAAATATATGCCGCGCTCAAATTTTTTACTCGTGCCTTGTCTTGCTTAGAAACTTGAATTTTTAGAGGCGCCCGCTATATCGTGACCAGCAAAAACAGTACAACAGCTGACTGCGAGGCTAGCAACCTAAAACAGCAGTCCCATTGCCGCCTAATGGGACTGGGTGCTCCTAATTTTCGAGTTTTTTCCTAAGAGTAGTATTCACCTGAGCAGGATTCGCTTGGCCTTTGGATACCTTCATAACCTGACCAATCAGCGCGTTAAATGCTTTTTCCTTACCAGCACGGAAATCCGTTACCAGTTGAGGATTAGCCGTCAAGATCTCATCGACTATTTTTTCTATCAATGCGCCATCGGATATCTGGCTCAGACCTCGGGCAGAAACAATTTCATCCACACTTTGGCTGTCACCTTTCCACAAGTCATCAAAAATAGTTTTTGCAATTTTTCCGGAGATCGTTCCATCCGCTACGCGCCGCAGTAAATCCGCCAGTTGGTGACTGTTCACTGGGCACTGGCTGATCTCGATACCTTCCTGATTGAGCTGCCTGCTGATTTCACCCATCACCCAGTTGGCGCAGAGCTTGCTTTGATCGGGTAGCAAAGCAAGTGTTTGCTCAAAATAATCTGAAATTTCGCGACTGCCAGTCAACACACTGGCATCATAGTCAGATAATCCAAGTTCCTGGCAATATCGATTCCGCCTGGCTTCAGGCAACTCGGGCAGATCTTGCCGAATACGATTGATCCATTCTTCTGGAATGATCACTGGCAGCAAGTCCGGATCAGGGAAATAGCGATAGTCGTGCGCATCTTCCTTACTGCGCATGCTGCGGGTTTCATCTTTGGCTGAATCGTACAGCCGTGTTTCTTGAACAATGCGTCCGCCGTCTTCCAGGATATCAATTTGCCTTGTGACTTCATAATCGATCGCTTTTTCCAAAAAGCGAAAGGAATTGAGGTTCTTGATCTCACAGCGCGTACCCAGCTTTTCCGTACCCAGAGGGCGTACCGAGACATTTGCATCGCAGCGGAATGAGCCTTCCTGCATGTTGCCGTCACAGATACCGATCCAGCGTACCAGCGCGTGCAGGACTTTGGCATAGGCAACGGCTTCAGTACTGCTGCGCATGTCGGGTTCGGAAACAATTTCCAGCAGTGGTGTACCAGCGCGGTTCAGATCGATGCCGGTCATGCCATGAAAATCTTCGTGCAACGATTTACCGGCATCTTCCTCCAAATGTGCACGCGTCAGACGAATTGTTTTTTCTCCATCCGCCAGTAAAACTTTGACATGCCCCCCCACAACAACAGGGTCATCAAGTTGGCTGATTTGATAGCCTTTGGGCAAGTCCGGGTAAAAATAATTTTTACGCGCAAAGAGAGAGGGAGAGTTTATTTTGGCATTGATTGCCAATCCAAACCGGATGGCTCGTTCAACTGCTCCCCGGTTCAGTACTGGCAATACGCCTGGTAAGGCAATATCAACCGCACAGGCTTGCGTATTCGGTTGCGCGCCATAAGCGACCGAAGCACCCGAAAAAATCTTTGATTGGGTTGAAAGCTGTGTGTGTATTTCAAGGCCAATGACTGTTTCCCATTGCATATTTTATGTTCCTTTACCTGATAGTCTCGAGATGCGGCAATTGCTGATGCCAGTCCGTCACCTGCTGGTAGGCGTGCGCAATATTGAGCATGCGGGATTCCTGAAAATAGTTGCCAATGATATGTAATCCTACTGGCCGGTTTTTCTCACCAAATCCAACCGGGATCGACATGCCGGGCAATCCCGCAAGGCTGGCGGCACTGGTATAAACATCCGACAGGTACATCTGGATCGGATCATCATTTTTTTCGCCGATATCGAATGCGACTGTCGGTGAGGTGGGCCCCATGATCAGATCACACTGCTTGAATGCTTCCTGAAAATCATTGGCGATGAGTCGGCGCAGTTTCTGAGCCTGTAAGTAATAAGCATCATAGTAGCCATGTGAAAGCACATAAGAGCCAATCAGAATACGGCGCTTGACTTCGGCACCAAAGCCTTCTGCGCGCGTCTTCCGATACATGTCTTCCAGATCACGGTACTCGGTCGCCCGATAACCATAACGCACACCATCGAAGCGGGAAAGATTGCTGGAGGCTTCCGCCGGTGCCAGCACATAATAAACCGGAATGGCAAGGCCACTATTGGGCAGGGAAATATCGACAAAAGTCACACCCATATTACGATATTCGGCAAATGCCGCCTCAATGGCACTGGCAACATCGGCACGCAGTCCCTGGCTGAAAAATTCCCTGGGCAGGCCCACGCGCAGTGTCTTGACTGTTTCTGTCAGTGTGCTGGCGTAATCTTCGGCTTCGCGTTGCAAGCTGGTTGAATCACGTTCATCGAATCCCACCATGACATTCAGCAGCAGCGCAAGATCCTCTGCCGATTTGGCCATTGGTCCACCCTGATCGAGACTGGAGGCAAAAGCAATCATGCCATAACGTGAAACCAGCCCATAAGTAGGTTTGATGCCGCTAATACCGCATAACGCCGCTGGCTGGCGAATCGAACCTCCCGTATCAGTACCGGTAGCCGCTGGCACCATCCTGGCCGCAACCGCGCTGGCAGATCCTCCAGAACTGCCACCAGGAACGGCAGCCACATCCCACGGATTTTTGACTGGCCCAAAATAAGAAGTTTCGTTGCTGGAACCCATGGCGAATTCATCCATGTTGGTTTTGCCTACATTGACCATACCCACCTGGTTAAAACGTTCCACGACCGTTGCGTCATAAGGAGAAACGAAGTTGGACAGCATTCTGGAACCACAAGTGGTCAGCCAGCCTTTAGTACAAAAAATATCCTTTTGTGCAATGGGGATGCCGGTCAGTATTGTGTTGCGTCCAGCAGCAATCATCTCGTCCGCTGCTTTGGCCTGTGCCAGACTTTTCTCTTCATCCAGCGTAATAAAGGCGTTGAGCGCTGGATTCAGCGCTTTGATACGATCGAGAAAAACCTGCGTTAGCTCCGTACTGGATATTTTTCGTGCGGCAAGTAATGAGGATAATTGCTTGAGACTGGCGTTGAGCATAATAATCAGTGAATCATTCAGGAAATTACGGGAAGAATACCAGGGTACTTCTAAAAACCGTTGCGAGCGATCCGAGTGCAAGGCGACCGGAGCGCAGCAACCGAGACATATCAAGTAGATAGGCGAGGAAGCGAGCACCGCTCAACGCAGCAGTCGGATCACGCAGCAGATTTTTAAAAGTGCCCACTATTCGATTACTTTCGGTACCAAGTAGAGATCCGCATCAACCTGGGGCGCGATCGATTGGAACAACTGATGCTGGTCGGTTTCCGTGACCTGATCTTCACGAAGCCGCTGTACCATATCCTGTGCATGACTCATTGGGATAACACCGGTGGTGTCAACCTGTTGCATTTGTGCGATCAGCTCAAAGATAGCGGATAGCTGTTTTAATGTCTGATGCGCTTCCTGCTCGCTGGTTTCAATCTGCGCAAGCTTTGCGGTACGTTTGATGTCATCAATCGAGAATGTCATTTTTTGGCTCAATGAAATAGACAGTTTGAAAAACTATATTTTAGGTAAGGTGACGCCCTGCTGGAACTGATATTTACCGCTACGATCCTTGTAGGAAGTTTCACAGACCTCGTCGGATTCAAAGAAAATCACCTGCGCAACGCCTTCGTTGGCATAAATCTTGGCTGGCAGGGGCGTCGTATTGGAAAACTCCAATGTGACGTACCCTTCCCATTCCGGCTCGAACGGCGTGACATTAACGATGATGCCACAGCGTGCATAGGTTGATTTACCAAGACAGATTGTCAGAATATTACGCGGAATGCGGAAATATTCGACGGTACGTGCCAGCGCGAAGGAGTTAGGTGGAATGATGCAGATATCACCTTTGACGTCCACGAATGAATTTGGGTCGAAACATTTTGGATCGACAATGGTGGAATTGAGATTGGTGAATAGTTTGAATTCATTTGAGCAGCGGATATCGTAACCATAACTGGAGGTACCATAGGAGACGATGCTGTGGCCATCTTTCTGCTTGATCTGACCAGGCTCGAACGGTTCAATCATGCCAGATTTAACAGCCATTTCACGAATCCATCTATCAGATTTGATTGTCATGTGGCCTCTCAATCATCTTCCATAATGATCTGGGCGAAAACCGCCGAATTATCCCTGGCGAGCCTGGAAATTCTGGCAGCGGTTCGCCGCGCGATCAAACGGTAGATTTCACTGATCTGACTATCAGGTTCCGCTACTACGCTAGGTTTACCAGCATCGGTATGCTCCCGAATTTTGATATCAAGTGGCAAACTGCCAAGCAACTCGACATTATAATCACGGCACATTTTCTCACCGCCGCCTGTACCAAAAATGGGCTCGCTATGGCCACATTGGGAGCAGGTGTGCAGACTCATGTTTTCAACAATACCCAAAATAGGAATTCCAACTTTTTCAAACATCTTCAGACCCTTACGCGCATCCAATAGCGCAATATCCTGTGGGGTGGTAACGATGACCGCACCTGTCACTGGTATTTTTTGCGTAAGGGTAAGTTGAATATCGCCAGTACCAGGTGGCAGGTCGATCACAAGATAGTCGAGATCCTGCCAACGAGTATCATTTAGTAGCTGTAGCAACGCCTGCGTGACCATCGGGCCACGCCAGACCATCGGGGTTTCCTCATCAATGAGCAGGCCAATTGAAATCAGCTGAATACCATGCACCCGTATTGGCTCGATGGTTTTACCATCCGGCGAATCGGGACGATCAGTAGAGCCCAGCATTTGTGGTTGAGAAGGCCCGTAAATATCAGCATCCAGTATTCCTACCGTTGCACCTTCAGCAGCAAGCGCCAAGGCAAGGTTGACGGCAGTCGCAGATTTTCCTACTCCGCCCTTGCCGGAGGCAACCGCGATGATATTTTTCACCCCTGGGAGCAGCTTCATACTGCGCTGCGCACTATGGGGAATAATGTTGCTGCTGATCATGACTGATACGGTACCCATTCCGGGGATCGTCTGCAGCGCGCGCGTAATCTGCTGACGCACCGTTTCCACCACACTTTTGGCAGGATAGCCCAATTCAATATCGATGAAGACATTGTCCCGTTCGATCCGGATGTCGCGTACCGACTTACCAGTGATGTAATCTTCGCTGGTGACAGGATCGATAATTACCTTGAGCGCGGTTTCGATTTGTTGATGCGTAATGGTCAAGTCCGATTTTCCTAAATAGTAAGTAACAAATGGCGGATGGTAGCAAATATCAGGCACAGACGTTGCTTTCAGTTGTTTGCTACAATCCCCTCCTGATTAATGACAACTGATGATTTTAACCAAACCGGCTTTCCATGACCAGACGCAAGATTCTCGTAACCTCCGCGCTACCCTACGCCAACGGTAGTATTCACCTTGGTCACCTGGTCGAATATATCCAGACTGATATCTGGGTACGCTTTCAGAAAATGCGTGAGCATTATGTGCATTATGTATGCGCGGATGATACGCACGGTACGCCAGTGATGCTACGTGCAGAGAAAGAAGGCATTACGCCCGAAGCCCTGATCCAGCGCGTGCACGGAGAGCACTTACGCGATTTTACCGGTTTTAATATTCATTTCGATCATTATTACACGACGCATTCCGAAGAAACACGCGCCTATGCAGAAACCATCTATCAGCGGCTGAAAGCGGCGGGACTGATTAGTACACGCGCCATCGACCAGTTATTTGATCCAGTTAAGAATCTTTTCCTACCGGATCGCTATGTCAAGGGCGAATGTCCCAAATGTGGCGCAGCCGATCAATATGGTGATTCCTGTGAAGCTTGTGGCGCAGCTTATACGCCTACAGAACTGAAAAATCCTTACTCCGCGATCTCAGGCTCCACACCAGTTAAGAAAGCATCCCAACATTTCTTTTTCAATTTGTCGGATAGCCGCTGCGTCGATTTTTTACGGCAATGGACACGCGAAGCGGATCATTTGCAGCCAGAAGCGGCCAACAAGATGCGCGAGTGGCTGGGAGAAGCCGGGGAGAACAAACTTTCTGACTGGGATATTTCCCGTGATGCGCCCTATTTCGGCTTCGAAATACCCGGTGAGCCCGGCAAATATTTTTATGTCTGGCTGGATGCGCCTGTGGGATACATGGGAAGTTTCAAACACCTTTGCGATCAGCAAGGGCTGGCGTTTGACGAATATTGGCAAGAAGACGCCGCTACCGAGCTTTATCACTTCATTGGCAAAGATATTCTGTATTTTCATGCCCTGTTCTGGCCAGCAATGCTGAAAAATTCGGGCTTTCGCACGCCGACAAAAATTTTTGCCCATGGTTTCCTCACCGTCAATGGTGAAAAAATGAGCAAGTCGCGTGGCACGTTTATTACCGCAGAGAGCTATTTGCAGCAAGGGCTGAATCCTGAGTGGTTACGCTATTATTACGCCGCAAAACTCAACGGCAGCATGGAAGACATTGATCTCAACCTGGAGGATTTCGTCGCGCGCGTCAATGCGGATCTGATTGGAAAATTTATTAACATCGCCAGCCGCTGCGCAGGCTTTATTCATAAACAGTTTGGCGGAAAAATGGTATCCGGTGAAGATTACCAGCAAACTAACATCATGATTGATCAACGCTTTGGTCACTGGCAGCCTCATCTTATCGAAGCCGCATTTGAAGCACGTGATTTTGCTGCGGCGATGCGTCAGATCATGAAATATGCCGACGAAGTCAATGAATTCATCCACGAACTCGCACCATGGGAAATGGCCAAGGATAATGCACGTGATCAGGAACTACATCGCGCCTGTAGCTTGGGAATTCAAATGTTCTACCTGCTTTCGGGATATCTGAAACCAGTACTACCGGCGACCATGGAGAAAATAGAGCATTTTCTCAATTGCACCTTACCCAACTGGCCCGCACAAACTACGGCACTATCCGGCATGTTGCTCCCCGCCGGACACAACATCAATCCCTATCAACATCTTATGACACGTATTGATCCCAAACAAATGGAAGCATTGGTGACTGCCAGTTTGGAAACTGCCATGCCAAATACAGACTCAGCACTACAACCACAGCAAAATACTAGTAGCGCTATTACCGAAACCATCAGCATTGAAGACTTCAACAAAATTGATTTGCGTGTTGCGCGAATCATTCGTGCCGAGCATGTGGAAAGTGCGAAAAAATTGTTGAAACTGACGCTGGATATCGGAGCAGAACAACGCACCGTATTTGCCGGCATCAAATCAGCTTATGCTCCCGAGCAACTAGAAGGCAGGTTGACGGTAATGGTAGCCAATCTTGCGCCGCGCCAGATGAAATTTGGCCTGTCAGAAGGCATGGTACTTGCAGCAAGCGATGGCAGCGGCGAGGGTAAGCTGTATTTGCTGGCGCCAGATGATGGCGCGAAACCCGGCATGAAAATTAAATAGCAATCCGATACGGAATAACGCAAAACACAAGCTTTAAATAGCTATCATCCTCTTCACGGGCGCCCGTCATTCGCCACGACCATACCAGAAAGTAAAACAGGGGGGGAAATTCAGAGTGAGGCTGGTTCTTGAATTTTAAAGTAAATCAATCGTAACAATAGAGCCATAAAAGTAGCCCTAATCTACAAATATCAGGCAATGGGATGAACTATCTTTGCTGATTCTACTCACTCTAACATCGTAGAAGAACATAAACCGGTATTTATATTACTTGCACAAAGGAGCCGTCAGTATGAATCAGTCCCCATTATTTAAACAAATAACACTTTCCTTTGCTATTTTGGCAGGATTGCTGCTGTGTCATTCCGCTGCCATGGCGAGCGCGCAATACAATCCAGGTGATAATACCGTTGATATTGCGGCAGTAGATGTACCAAACGGGACATCCCACGTTAACTCAGAAACTTTTAGCGTAAAACTACGAGTGATTGATGTCGGCAATGGCAATATCGAACTTGAACTGATCGATGCTGCGTTGATCTCTCCTCCGAACGCAGAGCGTTCACACTATGACCCAGTCTTTGGGCAGGCGTATATTCCTGACGTGAATGTCAATGGCACTAAATACAATGCCGTTTTAGAGCTGATTCCGAATTCGAATCCCCTTCGGCTTAAGCTCAAGCATTTCCACGAAGTCGCCTTTACAGGTTGCCCCGCGTTTGCAAGCCCATTGCCAGGCGTAAATGGTGCTTGCGTTCTCCCGAACAATATCAATCAGGACGTTTTGCTGACCAATAATGTCCAGTGGGTTATTAAAAGTTTCGTATACATCGGTGGAGATAATTCTCAAAGTGCAACACTTACAATTGAACCGGGAACACGTCTAGTTGGTCGGGCAGGACTGGATTTTCTGTACATACGTCGTGGCTCGAAAATCCAGGCAATTGGAACGCCGCAGCATCCGGTGATCATGACTGGCGGAATAAATGAACAGGATCCTAAAGTATGGGGTGGTTTATCAATTGCTGGTAACGCGCCGATCAACGGTTGTTTAGAAAGCGTGCCCGTCTGTGAAAAAATTAACGAGGCGAATTCTTCTGAATTATTCGGTGGAAACAATCCAACAGACAGTAGTGGTGTACTTAAGTACGTTTCTATTCAATTCGCTGGACGCGAAATCCGCCCGAATGAGGAGCTCAACTGTCTAACGTTGTTGGGTGTTGGTTCAGGTACGACCGTTGATTTTGTCCAATGTCACGGCGGCTTTGATGATGGGTTTGAAATGTTTGGCGGCACCGTTAACTTAAAGCATCTGGTTTCCACCGGCAACATCGACGATGGCTTTGACTGGCAGACTGGCTGGAATGGCAAGGCGCAGTTTGTTTTTGTTAAGCTCGCTTCCAATGCTGGTAACCATGGAATCGAAGCAGACAATAACGAGTTATCTCAAAATAGCTCACCACGTTCCCAAGGACAAATTTCCAACGCGACTATTATAGGTAATGCAGGTGCGTCGAATGGTCACGGTATCCTGCTGCGCCTTGGCACGAGCGGCAATATCTACAATTCCGTTATTACAGGATTTTCAACAAGCTGTATCAGCATTAACGACGAGGCCACTTACACCAATGCTGGCAATCTGGGTAACTGGACAGGTAAGTTGACAATTGAAAATACCTACGTGAATTGCGCCAATCCATTCAATGACCAAGCTGGACTGCCTTTCAAAGTCAGTGACTGGTTTAATGCGCAACCAGGCAACTTCGTCGGTGATCCACAGCTGAATGGTCATCTGCCTGCTTTTGGTTCACCGTTAACCAGTAGCGCACCACCATCTAACGATGATCCATTCTTTGTAAAAACCAATTACATTGGTGCTTTTGCTAATGAAAATGATGACTGGACCAAAGGTGGCTGGGTGTTTGGCATGGAATAATTATTACTTGTCGCCTCCTAAGCCAGGATTGCATGAATTGCGGTTCTGGCTTTTCTTTTTTATGGGCAACACTATAGTTGTTCAACGTAAGTGATCTTTAGCCGAAATCGGCTTACGTTCCGCTTGGGCAAAACCTTGGGCACCTTCGTTGATTTTAATAGTCGCGAGACAGTCTGCAACTGTCGGGTAACGCAGTTGCACCCGTAACTCCTGTTTGATACGTTCGTTGGTCAATCGGCGTGACTCCCGCATGAATGACAGCATTCCCGGTGAAAGTGCTGTTTGCGCCTGTTCTCGGGTAATTCTCTGCGGACGCGCCAATCCGAAGTGATCCGCTACCTGGTCAAAATAAGCCCCCATTTTGAGGTGAGAATCATCGCTGGCATGGTAGACCCTTCCAGCCTTGCCATAGTGTAACGTGGCAACGATAATCCTCGCCAGATCGTCAGCATGAATATGATTGGTATAACTGTCTTCGCATGACAGCAAGGCTGGTAAGCGCTGCTGCAGTCGTGTGATCGGCAGGCGATTGGCGGCATAGATACCCGGCACTCTCAATATTGACACCCGAACACCATGACGTCTTCCCCAGTTCCTTACCTGGCGTTCTGCATCCAATCTACGCCAGGCACGCTCATTACGCGGATTAACAGCACGCTTCTCATCTACCCAGTTACCATCACAATCGCCATAAACGCCGCTCGTACTGATATAGATAAACCGTTGTGGTAGTATGCCGGTTCTTGTTTTTGACCGGTTACATAACGCTGCCAGCAAATGTTTGGTGCGCGTGTCGATGCGACCCTGTCCTGGCGGTGGCGCAAGATGTACTAAAGTATGCGCCAATCCGGATAATTTATTGAGACTAATCGGATCATCCAGATCCCCAGCTATTGGGTTGATGCCATGAGTACGCAATTTATCAAAGCTCCCAGCGTTGCGGCACAAACCAATCAGGTAATATCGATCCTTGAGCAAAACAGACAATCTCATCGCAATATCACCACACCCCACAATCAACAGCTTATTTTTTATCAATTTTAGTAACCAGTTCCAAATGAAGCCCTATCAAATTCTACTCAGACCAAGTGGCCATACCTTTTTTGCAAGGCCAATGGAAACCGTACTCGAAGCAGCGCTCCGTGAAGGATTATCGTTGCCCTACGGGTGTCGGAACGGCGCCTGCGGCACCTGCAAGGGAAAAATTATACAAGGTAGCGTAGATTATGGATGCTATGACGCAGCAGTATTAACCGAATCGGAGAAACAACAAGGCATGGCATTACTTTGCCGTGCCGTACCTAAATCTGATCTGGAAATAGAGAGTCATGAAATTACTGCCGTCAAAGATATCAAGATTCGCACCATGCCGTGCCGAGTTCAGAAACAGGAACACATCGCACCTGACGTGATGATTCTCCATCTAAAACTACCAGCAAATGAGCGCTTGCAATTCCTGCCTGGCCAATACATCGATATCCTGATGAAAGATGGTCAACGACGAAGCTTCTCGCTGGCAAATGCACCCCAAGATGATGAATTTTTACAACTGCATGCCAGAAACTACAGTGGTGGAATATTTTCACAATATGTTTTTTCGCAAATGAAAGAAAAAGACATCTTACGTTTTGAAGGCCCACTTGGTTCTTTCTATCTGCGTGAAGCACCTAAAAAAAACACTTCGATTATTTTTCTGGCAGGCGGCACAGGATTCGCTCCTGTCAAAAGCATGCTGGAATACATTTTTAATAAAAAAGACAACGCGTTCGAGCAATGTAAAATTTTGCTTTACTGGGGCGCACGAACCCGCGCAGATTTATATCTGGACGAATTACCCAGAAAATGGGCCACAGAAAATGACAATTTTAGCTACGTCCCTGTATTGTCAGAACCAATGCCAACCGATACATGGCATGGGCGAACCGGGCCGGTGCATCAAGCAATACTGGAAGACATGGCTGATCTCTCAAATCACCAGATATACGCGTGCGGTGCGCCCGCAATGATCAGCACAGCCTATAACGACTTCGTCAGCATGCGTAACCTGAAGACAGAAAATTTCTTTTCTGATGCGTTTATACCTTCCACGACAACGAAATAATTTGAGGGCACCTCTAAAAATTTAGAGACGCCCTTGATTTCCAAGAGACAACTAACCTGTCCGCCCGTCGATCTGTTTTAGCGCAAACTGCAATCCCTGACGGTAATGCTCGTTTGCAGATGCCTGCTCACCTAGCTGTTCTTTTAATTGCGCAAGCGCAAGGTGTGCTGGATAGCTTGGTTCGATTGACAGACTAGCTTCCAGATAATTCTGAGCTTTTCCCCAAAGCTCTCCATAAGCGCATAATTTTCCCAGTGCCAATAATAGCTCGGCATTGTTTGGATACTTGATCAGCCATTTTTCCGCATGCTGTATCTGCCAGCTAACATTTCCACTATGACAATCGGCATATAGCCTCAATAATGCAGGATCAAGCTGCCCATCCAGATTATTCTCAATAATTTTCTGCGCGTAGCTATGATCACCCAACGCCATAAATTCACTGGCAGCAGCAGCGGCGAGTTCGCTATCCAATTTGTCTTGTGGAGATAATTTTTGCCAGTATTTTCTGAGCAGGTCAAGGTCTGTTCCGTATTTTTTTATATTCTGTACATGAGCGGTATGTCGCAATGTGTTTACCAACGACACATCGACTGATTTGCGTTTAGAGAGCACATTCGTCAAATCAAGAACAGCATCCCAGTTTTGCAGCATTTCCTGTATTTTCAGCTCAAGCTGCAGCACTGTCGTACTTTGCCTGCCGCCTGCCGCATATAAAGATTGCAAAGCAGCCAATGCTTCCGTATAGCGTCCTCCTTCCAGCATTAACTCTGCTTCAGCAATCAGTCTTGGTGCAGCAACTCCCGGTGCCTGTTCGGCAATTGCTGCCAGTAGTTGATCACGTCGTACCACATTCCCCTGTCGGTGGGCAGAACGTGCCGCAATAATGGCGTTCATGGCCTTGATATCCTGTGTATCCGCTAGTTTGAAAGCTTTTTCGGCAAATACTTGTGCCCGATCAAAGCGCGTTTCCAGAAAAGCCGCCCAGCCGGAAAACATGTTCTGCTGGGCTTTTATGCGTCGTGCGTTTAATAAGCCGACCAGCACTCGAATCAAAAAATAAGACACGATAAAAACAAGCAGCAATCCAATAACAAAAACATTAAACGCAATTTCAAAAGTATAAGGTGGCACAGTAAACAGGACTGTTCCAGTATTGTAGTAAACAGCCAGAGCAACCGCTGCAGACGCGGCAAGAAATGCCAGTACCCATAACATCAATTTCATACACCCTCCGTTAGAATTTCATTTGCGTAGATTGCAGCACCTGCAGCGATGCCCCTAGATCCAGAGACACCATCTCCTTGGCAACTTCCTTGTATTGATTCAACCCTGCCTGCATCTCGATGACAGCGGGCTGTTGTGTATCGAAATATCTGTCAATCAGGTCCAGCGCAATTTCTATCCCACGCACAAAAGCATCTTGATCTCGGGTGAGCAGGGCCAATTGTACCTGCTTTAATTGCAATTCCACATTGCCATACAACAGCTGTATTTGGGATGGCGACAGCAGCGCTACCGCTTCGTTGTTCAGTTTCTTTACCTGAATTAACCGACACAGATCCTGCCAGATCTCCATAAAATAACGTGAACAGAAGCCAGAACCGGCTATTTCGGATTTTGCTGCCGGCAATTCAAGTGGTACCAAATACGCATTCATGGCAAGTGGCAACTGGTCAATTTTTTCGGCATAGCGACCAATATTCCAATATACATCTTCATTAGTAGTTGCTTCACGATCGCTTTGTGTTGGCGCTCGTTCTTGACCGTTGGTCGACAAAAGTTTTTCGGTCAGTTGGTTTAACTGCAAATCGGTTTCAATCAGTGCCGATTTGATTTGTGCAAGCTTTTCTCTGGCGTGAATGCCAAAAATATCTGCACCCGCCAGATATTGCACCAGGCTCTGTTGAAAATTGGCAAGATGGCCTTGTGTGTTTGCCCACTTCCCTCCCATGGCGACAACGGCAACCAGCAGCATTATTAATAACCAGCGTGCCAGGCGGCGAACAGATCTTGAGGATTGAATATTTGTATCCATAAGAAAATTTTTCTTTAGAATTCTCAAAATCAAGAATGATTGAAATAGCTCAGCAAGCCTTGAATAATTCCATTATCGCCATCCGGTGTGTGGCGTATCGTAACAACACCGAGTTCCTTCGCTTTTTGAGCAATGCGGTCATGGGCGGTAAACAATGGGGTAACCCTCAGCAATTGTTGACCAGTTTCACCGAGCATGTCAAACAAATTATCCAGCCCTTCGCTACTGGTCATGATGACTGCCTGGATTTTTTGATCACGCCATCCCGTCAGTAATGGCACAATGTCCGTCAATGGCTTTGAACGTCGGTAACAAGCGACATATTCGACATCTGCGCCACGGACACATAACGTATCTCCAAGCAGCTTACGGCCTTCTTCCCCTCGAAAAATAACGACATGCTTACCAGCGACCTGCTGTAGGGATGGTACGCGCAGCAATGCTTCACTATCTGTTCCATCTTCCGGCGTAACGACCGCTTCGATACCATATGATCTGAGCTTATTTGCACTTCCCTGTCCGACCGTTGCCGCTATCAGATGTGGTGGCCAAAAACCATGTTGCTTGATGAGCACCATAGCTTTATCAACCGCATTTGGACTGACAAAGATTGCCAAATCAAAGCTATCTAGTCGCGCAATCAGATCAAGCAATGGTTTTTTGTCATTGATATCTGTTATTTCCATCACTGGAAACAACCAAGGAGCACCGCCCAGTTCAGAAATTTTATCTGCCAGATAACCAGCTTGATGCTGTGGTCGAGTGATCAGCACCCCTACTCCACCTAGCAACGGTTGAGATTTCACCTTGTTGATCTTAATCTGGACGGAGATCCAGTGAGTCAAGAATTTCCTGCGCACCCTGTTGTTTCAGGTTTTTGGCAAGCTGTTGTCCGATCAACTCCCCTGCCTCTGGTTTGCCACTCGATTTATCCATGATGATCCTGCTACCATCCGGCATGGCGACAAAGCCACGTAACGTCAGGATATCTTCACTGATTTCAGCAAAACCACCTAATGGCACCTGGCAGCTGCCCCCCAGCACGCGACTCATGGCGCGCTCCGCTTTCACGCAAGTGCTGGTCACCGGATCATGCAACGGCTGCATCCATTCGACCAGGTCAGGGCGGTTATCACGGCATTCTATTCCCAATGCACCCTGCCCTACAGCCGGCAAACTGGATTCTGGTGATAGCAAAGCGCTGATGCGGTAGTCCAATTCCAGCCGTATCAATCCTGCCGCCGCCAGAATAATAGCACTGTATTCACCTTCATCCAGTTTGCGCAACCGGGTCTGTACATTTCCACGCAGTGGACGTACTTCAATACCTGGAAAATGTGCCCGTATTTGGGATTCCCGTCGCAGACTCGATGTCCCGACAATACTGCCGTCAGGTAAGGCATCCAGATTGGCAAAATTATTAGAAACAAATGCGTCACGGGGGTCTTCCCGTTCTGTAATGGCCGCCAGCACAAAACCAGGCGGCATGTTCATGGGAACATCTTTCATTGAATGTACCGCAATATCGGCACGCCCATCCTCCAGTGCCTGTTCGAGCTCCTTTATAAACAAACCCTTGCCACCAATTTTTGACAGGGAAGTATCGAGTATCTGATCTCCTTTGGTAGTCATGCCAAGTATGGTGATTTCCGTTTGCGGGTATAATTGCAGCAAACGATTGCGGATAAAGTGCGCTTGCCACATAGCAAGCTGACTTTCGCGAGAAGCGATAATAATTTTTTTAGGATTAGGCATGGTTGCACGTTGAATTTGGAAAACGCGGCAATTCTAGCATGCCGAACTAGCAGCAAATGACGGTCAGCTGCTATCTGTCACTTATTTCACTTTTACGTAATGCTAAATCCCATGCTAACAGGAGAAATACACTGATGAGTGTGCCTACTCAAGCTAATACTGTAGAACCGAATTCACTCAACGAAAAAGATCATCCATTGCGAGAGGATATTCGTTTACTCGGACGCATGCTGGGCGACACCATACGCGATATTGAGGGAGAAAAAATTTTTTCTCTAGTTGAGAACATTCGCCAGATGGCAGTTCGTTTTCACCGCGACCAGGATCAAGACGCCCGGCGGGAGCTTGACGTAATTCTTCATCATTTGAGCCATAAGGAAACGATTGCCGTTGTTCGTGCATTCAGTTATTTCTCATTGCTTTCCAATATTGCTGAAGATCTGCATCATAATCGCCGCCGCCGCGCACATTTGCGTGCTGGCTCTCCGCCGCAGGCGGGTAGTGTGACACTTGCGCTGGAGAAGCTCATTGCTAACGGCATCAGCGGCGAAGCGCTGGAAGATTTTTTTGCTAACACACACATTTCACCGGTCTTAACTGCGCATCCGACAGAAGTACAACGTCGCAGCATTCTTGACTATCAACTCAAGATACAGTTGCTGCTCAAGGCGCGCGATCGTACACAACTCACGCCCAACGAACTACGTCACAATGAAAACAGCTTGCGTGCCGCCATTCAGACACTCTGGCAGACTCGCGTGCTGCGCTCTGTCAGATTGACTGTACAGGATGAAATTGAAAATGGCCTAATTTATTACCATTACACCTTTTTAAGTCAGATTCCCTATATCTACGCCAAGATTGAGGATCTGCTGGAAAAACATATGGGCAAGTCTGCTCCCAATGTGGCATCTTTCATGCGTATTGGCAGCTGGATTGGAGGTGATCGTGATGGCAATCCATTTGTGACGCATCAAATCATGCTGCATGCGGCCGAACGTCACTCCGCCCTGATTCTGGATTTTTATATTAAAGAAACTGCAAAAATTGGGCAAACCATGAGTCTAACCAGTCGCCTGGTCAAAGTTACCAACGAATTGGAAGGACTGGTTTCAGTCGCGCCGGATTTGCCTGCCAGCAGAATAGATGAGCCATACCGCCGCGCATTTCTTGGCATCCATGAGCGTTTAGTCGCTACCAGTAAAAAACTTGGCCACATACCTGATTCCAACGGCCGCCAATCGCGCGTCGTTGAACCCTATGCCGATAGCGCCGAATTTTTACATGATCTGGACATCATTATCTGCTCACTCAATCAACATCATTCATCCTGGCTAGTCAAGGATACTTTGCGTGATTTACGACGGGCAGCGGATGTATTTGGCTTTCATCTTGCTCCGATGGATATGCGTCAACACAGCAAGGTGCATGAGGAGGTGGTCGCAGAGCTTTATAATCGCAGCACAACAGCTAAAGCGTCACAAAACGGGCCAGACTATCTCGCGCTTTCCCATCAGGAACGCCTGCAATGGCTGCTTGCCCAGATCAACAGTGATCATCCGCTGATTTCGCCTTATATTCATTATTCTGATAACACGCAAAGTGAACTGCGTATTTTAAGGATGGCGGCTGAAATTCAGCGTCGCTTCGGTCATGCTGCTTTGCCGAATTATGTAATTTCCATGACCACCAGTGTTGTCAATATCCTGGAAGTCGCGTTACTGCTGAAGGAAACCGGTTCGCTGCAAAGTGGTACACGTCTGCAGTTGGATATGAACATCATTCCGTTATTCGAGACCATCGACGATTTGCGCGGCTGTGCCACTATCATGGAAGAATTGTTTTCCCTGCCAGACTACTGTCGGATGCTACAGTCTCGGGGAAATATTCAAGAGGTGATGCTCGGTTATTCCGACAGCAACAAAGATGGTGGCTTTGTAACTTCCAACTGGGAAATCTATAAAGCTGAAATTGACTTGACTCGGGTGTTTAAGCAACATGGTATTCGTCTGCGCTTGTTTCATGGACGAGGTGGTACCGTCGGTCGTGGCGGTGGGCCAAGTTATCAGGGGATTCTGGCGCAACCACCTGGCAGTGTAAATGGTCAGATCCGGTTAACCGAGCAGGGAGAAGTGATTGCCAGCAAATATACCGATCCTGAGATCGGGCGGCGCAATCTGGAAACACTGGTGGCCGCAACGATTGAATCCACCCTGCTGAACCAGCATGCAGATCACTCACAGATGTCACGCTATCATGAGGCTCTTGAACGATTATCTGCTTACGCATTTTCCGCCTATCGTCATCTGGTATACCAGACACCAGGTTTCAAACAATATTTTCAAGAATCCACACCGATCCGTGAAATTGCCGGATTACACATAGGCAGTCGCCCTACTTCACGCAGGCCGTCCGATGCTATCGAGGACTTGCGGGCCATTCCCTGGGTATTCAGCTGGAGTCTCAATCGCTCGGTTATTCCTGGGTGGTTTGGGTTTGGTGCAGCCGTGGAAAAATTTGTTCATGAAATTGGGCAGGAAGAGGCGATACCCTTACTGCAGAAAATGTATCGAAACTGGCCATTTATGCAAGCGCTACTCTCTAATATGGATATGGTGCTGGCTAAAAGTGACCTGGGCATTTCTTCGCGCTATGCCGAGCTGGTAACAAATGCAGAAATACGCCAGCAAATCTTTTCGCGCATTGAGGAGGAATGGAAGTTATCCACCAAGTGGCTATTCACCATTACTGGTCAAACAGAATTACTGCAGGAAAATCCCACGTTAGCACGCAGTATTCGCATCAGAACGCCCTATATCGATCCGCTCAATCACTTACAAATCGAACTGCTGCGACGTTATCGTTCCGGAGATGAAGATGACGCGGTTCGTCGTGCGATTCACCTGACGATTAACGGCGTTGCTACCGGACTCAGAAACAGCGGATAATGGAGGTGTAAGGGTGGTTATTTATCAAACAGCCTCGACTATAACGAAGCAGGAGACAAAATGATGGCGCAATCCAAAGTTATGCCATCGACAGAGGAGGCACTCTCATGCTCAGATTTCTGAATGGACTGAAGCCCAATAGACTGACAATTTTCCTGGCCACATTTCTGATCACGCTGGTAATCTCGCTAGGTTATGTTTTTTCACGGCCAGCAATTTATCAAAGCTATGCCACACTGTTAACCGTACCAAGAACAGCGATCGATCAGATCAGCCAGGAGGCGGATATCCAGCATGTCATTATCCAGCAGCAGGTATTGCTTGGCTCGGAACTGTTGACAGGTACGGCACACAAACTACGGAATGCAGACAGTGAATACCAGATAGATTTGAGCCCCACCACGATTCGGACAATGCTTGATGTGCGCCCAGTAGCAGATACCAATCTGGTAGAAATGATTGCCGAAGGAACTGAGCCCGCATTGCTGCCAGCGTTGATCAATGCCTGGATCGATGTATATCTGACCGCACGCGCGGAGGAAGTCGCCAGCTCGACTGGTGCGACCATTCAAGCTGTACAGGAGGAGCTAATTAGTTTGAATGAAAAAATCGAGCAAAAGCGACTGGAGTTAGCACAGTTCAGGCAGCAATATGCAATCGTATCGACCGGACGGGAGGAAAATGAGGCGCTTGCACGACTGAAGGGTCTCAATGACGCGCTCAATGCTGCCAGCGAGGAAGAAGTGAAGGCAAAATCTCGACTGGATGCTATCCGCAAGGCTATTGATCGAGAAGAAGTCGTTGTGCCGCAGAATGATTCACACACCTTAAGTGCATTGGAAAAGCGAGCCCAGGAATTACGCGAGGAGCTCGAAGAACTGGATCGGCAGTACACTCGCGAATTTATGGCACTGACGCCATCACTTAAGGTGATTCCAGAAAAACTGGCAGCGCTGGATAAAGAGATACGCAATATGCGCCAGAAGGGGCAAGCAACCGTTCTGACAGATGCGCGGCAAGAATATGCCGCAGCCCAGCAAACCGCGCGCACCATCCAACAACAATTGAAAGACCACCGCCAGCAAGCAGCAGAGTTTACTTCCCGCTTTGCCGAGCATGATGCCTTGAAAACGGATCTGGAAGCACTGGAACAGCTTTATCGGGATACACAGGATCGCCTGGTACAAATTGAAACACGCCATACTGGCAAATACCCTTACGTAGATGTCATCGAACGGGCATTTCTTCCTCATGTTCCGGTCAGGCCAGATTATCAACGTGATGCTCTGATAGCGCTGGTGACGTCACTCTTGCTCGGATTAACCGCTGTATGGCTGGTCAGATTCTTGACACAAGAAGAACAGGAAAAAATTGCCATCCATTTATCCGATGTGCATATGCATGACCAGCAGAATCTGCCTCGTCCCATCCTTGACGCACTACGTTCATCACAAGGTACGCTTGACAAAGTACAGGTAATGCAGGCTATCGCGCAGCAACCAGCCATGGCAGCACTATCCGATGATCAGGTCATTAAGCTGCTTCAGGCAGCAAACATCAAGGAAAAACAACTGCTGCTGTTGCTGCTTGGCGGTCTGAAACTCAACGAAATTGCTGAACTGCAGGCAGAAGATTTCGATCTTGAGCAGAATCAATTAATCGTTAAAGGTGATTCACCCAGAAAAATACCACTGCCTCCCGCCTTAAAGCGACTATATGGTGCGCATGGATATGGCCTCACTGATCCAGCCGGTAAAAACCTGAGCGCTACAGAGCTGCATGCACTGCTGGATTGCCTGCAGATTGATGCCGGATACTCTCCTGTAGAACTTTCCGAAAAACTACGTCAGACTTATATTCTTTATTTAGTCCGACAAGGAATCCGTTTGAGTGACCTCGAATCCGTAGTGGGTTATATACCCCCCACAGAATTATCTGCCTATGGTGCCTACGCGCCAGCGAGCGAGAAACCCCCGCTCGCTGCAATCAATCTGATATACCCAGAATTTACCCAATCCGACCACCAGAAATAGGCCAATTATTCCCCAGGAATATAATCATTTCACAGGTAATTTTCGGCGCAGCCACTCGACGAGTCTTTCGCTAAGCTGGAATTTGTGTTTTTTCTCATCAAGCCTAGTGATCAAACCTTTACTAGCAAGATTATCCAATTGTCCGGGCAAGTCAATATGGTCTTCAATAAAATAAACAAGACAAGGGCCATGACGATGAAAACCAAAACGGTTCCAGTTCCAGCCTTTCTTTTCAATGGAAAACTCCCGGTGAAACTGAAAGTCAGGATTGTTCAGATCCCGTTGTATCTCATCAAATAATTTTTGATGCGCTCGCCACAATGATTCAAATAAAGCATCACTCTTAGCTCCAGAAAATTTTGCCGTCTGGGTTTGCGTATCACTTGACAGAAAAAACCTGAGAAGATAGGTTGCCGCAACACCTACCAAGAAACCAGCCGCTACGCTTAATATATCCACCAAAACCCTCCCGATTAAGATTAATTAAAATTGGAACCCATACTGCGCCATCAACTGCCGTTTTATTATAGCAAGCCACCGCAGCAATCAGCCGGGCTACTATTCTTAATGGGCGCGCGGGAATACCCGAGGGCTATCGCGTGAAACCACTGACTTTTAGCGTGCTACGTATACTGAGTGATGGAGATTACCATTCCGGAACGATCTTGGGAGAGACGCTGCAGGTATCCCGCGCCAGCATCTCCAACACCCTGCGCGACCTGGAAAACTATGGGTTGATCATTCATCGCATCACTGGTAAAGGTTATCGCTGGTTGAACCCGGTGCAATGGCTCGAACTAGATCAAATACGGAATGGACTGGGGGAACACGCTGACCATTTTCAGGTAACTCTCGCGGAATGTGTCGAGTCCACCAATTCACTCCTGCTGCAGCGTGCATCTGAGCCGATATCTGCAAACCCTGATCGATACATCGTACTCGCAACCGAACTCCAGACCCATGGACGTGGTAGACGCGGGCGTACCTGGTTTTCCGGTCTGGGGAACAGCCTGACTTTTTCGGTATTATGGTCGTCGCCCTGCACTATGCAAGCACTGGGGGGATTAAGTCTGGCAGTAGGTGTCGCAATTGTGAGAGCGCTTACCACAATGGGTATTCCCGATATTTCCCTGAAATGGCCAAATGATATCCTGCACCATTTTCACAAACTGGGGGGAGTGTTAATCGAACTGCACGGGGACATGCTTAGTCCGGTCAGGGTGGTCATTGGTATAGGACTCAATATTAATATGGCTGATCCAGTCAGAAAAAATATCGATCAGGCAGTCACCGATCTTGTCAGCATAGCCCACCTCATCCCCAATCGGAATCGGCTCCTGGCCGTGTTATTGCTGGAATTAATGAAAGTACTGCAATTGTTTACACAGCATGGCTTTGCACCACTGCGCGAAGAATGGCTTCGTTATCATGCCTATCACCATCAATCCGTACAGGTGGCTTTTCCGGACGACAGCCACAAACAAGGCATCGTCAGCGGTGTTGCGGCGGATGGTGCGCTATTGCTGGAGACTTCTACCGGACAATTACAGCTAAGAAGTGGCGAATTAAGCCTGCGACGCTTGTTTGACGGTAAAACTGGCCAATAACATGCAAACCACCCCTTATCTTCTAGCAATCGATTCCGGTAATACGGCCATCAAATGGGGACTGCATAACGGTCTTAGATGGATAGCGAATGACGTAGCATTACAAGTAGAACGTGAAATCTGGCAGCAGAAATTGGCGGCATTGCCACCTTGCACCGGTGTGATCGTTTCCAACGTGGCGGGCAAGACTGCCGACGATAATCTCAAGGCATTACTGAATCAGTCACAAGCGTGCCAGCACTGGTGGATAGTTGCTCAGGCCAATCAGTGTGGCGTACGTAATGGTTACGTTTCTCCCGAACAACTGGGCTGCGACCGTTGGGCGGCATTGATTGCTGCGTGGCATTACTTACGGCGCGGGTGTCTGGTCATCAATGTTGGTACCGCCATGACCATCGATGTATTGTCAGATGCGGGTGAATTCCGGGGAGGAGCAATATTGCCCGGGCCAGAATTAATGCAGCAGGCGCTGGCCGATCGAGCCAATGGTATCAAAATGACAAATACCGGCAAATTCCAAATGTTGCCAGATAATACTGAAGATAGCGTATTCAGCGGCATGATTCATGCTGTGACTGGCGCAATCGAACGAATGTACACCTTAAACTTTCCTAATCCTGACAATCCATTACCTAGAATACTAGTCAGTGGTGGTAATGCCGCCGTTATTCGCGAACATCTTCATCTGCCACACAAAGTAATGGATAATCTAGTGATGGAAGGATTAGTGGTTATTGCTAGAGAAGAATTTGATCCGACATAAATTTTAAAAAATTAGATGGTCAACGCTGATAAAAAATCATGACAAACGCACTGTTCCGCAAAGCCGAGTTCTTTACAACGGTAAACCATCTACGTGATTTGCCCAAGGGGCCCGCAGTGGAAATCGCCTTTGCCGGACGATCCAATGCAGGTAAATCCAGCGCAATCAATACACTCGCAGGTAGAGGACGTTTTGCATTCGTCAGTAAAACACCCGGGCGAACGCAACATATTAATTTCTTCCAGTTGGACACGCGACGATTTATTGTTGACTTGCCAGGTTATGGCTATGCGAAGGTACCACTAGCCATTCGCCAGCACTGGACAGCGTTATTGAGTACGTATCTGCAAACTCGCGTAACGTTGTATGGCATGGTGCTCATCATGGATATCCGCCATCCACTCATGCCACTTGACGTACAAATGCTGGAATGGTTTGCCATGACCAGAAAACCGGTGCATATCCTACTAAGTAAAGCGGATAAACTAAGCCGAGGAAAAGCGATTGAAGCACTGCGTACCGTCGAAACCTATCTGGCGACGCATCAAATAACGGGTAGTGCACAAATTTTTTCCAGTATGACATCAGAAGGAAAAGACGACGTCCTGCTCTTACTAGGAAACTGGCTAGAAAGTGGAGAACAGGCGTTGAAAATCGCCGACAATGACACCGAAAACGAACAAAAAAAACCCCCGGTCAAAGGGGATTAAACCGGGGGAAATTGCCTTGCTCAAAAGAGTATCGTCTAAGGGAGGTAAGACGATAAACAGTTACCACATTTAACGCTCCCTGATGAGAGGGGGCAAGCAATCAAAAAGTTCCAAAGAATTTCTATTTTTATTTTCCTGGTATCCAAAAAATGACATTATTCTCACAATTTCCACAAAAAAGAATGCGTCGGTTACGTCGGGATGACTTCTCCCGCCGCTTGGTACGTGAACATCACTTGCAAGCCAGCGACCTGATTTATCCCGTATTCGTATTGGATGGCAATAACCAGCAGGAGAAAATACCCTCCATGCCCGGCATCGTTCGCCAGAGTCTCGACCTGCTGTTTTTTCAGGCGGAAAAATGTTTGCAGCTGGGTATTCCAGCACTGGCAATTTTTCCAGTCATCGATGCTTCCCAAAAAAATCTGACCGCAGACGAAGCGTTTAACCCAGATGGCCTGGTGCCGCGTGTCGTGACACAACTAAAACAACGTTTTCCGGAACTGGGGATTATTACCGACGTAGCACTCGACCCTTACACCAGCCATGGGCAAGACGGATTAATTGATGAGCATGGTTATGTGATGAATGATGAAACAGTCCGCGTTTTAGAACGGCAGGCACTGGTGCATGCGCAAGCAGGCACGGATATCGTAGCACCCTCCGATATGATGGATGGTCGCATCAGCGCGATTCGTACCATGCTTGATCAGCACCAATGCATTCACACCCGCATACTGGCTTATTCAGCCAAATATGCTTCCAGTTTTTATGGCCCGTTCAGGGATGCCGTTGGCTCATCAGCAACATTGGGTGCCGGCAATAAATATACCTATCAAATGGACCCCGCCAACTCCGATGAAGCCCTGCACGAAGTCGCGCTCGATATCCAGGAAGGTGCGGACATGTTCATGGTCAAACCCGGCATGCCCTACCTAGATATCGTGCACAGGGTTAAACAGGAATTTGGTGTGCCCACCTTTGCCTACCAAGTCAGTGGCGAATACGCCATGCTCAAAGCAGCGGCGATCAATGGCTGGCTGGATGAAAAATCCTGCGTACTAGAAGCGTTGCTGGCTTTCAAACGCGCTGGCGCCGATGCCATTCTGAGTTATTTTGCGCTGGAAGCAGCAGATTGGCTGCGAAAAGGTACCTGAGTTACTAACACAGACAAGATATTCACCTTCACAGTAATGTTCCCGAACGCTGGGATTTTACTTTCGATTCTGGTACCGAGCAATTTACCATCACACTCAAAGCTAAGCCGCAGCTTCTTTCTGAAGCTTATTTAGAGGCTCATTTTGAGAACCCTGAAAATTCTGATAATCCAATCGTGGAGGGAAAAGCAAGACAAGGAAGTGAAGAAGAAGAGGTGCTCATCGCGTCACCCGAGATCAAGGGGATTAAATGCTGGAACTATGAAGTAGTGGTTTATGGGCACCTTTAAAAATCCCAGCTCAAGTATTAAACAAAAAGGGAGCAGGGATAAGGTTTTATGGCAGTTTTTGATGCAATACATTGTATTGACATATAATTATTGTATTATTTATCCATTTAAGAGGTGATAGCGATGTACCGGTCAGGATTGTTTGACCTTCATGATCGATACGATCAGTTAAGCAAGCGCAGAGACCCACTTGAAGAGCTGAACCGCATGATTGACTGGAATCTGTTTGCTGATCTTCTGGCGGAGACGACAGAGAAGCCCAGGAAAAGTGCGGCTGGGCGCAAGCCCTTGTGAATTGGGTATTGTTATTCAAGATGCTGGTATTGCAAAGGATGAATAACCTGTCGGATGAGCGGTTGGAGTCTCAAGTAGGAGATCGATTGAGTTTCATGCGTTTTCTGGGACTGGGTTTGGCGGGGGTCGTGCCTGATGCCAAGACCATGTGGGTATTCCGGGAGGAATTGAAGGAAAAGCACTTGATCGAGCGTTTGTTTGCCCGGTTTGATGAATGTCTACGGGAACTGGATGTAGAACTGAGGTCAGGCCAGATAATCGACGCAACCTTTGTAACGGTACCCAGGCAACGTAATACGCGGGAAGAAAATAAACTGATCAAAGCAGGAGCTGTGCCGATTGAATGGGGCCAGCGTTCCCACAAGCTGGCACAGAAAGATATCGATGCCCGCTGGACGAAGAAGGACACCGAACGGTTCTATGGTTACAAGAATCACGCCAATGTCGACCGGGACACCAAGTTGATCACCGCATGGGAAATGACTTCAGCACAAGTTCATGACAGCCAGATTCTGGAAGAAGTGCTGCAATCTCCTGCAGCAGGGGGAGCGGATGTTTATGCAGACTCGGCCTATCGCAGTCATGCGCAGGAAGAGAAACTGATCGCAGCCGGATACAAAAGCCACATTCATGAAAAGGGTGCACGTAATCATCCCCTCACCGCAGCACAGAAGCAGAGCAACCAGGAAAAATCACGGGTGCGCGCGCGAGTCGAGCATGTATTTGGTGCGATGACGAATGAAATGGGTGGGATCACCATTCGCACCATCGGCCGTGCAAGAGCAAAAGTACAAACAGGACTGCTCAACCTTGTTTATAACATCAAGCGTGTCGTGATACTTATCCGCAAGAAATACTTCAGCTTCAATAGAATTACTGCGCCCACAATTTCTTGAAATAGCTAAAAAACAAGAAAATAGCACTTGGATAGCACTTAAGACAGCCAAGAATCTGCAAATCCAGAACCAAAACTGTCGAAATACGATGAAGTACGCTCCCGTATCAGATTAATTTACTTTTTTTGGGTATTTTTAGAGGTGCCCTTAAACGAAACCGCGATACTCAACGTAGCCATTGACGATGGATTGCCTGACGACGAATCCACCCTGTATTCTACGGTGACACATCGCTTCCATGCCGTCACCCCCGCGCAGAGTCTGCCCCCGTGAAGACGTGGGGGCAGGGATCTAGGAATTGATGGTGGATTGCCTGACAGAGAATCCACTCTACATTTGGAATTAGCAGGTTTTTCAGTCTTATTTCCTTATCTCACATTGATATATTTTTTGATCCAAAATCATCATTTCGCTAAATATTTTCACTGGCTGTCCGTTTACTGCTCTCAACAGCGACTCATCAAGCGCCAAAAAATAAATGGCCGAGTCAACGTTAACGTAAGCGGCACATGCGCCGCATTTTACTTAAACAGTAATCAATCTCTGAAGGAGTAACACCATGCCACAAGTCATTAACACCAATATCGCGTCACTGAATGCACAACGTAACCTCAACAGCTCGCAAAATGCATTAAATACTTCTCTGGAACGCTTGTCTTCCGGTATGCGTATCAACAGTGCCAAGGACGATGCCGCAGGACTGGCGATTTCCGAACGGATGACGTCACAAATTCGTGGTCTGAATCAGGCAGCGCGTAATGCCAACGACGGCATCTCGCTGGCACAGACAGCGGAAGGCGCACTTAAGGAAATTGGCAATAACCTGCAACGGATGCGTGAACTGGCCGTGCAATCCTCCAATGCCACCAACAGTACTACCGACCGTGCTGCACTGGATAAAGAGGTGACTGCGCTTAAAGCCGAAATTGACCGCGTTGCCGGCGCGACTAAATTCAATGGTGCTGCTTTGCTGGATGGCAGCTTTACTTCACAAAACTTTCAAGTGGGTGCTGATGCAGGAGGTAACAATGTCATTGCCTTCACTAATATCGCAAAAGCAGATACTGCCACTTTAGGGGCATCCGGAAGTGTCAGCACCGCTAGTGATGCCAGTGCGCTAATCACCGCAGTTGATACCGCTTTACAGACTGTCAATGGAACACGTGCGGATCTGGGTGCGATACAGAATCGTTTTTCTTCGGTTGTCTCTAGTCTGCAAACCACGTCAGAAAATCTGTCTGCTTCACGTAGCCGGATTCAGGATGCTGATTTTGCTGCAGAAACAGCCAGCCTGACTCGTGGACAGATTCTGCAACAAGCCGGGGTAGCAATGTTGGCGCAGGCCAATGCGTTGCCAAATAATGTCTTGTCATTATTGAGATAGAACAGGACGCACCAGTAACACCGGGCGATTTGTTTCAGCAGATCGCCCTGATTCAACCCCATTAAAAGGAGCACGAACATGATGATCAACCCAGCAGCAGGCAGTGGTGAATTTATTCAGCCTGCAATGTATTCCAGTGGTAGCAGCCGGGTAGCCGACAGTGAAGCGGTTTTCACTAATAATGGTTTATCCACCAGCGTCCCCCCAGCAGTCAATGCCGAGCAGAACTCGCCTAAAAAGGTGGCGGATGCTGTGAAGCAGATCGAGCAATTCACGCAGTCTGTGGCGCAAAATCTGAAATTTTCCATTGATGAAGAAACCGGCAAAACCGTGGTCAAGATTATGGATTCTCAGACCAATGAAATGATCCGTCAGATTCCATCGGAAGAAGCGATCAACATTGCGCGCACACTCGGCAAGATTGAGGGTGTGCTGTTTAACGATAAAGCCTGATTTACTAATAGCAGCAGGATAGGAGAATACCATGCTCTCATCACCCGGAATCGGCTCGGGACTCGATGTCAACGCCATCGTCAACCAGTTAATGGCGCTCGAACGGCGTCCACTGAGTTTGCTCGACAACCGCGAAAGTCAGCAGAAAGCGCAGCTATCTGCATTTGGCAATATCAAAAGCGCGTTATCGACATTTCAGGACACGCTGACCAAGCTATCTGATCCGCTGAAATTATCCGCAGCCACCGCCAGTTTTTCCGATAGTTCGCTGGCGGTGGTCAGCGCCAGCGGCAATGCCGTACCCGGCAGTTATGAAATCGAAATCAAAAGTCTGGCGCAGGCACACAAAATCAAATCGGAAAATTTTGCTTCCAGCAGTGACACCGTGGGCAGCGGGACGTTAACGATCCAGTTTGGCACCTATAACCAGGATGGGAGCTACACGGTTAATCCGGATAAACCGGATCAAACCATCACCATCGGTGCTGGCGAATCTACCCTGGCGGGCGTGCGCAGTGCCATCAACAACGCCAATGCCGGCGTGACTGCCAGTATCGTCAACGATGGCAGTGGCAGCCGGTTGGTGCTCGCCTCTCAGGATGGCGGTTTGAGCAATGCGCTGCGCATTACTGTCAGCGACGATGATGGTAATGCTACCGACAATAATGGCCTCTCCCGGCTGGCATTTGATGCTTCCACCGGCGGAGTATCCAACCTCTCCGAGGCGGTAGCAGCACGCAATGCCACACTGGTGATCGACGGTATTAATATCACCAAATCAACCAACACCATTACCGACGCGATTGAGGGCGTAACCCTCAACCTGCAGAAAACCAATGAAGGCAGCACCGCATTGCTGACCGTTGCACAAGATATAAATAAGACCAAGGAAACCATAAAATCGTTTGTCGATGGGTTTAATGCGCTCAACAAAACTATTGGCGATCTGACTCGCTTCGACCCCAATAATCGCCAGGGCGCAGTATTGACGGGAGATTCCATCGCGAGAACCATTCAATCGCGCATGATGACCGTGTTCAATACACCCTCATCCACGACCAACGGGGGAATCAACCAACTTGCCGAAATCGGTATCGCGTTCCAGAAAGACGGCACGCTGGCACTTGATGCGAATAAGCTGGATGCCGCGCTGGCTGATCCAGCCAAGAATGTTGGTGCATTTTTCGCCAACAATTTAGCGCCAACCGTCGATCCGATTGAACCCGACCCAAATTCCGCCGGTATTGCCAGACGCTTTGATACCTTGATCAGCGATCTGCTACGCAGTGATGGCCTGATCAGTGGCCGCGTGGACAGCATCAATACCGCTATTCGTGATATTGACAAACAACGCGATGCGGTTGACCGCCGCCTGGAAGATGTGGAAAGACGTTATCGTGCTCAGTTTTCGGCCTTGGATACGTTGCTCGCCAACATGAGTCAGACCAGCAGCTTCCTGCAACAGCAGTTGTCCAGTTTGCCTGGGTCGGGAAGATAGTCATTAACTTAAAATTAATATGCTCAAGGAGTATCCATGTTTACAAATGCATCTCACGCCATCTCCGCCTATAACAAAGTAGGCACAGAATCTGGCGTTAGTACTGCCGATCCGCATAGACTGATTCTAATGCTATTTGAAGGCGCGCAGCAGGCACTTAATCGCAGCAAGCTCCATATCCAGCAGAATAATATTGCTGCTCGCGGTGAGATGATTTCCAAGGCGATCATGATTATCGATCATGGGCTGAAAGCCAGCCTTGATATCAAGGCTGGCGGAGCACTTGCTGAACAATTAAGCCAGCTTTATGACTACATGACCGATCGCCTGCTGCAAGCCAATCTGCGCAGTAGTGTAGATATCATCGAGGAAGTCAGTCAATTACTTGGTGAAATACATGAAGCCTGGGCAGCGATTGGCAAAAAGCCCACTTCTGTTAACAAAATGGCAGAGATTGAAGAATTACTCCAACCCAAAGCGGCAGCAAGATGAGTGAAAATAACATAAGTAATGGCACAGCAGAATATATGAATGGCGCACAAACCATTGCCGCCTATGAGGGGATACTGGCGATTACCGGCAAGATGCTGCAAGCGGCGCATGCCAGCGACTGGGATGAGCTCGTCGCGCTGGAACACGAATGCAAGCGCATCACCAACCGCCTGATCGGGCAGCAGGCGCAACACCAACTGGATGAATCCTCACTGAAAAAAAAAATTACGCTGATCCAGCAGATTCTGGCACACGATGCGGAAATACGGGCAATTACCGAACCATGGATGATGCATTTGCAGAATCTGCTGACCAACTCTCAGCATAAACAAAAACTGAATCAGGCTTATCAGGCTGAATGATGAGTAAGCAGTAAGTAGGGCGGTTTCGCGCCAGCAAACCGCCAAGCTTGACGTAACCGTTCATGGTGGATTGCCTGACGGCGAATCCACCCTACATGCTCACTCTACACTAGCCACCATAAATCTCTTTTATCAAGGCATCCATGGCCGATCTGGCACTAGCTGCGCTCGGGTGATTGACTACAAAAACAAATGCATGACGGCGATTTTTGTGGTCCAGCACATAACCAGCGATAGCGGAAACATTTCTTAACGAGCCTGTTTTCAGATGAGATCTACCAATAACCGGTGTTTTTTTGAGGCGTTTTCGTGCTGTTCCGTCGACACCCACCACCGCCAACGATGACATGAATTCGGGCATAACCGGAGAATGATAGGCATCTATCAGCAATTTACCCAAGTGGCGTGCACTGATTCTCTCATTACGTGATAAACCCGATCCATTTTCTATCGCCAACTCAGGAAAGTTGAGGCGTTTGGCCAATAACCACTGTTGTACCGCCGAGCGAGCAAGATCTAATGAAAGTGCCTGATTACCATGGTTTTGTTTTTCTCCCAGCGACAGATATAACTGCCTTGCCGCCACATTATTACTGAACTTGTTGATGCCACGAATCACATCGGCTAACGGCGGAGAGCGATATACCCTGATCGGCGCCGCTCCGGCAGGAGACGTTCCGCGCTTGACGTTGCCGCTGAAACTACCGCCGGATTCCTGCCAGAAGCGTTTGAATAATTGGTGAATATAATCACTGCTGTCGTGCAGACTCAGATAATAGGTATGGTGGCTGCAGTGAACAGAATAATTACCATTAAATCTGACCGTAGGTTGTTCGTTTCCATTTTTTATAATTTCTGTCTGCAAACGATTGCGGCCATTGCTACAATTTTGGGTGGTTGGTTGTATCCGGTTTTGCAGATCCATCAATTGTAATTCAGGGTCTTCAACAATTCTGATCTGTCCTTGCTGCCGATCTGGCATGACATGTAGCGCGGATGTCCGGTAATTGACAAGCAGTGCCTCGGGTAATACGTTATAAGGTTTGTAGGGCTCACCATCAAATGCCGCCGGATTGCCAGGTGCAAGGTTGTAGTAGCTGTGATCCAGCACCAGATCTCCATTGATCTCACGTAATCCAGTCTGGCGAATCTGACGCACCAATTGCCAGAAATTTTCCAGATTCATGCTGGGATCACCATAACCTTTGATGATCAGATCCCCTTGTAGTCGTCCATTCTGGATATTACCCTGCGCATAAACCTCCGTCCGCCAGGTGTAGCCAGGGCCAAGCAATTGCAGACCAGCATAGGTTGTGACCAGTTTCATCACTGAAGCTGGATTCATCACCTTATCTGCATTAATTGCCAGTGAAGGTTGGCCGGCATGCACTTCCTGCACAAAAACCGAAACGGCATCTTCCGGAATACCGGCTTTCTGCAATATTTGTTTAACCGCTACAGGTAGATTACCCGCGTTTGCGGATGAGAACAAAGCGCCCATCGCAACGATAAGGGCAATTTTCAGAATATTTTTCATTTTGTCTTGGTCTTCAGTTAGCCACAATACACTAACGTGTTTTACGGCAGATCGAGAATCCATCATCCCAACCCATGCGGTATTGTCCGTCAGCGCTATATCGCTTGATATCTTTATAGGCATATGCGCTCCGTTTTGCCGTCTCGCAACCGTCTATGTATCCCTCCTGGGTGGCTGCCGAATAGCCCGTAAGGTTATAGACCGGGCGAGCGCTTGGTGGTAGCGGACCAGCGGGGCGCTGACCAGCAGCCGCATCTGGAAGCGGTTTGTGTGCCGGATAAACTGGCTTAGGAGACGGATAACGCTGGGCAACGCACCCAGCTAGCAACAGGATTAGTAAACCGAATAAAATACGTGAGAACATTGCTCCTCCAAGATGATGTTTATATCCACTACAACACTGATTTCATCAGTTTTCCCATCTCGGCGGGATTGCGCGTCACACGAATACCACACTCTTCCATTACCGCAATCTTTTCCTGCGCGGCTCCCTTGCCACCCGCAATAATCGCACCAGCATGTCCCATGCGTTTACCAGGGGGGGCGGTCACGCCAGCAATGAATCCCACCACCGGTTTGCGCATGTGCTGCTTTACCCAACGCGCGCATGCTTCCTCATCCGATCCGCCAATTTCACCCACCATCAACACGCCTTCGGTTTCATCATCTTCATTGAATAATCGCATCACATCCAGATGCTTCAGTCCATTAATAGCATCGCCGCCAATGCCAACGCAGGTCGATTGCCCCAAACCAAGTTCACTCAATTGCGCAACTGCCTCATAAGTCAGCGTACCTGACCGGGACACCACGCCAATTCGCCCTTTCCGATGAATTGATCCCGGCATGATGCCAATTTTCACTTCATCTGGTGTGATGATGCCGGGGCAATTTGGCCCGACCAGCAGGATTTTCTTGCCACGCATATGCGCACGCGTACGCAGCATATCGCGCACCGGAATGCCCTCGGTGATGCAGATCACCAGATCAAGCTCGGCTTCCACTGCTTCATCAATGGCGCTCGCCGCAAAAGGCGCGGGTACGTAGATGACGGACACCGTCGCGCCTGTGGCTGCTTTTGCTTCTCGTACCGTGGCAAAAACTGGAACCCCCTCAAATTGTTCACCCGCTTTCTTGGGATTGACGCCTGCAACGAAACAATCCCTGCCAGAGGCATATTGCAGGCACTGCCGGGTATGAAACTGCCCGGTTTTTCCGGTCATGCCCTGCGTGATGATACGTGTATTGCGATCGATCAGAATGGACATCAGCTCATACTCCCTGGTTGTTTTGTCTTCGTAACCGATTCAGCCGATTCTACTGCCTGCCTGGCCGCATCCGCCATGTTTCCGGCTAGACTCACCGCAAGGCCGGATTGCGCCAGAATCTGTCTGCCCATTTCGGCATTCGTACCGGCCAGGCGAACAATCAACGGCACCGTTAACTTCACCTCCTGAGCGGCCTGCACAATCCCCTCGGCAATAACATCGCAGCGCATGATGCCACCAAAGATATTGACCAGAATGACTTTGATAGCAGGATGACGCAGCATAATCTTGAAAGCCTCCGCCACTTTCTCTGCTGTTGCCCCGCCCCCCACATCGAGGAAATTCGCGGGATTGCCGCCATAAAGCTTGATGATATCCATAGTCGCCATGGCGAGTCCCGCACCATTGACCAGACACCCGATATTGCCATCCAGCGCAATGTAGGAAAGTTCATGTCTGGCTGCCTCAGTCTCGAGCGGATCTTCTTCATCTTGATCCCGCAAAGCAACAATCTCGGGATGACGGAACAAGGCGTTATCATCAAAATTAAATTTGGCATCGAGCGCCAGTAATTGCTGATTTTGCGTCATGATCAATGGGTTGATTTCTAACAATGAGGCATCATTTTCATCGAATGCCCGGTAAAGCTCGACGATCAGTTCAACAAATGCTGGCCAGTCTCCTGACGGTAAGCCAATTTGCTGCGCGATGCCTCTGACTGCCTCATGATTCAACCCGGCCAGCGGATCAATCGCCAGCTTATGGATCTTGTCGGGCGTCTGCACCGCAACCTGCTCGATATCCATACCACCCGCCTCACTGACAATCAGACTAACACATTGAGCCGTGCGGTCTACTACCAGCGCCACATAATATTCATGCGCAATATCAACACCCTGCTCCACGTACAAGCGCCGAACCATCTGCCCTTTCGGCCCAGTTTGCGGCGTCACTAGCGTATGATTGAGCATGGCATCAGCCAGTTTTGCAATTTCCTCCTGCGTAGTTGCAAGTTTCACCCCACCGCCCTTTCCACGTCCACCCGCATATATCTGCGCTTTAACTACCCAGCAATCGCCTCCTAGTTTATGGGCAGCAGAGACAGCCTCAGCGGCGCTGAAACAGGCAATTCCAGCAGGAATCGGGATGCCGTAATGCTCAAGAATCTGCTTGGCCTGATACTCATGAATTTTCATTGTGACTCCTTGGATAGTGATCGGAAGGGGTTGTGGCAAGCAGTGCTGTAATACGGTTTCCTACCTCGGTCTGCGTTTTCTCCAATTCCGGCAGCAACTCGTTCAATCTGGCTAAATCATTTGCAGCAGCGGCAGATTCCATGGCCGCACAACCATCTCCCAGCACCAAGGCGCCGACCGAACGCGCCGAGGATTTGAGCTTATGCGCTGATGCTTTCACTTCATCAAAATGACCATTTTTGACGGCATGAGTGATCTCTTCGACTAATTTGGCAGCACTCAAACGAAAGTCCTGTAAAAACTCGGCAATCATTGCCGGATCATCACCAATCAGTTTTTTGAGCACTTCTGTATCCAGCATAGCGACATCATCTAAATCAGCTGCTGATTGCCTGTCAGTTTCTGCTGCAAAAATGGACTGTGTGACGGGCTGTACAGATTTACCCAACCAGGTTTCCAATGCCGTTTTGAGCTGATCAAGTTGCACCGGCTTGGTCAGATAATCATTCATGCCCAGTGCACGGCACTTATCGGCTTCACCCTTGAGAGCATTGGCCGTCAGGGCAATAATGGGAATGCGGCTATTGTCCGTTTGTGCGGCACGAATCACTTTCGTCAATTCGTAACCATCCATCTCCGGCATATGCAGATCCGTCAATATTAGCGCATATACACCACTTTCCCAACGCTGCAATGCTTCACGCCCGTTCGCTGCAATATCGACTGCGTAGCCAAGTAACGCCAGCTGCTGGCGAATCACTTTCTGGTTGATTTCATTATCTTCCGCAACCAGAATCATTTTTCCCTGGGAAATAGCCTCTTCACGCGTCAACGGAATCACTTTTTCGAGCGTACCAGCAATGATCGACTGATCCTCTTCCAGTTTTTCACGGCCAGCCGCCGCCGCTACGGCATGCAGAAATGCCTCACGGTAGAGAATATTGCCATCAAGCGTCACCACACCGTCTTCCTCGATTCGGCCATGGTGACGCCGACCACGCCGCACCACCACAAAATTGAAACTATGGCTTAAATCGGAATCAAGCCGCGCACGAAATGTTTCAAATGGCGGTTCTCCATCGCCCGCATCAATAACCAGCAGCCATGCACCGTCTGGAAGCGCCTTAACATGTTCAGGCGCGGCTGAAAAATCAGTCAACAATTTGACCGATGCGCCTGCATAACGCAAATAAGAAGCCAGGTCTGGCCCAAGTCCCTCTTCCGCACCCAGCACCAGACAAGAAAGACCCGTTAAATCAACTGTTTTTATATGATCCCGTTTAATCGCTTCATGCAACACTTTGAATGGCAGCAGCAAAGTAAACACCGAGCCTTTTTCAGGTTCACTTTCAACCGTTATTTTTCCTTTCATTAACGTCACGAGACGATCGCAAATAGTCAACCCCAGGCCGGTTCCGCCAAAACGGCGTGTTGTGGAGGCGTCTCCTTGAGAAAAAGGCGTAAACAAACCCTTCCTGGTGGCCTCATCCATACCGATACCATTATCGGTTATCTGAAACGAAACGACTACGCTATCTCCGGAAGACTCAGCCAGGGTAACTCTTACAGCAACATGCCCCCGGCGAGGCAATCCGCTGGAAAACTTGATGGCGTTATTGATGAGGTTAACCAGCAGCTGTCGCAGACGCAAGGCATCGCCCAGGACACTATTGGGCACACCGGGATCAATAAACAGCGTTAACTCCACCTCTTTGATCGCTGCCAAATGCTCCAGCATCCCGCAGGCACGTTCCGCCACGGTTACTAGAGATACTGGCGCCTGCTCTATTTCCAGTCTGCCTGCTTCAATCTTGGAGAAATCAAGAATATCTTCAATAATCTCCAGCAGAGAAAAAGCCGACTCGCGGATAAGATCGGTCATCTCTTTCTGATACCCACTTAGACTGGTCTGGCTTAACACATCAATCATGCCAATGACGCCGTTCATCGGCGTGCGTATTTCATGACTCATAGCAGCCAGAAAAGCTGATTTGGCCTGATCGGCTTGTTCCGCTTCCAGTCTCGCCTGCTCCAGATCTTCGCGGATGCGTACATGCTCCCGGATATCGCGCATTACTCCGGTAAAATGACGTTTGTCGCCGACAAAATATTCACTAACCGCCAGATAAATCGGAATCAAGGTGCCATCCTTATGCGATCCGATCACTTCGCGCCCCAGCCCAACGATGTGTCCACCCTGGGAAGAATGCCGCCCCACATATTGCTGCCCATGCCCAGTTTCACAATAACGCTGCATATAAAAATCATGTCTACTGCCGTCTGGCTCTGGCACAAAGATGGAAACATTGCGCCCGATTGCTTCCTCCGGCGTGTAGCCAAACAGTTTTTTCATCACTGGATTGACGGACAGCATCACGCCGCGTTCATCGGTTGTCACCACGCAATCCACCATGTGTTCAACCACTGAGCGGGTTTCCTCTTCCTTGAGCGCCAGTTCGACATTTACCTCTTCCAGTCTGGCGGTGCGCTCCGCCACGCGCGCTTCCAGATGCTGATAACTGATATTCAGCCGTTCAGTCATAACATTGAATGCGCTAGCCAGTTGTCCAATCTCATTCCAGCCTTCACTGGGAACATGGTAATGCAAATTACCGGCAGCAACTTCTTGCGCGCACTCATTCAATATCTTTAGTGGTGTCACCACCCGTCGGTTAAATAACAATGCGCCCATTACTGCCAGCAGAAATGTCACCCCAAGTGCCGTTAGCCCGATGACGTGCATTTTCGCCAGGGAAGTAAACGCCTCTTCGGCATCCATCTTCACGACGATGCCCCAACCCATGCGCGGCAAATGCCGCCATGCCGCTACAACAGAGGTGCCCTGATAATCGGTAACGATTCCCTCTCCGGGCAGATTCTGCAAACTGTTTTGCATCGCAGACGAGAACGAAGGCTCATCTAGTGAAATAGTTCGCTTCAGCGCGGCATCCGGATCGGTTCGCAGCGGCGCCATGACTAGCACGGAATTGGCGTCTTGCTGACGAATCACAACGGTTTCACCGCTTTTCCCCAATCCGACGTTATTAGTTAGCACGCTGAACACATGCTCGCTATATATCTGTAATGCCAGCACACCCCGCAGCTCATTCTCAATAACAATTGGCACCGCAATAAAGGCAGCGATTGCCCCTTTAGAAGGGACGTAATACTCAAAATTCGACAAGCTGCTTTCCTGGGTTTCCAGCGTTTTGCGAAATACCTGTCCAAGACCAGTATCGCGGTAGGGGCCATCAAACAGATTAGTGGCAAAGTCTGATTCATGGCTGACCGTAAAAACCAGCCAGCCGTCAAGGGAAATCAGAAACAGGTCATAATAACCGGCGCCCTCCAGAAAGCGCGCAAAATGGCTACGGTAGCGCTTGTCTATTTTATGGTAATTCTCCGAATCCACGCCTTCCTGTTTGAAAACTTCACTAAAGCGGTCAATAGCCTCAAGCGTCGTCCCGGAAGCCTGGATAATATCGGCATCAAGGATACGCCCCTGCAAATAGGCATCAATCTGTTCAACTTTTTTATCAGCAATTGCTGAAATTTTTAGAACGGTTGACTGCTGTACTGCCTTTTCGGAGTAATGCAGCAACCCATAGCCAACCAGCGCAATCGGCAGCAATGCCACCAGCGCAAACCAGATGGCGAAGCGATGCGTAAGCGAAGCAATATAGGTTTTCATGTTTTCATGTTTTCATGTTTTCATGTTTTCATGTTTTCAGGCAGTCCATATGATGCTTCAATGAACGTCTCGCATAATAGGCAAATGCGCTGGCACTGCGTTGCGCACGCAAGATCCAATCGTGCGCTTCACGCCCCAATTCTGGCTGGATGGGTTGAATGGTACCCGCAGCGCTCGCCAGCAGTTGCAGGCGCGCTGTTCGCTCAAATGCAAGCGCCAGCAGACAGGCTTCCTCCACGCTACCACAGGCGACCAGCAATCCATGATGTGCCAGCAGCAGTGCACGTTTTGTTCCCAGCGCTTGCGCGATCAACTCACCTTCTTCATTGCCGACCGGAACCCCCGGCCACTGCGCCAGAAAAGCCACATCGTCATACAGCACGCAGTTATCCATGTGCGAAACAACCAGCGGAACTTCAAGCATACTGAGTGCTGCGGTGTGGGCTGCATGGGTGTGAACAATACAGCTGACATCTGGCCGGGCGCGATACACCCAGGCATGAAAACGATTGGCGGGATTAGGCATGCCGTCACCTTTCAGAATCTGCAGGTTTTCATCAACCAGCAACAGATTGCTAACACTGATTTCATCGAATCCCAAACCAAGCCGTTGCGTGACAAACGTACCCGGCTGATCCCCACGCGCGGTAATCTGCCCAGCCAATCCCGAATCATGCCCGTTATCAAACAGAATGCGACACGTCAGCGCCACTTTCTCGTAAATTGTAAAATTTGTAGCTGGCAATGTATCGGCCATCTGCTCAAAACTGCGTTGCATCAACTGCTGCTTGTCGAGATGAAAAGTATCCTCAGCCATGGCAAGATTCTCCACTATTTAGTTGGTGATTTTATTCCAATTAGTAAGGTCAGTTTTGATGCCTCGGTGTTAGAATCCAGTGTAACTTTCTGCTTTACAGATACATTGAGGTACATCGTCTCTTTTTATCTTTTCTACCACAAATACAGGAACACTTCCATGAAATACCAACATTACAAACTAACTAAACATCTCAACTGGATAGCTTACAGAAAAATTAGCTGGTGCATCATCATGATGCTGCTTTCAACTGCATTATGCGCAGAGAAAATTGGCGATGTCTCTACGAAATTCAAGTTGCTGGGCGCAAACAATAAAATCGTAGTCGAAGCATTCGATGACCCGGATATTCCTGGCGCAACCTGCTATTTGAGTCGCGCCAAAACCGGTGGAATCAGCGGTTCAATCGGCGTAGCAGAGGATACCGCAGATGCAGCGATTGCCTGTCGGCAGACTGGCCAAATTCAGTTACCAGACACCATTAAGAGCGGCAAAATGGATGGCGAGGAAGTGTTTAAAAAAAGCACTTCGCTATTGTTTAAGTCCTTGCAGGTAATTCGTTTTTACGATGCCAAGCGTAACGTGCTCATATACCTGACTTACAGCGACAAAATCATTGAGGGCTCTCCAAAAAACAGCATTTCGGTCATCCCGGTAGCACCCTGGCACTGAAACTTCAACTGAGCATTGAAGTGGCACTAGTAAAACTGAAATGACCTGGTTCAAGTAAAACCGGACACTCCAGTTAAGCTGCTTTTATAGATTTTGATGCTTCTGCTTCATATTGGTTTGGGCTTTTGTAATCCAGATATGAATGCAGTCTCTGGTTGTTATAAAACACGGCGATATACTGCAAAATGTCCTGCTGAGCTTCATGGCGTGCTTGGTAATGCCGCCATTGGCAGCGTTCTCGTTTGTGAGGCTACCTTCGATACTTTCTGCAACTGCATTGACGCTCCTATGTCAAGTAATTGTGGCCACATCTGACAAATCCGCAATAATAAGCGGATATAACTCACGAACAATGTACCGTTTCAGGCAACGTTGAATTTCCTTATTTGACATCCCTTGAGCAGCACGTCGTGCCACATAGATTTGGGTTCTCGGCTCACTGCGCATGCGTACCATCGCGATGGTCCATAGGGCGTTGTTTGCAGATCGATCGCCTCCTCGATTTAATCGATGGCGGATAGTCTTTCCTGAGGATGCCTGTAGTGGACTCGCGCCGCATAACGCAGCTAACGCTGCTTCATTCCTTAAACGTTCTGGATTATCTCCTGCCACAGCAAGTAGTATCGCCGCTGTTTGTGGTCCAACTCCAAACTGGTTCCGAAGACGTTTCGCTGACTGGCTTGTCAAATGATCAAGCGTCGCATCGAGTTCTTTTAGTTCTGCTGAAAGCATTAGCCAGCGCTTAGCCAATAAACGAAGTGTTGCAGTTAATGTTTTAAGCAAAATACTGCCTTTGGCCTTCCGAAGTCGTGCACAGCCTGTTACACATTCTTCCGGTTTAGTTTTCCAGAGTCGTTCGCGCAGATCGTCTGGTGCACTAACTAATAACGATCTGAGTTGGTTGATTGTTTGCGTCCTTGCCTTGACTGCGCTTCGTCTGGCAACCGATAACATACGCAATGCTTCAGCTACACCTGACTGCGATTTTGGAGTTGCCGTTGCGTTACCAGAAAGAACGGTTCGCGCTGCACTTTCAGCGTCAGTCGGATCCGATTTCCCTTGAAGTCTGCGTTTAGCACGATCAGGTCGATTTATTTCCCATACCTCAATACCCTGTTCGCACAATAGGCGGGTCAGACCAGCGCCATATGTTCCTGTTCCTTCAACACCAGCACGCCGTAGATTTCCGAGAGACCGCGCCCATGCTAGCAATTTCAGATAACCTGCTCTATTAGTCGGTATGGAAGCAAGTGTACCTATCACTTTACCTTGGTGGTTAATGACTACGCCAACATGTGTATCTAAATGGGTATCAACGCCAAGAATAACTTCATTCTGAATCAATGTGCCGTCCATATTTACACTCCTCAGTCAAGATTGGCGCATTACCAACCCCACTTACCGGACAGGACACTCACGGTGCAATTCAAAGCTCCTATTAGGTCACAAGTATTGGGCCCGGCAACGCTCGGGGAATACCTAGACCAGATCGACAGGTCAACGCAAAGGCACTACTTCGCCAATCCCAGCACGGGTCAGATCAAGTCAGGCATTCAAAGCCATATTAAACTGAGTATCCCAACAATTTCCCAGGCGGCTCATGCTGCCAATAAAACCATATACTTTCAGCAGATTGCGGTATGCTTTGCTGGCATACTGCGACTCACGAGTCCTGCTGCACAATCAACCCAGGCAGTGGCCGCCGCAACCAGCCAGCCATTCGCAAGGCATCACAAACCAGCGTCTCCTTCATCCGTGAACTCATGCTCCAACCGACCACTTTTCTGGAAAACAAATCTATTACGATTGCCAGATACAACCAGCCTTCCTGTGTCCAGATGTACGTGATATCGCAAACATAAACTTGATCCGGTTTGGCAATATCAAATTGCCGATTCAATTGGTTTTCAAACACTGATAACTGATAACTGATGATTACTGTCCGTTGTCACTTTGCATTTCTTTCGATACTTGACAGCCACACCCCCCTCGCGCATTAACCTTTTCGCCTTCCAGCGGCTAACCAGATAACCCAAAGCATTGAGCGCTCGCTTCATTCTGCAACTGCCATAGGTGTAATCGCATGATCTTGCAATATCCCGCACAGCATCAAGCAGTTGCCTGTGGCACAAATTATCAGAATGATCGTAACGGCGTTGTTCATAGTCATAGTATGCACTGCGACTGACACCCAATAGCCGGCACATTAGGCCGACCGGGCAGGTCTTTTTCTTTTGGGTGATGAACGAATACTTCACTGCGTTTCTTTCGCGAAAAAGACCGCAGCCTCCTTTAATATTTGTCGCTCAAGCTTTAATCGTTTGTTTTCTATCTTAAGTCGCCGAATTTCTTCCTGATCCGGCGTCAGTTTCCCATTACCACGGAATGCCTGGCCACTATTATCCGCATCGTTCTCCTTGATCCATCGCCCAAACATGTTAGCCCTGATTTCCAGGCTCCTGGACGCTTCTGCTATCGTCAATCCCTGATCCACAACCAGACTGATTGCATCCAGTTTATATTCCTTTGTATATTGTTTCCTCGTTTCCATTTCTTCCTCCAATTAAGACTATTTTCTCTTAACTGGAGTGTCCAGATCTATTGGACCACATCAGAAAGCTCGATCATTAAATACAACGGAACACAAAATGATGATTGAGCCCCACGACACACTGAGTCAAGTTCGCCAATGCCACTTAGTGGGTTTGGCACGTTCAACTTATTATTGTCAGCCTCAACCGGCAAGTGATGTTGACTTGGTTTTGCTACGAAGGGTGGACGAGCAATGCCTGAAAACACCGCAATATGGTACACATAGCTACGCCACGCGGTTTTTGCGCCAGGGAATACCGATTGGTCGCAAGAAAGCGGCATCTATGATGAAGAAGACACTCGGTATTATCAGCACCGCGCCGAAACCGAGTACTAGTATTCCAGCCAAACCACACAAAATATATCCTTACCTGCTCAAAGGTAAGGATATAAATCGACCTAATCAAGTATATTACCTATGTACAGATGGAGAAAGGCTTTGGTTCTCTGGTTGCCATCATGGACTGGCATTCCCGTAAAGTGCTGAGTTGGCGATTATCCAACACGATGGATGTCGATTTCTGCGTTTAGGCATTGGAGGTTGCCATTCAAGACCACGGTTGTCCGTAGATATTCAATATCGATCAAGGTGCTCAATTTACCAGCGAAGCATGGGTGGCTGTTTTAAAGAATCATGATATCTAGGTCAGCATGGATGGAAAGGGTTGTTATCGTGATAATATTTTCGTAGAACGGCTATGCGTACAGTGAAGTATGAACACTTATACACTAGGACCTTTAGTGACTTAAAGGAGGTAAGGAAAGTTTGACTCAGTGGTTTGGCTGGTACAATCAGGAGCATTTTCATCAGGGTCTTGACAAAACCAAACCCCCAATGAGGTCTATTGTCAATATCAAGAAATTCATCAGGCTGCCTGTGCTTGATTAACTAACAATAGCAGAGCCTAATTCTACTCCCAGGTTGTTCAGTTCAAGGGAGCTACTTTAGTTAATATGCTCCGCAATAAAACAATCAACGAATATACAATAGCAAGCGATCCTAGCAGAAAATAAAACTTAACTTGTTACAGCTATTTATTATTTGATAAGCAAACAGTGGCAACTTCCTAATAGAAAATTATCGAAAAAAATTGCGAAAACGAATAATCTTAATTAAAAGGAGTTACTTAACACTACTAGAAGTATTCCCAGTGATAGCCAAGCCATCAGCTGGTTGATCAAGCAATTCAACCAGAGCCATCGGCGCATTATCACCTTTTCTGAAACCATTTTTTAGAATTCTTAAGTAACCGCCATTTCTGGTCGCATAACGTTCCGCTAACTCAGAAAACACCTTGACAACCATATCACGATCTCTTAATCGACTAAAGGCAAGTCGCTTGTTAGCTAAAGAAGGATTTTTACCAAGCGTGATAACAGGCTCAACCACTCTTCTAAGTTCCTTAGCCTTAGGGAGCGTTGTTACTATGGTTTCATGAAGCAATAGGGAATTAGTCATATTACGCAACATCGCTAAACGATGACTTGAAGTTCTATTGAGTTTACGTAAACCACTACGATGTCGCATTACCAGATTCCTTTACACAATTTTCCAGATTAGTTGGAGGCCAGTTATCCAGCCTCATTCCTAAAGACAAATCTCTTGACGCAAGAACTTCTTTAATTTCATTAAGAGATTTTCTACCTAAATTAGGCGTTCTCAAGAGCTCAGCTTCGGTACGCTGAATAAGATCGCCTATATAAAAGATATTTTCAACTTTTAAGCAATTGGCAGAACGGACGGTAAGTTCTAAATCATCAACAGGTTTTAGTAAAATTGGGTCAATCGATGGGCTTTTTGGTAACTCCTTGGGAACAGGTGTACTTTCAAGATCAGTAAAGAAAGAAAACTGATCAACTAGAACCCGTGCGCCAAACCTAATCGCCTCCTCAGGATCAACAGAACCGTCAGTTTCAATATCAATAACCAGTTTATCCAAATCTGTGCGCTGTTCAACTCGAGCACTCTCAATATTAAAACTCACTCGCTTAACTGGGCTGAATGAAGCATCTAAAAAGATCTCGCCAATAGATTCGCCGGAATCCACATTAGGTCTCATGTTGGCAGGCAAATACCCTCTACCCCTTTCAACAGTTATCTGCAAATCAAGCTTACCACCACTAGTTATATGAGCTATCACATGGTTAGGATTAATAATCTCAACATCATGAGAAGACTCCAGATCCCCAGCAACAACAACTCCCTGTAAGCCTTTTTTTGTAGTTAAAACCGCATGTGACTGATTATTATGAATTTTAATAATTATGCCTTTAATATTTAAAATAAGATCAACAACATCTTCCTGTATGCCATCCAATGTAGAATATTCATGAACAACACCAGATATATTAACCTTTGTTGGAGAACAACCGGGTATTGAAGACAAAAGAACTCGACGCAACGCGTTCCCAAGAGTATATCCAAAACCTCTTTCAAAAGGCTCCATGACAACCTTGGCATGAACAGGGGAAATATTATTAACTTCAACTATTCTAGGTGTAAGAAAACTTATAGGTGACATAACTATAACCAAAATACCGCAGATTATTTAGAATAAAGCTCAACTACAAGAGATTCATTAATAGTCGCAGGAAGATCACTGCGTTCAGGTTTATTTTTATATATCCCCGAAAGATTTTGACTATCAACATCCATCCATACGGGATAACTTCTGCGCTTTGCAATTTCAGAGGCAGCTCTAATTCTCAGGAAATTCTTCGCGTGATCAGCCACTTCTACCTTATCTCCGGGCGAAACCTGAAAAGAGGGTATATTAACTCTGGCGCCATTTACTAAAATAGAGTTATGCCTAATAATTTGCCTGGATTCAGACCTTGAAGCACCGAACCCCATATTATGCGCAACACTATCCAAGCGTCCCTCCAATAACTGGAGCAAATTTTCGCCCGTGACCCCTTTTTGCCTCTCAGCCTGCTCATATGCGCGTTTAAATTGACGTTCAAGCAACCCATAAATTCTACGAATTTTCTGCTTTTCTCTAAGCTGAACGGCGTAGTCAGACTGCCTGGATTTTTTTTGACCATGCTGTCCCGGGGGATAATTGCGTCGTTCAATAGCGCACTTATCACTAAAACATTTTTCTCCTTTGAGAAACAATTTTTCACCTTCACGCCTACACTGTCTACACTTCGGAGTTAAATTCCTTGCCATAACAATTCCTTAAATTCGACGTTTCTTGGGTGGCCTGCAACCATTGTGAGGCATAGGTGTAACATCTATAATACTAACAATCTTAAAACCAGACGCATTCAACGCTCTTACTGCCGAATCGCGCCCAGGACCTGGCCCTTTCACATGAACCTCCAGGTTTTTAATACCATAATCAACGGCATTTTTTCCTGCTTGTTCTGCGGCGACCTGGGCAGCAAACGGGGTGCTTTTGCGTGATCCCTTAAAACCTACTCCACCAGATGTAGCCCAAGAGAGTGTATTGCCCTGACGATCTGATATGGTTACTATGGTGTTATTGAAAGAGGCATGGACATGTGCGATACCCTCCACCACATTTCTTTTGATCTTTTTTTTATTCTTAGAAATAGTCTTAACCATTAAAAATGAGTCCTAATTTTCATATAAAATATTGAGAATTGCTAGCGAGCCCGAATGGCCTTGCGCGGTCCCTTTCTTGTTCTAGCATTAGTTTTAGTTCTTTGACCACGGACGGGAAGACCTTTACGATGACGCAGTCCACGATATGAACCAAGATCAATTAATCTTTTTATATTCATAGTGATTTCGCGACGAAGATCCCCTTCTAAAACCAGCTTACTTACATAGTCTCTCAACTGATCCAGTTTTTGCTCATCAATATCTTTCATTTTAATTGAAGGGACAATATCTAATATTGAGCAAATTTTCAAAGAAGTAGAGGATCCTATCCCGTATATTGCTGTTAGCGCAATATTTACGTGCTTATTATCCGGAACATTAACACCAGCAATTCGAGCCATTTAAAAACACCTTCTAAAAATAATAATAATCAGCCCTGACGTTGCTTGTGTCGTTTGTCCAAACAGATTACCCGAACCACATTATTTCTCCTAATAACTTTACAGTTCCTACAAATCTTTTTTACCGAAGCTCTAACTCTCAAAGTGATCTCTCCCAATCCATAAAGTTAAGTACGATTATACTATACGATTATATTACTTAGTTCTAAACGTAATCCTTGCTCGAGTCAAATCATAAGGTGTCATTTCGACGGTAACTTTATCACCGGGAAGAATGCGTATGTAGTTCATCCGCATTTTTCCTGAAATGTGTCCCAATACAATATGATCATTTTCAAGTTTTATTCTAAAAGTTGCATTCGGCAAAGTTTCCATTACTTCCCCCTGCATCTGGATGGTTTCTTCCTTGGACATGTGAATAATATCTATACCTATCGGGGCATTCCTGAACTGACCTTAAAGTTAGCCTTTTTGAGTAAACTATCGTACTGGCTAGACATCACATGTGACTGAACCTGAGCCATAAAATCCATAGTAACAACCACTATAATAAGCAACGAGGTACCACCAAAATAAAATGGAACGTTCCATTTTAGAATCAAGAACTCTGGCAAAAGACAAACAACGGTAACATAAATAGAACCAGCAAGCGTGAGCCTCAACATTATACGCTCAATATGTCTAGCAGTCTGATCCCCCGGTCTAATTCCCGGAATAAACGCTCCACTTTTCTTCAAATTATCAGATGTTTCCCTAGGATTAAACACAAGAGCAGTATAAAAAAAACAAAAGAAAACAATCAAGCCAGCATAAAAACTAACATAAAGAGGCTGTCCGGGTGACAAAGCAGCAATAAAATCCTTCAGCCCAAAAAAGGAGTTTTCATCAGAAAACCATCCAGCTAATGTAGCTGGAAATAAAATCAAACTAGATGCGAAAATGGGAGGAATCACACCAGCCATATTTAATTTAAGAGGTAGATGAGAAGTTTGTCCTCCCACAACTTGCTTCCCAAGCTGCCGCTTAGCATAATTTACCAGTATCTTACGCTGCCCACGTTCAACAAAAACAACAAACGAGGTAACTAACAATGTTCCGATAAAAATAGAAATGGCGGTCAGAAAATGCATCGAGCCAGTATTTACAAGCTCTAGAGTTCCACCAACGGCACCAGGCAAACCAGCAGCAATACCTGCAAAAATAATTAATGAAATCCCATTGCCGATGCCACGCTCTGTAATTTGTTCACCAAGCCACATCAAAAAAATTGTACCTGTAACAAGAGTAATGACCGTGGTAATTATGAAGAGAACACCGGGCTGAACAACCAAACCAGCCTGTGCTTGCAAAGCGATGGCAACCCCATAACTTTGCATTGAAGCCAATCCTAGAGTGCCATAGCGAGTATATTGCGCAATTTTACGACGGCCTGATTCACCTTCCTTCTTAAGCGCTTCCAGCGAAGGCAGTGCTACTGTTCCAAGCTGCATAATAATTGAGGCTGAAATATACGGCATTATTCCAAGAGCAAAAATAGAAAAACGAGAAAGCGCACCACCAGAAAACATATTGAACATTCCCAATATGCCGCTCTCCTGTGACTCAAAAAGCTCCTTAAGAATTACTGAATCGATTCCAGGAACAGGTACATGCGCTCCAATGCGATAGACTATCAATGCCAGCAACAAGAACCACAAGCGTTTCTTAAGATCATGGAATCTGCTAGATCCACCTACTTTTGAACGGGAAGACATTATTACCCTGCTAATGAGTTTATAACCATACCACCAGCAGATTCAATGGCCAATTTAGAACCTTTTGACACTTTGATATCTTTAATTTCCAGAGGTTGCGTTAAAGAGAAATCATCCTTAATAATTTTAACTCCGGATGCATTATTTCTGATGATACCAAGTCTATTCAAAATTTCAAAATCAACTATTGGTTTACCCAAAGCAGCAATCACGCTAAGCTTAATCTGCACAACTCTAGCATTACCAAAAACTTTAAACCCTCTCTTAGGTAATCGTCTTTGTAACGGCATCTGACCACCCTCAAATCCGACTTTATGAAAACCTCCCGCTCTAGATTTTTGCCCTTTATGACCCCTGCCACAAGTTTTTCCAAAACCAGAACCAATTCCTCTTCCAACTCGCTTTCTGGCAAAAAAAGCTCCTTCTGCAGGTTTAACGCTATTAAGTTTCATTTAAGCCTCTACGTTAAGCAAGTATGAAACCTTATTAACCATACCGCGCGTCGCAGGGTTATCCGGCAAAATAACACTACTATTGATTTTAGAAAGCCCCAATCCATAAACACTCTTTCTATGAGCTCGTTTTTTTCCAATTAGACTTTTTAGTAATGTAATCTTCAATAATTTATCGCTCGACATCGCTTAACTCCCCATGATTTCTTCAACAGACTTATTTCGTTTGGCAGCTATCATTGTAGGCGTCTTTACTTTACTAAGTCCATCAATAGTTGCCCGAACAATATTATAAGGGTTCGTCGACCCAATACATTTAGCTAAAATATTATGAACCCCCAAAACCTCAAATACAGCGCGCATCGGGCCTCCAGCAATAATACCCGTGCCTTCTGAAGCAGGTTGCATATAAACTTTAGCTGCACCATGGCGTCCGATAACAGCATGATAGAGGGTGCCATTTTTAAGATTAATCCTCAACATGTTAACGCGAGCCTCTTCCATAGCTTTTTGTACTGCTACTGGAACTTCTCGAGACTTACCCTTTCCCATTCCTATTGCACCATTACCATCACCAACAACGGTCAACGCGGCAAATCCAAGTATACGACCACCCTTAACTACCTTGGTAACCCTATTAATTGCAACCATCTTCTCAATAAAGCCATCATTCCTAACTTCATTCTGATTCTTATCACCTGACACGGAAGATTTCGTTGCTTTTATCACAGTATTAGCCTCTCTCTTTAGAACTTCATTCCGGCACTACGCGCGCTATCCGCTAGCGCCTTAATACGTCCGTGATATTTATAACCAGAACGATCGAATGCAACCTCAGTTATGTTTTTATCAATAGCTTTCCGCGCTAATAATTCCCCCACGATTCTCGCGGCTTCAACAGAACTTCCACTAATCAATCTTGTTTTAATGGATTTTTCTATCGTCGATGCACTAACAAGCACTTCTTTTTTTTGACCATCGAACACCTGCGCATAAATATGTTTGTTAGTTCTATTAACCACTAGGCGACATTTACCTGATTTTTCGATTTTAATACGCGTGGCTTTCGCACGACGTAAACGAACCTGTTTAGTATTTTGCATAAATCATTATTTCTTTTTAGTTTCTTTAAGAATGATGGTTTCGTCAGAATATCTTATACCCTTACCTTTATATGGTTCTGGCTTACGAAAGAACCTGATTTCTGCACATGACTGCCCAACTTTTTGTTTATCAATTCCCTTAACAACAATTTCCGTAGGTGTCGACACAATCGCGTCCACACCTTCTGGCAGCTCATAAATCACAGGATGTGAAAGACCAAGGCTCAGATTAATATTCCTTCCATTCAATTGCGCCCGATAACCAACTCCAACCAATATCAATTTCCTCTCAAAACCAATCTTTACTCCCTTGATCATATTTACAATCAAAGACCTGAGGGTACCAAGCAGTGCACGCGCATGTTGAGTTGGGCCAATCGCATGTAAACGTAAAATCAAAGGCTCAATAACAATGGCAATTACTTTTAAATCCAATACCTGCTCCAGTCGCCCCAAAGGTCCTGATATTTTAATTACGTCACCAACAAGCTCAACTAAGACATCAGATGGGAAATTGATTGGATTAGCAGAATAAGAAGTATCTGACATAGATCGATCACCTATAATTTAAGTAACTACACATAAAAGCTCCCCGCCCACGCCAAGGTTCCTTGCGTTTCTCCCTGTCATAACCCCTTTGGAAGTAGATACAATGGAAATTCCTAGACCACTCATAACCTCAGGTATAGCGTTATGCGACTTATAAACTCTTAAGCCAGGTCGACTTTCTCGCCGTATCGTATTAATGACTCTTTCTCCATTATGGTATTTAAGATTAACAATTAAAAAAAACTTATTCCCTTTTTTAATTACCTCAAAGTCCCTAACGTAACCCTCCGAGCACAGAACCTCAATAATCATTACTTTCATGCTTGATGAAGGCATCTCTACGCTAGCCTTACCCACTAGCTGTCCATTACGAATTCTGGTTAGCATGTCCGAAATCGGATCAGATATACACATAAATTTTATAAACTCATTAACTATATAAATTCAAAAATCAGAAACTATTTACCAACTCGCTTTCGTTATTCCTGGCACTTCCCCACTCATCGCAATTTCCCGCAATTTAATTCTGCATAAGCCAAACTTTTTAAAAACCCCCCTCGGCCTCCCCGTTAACGAGCACCTATTGCGATAACGTACAGGCGAAGAATCACGAGGTAGCCGCTGCAGTTGCTCTCGTGCTAAATATTTTTCTTCTTCGTCAGCGCTTTGACTCCTCAAAATAGAAAAAATTTCTCCGCGCTTAGATACGAAAGATTTTATAGTCCTAGCTCGCTTGTTGTTGCGATTAACTACAGATATCTTAGCCAAAGTCTACCTCAGGTCCTGAAAGGGAAACGAAATGCAGAAAGCAACGCCTTAGCCTCAGTATCCGTTTTTGCATTTGTAGCTACCGTAATATTTAAACCTCGTAGCTTATCGGTTTTATCATAATCAATCTCTGGAAAGATTATTTGCTCTTTAATTCCCATATTAAAATTTCCACGCCCATCAAAACCTTTACCATGTAATCCCCTAAAATCACGAATTCTTGGTATAGCTATACTGACAAGCCTATCAAGAAACTCATACATCCTGTCCCCCCTGAGCGTTACCATACAACCCACTGGATAATTTTCACGTATTTTAAAAGCCGCTATTGATTTCCGTGCTTTAGTCACAACAGCCCTCTGACCAGCTATCTTCTCTAAATCCTTGACAGCACTTTCGACTATTTTTTTATCTGTTGAAGCTTCCCCCAATCCCATATTAAGGACAACTTTACTAATTTTGGGCACTTCCATAACAGATTTATAATCGAATTTATTTTTTAAACTCTCAACGATGGTCTGTCTATAATATTCAAATAATCTCGTCATATAACTTTACTTTTGATTATCAATCAAGTCACCACTACTTTTAAAAAACCGATACTTTTTACCTGCATCGTTAACCTTAAAACCAACACGATCAGCTTTCTGAGTATTAAGGTTATATATAGCTATGTTGGAAACATGAATCGGTCTTATAATCTCGACAACACCACCCACTTCACTCTTATGAGGATTTGGTTTAATATGCTTTTTAGCCTTATTAACATCCCTCACTAGAACCATATCATCAGATATAAAACCTGTGACAGTAGATTTTTTTCCCTTATCTTTTCCCGTGATTACTATAACTTCATCACCCTTTCGAATCTTTTTCATACTAGCGTCTATATCACTTCGGGTGCTAATGAAACAATCTTCATAAATTTAGCAGTTCTCAGCTCTCGTGTAACAGGCCCAAAAATACGAGTACCAATTGGCTCTAATTTAGCATTCAGAATAACTGCAGCATTGCCATCGAATTTAATTAACGAGCCATCAGTTCGCCGCACACCTTTAGCGGTCCTAACTACTACAGCACTATAAACTTCGCCTTTTTTAACTCTACTCCTAGGCGCCGCTTCCTTAACAGCCACCTTTATAACATCGCCAATATTAGCAAAACGACGCTTTGATCCACCAAGAACCTTAATACACATGACTGAACGTGCTCCAGTATTGTCTGCCACTTGCAGCTTAGTTTGCATCTGTATCATAATTTCATCCTAAATTATCGTTCAGCTGAGCATTTAATGAAAATTTTCTTTAAGACTTAATTTTCGGGCAAAAAAACCTGCCACATTTTAGTCTTTGATATCGGCCTGACCTCATAAATAGTCACCACATCTCCAATTCTGCATTGATTATCTTCATCATGCACATGAAGTTTATTAGATTTCGTGACTATCTTTCCGTACAATGGGTGCTTTACTTTTCTATCGATTCTTACTGTAATTGTTTTATTACGACAACTACTCACAACCTGTCCTACTAAGAAATTTTTTGACTTATCTTTATTCATTGAGCTATACCAATTTCTGACTCAGAAAAGTCTTCACGCGCGCTATATCCCTGCGTACTGACTTAATTTGAGCTGTATTTTCTAATTGTTGTCTACTATGTCTTAATCTTAATCCGAACTGAATTTTTTTAAGAGTAAGCAATTCTACATCCAAATCAGCCACAGTTTTAGAATTAAGTTCAGATATATTCATATTCAAAATTATCGAGTCACAAATGTAGTTAGGATGGGCAATTTAGCAGACGCCAACCTAAAAGCTTCCCTAGCTAACATCTCATCCACTCCATCCATTTCATAAAGCATCTTTCCAGGTTGTATTTCCGCGACATAATACTCTGGATTTCCCTTACCTTTACCCATTCTAACTTCAGCTGGCTTTTGTGAAATAGGTTTATCTGGAAAAATTCTAATCCAAATGCGTCCGCCACGCTTTATGTGTCTAGTCATAGCACGACGAGCAGCCTCGATCTGTCGAGAAGTCAGTCTTCCTCGGCCAATAGCTTTCAAACCATATTCTCCGAAACTAACTCTTGCCCCCCTAGTAGCAACACCAGTATTTCTACCTTTATGTTGTTTTCTATATTTTAACCTGGCTGGCTGCAACATCTAAATAAATCCTTTTCTTTAAATTTAAGTTAATTCTTTACCTTAAAGCGCTAAGCAATCCATCAATTAGGGTACTCGTTTAATTTCTTTAGATAATAAGGCATCTTCGCCTTTAAAAACCCAAACTTTAACGCCAATAATACCATAAGTTGTCTTAGCTTCAGCCGTTGCATAATCAATATTAGCCCGCAGAGTATGAAGAGGAACTCTACCTTCTCGATACCACTCAGTTCTAGCTATTTCAATTCCATTTAATCTACCGGAACTCATTATCTTAATACCCCGGGCACCAAGTCTCATAGCATTTTGAATTGCACGTTTCATCGCACGTCTAAACATTATGCGTTTTTCTAATTGATGTGTGATATTTAACGCAATTAATTTAGCATCAATTTCAGGTTTACGAATTTCCTCGATATTAATATGAACAGGAACATCCATCATTCTTTCGATTTCACTACGAAGAAGCTCTATATCCTCTCCTTTTTTACCAATCACTATACCTGGTCGCGATGTATGTATTGTAATACGCGCATTTTTTGACGGTCTTTCTATGCTTATGCTACCGACTGAAGCATTTACAAGCTTATTATTCAAAAACTCACGAACTTTTATATCGCCAGCCAAGAAAACGGGGAATTTTCTGGAATTAGCGTACCATCGTGATGACCAGTTTTTTAGAAATGCCAATCTAAATCCGGTCGGGTTGATCTTTTGTCCCATGATTAAAAAACCTTATACGCAGTTTTATATTAGTTACCAACAGCCAACAACACATGGCAAGTGGGCTTAACAATTCTGTTCCCTCTTCCCTTAGCTCTCGGACTGGTTCGCTTTAACGACGTCCCTTGATCAACATAAATCTCTTTCACCAATAATTCATCCACATCCAAGCCATCGTTATGCTCTGCATTTGCAACAGCAGATTCCAGCAATTTGAGCACAATATCGGCTCCTTTTTTAGGGCTAAAAGCAAGTAACTTAATAGCTCTGTCAACAGATAATCCTCTTATCTGATCAGCAATAAGCCGCCCTTTCTGAGCCGACAACCTTACCCCTCGCAATTTCGCGATTGTTTGCATTATATGGCCTCTTAACGCTTTTTATTTATTGCAGTTTTCTTATCACCAGCATGACCTTTAAAGGTTCTAGTAAGCGAAAACTCACCCAATTTATGACCTACCATATTTTCAGTAACGTAAACTGGAACATGCTGCCTACCATTATGTACCGCTATTGTAAGCCCGATAAAATTCGGCACAATCGTCGAGCGTCTCGACCATGTTTTTATGGGTTTTTTGTCATTTGTTTCCCTAGAGAAGGTTACCTTACTCATCAGATGTAAGTCTACAAACGGTCCTTTAGCAATAGAGCGACTCATCTTTGTTATCCTTTTTTCCCGTATCTTGCACGCACGATCATGTTATTCGTTCTCTTATTTCTTCGAGTTCGCCCCCCCTTCGAAGGCGTACCCCATGGACTAACAGGGTGACGGCCTGCCGCGGTTCTTCCCTCTCCACCACCGTGAGGATGATCAACCGGATTCATCACCACGCCTCGAACCGTTGGCCTCACGCCTCGCCAACGCATTGCGCCAGCTTTGCCTATAGACTGCAGGTTATATTCAAAATTACTTACCTCACCAATTGTTGCCCTGCAATCAATATGTACTTTTCTAATCTCACCAGATCTCAATTTAACCTGTGAATACAGTCCATCGCGCGCCATATGCTGAACAGAAGTACCCGCTGATCTAGAAATTTGTGCACCCTTCCCCGGCCTAAGCTCGACACAGTGTATAATGCTGCCAACAGGTATTTCTCTCAATGGCAAAGCGTTACCTGGCTTTATTGGAGAATTTTGACCACTCATAACGACGGATCCAACTTCGACACCTTTAGGTGCGATAATATACCTCCTCTCACCATCCGCATAACATAACAATGCTATATGCGCGCTACGGTTTGGATCATATTCTATTCTTTCAACTTTCGCGGGAATATTATCTTTATTGCGACAAAAATCTATTTTTCGATAATGATGCTTATGTCCACCACCGATATGCCTAACCGTGATTCTCCCCGAATTATTCCTACCAGCCGTTTTATTATTTTTCTCGGTTAATGCTGATATAGAACGCCCAGCATATAACTTCTTATCGACCAGCCTGATTACACTTCTCTGGCCGGGTGAAGTAGGTTTAGATTTAACGAGTGACATCACTTATCCTCAAATAACTTTACATCTGCAAAATCAATTTCCTGATTTCCTTTAATACTAACGTATGCCTTTTTACGATCATTTTTGCTACCATAATATTTACCAAATCTTTTCTTTTTTCCCTTTAGATTTGATATTTGCACGCTCTCAACTAAAATATTCTGCTTCTTCCATATCAATTCAACAGCTTGCTTAATTTCTTTTTTACTAGAATCGTTTGAAACGTAAAATATGATCTGATTATATTTTTCAGACAGAAATGTCGCTTTCTCAGAAACTTGAGGAGAATTTATTACGCTACACGCTCTTTCTAGACTAATCAAACTAGATCTCATTATATTAATCCTTCAATTTTCAATATTGCTTCACGCGTAAAAATGATATTTTCGTGCCGAAGCAAACTAACCGGATTAATGCGCGGCAGATCGAGCACTGTTACATTTGGAATATTTCTTGCTGCCAAGTATAGATTACTATCAAAAATATCAGTAACAATCATAGCACTCAGAATACTATACTCGCTCAACTTATGAACAAGATCTCTTGTTTTAGGCTGATCAACAGCAAACTCATTACTTACTTTCAATCTACCATCTCTTACCAACCGCGAAAGAATACAACACAGACCAGCCCTATACATCTTTCTATTAATCTTATGAGAGAAATTTTCGCTCGGCTGGCTAGGGAATATTTTACCACCACCCCGCCACAACGGATTGGCAGCAGAGCCTGTTCTTGCTCTCCCAGTGCCTTTTTGCCTCCATTGTTTACGCGTAGACATCGAAACATCTGATCTACCTTTCTGCGCCCTCGTACCCGATCTCCCATTTGCAAGATAAGCGTTTATCAACTGATGTACTAATGGCTCATTATAAGCTCTACCAAAAATTTCATCCGAAACCGCAATATCTTCCGTGCCACTCTTATCCAAACATGGAATTTTCACTGTCTTTAACTCGCCCAATTTTTCGGTTAACAATTTACTAACCATTTTTTTGCTTTGCCCCGGGCCTAATGAATACAATACCACCTTTTGCGCCGGATACAGCACCTTTAATATAAACTAAACCACGATCACTATCGAGCCGAACAATTTCCAAATTTTGAGTTGTGTTCTTTTTCCCACCCAATCTACCGGCCATTCTTTTTCCCGGAAATACCCTACCAGGATCCTGTGCCATACCAATTGAACCTGGTTTTCTATGTGCCTTAGAATTACCATGACTGGCCCTATTTGAAGAAAAATGGTGTCGCTTGATTGTTCCGGAAAACCCTTTACCGATCGTCATACCAGTTACATCCACCTTCTCACCCAATCTGTAATTTTCTATACCAATTTTCTGTCCTGGGCTATAATTTTTCAGTGCGGCCTCGTCAGCAAGAAACTCTTTAACAACGCCTCCAGCCTCCACTCCCGCCCTAGCAAAATGTCCTGACATAGCCCTTGTAATTCCGTTAACTTTCCGATTACCATAAGTAACTTGCACGGCAAAATAACCATCTGTTTCCTTACCCTTTATCTGAGAAACTCTATTACTGGATACATCAAGAACCGTAACAGGAATACTTTGACCCGACTCGGAGAATACTCTAGTCATCCCCACTTTCTTTCCAACTAACCCCGATTTCATTGACTTCCCCTGGTTTTTCCAATCTCAAAATCTATCTATGGATTTTTTGGTTGCGTTAAAATCTTTATTAACTTAATTAAAACCAACACTCACAACTTAATTTCAACATCCACCCCCGCCGGCAAATCCAGCTTCATCAAGGCATCAACTGTTTTATCTGTTGGATCAATTATATCCATTAGCCTCAGATGTGTACGTATCTCAAACTGATCTCGCGATGTTTTATTTACATGCGGCGACCGCAAAACATCAAATCTCTCAATTCTAGTTGGCAGTGGGACGGGACCCCTAACCACAGCACCGGTACGTTTCGCTGTATCAACAATTTCCATCGCTGATTTGTCTATTAAGCGATAATCAAACGCTTTTAGACGTATCCTTATTTTCTGATTCTGCATTGATTTAATCTCTTCCCAGTATACATACTCCTGAGCCTCTCAGGCTAGCCTAGTATTGTATCATATATACTCTTTTGTATACAGATATCTGCCAATTGCGTTATTCTACAACTCACATCTTATTCGTAAAATCTATCACATATGAAATCAAGAACTGATGCCCCAACTATTCAAGGACTTTTGCAACGACTCCAGCACCTACGGTACGTCCTCCTTCACGGATAGCAAAACGCAACCCCTCATCCATTGCAATTGGAGCAATAAGATTGACTGTAACCGATACATTATCACCAGGCATAATCATCTCCGTGCCAGCAGGTAGCTCTATCGATCCAGTCACGTCCGTCGTGCGAAAGTAAAATTGCGGACGATAACCAGCAAAAAAAGGTGTATGCCGACCACCCTCATCTTTGCTCAATACATAAATCTCCGCAGTGAACTTAGTATGCGGAAGAATACTGCCGGGTTTTGCCAATACCTGGCCACGCTCCACTTCTTCTCGCTTAGTGCCACGCAATAACACACCAACGTTATCACCTGCTTGCCCCTGATCCAGCAATTTGCGGAACATCTCTACGCCTGTACATACGGTTTTAATCGTAGGTCGCAAACCAATGATCTCGATTTCTTCGCCCACCTTAACTACGCCACGCTCTACACGCCCCGTTACTACAGTACCGCGACCAGAAATAGAAAATACATCTTCAACCGGCATAATAAAAGCACCGTCAATTGCACGCTCGGGCTCCGGTATATAGCTATCTAGCGCTTCTGCCAATTTAAAAATTGAAGGCTGCCCAATTTCGCTTTCATCTCCCTCAAGCGCCTTTAGCGCTGATCCAATAATAATTGGCGTGTCATCACCAGGAAAATCATATTTCGAAAGCAACTCGCGTATCTCCATTTCTACCAGTTCTAACAGTTCGGCGTCATCTACCATATCCGCCTTGTTCATGTAGACGATAATGTAGGGTACACCAACTTGCCGTGCCAACAGAATGTGTTCGCGAGTTTGAGGCATCGGACCGTCTGCTGCCGATACGACCAAAATCGCTCCATCCATCTGCGCTGCGCCAGTGATCATATTCTTTACATAATCAGCATGCCCAGGGCAGTCCACATGAGCGTAGTGACGATTGGCTGTCTCATATTCAACGTGAGAAGTGTTGATCGTAATTCCGCGCGCCCGCTCTTCCGGCGCAGAATCTATCTGATCATAAGATTTAACCTCTCCACCATACTTCTTCGTCAATACCGTCGTGATCGCCGCAGTAAGCGTTGTCTTCCCATGATCCACATGCCCAATCGTTCCAACATTCACATGCGGTTTATTGCGCTCAAATTTACTCTTAGCCATACCTTCCTTCCTTGTTATAGATGTGGGTTATTTCTTGCTGATAATCACTTCAGCTACATTCTTTGGCGCTTCTGCATAATGCTTAAATTCCATCGAATAAGTGGCTCTTCCTTGGGTTGCTGACCGGAGAGTAGTCGAATACCCAAACATTTCAGCTAAAGGCACCTCCGCTCTAATGACTTTAAATCCAGGCGTATCATCCATTCCTTGGATTATCCCTCTTCGGGACGACAAGTCCCCGACTACGTTACCCATAAAGTCTGCAGGCGTTTCAACCTCTACGGCCATCATCGGCTCTAAAAGCACTGCATTAGCTTTTCGCATCCCTTCTTTAAAAGCAATAGATGCGGCCATTTTGAATGCATTCTCGTTTGAATCCACATCGTGGTATGAACCATCAAAGAGCGCTATTTTCACATCCACAACCGGATAACCAGCAAGCACACCATTCGAAAGTGAGTCCACAAGTCCTTTTTCAACAGCGGGTATATATTCCCGCGGAACTGTCCCACCTTTAATTTCATCTACAAACTCAAACCCCTTACCAGATTCATTTGGTCCCATACGCAACCAAACATGCCCGTACTGACCTCGCCCACCGCTTTGCTTGATAAATTTCCCTTCGACCTCAACTTGTTTCTTGATCGCCTCCCTGTACGCAACCTGGGGAGCACCAACGTTAGCCTCAACCCCAAATTCACGCTTCATACGATCAACAATAATTTCTAAATGAAGTTCACCCATGCCAGATATAATAGTCTGCCCAGACTCTTCATCCGTTCTCACTCTAAATGAGGGGTCCTCTTGCGCCAACCTGTTCAGCGCCATTCCCATTTTTTCCTGATCTGCTTTTGTTTTTGGCTCGACGGCCACATGTATCACGGGCTCTGGAAAATCCATTCTTTCCAACGTTATTATATTGTCAATGGAGCATAACGTATCCCCAGTTGTCACCTCTTTCAAACCAACAGCCGCTGCAATGTCACCCGCTCGCACTTCCTTTAGTTCTTCGCGCTGATTCGCATGCATCTGCAAGATTCTTCCAATCCTTTCTTTTTTCCCTTTTACCGGGTTAAATACTGTATCCCCAGATTTAACTATCCCGGAATATACTCGAAAGAAAGTTAATTGGCCGACATAAGGATCCGTAGCTATTTTAAATGCTAGGGCTGCAAAAGGCTCCTTTTCTCCCGGTTTGCGCTCCCCGGCCTCACCATTTTCCTCTGTTCCTTGTATTGCATTCACATCCAACGGTGACGGCAAATAGTCAGCCACGGCATCTAACATCGCTTGCACACCCTTATTTTTAAAGGCTGTGCCGCACAACATCGGGATGATTTCGTTATTGATTGTTCTTGCACGTAGTCCTTGTTTAATTTCGATTAACGACAAATCTCCATTTTCAAGATATTTATTCATCAATGTTTCACTCGCCTCAGCGGCAGTTTCCACCATTTTTTCGCGCCAGGACCGCGCTTCTTCAAGCAAATTCTCAGGCACTTCCTTTTCTTCGAAATTAATTCCATTGGATGCTTCGTCCCAGTAGATAGCTTTCATCTTTACCAGATCTATAACACCAGCAAAACTATCTTCCGCACCTATCGGCAACTGCACTGGAACAGGCTGGGCTTTGAGGCGCGCAATTATCTGCTGATAAACACGCATAAAATTTGCCCCTGACCGATCCATTTTATTGATAAATGCGAGTCTAGGTACTTTGTATTTATTTGCCTGCCGCCATACAGTTTCTGTTTGCGGCTGCACGCCACCAACTGCACAAAAAACCGTACAAGCTCCATCCAAAACACGCAAGGAACGCTCCACCTCAATTGTGAAATCTACGTGACCGGGCGTATCAATAATATTAATTCTGTGTTCTAAATAACTTCCTTTTTGCATACCCGTCCAGAAGCAAGTAGTCGCAGCCGAGGTAATAGTAATACCACGCTCCTGCTCTTGCTCCATCCAGTCCATAGTGGCCGCACCGTCGTGCACCTCACCAAGCTTGTGCGACACCCCGGTGTAAAACAATATCCTCTCGGTAGTGGTTGTTTTACCGGCGTCAATATGCGCCATAATGCCTATATTTCGGTATCTATCTAGCGGGATCTGTTTTGACACAATTATTTCCTGAATGTTTTTCTACTGCTCATAACACACTGCACGAAAACCGCACGGCACACACCACGGAAGTCATATGCGTAAAATTAGAATCTAAAATGCGAGAATGCTTTATTCGACTCAGCCATTCTATGAATCTCTTCACGTTTTTTAAATGCAGCACCTCTATTTTCGGATGCCTCAATTAATTCACCCGCCAATCTTAATCCCATCGATTTCTCACTTCTTTTTCTCGCCGCATCGCGCAACCACCTCATCGCCAGGGCGTTGCGCCTAACAGACCGCACCTCTACTGGCACCTGATAGTTAGCCCCACCCACACGTCTGCTTTTTACCTCCACTACAGGCCTAATATTCGACAGAGCTTGGGTAAAGATCTCCAAGGGATCCTTACCTGTTTTTTTCCCAACCTGATCTAGAGCGCCATAAATAATTCTCTCTGATACTGATTTTTTACCATGCGTCATCAACACATTAACGAATTTCGCTAACTCGATGTTATGATATTTTGGATCTGGCAAAATATCTCTTTTGGGAACCTCTCTACGTCTTGGCATTTCTACTCCGAATTTATACCTAAAAGATATCCGATTTTCTACAATCAGCTATTTAACAATCAATCAACTACTCTTTGGTTTTTTTGACCCATATTTGGAACGTGCTTTCTTACGATCTTTAACTCCAACTGTATCCAAACTTCCTCGAACAGTATGGTAGCGAACACCCGGCAAATCTTTTACTCTACCGCCACGGATTAAAACAACTGAGTGTTCCTGCAGATTATGTCCTTCTCCACCAATGTAGCTACTAACCTCAAAACCGTTGGTAAGACGCACTCTAGCAACCTTTCTCAAAGCTGAATTTGGTTTTTTAGGCGTCGTTGTATATACTCTAGTGCACACACCCCTTCTCTGTGGGCAGCTCTCTAATGCTGGAACTTTACTTTTAACTATCTTTGCCTTGCGTGGCTTTCTTACTAGTTGATTAATGGTTGGCATTTCACTTCCTATTCAGGAGACTTTATCTTGGCTATTATTTACTTCCCGGCTACATCGCTAATTCATACTACTCGTATCTGTTCTACGTTACTTCGCAATCTATTCAAGCGCCCTGACTTAATAAAATCACGCCACACATATCTTGCTCATGCGTACAAAGTGGCTAAAAGACTGCGGATTCTAGGGCGTTATTACTTACATGTCAAGTTCTAGCCCTCATGAAAAAAAACTTTAAGCAAAATAGTTTTCCCAAATATTGTGCTCTTTTAAAAAAACTATTCCTTACGCTCTTACTTGCCTCTAACCTTACTTTTGCTAACGCTGAATCAGAAATCTGGATTGAAATTAACACATCCAAACTCCAGTTGGCTATCATGAAAGAAGGAAAAACGCTGTTACTTTTTAGTGATATCTCTATTGGTAGGTTTGGCGCTAGCCGGACACGAATGCATGGCAGCAATCTTACTCCAATCGGTACTTTCAAAATATCTTCAATCAGGGACAGCCAGCGTTTTTATAAATTCTTTGCCATCGATTACCCTAATCGGGAAATCGCTGATCTAGCCCTACAGGAAAACAGAATCAATTTGGCTACGTGGGAGAGGGTTATTAAAGCTATCGATAACAATCAACTTGCCCCACAAGATACCCCGCTAGGTGGGCACCTTGGGATCCATGGCATTGGAGAAGGCGATATTGACATTCATCACCGCTTCAATTGGACAAATGGCTGTATTGCTCTCACTAATGCACAAATCAACCAACTCAGCCGTTGGTTAAAGCGGGGCATGCGTGTCATTATCTTTTGACAATTCCGTTACTATCCATAAAAAAAGGGGGAAGAGTTTCAACTACTCCACCCCCTATCACAAACCCGAATAACCAATTTAATTGGAAGCAGTCACGCTGATTTTCTTCGGTTGTACGGACTCCCGCTTAGGAATGACGATTTCCAGGACACCATGTTTCGATGTAGCTGAAATAGCATCAGGATTGGCGGTATCCGGCAAACTGAATCGGCGATAGAATGAGCCATAAGTGCGCTCTACCCGTTTATAACCTTCTTTTTCAGTTTTCACCTCAGACTGCTTCTCGCCCCTAATAGTCAAAACTCCGTTTTCCATGCTGATATCAATTTCTTCTGGTTTGACCCCAGGCACATCAGCATGCAGTACAAACTTACCTGCCTCTTCCTTGATATCAACAGCTGGCGCCCATTCCGCAGTCACCAAAGAACCGTCTCCAGCTGCATCATCTCGTGCCCGTTCCAGCTCGCGTTGCAATTGCGTTAGCAAACCCCAGGGCTCGTATCTTGTAATTGCCATATCAACCTCCATTTCAAAAGGACTCTCACACAGGCTGCCGAGAAAATCCATACGCTGTCAGCCTGAACCTGAATATTGACTGAACGGACCGCCCAGTACCAAAAAAACAGGGCAGATTCAAAACCCCAAGCGTAATGTTCAACCAACTCCGCTCTTGATATGGAGCCAGCCAAATTATTTTCAAGAAGGAGAATAAAACATCTTCTTTAAAACAATCAGTTATTAATCCGTCTGTAACCAATCCTTACCGATCAGGAAGTCACTGTATAGCCTGGCTTCAGGGGTGTCTGCTTCGGGCACCCAGTTGTAACGCCATTTGACAATTGGTGGCAGGGACATCAGAATGGACTCAGTGCGCCCACCTGTCTGCAATCCAAACAACGTGCCACGATCCCACACCAGGTTAAATTCGACATATCGCCCACGACGATATGCCTGAAAATCGCGCTCCCGCTCGCCGTAAGCAATATCGCAACGTTTCTGCACAATAGGCAGATAAGCTGCTAAAAAATGATCGCCAACATTTCTGGTCAGGTGAAAGCAAGTTGCAAAATCTGGCTGATTTAAGTCATCAAAAAAAATCCCACCAATCCCTCGTGGCTCTTGGCGATGCCTTAAATAAAAATATTCATCGCACCATTTCTTGAAGCGCTGGTAGTAATCTCCACCAATAGGATCAAGCGCTTGCTGGCAGCTTTGATGAAAATGTATCGCATCTTCTTCAAAACCATAGTAAGGCGTCAAATCCATGCCCCCACCAAACCACCATACCGGCTCAGTTCCTTCCTTAATTGCCTCAAAAAAACGTACATTCATATGCACGGTTGGCGCATAGGGATTACGTGGATGCAGTACGAGCGAAACACCAATAGCCTCAAACGCCCTGCCAGCAAGCTCTGGACGCGCAGCCGTTGCCGAAGCAGGTAAACCACTACCATAAACATGTGAAAAATTCACGCCACCACGTTCCAGCACGTTGCCTTCTTCAATTACGCAACTGGTGCCACCACCCCCCTGTGGACGCTCCCAGCTATCGCGACGAAATTTTCCACCGTCCATTTCCTCCAGCCCGGATACAATCCGGTTTTGCAGATCCAGCAGATATGCTTTTACCTCTCCGCTATTCATTACCCCTCCTTGATGAAATTCCGTGACATTTTACCCGCCAACTTTGTAATTCTGGATGATATTGACTCATCTTGTATGCGATTAGCGCAAGCTATCCGTTTTACGCTTGTGATAGACTCTGGCGTTCTGTTTTTGGGGAAGCGCAATGCCAGGCAACACAATAGGAAAATTATTCAGCGTCACTTCTTTTGGCGAATCGCACGGACCAGCGATTGGCTGCATTGTCGATGGATGTCCACCAGGGCTTGTTTTATCAGAAAACGATATTCAACAAGAACTCGATCGGCGAAAACCTGGCACGTCACGTCACGTTACCCAACGGCATGAAACCGATCAGGTAGAAATTCTTTCCGGGGTGTTTGAAGGACAAACGACGGGCACCCCGATTGCCTTGCTGATTCGTAACATCGATCAACGAAGCAAGGATTACAGCAAGATTATGGATGTCTTCCGCCCGGGTCATGCTGACTATACCTACTGGCAGAAATATGGCATTCGTGATTACCGCGGCGGTGGAAGAGCTTCTGCACGTGAAACTGCTGTACGTGTTGCCGCCTCCGCCATTGCCAAAAAATGGCTGCTGGAGCGACATGGCGTAATCGTTCGTGGCTACATGGCGCAACTTGGCCCAATCTGTTTGCCTTTCAAATGCTGGGAAGATGTCAACCAGAACCCTTTTTTTGCTGCAGATAATACCCGCGCAGCGGAACTGGAAACTTTTATGGACAATCTGCGCAAATCAGGGAATTCGATCGGTGCCAAAATCACGGCTGTAGCTGAAGGTGTGCCGGTTGGTTGGGGAGAGCCGGTATACGATCGACTCGATGCCGAAATTGCCTACGCCATGATGAGCATTAATGCTGTCAAAGGTGTTGAAATTGGGGCGGGATTTGACTGCGTAACCCAGAAAGGAACGGAACATTCTGATGAAATTACACCCGAGGGATTTCTAAGTAATCACGCTGGCGGTATATTAGGCGGCATTTCTACCGGCCAATCTATCACCGTTAATGTCGCCGTCAAACCCACCTCCAGTATTCGCCTGGAACGGCGTTCCGTCGACAAGCAGGGACAACCTGCCATTGTGCAGACTCATGGTCGCCACGACCCCTGTGTCGGCATTCGTGCCACGCCAATCGTGGAAGCAATGCTCGCACTAGTACTGATGGATCATGCCCTGCGCCATCGCGCACAAAATGCGGATGTTGTCTGTGCAACGCCACGTGTACCAGCCTACGCCACCGACAAGAAAACATCAATCAACGACCAACAACCAATCAGAACCGAGGATCCAGAACCGGACGAAGCTTCCTGATATTAAAATTCCTCATAGCCGTCAATTTGCCCTCTCGCTGAATGGCAGTATGTCATTAAATACAATGGTGAAAGTTGTTCCCACATTGGGTACGCTGGATATCCGTATTTTGATATTGTTGTTTTGAGCGGCAAGCTTAACCAAAGACAGTCCTATTCCACTGGATGACTTGTTGTGCACCACAGCTCTGGGTGAATAAAAGTATTCATTAAAAACATTGGATAAGTCTTTCTCCTCGATCCCAATACCATGGTCGGTAACTGTGATACTCCCCGTGTTATCGCTGAAATTGGCTGCGGATGTAATTTCCACAGAGGCATTATCGAAAGAATAAGTAACTGCGTTTGAAATAATGTTTTCCAGAACAATCTCTACCTGGTCTGGAATACCTGTAACCCAGAAATCCTGAATAGCATGGTCTAGCTTGACATTCTTGGCATTTGCCACCGGTCCCAGTTTATCAATAGATTTGGCGATTACAGCTGCCACGCTAATTGGCTCCATCATTTCACGGGTGTACATTGACACTTTTAACCGCTCCAGTCTGAGCATATCCAGGATGAGTCGTGACATGCTGGCGCCACGTTTGTCGATTCTTGCCAGCACTTCTTTTATGTCAGGAGATACCTCTCCGCAGTATCCATCATTAATGAGATTAATCTTGCTACGGATTGCATCCAAGGGTGCCTTGAGCTGATGCGTCACCAGCATGCCGTATTGGTCTTTGTTAAATTGTGCCTGTTTCACCTGCTCCATCGCTTCCTTGAGATGTTGCTCATGAGCACGAACTACCATCGACAAACGTGATACCACATACCAGACAATCATAAACAGCGAATTTAGCGAAACCATCCATAACAGAACGCGGCCTTTGCTCAAACTTTCATTCGGAACCGCCTGCGCACCCACCATGATGGATTGATAAACACTGATGAACATGCCACTTTCCGAGACCAGCAAAATGGTGTACATCGTCACCACAATCACCAGAACTATCAGACTTTCGATCGTCGAAAAAAAGATACATGCCAGCACAATATGGAGGATGTAGAAAAATGGTGCCGGCGTAGCCGTACTACCAACATAGTGCACCACCATTGACAGACAGATTAGATCAACAGTTATTTGTATCCAAAGATTGATAGATGGTGAGTTATATCGAGATGATTTGCTATAATCAAGCGCATAAATATATAAAAAATTGGCGCCACTCAAAATAATACTGATGGCAAATGGCCAGGTTTGATTCTCTCTTATACCAAGCCAGGAAAGTGTTTCTGATGCCGTCAGAAAGAATATTTGCAGCAGAATGAGGCCAGCAACAACCGCCCACCTGAAGATGATAAACCAGCGAATATTCTCAACCAGAATCTCATTACTAAGCTTGTGCCCTCGTTCTCTGGCAGTAGTAATATTGAACTGATGGTTAAGGTTACTCCAAGAAAAATCAATTTCAGCCATCGCCGATCACGCCTTCAGGGATAACGCTATTTTTCGGGATTACGATCGAGTCGATCGCGGATAATCGATAACAATACAGCGGGCTCAACAGGTTTTTCGATGATACAGACCCATTCCTGCGATTTACCCGCAAAATAGGGCAGGATCATGTCGCCAAGTGAAGTCATAAAAACCGCCTGCATTTCGGGAAATCGCTCATGCAGCTCCAGGTAGGTTTTCAAACCGGCATCCATAGATTCGACCATAACATCCAAAATTGCCAAATCAGGAATAGATTCCGGGTGACTCAGTGCATCAATGAAATCGACTGATGTGTGATAACTATTAACTTCGTATCCATTCGCCACGAGTATTCGTCTAACGGTATCACGAATATCAGGATCATCATCAATGTGAGCTATTTTTTGCGGCATATCATCCCTCGGTTAATTATTTTTTGTGTGACGTGCATACATCGAAACAAATATCTCCTGGGTACAAACACTGGAAAACAACATACCCCTCTCCACCTTTACCCGAAAAATACTAAACCTATCGACACAGCCTAGCAAGCTCTTTTATCCAAGAGCCTATCAGACCTGTGCAATCGCAGTAAATCACAAACCATGCTCCATCAGCCTGCTTTCCGCAACGTCAATAAGGGTGGCTGCGATAGTGTTGAACGAGTACCGATCAGTCCGGCTACAGTTACGCTGATGACTCCGATCAGAATACCAGTCAGCCATAGCCAAGGGTTAGGGGTATAGGGTAAATGTAGCGCGTATTCGCTGATAACAGAGCCAAGCATGCCAGAACCTGCTGCTGCAAACACGCCTGCCAGTCCTCCGAGAATGGCGAACTCAACAAACCAGGCGCGGGCAAGCTGTCGTTTTTTCGCGCCGAGCGTGCGAAAGATCGCGGCTTCATATCTCCGCTCATCCTGAGTAGCGGCAATTGCCGCATACAACACGATGAATCCGGCCAGCAAGGTGAACAAAAACACAAACTCAACTGCACGCGCAACCTGCCCAATCATGGTTTGCACGCGTTCAACCATGCCGGCAACATCGATAATCAGCATATTTGGAAAAGCACGAACCAGACTCTGCATGACACCGATTTTTGCGGACGGCAGATAAAAACTAGTGACATATGTGACCGGGTAATGATCGAGCGTGCCTGGACGCAAAACAGCAAAAAAATTGACATGAAAAGTGTCCCAGTCTATTTTGCGCAAACTGGTAATAGTCGCTGTAAGGTCTTCCCCAGCAATATTAAATGTCATGCGATCACCAAGTGTCACTCCGATTGTCTCGGCAAAATGCGCTTCCATGGACAATTCGTTGGCAGTAGCCTCTCCGGATTGCCACCATTCTCCGGCAACAATCTCATTATCTGGCTGCAACCTATCCATCCAGGACAGATTAAATTCACGCATAATGAACTGCTTGGCGTGCGGGTTATTGTCGTAACTTTCTGGATGCACCTTCTTGTCATTGATCATGGTCAAGCGACCGCGCACCATGGGAAACATTTCTGGTTGCGCAATCCCCTGCTGCTCAAAAAAAGTAGCCAGTGCCGCTCGCTGGTCAGGTTGAATATTGAGCAGAAAACGATTGGGCGTATCGGGCGGCAGCCGGGTCTGCCAATCCTGCAGCAAGTCGGTGCGAATCAGGGTTAGCGTCATAAGCGCCATCATTCCCAATCCGAGCGCAACGGCCTGCACCAGACTGGCCAGCGTCCGCCGTCTGATATTTGCCAGGCCATAATGCCATGCGCCTGACCCTTGCGTGCGCATCAGCAACATCAGCCGGATGATTAACCAGCCAATCGTGGCAAATACCAAAACTGCCAACAGAAAGCCCAGCATGATCAACAAACCAAGCTTTAGCTCACCAGCTTTCCAGATAAAAAGCGTAGACAGCATCACCAGCCCGAACGCATAGCCGACAAAGCCATGTAGATTAGCCATACCCATATCACGCCGGATCACGCGCAACGCTGGCACTTGTCGTAAATTCAGCAATGGTGGCAGAGAAAAACCCAGCAGCAGCACCATGCCGGTCAATATGCCATGCACTGCCGGTAAAGCACCTGGCAATGGCAATACGGTACCCACGAGCTCAGTAAGCCAACGGGACAGAAACTCCTGCGCAAAAATTCCAAGTATGCAACCCAGAAAACTGGCGAATGCCCCTAGCATCAAAAAATGATAGAGATACAATCGCAGCAAGACTGACTGAGTTGCGCCCAGACAGCGCATTACCGCACAACCATCGAGATGTCGCTGAATAAAACGACGGGTCGCCAGTGCGACTGCCACGGCAGCAACCACAACGCTTGCCAATGCAGCCAAACCTAAAAATTTACCCGCACGATCCAGCGCAGCACGGATTTCTGGTCGTGCATCCTGGATACCCTCGACACTTTCCCCAGGCGTAAGCTGTGGTTGCAACCAGTCTCGGAAAGCCGCCACATCCGCTATTTCACCCGCTACCAGCAGTTGATAACTGACACGGCTTCCCGGCTGGATAAGTTCGCTTGCGGCGAGATCCTGAGCATTGATCAACAAACGTGGATTCATATTAATGAAACCCACTGAATGATCTGGTTCACTGGCCACCAACTCGGCAACGGTTAGTTCGATCATTCCAATTTCGAGCTTGTCTCCAGATTTAACATCCAGTCCCGCCATCACTTTCTCATCGATCCAGACGGTTCCAGGCGCAGGAATGCCTTGCGCAACTCGCGCGGATGACTGTAACAGATTGTCATCCTCCGATAACATCGCCAGCTGGAGCTTCCCACGTAAGGGATATCCGGGTGTGACCGCCTTGATGGCACACAATAAATTATTGTCTGCATGGCTGACCATGCTCGGAAACCGGGTCAACGTAGTCGTTTGCAAGCGGAAACGTTTAGCCTGTTGCTCATATGCAGAAGGTAGCTCATGGCTGGCGCTGACCAGCAAATCGCCGCCCAGCAACTGACTGCTCTCACGTACCAGAGCACGCTGTACTCGATCAGAAAAAAAACCAACTGTCGTCACGCCGCTCACAGCAATAATCAGAGCCAGGACCAGAATACGTAATTCTCCAGCACGCCAGTCACGCAACAACGTGCGCAAGGAAAATCGAAACAGATTCATGTTGTTACCTTTTTATGAATGACCAACTATCCTGCCAGCTGCCAGCTTGATAATACGCACGCAACGTTCGGTCAGTTTCTCATCATGCGTGACCAATACCAAGGTAGTGCCTTGCTCACGATTGAGCTCAAACATCAAATCAATAATTTGCGAACCTGTGGCAGCATCCAGATTACCGGTTGGCTCATCGGCAAATAACAGTTTTGGCTGGGTAACAAATGCGCGCGCAATAGCAACACGCTGCTGTTCACCACCGGATAGCTGCCTTGGGTAGTGTTTCGCCCGTTTCTCTAGCCCCACCCGCGCTAACCAGTTAGTAGCGGCATCACGTACCCTCTCCGCACCGGACAATTCCAGCGGCAGCATAACGTTCTCCAATGCAGTGAGCGCTGGCAACAACTGAAATGACTGAAACATGAATCCCAGCAACTCCCCACGCAATACAGCCCGCTCGTCTTCATCAAGTTTAAATATATCCTGTCCATCGAGAAAAACGGTTCCCCGAGTTGGCTCATCCAGTCCAGCCAGCAAACCCAGCAAGGTGGATTTCCCAGAACCAGAAGCACCAACTACAGCAATAGACTCACCTGCTATTACCTGAAAACTAACCTCTTTCAGAATTGTCAATTTGGTTTCACCAGTTTCTATCTCTCTCGTCAACTCCTGAGCTTGTATGATAGGCTGCCCTTTTATTTGTAAAGGTTGCTCAATCGAAAGATTTTTTGCCATGAAAAAATTTTTACTCATTGTAGGTTGGTTATTTACCGCTTTAGGTTCTCATTCTGCCTGGTCTGTAACCAGTATCAAAATCATGGTACTCGGCGACAGCTTGTCCGTTGGTTATGGATTACCGCCAAATTCTAGTTGGGTTGATTTGCTTCAGCAACGCCTGCAAACCCAATCATCCAGTTATAAAGTTATCAACATCAGCATCAGTGGAGAAATCACCCTGGGCGGGCGCAAACGTATCGAGCAAGCACTTGTCACGCACCAGCCTGCCATTGTCGTCATTGCGCTTGGTGGCAACGACGGCCTGCAAGGAAAGTCGATTCAATCGATATATGACAATCTGGAAACAATTGTGCTGACCTGCAAACAGCACGATGCTTTGCCGTTACTGGTTGGGATGCAATTGCCGCCCAATTATGGCATAAGTTACACCCGAAAGTTTCGTGATGTTTTCCCCCGCCTGGCGCAGCATCATCAGTTGCAACTCGTTCCTTTTATGCTGGAAGGTTTTGGCGAAAATCGTGAATTTTTCCTGGCGGATGGCATCCACCCCAATGAGCGCGCCCAGGAAAAAATCATAGAAAATATATGGCCGATACTCGCCTCTCTGCTGCTATCTGCGCAAACCTCGATTGACTATCAAAAATCTAGCGCACAAAAAGATTTAACGCCAGATTAACTGGACATTCCTTTACTTGCTGGTATCCGCATCATGACAATATCGCTGCTATGTCATAAATCTGTAAGATTTTTTTTATATGCTCTTAACAAGTTAACGTAAAAAAGGTGCTAAATGTCCGCAACAGTTCTGGTTGTTGAAGATGAGCCTGCCATTCAAGAGTTGATTTCCTACAGCCTGAGAAGTGCTGGCTATATCCCACTAAACGCCAAAACAGCAGAAGATGCCATTACTATGGTCAATGAAGTCCTGCCTAATCTAGTGTTAGTGGACTGGATGTTGCCCAACATGAGCGGCATCGATTTTGTACGTTTATTACGCAGCGAACAGCGCACCAAACCGATTCCCATCATCATGCTAACCGCCCGTGTTGATGAAACCGACAAAATCGCCGGGTTGGAGGTCGGTGCAGATGACTATATGACCAAACCCTTTTCACCGCGTGAGTTGAATGCCCGCATCAAGGCAGTTTTGCGTCGTCGCATCCCGGAAGTTTCAGATGAAATCATTGATATTGGCGGATTACGACTCGATCCGACCACTCACAGAATAACAATCTCTGATGCTCCAGAAGGGGGTTTCACACAAGAGATTGTGCTCGGCCCGACCGAGTTTCGATTGCTGCACTACTTGATGGCGCACGCAGAACGTGTCCATTCCCGCGTACAGTTGCTCGACAAAGTTTGGGGAGATCATGTGTTTGTCGAAGATCGCACCGTTGACGTTCACATACGTCGGTTACGCAAAGCGCTGGAGGCTACCGCAAAGGACAGTCTCATTCAGACTGTCAGAGGGACAGGCTACCGGTTTTCAGTCAAAGACGACGTCAGTTATTAACACCCACAAAAGATCACAATACAATCAGGTGAGGTTTTTGCTGGAATAATCCTCAACCCTGAAATCAATGTTAACTTTTGCCCAAGCCTCACATTCGTTAGCGAGCAGCGTCTCGGTTAACGGATAGCGCTCCAACCATTGCTGCGGAATAAACAATCTGCATTTTTTGTCCTCGATCACCATTCTCATACTTGGTAACTCGATATTAGTACGGCTATGGTAAAAAACTGCTGCAAGTCGTAGCGCAATTACACCCACAAGATTGATTGGGTTACCAATAAAATCCTTAACTTTGGCAAGTGAACCCCGTACTGCGAGTGCCAGCTGGCTTAACTGCAACTGCTCCATGCGAGAGAACCCAGGAATATCAGCATTATTCAGAATATAGGCCGAGTGCTTGTGAAAGCTCGTATGTGCAACACAGATTCCAATTTCATGTAGACGCGCCGCCCAGGAAAGTATTTTCAGCGCGTCGTCTACCGCCTCTTCATCCGGATAGTTTGCCAGCAATTGCTGGCTTAAGGTAACAGCGAGTGCTTCAATCCGGTTTGCCTGTGCGGAATCAATGCGATAACGCTGCGTAAATTGCTGCACGGAGACTTCACGCATATCTTCCCGGTAAAATCGACCCAGCAGATCGTATAACACACCTTCGCGTAACGCACCAGTCGTGACAGCCATGCGCGTAATCTTCAGCTCGGTAAAAGCAGCTGCCATAATGGAAAACCCGCCGACCAGGACCTTTTCACGATCTGATTGTAATCCAGCTAATCCAAGATTACGGATATCTCCCGATTTAATGAGATGCTCCCGTAATTTATCCAGTCCCGTCGATGTGATGACATCAGGCTCATCAATGTCGTTAAACTGGTTCACACTCAGTATACGCGCTAGTGCACGCGCAGTTCCTGACGCCCCATAGGCTTCCTGCCAGTATTCATTGGAGAAATCTGTAGAAATAGCCTGTATTTCCGTCCTGGCAGCAAATTCCGCGCGCTTCATCGCACCCTTGCTGATTTTTCCGTCTGGAAAGAAACGCTGACTATAGTTGATGCATCCCATGTAAAGACTTTCAAGCTTGTCAGATTTCAACCGGTTACCGATGATAAATTCGGTTGACCCCCCGCCAATGTCAATGACGAGTCGATTATTGGTTGAGGCAGGTAAACTATGTGCCACACCCAAGTAAATCAGTCTGGCTTCTTCCTGACCTGCGATAACTTCAATTGGAAAGCCGAGGGCTTGCTCTGCTTTTTGCAAAAACTCGGCGGCATTTCTGGCAACACGCAAAGAGTTGGTGCCAACAACGCGAACTGCGTGTGGCGATAATCCACGCAATCTTTCACCAAATCTTCCCAGGCAGGTCAGTGCACGCTGCTGGGATACCTCATGTAGCATTTTGTCTTCAGACAGACCTGCCGCAAGCTGCACCATCTCTTTAAGACTATCCAGCGGATAAAGCTGTTTGTCTACGACTCTTGCCACCTGCAGGTGAAAGCTATTGGAACCCAGATCAACCGCCGCTAGGGTCGAGTATTCATGCATAAATCAGATGGTTGATATATTCTGCAATTCGAAATGTCGCATTATTACCCGTTACCGTTAACCTCACGCTCGATTTCATCTGCAGAAATATGGCGCACATCCTTACCTTTGACCATATACACCACATATTCGGACATATTCTTGGCATGATCTCCTATTCTTTCTATTGCCTTGGCCACAAATAGAATTTCAATAGCAGTCGAAATTTTCCGAGGGTCTTCCATCATGAAGGTAATCAATTGTCGAATGATTGAGCGAAATTCCTCATCCACTTCGTCATCCTGGCGCACAATTTTAGCCGACACGCTTGAATCCAGGCGAGCGAATGCATCGAGTGCCTTATTCACCATATCGATCGTTAGATTGGCGATATGTTTGATTTCAATAAACCGGGGCACTTGCAGGCGATCAGCGTCGTAGATCCGTTTGGCCATCCTGGCAATCTTAGCGGCCTCATCGCCGATTCTTTCCAGATCGGTAATGGTATTAATAACGGTCATAATCATACGTAGATCGCCGGCTGTTGGCTGACGGCGAGCAATTATCTGACAACTAAGCTCGTCAATCTTCACCTGCATGGCATTGACACGATGATCATTGACGATGACTTGCTCTATGGATTGCTCATCTCCAGTAAAAAGCGCCTCGATAGCCTGCTCGATTTGTTGCACGACAAACCCACCCATTTGCAAGACACTGGTACGGACTTCTTCAAGATCAGCATCGAATTTTTTGGAAATATGCTCTTTTTTAATCATGTGAATCGTCCTGGGGAGGGTAAACAGTTAACGGTAAATGAAGTTGATAGCAAACTTATTGCAATAACGTCTTGCCTGGAAAAGCAGGCGCCAATCAAGCCGGGCAGCACTCAGCAAGTATTTCATAACTTAATGGTTTCAACTCCTTGCGGTGTTCCCAATAGTAATAAATCCGCTCCTCTTCTGGCGAATAACCCATTGGTGACGACACCGGCAATTTGATTCAACGTAGTTTCGAGTTCAACCGGATTAGCAATGTTGAAATTATGGATATCCAGGATCAGATTACCATTATCGGTTGTAAATCCCATACGCAATGCCGGTTGTCCACCAAGCAACGCAATTTCCCTCGCTACGTAACTGCGTGCCATCGGAATCACTTCTACCGGCAGCGGAAAATTTCCTAATACGTTGACCAGTTTGCTCTGATCGGCTATACAGATGAACTTGTGCGCCACTGCTGCCACGATTTTTTCACGAGTCAACGCGCCACCACCACCCTTAACCATATGCAAGTGACGGGTAATTTCATCCGCACCATCTACATAAACTGGTAAATTATCGACAGCATTTAGATCAAACACCTCAATTCCGTGTTTTTTCAAACGTTCTGCTGTTGCCTGTGAACTCGCCACAGCACCTTCAATCTGGTGCTTGATGGTAGCAAGTGCATCAATAAAATAATTCGCCGTGGATCCCGTCCCCACACCAACAAGGCCACCTTTAGGCACATACTGGATTGCAGCCTGTGCTGCTGCCTGCTTTTGTTCGTCTTGTGTCATATTATTGGATTACATCGGTTTGTCAGTTAATCTGAAATACCCTGGATTACCAGAATTTCTCTGGGGATCGTATACTCGCCCCGCTGCTAACCCTATAGCCGGATCAAAGCGTATCATAACCCGGCGTCAGTTTTGTGACTAATAAGAATGGTTAAAGGGCGTCTCTAAAAAGTTAAGGTTTTAAACAAAACAATTAGCGCCATTGAAATAAACGGGAACACAGCCAGAGAATCGCATATATTAATGAACACCATTAAATTACTCCCCGACGGCCTGATCAGTCAAATTGCAGCAGGTGAAGTGGTCGAGCGTCCGGCTTCCGTTCTAAAAGAGTTGCTGGAGAATGCCATCGATGCTGGCGCTACAGATATCTCTGTTGAAATCCTGCATGGTGGACTGAAACAGATACGAGTCACTGATAATGGAACAGGAATCGTCGTGCAAGAATTGCCGCTGGCGCTGATGCGGCATGCAACCAGTAAAATCAGCTGCCAGGAAGATCTGCATAACATTGCCAGTCTGGGCTTTCGTGGAGAAGGGCTGGCCAGCATTGCATCAGTATCCAATTTATCGCTTGTCAGTCGCCATGCAACTGGAGAACATGCCTGGAAAATCGGGATAGAAGGAACTCGTTTGTTGCCCACCGAGCCAGCTGCCCATGCGGTTGGCACCACAGTAACAGTAGGCGATCTCTTCTTTAACTTACCAGCGCGCCGTAAATTTCTTAAAACGGAAGCAACTGAATTTGCACATTGTGAAACTGTTTTTCAGCGTATTGCACTATCGCATCCCGGCGTAAGCTTTCGTTTACAGCGCAATGAGAAATTACGTAGCCACTATCCGGCAACAGAGGCGCACTCACGTATCTCCGCTGTATTAGGTGAGGAATTCACCCAAGCCGCTACCTGGTTTAGTGAACTTTCCGCCGATATCCGTTTGCACGGCATGCTGGCATTACCCGCGTATTCCCGCGCAACCGCCGACATGCAGTATTTTTTTGTAAATGGCCGTTTCATACGTGACAAGTTAGTGACACACGCCTTACGCGAGGGTTATCGTGACGTGCTACATCACAATCGCTATGCCGCCTTTGTGCTATACCTCGATATCGAACCGCAACAGATTGATGTCAATGTGCATCCGACTAAAATAGAAATTCGCTTTCGCGAAAGCCGAGCGGTTCATCAATTCATTTATCACGCCATCAGCAAGGCATTAGCATCTCCGCCAGGTATCGATACCACCGCACCCATCCTGCCCACTCCACCCAGCCAAACTCGTGAGCAGCAAACGGTAAATTACCAGCCAGCACAGGATAATTTCAAAGGCAGTTACTACCAGCAACAAAGCTTGCCTATCAGGGCAGTTGCGCAGTCGCCTGAACCATTCTATGAAATTTTGTTTGGTGGCGAAGCAAAACCAACCAACTCAACCAACGCGCGTGACCATAACCTCTCTGCACAGGAGTCCATTACCCCACCGCTGGGTTTTGCCATTGGACAGCTGCATGGCATTTATCTGCTGGCACAAAATGCGAAAGGACTCATCCTGGTGGATATGCATGCTGCACATGAACGTATTGTTTATGAACAACTAAAAGTCGCCCTGGATCAACGTAAACTAGCTGCACAATGTTTACTGGTACCAATAACGTTTCATGCAAGCAGCCTTGATATCGCAACGGTTGAGGAAAATCAACAACTTTTTCAGGATCTCGGATTTGAGATAGCACCGCTTTCCGCTACTGCTCTAGTGGTACGCGCTATCCCCGCCATGCTGCAGGATGCGGATATTGAGGAACTGGTACGGGGGGTGCTGCAAGAAGTCCGGGAAGGCGACCCTAAACTATTGTTGACTGCGCAACACAACGGGTTACTTGCCACAATGGCATGCCATAACGCCGTGCGTGCTAATCGCCAGCTGACACTGACCGAAATGAACGCCTTATTGCGAAAAATGGAGCACACTGAGCGTGCCGATCAGTGTAATCATGGGCGTCCCACCTGGTTTGAAATCAGCCTGGCAGCACTTGATAAAATGTTTATGCGAGGTCAGTGATCTTGGGGCTTGTTAATAAATTATTTTCGGGAGGCAATATGTATCAAAAAATTCTGGTACCAGTCGATGGCAGTTCGAGCGCAAAACGTGCCTTACAGGAAGCAATCGCTCTGGCAAAACTTACCCAAGCGCAGGTTGCACTTGTACATATCTACACCGATATTGCCTATCTGGTAGATGAAGACTATGTCAACTATGAAGAACTGCAGAAAATCCTGCAACCCGCCAGCCAAAAAATACTGGCCGCAGCCGCAGATTTTGCTCGGTTGGCTGGTTTGATGGTACAAACAAAATCGGTTTGCGCAGGTAGCCGGAAAATTTCACAGGCAATTATTGCAGAAGCTGAAGAATGGCAGGCCGACTTGATCGTAATCGGTTCCCATGGCCATTCCGGCTTTACCCGTCTACTGCTGGGCAGTGTGGCGGAGGGCGTTGCCAGAAGTTCGTTAGTACCAGTGTTACTGGTTCACAATAACGAAAGCTGATCTAGTTTGGAAAGTGAGAAGATTCGTACTTGATCAGGCGAGCTTGCCATGACATTGCTTGTATTTTTTTCCTGATCCACACGGACAAGGATCATTGCGCCCAACCTTGTCATTCTTACGAACATAAGGTTGCGCCTTGTTTTCTGGGTTATTCTGATTTTCTTGTGCCGATACGTTTTCACCAACCACTTCTTCATAGTTAGCATGGTGATACTGCACATTTGCTGGTGCAGGCGCCTCACCCAGAGCATCTACTTGCTGCTCGCTCTTAATCTGCACAGTCAGCAGAATTTTGGTAACTTCCAACTTAACGGATTCCAGCATTCCGGTAAATAATTCAAAAGCTTCCCGCTTGTACTCCTGCTTGGGATTTTTTTGCGCATACCCTCGCAAATGGATACTTTGTCGTAAATGATCCAGCGCAGCCAAGTGTTCTCGCCATTGACTATCAAGCATGTGCAGCATCACCATGCGTTCATATTGCTGCATCAATGCCACACCCGCCTGTGCTGACTTATTCACATACAACGTATTAATCGTTTCAATAATCCGCTGCCGCAAGCTTTCTTCGTGCAAATCATGATCTTCGTCCAGCCACTGCTGAACCGGTAAATGCAGATTGAATTCGGCCGTCAATGCTTTCTCTAAACCGGGAATATCCCACTGCTCCTCAATACTTTGTGGAGGCATATACAGGCTGACTAGCTGATCAATGACACTTTCGCGAATTGCGCTGATGGTATCGGAGATATTCTGATCTGCCTCCAGCAATTCGCTGCGCTGCTGGTAAATGACCTTACGCTGGTCATTGGCAACATCATCGTATTCCAGCAACTGTTTGCGAATATCGAAGTTGCGGGCTTCCACTTTACGCTGCGCATTTTCAATCGCCCGAGTCACCCATGGATGCTCAATCGCCTCTCCTTCGGGCATATTGAGTTTGGTCATGATGCTGGCGACACGATCTGAGGAGAAAATACGCAATAATGAATCTTCCAGTGACAGGTAAAAACGACTGGAACCAGGATCCCCCTGTCTGCCCGAACGCCCCCGCAGCTGATTATCAATACGACGGGATTCGTGCCGCTCCGTACCAATAATATGCAGCCCACCCAGCTTGATTACTTCGTCGTGCCGTACTTGCCAGGTACTTTGTATCGCCTGGATTCGTTCGGATTTAGTTTTATCATCCAGTTTCGCATCTGCCTGGATACGATGGATTTCAGGTTCAGGACTACCTCCCAAAACAATATCGGTACCACGTCCGGCCATATTAGTCGCAATCGTGACCATTTTTGACTGGCCTGCCTGAGCGATAATATCGGCCTCACGCTCGTGTTGCTTGGCATTCAGAATCTGATGCGGCAACTTTTCCTGCGTCAACAGTGTTGAGAGCAGCTCATTATTTTCGATGGATGTCGTGCCAACCAGAACCGGTTGCCCACGCTCATAACAATCTTTGATATCTACAAGAATAGCCTGATACTTTTCTTTGGTGGTACGAAACACCTGATCCATGCGATCTTGACGAATCATCGGACGATGCGTCGGAATCACCACGGTTTCCAGTCCATAGATTTGCTGAAATTCAAATGCTTCCGTATCCGCTGTTCCAGTCATGCCAGAAAGCTTCTCGTACATGCGGAAATAATTCTGGAAGGTAATTGAGGCCAGTGTCTGGTTTTCTTTCTGAATAGAGACCCCCTCTTTTGCTTCTACCGCCTGGTGTAGCCCTTCCGACCAGCGTCGCCCCGGCATCAATCGACCGGTAAATTCATCAACAATGATTACTTCGTTATTCTGTACAACATAATGCTGATCACGATTGTACAAATTATGTGCACGCAACGCCGCGTTGAGGTGGTGAATCAGAGTGATATTTGCCGGATCGTACAAACTGGTTCCTGCAGACAGCAATCCAGCCTCACTCAGCAATGCCTCCGCATGTTCAAATCCCGCTTCGCTGATCAATACTTGTTGAGTTTTCTCGTCAACACTGAAATCACCTACACCTTTCTCATTTTCTTGTTTAACCAGCTTTGGAATAAGTTTATTGATCTTGGTATAGATTTCGATATCTCCCTCCGCCATTCCGGAGATGATCAGAGGAGTACGTGCTTCATCGATCAGAATCGAATCCACCTCATCGACAATCGCAAAATTAAGTGGCCGTTGCACGCGCTCTGCAATATGTCCAACCATGTTGTCGCGCAGATAATCAAAACCATACTCGTTGTTGGTACCATAGGTAATATCCGCAGCATACGCAACCTGCTTGGTTTCTTGTGGCATTTGTGACACGACCACGCCAACCGTCAACCCGAGAAAAGTATAAATCTGACCCATCCATTCCGCATCACGCCTGGCAAGGTAATCATTGACCGTGACGATATGCACACCCTTGCCAGATAAAGCATTCAGATAGGTCGGCAATGTCGCCATCAACGTTTTGCCTTCACCAGTACGCATCTCGGCTATCTTGCCTTCATGCAGCACCATACCGCCGATCAATTGCGCATCAAAATGACGCATACCCAATACACGCTTGCTAGTCTCGCGCACCACCGCAAACGCTTCCATCATTAATTGATCCAACGTCTCCCCATTGGTCAACCTGTTTCTGAATTCATCCGTTTTTCCACATAACGCAGCATCCGTCAGTGCGGCAATACCAGACTCCAATTCATTGATTTTACGTACTGTTTGCATGTACTGCTTGACAAGCCGATCGTTACGGCTACCAAAAAACTTTTTCAGTAAATTATTCAGCATGGGATGATGTTTTCTTAATGCCTGCCAACAATTGAGGATTAATCAGGGATATTTCCTGACGGATTACATACTATTCGAGTTATATCTGCCGCAAAAAAGCGGTCCGAACAATCAAGGAACCACCCAGAGACAAACTGATCTATTGCAAACGAGTTAACTGCTATCTTCGGGCAGCCACCTGACTATTTTTCAAGAATCTGGAGGGATTGAGCGGTATGTCATTATGTCTGATCTCAAAATGCAAGTGCGGCCCGGTAGAACGCCCCGTATTTCCAATTTCCGCAATTTTCTGTCCCTTTAACACAACCTGTCCAACATTAACCAATAACCTGGACGCATGTGCATAACGGCTAACCAGCGCATTGCCATGGTCAATTGCCACCATGTTACCATAACCAGCATGATAGTCAGAGAAGACCACTACCCCACCAGCCGCAGCTTTGATTGGCGTACCAGGCTTAGCAGGAAAGTCCACCCCTTCATGGAAGCTTTTTTTACCGGTAAAAGGATCTATACGCATACCAAAATCTGAAGAAAACCAGTTTGTATCCAGCGGCATTGCGCTCGGCAACATTTCCTGCTCAATCCGGTCACCCAAAAGCAAGCTGTCGAGCACCGCCAATTTGTCAGCCCTGTCTCTTAGTGATCTGCTAATCGAATGTAATGTCCGGTTGAGTTCGTCTAACGATATTTCCTGTTCTGGAATAACTCTCTCGATCCCGCCCTGTCCGGGCAGTTGATCAAATGAAAGTTCCTGCGGATCGATTCCATATAAATTCACTAACCGCCGCCCTAATTCATTCAGACGAAACAGCTGTACCTGCATTTTCGCTACCTTAGCCGCCATGAAATCCAGATTTTTATTCAGATGCGCCTGGACTTTATGATTTCTTTTAGATTCAGCGTTCTGTAGAACATCCCGCAGTACCGGATGATTGATTTTATCCGCAATTTCTCCGGCAAAACGATTCAGGGCGACGGTCGAAACTATAATTATCAACAGCGTTAGCAGCAGCGCTATCAACAAGTGGAAACGCGTCAAAGTAAGCGATTTTGCTTGCCCAAACCGGTCAGAAATAAGAATAATGTTCATCTGTTCTTCCTTGGATTAATTAGCCATGTCGATCTATGATTTAAGAAACTACTTAACCATCCTTGGCAATCTGTCTGATTATGAACCTATATTCAATCAGGCAAAACAGCTAATTGAGGTACAAAAGGTGCTCTTGAGCATTGTTCCACCTTCTGTCAAAAACCGCTGCGCAGTGGGAAGATACGCTGACGGCGTAGTTTTGGTTTACGCAGACAACGGAGTAATCGCCAGCAGATTACGTCAACTAACTCCTACCATTCTGCGACACCTAACCAAACATAATTTTACAATTCATGAGATAAAAATAGCGGTGCGACCCAATCCTACCCAAAACCACAGATTCGAATCACCCAAACGCACGCATCAACTCAACCCGTCAGCCACTCGCCACCTACGCGACCTGATCACCACTCTGCCAGATAAATCGCCCCTTGGACAAGCGTTAACAAAATTTTTGAATCATAAAAAATAACAAAAAATGACTCTTCTATGATGCCTCAATATCCTGTTTGTGCAGCCAACTAGTTCTTTTCCATATTAGAAAGGAAACGATTCGCCTCATCGATGGAGTTTTCCATTGAAGCAATCAGGGTAGAGACATCGGACTGCAGATTACCCAGCTCGCTCTTCAAGGAAGTAATCGCCTGCGCATTAAGATTGTGTTTCAAGTACATGACCTGATCGTTAAATACAGACAATACCGGCTGTATTCTTGCCTCCGAATTTTTCATGGCAGTAATCAATTGCCGGTAGTGACTGCGGGTTGCAACCAGCTTATCCTGGCTTTGCTTCTTCAGGGACGGATTTTTGTATTGCGTAATTTCTGTCTCCCACTCCGCAAACAGGGCAGCCGAGACACTTTCAATATCAGCAATACGTTCTTTCACCTCGCTGGCCTTATCAACGCTGGCCTCGTATTCGCTATTCAGTTTTTGGTAAACCTTCTCAAGATCACCACCATCAAAACGCGTCACCACCATAAACTGCTCCAGTGCCGATTTGAATTGCTGTTTGGTTTCCTCCTGAGTATCGCGTGCTTTTTCAACACGGTGCACCAGCACATCACGCTTTGGGATTCCTATTTTCTCAAGCCCGCTGTAATACATACTGGAACATGCTGCCAGCAAAAAAAACAACGATAACAACCATAAACGCACCAGGTTTTTCATGGATTACATATCTCCCTTTAATTTTTAACGCAAAATTCCCCGTCGCAATAATTGCCACATCACCTTATAGCCCCATAGTACCGGGTGACGCCTGAGCATCGGTGTAATTTCAACTTTTATACCAGCATGCCGCTCAATTTTCCAGGCAGCATAATCCAGGCAATCACGAAAGGTCAGCGTTGCCTTACTCAGACGTAAAATAGATAACACTCTGCCCTGCCAGCGCCGCAGACGCCAATTGAGTCTGGCCTTAAAGTTTTGTGCTGGGGTTACTTTCAACACATACTGATCGTCTGCACTCAACATCAGCATCGGATACAGCACAGGCAATGCCAAGGCCGTCAGGCGCCGGTATACCGGCAAATTAATCTCTACCAGCAAGTTAGAGCGTGATCGCCGTTCAGCGCGCAACTCGGCAGCATAAGTCAATTGCAATCCTGAAGTCCAGATCTGCTCAGCGCTCACCTCTCCAGACGGCAACATCGGCAGCGTTGTTTCGAGAAACTTAATAATTGCCCGCGCCTGCGCAAGCCTGATACGCTGCAAAACAACTTCATCACGACCATACAACAACTCAAAAGGCTGAGCAAAACGCGCCCAGATATAAGGATGAAACCAGTCGCTTGCCGCTTTCTCAAAATGCATGGTTGACATGACTGCGTATTTTGCGCGCAATATACTACCATTGGAACCAGGCACTTCCAGATAGAAAACATTTGGCGCCAGCCAGACATTCAAGTATTGCAACATCTTTTCCTGATACGCATGGCGGTAATCGTCAACCAGCACATAGAAATCGATGACACCTTCGTCTGTTTTAGATCCATGCAGATTAGAGCCATACAGAAGAATCGCCTCAAGCGCTACGCCAAAACGCTGCTGCAATTGATCCGTCAGCGGCAGCAGGCTCGTTGGTATGGTGGGTATCGACTCTGGCGTAAGCGCAGCGACAAGTGATGCTGGTGGTGAGGAAAAACCGGCTTTACTTTGCATGAAAAAATATTACAACGCCCGAAAATACAGTGGTCCATCCTCATAAATCCGTAATGGTCCATGCGCTCTGGAAGCCCGATAAACTTCGCCGTCAACGATATAATCGTCATCCAGCAACAGCTCCAATCGGGAAGTATTGTAGCTAGTGTAACCATCTGCCTGGCGTAAATAGTATCCACGACCGATGATCAACGGCCATATTCGAATCCAGAATTTTTTACTATGCTGCGCAACAAACGTGGCGTGAAGCGCGGCTGACTCCTGCCCCCAATATGGCCGGATTCCCAGCAACAAACGATCCAGCGCGCTCACCAAGACAAACAAATAAGTCTTCTCGCAAATATGGCCGTTTCCGTCATTTTCGGTGATACATACTGGCGCCCATTGAGCCTGCCGACGTCCCAGGAAGGTGCCAAGTATCGAGCGCAAAACAATCATAACCGTAAAAATATTACCGGTCACCCCAAGCTGCTTTACTCTACTTTGCGAAAATTTGACGCCACGCGCAACCATACCAAGACCAAACAGCATCCCGTAAACATTTTTTACGTCGGTCTGCTCGATTCGCAATACTGGTCGCTTAATGGTTTGCTGCTCGGTTAGATGCTCACCAGGTTGCCGCAATGTCTGGCTAATCTTCTGCAACACCATTTCAGGCTTGCCACGCACCCCCAGATCCAGCGAAATCATGTTGGTGGTTCCCGCCGGCACAATACTCAAAACTGGCCATTGCGCTAGTGGTAACTGCTCGAACAGGCAATTGATCACGCCCTGCAGCGTGCCATCTCCACCGACCACAATCAACCACTTTATATTTTTTGCTAATAGTATGCGCACCGCCTGTTCAAACTCTCCCAAACTGGTAGCTTGCACCTGCTCCACATCAGGCATACCTGCAAGCGCTTTATAAATCAGCACACTACGTTTACGAAACTGACCACCCAACGGATTAAAGATCAAACCGGTTTTTGTCATGTGCTTTTAAAAATGCTATTAAGTAGTGTCAGTCTAAAAGCCGCATTTTACACAAACCAGCAATGGATACGGACAAGCATCCGGCTGATCGATCTCCCGCCCATTGGTGCCAAAGAATTAACCAGTTGATTGAAAATAAATCATGTAATTTTACGAGTCATTTTCAAAAACCACTTACTTGTGACATAACTTTTGGATTCATAAAAAAGCGATGAAGCCTTTTTCAGCACTTCATCGCATCCAACTCACTGGAATTTCCTAGAATGGCGCACCACAATCGCCATCACAACGGAAGCTACGCAGTTTTTTGTCATGTTTCAGCAATCGTGTCACCCAATCGGTCAGATACACACCCTGCGCGCTACTTTCCTCATAAAAATAATTTGGTCGGAATACATCAATCAAAGCCGCATGGTCTGTTCCCGCACCAAGGTAATAACCAACGTTCTTTTTAAACGACGTCACTCCAAGGGTAATGCGCGTCCTGACATACCATTCCAGCCAAGTGAAGAGAGGAATATCGGTCCACTCTAGTGGATTGACCGATCCCGTCTCTGTTTGCTGCATAACGTTCAAAAAATACACCTGCACGCCATCCCAGGCAGCAGTGTATTCGCCTATGCGGGTCTTTGGAAAAAAGCGGGCCAGCCCCACCACAACTCGCGGATAAAAGGTTATGGCATCAAACGTACCTGCCTGATCCAAGCCAGGGATCCAGCTTGCGAGGGTACCGCTGGTACCGCTGACACCCCATGGCCCACCCTCCAAATCATTGAATATCTTATCAACAAATGGCTGCGTGAATACTCCCATACCAGCATCCACCAGCAGGTCTACCCGCGTTTCTTTGGAATACAATCCCCGTAGACGTGGAAAATTGAGCAATGCACCATAAGCGCCAGCACTGGAGCCTGCTACCAATACATGCTTCATCTCTTCTCGCTGAGTGTTGTTTTTCAACCATTCCCGCACGGCCATGAAGTTGTCAAAACCGCGATGTTGTACTACCAGAGGCTCGCCACCATTGACCAGCCCCAGCGGATCACTGTAAACAGTGTCTTTCGAGCCGATATGTGCATCCCCAGTACAATAAGAAATAAAAACCATATTCCAGTCTTTGACAGGATTTTCTTCACGTTCACGCTTGAAGATACCACCCACTTCATCCGGTATATTTTCCGGGTTATCAATTGACGGGTTATACATAGGACGTGCACCCAATACTAAAGAGGTCAAGCAGGTCGGATTGTTCCAGCACGCCCCTCCACTATTGAGATAGACCAAAGTTTTGTCTTTCTCTTTACCCTTGCGGTAATAGAAATGAAAAGGCTGATTCGGCAAACCCGCCTCATCTGGAAGATAACTAAACGCACAACCCGGACGAATATCGCGATAATCACCATTCTCATCCAGCACCGTCATCACGGTATTGGGAACGTCGATTTTTTGCCATTCGCCTGCTCGCGCTACTGTAAAAGAGAAACCCAGCCATAACACCACAACCATGGCTGAGAGAGCGGCTGCTTTACGGGTACACATATACTATCTCCTTGATTATTTTTTGTTGATTTTTAGACGCACGCTAAAGCACCTACATCTTGTAGCATCACTCGCATTCCGTGTTTGACAACCATCCAACCGGATCACGAGCGCGCCGCCTCGCAGGGTAACCGAAAAACCACTCATAACTATGTGAGTTTTCTAACACTTTTCAGATATTCCGCGTGGGAAGCCGAACAGTAGATACCCATCCTACCGGACTTGCCCCGACCGCAACAAAGCGCATCAACCAGGAAACATCTTCAGAAAATCGTGGTCTGTCGCGGGTTGAGAAAGAGCTAACGCATTAGGGCGAGTTGATACTGGAAGGCTTTGCCTTTGCCCGAATGGACAAGCGCTTTGAGAAAGTGGATAAACGCTTCGAAGTGCTGACTAATCGCATTGACCACTTCGTGGTCTGGTCACCCGCGCCAGCAAACTGTCATGCCCCACATAGTCGCTTCTGGTAGATTGCCTGCTGCTAATCCCCGTACATTCATCTGCCGTACGATCGTTGTTGCGTTGCGTGTTTTACTCTCAAAATCTGGATGGTGCGGACATTGGCCAGCACACGATAAAAAACGATGTAGCTCGGATGCACGATCAGCTCACGCAACCACTCGGGCAGACCCGGCCGACCACGTTGGCCAAGCTCATGGGGCTGTGCAAGCAGCCGGGTTTTATCGCGCAACTCCTGTCCGAAGCGCTTAGACCGCGTTGGACTGTCCTTGCCGATATAGCGCACGATGGCACTCAAGTCCTCGCGCGCCATCGGCTGCCATTCAATACGGTAAAGCCTCGCCGTCATTCACGCTTTTTTTTCGGTAGAGCGACAATATCGGCGTCCATCTCGGCCATTACTTCATCATGCGGAATGCTCGGTCTTGAGTCATCAATAGATTCCTGAATCTCACCGGCCAGCCACGCATTATAGGCGGCGGCTTTGTGTGCTTCGTGCATGGCGTTTGCCCTGCCTCGATTACCCGCATCCTGTTTCTTGTCAGCTGGGTCGTATTTGCTTGCATCGAACTGGCCTACCGTAATGCCAATTTCACGTAACACGTTCAACGCGGACAACGGATTGCCGAAGCGGCGCGGCTCGGTACTGCGGGCTTTTGATAGCACGGCCGCAGCACCACTGCGGGTGTTAATATGAACGAAGAACGCCCCACCCTGCCCCATCAAGGTCACACCTGATACACCACCCGCGTTACTTGCAGCGCGTAGCTGTTCTACAGTCATGTTTTGCATAGCCGACTCCTTATAATTTACACCAGGAAATGCAGTTAATTGTGTACATATTCAAGGAAACGTGCAAGCGTTTTGGAATCAGCGCGCTGACAATCCGCCATGTTCAACATAACCGTTTATGGTGGATTACCTGCGGCGAATCCACCCTACATTCACCCACCGCAGGGTCGTCATGTCAATTATTAAACATGGTATGCTTTAGCCGTATTTTTTCAGGAACATCATTATGGCGCTGGCAAAAGAAGAGATTGAAGAAATCAGAGGATTGATTGCCGAGGTCATGGCGGAACGGCGACCCGAGGTGGTGAACAATAATGTACGCTATGAACTGGAGATCAGGGAACGAATCGTTCGCGTAGAAGAAGAGCTAAAACATCAACGCGAATTGATGCTGGAAGGCTTCGACCGGATGGACAAACGTTTTGAACAGGTGGACAAACGCTTCGAGACCATGACGGCGCGTATCGATCGATTCATGGTCTGGTCATTCGCGACGACGCTAACCGTTGGCTAAATTGTGATAACCGCGATCAAGTACCTGTCCTGATTCTTCCTCTTTTTTTGGAAGTAGCGTAGGACGGTTTCGCGCCAGCAAACCGCCATGCACAACATAGCCACTTATGGTGAATTACCATGCAGCGAATCCACCGTACATTTACCCGCTGTACGGTCGTAAAAGTGTTACGAAGAAATACTGAAAAAGGATTGCCTTGCGGAGCGGATAAAGTATTCGCGGATTGGAGAAAGTTGTTGGCAGGCCGTTACATTGCCACCCCTTAGGACGTCCAAAGAAAGAAAAAATATAGGGTAGCATCCCCTTTTCCCGTTTAGGCATTGCCCTGTTCAACCAGCCAATGGAACAGACCGCTCGTACAAGGTCTCCGGGGCAATATCGATTTCTCCCGGCCACACCACCGTGCCGTAATCGACCCGTGCCAGCGCAAAGAATCCCGGATTTTCCAGTGGTCGGAAAACTGGCAAATGCAGGTAAGGCGCCATATCGAAACGGCGGTGTTCGCCATTGGAAAATGTCAGCGCCAGATTAAAATCCGGCTCAGTGGTTACAGAAAATACCCTGATCATGTCTAACCTCCTCAGCGCAATGGCTCAATTTTAAAAATGGGCTCACCCTTCGCCGCCAGCGCCCAATCTGCCATCAACTCATCTTCATGAATCGCTATCCACGCCTGGAGTATGCGCAGCTTCTTTGGTGGCAGCTCACCCTCAATTATCTCGCCATCGGGTATTGAGACAACCACCTCACTCCCCTGGTATTCGACATGCAGATGGGGAAAATGATGTTGCTGTGTATCCATGAACAACATGCGAACAATCAAACCGTAGAACATACTAATCGTTGGCATGGAACACTCCCCCACAAAAATTGAACGCCTCAATTTTAACTCTTTAATGCGCCTGCCTTTTCATTGGAAACTGGAGCAGCATTAGAATTGACCCTCTATGCGTGTAGCTGTCCCCTATCGGAGAAAAAAACGCTCCAGGTTTCCCAAGAGCGGTTTTTTTATCGTGGATTTCCTGCAGCGCATCTACCATAAATTTATCTACCAAACAGTCGTATTATTCGTCATTCGTAACCCCATAACGTGATTGAAATCAAGTTAGACTATCCGATTTCGGCTTTCAATTAATCAAAAGAGGACACATGGAACTTTCCGCAGTCTTAACCCCAGCTCCAGAAGGCGGTTATGTAGCCTTCAACCCCGATACAGGCACTACTACCCAAGGAGAAACCGTTGAGGAAGCACTACTGAATCTGCGCGAAGCAACAGAATTGTATCTGGAAGAGTTTCCTCTTTCGTCCGTTGGACGTTCCCTGCTAACCTCATTCCAAATATCGGAACATGCCTAAAATTCCGGTTGCCGGGTGTAAAATTCAATTCTCACTGGTCACAGGATATTCGCGCAGGTCGGTTATTCGGTGTAGATTCTGAACATGATGATTGACGACATCCAGGAAAAGATCCGCTCGCGATGCTACGAGTTCTCTCGGCATGCCGTCGATCAGAGTATTCGCCGCAATATCAGTGTTGCTGAGTTAGAAAACGCAATAGCAGGTAATATCGAAATTATCGAGGATTACCCGGATGACAAGTATTCTCCGAGTTGTCTCGTTTTGGGATACACGAGTTCAGGGCGTGCTGTCCATCTGTTGTGCAGCTATCCGAGTCGTCCAGTACTGAAGATCATCACCATTTATGAACCAGACCCAAGCAAGTGGCTAGATGATCGTATCAGGAGAACCTTATAAATTTGGAGATATCCATGCAAGAGACAATGGTCGATACGACTGTGACCTACGCATTAGAGCACGAGGGCAAATTTTACGTGATAGAACACGTTCCAGCCCGTATTTGTCAGGAAACCGGAGAGGAGTTTTTTTCACCGGATACGGTAGAACACATTCAGATGCTCATCAAAGGCCGGAAGCCCCCCATCCGAGTAATCGAGACCCCGGTTTACGAATACGTATAAGTTAGTAGCGTAGGGTGGTTTCGCGCTGGCAAACCGCCATGTTCAATGTAGCCGTTTATGGCGGATTGCCTCACGGCGAATCCACCCTACCGGTCTGTGGAAAGGATTTTGGGTCAGCGTGTCAGAGTTACTCCTCAGGGAGGCCAGGGAAAACAAAAAATGATGGCGAAAAGTAACCCGACCCCTTTTACACTTTAAAACGCAACAACTGGGCGCGAAAACTTACTCGAACGAAGTTTATTTTTTGAGAATGCTATTGTCTCTAAAATTAATCGAGGGGCGATCTCACTCGAAAATGGCTCAAAACTGACTATTGAGCCTGATTTCTTTGAAATCTTCATTTCTGGAATTGGCTGTAACCTACTGTTTTTTTATTGCAATGCCTGGTTTTCGGGCAGGCACTAAATATTCTGGTTTTTATTTGTTTAATTTATTTTTTGGTCTGACATGAAAGTCAAAGGGACGCGTTGGACGCAGAAACTTTTAGAGATTACTGGTACATTTGGGTTTGTCGGCTTCGCTGTGGTTATGTATCCCACGCGCCTCTTACTTTTACGTAATCCAATTTTGCGAGCAGCCGCTTTGTGGCTTGCCTGCTTACCCCGTCTCGTCACAATACGGCGATACTCAGAAAAAATTATCGCCTACATATCAACCAGATGCCGCGCTAAAATTTTTTACTCGTACCTTGCCTTGCCTAGAAACTTGAATTTTTTGAGGTGCCCTTATACCGGATCGTACAGTAGGTTTCTGAAATACCCAATATGCGAATAACTTTTGCATGGTTTAATTTTACGCCACCCAAGCCATTTTCGATAAATCAACGAAAATAACAGCATAGGCACATGGCAGTCTCGCGAAAGTCAAACTGCCATGCCACGCACAACATAGCCTTTTTGGTGGTTTGCCTGCGGCGAATCCACCTTACCGTGCTCTACATTTATCTGCGGCACGGTCGTGGGCTAACTCTATACTCTGACCCAAATTGTTCAGATATTGCAAATAACTCCAGTACCCGTAAAACACGTTATCTTCATTCACCAGTCCTTCCCGTTGGAAAATAGCGTGTATTTTTGGCAGATTACAATAGGCCACACCGGGGTAAAAATGGTGATAAGCATGCAGCGTAAAGTTAAGATTGGGTAACAGCAGTTTTTCCCACCAACGCAGAATTATTAAGGGAGATGATTCGATCACATTCGCATTGGCCTTTCCGTAAATATGTTCGCATACTGCGCCAAATCTTACGATTAACGGCATCAGTGTAATGAGTGGAAGTAACCAATAAACAAAAAATAATTGCCAACACTGAAGTACGGTCAACAGCGTACCAAGTATTAAATAAAACGATGGGCGCAGCCATTTTGGAGAGGGAAACCTTCGATTAAACACAGCGACATCATTGTGTAATTTCTTTCCACGCAGTATCTTGAGAAAGCTTAACCCACTAAGATCACTCAATATCAACGTAAGTCCTTTAGTCCATGCAATTGGAAATGCCCAGTCGGAGCCCTGTTTCCGCAAAAAGTCTGGATCTTTTTCTGTAAAATAGTACTTATGATGGGATAGGTGCACCTTTGCGTAGTTTTCGACCGTAATCCCCAGCGGGTAGGCTGCCAGCAAGTTTGCTACATTATCGCCAAAGTGATTGTGCAAGCCGAGTGAATGCGCTTGTTCGTGCACAAGCAACCCCATAATGTTCATGCGTGTCGCGATGATCACAATTGCAAACGCGCTTGCCCAGACTTCATTAATTTGTTGCGCAATAAAGATGACTGCGATGATGACTACCCAAGCACCCAGCACCTGCAGAAAAAAAACCCTTGGGCGCGCTCCACTCAATGCACGAATTTCCCGTTTTGCTGCTTCAGATAGAGTACTTTTGTCACCAGCCAGTGCCGGTTGAAGTTCTATCAATTGATTCGTTTGTTTCATATCGTTTTACTCCGTAATCCATTTGAAAATAACTCCTGAATTCCGTGGTTAATTTTTTTCTTCTCACAGGAATCTTGCAGGAACAAAAATAGTAAGAACACATTGAATCTGCTAATAACTACAAACATAAATACGGCCAATTTTTTACGCGTGTTTAGGATTTCTTTTATGCGCGATATTTTATGTAAGGCTAAAATTTAGTCATTCGCTACAAAAAAACTTGCGATTTGGGAAGATGCGAAGTAGCGACATGAGACGTATAATATTCAAAAACGTGCAAAAATCACTTAATAGAGGAACCATTCTCGGAAAACGCCTGCAGACGCAGTAGATCAATCTCAAGTCTGATTGGTCCCTGGGTCATCATCAATGAAAAGGCTGTTTTGTCGGAAAACTTTACACACACAGAAGACAGGTCAAGCAAGAAAATAATAAAATCCATACAATCATATTGTTATATGATATGGCACGATATGTGCTTTATAGTTTATGTAGCACTGGCAATATCAAGCTGTAATTTTTTCAAACTTAATTTAATAAAACAAAGGGTGATTTTATGAAATTCAAATCTTCAGTATTGGCGTTAAGCGTTGGCATTGTCATGGGCGGCACAGTTATCGCTCCGGATGCAAATGCAGGTGTTTTGGGGTCGTCTATTTTTCAAATTAACGACTTTTTCCTAGTTGATAGTGCAGGTACACCAGTTGGTAACAGAGTAACGATACTTTCCGATAATAGAAACGGGGAGATAGCTGTTGGGTTAAATGGTATCAACACCGGTAAAACGGGTAATGCAGCTGGCAGCGCCAACTTGGATATAGCTCCGGTACTGCTGGGTGCGTCAAATCCAGCATTACTTAATAATAGTACTGCTCAGCTTGCTGATGGATCAGGCACCTTCTCCAGGTCTGATCTTAATGTTAGCGGAACTGTATTTGGAGTAGGTGGACAGGGTCTGACGCGCTCCGATGCTTATGCACTAAGTGGAGGTAATGAAGGAAATGCAAATTCAACCATTGCAAATAATGTGCTGGCAACTTACACAATAAGTGTTGGAGACGGAGGGTTGAATAATGTAGGATTTGAGCTGGATGCTGATGTATTCCTCAAAGCGTTTGTTAGCCCGGATCTATTCGGTACTTCTAGTTCTGCGAATGCCAGCATTAGTTTTTCAATAGATGTATTAGATTCGAATGGTAATACTGTTCTGGACTGGTCACCTAGCCAACTTAATCGTGGTGTTAGTGCGTTTGGTACTACTGGCTTTAACGATGTAGGAGGGTTCACCGCGTACAGTAACTTAAATAGTGGTTTCTTTAATATCGCTTCAGGCACCTATACCGTAACAATTCAACAAAAAAGCACCGCTAGGGAGATAGCGGTTAATCAAGTTCCAGAACCAGGTATTCTTGCCTTGTTATCACTGGGATTATTGGGAATGGGGGCTGGTTTCCGTAAAAGAAGCTAGAGGGTTCCTGTAACACCAATGGTTTTTATGACCATTGCCTTGTTGTAGCAAAAAAGCCCCATACATATGGGGCTTTTTTATTGTGTAAAAAATTCCGACAAATAATGCTGGCTCAACCTGATCACCGCAAGCGGGCGCAAATTCACGCCATTTAATCCGCGGTATCTGTGCGACGTTCATTTTGGCCGCTTAGATTGTATCTGCCCGGAGAAATAATCATCTCCGGATCAATGGACTGCTTTAATTGCCGCACCATCCGCCAATATGCAGAGTCATTGTCTGTCAGCCACTGCATGCCTTGCACCCCCACCCGATAAGGCAAAAAACCTTGTTTCTTTCCTGCTTCCAGCAGCGCCCAGTAGCAGTTTTCCGCATTACTACGCTCTTTTTCTGAGTTCAAATCAAACAGCAATGGGATGGTACTATCAAAGCAGCGGTCGGACAAACTGGTCAGCGTCATGAGGGGTTCCAGCTGGTATTGCTGCAGGATGGCAGTAGCCATTTGCACATAGCAAACAACACTTTCTGCCTTCATGGGCACCAGTGGCGCATACCACATCAGCCCGCAACCATCGCGAGCCGGATCCATGGCAGCCTCTGGCTGTACGTTGCCTTTGAGCCAGTAACAGAGGGGCAACGCGGTCTGGTTTGGATAGCCTGCAACCAGTTGTAATGAACGTTCGAGCGTGGTCAGTTTTTGAGCAAATCTCAATCCCTTCGGCAACCACTCTCCAAGCCGCGCACCCAGCCGTGCCTGCGCCGGGCTGATAAATACCAGCCGTGACGCCAAAGGCGACAAGAGCGCGCGAATTTCGCGCCGCGCCGCTTTTACCACCCCATTGGTTCCATAAAGCGTGCCAAATCCGGTCCATGGCATTACCTGATTGCTGCGGCATAGTTCGGATAGGATTGCTGGTGAAATGGTTTCACCTGCGGGAACACGATTGGCGGGATACGCTGTGGTCATCGCCAAAACACGGTGGGCATTCATCAGGTTAATGCCACCCACTACGCCTGGATAACGCGCAATCACCTCCCGGATGCGACCGACCAGCTCACCAAGCTGCTCTGGTTGCTGTAATCCGAACAAAAAAGACTGGATTGCCGCTGGGCGTCGCGCCAACGCGATAGACATTTGCGTTACAACACCAAAGCTGCCCTGAGAAAAAATCCCATCCATATAAGGGCCGACTCCCCACTTGAACGCGTGGTCGAGATGTTCACCGCCCAGTTCAGTCAGCGCAGACCGATAAAGGCTGCCATCGGCCAGAACGGCCTGAATAGCCATCACTCCGGCAAAGTGATCCGCAATCGGGGTGATGCCATAGCCACGTTCCAGCGCATTACCCAGAATACTGCAACTTGGCCCAGCACCGGTAACGGGCACCATGTAAGGATGACCGCCCTGCTCCAGAAATTCAGCAAGCTGCCCTTGGGTAACGCCCGGCTCAACCGTCACGATGCCGGTATCTGCATCGAAATCAATGATCTGCTTCAATGCGGACAGATCGAGAATGACACAGTTATCCGTAACTGGTAACGCCGTGCCGTAACCCCAGTTATGACCGGTACTGATGGGATAGAGGGGAATTTTAAAGCTTGCGGCAATCTTGATAATCTGCGCTATATGATCGCGAATAAGTGGCCTGAGCACACCGGCGATGATGCGCTTTACCCCCGTCGTGCAACGGCCATAACTCGCCTGGGCGGCCTCGCTATTAAGCACTTGGGATGCCCCAAGCAATTTCGCCCACTCCTGCAACGCATTTTCCAGTTTCATTGAACTGACTCACCAAATTAGAATTATAAATTTCTGTTTTTGGATTATAAGTTATTATTACAGAATAACTATTCTGTTTCATTCTGCTTAATGCTTACACAATAAAACTAAAATGAAATTTGCTTTTTTTAATCTGATTCGCCAGGGACGACGTAGCGCATTTGCACTTACTGCCGTGGCGATGGGCATTATGGCGTTGCTGCTTGCCAGTGGTTTCATCCAGTTCATTTTTCAGGATTTTCGTGAAGCCTCCATCCGTTCGCAGCTCGGTCATTTGCAGATCGTGCGCCCCGGTTATTTCGATGCGGGCATGGCGGATCCCTATGCCTATCTGCTGCCAGGTAGTTTGTCGGAATTTTTTACACTTGATGCTGATGCAGATCAAATCGAGGCAATTGTGCCACGGCTCAATTTCAGCGGCTTGATCAGTCATGACGAGGCCACGCTTTCCTTTATCGGCGAGGGAGTCGATCCGCAGGAGCAGCGCTGGTTTGGCGATGCGCTGCAGATTGAGCAAGGGGCGCATTTATCCTCTGATGAGCCGAACCAGATCGTCATTGGGGAAGGGTTGGCGCGTAATCTTGGCGTAACGGTGGGGGATACGGTAGTGCTGCTGGTCAATACCGCCACCGGGGGCATCAATGCGGTGGAAGTCCGCGTCGGCGGGCTGTTTACGACCGTGACCAAGTCTTATGATGACAACGCGCTGCGCCTGCCCATCGACACTGCGCGCCAACTGCTGCGTGCGCAGGGTGCGCATCGCTGGATTGTGCTGCTGAATAATACCGAGCAGACGGATGCGGTGCTGGCAAGCCTGAAAAACCGCCTGCCTGCGGATCAGTTTGAGGTAGTGCCGTGGTATCAACTGGCGGATTTTTACAATAAAACCATTGTGTTGTTTACCAAGCAGGTGCAGGGCATCAAAGTAATCATCGCGCTCATCATTCTGCTGTCGATTTCCAACACCATGAGCCGCAGCGTGATGGAGCGCACCGGCGAGATCGGCACCTCGATGGCGCTAGGTGTAAAAAAATCCGACATTTTGCGCCAGTTCCTGAGCGAAGGCGCGCTGATTGGCGCGATTGGCGGCCTGATCGGGCTGGTGATCGGCCTGCTGCTGGCGCACATCATCTCCGCCATCGGCATTCCTATGCCACCCCCACCCGGCATGGCGCGCGGCTACACCGGCGAAATCCTGGTGACTGCGCCGATGGCGCTGGAAGCCTTGCTGCTGGCAGTGCTGACGACGCTTGTCGCCAGCGTTTATCCCGCGTGGAAAGCCTCACGCATGCAGATCGTCGATGCCCTGCGACATAATCGCTGAGTGTCGGAAAATTTTACACTTTGGATTTGGTTTATTATTCGACTAACCATAGACTTTTGATGCGAGGTTACAGATGAGGATTAAAGACCTGATTGATGAGGCAGAGGCACTTCCGGTAGAAGCGCGGGCACTCGTTGTGGATTCGCTCCTTCGCAGCCTTAATCCGCCAGACTCCAAAATTGACGAGAAGTGGGCGTCTGTGGCGCAGAAACGTTTGCAGGAGATTCGGTCTGGAGCAGTCAAAACCATTTCGGGAGAAGATGTCTTCGTAAAAATTTGGAATAATGACCAGGCGCAATGAGTTTCCACTTTCATCCGGAAGCAGAGCGCGAGCTTCGTGAAGCTGTCGATTACTATGAACACATTAAGCCTGGCCTCGGATACGACCTTTCCATTGAGGTATATTCCGCAATTCAACGAGCGGTGGCATATCCACAAGCGTGGTCGATTCTCGATGGTGAAATCCGACGAGCTTTGGTTAGAGGATTTCCATATGGGGTGCTGTACTCCGAGGATGAAGGCGCACTGCTGATTATTGCGGTAATGAACCTGCACCGGGATCCGGATTACTGGAAAGATCGTGTTTAGAACAATGGTTCATCCGACAGTTACACCTCGCGCGACTGTGGTGGCGCATGTTATCAATCGATGGGATAATCAATCGAAAAATGATTGAACCGACCACAATTTGGCATGCCATAAGGTTATGAAAATTTTGATATTGCTGATTGTTTTTGCGTTTCCGCTGACGGTGGCAGCCGTAGATGTTGCGCCACGCATTTCTGATCGGGAAATTATTGAATCTCTGGCAGAAATCAAGGCTGGGCAGAAAGCGCTGGAAGACAAGATGGATCAGCGCTTTACGGCAATGCAGGAGCAGATGGATCAACGTTTTACTGCAATGCAAAAGCAGATGGATCATCGTTTCGCAGCCATCGACCAGCGCTTTGAATTTTTGCAACAGCTTATGCTGGTGATGATTGCCGGTGTCTTCGGTCTAATCGGTTTTATTGTGTGGGATCGTTACTCGACTTTGCGCCCCATGGATCAGCGTCTGCGGCGTATCGAGCAGGATCTGGAACATGACCTGGAACTGAGCTCTCCTGATGGCTCTCGCTTGATTCGTATGATGCACGCACTGCGTGAGTTAGCCAAAGAAGATAAAAAAGTTGAACTCGTCCCGCGTCAGTTTTCTTTGTTGTAAATGCGGCTTGGTTTAAAGGGGGCACTTTGGTTGTAAGCTGCTGCGCGATATTTTTTCTTGCTACTACGGCAATCAATTAGAGTCAAATAATGTTTAGGCTCGCGCTACGTAATATCTTCCGCCAAAAAACGCAGACGTTCATGACGCTGGCGGCCATTATCAGCGGTGTGGCGGGAATCATTCTTGCGGGCGGCTGGGTAAATGACATTTATGTGCAACTGGGAGAGGCTCTGATTCACTCGCAAAGTGGACATCTGCAGGTCTATCGTCAGGGTTATTTTGCTTCTGGCACGCGCTCGCCCGAGAAATACCTGATTCCTAATTCTGATCAATTGAACGAACAACTTGCTTCCGCCATTGGTACCGAAAAATTTTACACCAGCATGGCGCGCTTGAATTTTTCCGGATTGCTCAATAATGGCCGCAGCGATCTACCCATTATCGGGGAAGGCGTGCAGCCAGCGCGCGAAGCCGATCTTGGCAGCTCGGTTGTCATTACCGCAGGGCGGCAATTAACGGATAGCGATCACTTTGGCATCCTGCTGGGTCAGGGAGTGGCAAAAGCACTGAAACTTTCCCCGGGTGACCATATCACGCTGCTGGCAAATACACTTGATGGTGCATTAAATAGTCTGGATTTTGAAGTGATTGGGGTGTTCCAGAGCTTTTCCAACGAGTATGATGCGCGCGCAGTCAAGATTCCCTTACCTGCTGCACAGAAACTGATCGGCACGCAAGGCGTCAATGCCATCGTTATTGTGCTGCGCGATACCAAAGATACCGACCGGGTAGCGAAAACGTTGGCCAGTCCGCTCAATACCGCAGGGCTGGAGGTCAAAACCTGGGTGGAACTCAACGATTTTTATGAAAAAACGGTGGAATTGTATAAAGGTCAGTTTGGTGTACTGCAAATCATCATCCTGATCATGGTGCTGCTGAGCGTCGCCAATAGCGTCAATATGAGTATCTTCGCGCGAGTGGGTGAATTTGGCACCATGATGGCGCTCGGCAATCGCAGCAGCCAGGTGTTCTGGCTGATCATTCAGGAAAATCTGTTGCTGGGATTGATCGGTAGCGGACTGGGTGTCGGGATCGGTATGCTACTGGCGATGGTGATTTCCTCAATCGGTATCCCCATGCCGCCCCCACCAAATGCTGATCTGGGTTACACCGCCCGTATCCAGATTGTGCCGCTTGTGCTGCTGATTGCATTTGTAATTGGTTGCACGGCCACGGTACTGGCAGCACTGTTTCCCGCCAAAAAAATTTCGCGCGTGCCGGTAGTTGAGGCGTTAAGGCAGAATTTTTAAAAACGCTTCAATAAGTCAGGATGTGTCCGCTGCCTCGCTCCCCATGTTACTTATCATTCAACAGGCTTCTGATTAGCGCCATCTATCCACCGATTCAACAACCTGCGTGCAGAAGGAATAATTTCGCTTGCCGTCATCCCTAATGGGCCACCGATTTGAGCAAGTAATTCATCTGCCGCTGCGCCATGCAGATAAACCGACAGCAGCAGTGCTTTTTCCGCAGTCACACCTTGCGCTAATAATGCCCCGAGAAACCCGGATAACACATCGCCGCTGCCAGCGGTACTCAGGCCAGGATTGCCGGTTGAATTGAAATAAGCTCTGCCGTCCGGAAAGGCACAGATGCTGCCTGCGCCTTTCAAAACCAACGGGCAGTTAAAATTCTCAGCCAGCACACGTGCGGCATGTAAGCGGTCTCGTTGTATGTCTTTTGTCGTTACATTCAGCAATCGCGCTGCTTCCGCAGGATGGGGCGTGAGTATGCACGGTGATTGGCGAAGCTTTAAGGGCGTACTCAGCGCTTTATGGTGAGCAATCAGATTGAGCGCATCGGCATCCAATACTAGCGGTAAATCGGACTCCAGCGCCTGTTGCAGAAAAACGCAGGCTGCAATTTCACACCCTAACCCTGGGCCAATTACCAGACAATCCAGAAACTCTATCTCGCGCAGCAATTCACGCGGACTGCGTAGCATCAGTTCGGGCTGAGCGAAATCGATTACCGGCGCATGATCGCTATCTGCCAGCAGTCCAAGGTAGACACGCCCTGTTCCCAGATTGAGCGCGGCACGTCCCGCCAGTACCGCTGCGCCAATCAGGCCCGTTGCCCCGCCCAGAATGCCAACACTGCCATACGTTCCTTTGTGGCTGTTGGCGCATCGCGGCGCGGGTAAACAGGTCTGAATATGATTTTGATCAAGCCACCAGGATTGCGGTGCTATCAGCGTTTCTGGTTGCAACCCCAGATCGCAGACCAGAATTTCACCACAATGGTCGCAACCCTCGTGGGTGAGTAGTCCTGGTTTGAGCGCAATGAAAGTCGTTGTAAGGGTGGCGTGGATAGCAAGGCCGCATACTTCGCCGCTATCACCGACCAGACCAGAGGGAATATCTAAAGCCAGAACCGGTATATTGAGGCGATTGACTGCTTGAATCATCTCACGATAACGATGCGGAAAGGGTCGTCCGGCATCCAGACCAATACCAAACAAACCATCGATGACCATATCCCACTGCTGATCGCCCTGTTCCTGCACTGGCAAACTCATCTCAATTATCCCACCTGCCGCAAGCCATTGCGTTAGGGCATGATGCGCATCCTCTGGCAATCGCTCGGCTTCCCCAGTAAACACCAGGGTAACGCTCAATCCCCAGATCTTTAAATGCCGTGCGACGACGAAAGCATCGCCGCCATTGTTACCCGGCCCGGCGATGACCAATATTCGTTTTTTACCCTCAGCGCATAACCTGTCCCGGACGATACAGGCTGCCGCGTGGCCAGCTATTTCCATCAATGCAGGTGGATCAGGCATCTGCAAAACCAGGGATTCGATTTCGCGTATTTGTGCTGCCGTATAAACTGGGTAAGTACTCATGTAAAATCGGGGTTTTTCTTTGGCGGTCAAATTATCTATGTTGCAATTTCGCGGGCGCAGCGCGCTATCGGCTTTTCGAACTCAAAAACTGCTGGGCACACTTCAGGCAATCGTACCGCAAATTCGGGCTGTCTCTGCGCAATACTGGTATTTCTGTCAAGTTCAGCAGGAATTATCCAGCAAGGAAGCCGAACACCTGGCGCAATTGCTCGAAGCCATTCCATCGCCTCCTTTGGAATGGAATGACAACGGCTGCCTGATCGTACCGCGCCTGGGTACGATTTCTCCGTGGTCATCCCGGGCAATCGATATTGCGCATCACTGCGGCTTGAATGCTGTTACCCGTCTGGAACGAGGTATCGTTTTTTATTGGCAGCTAACGTCAACTTTATCTGCACGCGAACGTCACCAGGTTGAATCCGCGCTGCATGACCGTATGACGGAATCGGTATTGCGCACGTTTGCCGATGTTGACAAGCTATTTCAGCAGACATCACCCGGCCACCTTGATCAAATTGATATTCTGGGTCAGGGTGCAGCCACACTGATCGATGCCAATAAAAAAATGGGACTTGCCTTGTCTGGCGACGAAATCGACTATCTGCTCGACTATTTCATGGAAATACAGCGCAATCCCACAGATGTCGAGCTGATGATGTTTGCCCAGGCTAATTCCGAACACTGCCGCCATAAAATATTCAACGCCGACTGGGTGATTGATGGCAATCCTCAACCGCATTCGCTGTTTTCAATGATCCGGCATACCCACGCCACCCATCCCGCGCATACTATTCTGGCCTACGAAGACAATGCCGCGATTCTGGAAGGCACGGAAACTGAACGGTTTTATCCGCGTGAGAACGGTGCTTACGAATACGCAAACGAACTAACGCACTGGCTGATCAAGGTAGAAACACATAATCACCCTACCGCCATATCGCCCTACCCCGGTGCTGCAACTGGCGTCGGTGGCGAGATACGAGATGAAGGCGCAACCGGTCGTGGCGCCAAGCCCAAAGCTGGTTTGAGCGGTTTTTGTGTATCAAACCTGCGCATCCCGGATGCCTTGCAACTATGGGAATCCTCTCAGGAAAATAATGGGCAGGCTTACGGCAAGCCTGAACACATTGCTTCTGCGCTGGAAATCATGCTCAGCGGCCCAATTGGCGCCGCTACATTCAACAATGAATTTGGCCGCCCCAATCTTACCGGCTTTTTCCGAACTTTTGAAATGCCAGTGGCAGGTGAAGTGCGCGGTTATCACAAACCGATCATGCTGGCTGGCGGCATCGGGCAAATTTCGGCACCGCATACCCATAAGCAGTATTTTGAGGAAGAATCATTATTGATCCAGCTAGGTGGGCCCGGTATGGCGATTGGTCTGGGTGGTGGCGCTGCCTCCAGCATGGATGCTGGAAGTAACGAAACCAAACTCGATTTTGACTCGGTACAACGCGGTAATGCTGAAATGCAGCGCCGCGCACAAGAGGTAATTGACCGCTGTTGGCAACTCGCTGGCAGCGGTCAGGGCAATCCCATTTTGTCGATTCACGATGTCGGTGCAGGGGGATTATCCAATGCCCTGCCGGAACTGGTTCATGGTGCGGGTTGCGGTGGACAATTCGATTTGCGCGCTATTCCTTCAGACGAACCGGGTATGTCTCCTTTGCAAATCTGGTGCAATGAATCCCAGGAGCGCTATGTCATCGCTATTCACCCGCAATCTCTGCCGCTGTTCGATGCAATCTGCACACGAGAACACTGCCCTTACGCCGTTGTCGGCAAGGCATTAACACCACCCAAACTGATGGTGACGGATGCCCAGTCTTCTGTGGCTGCAGTGAATATGCCTTTGTCTGTCCTGCTGGGCAAACCTCCCAAAATGTTGCGCGATGTTCAGCACGCGCCAATGCAACTGCCAGCTTTTTGTTGTGACGGCATCACGCTGCAGGATGCGTCAGAACGTGTATTACGACTGCCGACCGTTGCCGATAAAAGTTTCCTGATCACTATCGGTGACCGAACCGTCGGCGGACTGACTGCACGTGATCAGATGGCTGGGCCATGGCAGATACCGGTTGCAGATGTGGCAGTCACTGCCATGGGGTTCAGGAGCTATCGTGGCGAAGCGTTCGCTACCGGTGAGCGCACACCACTGGCATTGATCGATGCTACTGCTTCAGCACGCATGGCCATCGGGGAATCCATCACCAATCTGGCCGCTGCTGCTATCGATAAATTATCATCGGTTCGTCTTTCCGCCAACTGGATGGCGGCGGCAGGCCACCCAGGCGAGGATGCGAAACTTTATGATGCGGTCTTTGCCGCTGCGATGGAATTGTGCCCCGAACTGGGTATCAGCATTCCCGTGGGCAAAGATTCGCTGTCGATGAAATCGGCCTGGCAGGATACGCATGGAAATGATAAAGCCGTTATTGCGCCGCTCTCGCTGATAATCTCAGCCTTTGCCAATACAGGTGATATACGCAAAACCCTGACGCCACAAATACGTACAGATAAAGGTGAAACTGAACTCATTCTCATCGATCTTGGTAATGGCAAAAATCGCCTGGGAGGAAGTGCGCTGGCACAGGTTTACAACCAGATCGGTAACGAAGCACCAGATCTTGACCGTCCCGCTCTGCTCAAGGCATTTTTTGATGCCATTCAAACGCTGAATGCTCGCGAATTTTTACTTGCCTATCATGATCGTTCTGATGGTGGTTTGTTCGTTACCTTGTGTGAAATGGCATTTACTGGACATTGCGGAATAACGCTCTCTCTGGATGCTCTGGTCAATGATGTCAATAGCGAAGGCGTTCTGGCGGCACTCTTCAATGAGGAGTTGGGTGCAGTTATTCAGATCGAACGGCAACATCACCGTGCTGTCATGATGCTATTGGCCAGTTTTGGCCTGGAACAGGTGAGCAAAGTCGTTGCTGCTCCTAACCAGCAGCAGGAGATTCTGATCCAGCACAGCGACAATCTACTCTTCCAACAAAAGTGTACGACGTTGCAACGCGCCTGGTCGGAGACCACTTATCAGATGCAGAAATTGCGCGACCACCCGGCCTGTGCTCAGCAGGCATTCGATCGTATTCTCGATGAGGATGACCCTGGGCTGCATGCGCACCTGACATTTTCTCCAGAACACGGCGACGACCGATTTGCAGTGAATATCGTCAGCACCCGCCCAGCGGTAGCCATTCTGCGCGAACAAGGTGTCAATGGTCAGGTGGAAATGGCTGCCGCCTTTGATGAAGCGGGATTTCGCGCGGTAGACGTGCATATGAGCGATATACTCACTGGTCGCATTTCTCTGCAGGCATTCAAAGGGTTGGTCACCTGCGGTGGTTTTTCCTATGGCGATGTGCTGGGCGCGGGCAGAGGTTGGGCTCATTCGATTCTGTTCGACCCCCGTGCGCGTGATGAGTTTTCTGCTTTCTTCTCAAGGCAGGATACCTTTGCTTTGGGGGTATGTAACGGCTGTCAAATGATGAGTCATTTACGCGCGATCATTCCCGGCACGGATCACTGGCCAGTTTTTCTGCGCAATCAGTCAGAACAGTTCGAAGCGCGCTTTGTCATGGTCGCGATCCAACCCAGCCCATCCCTGTTTTTTACCGGCATGACCGGCAGCCGCCTCCCCATTAGTGTCGCGCATGGCGAAGGGCGTGCAGTTTTTGAGAATTCGGCACAACAACGCCTGGCTGAAAATTATATTGCGTTACAATTTACCGATCATGATGGAACTCCAACCGATATTTACCCACTTAATCCTAGCGGTTCACCATCGGGTATTACCGGCATGACATCATCAGACGGACGTTTCACTGTGCTGATGCCACATCCGGAACGAGTATTCCGTACCGTCCAGTGCTCATGGCATCCGGAAGACTGGTCTGAATTCTCACCATGGATGACCATGTTCAGAAACGCTCGCAAATGGGTTAGCTGATTTAACAGGATAGTAACCATGATCAATTGCTGTATTTATGAGAGGTGGATAGCATCGCTCGCCATCCTTGCCACAATTATTTTCAATACACCACCCCTAGGCGCACAAATAATCACACCTCATAAACCACTTGCCATCAGCGAAACTACGGAACCACAAATGACAAAATGCGTAGAAATCGCCGCATGGACCGTACCCGGTTTGGGTGTACGCTCATTTCCTGAAATCATTACAGCAGCTGCCAGTCAATCCGTCGTGCTGCTTGGTGAAACCCATATCAACCGCGAACATCATCGCTGGCAATTGCAAACACTGGCGGCATTGTACGCAGCACGTCCAAATATGATTATCGGTTTTGAGATGTTTCCGCGCCGGGTGCAAGCAGCGCTGGATCGTTGGGTAGCTGGCGAGTTGACGGAAGCCGAATTTCTCACGCAAACCGATTGGCACATGGTCTGGAACACTGATGCCAGTCTTTATATGGAGTTATTTCATTTCGCCCGCATGAATCGTATCCCCATGCGCGCACTCAACATCGACAATCGCTTGCGTCGCCTGGTGTCAGAAAAAGGATTCAATGCCGTTCCCGAACACGAACGTGAAGGCGTAACCCGGCCAGCCCCTCCCAGCGCTGCCTACCTGAATTTTCTATTACCTATTTATGCCCAGCATGAGCGGCCCGGCAAAAGTAAGCAAGAACTGACTCGCTCGGATCCAGACTTCTTGCGTTTTGTCACAGGCCAGCAGTTGTGGGATCGTGCCATGGCTCAAGCCATATATGCTGCGCTGGATAATAACTCGTCAAACACTTCGCCCCTCGTCGTCGGTATCATGGGAAATGGGCATATTCTGCAAAGTTTCGGTGTGCCACATCAGCTCAAACACCTGGGCATCACCAAAATTGCATCGTTGTTACCCTGGGATACTGATAGACCTTGCAATCAGCTTAAGCCTGGTTACGCAGATGCGGTTTTTGGTCTGAATCCCTTCGTGTCTGAAAAGGCTGCGCCCCTGCGGCAACGGCTCGGGATCCGTTTTGAATTCAGCAAGGCAGCAAATGGCGCACTGATATTACAAATTGAACCCAACAGTATCGCCGAGGCTACTGGACTGCTGGATGGCGATGTCATCATGGAAATAGCTGGGACACTAATTACACAAGGTAATGATCTTACCGATGCTGTTAAACGCCAGGCACCTGGCACTTGGTTACCATTGAAGGTCAAGCGTGAAGGCTTGCCGATTGAGCTAGTCGCCAAATTCCCACCCCTTGAAAAATGAATATGGTAAGCACCTGGGTACCCACCCTACAACAGCGGTGCTGGCTGCTGCTGTTCATTGTATTTCTTACCCTGCCGCTACAAGGAGCACAGGCAGCACAACCCATTCATTATTCAATCGAGGTCACGATCGACCCGTCGTCACGTATGCTCAATGGCAAAAGCGAGATCACGCTGCCGACCGCCAGCCAATTCGAGCTGGTATTGAGCCGTCGCTTCACAGTTACCTCTCTGCAGGTAACCGGCATGCAGATAACTAAGCAACCGGCGGAACAGGGTGACGCTCAATTGTGGCGAATCTCCACCCAATCCACCAAAAACGAATCTCCACGACTTACGATACATTGGCAAGGTGAGCTAGCGGAACTCGACTCTACGCTTGATCATGCGCAAACACTGGGACGGCCAGTGCCAGTTAGTGGTACTGGTGGCACCTTTCTGCCAAATTCTTCGGCATGGTATCCCTCCATTTTAGGGAAACTTGGCAGCTATCAAGTAACACTCACGCTTCCCTTTGGGCAACGTGGATTAGTTGCAGGAAGACTGACAGCCGAATCCGAATCCCAAACGAACGGTTATCAAGCCAGTTTCATTTTTGAACATCCCTCAGATGGCATCGATTTGATGGCTGGCCCATACCAGATTCGGCAAGATGCCCTGCAAAGCACGGTGAGTAACAAAAAAATTCAGCTGCGCACCTATTTTCATCCAGAGATCAATGAACTCGCAAAGGATTATCTGGATTCTGTAAAACAATACATTGCTTTCTATGAGCAGCGGATCGGCGAATATCCGTTTACTGAATTCAGCGTGGTCTCCAGCCCGACACCAACGGGTTTTGGCATGCCGACGCTAACCTACCTGGGCGTAAATGTTCTCAAACTGCCGTTTATCCGCGCAACTTCACTCGGACATGAAGTGCTGCACAACTGGTGGGGGAATGGGGTCTATGCCGATTATTCTCGCGGCAACTGGTCAGAAGGACTGACCAGTTTCATGGCAGATTACACGTATAAGGCCCAACAAGGGGATGAAGCTGCACGTGAGATGCGTCTGGACTGGCTGCGGGATTTTACAGCGTTGGCCCCAGGCCAGGATCAGCCACTTCTTACCTTTACTTCTCGTACGCATGGTGCTTCCAAAATCGTTGGCTATAACAAAGCGGCAATGTTTTTTGTGATGCTGCGTGACTGGCTGGGAGAGGATATTTTCGATGAAGCCATCCGTGTATTATGGCGTGAACAAAGCTTTCGCATCACCAGTTGGCAGGATATTCAAAGAATCTTTGCCCAGGCAGCCAATCGTCCGTTGGATACTTTTTTTCAGCAATGGCTGACAAGAACAGGTGCTCCACAGATACGCATAGCAGAAGTCACGAGTCGCGCTTTGGAAGATGGGCAATTCAAACTGGCAGTAACGTTGACACAAACCGAACCTTCTTATCAACTGCGCGTACCGCTACTGGTGCGCGACCAGTCTGGTCATGAAGAAAAATGGTTTGCCGATCTCCAGTCTGCGCAACAGTCTTTTGAATGGATACTAGACTCACTACCAGTGGAAGTAACGCTAGATCCGGATTTTCAGTTATTTCGATTACTTGCCACTGAAGAAGCCACCCCCATTTTACGGGAAGGTATGGTTAATCAGTCAGCCAAAACCCTGCTATTGTCACAGCCGGATTCTGACAGTTATCGCATCACACTTGATTTGATCGGCAGTCTGCAAGGGCGAGAACCATTGCTCATCAACAAACTGGATAGCTTTGACCAAACGCCTCTGGCTCCAGTTTTGGTGGTAGCGGGTTTAATGCAGCAGGTGGATGATTGGCTAAAAGAACAGAGCCTGCCAGTCATGCCACAAATCATTCAGGACGAAAAAGCGACGGCTTATGCATGGGCAACGCGAGCACCCAACGGAGCCGTCATGATCGTGATTTCAGCCAGGGACAACGAGTCATTGCTGGCTTTGCGCCGATCTTTACCGCACTATGGACGCCAAAGCTATCTCGCATACGACGGCACAACGGTTATCAAAAAAGGGATCTGGTCGGCACAATCGCCAACCACCAAAGTCATTCTGGAAACCAGCCATCGCTGATCAGGCATCGATCAACTGTGATTTATATAACGAATAATCGAGTTGATGCCGATTCAGTAATTTGTAAAATTCAGTACGGTTACGTTTGGCGAGCTTGGCTGCCTGTGTGACATTTCCGGAAGTTATTTTCAGTAACCGCACTAGATATTCTCGTTCAAATTGTTTGCGTGCCTGCTCGAATGAGAATATTGGTGTTTCATCCTTGTGTATGGCATCGCGTACCAACTCCTCGGAAATAATGGGGATCGTGCTCATGACTACGCTCTGCTCGATAACATTCATTAGTTGTCGAATATTGCCAGGCCATGGGGAAGTCAATAGGAAACTGATTGCTTCCGGAGAAATTCCATTGATATCTTTTTCATGCTTTTGAGCAAACAAGCGCAGAAAGTGATTTGCCAGCAAGGGGATATCTTCCTGTCGCTGCGCAAGTGATGGGATGGTCAGGCTCACGACAAACAGCCGATAAAATAAATCCTCCCGAAAATTGCCTTCTGCTATTTCCGCTCTCAGATCTTTATGCGTGGCCGAAATCACACGCACATCAATTGAAATATCCTCATTTGAACCAACTGGTCGAATCGTTCTTTCCTGCAAAGTTCGCAATAGTTTCACCTGCAATAGCAGAGGCATATCGCCGATTTCATCCAGAAAGATACTACCGCCTTCAGCCAATTGAAAGAGACCGGTGTGGTCCCTGACTGCACCGGTAAATGCGCCTTTGACGTGTCCGAATAACTCAGATTCCAGCAAGTGTTCGGGAATAGCTGCACAGTTGATTGTGACAAAGGACTGATCGTGACGATTAGATCCTTGATGAATGGCACGCGCAAATAGTTCCTTGCCAACCCCACTTTCGCCATGCAGCAGCACGCTGGCATCTTTCTGAGCAACCAGTTCAACCTTAACAAGCAGATCTTGCATGATTACGCTTTGCGTAATGATATTCTGCCTCCAGTGACTGTCCTGGCCATGACCAATCGCGACAGATGGTGGCGTGCCCGTGCCTGGGTCAGGAGAAAGTGCCATCGCACGCCCGATCTGCTCTAACAGAATTTTGGGATCGTAAGGTTTGGTAAGATAGCCGAAGATTCCCCGCTGTACCGCTGCTACTGCATCAGGAATCGTGCCAAAAGCCGTCAGAATGATCACCGGCAAAGTCGGCGTTGTCCGGTGTATCTGCTCAAATAACGCCATACCATCCATCCCTTGCATTTGGATATCGCTGATCACCAGATGAGGGCGCACGATATCTAAGTGGTTCAGGGCAGTTTCAGCACTATCTGCTGTCGTTATCTGGTATCCGGATGATTTCAGACGCATGGACAGAAGCTCCAGTAGATCAGCGTCATCATCTACCAGTAGAATTTTTTTAGTGGCCGTCATTACTAGTTTGCGCCAGCCCCCTCTCCTCGAATGAGATTTTTTTCAATATTTTTAATAGCATTAATTCTACGCTGTAAAATAATAATTTGTTCCCGACCAGCATTTAGCTGCGCGGATAATTTCTGTACTTCTTTTTTTGCGTTGTTCTGCTGCTGCAGCAGAACACCCAGTATATCGGAGAAAGCCAACAGATCGGAAGAGAGCCCGTGGGTATCTTCTATCTTTTCTAGATATTCAGTCGCCACCTTGATATTGAAATATTTAGTATCAGCCTGCAACAACAGCATCAAAAACTTAAATCTCTCCTGAGGATCGCTACTATCAAGGTAGTGGCTGCGTGCATAATTATATTCCCACGCAAGCTCAAGCTCGGTTTTGAGCCGTAACCGGGCGAAGTACTCCATTAACTCGTGCAGCTCTCCAGAAGGCTCAATGATAACAGGAGTCGGTACTGGTTCCACTATCTGGAGTTTAGGTTCCATTGGACTACACCCCGCAAACAGCATAATCAGCAGGAGCGGCAATAATCGCATAAAATCATTTGTATCCGTAATAATTATTGAAACGCGCATACTAAAGTGGGAGGGTTAGCCGGAAATTTGCGCCCAAACAGCCATCTATTTGCACAAGCTCGATATTTCCGCCATGCTCAAGTGCGTATTCTTTGGAAATGGCCAGTCCAAGACCAGTTCCTCTGACGTGATTGTAGGGCAGGTTACACCCTTGGTAAAAAGGCTCAAAAATTTTGATACGATCTATTTCATTTACACCAGGACCAGAATCACAGATATCAATCTGAATTTTGTGTTTCAGGCGAACGGCGGAAATCTTTATTTGGCCGTTATCCGGTGTAAATTTCACAGCATTTGATAGGAGATTGTCGAGAATCACATCCAGTTTCTGTTTGTCGCATTCTAACGACAATTCTGGGCAAAGCAAGTAAATTTTGATCTGTTTTCGTAAAACGGACAAATTGTGAGCCCTAACTGCAGCAACAATAAATTCTTTCAACTTAACAGATTGCTTGACAAGCTTGGACATATCCCCCTGCAAGGCACTAAAATTGAGCAATTCTTCGATTTTGTGCTGTAATTGCAGACTGTTGTTATGCAGGATGCCCGCAATACGTAATTGCTGTTCGTTCAGTTTCCCGGGAACCTCTTCAACCAGAAGTCCTGCTCCTTCCCGGATTGAAGTCAAGGGGGTTTTAAGCTCATGCGAGACATGTCGAAAAAATTGCATTTTCTGCTCCTCCAATTTGAGCAGTCTAAGTCTTAACCAGTCAAGGCGTTCTCCGAGATAAGCCAGGTTTCTGGGGCCGTTTATTCGCACAGGAAGAGCCAGTTTTCCCTTACCCATCTGTGAAATAGCCTGATCAATCTGTCTTACTGGGCGGGCAATAATGATCGAGAATACCAACGCCAGAAAAATGACCAGTGGCGCCAAAATCATCAACTCCCATTCCACTAGCGTTCGCGTCGCTGCAGCTATTTCATTGATTTGCTCAGCGCTCTCCTCGATTAACCGAAAATTATTGACTGAAAATTCTCGTGCTAGGCCGAGCAAAGCAGAAAATTGCGCAGCAGATGCTCGCAAAACCTGTGGTTGTTCATTAAATGTCAGCACCTGGTTAAAAATACTGTTTTCCAGTGATTTGATCCGTCCCAATAAAAGATACTGTTCATTATGGCTAACAATTTCGAGCATACGCTTGATGGCCACGTCAAACTTGTTGTGTCCAAGCAAATAGCCCTCTAGCAGTGTCGCATCATCCAACGCCAGCACTTGCTTTACACTGCGATCCATCGCCGCAATTTCATCTATCAGGATGCGACTGCCGTGGGTAATTTCCGTCGCCCGATAAACGGTATCGCGGCTTAGCACTGCAAGTTTATCAATACGCGTTGCACTATAGGCAAGCGCAACAATCAACGGAAGCACAACGAAAGCGAATCCAATCAGTATCAGCCCCAAAAAAGATTTGGGTTTAAACCCGCTTTTACGGATCTTATGTGGTTGAGCCGAATTATCGATAGCCAAATCATACTGATCAGCTTCCTTGTTATGAGCTACTGCAGAACGGTTGATATCCATAGCTATTGCAGATTATTAGGGTGGATAAGGCAAAATGAACCTGAATGGATCGTTACACACACTCCCAGACGCGTGAGAAAGCGTGATTGATATCAATGAACCGATGCTCAGAAGTTACCGCATATTACTCACGAACGTTTATACTTATCCATGTTATTACATAGGCTGCCCCCCCACATAGAAAAATTCTAACATCATGCTGTTAATGATTGACAATTACGATTCATTTACTTACAACCTGGTACAGTACCTTAGTGAACTGGGTGAAAAGGTAACGGTGGCGCGTAATGATGAAATTACCCTGGATCAGATTTCCCAGCTGTCACCCAGGAATATTGTCATCTCTCCTGGCCCCTGCACCCCTGATGAAGCCGGTATTTCCCTGCAGCTGATCAGCCGTTTTGGGGGCGGAATTCCTTTGTTAGGCGTCTGTTTGGGACATCAAAGTATCGGACAGGCACTCGGTGGGCGCATTGTGCGCGCAAAACAAGTCATGCACGGCAAAGTATCACCAATTTTTCATGGTAATGCGGGAGTATTTCATGGCTTGCCCAATCCATTTATGGCGACCCGTTACCATTCCCTGATCATCGAGCGCGAAAGCCTGCCGGATTGTCTGGAGATAACCGCCTGGACGGAAGTAGGTGAAATCATGGGGGTGCGTCATCGCACGCTGGCAATCGAAGGCGTACAATTTCACCCGGAATCCATTTTGAGCGAGCATGGCCATCAGCTTCTTAAAAACTTCCTGCAATCGCCGCGTATTGATCATCCAGCAGGGGAATTATTAAGCGCATGACGCCACAAGCTATTCTGGCGCAACTTCTTGAACATCGTGAAATTGCGCATGACGACATGATCCAGCTGATGCGCACCATCATGTCAGGTGAATTGTCGTCGGTCATGACTGCTGCGCTAATCACCGGCTTGCGGGTCAAACGCGAAACAATCGGGGAAATCACCGCTGCAGCTCAGGTAATGCGCGAACTGGCTGTCCCCATTCACGTAGCGGACACATCACACCTGCTTGACACCTGCGGCACTGGTGGCGATGGCTGCAGCACTTTCAATATCTCGACTGCCACTGCATTTGTGGCCGCAGCAGCAGGTGCGCGGGTCGCTAAACATGGTGGCCGGTCTGTTTCCAGCAAGGCAGGCAGTGCGGATGTTCTGGAAATTATGGGAATCAATCTGACACAAACTCCGCAACAGATCGAGCGCTCAGTCAATGAAGTCGGCATCGGCTTCATGTTCGCCCCCAATTTCCATCACGCCATGAAACATGCCGCGCCAGTACGGCGCGAACTGGGCGTGCGTACCCTGTTTAACCTGCTAGGACCACTGACCAATCCGGCACGCGCCAATCGTCAGCTACTTGGCGTATTTGCCGCCGATTTAACCACCACACTCGCACACGTTTTACAACGACTGGGCAGTCAGCGTGCGATGGTCGTGCATGGTTGTGATGGTCTGGACGAAATCACGCTATCTGGGCCAACACGAATTGCAGAACTCGAGGCAGGAGAAATTCACGAATACGAAATACAACCGGCAGATTTTGGCCTGCCAACCGCCGCCACCGAAACCCTGCAGGTTACTGATCCAATCGATGCCGCCGCCAAATTATTGGCTGTTCTGGATAACCAGCCGGGGCCAGCAAGAGATATAGTGCTGCTGAATGCCGGGGCGGCTATCTACGTTGCAGGGCTTGCCAAATCGATGGCAGATGGCATTGAACATGCGCGTCATGCGCTTGCCAGTGGTGCCGCCAAAGAAAAGTGGCAAACGCTAATCACATTTTCCAATCAAGTCTGAAAACAATAGACATGTCAGTCATTCTCGACCGTATTCTTGAAGTCAAAAAAGATGAAATCCGTGCTGCCAGCAGCCACAAACCACAATCTCAAATCGAACAGGAAGCCAGGCAATCTCAACCGGTACGGGATTTTGTACAGGCCATTCGCCAAAAAATAGCACAGCAACAGGTAGCAGTCATTGCCGAAATCAAACGCGCCAGCCCTAGTAAAGGACTACTGCGTGGTTCAGCAACACCACAACTGAAAAATCTGCCGCAATCTACAGACCAACTCAAGGCCGCGTCCGTATCAGCAGACTTTGATCCTGCTGCGATAGCAGGAAGCTACGCCACTCACGGTGCTGCCTGCTTGTCGATACTCACTGATGAGCAATTCTTCATGGGTAGTGCAGATTTTTTAAAACAGGCACGGGCTGCCTGTCATTTGCCCATTCTGCGCAAGGATTTCATGCTTGATACCTACCAGATATATGAAGCACGTGCAATGGGTGCAGACTGCATTCTGCTGATCGTCGCAGCATTCCGCTCTCCTGTTTTTACTGATGACCCGGCTATTCATCAGGGGGAAGATGCCCTCACGCGCATGCTGAAATTGGAATCTATCGCGCATGAGCTTGGCATGGCTGTTCTGGTAGAAGCACATGACGAAAGCGAACTCGATCTCGCGCTGCAGCTCAAGACGCCTCTGATAGGAATCAACAACCGCAATCTGCGTACTTTTGAGACCCGACTGGAAACTACCTGGCAGCTTGCGCAAAAAATTCCACCAAACCGGATCATCGTCACCGAAAGCGGAATCGCTACCCGAGCAGATATCGAAACCATGCTCGCACAAGGTATTCACACCTTTTTGATCGGTGAAACCTTCATGCGTGCACCCGACCCAGGCATGGCACTGCGTCAGCTCGTGTCTTTAAATCCTGCCAACGCATAATTCTGGAAACTATTTCTGAAAGTTTGGGTTCATTGACTCTATGTGAATCATAGTGGGTAATGTGATAATGGAGCCATGAACAGTGAAACAAGGATAAGTTTCACTTTGTGTAAACAATTCCAACTCATCATTCCAACATCAACAGGTTAGGTTGGGCTGGCGACATCGTAGTTGATCAATATGCGTACTCAGGAAATCTACAGTAATTCATCTGACCCGGCAGCGGCTGCTTGGAGTAGAATACGCAGCGGCGGGCCTCCCCGCATTGTACGACGGTGAATCTGGTCAGGTCCGGAAGGAAGCAGCCACAGCTGTTTGTGCAAGTGCCGGGGGTTCGGCTCGCCACTTAAGTAATCGCATGGCTCAGCTTTTCACTGCATAAGGCACGGCATTCTTTCTACTGTTCGGGTAAAAAGCGTAGTGGTTCGACTCGTTTCTCATAATTCAAACGCCAGGCCATCCAATCTTGACCCATTCACAAGTTCTTGCCCGTAAGTGGCGTCCTAAAACATTCGCTGAACTCGCTGGGCAGGCGCATGTTGTGCGTGCGCTGACGAATGCACTGACACAGAACCGGCTGCATCATGCCTATCTATTTACAGGCACGCGTGGCGTTGGCAAAACGACCATTGCACGAATTCTGGCCAAGGCGCTGAATTGTGTTGATGGTGTAACCGCCACGCCGTGTGGTCGTTGTACCGTTTGCCAGGCAATTGACAGTGGTGGTTTTGCAGATTTGATCGAACTGGATGCAGCCTCCAATACACAAGTAGACGCTATGCGCGACCTGATGGACAGCCTGCCCTACTCGCCGGTTACCGGGCGTTACAAGGTGTACTTGATTGATGAAGTGCACATGTTGTCCAAATCTGCTTTCAACGCAATGCTCAAAACGCTGGAAGAACCGCCGGCACATGTCAAATTCATTCTGGCGACCACCGATCCACAAAAAATTCCTGTCACGGTATTGTCTCGTTGTCTGCAATTCAACCTCAAGCAGATCACACCCGCATCGATCATTGAACGACTCAGTGAAATACTTTCCGCAGAGCAGATCAGCGCCGATCAGGCCGCGCTCAAACTGCTGGCGCATGCAGCCAAAGGCAGCATGCGGGATGCGCTGAGTCTGCTTGATCAGGCTGTTGCTTTTTGTAATAACTGCGTGGAAGAAGCTAGCACCCGAGCCATGCTGGGCGTGGTAGACCAGGATTATTTATTTGAATTGTTGCGGGCATTGGCGCTGAAAAATGGTACAAAATTGCTTGCCATCGCTGACGAACTGGAAGTGGCAGGCATGTCTTTTGACCCGGTGTTACAGGATATGGCTGCCTGGCTGCATCAGATCGCGCTGGCACAGACCGTACCACAGGCACTCGATGAAACTCTGCCACAACGTGATCAGCTGCTGGCATTGGCAAAACAGTTCAGCAGTGAAGATACTCAACTGCTTTACCAGATTGCGCTGCATGGCCGACAGGATTTGGGTCTCGCGCCAGATGAATACAGCGGTTTCAGCATGACATTGTTACGCATGTTGGCTTTTCTACCCGATACAGATGCAAAAATAGTACCCACGAACAAAAATGACCGCAAGACTACCAAAATACTTTCATCACCACCCCTATCGTCCACACAGCCACCATCCCCAGTCGAGACACAGGTAACCCCTCCGTCACAGGCAGAGATGGTTATTCCCAGCGAAGCCTGGTTGACACTGGTCAAGCAGCTCAAACTAACCGGCATGACCAGAATGCTGGCACAATATTGCGAAGCCAGCGCATTCTCGCCGGACAAAATAGCACTCTGTCTTCCACCAGAGCATCGCCATCTGTTGGAAAAAACTTATCAGGAAAAACTAAAAACTCAACTGGAAAAACATTTTGACCACCCTGTTCAACTAGCTATTTCGCTAGCGAACATTAACGGTGACAATCTCGTTACCCGTCAGGAAAATGAGCAGCGTATCAAACAGGCCAAGGCAATTGATGCGATCGAAGCCGATCCCTTTGTGCAGGAACTGATCGAACAATTTGATGCCACGCTGGACGTGACATCCATAAAACCTAACTCTTAATGGAGACTTGAACATGATGAAAGGAAATCTAGCTGGTTTGATGAAACAGGCTCAGCAAATGCAGGAAAACATGAAAACCATGCAGGAAAAGCTGGCGATGATCGAAGTAGAAGGGCAATCCGGCGCTGGAATGGTAAAAGTAACCATGACCTGTCGCCATGATATCAAGCGCGTCAATATCGACCCCAGCTTAATGAGTGACGACAAGGAAATGCTGGAAGATCTGATTGCGGCTGCGGTCAATGATGCTGTACGCCGTGTGGAATCCACCACACAGGAGCACATGGCCAGTATGACAGGCGGGCTTGGGTTACCGCCAGGCATGAAATTTCCTTTCTGAGAATTTAGCCATGCCGGACTATCGATCATCCGCGCACAAAACCCGATCCAAGCGGGCCATTCCTTCTGGGCAAAAACGGTCACCTCCCACACCAGACGCCAGTGAAAGTATCCGTCTGCAAAAATTACTGGCACAACACGGAATGGGTTCGCGGCGCGACATGGACGCAATGGTCGCTGCTGGTAGAACAAGCATCAATGGTGTTATCGCAAAACCAGGTGATCGAGTTGCGCCTGGCGATGTCGTACGGGTTGATGACAAAATTATCCGCTTCAGGTATCACACTCGTTTACCGAGAATCATGCTCTACCACAAACCCGAAGGTGAAATTGTCAGTATTGATGATCCTGAAGGGCGCCCTTCGGTTTTTGACAAACTGCCAAAAATGAAAACATCGAAATGGGTTGCTATCGGACGGCTCGATTTCAATACCAGCGGATTACTGATTTTCACGACGGATGGAACGTTGGCCAATCGTTTGATGCATCCCCGCTTCGAAATGGAGCGTGAATATGCGGTTCGGATCATTGGTGAGCTCACTCCTGAGCAGGCAACCCGTTTGAAAGGTGGCGTCGAATTAGTCGATGGTCTCGCAAAATTCGAGCAATTGGAGGATCAAGGTGGAACGGGCACCAATCACTGGTACCGGGTCGTGCTGAAGGAAGGCAGAAATCGCGAAGTGCGACGTATGTTTGAAATAATGGGGTTAACCGTCAGCCGACTGATGCGGGTGAGATTTGGCCCGATTCATTTACCCCCACGACTGAAACGTGGCATGATGCTGGAACTGGATGATGTCGAAGTCGAGCAACTGCTGAAACTGGTAAATTTGCCCTAGGAGTCTATTCTCAGGCACTCTCCTTAGCCACAGCAGCGGTAAAATCGTCCATTCGTTTTATTCTGCGGCGGGCAAATCACCGCGTCTGATCATCACCACAAACTGATCTCCGGCGCTGGTTTCCAGCCAGGTGCAAGGTAGCTGCGGAAATGTCTCTTCGAACGCACCACGGTTATGACCTATTTCCAGTATCAATAGCCCATTTTTGGTTAGATAGCGGGCAGCCTCCCTGATAATATTACGAACAACATCCAGCCCATCAATGCCACCGGCCAGGGCAACTTCAGGCTCATGCAAGTATTCTTCTGGCAGGCTGGCCATGGATTCTGCCTTGACGTAGGGTGGATTACTGATGATCAGGTCGTAGTATTTCCTGTCTATCTGCGAAAAAAGATCCGAATGGATCAAATTGATTCTGTCAGTCAAATCATAATTGGCAACATTTCTATGCGCCACTTCCAATGCTGGCAATGAAATATCACAGGCATCAATATTCACATTTTCAAAAGTATGTGCCAGTAATATCGCGAGGCAGCCCGATCCGGTACAAAGATCCAGCGCCTGATAGATGTCGTCTGGCTCCGTCACCCATGGTGACAAACCGGCCTGTAACAGTTCAGCGATAAATGAACGCGGAATAATCACCCGTTCATCTACATAAAAATTAAAATCCCCCAACCATGCTTCGTGCGTCAGATACGCCGCCGGTATTTTATCGCGCACGCGACGCTCGATCAGATGCAAAATCCGGATGCGCTCCTGCTGGGTCAAGCGAGCATCCATAAATAATTCCATTTGATCCGGAACCAGACATAAGGCATGTAAAATCAGATGTGCAGCCTCATCGTAAGCTGATGGCAACCCATGACCTAGGAACAAATCAGACTGGTTGAAGTAACTAACAGCAAAGCGCAGCAAATCACGTAATGTGCGCAGTTCTACTGCAGCTTGTTCGAGCGTATCATCGGAGACTGCTGGCTGAATCAGATTCATTTTGGTGATCATAGTTCTTTTTAGGATTAATTTAGCACAATATAACAGGCAGGAAGGAACAAGCCAATCCATGACTGAAACTGAAGACCATTATTTTATGCGCCAGGCACTTGCCCTTGCGAGCGCGGCACAAGCGCTGGATGAAATTCCGGTGGGGGCGATCGTGGTCCAGCAAGGTGAAATTATTGGTCGTGGGCATAATAGCCCGCTGACATTGGTCGACCCAAGTGCGCACGCCGAAATTATGGCATTACGCGATGCAGCGCGATATTTGAACAATTACCGCTTGCCAGGCTGCATCCTATATGTCACGCTCGAACCCTGCGTCATGTGTATCGGCGCAATTTTTCATGCCAGAATTGCCCGGTTGGTTTACGCAGCTGATGATTCAAAAACAGGTGCTTGCGGCAGCATAACCAATCTACCCGCCGAAGCGCGCCTCAATCATCACCTGACAGTTGGACGCGGTGTGCTTGCGGACGAGGCAAGCAACCTGCTGAAACAGTTTTTTATCACTAAACGTAAACACCGAACTCATGCACATCCGAATCAGCATTACCCGTCAGCAATTAACCGTATTCGATGAACGAGAACAAGCCATCAAGGAGTATTTGATCTCATCTGCAAAAAATGGAACTGGGCAAGCGTATGGCAGTTTCTGCACGCCTTTAGGCACACACATTATTCGCGCCAAGATCGGCGAGCATCAGCCCGTCAACACCGTATTCGTCCGTCGTCGGCCTACTGGTGAAATCTACACACCAGAGCTAGCAGCGCGATTTCCAGGACGCGACTGGATTCTGACACGCATCTTGTGGTTATCCGGTTGCGAGCCGGGTTTTAACCGCTTGGGTAAAGTCGATACCATGCGTCGTTATGTCTATATACATGGCAGCCCCGACAGCGTCGAGATGGGTAAACCCGGCTCAATCGGTTGCATCCGAATGCACAATGACGATTTGCTGGATTTGTTTGCGCGGATACCGGTTTATACGAAAGTCGATATTCAGGCGAAGCAACAGTCCTAGTGAAGAAACAAACCATGAAACCATTACAGCCAAAACACGGAAAATCGTTGTTGGATGATCCTGCTCTTAACAAATCAACCGCATTTACCTATGAGGAACGCCAGCAGCTTGGATTGCGCGGACTACTACCTTACCGTGTCGCGGATATCAAATTGCAACAACAAAGAGTTCTGGAGAATCTGCACAAGAAAACGAGCAACATTGAAAAATATATTTTTCTCAATAGCTTGCTGGAGCGCAATCAGCATTTGTTTTATCAGACGCTGATCGACCATATCAAGGAAGTCATGCCGCTTGTCTATACTCCAACGGTTGGTGAAGCATGCCATGAATTTGGGCATATTTTCAGAAAACCGCAAGGTTTCTATATCACGCCAGATGATCGCGGTGAAATTGCCAATATTCTGGATAACTGGCCAGAAGACGATGTGCGCGTCATTGTCGTTACTGATGGAGAACGCATCCTGGGGCTCGGTGACCTAGGGGCAAACGGAATGGGTATCCCGATCGGTAAAATTGCATTGTACGTTGCCTGCGGCGGCATTCCTCCCCGTTACTGTCTGCCAGTCATGCTTGATATGGGCACCAATAACCACTCGTTACGGGAAGATCCACTGTACCTGGGTTACCCTCATCCGCGCCTGACTGGCGAGGATTATCTGTCGCTGGCAGATGAATTCATTGCCGCAATTCAACAAAAATACCCGCTTGCATTGATACAGTTTGAAGATTTCAGCAGTGACCATGCGTTTCTGTTGCTAGACCGCTACCGGGAACGTTATTGCTGTTTTAATGATGACATTCAAGGAACTGCCGCCGTCACCCTTGCCGGGATTCTCGCCGCCAGTCGTATCACGCATAAGCCGCTCGCAGAGCAGAAAATCATGCTGCTAGGAACCGGTTCTGCGGCAACTGGCATCGCAGAATTGATTGTATTGGCGTTAATCGATGGCGGTATGCCAGCCGAAACCGCCAGATCAAATCTGGTGTTCATCGACCGCAGTGGACTCGTGACCACGCATCGTGAACAGATCAAGCCACGCATCCAGCCATTCGCACAACCACAGCCACCGGCGAGCTTTGTGGAAGCCATCATCCGCATCAAACCGGATGTCCTCATCGGTGCAACTGGTACTGCTGGTGCATTCAGCGAGGAAATCATTCGCGAAATATCACGCCATCGGTTTCGCCCGGTTATCATTGCACTCTCCAACCCCACTTCGCATACAGAATGTACTGCGGAACAGGCCTACTGCTGGAGCGAAGGGCGTGCTATTTTCGCAAGTGGCAGTCCTTTTCCACCAGTGCTCATCGGCAAACAGCACTTTTTTCCGGCTCAGGGAAACAATGTTTATATCTTTCCTGGAATCGGTCTGGGAGTATTGGCAAGTGGCGCCAATCGGGTAACTGAACGCATGTTTCTTGCTGCCGCCAACACGCTGGCACAACTGGTTTTACCAGAAGAGCTCATGCGTGGTGCAATTTACCCTGATCTGGATCGTGTACGTGCGGTATCACGCGCGATTGCGGCCAATGTCTGCGAAATTGCACAAAAAGAAATGCCCGGCCAGATCGATCTACCTGACAACCTCGATGAATACATTCAAATACTGATGTACGAGCCAGGATATTGAGAAAACACCACCGAAACAATAAAATAACCACTTATTCACAGTTAGCGTTTGAGAAAAACAATGTCACGAATGGTATGCCCCAGCTTTAATCCACGTTGCTCAAATTTGGTCAATGGTCGATAGGATGGCCGAGGGGCATAATCACTGGCAGTGTTGATCAACCGATCCTCCTGATTGAGTACGGACAGAATATGTTCAGCATAATTTTCCCAATCGGTGGCAATATGCAGATAGGCACCCGGTTTCATGCAGGCGACCAGTAAGGATATGAAATCAGGTTGAATCAGGCGCCGTTTATGGTGCCGCGCCTTCGGCCACGGATCCGGGAAAAAAATATGAACGCCATCCAGTGATTCGTCCGGCAACATACTCTGCAGTGTGGGATATGCGTCATAGGCAATCACTTTTAGATTCGTCAGTGTAAGCTGCTGAATCCGGTTGAGTAAACTACCAATACCGGGCGCATGAACCTCGATAGCAATGAAATCCTTTTCGGGTTGCTGCTGCGCAATGGCAACTGTGGTCTCCCCCATACCCGAACCGATTTCAAGTATCTTAGGCGCGCTTCGGCAAAATATTTCTGTTAGATCAACTGGTTCCAATGTAAAAAGAATGCCATGGAGTGGCAATAACATTTCATAAGCGCGACGCTGGGCATCTGAATAGTATCCCTGGCGACGCACATAACTGCGAATAGAAGTAGGTAAATTCAAGATAGTCAGCAGGTCGGATCAGCTTGATCAACGTATGGCTTTGGGGTGGATACCAGCCTTGAGTGCATGAATGGCTTCCTCTGGAGAGTTGACAACCAATCCACGCGGACAGAAATAGTATTTTGACAACTCGCGTTGCGCATGCAGTTGCCTGACCTGTTCCAGCGTTTCCCATTCGCTGATACGAATCGGCATCCAGGAGCTCGTAGAAGGGTCACCAATTGCATAACGCTTACGCTCACGGGTTTCACAGCGAAGCGCTTCATAAGAAACGTTATCGCCACCTTGTTCGGAGCGAATGATCAAACTGTAGCGAATCACGCGCAGCTTCTTGTCAACACTGATCGAATTTGCATCGATGAAGAAACTCAGAACATTGGTAGAGCCGGCATCAAACGTCAGCAGGTTATCGTTCTGTGGATAGGGTGGCAGGTTGGGAACGATTTCTTCCCAGGTTTTGCCATGGTCAAGCGTATCAATGAATGGCTCTCTGCCGGCACAGGCGTTCAGAAATAGAAGAGAGATACAAACAAGTAGTGAATAATTTGTACAGTTTTTCATTGTAGTCGTCATAACGGATTGCATAGCTCGGATAGTAGTATGGATTATTTATTTATCGCCGCATCAGTACTCGGTTTATCCACATGGCATCAGCAGAGAATGGCAGCTCATCTCGCAATTCAGCGCCTTGTCTTTTGCAAAGAAAGAGTGTTATATTCATTGAGCTGTTTTGTGCATGTAGATCAGATCGTCACTTATATACACTTAAACCACGTAAGGGCACCTCTAAAAATTCAGATTTTTAAACAAGACGAGGCGAGAACAAAAAATATTGACGCAGCATATAATTGATATGTAAGGTAATATTTTTTGTGAACAACGACGTATTGTAACAAAATGTGGATTTTTAGAGATGCCCGTAACTTAACCAAAAAGGAAATGCTTATGTCTGTACTCGTTACCCGCCCCGCACCGGATTTTACCAAACCAGCCGTTCTGGCAGACGGTAGTATCGTTGATAGTTTTAATCTATATAACCATATTCGCAGCAAATACGCGGTATTGTTTTTCTATCCCCTGGATTTTACCTTTGTCTGCCCATCAGAAATCATTGCACACTCGCACCGAGCAAAAGATTTTCAGCAACGTGGCACAGAAGTGATCGGTATATCCGTTGACTCTCAATTTACACATTATGCCTGGCGTAATACGCCCATAACCAAAGGCGGCATAGGTCCGATAGATATCACCCTGGTGGCCGATGTGGGTGGCGAGGTGATGAACGCCTATGGAGTAAGTCATCCTGCCCAGGTTGCGCTACGGGGTTCTTTCCTAATCGATAGACAGGGAATCGTGCGTCATCAGGTGGTCAATGATCTGCCACTAGGGCGCAATGTTGATGAGATGTTACGCATGGTTGATGCCTTGCGTTTCCATGAGGAACACGGCGAAGTCTGCCCAGCTGGCTGGAAAAGCGGAGAATCCGGTATGAAGGCTAGCCCTGAAGGGGTTGCGGAATATCTCAGCAGCCACGCAGACCAATTGTAAGCCTGGCGTCGTTGGCGTAACTGTTTCACTGTCATGTTTTAAGGAAATCGAAATAGAAAACTGTAGGCAAGGTGGTGCTCGCGCCTACAGTTCTTCAACTTTCCACTACCCGTAACCTTCCCTGAATATGCAAGAAGCTTCCCACAGATTCAAAGCCAGCCCCCTCACCAAAAAAGACTGCCCCCTGATACGTATTTATTTGCTACTTTTACCTTCCAGAGATCCCAGGAATGCCTTCACATCACGGATAAATCCATGACCAACCTCCTTGCCTAATTGATGTTTTGCCATCAAGCGAATGGCCTCTTCCAGTGTAAGAACTGATCCATCATGAAAATACGGAGCAGTTTTCGTGACATTGCGCAATCCTGGGACTTTAAACACGTATTTATCACTCTCAATTTTAGTTACTTCGTAACGCCCAAGATCAGATGTCTCGTAAGGTTCAACCATGCCAATTTTCTTGAAGGAATTTCCACCGACGGCAACACCGTTGTGGCAGGTGGCACAACCGATCCGAATAAATTTTTTCAGCCCCCTTTTTTCATCTCCGGATAAAGCGTCATCATCACCATTCAGATAATCATCAAAACGTGACGGTGTCAGCAATGTGCGCTCAAAAGCGCCGATTGCCACTCCAATATTATTGTAGTTAAAGGGATGCTTCTGGTCACTGAATGCTTCAGAAAATAATTTCTGATAGGCATCTACCTCCTTAAGCTTCTTGACAACTATTCCCTTGTCGGGCATTCCCATTTCAATCGGATTCAGAATCGGACCTAACGCCTGTTCTTCAACATCACGGGCGCGCCCATCCCAAAATTGTGCGATATGCAGCGCTGCATTCAGAGTAGTAGGGGAGTTACGTCCGCCGCGCTTACCTTCGTGACCAGGAGAAGTGGGTTCATTATCGACACCAAAATTCCCAAGGCCATGACAGGAATTACAGGAAATTTTATTGTTGACCGAAAGACGCGGATCCAGATATAGCATTTTCCCCAACTTGATCAATGCAGCATTTTTTTGCTCATCGATAATGGACTTCGGTAGTGGCTCAAAATACTGTTTGAGACTGGCTCCGTCCAGCCCATGGCCATGCACCCCACCCTGATGCATTTTGCCGCCATGGCCACCGCCTTCTCCTTCGTGGCCCATATGGCCTGCATGACCCCCGCCGTGCATTCCCATACAATCGTGGTCATGTTGACTGCAGCCCGTATCCGCATGGTCAGCGTGCTCGCTGGGTGCTTTTGTTTCAGACTTATTCTTGTGGTCAGTATGTTGCTCGTGTGTCTGAGCCAGCAGTAGACTTTGATTGACTGCAGATGCAGTTCTGACATTTTCTGCTGCAAGTATCGGTGTTACCACAAAAGCAATGGCGCAGGCGGTGACAATCAGGAAATATCTATGATCATACATAACGTATTCTCCTTACAGATAAATGGTAAATCAATCAGTCCAGTAAATTTGAATCACCTAAGTCCGCAGTACTGAATCTTTTCATGCTAATTCACGCAAGCAATGTAGTGCTCGCTTATGACGCAACCATGGCAATCGCCAGATTCAATTTTACCTGCCATCTTATGGCAGACAACAGCGTATCACTAAAATTTGGACTCGAGAAAAGATTTAAGGAATCAATTACGATTGATTTTTGTGGAAAACAGACTGGCAGAAACAATCATTAATCCGCCTACCCAATCTTTGAAAGTTAAGGTTTCTTCCGTCAATAAATGGGCAGCAAGCGCAGCCACCACCAATTCAAACAGCAAAATAACGATGGCCTGATTCGCCGGAGTATGCGTGAGTCCAAATTGCAATAACACACTCAGGAAAAACACCAGCAGCCCCACTGCTAACAATAATAGCCAAATGTATCCGGCAATTGGGTGCACAGGAAAAATTGGCGCATCGTCTTTCAGCAACAAGACAATTACCCCGATTAAGGTAGCGCCAGCCCATACCGCCATCGATTTAAGCTGAATACTGTGCAGCTGATCCTTACGAATCAAAACATTTGCCAGCGCAAACATAAATCCACCAGTCAAACCCATCCAGTCACCATAGGACACTGGTGCAGAAATTTTATTTTCTGGTTGCCAAAGCAGCAGGGCAGCACCCGCCAACGAAAACAAAATGATGAAGTATCCGTGCGCGCTCAATTGTTCATTGAGCAGTAGGCGCGCAAACAGAATTGTCCAAAGTGGCGCCAGATAAAACAATAGCAATACTCGCATGATTTCTCCGTGAATAATGCCCAGGGTATAAGCCATGCTCGCCCAGCCTGCGCACAATCCAATCCAGACTAAGTAGTGGATGGCGGCATTACAAATTGCTTCGCGGAAAAGTTGCCGGTGAAATATTGTTAAACCAATCAGCAAAGCGATAAAGTAGGTCACTGTGGTCGATAACTCGCCTCCAATGCCGTGCTGCTCAAGTACCCGATAAGGGTACCAGGCCACGCCCCATATTGTTGCACCCAGAAGTAACGAAACTATCGGCAATGTTTTTTTCATAGTCAATACTGCTGTCAGCCTTTATAATTCCGCTCTTCGTTGGTATGTCTAAACTTCACCCGGCCAAGAGCACCATGCTGGTCGCACCATCCTGCCAAATATGAATCCTTCATTAGAATATCTTCAACCCTACCCATTTCAGAAGCTTGCCAAATTACTGGAAGATTTGACACCAAATGCCACGCTTTCGCCAATTGGCCTGCATATTGGGGAACCCAAACACGCCACACCCGAGTTTATCAAACAGGAACTGGCAAACAGCCTGGGAGATCTAGCGCATTATCCTACAACACTTGGTACAAACCGGCTGCGCGCCAGTATTGCAGCCTGGCTGACACAACGCCACCAACTCGATAGCATCAATCCAGATACACAGATCATCCCTGTCAACGGTAGCCGTGAAGCGTTATTTTCATTTGCGCAGACCATTGTGGATAAGCATGCCAAACTGCGACCCGTAGTTATCTGCCAGAACCCTTTTTACCAGATATACGAGGGGGCCGCACTGTTGGCAAACGCTGAGCTCCATTTTCTAAACTCTTTGCCGGAAAATCAGTTTGCACCAGAATGGGCGCAGATATCGGATCAAATCTGGGCACGAACACAGCTGGTCTACGTCTGTTCACCGAATAACCCCACCGGCCGGGTAATGACAATGGAGGAGTGGCAGAATTTATTTGCGCTATCTGATCAGTACGGATTTGTTATCGCGGCTGATGAATGTTATTCGGAAATTTATTTTGATGAAGCGAATCCTCCGCTTGGAGCACTCGAAGCGGCAGAAAAATCCGGTCGTAGCGGCTTTCCCCGACTCGTGGTATTCGGTAGTCTATCCAAACGGTCTAATGTACCAGGGTTGCGTTCCGGTTTTGTTGCAGGGGATGCAACCATTCTGAAAAAATTTTTGCTCTATCGTACCTATCACGGCAGCGCCATGAACCCGGCAGTGCAGTCAGCCAGCACCGCTGCCTGGAGCGATGAGCAGCATGTGGTCGAAAACCGGAATCTGTACAGAAAAAAATTTGCTGATGCAATGGAGATGCTTACAGATACATTGCCAGTTAGAATGCCGGAAGCAGCATTTTACCTTTGGCTAAAAACCCCCATCAGTGATACCAGCTTTTGCAGACGGCTTTATCATGAAAAAAATGTCATGATTCTCCCCGGCAGCTATTTGGCGCGTCAATCCAATGGCATCAATCCAGGTGAAAATTTTGTACGGATAGCATTAGTTCCATCTGTGGCAGAATGCAGAGAAGCGCTTGAAAGAATAAGCGAACTCTCACTTTAAAGATATATTTAATCACTAACCAGCTTATTAGGATCGGTATGGAAAAACTACAAACTACAATAGAAGATGCGTTTGAAAATCGTGCCGAGATAACACCGCGCAATGTTTCATCCAATCTCAAGGAATCTGTGGCACAAGTTATCAGTTTGCTTGATAGCGGCAAATTGAGAGTAGCTGAAAAAATCAATGGTGAATGGGCGGTACATCAATGGATCAAGAAAGCCGTGCTACTGTCTTTTCGTATTGAAGACAATAGCTTTATCAAGGGTGGTTTCTCCAATTACTTTGACAAAATTCCTTCCAAATTTGCTGACTATAGTTCACGGGACTTCCGTGATGGTGGTTTCCGGGTAGTACCACCTGCAGCAGTACGCAAAGGATCGTTTATCGCCAGAAATGTCGTACTGATGCCTTCTTATGTGAATATTGGCGCCTATGTCGATGAGGGCACCATGGTGGATACCTGGGCAACAGTTGGCTCTTGCGCGCAGATTGGCAAGAATGTCCATTTATCAGGTGGCGTGGGTATTGGTGGTGTGCTGGAACCCGTGCAGGCGAGCCCAACTATTATTGAAGACAATTGTTTTATTGGTGCTCGTTCTGAAATTGTTGAAGGAGTAATTATCGGCGAGAACTCTGTTATTTCAATGGGTGTTTACATTGGACAAAGTACCAAAATTTACAATCGCGAAACCGGGGAAATCGGTTATGGCAGAGTTCCCCCAGGCTCGGTCGTTGTATCAGGCAATCTGCCCGCCGAGAATGGAAAATATAGCCTGTATTGCGCAGTGATCGTTAAACAGGTGGATGCAAAAACCCGTTCAAAAACAGGTATAAATGAGCTATTACGTGGCATTTAACAGCATAAACAAAGTCATATTTTCGACTGGTTTTTTATGGTATAACTACAAACAGGGCTGATTGGTTGTTTGCTGGCTTTTTGTTACAGCCGGTTTTCCCATGAAATTCTTTTGGCATAAACCAATTGACCTGCGCCCCCTTGCCGGGGGAATCCTGGTATCTCGGTGAAAGCCGGTACCATAAATTGATGGAGGACAACAAAATGAAAACCTTGACAAATATAGTCGCAATGAGTGCGCTCGCCATGTTAATGAGCATTAATGTTTATGCGGGAGATGCCGGGCATACTTCTGAGGCGATGGAGCATGCTGGAAAAGCCCAGGCGCATGGTGAAGATGGACACGCCAAAGAGCTGGTAAAACACGCGAAGGAAAGTCTCGAGCACGTCAAGCATGCACAGAAAGAACATGCTGAAGCCCATAAGCATATGGATGAGGCGGTCGAACACCTCGAAGAAGGTATCAAACACGGAGAGATGGGACATGCGGATGTAGCAACCAAGCATATTGATAAAGCCATTGATCATATGCGCAAATCCGGTCATTAATTACCAGAAGGGCGGCCATATGCCGCCCTTCTGTGTATAATTGGCTTTGGGAACAGTCGTAGTTAAAAACTGTTTTCCAGGTGACGTAGATTAACTATTTAAGGAATTTATTATGCCTCTATTGAAAAAATCATTTTTAGGTAGCTTTTTACCCTTGTTCGCATCCGCCATACTAGCAGGACAGATGGCAACTGCTGCCGTAGCTGGTGAGCACGACAAACACAAAGGGCATGCTGGCCATCATGGCAAATCCTTTGCGCACTTTAACAAAGATGGCGAATTGTTAACGCCAAAAGATTATCGTGAATGGGTGTTTGTCGGCGCGCCTGTCACTCCCAAAGACATGAATGATGGCAATCCCGCTTTCCCTGAATTTCATAACGTTTATATCGATCCTGTTAGCTACGCACACTGGAAAAAAAGTGGCACTTTCCGTGATGGAACAATCATTGTGAAAGAATTGGCCAGCGTTGGCACCAAAGAATCTTCAAGTGGTAATGGTTATTTCCAAGGTGAATTCCTGGGAATTGCTGCAACGGTCAAAGATTCAAAACGTTATGCTGACAGACCTAATCATTGGGCATACTTTGGTTTTGAAAGCTATGAAAGCAAAAGTGCTGCAGCACAAGCTGATGAATCCTGTAATGCCTGCCACAAAGAAACGGCAGCATTTGACAATGTGTTCATTCAGCACTATCCAGTGTTGCGCGCTGCAAAACCTGCTAAATAATTATAGTTGGATACGCAGTCATATGCAGGTTTTAAACTGCACATGATTGGCAATCAACTTTCAGGGCATTTTGTTTCGCACCACAAAATAATGGGTGCTGAAGGAAATGCCCTTTTATTTTGATCCAATTAAATCCAAATGCCAAAGTCGACAGATACGATCAGCAAAATCAAAGCACCTGAGTTACAGACGACAGGGTGGCTGAATACAACCGAGACCATTACACTCGCTTCTCTGCGAGGTAAGGTTATTTTACTGCATGCTTTTCAGATGTTATGCCCAGGTTGTGTACAGCAGGGCATTCCGCAAACGCAGAAGATTTTTAGCGAGTTTGATCCTGATCGCGTAGCCGTCATCGGACTACACACGGTTTTTGAACATCACGCCGTGATGACGCGTGAAGCATTGGAGGTATTTGCCTATGAATACCGGTTACGTTTTCCAATCGGGATTGATAAGCCAAATGAACAAATGGCCATTCCGCATACCATGATGGCTTATCATATGCAGGGCACGCCGACAACCATACTGATTGACAAGACAGGGCATCTACGCCTACATCAGTTTGGACATGTCAGTGATTTTCTGTTGGGAGTATCCATCGGCACCCTGCTTGCGGAAGCAGATGAAGAGCAGATAACTGCTACTTCATCAAAATCGCTGTCTGATCTGGAACAAGCTCCCATCATCGCTGGCAGCTGTGATGCAGAAGGTTGTCATAGCTAGACGACTCTCTAAAAACTGTTTTTCCAGTCACGAAGTACACCAAAAACACTTACCGAGTCCTTTAAAAATTGACCGCTATGCTGACTGGCGCTACCAATAATCGGTTGCTGGTCACAACGCAGAAAAGGGTTAACCTTTTTTTCGATGGTAATACTGGAAGGAAGGGTGGGAAGATTGTGAGCCCGCTTTTGCCTACAATCTTCCTCTAATGCCAATAGCGCCATATTGTTCGGATCAACCACCTTGGCAAATTCAATATTAGCCAGTGTATATTCATGCGCACAATAAACTTTTGTTTCGCCAGGTAAACTGGCCAGTTTCTGCAAAGACGCGTACATCTGCTGTGCGCTTCCCTCAAAAATACGTCCGCAACCACAAGAAAAAAGGGTATCCCCACAAAATAAAGCGCGCTGCCCATAGAATGCAATATGACCCGCCGTGTGGCCTGGGACTCCCAAAACATTAAATGAAATTGCCAACTCCAGAATGGTGAATGTTTCTCCATCTGACAACGCACGCGTACACCCCGGAATATTCTCATGTGCAGGGCCATAGACTGGAATAGAAAACTCTTGCACAAGTTCCCTATTCCCCCCAGTATGATCATTGTGATGATGAGTGCAAAGAATAGCAACGGGTTGCAGTTTATGTTGTCTTAAGTACAACCTGACCGGGCAAGCCTCTCCCGGATCGACAATTATCGCGAACTGTTGATTGTGAATGATCCATATGTAATTATCCTTAAAAGCTCGAACAGCAGAGACAGCAATCATTTTTGCTCCTTGCATCAAGAAAATATCACGAATATTCTAAAATTATCATGCTGAATCCTACATCACATCAAAGCCTGCAGCTATGGCTCAACAGCACCATTGGACAGTATCTGCTGGAACAGGAACGCGCTTTTTACGATAGCATCGTTGCGGATATTTTTGGCTATAATGCGGTACAGATCAGTTTTCCTGCGTTTGATTTTTTACGAAACAACCGCATGCCTTTTCGATTCGTGGTTGGGCTGGAGAAGAAATCCAGTGCTCAGGCACATCCAAACCTGTTACCGATTGGCAGTGGAAGTATCGATCTGGTTTTGCTGCCACATACGCTGGAATTTTTCCCCAATCCACATCAAATATTGCGTGAAGTCCACCGTATCCTGATACCGGAAGGCAAAATCGTAATTAGCGGCTTCAATCCTTTTAGCTCATGGGGATTACACCAGCGCATAACTACCAAAAAGAACGAATTTCCGTGGTGCGGTAATTTTATTGCGTTACCAAGGATGAAAGATTGGCTGGAACTGCTTGGCCTGGAAACCAATGCTGGGAAATTGGGTTGCTACATACCACCATGTAGCAGTGAAAAATGGATTTCACGACTACGTTTCATGGAAGCAGCAGGCGATCGTTGGTGGCCCATCGGTGGTGGGATTTATTTTTTACAAGCGATAAAACACGAGCACGGTATGCGCGTTATTAAACCCTGCTGGGGAAATTCTCCTAAAACAAGCAATGCACCAGTTACACAAGTCGATAGGCAAATCAACTCCTCAAATACTACCGGGGAGTATGCCGAGAACAACACAAAATTTAAATATCATGTTATCAATAAATAAACGTATGGATGTGTAATGCAGCAAATCAATAAAACCAAACTAGTTGAAATCTTCACGGATGGCGCGTGCAAAGGCAATCCAGGGATTGGTGGATGGGGTGTTTATTTACATGTCGGCGAGGATACGCTCGAACTGTTTGGTGGAGAAAAGATGACAACCAACAACCAAATGGAGCTATTGGCTGCTATCCGCGCTTTGCAGTCTCTTAAAACCTTTCCTGCGGTCAGTATGGGTGACCAGGTGCAGATCCACACGGACTCCCAGTACGTACAAAAAGGAATCAGTGAGTGGATTCATGGCTGGAAAAAGCGCGGATGGCTGACTGCAGACAAGAAACCGGTCAAAAATGAAGCCCTGTGGAAACAACTTGATCAATTATCACAGCAATACCAAGTGGAGTGGTTCTGGGTGCGAGGACACAGTGGTCACGATGGCAATGAGCAAGCTGACCGACTTGCAAACCGCGGGGTAGAGTCCATGCTGACTCAGGTCAACTCCTTGTCCTGATTTACTGCTAAAAATTACCAAATGCGCCAATTGTTTCTGGATACCGAAACCACCGGGCTTGACCCAGCCAGCGGTCATCGCATTGTTGAGATCGCCGCAGTAGAAGTAAGTAATCGATGCTTGACCGACCACCATTTTCACTTTTACCTCAATCCGGAACGAGACAGTGATGAAGGTGCACTAAAAATCCATGGGCTAAGCCGAGAATTTCTTCTTGATAAGCCAAAGTTTCGGGAAATTTGTAATGACTTCCTGGCCTTTATCGCCGATGCCGAGATTTTTATTCATAATGCACCTTTCGATGTAGGCTTTATCAATCGCGAACTCGATCTGATCCATAGTCAGCCGCTACAGCACTATTGCAGACAGATTACCGATACACTGGTCATGGCGAAGGAACTGCACCCAGGCAAACGCAACAATCTGGACGCGTTGTGTGAACGCTATTTTATAGATCACACCAGGCGTACTTTACACGGTGCATTGCTGGATGCCGAGTTACTGGCAGAAGTTTACCTGGCCATGACACGTGGCCAGAAAAGCCTGCTGATAACGCTCGAATCTTCTGCGGCACAACTTACAGAAAATGAAACCACCTCGATGGCTGATCTGACGATACAGGTACGACAAGCTGATGCAGGTGAACTGGAACGCCACAATCAATTCCTTGCACGAATTGACAAAGAGAGCAATAAGAACTGTTTGTGGCAATCCTGATCCAAAAACCCATATTTATCATAACGTGCAGGTCGGCCATATCCTATATGGCCGACCTGCACGTAGCCTACTGCTTTGGTGGGTGTGCGAGCACATCAGTCTGATTTTTCTTTGGTAATAAAACCCACATTCTGGCTGGCTGCTTCATTTTACCTGCCTGCAAGGCAGCTTCCTCACCATGACCCCAGAAAAAGTCAGCACGTACTTCACCCTTGATGGCATTGCCAGTATCTTGTGCCACCATGAGTCGATTGAGTGGTTTCTCGGTATTTGGCCAGGTAGTTGATAGATAAACCAAAGCCCCCAGTGGGATGCTTTCTGGATCGATGGCGATACTCCTGCCCGCTGTCAAAGGTACGCCCATAGCACCAATTGGCCCAGAAATGTCTGCAGGTAATTCACGAAAAAAAATAAAACGCTTATTTTGCTGCAGGACGGCATCCAGTTTATGTGGATTTTTCTTGCCCCATTGCTTGATGTGCTGCATGGAAGCCTGCTGAGGGCTAAGCTCGCCTTGTTCGATCAAAATTTTTCCAATTGAGCGATAGGGATAACCGTTATGGTCGGCAAAACCAATTTTTACCACTTCGCCGTTATCCAGTCTGATTCTGCCTGATCCCTGAATTTGTAGAAAAAATAATTCAACCTTGTCTTCTACCCACAAAAAGGCGTACTTCCGGAACAGTTGGTGGTTGTTTTCAATTTCAGCGCGGGTATAGTAAGGAATAACAGTTTCCTCTACCAATCGGCCACGATCCGGTGGATATTTTCCCTCTGATGATTGAATACCCAAGTTAATTTTCAGCAAGTTCCTGGGTTGTGCATAAATGGGATAACGGAATCGCTCGGACGGTCTACGACTGCCTTTGAGCAACGGTTCATAGTACCCCGTGATCAGTCCAATACCGTTTCCATCCTTGCTCATTACCTGATGGGGAGTAAAATGTGTTTCCAGAAATTGCCTGATAGTATCTTCATCAGGACGCGTCAAGCGCAAAGCATGATCACAGATAGCTTGCCAGACAGGTTTTTGTTGCCGAGGTCGGCAACTTTTTAGAAACGTATACCAGGCAGGTAACAGCGTATGATGTTGCCATTCAGGCAGATTACCCCAGACAGTTACTGATGGCTGCTTATCCGGGCTCGTGGATATGACTGACAGCGGTTCAGAAGGAAGCATTTCAGGTGTTACAGGCGCAACCTGTATCGCTTCTGACTGTTTTTTCTCAATAGCTTCCTTTTGGTTGGGCGCGTCTGATTTACAACTGATGAGGCCGACCAGCGTAATGGCCAGTAACAATATCGACTGGGTTTTCATAAAAACTCGGTTAAAGTAAGATTTTCTAATAATTAACTCTGAATACAAAATACTATGTGGGTATTAGCTCTGGAAGCAGGATTGGCATTGGGATTACTTCTGTTCATTATCTGGTGGACACTGCCAAAAAAGAAAGAAAGTAACCCCACGACCAAAGAAACTGACAAAGACAACAAACCTGAATAAGGGCAAGTGTTACTCGGAAACATTCTAAACTGGATTCTCCACATCCACAAAATGGTGAACTAAGCCGAATCGTTGCGCAATATACTCGCCAAGTGCCTGAATACCGTAGCGCTCGGTTGCATGGTGCCCGGCAGAAATAAAGGCAACACCCGTTTCTCGCGCGACATGTACGTTTTGTTCCGAAATTTCCCCAGTAAGATAAACATCTACTCCCAAGCCAACAGCTGCCTCGAAAGCATGCTGGGCAGCGCCACTACACCAGGCAATATGGCGAACTGGTTTGGATAGATCACCAATGATCTGTGGCCGACGAGCAAGTAACTGGGTTAGCTTAGTATTCAGCTTACGCAAAGTAATAGGCGTCTCAAAAGATCCGTATAAAGCGATTGCCTGCTCCCCAAAACTACCTTCGGTAGTAATATTCAGTTTTTTTGCCAGTTGCGCATTATTGCCCAGCTCAATATGAGCATCGAGTGGCAAATGGTAAGCATACAGGTTAATGTCATGCTTGATCAGTCCGGCAATCCGTTGGCGCTTGATTCCTCGCAGACAAGCATCTTCTCCTCGCCAAAAATAGCCGTGATGCACAATGATGGCATCTGCCTGTAATTCAATTGCACGAGTGATCAATGCCTGAGAAGCTGTTACACCAGTTACGATCGTCCCGATTTCCGCACACCCTTCAACCTGTAATCCATTTGGGCAATAATCGCGAAAGCGAGTGACTTCAAGCAGGGTATTCAGATAATCTTCCAGCGCTTTTTGATGCATAATCGTCAGGGTTTGCACCAACAGATCAGGTAATAATTGTTATCTGCGTTTATGATAATACTTTGAAACTCATCAGATTGATTTCTTAACATGTATAGACTTTGGCTAATTTTTGCACAAACCGCAACGATATTACTGGCTATTTTCTTTGTGGTTTCCACGTTGCGCCCAGAACTGCTGCCGTGGACACCACGTGGCAAGGTAGCGACAATCAGGGAAATGGTTAGTCTGAACGAGAATAGTGCGCAAGCTACACTACAAAGAGACAGCTTCCACGGGGCGGCAAAACAAGCCATGCCCTCTGTAGTCAATATCTTTACCAGCAAGGAAGTTAACATGCCATCACATCCGTTGATGGATGATCCTTTTTTCCAAAAATTCTTTGGCGAACGGTTTAACCCCAGAACACAACGAACCTCCAGCCTGGGTTCTGGCGTAATTGTTAGCCCGGAGGGCTATATTCTCACAAACCACCATGTGGTGGAAGCCGCCAGCGAAATTCAGGTCGCATTGATGGACGGCAGAAATGCACGCGCGAGAATGATCGGTTCTGATCCCGAAAGCGACATCGCCGTACTCAAAGTCGATCTGGATGCATTGCCTAGCATCAGACTCGGGGAATCCGACAAGGCACAGGTAGGCGATATTGTGTTGGCTATCGGTAACCCCTTCGGTGTAGGACAAACTGTCACTATGGGAATTATTGGTGCATTAGGACGTTCCCATGTTGGAATCAATACGTTCGAGAATTTCATTCAAACCGATGCTGCTATTAACCCCGGAAACTCAGGCGGCGCTCTGACAGATACCGCAGGTAATTTGATCGGCATTAATACGGCAATCTACTCACGTACCGGCGGTTCACTCGGAATTGGCTTTGCCATTCCAGTTAGCGCAGCCAAGCAGATCATGCAACAAATCATTGAAACGGGCTCAGTCACGCGCGGCTGGCTAGGTGTCAGCATGCAGGATATAACGCCCGAGCTGGCCGAGTCCTTTGGATTAACCAGTCCGACCGGCGCCTTGATTGCCGGAGTACTGAAGAATGGGCCTGCGGATGAAGCCGGCATCAAACCGGGCGATATTTTGCTCGCTGTAAATGACGGAAAAATAATGAATTCATCTGAAATGCTCAATCTTATCGCAGGATTACCGCCTGGAGAAATTGCCAGACTGACTATTCTGCGCAATGGTATGGAGCAAAAAATCAAGGTTAGAATCGGGAAACGGCCAACTTGATACTACTGATACGGTATCGGTGTGTTAATAAACGCAGTGTAATTTCCTGAGATGGTACCTCGGTATTTACTGGAGAAAATTTCCAATAAAAATTCTTGATCTGATCGAACGTACCGGTAACCGCCTGCCCCATCCGGCGAGTCTGTTTTTTCTAGGAATGTGCAGTGTCCTCGTGCTGTCCTGGATAGCCATCTTACTGGATTGGCGGGTCATTCATCCGGCAACTGGCGCAAGTCTGGTTGCCAGCAATCTTGTCTCCCGCGATGGCGCATGGTGGCTGCTCAGTCATCTGGTAGAAAATTTTATCAAGTTTCCGCCGCTGGCGATTGTATTAGTGGGAATGCTCGGCATCGGCATGGCGGAGCGTACCGGTTTGCTGGCAGCGATCTTGCGGCAGATTATTTCACATACCCCCCAGGCAATGCTGACACCGGTCACCTTATTTCTGGGGATCATGTCATCGCTTGCGGTGGATGCGGGTTATGTCGTTCTGCCCCCGATTGCGGCCGTCCTCTATCTGGCAGCAGGTAGATCGCCACTGGTTGGTATTGCGGTTGCGTTTGCTGGTGTTTCGGGGGGGTTTGGTGCAAATTTATTTATTACTGCACTGGATCCTTTGTTGGCTGGCTTCACCCAGAGCGCCGCTGGTATTCTGGTACCGGATTATCAGGTTGCGGTAACTGCCAACTGGTGGTTTATGATTGCTTCCACGCTGATGTTAACCATCACCGGCTGGTGGGTGACCGTCAAATGGGTCGAGCCAATGAGTGCGCGTTATCCAGTTAATGCAGTAACTGCTCAACCATTGGTGACACCAATAGTTACAACAGCAGAAATTCGAGCGCTGTATCACGCCCTCACAACCTGGCTAATAATAGCTGCGATCATCCTGTTGTGGATCTTCCTGCCAAATGGTGTACTGCAGGGCGAAGGCGTCCGCTTTCCACGCTGGATAGAGGCGACGGTACCGCTGTTGTTTCTCTTTTTCGTCGTTCCTGCCATTGTTTTTGGCGTAAGTGTCGGCAAAATCCGCAGTGACAAGGACATTGCCAACATGATGGGAGAGACCATCGCAGCACTGGGTCCTTATATCGTACTGGCATTTTTCGCCGCGCAGTTTGTCGAATCTTTTAAATACAGCGGCTTGGGCGAAATGCTGGCAATTTCCGGCGGGCAGCTGCTGGCATCCCTGGAAATTCCGGCACCAGTTTTGCTGATTGGCTTTGTTACATTGGCAATGCTGGCCAATCTGTTCGTAGGTTCTGCTTCTGCCAAATATGCGTTTCTGGCACCAGTTTTTGTACCGATGCTAATGTTAGCGGGATTTAGTCCAGAATTAGCCCAGGCGGCTTACCGCGTAGGAGATTCCGTCACCAACGTTATCACACCGTTAAATCCCTACATGATCATTATTCTGGCGTTTGTCCAGCAATACTCGCAGAAAGCTGGTATGGGGACGCTGATCGCGATGATGCTGCCCTACACCATCGCATTTGCGCTTATTTGGAGTTTGCTACTAGTTGGCTGGCTACTGCTGGATATTCCGCTAGGTCCAGGAGGAAGTTTGATTTTTGTTTTTAATCATCCGGCTCCTTGAAATTCCAGGGTAAGCCCATCTCCCCCAAAAATACAGAAACCCCATCAAAAACAGTGTTGCTACTGGGGGTTCAGTAATTTCAGTAACATTGCCCTTTTCATTGAATGCTGCTCCGCCAAAAATAGCCACATCTGCCTTGGTGGACGCGGGATTGTGATAGCCAAGCTGAACAATTTTCAGGCTATGTATAATCAAGTCCAGCCCGGTTACTGCCAGAATGGAGCGCCCCCGATGGTACAAATCGAATATTCCGACACTAACATCATCTACAAAAAACTGGGCATAACCATCGTTATGATCACCATTCATGATGAAGGCAACGCTGTTACTTGTGACTGAAAACGTAGTAGCCGCCTCGCTTGTTCCAGGGATTCCCGCTTTGGAATTATCAAAAAGCCACAACTCCTGCTTACCAGAGCCTCCTCTTGGGCCCTTTCCCGTTGCGATCCAGTCTAGTCCGCCCTTACCCGCGTTCTTGAATTCAAACACAGGATTATTAAGTATCGAACCTGGATTGCCCTGCTTGGTAGATGTTGCAGGCAATGCCGTCCACTGCATGGACAATGCTGATACTGACGTACTCGCCAACAACAATAGCAATAACCATCCATTAATCATAAAAACTGATTTGTTAACCATTTGCCTTGCTCCCCCGTTTGTTTTAACAGAGCGAACATTAGTACTTTGACTGAAAAATATAAGAAGGAATAAGGGGGTATTTATAGGGTTATTTTCATTTTAGGCGACTTCTCAAACCCTGCCAGCAAAAAGAAACCTAACGAAAGATAATTCCGAAATAGTTTTAAGCCGCTGAAACGTTTTCCCTAAAACGGTCATCTTTCTGACAGTCAAGACAATATGCATGTCCACCAAATTTCTTGCGGTTATTCCAACAAAAAACCCCAACTTTATAGGAGAGTTTGGTTCCACAAGAGTAGCAAATCAGTTTTTTCTTTATTTCACCTTCATTAGCTTCAATTAGTGGCGACACTATTTCTCGCGCTGGAGGGTGTTCTTTGATTACCATTGAATCAGCATTTTTTGGTACAACTGGTAAACCAAATTTGGCAGCCCAATTAATTTTTATGGGTTTGTGCTGATGAACTAAATCGCCAGCCAGTTTTTCTAGCGTATCGCAACCGACCAGTTTTAATGCCTACAGCGGGTTATTATTGTCAATATATAATTTGTCAATATGACTGATAAACTGATCCGTCTTTACGATACTGTCAAGGTCTTTTGCTTTTTTGCGAGGTCTGGATATTATGGCGTGCTTTGAAACTAAAACATATTTTATGTATTTAGGTTTAATCAACAACCCCAGCCTTTTCGGCAATTTAACCAACCCTGACTCAAAAAGATTCTGTAAAACCGAGACATGTTTTTTATTCTGCTCAATTGGAGATGGAATCCCGTAAGGCTTGCCACCATAAAAAGCTGAGAATTCCATTTGTTCGTTAATGGCGATGCCTTCAAAAAATCTTTTGCTCTCGCAAACATATACTTCCATAAATCGATTAATAATCAGATGATCAATCTGAGCGATCAACCCGTTCACTTCAATTCTTAAATCATGGATGACAAACCAATTTCTGTTGTCCTTGAAGCGCACCCTCATTTCATAGGCAGCCTCTTTCTCGCCCTTGACGCCTGATCTGATATTTTTAATTTCTTGAGTGATCAATTTTTTTGTGTCTAGTCCTGCCTGAGGATGATTTAAAAGGATTTCGAGTGTATCAATATCTTCCTGTCTGGAATCCGCTTCTTTGATTATCATGTTCTTTCCTCATTCAGCCATGCTTGTCGCTATAAAATTAATGGCCTTACTATTCTCCGTGTTGCCACTCTTGATCGGCAGCTGGTTCGTTACTATTCCAACGCTGATATTTATATCGGCACTAAAAGCCAAAAAATTTATGAGCCTATTTCTACTTTGTCAGACCACTCCAGAAACACTTTCAACCTGGGTCATGCAAGACAGCACAGTTATCGGATATATCTTTTGTTGTACCTGAAAAGCTCGTACTTTATTCGGTTTCCTGACGACCTATTTGCAATGATTTACAGCTTGCCCTGATCGGGTACAATAGCGGGCAGCGATCGACATCGCAGGACATTTTAAAAAGGAGAAATAATGAAACTCATCACCGCCGCCCAACTACTGGTTGTGGCGTTCTTCACCCTCATGGCAGGCAATCTCATGGCTGCGGAAGCGCCATTTGAAGGCCGCAAGAAATGCAGTTCCTGTCACAAGGCGCAAGCCAAGTCCTGGGGAAGCACCGCCCACGCCAATGCCATGAAATCGCTGGAACCCAATACTAAAAAAGAAGCCAAGCTCAAAGCCAAGCTTGACCCGGCGAAAGACTACACCCAGGACAAAGACTGCGTAGGCTGTCACGTAGATGGTTTTGAGAAGAAAGGTGGTTACAATATTGATGCGCCGAATAAGATGCTAGCAGCGGTTGGCTGTGAATCGTGCCATGGTGCTGGCCGTCAGTATCGTGGTGACCATCGTAAAGCGGGGCAGACTTTTGAGAAATCGGGCAAAACTACTGCGCGTAAGGTATTGGCAGATAAAGGACAGGACTTTCATTTTGAAGAAAGCTGCAACGCTTGCCATTTGAATTATGAAGGCTCACCCTGGAAAGGCGCCAAACCACCTTATACCCCATTCACACCGGAAGTAGACGCGAAATACACTTTTAAATTTGATGAGATGGTCAAAGATGTGAAAGCCATGCACGAACATTACAAAATGGATGGTGTCTTTAGTGGCGAGCCGAAATTCAAATATCACGACGAATTTCAGGCCAGTGCTAAAGAAAGCAAAAAAGATTCCAAATAAAGAAGTAACTAGAATTTCTGGAGGAAAGCGGTTTACACGCTTTCCTCTAATTTTTAATACAAAGGCTGCTGTTTCGTTTGAAGAATTAATGTTAAATGCTGCGAGTTTTTTGTTTTTAACGAGAACACACTTGGTTGAAATATTGTTTTCTTGTGTGAAGGATACAAGCAGTTGTGATCTGACCGTCAAGTGAGACGGTTTTTTTATTTGTAGTATTATGAGCATATTCAGCAACCTCCCAGAATCAAATGGTAACCATACACACCATAGGCGTGATTATTTTATAGCAGGATTTACTTTTTTCTGCGTAGCAGTGAGTCTGGTAATCGATGCACATGCAAGCCTGGCCTTCCAAAACTTATTAGGAATGATTGCCTGGATTTTTCTGCTTGGGCTTTTGCTGGGGGAAAACCGTGAAATTCGTATACAAGTAGTAATCGCCGTTGCGTTTGCTACGGCTGGCGAGCATTTTGCATCGATTTATATGGGCGGATACACCTATCGGTTGGAAAATGTTCCACTGTATATTCCCCCTGGCCACGGCATGGTTTACTTAACAGCAGTTGCCTTAGCGCGGTCTGGTTTTTTTCTTGATCACGCCAGAAAAATCGCCACATTTGTAATTGTAGTCTGCGGTCTCTGGTCTGCTTGGGGGATCAGTGGTATTCCTGAACAAGGGGATCAGGTCGGCGCATTGTTGTATGTCGTTTTGTTGATTTATCTATTCAAAGGAAGATCACCACTGGTTTATCTAGCAGCCTTTTTTATTACTACCTGGTTAGAATTGATTGGAACAGCGGCAGGCACTTGGCGATGGGCAACTATCGAGCCCGTATTTAACTTATCACAAGGCAACCCTCCAAGCGGTGTAGCCGCTTGGTATTGCCTGGTGGATGCAGTTGCAATTGGCGGTGCACCCATTGTATTGAAAATTTTTAGTAAGCTTGACGTCACTTGTAGACGAATGAAAGTCTCCTTACTGAATTTTATAGGGGCACTAAACAAAAACAAGATTTGATTATTCTCGATCTTAAGCGGAAGAAAATATTGAATTACAATACGATAACTTATGCGGAGTGAAATTACGTTTGATCAATTGGGTTTGTCCGGGCAAATTTTGCAAGCAGTTGCTGACGAGGGTTATATAACACCGACCGCCATCCAAGCTGAAGCAATTCCTGTTATTTTGGCTGGACAAGATGTGATGGCAAGTGCCCAAACAGGGACGGGTAAAACAGCCGGCTTCACGCTACCTTTACTCCATCGATTACAAGTATTTGCAAATACCAGTGTATCGCCAGCCAAGCATCCTGTTCGTGCATTGATCATGGCGCCAACCCGGGAACTGGCTATTCAGATTGAAGAAAGTGTTCGAAAGTATGGAAAGCACCTGCCGCTCAGAGTGGCAGCAATTTATGGTGGAGTGAACATGACTCCACAAACACAGATTTTACGCGATGGTATTGAGATATTAGTTGCCACTCCAGGACGCTTGCTGGATCACGTCGAGCAAAAATCAGTAAATTTCTCCAAGACTGAAATATTAGTGTTGGATGAGGCTGATCGCATGCTGGATATGGGATTTTTACCTGATATTAAGCGTGTAATGGCACTGCTTCCCCAGCAACGTCAAAGTCTGTTGTTTTCAGCAACATTTTCGGCAGAAATCAGGAAATTGGCAGATGGGTTGCTAAAAAATCCCGTAAAAATTGAGGTTGCTAAAAAGAATACAGTCAATGAATCAATTTCACATGTAGTGCATTTAGTTAGCCAAAATAACAAGCTAAAACTACTGGTGCATTTGATCAAGCAGGCAGAATTAACGCAAGCGTTGGTATTTGTAAAAACGAAGCAAAGTGCTGGAAGATTGGCGGTTTCTCTGGAGCAGCATGGTATATCTGCCCAGGAAATTCATGGGGATAAAAATCAATTGCAACGAACCCAGGCACTCGAGGCTTTCAAGTCAGGAGAGGCCGAGGTGCTCGTAGCTACGGATGTAGCCGCTCGTGGTCTTGATATCGATAAACTTTCTCATGTCATTAATTATGAATTACCCGGCACGCCAGAGGATTATATTCACCGGATTGGACGGACTGGTCGTGCTGGGAGTAAAGGTAAGGCCATTTCGCTGGTCAGTGAGCATGAGAAAGAACTTCTGGCTAACATTGAAAAATTGCTGAGCGCCAAGCTGGAGTTAGTTGAAGTTCCTGGATTCATTGCGGATGTCGCCGTTACAGGCACACCATTGCGAAGAAAAGAAACTGCTTCTCCTCGCCATGCTGCTGTCCGTAAACAACCACTTCGATCAAATCAAGACCCCATCTTCACACAACCATATACACCCAGCTCGGTGGCTGCATCGACAAAACCTGCGGAAACCAGTAAAGATGAGAATCACGGGTCAATCTTGCCATACAAAAAACAGCAAGGTATGGAATCCTTGCCTGTATTGCTTAAAGTGCCAGTGAGGGATAAAGAAAACTAATCAAGTGGTACCCTGGAGACGAATCGAACGTCCGACCTACCCCTTAGGAGGGGGTTGCTCTATCCCCTGAGCTACCAGGGCCCGCACCGGTATTTTACATTTAACGGAAAGCGCAACGCGAGATTCTGCCATAAAAATTATTGAATGCAGGTTTTCGGGTACTGAGTGTTTCTGGGTAATAACAAATGATGCGACAGAATAACGTTGGCAATAGAAGATCGTTTTGACGGGAAGGCGTTTGCGCTGAAATTGCCAGCGCAGCCAGGCGTGTATCGCATGCTTAACGCCGCACGGAAGGTGATTTATGTTGGCAAGGCGATCGATCTGCGCAAGCGAGTAGCTTCCTATTTTCGTCGCTCCAGTAGCTTGTCTCCCCGTATTCAGTTAATGGTATCGCAGGTAGATGCTATCGAGACAACCATTACCCGCTCTGAAGCAGAAGCACTGATTCTGGAAAACAATCTGATTAAAAGTTTAGCGCCACGCTACAACATATTGTTTCGAGATGACAAATCTTATCCCTACCTGAAACTGACACGGCACGACTATCCGCGACTAGCTTATTACCGAGGCGTTTTGGACAATAAGAACCATTATTTTGGGCCTTTTCCCAATGCGGGTGTAGTCAAGTCCAGCATTCAACTATTGCAGAAAGTGTTTCGCCTGCGCACTTGCCAGGATTCCGTGTTCCACCACCGTACCCGCCCGTGTCTGCTCTATCAGATCAAGCGCTGCAGTGGCCCTTGTGTTGGGTTGATAACAAGGGACGACTATTGTCAGGATGTCCATAACGCGACCCTGTTTTTGCAAGGCAAGCAGCACGAGGTGCTAAAAACAATTGAGACCAAAATGCTCGCGGCTGCTGATGCGCTCGATTTTGAACAGGCAGCCTTGTTCCGTGACCAGATGCAGGCGTTACGCAAGATTCAGGAAAAACAGTTCGTCGATAGCGGCAAGTTGCTGGATGCAGATGTAATTGCATGCGTAATCGGCGAAGATGGCGGTGTTGCGGTCAATCTAGTCATGATTCGTGGTGGACGTCATCTTGGTGATAAAACCTTTTTTCCGCAAAACGCGCAGGAATATGATCCGGGTGCAGTATTGGAAGCCTTTATCGCACAACATTATCTGCAGCGTAACGTACCGCCGCTGATCATTCTGGGTGAAAAAATCAATATGGCGTTGCTAGAAACTCTACTTTCCGAGCAAACCGGACACAAAATTACGCTGGTAACCAACCCAATTTCTGAGCGTCGCAAATGGCTGGATATGGCCACACAAAATGCCCAACTCGGGCTGCTGCAGCGGCTTAGTCAGCAAGCCGGTCAGGAAAGCCGTCTGCAAGCACTGCAAACGGCGCTTAATCTGCCAAACCTCAAGCGGATTGAATGTTTCGATGTCAGTCATACCATGGGCGAGGCGACCATAGCGTCGTGCGTGGTGTACGATGATTTTGCGATGCGCAACAACGAATATCGCCGCTACAACATTGTTGGCAATCAGCCTGGGGATGACTATGCTGCAATGCGTGATGTATTACAGCGGCGTTATACCAGAGTTATCGCCGGTGAGGGAAAACTGCCGGATCTGATTCTGATTGATGGTGGTAAAGGGCAAGTCAAGGTTGCCTATGAAGTGCTGCTGGAGTTGGGACTTGGTGATATTCCGCTGTTGGGCGTGGCCAAGGGTGAAGCGCGCAAACCCGGACTGGAGCAACTCATTTATCCATTGCAAACGCCTGCGTTACGCTTGCCGAGCGATCATCCAGGCTTGCACCTCATCCAACAGATTCGCGATGAAGCGCACCGCTTTGCCATCCAGGGGCATCGTGCCAAGCGTGCCAAAACTCGTAAAACTTCCGATCTGGAACAGATTGCTGGTATTGGCGCAAATCGCCGTCAAAATCTTCTAACCCGTTTTGGCGGGCTGAAAGGCGTAAAGAATGCCAGCATCGACGAGCTGCAACAAACGGAAGGCATCAGCCGCGCGCTGGCGGAGAGAATTTATCGCGAATTACACTGATTGTGTAATTCGATACTCTGTAGGATTTTTTCTGCATGACCAATCAGAGCTTACATAACCAGACAATTGTGGCTGACTTGACTAGCACACAAAAATTTATTAACCAAAGCAATCGGGTTGTTGTTGCGAAATCAGGTGCATGGATTTACACTCACCACCTGATAGTCCAAAATATTTTTATATTTTGGATGTGTTTTTATCTAGTCAAATAGGAGCCTGAATATGATGAACAGCATAGAAACCGGTAACCGCCGCGCGTGGGAAAGACGATCACCGATTCCATTTTTGTGCCCTTACCAACTGGGGATCAAGTCTGGCAGGCGCAACGGCGTGCGACGTGCTGCAGTAAACGTTGCATACGTTGATAACTATGCTGGGCACATCGGCTTCTGTTGTCTGGCAATTGTATTACTGAGTGCAACTGACGCTTTTCTCACGCTTAATATTTTGGGGCGCGGCGGAGTAGAGCTCAATGAGTTTATGGCGGTACTGATTGAAGACAATACGCAAAAATTTGTCATGTTCAAATTAGCCCTGACTTCCCTAGCTGCTATTTTTCTGGTCATTCATCATGAAGTCAGAATTATGACCAAATTTCGTTGCAAACACCTGTTGTACGCGATATTGGCCGGTTATATCTGCCTGATTAGCTACGAGCTGACTTTGCTCAGTTTTATCATTCCGAGTTACTGAACGCCCAACATGGAGCAACCAGGACGATGGCTAATGCTTGTCGGTGCAGTGATACTTGCGCTGGGATTGGTGTTGCATTTTGCTCCCTGGCTACTGAACTGGTTTGGTAAATTGCCTGGTGACATTCGTATCGAAACGGAACGCAGTAAAGTTTTTATCCCGATTACTTCGATGATTGTGGTCAGCGTCGTGCTGAGCCTCGTCATCAATCTGTTCCGAAAATAATCAGCCATCTCTGAAACGACACAAAATATGCGATATCGGAAATGGTTAATCCTTCCATGAATATAACTTTTATTGGCGGCGGTAATATGGCTGCTGCCATGATTGGTGGTTTGCTGCAACATGGGCATTCTCCGGAAACGCTGGCTGTCGCCGAGATCAATGCGGACAGACGTGCACAGCTTCAACAACAATTTGGTATTACTGTCAGCGCCAGCGTGGCCGAGGCAGGGAAGAATTGTGAAGTCTGTATATTAGCAGTTAAACCACAGCAATTGCGAGCTGTCGTTATTGAAAATACAAACCTATTCCAAACTAAAACGATCATTTCGATCGCGGCCGGTATTCATGCGACGGATATCAGTATCTGGCTAGATAATCACCCGCGTATTATCCGCGCCATGCCTAATACGCCTTGTCTGATTGGTAAGGGTATTACCGGTTTGTATGCGCTTACCGGTGTGAATGACGCACAAAAAGCCCAAGCGGCTAATATTCTTAGTACGGTTGGCACAGTAATCTGGTTCGATGATGAGAAACAACTGGACACGGTTACGGCCATGTCGGGCAGCGGCCCTGCTTACGTGTTTTATCTACTGGAAGCCATGCAGCAAGCAGGAACAGCGTTGGGATTACCGACTGAAACCGCAAGGCAACTCGCCCTGGAAACTTTTATCGGTGCGACCTTGTTGGCCTCGGAGAGCCAGGAACCCTTCGATGCCTTGCGTGCGCGTGTTACTTCGCCCGGCGGCACTACGGAACAGGCAATTCTTAGTTTAGAGCAATCAAATGTCAAACAGGCACTAATCCACGCCATTAAAGCCGCACACAAACGCTCACAGGAAATCGGCCATATTTTGAGTCAATCTTGACGCATATACTCACTTCTAACCTGGTCACTTACGAACACGATTATGCCTAATCAAATCCTGATGTTTTTACTTGATAACCTGCTTGGCTTATTTGCGCTAGCATTACTATTACGGTTTTACATGCAGTGGTTGCGCGTGCCATTTTATCATCCAGCATCACGTTTTATTGTCACTGTCACGGATTTTGTCGTGCGTCCAGCACGCCGCTGGATTCCAGGCTGGCGGGGTACGGACATCTCCCCATTTGTTCTAGCCTGGTTCACTCAGTTTATTCTTCTCGTTGGACTAAGCATTTTACAGAGCCAAGGTGTGGGCAATCTCGTTGGACTAGCGTTATTGGCACTCCTTGCACTGGCTAGATTAACCTTGATGATACTGCTTGTTTCCATCATCGTACAGGCGGTTTTATCGTGGGTAAATCCACATAGCCCACTGATGCCGTTGCTGGAAAATTTTACCCAACCATTACTTGGAATATTCAGACGAGTCATCCCGCCGATTGCCAATGTCGATTTGTCTCCCTTGTTTGCGCTCCTGCTATTACAGGTGCTGCTGATGTTTGCCGACAATCTGCAACACCAGATCACAATCTGGTTTTGACCCATTGGTATCACTCTGATCCGTGTGGAGATCTGATTCTGAAACTACACGTACAGCCCGGTGCTAAAAAAACTGGAGTTGTTGGCTTGCATGGTGATGCGCTCAAGATAAAATTAGCGGTACCGCCGGTTGAAGGCAAGGCGAATTTGGCGTTGATAGCGTTTCTTGCCTGGCATTTTACTGTGCCGCGCAAAAACGTCACACTGCTGAGTGGAGAGCATTCCCGTCAGAAATTGATTCGTATCGAGCAACCAGGTTGCGATCCAGAAAGTTTGCTCAGCAAGTAATATTTTTATCATTCAACCGCGCTTTATTCCTATGTTCTTGTACTGAGAATGTCATCAATGCATGCAGTTTTTTTGGATTTTGATTCTGTGACTCGTGGTGATGTCGATCGCACGGCGCTTGAACGAGTGGCTTCTCCCTGGGTTTTTTATGGAGATACGGATTCTGCGCAATTAACCGAACGACTGCGGGAAGCGGAAATCGTTGTGAGCAACAAAACCGCACTTGGACGTGACGCTATTTTCGCAGCGAACAAACTTAAATTGATTTGTGTGTCGGCAACCGGTTACAACAACATCGATCTCGCTGCTGCCGCCGAACGGGGTGTCGCGGTATGCAACGTGCGTAGCTATGCCACGCAATCGGTGGCGCAGCATGTTTTTATGCTGATGCTAGCGCTGACTCGCCATTTTGTTGATTACCAGCAGTTAGTCAAAAGCGGTGGCTGGCAGGAGAGCCGTTTTTTCTGTCGGCTTGACTATCCGATCGAGGAATTGACCGGCAAAACACTGAGTATCATCGGCTATGGCGAGCTGGGACGTGCAGTTGCGCGCGTGGCGGAAGTACTTGACATGCGAGTGTTGATTGCGGAACACAAAGGTTCTCATTCCATCCGCGCTGGAAGAGTGGCGTTTGATAAGGCGCTTGCGTGCGCGGACTTTATCAGTCTGCATTGTCCCTTATCCCCGCAGACGCACCACCTGATTGGCGAGAGGGAGTTTGCGGCAATGCGGTCTTGCGCTTCTCTGATCAATACCGCACGTGGCGGCTTGGTCGATGAAACAGCCTTGTTGCAAAGCTTGCAGAGCGGGCAGATTGCTGGCGCAGCAATCGATGTGCTGCAACAGGAGCCACCGACAGCCGGTCACCCGCTTCTAGCCTATTCCCATTCCAATCTGATCATCACGCCCCATATCGCATGGGCAAGCCGTTCTGCCAGGCAGCGTGTGCTTGAACTCGTTGCGGAGAATATCGATAATTTTCTGCATGGTCGGGCGTTCAATCAAGTTACAGATGCACTAAAGGACAGGGCTGGCCGAAATTAGCGTGGGTCAATCGCGGAAATTTTGAAACTGTAACGGTTGTTCGGTAATGCTGCTTTTCACCAGTTGAATGACTTCTTGCAAAACATCACGCTTGGCACCGGTTACCCGCACGGTTTCACCCTGAATGCTGGCTTGAACTTTGAGTTTACTATCCTTGATCAGTTTGATAATCTTTTTCGCAAGATCGCTGGGTACGCCGGTTTTGACTGTCGTTTTACGCCGTACCTTGTTGCCGCTTATTTTCTCAGTATCACCATTTTCGATGGCGCGAACATCGATCTCGCGTTTCGTGAATTTACCAATCAGTATGTCCATGACTTGGGAAAGCTTGAATTCATCGTCTGCATAGACATATAACTCATACTCGGTCTGTTCGATGCGTGCATCCGATCCCTTGAAGTCAAAGCGAGTGCTGACTTCCTTGTTGGCTTGATCGACTGCGTTGCGAATTTCCTGCTTATCAACTTCTGAGACAATATCGAATGAAGGCATGTGGGCTCCTACGTTTGATCCAATAGCAATAACAGTGTTATCCGTTTTTCCTATCCTGGCGCTTTTTGGCAATACGCAATCTGAGAGCATTCAGTTTGATGAATCCAGCCGCGTCTGCCTGATCATAAGCGCCTTGATCCTCCTCAAAAGTTGCAATATCCGGATCAAACAGTGAATCTGTTTTTGAATCACGCCCGATCACGATGATATTGCCTTTATACAGCTTGAGCCGTACCCAGCCGTTGACGCCTGCCTGCGATTCGTCGATTAGGGTTTGCAGCAGCCTGCGTTCGGGACTCCACCAGTAACCGTTATAGATCAGGGCGGCATAGCGCGGCATCAGATCATCCTTGAGGTGCGCCACTTCACGATCCAGCGTGATCGATTCGATCGCGCGATGGGCGCGCAACATGATCGTGCCACCCGGTGTTTCGTAGCAACCCCGGGATTTCATACCGACATAACGATTCTCGACCAGATCCAGCCTACCAATACCATGCCGACTGCCAATCTGGTTGAGCTGGGCAAGTATCTCCGCAGGGGATAAACGCTCACCATTGATGGCGACAATATCACCATGTTTGTATTCGAGCTCGATATTTTCTGGGCTATCAGATGCTGTCTCTGGCGATTTGGTCCAGCGCCACATGCTCTCTTCCGGTGCGACTGACGGATCTTCCAGCGCACGCCCTTCATAGGAAATGTGCAGCAGATTTGCATCCATACTGTAGGGTGAGCCCGTGTGATGTTTCATTTCGATGGGAATACCCTGCTTCTCTGCGTAGGAAAGCAGTTTTTCCCGAGAAGTCAGATCCCATTCACGCCACGGAGCGATGACATGAATATCCGGCTGCAAGGCGTAATAGCCAAGCTCGAACCGAACCTGATCGTTTCCTTTTCCGGTCGCCCCGTGTGATACGGCATTTGCACCGGTTTCGCGTGCGATTTCGATTTGACGTTTAGCGATCAATGGCCTTGCAATACTGGTTCCGAGCAGGTATTCGCCTTCGTAGACAGTATTTGCGCGGAACATGGGAAATACATAATCCCTGACAAAGACTTCTCGGAGATCTTCAATAAAAATTTCTTTTACGCCAAACTGGCGCGCCTTGGCGCGCGCAGGCTCGATTTCCTCGCCCTGGCCGATATCTGCCGTGAAGGTGACCACCTCGCATTGGTAAGTATCCTGTAACCATTTGAGAATAACGGATGTATCCAGTCCGCCAGAAAATGCCAGTACCGTTTTTTTGATCTTTTCCAAGTTGTTAGCCTTCAATTGATTGCTCATTCAGTTAATTGCTTGACTTCAGCTATTGTTGAGATTCCCCAGCAACAAATACTCCATCAGTGCTTTCTGCGTATGCAAGCGATTCTCCGCCTCATCCCACACCACGGATTGTGGGCCATCAATTACGTCGGCATCAACCTCCTCGCCACGATGCGCTGGCAGGCAGTGCATAAAGAGCACATCTTTTTTGGCAACCGCCATCATCTCGGCATCTACACGAAATTCAGCAAAATCGGTTTTACGCGAATCTGTTTCATCCTCAAATCCCATACTGGTCCAGACATCGGTTGTTACCAGATCAGCATCTCGGGTAGCATCCAGAGGTGAAGCAAACTGCTCGTAATGGTCTGTTCCATATAATCCTGCACGTTCAGGTTCTACTTCGTAGCCAGGAGGCGTCGCGACATGAACATTGAAATCAAAAATTTCTGCTGCCTGCAGCCAGGTGTTGCACACGTTGTTGGAATCCCCGATCCAGGCCACTGTTTTTCCAGTGATGCTGCCACGGTGTTCCATGAAGGTGAAGATATCTGCCAGAATCTGGCAAGGATGATATTCGTCCGTCAGACCATTAACAACTGGCACACGGGAGTGCTTTGCAAAACGCTCGATGATGGTATGTTCATAGGTGCGGATAGTAATGATGTCCACCATGCGCGACACCACCCTTGCAGCATCCTCTACTGGCTCACCACGTCCAAGCTGGGTATCCCGGGTAGAGAGATAAATGGCACTGCCGCCGAGTTGATGCATACCAGCCTCGAATGACAGACGGGTACGGGTCGATTGTTTGTCAAAAATCATTGCCAGGGTACGATCTGTCAGTGGCCAGTAACGGTGGTATTGCTTGAATTCATTTTTGATCCAGCGGGTACGCTCAAAAATGTACTCGAACTCACTACGATTAAAATCGTTAAACTGAAGAAAATGCTTGATTTCCATCAAATTATTACCTGAAGAAATGGGAGTTTCAGAGTTGTCCAATTACGCCTTCCACCGGAGAGCTGGGGCTGGCCTGATAAGTTTTTTTGGGCATGCGTCCCGCCAGATAGGCCATACGCCCGGCTTCCACTGCCTTGCGCATGGCTTGCGCCATCCATACAGGATGACGGGCGAGCGCGATAGCGGAATTCATGAGAACACCATCACAACCCAATTCCATGGCTATCGTGGCATCCGATGCCGTCCCAACACCCGCATCAACCAGAACTGGTATGTTCGCATTTTCAATAATAATTTGTAAATTCCATGAATTGAGAATTCCCATACCGGAACCGATCAGCGAAGCTAGTGGCATGATGGCCACGCAGCCGATATCTTCTAGTTGCCTAGCAACAATGGGGTCGTCCGAAGTATAAACCATCACCTGGAAACCTTCCTTGACAAGGATTTTGGCTGCTTCCAGCGTTGCCACCACATCCGGAAACAGAGTGTTCTGATCACCCAATACTTCCAGTTTTACCAGCGAATGGCCATCGAGCAGCTCACGTGCCAGACGCAATGTACGCACAGCATCCATAGCGGTATAACAGCCGGCGGTATTGGGAAGTAGTGTAAATTTTTCAGGTGAGAGTACATCCAGTAGGTTGGGCTCATTGGGGTGCTGACCAATGTTGGTACGGCGAATGGCAACTGTAACAATCTGCGCGCCACTGATTTCGACCGCCGCCAGCGTTTCAGAAAAATCTCGGTATTTGCCGGTGCCTACCAGAAGACGGGAATGATAGCTCTTACCGGCAATACATAGCAAGTCGTTCACGTCGTTCATGAATAATTAGTCTTGCGTAAGTGGAGATGTAGGAAAACGGCTAATTCAGGTTTGGGCGACACGGATGGGAAATATTCAACCGCCACCAACTGCAACAATAATTTCCAGTTGATCACCTTCAGCCAGTGTTCGACTAGTAAATGTACTGCGCGGGATAATCTCACCATTGCATTCAACAGCGATGCGCTTATTCTGCAATGAAAGAGATTCCAGCAATTGTTGAACGTTATTGACATTACCAAAGTGCTGGGATTGACCATTAATGATAAGCTGCATAATCCAAAAAGGTTTTAAGTGCCATATTTCAAATGTTAAGATTAGGATTCTAACATGCGGGTGTAGCTCAATGGTAGAGCAGAAGCTTCCCAAGCTTAAGACGAGGGTTCGATTCCCTTCACCCGCTCAAATCGATCACCGTCAACGTTCTGGAAATCTCATGTTGAGTTATTATTTCGCTGGATGGATAAATTTATGGGTAAAACTGTTATACCCATTATTGTTATGGATGTTGTTTCATAGCGTGGCAATCGCTGAGCAACCTTCCAACAAAACCACGTCATTGCCAGTTCTGGGTTGGGTTGAAACCGTTCGCCTCGAACCCTGGGGAGTGAAAGCACGCGCGCGGTTGGATACTGGAGCCAATACTGCTTCCATAAGCTCCCATAATGTTGAATTATTTAAAAAAAATGGCAAGCAATGGGTCAGATTTATGTTTGATTTCAGCAGTGCTGGCAAGGAACGTTCTATTCAGATTGAGCGTCCAGTAACTCGTATCGGAAAAATCAAACAGCACGATGGCCCAGTGCAGGAACGTCCAGTCATCAATATGGATATCTGTCTGGCCAATGAGGTCAGAACGGTTGAATTCAATCTGATTGATCGGCGCGCGCTCAACTACCCCGTTTTACTAGGGCGCCGAGCATTGGCAATGCAGGTACTGATCGACCCTTCTCGAAGTTTTCTGGGCACGGCGGATTGTGGTCATGAGAAAAAAAAGAAAAAGAAAGTAAATGGAAGTGAGCGATCTGATGCTGGAACAATTGAATGAGGCGACTACATTTATTGCTGCTCACGCTTCTATTGTGTGTGACAGGACTGGGACTGGCTTATTACAAGGTTACGGTTGTCGGCCTGCCATTAATAGCTTCCGAGCAGGCATCAGTCTGGAATATTGAAGCCAGCATTTCGTTCCGCGCCAAGCCGGATAACACCATCAAGATAACGTTGCCGTTACCATCGAATCCCCCTGGATTCAGCATCCTGAGCGAAGATTTTATGAGTGCCAATTATGGATTGGCAATTGAGCAGGACGAACGCGGTCGTGTGGCGCTGTGGGCTAAACGGCGCGCGCAGGGAAAACAGCTTTTGTTTTTCCGGGCAGCTTTGATCGAAACAAAAGAAAGTAACGTAGCAAGTAATAAAAAACCCCCTTCCAAATCTGCTACAAAAGTCTCTTCAGCACCCGTTTTCCCGGCCACTCCCGAATATCCACCCAAGCTGCTGCCTGTAATCGAGGGTTTGCTGGATAAAGCACGGCAACAATCAGCCGATACGATTTCTTTTTCACAGCGTGTTATTGAGGAACTAAACTCAACCACGCCGACGCTGGAATTGAAAACACTACTGAAGCAAATTGACCGGCCACGTGAGTTTGCTAAAAATGTTGCTTGGATACTGGCCGGAGCACGCATTCCTTCTCAAGTTATTCGTGGCTTGCGTCTGGAAGAAGGTAAGGAGTATTCCGATCTGGAGTCTTATCTACAGGTTTATGATGGCACGCAATGGCGCGCACTTAACGTTCGTAATGGCCAGGAAGGATTGCCCGAGAATTTTGTTATATGGCAGATCAATAGTGATAAAAATTTTACTATTGAAGGCGCAAGTGAATACAGTATCAAATATTCCGTGGGCAAAACGTTGCGAGAAGTAATTGATATCGCAGAAATCACCTCGGCCAAAAAAGGGTTGCATCTAATGGAGTTTTCCCTGCATTCCTTGCCAGTTGACAGCCAGAATGTCTACAAAGTGCTGTTGATGGTGCCATTAGGCGCGTTAGTCGTGGTTTTGATGCGTAATCTGGTTGGCATTAAAACGTTCGGTACTTTTATGCCGGTGCTGATTGCGCTGGCTTTCCGAGAAACTGAATTGCTGTGGGGCCTGATACTCTTCAGCCTCATCATTGGCATTGGCCTGCTACTGCGTGCCTATGTCGAGAAATTAAAACTTCTGCTCGTGCCCAGACTGGCATCCGTGCTGACTATGGTGGTGCTTGTGATGGCCGGCATCAGCGTCATCATGCATAAACTTGGTCTGGAAATGGGTTTATCGGTTGCCTTGTTTCCAATGGTCATCATGGCCATGACAATAGAACGTATGTCATTGATCTGGGAAGAAGCCGGACCAGCTGAAGCATTCAAACAGGTATTCGGTAGCCTGCTGGTTGCCATTGTGGGCTATTTGGTAATGAACATCGACGAATTGCAATATATGTTCTTTGTGTTTCCGGAATTATTACTGGTAGTGCTGGCAGTTATCATTCTGCTTGGACGTTACTCAGGATACCGCCTGACTGAGTTATGGCGTTTTCGCGCGCTAGCCAAGCGCTGATCCTATGTTCAAAACCTGGTTCAATCTTAAAAAAGCTGGCATCGTCGGCATGAACCGGCGTAACGCTGACTATATTTCTGCCTACAACCAACGCTCGCATTACCCATTGGTGGATGACAAGTTACGCACAAAAATTCTAGCGGCAGAAGCTGGCATTGCCGTGCCTGAGCTTTACGGCGTTATCGAAATCGAGCACGATATTGTCAATCTTATGACTATCGTCAAAGATCACGAGGATTTTGTCATCAAACCAGCGCACGGTTCCGGCGGTAACGGTATCTGCGTCGTCACTGGGCGACTTTTTGATCGTTATCGCCTGAGCAATGGCAATCTACTAACCCAGGATGAAATTGCCTATCATGTGTCGAATATACTAAGCGGTCTTTATAGCCTGGGTGGGCAACCAGATCAGGCGCTGATTGAATACCGTGTCAAATTCGACCCAATATTTGATGCCGTTTCCTATCAAGGTGTTCCCGATATCCGTACCATTGTATTCAAGGGGGTACCGATCGCAGCCATGGTGCGTTTGCCCACTCGAATGTCGGATGGAAAGGCCAACCTTCATCAGGGTGCGGTTGGTGCAGGTGTTGATTTGGTCACCGGACGAACAACCTCTGCTGTTTGGCAGAATTTTCCCATCGACCGCCATCCTGATACCGGCGCACCAATCAGTGGTGTGCAAATTCCACGCTGGGAAAAACTGTTGACTCTGGCCGCGCAATGCCATGATCTGGTTGATCTGGGTTATCTCGGTGTTGATATCGTACTCGATCGTGATCTGGGGCCGCTGGTACTGGAATTAAATGCCCGTCCGGGGCTGTCGATTCAAATCGCTAATGCCAAGGGGTTAAACGGGTTGCTACAGACTGTAGAACAACTTGAACTCATCCCAGCCTCGCCACAGGAGCGCGCCGATCTGGGGCAGGCAATTTTCAGACAGTCCAGATGAACCTGTCAATCTTAAAACTGACTTACTCCGCTGGAAGATAGCGATTCATATGTTCTCGTTCTCCCACTCACTGACTACGATCGCTCAAATCTCGAATCCGGCGGATCCTTAGTATTTTTTCAGAATTTTCCGATGAGTCATGAATCCATAAAACGCATGCTTCGCTTTATTTCTTGTCAAAATCGACTCATCTTATGTTGTATACTGAAAACTCATAACGAAGGGTTATGGTAAATCTAACAAGGGAGTTTAACGCAATGAAATCGTCAATATTTGTAGCCGCTTTAATGGCATTGGCATTAACTGCTTGTGGAGGAGGCGGTAATAACATGGGTGATCCAGAAGCAAGTAACAAAGACTGTGAATTTGGTATAGATGGCAACGGAAATTGCTTGAAAGAAGGACAAGATCCAACACAACTGATGCACTAAAATTTCAGGAGCAACGAAACACGAAGCTACCTGGCATGTGAGGCTAGGTCGTGATCGCAAAACGAGCCGCGATCTAGCCCTTTCGCTTTTCTAACCTTCTCCAGACTAGCTTGGTCAAGATTCAAGAACGTCAATCAAATATCTACGTAACTTGACCTTGCACCGAATAGCTGAGATGCCTGAAGTCTTAAAAGTCTCTCTCGCCTTTGAGCATTGAGAATCCTTTCAAATAGCTTCCATATTCGCCAGCTTTTCAGGCATATCGGTGGGGGTAAGCGCCACTACAATCGGGGAAAGATTAAGTAGTCATTCCCTTGGGGTTGTAGAGCTCAGCTTGTCCAACTGCGTTGCGTAATGCCTGCAGGGATTGTCTGGTTTGTCGCAGCCACTGAGCAAGGATATTCTGGTTAGTATGGTTCAACTGTTTAGCTGATTGGAGCAATATCTGGCATTGTTGGGCAATACCGATCGTGGAAACCGGTGTTAATACCAGTTGGGCATCAAGTTCTATTGAATCAGTTGATACACCCCAAGCAGTCTGTAACTGGCTGCGTTGCTCATGTAACTGCATTAGTTGATTCACGACCGCTATTTTCTCTGTATTCAACGAGGTAAGCGTTTCGATGTCCCCATCGATCAGAGCTTGCTGTTCACGTTTGAGAAGTGTTACAAAGGTTTTAGCACATTCCAGTTCAAGCTGCAGAACACGATCTAGCCCTTCTGTTTTCATTGCGGATCAATAGTAAATATTACTTACCAGATACTTCTTGCCTAGCCAGGATCAATTCTCTAACTGACTCCAGCAGGCGATCAGCAACAACTTCAGGATTGACCTTAAAGCGGCCCTCACTGATAGCAAGTTTGATTTCCGAAATTTTAGCCGCATCGATTACTTCACTGCTGTTGTTCAGTGCCTGCGCAAACGCGACATTTGTACCGATATGCACGTTGGTCGCAGCTTTGGCAGTGGATTGTCTGGCCGGAGCAGCACTGTCTGCTTTTTTGGATTCGCTGCCAGCAGCGATACCTGGATAGTCGCGAGTGGTATGATTGATCTTCAAGGTCGTATTCCTTTTTAATAAATGTCAGAGCAATAGTATTGTTTATGTTTAACGGTAACTGATTGTAGAACTTTAGTACGATCATTATTTCTTCAAAAATGATACTACGGATGGTTTGCCTCCAAACTGTAGTTTTTCAGCAGACTGCAGTCTGGAACATCAAGCCTGCGTGTTCGCGCATTTTATGAAAGTGAATGGCAGGCCAGTTTTCTTCAGCCACGCTGATTTCAGCGGCAAAAGATGCAAGAAAGGTGGGCGCGCCAACCGCATCGTAAGCAATACGATAATCGTTGGCAATAATGAATCGCTGCAACTCACGCGGATCATCGGCCGTAATCCATCGTGCGAGTTGATATTTTGCCGACATAATCCGTGCGGCAACGCCATATTCATGTTCAAGGCGGTGCGCCACCACTTCAAACTGCAGTGCGCCAACTGCGCCGAGCAGTAGCATGCTGCCGATGTGTGGTCGAAACACCTGAATCGCACCCTCTTCACCAAGCTGAGTGAGTCCCAAATTCAGTTGCTTGCTGCGTAATGGATCAGCAATTTCAACCGTTCTGAAAATTTCAGGTGCGAAGAACGGCAAGCCGGTAAATTGTAAATTGTCGCCTTCCGTTAATGTGTCGCCCAGTTGCAGCGTACCATGATTGGGGATACCGATGATATCGCCGGCAAAAGCCGTTTCCAGCAGTTCTCGCCGTTGCGAAAGAAAGGATACCACCGTACTGGTACGGATATCCTTGCCGCTGCGCACCACTTTAAGATTCATGCCGCGTTTGAATTCTCCAGAACAAATACGTACAAAAGCGATACGGTCACGATGCGCCGGATTCATATTTGCTTGAATCTTGAATACTAATCCAGAGAATTTTTTCTCTGTCGGTAATACTTCACGCTGAATTGCGCGACGTGGATTTGGTGCTGGCGCAAGCTCCACCAGCGTATCCAGCACTTCCTGAACGCCAAAATTATTGATAGCAGAACCAAAAAAAACTGGAGTTTGTCGTCCACCGAGGAACTCTTGGCGATTAAATTCTGGAGATGCTTCTTGGAGTAGTTCGATTTCCTGCCATGCCTGATTCAGACCAAGATTGAAACGCGCTTGTGCCGCAGGACTTTCCAGATCAGTAATAATTTCGATTTCTTCTTGACCGGCACGATCTTCACCCGGACGAAAAACCCGCATGTGCCGTTCTCTCAGGTCATAGACACCATGAAACAATTTGCCCATACCAACCGGCCAGGTGAAGGGAATGGTTTCCATGCCCAGCGTGCGCTCTATCTCGTTTAGCAGATCAAACGGTTCGCGTACTTCCCGGTCCATTTTGTTGATAAAAGTAATGATGGGCGTATTACGCGCGCGACAGACCTGCAACAGCCGCATGGTTTGCGCCTCGACCCCATTGGCGGCATCGATGACCATCAACGCGGCGTCCACTGCAGTCAACACGCGATAAGTATCCTCCGAAAAATCCTGATGGCCGGGCGTGTCCAGCAGGTTGATCACACAATCGCGATACTCCATCTGCATGACGGAACTTGCCACTGAAATGCCGCGCTGTTTCTCGATCTCCATCCAGTCAGATGTAGCATGGCGGCTTGCTTTTCGTGCCTTGACACTGCCCGCGATATGAATCGCGCCTGCGTATAGCAGCAGTTTCTCGGTTAGGGTGGTTTTACCCGCGTCCGGATGAGAAATGATGGCGAATGTACGACGTCGCTTCACCTCATGTTCAATTGACATGGCTGATCCTGAAAATTTTCAAAACTCGGGATTATAGAGATGACAATGCGCCGTGTGTGTAGAACTGAAGCGACTGGCCGATGGATAAACTGCGCAGCAGATCGGCATGACATGCGGACAACGTGGATGGAAATGGCAGCCGGTCGGGGTATTGGCAGGCGAGGGCGGTTCTCCCTGCAGACGAATAATTTCGCGCCGGGTGTTCGGCTCAATGACGGGGATAGCTGATAGCAATGCCTGTGTGTAGGGGTGTTTAGGATGGTCCAGCACTTCCTGCGTTAGCCCGCTTTCCACGATCCTGCCCAAGTACATCACCGCCATTTCATCAGCAAGATAATCCACGACGGCGATATTGTGAGTGATGAACAGATAAGCCAAACCGCGTTTGTGTTGCAGGGATTTCAGTAGATTCAGGATTTGTGCCTGCACGGAAACATCCAGCGCGCTGGTAGGCTCATCACAGATCAGCAACTGTGGATTCACCGCCAATGCTCGTGCAATGGCAATCCGCTGCCGCTGACCACCGGAAAATTCATGTGGATAACGCCATTTGGCGTCTGCTGGCAGACCAACCTGCAGCAGCAAGGCATCCACTTCGGCATAGCGCGTAGCTACCTTCTTGACATCCTTGCTTTTCTCTCCAAACGGCTGTGTCGGCTGAAGTGCGCGCATACCTTCCTCAATGATTTCAGCAATGCGCATTCGTGGATTAAGTGAAGAATAGGGATCTTGAAAGACAACCTGGAAGAGCGCCCTCTTTGCCAACAATTGTTTTCGTCCCAGATTGCCAAGTGCTTCGCCGTGCAGATAAATGTTGCCTGCCGTTACTTTGACGAGTTGCATAATGCCTTTGCCGACGGTAGTTTTGCCGCATCCCGATTCGCCTACCAATGCCAGGGTACGGCCAGGGGCAATATTGAGCGAAACCCCATCAACGGCTTTGACATGACCGACCACCCGTTTCAGCAAACCACGACGGATAGGAAAATGTATTTTCAGGTCGTGCACTTCCAGCAAGTTGTGCTGGAGATTTTTATCATCACCATGCAGGGGATGAGCTACCATCTCTTCAGGAAACGCTTCCGCCAGTCTTGGCTCTTGAATAGTTTGAGCAGAATATAAATGACAACGAACCTGATGCCCAGGAGAAATTTCTCTCCAGGGTGGAAGGGTAGTGTGGCACAGCGACCATGCATGTTCGCAACGATCAGCGAAACGACAGCCAGCAAAAGATTTAGATAGTGCTGGCACTTCTCCGCCAATGACGGCCAGCTCTCGATCGCGTCTCTGCCGTGAAGGCAGCGCCGCGAATAATTTTTGTGAGTATGGATGAGCAGGTTGCTGAAAAAAAATTTTGCGACTGGTGCACTCGATCATTTCGCCAGCGTACATGACCCCAATCTGGTGTGCCATTTCCGCCACTACGCCCAGATCATGGGTGATCAGCAGAATAGCCATCCCGGTCTGCTGTTGCAGGATGCGCATAAGATCCAGCACTTGCGCCTGAATGGTAACATCCAGTGCCGTGGTCGGTTCATCGGCAATCAGCAACTCAGGCTGTGCCGCCAGCGCCATAGCAATCATAACGCGTTGTTTCATTCCCCCGGAAAACTGGAAGGGATATTCCGTCAGTCGCTGTACTGGATCGGGTATACCAACATGCTGCAGCAGCTCAATCATACGGGATTGCATTGCCGATTTATCCATCGAGGTATGGCGCTGCAAGACTTCCGCAATTTGCGCGCCAACGGTCATCACCGGATTAAGGCTGAGCATGGGTTCCTGGAAAATCATGGCAATGCGATTGCCACGCAACTCACGCATGGCAGATTCCGGCAGAGCGAGCAAATCCCGGGCATGCAGGCGAACACTACCCCGTGTGATTTCCCCGGCATCCGGCAGTAAGCGCATGATGGATAGAGCCGTCATGGATTTACCACAGCCAGATTCCCCCAGAAGTGCAAAGGTCTGTCCGCGCTCGATTTCCAGAGACAATCCATCTACAGCATAAATGGCGCGTTCACCCACGCGCAGGCGGGTGGTGAGATTCTCGATGGTTAGCAATGCCGTCATGAGGCCGAATCTGCCTTGGATGTGTTCAGAGTTTTACCGCTTGCCTGCGGTTTGGTTTCTGGTCGATTGCTGTCGTCGTGGTTTATCTGTAGCGTCCTAACACGCGGATTAAACGCATTTTGTACCGCATCAGCAAAAAGATTCGCGCTCAGCACCAAGGCAAACATGAATACAAACGCCGCAAAAAGTGTCCACCACACCATGGGTTCGCGCGCCATTTCCAGCCGGGAGGCATTGATCATGGTGCCAAAACTGATCATCGATGGATCGACGCCCACGCCAACGTAGGAGAGTACCGCTTCCGCCAGTACCAGCCCACTGAAATCCATGACCGTGACGATCAGTACGATATGCATGACATTGGGCAGAATATGGCGGCTGATGATGCGCCAATGCGATACGCCAAACGCATGCGCTGCCTGAATGTACTCCATTTCACGCAATTTCAGAGTTTCTCCGCGCAATAACCGGCATAGCCCTGTCCAACTCGTGATACCCAGAATGATGCACAGGAACAAAAGCCGCAGATCGGCCCTGGCGGCGGCCGTTTCAAACAAATCTGCATGGGTTTCAATATAAACCTGCATCATGAGCACAGCCGCAGCGATTAATAGCACACTCGGAATGGAACTAAGCGTCGTATAAGTATATTGAATGACATCATCAGCAATGCCTCGAAAATAACCGGCAGCAATGCCAAGCAGTAGCGCAAAAGGCAGCATGATCAGGGTTGTCAGCGTACCAATGACCAGGCCCACACGAATGCTTTTGAGCGCATGGTAAAGCACGTCCTGACCGACCTTGTCGGTACCCAATACGTGGTAATGGGAAGCCAGCGCCGTAATCGCGCCGCCCAGCATCAAAATTAGCGCAAGTGTCAGCAGGATGGCTTTCCATGGAACCTCGGTCGTTCTCCGCCATACGGCCTGAAACATTGGCATAACCGCAGTAGCATGACGTCGTGCCAGCCAGCCGGTCAACGCCAGCATGACAGCCGCCCACAGTAATAATCCGCCACCGCCCCCCATCAGTGCTCGTGACCAGACATCCGTTACCAGCTCTGATTGTGGATCCTGTAAATGCGCGCCTCCGTAAGTCAAGCGGAGAAAATCACGAACCTGACTACCATCTGCCATTTCGATGGTTTCTTTGGCATAAAGATGCGCTGACAACGGTGCAGAATAGGTTTTTTCTACTTGTTCGCGCAATGGTTTCAGCCACACATCCAGCAGACTAAAAACTTCGGTACTGTAGATTTTTTGGTCGCGCTGCTGCGAAGAATCTTGCAGTAGTGGGCGGAAATGAACGGTATCGAGCAGGCCGATCATGATGAAACATGACAATACAGTCAGTGCCGACATCCCGCTTGCACTGTGTGCTACCCGACGCCAAGGTGTCAACAAATGCGTATGTCGCCGGACATAAATCATAAAAATGATAATCATGGTTATCAGCAGATAAACCATTGCATCAGTCCAGAGCAAAACAGGAATAAAAGGCATTACAAATAAAGTTGAACTGTTCGGAAGGAAAATTAATAGGATTAGAGCGCTATTCCTGGGCAAAAATGGAAGTATAAAGCTAAAAATACCCGTATTTTTGTTTTCTGGGTCGGACAACTTATGATAAAAAGTGATCAATATCCAAAAAATAAGAATGGAGGGTTCTTTGTACTATCACCCGAATGCTATATTGACTTTCTTTAAAGTAATTTTATCAACGCCAACACTCATTTGCCTTGCCAGCATGCTGTATTCGTTGCATATTCATGCTCAGACGTATTCTCCCGCTGTAAACGCACAATCTCTGCGTAACTACCTGGAGTCTGGTATCGGCAATCTGCACCAGAAAACCAGTCTGGCGACACTTAAGCATTTCTATGCCCTGCGCGATTACCAACCGGCATGGTCGGAATCCAATCAGCTACTGCCAAGAGCAGATGTTGCACTGACATTTATCGGGCGTGCTGATGAGGAGGGGTTGGTCGTTGCAGATTATGACTTCGAAAATTTGCAGAAAATTCGACATGAAAAAGACAGTTATGCCTCACTTGATCTGGAATTAGGTGTCACCCAAGCCCTGCTGTCGCTGCTCCGAGATGTCAATAGTGGACGGCTGCAAGCAAATGTTGTTGATCCAGACTGGCATATTGCGCAACCGATTTTTGATTCGACCAGTTCGCTGCAGCAGGCGTTTTTGTCGAACGATTTCCAGCAAGCTCTCGCGGATCTCGTGCCAGATATTCCGCAGTATCGTGCACTTAAAAAATTACTTGCGAAATTTCGGGCATTAGCTGCCAGCGAAGAAAAATGGCTGCCCATCTCTGAGACGGGGACATCGATTCGACCTTACACCGCACATCCAGCAATGCCCCTCATTCGGAAACGCATTGAGCATGCCCACACTTTATTCGACAATTCGATCTATGCCATCCCTCCCAGCGATAGTCAGTTTTATGATGAAACCCTGAAAAATGCAGTCCAGGCGTTTCAACAGCAGCACGGGTTAAACCCTGATGGTGTTATTGGCAGGCATACGCTGCAGGCCATGAATCTGCCACCACAAGAATATATCCAGCGTCTGCGTGTCAATATGGAGCGACTGCGCTGGTTGCCACGAAATCTGGGAGATAGTCATATCCTAGTGAATATCGCGGGATTCAATCTGGTTGCTGTCGAACAAGGCAAGCCACCTCTTGAAATGCGCATCGTCGTCGGGCGGGATTATCGTTCCACCCCGAGTTTTAGTAGCCATGTCTCCCATATCGTGCTCAACCCATACTGGAATGTTCCAGACAGCATTGCAAGCAAGGATTTATTGCCAAAACAGAAGCATGATCCCAATTTTTTTGCCTCTCAAGGAATCAAGGTCTACGCCGACCATGCGCATGAATATGAAATTGAGCCGGATATGATCGATTGGCATGCGGTTGGTAACAAGCTGCCTTACGTCCTTCGGCAAACACCAGGTGCAAAAAATGCACTGGGACGTATGAAATTCATGTTTTCCAATCCATTTAGTATTTATTTGCACGATACACCGTCAAAATCGCTTTTTCATCGGGATGTCCGGACATTCAGTTCAGGCTGCATCCGGCTGGAGAAACCCATGGAACTTGCTGAATTTTCCTTACGACAGTCTATGCAAAACAGCAGGTTTCAGGATAGACTTGACAGCGGCAAGCCTTACACAGTACATCTACCGCAGCGGCTGCCCATTTACATCGTATATATGACTGCCTGGACGGATGCACTGGGCGATGTGCGTTTTTTTTCTGATATTTACGAACGTGATAAACGGATGCTAACCCTCGCACGCTGGCTATAATAATTACACAGTGCCTGCATCACTGATTTTCCCTGATTATTTAAAGTAACCCCGTCAACCAATGGAGAAAATACATGCCTGATTTGACACCCAATATGAATGTGCGCCGTCAATTTTTACGTACAGGACTTGGCGTCTGTGCATTGCTCGCATTCCCTGCCGCACACGCCAGTATCATTCCGCAAAGAACTACAAAACGCCTCGATATGCTGAACTTGCATACCGGCGAGAGCATCAGAGCGACTTACTGGGAAAAAGGGCACTATATCCCGGATGCGCTCCAATCCATCGCAAAAGTGCTGCGCGATCATCGTTCCGGCGAACAGCACATCATTGACCCAATGTTACTGGACATGATGGAATACTTACGTTACCGCATGGGAAGCAACAAGCCTTTCCACATTATTTCTGGTTACAGATCACCTGAAACCAACGCCATGCTCTCGGCACACAGCAACGGTGTAGCGACCAAAAGTCTGCACATGCAGGGCAAGGCAATCGATATTCGTCTGCCCGGTGTGCCACTCGCTACCCTTAGAAAAGCGGCGATGTCGCTGGATGCAGGTGGGGTTGGTTATTATCCAAAATCAGATTTCATCCATCTCGACACCGGAGTCCCTCGCCATTGGTAGCTCCTATTGGCGACGTAAAAGTGGAGAATCCTGTAACAATTTATGTGACATCCACGTATTGCATGTGCAGATGCCGCAACCAGACCAGCAGAACCGCGCTCACAGGCAACGCCAGCAGAATACCAATAAAGCCAAATAGCTGACCAAATGCCAGCAAGGCAAAAATGACTGCCACCGGGTGCAAACCGATGCGCTCACCGACAAGACGTGGCGTGATCAGCATGCTTTCCAGCAACTGCCCTGAACCCAGCACCACCCAGGCTGCCAGCACGCCACTCCATTCCTGAAACTGGGTGATCGCAGCCAGCGTGGCCAGTGCCATACCGACAATCGTACCCAGATATGGCACAAATACCAGTACACCCGCAATCAGTCCGATTGGTAAAGCAAATTCCAGACCGATCAGCCACAAACCAGTAATGAAGTATCCGCTCATGATGATAATCACGGCAAACTGGCCGCGCATAAATTCCGCGAGCACACGGTCTGTTTCTTGTGTCAGTGACAGAATCTGTCCCTGCCAGCGCGGTGGTATCAATTCTTTTATTTTTTCAATCAATATATTCCAGTCGCGTAGCAAATAGAAAAGAACCACCGGTAGTAACAGCGTATTCATGATGAATTCCAGAATCACCAACCCACCTGTTTTCAGGCCAGGCAGCATTTTGGCGGCTATTCCTCCCGCGCTCTGCCAGTGATCAAGAATGATTTGCTTAAGTAACAGGGTGTCAATCTGCAGTTGAATGTTGAAATTTACTTCCAGCCAGGGAACTACACGATTTTTGATCAGATCGAGGACAAAAGGAAGCCGCTCAATCAGCCTGGCTATTTCCTTTTCAAACAACGGCAGCATAATTAGCACCAGCGTCGCCAGCATGCTGACTGCGAACAGCATAACCAGCGCTGTACTCAGTGTTCTCGGGATTTTATGGGAGGCAAGCCAACTGACCAGCGGATTACAAATATACGCAATGACGACGGCAAGCAGAAATGGGGTTAAGATCGGACTCAGGAGATAAATCAGTCCGCCAACTGTTCCGACAAACGCCATCCACCAAAAGAAACGAGAATCCCCGGTATGGTTATTGTTCATTTACGGTAAAATTCAGTCTGAAAATTGCCACTCTAACCCCAACTCAGCGAGAACTCAACTTGACGGTATCCACAACGACCACGCCGGACATAAGCGGCACGACTTATCAGTCATCCGGAGTAGATATCGATGCCGGTAATCGCCTGGTGGAAAAAATAAAACCTTTCGCAAAACGCACTCTGCGTCCCGAAGCACTTGGTGGCATCGGTGGATTTGGCGCCTTATTTGAATTATCTACCAAGTATCGGCAACCCGTACTGGTCTCAGGTACCGACGGCGTTGGCACTAAACTGAAGCTTGCATTCCAGACCGCACGTCACTCGACTATCGGCATTGATCTGGTTGCAATGAGTGTCAATGATATTCTGGTGCAGGGCGCAGAGCCATTATTTTTTCTGGATTATTATGCGTGTGGCAAGCTGGATGTAGCAGTTGCTACCGAAGTCATCCAGGGGATCGCCCAAGGCTGCGAGCAGGCAGGTTGTGCGCTGATCGGTGGAGAGACAGCGGAGATGCCCGGCATGTATGCAGCGGGCGAGTATGATCTGGCCGGTTTCGCGGTAGGAGTGGTGGAAAAGGATAATATTATTAATGGCAGTACTATCGAAAAAGGCGATATTTTGCTTGGTATTGCCTCTAGCGGACCGCATTCCAACGGGTTTTCGCTAATCAGAAAAATCCTTTCACAGAGTGGAGTGGCACTGGACGGCATGGTGGCTGGCAGTAAATTAATTGATACCTTGCTGACACCCACGCATATATACGTCAAACCCGTATTAGCCTTGATCCAGGCGTTGCCGGTCAAAGGGCTGGCGCATATTACCGGTGGCGGTTTGCTGGAAAATATACCACGGGTTTTACCCGCTGCAGTCTGTGCAAGAATTGATCTTGACAGTTGGATACGCCCACCTATTTTTACGTGGCTTCAGCAACAGGGGAATGTCAGCGAGCAGGAAATGCTGCGCGTTTTCAATTGCGGTATTGGGATGGTGGTGATGCTTGCTGCCGAACATGCACCTGCCGCACTCGATCTTTTGCGCGCCGCTGGTGAAACTGTCTGGCAAATTGGCACAATTGATACCCGCGAAGCGGATGCACCTGCCATTGAATTTGTTTAATACTCATCCATTGAAATCTCTGGTTATCCTGATCTCAGGTCGCGGTAGTAATATGCGCGCCTTGCTGGAAGCTTGCTTACCAACACATAACACTGTTGTTATCAGCAATAATTCAGCAGCGGCAGGATTGGCGTATGCCCGGTCGCGCGATATCCCCACTCACGTGCTCGATCATCGTAATTTTTCTAGCCGGGAGGCGTTTGATCTTGCGCTGGCGGAAATTATTGATCGCTGCCAGCCCGATTTAATTGCACTGGCCGGATTCATGCGTATTTTGTCTGATCCATTCGTGCATCATTATTACGGCAAGTTGATCAACGTCCACCCTTCCCTGCTGCCGGCTTTTCCTGGACTGGATACCCATGCGCGCGCCCTGCACGAAGGTGTCAAAATTCACGGCTGCACAGTTCATTTTGTCACACCACAGCTGGATCACGGGCCAGTTATTATCCAAGCAGCTGTGCCTGTGCTCCATCATGACACCGCACAAACACTGGCTGATAGGGTACTTCGCCAGGAACACCGGATTTATCCGCAAGCGGTTCGCTGGTTTTTGCAGGATCGCTTGCAGCTCATCGATGGTCATGTCATGGTTAAAGCGATCGAACATGAACCCCGGGAAACATTATTTTCACCTTGTATCGAGTCATAACCTCATGAGATTACTACCACTGATTTTATTGTGCTGTCTGACGGGCATTGCCCACGGCGCGGACTTACCGACCCAATTTGAGCTGGAGTACACCCTTAAGGGAAGTATCGGACGTGGCAAGGCCAGTCAAAGTATTTCCATCCAGCAACAGCAAAACGAACGTCACTATCAAATAAAAAGCGAAGTCAAAGCGATCGGGTTTCTCAGTCTGGTCAAATCTGGCGGTATTGTGCTGCATAGCAATGGCACCATTCACCAAAATAACTTGCAACCTGCGCTTTTTACCGATCAGCGCGGTGAAAAGCCTGTACGCGAAGTTATATTCGACTGGCAACAGCGGCGCATCATCTATCGGCGCAAGGGCAGAGAGATGGTAGAACCCCTGCCAGATAATACCCAGGACAAACTGAGCTTTATGTATCACTTCATGCTTGCTGGTATTCCGCAAACTGAGTTTTCTATCCACGAAACGGATCATCGCCACCTTCAGCTCGCCCGCTATAGCATCAGCGAAGAAATTCTGAACACATCTATCGGTCAATTTTCGACAGTCGTGCTCACCAGACAGCCGACACCAGACGATCCTTATCCCAAAAAACTCTGGCTTGCCAAGGACTACTTCTTGCTGCCACTGCGTATTATTTCGGTGGAAAGTGGCGGTCTTGAAATTGACCAAACGATTTCGGCTATCCGCTACAACCCGGATGGTCGTATGCAAAAACTGGTGACTCATGCTGCTAACCGCTGATCTACTTAATTCGCTGATTGGAGGTGCGCGAAAAGTGTTACCTCTGCGGGCGCCAGCCGATATCCTGCTTAGCCAGTATTTTCGTGATCATCCACAATTGGGACAACAGGATCGTGCGGCAATCGCAGAAACCGTGTTTGGGATACTGCGCCACCGCTTTTTTCTGGAAAGCTTATTCGAGAGAGCAACAGCGCGCGAAATGGTCATTGCCTGGCTGGTTAAATTTCAGGGGATTAACTTACGCGAGATACAGCCACTCATCCGTGAAGTAGAGGCAAAATGGATTCCTCGCATCAAGGCCGCTACGCTAACGTCATTACCTTTATCGATACAAGCGGAATTGCCACCATGGCTGGTCGAGAAGCTGCAGGTCTTCATGGCCGATGATGACATTCTGAAGCTGGGACAGGTTCTACAACAACCCGCACCCCTGGATATTCGGGTAAATACGCTGCTGGCGAAACGCGACGCGGTGCTAACGGAATTAACCCAGGCAGGAATTGAAGCCGCTGCAACCCCTTACTCTCCGGTTGGTATTCGTTTGCCTGGCAAACCCACGATCAACCGTCATCCCTTATTCCTGGAAGGCAAAATCGAAGTACAGGATGAAGGCAGTCAACTATTGGGTTATCTGCTAGCACCCAAACGTGGCGAGATGGTGGTGGATTTTTGCGCGGGTGCGGGTGGAAAAACGCTACTGCTCGGTGCCTTGATGCATTCCCGTGGGCGACTATATGCTTTTGACACTTCAGAAAAACGCCTCAACAATTTCAAGCCGCGCCTGAAGCGCTCCGGCTTATCCAACGTTAATCCGCAACGAATCGACAGCGAACGCGACATCAAACTCAAACGCCTGGCTGGCAAAATCGACCGGGTGCTGGTAGATGTTCCCTGCAGTGGACTGGGAACCTTACGCCGCAATCCCGATTTGAAATGGCGGCAAACCCCGGATAGCATTGACGAGCTTAGAATCAAGCAAGAAGCCATTCTCAACGCCGCTGCCAAACTGCTCAAACCTGGCGGGCGACTGGTTTACGCAACCTGCAGCCTATTACCAGAGGAAAACCAGCAGATTATTGAGCAGTTTCTCGCCACCCATACTGACTTTACCCTGCTAAACGCCAATCAACTACTCACGCAACAGCAAATCCCGTTAACCGATACAGAAACATTTTTGCAACTTTCTCCCCTGCATCACCATACCGATGGTTTTTTTGCTGCAGCGCTTGAGCGCGTATCCGCGTAGAAGAAACAGATTTATATTTTTAAACGCTCGACGACACGCCCGTTCTGCAGATGTGACTCGATGATTTCATCGATGTCTTCCTCATCAACGTAGGTATACCAAACTTCCTCCGGGTACACCACGATAACCGGCCCTTGTGCGCAACGATCCAGACAACCAGCATTGTTGATGCGGATTTTTCCTTTGCCATCAAGTTTAAACGCCTTGATTCTGGACTTGGCATAATCACGCATGGCCTGGGCGCCATGATCGTTACAGCAGCGTTCACCATTTTCTCGCTGGTTGACGCAGAAAAAAACATGATGCTGATAGTAATTCATTTTTTTACCTCAGTTTGATTTCAGTCCATATCCGGCTTAATAAGCGCCGTTGCTTGTGATCGAGCTCCGTGAGCATTTCCAGTCTGGTCAGTTGGGTGGCATCCAGGAAAATAACGGGGTGATTGACGATTTCAGGGCGTACATAAGCCTTGGCCATGGCATTCGGATTGCCTGAACCTGTCAGGTTGGTTAGCTCAGCTGAGTTTTTTCCTTCAAGCATAAAATTAATAAACTGGTGCGCAAGATCAGGGCGATGGCCGCTGCGATGCAGCACCATGCTGTCAAGCGATAGCGTTGCCCCTTCCTTAGGAATCACGAAATCAACCGTAAAAGGTCGGCTGGTTTTCTGTGCATCCTGCGCAGCCTGAAACAGATCGTTGGAATAGCCATGGGCAACCCACAGATTGCCCACCGCGAGCTCGCGGATGTAACTGGTATTATTGAATGCCGCCCAATAGGGTTTGGCGCGGATGATCAGCGCTTTGGCCTGCTGCCAGTGTTCAGGATTGGTATCGTTGCTGCTGTAACCGAGGTAGAGCAACGCGGCAGCCATCAATTCCCGCTGGCTATCGAGCACGGTTACGCGTCCCTTAAGTTTCTGCAGGTGGGTTGGTTCAAAAATAAGCGCCCAGCTGTTCGTTGGCAAACCTAGTTCGACTAATTTTTCGCGATTGAACCCGAGTATCGTGACCGTCGTAGCATAAGGGACTGAATACCGATTATCAGGATCGAATACCGTATCCAGGTACTTCCTGTCGATATTTTTCAGATTGGGCAGCAGTGTTTTATCCAGCGGCCGGAGCGCACCCTGACGGATCAGCGTATCCATAGCATTACCGGTTGGTACCAGTAAATCGTAACCCATTGCGCCAGCAGCAAGCTTGGCGAGCAGCTCCTCGTTGTCGGCATAATAATCCTGGGTAACCTGACAGCGGCATTGCTGCTCAAACCGGCGCAGAGTTTGCGGGTCGATGTAATTATTCCAGTTGAACAGACGCAATATGTTGCCATTGCGACCATCTGGATTATCATCGGCTCCTGGTTGTGGCGAGCAGGCCGTGAGCAAAGCGAGCAGCAGCCACATTAATCCGTACAGAATCGCGCTCCGGCTCACGCGGTCATCTCCCGCGCAGGATAGTCTTGTCAAAGCGGGTGGCAAGCATCACCAAAGCAAGTGTCAGCAGCATCAGCAAGGTCGAGACAGCATTGACTTCCGGGGTGACCGCAATTTTGATCATGGTGTAAATCTGAATCGGCAGGATCGGTTCCCCCACCCCCTTGGTAAAAAAGGTAATGACGAAATCATCGATCGACAGCGTAAACGACATTAATGCGCCCGCAATGATCGCTGGCATGATCAATGGCAAGGTAATCAGCCGAAAGGTTTGCCAGGGGGTGGCGCCCAGGTCGCGTGCGGCTTCAAAAATACTTTCATCCATGCCTTGCAGACGCGCCCGCACGATAATGGCCACAAACCCAATACTGAACGTAGCATGTGCAATGATCACCGATACCATCCCCAGTGTCATGTTCAGTACCTGCAGAAAGAACAACAACAGTGATACGCCCAACAAAATCTCCGGCATGGCGACAGGTGTAAAAGCCAGTATTGGCAATACCTTGAGACGATAGCGATGAATCGCGAGCCCTGCCATGGTGCCAAGCGTGGTAGCGAGTATGCTCGCGCTCACGGCGATGATGAGCGAATTGCGTGCAGCGATCAACATTTCCTCGTTATGGAACAGTTTATAGTACCAGTCGAGCGTGAATCCCACCCATTCCGCATTAAGACGCGAATCATTGAACGAATAAATCACCACAATAATCAGTGGAATATAAAGAAAGCCATACACTAGTATGGCCATCAACCACAACAGCAAATTAGACTGCTTCATAATGACGAAGCAGCCGCGCGCGGACGGGCAAGCCATGCGGCAAATCCTGCTATGGCGATAACCGTCAGCATCAATATGATTGAAAGCGTTGAGCCGAAAGGCCAATCGCGCGTTCCCAGAAACTGATCTTTGATCAGATTGCCGATCAGAATATCGCCCGTACCACCAAGAATATCGGGAATAGCGAACATGCCGAGTACGGGAACAAACACCAGCGCAACGCCAGAAAACACGCCTGGCAGGGATTGTGGCCAGGTAACGCGCCAAAAACGCTGCCAGCGGTTGGCACCCAGATCCTGCGCCGCATCCAGCAATACCGGGTCATGTTTTTCCAGATTGGTATACAGCGGCAGAATCATGAATGGCAGATGGACATAAACCATGCCGACCAGCACCGCAAACGGCGAGAACAGCAGCATCACCGGCGGCAAGTTCACTGCTGCCAACAGGTAGTTGACAGCATGATTGAGTGCCGATTCCGGCCCAAGAATAATCATCCATGCATAGATGCGAATCAGAAAGTTGCTGGCAAATGGCAGAATTACCATAAGTATCATAACATTGCGGTAACGTTTGTCACTACGGGCGATGAGTAGCGCCAGTGGATAAGCGAGCAGCAGGCAAATCAGGGTGCTTATGGTGGCAACCACGAAAGATTTCAGAAATATCTCTGCATAGAGTGTATCACTGAAGAAGAAATGATAAGTCTCCAGCGTTAACCCATATAGTTCAGAAACCGCATCCCCAGCCGCAGTCGCTGGTGGTGTCAAAGGAGCAAGCCCGCCAAATTCGCCTGGATAGCGAAATGAAGTAACAATCATGATCAGGCTGGGTGCAACAAAAAAAGCCAGCAGGAACAGCATGGGCGGCAGACTGATGAGCCATTTTGTCAAATTTTGTCGAGACATGGATTACGCTTTCAGAAATTGCACCGCAGCGGCTGGCCAGGAAACGGTCACCCTGTCGCCTATCTCAAAAAACCTTGCCATGCCAGGTGTTGCATTTGCCAACATGGCTTCCAGACAAGCCCCATTTTCCAGTTCAATCACATAGGACGTGACATCGCCCACATAGAGAAAATCAGAAACTTTACCAGCAAACGCACAGACTGCTTCTGCCTGTTCAGATGTGTTATGCACGCTGATTTGCTCTGGACGAATCGCGATCACACCTTCATCACCCATCTTCACATGATTGCTTACTGGCAAAGAGATGGCGCCTAGCGCCTCTACCTGTAAAATCATCGTCATTTCTGTCAGTTGCTTAACCTGCGCATTAAGCAGATTAGTCTTGCCAACAAAATCGGCGACAAAACGACTGGCAGGCCGACTGTAAATGATATTAGGTTCATCAATCTGCTCTACCCGGCCTTGATTCATGACAGCGATACGCTGCGAAAGCGCCAATGCCTCATCCTGGGAATGCGTGACAAAAATGAAGGTGATACCGACTTCTTTTTGCAGATGGATCAATTCACGCTGCAAGTCCTCACGCAGTTTCGCATCCAGCGCACCCAACGGCTCATCGAGCAATAATAGACGAGGGCGGTTGATCAGTCCGCGCGCGAGCGCAACCCGCTGCTTTTGTCCGCCTGATAATTCATGTGGATAGCGCTGCGAGAAAGCAGATAAACGCACTTCTTCAATCGCCTGATCGACTCTTTTAGTTATTTCAGATGGCGTTACCCTGGCCATTTGTAACGGAAAAGCAATATTTTGTGCTACCGTCATGTGAGGAAAAAGTGCGTAACTCTGGAAAACAGTATGAATGGGGCGTTTTTCAGGTACAAGTTGCGTAATATCATTGCCATCAAGCAAAATCTGACCGGAATCCGGCGTATCAAAACCGGAAATCATGCGCAGTAAGGTGGTTTTTCCGCAGCCGGATGGCCCCAGCAGAGTAAAAAACTCACCCTTGGCAATGGTCAGACTGACGTTATCGACCGCTATAAAGTCATCAAAACGTCGGGTAATATTGCGTAATTCCAGTAGTGACATGACCTGATCAGATCAAAAAGACGTTTTCTCGCAAAAGCAGATTCGTGAGTTATAAATAGATATTGGCCAGCAACAAGGCTGCCAGGAGTGCCGCCAGTAAAGCAAGTAAACGACTTTGCCGCTTCTCCTGCTTGACGAGTTCGCCAAGTTTGTCTTCCAGGCTCTGCGCGCGTTCCTGACTCAGATTATAGTGCAGCAGGCGGGGAAACTGGGGCAGAATGGCTGCCCAGTTTGGTGCTTCTTTTTGTAACTGACCAATAAACCCACGAAATCCAATTTGTTCCGCCATCCAGTTTTCAAGAAAAGGTTTGGCGGTTTTCCACAGATCCAGATCCGGATCCAGATCCCGCCCCAGCCCCTCAATATTGAGCAAGGTTTTTTGGAGCAACACCAATTGGGGTTGAATTTCCACGTTAAACTGGCGCGATGCCTGAAATAAGCGCAACAGCACGCGGCCAAAATAAATTTCCTTGAGCGGCCGGTCAAAAATTGGCTCACAAACCGCACGGATCGCGGCCTCGAAATCATCGATACGGGTATCTCTTGGTGCCCAGCCAGCCTCAACGTGCGTCTGGGCAATACGGCGGTAATCCCGACGAAAAAAACCCAGAAAATTGTGTGCCAGATAATTTTTATCTTCATCACTCAAAGAACCCATGATGCCAAAATCAACCGCGATGTAGCGACCGTCATCTCCCACGAAAATATTACCTGGATGCATGTCAGCATGAAAATAACCATCACGAAATACCTGCGTAAAAAATATCTCGACGCCCATTTGCGCGAGCTTAGGAATATCGATGCCTAGTTTACGCAGATGTTCGACATGACTGATGGGTGTGCCAATGACACGCTCCATGACCATGACTTCCGGATGACAGTAATCCCAGTAGACCTCAGGCACCAGTAGCAAATGCGAATTGAGGAAATTGCGGCGCAATTGACTGCAATTGGCTGCTTCACGAATCAAATCGAGCTCGTCTTCCAGATGCCGCGCAAATTCTGAGACTACTTCACGCAATTTAAGTCGTTTGCCATCCGGCCAGATTGCCTCCAGCAACCACGCCGCTGTTTCCATCAGGGCAACATCATGCGCGATGACGGGTGCAATACCTGGACGAAGAATTTTGACGGCTGCCAGCGCACCATTCTGTAAAACCGCATAATGCACCTGTGCAACCGATGCACTGGCCACCGGCGTTTCCTCAAATTCCAGAAAAACCTCGTGAACCGAACGGCCGTAGACAGTTTCGAGAATCTTGACCGCCTGTTCCGATGGAAAAGGTGGAACGCGATCCTGTAAAAAAGCCAGCTCATCGGCGAAATCCGTTGCCAACAGGTCGCGACGGGTAGAAAGCATTTGCCCAAATTTGATAAAAATTGGCCCCAATGCTTCCAGTGCCAGCCGTAATCGTACCGCACGCGGTATTTTCAACCCACCACGAAATGGCAGCAACCTGCTGATTTTGCATAATATACGCACGCGCAGCTGGCAGAACACTACTTCGTCCAGGCCAAATCGCAAAGCAATCAGGAAGATTCTAAACAGTCTAAAAAAACGCATGAACGTTAGTCTGGCTTAATAAATAAGCAACCCGAGATATTTCTGGAAGCTCTCGTTTCAATAAAAACAGTGGGTTATGAATAACCCCCATGCGATGCACAAACAATCTGCAATCAACGCGTTGCATTAATCGCATCTGGGCGCTTCGAAAAACCATTGCGAGCGATTTGAGTGCAAGGCATCCGGAGCCTAGCAACCGGATCGCAAAGCAGATTTTTCGAAGTACTCATCTGCTATATTCAGGTGTTCAGCGCAGGGTTATTGTGATTCCGGTTGTTGCGATTGTAATCTGTTTCTGATTGCGTGCAGGTGGCAAAATGTATCTTTTCAAGATGGCTAATGATGACGTTTGATAGCGTTGTGCCATTCTGCTGAGCAAGATCAGCTAGAATTTGCCAGGCATGGTAGCTCAGGCTGACGGTTTGAAGTGGTTGTATCTGCATGGTTTTCTCTTGCGGACCGCACGCAGCAGAGATGGCTTTTCTGAGTTGCGTCCATTGCCCATCATTGAGCCATTTCACACACCAGGCATTTATTCCTTCAGGATCTGTCAAACTATCTAGGTATTCCTGCTTCGCAAGCGCATGCTTGCTCTCAATCCATTGCATCTCTTCACCAAGTTGCTGCTCGATAAAAACGATAGCAGCATATCGATCCTGCCGTCGGATGACATATCGGTCCACTTTCATTTTTCAAGTCCTCTTTTTATTAACTGTAACTACGGCCTGCAAGCTGATACTACAAGGGAATCCTGCTTGGATGCAATGCAAAATTCTCTGGCTGTGTTGCTATTTGGCACAAGGGTAATCAAAGTCGGTACGCTGTGATGCCGTTCCCCGAAAGCTATGCCAGAGAATTGGCACCGAGATCTTCACGGCTGTGATCATCGGTTTTACCGCTTCATGCACTGCCATGGAACTGCCCCCGAGAATAATTCAAGCAGATGTGGTTGCAGATAATGCCATACTCCGTTGCTCAGATTATTCGGATAACATATCTTTCATTTAGACTATGTCACCTTTAAATATTGAAAATTTCCTAAAGCGGCATTCAGCAACGTTTCTGGCGTGAATGTACGGTGCTGCTCAAAAGCCCGCCGCCATCCCAGGTAATTTGGCAGGTAACGGGTTGCTACGCCATGGAAGCGCGCCAGCCACTGCTTGAGTCGGCTGTGGTAAGCGTTAACATTCTGTATATGGTAAGCGCCATGTACGCGCTGGCCTTGGCTGAGGTTGATGGCCTCATGGCTGATTTTTTCATCTGCACAGAATGCCGCATAGGTGGGGTTGCCATCACTGATCAGCAGGACATCATCGTCCAGTGTCGGCTTGAGGACGGCGGTTAGTCGGGCTTTGGTGATCGGCCCGCTGCCGATCACGAAATCCAGCGTCTGTCCGGAACGGTCACGAGCCACCAGGACGCAGACCTGTTCATCAGAAATGTCGGGGTTGGTGGCGGTACCGCCGCGTTTTCTGGGTTCGCGCGCCAGGTATCGTTGCCCTTTATTCGATTCCAGCACATAGGTTTCATCAGCTTCGGTGATGCCATGCAGCGTGGCGGGGCGATCCTGGCTGATCCACTGCAAGAAGCGATGCCGCCAGCGAAAGCTAGTGTTACGATGGATACCCGTATCGATCGCGGATTGGCGTATTGTCCGTGATTGCGCCATCGCAGCCAGGTAATCCAGCCATTTTGGCTTATCGCGTAGCCTTGCAAGTGGCGTACCGGTGAGGGCGTTGAATGTCTTGTGGCACTGCCGGCAAAAATACCGTTGCAGGTCATTAACCCAGCCATTGCGGTATAGCTCGACACTGGCGCAGTGTGGACAGGCGCTTTTACTCTCAAAGCAGCCTTCGATCAAATCCAGAACAGCAGCTTCGTCAGAAGATTGTCCCATAACCGCGCTCAACCGTTTGCGCTGCTGATGATTCAGGCCGCGAAGGGCGGCGATTAATTGCATGAATTCGGCGTTTTTCATCATGTTCTCCCAATGAATTCAAGATAATTCATCCGACTGGAGAATCTGGTGAAAATTCCATAGTTACCGATGACATAGCCTTCATTTATTGTTGGTCATGATATTATCCGCTAACGGAAAAGGGGTGCTACATTAGCCCATAACGTGCGGTATCCAAGCAACTTCAAACCATTTCACCGTTGACACACGATATTCGCTGGAAACAGCGTTTTGACAATTTTCAGCACACATTGCGTCAGTTGACGTTAGCCATTCAATTGCGGCAGGAACGCCCCCTTTCCGATCTCGAACAACAGGGGTTGATTCAAGGCTTTGAGTTTACGCATGAACTCGCCTGGAAAGTGTTGAAAGATTACCTGGAAATGGAAGGTATCCAAGGGCTCGTGGGCTCCAGGAGTACCGTGCGCGAAGCATTCAAATGTGGCTTGATAAGAGATGGCGAGGCGTGGATGGATATGATCGAAAAACGCAATCTCTCTAGTTACACTTATAATCTGACAGTCGCAAAAATCGCGGTAACGGCGATTGTCAATCGGTATTACCAGGCATTTATGGAACTGCAGCAACGTTTTGTTTCTGAGCTGTAAGCGTGTCTGATTTTGGTTTGCCGCAAACCACGATTGATGCCATCCGGCAGATTCTGGCTGCTGTATGAGCTTAACCTGGATATCGCTGGGCGGATTGACTGGTTCCCGGTAGTACTGCTTTCGCGGTTACGTTTCTTGAGAGTTGAACGAAATTTTTGTCATATCAATTTTTCTTTAAACAATCCAATGTCGTGAGGTTGTTTTTTAGCTAAACTCTGAGTAGCTATAGACAATCCCATACAAATCAACAGAAACATAAATAACGGAAGGTAATTCACAATTGCACCAACGATTATTATCTAACCCCCGTTTACATTATTTGTTAGCGCATCTACCACATATGCTACTGGGTGCGGCCATGGTTCTGGTGTTCTCCAGGTTGGTTGTTGCCGAAGAGTTTGGACAATATGCGAAGGGTTTTGCATACATCAACGTGGCTGGCGCTTTATTATACGGATGGCTGCAAATCTCTTTGTTACGTTTATCCGGAGGAAAAGAACAAGATACCGGTCCGAAATTAACCACCATCCTCCTCGCGATAGTCCTACCTATTGCACCCTGCTTCTTGCTTGCCGGGATATTTGGCTGGCTTGGCCTCATCGCTTACCCAATCGCAGCCGCCTCTGCCGCAGTTGCTTATGGTTCTTCAGTTTGCCTTTCTCAATACGCGCGTGGCATCAATAATGCCAGGCTATATGGATCATTAGGGGTGACTCGTCTACTGGTGGTATTTGGTGTCGCTTATGTATTGACTAGGCATGTTCCGAATGCCTCATCCCTATTATATGCACTGGCTTCGGGTGGGGTGGTAACGACTCTTTTGGGTGTTGTTTTTATTCTTTTAACGAGCAAAAAAAAATTATCATCCGTAGAGACTACTCTCGTTCAAAAAGCAAAATCAGCAACCTTGAACGATTTATTCCAGTATGGCGCACCTGCTTCTATATCATTATTGACAGTAATGATACTAATTCATGGAGACCGCTTTATCATCGGTATGCTTATGGGTGATGTAGAAACAGCCTATTACTGTGCACAAGCCGATTTGGCCCGCCAGGTAATTTATCCGCTCATTGCAGCATTTAGTGTGTCTTTAGTTCCGCATGCTTTGAAAAAGAGCCGCGAACAGGGCATCGAAACTGCTCAGAAATTTGTTGACAAAGAAGGCACAACCACGCTTAACCTGATTCTGCCAGTCTTAGTTATGCTACTTGTCTTTGGCAATGACATTATGAAAATAATACTGCCGACAGGTTATGTAAACACCTCAGAAAATATTGCTGCACTGGTAGCAGCGGGGGCATTCCTGACCGGATGCCGTCTGGTTAGGTTCGATCCGTTGTTTCATCTTAAATTGAAAGCTTCCAGGATTGGTTTTTCGGCACTAACCGGCCTACTTTGCTGGATAGTTGGAATTGTTCCATTGATTATTATTTACGGAACAGAAGGGGCTGCCTATGCTGGCATACTCGGTGCAATTGGTGCACTGATTTATGCCTACCGCGCCGCTGCAACTGATGGAATAACGAGTCCGATTTTTGCTAAATCCACTGCGATATTTTTACTGCTTTTATCAAGCGTAGCAATAGTCATGCAGCAAGTTATGACAGCCAATAACGAAATGACTATCGCAGACCTGACGCTAATCATTTTAATCCTCTATACACTTATTTTGATTTTGTTCAGATGGACGGCTTCAAGTGAAAAACGATAAACCGCTTGGGTTACATGTCACTACTGATTTTCCAGGGCAGTATGCCCCTCCCTGGACAACCACCGCAGTTCGCGACTGTATTACGGCAGTATCTAATGTCATGGACAGTGCTGTGCTGGTTCCCCGGCGTACCCGAAACCCCTCTCGCACCATAATCACTGTAAAACAAAATGAATTGCACATTCAGTTATTTGATCCGGTTGCGACCATGCTACCCTGTTTCTGGCAGCGACTTGACTGGATCGATCTTATTAAAACAAATCTTCTGGATTCGGTCACGCCAGATTTCGTTCATTCACATAAACTAAGTTATGAGGCAAGAATCGGCGATATGTTGGCCAGATATTTTGGCGTCCCTCATATCATTACCATTCGTGGTAGCTCGGATGCTCATTATCGCCATCATTGGCCATGGACTAGGAAGGTATACAGGGACATCCTGACACGTAGCCGATACAACTTATGGTTATCAGTCTGGGCAAGAAATCTTATTGCGAGTAAAACCGGCTATATACCCACTGACAAGGATATCGAATTTCCTAATGCGGTTCCTTCGAGCGCTCTATATGTTCAACAGACTAAAAAAAATCCAACAAAAAATTCACTTGTCTGCATCTGTAGACTAGATGATTACGAGCAAAAAGGAATTGTCGCGCTTCTACGTGGCTTAGCATCAGCACGTTCGATCATACCGGAACTTACTTTAGATTTTATAGGCCAATGCGGAGAATCGGCACGAAAAATTCTTGATGCGTCAATTTCCGAGTATGGCCTTGATCAAAGCGTAACACTACTTGGTCGCATGACACGAAAGGAGGTGATCGAAAGAATGAGTGGTTATGCCGCGATGATTCTGCTATCGAAGAATGAAAGTTTTGGATTGGTCTATGCCGAGGCTGTGCTCTCAGATATCCCCTTTATCTACCTGCGCGGTAGTGGTGTAGACGGGTATGAATTTGCGAAGGAATACGGTATCGCATCCGAAGATCTTTCTGTTCCCTCAATTCAAGCTGCATTGATCGAATTATCGGGAAGACAAACCGAGTTACGCGGAAAAATCATGACAGAACGCTCTTCTGGCAAATTAAATCACCTGACAAGCAACGGCCAGGCCAGGCTATATTCAGACGTTATTACCAGTGCGTTGAAGTGTTAATTCTTTCTTGAGAATAATTTGTGCTTTTGAAGAGAAAAATTTTCTTTTTTTTCTATACGACGCTGTTCCGGCACACACCAGACAGATGGCGTCCCTATGCCCTTTTCTTTCCTGCTATAAGAAACTGGTTAGTAACCCGATTTGTGGATAAGGCAGGTGCAGATATCCAAGTAAAATCGAATGCTGATATTTCGATGTTTATTTCTATAGGGGATAGAAGCGAGCTGGGGAGTGGGAGTTTAATCTATGGCGGAGTTCAGATAGGCTCGGATGTACTTATGGGACCTGATGTAAAAATCATAACCAGAAATCATTTATTTGAGGACCCGACTATCAAAATTAGTGATCAAGGCACAGTTTTCCAAGCAGTAACAATCGACGATGATGTCTGGATTGGCGCCAATGTCGTCATTCTACCTGGTGTTAATGTTGGAAAAGGCTCAGTCATCGCTGCGGGAGCGATTGTTACGAAAGATGTCATGCCTTTTACCATTGTAGGTGGAGTCCCAGCCAAAACGATTGGCAAAAGAGGAAAATGAAATTATCCCGTCACACAGCAGCTTACCTATCAGTATTCAGCGTTTTCTTTATTAGTGGAGTAGACGTTAGTCAAGCAGAGGCCATAGGATCGTGGGTCAAAGCCGGTGCAACTGCACTTGTACTCGTGCTTACATTGGCCTTTTATTTTAACTCGTTGAATTCCCCTAAAAGAGTCATAAACCAGACGGGTTTGTACTGGATTGGTTGCTTCATCGCACTAGCTGGGCTTTCAATAGCTTGGTCTATCAACCTCCCAGCTACGGGAACAGCATTTGTTGCCTGGATTTATACCTTCTGCGCAGCTTATTTGCTGATAGGGCTTGGGCTGCCGTCAGCCATGACAATCATCGTTATTAGTTTTGCATGGCTGTGCGCAATCAGTCTTGCATTGTCTTTGACATGGTCAGACGCTTTTATGCTTAATCAGGGAGTCATGCGATTCCGAGGCATATTCTATGGTCCGCATGCGCTAGCACGACCTGCTGCAATTTGTTTGTGCATTATCGCGTCGGGGATCTTATTAGTGCGCAGACCTGCATTGTTTGTACTTGCACTGGTTGTTGGCGCTTGCCTTTTGTTAACGTTTAGCCGCCAGGCAATTGCTGCTGCCATGATAGGCGTGGTTATTACCCTGTTTATGAGAGTGCGTACTTACTCGCATATTACGATGATCAGCTTCATAAGTGCCATTCTATTGTTTGGGTTATCTTACACTTACGTGTCAGGCCATGATTTAGAGGAAGCCGCATCACGTGGTGAAGGTGATAATGTACAAAGCCTTACGGGTAGAACCTTTATCTGGGAAGCCACATTTGATCTCATTCAGCAAAAACCTCTGTTTGGCTATGGTTTTGGAGCAGGGGGGGCAGCTTTGCAGGATTATTATAGTGCTGGAGCATACAATTGGACTACATATAACGCTCATAATGCTTTCTTACAAATTATGCTCGACCTTGGAATAGCTGGGTTGATTCTATTCCTGATCATGCTGGGATACTGGTTCGTTAGAAGTTTCTTCACATCCACAGCCCTCTTTTTTCCCGTTTTCGTATGTGTCATGCTGCTATCGTTTGTCGAGCGTGGCTTCTACAGTGTAGGCGGGTTTATTCCGTTAGTACTGATGCTAGCGCTATTAGCGCGGCGTAATCATCGCATAATCAGGAGAGAATGAGTGCATAAGCTTTATCGCTCGATTCGAGGTATTGCCCGTATTCCTTTTTTCTGGATTTATAGATACATAATAGGATACAAAATTGACAAAACGACCTTTATTTCCCGGAGCGCCTTGCTCGATCGATCCAACCCTGAAGGAATTGTTATTGGTGCTTATTCAATCGTTACCGCTCGCGCCATAGTACTTGCCCATGACTACATACGTAATATACGTTGTACCACTGTGATTGGCACAAATTGTTTCATCGGCGTTGGCGCGATCATATTGCCGGGGGTAACAATAGGAAATGGATCGATAGTGGGGGCCGGTTCCGTAGTAACTCATGACGTGCCTTCGGGTTCACTCGTCGCTGGAAACCCGGCAAAAATATTAAGAAAAGTTACCGTAGGAAAGTATGGAAAGCTGATTGGGTAAAGCCCTTGAACTAGCCAGCTATCAAGCAATAGATAAGTAAATAGCGTGGTTTCGCATGTGCCCGAGGGAATTCAATTTCACTAACTGACCTTTAATTAATTTTCCATGACCTTACCTAAACGAACTCAAGTACTAGACGCAGAAGTTGACTGCATCAACATGACAGATGCACTGAAATACGTTGATCGCCATATTCAAACTGCTAACAGGGCGGGTACCATCCTGGCTGTTAATCCTGAAAAAATTTATTCCTTGAGGCAGAACGGATTCCTGAGAGATTTCTTTAGCAAAGCAACTATTCTGATCCCAGATGGGATAGGGATTGTGCTTGCCATGCGCATGAAAGGCATTAAGGCTGATCGTGTGGCTGGGGCTGATCTGATGCAGAAAATTTGTGCTCAAGCGGAGAAAAAAGGTTACAGAATTTTTATCTACGGTGCGAAGGAAGAAGTAAATTACAGTGCTGTTGAGCGACTGCGTATACGCCACCCTACTCTCAACATAGTTGGTCGCGCCAATGGTTATATCAAAGATGAAGACATGGATACACTAATAGCACAAATCAATCAATCAAAAGCTGAAATTCTCTTTGTTGCCTTAGGCAGTCCACGGCAGGAAGAATGGATGTCCAGATATCTCGATCAACTGGAAACGGTCAAGATCTGTCAGGGTATCGGCGGTACGCTCGATACTATCGTAGGGACCGTAAAGCGTGCTCCGCTATTCATGCAACGCCTCAATCTCGAATGGTTTTATCGTTTATTACAGCAACCTACAAGATCCGGTAGGCAGATCAAGCTTCTCAGATATATTCTGGAGTTAGGAATGGATCGCCTACGGTCAGTTATGCGATAGCACACAACAGGGTCAAGTCGAGAATAAAGAAAAATTAGTTTATACAGCATTCTATGTCAATACCACTCCGTTTAAAGTTTCCATACGCGCTTTATCACGTCACATCACGCGGGGATCGCCGTGAAGCTTTTCATCTAAATAATGATGACCGACTCAGGTTTTTGGAGATCCTTGGAAGGGTTGTTGCTGATTATAGCTGGCTGTGTCACGGTTATTGTCTGATGGATGATCATTATCACTCTATCATTGAAACGCCTTGCGGCAATTTGTCAAAAGGTATGTCAGCTCAATAGCGTTTACACCCAGGCATCAAATCAGCGGCATGGGCGCAGTGGCCGTCTTGTTTAGGAATGTTACAAAACCATCCTGGAGGATAAACGTCGTTCGCGATCTGTACTGCTCCTTTAATTCTCTGGTGTCCGCGCTTCTTTTATCAAGGACATTAATGCCTTATTTACCGCTTCTTCGCTTGGAAATGCCTTGGCTACTTCCGGATCAAGTAGGACGATATTATGCGTTTCGGCATATGCCAAAGCGTATTTGCCGCGCACGCCCTTTCCAAGATCTTCACGCATATATTCGGACCTCATTTCATCTGTTACCTTAGCTTTCTTCATAAATTTTTTTCTCCTGCTTTGTCATCAGACGCGCACTGATGATTCTTATCGAAATGTCGAATTCTGTATGAGATACGACAACATATGCCATTCATCTCTTTCAAAGGAGGCCAGGATTTCTTCCTCCAGTTTTCTTTCCTTGTCCATTTCAACATTCCCCCTCAAGACAGGGATGTGGCTTCGATTAGCCCATTGTCCGTCGTTCCACCTCTGCAATCATTTTTTTGGCGAAATTGATGAGTGTCGGCACAAAAGCATGACCTGTTTTCAAGGCATCTGTGAGGATTTCCATGTCCTCTACATATTCATGGATCATCTGGTTTCTTAGTTGGCGCATTGTTATCCACCCATCCGCTGATTTCAGAAAACCAAGCCGTTCAGCCCGATCCAGGTTGTCAATGACTGCTCCTGGTTTTTCGCCAAGGATGACAAGAAGTGCAGGAAGTAGTTTGTCACCAATGGTATCTTGCAAACGTCCAAATCGACTGACAAAGGCTTCGACACGTTCTGCCAGGTCGAGATCGGAATCAAGTTTTTGAGCACGTTCGTATGTAAAAGGCTGATCAAAAAGCCTCTGATCCGTAATGAGAAGATGCTGGCATTGTTTGCGTGTTACGCGAATTAAAAAGTTCAGGCGGGCTGGATTTTTTTGAGGCGTCACAATAATATCCCTTCCTTGAAGGCAATATCGTGGATGGGTAAATGCTTCAAGTTGGGCGCAGAGAGTATCACGTCTACTTTTCGCCCCTGCATCAGGCGGCTTACTTTGGCAGAAAATGTGGCGGCCAGCAGGGTGGGATTTTCTACTGGTGCGGTCAATTCGAGCATCAAGTCACAGTCTCCTCCAAGTGCTTCATCGTCCAGTCTGGAACCGAAAAGCCGAACACGGGCATGGTCCCCTGCTAACTGCAAGGCCAGATCGTGAATGGCCTGGGCTTGTTGCTGGGTCAAACGCATAGTGGACGCGATTGATTTAACACAACCTGTTTAAGATGGATTTTCATCAATCATGAGTTGCAATCATCGCTCCCACACTGAGTATGGGAACAATGATTGCGTAGGTTGGTGGTGAGCTTGCGAAGCTCAACACAGACACTGCAATAAATGTGACAAATAAGTTGGGGTTTTTTGCATTCACCCCAACCCACCCTATCCGTTAAAGACTATTACCACGTCTGCGTGCTGCGCTCATGCCTAAAACGCCCAATCCGATCAGGGCAAGAGAGGCTGGTTCGGGGACATGTTCGGTGATGACGAAACTTCCGTCACTGGTGATCACACCACCAGCAGTGCTGATGGTGGTGCCGGCGTAAACATCAGCACTGATGCTACCATTAGCGGGTATACCGAATAGTCCACTTATGCTTCCATCCAGGGCAGACAGAGCTGTTTCAAGAAAAGGGATCGATTCAGTAATATTAACGGTCAGAGTGTCCGATGCGCCATCAAAAGCAAAATTTGCGGTAACGGTACCCGCCCCAGCGCCGGTAATCCCAAGCAACGGAAAATCATCAAATGTACCGTTGTAAACATCCGTTATGCTGCCGTTGAAATCTGCTGATGAGGAGCTAAGCGTTGTCGGAATCACCCCAGTGAGCGAGTTGAGCGTCGTGGTGATGCTGCCGGAAAATACGGTTCTATTCGCGAAGCTTCGCTGCAGGTCCAGCCCTGGAATAGCTGATGTAACCTCCAGACCCAGTGCGCCATTAACAACCAGACTGTTAACAGTCGATGAATCGCCAGGACTCATTGTGGCAATGGGACCCACGACACCAATGCTGCTGCCATTTGTGAGTTTAAGTGAAATATCGAATCCTGGAGTTCCACCCAAATTAGTTATGCTCATGGGCGCGCCATTGAGATCCAGGTTGAAGGTATTTAATATGAATGCATGGGTATTGGTCATGCTCCCCATGCCGAGTATCATGCCGCTTGCAACAAGCAGTTTTTTTAATTTTGGTTGAATATTCATATGATTTTCCAATAAAGAATTGCCTGATAAAAGTAGTTTTGAGAAATTAACAAACTGATAACGATCAGACCGAGAGAATGTTACTCGTTGAATGTTACAAAATCTTGCACAAAAATTAGCCTGATTCCTACTTCGAAAATAGAGATTCCGACTAATTTTTCGCATTCTATGTTACCCGTCAAAAAAGGTAAAGATTTGAGTTGTAAAATAAAAAATTTTCTACCCCAGCAGTTTTCTGCGATTGCCGAGACGAATCTGGCTTGGCAAAATGCAGTCGGTCTCTGATAGGTGCTAATAATTTCTTGGATAAGCTTAAATTGTTTATGTTGGAAGGGCTAGAATTTGTTCAATGACATTCTGGTAGTATGCGTGGGTAATATCTGTCGCAGCCCAATGGCAGAAGGTTTATTCAAACAGGTGCTGATGAATGCTGGCAAAACGGGTATGGTTGTCAGCTCAGCCGGATTAAATGCCCTGGTTGGTCATAGGGCGGATACCAGCGCCTGCCAACTGTTGGCGCAGAGACAAATAGATATTTCCATGCATCGCGCTTGCCAAATCAATAGCGAGATGATTCGTGCTGCTAATATTGTTCTGGTAATGGAGTTGGCTCATAAAATGGCGATCGAAGCAAAGGAACCCAGTGCACGGGGCAAGATATTCCGTTTAGGTGAATGGGAGAAATTCGATATTCCTGATCCTTATCAACAAGGGTTGTCTGCCTTTGAGCATTCTCTGATGCTGATTGAGCGCGGGGTATCGCACTGGGTAGATAAACTCTGATTTTTAATATTGATCTGCTAAGGTTGGCGTGAAAGTCACGTAGCGATACGTCATCAGCTTACTTTTTTTCTGCATTGTTTTGTAAATTCTTATTTGAAACCTTATGTATCTGAAAAATTATCTGGTTTTTTTGGCTGCTTTTGCACTGACGGCCTGTTCGATTATCCCTGGGCAGCACATGAGCCCTTTTTCCCGGAAATCAAGTGTGGAAATGCCGGTTGCGGAGGACAATGAAACGATATTGAAGCGACTGGATATCAAAACGATTGATGCCAAACTGATCATTGAGCTGGAAAAGGATTTTAGTAATCGCAGTTTGAGTCCTGACAACGTTGCCAATCACTATTTTAATTATCGTATTGGTGCCAAGACTATCAAGGGTGTACCAGTTGAGAATACGCCTTATAGCCAATACCGGGTGGGACCTCGGGATATATTGAATATTACAGTATGGGATCACCCCGAGCTGACGATACCCGCCGGGCAATTTCGTTCAGCCGAAGCGGCGGGTAACGTTGTGGGGGAAGATGGCAGTTTCTTCTATCCGTACGTTGGTGTTATCCAGGCTGCGGGCAGGACAGTTGAAGAAATCCGAGATGAGTTGTCCAGAAAACTTTCAAAGTATATTGAGAACGTCCAGCTCGATGTGCGGGTAGCGGCCTATCGCAGTCAGCGTGTTTATGTGGTCGGTGAAGTGGCACAGCCTGGTATTCAGCTAGTACAGGATATTCCTCTGACCGTGCTGGAGGCGATCAACAATGCCGGTGGCGTTAAAGATGGCGCCGACCAGCGTAGTATTACCCTGACGCGCAATGATCAAACTTATAGCATCAATCTGCTTAGCTTGTATGAAGGAGGAGATATCTCGCAAAATGTGCTGCTGCAGCATGGAGATGTACTGAATGTGCCGGATAGTCAGTTTAACAAGGTGTTTGTGCTAGGCGAAACTAATTTTCGTATTCAAGGCGGTCTTGGCGTAGGGCGGTCACGCAGTATCGTAATGAATAAAGGGCGGATGACCTTGACCGAGGCATTGTCTGATGCAGGTAATTTTGATCAGGAGACTTCTGATCCCGCAAGAGTTTTTGTTTTTAGAGGTGGATTGGGAAAACCTGAAATTTATCATCTAAATGCTAAATCGCCAGATGCGTTGCTACTGGCGGACCGTTTCCCGTTGCAACCGCGTGATGTTATTTATGTCGACCGTGCTGAGGGAATACGCTGGAACCAGATTATTTCCCAGATTCAGCCAACGGTTAATCTGCTGAACTCGTTTGATGGTGCTTTGAGAGTGCAACCACTGCTGCGGTAGCGTAGATGGATTTCTCCAGAAACATAATTTTGCTAATATCAATTATTCATCATTTCTGATGCCCGAACATTCAAATAACCGATTACAACCTTCCCCCGATTATTTACGTAACGAGCAGGAAGATGAAATCAATCTGGGTGAACTTTTTGGCATATTGCTTGAAGGTAAATGGTTGATCCTGGTGGTTACCTTATGCGCCCTAGGGCTGGGGGTTGCCAAGGTTTTGATTGATTCACCGGTTTATCAGGCAGATGGTCTACTGCAGATCAAGGAAAACTCTAAAACGATGCCAGGATTGGCGTTGACTGGATTTTTGGATAACGATACGCCTGTTATGGCGGAAATTGAGCTGCTTAAATCCAGGATGATTCTGGGAAAAGTTATCGAGAATCTCCATCTCGACATCAAAGTCTCTCCGAGCTATTTTCCGCTGGTAGGTGCGGCGGTTGCCAGGTATTTTGTCGGTCAAAATACAGGCGTTCTTGCCAGCCCGTTATTTGACTTGTGGCAATATGCATGGGGCGGGGAAGTTATCCAGGTAGATACTTTTATCGTACCCACTCATCTGGAAGACAAAACTTTCATATTGCAAGCAGGTGAAGCTGGCGCCTTCAAGCTGCTGTATGACGATCAGTTAATTCTGGAAGGAATGGTTGGCGAACTGGCAGGTAGGACGCTGGAGAACCAGGAGCAATCGGTTTCCATTTTTGTTTCCGTCCTGAAATCCCGCTCTGGTACGCAATTTGACGTTAAGCGTATATCTCAAAACCAGGCAATAGCTAATCTCAGGAATAGTATTGCGATTGCTGAAAAAGGGAAAAGCACCGGCATACTATCACTCACAGTGGAATCCTTTTCACCGCAAATCGCTGCACAGATACTTAACGAGATAGCTAATACTTATTTGCAGCAGAACGTTGAAGAGAAATCAGCTGAATCACAAAAAACCCTGGAATTTATCGAACAGCAACTTCCCGCCATCAAGGATCAGCTGGATACCGCAACCCGTGCCCTGAACGATTATAGAACCCGCAAAGGTTCTGTTGATTTGGATATCGAAACCCGTAATATGCTGGGAAGTACGGTAACACTGAAAACTGAAACCACCCTGCTGCAACAGAAACGGGATGAATTAAGGCAGCGTTTCACCGAATCCCATCCACAGATTATTGCCATTGATAAACAGATTGCGCGGCTGCAGGGACAGATGAATGCTTTTGACCGACAGATTGGTGGTTTGCCTGAAACGCAGCAGGTTATTCTCAGACTGTCCAGGGATGTGCAAGTTAATACAGAGCTTTATACGACAATGTTGAACAGCATGCAGACGTTGCGTGTGGCAAAGGCGGGGACCGTTGGCAATGTCAGAATTGTTGATTATGCGCTGTTACCAGTTGAGCCAATCAAACCCAAAAAACTATTGATCGTTGCTATAGCCCTTATTTTGGGACTGATACTGGGCATGATCACGGTATTCATTCGTAGAATGCTCCAGCACGGAATAGAAGACCCCAATGTGATCGAGAAATTGCTAAATACACCAGTTTATGCGACGGTTCCTCATAGTAAAGAACAGCAAGCGATTAGCGTTTTTCTTAAAAAAAAGCGCTTATCTGACCATCCTCAACCCGAAGTTCTCGCATTTACAAATAAAGAAGATCTAGCAATTGAAAGTTTGCGCAGCTTGCGTACTACGCTGCACTTTGCCTTTCTGGAAGCCAAAAATAACATCATTATGATTACCGGCCCCAGTCCAGCTACTGGTAAATCATTTATTTCAGTCAATCTTGCTGTTGTGATGGCCGATGCCGGCAAAAAAGTACTGTTGATCGATGGCGATATGCGCAGGGGGTGCGCGCATTACATGATCGGAACCAGCAGGGAAAATGGTTTATCCGAGTTGATCATGGGTTCTATTGAAATAGAAGCCGCCATTGTTAAAACGCTCCATCCCGACCTGGATTTTATCTCAACTGGCGCAATTCCCCCCAATCCATCGGAGCTGTTGCTGCATGAACGCTTTGGATTGCTACTGGAAAATATCAACCAGTGCTATGATCTTGTTATTATTGATTCTCCACCTATCCTGGCGGTGACCGATGCCGCTATTATCGGTCGCCTGGCCAGCGCAACACTGATGGTTGTCAAAGCTGGTCAGCATCCCGCGCGTGAACTGGAGCAGAGTGCGAAAAAACTGGTGCAGGCTGGAGTCAGCCTGAAAGGTATCGTTTTTAATGACTTGCCTGCTTCATCGTCTCGTGCTGGTTATGGCTACGGTAAATATGTGTATCAATATAGCTATAAAAGTGGAAAATAAGATCAGGCTCGCGGGATAGGGAAGAAACTTCTATGAACCTGTCTCAATTTGAGAGATCGCTGATGACTCAATTGATTCGTATATGGCCTCTAATCGGAGTATCGACTGATCAGAGTGGCGTCTTTTATCAAAGCGTTTTTCGGTTCGAGGAATGGCAGCGGATACCCTTCGTTCATTTTTACTGTTACGATCAGTAAATTCACGCACTCGAATGCCCCATTGTTCTCTCATCTGCCACTCCATCTGCGTAATCTGGCGTTTGATTTCTTGGTCAAGGATACCCTCGTCACTCGTTAAACGAATATTGATGACTACTGCATAGCGAGGTGGCTCACCAGTTGGCTGCTGCCCAAAAACATGTACCCATGAATCCAGGCCGGGTCCAAGTATTTTGCAAACTCTACTGACCAGCTCTTCCGCTTCTGTAGCAGAGTGGCTACCAAGGAAAGCATCATAATTCTCAACCGGTGTTAGTCCAAGGAAGGCATGAAAATGGCGAAGCAGGATGATAAAGTGCCATGGGCGAGACGTCAGGTAGAAATATGCAAAATAGACCAGCAAAAACCCGGCAAACATGATGGCTTCGGGTAACCGAAACAACATGCCTGCCACCCCTATGGTTCCGAGTAGCAATTGCAATGATCCAATGACAAAAACAGCATCTTCAACTCTGAAACCAGCACTCAATAAAATGTGATGTAAATGATTGTTGTCTGCAGAGAAAGGAGATTTTTTGCAACTGATACGACGCAGCATGACGCTCACGGTATCCATTAGCGGAATGGCAAATAGCCACAAAGCCGTGACGGGGGACATCACTGGATTGACCCCATTGGTTCCTTGTGATAACTCAATTAACAGCCAGGCGAAGATAAATCCAAGCAGCATGCTACCGTTATCTCCCAGAAAAACACGTGCGCGCCGTTGTGAAGGATAGCGGAGATTAAAATACAGAAAGCCGATTAGACCACCCGAAAGCAGAATAACAAATGTAAAACTTGCTGCATCACCTCCAATCAACGCCAGGAAACCGATCAGCACCAAGCTGATTAACGATACCGTGCCCGAAAGACCGTCGATGCCATCAATCATATTCAGGGCATTAATTACGCCAAGGATAGCGAAAATGGTAAGGGGGATTTGCAACCACCCGTAAAGTGAGACTGTAAAAGTTTCGGAAAATAATGCTCCGAGATTGCTCAACACAACGCCACCCGCCAAAATCATGATCAACGCAACTATGCTCTGAATTAACAAACGGATTTTGTGATTGAGGCGTACTAGATCATCTACAAAACCGGTAACAAAAATAATGCTGCTACAGGCCGCCAAAATAAGCCATTTCGATGCTTGATCAGGATGAGTGCTGTCTATTATTATCAGTGCAATCAAGACAGCGGCATATATGCCAACCCCTCCAACAAAAGGTGTGCTCGTAATATGCTTTTTATGTCCTCCGGGTTGATCGATTATATTGAATTTCAATGCAAGCTTCATAGCGCCATATATCGCAGCAATTGCAATCAGTATATTAAGGAAGAATAAAAAAATTATATATTTCATATATAGTTATATCTCCTTTGTATTCATATTGAATGGAATTAAAGTGTTCGCATTTTACGTTGCTGCATCTGGAATGTTCTGCTTTGCGTATAATTGATGATGAAGCATAAGCATGTCTGTTATATGACGGCAAGTGACAGTAAAGCACGTAACTCGTTACCAAATATTTTGTCAGGTCGGCCAGTGCAAAAGAAACAATGTGATGACGGATGAATAATACATCAAAACCGAACTACCCAGAATCACCCTGATTGAAAAACCTGCTGACCTACGAATACCCTGACGACGTACAAGTGTCTCTCAGAGATGTTTCTCTTTTTTGAAAGTAGCTGTGCTTGTGGCTTAAGCCTGGTGTAATGCTGATGCAGCGATTGCGGAGTAAATGCGCCAGAATACGCGGAATTTTGTTATAACAAAAAATCAGAAAACCCGCTTAATTATATGATTTATTACTGATTACCACCTTACATGATACAATGAACTGGTGCCCAGAAGAGGACTCGAACCTCCACACCCGAAGGCACATGGACCTGAACCATGCGCGTCTACCAATTCCGCCATCTGGGCAATTTTGAAATTGTCATTTTATTCAACTAGTCGGTCGAACCAAAAACAATCACAGAAAAGCTAGTCGATTTTATAGGAAACCCTTAATTTGTCAATTAAACGTAAAGCACAAGCAGGCAAGAAGCTGCGTGAACTTGATCCTTTTCTCATTCGAGAGCAGGAACGTTACGTTCAGGCAATTCCAAGCCGGGAATTTATTTTGCATATTCTCGAGCAGCAGGGCGTTCCGATTGACGAGAATAAGTTAATTTCATTACTGGATATTTCTACAGATGAAACCGATTTTTTTCGTCGTCGGTTATCGGCCATGATGCGTGAAGGCCAGATTATCCGCAATCGCAAGGGTGATATCTGTGTTACTGAAAAACTGGAGTTGATCAAAGGAACCATACAAGGACATAGCGATGGATTTGGTTTCTTGTTGCCTGATGACGAGGAAAGCGACCTGTTTTTGAGCCCCAAAGAAATGCAAAGAGTAATGCATGGTGATCGGGTAATTGTGCGGGTGACCGGAATTGATCGCCGGGGACGGCGGGAGTGCAAGATTGTTGAGGTGTTAGAGCATGTCAATAGCCATCTGGTAGGGAGACTCTACGCTGAGCATGATACTTTTTTCGTTACAGCCGAAGATAAACGCATCCGGCAAGAAATCCTGATCCCCAAGGAGGGGTTGATGCGCGCACGTCCTGGGCAAATCGTGATGGTCGATATTGTTCAGCAACCTGATCAGCGGGCGAGACCGGTAGGTCGAATTATTGAAATTCTGGGCAACTATGCCGCGCCAGGCATGGAGATAGAAATCGCGCTGCGCAAATTCGATTTGCCCTATGAGTTTACACCTGAAGCGCAAAAAATTGCTAACAAGCTTCCCAATAAAGTTTTAAAGAAAGATCTGGCTAAACGGGTGGATATTCGTCATTTGCCGCTGGTGACCATTGATAGTGAGACGGCGCGAGATTTCGATGATGCGGTTTATTGCCAACCGGAAGATAAGGATTTCAGACTCTTTGTTGCCATTGCGGATGTCAGTCATTATGTGCCTGACCAAAGCGCGCTGGATCAGGATGCGTTTGAACGTGGTAATTCTATCTACTTTCCGAGAAGAGTAATTCCCATGCTGCCGGAAAAGCTTTCAAATGGGCTATGTTCGTTGATTCCGCAGACTGATCGCTTGTGCATGGTGTGCGAAATGCTTTGGACTGCCAAGGGAGAGCTTGTTGAATATCACTTCTATCCAGCCGTTATGCATTCCCATGCGCGCCTGACCTACACGATTGTTGCGGAAATTCTTGAGAAGCCAAAGGGGCGTGTTGCCAAAAAATATACTGAATTACTGGCACCGATCCAGGCGCTAAACAAGATATATAAGGTATTGCAGCGTTCTCGCAAGCTACGTGGCGCAATCGATTTTGAAACGATCGAAACCGAAATGGTTTTTGACGATGATGGGAAAATCGAGCAGATTCGCCCGGTAATACGTAATGATGCCCACCGCCTGATCGAGGAGTGTATGCTGGCGGCGAATGTATGCGCATCAGATTTCCTGCAAAAGCACGGACAACCAGTGTTGTACCGCATTCATGAAGGCCCTACGGCCGAAAAACTGATGGCACTACGTGACTTTCTGAAAGAATTTGGTCTGCAACTGGGTGGTAAAGACGAACCCCACGCCAAGGATTATGCTAAAACGCTTGATCAGATCAAAAACAGACCAGATGCACAATTATTGCAGACGGTCATGTTAAAATCATTGCGACAAGCAATGTATAGCCCCGATAATGTTGGCCATTTTGGTCTGGCGTATGAATCCTACACCCACTTCACCTCGCCTATTCGCCGTTATCCGGATTTGCTGGTGCACCGCGCAATTAAGGCAGTGCTTGCGGGTAAAATGTATGCGTCTGGCGATTGGTATGAGCTGGGCAAGCATTGCTCCAAAACTGAACGGCGCGCCGATGAAGCGACACGCGAAGTAGAGTCCTGGCTAAAATGTTTCTACATGCAGGACAAAATCGGAGATAGCTTTAATGGCGTCATTAACGGCGTTACCGGCTTCGGCCTTTTTGTGGCATTAGATGATGTTTATGTAGAAGGGTTGGTACATATTTCTGAATTACCCAGAGATTATTTTCACCACGATGCCGTCAAGCATCTGCTGCGTGGTGAGCGTACTGGAAAATGTTACCGTTTGGGTGATCGGCTGTGCGTCAAACTGGTTCGGGTTGATCTGGAAACGCGCAAGATAGACTTTGTCCTGGATGACAAAAGCAAGCTTCATTAGTACAGGGCACTTCAAAAAACCTGCTGTACGATCCGATTATTCGTCTAGTAGTGCTCGCTTTCTCCGCCTATCTACTCGGCACGTCTCGGTTACTGTGCTCTGTTCGCCTTGCACTCGAATTGATCGCAACCGTTTTTCGAAGTACCCTACAATTTGGCGTAGCCGCATGATTGGATAAGAAATGACACGCTCGTACCTTATTTTTAGTTTCCACGCGATTGCTAGCCGTTTGCGGCAGCACCCGGACAGTATTCAGGAAATTTATCTTGACGAGAACCGTCAGGATCAACGTGCACGCGATCTGATAAAACGGGCAAAAGAAGCTTCGGTTCGCCTGATACTTTGCCATCAGGACAGACTAAGTCGCATGGCGGGAACCCTTCACCATCAAGGTGTGGTCGCAAATGTGCGGCAGATTGAAAAATTCAGCAGTATCGAAGATATGCTGGACAGCCTGACGGAACCAGCACTGCTGTTGATATTAGATGGTGTCAAGGATCCGCACAATCTGGGCGCCTGTTTACGTGTTGCTGATGCGTTTGGCGTGCATGCCATCATTACACCCAAGGATAGAGCCGTGGGTTTGACCTCTACAGTGCATAAAGTGGCTAGTGGTGCAGCGGATAGCGTGCCACTTTTCCCGGTGACTAATCTTGCCAGAACACTAGATGAGCTGAAGGAGAGCGGCATCTGGATAACGGGCGCCGCAGCGGACACAAGTAAGCGGTTGGATTCCATTACGCTCGAAGGCCCCATCGCCTGGGTACTGGGCGCCGAAGGAGAAGGAATGCGCCGTTTGACCCGAGAACGCTGCGATCAACTGGTGCAGATTCCAATGGTCGGTGGCGTTGAGAGTCTGAATGTATCGGTAAGTGCGGGGATTTGTCTGTTTGAAACATTCCGCCAGCGCACAGCTCAGGGGATGCAGTGCAGGGACACTAAAATAAGTTAACTCTGCTTTAAATTACTGTTATTAACTTTAAAGCTGACGACAAAACTTTTACCTGCTACACCTTCCGACACGATGACCAACTGTCCGTCATTGGCCTGCAGAATATCCTGAACGATTGCCAAACCAATCCCATGTCCAGGAACAGAGGGATCGGCTCGCGCACCACGCCGCAGAATTTCACTGATTTGGGAGGCAGGGATGCCCCGGCCATCATCGCTAATTATGATTGTAATCCTATCGGACTGGTGATGAGCGGCAATGGTTACGCTATCCTGACACCATTTGAACGCGTTATCAATCAGATTTCCAAGTAGTTCCAGAAGATCGCTCTCATCGATTTGCAGGGCAATAGAAGAATCGACTTCAATATTAACTTGGGGCTGCTTGCTGTAATGCGCTCGACTGACGGCATTGGTTATTTTTTCAATAGCCGGTCGCAATCTGATCAGTCTAACACCCGGTAGTTTGCCGATAGTGACTGCTCTTCGTAGCTGATATTGAACAATATTATCCATTCGTTCAATTTGCTGAGTGAGCAGCAATTTCAGTTTACAATCGTCGGTTTCTACCTTGACGGCACCTTGCAAAATAGCTAATGGTGTTTTAAGGCTATGCGCCAGATCTGCCAGCGCATTCTGGTAACGCTGCTGATGTTTGCGTTCATGATTGATCAATGAATTGATATTATCAGTCAATTTGCTGAGTTCAACCGGATATCTGCCGTCCAGATTTTCCTGCTGACCGGCCTCAATGCGATTCAGTTCGTCTGCAACCTTGCGCATGGGTCGCAAGCCCCAGCGCAATGCAATCGCCTGCACGATAAGTAATAACAAAGCGATCACAGCAAGCCACCTCCACAGGGTATTCTCATACTGATCTCGCTGATTCTCAAACATTGAGCTATCTGTTAGCAGATAAAAAGTAAATGGATAGTCTTCAGCCTCGGTTTCCCACTGAATAGGGTAACGGTAGAGAAAATGTGGAGTGTCATTCAGCATCAGTTGCTTGAACTGCTGCTGTCCCGTCATCTGCTCATTTGCTGACAACACAGAAAAATAGGGCGCGGAAAGTGATCGCCACACAATCCTTTGAGCGCCATCAGTGATAAAAGCTGCCACACCAGAGTGTAATTGACTGATTTGCGGGAAACCTGGAAATTCTTCTGGCATAGTCAGATTGCCATTCAAATCAACTTCTGCATCACCCATCAGCAAATAAAGCTTCCCTAGCATCCGATCCCGCATCGCGGCAAGCGCATGATCTTGAAATGCGCGATCAAGTGCAATTGCTGTTCCAACCACAAATATTATCAATACAATAAGAGCACTGGACAAAATGCGCTGATTGAGTGACATCATGCGTTTATTGGTCAAGTGCGCAGAAAGAATAAATTAACGAAGCGATTGCACAAAGCAGCGATAACCCCGTCCACGAACCGTCTGAATCGGGTTGAGCACTCCGTCAGGATCAAGCTTGCGGCGTAAACGGCCAATGAGAACTTCGAGCACATTACTGTCATGATCATCGCCATGAGGATAAAGATAATCCGTAATGGTCTGTTTGCCAATAACACTCCCCTGGTTTCGGACCAGGAGTTCCAGCAATCGATATTCGAAGGAAGTCAGTGTAACGTTTTTGTCATTAATGCTAACAATTTGAGAAGAAGTATCCAAGGAAATTGGGCCAACTGTCAGCACGGAATCAACTGCACTTGCCGCGCGGCGAAGCAGTGCTTTGATTCTGGCAAGCAACTCTTCCATCTGGAAGGGTTTAGCGAGATAATCATCTGCACCCGCCTCCAAACCAATAACCTTATCCTGCCAACTACTCTGGGCAGTCAGTAACAAAACCGGAAGCAAATTGCCTTGTTTGCGCAATGTGGCGACAATTTCCAGCCCGGATAAGCCAGGCAGACCAATATCTACAATGGCGGCATCTAACGGATATTCGCTCGCAACATAAAGACCTTCTTTGCCATCGCTGCATTGATCGACCATAAATCCAGCAATAGTCAACTGATGAGAAATCTGGTGTAACAAGTGGGCTTCATCTTCAATGACCAGAATACGCATGCTGATATTAACAATAAACTGGGTTACTACCAGCTAAATAGCGGCTGGCTATCGGGTCGAAAGAATAACGCCACTATCAACGTCGACCGTAACCACCTGAATATGTCCTTTGTCGTTCAAAATTTTGATACGGTAATGCGATGCGTCACGGTCAATCGACAAAATGCGGCCACCAATAGAGCGTTGCGCAATGGCTGCGGCTTCCTGCGGAGAGATCCCTGCTGATTTGGTAGCAGTCATCCAATAAACCGTACCCTGCAGTTGCGAAAATGAATATTGAGGAATCTGCATAGCCACAAGAAAAAAACTAAAAAGTAGCAGCCATTTGTATTTTAAATATAAATTCATTCAAACACTAATTCAGACGAAGTAACAGATATTGATAACGCTGCGCCCGGTGATTTTTAACTGATTGGCACCGGGCGCTATGCATCTAATAACCTATCATAATGCTGGCGTTTCCAGTGCGTAAGCCCATAAAGAAAAAGTCATTGCGCCCACCATAATGGATCTCGCGATATCCACCATAAGCAGGTTGGTAGTAATTCTGTTGATAGTACACGTCTCTCCTCACTTGCGGGTAATAGTTGTCGTGGTGATTTTGGCGATGGTGCCTCGCGTGTTTTCGGTGGTGGCGATGTCCGTTATCATGTCCGTTATAGTAATGATTGCCAGGTGCACCATAATAGTGATTATGTTGATCGCCATGATGGTGATGGCGACCACCAGCTTGCACACTACCAGGGAACAAAAATATGACCACTAACAAAAAAATCAAGGCGGTCAAAGTAAACTTAGCGAATAAGGAATGACTGGTTTTCATGGCTCTTTCTCCTTTTTTGATTTAAACGACAGAACAAAATCTCTGTCTTGGTAGCCAATATAGCGAAAGAAACCTGAATAAAAGCTGAACAAATCAAAAAATTGAAAATCCTTATCACCAGTCACTTAATTCCCTGAGATATCTTGATGGCTATCCCATATGTAACCTGGCAGCTCGTCAGAGTAATGACATTAGAAATCGTGGCGTTGGATTATGATTCCTCCTCCCAGACAGACTTTACTTTCGTAAACCACTACCGACTGTCCGGGAGTGATGCCCCATTGCCTGGCTGCAAAGCCTATCTGGCAAATGTCTTGTTCGAATTTCAGGATAGTGCAGGGTGCATCAGTTTGGCGATAACGAATCTTGGCAGCGTAAACCCAGTGTGGACGAGGTGATGAGCCGCTAATCCAGGAGAGCGAATCTGCCACCAGAGCAGTATGAAACAGTGCGGGATGGTCGTGTCCCTGAACGACGTAAAGTATATTCTGCATCATGTCTTTATCAGCAACAAACCATGGCTGCTCATTGCCATCCACTGTGCCGCCGATCCCAAGTCCTTGTCGCTGTCCTATGGTGTAATACATTAATCCCTGATGGGTTCCAATGGTTTTGCCATCAAGTGTGCGAATTTCACCTGGCTCTATTGGCAGATAACAATTGAGAAATTCCCGGAAAGGACGTTCGCCGATAAAACAGATGCCAGTGCTATCTTTTTTAGTGGCATTGGGTAAGCCCTGTTCACGGGCAATCTTACGTACCTCGTTCTTGTACAGGTGCCCAATTGGGAAAAGCGTTCGGGAAAGCTGTTGCTGATTAAGCCGGTAAAGAAAATAGCTTTGATCCTTATTGCCATCCTCGCCCTTCAGCAATTGAAATAGACCACCTACCTTATGTACTTGAGCATAGTGGCCGGTTGCAATCCAATCCGCGCCTAGGTGCAACGCATGGCCGAGAAATGCCTGGAACTTGATTTCGCTGTTACACCACACATCCGGGTTAGGTGTACGGCCTGCTCGATATTCCGCCAGAAACTGGCTGAAGACGCGGTCTTTATATTCTGCCGAGAAATTGACTACTTCCAACGGGATTTCCAGCAAATCGGCGACTGAAGCAGCATCAAGAAAATCCTGGCGTGAGGAACAATATTTATCGGTATCGTCATCCTCCCAATTTTTCATAAAAAGACCGATGACTTCCCACCCCTGTTGCTTGAGCAGAAAAGCAGCAACCGATGAGTCTACTCCACCGGACATCCCTACTATAACACGCTGTTTTCTTAACATAAATTAACTAAAGCTGTTTATAGATTGCTTAGTAAACTACTGGAAACGGATCCAGGCTGCGCCACAGATACCAGGTGGCTACTGACCGCCAAGGCTGCCAGTTCAGCGCAATAGCCTTGATCTCGCGCTTATGCAGAGGGTGACCGTCATTGTAATGGATGCTTACTGCGCGCTGTAGGCCAATATCATCCAGTGGCAAAATATCCGGACGGTTCAGATGGAAAATCAGAAACATCTCGGCTGTCCAGCGGCCGATACCTTTGACACAAACCAGTTGTTCGATCAATTTTTCGTCTGCTTGATCACGCCAACCTGACTGATCTAGCAATCCAACTTGGAAGTGATGAGCCAAATTCTGTAAATAATCAACTTTTCTGGCAGACAAACCACACGTTCTTAATAACTCTGGTGCAGCAATCATAATGGTTTGCGGCGTTATTTCTGAAAGTGCGACGCAGATGCGCACCCAGACACTGGCTGCTGCTTTGACCGAAATCTGTTGCCCAACAATAGCGCGCGCCAGTGTCTTAAAAGCATCACTGCGTTGCTCCAGGGCGGCTTCACTGAATTCTTGAATGAGCCGATTCAAGACCGGATCACGCAATGACAAATCAGTAATCGCTGTGTGCCAATAGGTGGGTGTCATGATTATTGGGAGTCCCAGTATTCGGCAGCACTGGCTGAAAATCAGCTTAACCAGCTACTACCCAGAATAAAAGATCAATTCTACTTGACCGGTAAATATTTTTTGATTAAAGTGGGTAGAAGTGGAGAAGTTATTTAGTCATGTGGGTATTTGTGGGAAAATTCAGATACTCTTGATGTGACACGCTGATCTTTAACGAATGACAGAGGGGACAGGATGTTCCGTGGCGTCACGCAATTGAGTCTCGACGACAAGGGCAGACTTGCAATACCGGCAAAATACCGGGACGAGTTTGTTGCCAGTTGCGCGGGAAACATCGTTGTAATAGCCGATCCCTCACAATGTTTGTTGATTTATCCCCAGCCCGTCTGGGAGCCAATACAGGAGAAGCTGAGCGGATTTTCTGGTTTTGATCCTCAGATTCGCAGTCTGCAGAGGTTACTTATAGGTAGTGCCAGCGATGTTGAAATGGATAGCTCGGGAAGGATTTTGATCAGCCCTTTCCTGAGAAAGTTTGCCGAATTAGGTAAAGAAGTGGTGCTTGTCGGACAGGGGGCGAAGCTTGAGCTTTGGGATAGCGGTCGGTGGGATCAAGAAATTGAAACGGCACTGGCTTTCAAGAATGGCAACATTCCGCCTGAGCTGGAAGGATTCGCGCTGTAGTGGGCTGCTAAAGCTTTGCATACTCCGGTTTTACTCGATGCGGCAGTTAGTGCACTGGCAATACAGGCGGATGGGGTGTATGTCGATGGTACGTTTGGTTATGGCGGGCATAGCCGCCAGATTCTGTCCAAGCTGGGCAAGCATGGGAAGCTGATTGTTTTTGATAAGGATCTGGCGGCTATCACCGTGGCGAGATCAATTCGTGACGAGCGGTTGCATGTGGTGCATGACAGTTATGCAAGTCTTGACAGCACGCTGCAAACATTGGCAATAACGGGAGTAGATGGCATTTTGCTGGATCTTGGCGTGTCATCGATGCAACTGGAAGAAGCGGCTCGTGGATTCAGCTTCCGTTATAACGGACCATTGGATATGCGTATGGATGCAAGCTGCGGAGAAACTGCAGCGCAGTGGTTGGCGACGGTTGATGAAGCAGTGTTAAAAGGAGTAATCAGAGACTATGGCGAAGAACGGCATGCTGGGGAGATTGCAAGCGCAATTGTCATGGCGCGAACAAGGCAGTCCATTACTACCACGCTTCAGCTTGCCGAAATCATTGCGGCGGTCGTGTGCGCGCGCGGCCATGGGTGGAAGTATCGGCAACATCCGGCAACGCGTACCTTTCAGGCGATCCGGATTTATCTCAATCAGGAACTTGAAGACTTATCGATAACGTTGCCAATGTGCGTAGCCAGATTAAATCCGGCTGGCAGGCTGGTTGTCATCAGTTTTCATTCGCTGGAGGACCGTATTGTCAAGCATTTTATGCGCGCACAAGCTATGGCGGATAGCTTGCCACATAAATTACCGATACGTGAGGATGAACGTATGCGACACAGCCAGCGGCAATTATCACTGATTGGCAGAAAAATTCGCCCGAATGCAGCTGAAATTGCCACTAATCCACGTGCGCGCAGTGCTGTGATGCGTGTTGCAGAAAAATTGGAATCAGTGTGATAAACGGATGATCAAATTGAATCTAGCCTTGTTTTTGATATTGGTTATTTCAGGCTTGGGCATTGCAACTGCCCGGCATGAGGCGCGCAAACTTTTTATGGCGCAGGAAAAAGAACAAGAGCTAACAAAGCAGTTGGCCACAGAGCAAGACCAGCTGCTACTGGAACAAAGTACCCTCACCATGCATGCGCGAGTGGAGAACATCGCCAGATCCCAGTTGAAAATGGTTGTTCCCACAGCATCAAATATGTTGGTGATTTCGCCAGACGAAGCCTCAGGTAAGCAAAAATGAAGCTGGCATCGATCAGGCTGCGTACAACTGAAGGCCCAGCGATTCTTCCCACTCAGCGTTCGCGCCTGGTGCTCGGCGTACTGATGCTAGGGTTGGTTATATTGGCTGGACGAGCAATTTATTTGCAGGAATTCAATAAAGATTTTTTGCAACAACAAGGTGAATTACGTTATAGCCGAGTAGTCGAGCAAAGCGTGCCGCGTGGCAGCATTAAGGATCGTCATGGCGAAATTCTTGCTATCAGCGCACCTGTCAAATCCATCTGGATGGATCCGCAACAGATTGATATGACGCAAACACAGATCAAAGCCTTATCTGATTTGCTTGGCATGTCCCAATCTGCTGTTGCAGAGCGCGTTAACAGCAACAAAAGATTTGTTTACCTGAAAAGGCGGTTATCTCCCAATCTAGCTGCGGAGGTTGCGCAACTCAATATCAAGGGGCTGTATTTCAAACAGGAATATTATCGCTATTACCCAACACGTGAGCTTGCTGCGCATATCCTTGGCTTTACCGATATCGATGATCAGGGGCAGGAAGGAATAGAGCTTGCCTGGCAAGATAGGCTGACCAGTGAATACGGTAAGCGGCGCGTCATTCAGGATCGGAATGGACGTATTGTTGCGGACGTGGAACGTTTAAATTCACCCAAGCCGGGTCAGGAATTAACCTTATCGATTGACAGTAAAATACAGTATCTCGCTTTTCAAAAACTGGCACGTGCAGTCAAAATGCATCGAGCTCGCGCCGGAAGTGTCGTTGCCCTCGACGTGCGCACCGGCGAAGTGCTGGCGATGGCGAATTATCCAACATTCAACCCCAATCAACGAGCCAATATCAACAGAGATGCCATACGCAACCGGGCTCTGGTGGACGAGTTTGAGCCTGGTTCTACCTTGAAACCCTTCGCAGTTGCGGTTGCCTTGGAAACCGGCCGTATCAAGCCCGATACCGTCATGGAAACTTCTGCGGGGATGATGAAGATTGGCAGGGCAGTCATCCGTGATGTGCGCAGCAAGCAAAATCTAACAGTTTCACAGGTGATTCAGGCATCGAGTAACGTGGGAGTTGCAAGGATTGCAATGCTTTTGCCTCCCCAAACCTTATGGGAGATGTTTAATCGCGCTGGCTTCGGAGTAGGAACGGGTGTGGGATTTCCAGGTGAAGTCAGTGGAAAACTGCATGATTATCGCAATTGGCGACCAATTGAGCAGGCCACAATGTCGTATGGTCATGGTATCTCGGTCAGTCTGATGCAGTTGGCACGCGCCTATACCCTGTTTGCTACTGGCGGGGAACTAAAACCGGTGACGCTGTTGAAACGTGACCAACCGGTAATTGGTCAGAAAGTAATTTCACGCGAAACTGCGCTGGCAGTCACCGATATGCTCGAAATGGCCGTTCAACCAGAAGGAACTGGTTCGCGTGCGCGCATCAACGGCTATCGTGTGGCCGGCAAAACGGGTACTGCGCACAAACGACTGGAGAATCAAAAGGGTTATGCTGCGAGCCGCTATCTTTCCTCCTTTGTCGGCTTTGCGCCAGTCTCCGACCCGCGCGTTGTTATTGCCGTTATGATTGACGAACCCAATGCTGGAGAACACTACGGGGGTAGTGTTGCTGCACCGGTATTCAGCCAGGTAATGGAGGAAACGTTAAGAATACTGGATGTACCCTTTGACCAGCCATGGCCAAATCTAGTTACTTTCCCCCCTGTCGCCAGCAGGGAGCAAGAGGGATAATGACCACCTCGAGTCATAAAAACTCGAAAGACTTTACGATCCATTCACTGGATGAGCTTGGTCTGAAAATACAACATCTGACCACCGATAGTCGGGAATTGAAACCTGGTGATACTTTTATTGCATATGCGGGTGAACGTCATGATGCCCGTCAGCATATTCCCGGGGCCATTGCCATTGGCGCAAACGCTATCATCTGGGAGAAAAAAGGATTCAACTGGGATCCACAATGGCAATTACCCAACCTCGGGGTAAATGATTTACGACAGAAAGCGGGGATAATTGCAAGTCACCTGCTTGGCTATCCTTCCCGAAAATTATGGCTAGTTGGTATTACAGGTACGAATGGCAAAACCTCATGCAGTCACTGGTTTGCTCAGGCAATGACTGTGCTGGGTAAGAAAACTGCTGTGATTGGTACGCTTGGCCACGGATTCGCGAGTGCGCTCGCAAGCACGACACATACTACCCCGGATGCGGCGCAGCTACAGCAGTTATTGGCAGAGTTTGTTCAGCAGCAGGCGCAGTCAGTGGCGATGGAAGTTTCGTCGCATGGGCTGGATCAAGGAAGATTGACTGGTTCGGAATTTTCCGTTGCAGTGCTTACAAATTTGTCTCACGATCATCTTGATTATCATGGCACCATGGATTCATATGCTGCAACCAAGGCAAAATTATTTTTCTGGCCCGGGCTAAAATCGGCGGTACTGAATCTGGATGAAGTATTAGGCGTGGAATTGTCCCGCCAACTGGAGGGTAAAGCCATACAAGTCATAGGTTATGGCTTCAAACTGCCAGATAAAGGCAGTTGGGTAACCAGCAATCAACGAATCTTGTTTGGCAGCAATATTCAACTGCAGATAAGCAGCATCCGGTTCGATATAGCCTTTGAAGGACGAAAGGTCACCCTGGAATGTCAGGTTGCCGGTCGCTTTAATGCCTACAATTTGCTCGCAGTACTCGCCACCTTGCTTGCTAGCGGAGTGGATTTTGATGATGCGATAGAAGCCTTGCAAAAGGTTCGGCCTATCCCGGGGCGCATGGAACTGCTTGGTGGTGGCAAACAGCCTGTCATCATTGTCGATTATGCGCATACGCCGAACGCCCTCAGTGAAGTATTGGCAGGATTACGTGAGACCATGGCCGGCAAGATTGGAGGAAAATTAATTTGTGTTGTGGGATGTGGTGGTGATCGGGATCGTAGTAAACGTCCGCTGATCGGTGAAATTGCTGCGAGAATGGCGGATGAAGTCATCTTTACCAGCGACAATCCCCGTAGCGAAGATCCCAGAGAAATTATCAGCGAAATTCTGAGCGGCGTTCCCAGCACCTTGGCAGATCGGTGCATGGTAGAAATTGATCGTAGTGCAGCGATTTATCGTGCGATTCAGCAAGCACGTCGCCAGGATGTGGTACTGATTGCGGGAAAAGGTGCTGAAACTCGACAAGAAAGGCAGGGACGGAAATACCCCCACGATGATCGCAAGGTAGCCAGGCAGGTATTGCGCGATCTCGCTAGGCAAGTACAGGAAACCGAGTCATGAGCGTCAATGTGTCGCTTCCTGTGATGATGAACATACAGCAGGCTGCCGACGCATTAGACGCACAGTGGTTCGGAGGTAATCCATTTTTCAGCAGCGTGAGCACGGATAGCCGCACACTGCGCGCAGGCAGTCTTTTCGTGGCTCTGTCGGGAGAGCATTTTGATGGCCATCGCTTCATTGCCCAAGCTATCGACAAAGGCGCAGTGGCCGCAATGATTGCAGATGAAGCTACTGAAGTCATAAAAAATTCTGTTTTGCCTGATTTTGCCTGGCTACGAGTTAAGAATCCACGTCTGAGCCTGGGGCAGTTGGCGGCAGCATGGCGTCAGCGCTTCGATCTGGCATTGGTGGCGATAACCGGCAGCAACGGCAAAACTACGACCAAGGAAATGCTGGCTGCTATTCTGAGATTACACTCTGGTTCTGAGCAAGTGCTAGCCACCGCCGGTAACCTCAATAACGACATTGGAGTCCCGCTGACGCTACTGCAGATCAACGCAAATCATGCTTACGCTGCTATTGAAATGGGCATGAACCATGCTGGTGAAATTTCCTATTTATCCAATTTGGCTTCACCTGGCATCGCTGTCATTACGAATGCGGGTTCGGCGCATATCGCGCATCTGGGCGGAACAGATGCAATTGCTGCTGCGAAAGGAGAAATTTTTGGTGGGCTGGATGAGTCTGGCATAGCAGTCATCAATGCAGATGACCGCTATGCACCGTTGTGGCGACAGCTCGTTGGCAAACGGCAAGTACTGGATTTTGGCATGACACGGGCTGCCAGCGTTAGCATGCAGCCTCTGCCAGGCGCACCGGAAAATGGCTGGTCGCTCTCTTTACCGAATGAGCAAGGCGAACTGTCGCTGCAAGTGCCCGGGCAACACAATGTTTACAACGCGCTGGCGGCCGCAGCTGCTGCCCACGCCTTGGGTATTGATTTGGATAAGATCGTTGCTGGGCTTGGCTCATATACGGGCACGCATGGACGTTTGCAGATTACAGCTGGCCCACATGACTCAATGTTGATAGACGATACCTACAATGCCAATCCGGAATCGATGCGAGCGGCGCTGGACGTGCTGAGTAAAACGCGAGGTAAAAAAATCCTGGTGATGGGGGATATGGGCGAACTGGGTGTAGCAGCGGCAGATTACCATCAGCAAATTGGTCAACTGGCGCGTGAAATGAACGTGGATAACCTGCTGGCGCTGGGGGAACTGAGTGTGCATGCTGCTGAGGCATTTGGCTGTGGTGGGCAACACTTTACCCGGCTGGAGGATTTGCTGGCGAATTTGAGCGGATTGCTTGATACCGATGTGACCGTTCTGGTCAAGGGTTCGCGCGCTATGCGCATGGAACGCGTTATCGAGAAACTGGTTGCGGTCAGTCAATTGACTGACAGAAACACCGTCATGCGGCCATGAAAAACATTAACCTGCCTGGGAGCGTAGCATGTTGCTAGCACTATCACAATGGCTTGCAGAAGACATTCGCGCTTTCAATGTATTTGGTTACATTACGCTGCGCGCCATGCTGGCAGGTCTCACCGCGCTGATTATTTCGTTCCTGATCGGCCCTTACATGATACGTAGCCTTACCATGCGCAAAATTGGTCAATCGGTGCGCAACGATGGGCCACAGTCACACCTCATCAAAGCAGGCACGCCGACCATGGGGGGTGCGCTCATTCTGATTGCAGTGCTGGTGACGACACTATTATGGGCGGATTTGAGTAATCGCTATATCTGGGTGGTATTGCTGACAACACTCGGTTTTGGCGTGATTGGCTGGATAGATGATTATCGCAAAGTGATTCTGCGTAATTCCAAGGGGCTATCTGCGACAGCCAAAATTGTCTGGCAATCCATTATCGCATTGATGGTGGCTGGTTACCTGTTCTGGGCAGCCGAGATACCGCAGCATACCGAGCTGATAGTGCCTTTTTTCAAGGAAGTAGCCATACCATTAGGTGTGTTCTCTTTTGTGCTGCTAGCTTATCTGGTGATTGTTGGTAGCAGTAATGCTGTTAATTTGACTGATGGGCTGGATGGACTAGCTATTATGCCCACCGTCATGGTGAGCGGTGCACTGGCTATTTTCGCCTATCTGGCAGGCCATGCCATTTTTGCAAAATATCTTGGGATTCCACATATTCCAAACGCAGGAGAATTGGCAGTATTTTGTGGTGCGCTAGCTGGTGCGGGTCTGGCGTTTCTCTGGTTTAACACCTATCCAGCAGAAGTTTTCATGGGAGATGTGGGTGCACTAGCGCTGGGTGCCGCGCTCGGGGTAGTGGCAGTCATTGTGCGCCAGGAAATTGTGCTGGCCATCATGGGCGGCGTCTTTGTAATGGAGGCGCTCTCCGTCATGTTTCAGGTAGCATCGTACAAATTGACTGGCAGACGTGTTTTTCTGATGGCGCCACTGCATCATCACTATGAGCTGAAAGGCTGGAAGGAAAATCAGGTTGTGGTGAGATTCTGGATCATTACCATTATTCTGGTACTGGTAGGGTTGTCCACCCTAAAACTGCGATAAACGATGAATTACCACGGTAAAAAAATATTAATTCTGGGTATGGGGAATACCGGTTTGTCAGTGGCAAAATGGTTATCCCGCACTGGCGCAATATTGTCTGCAGCTGATACCCGATATGCGCCTCCCAATCAGGCACTGTTTCACCAGATCATGTCTACAAAAAATGTTCATTGCGGCCCATTCGAGGCCAATATATTTTTCCAGATAGACCTTATAGTCATCAGCCCGGGTATCCCGCTTAGCGAGCCATTGGTAGCAGCTGCAGTGCAGCAGGGCACTCCTGTCGTGGGAGATATCGAATTATTCGCGCTTGCACTGAGGGAATATGACCAAAGTCATTCAAAAATCCTTGCAATTACTGGTTCCAATGGAAAATCCACGGTTACCACCATGGTCGGTCTGATGGCCGAAAGTGCCGGTTGGGAAGTAGAAGTGGCTGGCAATATTGGGCGTACGATTCTGGATGCGTTGATGCAGAGAATAGACAGCAACCGCTGGCCACAATTGTGGGTACTCGAACTATCCAGCTTTCAACTGGAAACCACCCGGAATTTGCACGCTGATGCGGCGGTTGTAATGAATTTGAGTGAGGATCATCTGGATCGATATGCCGATATGTCCGCTTATGTCTCGGCAAAATCAGCCATATTCTCCGGTGGCAATTGCCGAGGAATGCAGGTATTAAACCGCGACGATCCACTCGTTCTAGCAATGGCCCAGGTTGACCGTGAACAATTCAGTTTTGGTTTGGGTGAACCCAAGACAGACGAACAATTTGGCCTGCTGGTAGACGGCGCAGATTTTTGGCTGGCGCAGGGAAATACCTGTCTGATGAAAGCCAGTGAATTGGCGGTGGCTGGACTGCATAACGCTACAAATGCACTGGCGGCATTGGCGCTATGCCGAGCGATTGCCTTACCATTTGAACCAATGTTGGATGCGTTGCGTACTTTCAAGGGGTTACCGCACCGCATGCAGAAAGTCGCGAATATTAATGAAATTATTTTTTTTAATGACTCCAAGAGCACCAATGTGGGCTCAGCGATTGCGGCACTAAATGGATTGACAACCAAGGCAGTGCTGATTGCAGGAGGAGATGGGAAAGGACAGGATTTTTTGCCGCTAAGGCGCCCCATTCGCGAGCATGCGCGTAGTGTCATTTTGCTGGGACGGGATGCCACAATTATAGCCAATGCAATTGAGGGCAGCGATGTGCCGGTACATCGGGTTAAAACGATGCAACAAGCGGTGCAGCTTAGCTTCTTGCTCGCGGAGCCGGGAGATTGTGTGCTGCTTTCTCCGGCCTGCGCAAGCCTCGACATGTTTAATAACTATATACATCGCGCTGAAGTTTTTGTCCAGGCGGTCAAGGCGATTGAAAACAATTTTGTAATGCCAACACAGATGCAGCATTAAATCATGCTAACCTCGTCAGCCGCTCCTGCCATTCACAGCAAACCAGAAAAATCCAGTATTGATCTGGTGCTGGTCTGGACAGTATTGCTTTTGTTAGGATTTGGCCTGGTGATGATGTATTCCGCCTCGATTGCGATTGCCGAGGCAGAGCAGGGAGCGCGTAACGCGTACTACTATCTTGAAAAACAAAGTTTCGCTATTTTATGCGGTGTATTTTTGGGGCTGCCGGTTTTTCATCTGTGTTCCATCGAAAATTTAAGAAAGTTTTCTCCCCTGCTACTTTTGGGAGGCCTGCTGTTGCTGTTGCTGGTTCTGATACCGGGAGTGGGCAGGGAAATCAATGGCAGCTATCGCTGGATCCCACTGGGGGTAACGAATTTCCAGCCTTCCGAGGCCATGAAGCTGCTTATTATTGTTTTTACCGCAGATTATGCAGTGCGCAGACGTGCGCACCTGAATCATATATTCAGAGGACTGCTGCCAATTCTGATCATTCTAACGATCATTGCCAGTTTACTATTATTACAAAAGGATTATGGTGCGCTGGTAGTGATCACGCTCGTGATTGGCAGTATCCTGTTCATGGGCGGTATGAGCATCAAGTCATTTTTGATCCTGGCTGGCGTAGGACTAGCACTCTTTGTGCTAGCGATCGTGATAGAACCATATCGCATGGTCAGAATTGCTACCTTCATGGATCCATGGGAGGACCCATTTAATAAGGGCTATCAGCTTAGCCATGCTCTGATCGCTTTTGGGCTTGGGGAATGGTTCGGAGTTGGGCTGGGTGGCAGTGTCGAAAAACTGCATTATCTGCCAGAGGCGCATACGGACTTTATGCTCGCGGTGTTAGCCGAGGAACTTGGATTTTTGGGGGTGGCTACTGTCATAGCTTTGTTTGCCAGTCTGGTGCTATGCGCTTTTCGTATTGGCCGTCATGCCCAGCAGCTGAGAGCTCATTCTGGTGCGCTGATCGCTTATGGAATCGGCACCTGGTTTGGCTTGCAGGCATTTATCAATATGGGAGTCAATATGGGACTTCTGCCTACCAAAGGATTGACCTTGCCTTTCATGAGCTATGGTGGCAGCAGCATGGTTATCTGCTGTATTGCGATTGCGCTGTTGCTGCGCGTTGATCGGGAAAACCGGCAAAAATTATCCGGAGGGATGAGACCAATTACTCAGAACGACCGGAAATTAAACGTAACGGGGGAAACATAATGCGCACCGTTATGATCATGGCGGGTGGCACTGGCGGACATGTATTTCCGGGGTTAGCGGTTGGGAATTTTTTGCGGGATCAAGGCTGGCAAGTCATTTGGCTGGGAACGCAACGAGGTATGGAAGCCACGTTGGTACCACAATACGGCTTCCCCTTTGAAGCAATTCAATTTTCGGCAGTACGGGGGAAAAAACTACTGGATCATCTGCTGTTACCCTGGCGACTGCAGCGCGCCTGTTGGCAAAGTCTGCGCATTCTGCGGCGCTTGCGTCCAGATTTGGTGTTGGGATTGGGAGGGTATCCGGCGTTGCCAGGCGGATTCATGGCGGCACTGCTTGGTATTCCATTGATCATTCATGAACAGAATACCGTGGCAGGTTTGACCAACAGAGTACTGGCAAAAATCGCCGATCGTATTCTGCTGGCTTTTCCAAATGCTTTTCCGGGTAATATAAAAAACCTGCGCGTCACCGGTAACCCGATTCGCGCAGAAATTACCGGACTGCCAACGCCGGAAGCTCGCTATAGTCAGCGCACCGGCAAACTTAGACTGCTGGTGGTGGGCGGCAGTCTGGGCGCACAGAAACTGAATACAGTGATACCACAGGCATTAGCCATGATGGATGAAACACAGCGCCCACTGGTTGTGCACCAGGCGGGCAAGGCGCATCTTGCCGATCTGGAAAAAGCTTATGCAGATGCGGGTGTGACTGCACAACTAGTGGTATTCATCGAGGACATGGCCACGCAATATGCTGATAGCGATCTGGTAATCTGCCGTGCGGGGGCGCTCACCATTTCGGAGCTGGCAGCAGCAGGGGTTGCCAGTATCTTGGTGCCCTACCCTCATGCCGTCGATGATCATCAGACCAGCAATGCGCGTTTTTTAAGCGATGCCGCAGCAGCGGTGCTTTGGCCACAAAATGAATTGACCTCAATCTCATTGGCACAATGGTTATGCAAGTGTTCTCGTGAATCGTTACAAACCATGGCAATCAAGGCACGCGAGCTTGCCCTGCCAAAGGCAACCGTGCTGGTTGCCAATGCTTGCCAGGAAATACTGGAGCCTGCCAGATGAAACATAAAATCAATTGCATTCATTTTGTCGGTATTGGCGGTTCCGGGATGGGGGGAATTGCTGAGGTGCTTCATACTCAGGGCTATCAAATCAGTGGCTCGGATTTGTCTGAAAATGCGGTTACCAGGCGGTTGCGCCATCTGGGCATTACCATTCAACGTGGGCATGCGGCTGAAAATATCGGGAAGGCAGATGTAGTGGTATATTCCTCTGCAGTCCAGGCGGATAATCCGGAAATCATGGCAGCACGTGAACGCCACATTCCAGTGGTTCCGCGTGCCATGATGCTGGCCGAGTTATTACGGTTGCGCCGTGGTATCGCAGTTGCGGGTACACATGGCAAAACCACTACCACCAGTCTGATTGCCAGCATTCTGGCCGAAGCAAACATGGATCCCACGTTTGTGATTGGCGGCAGGCTCAAGACACTGGACAGCCATGCCAGAATGGGTAGTGGCGAATTCATCGTGGTAGAAGCCGACGAATCCGATGCCTCTTTCCTTTATCTCCAACCGGTTCTGACGGTGGTCACCAATATTGACGCCGATCATATGAGTACCTACGGACACGATTTCAATCGGCTCAAACAGACTTTTATCGAATTCATCGAACACTTACCTTTTTATGGCATGGCCGTGTTGTGTATCGACGATCCACATGTGCGTGAAATTATTCCGACAATCACCAAACCAGTGGCCACTTATGGATTGACGAACGAGGCGCAGGTGTACGCAACAGAAATATCCCCCGATCATGGCAGAATGCATTTCTTGGCAAATATCGGCACTAACGGTTTTGCACGTCAACTACCAGTAACTCTCAATCTACCGGGTTTACATAATGTACAGAATGCGCTGGCCGCGATTGTGGTGGCTAACGAGCTAAACATAAGCGATAGTGCAATCATCGCAGCACTGGCGAAATTTGGCGGTGTGGAGCGACGTTTTCAGCATTACGGGGAAATTGCCCTGCAAAATGGCGGTATGTTTTCACTGGTCGATGATTATGGTCACCATCCTGCAGAAATCATGGCAACCCTGGCAGCTGCGAGGGGTGCTTTTCCACAACGCCGCTTAGTGCTTGTGTTCCAACCACATCGCTTCAGTCGTACCCGTGATTTGTTCGAAGATTTCGTCAAAGCATTGTCGCAAGCTGATCTCTTGCTACTTACCGAGGTCTACGCGGCCGGTGAAGAGCCGATCATTGCCGCTGACAGCAAATCATTGGCTCGCGCCATTCGTGTCCACGGCAAACTTGAACCGATCTTTGTCGAACAAGTGGATGAACTACCAGATGCCATTCAAACTGTTGTGCAAGATGGTGATGTAGTCGTCATCATGGGTGCAGGTGCGATCGGCAGACTGGCAGCCGAAATGGCGCAGTCGGGCGATAAGATTGCGCTGGCGGGTAATTAAATTATGTCAGCACTTGATTATGTTGATTATCAGTTTTTGCCTGAAACAGGAATGGTAAACGTGAGGGACGTGAAGGGAGTACAGCAGTCGGCATTGCGTGGAAAATTATTGCGCGATGAACCCATGAGTAAACATGTCTCCTGGCGCGCTGGTGGACAGGTAGATCATTTTTATGTGCCAGCAGATCTAAATGATCTTGCTGCTTTTCTAGCTGCCTGGCCAAAAAATGAACCCGTTAACATGATCGGGCTTGGCAGTAATCTGCTGGTCAGGGATGGCGGCTTGGCGGGGGTAGTCATTGCGTTGCACACGCGGCTCAATGATCTGGTGACAATCGAACGTTATACTGATAGTGGGTTGATCTACGCCGGAGCAGGTGTCACCTGTGCCAGATTGGCGAAGTTTGCTGCCGCACAGGATCTGACTGGGGCGGAGTTTATGGCAGGTATTCCCGGTACAGTTGGTGGTGCGCTAGCCATGAATGCGGGCTGCTATGGCAGCCAGACATGGGAGCGGGTTGAACGGGTGAATACTATTGACCGCTCAGGAATATTGAAAGAACGGCTACCAGATGACTACGAGATTGGTTACCGGCACGTTGCGTTGCATAACGAGATACCTGGTAATAGTGAAACCTGGTTTGTCGGTGGCTGGTTCCGTTTGGACGCAGGTGATCAGGAGATCTCGCGTCAGATGATTAAATCATTATTGGCGACTCGTATCGAGTGCCAGCCGTTGAATTATCCCAATGCCGGATCGGTGTTTCGTAATCCCGCAGGCGACCATGCCGCGCGCCTGATCGAACAATGTGGGTTGAAAGGATTGCGTATTGGTGATGCCATGGTATCCACCAAACATGCAAACTTCATCGTCAACTGCGGTCAGGCAACGGCTGGAGATATTGAGATGGTAATCAACACAGTGAAAGAAGCAGTTCTGGCTAGAATGAGCATCTTGCTGGTTCCGGAAGTTCGTATCATTGGAGAGAGGATAAAAGCGTGAAAACCAATGAATTTGGCAAGGTTGCCGTATTGCTGGGAGGGCGCTCTGCAGAACGGGAAATTTCTCTGCAAAGTGGCGTGGCAGTACTTGCAGCCTTGCAGCGGCGCGGAATCGATGCGCATGCATTCGACCCCGCCGAACAATCATTGGACAATCTGCCGAGAGAAGGTTTTGATCGGGTTTTTATCGCACTCCATGGCCGTTATGGTGAGGATGGTACAGTGCAGGGTGCACTGGAACTGATGAATATGCCATACACCGGTAGCGGTGTTCTCGCCAGTGCCCTCGCGATGGATAAATGGCGTACTAAAATGATCTGGCAGGCGGCGGGAATCGATACACCACGCTATCTGATGCTCAGTGCTAACAGCAGTTTTGAGGAAGCTGTCGAGTTACTGGGATTGCCAATGATCATCAAACCTGCCCGTGAAGGTTCTACCATTGGTTTGAGCAAGGTAACCAGCCAGCAGGAATTTCAGGTTGGCTATACATTGGCTGCCGGTTGTGATGCGTTGGTAATGGCAGAGCAGTTTATCGATGGCATCGAGTTGACTGCGGCTATTCTGGGAGATATTCCGCTGCCACTGGTACGAATTGATGTGGCGGATACGCTCTATGACTATCATGCCAAATATTGTTCGGACAAAACTCGCTATACCTGTCCAAGCGGGTTACCGGATGAAATAACAAAACAAATTCAGTCAATTGCCCTGCATGCGCATCAGGTGCTGGGATGTGCAGGTTGGAGCCGGGTGGATGTGATGCTGGATAAAAACGAACGCCCTTTCTTGCTGGAAGCCAATACTTCACCAGGCATGACCGATCACAGTCTGGTACCAATGGCGGCAAAAGCAGTAAATATTTCATTTGATGAGCTTGTTGTTAAAATACTCGAGCTGACAGAGCAGCGTGGTGAATGAAAATATGATGTGGAACGATCATCAGACCTTGAATTTATTGGCTAATACTCTATTAACGGGTGTTCTGCTAATTGCCATCTATGCGATTGGTGTAAGAGTGTTAGCATTGCCGTTTTTTTCACTCAGGGAAATTCGAATCGAGAATGTCAATCACTTGCGTGTCAATCAGGCCAGACCGCTTAATATTTCGCGTGAGCAGCTTGAACTGGTGATTAAAAACGCAATAAATGGAAATTTCATGACAATTGATCTGCAAGGTTTGCAGGCTGCATTAACGGAATTACCATGGATTCGATCAGTTACTATCTCACGCGAGTGGCCACCAGCCTTACATATTATGCTTGAAGAGCATGTCCCACTGGCATACTGGGGAAAAACTGCGCTGATTAATACACGTGGGGAAATATTCCATGCTAGTGGACAAGGAGAAATCATGCCGGTATTTAACGCCGCTGATTCTGAAAATGGCCCATTAATTAGCCGTACCTACAAAGCTTTCAGAAAAATGTTGCGACCCATTGAGCAAGACATCGTTGAAGTAGTATTGACGCCCAGGCATGCCTGGTATATTCGGTTAGATACTGGCACCTGGTTGAAACTGGGACGCAAAGAAATCCAGCCCCGTTTGCAGCGTTATATTTCTGTTATGTATCATCATAAACACAGTCTTGATCAAAGAGGGTCGCTATCCTATGTGGATTTGCGTTATCCAGACGGACTTGCAATCAGCAAACAATCCGGCGTAATGAACCCGCCCCCGTCGGCAGGAATGGGGTTGCACAGGGAAATGACAAGTCAGGGAGGGTTTTAAATGAGTAAAGTCGGAGAAGCAAAAGAGATGGTCGTCGGTCTTGATATTGGCACATCCAAAATTGTGGCGATTGTTGCGGAAATTAATCCAGAGGGTGGTTTCGAGATTATCGGGCTGGGTAATCACCCATCACGTGGCCTCAAAAAAGGAGTAGTTGTCAATATTGAGACCACAGTGAACGCTATCCGACGGGCACTGGAAGAAGTAGAGCTTATGGCTGGTTGCCGCATCAGCGAAGTATATGCCGGTATTGCAGGTAACCACATCCGGAGTTTCAACTCGCATGGTATGGTGGCAATCAAAGACCGGGAAGTGACACAAGCAGATGTTGAAAAGGTTATGGAGACGGCAAAAGCCGTCAATATTCCTGCTGATCAACAGATTCTGCATATTCTCAATCAGGAATATATCGTTGACGGACAGGAAGATGTACGTGAACCAGTGGGCATGAGTGGTATTCGGCTGGAAGTCAAGGTGCATATCGTCACTGGTGCAGTCTCTGCCGCGCAGAATATCGCGAAATGTATCCATCGCTGCGATATCGGCGTAAGAGATCTGGTATTGCAGCCGCTGGCGTCCGCCAAAGCTGTTTTGTCCGAAGACGAAAAAGATCTGGGCGTGTGTCTGGTGGATATAGGAGGTGGCACGACTGATATCGCGGTGTTTACCGATGGTGCAATCCGCCATACCGCTGTTATTCCGGTTGCTGGCGATCAGATCACCAATGATATAGCCATGGCGCTACGTACTCCTACGAAGAATGCGGAAGATATCAAGTGTCGCTATGGCAGCGCATTGCGTGGACTCGCAGATATTCATGAAATGCTGGAGGTGCCGGATGTAGGTAATCGCGGTACGCGTGCACTCTCACGGCAGACGCTGGCTGAAGTAATCGAACCACGGGTGGAAGAATTATATCTCCTCATCCAGGCCGAATTACGCAGAAGTGGGTTTGAACAGCTGCTGTCTTCCGGGATCGTGATTACCGGCGGAAGCAGTTCAATGCAAGGAATGGTTGAGCTGGGTGAGGAGATTTTTCATATGCCGGTACGCCTGGGGCTACCCATGTATAAAGGTAATCTGGAAGAAGTCGTGCAAACTCCCCGATATTCAACTGCAATTGGCTTGGTGATGGCGGGAGCCGAGCAACATCTTCACCATCATAAAACCAGGTTGAAAGATAGTTCAGCCAAACAGGTTCTGGCAAAAATGAAGGGATGGTTCCAGGAAAATTTTTAATAAAACTTACAAGTAGTGCGTGTCATCAATTAGCTGTCTGTCTTAAACTTTGATCCAAAAGGAGTAATGCCATGTTTGAAATTACCAATACCGAGTCTCCAGAAGCCATTATTAAAGTAGTTGGTGTAGGAGGATGCGGTGGAAATGCGATCGATCATATGATTCGCAATGAAACAAAAGGGGTTGAGTTTATTTGTCTGAATACCGATGCACAGGCACTGAAAGGTAATCAGGCACCGACGCTATTGCAACTAGGCTCCAATGTTACTCGTGGACTGGGGGCAGGTGCGAATCCGGAAGTCGGCAAGGAAGCCGCATTGGAAGATCGTGATCGGATCGCAGAATTAATTCAGGGTGCGGATATGCTGTTTATTACCGCTGGTATGGGTGGTGGTACGGGTACGGGAGCAGCACCGATTGTGGCGCAAATTGCCAAGGATATGGGTATTTTGACCGTTGCAGTCGTCAGCAAGCCTTTTTCATTTGAAGGAAAACGTCTGAAAGCGGCACAACTGGGAATGGAAGCACTTGCCCAGTATGTCGATTCACTGATCGTGATCCCCAATGACAAACTGATGAATGTGCTAGGCAACGATATCAGCATGTTAGATGCTTTCAGAGCGGCAAATGATGTCCTTTATGGCGCAGTTGCGGGGATTGCTGAAGTAATCAATTGCCCTGGGCATGTAAATGTCGATTTTGCTGACGTTAAAACGGTTATGTCGGAAATGGGTATGGCCATGATGGGTTCTGCGGCTGCCGGTGGGGTAGATCGCGCGCGTATGGCAGCAGAACAAGCTGTTGCTAGCCCATTGCTCGAAGATATCGCGCTAACAGGTGCGCGAGGCGTGCTGGTAAACATTACTGCCAGCTCAACGATGAAAATGCGTGAAGTACAGGAAGTAATGGATACTATAAAAAAGCTAACCGCTGAAGACGCAACCGTTATTGTTGGTACGGTTATCGATGAAGATATGGGAGAAAGCTTGCGCGTGACGCTAGTGGCAACCGGTCTGGGAAGTGTGACGCAACAGGCGCAAAGGCCACTGAAAGTGATCAATACTCGTACCGGCACGGATGACCGAGACATATTGCACAGCGTAGATGAGCCTGCTGTGATGCGAACTGGTAGAAGAGGAAATGCGGTTGTTGCCGCCATGCAGCAATCAGGCATGGATCCGATGGATATCCCCGCATTTCTTCGCAGACAGGCCGACTAAAGCTGCTTATAGATAGGGAAAGTTACGCTGCGCCGATACAAATCCACAGGAGATGGTCTTCGATCGAAGAATCTCTCCTGTGGTCTGGCCAGCGGTAAACTGCAGGCTCGATCTCTAACCCCGCCAAACCGGTTTATTACTCATGTTGTTTACGGTAACTTCACCATGCAAACGAACATGAATTTCGCGTAGCACCTGAATCTCTTTCATGACTTCAAGTGGAAAACCACCGCGCTCGCGTCCTTTCTCAACGACCATCATCTGATCCAGATAAAGGTAGATTTCGTTGTGGTGCCAAAGTAGTTCGATTTTTTCCGCTATCCTTGGGTAAGATTGATCGAGAATGGATTCTTGATCGCCCAGAAAAGCTGCGAATTCTTTTATGCTGTTTTTCAGTGCCATATTATTGACTTAAAGACAACGAGAGACGATGAAATCTTCTTAACGGTAAAACTCCAACAAGAGTTTAGCAGTTTTTGATTAGGCATGTTTTCAGTACCGTCCAGCCTTGAAGCCAAGGTTTGCCACCATTGCCTTTATCGTCTGCACAGACAGATTCTAGTAATGCCTATTACACCGGAGACCGTTATGTTGCGATACTTATTAAACCTTATTTTTCTGGCCGCAGTTTTTTTTATAGTTGCAAGCCCATGTTTTGCCGAACAATTGGACGAAAAGACCAGCACACGCCAAGATCAGAGCAAGGTGAAGCTGACTATCTATAACCAGAATCTGGCGCTAATCAAGGAGCAGCGTGCGATCAAGCTCGACAAGGGAGAGAATCGGTTAGCCTGGCGAGAAGTGTCAGCGCAAATGCGTCCGGAAACGGCGCTGTTGCACAACCAGACGCCCTCAGCGAATTTGCGTCTGCTGGAGCAGAATTTTGATTTTGACCTGCTGACGCCGGAAAAACTGCTGGAGAAATATCTTGGCCGCAGCGTGGCTATCATTCGCACTAATACCGCTACTGGCGAAGAAACTCGTGAGGATGCAATTGTGCTTTCTACCAGTGGGGGAATAGTGCTCAAATTTGCAGACCGTATCGAAACCGGTTTGCCGGGACGAGTTGCTTTTCCAGATGTGCCCAAGGATCTGCGTGACCAGCCAACACTCTCGTTACTGCTTGATACTTCGCTGACAGACAGCCATGATCTGGAACTATCCTATCTGACTACCGGCCTTTCCTGGCAAACCGACTACGTGGCTGAACTGAATAACAATGATAGTCTCTTGACCATGAATGGACTGGTAACACTAGTCAACCGTAGTGGCATTACTTATGAGAATGCGCAACTGCAACTAGTAGCCGGGGATGTTAACCAGGTTCAGCCAGATCGGCTACATCGCACAAAATCTGATCTGGCCGTTGCCAGCATGATGGAAATGGCATCAACGGTAGAACAGGAATCCTTGTTTGCATATCATCTTTACAGTCTGCCCGCTGCAACCACGCTGGCAGACAATCAAACCAAGCAAGTCGGTTTACTGTCAGCTAGTGATATCAAAGTTAGCAAAGAATATTGGTTGCGAGGCGAGGATTACTATTTTTCTGAAAAATATGGTGAGATTGGGCGTAAGTTGCATCCCGCTGTCACGATCAAATTCGATAACAAGGGGGATGGCTTGGGTATTCCATTACCCAAGGGCATCATTCGCGTTTACAAAAAAGACTCGCGCGGCAATGCGCAGTTTGTAGGAGAAGATCGCATCGAGCATACCGCGAAAAATGAGCAGATCAGTCTGCATTTAGGCAGCGCTTTTGATATTACCGCCGATAAAATCCAGACAGATTTCCGGCAACTGGCCTCAAAACCGCAGAACCATATTGAAACGGCCTACGATATCCGAATTCGCAACGCACGCGATGAAGCTGTAACCATTCAGGTGCAAGAGCCTATTCCGGGCGACTGGACAATGGTCGAGACTTCTGTGCCGCACACGCAACCCACCGCAAATCTGGCAGAATGGCAGGTCAAGGTGCCTGCCAATCAAGAAGCAGTTTTAAATTACCGCATCCGTGTTCGTTTTTTCTAATATTGGTTGATTGATTTCCCCGGGTAATGACCACTTTTTTCAAAACCATCGCATTAATCGGAAAGTATAAAAATCCTGATATTGCTGCGCCCCTACTCAGCCTCGCGCATCATCTCGCCAGGCAGGGATTTAATGTGGTGCTAGATGCATTATCAGTTATCCAGATTGAGAAAGTTGAGTTTCCAGTTTTAACACTGGATGAAATTGGCCAACAGGCGGATCTGGCGATCGTGCTGGGTGGCGATGGCACCATGCTTAATATTGCACGGTCACTTGTTAACTACAACGTTCCGCTGGTGGGTGTGAATCAAGGTCGACTGGGGTTTCTGACGGATCTAACCGTTGAGACCATGCAGACTACGCTTGGTGCAATGCTCGATGGTCAGTTCATCGCGGAAGATCGGATGCTGCTGGCAGCGGAAGTTTCCCGTGAGTCAGAGATTGTTTTCAAGGAATTGGCATTTAACGATGTGGTATTGCATCGGGGAATCAGCAGCGGCATGATCGAATTTGAGGTACGTATTAATGACGAATATGTTTATGTTTTACGTTCAGATGGACTGATTGTAGCAACCCCTACCGGATCAACGGCATATGCCCTGTCTTCAGGTGGGCCAATTCTGCACCCCAGACTGGATTTGATGGCACTGGTACCAGTTTGCCCGCATACGCTGAGCAATCGCCCCATCGTGGTAGGTGGGGATGCAGTAGTTGAGATCAAGCTGTATTGCACAACTGAAACCAAAATTTACGCTGATAGCCACTCGTGGTTCGATCTTGACGAGCATGACCGGATTGTCATCCGACGCCATCCGAGAACCGTCAAGATCCTGCATTCTGTTCACTATAGCTACTACCAAATGCTGCGCGAAAAACTTGGTTGGAGTGGCATCCTTCAGCATAACAGCACTGATTAGTCACCATGCTGCTTCATTTGTTTATTCGAGACTATGTACTGATCGACCAAATCGAACTTGATTTTCAATCCGGGTTTACGGTATTGACTGGTGAAACTGGCGCAGGCAAGTCTATTTTGATCGACGCACTGGGGCTTTTGCTGGGGGAGCGTGCTGATGTACAACGCATCCGTCATGGCTGCGAGCGGGCAGAAATCAGCGCGGAGTTTGATATCTGCAACCTCCTCCCTTTGCAGCGATGGTTGCAGGAAAACATGCTTGGTGATCAGGTGGATACTTGCTTGCTGCGCAGAGTGCTCGATACCAACGGTCGTTCGCGTAATTTTATCAATGGCACGACGGTAACCTTGCAGCAATTACGCGCAGCGGGCGAATGGCTGATCGATATTCATGGGCAACATGCTCATCAAACGCTGCTGCGCACGCAACAACAAGGGGAATTGCTGGACAACTGGGCTGGAGGCGTGAAGCTTGCACAGCAAGTTGCTGCCGCTCACCGACGTTGGCAAACCTTGCGACAACAACGTCTTGATTGGGAGCAAAACAGTAGTCGTAACGCTGAAGAACAGGAGCGGTTGACATGGCAGGTTAAGGAGTTATCTGACCTCAATTTCTCAATTGAAGATTGGCAGATACTGCAATCGGATCATCTGCGCCTTGCGCATACGGCAAAACTGCTGGATGCCGCACAATTTTCCCTGGAATTGCTATCAGAAAATGAAATGGCTGCGCTCACACAAATTGATCGTGTCAGTACACGCTTGCGTTCCCTGGCCGAGATTGATGGTTTGTTGGTGCCAATTGACGAACAGTTGCAATCCATAGAGGCGCAGTTACAGGATGTGATCCATGAATTAAGACATTATCAGCGACGTCTGGATCTTGATCCACGGGGACTGGAGATAGTCGAAGCACGTCTAGCAGCCATTCATGCTGTTGCCCGGAAATATCATGTTACTGCGGATAATCTGCCGCGGTTACTGGCAACCGTCGCGCAGCAGCTGGCCGATCTTGAAGTCCGCACAGATGGGGCGGCACTGGCCGCTGCCGAAAATACCGCCTGGCAGGAGTATGCGCAGTTTGCGGAACAATTGAGTGATAAGCGGCGCGAAGCTGCAACCAGTCTTTCCAGGCTGGTGACTGAAAACATGCAAATGCTAGCAATGGAAGGGGGTTGTTTTCAGATAGCGTTGCATCCGGTAACGCCTGGCAATCAGTCGGGCCTGGAGCAAATTGAATTTCAGGTATCAGCACATAAAGACATGCCATTACGGCCTCTGCATAAGGTAGCGTCTGGTGGAGAATTATCACGAATTGGTCTGGCTATCCAGGTGATTACCAGTCAGGCTGTCATGACGCCGACGCTGATTTTTGATGAGGTTGATGCTGGTATTGGTGGCAGTGTTGCAGAAAAAGTTGGCAGATTACTTAAGATACTAGGAAAAGCACGCCAGGTTTTGTGTATTACGCATTTGCCACAAGTAGCAGCGATGGGCGATTATCATTGGCAGGTATCCAAAAAAAATGAGCAGCAGGATGACCATGCCTTGATCAGTCGAATTTGTCAGCTTGATCAAAATGGCAGAATCGATGAAATTGCGCGAATGCTCGGAGGTGAAAAACTCACTGCCACGACACACGAGCATGCTGCGGAGATGCTGCGTGACTGTACGTTATCCAAGTAGGCGTGTCTTGCTGCTGGTGGGTGCGACCTCAGGACGATTTGGCTGCTGAGGACTACTCACTCTCTTCCTTAATTCTTTTTTGGGGAGAAGTAGGCGCCATCAAGGTAATTAGCTTTTCAGGCTGTATTGTTTCTATCCGGATCATTTTTCCTTCCACCGATGCACCTTGGTGAATCTTAACCGACTGGTAATGAATATCGCCCATGACTCTCGCATGCGGCTGCAGTTCAAGCTCCTGCTCAACATAGATTGGGCCTTTGACCGTACCATTGACCACCATATGCGTCACTTTGACCTTGCCCTCAATCATACCCTGCTCGCTTAATACCAGCGTAGAAAGCGATTCCCCCACTGCCACTACGCTGCCACATACACGCCCATCCACTCTTAATCCACCTGAAAACTGAATATCACCAGAAATGGCCGTATTGAATCCGATCAGAGTATCAATATGACCGACTGCTTTATTTTTTCGTCCAAACATATTTGGTCACTTATTCCTTAAGGAGATGGCTGAATGGTTTTTGTCAGAACTGGGCTACTTTCCCCATTGGCAAATATTCTGACCTGCAGGCTTTCCACGACTGTATCAGCCGGTATCTGGAAACTTTTTTCCAATCGATGGTAATAGCGAAAATCCACCGGAAATCCCTTGGATGCGTTCTCGTCTACTAAAGAAATTAGTTTTTTCTCGCCATTTTGTGTTAATTCAACGGCAAATTCCAGGTTACCAACAAAATTCTTAAGCCGTTTACCGCCTTGCGCCAGCAGCAGAGTGTAAAGATACTCGCCTGGAATCTGGCTTGGTTCCAGTGAAAAACGATGGATGACCAACTCGCCCTCGGCTGCTTCATCATTTCCAGAAATCAGCCGCTGAAAGAGCGATAGATCTTCGCGCAAACGCTCATTTTCCTCATCCAGCGATTTCACTTGCTTGGCAAGATCCACCCGGGTGGCATTACTAATTTGTAATTGCCTGACAAGATCGGCTATTTGTGTACAAAGTGCTTCATTATATTTTTTGAGACAATTGCTGGCCTCGAGTATTTGTTCGAGTCCGGGATCGCTGGTAACGATATTTCCATTATTTACTTTGTTCGTTTCTCTTCCAGCCTCATATGAGCCATAGGCGAGCAAAGTAGCCAACAGCAAGCCGATAACAACGAATAGTACGCGCTTGTGCCATGGCACGTGCGCCTTAACCACCATAATCGGTGCACTGATATCAGTTTTGCTACGCATCAAATTGATTTTCTTGGAATTCAGGGTAACAAAGGAACAAGGTCAATACCAGTTGTCTCTAACAGTCCGTGCATTATATTCATATTCTGTACTGCTTGTCCGGCTGCACCCTTGACCAGATTATCTGTTACTGACAAGACCACCACCATCTCACCCTGCTGTGGACGATGGACGGCGAGACGGCAAATATTAGAGCCGCGAACAGAGCGGGTTTCCGGATGACTGCCCGCTGGCAACACATCAACAAAAGGTTCCTCTCGGTAGCGATCGGTATACAACGCTTGCAAATCAACTTCCTTGGTCAATCTAGCGTAGAGCGTGGCATGGATACCGCGAATCATCGGCGTTAGATGCGGTACAAACGTTAACCCAACCGCTTTGCCGGCTCGTTCGGATAGTCCCTGGCTAATTTCTGGTAAATGACGATGCCCTGGTACTCCGTAAGACTTGAAATTATCACCCGCTTCTGCAAACAGAATCGGCACTTCCGCTTTACGTCCCGCGCCGGATACACCCGATTTGGTATCTGCAATTAAATGATCGTGGTCCACTACCCCGGCTTCCACTAATGGTAGAAAACCCAGCTGTACTGCCGTCGGATAACAACCTGGATTAGCAATCAACCGCGCGTGACGAATTTTTTCACGATTAACCTCCGGTAGTCCATAGACTGCTTCTGCCACGAGATCAGGGGCAACATGCTTCATTCCGTACCATTTCTCCCACAGCGCAACATCTCTAATTCTAAAATCGGCCGAGAGGTCAATGACTTTTACATTTGCAGCCAGTAGGCTAGCTGCCTGATGCATTGCTACACCATTCGGAGTTGCAAAAAATACGACATCACACTGTTCGAGGTTTGCCTTTTCCGGATCACTGAATTGCAGATCAATCAGTCCACGTAAACTTGGAAAAAGCGCATCAACCCCTTGTCCACTTTCCTGGCGAGAAGTAATAACCTTTAACACTACACCCGGATGCCGGACTAGTATTCGTAAAAGCTCAACGCCCGTATAGCCTGTTCCACCAACAATGCCAACCTTAATCATTTGGAAAATAGTAATGTTTACAGAAACAGCATTCTAACGCATTGACACTACCACTATGAAGAAAGAAAAAACCTAAAAACAGGTTGTATTGACAATGCAATAGAGCTAGTTTGCTGTTAAGGTCATTTTTGTAACGATCAATCTGGCTCGATAGGAAGTTTCTGGAATCCAATCGCTATATTTTGGGGGTTATAGGTTGGAAGATTTTCAGTATGGCGTTTAACAACGCTGGCATGCAACATCTCATTCACGCCACGGCGATTTTCTTGCACATCTTCATGCAGTTGTCCGACAGGTCGTAAATAAGAACCAAAAATCCAGTAGGGCGCTGAAAACGAATCGTCAATCGAATCCCGGAAATCAGGATTGGTATTGCGAGGATCATCCAGATAAGCCTGATCAAATTCCAATCCACGCAGACGAGCCATCTTGATCATCCACAGAAAAGCGATATCAGCGAGACCGGGATAGCGATATCCACCGCCAACGTTGGTATGCGAACCAGAAAACCATACCTGCTTCATTTCCTGGCAGTCCTCCTGTGTACCCGTCCAGACACTTGGCCGGAAAGGTTCGCGCCGTTCGTCAATGGCTAACGCATGATAAGCATAATCGGTATTGCGCAGCTCGGTATCATGAAAGCCCACCCATAATTTACGGCTGACCCAGCCCATTAGTGGTGTAGGCGTTCCCAATGCACCTACGGTATCCCACACCCCCACAAACTTGCAGCGTGGCTTAACAGCTCTGGATTTCAACTGCTCAGCTTTTTCAAAATTTTCATGATGCGATCGTTTATTCGGTTTGATCCGGTACAGCTCATAGATCATGTCGAAATTGTGATTGAACAACTCCCGATCCTGCTCGTTCAGCAACCCGAAACTAGTCGCAAAACCGATTAACGAACGTACAGTATAGGCTCCACGGCTAAAACCAAAGCAGTAAATCTCATCACCAAGCAGATAATTTGCTACCAAAAATTGGTAGCAATCACGGATATTTCTAGAAATTCCCCATCCAGTTGCTCCACCCACATATTTTTTCAAAAAATTCTCATCCGCACCAATACCGGGGTCATAAAAAAGCATCTGTTCGATTCCGTTTGAATCGGTTTTCAAGAGCGCATGCTTTAATTTGGTTACATTTGATGGTACGGCCTGATAGGAAGAGTTCCAGGTACCGTCACTACATACAATTAGTTTCTTTACCATTTGTACCTCCACCGATGTTAATCAAAGATTACTCACCAGTAACTAAGACAGACTGGCAGCTAAATAGCATTATGTGTCAAGTCCCGCCAGATCATAAACTTCCTTTGTTAAAAACAAAGACGGATTATTTCGAAAATGGACAAACTCATGGGTCAGAAAAAAGTAAAGCGACCACGAATAACGGTTAAATCGATACGCTATCATGGTACAACTGACCAAGATATCCCAGATAAATACATAGCAGGATACCACCTTCAATACGATTGACGCCGCCTGCCCCACGCAGTCCGAAGCTCATTCCCAGCAGAATAATCGTCAAAATAAACATTACCGGAAAATCGCGCAGCAGTACATCAGCAGGTAGGCTTGAAGGCTGAATCAGCGCTGGCATCGCCAGTACCGCCAGCAGGTTGAACATATTTGAGCCAAGCACATTGCCAATGGCAATATCATGCTCGCCCTTGAGAGCACTGACAATAGAAGCCGCCATCTCTGGCAGGCTGGTGCCGATAGCAACAATGGTCAGGCCAATGATCAGATCGCTGACACCAAACCACTCGGCAATATTAACCGCTCCCCACACCAGTATACGGGAACTAATCAGCAAGATCATTCCCCCCAGTAATAGCCACATGACTGCTTTACCTGTCGACAGTTGCGTCGGGATCTCCTCAGAAAATTCGCTAGCCATAATGTCGCTATTGCGATCGCTCAGACCAAGATGCACCATCCAAGCTGTCAATAACGCTGTTCCAAGCAACAACACTCCTCCATCAAACTGACCCAGCTCACTATCCAGCATCAAAAGCAGTGCCAAAATCATGATCAGCAACAACACTGGGAACTCACGCTTGAGCGTGACGGAGTGAACTGTCATCGGTTTGATCAGTGCTGTTAAACCCAGTATCAATCCAATATTAGTAATATTAGAACCCAAAACATTACCTATCCCCATTGCCGGGTTACCTTCCCAAGCGGCCACGGCCGAGACCAACAGCTCTGGCACAGAAGTACCAAAACCAACGATCGTTAAACCGATAATGAGCGGACTGATGCCTAGATTCCGAGCCAGAGCTGACGCCCCCAGCACAAAACGGTCTGCCCCCCATACCAATAAAATAAAACCGCACAACACAGCAAACGTTGAATACAGCATGATCGACATCTAGGATAACTCCAGAAAAACAAGATTCATTATATCGTAAGCCGTCATGCAGCAATCAATGGCGGATTCAACTTCGAAGCACAACTTTTATAGGGGAACTTATAGGTGAGCCGCAATAGTATCGGATCTGCTTAAACGACCAAGTCAGTCATGAGACGATCTACTTGCACATCCATGCAGATAAGCGCCGAAGCACGATCAAGAACTGGATCGGCATTGACAAACGTCCGGGGGATCGCGGATCAAATGAATCGCGTAGGCGACTAGGAGGGCAACACTGTGATTGACAAGAAGGCAATCGAGTCCCCTTTGCGGCCTATTCTGGCGAAAAATGCGATTTTCTATAGGATAGTGCCGCCGCCTATCGGTCTGTGGCTCGCAGCCTCGGAATCACTCATCACCCCGTCAATCTCTCTGCCGACATTCTGGTCATCAATGGTGTTTACCATATCCAGAACGTTAATGCCTACGACAGCGGATTAAAGCAACGGACGAAAATATTTCTGTAGATGGCTGGATGGAACGTTGGAGCGAGCGCAACTCGCCAATCGCTGCACTCCAAACCGCTCCCCGACGCAAAAATCAGTTTCAACTGTTAATGTAGACCAGATATAGTCACAGTTTATATACCCAATACCCGCCTTGCTGGTAGATCAGCTTAGGGGTCTCAAGTTCCAGTGGTGGCGGGTGGTCCGTCAGCGGCAGCAGCGGGGCAATCAGGGTTTGATAGCTCGCTTTATCAGTCAGAAAGAAGGCGCGAATCAGCTCATCCGATAAGGACTGCAGGGTGTAGGTATAGTAACCACGCCGCCCTACTTCGGTTTTGAGGTGGCTGATCATGCCGTGAATGTTGCCAGTCATGCGGTAGTTTTTGTAAGCTACGCCCAGCTTTTCCGGATAGAGCAGTCCTAGTTTGTAAAGATCGGTGACGTGAATAACCAGGTAGGTCTCCCGTGTAGAACCCGCCAACTCGCGTAGTTCAATCAATCCCCTCTCACGCGGTTGCGTCAGTGCATGGGTAAAATGTTGAAACTGGGTACGCTCTTCATCGCTTACTGTAGTGCTAACCTGTTTCTGCTCGTAGGCAAGAATGGCAGTACGCTGTGCTTGCCAGCCGTCCGGTACCATGAGCGGTTCAAGCAGCGGGCTACGAAATAAAACCTCTCGGTCAGTCAATAAAGCCAGTTGCGCAGAGGTGTCCCACCAGGCCAAAATTATGGCATCTGTCGACGCATGCTTGCCGATCGCTGTTGCCAGGGCACTTAATTCAGCCGGTTTTCGATCCAGCATCAAAAGCGGTTCATTGGTGAGATTCTGCCAGTCGAGTAGGACCAGGGCAGTCTGCGCACGTCGCCCAAAATAGGCGCGGGCAACCACCTGATCTACTTCTGGTATGCGTACCTCATACTGCTCAATCGTTAAATCCGGCCATGCACTTAGCTCCAGTTGTGGAAATTTGCCGCTATCTCCACTTTCTACTAGCTCGTAACGATACGGTGCCGTGCCCGGCGTTAGCCATAACCATGCAAACCAGATAAGCAAAACAAAACCTCCCGTTACTAGCAAAATGCCAAGTAACGGGAGGGCTTTGTCCAGCCAACCCGTTTGCGTGGGTTGGCCGGTTACTAGTGGTTTACTCAAGCCTGTTTCTGCTTGCGATTACGCCAGCCGATCAAGGCCAGTGTGCCCGCAAGCAACATGCCACCCCCTAATCCACCCAAGGAGATTTTTTCCTCGGGGGTGGTAATGTCCAGCAGGCTGGTTTTCTTGCCATCCAGTTTGTTCACCCGTTCTTGCAGGGCTGCCATTTCCTGCATTTTGGTGTGCTCATCCTGAATTTCGACATAAGCACGGTTGATCGGACCCCAGCCTTCAGTGTAAGTCCAGCCACCAGGATTGGTGTGTGCCAGCCCTACATGCATTTTCGCCAGGTCATTTTCAGCCATTTCCAGTACTTTCAGTTCGATCGAGGCAGGGTTGTTGCCTTTCGACCAGAAGAGCTGGGTGAAAATGTGAAAACCAGGTTTTTCCGGTTCCGGTGGCGCTGGACGGTTGGTTTTCTGTCCGGTCAGATTGCCCGCCTTGTACATTTTCTCCACCAGTTCATGCGCTTCCTGGTATTTGGCCAGCCCTTCCAGGGTGCCTTTGTCCATCAGCTCCAGATAAGAGCGGGCAAAGCGTTCAGAGTGGCATTGGGTGCAGGTGACAACCCAGGAATCCAGCCTTGCTTCTGACCAGTCGCTGGTGATGTTCTCTGCAATACCAGGTACAAACGGGTAGTTCGCCCAGCGAATCTTGCGGGTAATGTTGTGGGTATACTCCCCTTCGTATTCAAAGTGGCAACCTGCACAGGTCGGCGCATTTTGTTTGCCAACAGCGTAGGCGTCTTTCAGCGGTGCTTCCCAGTTCCATTTGTCACCATTCATGGCAACCATCTTGCCGTGTTTGGACATGGAGTACGTTTCCCAGTTGTTGTGATCCACGCCGCTATGGCAGGTGGCGCAGGCTTCCGGTTTGCGTGATTCCGCCGCAGAAAATTCATGGCGGGTGTGGCAGGAGTCGCATTTGTTCTGGTTGGTATGGCACATGGTGCAACCTTCAGCAACTTCCCGTTGTGGCATCGCTGCCCAAACTGTGGTCTCAACGTTGGCTTTATAATCCAGCGCATGCGATGGACGTCCGTCCGGCCATTGTCCATTCGGCCAGATCATGGTGTCCCGTTCAGATTCCCGTTCGGCAAATTCTCTCAGGTGACAAACACCACAAACATCCGCTGTCGGCATGATCAGATCTTTGCTGTGATCAATCTTTTGTTTGGAATCCGCATTGATCGATACGTGACAGTCAATACACCCTACTTCTTTCAATTCCTCCTTCTCGCCCAATTTACCCATCGAACGCAGGTTGGCTTCTACTTCTTCCAGCTTGGCTTTTTTGTAGTAAGTTGGGTCACTAGACTGTAGCTTGCGTACCTTGTCCAGGTTCGCATGCGTGCTGCGCTTCCATGCCTGTACCCATACCGGAGATTCGTCCGAGTGACACTCTACGCATTCCTTGCGGTTGGCTTTGTCTCGCATCGAGGTCGGCGGTTTGTAAAATGTGGCCGGATCCAAATACATGCTGTAGGGAATCGGCTCCCAGTAGTCCCCCATCGTCCCCTTGCCCGCCCCTTGCGCAGGATCCTTGTAACGCTTCACTAACGCTTCATGCGTCTCCTTCGGCGTCGCCTTGCTACGATCTAGCCCCAACGCCTCATACGTCACGTCCGGTACCGTCGATATGTTCGCCTGTATTCCACTCGCCAGCATCAACCCCCCAGCTAGCAAAATTCCCCTCAGCCAATTTCCGGCATCCATCTCTCTCTCCTATTTATGTCAAACATGGTTACTTCTCTCGTTAATGAAAATACATATAATTATTAACACCTCGGTATAAAACATCTTCCAGAGGCTTAAAACAAAAAATGCTAACAACAATAGAAACAATAGATTAAAACTTAAAAATGCCACTTATTGACAATAAAATCTGATCATCATCTTTGCCATCTCTAAAAGCGGTATTTTTGGTTATACGATCATACCTCACCTCTGGACGCAGAGTAAACCCAGCTATCGGAGTATAGTTCAATCCGCCCGTCACCCCAATAAAATTTTCACCTCTACCATTACCAAGCACTCTGACGCCATCATCATCCCGGAACCACTCAACACGAAGGCCAGAACTCAAATTTGGCAAGATATCGTAGAATAAATACTGATTTACACCGTACCATTGTGCCGCACGACCTAAAGTAGTTTTTGTCTCAACACCCAGATCATGCTGAAGCACATAATGCAGCCTGTCCGTAATGTCATGCTCGAGTACAAGGCTATACATAGTGCGGTTATGCTGGCTCAGACCCTCAGTTTTCACGTCGCCGGTGATTAAAGACGCGGTCAATGATGACCTCTCATCATCCGTAGTGTATGCCACGCTGCCAAGGAAATTAGCAGGCTGGTGAAAGAAAGCATCCCACCCAGCTACAACCCCTCCTTTGACCGTTATATTTTTGTTTACAGGGTATGTCAATAATGTACCAGTATGTGTAAATGGTTCACCATATTGCATAGTGTAAGCATGCGAGAAGAAGAAGTTACCGGTTGAAGGCACAACTTCATAACCGAGGAGTGTATAAAAGTGCCCAACAGTAGCCGTTATTCCATTTCCAATCGGCAGGAAAGCATTGAGGTAAACTTGCGGAAATACCAGTTTCCGTTCCCCATTACTATTCAGAATATTCACATCAAAATTTGATGCGGTTGAAAAACGGGCATCTGTTCCATACAGCAAATCGGCACGAAAACCAAAATTAACTTTGTTTGCGCTTGTATTTACTTCTCGCTCAAGAAAGCCATAAACCTGATGCAATTTGAACTCATTTGGGCCATCATTAAATGTAACTGGACCGTTACTATTTTTAGGATTATCAGGATTTCCTGTGAAACCAATTTCTGTCCAACCACCAAATTTAACCCTTAACGCTTTCATAAAACTTGTCTCGTTATAGTTAAATCCAGTCAGATTTTCAACCAACCCTCGATCATAATTCTGCTTAGGATGAACTTCTTGCCCATAACCAGTCTCGGCATAAGCACAAGTGGTAAAAAAGAGAATACCGTACAGATTAGCAAGTAAAAGCAACTTTCTCAGTTTATTCAGATCAATTTGCAAAACGCCCCCCTCTTTTGGCTATTATGATAAACATCCTATGAACTTACCGGACACCCCGGAATTATCAGTTACTTACCCCCGAACAAAATGACAAGCTCAAGAAGTTTTTTACCGACGCAGAAAAGACCACTGCGCAAAGGTGGTTAAATCCTACTGAATTTAGAACCGGCTTGCAAGCTATTCATTAGCCAGAACTGAACGGGGATTGGGTAAAAACAACATTACATTCGTTATCCTTCTCGTTATTCTAATAGCGAAGCTTATTCTGCCATCAGGTTGTACGGTTATAGAAGACGACTTTAGTATAAATTTACCGGATGCCTTGGAAGTAATTGCCCTACCGGGCGCGCAAAAAAAAACCGCTCGTGAAGAGCGGTTTTAATTTGATACATCACTTCTTAATTCTTATCTTTATCATCGGCTTTATCTGGCATAGAATCGCGCTCCATCAGGGCGCTAGGTGGGTACTGCGCAGGTTTTTCAGCCATGCAGGCAGTTAGTGAAAAAGTCACCATTAAAGCAGCAAAAATAAACAAAAGTCTCATTTTAACCTCCTATAAATAACTTCGATGAACACTAAGAATATAGTTTTTATTATAAACACTACTGATACTACCAAGTCTTTATACTGCGCAAGACACCGATATTGATAACAGAATTAAAACTGCTTGTCCAGTCAATTTAACTAATCTTGGCAGCATCCGTTGAGGATTATAGGAAAGTTGTTCTTTAAAAAAAAGCAGATGCGGTAAATTTCATACATGATGCCTTCCTTTAGGAAGAAGTGAAACGCTTACACGGGATCAGAAATTATCATGTAATCATGGGTAATATTGACTGTTTCCCTTAGCATCATCGAAGCAGAACAGTATTTCTCTGCTGAAAGATTGATAGCACGCTCAACTTGCTGAGGGTTCAGCTCTTTCCCAGTAACAATAAAATGCAGGTGGATTCGGGTAAAAACTTTGGGATCGGTCGGGGCGCGCTGTGCTTCAATTTCTATCTGGCAATCCGTCACCATCTGACGGCTTTTGCGTAAAATCAAAACGACATCAAATGCCGTGCACCCACCGAGACCAAGCAGGATCATTTCCATCGGACGTGGGCCAAGGTTCTTCCCGCCGGCTTCTTGCGCCCCATCCATCAAAACCGTGTGACCGCTGTCGGTTTCTCCCCGAAAACTGACACCTTCCTGCCAGGAAATTCTTGCCTTCATTGGTTTTTTTATAATCTAATGGTCAAAAAACGCTATTCTTTACTGATAGCTAACGTCAATGCAGTACCCATATTCAGAAATGCTTGCCATTCATCTCCAGTTGTCATTCCCTTAATAACTCGGTCAATATTGGCCGCCTGACGAAGTGCGCCCACCAGTTGATTTGGGTGAATGCGGTTGAATCTGGCAGCAATTATTTTTTGCCTGGATGGCCAAATACGCAATGCCTTCATGATCTGTACAAGCGGAATATTTCGATTAATTCTCATTGCCGAATGTAACTTGAGCAACAAACGAATCTCCTCCGATAATACGGTCAAAATATAGGAGGATGCTACGCCTTCCGCCCGCAAACCGCACAAAATATGGTTAAAGCGAGCCACATCAGCTGTCATCATAGCTTCGAGCAGTTGCGTAACATCATAGCGCGCCACATCGAGAATAGCTGTTTTAATCTGTTCAAGTGACAACTCTCCAGGCGGGTACAGCAAAGCCAGTTTCTGAATTTCCTGATGCGCAGCCAAGAGGTTACCTTCGACCTTATCCACAAAAAACTGCAAGGTATCCCGGCTAACAACATAATTCTGGCGTTGCAGACGTTTCTCAATCCAGGCAGCTAATTGTTCACGTTTAATCATTGGAATCACAACAAGATGCCCCGCCTGCTCGAGTGCCTTGAACCATTTACTGTTCTGACTCTGTTGATCCAGCCAGGGAAGCGAAACTATAGCAATGGTTTCCGACGGCAAACACTGACTGAAAGCTTCCAGGGCGGCACCACCTTCCCTGCCCGGTTTCCCAGTTGGAATGCGGATCTCCAGCAAGCGTCGATTACCGAACAATGAAGACTGGCGACCCCATTGACGCAGTATCCGCCAATCAAGATGCTGGCCAACGGTCATGATTTCTCGATTGACGTGACCTTGTCTGCTTGCAAGCAACCGGATCTCGTCAGCCGTCTCCATCGCCAGTAACAACTCCCCGCTCATCAATATATACAGTGGCGCGATATTCTGCTGAAGCTGTAAGGTTAGTTGCTCCGAGGTAAACCTCACGGAGTATCTCGACCATGGCTAGTCGCCGCCACTTGCCGCAATATCTGTTGTACTGCATCCTTCTGCATATCGCGGTACAGCATTTCTTCCTCTGCCACCTTGGCTAGCACCTGCGCATCCAGAAACGGAAGAATCCGTGTCAAACGAATTTCCTGAAGCATGGCCAGCTCATTTCCTGCCACATCCAATAATCGCACAGCCACACGATAACCCAGCTCAAACTCACGTACCCGCCCACCCGCAGAAAGCGACAGAATTCTTTTCTCATTGATGGCATGCACGATCTGCAACACAACTTCGGCTTTATCAGAATCTTCGACTACTTGTACTTTAGTATACGTGCCGAATGCACGCTTGACATCTGCACCGATTGTTAACCCGACTGGTGCCGTCACGTAAATCCGTTCATATGGCAGATCAGCTATCTGCCCACGCAGCTGAAAGCCACAGGCAGTCAAACCAGTCAACAGGAGAATTATTATCAGGTGAATAAACATAGGTGGTAGTAAACGTATCAAATTACGACATTAACCAGCTTTCCAGAAACAATCACTATTTTCTTAACGGGCTGACCGGCAACAATTTTTTGTACATGCTCATCTGCCGTGGCGGCATGTTCAATAGTCACGCGGTCTGCTTCTCTCGCGACCTGAATACGGCTACGTAATTTTCCATTGACCTGCACAACCAAAGTAATTTCATCTTGTACCAGCGCCCGCTCATCCACCCGCGGCCAAGGCTGATCGAGCAATTCCGTACCCGGCTTCAGCTCCTGCCAAAGCACATGACAAACATGTGGCACGATAGGCGAGAGCAGCAGCACGATCACTTCCAGCGCTTCCTGCATCAATTGCTGTGCTGATAGATCATTTCCAGGCAATTTCGTCAGCTCATTGATCAATTCCATCACCGCTGCAATTGCCGTATTGAAGGTATGACGCCGCTCCAGATCATCCGTAACCTTAACGATAGTCTGGTGAAGCTGACAACGCAGCAATTTCATCTCACCTGAAAGCAAATGCTGCTGCAGCAAGGTAGTCTCCAAGACTATCACACCTGACTGCACATGCAGATAAACCAGCCGCCACAAACGTTTGAGAAAGCGATAAGCGCCCTCGACACCGGCATCTGACCATTCCAGTGTCTGTGTCGGTGGGCTGGCAAACATCATGAATAATCTGGCGGTATCCGCGCCATATTGGTCAACGATCCCTTGCGGATCGACACCATTATTCTTCGATTTTGACATCGTTCCCACGCCGCCAAATTCCACTAATTCGCCATCTGAGCGCAGTACATACGCTTCTCCATCTTTACCTGGAAGCACATCAACTTCTGCGGGAGAATAATACTCAATGCGCCCATTCTCAGACTTGCGAAAAAAAATTTCATTGAGCACCATTCCCTGTGTCAGCAGATTGGAGAAAGGTTCATCAAACGCCAGCAGACCAAGATCACGCATGACCTTGCTCCAGAAGCGCGAATACAGCAAGTGCAGTATGGCGTGCTCGATGCCACCAATGTATTGATCCACTGGCAACCAATAGTTGACGCGCTGATCAACCATTGCATCTTTCTGATCCGTACAGGCATAACGCAGGAAATACCAGGATGAATCGACGAATGTGTCCATCGTATCCGTTTCGCGCCGGGCAGAACTACCGCAGCGCGGGCAGCCACAGACATAAAACGAAGCATTTTTTGCCAGGGGATTACCGGTACCATCCGGTACCAGATCTTCTGGCAGGATCACCGGCAATTGATCATCTGGTACTGGCACCACACCGCACTGATCGCAATGAATCAATGGAATCGGGCATCCCCAGTAACGCTGACGCGAAATTCCCCAATCACGCAAACGGTAATGAACTCTTTTTTCTCCAAATTTCTTTTGGGTGAGGGCAGCGGCTATCGCATCTATCGCCGCCTGAGATTCCAGGCCGGAAAATGCACCAGAATTGGTGGTAATGCCGTATTCGGTAAACGCTTTATCGAGCGGAAAATTCAATTCGCCTTGCAGTGGCTGGATGACATGCTTGATCGGCAAACCATAGCGGTGGGCGAAATCAAAATCACGCTCATCATGCGCGGGCACTGCCATTACGGCACCTTTGCCATAGCTCATCAGAACATAGTTGGCGACCCATACCGGCAGACGTTCACCCGTTAATGGATGGATGACATAAAAACCAGTTGCCATCCCCATTTTTTCCTGGGTAGCCAGTTCTGCCTCAATCGTTGCTCCCTGTTTGCAGTTTTCGATAAAAACTGCTAGCGATTGATTGGTTTGCGCCGCATGCAAGGCAACAGGATGCTCCGCAGCAACCGCCACATAAGTTGCGCCCATCAGGGTATCCGCACGAGTCGTAAAAACCTTTAACATCTGCGGCATGCCGGAATCCGTATCCGGCGGAAAAATGATATCTACTCCATAACTTTTACCAATCCAGTTAGCCTGCATGGTCCTGACCCGTTCCGGCCAGCCGGGTAGTTTATCGAGGTTGTCCAGTAACTCATCTGCGTAACGAGTAATCGCCAGGTAATAGCCCGGGATTTCCCGCTTCTCCACCAAGGCACCCGTGCGCCAGCCACACCCATCGATGACCTGCTCATTCGCCAGCACAGTCTGATCGACCGGGTCCCAATTGACTACCTGTGTTTTCTGATAAGCGATGCCTTTTTCCAGCATGCGCAGAAACAGCCACTGATTCCAGCGATAGTAATCCGGATGACAGGTTGCCACCTCGCGCGACCAGTCGATCCCCAGTCCAAGGCTTTGCAACTGGCTGCGCATGTACGCAATATTGTCATAAGTCCACCGCGCGGGCGGCACCCCGCGCTGGATCGCGGCATTCTCAGCCGGCAAGCCAAAAGCGTCCCATCCCATGGGCTGCAAAACGTTATACCCATTCATCCGGCGGTAGCGGGATAACACATCACCAATCGTGTAGTTGCGCACATGCCCCATGTGGAGCTTGCCAGAAGGATAGGGAAACATCGACAGACAATAGAATTTCGGTTTATCCGCTATCTCCGATGCCTGGAACACAGCTTTTTCGTTCCAATACTGCTGCGCGAGTTTCTCTATTTCCTGTGGGTAATATTTTTCTTGCATGAGGTGATGTTTTACTTAGACTTTCAAATGCGCATTATAGCTTGAAAGGAATACCCTAAAGAATGTCGCCGTGTAACCAAACTATCCGCCATACCGAATTTATCGTTTGAATACATCCTGCAACCACTCACCCAGCATGCCCTCGATTACCATATCGTTATAACTGACCACACCAGTAACATTACCGTCCTCAATGACTGGGGCCAACGACAAGCCGAATCGGTCAAAAAGGCGCGCACAATAGCGTATATCCATTTGCGCGGATACCGACAGTACCGGTTTTGACATAATCTCGTAAATATTGACCCGACACGGAGATCTGTCTTTTGCCAGCACCTTTTTAGCAATATCAGACAGCATCACAATGCCGTATTCATCATCCGCGTGCCGCTTGTTGACAACCAGTACACCAACATCCGGGTAACGCATGTTTTTGAGTGCATCGGCAACTGTTGCAATGCCTTCCACCAGATCAAAATTACGCTTCATTACCTTGCCAACGCGCACCGGCCTGCCTGCAGTCATAATTCCTCCTCCACAACGACTGTCAATCTTTCAATCTGGTGCGCCACCCCCACAGCATCTTCAACATCGATCTGAAAAGCAATTCCCGTACCTGCTGTGATATCAAATTCACCTACTTCTGCAATTTTTTCCATAATGGCACGAGAAAGATGCTCCTCTACCAGCAGCATTACAACATCCCGTTGAGTTTCCAGCGATAAACCCAAAAAAGTCTTTGCCCTATCCATGCCCTCACCACGCGCACTGGAAATAATAGTTGCGCCCGTTGCCCCGGCCTTACGCGCGGCATTCATCACCCGTTCGGTTTTGCTATCATCCAGAAAGGTAATAATCAATTTGAAATGCATAAATCGCTCCATTCACCCATTAAAAAATATCAAAATAAGTGCTTTCAATTATCAAGTTCACCATTTTTTCTTTTACGCCTAATAAGGTATTCAGCAATCTGCGCATAAGCCATCACCGTTACAATCGGAAAAAGACAAGCAAATGCAATCAGGCCAAATCCATCTACAAGCGGATTGCGCCCGGGCACTGCTTCCGCCAGACCCAGTCCCAGAGCGGTTATAATTGGTACCGTAACTGTTGATGTCGCCACACCACCAGAATCAAATGCAAGCGGAACAATTATCCTGGGTGCTCGCCAGGTTTGTAGCATTAGGATGATATAGGCAGCCATGATGAACCACTGAATTGGCAATCCTGTAACTATACGAAATACCCCTAAGACCACCCCCAGCGCTACTCCTGTCGCCACCGCCAATCGTAATGCGGTCGCATGGATTGCACCACCGGAAACTTCACTTGCTTTGAGTGCTACAGCGATCAATGCAGGTTCAGCAAGCGTGGTAGCAAAGCCGATCGAAAAGGCAAAAATCAAAACCCAGCAATAGTCCGTCCAGGACGAGACAGCATTCTGAAGGTTACCGTGTAAAAATTCGGGAGCTATCAATTGAGTAGCCATCAACCTCCCAATCGGGAACAAAGCACGCTCCAGACCAACCAAAAACAAGGTTAAACCGAGTATTACAAACAAAAACCCAAACAGCACTCGTCGCAAATTTGCAATGGGCCGACGCAACACCAGAAACTGAAAACCAAACAGCGTTAACGCAATTGGCAAAACATCGCGCAACGTAGCTATCAACGTTTCCAGAATCACATCTATCCAGATCATGACAGCAAGATTCCGTAACCCATGACAAAAATGATGGGCGTCAAGGACGCAAAAGCAATGATACCAAAGCCGTCTACCATCGGATTACGTCCACGAATGGATGAAGCCAGCCCCACCCCCAACGCGGTTACAAGCGGGACAGTAATTGTCGAAGTGGTCACTCCGCCAGAGTCATAAGCGATACCGATAATTTCTGGTGGCGCAAATGCAGTCATTATGACCACCAGCAAATAGCCTGCGATAATAAAATAGTGGATTGGCCATCCATTGATGATGCGAACGACGCCCAGAACAACCGCCACACCTACTGCCAGCGCAACCGTCAAACGTAATCCCACTGCGTAATCCTCCGCCGCTTGCGGCATATCTGGAATAACACCTGCGCGCACGGCGATCACCCCGGCCTCTCGAGCAACCGCAATTAAAGCTGGCTCGGCAACCGTTGTACCAAAACCCAGCGCAAAAGCAAATAGCAGCAACCATGACACACTTCCCTTACGGGCGAATGCATCTGCCATACTTTCACCAATTGGAAATAACCCCATTTCCAGACCATAAATGAATAAGGTCAGACCAAGCGCAACCAGCAGGCCACCTAATATCAGATCAGCAATCTGGGGCAGCGCCTGTTGCAGCACAACCAACTGAAAAAATGAGATTATTCCAATGATTGGCAATAAATCTCTCCCGCTACGCAATAACGAAGCTAGAAAACCGCGAATAAAGATTCTCAAAATAGCCTCTTAGATTTGTCTCTTTCTACAATATCAATCAACCAATCAAATTTTGAATTTACCAAAAAATAGTAGATATATTATTTTTCACCAAAATATCAGTTGCTAACAGAAATATCTAACTCATGCAATCCAGGTGAAACAATGATGTCTCTTTATTGAGACAAACAAAATCATTTACAAACAGTTTGTTAACAAATTACTGTGATTTTTGTCACTCATCTAACGACAGTTCTGTGTGTGAAAATTTTATGCGGCCATCTAACCCACTGTTTCACATCGATCAAAATAAGTGGCATGATTTTTGCTTGATACTATAAGTACATCCGATTTTTCTTTTTGAATTACTTTCAATAGACATGAATGCACTTATAAGGACTAATTACTATGCAGATCTCAATGAATAATCTCGCCGCATACTCAACAAAAATTCCGCATGCAACACAAAACTCCCGCCCTGAAAACCGACTCCCCACAAGTCATAAGTTACCAGACCATCAGTACTGGTTCTCAGGAAGTCCCGATAAACATCCTTTTTCTCCAGTTGAATTAGATTGCTTGCTGCAAACTGCCAACTTTAGCATTCACTTGGTCAACTCTTTCAAACAACGCGTCAAAGCCAGTACTCTCATTAAACGCATGTATGCTACTCGTGGTTACCAAACTGAAAGCACTTCCGTTTTCTCAGACAGCCCAAACCAGTACACCTTCGAAGCTCGCCATGCCCAACAGCTTCTTGGCACATTAACCCTGACAGTTGATTCAGATAATGGCCTGCTCGCTGACCAACTTTACAAAGATGAAATTGATGTTTTCCGCGATTCAGGCAAAAACGTGTGCGAAGTATCCAAGCTCGCTTTCACTCCCAATACCAGCTCGAAGGAAATCTTTGCCGCCCTTTTCCATATTGCCTTTCTTTATGCCCGTCACCTCCATGGAGTTAAAGCAGCATTTATTGAAATCAACCCTCGACATGTCCGTTTCTACAAGAGCACCCTGGGATTTTGTCAAATTGGTGAGCGGCGCACCTGTCCACGCGTTGATGCACCGGCGATCCTGCTTGGTCTCGACCTGAACCACATGCAAGACCAGATAACGCAATATGCTGGCACACCTCCAGAAAACAACGATAAATCAATCTACCCTCACTTTCTCCTCCCACGAATAGCCAATCAGGTACTTAATAGAATTATGCAAATGCATTTTGAGACGCGACAATTCCACCTAAAAGCAAAATACCCCGACACACACTCTTCCAATCAATACTCCACCAGTCGACAAAAACCAAACTATCGCAGCACTATAAATCTGGTAAAACAATGTGTAATGTAAGCACATTCTGAGTAAATATACTTCGCACTATTAACGATATCAGGCTATGAAACTGACTGAAAATCAAGCAGCACACATCCGCCAGGCAGTCATGGAAACCTTTGGCACAGGTACGCAGGTCTGGCTAACGGGTTATCACAGAGATACCAACCTGTGTGAAAACGCAATCAAGCTCCTGGTTTGTCCAGACCCAGCGATCAATCGTGATCTGTTACATTGCAGAGTCAGCCTGCTCAATCAACTCGAGCAGGCTTTCGGCAAATATAAAATTGACATCACCATAGAAAGTGATCCTGAAACGCAATCTCCCGTTCGGGCTGCGCACAATACCAGTATCCGGCTATAGGCAAGTTATCCAGAAAATCAGCAGATGGTTAACTGCTGATGGTTTTTATTTCTCGTCTCGCTATTTGATATTTTCTTCGGGAGGGATAGCTCTTGCCTCATCTTCCAGCATAACGGGAATTCCGTCGCGAATAGGATAAGCCAATCGATCAGGCTTGCAGATTAATTCCTGAGCGTCTTTTTTGTATATCAGCGGCCCTTTGCAAAGCGGACAAACAAGAATATCCAGTAGTTTTGGATCCATAAATTTTTCCCTTAATTTCTGTAGGATTATTTCTCGTAAACCTGGCTCTATCAGGCTTTGCTGCCATGGGTACCAGATTCGAGTATCGTTGATACTCAGACATTTTACTGCATCCTCCCAAGGCATCAGAATCATTTGCGCCTCATCAAGCTGAAAATCCTCCCGAACAAATCTGTGCTCTCCGGAAAAAGTCTGTACTGTCAGAGCCGCTTTTAGAAACTTCAGATTATCCACAAAATGTTGAGCATTTATCCCGCTTGCCATGGCATGGATACATCTGCCGTTCAATTCACTCACGCTTACGGATAATGTTGGCTGCACCAGATTGATATACTTTTGCTCCTGCAGTTCAAGCTGAAACACTTTTGCCTGCCTACCAACATCAGGAGCCTGCTGCCGACTTCCCGCAATCACAACTGCATTTGCGTTTTTCAGACGTGCCAGCCTGTCACGCAGTGGTCCTGCCGGAATAATCAAACCATTACCAAAATTGATGTGGTTAGTATTGACCACAACGATTTCGACATCACGATGCAAACACAGATCCTGCAGACCGTCATTACATATCAGAATATTGCACTCCGGATGCGCCTGCAACAATGCTTTTGCCACTTCGACACGATCATGACCAATCCATACTGGACAGGCTAGGCGAAGCAAATTCGCCAGCAACAAAGATTCTCCTCCGGTTAACCTGACATCATCCACGGTCGTAACGGCCATTGGTTGGTGATAATTATCGGGATAACCACGGCCAATGATGGCGGGATGCAAACCACAGGTTTTAAGTAAATCAACCACCCAGATCAGAGCAGGTATTTTTTCGGCATTATTGATCGTAATGCTATCAACCACGATAACCGGTAAACCAAGATCGACAGAAGTGAGCGCGCCCTGTCGGTATAAAAAACGACGAATGGTCTGGAATAATATATAAAGCAAACTCGCCGGCCACAGCAAAAAATGGAGCGGTGTAATGCGATGCCAGTAAAGCTCAGACCAATTCATAAAATTTTCTCCAATAAAAACAATGCAATTACCCGCAAAGGATTTAGCACCAAATTTTCGTACTACTCAAGACTATCAGACAAAACCAGCAAATTGGATAGACAGTGCTGCCCTTTATGTATCTTGAGTTTAGATTTGGGAACTCGTAGCTAAGAATCAGAAAAAAGGTCTGCAAATGGCTGCGGCCCAAGCCACAGTAAACGGCTTGTGATAAAAGAATGATGCATAACCCAGGTTTACAATCGTTGCTGCGGTAAACCCGTTTTTTACGTAACAGCTCAATTTAATGTTTTTTGATCTAAATCAAGAAATCTAAACTCGATGTGATAGAGAATCTAGCCTCCACTGTTACATACTAATGGAGGTTGTGATGGATATGCTAGAGCAAGAAGATGTTGATACGTTTAAAAAACTTGGCTTAAATTTAGCAGTCATAGGAGTGGTGGCGGCAGCTTTAATTTTTATATCGATGTATTTTTCTTAAGTGATCGGTACAGGCACTTGAGTTTCTTGAGTTCAATGATTTTAAAATATGCCTCGCCCTCTCAGGGTGGGGCATGCGCTCGTGGAATATACCAACTGTGAAGATGGCTTGGTGACAGGCTCAACGAACTGCACAGTTCCGGTGACACGACATGCGTTAGGACGGGGATAGTTCAAAGAAAGCACGTTCATTATATTGATATTGTTCTATTTAACGTTGATGAATATCAATTGGAAATAGGCAATATTGCTCTGAAGCCGAAAAAATACCTTTAGTCACTTTAGCGCTATGCTTGGGGAACGGGTACCTGGCCACTGAGCTTGATTCCATTCAAGCAAAAACCAGAGCACCCCCTTTCCCGTTGATCCATATTGCTTATTTCCTCTCGTGATTGATGTATCCTTGCTAGTGCCCGTCACTATAAGGCAAGCAAGTCGATAACAATACATTACTTGAGGGTCAATTCATTATGTCTAAGAGTAATCTACAAGCAGTTACCAAGGCAGTTTTTCCAGTTGCTGGTTTGGGAACCCGTTTTTTACCAGCTACCAAGGCATCGCCAAAGGAAATGCTGGTAGTCGTTGATAAACCCCTTATTCAATACGCTGTTGAGGAAGCTTACGCTGCGGGCATACGTGAAATGATTTTTGTAACAGGCCGTAACAAGCGCGCCATCGAAGATCATTTTGACACGGCGTATGAGCTGGAAGCAGAACTTGCAGCTAATGGCAGAGATAATCTTATTGCAATTGTAAACGCCGTCAAGCCCGATGACATGGAGTGCGTGTACATCCGCCAGTCTATGCCGCTTGGCCTGGGACATGCCGTGTTGTGTGCCGAACGACTGGTTCGCGGCGAGCCCTTTGCTGTGCTGCTAGCTGACGATTTTATGGTCGGTGAGCCACCGGTTCTACAGCAGATGACGGAACTTTACATTCAACATCAATGCAGCCTCCTTGCGGTACAAGAAGTACCGCCAGATCAGACTAAACGCTACGGCATCGTGAAGGGCGATATGCTGACGTCTGATCTTGTCAAGCTTACTGGTCTGGTTGAAAAACCACAACCTAGCCTCGCTCCCAGCAATCTAGCGGTTGCGGGCCGCTATGTCTTAACTTCATCTGTATTCGATCAAATCCGCGCGCAACCACGTGGTGCTGGGGGAGAAATTCAGCTGACCGATGGTATTGCAGCACTCCTAGATTCAGAACAAGTGCTGGCCTATCGTTATCATGGCAAACGTTATGATTGCGGTAGTAAATTAGGTTTACTGCAAGCCAGCGTAGACCTTGCATCCATCCATTCAGAACTTGGCCCTGAATTTTCTGCCTGGCTAAAAACGCAATACAAGATTTAATCTGAAAAAATATTTTTCCCTCTGTATAGAGTGGCTTATCTTCTTCTGTCATTCTGGAACTGCAATGCCGCCAGTCGCGCATACAATTCGCTGGAAGCGAGAAGCTCCTGATGTGTGCCCAATGCCAGCAGGCAGCCTTGATCAATTAGCGCGATACGATCGGCAGATATGACCGTGCTCAGACGATGGGCAATGACAATCAAAGTACGGTTGGTGCGTAATCCCGCCAGCGCCTGCTGAACAGCGTACTCACTTTCAGCATCAAGCGCGCTGGTGGCCTCGTCGAGCAGCAAAATGGGAGCGTCTGCCAGAATGGCACGAGCAATGGCAAGACGCTGTTTTTGTCCACCCGACAAACCCAACCCGGCATCTCCCAGACTGGTCTGATAGCCTTGTGGCAGGGAAACAATAAACTCATGGGCAAATGCGGCCTTAGCAGCCGCCGCGATCTCGTCATCGGTTGCTTCAAAGCGCGCGTAACGTAGATTCTCCGCCACTGTGCCATGGAACAGCGCCGGATACTGTGAAACCAACGCAAAACTATGCCGAAACAGACCCAACTCTAGCTGCCGGATATCGATTCCTTCCAGCTTTATGCTGCCTGACTGAATATCATAGAAACGCAGCAACAGATCAAACAAGGTTGATTTTCCCGCACCGGAGGGACCTACCAGTGCGAGCGTTTCCCCGGGTTGCACCACTAGCGATAGATGATCAATTGCCAGCACCTCTGGCCGGGAGGGATAAGAAAAACACACCTGCTCGAAAGTAATATTGCCGTGGACTGACGGCAGAGCGACCGGCTGCAATGGTGATGAAATCTCATTGGGAGCGTGCAGCAACTCGATGGTGCGCTCAGCTGCGCCAGCAGCACGCTGCAGCTCTCCCAGCACTTCTGAAATTGATCCAACCGCAGAGCCTGCGATGATGCTGTAAAACACGAATGCCGCCAGCTCGCCACCGGTAATCCTGCCTGCAATGATATCCATGCCGCCCACCCACAGCATCACACCAATCGCGCCAAATACCAGCACGATTACCACGGCAATCAACCAGGCGCGTTGTGCCGTCCGTTGCCGCGCAAGCACAAAAGCATCCTCGACATAGCCATCAAAATAGCGTCTGTCTACAGCCTGATGGTTATACGCCTGCACGGTTTTGATCTGCCCGAGCACTTCACCGACATAAGCACCCACCGCTGCCACCTTATCCTGGCTTCTTCGTGATAAAGCTCTTACTCGCCGCCCGAAAATCAGGATTGGCACGATCGCCAATGGAATACCCAGCATTGCGATCATCGTCAATTTGATATTGGTGATGAACAGCCAGATAAAACTACCAATCAGCATGATCAGACTACGCAGCGCCACGGAAATCGAAGAACCAACCACCGATTGCAGCAACGTCATATCCGCCGTTAGGCGTGACTGGATCTCCAGACTGCGGTTAGCTTCAAAAAACCCTGGATGCAGCTCCACCAGATGCGAAAACACCTTGCGGCGGATATCGGCAATCACTCGCTCCCCCAGCCAGGTTACCCAGTAGTAACGGGTAAACGTACCAGCAGCCAGCAAGATCACCAATAACAAAAACAGCAGAACATATTGGGTCAACAGCTCGGGAGATTGCGCCGCGAATCCCCGATCGATCAGTAGCCGTATCCCCTGCCCGATCGAGAGTGTAATGGCAGCAGTCGAGACCAGCGCCACCAATCCAACAACCAAAGGTAATCTATATGGCTCTACAAAGGAAGCCATTTCACGAGTCGCGTGCCAGCGGTTTTTCATCTTCGGCGAACTTGTACTATCAGCGTTATAATCACGCTATGAACCATAAACCACATCATAATCCTATGAATCAACAACATACAGAATCAAAAATCAACATATTATTTGTGTGCATGGGTAATATTTGCCGCTCCCCAACGGCAGATGCCGTTTTTCGGCAGCGAGTACAGGAAGCAGGTCTGGGTAAACTCATACAAGTCGATTCAGCCGGCACTCATGCCTATCACACTGGCGCGTCACCAGACCGGCGGACTCAACAGGCGGCGCTGCAACGTGGCTACAGTATGCGGGGTTTACAGGCAAGATGCATCGAGATTTCAGATTTTTCCCGATTTCACTACATTCTGGCGATGGATCGTCATAATCTGAGAGATATGCAAAACGATTGCCCTCCGGAACACCTCAGTAAACTCAGTTTATTAATGCAATACAGTGAACATTGGAAAACCTGCCAGGAAGTGCCTGACCCATATTATGGCGGTAAACAGGGATTTGAGATTGTTTTGGATCTGGTGGAAAGTGCCAGCCAGGGGCTACTTCAACATATCATCGGCGGAATTACACGGAATACTTGACCAATCGTTAAACAATATGCGTCCAACCAAGGGGAAATAACCGCACTTCAATGTATTTTTTCCTTGAAATCACAATTTCAGGATACTTCTAATTTTTCCCACTCAATATGCAAACGCACATCAGTGATCATCCGCAACGATTACAGGCGCTTGATCCCTCACGCTCCTTCATCGTGCAGGCTCCAGCAGGATCAGGCAAGACGGGTCTGTTGACACAACGCTTTCTGGTGTTGCTTGGACAGGTCGATCAACCGGAAGAAATTATTGCCATTACCTTCACACGCAAAGCAGCGACCGAAATGCGTCACCGTATCATGCAAGCGCTGCGTGATGCCAACGAAGAATTAGCAGCGGAAAATGACTTTGCGCGGCAGACCCAGCGATTTGCCCGTGCTGCAATGCTGCGTAACCAGGTGCATGGCTGGCAATTGCTTGAGAATCCCGCACGCCTGCGCATTCAGACAATCGACTCGCTGTGTGCGTGGCTGGTCACCCAGATGCCAGTCATATCTGAAAAAGGGGTGCTGTCTTCGGTAACCGAAAATGCAGATGAGCAGTATCTGGAAGCGGCGCGTCTAACCTTGTTGTTGATGGAAGATGACAGCAAATGGTCACCAGCCATTGCACATCTTATTCAGCATCTCGATAACCGGCTAGACCGCTTACAGCGCCTGATTGCCGATATGCTCGCGCGACGAGATCAATGGCTGCGGCATGTCATCGACAAAGAGGACGTAGCGTTAACCCAGTTTCACCTGGAACAGGCACTGGTAAATTGCATCACCTCTGCATTACATGCCGTAAATGATGCACTAACAGATAACATTAAACAGGAACTGATTGAATTGGTCAGTTTCTCCATTGATTATTTACAGGATCAACCTGCAGACAACCAGGCTGGCTTCCAATCCCCCTTGCAATGGCCAAGTGCCGAATTACAGGATCGTCCACTTTGGGAATACATAACCAATTTATTGTTAACCCAAAAAAATGAATGGCGGAAAACCGTCAATATCGGACAGGGCTTTCCACCACCCACATCAACAAAAGATCGCGAATTAAAGCAACAATACACACAGAACAAGCAGTACATGGTAACGCTGCTCGCGGATTTGCAGCAAAATAACTCCTTGCGCACACTTTTGGCGCAAATCAAACTTCTACCGCCCGCACATTACGCACCGGAAGAGTGGGAAACCCTGCAGGCATTATTCACGCTGTTAAAGCTGGCAACCGCCAATCTGGCGCTGATTTTTCAACAAACTGGCATAGTGGATTTCAGTGAAATCACGCTTGCGGCCATTCACGCGCTAGGCACGCCGGAAGTACCGACCGACCTGGCGCTGGCGCTTGATTACCGCATCAGTCATCTGCTGGTGGATGAATTTCAGGATACCTCGTTCAACCAGGCGCAACTGTTGCACGGGCTAACCGCTGGCTGGCAGGCTGGAGACGGTAAAACCCTTTTTCTGGTAGGCGATCCAATGCAATCCATTTACCGCTTCCGTCAGGCTGAAGTGGGACTGTTTCTCGACATCTGCCAACGCGGAAGCTTCGGCCAGATTCCGATGCATTTTTTGCGTTTAACTGTCAATTTCCGCTCGCAGCCAGGTATCGTGGATTGGATCAATCAGTATTTTTCATCCATTTTTCCCACGAAGAATGAAATGGTCACCGGCGCTGTCAGCTACGCGCCTGCAAACGCTTTCCACCCGGCCACCAGTGAGAAAGCGATCGGCATTTATGCTGGCCTGCAAAAAGATGATCTCGCAGAAGCCGCAGAAATCGTAGCCATTATCCAGCAGACACAGAAACGATATCCCGATGACAAAATTGCCATTCTGGTGCGTAATCGTTCCCATCTGCCCGCTATCGTTGCCAGCCTGCGGCAAGCGCAATTACGTTTTCAGGCGGTGGAAATCGAGCGACTTGGACGTCGTCCAGTCATTCAGGATTTGAACGCATTGACACACGCCCTGCTCCACCCTGCCGATCGGATTGCCTGGCTGGCCGTGTTACGCGCGCCGTTTTGCGGCTTCACACTTTGTGACCTGCATACGCTGGTGCATGAAAAATTAACCACAACTATCGTAGATTGCCTGTCTTCGCCATCCGCACCAACCGACCTGAGTGAAGATGGCCAGCAACGGCTCAAGCGGGTACAACCTATTTTGGCGGAGGCATTGTCTCGCAGCAACCGGATACCGTTGCGGACCAGCATCGAAAGTACATGGTTGCAACTGGGTGGGCCAGCATGTGTAACAAATGACACCGATCTGGTGGATGCAGAAGTGTATTTTGAGTTACTGCAACAACTGGAAGAAAAAAGAAATATCCCAGATATACAAGTGCTTAATGAAGCGCTTACACAATTATTCGCCTCCCCGGATACTACTGCAAATGATCGCCTGCAAATCATGACCCTGCATAAAGCCAAGGGGCTGGAATTCGATACCGTCATCCTGCCGGGGTTGGGCAAATCTGCGCGACGTGATCAGGAAAATCTGCTCAACTGGCTGGAATTTCCCAATGAATCTGGAGGTGCTGATCTAATTTGTTCCCCGATCAGCGCACCAGGTGAGGGCAAAAATCCCATTTCTGGCTATCTGATGGCGATTGAAAAAGAGAAAGCCTCACTGGAAGATGCGCGGCTGCTATACGTTGCGGCAACCCGTGCAAAAAAATACCTGCATTTGCTCGGGCAAATCGAATTCGATGCAGAAAATTCGCAAGACAAGGCACCCACGCCACCTACCAACACACTGCTGGCAAAGCTCTGGCCAGCGGTAGAACAAACTTTTCTGGAAAAATTGCATGCTTGCGGTAATGACACCGCCCAGCGTAATCCATCTGCCATCTCACCGCAATCATTCACACCAATCAGACGTGCACGCCTGGCTGCGGACTGGCAGACCCCATCCCCCGAAACACTGTCACTCCCTGCCGCCAAGACCCAGACCACACCAACACTTGAGTCCATTGAATTCAACTGGGCAGGGGAAACCGCCCGACTGATCGGCATCACCTTGCATCGCCTGCTGCAGTATATCGGCCAAGTCGGCATCGAAACGCTTGATCAGCAGGATATGGCAAGACTCGCACAACGAGCGCCAAATTTGCTGCGTCAAGCTGGAATCGCCACGCAACAACTAGAAACTGCCGCCCAGCAGGTCAGAACAGCACTAGATAGCGTGTATGCTGATACGCGCGGTCGCTGGATTCTCAGCAACCAGCACACCCAGGCACGCTGCGAATGGGCGTTATCTACGGCAGTCCATGGCGCGGATGCCGCCCTCATCGTGATTGACCGCACCTTTGTTGATGCCGCTGGAACACGCTGGATCATCGACTACAAAACCGGCGTTCATGCAGGCGGTGAGGTAGACGCTTTTCTGGATCAGGAACAGCAGCGCTATTTCCCTCAGCTCACGCGCTATGCCAACATATTGCAAACAATGGAAAACCGGCCTATTCGACTTGGCCTCTATTTCCCGTTACTGGGCGGATGGCGCGAATGGGAGTATCTTCAAACTGTTGCAGCTCATGATGACAGGTAAACCGCTTCGTAGCACCTATTGCCCTGCCTTGCGCGTCTTCCCAAAGACTAACTGACTATGCAATTCACCACCAACGGCCCTGACATCCCGAATGCGCTCCTGCAGGCGCACGAGGAAGACCGCGTGGTGTTTTTCTGTGGTGCGGGCATTTCCTATCCTGCTGGTCTGCCGGGTTTCAAGGGGTTGGTGGAACAGATCTATCGGCTGAATGGGACGGCACTTTCGGACATCGAGCGCGAGGCCTTTGAGCGGGGGCAGTTCGACGCCACGCTTGATCTGCTGGAGCGGCGCCTTCCAGGCCAGCGTCTGGCCGTCCGTCGCGCACTGGCTCAGGCCCTGAAGCCGAAGCTCCGCCGCAAGGGGGCTGTCGATACGCAGGCAGCGCTGTTACGTCTGGCGCGCAACCGGGAGGGCGAGCTACGGCTGGTCACCACCAACTTCGACCGCATCTTCCACGTGGCGGCCAAACGCACTGGCCAAATGTTTCAAGACTACGCAGCCCCGATGCTGCCGATTCCAAAGAACAGCCGCTGGAACGGACTGGTCTACCTGCACGGCTTGCTGCCCGAAAAACTGGACGACACTGCCCTCAACCGTCTGGTGGTCACCAGCAGCGACTTTGGCCTAGCCTACCTCACCGAACGTTGGGCCGCCCGCTTTGTGAGCGAACTGTTCCGCAACTACGTGGTCTGCTTTGTGGGATACAGCATCAACGACCCGATACTGCGCTACATGATGGATGCGCTGGCGGTTGACCGGATGCTGGGCGAAGTCACCCCGCATGCCTGGGCACTGGGTGATTGCGAACTGGGGCAAGAGCACCGGAAAACCATCGAATGGGAAGCCAAGGGTGTCACCCCCATTCTCTACAACGTGCCTGTGGGCACCTACGACCATTCCGCGCTGCACCAGACCCTGCACACTTGGGCAGAAACCTACCGTGACGGCGTGCAGGGCAAAGAAGCCATCGTTGTTAAACACGCACTGACGCGCCCACAGGAGAGCACGCAGCAGGATGATTTCGTCGGGCGGATGCTTTGGGCCTTGTCAGACAAATCGGGCCTACCGGCAAAACGCTTCGCCGACTTCAATCCCACCCCGTCACTGGACTGGCTGCTGGAGCCCTTCGCGCACGAGCGCTTCGGGCGCAGCGATCTGACCCGCTTTGGCGTACCGCCCCATGATGAAGTGGGCACCAAGCTGCGCTTCAGCCTGATTCGGCGGCCTGCGCCCTATGACCGTGCACCACCGATGCTACTTGCCTCCGGCGGCATCACTGGCAGCCAATGGGATGAAGTAATGCTCCATTTGGCCCGCTGGCTGGTGCGTCACCTGAATGACCCAAGACTCATTATCTGGATTGTGGAACGCGGTGGACAGTTGCACGGCGATTGGCTGCGACTGATTGAAAACGAGCTGGATCGTTTTGCTTCTCTGGAGCGTGAGGGCAAAACCGCCGAGCTGGATGAAATCCGTTTGCACGCACCCAATGCCATTCCTGGCCGACTGATGCACACCTTGTGGTGCCTGCTGTTCAGTGGCAGAGTAAAATCTCCGTGGTCTCATGTCGATTTGTATCGTTGGAAAAAACATTTCAAGCGGGACGGACTGACAACCACATTGCGTCTGGAGTTGCGCGAGATACTTGCACCCAAAGTGGCCTTGAGGAAGCCATTTCACTGGGGCAACAACGACCCGAATAACGCTGACGAGCCCACGCGGATCAAGCAACTGGTTGACTGGGAACTCGTCCTGGCCGCTGATCACGTGCATTCCGCTCTGCGCGATTTGGCTGACGAGCACTGGACGTTGGCTCTACCGCTTCTGCTGGATGATTTTCAGCAGCTGTTGCGTGATGCGCTGGACCTGTTGCGCGAGTTGGGCGAAAACGACAATCACAGTGATCAATCACACTGGGATTTACCGTCCATCACGCCCCACTGGCAAAACCGAAGTTCCCACGACTGGTTGAGCTTGATTGAATTGCTGCGCGATGCCTGGCTGGCGGTTCGTGCCAACGATAGCGCGCGTGCGACACGCATCGCGCAGAACTGGTTTGAATTGCCCTACCCCACCTTTAAGCGCTTAGCGCTGTTTGCTGCCAGTCAGGATGATTGCATCGCGCCCAAGCAGTGGGTGGACTGGTTGCTGGCCGAAGAAAAGCGGTGGTTGTGGTCAATCAATACGAGGCGGGAAATTCTCAGACTTTTCGTTCTACAGGGGCGGCATTTGGCAGGAAACGCACAAAAGCAACTAGAGGCAGCGATTTTGGCGGGACCTCCTGGGAATGATCGGAAAGCGGATGGGTGGCAAGAGTCGGTGGCCAATCCCGTCTGGCTGCATCTGGCCAAACTGAACATATCGGGCCTCACATTGGGAGCGTCTGCAGCGGCACGCCTCGCGGAAATTTCCAATACCCATCCTCAATGGCAGTTAGCAACTGACGAGCGTGACGAGTTCCCGCTCTGGATGAGTCGCCCCGGCGATCCGGACTATGAAGACAGTCGGGATGTCGACATCGCTCCCCGCAAGCGGCAGGAGCTGGTGCAATGGCTCACCAAACCAACGCCAAAGCGGCGATTTTTCCACAAAGACACCTGGCCTGACGTTTGCCGCACGCGCTTCTTTCACAGTCTGTTCGCGTTATGTGATCTCGCACACGATGATGTGTGGCCCGCTGACCGATGGCGCGAGGCACTGCAGACGTGGGCGGAAAAAGGCATGGTATTACGCTCCTGGCAATACGCTGCGCCGCTGGTGCAGACCATGCCCGATGCCGTTCTTCAGGAAATTGATCACGCTGTCACTTGGTGGATAGAGGCCACATCCAAGTCGATCAACTGCCACGAGGGCATCCTGCTCGACCTGTGCCGCCGTGTGCTGGCTTTGCCGCTAGAAGCAGGCTCAGGTTCTCGCATCATCCGCAAAGGCGTCGAAACCTACGACCCGCTCTACTCTGCAATCAATCACCCCATTGGACATGTCACGCATGCTCTGATCAATCTTTGGTTCAAGCGCAACCTAAACGACAACGATCTGCTTCCAGCCGACCTCAAGCCCATCTTCACCGCACTGTGCGACGTGCAGGTGGATCGATTCCGCCACGCCAGGGTGCTGCTGGGTTCGCACTTGATTGCATTTTTCCGCGTCGATCGTCCGTGGACCGAACAATACCTGTTGCCGTTGTTTGACTGGAGTAATCCTGTTGAAGCCACAGCCGCGTGGAACGGCTTTCTCTGGTCGCCTCGTTTGTACCAGCCTTTGATGACTGCTTTCAAGTTACAGTTCCTGGCGTGTGCAAACCACTATGCCGATATTGGCGAGCATCGCCAGCGCTTCGCAACCTTCCTGACTTACGCGGCATTGAACCGAATCGAGGGATACACCGTGGAGGAATTCCGATTCGCGCTTGGCGCACTCCCACAAGAAGGCTTGGAAGCGTGCGCACAGGCGCTCTACCAGGCACTTGAAAGCGCGGGTGATCAACGTTATTAAACGACAATTAACCTGACCGGTCAGGCGACAATTATCTTGACCGGTTGAGTGAAAGTATCAGTATGAGTTCTTCCCTATACAAGGAGCAAGAACTTGCCTGGAAAACATATCACTCATCAACAGGAAGCTATTTATATGAAGAATCGTCAGATAGGTCATGGTCAGGAGACTGCGGCTGCAAAAGCGGGGGTAAGTATCCGCAGTGGCCGTAGGATTGAGAAAGGCGTTCGGGTGGAGGAGTCGCAACGGCAATGGCGCACGCGCCAGGATCCTTTTGCACTGGTTTGGGAGACCGAATTGGTTCCATTGCTGTACCTGGAACCTGAACTGACCGGCACTACGCTTTGGGAACACTTGGATGATCGATATCCAGGTCAATACCCGGAGAAATTGCTCAGAAGCCTGCAGCGCCGTGTAAAACACTGGCGAGCAACGCAAGGTCCCGGTAAGGCCGTCATTTTTTGCCAGTCGGTGCCTGCGGGGCACCAGGGGTTGTCTGATTTTACCCGGCCACGCACGGCTATTACGATCGCAGGTAAGCCATTTGATCACCTGCTGTATCAGTTTCGCCTGGCATATAGTCATTGGCGTGCTGTTCATATCATCCGGGGCGGGGAAAGTTATAGTGCGTTGGCCGATGGTTTGCAGACCGCCTTGCATAAACTCGGCGGCGCGCCTAAGGAACATCGCACCGACAGCCTGAGTGCCGCGTACGTCAATGCGAACCAAAAACAAGAACTCACGCAATCTTATGCGGCGCTGTGTCAACACTATGGCATGAAGCTTACGGTCAATAACCTGGGCATCAGCCATGAAAACGGCGCCGTAGAAAATGCCCATGGTTCGCTCAAACACCGGATCGAGCAGGCGATCAAATTACGAGGATCTGCGGATTTCGAAAGTGTGGGTGCCTACCGCCGTTTTCTTGAGCGGATCGTCGATAAGCTCAATAAGCGCTGCAGGGGGCGATTGACAGAAGAGCAAGCACATCTCCAGCCACTGCCACGCTACCGCTTCATGGACTTCAGTGAACTGACCGTCAAAGTGACCACCAGCAGCACCATTGCGGTCAAACGGGGACTCTACAGTGTGCCATCCAGGCTCATTGGCGAGAACATCCGGGTTCATCTCTATCACGATCGCTTAGAATGCTTTGCCGGTCAAACACCGGTTATTACATTACCACGTGCGTATCCGAAAACGTCGGAAGGGCGCGCCCGGCGCATCGATTACCGCCATGTAATTCATGCACTGGCGGCAAAGCCACAAGCCTTTCGCTTTTCCCGGCTGCAGGATGATCTGTTGCCAACGCCACAGTATCACCAGCTGTGGGCACGGGTACAACAACAATTTGATCCCAGGCTCGCTTGCAAATGGATGGTATCGGTACTGCGTTTTGCCTATGACTATGATTGCGAGAGCCCGTTGGCTGCTGAATTGTTGCAACAAAATCCGCTACCTGAACTGCAAACACTGCAAAAGCGATTTCTGCGGCATCATGCGCCACAGCCGGACATCCCAATCAAACAACACACTGCGGATACCTACGATCAACTACTCAGCGGAAACTGGGCAACACAAGGAGGCAGCTCATGTCTGAATCACTCCCACTGATGCTCAAGGAACTCAGACTCCCTGCCTTTGGCCAGCATTACCGGCACTTCCAGGATCAAGCCGCAGAACACGCCTGGAGCTACAGCCAATATCTTGCCGCCCTGTGCGAACAGGAAGTCGCTCAGCGCTTCCAAAGCAGAATCAGCAACTGGACGCATGAAGCCAAACTGCCGCGCGGCAAAAGCTTTGCCACTTTGGCGCTGACTGAATTACCCCAAGCCGCTCAGAAAAAAGTCATCGCACTGCGCGACAATACCCAGTGGGCGAGCCAGGCAGACAATGTGTTGCTGATCGGCCCGTCCGGTGTCGGCAAATCACATGTGGCAGCAGCATTGGGGTTGCATTTGATTGAACAAGGCATCCGCGTCAAATGGATATCGGCTACCGCACTGGTTCAACTCCTGCAGCAAGCCAAGAAAGAACTGGATTTGATGTCTGTCATGACGCGGCTGGATAAATACCGTGTGTTGATCATTGATGATATCGGCTATGTCAAAAAGACCGATTCAGAGACACAAGTATTGTTCGACTTTATCGCGCATCGCTATGAAAGTGGAAGTCTCATCATCACTTCAAACCAGCCTTTTAGCCAGTGGGATCAAATCTTCCCTGACACCATGATGACCGTTGCCGCCATCGACCGGATCATCCATCACGCAACTATCATTGAAATCGACAGTGAAAGTTATAGGAGGAAAAACCAGAAAAAATCATGAACTAGCCAACAGACTCAACCGGCCATCATAATTGTCGCCAAAGCGGCCAAGATAATTGACGCGAGACACAACGTGAAAGCTATTGGAAAAATCGTGTCCAGCCTTTCTGGCAAAAGATCTGGCCAAAATCCCGTGACCTGGCCACCCCGCGAATCGCCGAGTCCTTGACCCGTTTGGTGATTGCTGCCCGAGACGAATTCCCGGCTGCCTTGAAAGCGGTGCAGGACTGGCTGCAACCGATTGACTTCCCGAACGATGTTGTTGATCCACTTGCCGAATCTGGCCTGTGCGAACGATTCCCTACGGATGCATTGCTGCTGCTGAATGCAGTGATCTCCGACCAACAGTGGGTGCCGCCGGAGCTGGATCAATGCCTGGATGAGATCGTGCAAGCTGCACCACAGCTTGCACAGGATCCCCGTTACGTGAGGCTCCGCGAGTCTTCAAGAAGACGAGGAGTCTGAGTTATTTTGGCGAACACCCGCAGCAAACCGCGCCAGTGCTGATGCGATGATCGTCGTCGACTCCTGCATCTTGTGCCGCTTTTCAATATAGCACCGCTCTTCAGGGGTAAGGTGTGTGTGTAAGCGATTTCAGCTCGCCCATTAGCGATTTTTGGGGATATTGTTTACCACATACCGCTTCTTCTCTTATGGGCACCTCTAAAAATTCAATTTTGCGAGCAGCCGCTTTGCGGCGTGCCTGCTTACCCCATTTCGTCACAATACGGCGTTACTCGAGAAAATTATCAACTACATATCAAGTATATGCCGCGCTAAAATCTTTTACTCGTGCCTCGTCTTGCCTAGAAACTTGAATTCTTAGAGGTGTCCTTATGTGAAAAGTCGCATCTCGGATCAATTAGTAGGTTATGTGCTTATTGTACAAATTCACCGGGGATTACACAGCCGTTTCAGGCACTATATAACGCAGCAATCGAATCGCACAGCATATTTTTAGAAGTGCCTATTTATTTCGTCCAGCATAATGAGCGGATTCTTATAATCAATCGTAACTGGAAATATGCTGCCATTTTGCAGAAGCCTTAAAGCAGGAAAAGAATCAACACCAAGCCTTCGTGCCTGTTGGATTTCGTGATGTAATGCCTGTGTGATTTCCGGACTATTTAAGTGCTCGCTAAAAACCTGTGTATCCAGTCCAATTTCACCAGCGCATTTCTCTAGGGTAGCGGGTAGTGAAGGATTCTGGGCGCGTTGGTAATATGCCCGCTGAATGGCGTGTAACATCAAGAGCATAGCGCCTTCTTTTTGCTTTTCAGCTGCAAGAATGGCACGACAGGCCGGGTAAGTTGAACGAATGGGTTGATTCTGCACCCAAAAATCCCAGTTGAATCGAACCTTGGGAACCGTCTGCTCTATTTGATGCCATACCTGTTGGATATGTTTCTGCAAATTTGGTGACATTGGTTCCATCGTATCTGGTGCCAATCCACCTAGCACATAAATGATTTCAATATCTTTTGGCAAGGATCGTTGTAAAACATCCCAGCTCTGGCGGAATGCGTAACACCAGCTGCACATTGGATCATAAATGTAACAAAGCTGAATGTCAGTCTGAATAACTGGTTTCACAGGGAAAAACAGGGAGCTTTATTTGAGCAGTGGGAACAAGAAAAGGCGGATAGTGCGTTTGAAGCGGTTGCGGGGGCAGGATTTGAACCTACGACCTTCGGGTTATGAGCCCGACGAGCTGCCAGACTGCTCCACCCCGCGTCGCAGATTATACAGAATTTAGCTTACCTCGACCAACTATTTCTGGGCGTTCTGGTTTTTTTGTTTATTACGCTCAACCAGTGCGTATGCCGAGTGGTTGTGAATAGACTCAAAGTTTTCTGATTCCACCACATAAGCATCTATCCGTTCATCCCGATTTAATACTTCGGCGACATCACGCACCAGATCCTCAACAAATTTTGGATTGTTGTAAGCCTTTTCCGTAACGTATTTCTCATCGGGACGCTTAAGCAATCCGAATAACTCGCATGAGGCATTTTCCTCAGCGATCCGGATAACATCCTCAATCCAGACAAAACTATTTGTGCTAACCGCAATCGAGACATGCGAACGCTGGTTATGCGCGCCATAATCAGAGATTTTTTTGGAGCAAGGACACAAACTGGTTACGGGTACGACAACCTTCATGGTAAAAGTATACTGACTATCCGGCTGACCAATTTCACCGATGAACGTGACTTCATAATCCATCAGGCTCTGCACACCAGATACTGGAGCTGCCTTGTTGACAAAATAAGGGAAGGTCATCTCGATACGCCCAGAGGCAGATTCCAGTCTGGCAACCATGGTACGCAGAATGCTTTCAAATGACTCGACTGAAATCTCACGTTCCTGACCATTCAGGATTTCCACAAAACGGGACATGTGTGTCCCTTTAAAATTATGTGGCAAATCAACGTACATATTAAAAAGTGCGACTGTGTGCTGCACGCCTCCATCCCTATCCCCAACCTTTACCGGATGTCGTATTGCCTTGATACCTACCCGGTCAATCGCGATTCGCCTGGTATCTACAGAACTTTGTACATCCGCGATAGGAAAATTGGCTTGCTTGTCCATAGCACTCCTCTCAGTTGATAACGGACTGATCTGTCACAGGCACTTTTTTGCCATCCGTTTAGACACCATTAATCTCAGCAGCCATTCTTTGTTTAACTGCCTGCACAATCCCGCCTTTGTCTAACCCGCAATCAGCGAGCATTTTCACCGGATCACCCTGATCGAGAAAACTATCGGGTAAACCAAGTTGCAGCACATTCACAACGATGCCACGACTGGCAAGATATTCGAGAATCGCACTCCCCGCCCCCCCCATAACGGTGTTTTCTTCGACTGTCACCAACAGCTTATGTTCCGCAACCAGTGATTCGATCAGGGCATGATCCAGTGGTTTGACGAAACGCATATTTGCAACTGTGGCATTCAGTACTTCAGCCGCTTCCAAGCAAGGTGTCAACATGCTGCCAAACGCCAGTAATGCCACTGACTGCGGCTGGCCCTGACGGCGTATTTCTCCTTGGCCGATCGGAATGGATTGCATTTCCTGAATAATTTCCGCGCCCGGACCAGTGCCACGTGGATAGCGTACCGCACTTGGAGTTTTCATCTGGAAAGCGGTATAAAGCATTTGCCGGCATTCATTCTCATCCGCAGGGGTCATGACAGTCATATTGGGGATGCAACGCAGATAGGTCAGATCAAAGCTGCCCGCGTGCGTGGGGCCATCAGCACCAACCAGTCCGGCACGGTCGATCGCAAAGACTACCGGTAGATTCTGGATAGCAACATCATGGATCAATTGATCATAGGCACGTTGCAGAAAGGTCGAATATATTGCAACCACGGGCTTCAGTCCTTCACAGGCGGCTCCCGCAGCAAAAGTAACAGCGTGTTGTTCAGCAATACCAACATCGAAATAACGATCTGGATATTCACTTGAAAATCTGACCAGACCGGAACCTTCACGCATGGCAGGCGTAATGCCAATTAAGCGTGGATCGCGCGCGGCCATATCACACAACCAATCACCAAAAATTTCGGTATAGGCTGGTTTTTTGGTTGCCGTCTTGGGAACAATCCCTTGCACGGGATCAAATTTACCCACTCCGTGATACAAAATCGGATCTTCTTCCGCTAGTTTGTACCCTTTACCCTTACGCGTTACAACATGCAAAAATTGAGGACCATCCAGCTGCCTGATATTGCTGAGTGTGGCGTAAAGGGTATCCAGATCATGCCCATCAACCGGTCCAATATAGTTAAAACCGAATTCCTCGAACAACGTGCCTTCTGGCGTAACCATTCCCTTAACATGCTCTTCCGCACGCTTGGCAAGCTCCAGCATCGAAGGCATCACCCCCAGCACTCGCTCTCCCGCACGTCGTGCAGTCGCGTAGAATCTACCTGACATCAACTTGGCCAGATAATTATTGAGCGCACCTACTGGCGGTGAAATCGACATGTCGTTATCATTCAGAATTACCAACAGGTTGGCATCCATCACTCCAGCATTATTCAGCGCCTCAAAAGCCATGCCCGCACTCATTGCACCATCGCCAATCACGGCAATTGTCTGTCGCTTCAGACCGCTAATCTGCGCACCCACCGCCATTCCCAGTGCGGCACTAATAGAGGTACTTGAGTGTGCTGTGCCAAAAGTATCGTATTCACTTTCATCACGTCGCGGAAAACCAGCAATACCATCACGCATCCGTAACCGAACCATTCCGGCACGACGACCTGTTAATATTTTGTGCGCATAGGTCTGATGCCCCACATCCCAGACCACCCGGTCATACGGAGTATTGAATACATAGTGCAGAGCGATCGTCAGTTCAATAGTTCCAAGATTGGACGATAAATGTCCGCCAGTACTGGCAACAGACTCGATCAAAAACTGCCGCAACTCACTAGCAAGTTGTGGTAGCTGACTGCGTTTCAGGGCACGTAGCTGTGCAGGGGTTTCGACACGATCGAGTAATGGATACATGCAGACTCAGAAAAAGACGTGGTAAAAATTAGATAACGAGGAAAGTATTACAGCTGCACTTCTATATAGTTTTAGAATTCACGTTCAATAATAAAATCGGTCACCTGCCGCAAGCGGACGGCATTTTCCCCAAGTTTTTCTAGGGTTTGGCAGGCATCCTGATGAATCGATTTCGCAAGTTCACGCGCTCGCTTTATGCCTAGTATACTAACATAGGTCGGTTTATTGTTTTCTGCGTCCTTACCGGCGGTTTTACCCAGCGTATCCGTTGTAGCTTCAGCATCCAGAATATCATCTACTACCTGGAATAACAGGCCAATACATTTCGCAAAATGATCAAGCTGTTTAATCTGAGGCGCATTCAGCCTATTACCGAAATGAGCTCCCAGCATTATGGCAGCACGAATAAGCGCGCCAGTCTTATGAATATGCATGAATTCCAGCTCGGATAAACTCAATATCTTACCAACGCTGTCGAGGTCAATCGCCTGGCCACCAGCCATGCCACGTGAACCTGCAGCGATCGCAAGTTGTTCGATCATTTCCAACTGCTTGCCTGAATTTTGTATCAAACCAGGTTCTGCCAATATCTGAAAAGCCAAACTTTGCAAGCTATCACCTACCAATAACGCGGTCGCTTCATCATACTGGATGTGACAAGTAGGCTTGCCGCGCCGCAGAATATCATCATCCATACAGGGTAGATCATCATGCACCAAGGAATACGCGTGGATGAGCTCCACTGCGACTCCAGCCAAGACGACGCTCTCCTGTGCCGCCCCACTCAGTTCTCCAGCAGCGATTGACAGAAGAGGACGCACTCGCTTTCCCCCACCGAGTACCACATAACGTATCGCCTCATGCAAGCGCCCCGGCGCGCAATCAGCTGTGGAAAGACGTTTATCCAGACAAGTCTCAACCAGCGCAAGGCGTTCACTCATCCAAACTGTAAAATCAGCGCTCATCACTTTCCGCAACCGTAAAATTTTTAAGCATATCTGCTTCAAGTATTTTGATTTGTTGTTGTGAGTTTGTCAGCGTCGTCTGACAATATTGTAACAATTCCATCCCACGCTTGTAGTTGGAAAGTGACTCCTGCAGACTCATCTGCCCACTCTCCATCGCCACAACAATGTTTTCCAGCTCGCTTGCGGCATGTTCAAAGTCCTGTGGCTGGGGTTCTATTCGAACTACTCCCTCAGTCTCGGTAGATTTTTTTTTCATGGTACTCCGGTACAAAATGCCTTCTAACAGCCAGTTCTATTTAGATAAAAGCGTAACCTTTGCAAATTTTCTTTTCCCAATCTGGATAATTACCGTAGCATTGAGCGGGATCGTAGTCGTTTTGTCATTAACTTTCTCTCCGTCCAATTTGACCCCCCCCTGTTCAATCATACGCAACGCCTCGCTGGTACTTGCCGTCAACTCGGCAAGCTTCAGCAACTGAGAGATCTGGATAGCGTTTCCAGTAATGTAGAACGTTTTTTCCGGCAATTCATCGGGAAGTGCACCTCTCGTAAAGCGCGCCTCAAAATCTGTTAGCGCCTTGTCTCCTTGAAATTTTCCATGAAAGCGAGTAACGATTTCCAGCGCAAGCCGTACTTTAATATCGCGAGGATTCCTTCCTTCCTCGACTTCCTTACGCCACTGCTGCAACGTCTCCAGCGATTCAAACGATAAAAGCCCCAGATATCGCCACATGAGCGTATCGCTGATCGACATCAACTTACCGAATATTTCTGTTGGTGCTTCGTTAATACCAACATAATTATTGAGCGATTTGGACATTTTCTGCACGCCATCCAGTCCTTCCAGCAATGGCATAGTCAGAATACATTGCGGAGACTGTCCATAATGCCTTTGCAGTTCACGCCCCATCAACAGATTAAATTTCTGATCTGTCCCACCTAATTCCAGGTCGGCTTTAAGCGCCACTGAATCATAGCCCTGAATCAGTGGGTATAAAAATTCATGGATAGCAATGGGCTGATTACTGCGATAACGCTTGTCAAAATCATCTCGCTCCAACATGCGTGCCACAGTATGAGTAGCTGCAAGTTTGACAAGATCAGCCGCATTGAACTGATCCATCCAGGTTGAGTTAAACACAACCTCTGTCTGTTCTTGCTTGAGTACTTTGAAAACCTGGGCCGTGTAGGACTCGGCGTTGATGGCAACCTGCTCACGACTCAAAGGTGGTCTCGTGGCATTCTTGCCGCTGGGATCGCCAATCATGCCAGTAAAATCACCGATCAGAAACAGTACATGATGCCCCATGTCCTGCAATAATCGAAGCTTATTCAGCAAAACGGTATGGCCCAGATGAAGGTCGGGTGCGGTAGGATCAAATCCTGCCTTGACTCTTAGTGGCGTAGATTTCTGTAATTTCTCAATCAGCTCCTGCTCGATCAGCAACTCATCACAACCACGCTTAATGGCTTGCACAAAATGATTTACAGATGGATTAGGCACAGTTTCTGGATAAACATACGGACGTCGTCATATTATTTATGCGTTTCCATGTTAGACTTCGGGCTATTCGATGATTAATAAGGAGAAGCATCGTTAATGTATTATCAACCTTCCCTGCACATAAAAAAAACAAATATAGTATCTCAGAAACGTGTTCGCTGGCTCGCTCTTCTGATCAGCTTGCCCATGTTCGGTATGGTTACTGCCTTTGGGATCATGCCAGACGCCTCGTTTCAAAATGTACCCAGCGAACGGGTTATACGCCCCCTAACTTTACCAGAGAATCTCACTGCATCTGACCCCGATATGACTTTCTGGCATCAAGAAAGCATTCGTCGTGGCGATACTATTAACGCCATTCTTGATCGATTGAATATCAGCCAGCAGGACAAACTGAGCATCCTCAGCACTTCGCGCACTAGCGAAGTACTGCACAAACTCAAACCGGGCGAGATCGTGCATGCCGAAACCCGTCCAGACGGTGAATTGCTGGCGTTGCGCTATTTTTACGGTAGTGGCAAACAGTTGCAGATAGAAAAAGTAGATGGCGTCTTTGAATTAAAAGAGCAATCCAGTCTGAGCAATGAAACCTCGCTACAAATTGCATCAGGGATGATCTCTCACTCATTATTTGCAGCGGTCAATGGTGCTGGACTTCCAAGCGAGATTGCTTCGCAAATGATTGATATTTTTGCTAGCAATATAGATTTTCATCGTGGCCTTCACAAAGGAGATCGTTTTACCGTTATCTACGAATCCTATCAGGATGAAAGTGGGCAAACGCAATCGGGCCGCATTCTTGCCGTAGAATTTACAAATAACGGCAAACCGCACCGAGCCGTGTACTTCAAAGCAGATGGCCAAGGTGATTACTACACACCTTCAGGTGAAAATTTGCGCAAACCTTTTCTGATGGCGCCGCTCAAATTTTCACGAATCAGTTCAGGATTTACTGACAATCGCTATCACCCCATTCTCAGAAAATGGCGTGCGCACAAAGGCATAGATTACGCCGCCCCTACTGGTACTGAAATTATGGCAACTGCAGATGGCATCGTGAAATATCAGGGCAGGCAGAGCGGATACGGCAACCTTATTGTTTTACAGCACGCTGGGCCATATAGCTCAGCGTACGGGCATTTATCTGGATTTGTTAGTCATCTAAAACCTGGCCAGCGAGTCAAACAAGGCGACATAATTGGCTATGTCGGTGCTACTGGCATGGCAACCGGCCCTCACCTTCACTATGAATTACGTATCAATGGTGTTCAGCATGACCCCAGCAAAATTATCATGCCAGCCGCTCCCGCCATCAATAAAAAATATCGCCCTACGTTCCAAAAGCAAAGCAGAGATCTACTCGCCAGACTGGAATTAGTACGCAATACAGATTTGGTGGCTTTGCAGTAAAATCCTGCCCCGTAGACTCAATTGGGCAGCACGTACTACATTGGGCTGATGTCGGGTACCAGCCTTGACGGTATTGATGCCGCGCTGGTAGATTTTTCTCAGCCATCAGCGCTGATCGGGACTGCTTTTACAGCATTTGATGTCGCTCGGCGAAATGACCTACTGGCACTGAATGTGCCAGGTGAGAACGAATTGCATCGATCTGCTGTACTTGCCAATCGGCTGGCGCACTCCTACGCAGAAATTGTCAAGCGGCTGCTTGCCCAGGTAAAAATTGCGCCATCTGAAATCTACGCAATTGGTTGCCATGGGCAGACAGTCAGACATGATCCACAAAATGGATACAGCATCCAACTCGTCAGCGGCGCTTTGTTGGCAGAACTAGCGGGCATCACGGTAGTAACCGATTTTAGAAACCGGGATATTGCCGCTGGTGGTCAGGGAGCGCCGCTGGTACCAGCTTTTCATCAAGCTGTTTTTGCACACTCACATATCCACCGCTTGATTATCAATATTGGCGGAATCGCCAACATCACGAATCTGCCACCAAACCGTGAGGTAACAGGCTTTGACTGCGGACCAGGCAACATTCTGATGGATGCCTGGTGCCATCAGCACACTGGCATGGCCTACGACCACCATGGCACTTGGGCAAAATCTGGCAATCTCATTCCCGAGTTACTCGAAAGAATGCTGGCAACGCCGTATCTCGCACACTCCCCGCCCAAAAGTACTGGGCGCGAACTGTTTAATTTGAACTGGCTAGGTACTTTTCTCTCTGGCAACGAACGCCCGGAAGATATTCAGGCAACCCTACTCAGATTCACCGTTGAGACGATAGGACGTGCAATCATGACTTGGTATTCTGCTGCCGAAGTACTCTATTTGTGTGGTGGCGGTGCACACAATACCGAATTAGTTGACTTGCTGCGTAAAACGTTACCCCATCACGCAGTCGAACTGACTGATGCATTAGGCATTCCTGCAGACTGGGTAGAAGCCTGCGCTTTTGCCTGGCTGGCGCAACAAACAATGGAAGGTTTGCCAGGCAATCTGCCCGCTGTTACCGGCGCGAGTAGCAGCAGAATACTGGGCGCGATTTATCACGCTTGACCCACACAAAAATTACGAATTTTTCATTGCACCACAAAAATGAAGGCCACTTGATTACTAAAGTGGTCTCCTGCAACTGAACAACCTGAGATTAGAATTAAGGGTTCTGTCGCATTAAGCGCAAAGACGCATATTTCGGATGAGCTGACATGCCATCCTTTTAAACTAGGCAGATTTATTCTGCCAACGCATAAAATTGCTCAGCAAAAGACATATTGACAGCTCCCTCCATCATCATCTGACCTTTGCGAATCATGTGCATTAGTTCGACGCCAGCCAATATGTTTTTAGCTGATTGAAAAGATTTGAATCCGAGCATTGGTTTCGTTATTCGCTTCACTGCTCGATGATCTTGTTCCACAATATTATTGGGATATTTGACCTGACGAACCACCATGGGTTTCTCTCTGTTGGCATTAATCTCATCAATCGCTGCTTTATTGGCGCCACTTTTATCCATCGTGACCTTTTCAGGAATGTCATTGGCTTGCATGGCTTTGTCAAATAAGCGTCTAGCCGCGGCCTTATCGCGCTTGGCCGTTAATAGAAAGTCGATCGTTTTACCATCCCTGTCCACAGCTCGATAGAGGTATTTCCAAACACCTTTGACCTTGATATAAGTCTCGTCCATCCGCCAGCTTCCACCAACCGGGCGCTTATACTTTCTGAAAATCTTTTCCAGAAAGGGTAGAAACCGGATCGCCCAACGGCTCACTGTAGAATGGTCAACTGTAACACCACGCTCCTCCATCATCTCTTCCAGGTGCCGGCAACTTAACGGATACGCCGCGTACCAGCGGATGCAGACCAGAATCACCTCAATCGGAAATCGCATTCCTTTTACAACCAGCATGTAGCCTCACCATTTTTTCGATGCCAACAGTCTACACGAAGGTATCGATGATCTCGCTTAATGCGACAGAACCTAATATTTCCGGTCAAGGAAGCTGGCTACCAAACGCTGACAAATAAACTACTTCGATTTCATTGCGTGAGTACTCGTGGTTTTGCCCACCACGATGGGCAATTTTGAGTGACCCCATCAGAGAAGCAAGCTGACCAATTGTTTTCCAGTCTAATCCACGAGCTATGCCGTACAACAAACCTGCCCGATAGGCATCGCCGCAACCGGTCGGATCAACAATTTCCTTGGGCTTAACTGCCGGGATGACATGTTTTTCACCATTTGCATAAATGATTGATCCTGCCGCACCTTGGGTTTCAACGAATGCTTTGACTCTGGAGGCCAACGCTTCGAGACCAAGACCGGTACGCGTTTGTAGCAGCTGTGATTCATAATCGTTGACCGCGACATAATCCGCCCGGTCGATAAAATTCAGCAACTCTTCGCCATTGAACATCGGCAAGCCTTGTCCCGGATCAAATAAAAAAGGAATCCTGGCTTCATGAAATTCGCGTGCGTGCGTAATCATGCCATCACGGCCATCTGGCGCGATAATACCGAGGCCAACATTCACAGCTGCTTTCACGCTGTTTTGATGAGAAAAATTCATTGCGCCTGGGTGGAAAGCAGTAATCTGATTATCATCCAGATCAGTGGTAATAAACGCCTGTGCAGTAAAGGTATCTTTAACCTGATAGATATAAGTTTGCGCCAACCCCAATTTCTCCAAACGGTAGCGGTATGGCTGAATATCCTCACCGACTGTAGCCATGATCAACGGATCATCACCCAGCAGTCGCAGATTGTAGGCAATATTGGCTGCACATCCGCCAAACTCACGACGCATTTCTGGCACTAGAAACGCAACATTCAGCACGTGAATCTTGTCCGGTAGAATGTGGTTCTTGAATTGATCCTCAAATACCATGATGTTGTCGTAGGCAACAGAACCACAAATAAGCGTCTGCATCAGTAGATCATCCCCAGGATTGTCCATTACTAAAAATTCAGCCGGTACTGTTGATCAAGACCAACAGTACCGGCTGAGACATAAAAATTAAATCATATAACCTGGTAAGGTACTTAAGTTGGTCTCCAGGCAAGGTCTGGCTCACGTGCCGCCTTAACTTCATCAAGTTTGCGTAGTGGCATAAGATGAGGGGCACCTTTGACCAAATCCGGCTGTGTTTCAATTTCAACCAGAATTTCTTTCATTGCATCGACAAAAGTATCCAACGTTTCTTTAGATTCTGTTTCTGCTGGTTCAATCAGCAAACATTCGGGAACCAGAAGCGGAAAATAGGTAGTAGGTGCATGAAACCCTTTATCCAAAAGTCTCTTGGCAAAATTCATCGCGGTCACACCAGTTTTATCCTTGATTGCCTTTGTGGTTACAATGAATTCATGACTGGCACGGCGAGTAGGATACGCAATTTCAAAACCTGCTTTGCGTAATTCCGCCATTAAATAATTTGCGTTGAGCGTGGCATATTCAGAAATACGATGCATGCCATCCGCACCCAGCAAGCGCACATAAATATAGGCACGTAACAACACACCTGCATTTCCCATGTGTGCAGACAACCGACCAATGGATTGCGGTCGATCTTTTTCGGTCAACCAACGATAAACGCCATTCTCACAAGCGACAATCGGTACCGGCAGATAGGGCAACAAACGCTCAGCCACGCCAACTGGAGCGGAACCAGGTCCACCACCACCGTGAGGCGTAGAGAAGGTTTTGTGCAGATTCATATGAATGACATCAAATCCCATATCGCCGGGCTTAACCTTGCCTAGCACCGCATTAAGATTAGCGCCATCGTAATAGAGCAGGCCACCGGCAGCATGCACAACCTGGCTCATTTCCGCGACTTTTTTCTCAAAGACACCCAAAGTCGAAGGATTGGTCAGCATCAAACCGGCAGTTTTTGGCCCAACCGCCGCCTTCAGTGCCGCCATATCAACATCACCTTCTGCGTCCGTTGGGATTTCAACCACCTTGTAGCCGCTCATCACAGCTGTCGCCGGATTGGTACCATGCGCCGCATCAGGGATAATAATTTCAGTGCGTGCGGTGTCACCACGCGCTTCATGATAGGCACGGATCATAGTAACGCCAATCAATTCACCTTGTGCACCGGCCATCGATGTCAAACTGATTGCTGCCATGCCAGTTACGTCCTTCAGAATTTCCTGTAACTCATACATGCAGGCAAGAAATCCCTGTCCGGTATCTTCTGGTGCCAACGGATGGCGCGACAGAAACTGGGGCAACATTGCCAGTGAGTTACAGGCACGCGGGTTATATTTCATCGTGCAGGAGCCCAATGGATAAAACTGGGTATCGATCGAAAAATTTTTCTGCGATAGCCGCGTGTAATGACGCACAGTATCCATCTCTGACACTTCTGGCAATAACGGTTTAGACTTTCGCAACAAGTTATCAGGTATATCGTACTTGGTAGCGCGAATAGCAGGCATTTGCGAGTAGTTGACCCGACCCGGGCGGGAATGTTCGAATATCAGCATAATTTTAAAAGCATACAGAATGGTGTGTAGAATCGGAAAAAATTGAACATGTCACGCCTGCCAGAGTAAAAAACTATTAGTGGTAATTGACGCATTACTCATCGTAACCATATTAAATTCTTTTGATTGATTGCAGAAGATTGTTGTCCGCCGGTCAATTTGCAAGCGCTTCCTGAAACAGTGCCACGTATTTGTCCAGATCGGCCGCTGTTTTGGTCTCCGTTGCACAAACCAGCAGACAATTGTCCAGCTCGCTGTAACTGCCCCCAGGCACATAACCAGCCAATACCCCTTTGGATTTAAGATTTTCAAGCACAACTGACACTGGCTTGGGCAGAGATAGCACTGCTTCATGGAAGAACGAACTGCTGAAAACTCTTTTGACACCAGGTATTTTGATCAGGGCATCGACTAGCGTCAGCGTATTGGCATGTGATTGTGCCGCAACACGGTACAATCCTTCCGGACCGAGCAAAGACATATGAATCGTGGCTGCTGTTACCATCAACCCCTGATTGGTACAGATGTTGGATGTTGCCTTGGAGCGGCGAATATGCTGTTCCCTAGCTTGCAAAGTCAGGACAAATCCCTCCCGGCCTTCAAGATCAGTCGTGCGCCCGATGATTCTTCCCGGCATTTGTCTGACTAAGGGCTGCTTACAGGCCATGAAACCAAAGTAAGGCCCCCCACTCGACAAGGGAATTCCCAGTGGCTGCCCTTCACCAACAGCAATATCGGCGCCCTTTTCACCCCATTCACCAGGCGGTGTCAGCATGGCAAGTGCGATAGGGTTAACTACTGCAATAGCCAGTGCGTTTTTGCTATGCGCCCAGTCCGTCAAAACATCAACTGGTTCAAGCACACCAAAAAAATTCGGCTGTGGAATCACGAGTGCCGCAAATTCAGTTTGTCCAGCGGCCTCAAGTTGCGCGAGCGTAGTTTGTCCCAATGCTGGATCATATGGAATCTCGACAATCTCGATTGACTGGTTCCGGACAATGGTACGCACCACTTTTCGGTATATCGGGTGCACCGTTTGTGGAATCAGAATCCTGCTGGAAGTACGGTGTTGGCGTACCGCCATCAGCACCGCTTCGGCAAGTGCAGAAGCACCATCATATAGACTGGCATTAGAGACATCCATACCGGTTAGCGAAGCCATCATCGTCTGGTATTCATACAGCAGCTGCAAGGTCCCTTGGCTGGCTTCCGCCTGATAAGGCGTATACGATGAATAAAACTCTCCACGTGTCGTGATTTGCCAGACGGCTGCCGGAATGTGGTGCTCATAGGCTCCGGCTCCGACAAAGCTAAGATAAAACCCATCCTGCTGCGCACGTTCCAGCATCAGTCGCGAGATTTCCATCTCGCTCATCCCTGCGGGCACATTTTGCAACGAGCCCGTTCTCAGTTCAGCGGGAATCTCATCAAACAACGTTTCTATCGAATCAGCGCCAATACTTTTAAGCATTGCGCTGACATCTTCCTTGGTGTGTGGAATGAATGGCATGTCTATAATTTAACCTGATGAATTACTCTCAAAAAATCTGCTTCCAGATGAAGAAATACTATGCAATACGCGCGCTTAGTGACCTTCTTCTGCAACTAGTTTCTCGTAACCAGTCGCATCGAGCAGGTTGTTCATTTCACCGGGGTTAGTTGGTTTTAATTTGAACAGCCATGCCGAATAGGCATCCTGGTTAATTTTTTCTGGAGCAGATTCCAGTTCCGCATTTACCGCAATTACTTCGCCGCTAACAGGCGAATAAACATCGGAAGCAGATTTAACGGATTCCACCACCGCACATCCTTCGTTTTGTGCAAGATTTCGTCCAATTTTTGGCAATTCGACAAACACCATGTCGCCCAATAATTCCTGCGCATGGTGTGATATGCCAATCGTGACTGTTCCATCCGTTTCTGCCTTGACCCATTCGTGTGATTTTGCATACTTCAGTGTTGTCGGGATACTCATTGTTTTGTTACTCCAAAATAGTTTGCCAAGAAATTAATTCTGAAAATTTATTTCAAACAAGTGCCTTGCCATTACGCACAAAAGGGAAATTAACGATTCTGGCTGATAGCTGCTTGTCGCGTATCAGTACACCGACTTCTTCTCCGACCGACCAATCCGCAGGTACACGCGCCAACGCAATCGATTGGTTAAGTGTCGGCGAAAATCCACCACTGGTAATTTCTCCCTGCTCGGATAATTCGTTATTTTTAGACACCACCTTTTGATGGCTACGCAATACGCCCTTGTCGAGTAACAGCAATCCTACGAGTTTCTGTTTGACCGATTTTTGTTGTAACGCTGATTTGCCGATGAAGTCGCGATCACTTTTAAGATCTACCGTCCAGGCTAACCCGGATTCGAGCGGACTGGTCGTTTCATCCATGTCCTGTCCATAAAGATTCATGCCTGCTTCCAGACGCAGCGTATCGCGTGCGCCCAGGCCAACCGGAGCAATGCCAGCCGCATGCAGCTTCTTCCAAAAATCTGGCGCATGGTCTGCCGACAGAATGATTTCAAAACCATCTTCACCGGTATAACCCGTGCGTGCGATGAAATAAGGCTCCAACACCACTGACTGGAACGGCTTCAGATTTTCAGTCGCCGCTTGCGCTTCGGAAATAACCAACCACACTCTGCTGCGCGCGTTGGGTCCCTGAACAGCGATCATCGCCAGATCCTGACGGGAAGTTATCTCCAGGTGAGGCGCACGCAAACTGGCTTGTTGACGGATCCAGGTGAGATCTTTTTCAGCGGTACCAGCATTCACAACCAGGCGAAACCAGGATTCGGTCAGAAAATAAACAATTAGATCATCAATGACACCACCTTCGGGTGTCAACATGCAGGAATAAAGCGCTTTACCAGGGAGTGTCAGCTTATCTACATTATTGGCTAGCAACCCTCGCAAAAAATCACGCACCTGCTCGCCACGGATGTCCACTACCAGCATGTGGGATACATCAAACATGCCAGCATCGCGCCGCACCTGATGATGCTCATCCAGCTGGGAACCATAATGTAGCGGCATATCCCAGCCACCAAAATCCACCATCTTGGCCTGCATGGCACGGTGGGTTGCGTTGAGGGGAGTCATTTTCAGCATAATTATCTCAAAATAGTCAACAGGAATTCGGTTTCCAGAAAATTGGCCTTGACCTGAAGTTCGCACACAACAACTATGGTCATACGCAATTTCCAAGTTTGACCCTTCCCCTCTGTCCATTTACCTGAGAGTTTTACGAGAAATAATTCATCCCGAATGCCCCTTCGGTGGCTGATATAGCTAATCAGCACTCTCCAGATTGCCTGTCACAAGCAGTTGTTCAGACCGAGATCGGTCAAGCCTGAGCGATTCCGGGGGGTTACGCCTTCGGCGGCGCTACTCCATAGAGTTATAGCGCGCTCTCCTGCCTGGATAATGTTTTAGCAGGTTGCTACTATACCTCAGCTTGAAGTTTTAATACAAGATACTGATACTGATACTGATACTGACGTTCACAGTAACAGCAAATCTAACCCGATGTGCCAAAACTGTTTTTTACGGCCAGACTGTCCACTGTCTTGGTTTTTGAAAATCCTGCCACGGTTTGCCACATACATCCGGAAGCGTATTGTCGGATTGCTCACTGGCCTGTAAAAGTTCTACGCGTTCAGTAAGCATGCCAGGCATCAGTTCGGACAATTTTTGGCCACAGGTCAGGAGTTACTGAATACTGAGATCAGCAAGCATCTGTTTTTCAAACAGACCAGCTTGGATATTTGCCTGTTTTCGATCTCCAGCCTGACACAAAATTGTTATCTCCGAATTGAATAGCTTAACTTCTTTTGATAGTCGTTCCATCTGCGAGGCATCTAGCGTTCCCATACAATCAGGCATGGCGGTTTCCTGGTGTTGCTTTTCAACTGCTTCTATTGATTGCGCAAAAAGCAGCGTGCTTCCAAAATTCAACATAAGAAAAAAGAAAATTCGGATAATCATGCTGTGAATCGTCCATGAGATTTTAAAATTTCCTGCCGCGTTTTACGCTGGTAAGATTCAGGATGAATCTTGCATTCACCCAGACCACCAGCCATAGCAGAAAACCTCGCAAGCCTGTGTTAAGCTCTATAGATGAAATATGGATACAGACTGTGAGCAATAGGGTTTGTGTCGTCGTTAGCCGCAAATAATCAAATCAGCTGCTTCTCAGACTAAATCCAATGCGCGAAAACAATGCGTGGATTTAATTTTGGGTTATTTCACGTAAAACTTTTATTTCACGTAAAACTTTCGAAGAAACGTCATTAGTTTACACGGTACTGGCACGCGGTTGACAGATGCGCTAGTTGAGGAGCACCTCAATGCTTCAGAGAAATGGCGCTGGCAATATATATATTTGCCGCCCGGAGATATTCGATTGATCTACGCAGCAAAATACTGCGCCGCCATCATGTCAATGAGAAGCAAGTACAGCACTATGTCAAGGAAGCATCATTTGCGACCGGTATTGTCAAGTCAACATCAGCACATACATTACGCCACAGCTTTGCCATGCGTATTTTGAATAAATAAGGCAACAGTATTATCAGCCCTTTGGAGATAGCTTGATTTAAAGCTGCTGATCAGCGTGGTGAGTGATTCGCCACATTTCCATCTATTCTTTTTCTGGTATTTTGCAGAAATATCTTGCTATCCATCACAAAATCGTGGAAATTTCACGGTTGTCGGTGTGGTTATGCATAACAGCCGATTTTTTTAGGGATGACTCAACAGGGGGAGGAGCAGATGAAGTACAAAAGTATCGATGAATTCAGAAATTATGTTGCCGACAGAAACCCAGGGCAGCCTGAATTCCTGCAGGCGGTAACCGAGGTAGTGGAAAGTTTATGGCCTTTTATTACGAAACATCAGCGTTACGCGGAGCACGGTCTGCTTGATCGTCTCGTTGAGCCAGAACGGGTGATCATGTTTCGAGTTGCCTGGGTGGATGATCATGGCAATGTCAACGTCAATCGTGGTTACCGTATCCAGCATAACTCTGCCATCGGCCCTTACAAGGGCGGTACGCGCTTTCACCCCTCCGTCAATCTCTCTATTCTCAAGTTCCTCGCATTTGAACAAACCTTCAAGAATGCCCTGACGACTTTACCTATGGGCGGGGGTAAAGGGGGCTCGGATTTTGATCCGAAGGGAAGAAGCCCCGGCGAAGTGATGCGTTTCTGCCAAGCCTATATCAGTGAGTTATTCCGCCATATTGGTTCGGATACCGATGTACCAGCGGGTGATATCGGCGTAGGTGGCAGGGAAATCGGCTTTATGGTCGGTATGGTCAGAAAATTGACCAATCGTTCTGATTGTGTATTTACCGGTAAAGGATTGAGCTTTGGTGGCTCGTTATTGCGCCCGGAAGCAACGGGGTATGGGGTGGTTTATTTTGTTGAGGAAATGCTCAAACATGCTGGCCGTTCGTTTGAAGGGATGCGAGTAGCGGTATCGGGTTCTGGGAATGTTGCACAATTTGCGATTGAAAAAGCAATGGCTTATGGCGCCAAGGTAGTAACCGTATCAGATTCCAGCGGTAGCGTAGTCGACGAGACAGGCTTTACTACAGAAAAGCTTGCGATTCTTGCTGAAGTTAAAAATCACCTGTATGGCAGAGTAAACGATTTTGCAGAACGCGTAGGTGCCAAATTCCTGCCAGGTCAGAAGCCATGGCATGTGCCCGTTGATATTGCGTTACCTTGTGCCACCCAGAATGAAATCAGTGAGGATGATGCGGCTATCCTGATCAAGCAAGGAGTAAGCTGTGTGGCGGAAGGCGCCAATATGCCTTGCACGGCAGGTGCGGTTGAACGTTTTGAGCATGCAAAAGTGCTGTTTGCGCCTGGTAAGGCGAGTAATGCTGGGGGGGTATCCACGTCTGGCCTGGAAATGAGTCAGCAGGCAATGCGGCTTTCATGGGCGCATGAGGAAGTCGATATACGGTTGCAGGGAATTATGAAAGCCATTCATCAATCCTGCATCGATTACGGCACAGCGGAAGATGGCAGCGTGAATTATGTCGATGGCGCCAATATTGCCGGTTTTGTCAAAGTTGCCGACGCGATGCATGCTCAGGGCGTAATTTAATGTTGCAGTTCATCATATTGCCTGGAGGTGGCAGGTGATGATGGGTTTGTTCATGACATAAATGGTCTACCCTTTCGGTAAAATAAATTTTTCATAACAAAATACGTGGTGAGTTTGGCCATTTTTCGGGTGTGAGCATGTCATGAAAAAAATTCTGACCGGATGTTTTTTATTTTGGTGGGCCGGGTTGGTGGTGGCGAATATGGATGGCGATTTCATCAAAATCCAGGAGGCTCTCCGTGCAAAGGATGTAGCGAAAGTTGCCTACTACGCTGATCGTTTACAACAGCATCCGCTGGCGCCCTATGCCGAGTATTACCGGCTGCGGTTATCCTCAAAAAAGTATGATGATGCTCAGGTCAGGCATTTTCTAGCGCGGCATGAAGACAGTTACATTGCCGACAAATTGCGTGGAGAGTGGCTGCAGATACTGGGGGAAGGCCAGCAATGGCGCCAGTTTGGTGAGGAATTTCCGAAACTGGGTAATCTGGATGATCAAACAGCGTGCTTTGCACTACAGATGAGGTTGTTTAAGGGTGATCCAACAGCTGTGGAAGATCTGAAATCACGCTGGCTGAGTGGGCGTAATATGCCGAAAGGCTGTGTTGGGCCCTTTCAGGAGTTGATCCGTAGCGGAAAATTATCGACGGAGGATATCTGGTCGAGAGTTCGGACAGCATTGGCGGCAGGTAATACCAGTGTCGCCAAGGAAACCGGCAAGCATCTTGCTGCCAGTCAGGCAATCGATCGACGTACAATCGATGCCGCCACCAAGAACCCGGCTCGTTTTCTCGATCAGCAGAACAATATCAAAACCCGTGCTGACAGGGAAATAACGTTGTTTTCCCTGCTGCGGGTGCTGCGCAGTGATACCAATCACGCACTGGCACGCTGGCTGAAATTGCGCGGACAATTTCCTGCCGTCGATCAATCCTATTTTCTGGGAAATCTTGCCTATTGGGCTGCCATCCGCCAGGATGAACGCGCATTGAATTGGTTTACTCAGGCAGTAAGCGGGAAAGAAACCTATCCGCTGTCCGCAACTAATCATGCCTGGTGGACGCGAACAGCGCTACGCCAGCATAATTGGCCGGTTGTGTTGCAAAGTATCGAAACTATGCCAGAGTCCATGCAGCAGGAGGATGTATGGCGCTATTGGCGTGCGCGTACACTCAAATCCATTGGCAAGAAAAGTGACGCCAATACGTTACTTGCACAACTGAGCAACGAGCACAGTTATTATGGACAGCTTGCCAAGGAAGAATTAGGCGTGACGATGAGTATTCCGGCTGTACGGTATACCCCAAATGAGCAGGAAATCCGGTCGATGGAGAATCATTCTGGCATCCGGCGCGCGCTGGCGTTGTATCGGCTCAATCAGCGCATAGAAGCCAATCGTGAGTGGAACTGGGTCATCAAGAATTTTACAGATCAGCAACTATTGGCAGCTGCCAAAGTTGCTGAGCGCCATCAAATTTACGATCGCGTGATCAATACGGCACTGAAAACAGTGACGCAGCACGACTTTAGTTTGCGTTATCTAGCGCCCTATCGTGCTCAAATGCAACCGGTAATCCAGCAGCAGCAACTTGATGAAGCGTATGTTTATGGGCTCATTCGCCAGGAAAGCCGCTTTATCGCAGACATTAAATCCAGTGCGGGCGCAATGGGATTGATGCAACTGATGCCGGCCACCGCCAAATGGGTTGCCAACAAGCTTGGTATCCAGAAATTTCAGACGAACATGGCGACCGATGTTAGCACCAATCTCCAGTTGGGAACCTATTATCTGCGGCATGTACTGGATCAATTCGATCAACAGCCTTTGCTGGCCGCCGCTGCCTATAACGCGGGACCTGGGCGGGCGAAACGCTGGCGTGACGCCAAATCTCTGGAAGGTGCAATTTATGCGGAAACTATCCCTTTCAATGAAACGCGTGAATATGTCCAGGTTGTTCTGAACAATTCGATGTATTACGCCAGTCAGTTTAATCACCAGCGCAGGCTTACCTTGAAAGAACGCTTGGGAATGGTTGCCGCCAAACAGACCAACTAGCAGCCCAGGGATGAAAACCTACCTGGTTGGCGGTTCGGTACGCGATGAGCTGCTTGGCCTGCCGGTGCAGGATCACGATTATGTCGTGGTGGGCGCGACCCCCGCGCAGCTAGAGCAGATGGGTTATCGCCCGGTTGGCAAGGATTTTCCGGTTTTTCTGCACCCAAAAACTCATGAGCAATATGCGCTGGCGCGTACTGAGCGTAAAGTTTCCCGTGGGTACAAGGGATTCGAGGTCTACGCTTCTCCAGAAGTAACCTTGCAGGAAGATTTAGCCCGGCGTGATTTGACCATCAACGCACTTGCCAAAGACGAGCAAGGCGAGATTATCGACCCCTTTGGCGGTATCGCCGATTTGCAGGCGGGTATCCTGCGCCATATTGGACCAGCATTTGTCGAGGATCCTGTCAGGGTATTGCGGGTTGCCCGTTTTGCTGCGCGATTCGGTTTTCAGATTGCGCCTGAGACGCTCACATTAATGAAACAAATGGTGCATGATGGTGAAGTTGATGCACTCGTGGCAGAGCGGGTCTGGCAGGAAATGGCTCGTGGGCTGATGGAAAACCATCCCTCCCGCATGTTTTATGTTTTGCATGAGTGCGGCGCGCTGGCACGCATCATGCCAGAGGTCGATGTGCTGTTTGGTGTGCCACAATCTCCGCATGCCCACCCAGAAATTGATACCGGCGTACATATCATGATGGTAATTGATTACGCGGCAGCGCAACAATATTCGCTCGAAGTACGTTTTGCTGCATTAGTGCATGATCTTGGCAAGGGGACAACCCCGCCTGAGCAATGGCCACATCATGCCGGTCATGAAGCACGCGGCGTTGCCATCCTGGAAGCGTTGTGTGAGCGATTGCGTGTGCCCAGTGAAGCAAAGGAACTTGCCATATTGGTAACACGCTTGCATGGCAAAGTGCATCATGCGCTGGAATTGACCGCAAATGATATTGCTGAATTACTGCAGGCAACAGATGCGTACCGCAGACCAGCCCGTTTTGAGGAATTGCTATACGCCTGCGCCAGCGATTTTCATGGCCGTCCCAGTTTTGCACAGCAAGATTATCGGCAGATGCTGCATTTGCAGGGGGCATTACAGGCTGCGACACAAGTTGATACAGGCGCCATTGCCGGTACGGTGCGGCAATCGCATGCAAATGATACCCGTTTACCGATGCTGATCAATCAACAGATTTATTCTGCAAGGGTGGATGCAATCAATGCGTTTCTGCAGCAGGGTGAATGCTGTGCTGATTAACCAGAACTTCCATCCTGTCGATGTTGGTATCTGACAGCAGTTCGGCTTGCCCATCCGCCAGAATGAATACTCTTGTGGCAGCGTTAATGACTGCGGGTTGATGCGAAACTGCAACGATCGTAAAGTCATGGGATAAGCGTTGCAAGGTATCGCAAATAATCTGTTCGCTCTCCGGGTCGAGTGCGCTGGTGGGTTCATCAAGCAACAGCAGCTTAGGCTGATGCGCAAGCGCTCTCGCAATGGCGACACGTTGTCGTTGGCCGCCTGAAAGCATACCGCCACGTTCACCAACAATCGTATCGATGCCATCGGCAAGATTGCTGACAAATTCCCAGGCACCGGCCTGTTTGAGTGCGCGCTCGACATCCTCGATCTGGATATCTGGCTCGCCAACCATGACATTATTACGAATGGTATCGTGCAACAGCACGGTATCCTGAGACACATAGCCGATTAAGTGCCGCCATTTTCTTAGATCGGTGTGATGTAATGCCGCGCCGTCGATTAGGATCTCTCCTGCCCTAGGTTCGGCAAGTCCACACAACAGATCCAGCAGAGTACTTTTTCCCGCGCCAGATGAGCCAATGACTGCCGTGAATGTTTTCACTGGAATTTCCATATTCAGATCTCTGAATACGATTTTGTTTTCGTAACTGAAAGCAATTTGACGCAGACTAATTCCTTGCTGCAACGTGGGTGTCAACGTACCAGTCACTCTTTCTGCTTCCTGGCGAGCATCTTCCGCCGCCTTGCGCAAGGCCCAGTATGCGCTCTCCTGAGCAGCAAGCTGCTGGTAGCGGCGTTGTGCCTTGTTGAACAGCCCCAGAATTCGCGTTAACAAAAACACCATCACCATCACTTCCGGTAATGATAAATGCCAGACAGCGAGCGCAAGATAGAGCCCACTAGCCGTTAGTGCAGCAAGGATCGGTTCCTGCAACGCGAGCATTGCCGCGCGATTAGTGACTTCTTTGCGGGTTGCTTTCTCCAGTTGCTGGGTTTGTTCGTGCAGGATGGCATCGGCGACTTTGTCGCGCGCCATGGCTTTCAAGGATTTTACAGAGCCAAGCGCGTCCGTCAGGTAAGTCAATAAGTGGCGCAGCAGTTGTGTTTGCTTGTTACCAGCACGTTTGGTTGCCCTGACCAGACTGTGCAATGCAAAAAACAGGATGGAGCTAATCAGCAGGGATGCGAGCGTGGCTTCCCAGGAAATAAACCAGGCGACCAGACTATAAACTATTACCTGGATACCCAGTGCCAGCACATTCACACTATGTTCAAAACCCATCGCGGCGCGATATGCTTCGGTAGCGACTGAATTAGCAAGCGCACCAACTGGCTGGCGCAAATAATATTGCCAGCGGCTCGCCAGCAAAGCTTCTATCAAATCCAATCTTAACTGCGTCGCCACATGAGCAACGGTATAACCCACCTGACGATTGGTTAGCAGCAGAATAACTCCTTTCAGAAACATGCCGCCGACAATTACGAGCAGAATGGTCTCCAGTGAAGGATTAATATTGATTTTTTCCAAAAAACCAATGACCATTTTGCCAATACTGGAATCAACGGATTCCCCGACCGCAATAGATAGCAGTGGCAGCAGCGCCGTCAGACTAAGTGCTTCGGCTACACCTGCTAGTAACAACGCGAGCAGCACAAACGCGCTGCGCTTGGGAAATACCATGATGTAGGTGAATAAAGTGTGCATGATGAGGATAATAATTGTGATTATTGGATGACCGTCTAATGGAAAGGAATTTTACAGTCATCCCGTCGTGCAAATGTGCTAACTGATGAAATTTTGAAACAGGGGGATTAATGAGCTGCGTATAGCGAGGGCACAACTTGCGGTGGAATAACAACTACTGTCAGCATGGAGCAATGCACGTAGAGATGAGCGGTCTGTTACAACCATTCTGCCGGCTGACTCTCAAGGGCGCCTCTAAAAATCCAATTTTGCGAGCAGCCGCTTTGCGGCTTGCCTGCTTACCCCATTTCGTCACAATACGGCGTTACTCGAAAAAAATTATCGCTTACATATCAAATATATGCCGCACTCAAATTTTTTACTCGTGCCTTGTCTTGCTTAGAAACTTGAATTTTTAGAGACATCCTCAAACCAAAAAAACCTGCAGATTCAGGACTCTAAAGGCATCCTTAAGCGAAAGTATTGATGAGATTTACTTGGTTAATAGCTGTCTGACCGGACCCATGCCGAATATTGGTATTGTTTGCATTTTCGCTGCTTGGCGAATGTGAGTAGGCGGGTGCTTGTTGTCTGTTTTGTGCATCCTGACGGGAAGTGTCTGCACCGACGGATGTGTCAGTCAAGGTAATGCCGCTTTCTGCCATGATTTCCCGCAACCTCGGTAAATTTGCCTCTATAGCCTCACGCACCTGTGGATTATGCGACATAAATTGCGCGGTAAGCTGCTGTACACCCTGCTCGCTGGTAATTTTCAGCGAGACTTCAATTGGGCCAAGATGCGCGGGATTTAGCTTCAACTCGGCTGTTTGCAATCGCTGCGTGGCCAGCCAGGTAATTTTCTGGCCGAATTCCTCTGGCCAGACTGAGTCACCAAGGGCAGCAGAAACGGGTACGCTGGTGGTTGTCGCTGGAGAGGAGTGGATTGATGAAGTGGAAAGCGGCAGATATTTGCCGCCATCGGCCAAAATTGCCGTACCGTCCGTAGCCGCATTGATATAAGACAGAGGTTCGATCGTTCCGGATGGCAAATTGAGCGTGCCAGCACCAGCAAATGCTGACTGAGTAAGCTTTGATGTCGCAAAATTAATGGGATTACTCATCCGTTGTGGTAACAATGCATCTCGATTGGATAGGTGATCGGTAGCAAAAAATCCGGATTGCCCTGTTATGGGGGAGTTACCCGTTAGCCGGACGGTTGGATTACCGGTGGCAAGCTGCATGGTAGATACCGTCCCCGGTGTCAGTCGCGTTTCCGGATCGGAGATAATGCCCGCTGGCAAAACAGTGGTTACGCTACCACTGGCAATTACGGGTGACTCTACCAGGGATTCAACGGGTGAGTCATCTGGCGTGACAGATTCTGTAGAAATGCCATCCTGCTCGGCAGCAAGCGTTTCTTGCTCGCTATTTTTTAGCACATTGCTAAATGCCCGATCACGAGGTTGTTCAGCAATGGGTGAAACAGGTGTAGCTGAGTTGATTGCGGTTTTTGCATGACTAGCGACAGGCTGCGAGATTGGTAGCAAGGGTAAATTCAGCATGGTATTTTCTGTTAAAAATTAATCGATACAATTTTATAAGCATTTTTCATGCCATAAATTATGAAGAAGACTTGCGACGGTTAGTGTTATTACTTGCGTGTTCGTCCTGTTGCTTTTGTTCGCGTTTCATCAAGCAAACGGCCTGTTGATACTGTTGTTTTTGCATCAAGGTGTCGAAAGTTTTTAATTTCTGGCGATGCTGCTGAAATTCATCGTTGCCTTTTGCTGAATGCTTTTGTGCGTGCGTGACCAGTTTCTGTTGCTCCGTAATCGCAACATCCAGTTTGCTGATAAATGCCATGAAATTGTGCAACTCAACCGGATTAACGGCGTTTGCAGAATACTCTACAAGTTGCTGCTGATAGCTTTTCCGATAATCGAGCAACATCTTCAGCGTTTGTTCAGATTCCTGCTGCTTGCGGTTTAACTTTCCTAAGTTGACGGCACAATCCTCCGTTTGCTTGCGGGCATGATCAGTTAAGAGTTTCAGAGTGCGTGGAGTCGCCATTTTTCTCTTTGAAGTAAGTGTGTGACGAATACGTTCTATAGCGCTATTTGCATAAACTGTCTATTACTGTCGGCGGCGTGCGCGGCTTCAAACATACCTTGTTGCAGAAAGGAGGTCATCTCCGGGTGAAGTTTGATTGCCTGATCCAGTTGTAAATCACTGCCTGGAACATAGGCGCCAACATTGATCAAATCTCGGTTCTGCTGATAACGCGCATATAACCCTTTGAAGCGCTGAGCACGCTCAAGTTGCTGAGGTGTGACAATACTTGGCATCACACGACTGATCGAAGCTTCGATATCGATGGCCGGATAATGACCAGCCTCTGCCAATTGGCGAGACAGTACGATATGGCCATCAAGAATGGCACGGGCGTTGTCGGCGATAGGATCGTTGGGATCATCGTTTTCGGTCAGAATCGTATAGAAAGCAGTGATGGAACCACTATTCAAACGGCCATTGCCTGCACGTTCCACCAGTTGCGGTAAGCGTGAGAATACCGAAGGCGGATAACCTTTAGTAGCCGGTGGTTCACCAATCGCCAGGGCGATTTCGCGTTGCGCCATAGCGAAACGTGTCAATGAATCCATGATCAATAACACATGTTTTCCTTCATCCCGAAAATATTCAGCTACGGCAGTGGCATACGCCGCACCCTGCAAGCGCATCAACGGAGATGTATCCGCAGGAGCCGCGATGACTACTGAGCGTTGCAGACCCTCTTTGCCGAGGATATTTTCGATGAACTCCTTGACCTCACGCCCGCGTTCGCCGATCAGCGCGACTACAATCACATCTGCACTGGTATAGCGTGCCATCATCCCCAGCAGCACACTCTTGCCGACACCGCTACCAGCAAATAATCCCATGCGCTGACCACGGCCTACACTCAACAAGGTATTGATCGCCCGCACGCCAACATCCAGCGTTTCTTCTATAGGCGCGCGTTCCAGGGGATTAAAGGGGCGACTGTAAAGCGGCACGCTGTGATCACAATTGGGTATGCCGCCTCGATCCAGCGGTTCACCGACACCATTGAGTACACGACCCAGCAACGCTTGGCCTACCTGGATATGCTTGGCGCGATCTGCCGCGCGTCGTCGGGGATGTTGCGCAATACCAACGTGCGGAGTACTGCCCAGGTATTCCAGCGGAACAACCTTAGCGCCAGGTGCCAGTCCGTAAACATCGCTGGATGGCATCAGAAATAATCTATCCCCGGAGAAGCCGACGACTTCAGCAGTGACGCTGTTACCGTTGGGTAGCAAAACCAGGCAGCTGGTGCCAACGGCCAATTTTAATCCAACAGCTTCCATCACCAGACCAGCAACGCGGGTCAAGGTGCCGCTAAGTAGATAGGGATTGACCGGCACAACCAGTTGCTGGCAATTGCGAATGAAATCTTGCCAGAGTGGAGTGTGCGCATGCGCATCCGTCTGGGTCATAGCAGCCAGGGTTGCTCCTGCCCCAGACTTGCCAAGGTACGTTGCCAGCGGGTAGGTAAGGTGGCATCCACTTCACAGCCACCACTTTCCACCTGACAACCGCCGGGTTCAATCTGTTTGTCCTCGGTAATTTCCCATTTCGTGGGGATGGTCTGGTTGGTGAAATGTTCTCGAACGAATGCCGCGTCCTGTGGATGAAGCTTCAGGCGTAAGGGTTGAGTGGTGACTGGCAATTGGCGAAGTGCCGTTTCAATGACCGACAGCACCAGTTCGGACTTCACCTGGATGGCCTGGCCAATTACTTTTCTCGCAATATCAATGGCGAGCGTCAGTATATCCTGTGCAATTTTTTGGTCTATTTTGCCCAATTCCTGCTCAAAGGTGCTGACCAACAAACATAAACGCTGCCGCTCTGCCGTATTCTCCTGTGCTGCCTGTTCCCTGCCTGCCTGGTAACCAGCCTGTCTGCCTTCATCCTGCGCCTGTTGATAGATTTTTTCTATCTGTTCCGCAGTAGGCAAAATAACGGCTTCCTGCCGCGACGGGGTGTCCTTATTTTGTGCAGTTTTTGCAGATTGGGAGTTAGTGGACTGCGCCGATTCACTTTTCTGCATTGACCGAAAAGCGTCAAGCGCGCCAAATTCCCATTTTTTCCAGTCAACCAGATCTTTTTTTGCAATTACTTGGGCAGCGTTCATTTTGGTTTCCTCGATCGATCAATTTTAGAATTGTTAAGCAAGCTTCAGAGAATGTTAACAAGAGCACTTAAACGAAACCTTCTCCTCCTCCACCCAGCACGATACGGCCATCATCGGCAAGCTGGCGCAAGGTCTTGAGGATTTTTTTCTGCTCGCCTTCCACTTCTGAGACGCGTACCGGCCCTTTGGATTCCAGATCCTCACGTAGTGTTTCGGCAGCACGTTGCGACATGTTTTTGAATATCTTGGTGCGTAATTCCTCCCTGGCGCCCTTGAGGGCGGTGATGAGCGAATCGGATTGAATTTCCCGCAGCAGCAACTGGATGCCCTGGTCATCGACTTTCATCAGATCATCGAACACAAACATTTCATCCATAATCTTCTGGGCAATCTCTTCATCATACTGAGAGAAATTTTCCATAATGCTGGTTTCGAGTCCGTTTGGCATGAAATTCATAATTTCTGCGGTAGCCCGAATGCCACCCATGCTAGGTTTCTTAATGTTGCTCCCACTTGCGAGAAGTTTGCCAAGTACGCCATTCAATTCCTGCAGCGCCGCTGGCTGTACGCTGTCAAGCGTCGCAATGCGCAACAGAACATCATTGCGCAAGCGTTCGGTAAATAACGCCAAAATCGCGCTTGCCTGATCGCGTTCCAGGTGTACCAGAATCGTGGCGATAATCTGGGGATGCTCATTCTGGATTAATTCCACCGCGGCGGCTGCGTCCATCCATTTCAGACTTTCAATACCACTGGTATCGCTGCCTTGCTCAAGCCGGTCGAGCAAAGTAGCAGCCTTGTCCTCCCCCAGTGCCTTGGTAAGAACCGTGCGTAAATAATCACGGGCATTTTGCCCAAGCGAAGTTTTATCCTTCGCCTGGTTGCAAAATTCCTCGAGTACATTTTCTATTTTGTCGCGCTTGACATCGTTCAAGCCTGCGATAGCTTCGCTGAGTTTCTGCACTTCCTTGGGTGCAAGGTGACGAAAAACCTGGGCAGCCTCCTCTTCACCCAGCGACATCAGCAGAATGGCGCTTTTTAAAATACCTTCATCGTTCATTATTGACTACCCATCCTCTAACGACATTGGCCACAATGGCTGGTTCCTTGACAGCCAGCAGTTTCGCCTGCAGCAGATTCTCCTCCAGCGTGGCTATTCTGGCGGCAACAGCTTGACGTTCACTCTCCGATCCCATATTGGTTAATGCGGGTACGGCGGGTGGCGGTGGAGGCAACAGTGTTTTAAGAAAGGGGCGCAATATCTTTTGCAGAAAATACAGCACAATCGCTGCAATCAGGAGCTGTTTGCCAATGTCCTGGGCAAGCTGAATCGTGTCAGGCGCCTTCCAGAAAGGCATTTCCTCGATAGTTTCCTCTAAAAGATTAAACTGACTATTGGTGACGGTCAGGGTATCGCCACGCGCTTCATTAAAGCCAATGGTCTGCTTGACCAAACTGGTAATTTTCTCGATTTCTTCAGCTGGCAGCGGTGTACTGACCGGGTTGCCTTCCTCGTCGAGCTGACTGCGGTAATTGATTACCACTGCAGCAGATAGACGGTTAATCCGGCCTGTCGACTGGCGGGTATGCGAGATGGTTTTATCAACTTCATAATTGGTAGTCGATTCCTTGCGAGTATCAGTAGGCGTGGTTTTTTCATTTTGTGCTGCTTCACCTGCCTGCGCATTCACTTCAACTGGCGCCTGGGCGGGAGCAGGGGGACGGTTGCTCAATGCCCCTGGGATGCCGCCTTCCGGTTGCGCGATCGACAGTGACTCTGATTTCTGTTCGCTGCGGATCGCTGCGGATTCAGCAATATTGTTATTCGGTTTATAGGTTTCTTCAGCACGCTCAATCCGCGAAAAATCCATATCGGCGGTGACTTGAGCATGCACATTTTCCTGACCAGTGAGTGGTGTCAGGATCGCCACGATTCGTCGCGAAAAATTCTGCTCCAGCTCCTGCACATATTTGAGTTGACTGGGGTTCAGCCCCGTTTCTTCAGCATCGTTCTTTTGTGCGCTGAGCAAATTGCCATGCTGATCAACAATCGTGACATTCTTAACCGGAAGATTAGGAATGCTGCTGGAAACCAGATGCACAATGGCACTAACCTGCTCGACAGCGAGCACTCTGCCGGGATGCAGATTGAGCAATACGGACACGCTGGGCTGCTGACGTTCCCGGGCAAATACGGTGGGCTTGGTAATCGCCAGATGAATGCGTGCACTTTCTACTGCTGACAGGGATTGAATCGAGCGCGACAGCTCCCCTTCGAGGGCACGCTGATAATTGACCTGTTCCAGAAATTGACTGGAGCCGAATTTCTGATTTTCCAGTATTTCGAATCCCGCCAGCCCGCCCTTGGGCAATCCCTGGCTGGCCAGACGTAAACGTACCTCATGTACCTGACCCACAGGGATGAGAATAGAACCACCACCTTCCGAAAATTTGTAGGGGATATTCATTTGCTGTAGCGCACCGATGATTGCGCCACCATCCTGATCAGAAACATTGGCATAAAGTATGCGGTAATCCGGTGTCTGGCTCCACATCCACGCGCCAACAATCAATGCAATACTGGCGGCAGCAGCGAGCATCAGCCCCAGCTTCTTCTGTACAGGTAACTGCTTGACTTGATTAAACCGGCTAGCCGGTGCTATCTCATTTGGAATGGTTGCCACGAATTTCTCTCCTGATTCGTTAGTGCTTTGATACGCCAGATCAATAAGCCCGCTCGCTCTAGCCAGTTGAACATGGTGCATACAAATCCAAGCTAGCCTGACGGATGGCAGAATTATCAGGATTATTGATTTAATCGAATGGAGAAAAAGACCGCATTTGACCACGTTGTTTACTTGATGGTTAGAACCATAGGTGATGCTAAGCTGCGCGGCAATGAAAACAGGAAAAACAATCTCGACGCACGCCATGGATAACGCCGGTCTATCCGTTGACCAGCAGCAACTAAAAGCGGCATTTGCACAATTCAGCCAGGCATCGGTACAACTTTCCGATGTTTATCAGGCATTGCAGCAACAGGTTCACGGACTCACGCAAGAGCTGGCGCTTGCTAATGGCGAACTACAACGTGAACTGGCGGCCAAGGAAGCGTTGTCACAGAAACTGAGCCAGCTATTGACCGCGCTACCAGCGGGCGTGGTCACGCTGGATCAGGAAGACCGTATTGAACAGGTGAATCCTGCCGCAGTGCAATTACTGGGCGAGCCCTTGCTGGGCGCTCGCTGGCAGCAAATCGAGCAGGAAAGACTGCGCCCGGCGGGCGTGGCCGGTGAATGGCATTTTTCGGCAGAAGCTGCACATATGCGGCGGGTATATATCGAAAGCAGTATTTCGTCCGTTAATCAGGAGCGCATTTTATTGATTCACGATATCAGCGAGGCTCATGCCATGCGTGAACAAAACCGTCGTAACCAGCGTTTGGCGACAATGGGCGAACTGACAGCCGGATTGGCGCATCAGCTGCGCACGCCATTGTCCACCGCGCTGCTCTATGCGGAGCACCTGACTAACGAAACACTAAATATTCAGACACGTCAGCAATTTGCCGTTAAGACACAGGAGAGATTGCATCATCTGGAACAACTGATCCGCAACATGTTGCAGTTCGTTAAAGGTGGCAGCATCCCGGCGCGCCGTTTCAATTTGACAGCTCTGCTAACCGAGCTGCGGTGGATGATGGCGCCGCAATTACAACAAAAAAGTCTGCGGTTGACCGTGACTGATAACAGTCATGGCACCAGTCTCAATGTCAATCAGGACTCGCTGTGCAGCGTCCTGAGCAGTTTGCTGGAAAACGCCATGCAGGTGTCTACTACTGATGGTGAAATCACGCTTGCCTGCGAGGTAACAGAAGATGCCGTCATATTGACGGTGAGTGACGAAGGGCCGGGCATCGAACCAGCAGTGATGGAACGGTTGTTTGATCCATTTTTCACGACCCGTCCAGAAGGCACCGGACTGGGACTAGCGATTGCACACAATATCGTGCGATCCCTGCAGGGAGAAATCGAGGTGGCGTCCACACTTGGAACGGGTAGTCATTTCATAGTGCGCTTGCCCAGAAAAATATGAAACCAGGGATAGTAAATATGCAAAATTTACCGATTTTGATCGTAGAAGATGATCCTGATCTGCGCGAGGCACTCAGTGCAACGCTGCATCTGGCAGGCTACGAAAACCTGACCGCTGCAGATGGTGAGCAGGCGCTACAACAGTTGGCATCCCATTCTATCGGGCTGGTCATTAGCGATGTACAAATGCGTCCAATGGATGGTCATGCGCTGCTACAGGCGGTCAAATGCCGATTTCCGGCTGTACCGGTGATATTGATGACGGCTTTTGGAGAAATTGGCAAGGCGGTGGCAGCAATGCGCACCGGTGCCTGTGATTATCTGACCAAACCTTTTGAGTCGGCTAGTCTACTAGCGCATGTCAGGCATTATCTGCTGCCTGATTTCAGCAATGAAACATCCAGTCTCGTGGCACGAGATCCCAAGACGCTCAACTTGCTATCACTGGCGAAAAAAGTGGCGCAATCTACGGCAACGGTTATGTTGACGGGCGAAAGTGGTTGCGGCAAGGAGGTTTTTGCGCGCTATATTCATCAGCATTCTCCACGCAACAAAGCGCCCTTCGTGGCGATCAACTGCGCAGCCATTCCAGAGAATCTACTAGAAGCAATTCTGTTTGGACATGAAAAAGGCGCATTTACTGGTGCCACCCAATCTCAAGCGGGTAAGTTTGAACAGGCCAATGGTGGCACTCTGTTACTTGATGAAATCTCGGAAATGCCGCTCGGTCTGCAAGCCAAACTGTTGCGAGTGTTACAGGAACGCGAAGTAGAGCGAGTTGGCGGCAACAAACTGATTAAGCTCGATTTCCGCCTGATTGCTACTTCCAATCGCGATATGCCAGCCCATATACGTGAAGGTCGATTTCGTGAAGATCTTTATTACCGGCTAAATGTGTTTCCGCTGGAGATTCTGCCACTCAGAGCACGACCACAGGATATTGTGCCGCTTGCTCGGCATGTGCTGACCAAGGCCGCGCAAGATGGGCAGCCACATAGCGTTCTCGGACAATCGGCAATTCATTGCCTGGAAAATTATGCCTGGCCGGGTAATGTGCGCGAGCTGGAAAACGTCATGCAGCGTGCCATGATTATGGCATCTGGAACCATTGAAGCAACACATCTCAATTTACCAAACACTGTCGCAGAGGAGCAAACGTTTGCTACTGATAGTGGCGTGACATCTATCGAAGTCAGACCACACAATAATTTACGCGACATTAAATCGCTGGAGCGTGAGCACATTTTGCAAACACTGGCAGCCGTCAACGGATCACGCAAGCAGGCAGTGGAGAAACTCGGTATTTCCGAACGTACATTGCGTTACAAGTTACAGCAGTATCGTCTTTCCGGATGTTAACAGGAGCTAAATAATGGAAATCTCTTCAGGTATTAATCAGATGCTGGCGCAGCTCAAAGCTGCCTCTGAACTAGCGGCGGGAAACAATAAACCAGATACAACAAACGCTCCGCCACAGGCAGATTTTGGACAATTGCTTAAATCCGCAGTCGATCAGGTCAACGATGTCCAGCAAACGGCTGCGCAACTGAGCCAGGGATTCGTGCGTGGTGATCCAGATGCCCAATTACATGAAGTCATGATCTCGCTGCAAAAAGCAAATATTTCGTTTCAGTCGATGATACAAGTGCGAAATCGTTTGGTAACGGCGTATCAGGAAATCATGAACATGCAGGTATAAGCAATCCTAACCAGGTTAAATTATGTCCAACTCCCATTCAGCAGACGATTTGCAAGAGAATTTTGGTGTAACGTCACCAATCGAAATCCAGTTTATTCTCAAAGCTATTCAGCAGGAGAAATCCTTGCTATCACTTTTTCCGGAACGCAGCAGCCAGTTTATGTTGTCTTCCATTCTGGCGATCGAATCTGAAAAAAATTTACTCGTGATGGATATTGGTAATGATGAGGCCATGAATGAATCTGTCCTCAAAGCCAATGCCATCACCTGTGTAACTACCCAGAACCGTGTCAAGATTGAATTCAGTTGCGGAAAATTGCAACGGATACTGTTTGAGGGTCGTCCGGCATTTGCGACCAGAATTCCACCTTCACTACTGCGTTTTCAGCGCCGCAACTTCTATCGCATCATGACTCCGGTCAGCAGCCCGGCGACTTGCCTGTTTCCCATGCTGACAGACAATGGGCAACAGAATGATGCCGTTTTTAATCTGTTTGATATCAGTTGTGGCGGCATGGCGCTGATCGATCAGCACTATGCACTTGATCTGGAACCGGGCAAGGTTTTTGCAGGATGTCAGGTCAAATTACCCGAAGCGGGCGAAGTTATCGTGACGGTCGCCATCAGAAATTCCTATGCCATGACGCTGAAAAATGGGCTCACCTGCCAGCGCGCAGGCTGCGAATTTATTGGGCTTTCGGAAGATAGTCGCACACTGATTCAACGCTACATCATTCGACTGGAGCAGCAGGAGCGGCAATTTCGGCGTGACAATTGAGATGGTTGCTTTTCGGGCGCGCAGATCGAAGGAAGGAAGTCGTATATAAGCAGTTTTGTAGGTGTATACGGATTGTCGGTTTTGATTACACTTAAGTCGTTGGTAAAATATTAACACAAATAACCATTTGATTATAAGTAATAAAATATTCTGGCATGAGTATTGCTTTTATATAAGTAGCGATCTGAAAGTCGCCTATCAGCAATCAATATAGGAGTTAAAAAAATGTTACAAAGCACAAAAACATTCTTCAGCAGCGCGTTGGTATTCAGTGCTCTGGTGATTTCATCACATACGCATGCAGCTCTACTAATCGATAATTTCACGGATTTTCAAACGGTTACCGATACTGGAACACCGGGAAGTACCAGCTCTGCTTCACTGTCGCTTTCCGCAGCCGCCAGCAGTCTGACAGGTGTTCAGAGAACCCTGGTTTCTGATGCCACGGGGGGTGGGTTTGGCAATCAGGAGATTCTTATCGGTGAGCCAGGTGGTCCAGGTACGGGCGGTTTATTGGCCATTTCTAACAATACTTTTTCTACCGGCACTGCCACTATTACCTGGAGTGGATTTACAACCACCAATTTCACTACTGTTGCCAATGCCATTTTACTGGAAGTACTTGCAATCGATCTAAACGTTAACGTAGAAATGATCGTCAATGGAGCATCGACTTATACATTGTCCAATTTAGGTTCAGGTAATATTTTTGCAAATTTCTCCAGTTTTAGTAATCCTTCTGCATTCAACGCAGTTAATCAATTTCAGCTAAAATTTACCGGACCGCAAGCATGGGATGGTCAGTTCCGGTTATTGGCAACGGAAAAACCTTTCAGTGAAACTCCCGAACCCGTCACGCTATTTCTAATAGGACTGGGCTTTCTGAGTTTGAGCCTTGTCAGAAAACGCTTAGTCTTGCAATAAAGCGACGATAGCGATTTACCTCAGCTGGGTGTAACTATTTTTTGCTCTCCAGCCGGTAAAGCCACGCCAACAATTCAGCAACTGCAATATATAGCTCGGGTGGAATGCGTTCATCGAGATCCAGCTGCATTAACATCGTGACCAATTCCGCCGATTCATGCACATAAATACCGTGCTCCTGGGCACGGCGAATAATTTCCTCCGCAACCAGTCCTTTCCCCTTGGCTACTACTCTGGGTGCGGTCATGCCCTCGTGATAGCTGAGCGCGACCGCATTCTGCAGGGATACACGCTCCACCGGCTGCTCGGGCCGGTTAGCCGCATCATTCGGGTTTGTTGGCTTTGGTGGGAGCATGTGCTTCAATCTCGATTGCCTGCACTGTCAAACCAGCAGCAGACAAGGCAGAAGCCAACGCCATCTGTTCCTGCTTGATGAGATTGGTGGTTGCTTGCTCGCTGGCATCCAGTTTGACGCGCACGCCTCGTACATCGACTATCAGGGTTGCATTGATTTCAGAAAGTTTTGGTAACTGCAGGCGCAGATGGGTTTTCCAGTGGGCTGGTACTTCAGTTACGCCGTAATGATTCTCAGGTCGATCATGAATCACCCACTCCATGGTCTGATCCGGCCAGATCTCTCCCCGCCAGCATAATTGACCAGTTTCGAGTACCTGCAGTTGTTGCTGCACAATGGGCAGAATTTTTGCCGTGGCAGGTGAAGGCGTTTCGAGATCGGCGATGGTGGTATGAACTGACAACGCACCTTGTGGCATTTGTTTGGCCGAATCCAGCGATTTGCGTCCGTTCGCCCATTGCGCCAGGTGTGATTCATAAAACAGACCGCTTTGCGTGATCGCCTGTTGCAGGATGCCCGGTAGGGCATTGCTGGTAGTTGGCGGCGAGGACAATAACGGAGCGGTTTGACTGGGCACGGGGGACGTCAGCGTGGATGTTGTTGATTTGAGCAGACGCGCCAGAAACTGGCCAATCGGACTGAGTGTCGCCGTCTGGCCACTTGCTGGTGCGTTACTGGCAAGCAGAAACTGCAAACGGGGCGACTGGGCAACCAGGGTCAGTTCGAGCTGATTGCCAATTTTTGTAGCCTCCGGGGGCAAGCGCATATCAAGTAAGTGACCAGCCACATTTACCAGTGATGAACCGCCTGCCAGCCGGGCTTCAACCTGCGCAAGATATTTCTGTCCCAAAGTAAACGAAGGGGTCTCCGATTGCGTTGCATCGGGTGCGGGTTGTACTGGATTGATCGGCTGAACAGGGGAGAGCGCCTTGCCGGGCGAAGCAGATAATATTTGCGACGGATAAACCGGGAAGGTAACCATAAGCGCTGTCCTGACATTAGGTAGTTAATCAGGATTCTACTATAGGCTTTTGAGTACGTTGCAAACTATGTTGGTGTTTGTGGTTTTGTCGTGTTTCGTATGATCATATATTACCGGCAGGAAGCTTGTGCAGTGCGTGAATTCATTGCGCTCGTTTATCCCGGATTCCGCAAGCTCCATCCGGGCTACTCCCTACTGATACCATTACCCAATTAAATTGACTTCCCCAAGCCTTAGAACCAGCTTGACAATCACCGGACCCGAGGCACGCAAACGCGCCGATGTCGTCCTACAACAAAGTTGCCTGGGCGTATCGGCGATCTCCTTCTGGGAATAGTCGACAAGGGATGGATCACCTCGGCACTGCCGCCTACTGCATGGCAGCGTGATCTGCTCAGCCTTGGACTGGTTGAAATTCCCGTCGATGGTGCGATTGGCATCGCAGCCGCCCAACTCGACCTGTATAGCGACCCGGCGGATCGGATCATTGCGGCCACTGCCCAGATTAAGGGCGCGGTTCTCCTGTCCGCTGACCAGATACTACTGCAATGGAACAACGCGCTAGTACGTTGCGACGCACGGCGATAAGCAAATAACAAGTAGCCTAGATTTCACTACAGACGCCAGTCGTGGGCTGTTCTATAAAACGTTAAGCGGAATTTTGAGGTATGCCACGTCATTATCTTCTACTGGCGGCAGCTGCCCGGCGCGGATGTTGACTTGCACAGATGGAAAGATTAAAACCGGCATTTCCAGTGTGGCATCGCGCGCGGTACGCATAGCGACAAACTCATCTTCACTGATGCCATCATGTATGTGAATATTGTGTGTCCGTTCATCGGCTACCGTGCTTTCCCATTTGACGGAACGACTACCGGCAGGGTAATCATGACACATGAACAGTCTGGTCTCCGGTGGGTAATCCAGCAATTTACGGATGGAGCGATAGAGTTGGCGCGCATCTCCTCCCGGAAAATCCGCGCGTGCACTGCCAGCATCCGGCATAAACATGGTATCGCCAATGAAAATGGCATCATCAAACTGATAAGCTAGGTCAGCTGGGGTATGCCCTGGGACGAATAATGCCTTGCCACGAATCTTGCCAACGTCAAAATATTCTCCATCGGCAAACAGGTGATCGAATTGTATGCCGTCTGCACTGAAATCCTGTTTGAGATTGAACAGTTTTTTGAAAGTGGTTTGAACAGCAGAAATTTTGTCCCCAATCGCAGTTTTTCCGCCTAACTGCATTTTTAGATAATGTGCTGCTGAAAGATGATCGGCATGTGCGTGAGTTTCGAGAATCCAGTCTACGGTTAGATGATTGGAGCGGACGAAGTCAATCAGTTTATCGGCTGCGTGATGCGCCGTCCGCCCGGATTTTGGATCGTAATCGAGTACGGGGTCAATAATTGCGCAATGACCAGCTGGTTGATCGAACACAACATAACTAACCGTGGCGGTAATGGGATCAAAAAAGCCTTGAATATTGGGTTGCATGACAAACTCCTTTTAGTTAAAAATCGATTAATGCAGAAACATTATATATTTAAACTAAATATATAAAAATAGTTTTTTAAAAAATATTATATTCTGTTATTATAAATAGCGTTATAGGCAGGCAGACGCTCCAGCCCGACAGCAGTCAACAATGAAACAAAACAATAACCTTTCATAATTATTAATGCGTAATGAACACAGATTTTCAAAATAAATTGAAGTCAAGCGATTCTGGACAGGATTTGTCCATCTTGTTACAGGAAAGAGCTTCAGCGGCGAAGGCTTGCGCGCTTCTAAAAGTACTGGCGAATGAGGACAGGCTGCTGATTCTGTGCCAGCTTATGCAAGGTCATAGAAGTGTTGGTGAGTTAGAACAATTGCTGGGTATCCGGCAACCAACGCTCTCCCAACAATTGACAATATTGCGCAAGGAAAAACTGGTTACCACCGAACGTAGTGGTAAATATATTTACTATTCACTGGCTAGTCTGGAGGTGTCGAGCATTATGCTGACCCTCTACGAGCTGTACTGCCAAAAAAACGAATCAGAATCAACGACATGAAATGCCACCCTCAAATCACGGACACTTGATTCCAACATTTTTAGATAGCCATATTTTTTAAGAGGAATACACCATGGACACAATCACCGCCCAAAACTGGAAGAAACTGAATGAAAATTTTGCCGTATCCGGACAAATCAGTCTGGAGGATATTCCGGCCATTGCTGCTGCGGGCTACAAATCAATCATCTGCAACCGTCCCGATGGAGAAAGCGGTGAGGCACAACCGACAAGCGATACGCTGAAAGCAGCGGCAGAAGCTGCGGGTCTGCAATTTAGCTATCTGCCCGTTGTAATCGGTGGTGTGAATGCCGAGAAATGCGAAGCTTTCCAGCAATTACTAAAAACCTTGCCTGAGCCGGTATTTGCTTTTTGTGGCTCAGGCAAGCGTGCCACGGCATTGTACGCTGGGAGCCAACCAGCACAAGCTTCATCAACGCAACAACAAGACACGATTACCGATGCCTGCAATTGGGAAGGTGGCGCACCGGAAACGCATACATTTACGTATCAGCATCCAGAATCAAAACCAACGCCGGTTATTCCCGCATGCCACTGGGACAATGCTTTCGACATCGTTGTAATTGGTGGTGGATCAGCCGGTATCGGCATCGCCGCCAGTCTTTTGAGGCGGCGATCTTCGTTGCGTATTGCCATTATTGAACCGAGCGATAAACACTATTATCAGCCGGCATGGACGCTGGTCGGCGGCGGCGCTTTTGAGCAGGCGGATACGGTTCGTGATATGGCTAGTGTCATACCCAAAGGCACGCAGTGGATTCAAGCCGCCGCCGCAGGCTTTTTACCGGAAAACAATCTGGTGCAGCTTAGCGATGGCCGCGCCATCAGTTATCAACAGCTGATCGTCTGTCCTGGCATTCGTCTGGCATGGGAAAAAATCGAAGGTATCGAGCAAACGCTCGGTAAAAATGGCGTTACCTCCAATTATCGCTACGATCTCGCGCCCTACACCTGGACGCTGGTCAAGCAATTGAAGGGGGGGAAAGCACTGTTCACCCAGCCGCCCATGCCCATCAAATGTGCTGGCGCACCGCAAAAAGCGATGTATTTGTCTTGTGATCACTGGCAGCGTCAAGGCACACTTGACAAAATCGAGGTTGAATTCGACACCGCCACGCCCGCCCTGTTTGGGGTGGCCGAATTTGTTCCGCCACTCATGGCTTATGTCAATCGCTATCACGCGAGATTGGCATTCAATTCCAACCTGGTTAAAGTGGATGGTGACCAAAAAATCGCCACCTTCGAAGTTAAAGATGAAAGTGGAGAGATTCGCAGAGTCGAAAAACCGTTTGACATGCTCCATGTCACGCCGCCGCAAGCCGCACCGGATTTTCTGCGCAACAGCCCACTGGCCGACAGCAGCGGTTTTTGCGAAGTCAATCCTAAAACCCTGCAACATGCCCGTTTCCTAAACATTTTCTCGCTGGGTGACGCCTGTTCTTCACCCAATGCTAAAACCGCTGCTGCTGCGCGAAAACAGATCGTCATCGTTGCCGAGAATTTATTGGCGGCGCGCGAAGGATTAGAACTCAAATCGATTTATGATGGCTATGGTGCTTGCCCATTGACGGTGGAAAATGGCAAAGTCATTCTTGCCGAATTTGGTTTCGGCGGGAAACTACTGCCAAGTTTTCCACTTGACCCCACGATTGCCCGTAAATCCTACTGGTGGCTCAAAGCGAAGTTTTTTCCATGGCTGTATTGGAACGCCATGCTGAAAGGGCGTGAATGGTTGGCGCGTTCGACTGGTGTCAACTAGCACTATTACCAGGTACCATTGATATGGAAATATTGCTGATCAGCCTGATGCTGGGCGCGGTTACCGGCCTGATTTTAGGTTTGACTGGTGCAGGGGGCGCCATTGTTGCTATCCCTCTACTCATTTTTGGCCTAAACCTGCCAATGACACAGGCGGCGCCAGTTGCTTTGCTGGCAGTTGCGCTATCAGCAACCATTGCCGCTTTTCTGGCATTCAGCAGACTGAAGATCGTGCGCTATCGGGCAGCAGGGTTGATTGCTGTGCTGGGTACGGTGATCGCCCCGTTTGGTGTCTGGGTGGCACAATTTCTGCCCAACCTGCTGTTGACGCTATTATTTGTGATGGTGCTGGCTTATGTTTCCTGGCGTATGTTTCGAACAGCCAGTCTGCAAGAAATGCCGGAAAAGTGTACATCACCAGATACCGCTCCCTGCCAGTTTGATACCGTCAAGGGCCGACTCATCTGGAATGAGCCTTGCGCCAAGGCATTAGCGCTTGCCGGGGTAATCACCGGATTTCTGTCGGGTCTCCTGGGCGTGGGTGGCGGATTTGTGATCATTCCAGCAATCAAGCGTGCCACTACGTTGCCCATGCAGTCCCTGGTGGCCACTTCGCTGGCTGCCATTGCGCTGATTTCAACCGTTGGTTTTCTCTCTGCCGCCTTCATTGGAACTATGCAATGGGCAATTGCAGTACCGTTCGCTACGGGTGCCGTATCAGGCATGCTGATCGGTCGCCGCTATGCTGACCGTTTCAATGAAACATTACTGCAACGAAGTTTTGCAGTAATCGCAGGATGTATTGCGCTTGGGATGCTGGTGAATACCATTACGGTAGGCGTCAAGACACTTTTCGCCTGAGTACTGATGTGGCTGCATTTAAAGCCAGCTGGATGAAGGATTAGTTTTTTTGATGGTGGTGAGGCAGTACCCTGTCAAACGACTATTGAAAGTATGGAATCGAACCCGCATCCGTATGGTGGTTCAGGCCGAGGGTTCGATTGCTGTGTCATTTTCGGCGGCAGGGTCGGTAAGCCGACGAATCGTCAGGGCGCAGCGTTCTTCAATCAAAACATTGATTCGCTCAACCACGGCATTGCCAGAAAAACTGTGTCCAGGGTCAGACTGAAGCTTGCGCGCTGTGGTTGGTAATGACCTTGCCAACTCCAGAATGCGCCGTTTGGCCTGAGCCCTGGTGAGACCGACGCTTTCTGCAAATTGCTCCCAGTGTCGTCCCTGGACTTCGCTAAACTTGTACTTGCCGCCGATTTTCATCGCCATCTTCGGCGCCAGTGTGGGATATACTGCTGTCGAAAGTGTGTCGTAGAGTGGCGCCAAGACGGGCATAGTCCCGAGCTTTTTATCCATATATAGCAGCGAGAAATTTTTAGCGTGCGCATCGTGATTGCCGATCAGCGCATTGAAGATCACGTAGTCGATCAGACGCAGGACCTGCGGCGCGCTGGGGCGCGTGGCGCTACGTACCAATTCGAAGCATCGGGCCAGATCTGGCCCACCTTCATTCTGGTATTTCATTTCAGGCACCACGCCAAGCGCCTGACAGCATGGGGCAACGCGGTAATTCGTCTAGAATGGCAATGACTTCCTTGTCACTCAGCCATTGAACATCATCGTTACGGGTAAGAATGGGCGAAGCCTGCCCGGGCACCAGAAACGTCACGGCCCCCGCGCATTCGCCACCAATGCGATCCAACAGCGCAAAGTCATTCTGGTTTGAGATCTGGAACTGTTGCGCAATCAGGCGGCGCATCTGCCCCTCTGGCAGCAGACCGGCAAAGAAGGGACGCATTTTGTGATCGTCGAATGGCTCCGCTTGCAGGGGCAGCGAGGCGGACAAGGCGACTGCGTCAGGTTGCGATAGCCAATCGGGTGCGTAGCAAAAGTTCAGTCGTCCATCGACCAGCGCCAAGGTGCCGACACGGTCAGTAAATAGCCAGACTTCCAGCTCATGCGCCATGGTCGTCACCCTCTCGTTGAACGTCGGCAGCAACTGATGGCAACCCGCTCAACTGAATCTCTCCACCCAAGGCATCAATGACTCGCAGCACGTTTTCCAGTCGCAAGGTGGGTTTACCTGCCTCAAGGTCGACAATGAAGCGCACACCCACCCCAGCCGCTAGAGCTAACTGGGGTTGTGTCAGCCCGAGCTGCTTGCGAGCGGCACGCAGTGCATCGCCGAGTTGTTGAGATGATCGAATGGATATCATGGCTTACTCAGTTTCCCGTTCGGGAAATTATCAGTCATAACAGACCCCTGTGCAAGTGATATTTCCCGAACGGGAATCTTTTGTAGTCATAGGCTAGATTTTTACCGAAACTTCCCGACCGGGAAATATTGTCTACATGTAGAAAATGATAGTCACAATCTCCGTAAAAAATGTGACGGATAGATCGGTGTCTCGCGTCAATTATCTTGGCCGCTTTGGCGACAATTATGATGGCCGGTTGAGTCTGTTGGCTAGTTCATGATTTTTTCTGGTTTTTCCTCCTATAACTTTCACTGTCGATTTCAATGATAGTTGCGTGATGGATGATCCGGTCGATGGCGGCAACGGTCATCATGGTGTCAGGGAAGATTTGATCCCACTGGCTAAAAGGCTGGTTTGAAGTGATGATGAGACTTCCACTTTCATAGCGATGCGCGATAAAGTCGAACAATACTTGTGTCTCTGAATCGGTCTTTTTGACATAGCCGATATCATCAATGATCAACACACGGTATTTATCCAGCCGCGTCATGACAGACATCAAATCCAGTTCTTTCTTGGCTTGCTGCAGGAGTTGAACCAGTGCGGTAGCCGATATCCATTTGACGCGGATGCCTTGTTCAATCAAATGCAACCCCAATGCTGCTGCCACATGTGATTTGCCGACACCGGACGGGCCGATCAGCAACACATTGTCTGCCTGGCTCGCCCACTGGGTATTGTCGCGCAGTGCGATGACTTTTTTCTGAGCGGCTTGGGGTAATTCAGTCAGCGCCAAAGTGGCAAAGCTTTTGCCGCGCGGCAGTTTGGCTTCATGCGTCCAGTTGCTGATTCTGCTTTGGAAGCGCTGAGCGACTTCCTGTTCGCACAGGGCGGCAAGATATTGGCTGTAGCTCCAGGCGTGTTCTGCGGCTTGATCCTGGAAGTGCCGGTAATGCTGGCCAAAGGCAGGGAGTCTGAGTTCCTTGAGCATCAGTGGGAGTGATTCAGACATGAGCTGCCTCCTTGTGTTGCCCAGTTTCCGCTGAGTAGTTGATCGTAGGTATCCGCAGTGTGTTGTTTGATTGGGATGTCCGGCTGTGGCGCATGATGCCGCAGAAATCGCTTTTGCAGTGTTTGCAGTTCAGGTAGCGGATTTTGTTGCAACAATTCAGCAGCCAACGGGCTCTCGCAATCATAGTCATAGGCAAAACGCAGTACCGATACCATCCATTTGCAAGCGAGCCTGGGATCAAATTGTTGTTGTACCCGTGCCCACAGCTGGTGATACTGTGGCGTTGGCAACAGATCATCCTGCAGCCGGGAAAAGCGAAAGGCTTGTGGCTTTGCCGCCAGTGCATGAATTACATGGCGGTAATCGATGCGCCGGGCGCGCCCTTCCGACGTTTTCGGATACGCACGTGGTAATGTAATAACCGGTGTTTGACCGGCAAAGCATTCTAAGCGATCGTGATAGAGATGAACCCGGATGTTCTCGCCAATGAGCCTGGATGGCACACTGTAGAGTCCCCGTTTGACCGCAATGGTGCTGCTGGTGGTCACTTTGACGGTCAGTTCACTGAAGTCCATGAAGCGGTAGCGTGGCAGTGGCTGGAGATGTGCTTGCTCTTCTGTCAATCGCCCCCTGCAGCGCTTATTGAGCTTATCGACGATCCGCTCAAGAAAACGGCGGTAGGCACCCACACTTTCGAAATCCGCAGATCCTCGTAATTTGATCGCCTGCTCGATCCGGTGTTTGAGCGAACCATGGGCATTTTCTACGGCGCCGTTTTCATGGCTGATGCCCAGGTTATTGACCGTAAGCTTCATGCCATAGTGTTGACACAGCGCCGCATAAGATTGCGTGAGTTCTTGTTTTTGGTTCGCATTGACGTACGCGGCACTCAGGCTGTCGGTGCGATGTTCCTTAGGCGCGCCGCCGAGTTTATGCAAGGCGGTCTGCAAACCATCGGCCAACGCACTATAACTTTCCCCGCCCCGGATGATATGAACAGCACGCCAATGACTATATGCCAGGCGAAACTGATACAGCAGGTGATCAAATGGCTTACCTGCGATCGTAATAGCCGTGCGTGGCCGGGTAAAATCAGACAACCCCTGGTGCCCCGCAGGCACCGACTGGCAAAAAATGACGGCCTTACCGGGACCTTGCGTTGCTCGCCAGTGTTTTACACGGCGCTGCAGGCTTCTGAGCAATTTCTCCGGGTATTGACCTGGATATCGATCATCCAAGTGTTCCCAAAGCGTAGTGCCGGTCAGTTCAGGTTCCAGGTACAGCAATGGAACCAATTCGGTCTCCCAAACCAGTGCAAAAGGATCCTGGCGCGTGCGCCATTGCCGTTGCGACTCCTCCACCCGAACGCCTTTCTCAATCCTACGGCCACTGCGGATACTTACCCCCGCTTTTGCAGCCGCAGTCTCCTGACCATGACCTATCTGACGATTCTTCATATAAATAGCTTCCTGTTGATGAGTGATATGTTTTCCAGGCAAGTTCTTGCTCCTTGTATAGGGAAGAACTCATACTGATACTTTCACTCAACCGGTCAAGATAATTGTCGCCTGACCGGTCAGGTTAATTGTCGTTTAATAGATCGGCGCATCTATCACTTGGCTTGTAGGCCGAGCAGCGCCTTCGTGGATTCCTGATAGCTCATTTGGAAGGGGGCCAGAATGAAAATCGTTCATTTCAATCAAAAACAACTGGGCGAGTGCTGTACCGGCAGACTCATCCAACCACTTGATTCATCCGCGCGTAACCCATTGGTCTGTAATGGAGCGAGAGGCTGACCGGCGAAGTCCGCAGGCTTCCGCAGGATCCCCCAACAACACACAGGAACCGGCGCGACCAGGCAAGAAAAAACCCCAACCGAGGATGGTTGGGGTTTCATTATTGGTGGAGGCGGCGGGAATTGAACCCGCGTCCGCAAATCCTCTACAGACAGTTCTACATACTTAGCCTGATTATTTAGTCTGACTTGCCACACGCCAACCGGCAGGCTGGTGGCAAGCGAGTTACCTATCGTTTAATACTCTGCAAAGTAACCCTGCAAAATACGATCCTCGTTAATGACTCCACTGTCTGTTGCCAGACCCAGCGTTGAGGCCCACTGGTGCGGAGTTTAGCCGGATTAAGCGGCTAAAGCGTAGTTTTCGTCGTTTGCGACTATTGTTTTCAGATGGATTTACGAGGTAATCTGATCCTCGGTATGCCCTGCACTGCTTCGCAACCCACGTCGAAACCGGATCGCCCCCTAATTCAATACTACAGTGGTAAGAAAGTTTATGAATGCAATAGTTCAGCGGCTCATTCTAACAGATTCAGAAATCTGCAAAAAATCTTAGCGTCTCAACATCGCGATGTGCGCTGCTGAAGATAACAGACTCTCCGCACATGCTGATCAACGGGATTTACTCGACTGACTAAAAGACTTCGATCATGCTCCAATCAAAACCCATATCGTTCATGGACAACCCAATAATGCACAGACATTGGCCGATGCTATCCATCAACATTTTCACTGAAAAATAACACTCCACAGCAAGGCACAACCAAACGTCTGGAATAAATCTAACGAATGGCGTTTATAAGGCGCCTTGGATGGTACTGAATTTCACTCATCGAACACGCTGCAAAGATTCTGATCACGGCAAGGGTGGCAAACCCAGCTCTTTCAGAAAATCGTTGTGCTTATTCTTCGCCGTGGCAATCTTCTCCGCCAGTACTTTCAGTTCGCAGTGTGTGGCCTGTAAATCAACCTCTGCTTCTGCCTGCGCAGTGCTGATGTAGCGGGAGATGTTCAGGTTGAAGTCGTTCTTTTCGATCTCGGCCATCTCCACCCGGCGGGCGTAGCGCGGCTCTTCTTTGCGGAATTGGTAGGTCTCGATGATCTTCGCGATGTGCTCGGGTTTGAGCTGGTTCTGGCGTTTGCCTTTCTCGAAGTGTTCGGCGGCGTTGATGAAGAGCACGTCGTCGGGCTTCTTGCATTTCTTCAGCACCAGGATGCAGACCGGGATGCCGGTAGAGTAGAAGAGATTGGCAGGCAGGCCGATCACGGTGTCAATGTGGCCGTCCTTAAGCAGCTTGGTGCGGATGCGCTCCTCGGCACCGCCACGGAAAAGCACGCCGTGGGGCAGGATGATGGCCATCACGCCTTCGTCCTTGAGGAAATGGAAGCCATGCAGGAGGAAGGCAAAGTCGGCGGCGGACTTGGGGGCGAGGCCGTGATTCTTGAATCGCACGTCGTCGCCCATCGCCTCGCTGGGGTTCCAGCGGTAGCTGAACGGCGGGTTGGCGACGATGGCGTCGAACGACGGCTTCCTGGCGGGGTTCAACTCGCGCAGGATGTCCCAATCGTTGGTCAGCGTGTCGCCGTGGTAGATCTCGAACTCGCTGTCCTTCACCCCGTGCAGCAGCATGTTCATGCGGGCGAGGTTATAGGTGGTGATGTTCTTTTCCTGCCCGAAGATTTTTCCGATGGTGCCGCCCGCGTTCTTCAGCCGCTTGCGCACGTTGAGCAGCAGGGAGCCGGATCCACAGGCGAAGTCCAGCACGCTCTCCAGCCGCTTCTTCGGCCCGGTCTTGGGCTCCTGGCTGTCCAGCGTAACGATGGCGGAGAGGATGTCGGAAATCTGCTGCGGGGTATAGAACTCACCCGCCTTCTTGCCGGAACCAGCGGCAAACTGGCCGATCAGGTATTCATACGCATCGCCTAGCGCGTCGATGTCGGTAGAGAAGTCTGCCAATCCTTCGGCGATCTTCTGGATGATGGCGCAAAGCTTGGCGTTCCGGTCGGGGTAGAGCTTGCCGAGCTTGGGCGAGGCCAAATCGATCTCGGAGAACAGCCCTTGGAAGGTGCTCTCGAAGGATTCGGTCTCAATGTATTTGAAACCCGCCTGCAAGGTGTTGAGCAGCTCGCCGTTTTGCGTGCGGGCCATGTTGGCGATGCTGTTCCACAGGTGCTGCGGCTGGATAACGTAGTGCGTCTTGCGGCGCATCTGCTTCTCGAACGCTTCGATGTCGTCCGGGTTGTTGGCATACCAGAGCGCCAGCGGCACTTTGCGCACGTCTCCGTGGGTGTCGGGATAATCCTTGCCCAGCTCCTTCTTCGCCGCCGTCTCGTAGTTGTCCGAGAGGTAGCGCAGGAAGAGGAAGGACAGCATGTAGTCGCGGAAGTCGTCCGCATCCATCGCCCCGCGCAGTTGGTCGGCGATGGCCCAGAGAATATTGCCCAGTTGTTTTTGATTGGTGTCGTTCATATATTTTTCTTCTTGCCAAGTGTCTTGGGCAACTGCTTCATGGCGCGGTCAAAATCGCTTTCCAATTGATCGGCATGTGCAATCTGTGCCTTGTTGAACTGCTCGTACTCGGCTTCCGCGTAAGCCTTGGCCATCTCGTGGGAGGTCTTTCCGGCGTGGTTGAGGATGTCGCGGTCATTGATGCTCAAAAAACCGTGCAGCTTGGCAATCCAGTCGCTCATGTGCATGGGCAGGCGGCGCATCGCCTGACCTTCGGCAAAAATCAGATATTGTTCCACCAGGTTGTTGAGCGCCGCCAGTTCGTCGGCGTTCAGATAATTCTTGGCGATGCTCACATCGGCCTTGCGAACTTTTCCCGCCCGCCAGTTGGTCAGCCCCATGTTGGGCTGACTTTTATCGGCGCGGGAATGGATGATCTCCGCCGCCGTCTGCCCGGTAATGGCCCAGTGCATCTTGTTTTGCACCGTCTGGAAAAACGCGATGCTCTCTGGTTGGGTCGGGTCGTAATCAATACTGGTGGCGTAGATGTCGGTGATTTTTTGATAGAAACGACGCTCACTGGTGCGGATGTCCTGAATGCGCCGCGTGAGCTCTTCAAAGTAGTCAAAAGGCTGATCGGGATTTTTCAGACGCTCGTCGTTGAGCACGAAACCTTTTACGATGTATTCACGCAACTGCTGCGTGGCCCAGATGCGAAAACGGGTAGCCGTATTGCTTTGCACGCGGTAGCCGACCGAGATAATTGCATCCAGATTGTAGTGTCGAGTGCGGTATTGTTTGCCATCGGCGGCAGTTGTAAAGAAATCCTTTACAACTGCTTGCTCGCCAAGCTCCTGTTCTGAGAAGATATTTTTCAGGTGCTGGCCCACGTTTTGCTTGGTCGTACCAAACAAGTCCGCCATTGTCGCCTGGCTAAGCCACACGGTTTCACCCGCAAAGCGCACATCCAGCTTGATTTGTCCGTCTTCGCTTTGGTAGATCACAAATTGCGATGAGTTTACGTCGGTCATGTTGCGGCTATCTCCTTATGACCCTGCAAAACCATTTGCCTGACGCCACGAAAATGATGGCCGACCTCGTAACCTGTTGTTTTACAAAACTCGATGGCGCACTGAATCTTGTTCAGGAAGTTCTCCCAGCGGGCGTAGCCCAGCGGATCTTGCAAATCTCGGACAACCCAGAATTCCACATCGATCGCGACAGGATGGTTTTGTACCAAGGCATCGAACTGGCTTTGCATTTGAAGAATGAATTCTTTGTTCATAAATCAGTAGTCATTCTCAAAGGGGAATATCTGCTGCTGCGCCCGCAGTTGATCTGACTGCGGCCGTCTTCGGTGGTGTAAATAATGAGGTCATTCATTGGATTAGAATGGCCGGATTCACTACAACGACCATTTAGTGACGTCACGGAAATAGATTCGTCGAGGCTCATTTGGTCTGATACCGCCACTTATTCGCTATGACCGCGAGCTGGGCCTCGGTCATTGCTGCTCCCTGCCAACCCTTATCAAAATCGATGTCATTCGAACGAGGTAACTGTTCAGACGTAAGCGAACGAATCAGAATCCTCGAAGGTAGGACTGCTGCTTGACCAACAAAAATCGCTTCTTGTCGCCGCAATCCCGAAAGCATCTTGGTAAGTCCAGCCATCGAATCGGGAAGAATCGAACGGACATGCTCACGATCTGCATCATTTGTAATCCGGAGAATGATCCAGCTGTTGCACTGCGATAGCACCGTCGCTTCGACCTCGCTTGGTCTCTGCGATACCAACAGGAGTCCGATTCCATATTTACGACCCTCCTTCGCGATTCGCCGAATTGCTTCTTGGGCAGCTTCGTATTGAGCTTCGCCCCTATTGGGGACGTATCGGTGAGCTTCTTCGCAGACGAGCAAGACAGGATCATTTTGACGCTCTTCTGCCGTCTGCCACACTTTCAGATTGAAGAGCGTCCTTGCAATAACGGCGCTTGAAACACCGGCGACTTCGTTCGGAACTCCGGAAAGGTCGACGATTCTAGGTTGCGCCCCCTCACTTACAAGCTGCGACAGTATTGCAGGAAACGGATCCTGAGCAGCTCCGATCCACTCCCTCATCATGAAGGCAATTCGTGCATCCCGGATCAATACATCAAGCTTTTCCAAAATGGAGTTATGAGAATCCTGTTTGCTAGCCTGTGACGGCTTATCGGCCTCAACGGAGGCAATGAACGTCGACAGCTTATACGGCACGGGAGAGTCGACCGTAATCTTTTCTGGCGTGAGACCGAGCGTCGTTGCGCCTTCCACTCTAGCCTTAAGCAGCGCAACTTTCACAATATTTGCCTGTGATGTCGCGGCAAACTCTGTCTTCCCTATCAACAACGCTACTGTTTCGGAAAAATTCAACAGCCAATAAGGTAAGACCAAAGAGCCATCGTCCGTCGAAAGTTTCTGGTGGCCTGAAAATGCGGCCGAGTACTCGTTATGCGGGTCAAGCACAACGATGCGTGGCTTCCAATTAGCCAAGCCAGCGTCAGCACCCCTTTCGAGCAGACTGTGTAAGACTGCCGCAACTGTGCCAGATTTCCCCGCGCCCGTTGAACCAAGAATCGCCGTGTGCTTTCCGAGTAGTTCATTCATCTCGGCAAAACACTTTGTTCCGCCTGTCCCGACATGCTCACCAAGATGGACTGAAGGCCCTTTCCCGTGACCGTAAATGAAGCGAATTTCACGTTTTGGCGTGAGGTAGACAGTTTGTTGCGGGAGTGGATAAGTTGCAACTCCACGGTCGAACTTCAGCTCCCAGCCAACAGGCGTGACAGTCGTGTCGCGCAACCACTCACCCTCACCAAAAAGGTCTGCTTCAATTACTCTCTCGTCGCTTGCTGCTTGTGGCGCTATGCCACGCTCAAGCTCGTATTCCGCCTTCATACGGAGCCGTCCAACGAATGCAAAGATGATCCTTCGGCCAAAATGAATCTTCACGATCGAACCGAACTGCCCAATAGGATATGTGTCGCCGCCAAAAACGCGGGAAAGTTCGGTAATGCCAGGTTTCAATTCCGCTACGATGTGAGAGCCATCGACCTCGATGATTGTTCCAATCGCGAGGTTTTCTAAGGGATCATTTGGATTATGGATTTGAGGGCTCATCGCTCACCTCCAAGCAGCCGGGTAATGTTTTCAAATTTGGTCCATGGCAAATCGACCGCTGACTTCGCGGCAGTTGTGCCATGAAAGAATCCCCTGCGAGCATAAATTCGGATTTGCTCGCTGATTTTCTTGTCTTCGTGCAGTCGCTTGAGGTCGCCAGTCGGTTCCTCGTCGAAGGTGAAGACAACAACCGTCAATTCGCCCCCTGAATCACGGAGTGCATGCTCGATTTCGATGTTGATGTGGGAATCTCCGAAGCTGTAACCACAGACCGTCAGTACGGTTTGAGTACCAGACGGTGGGCGCAGAGTACGGCGCGCAAGACTGGATAGCTGAGCATATGGGTCACGCTGAGTTTCGCGGTATTTCGTAGATGCAGGCCAGATTAGAACCTTACGTTCGTTGCCGGCGGGCAATTTCAGATTCTTGTCGATTCTCCGAGGCAGTGGCTCATCAGACATTTCACTCCAGTCGATCGAGCCATGCAGTTTGATGACCCGGGCTGAAAGACCCTCCGCATCGAAAGTCGACAGATCCCACCAAGCACTGTTGCCCCCGTTCATTCCGTCGGCATAACGTAACCTCTGAAGGGCGAGCGCACTTTCAATAAGTGTGTCGTAGTTCAATAGCAGGTAATCGACGGGACGAGTCGCCACTGTTCTGCCGGGCCGAGAGGGCCGATGTATCGCTTGGATGAACTTCCAGTGGACGTCCATCGACACGGATACATCGATCACTTCGGTAATCGCTGCTTTGATTTCATCAACCGCGTCTTCGAGTTGTTTCGCCGTATAGTCGACGCCATTAAGTGGGGCCGCATGGCTAGTTGCTCCGCGAACACCACGCCGCTTAGCTATCGCGAGAAGATCGACCAACTCACTCAAGTAGTCTTCTATGTTTGCAGCGTTTGCACCGGTAAATAGCTTCTGTATGTCTAAGAGTATTTTTTTTGTGGTTTCGCTTAACTTCCCACTCTCGATGGTCTTTGTAGTGAGTTCTGCCATGAGAGGCAGACCTGCACACTTACTACACCCGGCACCGATCAGGAATGCTTTATCACTTTGCGTCAGAAGGTCATCGAGGTCGTTGAGTGCCGCTACGAAGATTAGCTCCTTAAGTGGAGATAGGTCGTCTGGCTGTGTTGTATCCGATGCTAGTGGCTGATCTACTTCCATATTATTCTTCCAGGGATGGAAAAAGCTGCTGCATCAGCCCTTTCTTGTGGGTCTTGAGGGCTGCGAGCTTTTGGGTTTCGGTTGTGATCAGGTCGTCGAGGCTGCTCAGGCAGGCGGCGATGCGTTGTTGTTCGGCGGGATCTGCCGGATAAGAGAACTGAAGGCCCTGAATGAGACCTTGACTCAGGTTCTCTTGTCCCCCGCTATTGCTCAGGCGACGCATTTCTTCGTATCGACTTCCAAGATTCAAAAAGACGAAATTCGGATCGACACCCTTCGTTGGAAGGATTGCTGCACACGCTTGGTTAGTTGCGGCCTTTACCCCAAGCATCGCAACTTGGCCGCGAGTCTTACCCTGGCCATACATTGCGATCAAAATTGTGTTTGGGGGAAAGATCTTCGCCGACGAGTTATTCAACCCCGATTCGCTAATAAACGCTTCTGCTGCTGTGATGATATTGAAGGCAACCAATGACGTTGTGATCCACGGAATATCGCCGTTCCAATACTCCTCTTTTGTACGGTCAGGAGTGCCGCCAGAGGATGTGTCGAAAATTGTCCCCAACGAATCACTGACCCACTCCCCGGCGTTTTGGAACTCGGGGAAGCGGAGGCGGGGTTGGGTTTCGCCTTCTCGGGGGAATAGCTGCTGCATCAGCCCTTTCTTATGGGTCTTGAGCGCGTCCAGTTTTCGGGCTTGGGCCGCGATCACCTCGTCCAGCGAACTCAGGCACTCGGCGATTTTTTGTTGTTCGGGGACGGATGCTTTCCCACTCGGAAGAGGAACGGGCAAAGCGAGCAAATCATCTTCGTTGATGCTCAGCGAGCCGTGTGCACGCGCTCCGACCTCAATGAACTTTCGTAACCACCGGCCATGCAAATTCCCGAGGAAAAGGTAGTTCAGGTATTGGGGGACGGGTGAATCACCTTTGATGCGAAAGCAGGTGAAAATGCTGTTCGGCACAGCGGCAAGCTCGTCGCCGGAATACAACGCGATGAAGCCTTCGGGATATTCTTTCGTGGCGCTCTTGTTGTAGGCGAAGTCGTTCTTCTTAAGCTGAAGGTAGTTCGCATAGGAGCTTCCAGCGATTACTCGCCCGAACTTTTCCATCTGACTGACCAATCCGACACCCGAGGTGATGCTCATGGGAATGCAGGTGTGATCACCCACTTTCTCCGTGCTGATTTTGGCGACCGATCCCAGAGTATCCGTAGTCCATTTTCCAGCCTCCCGAAACTCCGGAAACCGCAGCTTCGGCACCAACCGTTTCTGTTCACTCATTTCAACAAGGTCCTTCCCTGGTCGGTTAGCCGGTATTGCTGCAAGCGGCTGTTGGGTTTGTCGGGGAGCGTTGGCTCAATCCATCCGTGCTCCAACGCCGGGCGCAGGTAATTGGCTTTGAAGGTGGGGCGGTGTTTGAGTGCAAGCATCCGCTGGATATCTGAAGGCGCCAGCGGCCCTTCCACCAGGATGTGCAGAAGCCGGACGACTGGGTCGGTGACTGGGTCGGTGACTGGGTCGGTTACTTGTTCGGTTACTCGCCCTGTGACTGGAGCCTCTTCCTCGTAAACCGGCCCACTGGCCGGAAACGTCACGCGCAAAAAGTTCTCAGTGAAGCGGAAACACTCCGGTCCATAAAATTCGGTGATACGGGGCAGGCCTGAGCCGAGGTGTTCCACCATCTCCAGGTCCTTGAAAATGCGCATCAGCTCTTTGTTGCGCGGAATGGAGTAGCCCTCAAAAAACTCGACTTGGGTCAAGCCTTCGGGCAGTGCGCAGGCAGAGGTGATTTCGATGCGGTCGGCAAAGATCTCAAACTTGGGCGGCACTTCGCGGGTGTAGTCGTTATGGACGATGGCGTTGATGACGGCCTCGCGCAGGGCGATGGGGTTCCACAGGCGCACGTCGCGCCGCTCTTTGGCGGTGATGGTGGAGGCGGTTTTGTTTTCCAGATCCAGCTTGTCGAGCACGCTTTTGGTGGCCTTGATAAGGGAGCAGTAGCCGTATTCATTGCTCTCGATCAGATGTATGCGATCTTTACCCCGGTATTTGGCCACTTTGATGGACGTGCCGTTTTCGTCGGCCAGCAAGTAGGCGGCGTAGTTGAGCGAACCGTCTTCAGTGGTGAGCTCCAGATTGGTTTTAAACTGTTTGTTCAGCGGCTTGCGTTTTTCTTCGTAATAAATGCGCAGCTGCTCAAAGCTCAAGGCTTGGCGGTGTGATTTGACCTTGCCGATGGAGTTGCGGGTACGGCTGGCAAAGAGTTTTGCGATCATCGCCACGGGCATGGGTTCGGCGGCAGTGCCTATGCGCAGAAAGCAGCCCTTTTCGGTCATGCCGTATTTCTTTTTGGCGTAAGGCTTTTCGCTGCCGCTGGCCACGATGATTTTTATGCAGTGGACGCCTGACGGCTGCTCTTCCTCCACCACGTCAAACAAACCCATGGCGGATGGGGCGATGTTGTTTTTGATGCGGTCTTTGATTTTGAGCATGTCGCCATCCACATCGGATAAGCCCACCCGCTTGCCGGTCTTGTCGATACCAAGGTAGATCAATCCACCCTCAGGGGTGTTGAGAAAGGCAATGACTTCTTTCTCAAGATCGAGCTCTGGCGTGAGTTCGCGCTTGTATTCGATGCGATGGGTTTCAAACAGGGGCAGTATTTTATTGCTCATACGCGCGGAGCCCCGAGATGTCGCGGCCTTGTGCGCGTTTGGTAAGCAGCGGCAGCAAATCTTCCATCAGGGCGAGTTCGGCCTGGGTGCGGGCCTTCCAGCCGAGGTCAAGCGGGGCCATGAGGTCGCCGAGTTGCTCGCCATCGAAGATCATGCGGTCGAGGATGCCCTCCACGAAGGCTTGCAGGGCGGTGGTGGCGAGGCCGTGCTTTTGGGCGATGGCGGCGAGTTCAGCGGCGTTTTTTTCGGCCTTGAAGTGGGTATAGCCGTCGCGGATGGCTTGTTCGCTTAAGCCTTCGCCCGCCTTGAGCGTGCCGATGTAGGCGGCGATGTCATCGCGCTCGTTCATGAACTTGGCATCGGCGCTGATGAGGCCGATGAGTGCTTCCCGGCTCATTTTCTGTTTGCCTGGCTCCTGGCTGGCGTAGCGGGTAATCAGCGCCATGATGTAGTCGTAATCAATCACGGCGGAGGCGAAGAGGACGAATTCGAAGTCGAGCTGGTCCGCAAGGTTGTCGGAACCACCTTTGTCGCCGCCCTTGCCCTGCTGCTCTCTGAGTTTTTTGGCCGTTTCCAGATACTGGCCTTTGAAGCCGCGCAGGTTTTCGTCGGGCAGGACATGCTCGATGGTGGCCTTGTTTTCATCGGTGAGGTCGGTGTATTGGTCGAGCTGGGTCTTGAGCCGCTGCACTTCCTTGAAGTGGCTGATGAAGGCGGCGCGAGCGTCGTCGCCCTTCAAATTGGCAACGGCGGAGGGTGTGCAGCTTAGACCCTGGGACTTCATGAAGCCGTCGAGCTTTTGCACGGCGGTCTCCAGCTTCTGGATGACGACGGGGGCCTTGTCCACCAGCCAGATTTCCCGTGCCTGCTCGCCGGTCTTTTCCCCGGAGAAGAGGGCGATGGCAGCATCTACGGCGTCCTGCTGTTGGCGGAAGTCGAGGATGTTGCCGTAGGGCTTGGTGCCGTTGAGCACGCGGTTGGTACGGGAGAAGGCCTGGATCAAGCCGTGGTGCTTGAGGTTCTTGTCGACGTAGAGCGTGTTCAGGTATTTGGAATCGAAGCCGGTGAGCAGCATGTCCACCACGAGGGTGATGTCGATCTTCTGCGCGTGGGGGAAGTCGGCATTCGGCCACTGCTGGTCTTTGATGCGCTTCTGCACGTCCTGATAGTAGAGATCGAACTCGCTGAGCGTGTGATTGCTGCCGTAGCGGGTGTTGTAGTCGGCAAGGATCGCTTTGAGCGCGGCTTTCTTGCCCTCCGGGTCTTGTTCGTTGTCGGCCTTTTCCTGCGGCAGGTCTTCCTGAATCTGGATCACGTCCTTGTCGCCCTCGGCGGGCGGCGAGAACACGCAGGCGATGTTCAGCGGCTTGAACTCGGGATCGGCGGCCAGTTTCTCGGCCTGAATCGTCTGGAACAGGCCGTGGTATTCGATGGCGTCATTGATGGACGCGGTGGCAAACAGGGCATTGAAGCGGCGTCCGGCGGTGGCGGCATCGTGCTTGGCGAGGATGGCTTCGATGACGGCGCGTTTAGTAATACCTTCGCCGGGCTTGGACGCGGGTGTTTTTTTGGCGTTGCCCTCGTCTTCCTTGGGCTTGAAGTAGTCCACATGGAAGCGGAGGACGTTGCCGTCTTCGATGGCGTGGGTGATGGTGTAGGCGTGGAGCTGCTTCTGGAAGAGGTCTTCCGTGGTGCGCATGGACGCCTGGGTGTCCTCGATCTTCTGCAATGAGGCGTTGGCCTCGAAGATGGGCGTGCCGGTGAAACCGAAGAGCTGGGCGCGGGGGAAGAACGCTTTAATCGCTTGGTGATTATCGCCGAACTGCGAGCGGTGGCATTCGTCGAAGATAAAGACGATGCGTTTATCCTTCAGCGCCTCAAGCTGCTCCTTGTAGGTGGGCTGGTCGTTCTTCTTGCGCTGTTGGTTGCGCTTGCTGTTCTCATCCAACGCGAGGCCGAGCTTCTGGATGGTGGTGACGATCACTTTGTCGGCGTAGTCCTCGGAGAGCAGACGGCACACGAGGGCGGCAGTGTTGGTGTTTTCCTCGACGCAGCCTTCCTGGAACTTGTTGAATTCCTCCCGCGTCTGGCGGTCGAGGTCCTTGCGGTCCACGACGAACAGACATTTCTCGATGTCGGGATTGTCCTTCAGCAGCGTGGATGCCTTGAAGGAGGTGAGCGTCTTGCCGCTGCCGGTGGTGTGCCAGATGTAGCCGTTGCCGCTGTCCTGGTGGATGCAGTTCACGATCTGCCGCACGGCATAGACCTGGTACGGGCGCATCATCATGAGCTTCTGCTCGCTGGCGATGAGCACCATGTAGCGGCTGATGGTTTGGCCGAGCGTGCATTTGACGAGGAAGGTGTCGGCGAAGTCGTCGAGGTGGGTCAGCTTTTTGTTCGCCTCGTCGGCGAACTGGTAGATAGGCAGGAAGCGCTCCTCGGCATTAAAGGCGAAGTGGCGGGCGTTATTGTTGGCGAAGTAGTAGGTGCTGTCCCGGTTGCTGACAATGAAGAGCTGGAGGAAGCAGAGCAGCGTCTTGGTATAGCCGTTGCCGGGGTCGTGCTTGTATTCGACGATCTGCTCCATGGCCCGGCGCGGATAGATGCCGAGGGTCTTCAGCTCGATCTGCACGCAGGGCACGCCATTGATGAGGATGAGGACATCGTAACGGTGGTGACTGTAATCGGTGTTGATGCGGAGCTGGTTGACGACCTCAAAGGTGTTTTTGCACCAGTCATTGATGTTGACTAAGGTGTAATTGAGCGGAGTGCCGTCATCGCGGGTGAAGGCGTTGATTTCCCGCAGGGTCTTGGCGGCGGTGAAGACATCGGGGCTGACGATTTCATCCAGCAGGCGGGCGAACTCGCCATCGGTGAGGTGGGCACGGTTCAGCGCTTCGAATTTTTCCCGGAAGTTGCGTTCCAGCGCGGCGCGGTCACGGATATCCGGGCGGTAAGTGTATTTTAGGTCACCCAGCTTCTCGATAAGGGCTTTTTCGATTTCTTGTTCAGTCATTCGCTACGTTCGGGAATTTTTGGTTAGTACTATCTTGACGAGATTTACCTGCATTGAGGTATTTCTCGGTAAGAAACAAAAAACCCGCAAAAGCGGGTTTTTTGTTTCTTACTGTGGATCAACGTTATGCATAACAACGCAAACGCCGCGAGAATTGTTCCAGAAATTCATTACCACTCGCTTCAGCTCGACGGCACCAATCATCCAGCTGTTTGAGTAATTCATCCTTAGTGGCAGCAGATCGCTCCCAAATCATGGAAAGCTCTTCCCGCATGCGATAGAGCTGTTCCAGAACTTGAGTTTGGCTCAACACCTGCGATAACTTGTCGCGTTCGTCCGCTTGCAAAGTTTTGGCATCGGCCATCACCCAGTTTTTCAAGGTTGCGCCATCAATACCATGAGCTGTTGCAGCGTTTTGTATATGCGTTAGTTCTTTTTTGAAAGCAACTCCAAGTGACTTGCTGTAGTTTGCTAACACCTCATAACGATGCGAAATGACCGCTTGCAGCGTTGCAAAATCACATTCCGTCTTGGTTTTATCCAGTTGCAGTCTTGGTGCTGTTTTTTTGACCTTGGCCCAACCGACCATTTCCATCAGGCAGATGTACATCCAACCAATATCAAACTCAAACCATTTATTAGATAATTTTGCAGAGGTTGGATAAGCATGATGATTGTTGTGTAATTCTTCGCCACCAATCAGAATGCCCCATGGCAAAACGTTACGGCTAGCGTCCTCCGACCGGAAGTTACGATAACCCCAGAAGTGACCAACGCCGTTGATAATACCCGCAGCCATTACTGGCGTCCACATCATCTGCACTGCCCATATGGTCAGACCAATCGGCCCAAACAATACGACGTTGATAATCAGCATTAAAGCAATTCCGGTCGCACTGTGTTTGGCATAAACGTTTTGTTCCACCCAGTCATCAGGGGTTCCATGGCCATAGCGGGCTAAAGTTTCAATGTTTTTGGATTCTATTTTGTAAAGCTCAGCACCTTCAGTCAGCACTTTTTTAATGCCGTAAACTACTGGGCTATGTGGATCATCCACAGTTTCACATTTTGCGTGGTGCTTGCGATGAATCGCCGCCCATTCCTTGGTAACCATGCCCGTTGTCAGCCATAACCAGAAACGAAAAAAATGGCTTGGAACAGGATGTAAATCAAGCGCTCGGTGCGCCTGGTGACGATGTAAAAAAATGGTAATGCTGGCAATGGTAATATGCGTCAACACTAAGGTAACAACGATATAGCCCCACCATGGCAAATCAATCAAGCCATTTAACAAAATATCCATATAATTAAAACCCTCCCTGAGTAGATAGCTTTGCAACGTTGTTAATGTATAGGCAAGCCAAGCATAAATCAAGAGTTATGATGATATTTTTATGAACAGGGCAAAAAATGTCGCTGTTTTCCTGGTGACTGATACAAATCAATGCGCCTGCTCCCAATTCCTGCCTTGACCTATCTCGACGACCAGCGGCACATCTAGTTTGATAACATTTTCCATTAATGCCGGAAGCTCCTGCATGACGGCAACTGTTTCATGTTCTGGAACTTCCAGCACCAGTTCATCGTGAACTTGCATGATAAGCTTGCTTTGTGCCTGTGTTTTTGTCAGCCAGTTATGCACTGCAATCATCGCCAGCTTGATAATATCTGCCGCAGTGCCTTGCATCGGCGCGTTGATAGCAGCACGTTCCGCGCCCATGCGACGATTATGTTGATTGCTATGAATATCCGGCAATTGTAGTCTGCGTCCCAAAACGGTTTCGACGTATCCATTCTGTTTCGCCATTGCACGTGTGCGCTGCATGTAATCAGCCACTCCAGGATAACGAGCAAAATAACGTTCGATAAAACTTTTTGCTGCGGCACGATCAATGCCTAGTTGTGTTGCAAGACCGAATTCCGACATGCCATAGATTAATCCAAAATTAATCACCTTGGCATAGCGGCGCTGCTCCTGGCTGATTTGTTCCAGCGGCGTACCGAATACTTCTGAAGCGGTGACGCGATGCACATCCTGCCCTTCGCTGAAGGCTTTCAACAAGCCTTTATCCTGAGAAATGTGCGCCATGATTCTAAGTTCAATCTGCGAATAATCGGCGGAAATAATCTGCCAGCCTATTGGCGCGATAAATGCTTCTCGAATGCGACGTCCCGCTGGTGTTTTGACAGGAATATTCTGAAGATTGGGATCATTGCTGGCCAGTCGGCCTGTGACCGCAACTGCCTGCGCATAATGCGTGTGTACTCTTCCCGTATTCTGGTTCACCATTCTTGGCAGTTTGTCGATATAAGTAGATTTCAGCTTGGCCAGCATACGATATTCCAGCAGAATTTTAGGTAGTGGATAGTTCAGCGCCAACTGCTGCAGCACACTTTCATCCGTGGAAGGCACACCCTTGGGCGTTTTTTTGGTAACTGGTAATTTCATCTGCCCAAACAGGATTTCCTGGGTTTGCTGGGTCGAGTTCAGATTGAATACCTGCCCCGCTGCGGCATACGCCTGCTGTTCCAACACATCCAATTGCTGCTGAACTTCTTCGCCATGAATACGTAACTGGTCAATATCGAGCAACACGCCGTTACGTTCTACTTGAAACAAAATATCGACTAACGGTAGTTCGATTTGCTGGTAAATATCGGTGAGATGTGCAGTTTTGCCCAGCTGTGGAAATAGGCATTGATGCAAGCGCAAGGCAATATCAGCATCTTCCGCTGCATACTGTGTCGCCTGTTCAATGGCCACCTGTGCGAAGCCAATCTGTTTCGCCCCCTTGCCGGTCAATTCTTCGTAGGGAATGGTGGTGTAATTGAGGTGCCGTTTCGCCAGACTGTCTAGGCCATGCGGCAAATGAGATTCCAGTACATAAGACTGCAGCAGGGTGTCGTGCGCAATGCCGTTGAGCGTAATGCCATGATTGGCAAGCACGTGTTTGTCGTACTTGAGATTTTGCCCAATTTTGAATTTAGCAGGATTTTCCAGCCAGGGTCGCAAGCGTGTCAAAACCGATTTGCTATCCAGTTGCTGTGGCGCATCTGGATAGGCGTGCGCCAAGGGTAGATAAGCTGCATGTCCGCTTTCCACACAAAACGATAACCCCACCAATTGCGCCTGCATCTGATCAAGACTGGTAGTTTCGGTATCTACGGAGACCAGTTCGGCGCGCTCGCAACGCATCAGCCACTCATTCAGCTGTGACTCGGTCAGAATCGTTTCATAATTCGATAAGCACGCGCTGCCGGGTGGGTCAGCTGGGGCAGATTCAGGTGGTGCTGGTTGATGTGTTGATGTTGTATCATCTTGTTCCTGCTTCAGCTCACGCAACCAGCTTTTGAATTCCAGTCGCTCGTAAAGCTCGGCCAGTTGATTGGTATCAGAGGGTTGTGCCACTAGATCCGGCCAGTCTTGCGCAATCGGTACATCGCATTTGATGGTCAACAACGTTTTGGCTGTATCCAGCCAGCTCAGGCTTTTGCGCAAATTCTCTCCCACCTGACCAGTGATTTCATGTGCATGTGCAATCAGGTTTTCCAGACTGCTATATTTCTGCAGCCACTTGGCCGCCGTTTTGGGGCCAACTTTTTCCACGCCCGGGATGTTGTCCGCACTATCTCCTACCAACGCCAGAAAATCGATGATCTGCGTGGGCATAACGCCAAACTTGTGCATGACGCCAGCCTCATCCAGTAACTCATTGCTCATCGTATTGATCAGCCGAATACTGGAGCTAACCAACTGGGCAATATCCTTATCACCGGTGGAAATGATGCACTGCATCTGGTCATTGATAGCACGAGTAGCTCGCCATGCCAGTGTGCCAATCACATCATCCGCCTCCACACCCTCTTCCATCAGTAGTGGCCAGCCCATTGCCTGAATACACGCATGCAGAATCGGAATTTGACTGGCAAGATCCGCCGGCATTGCGGGGCGATGCGCTTTATATTGCGGATAAATTGCGTCGCGGAAGGTTTTACCTTTTGCATCAAACACGCACGCGCTATAATCAGCGGGGTACTGCTTGTGCAGGCGGCGCAGCATGTTGAGCACGCCATAAATTGCGCCAGTGGGTTCATTCAAGCGATTGCGTAAATCTGGTAACGCGTGAAAGGCCCGATACAGGTAAGAAGAACCATCAACCATCAAAAGCGTTTTCATCAGAAAGGACCTCTATGAGCTTGCAGACCAAACTTGCCAGCGCTCTAACACTGGAAAAACCCTGGTCATCCAGGGAATCCTGGCGTGTATTTGGGATTATGGCGGAATTTGTTGAAGGAACCGAAAGGCTGGAATGCATCCAGCCTGCCGTCAGTATTTTCGGCAGCGCAAGAACCGCCCCCGAGCACCCTTATTATAAATTAACTGAAGCGATAGCAAGGCAATTGTCGGATGCGGGTTTTTCAGTCATTTCTGGTGGTGGCCCGGGTATTATGGAAGCCGCCAACAAGGGCGCCTATTTTGGGAAATCGCCAAGTGTGGGGCTTAATATTCAACTGCCGCATGAGCAGCACCGTAATACCTATCAGGATATCAGTCAGACTTTTCGTCATTTTTTCGCCCGCAAATATATGTTTGTCAAATTTGCCACTGCGTATGTAGTGATGCCAGGTGGTTTTGGTACGCTGGACGAGTTGATGGAAGCATTAACCCTGGTGCAAACGGGCAAGACCCGAAAAATGCCCATTATCCTGGTTTGTACGGATTTCTGGCGGGGCATAATAGATTGGTTTCAGCAAACGCTAGTTAAGGAGAATCTGATTTCTGCGGAAGACATGAATCTCATCCAGTTGATTGATGAACCCGCACAGGTAGTTGATGCCATATTCCGTTACTATGAAACCTCCGGTTTTGAACCTTCGGCAACTGAGCGCGAGATCCAGCTTAACCTTTAGAAACCGCGCCTGATATGCCAGTTTTCAAACTTTTTGAGGAGCACTTAGCATGAGATGGTTAGTCTTTGCGCTTTTTGTCAGCAGCTTTTTCTGGTTGACTTCCTCCGTAGTGGCGCAATCCAAGCGACAACCGGAAGGACTGGTACCACTGCCCGACTTTACGGAACCACTTACGCAGGATGAAATTCCTGATTTGGGTTTAGACCCTTCTCTGGAGCCGGAGGTAACCATTTCCGAAGGAAAAAATGAAACTGTCGAAGAGTATCGTGTTAATGGCCAAGTTTATATGATAAAAATCATACCAAAAATTGGTAAACCCTATTTTTTGATAAACCGCAACAGGGCAAGTGAACCCCCTCACCGTGGCAACATGGAATCTGGCATCAGTGTGCCTATGTGGGAAATTTATCGTTTCTGATACTTATCTATTACCCAGTCAGACAGGAATTACAGTTAACGCCAGTTGCTCATTTACAATCAATTTTTGCAAACTTTTTACTCATGTCTGTTTTTACGCCAGTTTCTAAAGCCCAACTTGAAGTTCTGCTGCAAGATTACACACTCGGAGATCTGGTTGAATTGCAGGGCATTACTTCTGGCATTGAAAATACAAACTACTTAGTCACGACGTCACGGGGAAAGTATATCCTGACGTTATTCGAAAAAATTCCCACAACTGAACTACCCTATTATCTCAACTTGATGGCGCATTTCGCCAGCAAGGGAATTCCCTGCCCAAAGCCACTCAGCATGCATAATAACGACACCATGAGCCTGCTAAATGGTAAGCCCGCCTGCATGGTTACTTTTTTGCCAGGCAAGTCGATCATGGATGTGACGGAGAAACATTGCGTGCAAATCGGTGAAACGTTGGCACAAATGCATCTGGCAGGGATGTCATACCACCCGAAAAATCTAAATCCTCGCGGTCAGGAATGGCGACATAGCGCCGCTGAAGCTGTTCTGCCTTTTCTCAACTCTGCAGATCAGAAACTACTCACTGACGAGATTCATTTCCAAGCACAACAACAAACTGACAGATTACCTCACGGCGTCATTCATGCGGATCTGTTTCGTGATAACGTTTTGTTTACTGATAATGGCATCGGTGGCATTATCGATTTCTATTTTGCCTGCGATGATGCACTCTTGTATGATCTTGCCATAACGGTCAATGACTGGTGTTTACACGAAAAACACACACTCGACCAGAATCGTGTCAACACCTTTATCCGGGCGTACTGCAACGTACGTCCGTTGAACGCTGATGAACGGCTAGCTTGGCCAGGAATGCTGCGTGCGGGGGCATTGCGCTTCTGGCTGTCACGACTTTACGATTATCACCTGCCACGTTCTGGTGAATTAACACACCGGAAGGATCCAGAGCACTTCAGGAAAATCCTGATGTACCACATAGCCAACCCTGAAGTATTAACGATTTCTGACGGCTAAACGCAACGATTGCTATTAGATTTGTTCATATAGGACACAATCTGTTTTTTTAACTTACCTGCCAGTCACAAGCAAGAATCCGACAGGTCAATTTTCTGCAATTTTAAGGAGAACCAAACTAAATGGAAGCGCGATATGTCCGTCCTATGCGAGGACTGCAATGGATTGTGAGCGGTGCCTATTTTTTCCGGGAAGCTCCACTTAACCTGATGTTACTGTGTTTTACCTATTTGCTAATCGGTGCCACCCTGGGGCTGATTCCGTTACTCGGCGGCTTTGTTGGCACACTGACCCTGCCGGTTTTCATTGCTGGCATCATGGTCGCGCTGAGGCAACTGGACCTCAATAACAAACTTGGGCTTGAAAATCTTTTTATTGGATTTAAGCAAAATACCATTCCACTCATTACCGTTGGCGGCATTTATCTGCTGGGTGATGTCTTGATCATCGGTCTCTTCATGTTGCTGGGCGGCGATGCACTGGTTGACATGCTGATGCATGGCAAGCGCTTTCAGGAAAATGAGCTGGCCGCTGTTATGGATGATGCTCTGTCTGCTATCCTGTTTTCTCTGTTGCTGGCTATTCCGCTGATGATGGCAGTCTGGTTTGCACCCATGCTGGTCATGTTTGAAAAAATACCTCCCATTCTGGCCATGCGCATCAGTTTTTTTGCCTGCCTGAAAAATCTGTTTGCTTTTCAATTCTATTCTATCGCGCTGATCGCACTGGCCGTGCTTGCAGCCATGCCTTACGGATTAGGGTTTATTCTGTGGTTTCCCATTGCATTTGCTTCTGTTTATGTCAGTTACAAGGATATTTTTCATTACGAAGATGAAATTGAGCCTCAGCCGCAGTCTCAACCAGAATCTGAAACAACGCCCGTACAAAATGAAGATGACAAAAGTAGTGGATAAGTGGCCTTTCCCGGCCACCATCCCATACCATTAATAAATGAAAATCGTCATTATCAGCGGTTTGTCCGGTTCGGGTAAAAGCGTTGCGCTGAATGTGCTGGAAGATGCGGGTTACTACTGCGTCGATAATTTACCGGCACCCATGTTGGTGGATCTAGTATCTCTGTTGCAGCAACAAGGCTTTACACATGCCGCTGTGGCAGTTGATGTGCGCAGTGGTAACAGCATTAATGCTTTGCCTAATCAGATCGATGCGCTTGAATGCCTGTCGATTGAGGTCAAACTCATTTTTTTCAATGCACGAACCGAAATTCTTATTCAACGTTTCTCTGAAACACGGCGCAGACACCCATTAACAGATGAAAATATTACGCTGGATGAAGCCATCCGGCGCGAGCGCGAAGCACTTGCATCATTGGCGGAACTTGGCCATCATATTGATACCAGTTCATTGCATCCCAATACACTTCGCACCTTTATCAAGGAATTTATTACTAACAGCAACCCCACCTCACAACTGACACTGCTGTTTGAATCATTTGGTTTCAAATATGGTATTCCGCTCGATGCCGATCTGGTATTCGATGTACGCTGTATTCCCAATCCCCATTACGACCCTCATTTGCGAGATTTGACTGGCCAGTCTCCGGAAGTCATCCGTTTTCTGGAAGCGCAACCCGAGGTACACAAGATGATTATCGATATTCGCCGTTTTCTTGATACGTGGCTACCGGTATACATGCGCGATAACCGTGTCTACCTGACAGTGGCAATCGGTTGTACTGGCGGTCAACATCGATCCGTTTATTTTGCGGAAATTCTTGCGGATTATTTTCGTGATATCACACATGTGCTGGTGCGACATCGCAGTCTGACCGAAACAGCCGCCGCTCACACCCGCAAGTAGCCCTCTTTTCCACCCAGCCAGCGATCGAGATGCTTCTGTGCTACCTGCGGATAATCGCGTAGCAAGATTTCCGCCGTTTCCCGAGCAATATCGAGTAGTTCACCATCGGCTTCCAGATCCGCAAATCGCAACAGCGGGACACCACTTTGACGGGTACCGAGGAATTCTCCCGGACCGCGCAGCAATAAATCCTGGCGAGCAATCTCAAATCCGTCCGTGTGCTTGAAAATAACTTGCAAACGTTTTCGCGCAAGTTCAGACAATGGGCGTTGAAACAGCAGAATACAAACGCCTGCATCAGCTCCACGACCAATGCGGCCACGCAGCTGATGCAACTGTGAAAGCCCCATGCGTTCCGCATGCTCGATCACCATCAAAGAAGCATTGGGTACATCTACACCGACTTCAATTACCGTCGTTGCGACCAGTAATTGTATGTTGCCCTGACTGAAGGCCATCATGATAGCGGACTTGTCCGCGCTATCCAGTTTGCCATGTATCAATGCAATTTCCAGTTCCGGAAAGGTTTCGCGCAGCATCGACAAGGTTTCCATTGCCGTTTTAAGCTGTAATGTTTCCGATTCTTCTATCAGCGGGCAAACCCAGTAAACCTGGCGTCCCGCATGACAAGCCTCACGAATACGCGTTAACACATCATCTCTGCGACGGCTATCGATCAGTTTAGTTGCTACTGGCGAGCGGCCTGGCGGCAGTTGATGGATCACTGATACATCCAGATCGGCAAAATAGCTCATCGATAATGTTCGAGGAATCGGCGTGGCACTCATCATGAGTTGATGCGGCATCCATGCGGCATCATTACCACCTTTGAGGCGTAGCGCCAGACGCTGGTCTACACCAAAACGATGCTGTTCATCAATAATTACCAGCCCCAGGCGCTTGAACTGAACGGATGACTGAAAGATCGCATGCGTTCCAATAATCAGTCCGGCAATTCCCTGTTCAGTTTTCTGCAACGCTTCTTCACGCTGCCGTTTCTTCAAACGGCCAGATAACCACGCAATTTCTATCTCCAACGGCTGGAACCAACCAGTAAATTTCTGCAAGTGCTGCTCAGCGAGAATTTCCGTGGGCGCCATGACTGCTACCTGATAGCCATTGGCGATAGCCTGTAATGCAGCCAAGCCAGCTACGACCGTTTTGCCACTGCCCACATCTCCCTGCAATAAACGTTGCATGGGAAATGGCTGGGCGATGTCATGACTGATTTCGGCAACAACCTTTTGTTGTGCTGCCGTCAAGGTAAAGGCTAGCAAGTCGAGTAATTTTTGCTGCATTTCAGGATGCTCCGGCAGGGCGGGCGCATGGTGGCTGCGCCGCTGATGATAATGCTGGCGCATGGATAACTGCTGGGCCAGCAATTCATCAAGTTTGATACGCCGCCAGGCAGGGTGCGCACGGGATTGCAACATATTCAGAGGCACATTTGCATCAGGATAATGCAGGAACGCAATACTTTCTTCCAGCTCAGGTAATTGATGTTCCTTGAGGAGAGACGGCGGCAAAATTTCTGCCAGCAATTGATTGCGCTTGGCATAAGTCAACACTTGCAAGATCAGTTTAGAGAGCGTTTTCTGTGCCAGCCCTGCCATCACAGGATAAACTGGTGTCAGAGTAGCAGGAAGTGCCAGGTTACCCCACACGATTCGATATTTGGGATGGATCATCTCCAGTCCGTTATATCCGGCACGTACTTCACCCAGCACCCGCAAGCGGTTACCAATCGCCCAGCCTGAAATTTGCCCTGGGTAAAAACTAAAAAAACGAATTGTGATGCTGCTGCTTATATCCTGCAACTGGCAGACGAGCTGTCGTCTGGGTTTGGACTGAATTTCATGGGAGATGACTACGCCTTCGATCTGCGCAACCTGCTCTGCTGCCAGCTCGGCAATCGGCAGTAACCGCGTTTCATCTTCATAGCGCAACGGCAAATGCAGCGCCAGATCAAGATCACTCAGCAACCCCAGTTTGCCAAGTCTCTGCTTCAATGCTGCATTAAGCGTGTCAAACAGATAGGATGGGGATAGGGATGCCAATGCGGTGAGGTAGCAAGCGTAGGATCTGCTATTTTCAGTCGTTATCCAGCACCATAACTGCATCCATCTCTACCAGCGCATCACGTGGCAGTGCCGATACACCGATTGCGGCGCGTGCCGGGTAGGGCTGGTTAAAATGCCGGCTCATTGCCTCATTCACCTTGGAGAAATCCTTCAGGTCAATCAGATATACATTAAGTTTTACGATATCCGTTAAGTCTCCGCTACTTGCAACAGCAACTGCTTTGAGATTAGTAATTACCTGCTCAATTTGTGCATCAATGCCAGAGACCATCTTCATTCCGACTGGATCCAACCCGATCTGGCCAGAAAGATAAACCGTCTCCCCCCCACCTGTTACTTTCACAGCCTGCGAGTAAGTTCCGATAGCCTGTGGTGCATCATTCGTAGTTACGGTTGTTTTACGCATGTTTATCTCCTGGTTATTACGATAGAATGTCAACTACCTGTAGTGACTAGCTTTTTTTATTAATTTAAATTTCAACTCAAAATTCATGCAAAAACTTGTTATCCAGGGAGGGCAAGAGCTTTGTGGTGAAGTCCCTATCTCTGGTGCTAAAAATGCAGCCTTACCCGTCATGTGTGCATCGCTGTTAACCAGCAATACCCTGGTAATACGAAATATCCCTAATCTGCAGGATGTAGCCACCATGATGGCGCTGCTTGAGCAGATCGGCGTGTCTATTCTAGCAAATGATAGTGGTGATATTGCGTTCTCAGCCACGACGATTACCAATCCGACGGCACCTTATGAAATGGTCAAAACCATGCGTGCTGCGATTCTGGTATTGGGTCCCTTGTTGGCACGCACTGGACAGGCGCACATCTCTCTGCCGGGGGGCTGCGCAATTGGCTTGCGTCCGGTAGATCAGCATATTAAGGGGTTGCAAGCAATGGGAGCTGAAATCAGCATCGAGCAAGGGTATATTCAGGCGCGTGCCGATCGATTGACTGGCGCGCGCATCGTCATGGATCTTGTTACCGTCACAGGCACCGAAAACCTGATGATGGCAGCGACGCTGGCGCGGGGCACCACTATCCTGGAAAACGCTGCGCGTGAGCCTGAAGTAGTCGATCTTGCTAATTGCCTGATCAGTATGGGCGCCAACATACAAGGGGCGGGCAGCGATGTCATTACGATTGAAGGTATGGATAGATTAGGTGGTGGATCGCATGTGGTCATGCCTGATCGTATTGAAACCGGAACATTCCTGACCGCAGTGACCGCCTGCCGTGGCGAAATTCACCTTACACATACCCGCGCCAATCTGCTGGATGCTGTTCTGGATAAACTTGTTGAAGCAGGTGCCAGTATTGATACCGGCGAGAACTGGATTCATCTCAGCATGAACCATCGACCGCGTGCCGTCAGTCTGCGCACGGCGCCGTATCCCGCTTTTCCAACAGATATGCAGGCACAACTCATGGCGATGAACAGCATTGCTGAGGGAACAGCAGTCATGACAGAAACCATTTTCGAAAATCGCTTTATGCACGTCCAGGAGCTGCAACGGCTCAACGCCAATATTCAGGTTGAGGGCAATACGTGTATTGTTTCTGGTGTCCCTGAACTTGGCGGCGCAAAAGTGATGGCAACCGATTTACGTGCATCCGCCAGCCTGGTGATTGCAGGTTTGCTCGCCACGGGAGAAACCGAGATCAGCCGGATTTATCATCTCGATCGTGGTTATGAAAAGATTGAAAAGAAACTGGAATTGCTTGGTGCGAATATTACGCGAGTGGGATAACGTAGCGCCTGAAAAACAAAGGCCCCCAACTCAATTAGGGGCCTTTATAAATTCAGGTAGATAAAGATTATTTTTTCAGCAGCGACGGGGGGTTATAGCTGATCACTACGCTTCCCAGACGGGAATTCAATCCCATAACAGGCACGACCAGCATTTTTTTGCCTGTGCTGTCAGAGGTCATCGTTACCTTACGTTGATTGAGCACTTCTTTCGGGTAGATCTTGGCAGCAGCCTCGTTTTCCAGCCTTTTATCGGTGGAAACCAGCAACTTGCCTTCTTCACTGATCAGTACGACTCGTTCCGTATCCTTTGTTTTGACAAGCTCAGTCAGATATTGATCGATCTGGTCAAGATTGCCGCGCAGCAACTCACCCCGAACCGCCCAGGCAAGCACCTGCCCAAAGCGTTCTTCTTCATTTTTATATTGACTATCAGCATATTCTCGGGCTTTCTTCATCAGATCGTTACGTTCTAGTTCGAGCTGCTGAGCAAGCTGGGCTTGTCCTTTTTCCAGACTGGACTCAGCCTGGTTGACCGCAATCTGTTTCCAGATAAACATGAGTAGCAGAACGGCTACAAATGCGATAAGTGACCAGGAAGGCAGCGGTTTTTGCTGAAGCTCGGCAAGAGGCGCACATTTCTTGGTCAAAATATTCCATAGTGAAGCAGGCTTGCTCCACTCAATCTTATCTCCAGACTGATTGCCTCCATTTTGCCCGTATTGATCCGACATAAATCTTGCTCCTTTCTTTAAGTAATAGACAATTGCCACGAATGAAAACAGCTGATTATCCATCATTCCTTTTCAAAGGGAAAGTATCGCGGTGAACATTCAGAACATTTCATGCTGAAAGTGTTGCATATTCAGCGAATAGCATCCGGAAATGTGGCAAGCTTCCCGGTAAAATAGCGCGTTCTGGCGCAATTCACTCAAGAGACAACAGTATTGTGGAAAAAGACAAAAAAACCTGGTCAGGTCGTTTCAATGAACCAGTTTCACAGTTGGTGGCAAGGTATACCGCTTCGGTGGGGTTTGATTACAAGCTGGCTGAATACGATATTCAAGGTTCGCTGGCTCATGCCCATATGCTGGCTGCTGCTGGCATCATTGGCAGTGGTGATCTTGCGGCCATTGAGCGTGGTTTGGGACAAATTCTCGATGAAATCCGCAACCATCAATTTGACTGGCAGATTGACCGCGAAGATGTGCATCTGAATATTGAACACCGATTGACCACCTTAATCGGCGACGCCGGGAAGAAGCTGCATACTGCTCGCTCACGTAATGATCAGATTGCAACCGACATTCGTCTGTATTTGCGCGCCGCCATCGATGAGATCATCGGATTGATACGGATGTTGCAACAGGCGTTGCTGGAACTTGCCGAACAGCATGCCGACACCGTTATGCCCGGCTTTACCCATCTGCAGGTTGCGCAACCCGTTACCTTTGGACACCATCTGCTGGCTTATTTTGAAATGCTGCAACGCGATGTGCAACGCCTGCAGGATGGTAGAAAGCGCGTCAATCAGTTACCACTGGGTGCGGCAGCGCTTGCGGGTACCAGTTATCCGATTGACCGGGAAGCAGTCGCGCGTGAACTTGGATTTGAGGGGATTTGTCAGAATTCGCTTGATGCTGTCTCCGACCGTGATTTTGCCATTGAGTTTTGCGCTTGCTGCGCGCTCATTATGACCCACCTGTCACGCCTGTCAGAAGAATTGATTTTGTGGATGAATCCCTCATTTGGCTTCATTGAACTGGCCGACCGGTTTTGCACGGGCTCATCAATCATGCCGCAGAAGAAAAACCCGGATGTGCCCGAACTGGTTCGCGGAAAAACAGGTCGTATCAATGGTCATCTGGTAGCACTGCTCACATTGATGAAGTCTCAACCACTGGCATACAACAAGGATAATCAGGAAGACAAGGAACCACTCTTCGATACCGTCGACACCCTCAAAGATACTTTGCGCATCTATGCCGACATGATGACGGGCGTGCGGGTCAACCCAACCGCCATGCGCGATGCGACACTACGTGGCTATGCCACTGCGACCGATCTCGCTGACTATCTGGTCAGAAAGGGGATGCCGTTTCGTGATGCACATGAAACCGTGGCGCGCATCGTTCGCACTGCCGAACAACGGCAATGTGACCTCAGTGCACTTTCTCTGGAAGAATTGAAACAGTTCTCAGCCATCATCGATGCAGATGTTTTTGCCATCCTGACGCTTGAAGGTTCGCTGCAAAGCCGCAATCATCCAGGTGGTACGGCTCCCGCTCAGGTTCGCCTGGCAATCGCCAGAGCGAAAAAATCGATTTCTACATAAAATTACTATGTCATGCGCGCCGGGTAAATTAGTTTCATCTGTTCCGTGGCCGGGAATCATTACGCAACTTAAGGAAACGGTCTGTCCAGCATTCGTTGCTGAGCGCATTACTACTATCGGCGGGGGATGTATTAACCAAGCATTTTGTCTGGAAGGCCAAGGCAAACGTCTATTCATCAAAATAAATCACGCCCGTTGTCTATCAATGTTCGCAGGCGAACGTGCCGGGCTGGATGAAATTACACAATCTGCCACTCTCCGTGTACCGCAACCGCTGTGTCATGGCATTGAGCAGGATTTTTCCTGGCTGGCGCTCGAATTCATCCCGATGCAGCAGCGTGGAAACCAAGCCATGTTGGGCACTGCACTTGCCAGCATGCACCGCCATACCGCAGACCAGTTTGGCTGGAAGCATGACAATACGATTGGCGTTACTTCACAGAAAAATCTCCCTTCATCCGACTGGGTTGCATTCTGGCGACAGCACCGCCTAGGTTTTCAGCTCAATCTGGCCAAAAAAAATGGTTACGTTGGTCGCCTGCAAAAGCTTGGTGAGCAACTGACGAGTAGTCTGGCATACTTTTTTACCGACTCACCACCGGCATCTCTACTGCATGGTGATTTGTGGAGCGGCAATTATGCATTTACAGATAATGGTCAGCCGGTTGTATTCGATCCAGCGGTTTACTATGGTGACCGTGAAACAGATCTGGCCATGACTGAGCTGTTTGGTGGATTTTCAGCAGATTTTTACGCGGCCTATCAAGCAGCCTGGCCACTGGATGATGGCTATCGCACGCGCAAGTCCCTCTATAATCTGTATCATATCCTCAATCACCTTAATTTATTTGGAGAACATTATTTGCAGCAGGCAGAAACTACGATGGGTAGGCTGCTGGCTGATATACGCTGAACTTGTTTTTCGCTACAGGAAAGTAATCACGCGGCAATCTAATCCCTAACTAACACAGTAATGGTACCCAGACACCATATTAACCAACCCACAAGGAATTTTTCATATGAGTGAAGCCAATGTAATAAAACATCTTGCCAATCTGGAAAAGCATCTCGCCGAGGAACATCCGGATAATCCGGTGCTGGCCAAGGCGGTTCACAGCTTCAGAAAACTGGATCAAGTCGCACAGGATCTTGGCCTGTTAAACCGGGATGAAACCTATGCAACTTCAGTAACATGGTGGCCGATGATCGCGGTACTCGGCACATTTTCATCCGGAAAATCGACTTTCATCAACTCATATCTGAACATACATCTGCAACGCACCGGTAATCAAGCAGTTGATGATAAATTCACCGTTGTGTGTTACAGCCGTCATGATGAAGTCAAAACTTTGCCGGGTGTGGCGTTGGATGCCGATCCTCGCTTTCCGTTTTATCAGATCAGCCATAGTATCGATGAAATTGCCGAAGCTGGCCCACAACGTATTGATGCCTACATCCAGCTCAAAACCTGCCCATCGGAAAAAATCCGCGGCAAAATCCTGATTGACTCACCAGGGTTTGATGCTGACAATCAACGTACTTCTACGTTGCGATTGACCCAGCACATCATCGATCTTTCCGATCTGGTGCTGGTCTTTTTTGATGCACGTCACCCGGAACCTGGTGCCATGCACGACACACTAGAGTATCTGGTAACTGCGACCATTAATCGTCCGGATGCCAACAAATTTCTGTACATCCTCAATCAGATTGATGTCACCGCCAGAGAGGACAATCCCGAGGAGGTAGTATCTGCCTGGCAGCGCTCACTCGCACAATCCGGGTTGCTGGCTGGCCGTTTCTATCGAATCTACGATCAGGAAGCTGCCATGCCAATCGAAAATCCGCAGGTACGTGAGCGTTTCGAGAAAAAACGTGAGGAGGATCTGACCGATATATATGCGCGCATGCAACAGATCGAGATCGAACGCTCTTATCGTATCGCAGCCATGCTCGAGCAAACTGCCGATACCATCGAGAATCAAACTATCAGCAAATTAAAAGCTACGCTTGATCAATGGAAAAGCAAGGTATTGCTGTTTGATGGAATCATATTTGGCCTATTGCTGGTGCTGGCTGGCACCACATTGACGCTAACCGATAGCTGGCAGCATGTTCGAGATTGCTTCAACAGCCTGATCGTCGGTGAAATCTCATCGGTGGTGGCAACAGGGCTTGCACTCATCTTTGCTGGTTATATTCACTTCACTGTACGCAGCAAAGCGGCAGGCAGCATGTTGAAAGACATTCCAAATGAATTCGGACACGATCACAACGCCGCCAAACAATTCAGCCAGGCTTTTCGCAAGAGTACCGCAGCTTACCGACCCATGTTCCTGCAAAAACCGGCTGGCTGGAATTCCAGTAATCAGCAGATACTGGCGCAGGTGAAAGATGATGCTAACGATTATATCCAGCTTCTAAATGATCAATTCACCGACCCTTCCGGGCATCAGGTAAAAGATGACCAGGCGTCAGCAACAGAAACCGGAGTTAATCAGTAACAATAAGCAAATCCGGGCAGAGAGAATTTGTCAGTACTTTCTGCCCACTGATCGTAAGCATCATTAAACTATTCTCTGAATCTGCCGAAACAGACTGCATGATATTTTCACCTAATCATCAAATAAATAAAGGTAAATCATGCAAACGAGCTTACCCGTCAGTCTTGTGCAGTGGGCTGAGTTTCTCGGTCATATCGACATTCCTGTACTACGTAAAACCAGCAATGATCTGATTCTGTTGCGAAACGAGAATACCTGCCCTAGCGCACGAGCGGCTGCTCAGATTATTGCACGGGATCCATTGATGACGGTCAAACTGCTGCGCCATCTGCAACAACATAGGCACCGTCGCCAGGCTCATGACGTTATGCAGGTCGAACAGGCGCTAATTATGCTGGGGGTGGAAAATACGCTGGACCAGGTTAACACCGATTCACAGGTGGAGACTTTGCTCCATGCGCATCCTGCCGGGCTGGTGCAGCTTCTACACCACACACATCGCGCCCATGTCGCCGCCAATTATGCTCTTAAATGGGCGGTGCGGCTACATGACATGCATTTCGAGGAAATTCGCACCGCAGCCTTGCTGCACGACATGACGGAATTGCTACTGTGGTGTTTTGTCCCAACTAAGATGCTCGCGATTGCTGCAGCACAGCAACAGAATCCTGCCTTGCGCAGCCACAACGCACAAAAGGAGATACTGGGTTTTGCGATCAATGAACTGCAGTCGAAGCTTGTCATTGGATGGAAATTGCCCGAGCTGCTGATTACCCTGCTGGATGACAACTACGCCAGTCAATCACGTGTGCGCAATGTACTGCTGGCCGTCGACCTTGCACGTCACGCAGCTCATGGCTGGGATAATGCAGCGCTACCGGACGACTATCATGCAATTGGCGAGCTATTACGGCTGTCAACTAATGATGTCATGAAACTATTGGGAGTAGAAAGTACGCTTGCTACAACAACTTCATCAGAAACTTCTCGAACAGCCCCCTAAAACTTGTAGCCACGATGCAGCGCAACCACGCCGGCGGTAAGATTAAAGTATTCCACTCGCTCAAAGCCAGCCTGCTGCATTATTTTCTTTAATTCTTCCTGGGCAGGGTGCATACGAATGGATTCTGCCAGGTAACGATAGCTACCATCATCACTAGCAACCAGCTTACCCATGACTGGCAATGCCTTGAATGAATAGGCATCATAAAAAGGCTGTAGTGGTTTCCATACCTTAGAAAACTCCAACACACTCAATGAACCACCCGGGGACAAAACCCGGTACATTTCCCTGAGTGCCCAGTCTTTATGCGTCATATTCCGCAGACCAAAGGCCACGCAGGCCCGATCAAAGTAATTATCGGGAAAGGGTAATTTCTCGGCATTACACTGGGCAACTGGCACTTCTTCCCCCTCATTAAGGAGGCGATCACGCCCTATCGACAGCATGGAATTATTGATATCGGTTAACCAGACTTCTCCATTAGCGCCCACTTTATCCAGAAAAAGTCTAGTTAGATCAGCGGTACCACCCGCAATATCCAGCACTCGATCGCCTTCTCTCACTCCACTCGCCTCGATGGCAAACCTTTTCCACAGACGATGCATACCCATCGACATGAGATCATTCATGAGATTGTAGCGCGATGCAACCGAATCAAACACTTGTGCTACTTTACGCACTTTCTCGGTTTCGTTGACAGTGGCAAACCCAAAATGGGTGGTTTTGGTCATCGGTATTTCCTGTTCAGATAATTATGGTGCAGTACGGCTACCGCCGGATGCTGCTACTCGTTGCAGATAATGTTGCCACATGCCTTCCTGTTTCAACCCATAGTCATGGAGCAGATCCCAGGAATACAGACCGGTATTGTGGCCGTCGGAGAAATCAAGGCGAACCGCATAATTTCCCACTGGTTCAATATGCGTAATGGAGACATCTTTTTTTCCCAGTTGAAGAATCTCCTGTCCTGGTCCGTGACCGCGCACCTCCGCCGATGGCGAGTGTACGCGCAGAAATTCACAGGAAAAACTGAACGTTTTACCATCATTGAAGGTTACATCCAGCACGCCGGAACGACGATGCAACTTAAATTCTGTGGGAGTAGGGGTTTTGGAATTCAGTCCAGCCATGTTCAGTGTATCTTCTTGCGATTGAAGTACCAGTAAACCGCCAATCCTAATGCGCAGACCAGCAACAAATAGAGTACGATTTCCCGTAAATAGGTTTTGACAAGCGCTTCGTTGCCACCAATGTAATAACCGAGTACTGCCAGAATCAGCACCCAGATACCAGCACCCAGACTGGTATAAAAACAGAATAGTGGCAAATTCATCCGTGCCAATCCAGCAGGAAGTGAAATATATTGACGCACGCCAGGAATCAGGCGACCGATAAAGGTCGAGACATGGCCATGACGCGCAAAGAAATGTTCCATTTTCTGCATAGCAGATTCATTGAACATAAAGTATTGCCCATAGCGCAGCAGTAATGGCCGCCCCATTTTAACAGCCAGATAATAGTTAAATAGCGCTCCCGCCAGACTACCCAGAATTCCGCATATCACCACTGCTATCAGATTCATTTCACCTTGATAAGCCAGATAACCGGCCGGTACCATCACTACTTCGCTTGGAAACGGAAAAAAACTGGACTCCAGAAACATTAAAAAGAAAATACCCGGATAACCAAGACTACCAACAACCTGAACAATCCAGATCAGCAGCTCAGCAAGCATGATAAATCCAGCCTCGTAATAAAATAGGGCGGCATGTCATCTCGCTATTTAGGGAACTGCTTCTTCCTGTTGCTTCCGTTCTGGCTTGATTAGATCTTCGCGTTTTACGCCCAGCAGAATCAGAATAGGACTGGCAACCATAATCGAGGAATAAATACCAAAGAGAATACCGATAGTGAGTGCAAGCGCAAAATAATACAGCACCTCGCCACCGAAAAGCAGCATCGAGATCACCACCATCTGCGTGCTGCCATGAGTCATAATCGTGCGTGACATGGTCAACGTGATTGCATTATCAATTACCCGAGTAATGTCAGCCTTGCGCAATTTGCGAAAATTTTCCCGAATACGGTCAAAAATAACGACAGACTCATTCACGGAATAACCCAGCACCGCAAGCACAGCAGCGAGCACTGTCAGGGAAAACTCCCATTGAAAGAAAGCAAAGCATCCGAGAATAACAATTACGTCATGCAGGTTAGCGACAATGCCTGCCACGCCAAATTTCCATTCGAAACGTGCTGCCAGATAGGCCACAATACCCAGAGAAACAAATAGTAACGCCAGCGCACCATTTTCCAGCAATTCCTGGCCAACCTGCGGACCTACAAATTCGGTACGCTGCATTTCCGCAGCGGGATCATTTTGTTTCAACGCGCTCATGACAATCTCGGAAAGATTGCCACCAGAAAACTCGTGCTTTACCGGCAGTCTGATCAGAACCTCACGCGACGTGCCAAAGTTTTGTACGGTTGCATCGGATAACCCTTGCTCCGCCAACACCCCACGTATTTGTGCCAGATCGACTGCTTTGTCATAGCTGATTTCCATGACGGTTCCACCCGTAAAATCCACCCCCAGATTCAGTCCTTTGCTGGCAATAAAATAAGCCGACAGGATAGAAATAAGCAGCGACAGAACCAGTGAAAATCTGCCCCAGCGCATAAAAGGAATATCGCGCTCAAATCTGAAAAAATCCATTGCAACTCCAGTCTAGTGTTTAGCGTTGTTTCCGATGCGGCTTCCAGATGGAGCCAATAGGTACATTGATGAGCTTGCGGTTACCGTATAGCAGATTGACCATGCCACGCGAGACTATAACGGCGCTGAAAACCGACGTCAGAATACCCAAGCACAGCACTACCGCAAAACCTTTGACCGGCCCTGAGCCGAATGAGAATAGGGCAATACCAGCAATCAATGTAGTAATATTTGAATCCAGAATGGTGCCAATCGCCCGATCATATCCCGAGTGGATAGCCGCCTGGGGTAGAGCGCCATTGCGGATTTCATCGCGGATACGTTCATTAATCAATACATTAGCGTCAATCGCCATGCCAACAGTTAGCGCAATTGCCGCCATCCCAGGTAGCGTGAGTGTTGCCTGCAGAATCGACAACAGCCCAATCAATAAAAGCAGGTTAACCGAAAGTGCTACCACAGAAATCACGCCAAATGCCTGATAATAAATCATTATGCACAGCGCAACGGCGACAAAGCCCCACAGAGTTGAATTGAATCCTCGCGCAATATTTTCAGCTCCTAGACTAGGACCAACGGTGCGTTCCTCAATAATTTCCATCGGAGCGGCCAATGCCCCGGCACGTAACAACAGTGCAACATCGCGCGCTTCAATACTACTCATTCTGCCACTGATCTGCACGCGGCCACCGCCAATTTCTTCACGAATCACCGGTGCGGTAATTACCTCGCTCTGGTTTTTCTCAACCAGCAAAATAGCCATACGTTTACCCACGTTGCTGCGTGTCAAGTCTTTAAAAATACGTGCACCGTTACTATCTAGCGTGACATGCACAGCAGGCTGATTATCCTGATCGAAACCCGGCTGAGCATCAGTGATACGATCGCCCGTCAGTAAAACCTGTTTTTTGACCAGCAGCGGATTTCCCCCGCGTTCCGTAAAGAGTTCCGTACCTAAAGGCGATTGCCCAGACATTACCGCTGCTTCGAGATTACTGTCATCGTCTACCATACGAATTTCTAGCGTAGCGGTACGCCCGAGGATATTTTTTGCCTTAGCCGTATCCTGTACCCCCGGTAATTGCACAATCACACGGTCGATGCCCACTTGCTGAATGATCGGTTCTGCCACACCTAATTCATTGACGCGATTGCGCAGCGTCGTAATATTTTGCTGCAAGGCAAAACGCTGCATGTTGGTATACGCTTCGGGTTTTACGGTGACTAATAAACTTGGGCCACTTGCATGACTGGTCTCGCGTAATTCCAGATCAGTGAAATTTTTGGCCAATTCTACCTTCGCCTTTTCACGTGCGGCTACATCACGGAACTTAACCAGAAGCCTGGATTCCTCGCGCTCTACACCGGCAGATGGTATACGCAGCTCCCGCAGACTGCTGCGGATATCTGCGCTATAACGATCCAGAGATTTCGACAAAGCGCCTTCCATATCCACCTGCAGCATGAAATGCACACCACCACGCAAATCTAACCCGAGATACATTGGCAGGGCGCCAAAATGACTCATCCATTGTGGTGAGTTTGGCAACAAATTGAGAGCAACGATAAAATCCTTGCCAATTTCGCCTTCCAACAAATCTCTGGCTTTCATCTGGGTATCAGTATCGGCAAAACGGATTTTAATTCCGCCGGGCTCCAGCAGACTGCCATTAAATACAAGTTGGTGCTCGCCTAACACCCGTTCGATGCGTTGCAGTAGATCACTATCCAGCATGGCTCCTGTGCGTAACGGTGAAACCTGAATGGCAGGAGACTCTCCAAAAAAATTGGGCAGAGTGTAGAGCAACCCAAAAACCAGCGAAACGGCAATGATCAGATATTTCCAGAGGGGATAACGATTCATGATTACCAATATGTTTGCAAATATGTACTGATCAGAAGGATCGGTAAAACGGTGGGAATATCGGCCAGACTATTTTTTCTCGTTATCCGCAGAAGTTCCATCGACAACACCATCGGTTTTAGGGGCATCATTTACTACTTCTGTCTGATCTACAGCGTCTTGATTACTTTCCAATTCGCTTTCTTCCTGGCGCGACTCACTGGTTTTTTGCTGTTTCCCCTGTTTCAAAGCACGACTACTCTTGCCAGTGTCGATATTCTTAAGCGTGCCCTTAGGCAGCAACGTCTGAATAGAAGATTTGAGAACGGTTATTTCAAGGTTAGGGGCCAATTCCATCGTAATGTAGTGCTCACCCACACTGACGACTCGCCCAAGCTCTCCCCCACCAATAATAATTTCATCTCCCTTTTGCAAAGAATCCCGCATTACCTTTTGTTCTTTGGCGCGTTTGGTTTGCGGACGGATCAGCAGAAAGTAAAAAATAATGACAATACCAATTAACGGTAAAAAACTCATCAATGTTGGTTCTGCTTGTGCAGCACCCGCTGCTTGCGCGTAAGCTTCAGATATAAACATGTACGTACTCTCCATAAATTAATCGAAACAGGCCGTATTCTAGCATGCAGCTTTCCGCAGAAAGCCATTTTGCCGGGGTATGCACAGAAAAATGAGCGCACAGGTGACAAGCTCCTAGCTACGTTTACGGTAACGGGAGCACTCGCGGGCCATTCTAAACAAAGGTAATCTGGCAAATAAACTACACCGAAAATATTTTTGGGAATGCACTCGACTTGAGACTGATTATTTTTCATTGTGCGGTATCAACCAGAACAAGTTTGTGATGGGGTTCTTTTGACAAATCCGACAGGAATACAGTCATTTCTTGATCAAGCATCACTGTGTCATTTATCTGTAATCAGTGCCATGCGACAATTAGCCGCATTGACCTACGTGTAAGTTTTCAGTATGTTCAATGCTCATGGAAAAGGTGCTTTACTCTTCCCATACTCTAGTATCTCGGGAAAAGTTTTCCGCCTTCAACCTGTTGAGTATGCAATAATTTTTCAATAAATTATTACTATGCATAAAGCGAAAGGATAGTCTGGATAAATTTGGTCTGTTCTGGATGCTGAATGTGAGAAAACACACACTGTATCGTTAAGAGACTATGTACGATGCTTTCCCCTATTTACAATAAAAGGTGCTTAAGTGAGAACTGAAACCGATCACGCAGAAAATTTTGGAAATAAAATTAATCGCCTTGTGCCGGGAAAGGCGAAGGCTGATCATTTTTCTATAAACGCTGTAACCGAAAACACAGACCATACATTTATTCTGGATGTAATGCTAAATGACCGGGGCGGGAAAGCCAAGTCACTTTGGTCGATTGATGATGGTATTAGCACTGGAGGGTCTGATCTGTTGACTCGCGATACGGCAGATGTCGTTGAATCGAGTGCCTTGGGTGCACATATTTCAATTACCCGGGATGGAAAAGTTGCTTATACCTATACGCCGGAACTGCGAGCAAAATTTGTACCATTATCCGCTGATGAATCACTTACTGATACGTTTACTTATGCCATTCGACTGAGTAATGGTGTTTTAGGTTGGGCAACTGCTACGGTGGAAATTGCCGGTGTCAATGATCCGCCAGTACTTTCTGGAACGTTGAATCAGTTTGTTGATGGCGAAGTAAATGCATCGTACATGATTCTTGAAAGCGATTTATTGATCGGAATTTCCGATTTTGATAGCGACGCACTGTCAGTAGCAGATCTCGTCGCAACCAATGGCGTGTTGACAGAAATGCAAGGAGGTTGGCTTTTTACGCCAAATAGTGATTTTGTGGGCACAATCGATCTTCAATATAACGTCATTGACAGTCATGGTGGTAGCTTACCCGTTAACCAGAACTTCAATATTATCAACCCTCCGGATACGACAGCACCCCAACTGGTTTCAACTTTCCCTGGGGACGAGGGGATATTAAAAGTAGATAACAATATTGAATTGCATTTTGATGAGGGGGTTGTTGCAGGCAGCGGTGCGATCATTATTAGCAATGGTGTCGACACGCGAGTGATCGATATTAATGACACCAGCCAGGTGACTTTTATAAGCGGAGAAAAGGGTGGGTCATCGATCATTATCGACCCAACTGAGGATTTGATTACTGATACTAATTACAACATTCAGATCGCCCGTGGCGTGATCCGAGATGCATCAAATAATGTCTATGAAGGTATCAGCGACACTGAAACCTTGAATTTCATGACCACGGTATCCGAGCCATTGCTGCAAGGAAGTAATCCCTGGGATGAGGGAATATTAAAAGCAGATAGCAGTATTGAGCTGTATTTTGATGAGGCAGTTGCTGCGGGCACTGGGGCAATAATTATTAGCAATGGCTCAGACACGCGCACAATAGATATCCAGGATGCGAGTCAGGTGACATTCGATGGTTATGGTGGCGTTATCATCAATCCTACTGATGACTTGATTCCGGATACTAATTATTACATTCAGATCGCCGCTGGAGCGATTCTCGATCTCGATGGTCATCCCTATGCCGGAATTAGTGATACCGAAACCTTGAATTTCATGACTACGGTATCCGAGCCATTACTGCAAGGAAGTAATCCCTGGGACGAAGAAATATTAAAAGCAGATGGTAGTATTGAGCTGTATTTTGATGAGGCTGTAGTTGCTGGCAGCGGCACAATAATTATCAGTAATGGCACAGACACGCGCACGATAGACATTCAGGATACGAGTCAGGTAACATTCGATGGCTATAGCGGCATTATCATTGATCCCGCTGATGACTTGATTCCAGATACCAATTATTACATTCAAATCTCAGCCGGTGCAATTATGGATCTCGATGGCCATGCCTATGCTGGAATTAGCGATACCGAAACCTTGAATTTCATGACCACGGTATCCGAGCCATTGCTACAAGGAAGTACTCCATGGGACGAAGGAACGTTAAAAGTTGGTGGTAGTATTGCACTGCATTTTGATGAAGCGGTGGTTGCAGGCAGTGGCACAATAATTATCAGTAATGGCTCGGATACTCGCACGATAGACATTAATGATCCTAGCCAAGTGACCTTTGCAGGTGGCAAAGGGGGTAATTCAATCATTATCGATCCCACCGATGACTTGATTCCGGATACCAATTATTACATTCAAATCTCAGCCGGTGCAATTCTGGATCTCGATGGCCATGCCTATGCTGGAATTAGCGACACCGAGACACTGGATTTCATAACGACTGGTTCTGGACCACTACTGAACTGGAGTAATCCGGGAGACGAGGGGATATTAAAAGTAGATAACAATATTGAACTGCATTTTGATGAAGCGGTAGTTGCAGGCAGTGGCGCGATAATTATCAGCAATGGCTCAGACACGCGCACGATAGACATCCAGGATACCAGTCAGGTGACTTTTGCAAGTAGCAAACATGGTAATTCGATCATTATTGACCCAACTGAGGATTTAATTGTTGGCACCAGCTACCACGTTCAAATCGCACCTGGTGCAATCCTGGATAATGAAGGTAACACCTATGCGGGGATCAACAATCCGGATACGCTTAATTTCACCACTATCGACCCCAGTCCTCAGTTATCTTTTAGTTCTCCTGGTGATGACGAAGCTGACGTATGGGTAGGCAACGATATTTACTTCTACTTTGATGAAATGGTAAATATTGGTACTGGAAATATCACGATCAGTAATGGCACCGATATTCGTACAATTCATGTGCAGGATAGCAATCAAGTTATGTTTGATGGTTATAGCAGTCTCTCTATTAATCCTGCAATAGATTTAGTGCCGAATACCGATTATTTCATTCAAATGGACACTGGTGTGGTTACAGATATGGACGGCAATCCCTACGCTGGCATACACGATACAACCACACTAAATTTCTCAACTACGGATATTCAGGTAGACTGGCCAATGGTTGAACTAGCAGTACTGTTATAGCAAAATCTCTGATTAACCCGCATGACTCGGTAATGGAGGGTCATGCGGGTTTTTATATTGTGTTGTGAAAAAACATTCTAAATAAAGTCGATATTAAAGCATCCTAAAAGTGCCAAAAAATGATCAAGCGTTAACCGGTTTGCTGCAGATGGCGTTGCGTTGTTATCAAACTGGACAGTTTGAGAAAGCGACCGAATGCTGCCACAAAGTTTGTGCGGCTGCGCCAGAACAAGCTGATGCACTGCACCTGCTGGCCATTATTTACGCAAAAAATTGTGAATTTTCCCTGGCGAATGAATTTTTCGGTAAAGCCATTGCTGCAGCCCCTCAGAGAGCGGATTTTTACAGTAACTACGGCAATGCTCTGTTTGAGCAAGGGCGTTTTGAGGAGGCCTTGCGCTGTTGCCAGAAATCACTCGAGTACGATTCTGCAAATGCCGGGACGCACAATATTCTGGGTAGTATTTTTCTATCAACCAACCAGCTGAATGATGCGGTTGACAGCTTTCGCAAAGCGCTGGTAATGCAGCCTGAAAATCCTCAGTTATTAAATAATCTCGGCAATGCCCTTCAAAAGATAAAAAAAACCGAAGAGGCAATAGATTGTTATCGTAACGCCTTAAGACTGCGTGAAAACTATCCGGAAGCACATAACAATCTGGGACTGGGATTAAAGCAACTCGGTAAAATTGATGAGGCCAGAAAACATTTTTTACGCGCTGTTGCGCTGCGTTCCGATTTTGTTCAGGCAAAACACAACTGCATGGAGGTTGATCCGGTATGGCGCGCGCCGCTGGAAAGCAAGCGACTAATTCTGCAGCGTTATCGTGGAGAAGATGCTGCCTATCTTTATAAATGCTTTAAAAATTCGGTGTTTATGAATTTATATAATCAATACATTCCACAACATCAACACATTGATGATTTGGCAGCGACATTGTCGCAAGCTAATGAAAAGCATCCATGCCAACTTAAATCCGTTGACTGGATTATTTTTAGAAAATCAACCCAAGAACGCATCGGAATTGCCAATCTGGTTGACATTCAATATCAGCACAGGCGTGCGGAATTCCAGATTGGCTTGCCAGATCCTGGTGACCGCGTAAGCGGAATTGCCTTGGAAGCGACTCTTTTGGTACTCGATTACGCATTTAACCGTGTAGGACTAAATAAAATTACCACAGCTGTATACGGTCACAATGCTTCCTCCCAGAAAAATACGCTGTATTTGGGATTTGTGCAGGAGAGTTATTTGCGGGAACATCTAAAAGACAAAACGACCGGAAAATTTATTGATTTGTTTGGTAATGGCATGACATTGAAAGATTTTCAAAAAAATAAGAAGCTCTCCAAGCTGTCAACCCGCCTTCTTGGGAGAAATATTACAGACGCACATGATTCCGTGGAAGGCAAGCAACGAACGATATTATCTCTGCAAAGCCCGTTCAATTGCTGAAACCAGATGCTTGTCGGTTGGGTTGGTACCTGGGGTAAATTGTGCAATTAATTTACCATTACGATCAATCAGAAATTTGTGGAAATTCCAGGTTGGGTAAGTTCCGGAAACCTCGGCTAATGCTTTGAAGAGCGTATGTGCATTGTCTTCCTTGACAGCAGTTTTTTCGTACATCGGAAATTTTACGCCATAAGTCAGACGGCAAAACTCCTGAATTTCCTGCTCACTGCCTGGCTCTTGTCCCATAAAATCGTTAGAAGGAAACCCTAATACTGAAAAACCTGCTTCTTCATATTTTGCGTGTAATTTCTCCAGACCATCGTATTGCGGGGTGTAACCACACTTGCTGGCAGTATTAACGATTAGCAATACTTTTCCACGATGGATATCGCACAGATTTTCTACATCGGCTGATGCGAGTTTCCGGAACTCCTGATTGAGCAGCGCACTCTGGCACGCCAGGACAGATCCCGCAGATAAGGCAAATACCAATACCGTCAAAAGGTAGACATATCGAAACATGGTGGTTCTCCTTTTTTAAAATAACTGCGAAAACAGAGTACTATGAGATTTTCAGTTAAGTATCGTTCAAAAAATCAAAGCACTATTTGCCTGTACGTTCATGTGTTCGCTTACTTTCAGATTTTGCATGTGCTGGCTGCTGACAGGCAGCACGAAAATTACGCAAGGTTTTTTGTGCTCGTCCGAGTACAGTATGTGGCTCATAAACCAACATTTCATTTAACTGTACATCGCTCACAAGACCAGAAGACAAGCCGGTCAATAGCTCCAGACCCTCACTCATCTGCTCGGCACTATAAATATGAAACTCCCCCTGCTGCACAGCGTCGATCACTTCTTTAGACAGCACCAAATGACGGCGGTTACGTTCAGGAATCAACACACCCTGGTTGCCATCCAGACCGGCGGCGGCGCAAATGCGGTAAAAACCTTCAATTTTTTCATTGATTCCTCCCACCGGCAGAATCTCACCAAATTGATTAATCGCCCCGGTTACTGCAATACCCTGTCTGATGGGTACTCCGGACAGCGCTGATAGCAAGGCATACAACTCCGCACAGGAAGCAGAATCACCTTCAACTCCATGATACTGCTGCTCAAAAACAATAGAAGCACTGAATGCGAGCGGGGCATTATGGTGGAACAACGCGCTCAGCAAGTTCTGCAGAATAAACACGCCTTTATCATGAACAGGGCCAGATAGCCCAACTTCTCGCTCTATGTTAAGCAAACCTTCCTCACCGGCAAAAGCATGTGCGGTAATTCGCATAGGTAGCCCGAATGCCAGGTCGCCCATTTCAACCAGACTCAAGCCATTAATCTGGCCAACGACTTCATCCGCAACATCAATAACCACTTCTCCATCAGCAATTGCTTCCAATGCGTATTCAAAGGGGTAATTGTGCCGCTGGAGACGTGCTTGTAATGCAGATGATACATCCGTGGCCTCAACCAGATTAACGCCGCGCGCCATGCAATGTGCTGCGCTTTCCATAATCAATGTTTCTGTACGACCAAAATTAGCGGTTAACCGTTTCTGATCTTCAACTTCGCGGTGACAGTTTTTCAGTACCTTGACGACGGCGGGGGCAGAAAAATGTGGTAGCCTGGCTGCCCGACATTGTGCAGCGATAAAAATGGACAATGCATGGTAAGTTTGCGGATTTGCCTTGAACGATGCGGCAAAGTCGACTTTTACGCGGAAACGTCTGGCAAACTCAGGATCCTCCTCTTGCATGGCGTAGTATTGTTCACTAGAGCCGATCAGCACTATTTTTACCTGCACCATTACCATTTCCGGCTCAATCGAAACCATAGGCATACCAGCTGTCGTTTCTGCCTCGATGCGCAGTAGATGGCTACGCAACAAGCGGTTCACCTGTTCCCACAGCAATTCATCAGCTAACAAATCATCGAGATGCAGCATCAGGAATCCCCCATGCCCTCTCAGCAAGCTACCTGCACGAATACCGGTGAAATCAGAAACCAGTACTCCTTCGACTACGCGATGCTCGATACCGCCAATCAGTGATTTAAATGAAGGATGATCTTCAATCATTACGGGTGCGCCACGCAAGTTACGGTTATCCACAACCAGATTAATTTGGCAGCCTGCAAGCAACTCTTTTAACACCAATGAGGACTTTTTATCGTCGTCCTCTAAGGAAGAAAATAAATCAAGATTCTTGAGTATATTTTTTTTGATGTCGAGAAAATACTGCTCAACCTTGATACGATCGGGAAATGACGGATGCAGGGCATCCAGTACGGATGCTAATTTCTTGATCAGCACTGGCTGAGTCTTTTTCTGTTTCAGAGCAGTTAATGCTTCTTCACGCTGGCGTTCCAATAAATAAGTATTTTCAAGATAGCGGTCTATTTCTTCATACAGCAGTGTCTCATTCTGTTCAATAGCACCCCTTTTTACCGCCGGAAGCTGCCGGATTTCATCTTCACCCAAAACTTTACCAGAGTGGTTTTCCCGCAGTGAAAGAATCAATTGGTCTGATTTACGCTGGATTACAAAATTTAAGCTTTCAGCAAAAGTACATAATTGCTCATAAGCGGCCGTATCTTCCTGCCTGAATTTTTGGTCGATTCTTTTACTTTCATATCTAATCGCCTTCCCATTCAGATATTCAGGTATTTCTCGACAAATGTCGCTAATAAAGTGATCAAGCGCCTGCTGTAATACGCTCCCCTGTCCCGCAGGCAAGCGAATTGCCAGAGGGTGTTCCGGTTCGTCGAAATTATGTATGAAACACTGATCAGGTGGAATCGGCATGCCAGCGGCTACTTCGGTCATCGCTTGTTTCAGCAAGGAAGATCGGCCACTGCCTGCCTCACCCAATACAAACAGATTGTAATCTGGCAGCTGCATATTCAACCCGAAATATGCTGCTTGTCTGGCGCGCTCCTGTCCAATCCAGGAAAGTGGTTGGTCAGTTAGCTTGGCGGTATCGGTAAAATGGAGTGTATCCGGATTAATATCAACACTCAGTAACTCTGCAGCCAGTCGGGTTGTTGGCATACTAATCTGGGCTCGGGGATGACGCGACAGAGCACCAAACGGACGGGCCCCGGAATAACCAGGCACGGAATAGTGGCTTACAAATTTGACAAGCAAACAAAATCGGTAAAAACAAAATTTGCGACAAGATTATTGTGTAATCCCCGCCTGATTGGTTACTACGAAACTTTCTGATAACTCACCAGAATGACTCATCGGCTGGCATTGATATTCTGGCACCCACTCAGCCAGTGCCCGCTTAGTGGCTTCATCCGTTAATGCAGATTGCTCACCAAACCAGATCACCAGTCTACCTAGCCATTCCTCGTCAACAAGGCGAGATTGAGTAATGCGTAGCTTTTTGTGTGGTGTGGGTAATGTACTTTCATTTTCTCCCGCCAGTTCTTCATGAAGTTTCTCCCCGGGACGCAAACCAGTAATTACGATTTTGATTTCATCCTCGTGCAGACCGGACATACGAATCATATCCTTGGCCAAATCGATAATTTTGACTGGTTCACCCATATCCATAATAAAAATATCGCCCCCTTGCTCCGATCCCTGCATGGCACCCGCTTGCAAAACTAGTTGCGATGCTTCCTGCAGCGACATGAAATACCGGCTGATTTCTGGATGCGTTACTGTCACTGGACCACCGTGCGCAATTTGCTCCTTGAATTTAGGAATGACACTCCCTGTACTACCGAGTACATTGCCAAAACGCACAATAACAAATTGTGTGTCTTTCTGGCTCTGTCGCTGCGCCTTCCTCGCTGACTGCTGTAGTGCCTGACAAATCATTTCACCAAGTCGTTTGCTTGCTCCCATGATGTTGGTCGGATTAACGGCCTTATCGGTCGATATAAACACGAACTTTTCAACATCATGACGAATAGCAAGATTTGCTAAAACGTAGGTGCCTATGACATTATTTTGTACTGCTTGCCAGGCATTATCATGCTCCATGAGAGGAACGTGCTTATAAGCAGCAGCGTGAAAAACCACATCAGGGTGATATTTTTCAAAAATCTGGTCTAATCGCGCAGAGTCTTTAACATCACCGATGAGGAAAGCAATCGGTATCGCCGGAAATTCAGCTCGAAACATTTCCTTGATGCCGTATAAGGCATATTCGTTTAATTCCAGCGCAATTAGTAACTTGGGCTGGAAGGTCAAAATTTGTCGGCAAAGCTCTGAACCAATCGATCCACCTGCGCCAGTTACCAGAATCACTTTTTCCGTTAGGAGCTTATGCAACCCCTTTGTGTCAAGCAACACCGGCTCACGCCCGAGCAAGTCACCAAGGTCAATATTACGAATAGGAGAAACTGTCATCTTGTGGCTGACCAAATCAATATAAGACGGAACGATCATCGGTTTGATACCGATACTCGCACAAATTTCAATTGCGCTGCGGCGCAACGCTTGCGACGCATACGGCATGGCGATAATAACGTGACTAATATTATCTTTTTCTACCCACTCGGGTAGATCATCAATCATTCCCAGTACCTTTACACCATGCAACTGCGCTCCCAATTTGCTCACCTTTTCTGTCAGCAAACCGACCACATGCCAGTCATGGCTTCGCTCCAGTTCCTTTATCAAGTTAGACGCGGCATCACCCGAACCCAGCACAATGGCTGACTGGCGCTGGACGTATTTCAAGCTTTGCTTACGTTGTTCTTTCCACGCACGATAAGCAAGACGACTCCCCCCCATAATCAATAGCAACAGCGTTGGCGCTAGTACCAATATGGCAGGCGGCGCCATATTGGGTAATCCAAAGGGCAGAATAACAGCTGCTACTGTGACTGCACCTAATACTACTGCAAAGAATATCTGCTTGAGATCCGACAAGCTTGCGTACCGCCATAATCCGCGGTAAAGCCTGAAAAGAAAAAAAAATCCTGCTTGAACTGGTAATACCCACAGCAGGGTATTCCAAAGAGTCGCCTGGTATTCCGCTGAAAGCAGAAAATCATATCGAAGTTGATACGCCAGCCACCAAGCGATCAAAATCGCTAAAAAATCATGTGCTGCTGCGATGGTTCTCCGCCGACTGGCCTTGACGAAAATCATTTCAATCGTACTGAGAATTAATGGATTGTCGACAATCAAACACCAGCATAGCAGCCAAAAATACCCCGTACCCTACGGCAGCCAGCATCCCTTGTATCATCCAGTTATGATGCATTACGCTCAATGCGACTGCGCTCACTATGAGCATAAGCACATACGCAAACAGCGCAGTATTGCGATGTCCCCACCCACACAATACCAGCCTCTGGTAATAATGATCCCGGTGAGCATCCCAAATACGTTTACCTTGATATATCCGTTTAACCAGCGTAACAGATGCATCAGCAAGAAAAGGAGAAAAAACTAGCATGGGAAACCATGGCGACCAGATACCCTCTGACCAGCCGTACACTCCGAGCGCTCCAGCGAGAAACCCTAACGGGATTGACCCGGTATCTCCCATAAATATTCGGGCAGGATAGAAATTAAATAGCAGAAATGCCGCCACTGATCCTGCAATACAAAAATTAACCGCTGCAAATATTTCGTTTGTCATCTGTAGCGCACCTACGCCATAAGCCCCAAATCCGATCAATGCCATGCCCGCAGCCAGACCATCTGACCCATCCATGAAGTTAAACAAGTTAATTACCCAGATTAATGCCAGACCCACCGTCAAAACCCAAAAACCGCCATAAGGCAAGTATAGTAACGATATAACATATGCCCAAGCAGCCATGCCATGGACTGCCAGACGAACAAACACCGGAAGTGGCTGGATATCGTCAACCAAAGAGATAAGCGCCAATAAAATTAAACCCATCCATAATAGTAACGAAATTGAAGGCATAAGCAGGAGCCATGAGCCCAGTATCGACACTACAATCGCAACTCCACCCGTGCGCGGTATTGGCACAGTATGTAACGATCTTGTATTAGGATAATCCAAAGCTCCGAATATCTTGCTTCTTACCAGAAACCATGACAGCGCATAGGACAAGCCAAACGCAATCAAAGGAGCTATTATCAAATTACCATCCATTTGCGTGTAGAAAGAACCCGAGGCACTACTCATGACAAAGAATTAGAACAAGTAGCAACATTCTACACAGCAATCAGGCACCACACACTACTTTTACTTTGAATAAAAAAACCGGAAGTGCTTAGAGTATTTTATCGGAAATTTACATTAACAGATTGATTTAAAAAAGTTTTATTCGAAACCATCAGTACCTGTAAGCTAACAAAAAACTGGCCGGTAAATTTATCTCATCATGATATAAATTTACCGGCCAGTTGTGAAAAACGAACAGCAATCGTTCGGTCAGACTGACATCGGATTAGCTGCATAATACAGATGTGCAGCCGTTGTTGCGGCTCCCTTCTCTACTTTGATGCTACCCATTTCAGCCAATGTATTCTCGAGCGCATCAAGACAGAATAAAACTTTTTCTACCCGGCTGGAATTGCCCATCAGACCAAAGCGCCAAATCTTACCGGCGAAATCACCTAGCCCAGCGCCTATTTCCAGATCATAATTAATTAGCAAGCGGCGACGTACTTCCTTGTCATCAACGCCAGCGGGAATATAGACGGAATTCAATTGTGGCAAACGATAAGGCTCCGCTACGACATATTCGACACCCATCGTTTTCAAACCAGCCTTCAACGCTTCATAATTGCGACGATGTCGCGCCCAGGAATGCTCAAGACCTTCCTCATACAACATGACTAAAGCCTCATGGAGCCCATAAAGCGAATTTGTCGGCGCTGTATGATGGTAAGTACGGGAAGCGCCCCAGTAACCCAACAGCAAGTTGATATCCATAAACCAGCTATGAACCTTTTCACTGCGCTGTTTGACCAGATCAGCGATTCGCGCAGAAAAGCTGACAGGTGACAACCCGGGTGGGCAGGACAGACATTTCTGACTGCCGGAATAGATCGCATCTATTCCCCACTCATCCATGTAAATGGGCGTTCCACCCAACGAGGTCACCGTATCCATGATCGTGTAACAACCATATTTTTTAGCAAGCGCACCTAACGTTTTGGCATCTGACTGAACGCCGGTGGAAGTCTCGGCATGGACAAATGCCATTATTTTGACATCCGGATTCTTGTTCAGGCAATCCTCCACTTTTTGTGGATCAACCGGCTCGCCCCATTTATCGTCAATAATCAATGCTGTTCCACCACAACGCTCAACATTTTCTATCATTCGCCCACCAAAAACACCATTCCGGCAGACAATCACCTTATCACCCGGAACAATCATATTGACGAAGCACATTTCCATACCAACCGAACCTGGACCCGATACTGGAAAAGTCAGTAAGTTTGATGTCTGAAAAACGTACCGAAGCAGCCCCTTTAACTCTTCCATCATCTCGGTAAAGACAGGGTCAAGGTGACCCAGCGTAGGCCGCGCCAATGATGCTAGGACGCGCGGATGGGTTTCGGATGGTCCAGGCCCCATCAAGGTTCGTTGTGGTGGATAAAATGTGGAAATACTTTTTTCTGGACGGTAGCTATCAGTGGTCATTAATAATCCTGTCGTATTGTCAGTTAAGAAAGACAACCACTTACCAAAATTCGGTAAGTGGTTCATGCTAAGGTTTGCCGAGTGATGCTACTGAAAGTAGCAAAGTTGGAATTCTATCAAGCAGACAGGAATTTTACTATCCGATCTCCTCAAAAAGTATTGCAACTTACTTCCCAATCAATGCTTGATGGTAGACGAACGACCGGTCCTTTTTACTGGAGCGGCCACCGGCAAAACTGGATTAACTATCTCGGGTGGCAATATTTCCGGTTTGCACTCAAGGGCAAGTTCCAATACCTGATCTATCCACTTAACCGGTTTGATGTCAAGCTTACTCTTTATATTGGCTGGAATCTCATTTAGGTCTTTCACATTCTCCACAGGAATCAAAACAGTACTGATTCCACCGCGATGTGCAGCAAGTAATTTTTCCTTGAGCCCTCCAATCGGCAATACCTCTCCTCTTAGGGTGATTTCGCCAGTCATCGCAACCGATCCACGAACTGGTATGCCAGTCAATGCCGAAACAATCGCCAAGCAAATTCCGATACCTGCACTGGGACCGTCCTTGGGGGTTGCACCTTCTGGCAAATGAATATGAATGTCATTTTTCAGATAAAAGTCTTCCGCTATTCCCAATCGAACGCAACGACTACGTACAACTGACAAGGCAGCCTGCACCGACTCCTGCATCACTTCCCCCAATTTGCCTGTGGTGATTGTTTTTCCCTTCCCGGGCAAAGCAACTGCTTCAATAGTGAGTAACTCGCCACCGACCTCCGTCCAGGCTAATCCCGTCACTTGTCCAACCTGATTTTTCTCTTCGGCCACACCATAGGTATAACGACGTACTCCGAGATACTTGTCAAGATTGCGCGAATTGACTGCAATCTTCAGTTTTTTCTCTTTGATTAACAATGCCTTGACCGCTTTACGACAAATCTTGGAGATTTCTCTTTCCATTGACCGTACTCCGGCCTCTCGCGTGTAATAGCGGACAATATCCTGCAAAGCAGATTCTGAAATCACAAAGTCAGTTTCAGCTAGCCCGTGATTTTTCATTTGCTTAGATAACAAATAGCGTTTCGCAATATTTAATTTCTCGTCTTCGGTGTAACCGGATAAACGAATGACTTCCATGCGATCAAGTAACGCGGACGGAATATTCAAGGTATTTGCCGTCGCAACAAACATAACATCGGACAAATCATATTCAACCTCAATGTAATGATCGACAAACGTGTTATTTTGCTCTGGATCCAATACTTCCAGTAACGCCGAAGCGGGATCACCCCGAAAATCCATTCCCATTTTATCTACTTCATCCAGTAGAAACAGCGGGTTCTTGACACCTACTTTTGTCATGCTTTGCAGAATTTTACCGGGCATGGAACCAATATAAGTCCGTCGATGACCACGAATTTCGGCCTCATCACGCACACCACCCAATGACATGCGTACAAACTTACGATTAGTTGCGCGAGCAATGGAGCGTCCCAATGATGTCTTCCCAACCCCAGGTGGGCCAACCAGGCACAGAATCGGTGCTTTAGATTTTGCAACCCGCTGCTGCACGGCCAAGTATTCTACGATTCGTTCCTTAACTTTCTCCAAACCGTAATGATCCTCATCCAATATCATCTCGGCAGTTCTCAATTCCTTGCAAATTTTGGATTTATGCTTCCATGGCAGCGAAACCAGTGTATCAATATAATTTCTGACAACGGTTGCTTCTGCGGACATCGGCGACATCAGGCGAAGCTTTTTCAACTCGGATTCAACTTTCGCTAGCGCCTCTTTAGGCAAGGAGGCTGCCTTTATCTTTTTCTCCATCTCTTCGAGTTCGGCACCATCTTCACCTTCGCCCAATTCTTTTTGAATCGCTTTTACCTGTTCGTTCAAATAATAATCGCGTTGGCTCTTTTCCATTTGGCGCTTCACTCTGCCACGAATACGCTTCTCTACCTGAAGGATATCCAACTCCGCCTCAAGCAAACCAAGCAGACGCTCCAAACGCAGCCGCGCATCAAATATCTCCAGAATCTCCTGTTTTTGCTCCAGTCTTAGCGGCAGATAAGCTGCAATCGTGTCAGCGAGGCGCCCTGCCTCATCAATACCGGATAAAGATGACAGTATCTCTGATGGTATCTTTTTATTCAGCTTGACGTATTGATCAAACTGGGAGAAGAGTGCACGTCGTAATGCTTCTGTTTCAGGATGATCTGTATCATCCACAAGTATCTTCTCCACTTTTCCAGAAGAAAAATTACCATCGTCACCAAATTCCTTGATTCTTGCACGATAATTTCCTTCTACCAGTACCTTTACCGTACCATCTGGCAGTTTTAGCATTTGCAGAATGCTTGAGACTGTACAAATCTGGTAAATCTCGTCAGCCGTAGGGTCATCTGTTGATGCAGATTTTTGTGCAACCAGCAGAATATTTTCCCCTGCTTCGGTAGCTGCTTCGAGTGCCTTGATCGATTTTGGTCGGCCCACAAACAAAGGGATGACCATATGCGGAAATACGACCACATCACGCAAGGGCAGTAGCGGCAGATCAGGATCGCTTGTTTCCATATCAATAATGTTTTCTGTCATTTTCTTACCCTCAGAGGGAATAGGATTAGATACGATTTAGACTCAACCCGAGTTGTGGTGCCTGCTTACCAAAAAAACAAGTCATTTCCAACAAAATGAAGTAGCACGCAAATTTACGCCTGTTTTGAGCTTCTGGCCGCTTTTGAACTCTCGGCATAGATTACGATAGGCTGTATCTCATCATTCACCGAATTGCTGTCAATCACAACTTTTACTACATTCTTGATTGAAGGCAAATCGTACATAATATCCAGCAAAATCTCTTCCAGAATGGAACGCAGGCCCCGTGCACCAGCCTTGCGTGCCAGTGCCTTTCTGGCAATCGCCGTCAGTGCCTGCTCGCGGAACTCCAGCTCTACCCCACCCTCCATATCAAAAAGCTTGCAATACTGCTTGACAAGGGCGTTTTTCGGCTCAACCAGGATTTGAATTAATGCCGGCTCGTCGAGCTCACTCAAAGTTGCAATGACGGGCAATCGTCCGACAAATTCAGGAATTAGGCCAAATTTGATGAGATCTTCCGGCTCAATTCCCCTGAGAACGGCACTTAGTACCTTACGATCGTCCTGCTGACTGATGTTTGCTCCAAAACCAATTCCACCCTTGTCCGAACGTCGTTGTATGATTTTTTCAATACCATCAAACGCGCCACCACAAATAAACAAAATATTGGTGGTGTCAATTTGAACAAACTCCTGATTAGGATGCTTACGCCCCCCTTGAGGAGGCACCAGGGCGGTTGTACCCTCGATTAACTTTAGCAATGCCTGCTGAACACCTTCACCCGAAACATCACGAGTAATCGAAGGGTTATCGGATTTGCGTGAAATTTTATCTATCTCATCAATATAAACGATACCGCGCTGCGCTTTCTCCACATCGTGGTTGCATTTTTGTAGCAGCTTCTGGATGATATTTTCAACATCTTCGCCCACATACCCCGCTTCGGTCAACGTAGTCGCGTCCGCTATTACGAATGGCACATCCAACAATCGCGCCAATGTTTGCGCCAGCAAGGTTTTACCTGACCCCGTTGGGCCAATCAAAAGAATATTACTTTTGGCAAGTTCGATTTCATCGCTATCGTGCGATTTAGAAAGCGTGCGCAAGCGTTTGTAGTGGTTGTAAACTGCCACTGAAAGTGTTTTTTTAGCTGCTTCCTGACCAATCACATACTGATCCAGTGTTTGATAAATTTCACGTGGGGTCGGCAGACTCGGCTTGGCAAGTTTATTTGCAGTCTCACTAACCTGCATTTCTTCGCGAATGATGTCATTGCAAAGATCGATACATTCATCGCAAATAAATACAGAAGGGCCGGCAATCAGTTTTCTGACTTCGCGCTGACTTTTCCCGCAGAAAGAACAATACAGTACCTTTTCGTCACCTGTTTTTCCGGACATCTTTTACCTCGCTGTTATCAAATGTTTTACGATCTCGATAGCGTCATGACTTGTTTGCCATTGCTTCCCTGCTTGTCAGAATGGCGTCCACCAATCCATACTTCAACGCCGCTTCTGCACTAAGAAAATTATCGCGATCCGTATCCTTCTCAACCGTCTTAACGGTTTGACCCGTATGATTGGCCATAATTTGATTTAATTTTGCTTTTAAATACAAAATTTCCTTGGCATGAATCTCAATATCAGATGCTTGCCCCTGAAATCCACCCATTGGCTGATGAATCATGACACGTGAATTAGACAAACAAAAGCGCTTACCTTTTGCACCGGCAGTAAGCAACAACGCACCCATACTCGCCGCCTGACCGATGCAAAGTGTACTGACATCCGGCTTGATAAATTGCATCGTGTCATAGACAGCCAGACCAGCGGTTACGAGACCACCAGGAGAATTGATATACAGAAAAATATCTTTCTCGGCGCTTTCTGACTCCAAAAATAGCAACTGTGCAACCACCAGATTAGCGGATTCTTCCGTGACAGGCCCAACCAGAAAAATAATCCTTTCTCTGAGCAACCGGGAATAGATATCGTAAGCGCGCTCTCCTCTGCCGCTGGTTTCAATCACCATTGGGATCAAACCCAAGCCGGTAGTATTCAATTCTGCCTCCTGTTATTCCAATATTGCTTCATATACGCCCCATGAATTCTTCAAACACAGTTTCTTCCTCAATCATTTTGGCTCGTTCCAGTATCCACGACACAACGTTGTCCTCTAATATGATTGGTTCAAAACTCTTGACTCGATCAGGTGAAGCATAATGCCATGCTACCACTTGTTCTGGGTTTTCATAGCTTTGTGCCAGAGTTTCGACATACTGCCTAACCTGTTCCGGCTTGACGCTTAATTTATGCTCTTCGATCAGCTTCGCAAGAATTAACCCTAACTTGACTCGTCGTTCTGCTTTTTCTAAAAATATTTCTCTGGGGAAATCGGCATACTGGTTACGCAATCCCCGTTCAGCCTGTCCTTTGCGGAATTCATCAATTAGACTATCCACTTCCCGCTGAATCAATACCTGTGGAGCGACCAGGTTTATCTTGTCCAGCAACGCCTGCATGATTTGCTCCTTTAAGCTGGAACGAGTTCGCTGCAACACTTCGCGATGAAGATTGGCCTTGATTTCTGCTTTCATTTTATCGAGATCACCATCTGCAACTCCCAGCAATCTAGCGAATGCGTCATCTATCTCCGGCAATACGGGTGAATCCACTTGGTTCAACTTGACCGTAAAAGTCACTTTTTTTCCAGCAACTTCTTTACCGACATAATCTTCGGCGAAAACCAGATCAAAGCTTTTTTCTTCACCTGCACGCATGCCGATAACAGCATCTTCAAAATCTTTTAGAAAATGCCCCTCGCCAAGAACAAGACTGTGACCACTCGCCTTTCCACCCGCAAAATCCTTGCCATCTAACTGGCCATTGTAATCAACATTAACCCGATCACCTGTTTGTGCCGATCGATCTACCACTTCAAAACTTGCCTGCTGCTTACGCAAAATTTCCAGCGTTTTTTGAATTTCAGCCTCACCAATCGTTAAAATTGGTTTCTTGACAGCAATTTCACTAAAATCAATCAACTCAACCTCAGGATAGATCTCGAAAGTAACGTTAAAAGTATATTCGCTTCCGCTATTCTCATGATTTTTTTCTGAAAATTGTGGTCGGCCAGCAACTTTTAGTTTCTCATTTGTGATCATGGCCGTGAATTCTTTCTGCAGAAATTCGCTCAACACTTCCTGATGCAAATGCACCCCATGCTGTTGCGCGACCACTTTTAACGGAACTTTACCGGGACGGAAGCCCTGCAGTTTAATTTTAGGCGCAAGTCGTTTGAGCCGATTTTCCACCTCAACTTCAATTGGTTGACGGGGAACAGAGAGATCGAAACTGCGCTCCAGCGGATTAGGGGTTTCCACTTGTGTTGACATTTAATATTCCTGACAGATTTTAGATGTAGATTTAAGCAGCATGAAAACGATATTTAGCATTCCGCTACATTTTTTGGTGCGAAAGGGGGGACTCGAACCCCCACACCTTACGGCGCCAGAACCTAAATCTGGTGCGTCTACCAATTCCGCCACTTTCGCTCGTCTAGTGGCAATAGACTCAAGTAACTGACGAATCAGTACTAATATAAGCCACAGCACAACTTTTGCTACAATTGCTCGATTATACCTTCTTCTCCTGATCGCTGCTTTCCTGCGCAGTAATCATAGCAATTTCCTGACAGGCAAACGTTTTGCCACTTATTTTGGTGCTGTCTGCCCCCATGAGAAAAAGATAGGGTTGCATCAGATCTGCTGGATGAGGCAATTGACGATTATCACTTCCCGGATGGGTTTTGATACGCTGGGGGGAGTTGACCGGGCCAGGAATCAGTGCATTAATACGTAGATTGGGGTAAAGCTCCCATTCGCCAGACTGAATTTCAACCAAAGCTTCCACACCTGCTTTTGCCACTGCAAACCCACCCCAATAAGCTTTAGGGAAATGTCCATGGGTTTCACCAGTCATGATCACACTGGCATCGGGCGCATCCAGAAGCAATGGCAGGCAAGCACGAGTCAGTATGGCTGGGGCGAATAAATTTACCTGCAGCAAGGTTTGCCATTGTTCAAGTTTATGTTGCGCCAGTGGCATCGCGCCGTATGTCCAGGCAGCATTATGCAATATCCCGTCGAGGCGTCCGAATTGCGCTGCGATTGCATCCGCCACTATGGTCGCACTTTCGTCCGTTGTTTCCGCCAAATCAAAACTCAGAATAATGGCAGATGCTCTGCCAAGCGCTTCAATCCTGTCATAGGTATCCTCCAGTTTTTCAACCTTTCGCCCATGCAGAATAACGGTTGCGCCATGTTTGGCAAAGGCAAGCGCTGCTGCTCGACCTAAACCCTGACCGGCACCTGTTACCAGAATCACACGATTCTCAAGTAAATCCGGATTAGCCTGGTAATGTTCGATTATTTCCAATTGATGATATCTTCGCAGTCATAAAAAAACCATCCCTACCAAAAATTATAACCGCTGACAGGGATGGTTCATATTCTGTTCGAGTAGAGAACAGGTTACATATCCATGCCACCCATACCACCCATGCCACCCATGCCACCCATACCGCCACCAGCAGGCTCGTCTTTGGGTAACTCAGCAACCATTGCATCAGTGGTTAATAACAATCCAGCAACCGAGGCGGCATTTTGCAATGCTGACCGGGTTACTTTGGTCGGATCCAGCACACCCATCGCAACCATATCGCCATACTCTCCTGTTGCAGCGTTATAGCCAAAATTACCGCTGCTATCCTTAACCTTGTTAACGACGACAGAAGCCTCTTCACCGCAGTTAGCAACGATTTGACGCAATGGCTCTTCTACGGCACGCACAACAATTTTGATACCGGCATCTTGATCGTGATTGTCGCCTTTAACTTTGCTGATTGCATCAATCACACGAATCAAGGCAACGCCGCCGCCGGCAACAATACCTTCTTCAACTGCAGCACGCGTCGCGTGCAATGCATCTTCGACACGCGCTTTTTTCTCTTTCATTTCCATCTCGGTTGCCGCACCGACTTTAATGACCGCGACACCACCCGCCAGTTTGGCCACGCGCTCTTGAAGCTTTTCACGATCATAATCGCTGGAGGCTTCTTCAATCTGTGCACGAATCTGAGCGACACGAGCCTCGATAGAGTTACTATTACCTGCGCCGTCAATAATAGTCGTATTTTCTTTACCGACTTCAATACGTTTCGCGCGTCCCAGATCTTCAATCTTCACTTTTTCGAGTGACAAGCCTACTTCCTCAGCAATGACCGTACCACCTGTCAAAATAGCGATATCTTCCAGCATAGCCTTACGACGATCACCAAATCCAGGCGCCTTGACCGCACAAGTTTTGAGAATACCACGAATATTATTGACTACCAGGGTTGCCAGCGCTTCGCCATCTACATCTTCAGCAATAATCAGCAAAGGTTTTCCAGCTTTAGCTACCTGCTCCAGCACTGGCAGCAAATCACGAATATTGGAAACCTTCTTGTCGTGCAGTAGCACAAAAGGGTCATCCAACACTGCGGTTTGTTTATCCTGGCTGTTAACAAAATAAGGGGAAAGGTATCCGCGATCAAACTGCATACCCTCTACGACATCGAGCTCATTCTGTAAGCCGGAGCCGTCTTCAACGGTAATAACACCTTCTTTGCCAACCTTGTCCATAGCCGCTGCGATAGCTTCACCGATTTCAGTATCGGAATTGGCGGAAATGCTACCCACCTGCGCAATTTCCTTGTTGGTCGTGCATGGCTTGGATTGCGCTTTCAAAGCCGTAACCGCAGCGGTAACTGCTTTGTCTATTCCCCGTTTCAGATCCATCGGGTTAATACCAGCAGCGACATAACGCATACCTTCTTTGACGATTGCTTGTGCCAAAACGGTTGCAGTCGTCGTCCCATCACCAGCAGTATCTGACGTTTTGCTGGCGACTTCTTTGACCATCTGTGCGCCCATGTTTTCGAACTTATCTTTCAATTCTATTTCCTTGGCGACCGATACACCATCTTTGGTAATGGTCGGTGCGCCGTAGGAGCGCTCTAGTACAACATTCCGTCCTTTAGGGCCCAGGGTAACTTTAACCGCATCCGCCAGAACGTTGACACCATTGACCATAGCATGACGCGCCGAATCACCAAATCTTACTTCTTTTGCAGCCATATTTATTCTCCTAATTTCAATAAGTTATAAATTTAGTTGCGATTAGCCTTCAATCACACCCATGATGTCTTCTTCGCGCATCACCAGCAGCTCATCGCCTTTCACTTTGACTGCCTGGCCAGCATATTTGCCGAATAGCACTTTATCGCCAACTTTGACTTCTAAAGGCCGGATCTCGCCTTTATCGTTTACCTTTCCTTTCCCCACAGCGATGATTTCACCTTGATCTGGTTTTTCAGCTGCCGTGTCAGGAATCACGATTCCTGATGCAGTCTTGCGTTCTTCTTCGAGCCGTTTGACAATTACACGATCATGCAAAGGGCGTATATTCATGAACAATTTCTCCTAAATTGATTAACAGATTGATAAAAGATATTGAATCGAGTACTGCCATTTTGGCAGGATAACTATTGGAAAAAACTATTATTAGCACTCAACACCAACGAGTGCTAATAATAGTGGTTATGACAAGGAATTTCAACCCCATGAGCAATAAAAAATTATCGCTGCGTAGCGATCAGGCCATCTGGCACCCCTGTACGCAGATGAAAAGCCACGAGAATTTCCCCACGCTTGCCATTTCAAAAGGAGGCGGCGTCTGGCTATACGATCAGGATGGCAATCGTTACCTGGATACTATTAGTTCATGGTGGGTCAATCTTTTTGGCCACTGTCATCCCCATATCAACGCGGCAATCATCGATCAACTAGGGAAGATCGAGCATGTCTTATTAGCGGGATGCACGCATGAGCCTGTTGTCCTGTTATCCGAACGTTTGGCAAAATTAGCACCTGGGGATCTGGGGCATTGTTTTTATGCCAGCGATGGCGCCAGCGCAACTGAAATAGCGCTAAAAATGAGTTTTCAGTATTGGCAGCAAAATGGCTTTTCCACGAAAAAGAATTTCATTCATTTGCAAAATGGTTATCACGGTGAAACGCTGGGCGCGCTCTCCGTAACGGACGTACCATTGTTCAAACAGATCTTTGCCCCGCTGTTACGTCCGAGCACCGCCGTACCCACACCCGACTGGCGCCAATCCGCAGATGGTGAAACACCTTATGATTGCGCGCTACGCGCGGCGGCAGCGCTTGAACATTACCTTGAACAACACCATGCGGATACAGCGGCATTGATTCTGGAACCCCTGGTTCAAGGTGCAATCGGTATGGGCATGTATCATCCCGTTTATCTGCAACGCGCCCGTCAGATTTGCGATGCCTACCAGATTCATCTGATTGCCGATGAAATTGCCGTTGGTTTCGGGCGCACAGGCACGATGTTTGCATGCGAACAGGCAGAGATTACGCCGGATTTCCTCTGTCTGGCGAAAGGATTAAGTGGTGGCTATCTGCCGCTCTCAGTGGTTATGACAAACAATAGCATCTATGAAACGTTTTATGATGATCGGGTCAGCAGGGCGTTTCTGCATTCCCATTCCCATTCCGGCAACGCGCTCGCCTGTCGTGCTGCGCTAGCAACGCTCGATATCTTTGAGCAGGATGATGTCCTGGCAGGCAATACGGTAAAAGCGCAGTTTCTCAGTGAACTGCTGCAGCCAGTAAAAGTCCACCCTGGAGTGGAAAACTTCCGGAATTGCGGCATGATCTGGGCGTTTGAGGTCAAAGATCCTATTCCAGATTTTACAAACCGGTTTGCACAGATGGGGTTGGAGCAACAGTTACTGATTCGTCCAATTGGACGAACGGTTTATATCATTCCACCCTATATTATTGACCAGGAGGAAATGCAATTAATCGCAAACGGAATTCTGCAAATCCTTCCTCGTACAACCACAGGAGTACCTCTATGCGCATCACATTTTTAGGCGGTGTTGGTGAAGTAACTGGATCGTGTTACCTGATCGAGACGAATGAAATACGCTTCCTGGTGGACTGTGGGATGTTTCAGGGAGGACGTGAAACGGATCGAAAGAACCGGGCAGCGATCAATTTCGATCCCGAAAAAATTGGCTTCGTTTTGCTAACACATGCGCATATCGACCATTCTGGCCTGTTGCCACGCTTAAGCGCGCTTGGCTTCAGGGGGGCGGTTTATACGACAATCGCAACCGCCGATCTGCTGGCAGTGATGTTAAAAGACAGTGCTTACATTCAGGAAAAGGAGGCCGAATGGCGTAACAAATCCCTGCTTCGCAAAAAACATCAGCTACATCACGAAAATGCCCCCCTTTATACCGTCACACAAGCCGAGGCAATGCTGAATCAGGTGCGCGGCATCCGCTACGATGAAACCCTCCAACCTCATCCATCCGTGCGTTGCACGTTTCGCGAAGCCGGCCATATTTTGGGATCTGCAATCATTGAAGTCTGGATAACTTCTGGCTCACAGCAACGTAAAATTGTTTTCTCTGGTGATTTAGGGCAACCAGGGCATCCTATCGTCCGCGACCCGATGCGAATCAAACAGGCAGATTTTCTGTTGATTGAATCCACTTATGGTAATCGTCTTCACCGCAGCATGGAAGCGACTCGGGATGAATTGGCAAAAGTCGTCAACGATACCATTTCACAAAATACAGGTAATGTAATTGTGCCGGCGTTTACGGTTGGACGGACACAGGATTTGCTTTTTTTGCTGGCCGATCTTCAACGTCAAGGGCAGCTCGGAAAAATGAATCTCTATGTCGATTCTCCGATGGCACTAGCAGCAACTGAAATTACTTTGAAACATCAGGCGTTGCTTGATCAGGAAACGATCGAAACGCTTAACTGGTTTCGCCAGCAAAGCGAGAACCTGAAAATCCATTTTGTACAATCAGTGGAAGAATCGATGCAACTCAACAAAATGCGGCATGGTGCAATCATATTATCCGCCAGCGGCATGTGTGACGCCGGTCGCATCAAATATCACCTCAAATACAACCTGCCCCGGCCAGAATGCAGCATCCTGATCACCGGATTTCAGGCCGTTGGAACGCTGGGTAGAAGATTAGTAGACGGCGCAAAAAAGGTACGTATTTTCGGTGAGGAAATCCCCGTGCGCGCTTCCATTCACACGATTGGCGGACTCTCCGCACATGCGGATCAGCGGGATTTGCTCGACTGGCTAAAAGGCTTTGATCATGCCCCAACTAAAACCTATGTCGTTCATGGGGAGCTCAGTAATGCACAGGCATTGGCCGATGCTATCCATCAACAGCTTCATTGGAAAACCAGTATTCCACTACGTGGCACAACCGAAAGTCTGTAACCAACCAATACCAGATTGCTCAATCCCGGCTTTGTTAGCACGATCTTTAGATAGCGATCATCTAAAGATAACCAAGTAAATTTCCAGGATGCTGAATTATACCGTCTGCTTCCCAGGTGTCTGGATGACTGTGACTACCAAGATAACCATAGCCAGCAACAATGGGCAGCATGCCTGCAGCACGACTTGCCTGGACATCACGCAGATCATCGCCCAGGTAGAGGCAGTTTTGTGGAAGAACATTGATTTTTCGGCACGCGGTCAGCAACGGTTCTGGGTGCGGTTTGCTGTGATTGGTATCATCGCCACTAATGACGACAACAGCGCGTCGTTTAAGCCCGAGCGCTTGTAGCAAAGGCAGTGTGAATCGCGATGGCTTGTTGGTTACGATTCCCCAGGGAATGATTCTTGCTTCCAGCGCGGATAGAAGTTCCGCGATGCCCGGAAACAACTGCGTTTCTTTGCATAAATTTTCGGCATAAAGATCGAGAAATTCTTCACGCATTCCCTCATATTCACTATCAATAGACGCAATTCCAAAACCAAGCTTGAGCAATCCTCTTGCGCCGTTTGAGGCTTCAACCCTTACTTGCTCAAGTGAGATGGGTTGCTTGCCGTGTCGTGCCAGCTGTCGATTCAGTGCGCCGCAAAGATCAGGGGCTGTGTCGGCAACGGTTCCATCCAGGTCAAATAAAACGGCGCGGATCATCAATCAGGAACGAAATGCCATAATGTAGTTGACGCTGGTATCACTTTCCAAAGCATAAATTTTGGTAATGGGGTTATAGGTCATGCCAATAATTTTTGCGTCTGTCAGTCCTGTGTCACGCGCCATACGGGCCAGCTCTGCTGGTTTTATAAATCTTGCGTATTCATGGGTTCCGCGTGGCAGCAAGTTGAGAATGTATTCCGCTCCAATGATTGCGTACAGATAGGATTTTGGATTGCGGTTCAATGTCGAAAAAAACACCCATCCACCAGGTTTCACGAGTCGCGCGCAGGATCTAACAACGCTGGCCGGGTTGGGTACATGTTCCAGCATTTCCATGCAGGCGACAACATCGTAATGGTGCGGGTTTTCAACTGCCATCGATTCTACCGTTATTTTGCGATAATCCACATGATGGCCACTTTCGAGCAAGTGTAATTTTGCAACCTGCAGCGCTTTATCACTGAGATCAATGCCCGTTACCATTGCGCCTTTCGCTGCCATCCCCTCGGAAAGAATACCGCCACCACATCCGACATCTATTACCGTTTTTCCTTTTAGGCAAACGATTTCATCAATATAGTCCAAACGAAGGGGATTTATTTCATGCAGCGGCTTGAATTCACTTTGTGGATCCCACCAGCGGTGCGCCAGCTGGCTGAATTTTTCCAATTCCATTGGATCTGCATTGATGCTATTGTTTTCTTTCATGGATTGTCCGATTTCCCAAAAATTAGCTGGATAGGTGAAGTTGCCAGCGCGCTGCCTGATTCGCTATCACCGCCTCGTCGAGCGTAGCAAGTTCTCCCTCATCAAGCAATAGCCGCCCATTGACCCAGACATGGCTGACATGTTCCCGCCCACCCACATAGACGAGATGAGAAACAGGATCAAAACAGGGCGACAGTGATGACGAAGAAAAGTTAACAGCAGTAATGTCGGCAGCTTTGCCAGGTGCGAGACTGCCTGTGATGTGATTCAATCCCATTGCCTTGGCACCATTTAATGTCGCCATACGTAACGCCTGATGAGCAGGAACGGCCTCGGCGTTCTGGCTAAATCCTTTCGCCAGAAGGGCCGTTAGGCGCATTTCTGCAAACATATCCAGACGATTGTTGCTGGCTGCACCATCGGTTCCGATACCAACATTTATGCCCTGTTGCAGCAATTTCTGAACAGGAGCAATACCACTGGCAAGTTTCAGGTTGGAAGTTGGACAATGTGCTACCTGTCCACCATATTTGTAAAACAACTCTATTTCAGCATCCGTTAGATGAATCATGTGTGCCGCGATCAAACCGGGGTTAACAAGACCAAGCTGGTGCAGTCGCATCAGTGGGCGCATACCATTCTCTGCCAAGCCATTTCTAATCTCATCCATCGTTTCATGTAGATGCATATGAACCGGTAGCTGTAGTTGCTCTGCCAAGACCATGATTTTAGTAAGCGTTTGATCACTTACGGAATAGGGCGCATGTGGCGCCATACAAAAAGTAAGCAAGGGTTGCTGCGCGTAGAGATCCCGAATGGCCAGTCCTTTCGCTATGTAATCATCTGCATCACTTGCATAAATGCTCCGCATATCAATAATGGGCAAACCGATTCCTGCGCGGATTCCACATTCCAGCACCACTTCGATGGCAGCCTGTGGAAAAAAATACATGTCGTTAAAACAGGTGATTCCACCCTTGAGCATTTCCGCACAAGCCAGCAAAGTTCCATCTCGTACAAAGCGAGCATCGACATATCTGGATTCAGCTGGCCAGATATGGTTTTTGAGCCAGACCATCAACGGTAAGTCATCTGCCATGCCGCGCATCAGCGTCATGGCAGCATGAGTGTGCAGGTTGACCAGGCCGGGCATGACAGCATGGTTTTCGAGCAGCCTTACATGATTGGATGAGCAATAGCGAGCATTCGCTTCGCTGCTCGGCAGAATGGCCTCAATCAAGCCATTATTGATCGCTATGGCATGATCTGTCAGCACGCCGTCCACCTCCACCGGGATGATCCAGCGTGCTTCAAGCAAAGTATCAACGCTACATTTATCCATAAAAACTATCCTAGAGACCCCCTAAACAAAAAAGCCCCGCACAAAGGCAGGGCTTTTTTGTTTGATTACAGCAGTATCAAATGGATTATCTGGTACCCGCTACTTCTATTTCTACGCGACGATCCGGTGCCAGGCAGTTTATTAGACTACGATTTGCACGCGAACCTTCGCAGGTATTCCCGGTAACAGGATTTGCCTCACCTTTACCATCAGTAAACACTTGATCAGGATTAATTCCTCGTGAAACCAGATAACTTTTAACCGCTTCAGCACGTCTTACAGAAAGTTTTTTATTGTAGGCTTCAGAGCCAAGCCGGTCTGTATAACCGACCGCAATGATCAGATCGTAATTCACACCACTTAGATTGCTTGCAAAGTTATCCAGCGCTTGCCGACCTTCCGGTTTCAATACCGCTTTATCGAAATCGAACAAGGCGTCAGCGGAGAAAGATACTTTTTCCGGCTCAGTTACAGGCACAACGACAGGTGCTTCTACAATTTTTTCAGGTTGCTTGACCAAATCTGGATCACATTCATAAATTGCCATGGCTGGTGTCCAGTAACCGGTGCGCCAGCACAGACCTGTTGAATTTCTGGCAACGACACCATCATCATCAGTAGCATACGCTTCGGTTTTTTCGGCTGGACTAAAGCCTTGTCTGTCAGCCACGCCAATCTCAGAATGCGCCAGCACAACACCGGAAAACAGTGTTGGAATAACGACCGCGCCGATTAGATATTTCTTTGTTAACATAATCTTTTTCATGCTATTGTCCCTTTATGAATAAAAAACCTTTTCTCAACGATCACATCCTCGCTCTGAAATCAGCGCTGATATGAGTCGCTCCTCACCGTAATCCGCAAAACAATTTTATAGGCATCACACGGGCGGATTATGGTTTGATCCATTCATTTTTGTCAAACCCAGGTGTTGTGTTTTTGTCACACTGTAGCAAATTTCTAATCGAGAGGGGTTGGTAAATACATTGTGGTATTTTACCCAGATGAACAATCTTGAGTGCCATGAATCAGATGACCCTTTATCCAGCCCTCTCTGCAATTAACCTGAGTTACTCCTACGATACGCAGGTTGCCGTCAATGGAGTTTCCCTGCAACTAAATCGAGGAGACATCCTTGGTTTTCTCGGACCGAATGGCGCAGGTAAAAGTACAGTTTTACGCATGCTGACCGGCAATTTGATTCCTGCTAGTGGCAATATACAAATTTGTGGAATAGATCTGCTGGCTGATCCGCTTGCCGCAAAACAGCGCCTGGGTTATTTGCCGGAAATCCCGCCACTGTACAAAGAACTAACCGTAGATGAATATCTGCGCTTTGCTGCCAGCCTACACGGAATCTCTAAAATATCGGTAGCTGATGCCGTGAAAACCGCAAAAAACCACTGTGAACTAACGAGCGTTAGTCGAAAAATCATTGGTAGTTTGTCGAAAGGGTTTCAGCAGCGCGTCGGAATAGCGCAGGCGATTATTCATCAACCAGAAGTCATCATTCTGGATGAACCGACCGCAGGGCTGGATCCCAATCAGATACAGAGAATACGTCAATTGTTACTGATGCTGAAACCCAATCACGCCATTATCTTTTCGACACATATTTTGTCTGAAGTCGAGAGTATTTGTAACCGTGTGCATATATTGCATCGGGGTAAAACAATGCTGGATACGAGTACCGATAGTCTCCGGCAGCAAAACCAGAAACTTGACAGTATTTTTGAACGACTCACCAGCGTGGAACCAGCATAATGTTATTGATGATACGCAAGGAACTAAAACTGTTATTTTCTTCCGCGCTGGCATGGACATTTCTGGCACTGACTCAGTTGGTAACAGCCTGGGTTTTTTTAGGACGACTCGATACTTTTCTTGAAATTCAGCCACAGTTGACACAGCTTGCCAATCCACCAGGTATCACAGAGATTATCATTGCGCCCGTGTTTGCAGTTGCCTCGATCGTCCTGCTGATGGTGACGCCCATCATGAGTATGCGCTTGCTGGCGGAAGAACGGCGCAATCAGACGCTGGTCATGTTGTTGAGCGCACCAGTTTCCCGGTTTGCGATTGTAATGGCCAAATTTTTCGCGTTGCTACTTTTTCTTTGTTTCATTCCTTTGCTGATTGTCATTCTGTCATTTTTATTGCTGATGGGCGGCACGCTCGATTTTGGTCTGCTGTGGAGCAACGTTATCGGCTTGACTTTACTAGCAGGCTGTTTTGCCTCCCTTGGCCTATATATTTCAAGCTTGACTGCGCATCCCGCGATTGCAGCACTTGGCAGTTTCGGCGTGCTGCTTTGTTTCTGGATGATTGATATCGTATCGTTCGATGCGGATAGCGTTATTCATCATTTTTCGCCATTTCGGCATTATGAAAACTTTAATCTGGGCATCGTGGATTCTTTTAATGTTGTCTTTATGCTGCTCTTCACGATAGTTTTTCTGGTACTGACAGTACACAAGCTAACGAACACACGTTGACGGGTGGTTTTCGTATGAGATTGGATAATAATTTGAAGCGGCAATGGCGCAGTATTTTGCAAGTTATTCTATTGCTCGTCCTAATTGGAGCGTCTGGCTACTGGGCATTACAGCACCGTATTCACTGGGACATCAGTCAGAATGGCCGCAATAGTTTAAGTCAGGCCAGCATCGATACTCTGCAGATACTGGATAGCCCCGTTGATATAACCGTCTATGCAACCAAGCAAGATCCCAGACTTGGGGATATTCGCGGCATCATCAGTGGATTTATTAGCAACTATCAGCGTTTTAAGCCAGATATTCGTTTGTATTTTGTTGATCCGGCAGAGCATCCTCAGCAGGCGCAAGCCGCAGGCGTCAGGCTGAATGGTGAACTGGTTGCAAACTACGAAGGGCGGGAAGCACGGCTCACCTCTATCAACGAACAAGCTTTTACTAACCTGTTGATACGTCTTGCTCGCCCACAGATTAAGCAATTAAAAGTTCTGTCCGGGCATGGCGAGCGAAAGCTCGATGGTATTGCCAATCGTGATCTGGGTGATTTTGGCAAAAAACTTACTGCCATCGGTTTCGCTGCAACGCCTTTCAGTCTGATGAGTGGGGAACCGGCACAATCCAATGGCGACATCCTGGTCATTGCGTCACCACAAATTGATCTACTTGCTGGTGAAGTTGATCAACTGGCTGATTACCTGGATAAAGGTGGGAATCTCTTGTGGTTGGTGGACAGTGGCGAAGCGTTATACGAACTACAACCTATAGCCGAGCGGCTAGGAATCGGTTTCATCCCGGGTATCATCGTCGATCCGCAGGCAAAACAACTCAATGCGCCATTCACATTTGCTTTGGGAGTCGATTATCAGCCGCATGCGGTGACCCAGCAGTTTGATTTCATCACGGTGTTTCCTTTTGCACGCGCATTACTTGTCGAAGACAATTCGCAATGGCAACGTACCGTACTGGTCGAGGTCGCCCCACAGGGATGGGTTGATGCGGCCAGTGAGGTGACGGATATACCTGAATTTAATGCAGAAACGGATATCAAGGGGCCGTTCGGTGTTGCTGTCGCCTTGAGCCGTATCGTTGATGACCGGGAACAACGGGTAGTCGTGGTGGGTAGCGGCCATTTTCTCGCCAACACCTATCTCGGTAATGGCGGCAACCTGGATTTTGGTATCAACATAGCTAACTGGTTGGCCGGTGATGAGCGACTCATCACCATTCAACCACGCACAACGACTGATCATCGCCTGGTATTGAGTCAGTCCAAATTGAATTTCATCACCATTTTTACACTTATTGGCATGCCATTATTGTTTCTGGCCAGTGGCATGCTGATTGGCTGGTGGCGCAGACGCGGGTAATAACGCTTTTCTAAAATCATGCCAGAGCTACCTGAGGTCGAGATCACCCGACGCGGAATCGAAGCGCATCTCACTGGGCAATGCATCACGGCAGTAACGGTACGCCATGCTGCACTCCGTTGGCCAGTCGCACCTGAAATATCCTCAATGCTGCCTGGGCTGAAAATCCAGTCCGTCACGCGGCGCGCCAAATATCTGTTACTCGATTGCAGCATCGGTACGTTGATCATCCATCTGGGCATGTCCGGCAGCTTGCGAGTGCTGTCGACAAACCTGCCACCGCAAACACACGATCATTTTGAACTACAGCTTGCTAACGGCAAGCTCCTGCGTTTGCGCGACCCGCGTCGCTTCGGCGCAGTGTTATGGTGGCAGGGAGAAATTCTTCTGCATCCGCTACTCAGCTGGTTGGGTCCGGAGCCCATGAGCGCAGATTTCAATGCAGATACGCTGTTCCACAAAATTTGCAAGCGCAGCGTCAGTATCAAGCAGGCGTTGATGAACCAGCATATTGTCGTTGGAGTGGGCAATATTTACGCTAATGAAGCACTTTTTCATGCCAAGTTATCTCCATTACGCGCAGCCGGACAACTTAACTGGCAACAATGCGCACGCCTGGTGACAACCGTCAAACAGACGCTAACCAGCGCAATCGCCGCTGGCGGCAGCAGTCTGCGGGATTTTACCGATAGCGAAGGCCGCCCCGGCTACTTTCAGCAACACTACCAAGTCTATGGCCGCGCCAACCAACCCTGTTCACGGTGTGGCGCAACCATTCACAAAATTGTTCAAGGTCAACGCGCGACCTTTTTTTGCCCTGCGTGCCAACGTTAGGTTTGATTCGATAGATGCGACAGTTTGTCGCATTTTCAATTAGTTAATATTTGGTTATGATTCCCGCGCAGTATCTTTTTGACTAAAACAGCTCACGTGAGCTGTTTTAGTCAATGCCTCAATTCTCTACGGGAATAATCAAAAATGAAAAAAAATCAACGCGAGCTTTGTTCGCTGTTATTGGGCGGGGTGCTAATTCTGTTTGCCGGGATATCTGTTCAATGTAAACAGGCTCTTGCAGCCGAGGCCACTAAAAAATCAGAGGGAAAGGCCGAAACTGCTGAAAAGACGCCAATTATCGCTCAATCGGGTATGGTAACGCTACCATCCATTCAGATCAAAGCTGCTCCCATCGTAACCTACATGGAGGGAATCCCTTTAGATATGCCGAGTACAACGGGTAGTCGGCTTGGGGTAACGATTCAGGAAATTCCAGGTAGCGTCGATGTCGTCACGTCCAAAATAATGGAAGAACGCGGTTATACCACGACATTGCAGGCAGTGGAGAGCGCACCGGGGGTGACTACCGGTATATGTTTTGGCGTGCCGTGTTTTGCGATGCGTGGTTTTTCTGATGTAACCAGCCTGCCAATTCTGATTGATGGTAATCGCTACCCTGGTTTGGCAGTAGCGCCACGTTCTACTTTCAATTATGAGCATATCGAGATTATCAAAGGTGCCTCTTCGATGCTACATGGCCTGGGATCGGTAATTGGCTCCATGAATTTTGTCACCAAGCGCGCAGATGGTATTCCCCATCATCAGCTTGAAGCGGGTTATGGTAGCTGGGGGAAATGGCGTTTTGCGGGTGGTAGCGGCGGCAAAATTAGCGATCGCGTTGCTTACCGGCTGGACGTTAACTACGTCACCGCCAACCAGGGTTCATTAGGTTTCGTCGAACGTACCCGCTACAGCGATCTGCATGTTTCCGGTGAGGTGGCGATGGATATCACCAACAACCTGCAGGCACGTCTTGGTATTGATACTTTTATGGACCGTGGCGAAGGTTACTTCGGCACGCCACTTGTCAATGGCCAAATCGACAAACGCGTCATACGCAGAAACTACAATGTTGATGATGACCGGATAGATAAAGACGTAACCTGGGTACGGCTCAATTTCGACTGGAAACCGATCAATGGCTTGCAGCTTCGCAATGAGTCCTACATGAATATCGAAAATCGCGAGTGGAAAAATGCCGAGGTTTACACATTTAACACCAATACCGGTCAGGTAGATCGTGGCGATTTTCTGCGTATTGACCACGACCAGCGTACTTTTGGCAATCGCTCCGAAGTGTCGCTGGATCACGCGCTGGGTGGCATGTCCAACCGGATCCTTGCCGGAGTTGAGTATTATTTCAATCGTCAGCAGCGCAATAACAACTCCCCCTTTGGTGGCGGCGATACGGTTGATTTTTTACGGCCGATTGCGGGAAGTTTTAATTCTCCCGATCCCTTTTCTCCGCAGCGCCGCACTGGAATTGGCTCACTAGGTTTGTATGTCGAGGATTTGCTGAAATTAACGCAATCGCTCAAGCTGGCGCTAGGGTATCGTCATGATATTTCGTGGGTCAACTCCGAGGATTTAAGAAATCCGCTCAACGATTTCCACAAAACCTTTAACGGCAATTCCTGGCGAGTAGGGGTGCTGTATGACATTGTGCCGACCGTAACGCTCTATGGTCAGTGGAGCGGTGCGGCAGAACCACCTGCGCAGATAGTCACGCTCACACCCGCCAACCGTGATTTCAATCTGACCAAGAGCATGCAATGGGAAATTGGGGTGAAAGGATCGTTCTGGGAAGATCGCGTACAAACCACCCTGGCATTATTTGATCTCAGTCGGCGTAACATGCTGACACGCGATACCAGCAATCCCGATACCGTTCAACAAATCGGCAAGCAGTCATCATATGGTGTCGAATTTGCACTCGGCTATCGCCCTAACCAACAGTGGTCATTCGATGGTAATTTTGCGTGGACAGATGCTCAGTACGACAGGTTTGCTGACCGGGTTTCTGGCGTAGGGGTATCACGCAAAGGCAACCGGCCCAACGATGTGCCGGAAGTTACCGCCAATATCTGGATGTTTTACCGGCCAATTCAGCCATTGAGAATTGGTTTCGGCATTCGCTATGTAGGTGATCGTTTTGCGGATCGCGCCAATACGATCGTGATGCAGGATTATGTCAATATAAATGCCGTGATCAGTTATCTCACAAAATTAGGAGAATTTGCACTGCATGGGCGCAACCTCAATGACGCGGTATATGCCAATCGTTCCTATAACAATGGCAGTCAAGTCGTTCTGGGTGAACCGCGCGCCCTGGAGTTGGTATGGCGAAAACACTTTTGATTGACTGATCAACTATATTCCAGATTTCACTGGATGATGAAACCCGAATAGAAATATCAATTCATCCTGTGTTTGATCAAACTGGCCACGGTAATGCCATGTTAAGCTAATGACTGGTAGCATTCAAAGTCATATCGGGTTAGAATCGTCTCTTGATGACGACAGCATTGATATCCCGCTAAAGGCTGCTGATTTTAGAGATAACTCAAACCAAACACAAAGAAGTTGATTAAAGTGTCTCAATCAAACGACTAGCGAGGTCAAACAAGGATGATTTATGCGAAGACGCATGGTGACGGTCTTGAGACTACTCATGGTGACGGGACTGATGTCGTTGGCGACGTGCCTGTTGGCAGAAGACTGGATTTATACGGTTCGACCCGGTGACAATCTCTGGAATCTCGCTGAACAGCACCTGACAAGTTTTAAATACGTGCGCCAGTTACAGCAATTAAATGGCGTGCAGGATCCGTATCACCTCCCACCCGGAAAAAAAATCCGTATCCCGCTGGCGTGGGTTACCCGGCAATCTGCCAGTGCGCGCATCGTCAGTATTCATGGAGAAGTAACTGTCAAACGTGGTGCTACGCGCAGAAATCTGCAAGCAGCACCTGATTTACAGCTTTTTGTCGGTGATGAAATTCAGAGTGCGGCAGATAGTTTTGCCATCATTGAATTTGCGGATGATTCCCGTTTGCGGGTGCAAGAAAATAGTGGTATACGACTGAATGATCTGAAAGTTTTTGGCGATCTTGGTTTGATCCGCACAATGGTTGAGTTGCAGTATGGTCGAGCTGAAAATATTGTGCCGAAAAATTCCAGAACTGATTCACGCTTCAGTATCAAAACTCCTTCTGCTATCAGTTCGGTACGTGGCACCGAATTCCGGGTTGGCGTTCTGCAGGAAGGTGCGGCTACTGCCAGTGAAGTATTGGCTGGTGCGCTACAAGTAAGCGCTGAAGAACAAGCGGTTAATGTGGATAAAGGATTTGGCTCGGTCACCTTGCAAGGTAGGCCGCCTTCACCCCCCATAAAGCTGCTATCTCCACCTGATTTATCAACGACTCCCGTGCTATTCGAGCAGTTACCGCTGATTATTCCTGTCCAGGCGGTAACCGGTGCGCAGACATATCGCGCACAAATTGCAACAGACGCTGAATTTCGGCATCTATTGACCGAATTTACGACCACTACCCCGCCTTTTCGAGAGGGAGATCTGCCGGATGGTGCTTACTGGTTGCGGGTACGCGCGATTGATGCTTCCGGTCTTGAAGGATACGATGCGGTTAAAGCCTTCACGCTTAATGCCCGACCAGAACCTCCTTTTGTGGTGACACCCCAACCTGGCGCGGCTTTACCCGGCGAGCATCCGGTATTTGAGTGGGCGGCCCAATCAGCAGCAGTGCATTATCTGGTTGAAATCAGCCACACTGCCGATTTTTCGTTGCCATTGGTATTCGCAAACAAAGTTACGGAAAACCATGTGCGCTTACACGATGTTTTGACTCCAGGTGAGTACTTCTGGCGGATTGCATCTGTTGCTGCTGAAGAAGGTGCTGGGCCATTCAGTGATCCAATGGCTTTCCGGGTACCGGTTCCGGGACCGGCTCTGGGAAAACTGGAAGTGGATAAATCTAATGTCACCTTTTCATGGCGTACCGGAGTAGAAGGACAGCGATTTAGAGTTCAACTGGCACGCGACAAGGAATTCAATCAGGTATTGCTAGACAAGGAAACAACGGATACCTTCATCACTCTATCGCGTCCTCAAGGTGGCAAATATTTTCTGCGGACGAAAACAATCGAAACAGATGGATTTGAAGGTCCTTATGGCGCGGCACAATCTATTGATATCCCTCATGCCACGCCTTACTGGCTGTTAATTTTACTGCTGCCGTTGCTAGTACTGCTGTGATGTTTCCTCCTAATCGCTCCGTGTTTCCCCAATCTATGGTATGGCGAGCGCTATTAATGCTAGTAATCATCTGGCTGCTCTCTTTTTCCGAGATACTACAGCGACTGGACTGGATTTTTTACGACACGCTTACTTCGCTAAATCGGATGGTGCCGGACGATGAAATTGTGATCGTCGCCATTGATGAAAAAAGTTTGCAAGCCTTTGGACACTGGCCATGGTCACGCGAAATCCATGCTGAATTTATCAATCGGCTTGCGCAAGTGGGTAACAGTATCGTTATGCTGGATATGTTGTTTGCTGAGCCAGAAACACACAATCCACTGGCAGATGAACTTCTTGCAACGGCCATCGCTGCACATGGTGGCGTGATTCTGCCGGTTGTACCGGCGGCTGATCCGGTGGCACGCCAGCTTTATGCCATTGAGCCACTGACGGCTATTCGTATCAATGCCACGCTTGGGCATGCTGATATCGAGCTGGATCGCGATGGTGTCGCGCGACGAGTTTTTTTATATGCGGGCATTGATACCCCCCAGTGGCCAACCATGGGATTAGTATTGCTGCAAAAAATGCTGAGCCAGGAGGAACATCCGTCATCACGGGCAATGACAGACTTTCCAGAAAACACCGGTAGGTGGGTGCGCTCGCAGGAAACACTGATTCCGTATGTCGGGCCGCCGGGAACGTTTCAACAATATTCCTATGCGCAGGTATTTTACGATGCGCCTCTGCTTAAAAGTCTTGAAAAAAAAATTATTCTCGTGGGTGTAACGGCAAATGGACTGGGATCCAGGTTTGCTACGCCCGTTTTTTCCAGTGATCACCAGCCGATGAGCGGTGTGGAATGGCATGCAAATGTATTTGATATGCTGCACCACGACCGGATGGTGTACCCGGTATCTAGTATTGTGGCCAGCTTCCTTTCCGTTGCATGGGTACTGATCATGCTTTTGCTGACTGTGTTTTTAAGCAGGTTTTTTTCATTACCACTGCTGCTGGTTATGCTTGCTGGTAGTCTTGCCGTTGTCGGCGCTATGCTTGGTTGGCTACAGATGTGGATGCCTCCTGCGGCGATGCTGCTGGGTACATTGGCAATTTATCCATTGTGGAATTATCAGCGCATTAGCGAATACGTACGCTCATTGTTCGCTGCCAACGTATATGCCAATACTGCGCTGGAATCCGTTGGTGATGGTGTGATTACCACGGATGCCGACAACCGGATTGTTGCGGTGAATGGCAGTATGGAAAAAATTCTGGAGATCAAACAAAAGCTGTTGTTGGGGAAGCCCCTACAACAGGTGCTTACGTTCAAAGCTACAGGTGAAGCAGGTACTGAGGAGTTTAGCAAGAGTGCATTTATGTCTGATGGATCGGATAAAGTTGCTACGCAGGGTTATCTGGAAACGGCAAGTGGTCAGAAACGGGCGGTGCATTTAACCCGCCAGCCGTTGCACGACGAACAGGACAGGCTAATGGGATTCGTGATTTCGGTCAATGACATGACCGATAACATCGAGTTGACGCAGAAAGTGACCGATCTGGGAAACTACGATCTGCTGACTGGATTGCCGAATCGAATGTTACTGCTTAGCCAGTTTGATGAGGTAGCATCAGCTGCAAAAGTGCGTGGTAACAGCATTATCATCCTATTCGTGGCATTGGATAATTTCAAAAAAATTAATAATGCACTCGGTCACCGTGCGGGAGATGCTTTGTTGCGCAAGGTGGCGCAGCGGGTGCAAGAGACTTTGGGTTTCCACAATTATCTGGCACGTTGGAGTGGTGATGAATTCGTGGTATTGACAAGTTGCCAGCAAGCCAGCACGGATACCGCAGCCCAACTGGTCCAGCCTTTACTGGAAGCGATCCGGCAACCTTTTTTGGTTGATAGTCAGGAAGTGTTTGTGACGGCAAGTATCGGCGTCAGCTTTTGCCTGCAGAATGGAGCTAACGGTGAAACGTTATTAGAGCATGCCGCAACCGCTATGCACCATTCCAAACATTCCGGTGGAGATGATTTCAGCTTTTATTCCCCGGAACTGTCTGTTGTCTGGACACGTGATCAGATCGTATTTGAAAAGGAGTTGCGACTTGCCTTGGTTGATGATCAATTACAGGTTTTTTATCAACCAATTATCGACATTAGGCAACAAAACGTATTCCATATTGAAGCGCTGGTTCGCTGGTCTCATCCGGAGCGTGGATTTCTGACGCCAGGAGACTTCGTGCCTTTTGCGGAACAAATTGGTGTTATTGATCAACTGGGAGAAAAAGTTTTGTTGGCAGCATGTCTTGCTGCCCGAAATCTGTCAGAGTCTGTGGACAGACCAGTCAGTGTCTCGGTTAATGTCAATCCGCGTCAACTGCTATTGGGAAGTTTCGTTCAGGTGGTTTCGCAAGTGTTGCACCAAACCGGATTAGCCGCGAGCTCGCTGACTCTGGAAATTACTGAAGATGCCATCGTAAACAATATTCCCCTTGCCAGAGAAGTACTTGGCAAAATCAAGAAACTAGGGGTTGCAATAGCGCTGGACGACTTTGGTACAGGCTATTCGTCGCTCAGTCTGCTGCGGGATTTACCCATCGACAGTCTGAAGATAGATAAATCCTTCATTCGCGCACTCGAACAAAACTCGCATGACCTCATGATTACGCAAGCGATCATAGGATTAGGGAAAAGTCTCAACCTGGCAATTATCGCGGAAGGTGTGGAGACGCGGCAACAGATGCAAACCCTGATCGAGCATCATTGCTACTTACAGCAGGGGTACTACTTCAGTCGCCCGGTGCCTTATCCGGCGATCTCGAAATGGATGCTTAACCCTAGTCATATTTTCAGCTGACCTGGTTAATGCATACTCAGCGCATATTCGATTGCATCCGGCATAAATCCCGAATATTATGGGCGCCGATGTTGAATGGTGTGAATCGTAAACACATCTTTTTTAATTTTTAATAAAGGGAGTCTGGCATGAGAAATTTGAGCACAATTACACTGATCACTCTGATTATTTTTCTGGGAACCTATTCCAGCGCGCTACTAGCCGAAACGGGTACAGCTGTGCATTACAGTGATAAATTTCAGGGCAGAAAAACTGCCAGCGGTGAAATTTTTGATCAAAATCAGCTAACTGCCGCTCATAAAAAAATCCCCTTTGGAACGCGAGTAAAAGTAACCAATTTAGAAAATGACCGTAGCGTAATCGTCAAAATAAATGACAGAATGGCGCGAAAAAACAGCAATGTGATTGATCTGACCCGTCATGCTGCCACAGAGCTTGGTTTTGTGAAGCAAGGTAAGGCACGCGTCAACCTTGAAGTGGTAGACTGATATTGGTTGGCTGTCTACCATGATAGTGTCGAGATCCTGTTCGGTAATTGATCCAGAATTACCCATCTGCAATTAACCGCAATAATAATCTCGCTAGGTTAGAATGCCCGTTTTGCAACAGAGGGTCATTTTTGTGGGGTAACGATGCAGCATTTGGAAGAGGTCAGAAATATACTGGGTGACGTGCTCAGTTTGGGTGACAGGAAGCAGGCACTCAGGGAAGATTCAATCTTGCTTGGTAATCTGCCCGAGCTGGATTCAATGGCAGTAGTAAATGTGATTACGGCACTGGAAGACTACTATGGTTTTTCGGTGGATGATGATGAGATAAGTGCGCAAACTTTTGAAACATTGGGTAGTTTAGCGCACTTTGTCGAACAGAAACTCGCTGGCTAGTTAACCTGTTCTCATGAGCGGTTCGCCTGCCGATCCTTTTTTTTTGGATGCTTCACCAGGAAAGCGTTTCTGCTTATATCATCCGCCGACCAAACCGTTCTATCGAGGTGATGCTGTTCTATATATCCACCCTTTTGCCGAAGAAATGAATAAATCACGGCGTATGGCGGCGTTGCAATCGCGAGCATTTGCCGCTGCAGGGTTAGGGGTATTGCAGCTTGATCTACATGGCTGTGGGGACAGTAGCGGAGATTTTGCGGATGCCGATTGGGAAAGGTGGAAACAAGATATTTTCCACGCGAGAGAATGGTTACAGCAGCAAGGATTTGTTTCTGTTCATTTGTGGGGATTGAGGTCAGGGGCGTTATTGGCGCTGGACTATGCCAAAGCGGCTGTACATGATTTTGCGCAATTGATCCTGTGGCAACCCATTCTCAATGGGCAATCATTTTTAACTCAATTTTTGCGTTTGCAATTGGGAAGTGATCTGGTTACTACTGATCACGGTGGCTCATCCAATATTAAGCAGCTGCGTGAGCAGCTTTATGCCGGAAAATCTCTGGAAATTGCGGGCTATATGCTTGCACCGAAGTTAGCGATAGCGATTGATAATCTAAAGATCAATCAACTGGCAATTCCCAATCAAATAATCCGCTGGTTTGAAATTACCCCGCAGGCTGGGCGTGAACAGGCACCTGCAGGTAGGGCTGTGATTGACGCATGGCAACAAGTGGGGGCTGATGTCAAGGTTACCTTGCTGTCAGGTTCGCCATTCTGGGCGACACAGGAAATTAGCGAGTGTCCAGAATTGATCAGAGAGACAACTAGTCTTTTTTCCCATTTTGAATCATGAACTACCGTGATCAGGCGGTGCGTATTCGTTGTGGGTCATGCTGGCTTTATGGCATTCTGAGTTTGCCGGACACGCCATGTTCGCGTGGTGTTTTGATTGCCGTTGGCGGCCCACAATATCGAGTTGGTAGTCATCGCCAGTTTGTACTGCTTGCCCGTGAACTGGCAAAGCAGAATATTGCTTGCCTACGCTTTGATTTTTGCGGCATGGGTGATAGCGAAGGTGGTATGCGCAATTTTGAAGAAGTAAATGAAGATATCGCCAGTGCAGTTAATTTTTTTTTCAAGGAGTGCATGTTTTTGCGGGATGTGGTGATCTGGGGTTTATGCGATGCCGCTTCTGCAGCTATGTTCTACGCGTATCAGGATACTCGCATCAGCGGACTGGTACTGTTGAATCCATGGGTACGAACAGAGGAGGGGATTGCCAAGGCGTATCTGCGTCATCACTATCTTGTGCGGCTATTGCGGGTTGAATTCTGGAAAAAATTAATCAACGGAAAAGTTAATCTGATCGCCTCGCTACGTTCATTTTATGCAACGATCAAGAATTTGCTATTGAACAATGATGCTGCAGCTAGCGTAATGGGCGTCAGCTCGTCGTGCAGCAAATCATCTTTACCGGAACGCATGCTTGGTGGTCTGCAACGCTTCCATGGCAAAATTTTGATTATTACCAGCGGCAAGGATATGACTGCGCGTGAATTTCTTGATCTTACAAACACCTCTAGTGCTTGGCGAGATTTATTCAAAGTCAAACAGGTCGAACAAGTGCATTTGGCAGGAGCTAATCATACTTTTTCTACTCGTGAGTGGCGTGACCAGGTGGCACAATTAACTGGAAACTGGTTGCGCTCATGGTGAAACGCGTGCTGATGATTGCTTACCATTTTCCTCCGCTAGGTGGTAGCAGTGGCATTCAGCGTACACTGCGTTTTTCGCAATACTTGCCCAAGTACGAATGGGAACCGATTGTGCTCAGCGCTCATCCGCGTGCTTATCAACAAACGGATAACAGCCAGTTGGCGGACATTTCAGAGCAAGTAAACGTACAGCATGCGTTCGCGCTGGATACTGCCAGACACCTATCCATTAATGGGCGTTACCCGCGTGCGCTGGCTTTGCCAGATCGATGGGCAAGCTGGTGGCTAGGCGCTGTTCCGGCAGGGTTACGCCTGATCAGACGTTATCGACCGAATATAATCTGGTCAACTTACCCTATTGCAACTGCCCACTTGATTGGATTGACATTGAGCCGCCTCACAAATATCCCCTGGATAGCCGATTTCAGAGATCCGATGGTGCAACCGGATTATCCGCGTGATCCATCCACCTATCGTACTTATCAATGGATAGAGAATAAAACAATGAAACTTTGCGCGGCAGCAGTATTTACTACACCGAGCACACTCCAGGATTACCAGACAAGATTCTCTGGTATCTCTGCATCTCGTTTTCAGTTAATCGAGAATGGCTATGATGAGACCAGCTTTACAGGATTGTCACTCCCGGTACGACCCGTTGCAGCGACCTCCAGAAAAATAGTTTTATTGCATAGCGGTATTATTTATCCATCTGAACGTGATCCCACCTGCCTGTTCGAAGCAATAGCCATCTTGCTAAAGGAGGGGGTAATCAGTGCGAATACTTTTGGTATTGTTCTGCGTGCTTCACACCATGAAGATTACCTGCAATCTTTGATTGCACGTTATGGAATTAACCAGATTGTTTCGCTGGCGCCGCCCATCCCTTACAAACAGGCGCTATCCGAAATGCTGACGGCAGATGGACTGTTGTTACTACAGGCTGCTAACTGTAATAACCAGATTCCAGCTAAATTATATGAGTATCTGCGCACCCAACGACCGATATTGGCGTTAACCGATCCAATAGGGGATACTGCACAAAAACTCCAAAACATGGGAGTTGATACGATAGCGCGGCTGGATTCTTCTGAAGCCATTCAGCAAGCGCTCAAGCGTTTTCTATTACTGTTGCACGAAGGCCGCGCACCGGTGACACCTGTGGAAAAGATATTGGCAAACTCAAGAGAATTAACGACCGGAGATCTGGCCAATCTAATGAATACCATTTCAGCAGGATCCAAATAAATTATTGAGTAATTTCTTGAGGCTCACTATGAAAAAATCCATTAGCTACTTACTGGTACTTGCTGTGATGAGCATATTGTCAGGTATTTCAAGCACGGTCATAGCTGCTCGCCCTGTCGGCATGTATTGCGGTGAACTCAAAAGCGGGGTTGGACCATTTGATTATGTAAAGCGTAACAGTCTTTCTGAAGCGCTGGAAATAGTTGAACGTTTTCATTTCACGCCGGAGGTGGAAAGCCTGATACGTGGAAATACTAATACTACTCCCGGAGGAGATATTGATTACACGCTTCGCGCCTGGCCAAACCATCATCGTGCATTGGTTTCCCTTGCCAAATTATCGATCAGAGATAAAAACACTCGCCCCCCGGGGCTGCAATATCCAGTGGAATGCTATTTTGATCGCGCGATACGCATGAATGCGACGGATGCTAAGGTGCGTTCGATCTACAGTGGTTATCTCCTCCAACAAGGAAGGAATAAAGAAGCGGTTGAACAGCTTGAAATCGCTGTTAACCTTGAACCAGATGACGCAACTGCACTCTACAATCTAGGGCTGTTATATTTCAAACAGAAGAATTATGATAAAGCGAATGATTATGCCCAAAGAGCATATGCGCGGAATTTTCCACTACTTGGGCTTAAAAATAAATTAGTGAGTGTAGGGAAATGGAGAGCCAGGGGAAGCCCATAAGGTTCCTCATCTCGCTCAAACTCCAAAATACACGTACCATATCAGGGAAGCAGGTCGACTAGACGATCAGTATAGGGATATTTCTCTATCTGGCGGGGGAAATTTGGCGATACATCCTGCTTCGAACAACCTAGCCACGATATTAATGTTGACCCAGCACTGCTATCACAGGATGCATGGGCTTACTGCTGGTGCCAGGCATTGGCTGACCGTTGTTCCGAGAACAAGAAAATGGATGTCATGTGCAATGGCTTATGATTTCAGACACATCTAAAAGCAGATTCGATACTGTTGGTATAGATAAGGTGATCAGATCAAAAAGATAAAACGCAATAGACTCAAATATAGTTTGGAATTTAAACAGGGCGCAGCCCCTGCTGCGAACAAAATAGCAGCAGTAGACCGACCTCACACTATTTCGCACTTGACAGAGAAGCAGCTAATGGGTGCCCCCGTAGTTTTTACTGCTTAATGATTCTGCACTCCAATAAGCAGCGTCTCCTTTTCCTTCTACCAAATAGTGCGCACCAGAATTTACAGCAGAATCTTATGCTTATCCACTCAAAGTCATATAGCTCCGAGAGAATTACTCAGACTTTGGTTAGCAAATTCCCAATTCAGCAGGTTGTCAACTACCGCAACGACATGTTTTTTGCGAAGATTTTGATAATCCAGATAATACGCATGCTCCCAGACATCAATCGTCAATAGTGGCTTCACCCCTTTCATGGTTAAGGGGCCATCGGCATCATTCGTACCCAAAATTTTGATTTGATGATTTTTATCAGCGATCACCCATGCCCAGCCGGTGCCAAATTGACCAGTTGCCACATCAACCAAAACAGTTTTAAAGTTCTCAAAATTACCGAACGAATGGTTGATCAAATCGGCAATTTCCCCATAAGGTAATCCTCCACCGCTCGGCGTCAGACTGTTCCAATAGAAACTGTGATTAAACACTTGGGCTGCGTTTCGATATATCTTGACTGAGGTTTCATCCCAACGTTTATAAGTTCGATGAATGACCCATTCCAAAGATTTGCCTTTCAATCTCCGAGCCACCCGCGATTGCTCATCCGCCAACATTGCATTCAGATTGGTTAGATAACCCCTGTGATGCTTGTCATGATGAAAGCTTAGCGTATTGGCACTGATAAACGGTTCCAGCGAATTGCTTGGCCAAGGTAATTCCGGTAGTGTTTCCGGAATTGGTGTCGAGAAAACAGCAGCCTCAGCCTGACTGGGGAGCGCAAGGTCACCGATAGCCGTCACAGCAGCAGTAGCAGCGGTGATACCCAAGAATTCACGCCGATTTAAACTCGGGGTTTGTTCCTCTTTTCTGGTTAATGGTAGGTTATTATTCACTTATTTCTCCTTTTATTCTATTGACTAAGAATAAAATGGTCCGTGCGGTTGCAGTTCACTCAACTCATTAATTTGACGAAGAGTTAAAAATCGTGCACTACGAACCATTTAATCCATTTTTTTTAATGACTTGCGCAGTAGGCCTTAAATGGCCTATTGAAACTGACAGTTTGAAGAATACCGCGTATAGGAAAAACAAAAACCCGCTTCTCTATGCGCACTGAATATACTGAAGATCAATCCGTATTTCAATGTGGCAAATTGTCGCATGTCAGAACAAATAGACCACCCGAACCTGTAGCAAATAGCCCTTCCAAAAACCGGGATTAGGATCGAGTAACACTTACTTGATTTTTTCAGAGTACCTATATTTTCGAACGTATACGTGTAAAGTAGTTAGTACGTATTTGAGCTGACTTTTCGAGTGATTTACGGTGCAGCATAAACTCAGGCGGCCACATCGTTGTCGGACAACCTGTATATGCATGGCGAAGAGTATCGCTCCGCGCAGTCCACGGCTATTTGTGCATTGGCCAAACAAACTAGATGACAAGAGCTATATATTTTGTGCTGCTAGCAGCAGTGCTGGTTTGAGTCCAGCCAGATTCTCCATAAATTAATAAACCGGAGCACTCCTCTAGCCTCTTTTTAGATACGCCAGGATCGCGTCACCAAGAATACTTCAGTTAGGTACGCAAAATTTCTAATAGCGCTTCACCATAGCGTGCAAACTTGGTCGCGCCCATACCAGATACCTGTTGCAATGCGTAGCTGCACTGCGGGCGCAGGCGTACCAATTCTAGTAAAGTAGTATCGTGAAAAACAACATAGGCTGGTACACCGTGGTCTTTGGCAATGTTTTGTCGCCAAAGCCGTAATGTTTCCCATAGTCGCTGATCAGGAGAGGTTAAATGGTCGGAATGGATGATTTTCTTATCTCTCGTTAGTTTGTGTTCTGGTTGAAATCTGAGCAGAATTTTATGCTGATCGTGCAGTATCTTTCTTGCAGCCTGGGTCAGACGCAGCGTATTGCGTTCATCATTAATATCCAGATAGCCAAGCGCTAACAGATGCCTGAAGATCGCGCGCCATCCGGCGGTATCCAGCTCCCGACCGATACTGAAGGTGCTGATTTTGTCGTGATGCCACTGCTTGACTCGCGCGGTTAGTTTTCCCAGCAGAATATCAATCAGATACTCCACACCAAAACATTGGCCAGTTCGATAAACGCAAGACAACGCCTTTTGTGCAGCAATCGTCACATCCTGGGCAGGCAAGCTCTCCCGGCAGATATCACAATGGCCACATACGGAAAAATTTGGTGTTTCACCAAAATATTGGAGCAGCTGCGCCCGACGACAAGTTGTAGTTTCACACAGCTTGAGTAGCGCATCCAGCCGGTTGAGCGCAGCCTGTCTGACAGGGGCTGGCGTTGGATTGAGGTCGAGCAAACGGCGTGATTTAATGACATCTCCATGCCCGTAAGCCATCCAGGCATCCGCAGCCAGACCATCCCGTCCTGCCCGCCCCGTTTCCTGGTAATAGTTCTCGATACTTTTCGGTAAATCCAGGTGCGCAACGAAGCGAACATCCGGTTTATCAATTCCCAATCCAAACGCAGTCGTCGCCACCATCACAACATTATCACCGTATAAAAAATCCTTTTGATGCTGGCGACGCGTGGCAGTATCCATGCCCGCATGATAAGCAAGTGCGGCAATACCCTCGGTATTGAGCCAAGATGCAGTTTCCTCCACTTTTTTGCGTGAACGGCAATAGATAATCCCGCTGTTATTAGCATGCTCCTGGTGGATAAACTCCAGTAAACGCGCACGACTATTTGCTCCATCCACAATCCGGTAATACAAATTTGGGCGGTCAAAGCTGCTGACAAAAGTGGGGGCTTGCTGCAAACCCAGGCAAAGAATGATATCGGCACGGGTTTTGTCATCCGCGCTGGCAGTCAACGCAATGCGCGGTATCTCTGGAAATTTTCTGGAGAGCAGTGAAAGCTGGTTGTATTCCGGTCGAAAATCATGCCCCCATTGCGAAACACAATGCGCTTCATCGATTGCAAAGAGTGACAAAGAAATACGCTGCAACAATGCCTGGAAACGTTGTGTCAACAATCTTTCTGGTGCGACATAAACCAAGTCATAAGCGCCAGCAAGCATGTCTTGCTCAACTGCTGATGCTTCTTCCATCGAAAGTGATGAGTTTAAAAAAGTCGCACGCACACCCAGCTCATTGAGTGCGGCCACTTGATTCTCCATCAGCGCGATTAATGGCGAAATCACGATGGCCACGCCATCTCGCATTAATGCTGGAATCTGATAGCACAGTGATTTGCCACCACCAGTCGGCATCAGTACCAGACAATGACCGCCGTTAGCCACATGAATAATAATCTCAGCCTGTTGTCCACGAAAATCGGAAAACCCAAAAACCTCTTTCAGAAAGGTGCGTGCTTTAACGATCATTCGCTATCGATTAGTCGTTGCAAATTGCGTCGGATACGTTTTGTCGGACGCCCTTTTCCTTCAAAACGCGGTTGTAATGGCTGTGTTTTGAGTTTTTCTGTCAACGCTTGTCGCGCGATACGGCTTTCTTCCGTTTCCTGATAAAGGGTTTGTGCGATAGCAGCCGATCCCCGCTTGTTGGATAGCACCAACACGTCAATATGATACCGATACTCACCGACACGAATCTCCAGTTTATCTCCTTCGTTCAAAGTTTTAGCTGGTTTGACGCGTGCGCCATTGACCTGTACCCGGCCTTTCTCGACTGCCTCGGCTGCCAGTGAACGTGTTTTGAAAAAACGGGCAGCAAATAGCCATTTATCAACACGGAATTTTTCATTCTGAACTTGTGTTACTGAGGATTGCATCTTTCTGATCGCCATGGGTTGGCAAAGAAATAGTTTGCAATGGATGTTTGAACTGATTTGCTACCGCTGCACGCCGAGAATCCCCCAACAAGCAATCTGATCAACAACATCTCCAGGTTACCAGTTCAAGGATTGGTGCAATAAAAGTAGCATTATCGACGATGAAATTAAGATTCTTTACTTCTGGGACAGGTGACGGATTAATGCCCCTGTCCAATGGATCGAAGTATCACTAAATCAGATCAACATCACCAAAATTGGGATTAAACCCGTACCCCACCATTAAACTCGAGTGGAAGTATGTTCAAAATCCCCTGCACTTAACAGATCTCCACCGCGTCACCTATTTGGTGCGGCCGTTTTTCAACACATAATCAGCCAGGCGATCAGCTGGCTCTCCCTGTATGTTTGGAAACGCAGTCATGCGCATACTACCGCCTTGTACTTTCTTAATAATTGCATCCTTGTTTGCAACGCTTTCACTAAGCGCCATAATACCGTCGGCCAATGGTTTGTGGCATCCGGTACAATTCATGTTAAAAATTTCCTCACCGGTAGCATTTGCTAATGGAGTATAGCCGTCTGTTTTGGAACAACCAGCCAGTCCGGTTACTGCGAATACAGCCGTTATCATCAAGATTTTTTTCAATTTGTCTCTCCATTAATATTATTTATCATACGTACATTTTTTTGCTGCAACTGCAAGCCATGCTTACACACGTTTACCACGCTTGTTATTCCTGAAGTTGCGTCATGTTCGACGCTTATCAAACTGCCTGTTATTGCTGCGCGGCAGATTCAATTATAGCAATACCAACCATCCAGCATGCCTACAAAACTCAAACGGCCATTTATACTCAGCACACAAATGTTTCACGTGAAACATTCATCCCAACTTTTGAGGTTTCATTCAATGCAAACATACCAAGAAAGCAATGATGCTATCATCACTATGGATGGAGATTAAAAATTTCTGATATAAATATTGGCAAGCAGCAGGCTTTATCTGTTTTATGAATAAATTAGATAGTTACGACGTTATCGTTATTGGTGGCGGCCATGCTGGCACGGAGGCTGCGCTGGCGGCTGCGCGCATGGGGCAGGCCACCCTATTGCTGACGCAAAATATCGACACGCTCGGACAAATGTCATGCAATCCCTCGATCGGTGGCATTGGCAAAGGTCATCTTGTCAAGGAAATTGACGCCCTTGGTGGGGCGATGGCACTGGCCACTGATGAAGCCGGCATTCAATTTCGGATATTAAATTCCAGCAAGGGTCCCGCAGTGCGTGCCACCCGTGCACAAGCAGATCGTGCGTTGTATCGTCAGGCCATACGATCCAAATTAGAAAACCAGGAAAATCTTTCTATCCTGCAAGCCACTGTCGAAGATCTGTTGATCAACGGAGGGCACGTAACTGGCGTAAAGACCCATCTTGGAATGACTTTTTCGGCAAGAGCGGTCGTGTTGACGGTAGGCACATTTCTGGCGGGACAAGCGCATGTTGGTAACCAGAGCTTTCAGGCGGGACGGGCAGGGGATCCGGCATCTATCACATTGGCGCACCGATTGCGAGAAATGGCGCTGCCGGTAGGCCGCTTAAAAACGGGTACACCACCCAGAATCGCTGCCCGCAGTATCAATTTTGACGTGCTGGATGAACAACCAGGCGATACGCCCTTGCCGGTATTCTCTTTTCTGGGTCATATTGAGCAACATCCACGCCAGATATCCTGCTGGATGACGCGAACCAATGCGCGCACCCATGCGATCATTCGAGAAGGACTGGATCGTTCCCCGCTGTTCACAGGCAAGATCGAAGGGATTGGTCCTCGTTATTGTCCCTCCATCGAAGATAAGGTTGTTCGGTTTGCCGAACGGGATTCGCATACAATTTTTCTGGAGCCAGAGGGACTGAATTCACAGGAAATTTATCCGAATGGAATCTCAACCAGCCTACCTTATGATCTGCAACTAGAACTGGTCAGATCGATCAAGGGGCTCGAAAATGCGCACATTACCCGTCCTGGCTATGCGATTGAGTACGATTATTTTGATCCGCGTGCGCTCAAGCAATCACTGGAGAGCAAGGTCATCGCGGGGCTGTTTTTTGCAGGCCAGATAAATGGTACGACTGGTTATGAAGAAGCTGCTGCACAGGGGTTACTGGCGGGATTGAATGCCAGCCTGCAAGTTCAAGAGCGCGAGCCATGGTGCCCGCAACGTGATGAGGCTTATCTTGGTGTGCTCGTCGATGATCTCATAACGAATGGCGTTACCGAACCCTACCGCATGTTTACCAGTCGCGCGGAATTTCGCTTACAGTTACGCGAGGATAATGCCGACAAGCGTTTGACGGAAACAGGGTATCGGCTGGGGCTCGTGGATGAGCATCGTTGGCAGGTGTTTTCCGATAAATATAATGCGATCGATATCGAAAAAACCAGGCTGCGACAGCAGTCGATCCAGCCGGAGCACTTACAGCAGCTTTATCGATCGATGAATATTGAGAAAACGGTTGATCAGGCTTGCAATCTATACGAATTACTACGCCGCCCGGAAATGACCTATACCGGGCTAACAGCTTTACCCGAAGCGGGCTCTTTTGTAACGGATGACAGCGTGGCTCGACAGGTGGAAATTGACATCAAATATGAAGGTTACGTTAAACGCCAAAAAGAGGAAGTTGCCCGTAATCGCCATTTTACGGAGACATCTTTGCCCACCAGTTTGGACTATTGTGCTGTGCATGGACTTTCCAACGAAGTTCAGCAAAAGCTTAACCAGCATAAGCCGGAAACCATCGGACAGGCAGCGCGCATTTCCGGCGTAACGCCGGCTGCAATCTCGCTATTGCTGGTGCATTTGAAGCGAGGCTTGTCATCAATCACCACACAAAAGGAAATAAGGGATGGATCTGGAAGCACTCTTGATTGATGGCTTGACAGAAATGTCAGCGTTGCCTGCTGATCAGTCCTTGCTAAGGCAACAATTGCTGCAATATATCGCGTTGATAGTCAAATGGAACAATACGCACAATTTGACTGCCGTTAAAACACCGGAAGCAATGATTACCCGTCACTTGCTGGATAGCTTATCCGTCTTGCCGCACATCAGCGGCCCCAATATTGTTGATGTTGGTAGTGGTGGCGGGTTTCCGGGTATCCCAATTGCCTTGGCGCGTCCCGAATGGCGTATTACGCTGGTGGAAAGTAACAGCAAGAAGGTGGCTTTTTTGAAACAGGCTGCGGTAGAACTTAAATTGCTCAATGTTCAAGTCATACATCAACGAGTTGAAAAAGCTGATCTCCAGGAAGAAATCAACACGGTTATTTCACGTGCATTTTCAAGTTTGAGTCGTTTTGCACAGTTGGCCAGGGCGCTTTGCGAGAACGCACCAGAAAACTGCCGTCTGGTTGCAATGAAAGGAAACTTTCCTGACCTTGAATTGATGCAATTACCGCCAGAATTCGTGGTGGAACGGATCATCGCAATTACCGTCCCGAGACTCAAAGCCAAGCGACATTTGATCGTAATAAAATGTCATCAGGGCACATGAGGCGAAATATAGAAATCTTTTGGGTTTTAGAGATCCTCTCGATTAATTTCACCATTACCACGAGATTAACCTTTCATGACTAAAATCCTGGCGATTACCAATCAAAAGGGTGGCGTGGGCAAAACCACCACCAGTATCAATCTAGCCGCTAGCCTGGTAAATATGGGTATGCGCGTATTACTGGTAGATCTTGATCCTCAAGGTAACGCGACCATGGGTAGTGGCGTAGATAAACGCTTTCTGGACAAAACGATTTATCAGGTACTGCTTGGTGAGCAGCCTGTTACCGCAGTCTCCCTGACCACTACGCCGGGCCGGTACGATCTTCTCCCTACTAATCAGGAACTTGCTGGCGCTGAAATAGAGATGGTCAGCCTCGATAAACGAGAAACACGATTAAAGCAAGCATTGCAGTCTGTGCAGGTAAATTACGATTTTATTCTGATCGATTGCCCACCTGCACTCAATTTGTTGACCATAAATGGCTTATGTGCTGCCCATGCCGTTATGATCCCTATGCAATGCGAATACTACGCACTTGAGGGGCTCAGCGATCTGGTCAACACCATCAAGAGAGTAAGAACAAGCTTTAATCCAACCCTGAAAATAGAGGGGCTGCTGCGCACCATGTTTGATCCACGTAATTTACTATGCCAGCAAGTTTCTGATCAATTACAACAACATTTTGCAGGCAAGGTTTATCAAACTGTTATTCCACGCAATATCCGACTGGCAGAAGCACCAGGTTTTGGAAAACCCGTCCTCTATCATGACCAGCAATCAAAGGGAGCACGCGCTTACCTCTCACTAGCGGACGAACTGCTGGCTGCACCCTATTAACTACAGTGATAGTAAAAACGATCTGAACGATGAATAAAACGACCATAGCGAAACCGAAGGGATTGGCCAAGGGATTAGGAAGAGGACTTGATGCTCTGTTTGTGGGTGGAAACACTGAAACCGAATCCCTGCTAAATCTGGATACCAGCCTGTTACAGCCAGGGAAATACCAGCCACGAACCAACATGAACCAGGCGGCGCTGGTGGAACTGTCCGAATCAATCAAATCGCAGGGCATCATGCAGCCGATACTGGTACGCCCGCTGGTATCAGGCACATATGAAATTATCGCAGGAGAACGGCGCTGGCGTGCGGCACAGCTTGCCGGGCTGAACCAGATACCCGCGCTGGTGCGCAATGTTGAAGATGAAGCGGCGCTGGCACTCTCTCTAATCGAAAATATCCAGCGGGAAGACCTCAATCCCATGGAAGCTGCATTAGGCATTCAGCGGCTAATTGATGAATTTGGTATGACGCATCAATCTGCGGGTGAAGCATTGGGAAGTTCACGCAGCGCCATCACCAATTTATTGCGGCTGCTGAATCTGGCTGAAGCCGTACAGGAGATGATTATGCAGGGCGGGATTGATATGGGGCATGGACGTGCGTTACTCGCTCTGGATAAAACCAAGCAGGTTGAAATTGCGCAGCTAATTGTCAGAAAACAGTTATCCGTTCGTGAAACCGAAAGACTCATTCAGCAGCTCAACCATCCAGCAGTCAATAAAACGAACCACCTCGATCACGATTTGTTACGCTTGCAAGAGGATTTGTCTTCCCGTCTGGGTGCCACGGTAGCCATCAAACCCGGCAAAAAAGGTGCGGGCAGCCTGACCATTCAGTATGCGAGCCTGGATCAACTAGACGGCATTCTACGGCGACTCAAATAATGTATTGAACAGTTACACCGGTTTGCAATATTTATAAAGGGAGTTGATTTTACGCATGAGCCTATACCTTAATAACAGAAAAGCCATGGTAATGGGCGCGCTGGTGGCCGATGCCGCTTCACTTGGATTGCACTGGCTTTACGATACGAAACGGATTGTTGAAATCGAGCAGAACGCTGGGCTGGTTTTTCTCCAGCCTGATGCCAGTTATTATGCTGATGGAAAAGGATATTTTGCCCATAGCAGCAAGTGTGCAGGAGAGTCTTCTGCTTATGGTGAAGCTTGTCTATTGATACTCAAGCATCTGGCAGATCATGGTCAGTTCGATCGCCATACCTATCAGAAAACCTATTGTGCTTATTTCGGACCAGGCGGGAAATACATCGGTTATGTCGACACACCGACACGCCTAACGCTGGCCGTTTTGCTGGCCGCAAAGAATAACGACTACCCAGAACGATCAGGCGCGGATGACGATCAACTCCCGGCATTGGCCACGATACCTGCGCTTGTCGCTGCTCATCGTGGATCAAAAGAAGCATTACTAGCGACAGTAGAGACCGCGACACGTATCACCAACAACAACGAACTGGCGGTTAGTGCCGCAAAATGTCTCGCCATCATCTTATATTCACTGCTGACGGGAGAGTCGTTGCAGACAGCATTACGAAACAGCATCATCTGCACAAAAGACACATTGGCAACCAGACTGGAAGAATCTCTTGCGATGCCTGAACAGCCGATCGCAGAGGTTGCAGAAAAATTCGGCCGAGCATGCCACATCCAAGAAGGTTTACCGACAGTGTTTCATATTGCGCGTCACGCAAAAAACTATCAGGCAGCCATACAGGAAAATATTCGTGCAGGCGGTGACAGCTGTGGCCGCGCAATTGCATTAGGTGCAATCATGGCGACCGTAGGAAACGACCATGCGGAGTCCATTCCTTTACCATGGCTTGCGCGTTATGTGCGGCTGATTGAAGCAGCAGATACGCTGGAAGCTTGTCCGGGAATAGGAATGCCTAGCTGATAAAGAAAGCGCGACTAACCCACCTTTTCGCGTTTATTATCTTTTCCGTAAAATGGCGAGCCAGCGGGCAACGTTGAGCAGCGTGGTAAGCGAAGCGGCAACATACGTCCAGGCAGCCGCCTTGAGTATCCTACGGGCGTGGAATTCATCCCCTTTCAGCAAAATCTGCTTGCGCTCCAGCAGAGGCAAAGCGCGGGAAAAACTTGCATTCAGCTCCATGGGAAGGGTAAGAAGATGAACCAGCGTTGCTGCACCAAGTGTCAGTAGTCCCCCAACCAGAAAAAGCAGGCTTGCAAAGGGTGCCCGAAAAATAGCCATAATCACGGGTGTCAACATCAAAATACTTGCTCCCAGTTTTTCAGCTGGAATCATCAATTTCGCTAGTTTTGTACGAAGTGCCAGCGGTAAATAAGCATCCCGATCCTGAATGGCATGCCCCACCTCGTGCGCCGCAACAGTGATGGCCGTTAATGACCTACCGTTAAAATTATCCGGCGACAATCGCACAAATTTCTCAACCGGATCATAGTGATCCCCCAAATTGGTCATTTCAACACCAACTTGTGGCAACCCTGCTTCATCCAGTAACGAGCGTGCCAGTCGAGCGCCGCTATGCGGATACCGGTCATCCGGCTCACGATATTTTTCCATAACGTGCTTCACCCAATAGGATGGCCCAATGATCACTGCTAATAGCAACAATATCAGTAAAAAATAAATCACTTTAAAATTATCTCCATATAAGCACCCCTGAATTTTGCCTCTTTTTCCCTCAAGCGCTGGTGGTTATTCGCCGTTATGTTCATTATCAAGCGTTTCCAGAAGATAACGCGGGTAGAAAGATTTATCCGTGTACTTCCTGATAGCGGAAAAGCTGCCTGACAAAAATGACACACATGGCATGCCGATTCAAGTGCAAGCATGCGGCAACTGCTGAAATATGAAAATGGATCAATAATGATTGCTACTGGTAAACGCGAAACTAATCATACTGCAATTGATTTCAAAAACATAAAAACAACGCAACCTGAGATTATCGCCAGAATCATCGAGATAGATGAGACTTCGCCTAATTGTTTCAGAGAAATGGATTGTTTTTTACGTGCGGATCAAGCAGTGGCTTCGTTTATCCTGCGAGTAGCTAATTCTCCGATTTATAACCGTAGTCAGCCAATCCGCACGCTGCCGATTGCAATCAGTCTTCTGGGTATTAACATCATCCGCTCACTGGTCATTTTGGCGTTTTCCCGATCTGTCTTTTCCAAAAGTAAAAATATGCTGATTTGCAAGCACGTATGGCACCATTCTTTGCTGACTGCAATTGCCAGTTACAACCTGTGCCTTGAGTTGGGGGATGCTGCGCAATGCGAAGAAGCTTTTGTCGCTGGGCTGATTCATGATATCGGTAAAGTATTGCTTTTTTCACATGCTCGCAAAGAGTATATGCAAGCGCTGAGTTATGCGCTGGAGCAGAATTGCTCCAGTACAGAGGCAGAGCAATTATTTCTCGGCACCGACCATCGTCAGATTGGCTTGCAGGCGGTGCACGAATGGCGACTACCGACACAATTTTCCCTGTATGTCGGCACCAATCTGGATCAACTTTCCGTCCAACAAGCTGAAAACAAGGTATTGCTGAGTCTTGCAGCGGCCAATACTTACGTCAAGGGAATGGGCATAGGTGCAAATCCGCTGGAACCAGAAACACTGAAAGAGAATTTATTGGCTTATGGTCTGACGGAAGAATTGATTGATCCAGTACTCAACGAAACTTATCTGCAAACACTGATGGATAACGAAATTTTCCAGTATTGCGCAAATGATCAACATTAAAACTAATCTGAAGGTTATGGATACCGCTAGTGACAATACGGATGAGTCGATCTTTCCGTCCATTGTCATTACATCATTAAAGCAGAATATCTGGGTGGCGCTTGAGCAAAATATTGCCTGCTCACTAGCGCAGCTTAACTGCCCTCGCCTACTCGATTCTACTGTACTTTTATTACATAAGCTGATTACTAATCTGGTTAAAACCATGCATCAGCAGGTATTTCAACAGATTATCAAACGTGATCTTGGCATTGACACCACTGAGCCAAGTGAGTTGAGCAAATTACTGCAGAATGAGCTAAACACGCATGGCGACCGCAATCTTGAAAATATTTGCAAAGAAAATAACTTCCAGATCACCATCAATTTCCCCAAAGAAACGAATACACTGGTATCAATTTCCTATCCGGTTTGCTGTGAGCATGCGGCCTATCTGGACAAAAAACTAGCCGAAGCGATTGGTTTTGTGCTGGCTAAAAGTGTGCCTGAAGACGCCAATTCCGCTTATGCTGTCGCTTGTCTGAGACGAAATACAATACCTGCAACGCAGCCACTACACGCCGTCTTGCCTGGTTATCCTGAGTTACTGGATCAATCAGGTGAATTTGACAAACTGCAAGCGATTTTTACCCGGTTGAGTTATGGGTTAATTATTTTTTCCAGCGCGGGAGAAGTGCTGTCAATCTCCCCCAGTTTATTGCAAGCACTAAAACTGGAAGCAACCTTTGCGGCGATCGAAACCTTTGCTTCGGTAATTCCGGCTCATTTCTACAATGATGTTATTTGGGGAAGTGTGCTCGAATCCACTGACGGCACATTTGAAAATTATCGTGTCCGCATCAAATTCTCTTGTCAATCCGGTATTTTTTTCGTTTTATTCAATGTCAGTGGCTATCGCCACGCGGATTCATCCATTCGCAGCCTGTGGCAGATTGTCTCGCTGGAGCAGAAATTTACGGATTCACTAGCAGAAGGTTCCATCCTGAATGAAGCACGCGTACATAACATCACTCGCAACTATGTGCCACAACTGGTCGAGCAAAAAGCCCGGGAAGTCATTCGGCTGGGTGGTAACGAGCTAACCAGTGAAGAGTGCCATCTAGCTGTACTTTTTTGCGACATCGTTGGTTTTACGACTTACGTCGAAAACAATGAAAATGAAGAATCCGTCATTCATACCCTTAACTCCATTCTCGGCAGAATTTCCAAAATAGCCAACCAATTTGGAGGGAATATCGACAAATTCATGGGTGATTGCGTAATGGTACTTTTCAGACAACCTCGTAGCGCAGTTCTGTGCGCACTGGAAATGCAGAAGCACGCAGTTGATATCAATAACATGCGTATGAAGGCTGGCAAGGAATTGTTGCTGTTAAGAGTAGGAATTCATTGGGGTAAGGTAACCATTGGTAATGTTGGTACCCCAGGCAGGCTCGACTGGACAACGATTGGCGATGTGGTCAACACCGCCGCGCGACTGGAGAAAATCTGCCAGCCCGGTGAAGTACTAATCAGCCAGGAACTCCATGATGCAATCGGTGAAAACAACCACGCCAATATCAAATACGGCAATATTTTTACGCTTAATCTCAGAGGAAAACGTAAGTTGCAAGCGGTCTGCTATGTCCAGTCGGCAGACCGCCCACTTCTCTGTTAGCTCTATCATTCTCTCGGTATGCGATATCAAGGAAAAATAACCACGTGGAGAGACGATCAAGGCTTTGGGTTCATCAGCCCCAATGGCCATGGGTCTAAAGTTTTCGTCCATATCAATTCGTTCTCAAACCGAACGCACCGTCCTGCCGGGGGGGAGATTGTCACCTACGAGGTCTCGCTTAATGAAAAAGGTCTATCACGAGCTGAGAATGTTGCATTCGTCGGTGATCGTGTTCAATCAAAGAATGCAAACCAGCGCGAAAGGGTTTCTCCATACATCGCTGCTTTTTTTCTTGCCTTCGTCGCGTTCTTCGCATTTGTCGGCAAACTACCTCTCTCCGTTCTTGGTCTTTATCTGGCAGCCAGCGCTGTCGCGTACCTCGCCTACTGGCTGGATAAGTCTGCAGCCCAAGATAACCGGTGGAGAACCCCAGAAAGCACATTACATTTATTTGGTCTAGTCGGCGGGTGGCCGGGTGCCCTATTTGCACAGCGCATTCTTCGGCACAAATCAAGGAAGCAATCCTTCCAGGTCGTATTTTGGACAACGGTGCTCCTCAACTGCAGCGCACTCGGCTGGTTGTTCTCATCCCACGGGTCACAAGTACTTCGTACATTCTCGGGTATGCTGTGAGGACTAATTCCAACTCTATTCTCAACTTCAGATATTTTGTACGTTTCATCTGAAATTTTCCCGGGGCTCCAAATAAACCGAGTAGTTTATTTATTCTCTACACAGGTCATTGAAGCAATAACAGGTTTTTCCTGGTTCTGATAAAATTGGCAGCTCTTTTAAGAATGACACCAGACGAGGAATATCTTTATGACTTATGTAGTGACTGAAAGTTGTATCAAATGTAAATACACGGATTGCGTCGATGTCTGCCCAGTCGACTGTTTTCATGAAGGCCCTAATTTTTTAGCGATTGATCCTGATGAGTGTATCGATTGTACCTTATGCGTTGCAGAGTGCCCGGTCGAAGCAATCTATGCCGAAGATGATGTTCCAGATAACCAACGGCATTTCATTGCACTCAACGCGGAGTTATCCAAAACCTGGAAAACACTTACCGAAAAAATTGATGCTTTGCCAGATGCCGATGAATGGGCAAAAGTTACGGCCAAGTTCGATCAGCTGGAACGGTAAGCGTTATTCGATCGATTCTAATTTCTACCACCGCGCAGAAACAGCTAGAGATTCTGCGCTGCAAAAGCTTGATACGAATCAAATCCTTCCAAGTGATCTAAACCCGCCCTCAAAGATCAGCTTTCCTGGTGGCAGCCAGGAAAAAAATTCTGTCTGATCTTTAGAGCCTGCTTTTTAGTACCCCTTACCCACTAGCGCCATTCACGATAGCAGCATAAAACCCCAGTTTTTGTTATAGCACTATTGCTATTATGGTTACTCAGGTTCACACTGGGAGCCCGAAGCACTTCGTCTTTTTTCAAAAAACAGGGGAGAATTAAATGAGAAAGTGTTTTTATTTGATACGTTTAGTGGCAATGGGTTTGTTCTTGCTTTGCTTTAGTGCCATGGTGGTCGCCGTTGAACTTGTACCGCAAGTCAGTGAGGCACAGGTTGTCGCACAATATAACTACATAATTCATATTCTGGCGATGCTGCTGGTCGGGTTTGGCTTTCTTATGGTATTTGTTCGCAGGTATGGTTTTGGTGCAATTACCGGCACTTACCTGGTAGTTGCTGTCAGTCTACCGCTCTATATTTTGCTACGTGCGAATGGTATTTTTGGCCATGCTCTTGAGCCACACACGCTCAATGCACTGCTTTTTGCCGAGCTGGCAACGGCTGCAGCATTGATTGCGATGGGCGCGGTGCTGGGGCGCCTGCGAGTATTTCAGTATGCATTACTGGCATTATTGTTGGTGCCACTTTATTTGTTGAACGAGTGGATTGTGCTCGACAACGCGTTTGGTTTGACAACCGGGTTTCAGGATACAGCCGGTTCGATTGTCATCCATGCTTTTGGTGCCTACTTTGGTCTGGCTATGTCTATTGTGTTGACCACAGCTTATCAGCGTAGCAAGCCCATCCAATCCGATCCTACTTCCGACCGTTTCGCGATGATTGGTTCTGCAATTTTGTGGCTTTTCTGGCCGAGTTTTGCGACTGCACTCGTTCCCCTTGAACAAATGCCACAAACCGTTGTGAATACTTTGCTGGCACTCTGCGGTGCGACAATTGCCACTTATTTTGTCAGTACAGCCGTTAATAAGGGGAAAACATCAATGGTTGACATGGCTAATGCTGCTCTAGCTGGCGGTGTAGCAATCGGCTCAGTTTGTGATGTTGTCAATCCTGTTGGTGCATTTGCAATTGGTCTGCTGGCAGGCACTATTTCGGTTATCGGTTATCGATATATTCTTCCTGTGCTGGAATCCAAGCTGAATCTTTATGATACCTGTGGCGTGCATAACCTGCACGGCATGCCAGGCTTATTAGGTGGTCTCAGTGCGCTATTGGTTGTTCCGGGTATTGCAACCGTACAACTTACAGGTATAGGCATTACACTGGTGATTGCATTAACTGGTGGTCTCGTGGCAGGCGTAATGATCAAGCTTACTGGCACAACTATTGAACCTTACGAAGATAGCGTTGAATTTACGCACACTGCAGGACCTGAAGCTGAAACCCTGGTCGCCAGATTGCAAGCTCGTATAGAAGTGCTGGAAAATCACAAGGCAACCTTGCCACCCAGTGTTCAACCTGAGTCACGCACGCCTGATACTTTTGACAAGCCCGCTTTTTAGTAAGTAGTAAAGCAAAGTCCTTTTACCTGGTCGCCTGTGCTGATTAAAGCGACCAGGTAACATACCGCATCAGCGGAAAGTACACGCGCTGAGACTGAGTATCGGATGGTAGAGTCACCCATCCAGTCACACCCACAAAACCGTCTTCAATCCTGAACAAATAGGTATCGTTGCGAAATACTTACTTGAGACCTGCTGGTCAGATAAGCTAGAATTACTACCCACGAGTTTGAGAATATATAACCAACTAATTACATTGGTTTTGTTAAAGGCCATATCGAATTTCCTATGCGCATTCTGATTATAGAAGACGATGAAATCATTGCTACCAATATCTATGAATACCTGGAATCAAAAGGGCACATTGTAGATGTGGCGGTAGATGGTAAAAAAGGCTTGTATCTGGCTGCCACCGAATCCTTTGATATTATTTTACTGGATCTGGGTCTGCCGAATATGGATGGTTTACTGCTGTGTCGTAAGTTGCGGAATGAACTACTGATGGATCAGCCGATATTGATGCTGACTGCTCGCGACACATTAGCAGATAAAATATCTGGATTTGATAGTGGGGCAGATGACTATCTGGTCAAACCTTTTGCGCTAAAAGAAGTTGAAGCCCGCATAGAAGCCATGCACAAACGCTATAAAGGCAAAGTTACTCATCGCATGGTAGAGGTTGGGCCGCTTTGTTTTAATCCCAAAACGATGATGGTGACCTTTAACGGTCAACCGGTCAAGTTACCACCGAAGTGTATACGCCTGCTAGTAACACTGATGAATGAACCAGGTCGCGTTTACAGCCGCAAAGAACTGGAACTGGAAGCGTGGGAAGAAGAGCAATCTACAAGTGACACCTTACGCAGTCACATGCATGTTTTACGACGGGCGCTGCTTCAGGCAGGGGGATATGACCCGATAGATACCGTGCATGGCGTAGGATATTGTTTGTCAGATCGTGCTTAGAATTAAGCGTAACCTTCGCTTACGAATCGCCTTCACTATTACGATATTTGGTCTGATCATCGTTGGGTTGTTCGGCTTTAAATTATATTTTTCTTCGTGGGAGAGCGAAGAAGACCATATCAGACAGGTAATGAAGATGGAAATGGACCATCTGATACACTACCATCAGAAAAACATGGGCTTTGCCTCTAGTATCAGCTCCAATCTGCGAAGTTATATCATTCATGATCTTGCCGAAGAACAAAATTTACCCGAATATCTACGTGGCCTGAATGATTTCCATCATGTGCTACATCCGGGTGGTGAAGAGCTTCGTGTTTCGGTGCGTTTTGTCGATGGCATCAAGTTTCTGATTGCTTATCGCACGAGTCTGCATGAAGAGCGTCAACAGGAATTTGTATTTCAGATTATCTTCTCGCTTATCGCTATCCTGATACCGATCTTTCTGTTTGGTTATTTGCTATCCGGAGTACTCTCCAACCAAATGACGGATTTAGCAGAACAAATAGAAAATCTTGCCGCCAGTGATGGGAAAGAACCTATCAGAGTCAATCCGGAACATGGGGAAGAGGTCGTAAAACTCGCGCGCGCGCTCAAGCACTACCAGAATCGCCTGACAGAAATGCTGCGCCGTGAGCAGGAGTTCACTGGCAATATCAGTCATGAATTACGTACGCCCATTACTGCTATTTTGACAGGCTGTGAGCTGATTCTGACTGACCAAAATCTATCAGAAAAGACTATTACGCGCGTAAAGCAGATTGAAACGGCATCCAGGCGAATGGGTGAACAGATTCAGTCACTGTTGTTTCTTGCACGTGAACAAGCACTGGGAGTCGTAGAGCCAGTAGCGATCTCTGAATGTGTCTATGATGCAGCGGAACTATTCATGCAGGATATCAAAAACAAGAAAATACGGTTTGATGTGAATATTTCGTCGGAAGTAACGCTTGTACTAAATCGTCAAGCCATTTATACTATTTTAATCAACTTGTTGCGTAACGCCGTTCAATACACGGAAAAAGGCTTTATCCGCGTAACTTATGAAAAAAATGTGCTCTCGGTTTGTGATTCGGGCATTGGTATCGAGCCGGAATTTTTACCGTTTCTATTTGAACGTTTTTTTCGGGGAGCAAAAACAGGTGAGGGTTTCGGGATTGGACTCGTTATTGTCAAACGTATCTGTGACTACTATAACTGGAAGATTAAAGTAATCTCTACACCTGGTCATGGTACGACATTCCAGATTTTACTCTAGGCTGAGGCCTTCACAACCAGCCAACTAAAAGCTGACTGTGAAATATCTCACGCTTGCGTTGCCGATAACCCAGCAGGCAGTAAAGGATAGCGATTAACTGCGTGAATCCGACGTTTCTGATTTTTAAAAATCTTCACATTTTATTCATATTCCCTTCACATTTTATTCATAATAATATTAATAAAATCACTTATATAACAGCGGTGTGGTTATTTTATTTTATTTTTTTACAGCTATCTTCACGCTTATATCACATTTGGTTAACATTTTCTTCACATGACCCGTGCTAAATTCTAAAGCTGGCAGTAGCCATTATTTCGTTGCCGGGATTTCATGATTTTAAGCTTACCAAGCTATTTTTGATTGGATCTGCTCTATTTGTGGCAAATCCCAATATGTAACGAATGTCCGTAAAACCAAAAGTGTAGAACTTCAGTTTTGTAACCAAGGGGGTTATTCATGTCATCAAACATAGAAGAAAAAACATCATCGCACGAACACGAACAGGATCCAAAAGACACAGCGGCGCCTGTTGTCACTGGATCAGCGGCCTTCCAGACCCAGTACGCATTGCGTGATACTGCTGCTGGTGTCATCACGGGAGCAATGGCAATTCCGCTAAGTATTGGTATTGCGATTATGTCGGATTATCCAATCAAAGTAGGCTTGGCAACGGTAGCATTTGCCTGTCTTGTTGGCTGGATCAATGCCTGGTTTAGACCAGGTAACTACATTGGCGCGCCCGGGATTGCGGCAGGTTTGGCGCCTGTACTTGCGCTCGGGGTTGCCACATTTGGTATTCAGAACATGGCGTTTTGTATTTTCCTGACCGCAGTAATGCAGGCTGTTATATGGAAACTTAACTGGCAACGATACTTGCTGGTTGCTGTCCCTGTTTATCTGGTTGAGGGATTGCTGGCGGGGGTAGGGCTAAAGATTTTTTTAAAATTCTCTGAGTTTACTTATGAAATACCGGCAGGTTTGGAGGCTGAAGAGTTTTGGAGTAGCGCACGCTTTCAGATAATTTCAATTTCAGCAATTGGTCTGGGTGTTTTTCTGTACCTGTTTTCTAAATTCAAGGATACACAACCAGCCGTACCATATTTTGTATTGATTATTGGGGGAGTGTTGCTGGCACAATTTGTGTCAGTACCGATGATATCCGTAGAAGATGTTGATCTTAGAGTTGCTCTGCCGATTCCGCAGGATGTTACAGTTTTGATGTTGGTTTATATGATACTTTTCTGTGCGATGCTGGCAATTGTGGATGTCATCGAGCAGGTGATGAGTAATGCGGCTATTGAGAAAATTGATCCGCTCAAGCGTAAATGCAACAGTAACAACAGCTTATTGGCTATCTGGATTGCAAACCTGGGATCGAGCTTCTTTGGTGGTATGACCAATCTGGATGGCCTGGCCAAGAGTACAACCAATAAACTGGCGGGGGCTTATACCAAATTCTCCGTTTTGATTATCGGTGTTGTTGTTTGTTTCTTCACGTTTAATACGGGGTATCTTGAGTATCTACCCAAGTTCGCATTGGCAGCCATTATGATGTTTACGGGCTATAAAATGATTGCAGGACTCCTGCATGTGACTCATTATGGACCCTATGCCTTGATGCTGGCGATACTGTGCGGTGGTCTGGTCTACAAAGTGGGGATTTTTGAAGGCCTACTGGTTGCGATGGTAATTCATGGTTTAATTCACTTCCTGGTTTATCTGAATCATGAAAAAATCCCAGGTAAAGAAATTGTCAAACGGTATTTCGACAATCTTAAAAAGAGTGGCACAGATGTGAGTTAATCTTTTTTCTGGAAGGTTGCTGAAAAGCAAGCTATTTCCGAGGGTATGGACAATAACATAACCTAGCCCTTCGGAATAATTCAACATTTACGAAGGAGTGTTTTATGTTTAAAAAAATAATGGTTGCAATTGATGAAAAAGAAGCTGCTCAAAAGGCATTAGAAGTAGCAGGAAATATTGCCAAAAACTACAATGCAGCACTTTGTATCGTTCATTTAATTTCAGGTGACGATGATGCGGATGAGCAGGCAGGCCTGGATTTACTGAATCGAGCTAAATCAGCGGTTGATGGAGCGTCGGTAGAAACTCGCTTATTACGCTCGGAACTGGTTTATGGTGTAACGGGTGTAGCGCAGACGATCGCAGAAGCCGTCAAAGATTGGAATGCAGATCTTGTAGTGGTTGGAACTGCCAATCGGCGTGGTCTGGATCGCTTTATAACTGGTTCTGTAGCCGAACAACTCGTCACCATGATTGAACCTTCCATTTTGTTGGTTCGGTCATGCTGAGCAAAGATTGGTTGATGTGATTTGTCTGGCATTCTGGCTAGCAGTGCGTATATAAAAAACAAATCAACTATTTAGCTTTAACAATCATCAAAGTATTCACCTGCTCCCCCGGAGTCAGGCAAAACCTTCACCTCTGACATAACAAACCGGCGTGGAGTAGCGTGAATAAATAAAACCTCTACGGGTTGCTCTGTACCAACATTTGCTGAAGGGGTAGGCCTGTTGGTATACACGCACTTGCTAAACTGCTACCACCCATTAGCTGTTGTGCGGTCAGTTTCTGAATCCGCGTCCCTCTTCATCAAAGATTAACCTCTATCCGTACCGTTCTTTTTAAGATTGTCGAAATACCGTTTGACAATTTCTTTACCTGGGATTTTTTCATGATTCAGATAAACCAGGAAGTGGATGAAACCATGAATGGCCATCGCAACCAGCAAGCCTTCAAAAATCCCCACTTTGTAGACCAGACCACCGCACAGTATCGCCAGCATCAAGGCATAGGGTCCATAATGAGTCACATGCAGGAGTCCTGCAATCATTTTATAGCCCGTAAACATCATAATGGCTGCCAATGCGAACTTGGGTAGATACTCAAGATACCCCGTATTAAACGTGAAGAAACAAACAACAACACCGATAATCAAAACGGAGAATTTGGTATAAGCCCCCGCCAGTTTATTGGTTGTACTCTTGGCCAGGCCATCCAGATTGGTCATACCACCAAAGAAGCTCGATCCCAGGTTTGCGATCCAGATAGCCAATAAGCTGTTGTTACTGTTGCATTTACGCTTGAGCGGATCAATTTTCTCAATAGCCGCATTACTCATCACCTGCTCGATGACATCTACAATTGCCAGCATCGCACAGAAAAGTATCATATAAACCAACATCAAAACTGTAACATCCTGCGGAATCGGCAGAGCAACTCTAAGATCAACATCTTCTACGGATATCATCGGTACTGACACAAATTGTGCCAGCAACACTCCCCCAATAATCAATACAAAATATGGTACGGCTGGTTGTGTATCCTTGAATTTAGAAAACAGGTACAGAAAAACACCCAGACCAATTGCTGAAATTGAAATTATCTGAAAGCGTGCGCTACTCCAAAACTCTTCAGCCTCCAAACCTGCCGGTATTTCATAAGTAAACTCAGAGAATTTTAAAAAAATCTTTAGCCCTACCCCCGCCAGCAATCCCTCAACCAGATAAACAGGGACAGCAACCAGCAAGTATCGTTGCCAGTTAAGTTTCCATATAACAGCCTGCATTACTGCCGTCATGAAAATACAAAACGCCATGTTCTCAACACCAAATGTGGCAACCCCGAGCGCAAGTACAGGCGCCAAACCTGCTGCAACTCCGGGCGCGCCAATGTAGTTACCTGGTCTAAACCAGGCATTGATCCAGCCAACAAGACAGGCAAATGCTACCGTTGCCAAGCCCACTTTGATCGGATAATCCGACATAATCGCAATACCAATAGTTAGCGGGATTGCCATTGCTCCCGTGATGATGCCAGCAGCAGTATCACGCAATGCGTACTGGGTCTGGAAGGCCGCTGATCCAGTGACAACAGGCGCCGCTGTGTCTTTTGGATCCTGTTCGTGTTCGTGCGATGATGTTTTTTCTTCTATGTTTGATGACATGAATAACCCCCTTGGTTACAAAACTGAAGTTCTACACTTTTAATTAGTGCCTGCCCGAAAACCCCCTTTTTTGTCACCCTGCGCGAAGTCGCAGGGTCTAGTAGATTCCGCGACTTCGCGCGGAATGACGGTTTCTTTAAAACGCAACAACTGGGCGCGGTAGTTTACTCAAACGAAGTTCATTTTTTGAGAATGCTATTTTCTCAAAAAATAATCGAAGTTTGGGGCGATCTCACTCGAAAATGGCTTAAAACTGACTATTGAATCTGATTTCTTTGAAATCTTCATTTCAGGAATTAGATGTAACCAGATGTTTTTTATATGGATAATTGGTTTTCGGGCTGGCACTAATTATAAATTGTATGGGTTTATCTAATCTAAGATCTAAACAATAATTATCTGAGCTAGCTACAGATTTAAACTGAACAGATAATAAAACGGATACTACTTCATTTTCTGTTACAGTTATTTTTTAAAATAATCAATCTGTTAGGAGATCGCGAATGAGGGGGGAATTAGAATCTTTGGATAGTGGATGTTAAAAACAGGTTAGATCCAAAACTTCAAACAAGGCTGGGCGCGAGTAAAATTTCATTGCCGCATCTCATTGATATAAAAACTATTCTATAGCAGCAACGTACTGCAACGAAATATAAATTTTCAGAGACGCCCTTAAGGCATAGCCAGCGCAGATGTAAATCTGGCCAGCCACAGTTCAGATGCGATCTGATTGATACTTAAAATGGCATTTGGAAAGAAGCCAAAAAATAGAATCAGTACGGCAGGCATACAAAGTACGACAAATTCACGTAGTTTAAGATCTTGAGCCTGGCTCACTGCTACGTGGGAAACCGGGCCAAAGAAGGCACGCCGTGTAAAAGTCAGCATGTAGGTTGCGCCAAGAATGGCACCAGCGAGGACGGCTGTTCCAAAGACCGCATGTGATGTCAGTGCGCCGACAATCATTAATAATTCTGCTGGAAACCCGCTGGTACCAGGAATACCAAAACTAGCCAGCGCAAAGATAAAATACAAACATGTCAGTTTCGGCATTACTTTGGCAAGCCCACCAAGATGGACCGTATCAGTGCTGCCCAGTCGGCGTTGGATAAAACCAGCGATCAGCATCAGCGCGCTGGCAATCAGGGTGAAATTAAGCAGTTGGAATATTGCACCTTGTATGCCCTGCATGTTCAATGATGCAACACCGACCACCACCATGCCGACATGACTGATACTGGCATAAGCCAATAAACGCCGCAGATTAGTCTGCTGCAGCGCGATTAACCCTCCGTAGATGAGGGTAGCGGCACCAAATAAACTCAAAATCCAGCTAAACTCTACGGCAGCAGTGGGTGCAAGCGGCATGGCAAAGCGAAGAATACCGTATACGCCTAGTTTTAGTCCGGTGAGCAGGGCGATGATATGGGTCGGTCCCTCCATCGCCGTTGTTGGCAACCAGGTGTGAAATGGAAAAAGAGGCGCCTTGAAAGCAAACCCAAATAATAACAGCACGAATACAAGTGTTTGTTTTTCCACTGGCAGTGGCGTTTCTAGTAATGCTATCAAACTAAATGACAGGTCTTGCGGGAAATTCCCCCCGACCTGAGTGGCATGATTCGCGGCCATAATGACAATTGCAAGCAATAGTGGCCCACCGCCCGCTAGCATGAACAAAGTGTATTTCATTGCAGCCTGACGACGTTGCGCGCCGATACCCCACAATCCGATCAGGAAAAACAGTGGGGGCAACGTTAGTTCCCAGAAAAAGAAAAATAGCATCATATCGAGCGCTGTAAATACCCCTGCGGTGATGCCTTGTAGTGCCAGGATAAGTGCAAAATGAAAATGCTGGTTATGACTGATTGCATTCCATGAGGCCAGAATCACTGTTATCGTTAACAACGCGGATAAAGGCAAAAACAAGATCGATATTCCATCGACACCCAGCAGATATTCAATATTCAGGAAGGGTATCCAGGCAAGTTTTTCTGTTAGCTGAAAATCACCACTGGTTTTATCAAAAAGATACAGGACAAGCATCGTCAGAATCAGTTCCAGCGCAGCAAAAATCAGCGCTGATAACTTAGCAAGTTCAATATCACGTATTACAAATGTAATAATTGCCCCTAAAAAAGGTAGCAGGATGATAAGGCTCAATAAGGGAAAACCGATTTCTGACATGATCAATCCTTGATACTTAGGGTTGTTATGTAATTAATGTTGAACGTCATGGCTGCTGTATGTCGCAGAATGATAGTATCTACTGCTGGGACCGCTGATATTCTGATCGATAATTTGCAGCCAAGGGGTGGTATAGAAACCAATACCGATCAGTAGTGTGCAAATTACAGCAGTAATGATACTTTCATTCCTGACAGATGGCGCTATGCTCGACGAGAAGGACGGCTTTACTTCTGGCTGGTGACGCTTCGATGCTGCGATAAAAATTTGTTGAAAGGCACGTAGTAACAAAGCCGCCGTCAGTACATTGCCAACCAGAATTGCAATGGAGACGAACCAACCAAAGTTCTTGATCGTACCATCGATCAGTAAATGGATACCATCAAACCCAGGTGTACCCGGCATGCCCATGGTGCTTAGTGCACTGACAACAAACAAAAGAGCAAGTGCCGCACTGACATCCATCATGCCGCCAAGTCTCGGGATGTATGCGGTATGTGTGCGCTTGTAGATCATGCCTATGCTGTATGCAATGCCTGCGCCAGCCAAGCCGAACGAAGTTGCTAGCAGCACACTAGCCTCCAGTCCATACAAGTTGAAGTCAAAAACGCCAATAATCAACATACCGGTATGAGCGATGACAGAAAACGCCAGTAAACGGCGAATGTTGATCTGCATCAATGCCAGCAGGATGCCATAAAAAATACTTGCCAGCCCCAGCAGCAAAACAAACCAACTCCACTGCACGGCAATGTCAGGCATTACCGGCAGGATAAATCGTATAACTGCGTATAGACCCAGTTTAATGCCGACAATAAAAACAATTGCACTTACTACCGTACCATGTTGCGCCAGTACCGGGAGCCAGGCATGAAAAGGGAAAAGTGGCATACGGATAGCAAAGCCAAAGAAAAGTAGCATGAATATCAGGTTTCCGTATTCCAGCTCATTTTCATTGCGAACCAGGTTTGCCCAGTCAAATGAAAGCAGCTCATTTGAGCCTGTCACACCAAAGGCAAGCAGGATAAAGCCCGCGAACGTCATCATCAACCCACTGCCCCAGTGCTGTAAAAGCAAACCTGCCACCCATCGTCTTTTCTGCCCTGAGCCTGTGCGAGTCGTCATCAATATTACTGGTATCAGTTCCAGTAAACACCAGAACCAGAATTGCATCGCGTTCATGGCTACAAATGCTCCGATCAGAATACCTTCATAGCCAAGAATAGAGGCAATTTGAATTTTGTCTTCTGAACGTCGGGTTGTCAGCAGATAAAGAAGCGTCAATAGCGTAATAACAGCAATAAGAGGAATGAATAGAATGTTGACGCCATCTATTCCTGCACGATAAGTTATATTTAAGAAATCTGCGTGTTCATATAGTTGAATTCCAGCCGTATCCGGAGAAAAAATACTCACCATGTAAATGGTGAGTAGCAGGGTCAATCCGCTGCTGATCAGCGCAAGACGCAAGGCATTTACCATGGATCTCATCTGGATCACGATCAGCATCGTTACAAGCGGTAGTGCGGTTAACAAAGACAGCACCGGTAGGGACGCTGTCTGTGACCAGTTAATTATATTAATGTCCATTTTTTTACCGTGTACCCGCTATCAGCAGGAAAATAAAAACAAATAAAACCAAGTAGCGTGGTTTCAGCATCAGCTGCTCCAATGTATTAGCAGCTTGTCCAAGGGTACGCCCCAGATCGATAATATTTACGCCAATCGCCTGTATCACCAGGCGTTCTTCAAACCAGCCAAGTAGACTGCCAGACCATTCCATCAATTTACCTGCGATTCCATTGCCACGACCAAAACGTCTGGGAATATCTCCCAATGTCTCGGTTCCTTTAATTTTTAGTTCAAGCTGCTTAAGAGTGGAGATGGTTTCGGACAAGCCGACGGGATCTCCCATTGCACGATTTACAATGTGATCATCAAAGAAACTGAGATCTTCTCCCAAACTTTTTATGGGTCTGGTCAAGACCCGATCAGTGACCGGATCCAGCCAGAAACGCTGGATAGAAGCGATATACAGCCAGCGAATTTTTTGTAGATGTGGAGATAATTTCTTAACCGGACTGCCATGCACATTTGCCATAAAAGATGGCGAAGTCAGAACTTGGTAACAACGGACAATCGCGTGCGCACATAGATGCCAGGCAGCCAATTCCCATAAACCTAGTCCACATTCCATAAACATCAAGCCAATCTGCCCGGTGATGGCAAAGCAAAGTGAGCTTTTGACATCCGTTTGTGTCCAGCCGACGATAAAGCTATAGGCAGCCGTCAAAAATCCTGTGACAACCAGCAACATCATGGTGAAAGGCGCTTGTTCGATTAGTGGCTGCAGCATGATCATCAGAAAAACACCAGCGTGAATCATGACTGCACCATAAAAAATGGCACTGGATGGGGTAGGCCCCTCCATGGCGCGTGCAAGCCACGGCGAAAAGGGGAGTTGGGCGGATTTACATAACGCCGCGACAGCAAAGCATAGCGTAATTATGGTAGTGGCTGACATCCCGAGCGAGGTTGCCATATTGTTGAGGTCGGCCCAGTTAGAGGAGTTCGCGTAAAAAAAGCTTAGTCCTATTCCCAACACGAATCCAGCATCACCGATACGATTCGTGATAAGAACACGCGCTGCATTAGTGGCAGGCACATCCCGGTCATAAGCGTAATTGATCAACAGATACGAACATAGCCCGGCAATTTCCCAACCAATGAAAGTAACAACGGTGCTCCCGGCAGACACCAGCAGCAACATAGCAGCCGTATATAAGCTCAACAAAAAAAAGTAACGATGAAACCCCATTTCCCGATGCAGGTAGTTGACTGAAAACCGCGTAGCAATCAATAGCAGGGTTGCAAATAAAACGGTTATATAAAGGTTGAAACCGCTTGTAATAAAATTGAACTCGATATCAAGTAAATCGCTATGTAGCCATTGACCCATACCATAGGTACCTGCATTGTTACCGGTCAAATCTGCCACAAGAAGTGTGAAAGCCAATATCACAGATAAAGACGCCGAACCGATGGCAATAGCCGAAGTTGTCGATTCGCTTTTTTCACCTGCTATCCAACCCAACAACATACCAACTCCCACGACACCAGCTGCCAGGAAGGGTAATAACAGAATCAATACAATCAAGAAATCCATGGTTTCAAATCTCCTGAAACTGGGATGGTTTAATCAACGCAGGTGACACTGGTTCAGTTTTATCGTAATAGCAATCTGGTGATTTTTCGTAAACCGGCAATTCTACTTGTCCCGGTTGCCATTGTACAAACCCTTTGCCACGTTCAAAAAATTCGATTACACCCGAATCGGGATCTTTGGTTGCAACCAATAGCCAGCCATTGCCAACCAGTTCCTGAATTGCTGGCTGACGCGCATATATTGCGCCAATAACCTCGGTCTTGGCTTCCACGATAACCAATAAACGCATCGCCTCGTGGATCTCGATCATCTGTTTCGGCAATCCGGTACGCAGATCGCTTCTAGTGCCTTCCATAACCGCAAACGAGCCAACTACATTATGTAGAATCTTACTGCTGCAACCAAAACGGTCGTTATCAACCGTCGAAAAATAGTATTCCAGATTGATGCCAGCACCCACCGGTCCCATTGCCAGCAATAATCTCTCGATAACCAAACCTTCTGGGTCCTGGGTGGGGTCATAGGAAACGAGAAACATACGACGATCCAGAAAAACCCCTTGCGTTACCGAGCGGCGTCCAAATAGAGCTGATGCTACAGTGACATGACCCAACTCAGGACGTGCCTGCGAGAAATCCCTGGAGCGTTCCTCAATATGTCTGATGGCCTGTTCTAACGTCGGATTTCTAGGGGCAGAAGCCAGTCTACGACAACGTTCATGCGCGGACAATTGCTGCACATGCTGTAATGTTTTTTGAAGTTTGTTCAGCTCGGGTAAGGTCGCTTCTGGAACATCTTCGAGATCGTAAAAGCTGATTTCTTCATTACAGGTATTATGTTCCGTACCAATAAACCAGGTGTCATCCGGTATGGCAATCCCTTTTTCAGCTACCAGTCTGCGTATTTCAGGCCGGTTGACCATAGCCGCAAACAGGCGAGCATTAGGGCCGCCATGTCGACCACTGCAAGCGCCACAATCGTAAGCAGCCAAATGAGGGTTATTCTGACTGATGGAACCATGGCCGACCAGCAGAATCAGTTTTGAAAATCCATATGTCAGCCCAATAGCAGTCAAAAATGCCGCAACTTTCTCAGCCTGCTCGGCATCGGTAAATCCATTACCGGGGTGCTCAGGAGTTGCCGGTTCAGTTCGATGATTATCTATGTAGTTAAGTTGCGTGCGAACTTCGGGAGAAACAGTAGTTTTCAGTCTGTTGACTAGCTGAAATTGCAGTTTTGGGGTAAACACCTTGAGTAGCAGACCCGTCAAAATGACTGGTGAGATTGCATCTATCAGGATCTTTGCAGTCAGCAGGTTGTATCGCAATCGCTGGTGCAACCAGTTATTGAAAGAGTGGATCAGCTTCACTCCCTTATTATGGCTTAGTGTGACAGTTTCACAACCAATCTTCGGAATTTCTTCCACGATATGCGCGGGTGTCACGACCAATGGACATAAAGATACCGCTTTCGACTCATCCATGGCCTTATAGAATATTGGTACCCCGAAGAATCCGCCCGCACCTAGCGTTTCAATATCGGGATTGGTTTCTTCCAGGTGGCGTCGGAAACTTTCTTCCCGGTCATCAATACAGAAAATCAGTTGCGCTTCTGGACGCCTATCACGTTTTGCCCAGCGCCCTCGTTGATGGTTGGTATGAATTGCCTGAAAGATTTCTTCGCGATAATGCCGTTCATAGGCATAGAGCCAGATTTTGGATCGTTCGATAATGTCAAACGTATCAATCTGTTTGAGCATTTCCAGAAAAGCTGACTGCGGGATTTGTTTGATCTGTTCGGCATTAAGTCCCAGGTGCTGGCATAAACGGAACATACGCCAGCCACTGTTAAAAACCTGATGAGAATCAACCGAACTGGACAGGGGGCTGTACTGCCATGTCCACATCAGGTCAGCCATATGCTGCCATTCGGATTGTCTGTGCCGCTCTGACAGGACATTAGACAGAAGCGATTTAACTGAACGAGTCAGGTATTCAGGCAGCGCCCCTTGGAAGAATAATTGCCTGATCATGAATTCAGACAGATTGCGTTCAAAGTAGTATTGAATCGTCACCAGCTTTGCTTCAATACCCCACAGCTCACTGCAGGCCTGTTTGAGCCATAACCGGTCGAGCGTCAACCGGATGGCAAGATAATCGGCCAGATTAGGAGAAGCATCGTTCTCTGCCTGGTAGCCTTGATGATGCTGTCGCCAGTTGATCATGCCAGACCATCCTGGTATTTCAAGTGCGAGTCGTTGCAGATAGCCCGCCCATTTTTCCTTCGGAATATCAAAGTACTTCAGCTGCATGATGATGCAATCTACAGCATTTTTCGGAATTTCTGTCATGATAGCTTGCCAATCGGGCAACTCATGTATGAATGCATTAAGATCGTAGGCCGAGGCTGCGCGCCAAGCGCCGTATAAACCCAATTTATTTCTTTCGGGCAGTTGCCAGGGTGCCACGCCTTCATCGAGTGCGGAAGCGCAGATACGAGTCAACTGCAATCGCACCGAAAACAAAGTATCCACACCACTCAACGCTTTAATCAGACCACGCAAACTAATCTCATCGCCGACCTGCGTCAATAGCGCGTTCAGTTTACACCTGGCTTCCTGGCGCATGCGCTGGTGAACGGCTGTTTCTGAGTCTTCCAGATTCTCTGGGGAAGCTGGGGAAATCTTTTTCAGCCATTCCTTGGCTTCCTCTATGGATAAATCCAGCATGTTCTCAGGATGCAGGTTGATACTTTTAAGATTCAACTGCGTTAGCACGCTATCCCAAAGCTGACCAACAGCAATTCCCTCGTCAGATCCCTGCGAAAGTATTTTTTCCCGGATTTTTGCAGGAACATCCTTTTGCACACGTTGTAGCGCCGCTTCTTCCTCAATCTGCCAATTGAGTTGACTGATTGTCAGCGGTTGCAAGTCATTCAGTAATGCAATACGATAGACATCTCTACGGCGAATAATCAGACCATTCTGTTTAAAAACAATATCGTCTGCACGCAAATCCGGATTGGCGCAAAGTTCTGCATCAACATCTTCGTCGGTTATTCGTCCCTGGAAATAAAAACTCCGGCTGCGTTCTTCTGGCAGATAACCTCTTATACCAGATACCTTTTCGCTTTCAGCCATCGCCTTTTCAAACGGCAGGTGTTGATAACCATGAAGCGTATTGTGGTGGACAAAATCAAGAATCGGTGCCTGCCCCGGAAGGACATGGTCCAGATGATGGAGAATTTCCTTGACGTGCTCGTGCTCGTTACTGAAATCAGATTTTGTGTGCATAGCAATGTATTCTGTTCATTATCGAATATGCGTGGAAATAACTTCGCTGATCAGACTTATGGTGGATGACGATAACCCGATCAATGGTGTTGGCCAAATCCCCAGTATCACGATTGCGATTACTAAGATACCCGCTGCCATCAACTCAAACGATTTCAAGTCTTCAATTTCACGCATATGGGATTTAACCGGGCCGGTAAACAACATGCCAATGGTACGCATGGCATAGGCAGAGCTAATCAGGATACTTATTTCCAGAAAAATGATCAGATTTCCCCATTGCTGATAGCCACCTACAAATGTATACAACTCGGCAATAAACCCGACTGTTCCTGGTAGCCCCATCGCCGCCAGAAAAGTAATGGTCATAAAAAATGTAAAGCGTGGCATCACCTGAATCAATGAGCTGTAGTCGAGGATATTTCGAGTATGTGTGCGCTCATAAAGCAGACCAACCAGCAGAAACATGCCGCCAGCTATGAGTCCGTGCGCTGTCATCTGGATAACCGCACCTGTCATACCAGTTTCATTGAGCGTTGCAATTCCCAGCAATACGATACCCATGTGGCTGACGGAGGAGTAGGCAACCATCGCCTTCAGATCAGATTGGCGCCAGGCCAGTAATCCACCATAGATCATTCCAATTAGTGCCAGCGTCACCAGAAATGGTTGTAGTAGTAATGTTGCTTCCGGTAGCATTACTACCACCCGGATCAGGCCATAGGCCCCCATCTTCAGCAGAATACCGGACATCAGAATACTGACCGGACTGGGGGATTCCACATGTGCCAGTGGCAACCAGCCATGCAGCGGAAAAATTGGAATTTTGACGCCAAAACCGATCAAAAAGCCAAGCAACACAAAAATTTGTGCATCCCTCGGCATACTTTGTGCGGCTATGGTCATAGTGGACATCAGGGTACCGCCATGATTCGGTACATACTGACTGATCGCCAGCAGGCTGATCAACATAAAAATTGATCCGCCCATAGTGTATAGCACGAAATTTATGCTGGCCATGTGCCGTCTCGCACCGCCCCAGCGCCCAATCAGCAAAAATAAGGGGATCAGCGTTAATTCCCAGAAAATGTAAAATAAAGACCAATCCTGCGCGAGAAACACACCGATCATCCCAAATTCAAGCATCAGGACACTGATGTAATAGCTCTTGATGTTGGTCGAGATGCTGAATGATGCCAGCAAACACACGCTGGTCAGCAAAGTAGCCATGAAGATCATTGGCAGGGACAGGCCATCAAGACCCAACGCAAATGACGTTCCTAATTTGGGATTAAGCAGAAACTGTTCTGTCAGCTGCAACGCCCCATTGGTCTGATCGTAGACAAAAATTAACCGGCAGCTGATCAATAGCGCCAGCATCGCAAATATATTTGCCAGAATACGAATCTGGTCAGTTTTTTCACGGGGTACCATTGACAATACAAGCACTGCAAGTAGCGGCGTAAAAAGTAATAGACTAAGAGTTGCCATGTCGATAATTCTGTGCAAGCATCAAAAAGTGGAGTATGGGAAAGATAAAAAACCCTTTTATTAGATTACGTCGCCTTTAATTTTCCAAAGCAGCGTTCGGCAAGGTTTTTGACGTAAGCCTGGCGTTTCTCAGAATGTTTTCCCGACGAAATCCAAGACAATTCATTTGCCCGGAGAATCTGCTAAAAATCCTATGGTTAAAGGCAACATAACCCTTCGCATGTATCATGAAATTTCCGCTCCTGAAATGCGTGTAACGTGCTGTTATAGATAAAATCTCCTAATGTCGCCCAGGCTGGCAAAAAATGCTTAAATCATGCCGCATTCATGTTTATCACAAGATTAGCGCTCTGTACCTACCTGCTGAACATTCTGTCTTTGGCTATTCTATTAACTCTTTCGACCAATAAAACTTAGCGGGCACCAGCAAGGATTTCGCGAGGGAAAGTAGCACACTCCTTGTGAATAATTCGTGAAGTGGAGTCGCTGTGAATGGCTCTGGTTATTTAAACACTCTGATGGATACTTCCACATAAAAGAAATTGGAGCTGTCTCTGGATTCCCCCAGTACTGCGAGCTGCCGGTTTCTAACAAACTCGCCATTCATAAAGTGTGAATACCCAATGGTGGTGTCGATCAGAGGAGCAAACTTGTAATTGATACGGGCATTGACTGATTGCCCGATGAAATCACCACTGCTGCCAGTACGGTCACGATTATTCGAATTGGGTGTTGAAACGTTGAATAGATTGTTGAAACGATCCGTATCACTGGCAAGCCAAAACCAGCTATATCCGCCGTCGATAGAAATATCATTGTGCGGTGAGAACTCAAACACCAGTTTTGGCGCCTTAACATTTTCCATGATCAGGTAGTCATCGGGTGACCAAGGACGCGCAAACCCGAAGAACCGCTCAAAACGATTGTCGACATCATCACCAGGATTACGGTCGCCACTGACAAACCCATAAAAAGCGCTCAACCTTGGTTTCCAGGCGTGTTGTGGAAAACTATAGCCAAACTCCAGCAAATAAGACCACGCCGATTTCTTTTGGCCATTATCGCGACCAAACTGATGAATGGCTCCCAGATCAAAATCGATATTGGTATTGGGCAGCACGCCATAAGCGCGTATGCCTGGAGAGTGAATATCTCGCTCAGCTTGCAGCCCTCCTTTGCCATCCTGTTTAAGCCCCATGTAATAAGGCTGCAGTGTGATCACATCTGACCACTTGCGCCAATGAACAACTGCCCCATAAAACCATTGGCTTTTATTGCGCCCATCAAAACTGTTGATATCACGGAGGATAGGCTGCATTCCCCAAGCATCCAGTTCCCAGTCGTTTGCTTCCTGACCGAATGTGACCCGGAAGCCTTCGAAGTTATTGGTCGTGTTGCGCCACTGATTATTACCCAGTAAACGCCGATCAACGGCTTCCCAAGTCATGCGTCCACCACGAATTCTTATCGGACGCTGATTACCCAAATCATCTTGTCCAAGGGCACCCTTGAAATATAATTCTCCATAGGTCTGAATTAACTCAAATCCGTTCCAGTCGCGGTTATCTCTCGGAAATTCACTGTTATAGCCACGCGCATCTTCAAATTCGACCGCGAAGCGCAAAGGATCGATGATGTTGCGGATTCCTATGAACGCACGCGTCCGCAATAACACTGGATGATCGGTCAGCAGTCGATTACGCCGAATATCGTTGTTACGCAGCTCATACCGTACGCGGTAATCCAGGCCAACATCCAACCAATCAAGATTCTTAAAAGCTTCAATTTCTGTTTTGGCCAGATTACGTACGTAGCGGGGAGGGTCTGATTCCGGATGTGTAGCATAGCTACGTGCACGTCGATAAAAAGTGGAAAAGGCTTTATCTACAACAGGCTCCTTTTTGGCAGGCTCAATCTTTGCAACTGTTCCGTTTGTAGATAGTTGAGTGCTTTGTGGAACAACTATGTTTGCAGGTAACACTGCTAATTGAGCAAACTGATTTGGCGCAACGATCAAAATAGCGCTACCTGATACAGCGTTATTTTGAGCATTAGCGACAGCGATGAGCAAGGATCCGCTGATCAATATTAACCAGTTAAATTTTGTAATCTCCATACGCCTCTTTTCATTAACGACAAAGTCTCTCCGGTTTCCAGACTGGGGCATTTTAACGGTTAATTAGCGGTCTTCAGTTATCTGGCTGAAATATTGAATTTGTTTGGATATCGGGCCAAATCTGAGTTATCAATAAATAACGAGAGGAGAAATATTGAACCAGTCACACCGACATCATGCAGGCTCCTAGACGGGGCAATACATTTATACGAAATACCTGGCTGTTATAATCGCCGCCCGGATTTTTTTATTTGCGCCCCAAATAATCGCCTTTTAAACCGTGCCGATCGGAATCTACAGCATTGCTTTTGTTCTGGGTATCGCTTTGTTGCTACAACAGCCACGATTACCGGAAATGTACTGGAGCGCCATGTTGGTTTTTATTGGATTGCCAGCGGGAATGCTCATGTTGAGTAAATCTGGCCAATTGCAACTGGTGGGCAGGCTGTCGATGTTAGCGGTGGTATTGGGCATCGGGTTTTTCTGGGCAGCACTGTGGGGTCATATCCGACTGGCGGATGCCTTACCTCCTGCCTGGGAAGGTCGTGACATTTCAGTGATTGGCGTGGTTGCGGAAATGCCGCAGTCAAACCCGCAGAGCACACGTTTTCACTTTAACGTAGAACAAATCCTGACACCCGGGGCGATTGTGCCAAATAATATATTGCTTTCCTGGTATCGAAATCATCGACAGGTAACCTTGGCACCACCTGAAATCACTGCAGGAGATCGTTGGCAGCTGGTGGTCAGGCTTAAACGTCCCCAGGGCAATCTTAATCCGCATGTTGCCGATTACTCGGCGAAGTTGTTCGAACGTAATATTCGTGCGGTTGGGTATGTAAGGGTGGCGGATACCAACCAGCGGATCGAAGTATTAACGCATGACCCGCGTTATTTTTTTGAACGCAAACGCACCGAAATTCGTGACGTCATGCAGGCATTCCTGAAAGATTCAGCCTATGCTGGGCCGCTCATTGCGCTGGCAGTGGGTGACCAGCGCGCGATTCCAGCTGCGCAGTGGGAATCGTTTACCCGTACTGGCACCAATCACCTGATGGCGATTTCAGGGTTGCATATCACGCTGGTTTCCGGGCTGATGTTCAGCCTGGTTTATTGGCTATGGCGACGTCATCCCAGATTGGCCTTGTGGCTGCCAGCCGGAAAAATCGCCGTAATTGCCGGTCTAGTTGCAGCCTTGATCTATGCACTGTTGTCGGGGTTCGCTGTGCCAGCGAGACGCGCTTTTTTAATGTTGGTGATCTTATCCGTTGCATTCTGGCTGGATAGGCGTATCTCGATGCTAACGGTACTAGGTTGGGTATTGCTGGTAGTAGCAGTTCTGGATCCCTGGGTAGTCATTTCGCCGGGTTTCTGGCTGTCGTTCGCTGCCGTTGGCCTGATTAGCCTAACCGTTTCCGGGCGTATCGACCAATCTGGCATCGTCGCCAGCTGGCTTCGCATTCAGTGGGCGATTACACTGGGATTGCTGCCGTTGCTGCTACTCCTGTTTGGACAGGTATCACTGATTTCACCGCTTGCCAATGCCCTTGCCATCCCGTGGATGACATTTGCTGTCGTACCATTTACGCTGCTCGCACTCATTCCCGGGTTGGAATTCCTGCTGTCGATTGCGCAGGTTGCCATGCAGGGGTTGATGATCGCTTTGCAATGGCTGGCGGAAATACCGCTGGCAGTGTGGCGCCAGCCCACACCCGAAATCTGGACAGTCATGGCGGCAATCATCGGAATGATCTGGTGGTTGCTGCCCGGTGGACCGGGATTGGGGATATTTGCAGGATTCCCAGCTCGCTGGCTGGGCCTGCTGGCTGTATTGCCACTATTTCTGAATTCTCCCGCTCGCCCCGAACAGGGAGAGCTTTGGCTAACAGTGCTCGATGTTGGACAGGGGTTGGCAGTCGTGGCACGTACCCGGCAGCACACTCTGCTGTTTGATACGGGTCCGAGTTACGGTGAAACCGATAGCGGTAAGCAAATTATTCTGCCCTATCTGCGTGGCGAGGGAATAACTGCGCTCGACCGCATGATCGTCTCGCATGCAGACAGCGATCATAGTGGCGGGGCGTTGTCCATCCTGACCAGTCTGCCAACTCGATCGCTGCTGGGTTCGCTGGAAGAGCACCATCCAATCAAACTGGCGATTGCCGATTATCAGCGCTGTCGTGCGGGTGATACCTGGTGGTGGGAAGGCGTTCACTTTGCTATTCTGCATCCAGAGCAGCACAAAACATCAGCTAGTGCGCGTAATCGTAATGAATCCAGTTGCGTGTTGAAAATCACCACCCGTCATGGCAGTGTGCTTCTGCCAGCGGATATTGGTCAGGTTTCCGAGCAGGAATTGTTACAACGTGTGCGTGATACCTTGTCAGCCACCGTGTTGGTAGTTCCGCATCACGGCAGCAAATTCTCTTCTTCTCTCGAGTTTGTGCGCCAGGTTAACCCGACGTACGCTATTTTTCCGGTAGGTTACCGCAATCCCTTTAACCATCCTCACCCAGAGGTAATGAACCGCTATCGTGAACAAGGTGTTCATATCCTGCGCAGCGATTACGATGGCGCCATCCTGCTGCGACTAACAGGTCACGGCGTAGTGATTGACACATCGAGAAAGCTTGGTCGGCGTTTCTGGCATGACGGCCTTCCAGAATCAACCCCTTGAAACTAAAAGATTACGTTCCAGTACCACGAAATGAAATTCAGGCGCGGCACCTAAGTTGTCCCGGTAAATTTCACGGGATAGCTCAGACCATTGGTCGCGTTCAAATTCCGGAAAGAAGGTGTCACCTGTAAACGCTTGCTGGATTTCGGTCAGATAAAGCCGCTCACAAAGCGGCAAGGTTTCCTGGTAAATCTGCGCGCCACCAATGACGAAAATGGTGCGCGCATCATCTGCAAACTGATCCAGTACTTCCTGAATTGATTTAGCGGTGCAGACACCGGCAGCAGTCCAATCGGTATTTTGGGTGAGCACGACGTTGGTGCGCTGTGGTAGCGGTCGGCCAATGGATTCAAAGGTGCGGCGTCCCATCACTACGATCTGATTCAGCGTCAAGGCTTTGAAGCGTTTGAGGTCTGCTGGCAGATGCCAGGGTAGCGTATTGTTGACGCCGATGACGCGGTTACTTGCAACCGCTGCAAGTATCGCCAGACGAGGCGACGTCATACGGCAACCGGTGCCGGAATGGCGGGGTGGGGATCGTAATGACGCAAAGTGAAGTCATCAAACTTGAAATCAAAAATATTAGTGATATCCGGATTGAGCGTCATGGTGGGCAGTGATCGTGGTTCGCGGCCAAGCTGTTGACGCGCCTGATCGAGATGATTTCGGTACAGATGCGCATCCCCAAACGTATGAATGAACTCTCCGGGTTGCAGGCCGCAGCACTGTGCGATCATCATAGTCAGCAGTGAATAGGAGGCAATATTAAACGGCACGCCAAGAAATATATCGGCACTGCGTTGATAAAGCTGGCAAGAAAGTTTTCCATCCGCCACATAAAACTGGAATAAAACATGGCAGGGTGCCAGCCGCATTTTATCCAGATCACCGACGTTCCAGGCGCAAACCAGTAGACGACGTGAATCCGGATTGTTGCGGATCTGCTCGATAATTTGCGAAATCTGGTCAATCGACTGACCATCATAAGCCGTCCAAGAACGCCACTGATGGCCATAAATTGGGCCTAAATCACCATTTTCATCCGCCCATTCATCCCAGATGGAGACGCTATTTTGCTTGAGATAATTAATATTGGTGTCGCCACGCAGGAACCAAAGGAGCTCATGAATGATCGATCGCACATGGCACTTTTTGGTAGTAACCAAGGGAAAACCCGCTGCCAGATCAAAACGCATCTGATAGCCAAACACTGACAGCGTGCCCGTGCCGGTCCGATCTATTTTTTCGCGGCCATGTTCTAGCACATGCCGCATCAAATCGAGGTATTGACGCATGAATCATCCTGATAACGTAGTGAGGTGTCTATAATGCTTTCTCTACAAATCTAAAAATCTAAAAAATTTCTCTGGAAAGTGCATGCTTGCAACACTCACACAACATAACTGCCCTATCGACGACAGTATTCAACCAACGCATCTATTGGTCGTACTCCCGAAAAGCGACAAAATTCAAAAAAAATATCAGCTTCCTGGCGAGCAGATACTGCAAGACCTGCTCGCACGCCGCAACAAATCGTTGAGTTGTATCAGCGAGAAGGCGGTATCTGCCAATTTGCCAAATGGCGCGCTGTGTGCCTGGGTAATGGTTGATTTCAGTCAGTCACGCTTTGAACAGCAAACCCTAATACGCCAGGCGTGGCAATTATTGCTCGAAGAAGATCCTTTAGAAGTTCACATTGCTGTCTATGGACTGGCTTCCCAAAAGCAAATTCTGGCAGAACTGGCGGTATCAATCGGCTGGATCAATGGTGCAAGTTTACCAGTACGCAAGCATAAGTTAGAGAGGAAACCACTTGAACACATGTATCTCTATGGATTTGAAGATTCCAATGTGTTTACCATTGAACGAGCTCAGGCAGAGGGAAATTTTCTCGCAAGGGGACTGACAGTATTACCGCCCAATGAACTGACTCCCGGTGCCTACCGCGAACAAATCAAAAAGCTTGCTGCCAATGAACATTGGCAATATGAGGAATACACGCTCGATCAATTACGAGAGTTGGGCGCGGGCGCGTTTGTTGCTGTCGCGCAAGGCAGTCATGTGCAGGATGCGGCAATTGTTCGTTTACGCAGAAGGGTCGGCGAGGGACGCTCCGAAAAAACCATCGCGCTAGTTGGTAAAGGTATTTGCTTTGATACCGGTGGACATAACCTAAAACCAGCCAAATACATGTATGGGATGCATGAGGACATGAATGGATCGGCAATCGCGCTAGGGGTGCTGCTGGCGGCCACTCGCTCTGATCTGCCGATTAACATCGATTGCTGGCTCGCCATTGCCCAAAACCATATTGGGCCGCAAGCATTCAAACAAAACGATGTGATCACCGCCTTGAATGGTACTACCATTGAAATCATACACACCGATGCCGAAGGGCGGCTGGTTCTCGCGGATACGTTGGCGCTGGCAGTCAAAGAGAAACCTGACCTGATCATAGACTACGCCACCCTGACCGGCAGCCTCATCACAGCTCTGGGATCGCGTTACAGTGGCGTTTTCACCAATCGTGATTACCTGGCGCAACAGGCAGTAACAACTGGCCAGGCCAGTGGCGAGCGGGTGTGCGTTTTTCCAATCGACAAAGACTATGAAGCCGATCTCGAAAGCAAAATCGCCGACATCAAGCAATGCATGATAGAAGGTGACTATGACCACATCCTTGCAGCCTGTTTTCTGCGACACTTCGTCGAGGATACTCCCTGGATACATATGGATTTATCTGCCTGCAATCATAAGGACGGCCTCGGCGCAGTCAGCACCGATGTGACCGGCTTTGGCGTTATCTGGTCACTGCATTTCCTTAGAGGGATACTTTCTATTCTGGACAGCCAAACTAGCAGCACGCTCTAAAACAATTTTATTGAAGAAGGTAATGATGATGAAAGAAGAAATCAAACAAAGATTACAGACTACCCAAACCTGGACACGCGCACTGTTTATGCTGCTCTTCTTTTTTATCCAGGGAATGGTAAAGTTTTTGGTTGTCGCAGTATCTTTATTTCAATTTGGCGCTATTACTATCACTGGTCAAACCAATAAACAATTACTCTGGCTAGGTCGCCAGCTGGCAGTATATGAATACCAGATCATCTACTTTCTGACATTTAACAGTGAACTGCGACCTTTTCCTTTTTCAACATGGCCAAGTGACTTACCCGAATCACAGGCAAGCACTAAACAAAATGATCAGCCATCATCTCAATAAACTGTTGATAAAAATTTCCTTATTAACAACACCACGCAGCGCATAATGCCCAATTAGTGATAAACTAAGCGGCTCTCAGAAACCTGACTAAAAACTAGTAGCTTAGTGATGGAAATCACTGTAATTGAAAAATTCTAAAGGAGACCGGAAGGAATTATCATTTTATGACAACTGTTAAACTTAAGGAAAACGAACCATTTGAAGTTGCTATGCGACGTTTTAAGCGTACGATTGAAAAAGTTGGATTACTTACTGATTTGCGCGCTCGCGAGTTTTATGAAAAACCGACGGCGGTGCGCAAACGCAAGCATGCAGCAGCGGTCAAACGCACCTACAAACGTCTGCGAAGCCAGATGCTGCCAGAAAAATTGTATTGATTTGACGCCGCAGCTACGCCGTGTGTTATCACGCTTACGCCTCCTTCCATCATGAGTTTGAAACAACAGATTACTGATGATATAAAAGCAGCTATGCGCGAAGGTGACAAGCAGCGCCGAGATACCCTGCGTTTGTTGCAGGCAGCGCTCAAACAGCGCGAGATTGACGAACGTATTGAGCTTGATGACACGACAGTAATTGCGGTTTTGGAGAAAATGCTCAAGCAGCGCAACGAATCAATCAAACACTACGTAGCTGCGGACCGCGTTGATCTGGCTGTGATTGAGGAAGCGGAAATTGCTATTTTACAGCGCTATATGCCGAAAGCGCTGAGTGAAGCCGAGCTTGAAGAAATTGTTAAAGATGCTATTGCCGCCATCGAAGATGCATCGTCCGGAAAAATGGGAAAAGTGATGGCGTCACTCAAGCCCAAACTTGCTGGACGTGCAGATATGACCAAGGTATCTGCCCTAGTGAAATCACTGATAGCAAACTGAACAAATAGCATCAGCTGTTGAATTAAGCAGATTCCAAGATGGTTTTCACTCTGCGCCCGGAATGAGTCGGGTATTTATGGCTTCCAGTGAATGATTGCGCAATCGTTTATTCAGGAATTACTGGATCGTGTTGATATCGTCGATATCATCGCGCGCCACTTTCCGCTGAAGAAGAAAGGGGGAAATTTTTCTGCCTGCTGCCCGTTTCATGATGAAAAAACACCATCGTTTACCGTCAATCAGTCCAAACAGTTTTTTCATTGTTTTGGATGTGGAAAACATGGGAATACAATCAACTTTCTTCAAGAATATAATGGCTTAAGTTTTATCGAAGCACTTGAATCCATTGCGGCTGATGCCGGTCTGTCGCTTCCCCCCCAGGAAATCAAAAATGCTGCTGAATACCATCCTGGTGAATCAGTTGTAAATACTACAGAAGCAGTAAGCACCCCGGTTTTTCCATCAGCAGACATGCACGACTGTATGGAGATTGCCGCAAAATACTATCGTACGCAACTCAAACAATCTGAACAAGCGGTCACTTATCTACAGAAACGTGGTATTACCGGTCAAACCGCCAGACAGTTTGGCATTGGCTATGCACCTGAGGACTGGCAAAATTTGGCAGCTGTTTTTACAGATTATCCCTCAAGCAATCCTGAACATACTTTAGTTAAGGCTGGGCTAGTTGTCTCGCAGGAGGGGAAAAGAAGCTACGACCGTTTTCGGGGCAGAATCATGTTTCCTATTCTCAACCACAAAAGAAAAATAGTTGGATTTGGTGGGCGAGTTCTGGATAAAAGCGAGCCAAAATATCTCAATTCGCCAGAAACGCCACTTTTCACCAAGGGGCGGGAACTTTATAACCTGCTATCAGCGAGCTTGGCTGCCCGTAAGGCAGGCCGTATTCTGGTAGTGGAAGGCTACCTGGATGTAATCATGCTCGCACAATTTGGTATTGAATATGCCGTTGCAACGCTTGGTACCGCCACGACAAGCCTGCATATTCAGAAACTACTACGCTATACCGATGAAGTTATTTTCTGTTTTGACGGTGATAAAGCTGGCTTTAAAGCTGCTTGGCGGGCGCTGGAGAACTGTTTGCCACAGCTCAAGGATGGAAAAAATATTAGATTCCTGTTTCTTCCAGATGGAGAAGACCCTGACAGCTATATTCGTCAGCATGGCCAGAGTAAATTCGAGAGTCTGCTTGCTCAAGCCACACCTTTGTCACTTTTTTTATGTAATGAATTATCTCGACAGATAAATCTTGAAACGGATGAGGGCCGGACACAGCTTATTCAGCGCGCTGAACCACTATTATCGCAAATCAAGGCACCGGTGTTTGCTTTTATGATCAGACAACGACTGGCAGAACTCGCTCGTATAGATCAAAACCAGCTTGCCAGATTTCTGAATCTCGATAAAAAGCAGAGTATTTCTCGCCGATCTCTTGGTGGTACCCGTCCTTTATCTGTTACACCTTATCGTCGCCTGATACAAATTTTACTCTACAGCCCTGTTTATGCCGGGAAAATCGACAAAACACTGCTTGAGATTGGTGATCCTAAAAGTGAAGAAATGAAACTTCTAGTTACACTAGCAAATTTTATCGGGGGGGCGGAATTCATGGAAGATGTTCTCGACAAGGAGGGCATCATTCTGCATTTCACGCAATCTCCCTACCACAGCCTATTGCAGGAGATAGCTCAGGATACTCCCATTATGAAAGCTGACTGGGATATTGAAGCTGAATTTTCTGGTGGATTGACAAAAATACGTGAAATTCAACGCAAGCGTAGAATGACAGAGCTTCACGCGAAACCATTTGATCAGCTTACGCGTCAGGAAAAACAGGAATTGCAACGATTATCCATTTCCTAATTCTACTTTGTGATGTGGTCCAATAGACCCACTTCACCTTCCCTTCTGTCAAGTGATTCTCGCTCATTTTATGAATATTTTACATCTCGTTTTGCTACTTTGCTTTTGCCTTAATGGCAGCTTCTGGATGCTGAATGTCCAAGCTTGAATAGACATGGTGATATTTGCTTTGTCTACAGGAACTCGGCGGCTGGGAATCGGAAGAAATGGTCAGACGGTACGCGCACCTGTCAAAACCACAACTTTTGGGGCATGCCGAATTTGTCTCTAATGTTTTTATTGACAAAAATCCGGCACATCCCAAGAAAAAAGAGGTCAGAGAAACTCCTAACCTCTTGATTTTTTGGTGGGTCTGGCTGGACTCGAACCAGCGACCAAGGGATTATGAGTCCCGCCAAGTTGCCATTTATTAGCGTTTGCTGTTGTTGAACAATACACACAAAACCAGCAAAAACAAAGCACTAACTAAAACCATGTTATGATCTGTGTTTAATAAAATGTATCAAGATTGATCAAAAAAGGTTACATGGGGGTTACATGAGAGTTACACAGAAAAATTTTACAACTGGCGTCATTGCTGGGTTTGGGTGTCCACTAGACAAAGATCAGGTTATTTATTTCGATGCAAAAACCCCTGGTTTTGCTTTGCGTGTAACAAGCAGCGGCGCAAAGAGCTTTATTTTTCAATCCAAGTTAAAAGAGCAAACAATCCGGTTAACAATTGGCAGCCCTGACGCCTGGACACTCAAAGACGCCAGAACACAAGCAGCCAGGCTAAAAATTATGATTGATCAAGGCATCGATCCGCGCATTGTGAAAGCTCAGAAAGCCGCAGCAGATCAGGCCGCCAGACGCGAAAAGAAGGCGCAAGAAGTTCGCGAAGTTGTCACCGTTGGCAAAGCCTGGAATGATTATGTAGACGCCACCAAATCATTATGGGGTGCGCTTCACTTGCACGACCATGAACGCGCCATGCAGAAAGGCGGCGAGCAAAGAACCAGAAGCAAACTGCTAACTGAACCCGGCGCGTTAGCATCATTGGCAGATGTGCGGCTGGTTGATCTGACAACAGAGCGGCTTATTGCATGGGCGAAGGCCGAAGGCAAGCGACGACCAGCGCGGGCACGTAACGCAAGAACGTTGTTAAGCACGTTCTTAAATTGGTGCAATAAACATTCTGTTTATGGCGCAATCATCGCCACCAATCCAGCCCAAAATAAGGAGATCAAGCGTTATCTAGGCAAGCCCGCAGTTAAAAACGACGCGCTACAACGCGAGCAATTACCGGCATGGTTTGTAGCCGTTAAACAGATTCAGAACCCAGTCATATCAGCTTATCTTCAAGCCCTGCTACTAACTGGCGCACGTTCTAACGAATTGGCCTGCCTGCGCTGGGTGGATGTAGATTTGAGATGGAGATCGATGACCATAAAAGACAAAATCGAAAGTTTTCGAATAATCCCACTCACGCCATATGTTGCGCATTTGATGAGCACATTGCCACGGCGTAATGAATGGGTTTTTAGCAGTCCTACCGCAGCCAGTGGGCATGTAGAAGAGCCGCGCATTGCTCATGATAAAGCCTGCGCCATTGCCGGGCTGGATTTAACGCTGCACGGCTTGCGGCGATCCTTTGCCAGTTTATGCGAATGGATAGAGGCACCAGGCGGGATCGTTTCACAAATTCAAGGGCATAAACCGCAAGGGGTGAGAGAAAAGCACTACATACGGCGACCGCTAGATTTATTGAGAGTGTGGCACACCAAAATAGAAGAATGGATATTGGGACAGGCGCGGATTGAATTTACGCCACAACAAAACCAGGGCGGGCTAAGGGTAATTGAGTCTAAATGATGAAGCTAGATTTTTCTAGTCTGCCATTTCTTGACCCAGAAGACCGGGCGTTTAACTCAAGCTACAACATGCTGGCGCTGATTCTGAGTCATAAGCCCTTCATGTCGGTGTCACCAGAAAAAATAGATGCCTACGCGCAGTCGTTGGCTGATTACATGCTCGCACACCCTGATGATAAAAGCGCTGTTAAACGTTTTTTCGAAATCCTTTCGATGTTTCACCGATATGGTGGGCATATCCCTAGCGTGATATTAGAAGTGACCTTGAAGCTGATAAACCCGCAGGCAGAAACGCGCGGCGCGCGTGGTAGACCAACTGGTATTGAGGCAAAATCTGATGCCATGCTTGATGCTGTCCGCGTGTGGGCGTTTAGAAACGGCGGTATGATAAGGGATGAAGCTATTGCCATAGTTTCTGAAATGCGCCATCTCGATGATAGTGTTATCCGCAAACACTACGACAAATATAAAAGCCGCCTACCAGGGCAATAAATCGGATTTATCGCCCTAGATCAAGGGTTTTTTGATGCATATTATGAGCATCCTTCAACGTAACTTTATGAGGATGAACAAAAATGCAGACCGTATCAAACAACTATCCGCCCCTAGAACAAATTTCGCGCCCAGCGGTAACCACCGAAGAAGCTGCTTTTTATCTGAACCGAAAACCCAACACTTTACGGTTGTGGGCTTGCAAAGATAATGGCCTGATCCGTCCGCTACGTCACGCTGGGCGGCTCGCCTGGCGAGTCAGTGACATCAAGCGCGTGATGGAGGGCTGATCCATGACAAAAAGAAAAACCCCGAGCGGTCAAGGTCACGGGGCTTTTGGTGATAACGGCAGCAGCAATTCTACCAGCACCGAGAGCCAGCGCCAAGCTATTCTCGAACGCCTGCAATCCTTTGGCAGCATGACCACTTTATACGCCAGAGAAGTGCTGGGAATTATGTCACCAGCACCTCGCGTTCAAGAATTGCGAGAGAACGGCCACCATATCGCAACCCATTGGACGTATGAAACGGATGTTTCCGGTGCAAACCATCGCCAAGGAAAATATGTGTTGCTGCCAAGGCAGGAGGTGGCAAATGGCTGATTCTTTTGATCTGATGCCTGAATTTTGCAGCGGTTTTGGGCAGTTTCACAGCCCCAAGAACAAAATCAAACCACTTGATTACGCAACGATAACCTTATCCGGAATCGAGGCAATGGCGGCCAACCCTCCGAGAGTTCCAAAGGATCAGGCTCAGTGGGTAATCTTTTCAACTTTGCTCAGCAGGGTTCACGGCGAGCAACAACAACATGGCAAATTCTGGTGCATCTGGTCGGATTTTGATGAGACTGGCGGGTTAAGTTTCGATGATATCGTTAGCCAATCTGGTTTGTGTGTGCTTGGTCGGTTCTTAGCTTATACCTCAAGATCGGCAACACAGGACAGCCCAAAAACACGCTTGCTCATTCCGTTATCAAAAGAAGTTGACGGCGTGACCTACTGTTATCTTGCGAAGATTCTTAACAACAAACTTGCGGAAGCAGGACTGACCCCAGACCGTGTTACAGAGCGGGCGGGACAAATTTGTTACTTGCCAAATCGTGGAGATTACTATCGGTACAGGCAACAGGAAGGCAGCTTGTTTGATCCTGATGCGTGGGCGGAAGAGCTGGTCGCCGAGCAACAACAACATCAAGATCGGCTAAAAGATCAAGAAGCCGCCTCAGCCCGATCTTTGCTTGTCGCCCGTGAACGCATGGCCAGCGGATGTCAAAGCCCCGTTGATGCGTTCAATGCTGCATATCCAATACCGCAGATGTTTGATGCCTACGGCTACAAGAAAATCGGCAATCGTTGGCTATCGCCAAATAGCGCTAGCCGAACACCGGGGGTTACTTTATCGGATGATGGCAAGAAGTGGATGTCCTCACATGACAGCGATTCTGGAATCGGTAGGGTTACCGATTGCGGTTCGATGGGTGACGCCTTCGATCTTTTCGTTTACTACGAGCATAAAGGGGATCGTAGAGCCGCCACAATCGCTGCTGGCGCACTTTTCAGTGCCAGTCAAGGGGTGAGTATCACCCAATCAAACCAGCGTGTTTTTATGGCTTCCAGAGAACCCGTAAAAAATGAAAATTTACTTACACCCCCAAAAAAGGGCGAAAGGGGCGCAAACCCGCATGGGCAAACGATCTACTGGGTGGCGAAAGACGGGCGAATAGGGGAGAATTTCGCCCCACCAGTCTATCCGGTCGAGTCTTTGGGCGCTCTCTCTGGAATGTGTCGATACATTGTCGAGGAGCTGCAACTGTCCTCAGAGGTTGCCGGTCAATCGGTACTAGCCGCCGCGTCATTGCTCACCCAGGGGCTGTATGACGTTGAAACGCTGATGGGTGTGAAGCCGCTATCGCTCAATTTCCTGACCATTATTGATTCTGGTGATGGCAAATCGACAGCCGAAGGCGAAGCGTTAAGCGATGTCAACCAGGTAAACATGCAGCACGACCAGAGATATAAGGAAGATTTGCTTGAATGGATGGCTCTATCAAAAAGGCAAAAGGAATCAACGCCCAAGCCATTGCACCATTACCGCACGATGAAGATAGGCACGATTCAGGGCATAACCGATTCATTGCGCGACGGCAGATTCGCGCAAGGTAATTTTTCAGCAGAAGCATCATCAATGCTCAGCGGTTGGGGTATGAGCGCCGAACAGATGAAGAACACTCTAGGGAGGCTGAATGAATTATGGGACGGCGAGCCGATATCTATCGTAACCAAGGGAGAAGGACAGACCAGGCTATACGATAAAAGATTCAATTGCCATTGGATGATACAGCCTGACGCAGCGCAGGAAAGCCTAGACAACGAAATCATATCAAGCATTGGCACATGGCCGAGGTTTCTTGTGGCGTGGCCAAACCCAATGGCGCCACGATCCTACAAAAAGCAGAGTTTCAGCAACGCCGCTTGTGAAAAGTATCGCAGCACGTGCAGGAGCTTGATCAACAAAGGCGCGCCAGATGAGCGGAAAGTTATCCGACTGACCGATGGCGCACGTGATTTGTTGATTGCTTTCTGGGAAGAGATGGAGGAGTCCAGAAAACCCCTTGACGACTATTTCAGACTGAAATCATTCTGTGTGCGTGGTGCCGAACAAGTTTGTCGTATCGCTGGCGTTCTGGCAGCCTTCAGGGCGCACCATGACCTGGTTGCTGATTTTGAGGTTGTCGCCGAAGACATTCGCAATGCTATTGCGTTGTTCTCATTCAGCCTTGACACATGGAAAGGCATCTTCATTGGCCGCCGTGATGATGATACGCATCAAGAATGGGCTGATTGCCTCCACAAGTGGTTGATGAAGCAACCGCATAACATGGCAACAGAAACGGCAATGCTTAAACGCATGACCCCAAAGCACATGCGCTCACAGCACAAGCGCGACACTGCTATAGCATTGCTTCAGTCACAGGAGCGGATCAGGGAAGGCGTTGAACGAGATCAGCAACAGCAGATTATCAGGCGCCTGTTTAAAACATGGGAGGCGATTTGAACTATTTACCCGTAAAGGAGGCGAAATTCTCCCCTATTCGCCGCCTTTCGCCTACCACCAATAACCTCATGAATAGGGAGTTTACGCCCCTTTCGCCCATTTTTCTTAGCGTAAAAAAAATGCGATTTTTGGGGGGGGCAGGACACAACAAAAAAAACAGAAGTCGGGCTAGAAAGATTCTAGCCTGGCTGGCTCATATCGAGGAAACCGACACAGACATGATCACCACCACCTGCACCAGTGCCGCAATGATCCGGCAGCGCGTGATTATTTTCTGGGGCACGCACGCTCAAACGTTCCCCACAACCTTGGCGAAGGTACTTACTGGCATTATTTCGGTCGGGCAGCTTGCAAAGCGCCTTGCTTGCCTAGAAATCGCAAATTAAAACTCACCACCCCAGCCAAAACCCGCCAGGAACGCCTAGAATCGATTATTTTACCTTAGGCAGTACCCCTACAACAATATCGTGGCTGCTTTGTGCCTACCGCTTCGACTCCCTGGCCGTTCTGTTTGTATCAAATAATAAAACCATCATCCGCCATTATGTAAGTTGTAGTCATTTTTCAATATCCGTGTATTGATTAAAAAAGGTTACATGGTGGTTACACGGATCATAAAAATGAAAAAGCACCTAACCAAAGTCTGGGTAAGTGCTTGATTTTTTGGTGGGTCTGGCTGGACTCGAACCAGCGACCAAGGGATTATGAGTCCCCTGCTCTAACCAACTGAGCTACAGACCCCATTACGAGCAATTGTTTACAGGTCACTTCAGTAATGCTAAAAATGGCGCCTCATTATAGCACCGCATTACAAAAGAACTAGGAGGTCGTCGAGATTGAGACCGATTCACTACTCCAATGGAGTAGTGAATCATATTTCCACGATTCCTCCTTAGATAGCACCCGCCATCCACCTCAAAATTGTAAGAATCTGTCCTTGCTCCCCCTATCGGCTCACTACGATCACTCAAGCTTGACCGTCATGAGTTGCTGCTGTCAAGGAAGCTGCGCAGACGATCTGATCTTGCAGGATGCCTTAGTTTGCGGAGTGCCTTAGCTTCAATCTGGCGAATACGTTCGCGTGTAACGTCAAATTGCCTGCCAACCTCTTCCAAAGTATGATCGGTATTCATCTCTATTCCAAAACGCATACGTAGAACCTTGGCTTCTCTGGGTGTAAGCGAATCCAGTACATCTTTGGTGACATTCTGCAGACCTGTGTAAATTGCTGCATCCCCTGGCTCCATTGTAGCGGCATCTTCAATAAAGTCTCCAAGGTGCGAGTCCTCATCATCACCGATAGGTGTTTCCATCGATATGGGTTCCTTCGAGATTTTGAGAATTTTGCGTATCTTGTCTTCGGGCATTTCCATTTTTTCGGCTAATAAAGCTGGATCAGGCTCCTGTCCGGTTTCCTGAAGTATTTGCCGAGAAATACGGTTCATTTTATTAATAGTTTCAATCATATGCACGGGGATACGAATCGTGCGTGCTTGATCTGCTATTGAACGTGTAATTGCTTGTCGTATCCACCAGGTAGCATAAGTAGAAAACTTATAACCTCTGCGGTATTCAAATTTATCGACGGCCTTCATCAAACCAATGTTGCCTTCCTGAATAAGATCAAGGAACTGCAAACCGCGATTGGTGTACTTCTTGGCAATTGAAATGACCAGTCTTAAATTGGCCTCTGTCATTTCTCGTTTAGCACGACGAGCTTTGGCTTCTCCGGTAGTCATCCGGCGATTGATTTCTTTCAGTTCCTTGATAGGAAGGCGCGCCTGCTCCTGGATATCCAGCATCATCTGCTGCTGTTCCATAATCGCAGGGCGGTGGTGCTCCAGAGACTGGCTATAGGGTTTGTTAGAGTTTATTTCTGCGTCTACCCATCCAGTATCGGTTTCGTGGCCTACAAAAGCCTTGATAAAGTAGGTACGCGGCATTCCGGCCTTTACTACACACAGATCCTGGATTTTGCGCTCACAATTACGAATATCGTTGACAGTATTACGTTGCGTGTCGCACAACTTTTCGACCATTTTTGCCGAAAAACGCATCCTCATCAATTCACTAGAGATTTTTTCCTGAAGGGAGATATATTTTTTATCCTTATGGCCATCTTTCCCGGTGATGACATTCTTCATTTTTTCGTAAGCATTGCGGATGCTAACAAAAGATTCTAAAACCTCATTTTTCAGTTTAAGCAAATTGGCGTTTTCTGCCTTTATCTGTTTTTCCTCATCATCGTCGTCGTCGTCATCACCATCATCACCAAAATCCTGATCTAGTGATTCGGCCGACATATTTTTTGCCAGAATATCTTCGGTACCATCATCAAGAAAACCATCGACCATCTCATCCACACGCAAACGATCTTCTTCCACATCGGTTGCCAGCATCACTATCTTTTCAATGATGGCTGGACAGGCTGAGATCGCCTGAATCATGTGCCGCAGACCGTCTTCAATGCGTTTGGCAATTTCAATTTCGCTTTCACGTGTCAGCAAATCAACAGAACCCATCTCTCGCATATACATGCGCACCGGATCTGTTGTCCGTCCAAACTCAGAGTCAACACTGGAGAGCGCAGCTTCTGCTTCTTCGACCACATCATCATCAGTGACTGCGGTATCAGCATTTGACATGAGCAGCGCCTCGGCATCAGGCGCCTCGTCGTGGACAGTAATTCCCATATCATTGATCATGCTGATGATACTTTCAATCTGATCTGCGTCCAACATATCGTCTGGCAGATGGTCATTGATTTCTGCATAAGTCAAAAAACCTCGTTCTTTGCCTTGTAAAATCAATTTTTTTAACTGTGTCCTACGTACTTCGATATTGGCATCTTGCGATGCAGACGGCATACTGCCCTCAGACTCGGTTGTTTGCTTATTTGATGGGATATTTCTAGTTTTTTTCTGCGCCCCGACTTTTTCTGGAGATTCCGGTTTTTTGGGCGAGTGAGATAGACGAGAAGATTTATTTACCTTTTGTGTATTACCTGTTTCTGAAGCCACGGAATTATCATTGTCAGCTGCTACTTTTTTCCTGGAAGGCAACTCTGTCTTCATCTTATCGTTATGAGTTCCACCAGACGGTGCACTTATTTTTGCAGAGCTGATCATTTTTTTCGAGGGTTTAGCTTCAGCTTTAGAATTAATTTTAGTCGTCACCCCGTTTTTTCTACTGCCAGCACTGCTTTCAAGAGAGGCTGCTGATTTTTGCTTTGTCATCTTTGATAGATCCCGTTAAAAATATGACTATTAGCGAATACAAAAGTTTTCTATTATAACCAAATTACTTGGCTTTACACCGAATTAACAAAACTGGGTTAGCGCCAAGTGCTGTCAAGCCCCATCAAAATAAACCTGTACTTGATCACGCCCCGCTTTCTTGGCTTCATACAATGCCGCATCTGCATGTGCGATCAAATCATTCGGCATCATGTCACTATGCTGGCTTTGGGCAATGCCAACACTGAGGGTGATCTTAACCGGAGACACATCAAATTCCTGGCAAAGCGCGCTTGCTTGTGCCCGTATCCGTTCAGCAGTTTTAGTGGCGGCCTCAACTCCGGTTTCGGTCAGAATGATCATGAATTCATCCCCACCATAACGTGCTGCATAGTCAATTTCCCGGATAGATTTTAACAACACGGTTGATACCGTCGTTAAAATCTTATCCCCCATTATATGTCCATGCTCATCATTGATATGCTTGAAATAATCAATATCGATCATCAACAGACAGAATGGGCGGTTATTGCGTTTGAAGCGCGCCAACTGGTCGATCAAAATCGCATCAAGTTTGCTACGGTTATATAATCCGGTTAATCCATCTGTGACTGATAATTTTTGCAGCAGCTGGTTTTTCTGGCGGATGTTTTCATTTACCGACATGATCTCAGCATGCTTACTCCGCAGCGCATCGGTCATTTGATTGAACATAGCAGCCAGTTGACCAATTTCATCACGTTGATGGACTTGCAACTGCACATCTAGTTTGCCATCAACGATGCTCTGTGCAGCAGCAATTAGTTTCCCCAGCGGGGCCACAATGGTACGTGCCATGCACAAAGCGAAGGTAGTAACCATGGCGACCAGAATCGCCACTAAAGCTAAAAAACGGTTACGTAACTTGACCCAGGCAGCCTGGACATCGGTGTAATCCCGCTCTACCAGAATGAATAGCGGCAGCTTCTCATAAGCGTTGATTAGACCAATCGCACTCGGGTAGGCGAAGCCATCATAAATCAAGGATCTTCCACGAAGTTCGACTAATGCTGCAAAAACCCCCTGATCGATTTTCCTGGCTTGATCAATCTGCGTGGCGCTACTCAGAAAAACATGGCCAGCTTGGTCCAAAAGGATGATCTCACCGAGTGAAAATTTGCGAGTTTCACGTAGTTGCTTGGCAAGCGCCCCGGAGTCAAGCGATGCGGCGAGATAGCCTTTAAGCACGTTGTCATCTGACAGTACCGGGAAAATAATACTAAATGTAGTCGCCGCATAATGCACCTCCCAGTCTGGGGAAATAGCAGATGAACTGGTACCTTTTGAATTCGCCCTTATTGGGGGCTCGAATCTATTCTTTGACCAGCTTTTCAGGGCCGTCTCGATTCCAGGGATGGTAGCGCTGCTGGCAACTATCTGCCGGTCAAGATCAAAAACAGCCAGCGCCACAATATTATCCAGCTTGCCCATGACCGATGATAAATAACTGGCCATCACGCCTTGGGTTTGTTCGCTGGCGGCACCGCCTTCAGACCGAATAGATGCCGCCAGCCCATCTACAACGGGGTTGGCAACAGACAGTGCGTGGACAGCGAGAACGTTCTCGTTTAGCCAGCCATCCAGTTGTTGTGAGACATTGTTCGTCAACGCATGTAACTCGCGCGTGACCCCATCGTTGACCAACGCCTCATTTTGCCAGAAGGTCAGCAATCCCAGTCCTAGCGAAGGCAACAGGGTTGCAATCAACGCAAACAGGGTAATTTTATTTTTTATACTTTTCAAATACGAGTGTTCCGAAGGAATGATTTTTTGTGACTGTTATTCGAGGCGTACCCGAGGATCAACCAGTGTATAGGACAGATCGGTCAGCAGCAGGCCAACGATATACAACAATGAGCCTAAAAACACCATGGCGCGCACGATAGCAAAGTCTTGTGACTGAATGGCGTCAATAGTATAACTGCCAAGCCCCGGAATACCAAAGAATGATTCGGTGATCAGCCCCCCCAGAAATAACAGCGGTATGACAACGACGGCTCCGGTCAGAATGGGGATCATGGCATTTTTGAGAACGTGCCTGAATAACACGATACGTTCCGGCAGCCCTTTGGCTCGCGCCGTACGTACGTATTCCCGATTCATTTCTTCAAGAAAAATAGTACGATACCAGCGTGAGTTAGCACCAGCACTGCTGATTATTCCGATGAGCACCGGCAATAACAGGAAGCGCCAAGCATCCATGCCACTACTATAGCCGGAAATCGGTACCCAATGCCACAGTTTACTGATCAGGAACTGACCACCAATAATGTAGAACAGGCTGGAAATCGACATCAACGCCACACAAAGCACTACCCCCCAAAAATCGATGTAGGTTGCGCGAAAAAAAACCATCAGCAAGGCAAATGTAATATACGCCAGCAATCCCAGCAAAAATACCGGCAAGGCTATCGCCAGGCTTGGCCACATCCGGCTTTGAATTTCCAGGGCAATGTCCCGGCCATCATCCGCACGGCCAAAATCAAATGCAAACATGGCAAGCGATTTCTCGAAAAAAATCGTATCGGTAAATTTCTGCATATCCGGTGCAGCATGATGATAGAGCAGAGGCTTGTCATAACCGCGCGCCTGTTTCCATTTGTGAATAGCTTCATCCGTAACATGTTTGGCTCCAAGCTGCATACGCGCCATATCGTCTGGTGTATTGACCACGAAAAAAAGTGCGAATGTGATGAGATTTACCCCGATCAGGATGGGGATGGCGTAAAGGATGCGACGGATAATGTAATTAAGCATGCGTGTTGATTTTTACGATCCGCTGGCCTGAGCAGCCGGACTGCGGTTCTGTTCACGACGGCGATAGGCAAACCATGCCGGTAATAAGCCACCCACCAACAGCACAACGATCAATACCATCGGCCATATAACCGGTTCATTCCACTCGCGTTGCTTTTGGGCGCGCAATTCTGGATCAATCCGCCAATATTTCATGTTGTTATTGGCGAGCCGGTTAGGTTTCACATTCTGATACCAGCCGTGGTACAAGGCATATTCTTTGGGATGAAACCCCCACAGCCATGGAGCATCTTCACGTAATATTGACAGCATCTGGTCGATGATTTGAGCACGTTGCGCACCGGGTTCCATATTATTCATACGCTCAAACAGACGATTAAACTCGGCATTATCATAATTGGCGGCATTTTCACCATTGTTCCCCACCTTGCGTTGCGGGCCATAGAGTAAAAACAGGAAGTTTTCCGGATCGGGATAATCCGCGTTCCAACCCCATTCAAAAATCTGAGCGTTGCCGCTGCGGATTTTATCCTGAAATCGGTTGTAATCCGTGCTGCGCACGACCAGTTGAATATCGATCTTACGAAACTGTTTGCGCATCCAGTCAAGTATCGCTTTATCATCGGCGCTGCGTGCGGTAACATCAAAATACAGCACCAATGGCTTGCCGGTTTTCTGATCGATACCTCCAGGATAGCCCGCCTCAGCCAGCAATTTTTTTGCCTGCTCAATAGGTTTGCGTCTAGGCGCCCCATTATGCCATTCATAAACAAGCGGATTGATCCCTGCCTCACCATCCCGATGTCCTTCAATACCAGGCGGAATAGGGCCTTGCGCCGACAACCCACGACCATTGGCGAAAATCGAGATATATTCCTCATAATCCACAGCAATCGAAATAGCCTGCCGTAACTTGCGTGCAGTCTGTCTTTCCTGCTCGGTACGCCCACCCACTACCGGATCCAGCATGTTAAAGCCCATATAATAGGTCGAAGGCGCAACTGCCGTTTCCAGACGAATTCCCTGTTTCTCCATCGCCTCGGTGACAACTGCTTCACCTTGCCCACTTATCTGTACAGCCTGGTCAAAACTGTCAGAACCAATGCCAGATGCGTCATAGTAGCCCTGCAGAAATTTATTCCAGCGAGGAATACTTTCCTTTTCACGGCTGAACAGAATCTTGTCAATGAACGGCAGAGGTTTTCCTTGATCCTGCAGCAGGTTTTTTTCGATATCTTCCGGCATACCTTCCGTTGGATAATATTCTCCCTGAAAATTCGGATTGCGTTCCAGCAGCATGATGCTGTTCGGATCGTTTTCGGTCAGCATGTAGGGACCGGTACCAATCGGATACCAGTCAAGCGTGATATTTTTTTCTGCCAGCCCCGGCTGGGAAAAAAAACGATCTGCCTCCCACGGTACTGGCGCAAAAAATGGCATAGCCAGCCAATAAATGAACTGCGGATATTTTCCCTTGATGCGAATCCGATAGGTGTAATCGTCAACCTTTTCTACGCCCGACAACGGATGCTGGCGTAAATCCAGATAGGTCTCATCAAGATTGGCTGCTACATGCTTGCTCAGCGTATCCGCATACTCGCGCAGCCCTACGATGTAATCTGCCATCAGGCCAAAAATCGGGGAGTGCAATTTGGGATGTGCCAACCGTTTGATCTGGTAAAGATAATCCTCTGCCAGCAAATCACGAGTATCGCCGTACTCGAAATCTGAAATCTTCTGTATCTGCTGGAGTGCTGGTGCAGTCAGGGCGTGATAAAAAAAATTTTCTTGCACATCTTTGGCAAATGACGGGTGAGGCTGATAGCGAATACCAGGTTTGATGTGGATTTCATAAACTGAATAAGCGACTTCATCTGCATCAGCAGGCAACACCACTCCGTCGGCATCATAATACTGAACGGTTGGCATAGCCATCGCTGTCTGCGGAATCAGCTCGAATGGCCGTTTCAGGTAGTGATATTGCAGTGGTGGCTGATAAATCTGCGCGGTGAAGAGAATTTCGTTCGAACTGTAGGATTGCACTGGATCAAGGTGTTTCGGACGCTCGGCGAAGGCATTGTAGAGAATATTTTCACCCGACTGCACAGCAGGATAGGGATTGTTCCACGGCTCGGTACAGGCACTCAAAACCAGCAGCAGTAAAAGCAAGCCATACCTTATACACCGCCAACTATTAAGGCTGCGGAGTGAAGGAATGATTTCTGCTGATGGGAAATTTGACATATATTCGACAACTCGATTAACAGGGCACAAGCATATACAAAGATTCAAAGTATGGCTACAAGTGTGAGAAAATGAGCATTCATGACAAGTTTATGCGCCTATTTTAGTGATTTTTTGTTTCGGACAGATACACAAACACAACATGATGCACAATCCTATTCCAGAACCCAATCCAGCGTTGTACAGCGAGGAAGAAATTTCAAGACTGGTACACGATTTTTATGCCAAAGCCAGAAAAGATCCTGATCTTGGCCCTATTTTTGAAGGGCATGTTATCGACTGGGATGCCCATTTCGTGCAGATGACCAATTTCTGGTCAGCCCAGTTACGCGGTACCAGTCGCTTTCGGGGCGCACCCATGCCCAAACATATTGCTTTGCCGGAACTAAATGCTGATCTGTTCAGACGCTGGCTGCAGCTTTTTCGTGAAACTACCCAGGAAATGGGTAATCCCACACTCAAGGGCCACGCAGACGCTGTTGCCGGTTTTATTGCCGGAAGATTGTGGATGGGTTATCAAATGAGCCATTTTCCACAACAGCAGCCAGCTGAACTCGATACCAGAACTGCATAAGTCAAGTTTACAAGCTTAAACGTCAAATATTTCGCTATCAATGCTTATCACCCGGCATGCCGCCAATCCTGTTAGGCAGCCTTTGGCGTTGACGATTGGTAATTTTGATGGTGTACATTTGGGGCATCAGGCGATGTTGGCGCGAGTCAAGCAGGCAGCCGAACAGTTCGCGCTGACCGCTTGTGCCATGACATTTGAACCACACCCGCGTGAATTTCTCGTATCCAAGCAAGCACCGGTTCGCTTGACCAGTCTGCGCGAAAAGCTTTTACTGCTTGTCGAGGCGGGTGTCGCGCGCGTACAGCTCGTTCGTTTCAACCAGAAATTTTCCAGTATTCCGGCCAGTACGTTTATTACACGCATATTGCAGCAAGAGCTCAACGTTCGCTGGCTGCTGATTGGTGATGATTTCCGTTTTGGTGCGAATCGTCAAGGTGACCGCCAGTTGCTGGAGCAGTACATAAACCAATCGAACGGGTTTCAACTGGAAATTATGCCAAGTTTTACGGTTAATGGTTTACGCGTATCCAGCACAGCTATACGTGAGGCACTTTCCAGTGGGGATTTACAATTGGCAAAAGCCATGCTGGGTCGAGACTACTGTATTAGTGGACGGGTTGTGGATGGCAACAAGCTGGGGAAAACAATCGGTTTTCCAACCGCTAACGTTGCTCTGCGACACAACCGTCCACCATTGAATGGTATTTTTGTGGTGGAAATTACTGATCAGGATGGCCTCACGCCAGATAAACGCCTCCGGGGTGTAGCGAGCCTGGGGACGCGCCCAACTATTTATGAAGCCGGTAAACCGGTGCTGGAAGTGCATCTATTTAATTTTGATCAGGAAATCTACGGGCACCGACTATGTGTGCATTTTCTGCATAAACTGCGGGATGAGGCAAAATACGCTGATCTGGATGCGCTTACTCGGCAAATTCGGCAGGATGTTGCAGATGCCAGAAAGTTCTTTTCAGTAGAACCCGGTTCCTCTCCTGATGCTTACTATTTTAATCCATGACAATCAATTACAAAGACACACTCAATCTGCCTGATACCCCTTTTCCTATGCGCGGGGATCTAGCTAAACGCGAACCAGCAATGCTTCAGTTCTGGCAGGAAAAGCGTCTTTATCAGAAAATCCGTGAGGTTTGTCAGGGACGCCCAAAATTTATCCTGCACGATGGTCCACCTTACGCCAATGGTGATATCCATATTGGTCATGCGGTCAATAAAATTCTCAAGGACATCATCATCAAGAGCAAAACCTTGGCGGGATTTGACGCACCTTATGTTCCTGGCTGGGATTGCCATGGCTTGCCAATCGAGCATCAGATTGAGAAAAAATATGGCAAGCACCTGCCTGCCGACCAGCTGCGTAAATTGTGCAGAGAGTTTGCGCGTGAGCAAGTCACCCGCCAGAAAGTAGATTTTATCCGCCTCGGAGTACTTGGCGACTGGGAAAACCCTTACCTGACAATGAATTATGCTACCGAAGCTGGAATTATCCGTGCACTTGGCAGGATTCATCAGAATGGTCGTCTCTATCAAGGGCAAAAACCAGTCAACTGGTGTATTGATTGTGGCTCAGCGCTGGCAGAAGCAGAAGTCGAATATGAAATGAAATCGTCTCCCGCCATTGATGTCGGTTTTAATGTTGTTGTCAAAGGTAGCAAAGATAGCGAAGCGCACCCATTAACCACTATTTTTTCTGTTCCGATACCGGCCGATGCCGCTGTTCAGGCTGTTATCTGGACGACAACTCCATGGACATTACCTGCCAATCAGGCTGTTTGCGTCCATCCAGAGCTGGATTATAGTCTGGTAAAAACGGATGATCAGGGTTGGCTGATTCTGGCAGCCGATCTAGTACAGACTTGCCTGGATCGCTACGGGCTTACTGGCGATGTGATGGCCAGTTGCAAGGGACAAACGCTGGAGCAGCTTTTGTTACAACACCCCATCGCGCCACGTAAGGTACCCATCATCTGCGGTAAGCATGTCACGCTGGAAGCGGGTACCGGGTTGGTACACACTGCGCCTGCGCATGGGCTGGATGATTATTTTGTCGGCCAGCAATATGGTTTGCCGAATGATAGTCCTGTGATGGGTGACGGTAAGTTTCTGGACGGCACACCCTTGGTCGGTGGAAAATTTGTGTGGAAAGCCAATGATCATATTATCGAAGCGTTAAAAAGTAGCGGCCATTTACGCCATGTTGAAACTATCGAACACAGCTATCCACACTGCTGGCGCCACAAAACCCCGATTATTTTTCGCGCCACACCGCAATGGTTTATCGGTATGCGACCAGTGGATGGCGCATCTACACAGATACCGCTGCGTGAACTGGCGCTGACCGCTGTAGAATCCACCCGCTTCTATCCCACCTGGGGGCGCGCCCGCTTGGAAGCAATGATCAAAAACCGGCCAGATTGGTGTGTCTCCCGTCAGCGCAACTGGGGCGTACCAATGCCATTTTTTGTCGATCGGCAAACTAGTACATTGCATCCACACACTGATGAATTTCTGGAGAAAATCGCCCAATTGGTTGAATGCGAAGGGATTGAAGCATGGTTCAGTCTGGATACCGCCAGCTTTCTTGGTGAAGATGCGCCGCACTATCGCAAGCTCACCGATACGCTCGACGTCTGGTTCGATTCTGGCACCACACATGCAACGGTTTTGAAAAGTAATCCTCAGTTAGGCTATCCAGCAGATCTTTATCTGGAAGGCTCTGATCAGCACCGTGGCTGGTTTCAATCTTCGTTGCTTACGGGTTGCGCCATCAATGGCGAGGCGCCTTATCGGGCATTGCTAACGCACGGCTTTGTCGTCGATGGCCAGGGTCACAAGATGAGCAAATCCAAGGGCAACGTCATTGCACCACAAAAAATTGTGGATACCCTGGGTGCTGATATTTTGCGACTGTGGGTAGCCTCAACTGATTATTCCGGTGAATTGTTCATTTCCGATGAAATTCTCAAACGTACCGTCGAAACTTACCGCCGTATTCGCAATACCCTGCGTTTTTTACTGGCGAATCTGGCTGATTTCAATCCAGCTACCGATATAATGCCCGTTACATCCTGGCTGGAAATTGATCACTACATGCTCGATTACACCAAAAAGCTGCAGAATGAGCTGACAGAACTTTATGACCACTATGATTTTCATCAGATTGTCTCAAAGTTGCATAATTTTTGCTCGGAAGACCTGGGCGGATTTTATCTGGATATTCTCAAGGACAGGCTATACACCACGGTAGCCAATGGTACGCCGCGTCGCGCTGCACAAAATGCGCTCTACCATATTGCACACAGCCTAGTCAGGATGTTCGCACCGATCCTGAGCTTTACCGCAGAGGAAGTCTGGCAACAATTGTCCGATGTAACCGATGACAACGTGCTGTTGCATACCTGGCATCAGTTTCCGCCGTCAACTGACGAAGCCATCGTGGTCGAACAGCGTTTGCAGCGCTGGCAACAATTACGCCAGATACGTACGTTAGTACAAAAACAGCTGGAAGAAGCCCGTGCACAAGGAGAAATTGGCTCATCACTCGCCGCTAGCGTGGAAATACATGCAGCAGGTGAAAATTATGCGCTACTCGATTCCCTGGGTGAAGACTTGCGTTTTGTCATGATTACATCTGCAGTTATTGTACATCGGGTTTCCACGGTGGATGAAGAAACCATTAGCGTCAAGGCAAGTTCTGATCAAAAATGTGAACGTTGCTGGCATTATCGGCAGGACGTGGGCACTCATACTGATCATCCATCGCTGTGTGGACGATGCATCAATAATCTTTCCGGCAAGGGGGAAACCCGCCACCATAGCTAATTTGGAAAACTTAAAGACAGCCATATGAAACTTCGCTACAGTCTGACAATTTCGGTCCTAATACTCCTTCTGGATTGGGCTAGCAAACGCTGGATCGAATCCATCCTGATTTTTGGTGATCACATCGTCGTAACAGATTTTTTCAATCTGGTATTGACCTACAATGCTGGCGCCGCTTTCAGTTTTCTGAGTGATGCTTCAGGCTGGCAACGCTGGTTTTTGAGTGGCATCGCCCTGCTGGCATCAATACTGATTGTTTACCTGCTGCGTAAATACGCTGACAATACGCGCTTTTCAATTGCGCTCAGCCTGATATTAGGCGGTGCAATAGGTAATCTACTCGACAGAATTATGTTGGGACATGTCGTTGATTTCTTAGATTTTTACATTGCAGGCTATCACTGGCCAGCTTTCAATGTTGCCGACTCCGCCATTTTTGTTGGCGCATTTTTACTGATTATTGACAGCTTCAAAACAGATCAGAAGCAAGTGGTTGAGGAGAAACAGCAATGAAGGTACAGTTGTACAGTTAAAATGCGCTGGAAACACCAAATTAAACGGTATTGACTACCGCAGCAAGGAACTTACTCTTGTTAGGAAATTATTTAAGTACAATCTATTGATTATTCGATAAAAAAATCGCCCCACTTAATTAAAGACTAGAAAACCTCGTCAACCAGGATAGCCCGCAGTGGATTATTCTACTTTTGGACAGCCTCCATCCTAGTAACTCTCTTCTTGAATTTTCACTTCTGAGCGTTTCCTGAGTCCGGCGAGGTAGGCACTCAATTCTTCCTGGTTACGAAGCTGTTGTAATTGATTGATAAAAGACTGATTTTTTGTCTCTTCCAACTCTCCGGAGGATTCAATAATGCGATTGATTCTGATGAGGTCATATCCACCTTGTACCAACGATTTCCCGGTATAAGATGGAAATTCGCTGGGTTCAGTTTGATTAATAAGACGTAAGGTTTCCAGATCGATACCTTGGGTCTGAGTATAAGATACCTCAGTACTATTGCCCCAATCCAGCCCATCAACAGCTTCTCCTGCCTGAAGACGCGCCAGTATTTCTTGCCCCTCTTTCTTCACCATTTCCTCTGCTAACTTCAGTTTCACACGAGAAATGACCTGATCACGGACCAATTCAATAGATTGCGCACTAGCAGGGCTATGTTCAAGCACTCTGGCAGCTACCAATGTGCCGGGCTGCACTTCAATTACCTCGGTATTGATACGATCGCGGATAACGTTGTCCAGAAAGATTGCTTCCAGCATCGATTTATGTGCCAGAAGCGGTGGCTCAGTCGATTGACGACTAATCCAGTCGCTCTGCTGTATGGGTAGATTAAACATATCTGCAGCCACTTGCAGAGTGTTACCTTCTTCAAAAACGACATTGCGAAAATCTTCAGCAAGTTCACCAAATTTTTCTGATACTTTCTGGCGTTTGAGCAGAGCCTCAATATGATCCCTGACATCTTCAAAAATTGCGGTATCCGCTGATTTGATCTCGACAAGTTTAATGATATGAAAACCAAACTGGGTTTCCACCAGACCACGGATTTCTTCTGGCTGCATGGTAAACACCTCGTCCTCAAATACTTTAGCCATAAAACCTCTAGGGAAAAAACCAAGATCTCCTCCCATTTTGGCAGACCCTGGATCTTCTGATGCCTCCGTTGCCAATTCCTCAAATTTTTCAGGTTGTTGCTGAACTTCTAGCAGTACTTGTTCTGCCTTGTTTCTAACTTCAGTCTTAGCTTCCTCAGTCAGGTCTGCTGAAATTTCCAATAGTATATGACTAGCACGACGCTCTTCGGGACGACCAAATTCCCCAGGATGTTCATCATAATATTTTCTGGCCTCTTCAATGGTCACCCGCTCCTGCTTTACCAATTCATCGATTGATAGCACAACATATTCAGCTTTCACCCTTTCAGGAAGCATAAAATCACGATTGTGACTGTCATAATAGGCGAGAATCTCGCTTTCATCAGGATTAATCTGGTCAATGAATTGGGCGGAACGCAGCGTAAAGCGGTTAATGTCATGCCTGGTGTCACTTAAACGCGAAAGCTTGCTAATGACCGCTCCAGAAATAATTACACTTCTAGTGATTCCTTCCAGCAGTTGTTGTTGCTTTATTTCATTTGTCAACCTGGATTCAAATAAATTGGTAGACATCCCTTGACGTTGCAGTAAATCCTGGTAGCGCTCTAAGGAGAATTTACCATTCTCATGAAAAAAACTGATCGCCTGTATTTCTGCCGCTAACTGCGAATCCAGAACTGCCAAGCCGACACGATTTGCTTCTTGCTGAGCCAATTTCTGATTAATCAAATTTTCCAATACACTCAATCGCATACGAGGATCATCGAGTAATGCACTATCAAAATTGTCCCCGAGTATGTTTCGCAAGTTTTCCTGCTGATTACGTAATGCTTGTTCATAATCACGACGGTTAATCTCCTCACCATTTACCATGGCAACATAGCCCGTGCCGCCATCACTCCGATAAGACTGTATTCCCCAGAACATAAATGGCAAAACCGCAATAAACAATACGATTTGAACGATAGTTTTCCTTTTATGTACGAAATCAAACACGATAAAAGTCCAGAAAATTAAGTGGAAGGACGAAGCAGATCATGACAGCCGGATGAATTGGTATCATGATTGTAATTGAGCATGGAAAACATCTATGTGTAGCACATCACACATCGTAAATTGGAATCACTTCCGAGACAATTGAAAATGATGGCGGAGTGGACGGGGCTCGAACCCGCGACCCCCGGCGTGACAGGCCGGTATTCTAACCAACTGAACTACCACTCCTAGTTGTTCCTGTTATCACTTGGCCGCCTGACCGCAGACACCCACAATTTTAGCGGTTAATCAATGGTGGGTGCTGACGGGATCGAACCGCCGACATTCGCCTTGTAAGGGCGACGCTCTACCAGCTGAGCTAAGCACCCTCTCGGTCACAAGCAATATCGAAAAGGGGCTCAGTTTACAGCATCTTTAAGCGCTTTACCAGCGGTAAATTTAGGTACTTTGGCTGCCTTGATCTTGATTGCAGCACCAGTTCGTGGATTACGACCAGTACGTGCGGCACGTTTTCCCACCTTGAACGTTCCAAAGCCTACCAGAGTAACGCTGTCATTTTTACTGAGGGATTTCTTGATAGCAGCCAAGGCGCCATTTAGTGCTTCACCCGCCTGAACCTTAGTCAGATTGGCTGATTTAGCTATTGCATCAATAAGATCGGATTTATTCATGAAATTCCCCTTTATCTTGTTTCATGGTTGATGAAAAATGAAGCAATCATGCAGAAATACTGCAGACGCCCTTATAGCAAGGCATTTCGCGTTCGTCAAGAGATTAAATAAAAATAATTGTGACTGATCGCACTTGTCATACGGCACTCTACCAGAAACCCACTTCTAACGCGTCATCCATTTATTCTCTATCTCAATGATTAATAATATTTATTTTCTACAAAAAATTTCTGGCTTTGATTCTCTCTCCAATATAGCCTGGATTGCATCCTGTACCCGTGTATTTTTATACAAAATATGGTACACCGCTTCAGTAACCGGCATATCGACACCGAGTCTATCAGCAAGAACATATGCTTCGTAAACGGTATGCACACCTTCGGTAACATGCCCAATCTGGGATAGAATTTCCGATAATTGCAATCCTGTCGCTAGCAACATGCCTACTTGACGGTTTCTGGACAAATCACCCGTACAGGTCAGTATCAGATCACCTGCGCCCGCCAACCCCATAAAAGTTTCCTGGCATCCGCCAAGCGCCACTCCTAAGCGGGTCATCTCTATTAACCCACGAGTAATCAGAGCGGCGCGCGCATTGTTACCAAACGCCATGCCATCTGCAATTCCGGCAGCAATTGCAATCACGTTTTTGAGTGCGCCGGCAGTTTCCACACCAGTGACGTCGCTACTGGCATAGATACGCAAGTAGGTAGTGTGAATCTCGTCTACCATCATTGCTGCGAAGCGTGGATCATGTGAAGCCAGCGTAAGTGCCGCTGGCAAACCTTGTGCAACTTCCTGCGCAAAGCTGGGGCCGGACAACACCCCATACGGAGCTGCCTGTGAATAAACATCTGATATAACTTGATGTGGCAGCTTTGCTGACATTGCCTCAAGTCCCTTGCAGGCAAGTATCAATGGAAGCGTACAGTTTAATGCAGCAAGTTGTTCCAGAACGCTGCGCAAACCAGCAATGGGAACTACTATCATAATCAGCTCGACTTGCTGTATTGCATGGTCAAGTCGGTCGGTAAGCTGTATGGATTCTGGCAAAGTATAACCAGGCAGGTATCGCTGGTTTGTACGCTGCTGAATCATTTCTTCGATATGAGCCTTACTGCGTGTCCACAACGTTATTTTGTGACGTGCAGCCAGGTGAATAGACAATGCCGTACCCCATGCGCCGGCACCCAGAATCAAAATGTTCATACACCCCAAATTTGGGCAGTATTGATGAACCCGGTGTCGCCATCCAGGTGCCTGACTTTTACCCATTGGTCGGATGCAGTTTCAAGCCACTCCAGAATTACGTCTTGTTGTGCCTGAAATATGATGTCTGATGAAGCATTTGCAGATAAATGGATGCTAGCAACAACAGTATTGACAATCACAAAACGTTTGGTACTAAGATTATGACTCTCTACCCAGCTAGTGCGCCCGTAACTATCACGCACCTTAGTCCATTCCATCAATCTGCTTACCACCTCAACTGGCAAATTCTGACTAGCGATAAATAATTTTTCAGCAGTGTGTGAAGGAGCGTCATAGAAAACAGATGCCGGATTGGCAACAGAAAGATATTTTTTAGCCTGTTTTTCTTCTGCGATTACTTGCCCGGAGAGAAATAGCAGGATAAAGCCACAAAAGAAAAATAAAGAATACCTGTAGTTAATGCGCCGATCACCCATCGATTAGAGCTCGTTAATGCTTGATGACGCCGTCAGGAGAAGACGGATTATTTTGCGCAGCACCTTCAGCTTGCTGCTGTTTTTTCTGCTGATAAATCGCATCAAAGTTTACCGGATTAAGAATAACAGCAGGAAAACCTGCCCGAGTAACAATATCCGAGATCGTTTCCCGTAGATATGGGAAAAGGATATTGGGACATAGAATACCCAATACTGGCTCAATGTCATCACCAGGAACATCTTTAATTCGAAAAATACCGGCCTGATGAGCTTCAACCAGAAACATCACGATATCCTTTTCCTTTAGATGTGCTGTTACTGTAGCAGTTAATGTTACTTCGTGAATATCACCGTTGATAACCGCATCCTTACTACCCAGCTGCAGATTGATTTCTGGCGCTTCGCGCTCCAGAAAAATCTCAGGTGCATTGGGTATCTCAAGTGAAATATCTTTTGCATAAATCTTTTCGATTACGAAAACCGGTTGTTTCTGTTCAATCATGCTTAATCCCAATAGTTATATTAATTATTACCTGGCCTCAACTTGCCAACAAACCGGCGATCCCTCCTTCTTGATCCAGCAATACTAGGTCATCATAACCACCAACATGTGTTTGCCCAATATAAATTTGCGGCACAGTGCGGCGCCCAGTTTTACGCATCATCTCAACTCGTTGTTCCGGGTCTAAATCCACACGGATTTTTTCAATTTCCATCACACCACGTGCGTGTAACAATTTTTCTGCCATGGAGCAGTACGGGCAAAAACCAGAAACATACATGATAACCTTGGACATCTTCAAATAGTTCCCATTAATAAAAGAAGCAGCTACTTTTTGACTAATGGAAGATTTTCTCGCTTCCAGCCATCAATTCCACCATTAAGATTAAACACGCGTTCGAAACCATTTTTATGCAAGGTGACGCCCGTTTGTGCAGCACGCAAACCTGGTGAAAAAATGACAATAACCGGTTTCTTTTTGTATTTTTCCAGCTCACCTAGGCGTTCCTTCACAAGCTCTTGCGGAATATGTTTGGAATCAGGTAAGTGCCCACTGGCATAATCACTGTCATCCCGAACATCCAGCACAACAGCGTTCTCGTAGTTGATAAGACGAACTGCTTGCTGCGCGTCGATCTCTTTTGCACCATGGCGCATAACAAGCGGCCATAGCAGCATGCCACCACTCAGCATGGCGGCGATTATAAAAAACATGTTATCGACTAAAAAGTTGGATTCCATCATTTAATACTCGGTCTCACAAAAAAACGCTATTCTAGCAAAGAAAGCTTCCATTATTTTTTAGTCGCAAGATACCTCAATGACTTGGAGTGCGGTCTGGCTGATCAATAACAAAGGACAGCGGCGAGTCAGCGCAATGGCCAAGTACCACTAAAGATTAGGTCTACTTTTTGTAAATAGAATACCGAGTACGTATGATGAAATTTTCTTCGTGGAATATCAATTCACTTAAGGTTCGCTTGCCACAAGTCATCGACTGGCTCGATCTGAATCAACCACACATAATGTGCTTGCAGGAGACTAAACTACAGGATGAACAATTTCCAGTGGATGAAATTGCAAAAGCTGGTTATCACGCAATTTTCAGTGGTCAAAAAACCTACAACGGTGTTGCACTACTCAGTAGAGTTAGTAATGGCACAGATCTTTGCACAGCGCTGCCTGGGCTGAATGACCCACAAAAACGCCTGATTGCGGCTACTTATGATGATATTCGTGTCATCTGCGTTTACGTGCCAAATGGCGAGCGTGTAGACTCCGAGAAATACTCCTACAAACTAGAATGGCTGAAAGCACTAATTAATTTCTTGCAGGAAGAACGTAAACGATACTCCAAAGTTATGCTACTAGGTGATTTTAATATTGCACCGGCAGATAGCGATGTCTACGATCCCTCTGCATGGGAAGAAAAAATACTATGCAGCACACCCGAACGAAAAGTTTTCCAGCAGCTACTGGGGATGGGACTGGTCGACAGCTTTCGTCTCTTCACGCAACCTACTGGAATTTATACCTGGTGGGATTACCGCATGATGGGGTTTCGTCGCAACCATGGATTACGCATCGATCATATTTTAATCAGCACCGAAATAGCAGCTGCCTGCAAGCGTTGCTGGGTCGATATCGCTCCCAGAAAACATGAAAGACCATCAGACCACGCGCCGATTACGGTAGAACTCGATATGTCAACACACTTCCAAGCACAATATTAACAACTTTACCCTGCAGTTTTGAGTACTGTTTTACTTACACTCATCGAACTTTATTGATTGACTTGGGTTTCTCGCTAATACCATGAATCAGAATATATAAATCCTGGTTTTTCCTGATGTTATAATTTGGTTACATTCTGTTTGGATAATTTTAAGTTTGGGATTTAGTCGAGGATAACCGCATCAATAATCACAGGCCACGCTGACCTGTTAATTTTATCGGTATAATAGGCAAATGTCACCGCAAGGATTTACGCCTTCAGAAAAAAACAAAGGAGCAGGATTTGATCCCCTCACCGATACGCATCGCTATTACTGGCGCAGCAGGCCAAATTGGTTATAGTCTGTTGTTTCGGATTGCTGCTGGTGACATGCTGGGGAACAATCAGACTGTCAGTCTTCGGCTGCTCGATATTCCAGCATCTGCGAGTGTATTGAATGGAGTTCTCATGGAGCTTCAGGACTGTGCATTTCCACTGTTGACCGATATCAGTGTAACGCATGATCCAGCAATAGCATTTGATCAGGTTGACCTCGCCATTCTCGTCGGTGCACGCCCTCGTAGCAAGGAAATGGAGCGAGGGGATTTATTAGCAGTCAACGGTGAAATATTCAGTGAGCAAGGCAAAATACTAAATCAAGTTGCCAAGCGGGATGCAAAAATTCTGGTAGTAGGAAATCCCGCTAATACCAATGCCTACATTGCCATGAGAAACGCTCCCGACTTACTCACCGAGAATTTTTCTGCAATGTTACGTCTGGATCATAATCGAGCACTTTCCCAGCTGGCAATGAAGTTAAATCAACCCGTTGATCAGATCAGAAAGATGGTGGTGTGGGGGAATCATTCTTCGACACAGCTCCCTGATTTGTATCATGCTGAAGTGGATGGGAAGCATATAGCACAATTAATCAGTGATCCTACCTGGATTGAAGATTACTTTGTTCCAACTGTACAACAACGTGGCTCAAAAGTAATCGAGGCACGTGGCCTGTCAAGTGCTGCAAGTGCTGCAAATGCCGCAATCAACCACATGCGTAATTGGATATTTGGTACGAGGCAGAATGATTGGGTCACCATGGGCGTCCCATCAGATGGCAGTTACGGTATTCCAGCAGGAGTAATTTATGGGTTTCCAGTAACCTGCGCAAATGGGAAATACAGCATTGTCAAGGGATTGAGTATTCATCCCGAATATCAAAATAAACTGCACGAGAGCTACCTGGAATTAGTGGAAGAACAGCAAATGATCAAACACCTGTTGCCCCAGTAAGCAGTAACCTACTGTTTAGCTCCTGGATTATCTTTTAGAAATGCCAATACTTCCTGGCAATGACCTTCAACTCTTACGCCTCGCCAAGTCTTAAAAAGTCGTCCTTTGTCGTCCAGTATAAAGGTACTGCGCTCTATGCCGCGCACCTGTTTACCATACATATTCTTCATTTTCATAACTGCAAACTGTTGACAAACGGCTTCGTCAGGGTCACTTAACAACTCAAACGGTAGATTGTATTTTTGCTTAAAGCTGGCATGAGACTTTAAACTATCACGCGAGATGCCGACAACCTCACAACGAAGTTGGCGAAAATCAGCATAACTATCTCGGAATTGCTGACATTCATTAGTGCACCCAGGTGTATCGTCTTTTGGATAAAAAAAGAGAACCAGATAGTTGTTCTTAGCTATCTCAGCAAATAATCGAAAAGATCCTTCGCCGGTAGAGGCGGCCTCAAAATCAGAAACAGATTCAACAGTCATCATATTCGTCACAAAAGATCAAGGAACTTGCCGGTCTATGGTTACGACCACCTCTGTGTCACCAATCTTAACTGGTTGACTAAATCCTTCCAGATCCCCACTGGCAGGGACAGCCTGTCCTGTTTTGCTGATACGTGCCCCAATTACCACTTCCGGAAAACTGGAAAGCTTCATTGTCGGTGTCATCGCCATACCATCATCAAGTGTAAATTCCACAGGAAGGTCCTTGACTTGTATTCTCAAGATTGCTAGCGGCATTTTTGAGCCTGTGCTTGCTCTGGCAAAGATAAATAACGTATCTGTGGCAGAAACCTTTTCTGCTAATGCAGAGTTTAAAGTCACCCTACCCGATATACTCGGAATACCTGAGGTTACTGACTGTTTTGGCTCACTGTCAGAAGCAGCTGAGACTGGAAGATCGATTCCCATCTTGTTGTTTTGTGCTAGTTGCACAGGATCGGACTGCTCTTTGCTTTCGCCAGCCATGGATCTTGCCTGTGCAATACTTTCCGAAATAGATTTGGCGAATTCTGATTCAGCTGGAATAAGTACCAGCAAGCGTTCCCAATAATCTGCCGCCGCACTGAATTGCCTGTTTTCAAATTCAACTGTACCGGCAAGCGCCAATGCTTTTGGATAATTTGGATCAATTTGTAACGCTTGCTTGATCAGTTCTGCGGGCTTCCCAATCAAGTTTCCATTATTAGTCATTGCCAGAACATCAGCATAGTCACTTAGAAATTGTGGGTTTTCTGGCTGCATCTGTATCAATTTTTCGTAAGCACTGCTCGCTTCGTCAAAACGTCCCATAATTGCGTAACTACGTGCCAGCATTAGCCAGCCTTCAATATCCTCCGGGTTATCTCGTAAGCGCGCGACGAGATTCTCCATGACAGATTTCATTTGAGCATGCCCATCCGGCATCCCTTCTTCAGCACCAGCTGCATGAAACTGAGTAGCACTAGCCAAATGAGATTGCGACAACAATCCTCGCTCATCTCCAATAATCGTATATAAATAGACAGCCAGAAGCGGAACTGCTAGAAAAATAATAACGGTAGCAGCAATCCCATGCCGTTTTACAACAGGCGTTTTAGCTAAGCCATGTTCTGTCGATACATCCTGCAACATACGCTTTTGCAATTCTTCTTTACTTGCCTCATATTGCTCATGGGAAAGGGTATCATTACGTAAATCTTCAGCAAGCTCCGCAATCTGGTCGCGATAAATATTAATATTCGTAGCTTCCCTCTCTGTGTCCTCCTGACCGGGCGCATAGCTTCGCAACAAAGCAGGGATAACAAACAACAACGCTGCCACGATAAAAATCCCGGCTATTACCCAAAATTCGGTCATACTGATTAGTCCTTATCCTTTCTTTCTGTCGCTTCCATGAGCGACGCTATCTGCTTGCGCTGATATTCGGTTAATGGTAATTCCTGTACTTGCGAACGGCGGCGCTTCAGGTAGAAGATTAATGTAATAACACCTCCCACGAAGAAGATGAATGGACCAAACCATAACAGCCAGGTTGTTGATTTCATAGGTGGATCATAAAGTACAAAATCACCATAACGTGCTACCAGAAAATCTATGATCTCGTCGTCACTTTTGTTCGCCTGTAACTGCTCACGAATTTCGCGCCGCAAATCATTGGCAAAATCTGCGCGCGAACCGGCGAGCGATTCATTTTGACATACCAGGCAACGCAAGTTTTCCGCGAGATTAAGCATACGTTTTTCGAGAACGGGGTCTTCCGCCACTAGTGGCGCTTCGTTGGCCAGGCATACCCAGGGAAAAGCAACTAACGTAATAGCCAACACGCAAAGTTTATTGATCATACTCAACCGAAGTATTGCCAGAGTATCCATCTACTAACCTGCCTTTTTCAGTTCGTTGATCAAAGGCAGAATCGTGTCTTCCAGCGATTTAACGGTTACCGGACCAATGTGTTTGTAGCGGATAATTCCTTGTTTATCGATTACATAGGTTTCTGGTACGCCATAGACACCATAGTCGATGCCTACTCGTCCCTCAGTATCAGCAATGCTGATCACATAAGGATCACCGAACTGTTTCAACCATTGCAGCGCGGTGTCACGTTGATCTTTATAGTTAAGACCAAATATAGGCACAATTCCCAAGCGGGACAATTCAACTAGCAATGGGTGCTCATCACGACAAGCCACACACCATGATGCCCAAACATTAAGCATCCATACTTTACCAATATTATCTGTGGAAGAAAACACCCTATCGGTGTCATGCAATTGCTGCAACTGAAAAACGGGTGCCGGTTTATCAACGAGCGGTGATGGTACTTGGCGGGGGTTCAGGGTTAAACCAATCGCCAGAAAAATGATAACCACAACAAAAATAACCAGAGGCATTAAAAAACGTGTCATGACTTACTACCCTCTGGTAAGGAATTTTTATTAACAACCATTTCCGCAGGCACATCACTTGCTGTGGAATCAACCGGTTCGGCAGTCGATCTATTAACAGATTTGTTTTTTATTGTCAGGCGATACCGGCGATCTGTTGCAGCTAATATACCGCCCAGTGCCATGAACACGCAACCAAGCCAAATCCAGAGTACAAACGGTTTGTGATAAACGCGAACAATCCATGCACCATTTTCCAGTGGTTCTCCTAATGCGACATACAGATCACGTGTCAGACCAGTATCAATTGCAGCTTCGGTCATTGGCATACCAGAAGCGTTATAGGTTCTTTTTTCGGGATAGAGCACACCCACTTTCTGGTTATTCTGAATCACTGCAACTTCGCCTTGCATACCACTGTAGTTCGGCCCCGGAACGGGTTTAGCGCCATTAAACTGGAAAGTGTAGTCTTTGAGTGCCACAGTGCTACCAATATCCATCCGCACATCTTTCTCTATCTCATAACCATTAACCAGCGTAACACCAACAATAAATACCGCTACTCCAAAATGCGCAAAGTGCATTCCATAATAACTTCTGGACTGTTTTGATAGTCTGGTAAAAATTCCACCTTCTCCGCTACTATCAATTCGATGCTTAATGCCTACCACCACACTGGCCATGATCCAAAAGGCCATCAGTAGACCAAAACTAACCAATGGTTTCCACTCACCCATAATAAACGGTGTGATGACTGCAGTGATTACGCTTACCGCGAATGCCCAGCGCATACGTACCATTAAATCAGGCAAACTGGTTTTTTTCCAGCGAGCGATCGGACCCAAGCCAATAAGAAACAGCGCCGGTGTCATCAAGGGCACAAACACCGCTTCAAAATAAGGAGGGCCAACCGAAATCTTCCCAAGATCTAGTGCATCAATAATTAACGGGTAAAGTGTCCCCAAAATGACGCTGCCAGCAGCAACGAGTAACAACACATTATTAGCCAGCAACATAGTCTCGCGCGAAGCTAGTTCAAAATTGCCACCCAACCCAACTTTGGGTGCTCGCCAGGCGAATAGCGCCAGAGAGAAGCCGACCACCACTACCAGATAAATCAGAATAAAAATACCTCGTGCAGGATCGGTAGCGAACGCATGAACGGAAGTCAGCACACCAGAACGAACCAGAAATGTTCCCAGCAAACTAAGCGAAAAAGCGGAGATTGCGAGCAAAACCGTCCAACTCTTGAAGCTTCCACGTTTTTCCGTGACTGCCAAGGAATGGATCAATGCCGTTCCAACTAACCATGGCATAAATGAGGCATTTTCGACCGGATCCCAGAACCACCAACCGCCCCAGCCAAGCTCGTAATACGCCCACCAGCTTCCGATCATAATACCAATCGTTAAAAATACCCAGGCAACGGTTGTCCACGGGCGTGACCAGCGTGCCCAAGCGGCATCTAGCTGCCCACTTAATAAAGCTGCCACTGCAAATGCAAAAGCTACCGAAAACCCCACATATCCCATATATAGCATGGGAGGATGAAACACCATGCCAGGGTCTTGTAACAGCGGGTTCAGATCACTGCCATCGACAGCAGCTGGCAGCAACCGGTCAAAAGGATTGGATGTAAACAATAAAAATAGGATAAAGCCCACGCTCACCAGACCCAAAACGCCTAACACCCTTGCCACCATGTCATCTGGTAATTTTTGACTAAACACACTAACCGCAACGGACCAGCCAGCTAACATAGTCACCCACAATAATAATGATCCTTCATGCGAACCCCATGTTGCCGCAATTCGAAATTGTATTGGTAATTGGGAATTGGAATTAGAAGCGACGTTGAGAACCGAAAAATCATTCGTGGCAAAAGAATAGGCAAGGCAACCGAAGGCAATCATAATAAATACAAATTGACCCTGGACAGCCGGTCTGGCCAACGCTATCCATGATGGTATTCCCCTGGTCGCACCTATAATTGGCAGCGTACCCTGGATCAATGCCAACAGCATTGCAAGTATCAGTGCAAAATTACCGAGTTCTGGAATCATAGCAAGCGTTAACCTATAATAAAAATTTCTATAAAAATCAATCGTATTGTGTCGAGGTAGCTCTTTGTGCTTTTGCAGCCTGCTCTAGAGCACTGGCTGCCTCTGGCGGCATATAGTTTTCATCATGTTTAGCCAGTACTTCATCGGCATAGAAAACACCATTTTCTGCAATCTTGCCTTGCGCGACCACCCCCTTACCTTCCTTGAACAAATCAGGCAGAATACCCTGATAGGCTACTTTTATGACTTGCGCCGTATCGGTGATGGCAAAATTGATCGTAGTGCCATCGCTTTCACGCTGAACCGAACCTTCTTCCACTAATCCTCCGATCCTAAAACTTTTACCTATTGGCGCTTCATTAGCTGCAACCTGAGTAGGTGTAAAGAAAAATACCAGATTACTTTGAAATACGTTCAGCACCAACAAAGCAGCGACTGACAAGATACCTACACCTGCTGTAATCAGCGCAATTTTCTTATGACGTGGTTTCATGTTGTCCCTCACACAGATTTTTTATTCAGACCGAGCTGTTTATGCAAAGTTCTAAAGCGTTTTTTTACTAGAAATATCTCACCGACCACGCACAACAAGGCAACGCCATACGAACCCCATACGTAAAACCCGTAGCCACCCATTGAAATAAATGCCGACAAGCTCTCCCATTTCATGATTGTACGACTCCTTTTTTCAGCTCTGCCACCCATGCGGTATGGTTTTCCCGTTCGAGAATAATTGCCCGCGTGCGAATCAATATGGTCACAATCGAATACATCCACGCAGCTAACGCCATGATTAACATACCGGTCAGCATGGCTGTTGCCATCTTGGGAGACTGCACCAAGCTGACGGATGCCCCTTGATGCAGGGTATTCCACCACTGCACCGAAAAATAAATAATCGGAATATTCACCACGCCGACCAGCGCAATTATAGCGCCTGCTTTATCTGCGCGCCTTGGATCGTCGATTGCCGCCTGCAATGACATGAATCCAATATACAGAAAAAGCAGAATCAATTCGGATGTCAAACGCGCGTCCCATACCCACCATGTCCCCCACATCGGCTTACCCCACCACGCTCCCGTCCAGAGGGCGAGGAAGGTAAACATTGCACCTGTGGGCGCAATTGCGCTCGCAACCATGGACGAAAGCCGCGTATTGAATGCCAGTCCAATCCCTGCCCAAAAAGCCATCACCAGGTACAAAAACATCGACATCCAGGCAGCCGGCACGTGAATGAAAATAATACGATAAGCTTCGCTTTGCTGAAAATCTGTTGGTGCCACAAAAAAACTGATGTACAAACCAGCCAGTAGCAATAACACGGAAGCAACCACAAAAAAAGGAATCATCCGTCCTGCAAGGACATAAAAAGTTGCAGGCGATGCATACTTAAACCAGTTTATTGCCATATTCTTTGGTAGATTTACGAAAATTCAGTTTAAAAAAGATACCCTCATTGGCCAACACTACAGAAAATCAACTCCAACCTTACTCCATAGAGATTCTAAGTGATGCCGCCGTCGCCCAAGGCGAAAATACAATAGCAACAAGTAAAAATGCACCCAGTAACGAAAAATGCGCATCAAATCCTAACCCGGCAGCACTCGCTTCGACCGCACCCGCGCCAAAAATCAGAACAGGAACGTAAAGCGGCAGAACCAGCAGCGACACCAAAACCCCTCCGCCACGGAGCCCCAGCGTCAATGCTGCACCAATTGCACCAATCAGGCTTAAAACGGGTGTTCCCAACAAGAGAGAGAGCGTTAGAACTATCAAAGATCCCAGAGGCAGATCATATTGAATACCGAGCACTGGCGCAATTAAAACCAGCGGTACTCCGGTTACCAACCAGTGAGCGATTGCCTTACCCATCACCAACTCAGCCAGTGACACCGGCGATAACAGCATTTGCTCAAGCGTGCCATCAGCATAATCGCTGGAAAACATGCGCCCCAGCGCCAGCATAGAAGCGAGCAGAGCAGCGACCCACACAACACCTGGTGCCATTACTCTCAGAATATTCATCTCGGGCCCCACGCCCAACGGAAATAAACTGACAACGATAACAAAAAAGAAAAGCGTAGTCAGCACATCTGCACGACGACGCATGGCTAAAAGCAAATCCCGCTTGATTACCCAGAGAATCATTTTAGTCTCAAGACAACACCAAACGCTGCGTATTCACAGCAGAAACTTCGATTTCCTGGTGAGTCGTCATGATGACCAGACCACCCTTGGATAAATTATGCTCCAGTAGCTGCCTAATCATATCGATTGCCGCCACATCTAGGGCAGTTAGCGGCTCATCCAGAATCCACAACTTTGTATGTGTCACCAGCAAACGTGCTAACGCAACCCTGCGACGCTGCCCCTGTGACAACACTTTGGCTGGCAAAATTTCACGGCCCATTAACCCAATTCGCCCTAATGCTTCCTTTGCCTGATCTTCATCAATTTCATTTCCCGCTAGTGCGCAGGAAATGCGCAAATTTTCGATAGCGGTCAGGTCATCCTTGATTCCGCTCAAGTGACCAAGATACGTCATTACCCGACAATAATCCTCGCCAAGGCTCCGTATCCCAACACCACCCCATAAAATCTCACCTTCATCGGGTGTTGATATCCCACAGAGCAACCTCAGCAGACTAGTTTTACCACTACCGTTTGAGCCACTTACTAACAACAGCTCGCCTTCATTGACCGAGAAGCCAAGACCATCGAATAGCTTGTGATTCCCCCTGGAATACCCCAGATTATTAACGGTCAGCATCTGAATTCAATGATCCATCGGAAAAGATAAAAGCGAATGATTATAGCGCATTCGTTATCGTTTTCTTCCTTCACCTATCAACACCAAATAGAAACATCCTTGGAATTCACCACAAAACGCTGGTTGCAGCCCACAACCCACAATTTGGCCCAGCGTGGTCTCGGCAGGCATGAAGCGTAGCCGTGTCTGCTTATCGGTCTCCTTTTGATCAATTTTATTTACTTCCAACAATCCCTTCACTTGTGCTCATTTCGTTTCTTTTTGACTCATCATCATACCCATTCCAAAATACCCATCTCTGTGATTTGTAACGGGCAACGAGTTTATTCAATTTTATCTCAAGAGGACATTACACTTAGCACTAACAACGTAATATCATTAGTCCAGACATACGCTTGAAAAACGTTATACTTCTCCCGCCACGAAAAGTGTGTATACAATTAGTGTAATCAGTTTTCTGAGTAACCGAGAAGCCATCTACCAATCAATGCTGCCATCTTCCTAATGCAGAAAAAATTTGTGAGTTATTTCCGGTGCAGCTTCGCCGCATGGCTATTTTTTGCCAGTGCGGTCAACGCTGTAGACAACCTTTATAGCGTAGAAGATATTCAACGCATCGGGTTACAGGCGAATGGTCTAGTGCAGGCGGCGCGCGCTGAGGTAGAAATAGCCAGATCCGGAGTAGTCAGTGCTGCAGCTTTTCCCAATCCGGAAGTAAGTTTTATGGCAGGACCAGATGATCGACGTTTGCCGTTGGCCAGCACTGGTCCTGCTTCGATGCAACGACATGTGACTGTCAATCAATCCCTGGAAAACCCATTATTGCGGAGTGCGCGTATCGGTGGGGCGCAAGCTGGCGTTGAGGCAAGTCATGCTAACCTTAATCAGACTCGCGCAAATCTAGCTGCAAGGTTGCGTGTGGCTGTTTACGAGTATTTATTGCGCCAAGGACAGGCGGAAATTGAATCAGATATTTATGATTTAATGGGAGCGATACGCCGTCGCATCAATCTGAGTGTTGAGGTAGGGGAAACCGCCCGTTTTGAACTGATTCGTGCGGATACCGAATTAATGACAGCGGCCAATCGCAAGCAGGCTGCGTTACTGGATGCTGAACGCTTGCGTATTGTACTGTTACAGCTAACGGCAGGGGCCTTGCCACCGACCTTTGATATTGCTACCAAGTTGAGAGACCCGATTGAACTACCCTCCCTAGAAGAACTGCGCGCACAACTGCCAGCAAGCAATCCCGATATTCTGCGCCTTGAAGCCGAGCAGGCACGTGCGAATTTGCGGATTGACCAAGAGCGAGCTTCTGTATTACCTTCTGTCAATATTTTGTATAGCAATTACCAAGACAGGCAATTTACTTCTAATACTGCTGGATTGAGTGTCAGGATTCCCTTGTTTTATCGGCGTCGTGGTGAGATTGATGCGGCTATTTTTGATGCAGCGCGATTACGTGAAACGCTCGATTATCGACGCTACGAAATCGTGCGATTGCTTGAATCGGCGTGGCAATCGATGGAAATTGCCCGGCGCCGCGTAGAGATGTTCGAAGGTGGAATTGTCCGCGAAGCAGAATCGGCCTTGCGTGTAGCGGAGACAGCTTTTCGTCTGGGAGAAAGAGGCTTTATAGAAGTACTCGATACTCAACGGGTATTGCGGAATGCACGCTCGGAATTACTGCAGGCACAATTTGAACTACAGTCAGCGGCAGCCGAGATTGATCGGTTGCGCGCCCATTATTCACAAGATCACTATAGCGAATGAACGTGTACAAACTATCTCTCATTTTTTGCATTTTGCTGATTACGGCTTGCCAACAATCCGCCCCTGAAGCAGTTAGCAACAAGACTGCAGATAACCCATCCGCACCTAACGAAATTGTCATCAAAGAAGAGATGCTGGGGCGGATCAAAATTGGAAAGGCATTCATTGCTGATATTGCAGAACAGTTGAGTGCCCCGGGGCAAGTCAAGGTACACGAGCAACGATTGGTTCGAGTGGGCTCCAGTATAACTGGACGCATCAATGAGGTTTATGTTCAACTTGGCGACAGTGTTGAGGTTGGCGCAAAATTAGCGCGCATCTCCAGCCCTGAGCTGACACAGGCACAACTGGCTCTGTTACGTACAAACTCGCTGGCGATACTCGCCGGTCAGGCTGCAAAACGTGCCAGACAACTGTTTGCCGGAGATGTCATCAGTGTGGCTGAATTACAGCGACGTGAATCCGAGATGCAAATTGCCCAGGCAGATCTGAGCGCTGCAAAAGACCAGTTGCGCTTACTGGGAATAGATAATAGTGCCATGCTAGATTTGACCCGGCATGGGCGCATTCTGCCTTCTATCGGGATCGTTACATCCAAAAAGGGCATTATTATCGAACGTAATGTGGCTCAAGGACAGGTGGTGCAGCCTTCTGACCTGCTGTTCACAGTAGCTGATCTTTCTGTCGTCTGGGTAGTGGGAGATGTGCCAGAGCATGTCGCGCCATTTGTTAAGCGTGGTCAACAGGTAGAAATTCTGGTTCCGGCGCTGGAGAATGAAAGTTTCGCGGGAGAGATTATAGCGGTAGCCGATTTTGTAAATCCATTAACCCGTACAGTTACATTGTGGACCGAGGTAGAAAATCCACATCGTAAACTCAAACCCGACATGCTCGCAACTGTACACATCACGGAGCAGGCACATCAGCATCTGGTTATTCCCGAAGACGCTGTTGTACGTAATAACAACCAGGATCATGTGTTTATTGCAAAAAGTAACAATACGTTTGCCATGGTGCCCGTCAAACTAGGTTCCACCATTAATCACTTACGGCCAGTTTATTCTGGCGTTGTAGCAGGGGAATCTATTGTTGTCGAGGGTGCCTTTCACCTCAACAACATTCGCAAACTTGCTGAGCTGGAGTAAAAATGATTTCTACGCTTGTGCGTTCCATGCTGAAACAGCGCCTGGTAGTGGTTGTTGTGGCATTGGTTTTTTGCGGATTTGGCCTGCAGTCTGCCAAAAAGCTGTCAGTAGATGCGTTCCCGGATGTAACCAATATTCAGGTACAGATTGCCACAGAGGCGATTGGGCGTACGCCTGAAGAAATAGAGCGGTTAATAACAGTACCGCTTGAAATTGCGATGACTGGCCTGCCAGGACTGCAAGAGATGCGTTCGTTAAATAAAAGCGGACTTTCCATTATTACGCTGGTTTTTACTGATGCGACGGATGTTTATTTCGCACGCCAGTTAGTAATGGAAAGGTTACTTGAAGTTTCTACCAGAATGCCGCCAGGTATTATGCCGATACTAGGACCTGTTTCTACAGGGTTAGGAGAGGTTTACCAGTATACGATCGATCACCCTAACGATGGAAAGCGAGCTCTGACAGTCAAAGAACTGACTGATCGTCGTGAAGTACAAGATTGGATTGTCCGACCATTATTGCGCTCAATTCAAGGGGTGGCTGAAATCAATTCTCAAGGTGGTTATGTCAAGCAGTTTCATGTGCTACCTGACCCTAACAAACTTCGCCATTATGGTTTAACACTCAAGCAGGTCGAACTTGCGATTGCCGGTAACAATGCCAATGCCAGCGGTGGAATATTGCCATTGGGCGCTGAACAATACCTCGTACGGGGTGAAGGGTTGATAGGTACTTTGCAGGATATTGGCAATATTGTCCTGACCGAAGAAAGTGGCGTCCCGATATTTATCCGTGATGTGGCAGAAGTAAAAATGGGTGCAGAAGTTCGGGCGGGTGCAATTATCAAGGGTGGTTACACCGAATCAGCATCTGGCATTGTGATGATGCTCCGGGGAGGAAATGCCAAGGAAGTAGTTGAACGCGTCAAGGTGCGTGTGGCGGACATTAATGCGCGCGGTTTGTTACCAGATGGTTTGCAGATTGTTCCTTACTATGACCGCACTGATCTGGTTGATGCTGCGTTGTGGACAGTCAGCAAGGTGTTGATGGAAGGTATTTTCCTGGTAGTTGTCATTTTGTTCGTATTTTTGGGAGATGTCCGTTCCAGCTTGATTGTAGTCGCAACGCTTGTTATTACGCCGTTAATAACTTTTATGGTCATGAATCAGCAGGGAATTTCAGCGAATTTAATGTCGTTGGGAGGGCTTGCTATTGCAATTGGCCTCATGGTCGATTCTACCGTGGTGGTTGTAGAAAATGTCTTTCATCGGCTAGGGCATAATGCAAATACCAAAGAGTCCCGTCTAGCCACAATTACCAGTGCTGTCGGCGAAGTTGGCGTACCAGTAATTTTTGGTATCGGCATCATCATTCTGGTTTTTCTACCCCTGATGACCCTGCAGGGAATGGAGGGCAAAATGTTTAGTCCGCTCGCCTTCACCATTGCCATCGCGCTGGCAGTTTCGCTAATTGTCTCGCTTACATTATCGCCAGTGCTGTGCGCCTATTTCCTGAAAGGTGGCGCAGATCATGATACTAAAATTATTGCTAAACTGAGAGCTGCCTACAAATTCGTTCTGAACAAAGCGTTAGCCAATCGGAAAACCACTATTCTAGCTTCACTCGGATTGTTATTCATTTCATTCTCACTTTTTCCATTTCTAGGTAAATCATTTATTCCAATTTTGCAGGAAGGGTCGCTTACCCCGCAGATTATTCGTGTGCCTTCGATTTCACTGGAAGAGTCCATCGCCATGGAAATGGAAGCAATGAAAATAATATCGGCTATCCCTGGCGTAAAAGGCGTGGTATCTAAACTGGGACGTGGAGAATCTCCTGCCGATCCGCCAGGGCAAAATGAGTCCGGCCCGATCGTTAACCTGGATCCAGACTCCGGATTCACCCAAAGTGAAGTTGAAGCAGAGGTAAGAAAAGCTTTAGATGTACTTCCGGGAGTAAATATTGTCTTATCACAGCCCATTGCGGAGCGAGTAGATGAAATGGTTACCGGCGTGCGCTCACAGATAGCCGTCAAGATTTTTGGCGATGATCTGGGAAAACTCCTGACATTATCAGAGCAAGTGGCGCGTATTTTACGCAGTATTCCAGGTACTCGCGATATCCGTATTGAGCGTTTGTCCGGTCAGCAATCGCTCAGAATCCAAATTGATCGTAATGCCATTTCACGTAACGGTATCAATGTTGCTGATGTAAACGAGTTAATTGAAACTGCTGTTGGTGGCCTTGCCGTTACACGTTTATTTGAGGGTGAACGCCGGTTTGACATTTTATTGCGGTTTCCGGGAAATATTCGTGATAGCGTAGAAGATATTCGTAATTTGCTATTACGCGCACCGGATGGCGCCAGCGTCCCATTGCATTCCGTAGCAAATATCGAGATTGTTGACGGACCAGCACAAGTGTCACGTGAAAGCGCAAGGCGTCGTGTAGTGGTAGGTTCGAACGTTGTTGGGCGTGATTTGGGTGGATTTGTTGCTGAAATTCAGCAGCGTGCTATGCAAGAGATTGAATTACCTACCGGCTATTACTTCGAGTGGGGTGGGCAGTTTGAAAATATGGAGCGTGCAATGGCAACACTTTCAATAATTGTCCCAATTACGATTGCCGCAATTTTCTTCCTGTTATTTTTGCTGTTTAACTCAATTAAACTGGCTTCATTGATTATTATGGTTTTACCATTTGCATCGATAGGCGGGGTCATCGCACTATTTATTACCGGAGAATATTTATCCATACCAGCTTCTGTAGGATTTATCGCATTATGGGGGATTGCCGTTTTGAATGGGGTAGTACTGATTTCCTATGTTCGTAAGTTACGTGAGGAAGGTGTGAGCGTCAAGGATGCCGTCATTAGGGGCTGCGAGCAACGCTTCCGGCCAGTGCTGATGACCGCAACTGTTGCGATGCTAGGATTAGTACCATTTCTTTTCGCAACCGGCCCTGGTTCGGAAGTGCAACGACCGCTCGCCATTGTAGTGATCGGTGGGCTCATTACTTCAACTTTGTTGACGCTAGTCGTACTGCCGGTATTGTACCGCTGGTTTGACGAGCCACCTGGCGAGCACTTGGCTGTAGCGACTAAAAGCTGAGAGCGCCTCTAAGTACCTCCGAACCAGCCAGCCTGTTAATGGAAGCCTATAGATGGTCTCCCATTGCTTTTCACCGCGCATTCCGCTGTAAGTGCTGCGAGCAATTCTTCTGGTGAATTGATAGGACGGAGATAGCTCTGCCGCATGACCGTTGCAAAATCACCGGGTGTCAGTTGCGGTAAACACCGTAATTTTTCCTGCTGTTGTGAATCAGGTTCCGGTAGACACAATTCCGTGCAGTAACGGCAGAACAATACCCATGCCTGCTTCGTTTCCATAAAGTCAAACTTCACCTTGAGATCAAAGCGGCGTAAAGCAGCCGCATCAATTCCCTCGATATAATTGGTAGAAGCAACAAAAATTCCAGGAAAAGACTCCATTTGTGTCAGCATTTCATTGACCATACTGACCTCCCAGCTGTGCTGGGCTTGAGTACGATCAAAGAGAAAACTATCAATTTCATCAATGATCAATAGCGCCCCTTCCTGTTCGGCTTTCTGAAAAGCATGCGCAATGTTCTTCTCACTGCTACCCACCCATTTCGAGATCAGCTCTGAGGCTGGTTTAACCAGTGTTGGGCAGCCCATTTGTTCCGCCAGCCAATGGCCGTAAGCTGTTTTGCCGCTACCAGGCGGTCCGTAAAAACATAGTCTCCCGGATTTTACTTGCGCAAGCCCCGCTGCAACCATGGTTAGATCGGTATCGGTATGCAGGAATTGTGGATCGTAAATTTCCGTCACTTTGCGAGATTGATTACCCCGGATGGAGCTATGTCCCTGCGCTTTCAGGGTATTGTTGATCAGCAATTCAACAGCGCTGTTGGCATTGACTGCTTCTAAGCCTTCATGGATGGAACGAATCACCGAAACAGCCTGTGACACCACCGCAGGTGCCAGCGCTTCTGATTCTGCTAAACGGGCGACGCTTGCGGCGTCAAGCAGTTGGGAACCACTTTCCCGAATAATCTGTTCACGCTGCTTTTTCGGAGGAACAGGTATTTCCAGAACGAGATCAAAACGCCGTATGAAGGCTAAATCGAGATCCCGCGAGTTAGCGATCCAAATCGTTGGCACCGGGTTTTCTTCGAGCATCCGATTGATCCATCCTTTACGCACCTGGCCAGTACTCTTATACCCAAAGAAACTGCTTTTATCATTAAACACGTCTTCAACTTCATCAAACAGCACGAGTGTCCTGCGTTTAGCGAAAAAACACTGCGCAGCACGGAAAGCACGAAGGCGTTGTTCACCATCTACGGCGTCGCCTTGTTCATTCGTGGAAGAGATTTCAAAGAGGGGACAGCTTAATTCTTCTGCCATGACCTTGGCCAATTGACTTTTACCGGTACCGGGTGGTCCGTACAGGAAAATATTGACACCCTTTTTCTGAGTACTGAGAACAACGTCGAGATAGGGGCGCAGAATAGCCAATGATGCACCAATATGTTCATAGTCTGAAATCTCCAGATGGGCTGGCGCGCTTGGCGTGACCACGTCACGCAACAGCATCACTGGATCAGCCTCGGATGCGTACAATGCTTCTGCAAAGCTGTCTGACAACACATCCAGTTTATCGCCAAGGCTTGCTGCGTTTCTGCTGCCGATTTCAACTAACCCTGATTGTATTAGAATGGATCGAGCACTTAACGAATTCTTAATTTCTCGTTCGGGCAAATCAAGCAAAATCGCCAGAACACGGTATAGCTGTAAAAGTGAAAGTTCCCCCAGTATTCGGGTTGTATCGTAGAGCAGACTCTCATTCTTGACCATTACTGCAAATTCGAGAATACGGCAATCCGTCTGCGACAAGCCCAATAGCTCCGATAGACGGATAACATTGTTACCAAGGCAAGGTGGTACTTGGGCATCACGCCATTTATATTCAACCGCCTGATGCAATTTAGATAAATGTGCCAGAATTACTTTAGATTGAGATTCGGATAAATTAATTGGTGTTTTATCGATTAAACTCAGCGCCTTTGTTATGCTTTCTTCGGGCGAAAAAAGGACTCTGCCAGTAAATTGCTGATAGCCGCCCAATGGAACGAGTGCACGTAACATCCAGAGATAGAGAATTGAAGGTATAGCTGACGATGAATGATGAATCTGCATCAAACTCTCCTGTATCTGCAAATCAGTTAAAAAACATGCATGAAGCGCAACACAGAATTGGCTAAACCAGTTTTAATGCGGGTTATTCACCATTTCCATCCTGCTTGCGCTGCAGATCAACAGGCTTTGGTTTGCTCTAAAAGCGCAAATAGTTTACTTTTTGGGATTTTTGTTGCGGTAATTGGGGTGGGTTGTAATGTTGGTTATTTATTCGCGATCTGTTTTTTGGTTCTCTCTGTTATGCTTCTAGCCACTCGTGGAATTCCATTGGCATTTCATCCTCAACAGCCTTTATAGTTTTGATATCAACAGTTGAATTGGCTCCCATCAGAGGAACCTCAATTATTTCCTCCTGGTTTGACCATTGCATTTCAAGATAGCGAATGTTATTTTCATCGTAGGCTATGCCACTTACTCTCCCGTGGCCATACAGTCTCATGGTCTTTCCAAATCGTTCTCTTTTCTTCAGTACGACCAAATCACCCTTGCATATGCTGTTGAATTTCTTTACTTGATGCTCACTCTCTAAAAAATCGAACCTACAAATCCCCTTTTCTTTCCATTTAATATCAAGGCGCTCATTGAAATCAGCGCCAGGACAAAAACCCATGAAGAGGATATAGGCATCAGTTGGAGCGGCGTGATTAATTGCGTCAATAACGTACCTGGCATCCGAATCACCCTTGTCATACTCATTATTCGCATTGAGCCTCAGCTTTACAAGTTCATCACGGCTCATGCGTCCACTTTTAATCCGCTTGATTATTTTTTCGTATCTCATAGAAACTACTCATAAGTTGAATTGAAAATGGTAACGACAAACATTGCATCAATGACGTACCGGGCATCCGGATCAAATGTCAACTGCAACTAGTGTTTAATTGCAAAAATAAGATCTTTTATTCTAAAGACTTACTATATGTTTTATATGAATATATTCTTCAAAAAGATAGTATCGAATTTATGCAATTAGACATTAGTTGCTAGCTGTCGCCTACAAAACATTTCATCCAACATTACTTTAGTAGCACTATCTGTACTATTCTCAAGCGTCTCAAGCACTTGTCGAAAGAAAACTTGCTTAACCCTGGGATTTGGTTTCAGTGAGGCATGCTTCGGGAAGAAAAAATACACCTCATCCTGCGGGCGGGCATGCTGCAAAAGTCGACGCTCTTTTTCCTCCAATTCTGCTGTGTTAGCACTGTGTGTTACCTGACCAATTATCCGCTTTCCCCTTCCATTGATGCCTAGAATGTCTATATCGACGAGGCCGCGTCCGATCGGCAAGAGCAGCCGTTCTATTAACCGTGCGCTACGGAGCCACTCGTAACACAGCACTTCAAGTTGGCTAGGGTGGAGGCTGTTCGGCTCACGAAGAAGGGACTTTCTGCTTATAGCGGCCTCCAAGACTCGGCCAGCAGCAGGCCACCCAGTGATTGTCGCCTGCCGCGGCTGAACTCCTACCAAAAGGGGGTAGTCGCCGTAGCGGGCTTCAACGGCATCTTGAAGTTTCACAACTTTATAGATAAACGATTTTTCGGCATCCGGATCGCTAAATTCTCGAGCAGTGACCTTGGAACCCTCGCTGATCCTTCCGATTAACATAGCGTCACCAGTGAAGCGACGATAGTCGGCACCGACGAGTGCGCCAGTATCACAATACTGCCAAAGCCTGCTCAAGGCATTTTTTCCTGCCGGGTAGTAGTCCTCTGGCTTGGTGGACTCACTATCGTCGTAGTGCAGTGCAATGAGCCGCTCTTCCCAAAGCTGTCGAAGAATTTTGGGAGTAGACGAGCAATTATGGCGAATGAAAACAGGTCGCACGGTACTTCCTAGACAGCTTGCATTCGCATTATGTCTCAGCTCCACAGATTCACAGATTCACCACGGCTCATGCATCCTCTTTTAATCTGTTCGATTATTTTTTCGTTTTTCATAGAAATTACTCACAAGTTGAATTGCGGTAGTAACGACACATTTTCCCATTCCTTTAGGGTCTGTTGACGTTTCACATACGTAGTGCCTGGCCGAAAACCCCATTTTCCGCCAGCAAGCCGCCTGCTTTTTAAGCACCCATGCAGAAACGCAATAAGGCCAAGCACTAAAAAATGCTTCTGATTACTTTTTTGGGGATTTTGACGCCAGAAACCTGATTATTGCCCGCTACTCTGCCGCTGATTGCTCGCAATCAGGCATTTTTGAATTATGTGGATAGGTTTTTAAGCTGCTCGTCGATATTTTAAATCTCGTCTGCTCGCCTTGCGTTCACGTTCCACATCTTGCTGCCATAGAATGTCGCCGATTCGGTGGATATTTCGGGTGACAATGGCCAGTGCAACATAACGTTTAAATCCGTCGATACCGTGGTCAGGGCATTTGTCTAATCCGTGCACTTCCAATGCATTGATTGCTGACTCTACTGCTGTGTGGGCGCGGCGAGCTTTGACGAATGCTTCGCTGTGTTCGACTGCTTGACGTGCTTTGGATAACTTGCCTTTTTTAGGCAGCGTTACCTGGTCGAGCCGTTGCGGCAATTCATCCTGGTTGGCGGGTGAATGAAAGCCTTTGTCAAAACTGCAGGCATTCAGGGTGGGAAAGTGTTTTTGGGTCTCTTCAACCATAGTGAGCGCTTTACGCATGGCATCCCACAACAAGTTGAGGTCGGTTGGAAAATCAACGTCGGTTTCAACGACAAAGGTGTCGCACCGCCCACGCAGGGCTGCGTCGCCCTTTTTTAGGAGGGCATGCCAGGGCGACCATTACGTTTATTCACCTTGGAGGCAATTTCCTTCTCCAGCAGGGCAAAAACTTTTTGACGCAATTCCTCGTTCATGTAGAGATGCTCCAATCCACGCAGTATTTTCGGTATGTCATCTCTTGACCGTAAATCAAATCCGATTTGCGATAGGCTGGTTTCACCTAATCTCATCTGCAGGTCTCGGACTACGCGAATGGGGTTTTTACTCGAACGAAGTTTATTTTTGAGATGGCTATTTTCTCAAAAAATAAATCGAAGTTTGGGGGAATCTTGCTTGAAAATGGCTTAAAACTGTCTGTTGGCGTTGGTTTTTATCGATTTTTTTGAAATCCTCGTTACTGGAATTGGTTGTAACCTACTGTTTTTTATTGTAATGGTGTGTTTTCGGGTTGGCACTAATTACCGTATTTATATGACATTGCCTATAAAGCAAGTAGCCCGGATGGGGCTTGCGGAATCCCGGACAAACAGCGTCACCGGGCAGTAATGTCCATATTGCATACATATGTTTCGGCAACACAACTCAAGCGTCAATGGCAAAGTTTTGCAATTTTTCCTTGCACGGCCTCGCGCAATAGTCCAATACGCTTGGTTAATCATGCCGATTTGCGGTCCCACAACGTTACAGTAAAAAAGTACGTCTTACAGGTGATACGATTTTGGCGATATAACATCATCAGTTTTTCTCCAAAGTGCCGGTATGAAGCTTGTGCAATGCGTGAATTTGTTGCCCTCGTTTATCCATCAGTAGGGGGGGTGCTGGTTGCCTGGCTGTCGCAACAATCAAACCAGATGATTCATCCCGGTCAGATCGGGTTACGATCTATCGTCCCTGTATGAAATGCAAGTTGACTGACACGACGTTCCGCTAAAAAGCGTTCCAGCGGAATTCGGATGACCTGAAAAGCTATTTCATCCCATGGAATGTCGCGTTCTTCAAATAGCTTGACTTCTAGGCTTTCGATCCCCGGAGAAAAATTCAGGTCAAGCAGTTTAGCGCGAAACAGCAGATACACCTGGCTGATGTGCGGCAGACTATAGGCGGCGTAAAGATCCGCAATCTCCACACGAGCATTGGCTTCCTCCAGCGTTTCACGTGCAGCACCTTGTGCCATTGTTTCATTATTTTCCATAAAACCTGCTGGAAGCGTCCATTTTCCTTTGCACGGCTCAATCGCGCGCCGGCATAGCAGAATGCGATCTTCCCACTCCGGAATGCAGCCAACTACCATTTTGGGGTTCTGGTAATGAATTGACTGACAGTTAAGACAGACGAAGCGGAGCAGTGTGTCCCCTTCCGGTATGCGTCGCTCGACTTCACTACCGCAATGGCTGCAGAATCTCACAGTGTTACCTCAAAAGAAAATTCCGTCAGCAGATTGCCTGATGCGTCTTGTGCAGTAACGCGCCAGTTTCCCAGCCGTTTGGCATTTAACATTTTACTTGAATAGGTTCGCCAGTCATCGTTTCCAACCGGCAGCAGGACTTTTGCAACCGACTGATCCTGAAAAAACCAGTTAACCCGGATGGTTTCACCGCGCAGGTCCCTCAGGTGTAGAAACAGGAATATCGGTCGGCTGGATCGACCCGCCAGCGATATCTGGCTAATGTTATCTACTGGTTCACGTTGTTGGATGGCAGTGGTCAGTTGCGCGCGGATAACTTGGGTTACCGTCGGTTGGAGCGGCGTGTCACTCAATTCTGATAATTTCATCTCCTTCTGAGAAGATGGCGATTTTTCGACAGGAATGGGCTGCGGTCTAGACGTAGAGACAATGTCGGGTTCTAACTCGCTGGAGATCGCTTCGTCAGATAGTGGTGCTGATTCAGGTTCAAAAATTTCGGTTTCAGCTTCAGAGTTGGCAGCATCCGTTAGTGTTGTCTCCTCCGGGGCGGTCAGCGCGTGTACAGGTAACACGACATCAGGTTCTGCCTGTGTCACGGCTGGCATCTCGGGTAACAAAGATAACTCGGGGAGGGGCTGTAGTGAATCGGCTTCATCATGTGTCCACATTGCGGAGATAAGCCAGACCAGTCCCACGATAATCAGCAGCAATCCACACGCCGCCAGTAAAAGTTTTTGTCGATCATAAACCTGCTCATCGTCAGCAAGTGGCGTGTTGTTAACTTCTGCATCCGATTCCAGGTCTGTGAAGGAATCCGACGCGGTTTGCTGGGCAGATGGATCCAGCTGGATACGGATCTTAATCTGGGTATTGGTCATGGTTGATCACTCCTGGCTAGCTCCTAGTTGATGTACCAATGATAACTAACCTCTTTCAGTAACTCAATTTTGCGCGGGGATTGAATGCCATTTTTTGTTTCATTTCCTGATAAAAAGCCTTTGCCTGCTCACTGTCTGCCGGTGGCAGCACGATTTTCAATATCACATAAAGATCACCTGGCGGCGTTCCTGGAATACCGCGTTCCTTGAGCCTCAATTTCTGCTCAGAACGGGAGTTGGGCGGTATTTTGATGTCGATGCTACCTTGTGGGGTTGAAAGATTGACCGTTTCTCCCAGCGCCGCTTCCCACGGAGCGACAGGTAACTCCAGCAAAATATCCTTACCATCCACTTTATATAACGGATGTGGCTTGAATATAACTTCCAGATAAAGATCGCCAGCCTTGCCCTGTCCTTGCCCGGTACTTCCCTGACCAGCCAGGCGAATATGCTGTCCCTGGCGGATTCCTTTGGGAATACGTACATTCAGGGTGCGTTCCTTGACTTGTGGCCTGCCATCTTGCCCTAGTTCGGTATGTTGGAGTTTCAGGCTGCGAACTGCGCCTTGAAAAGTGTCCTCAAGATCAATGGAAATTTTGGCATGAGAATCCTGGCCCTGTAGATCAGCGCTGCGCGCACGACCTGATGCACTCGGTTTATAACTTCCAAACAGACTTTCAAAGAAACTACTGAACTGCGAGGCATCCGTCTGGGAAAACTGCCCACCACGGAATTCAAACCCTTGATCCCATCCAGGCGGTGGCTGAAACTCCTGCCCATTTTTCCAGCGTGCGCCCAAGCGGTCATAGGCGGTACGTTTTTCCGGGTCTTTAAGAACTTCATAGGCTTCACCAATTTCCTTGAAACGAGCCTCCGCACCCGCTTCCTTGCTAACATCCGGGTGATATTGACGCGCTAGTTTGCGATACGCCTGCTTGATTTCAGCTTGCGTCGCATCACGTGCCACACCCATGATTTGATAATAATCCTTGTACTCCATTTAGCCTATTAATTCTGTGTGAAATTATTATAAGCGGCATCAGGGAATATCCTCCGCTAAGCAGCCCCCTGTCAGGAAAAACAGGATTGGTTTAGTGCATCATGATACCGTATCGAAAATAATCCTTGGGGAAGCATGTTTTATAGGAAATCCAATACTAACGCAGCTTGCCTCCTAAACTTTCTTACAAAAGTTGCGCTTCGACATTGAATCCGCGTAGATTAACACCAAATACAACAAAGCCATCATTTAAAACAAAATAAAAATCAATTGGTTATAATTTTTATTATGACTTCTGACCTGATAAGCGCCTATTTTTCTGCTGCGTCTGGTTAAACGTATGGATTCTGGAAAACTAATATTTTGCTGCTTGCCAGCCTTTATATCCTTCACGATAATAAAATACTTTATTCCATCCCCATAAAACTGCCTGTTCAATAGCCATGGCACTGCCAAGACACGCAATCCCATTGCAATAAAAAATAACCGCCGCATCTTTAGCTGCAATTTTGCCAAGATTTTCTGCCGTAAAGTCATCGCTTCTGATAGAAAGATGATGCGCACCAGGTAAATGCCCTTTGTCAAAATCAGATTTGCTGCGCACATCAACAAAGGGATAGTCTCGATCTAAAAGTATCTTGGCTATCCCCGTTGAAATAGTACGCGCGCCAATTATTTGTTCTGGCGCAAACTCCTCGGCCCCAAGATTTTGAGCAGTGGAAAATACGTACAAAAAAAACAGCACAAGGAAATAGTTTCTCATGATATTGATTCCTACCCTCCTATCAGTCTTCACAAAATTTACTTGCTTAAGGGCATCTCTAAAAATCCATATTTTGTTACAGTACGTCGTTGTTCACAAAAAATATTTCCTTACATATAAACTATATGCTGCGTTAATATTTTTTGCTCTCGCCTAGTCTTGTTTAAAAAACTGAATTTTTAGAGGTGTCCTTGAAAGATTAATCAGACAACTTCAAAATGGCATATACGACTGGCCTGAAATATTTTGACAATGGCAGTCTGCTCTCATCCCATTCACGATTTTGAAATTTGGCTAGTTAAAAACGTAAAGATTTTGCCTGCCAAAACTGACCGAACACAAAATCATTATCAAAGCTGATAGGTAGGAAAATCAGTATAGCCTTCCACACCGGGAGAATACCAAGCATTCATCTCGGCATCAGGATTAAGTGCCCACTTGTGAGCAAAACGAGCTACTAGATCAGGGTTGCTGATATAAAGCCTACCAAAGGCAACGAGATCCGCATCTCCGGAAGCGATCGCTTTTTCCGCATCTGTGCGATTGTAACCACAGTTAGCGATCAAAACTCCATCATGAATTTTTCTAAATTCAGCAAGCATCATCGGTTCACCTAATTCATGGAAGCCAAAAGCCAAACCATCTAAGAGGTGCAGGTACGCTAATTGATAGCTGTTTAGTTGTCGAACGATATAGGTGAAAGATTCGCGGTAATCTGGTGAGCCCATATCGTTAAAACTACCATTGGGAGATAGCCTGACTCCAATTCTGCCCGCATCCCAAACAGTTAATATTGCTTCAATTACTTCCTGTAAAAAACGATAGCGATTAGCGATACAACCACCATATTGATCAGCACGATGGTTAGTTTTTGACTGTAAAAATTCATCGATTAAATAGCCATTTGCACCATGTATCTCCACCCCATCAAAACCGGCATCTTGAGCGTTAACTGCCGCTTGACGGTATTCTTCTACCACTAGAGAAATTTCATCTGTTTCTAACGCTCTAGGTATTTCATAGGCTTTTTTCCCGTCAGGGGTATGAGCCTCAGCACCCTCAATCTTAATTGCCGAAGGCGCGACAGGGAGTTGGTGGTTTGGTTGAAAACTACTATGGGAGGCCCTCCCTGTATGCCATAGCTGCAAAAAGATCTTTCCTCCTTTTTCATGTACCGCATCTACTACCTGCTGCCATGCTTTTGTTTGCTCAGAAGTATAAATTCCTGGGCTATGAGTCCAGCCGTAACCCTGTTTAGAGATTGCAGTACCCTCAGAAATAATTAAACCCGCGCCTGCACGTTGCGCATAATACTTCGCCATCAAAGCGTTGGCCGTTCTCTCTTCGCCCGCCCTGCCGCGAGTCATCGGGGCCATTACGACACGGTTTTTTAGTGATAACCCTTTTAGATAAAAAGGGCTTAGGAGGTGGGGTACGTCAGTTATGGTTGCAGTCATAGTAAATAACTAATTAAATTAATTAGTAGATCGAGAACCATAAAATCTCAGCTTCAATTTTGAAATGCAGCGCCCAACGTGGCTTGGTGTAGCCACATCAAAGTGATCGTTGAGTAAGCCAGAGGTGCTTCACCTCCAGCTTCTCGCAGGCTTAAAAAAGGAAGAATGCCACTCTTTTTTACCATGGAACAGCAATTCCTCTTTAATTTTAAGGCGTTCTTTGTGCTAACCAAACCAGAATGCAGTTATCTTTTGATCAACCATCAAATTACATAAAAATCTGTGTACGTCAGGTTCAGACCCGGAGATAACTGCGCGAATTGTATCGCCTCTGCGGTGTCTGCATCATAATAAAGCGCACCGGATTCCGCATTGTAAATAATCATAGCTGAAGCATCCTGCGCTGCATTCGTACTAAAGTCGGAGGAGCCTAGTCTGCCACGGTTTAGACTACTAAAAATGGCATCATCGAGAATAATTTTGTCGTATGCATGCTTAAAGTCAGTAATGGTATCCACTGCATTGACAAAAGATGCATTAAACAAAAAACTATCACTTCCCGAACCGCCAGTAAGTCTATCAGCACCTTCGCCACCAGTTATCTGATCTCTACCAAGGCCACCATCAATGAGATCACCCCCTGCATTACCCGACAGCGCATCATTGCCACTTAACCCCAGGATTTCATCATTATTAGCTGTGCCAATCAACCTGTCGGATCTCGAAGTGCCCGTTATTGTATTCAATTTCGGAGCCGGTTCTGGTGAAGGCTTTGGAGTTGGTTGCGGTACTGGATCGGGTTGTGGAGCGGGGACTGGATCAGGTGAAGGTTTTGGTGCAGGGTTGTTGCTGCCAGCCGGATCAATTAAGTCCAGTTTCAGATTGCGGCTGCCCATACTAACAACCTGGCTGGTAGTAGAAATGCCGTTACCGGAGAAGCTGATCGTATAATTTCCTGACGCCAATTCCAGCGTATAACCGCCTGCTTGATTTGTTGAGGTTGTGTTTACGACACCAGTAGTATTGTTTTTGGCTGTAATAGAAATGCCACCAAGCCCTTCATTAATATCATAAAACCGATCGCCATCCTGATCGTCGAAAGCCACCCCGGTCAAGAAAGAGTTTGATGCGGCTCGGGCGAAGTTTTGCGTTGCAAATGCACCTTCATAATTTTGAAATTTACCGACTTCAAATCCGATACCAATTTCCCGAAAGGAATTATTCAATAAGTTTGCACGATGGCCTGACGAATTCATTAACATCGTATGTAGCTGCTGCACCTCGTCTGCAAGGCCAACAGGTGCACGCGTACTTATCCAGGCAATATTTTCGCCCCAGGTCCAGGATCCTGAAAATTTATAGCCTGCGGCCGTCATTCGATCACTCGCGCTGGAGCCTCCAGCTCCCGTGTGCGAAAAGGTATCCGTTGAAATCATCCAGGAGCTGTGGGTTTCGGACGACTCATTCAAATCACCGTTAAAAGCAAGTGGCTGAGCACCTGCTTTGCTGCGCTCAGCATTAACCAGTTCCAACATAAATTGTTCATAACTATTTGCCTGTGACATAAGTAAATATGCTCCTGTGTAATCTAGTGGATAGTTTAAGGATTTATTGTTTTAACAAGACAAGTTGTGTGGCTCATCTATAAAACAAATCAATATCATTTGTTGAAGTACTTCCCAGCCATTTTGACTATACGTATCTGAGAAATTACCTCACATTAAGTAAAGCAAGTTTTATGCCAACTAAAGAAGCTCTTATAAAACAGAAGATTACATGGGCAACAGTAGTGTGAATGTCGCTTGTTCTTGTATAAATAAACTCGTACTCTTCAACACACTGATTATTAGATGCTTTTGTTGTCGTAAGTCAGATACAACCCTGTTGAAAAATTTGGCACCGTAGGTGAATAAGCACGATACACGCCGGATTTTTTATCAGATTATTTTCTGAGAAATTGCTCGGCAAACGCCGTAAAACGCCCAGTTTCAATCGACTGGCGTATCGTCGCCATCAGTTGCTGATAATAATGCAGGTTGTGCAATGAATTAAGGCGCGCACCCAGCATTTCATTGGTGCGTTGCAGGTGATGTAAATACGCGCGGGTAAAATTTCTGCAGGTATAGCATTCACAGGTTTTATCCGGTGGCGAAGTATCCAACTTATATTGGCTGTTGCGCAGCTTCAGTACGCCGTGACTGGTATAAAGCCAGCCGTTACGTGCATTGCGGGTTGGCAGAACACAGTCGAACATATCAACACCATGCGCGACGGCATGAACGATATCCGCAGGTGTACCAACACCCATAAGATAACGCGGCTTATCAACCGGCAATTGCGGGGCGGTGTGCGCCAGGATGCGGGTCATGTCCTCTTTGGGCTCTCCAACGGAAAGCCCGCCAATGGCATAACCATCAAAATTGATATCCCGCAGACCCTGTACCGATTGATCGCGCAGGGATTCAAACATACCGCCCTGTACGATCCCAAACAAGGCGTTTGGATTACCCGTATGCGCTATTTTTGAGCGCTCAGCCCAGCGCAGACTCATTTGCATAGAAGCTTGTGCGACAGGTAAATCGACCGGATAAGGCGTGCATTCATCGAAAATCATCACAATATCGGCATTCAGTACACGCTGAATCTGCATGGATGATTCTGGCGTCAAAAAACAGGTATCGCCATTGATCGGCGAACGAAAATTCACACCTGCCTCGCTGATTTTACGCAGCTCCCCCAGACTAAACACCTGAAACCCCCCAGAATCAGTCAGAATAGGGCCTTGCCAGCCCATAAAACCGTGCAGACCGCCATGCGCTTCGATAACTTCCAGACCTGGGCGCAGCCATAGATGGAAGGTGTTGCCGAGAATGATCTCTGCACCCAACGTCATCAACTCTACTGGTGATAACCCCTTGACCGCGCCATAGGTACCGACCGGCATGAAGGCGGGGGTTTCTACCTTGCCATGCGCAAGCGTCAACGTACCACGGCGGGCGCGTTGCTCGCGGCAATGCAATTCAAAATTCATGAGCCTCTCTCCAGCAGCATGGCATCGCCATAGCTGAAAAAACGGTAACGTGCGGCGATGGCATGCTGGTAAGCACGCTGGATCGGTTCAATGCCAGCAAATGCAGAAACCAGCATCAATAGCGTCGAGCGCGGTAAGTGAAAATTGGTCAGCAAGCGATCCACTACCTTAAAATAAAATCCAGGCGTAATAAAAAGACGGGTGTCTCCGCTACCCGCCGCCAGTTTGCCGTTATTGGCCTGTGCACAGGCTTCCAGCGCACGCAGACAGGTTGTGCCGACGGCCAGTACCCGCCCCCCACGCAGGCGGCATTGCTCGATGGCATCAATAGTTTCAGCTGGAATATGATAGCGCTCAGCATGCATGACGTGCTCCTCGATCGTTTCAACCTTGACCGGTTGAAACGTACCAGCCCCGACGTGCAAGGTGATATAGGCAATGCTGACGCCTTGCTGACGTAAATGCGCTAGTATTGCTTCATCAAAATGCAGCCCGGCAGTGGGTGCCGCCACCGCACCGTCTAAATGGGCAAATACTGTTTGATAACGATTTTCATCGATTTGGGTTGCGGCGCGTTCGATATAGGGTGGCAATGGCAGCTTGCCATGGTATTCCAGTAATTCATCAAGCGGCTTATCCTGAGGGAAGCTCAGTACATACAGCGATTGCTGGCGTGCTTCCACGATAACCGTCAGTTCCTGTTCCAGCAGTAACGTCGAGCCAATTACCGGCGCATGACTGGCGCGAATCATCGCCAGCGCACGATGATCATCGAGCACCCGCTCAATCATCACTTCCACCTTGCCGCCACTTTGCTTGACACCATGCAGCCGTGCTTTGATGACGCGCGTATTGTTGAGAATCAACACATCGTTCGCCTGCACATACTCAGGAAGATGAATGAAATGCTCGTCACGCAAAATAGAACGGGCGGGGTCGACGTAGAGCATGCGGCTGGCGCTGCGTTTTTCCAGTGGAAACTGGGCAATCAGCTCGGCAGGCAGGGAGTAATCAAACGCATCGGTTTTCATGGAGAATAATGTACAGAAGACTGCGCACTCATGTTTTCCAGCAGGGAAAAGCGCAAACCGCGCAATTATACGGTATGCCGCAAGAATTAAGGGATAACGCTGTTCTGCTAGTTTGACAAGTAATAATAAGCGAGCCAGATTTTTGTTGAATATTTCAACAATGGAGAACTTCGATGGCCACGATGAATTTCAGCGTTCCAGAAGATATCAGAAAATAACTTGATGAGGTTTTTGCCGGAAAAGATAAAAGTGCGGTGCTGGCCAAACTAATGCAACAGGCGATCGAGGAACAGTAGCGACTGGAGTGCCGTAAACAAGCCATTGATCTATTGCTCATATTACGTGAGCAAGCGCCGCGGGTGACCGACAAGGATATTCAGCTTGCACGAACTCAGGGACGACCATGAACCACCTGGGTAGTCGATACCAGTGTGGCCGTAGAACTCAACCATCATTTGTTTGATACCCTCTACCATGCGGTGGCTTTGCAGGCTCCTGACACCGTTTTCATCACCGCCGACACCCGCTATTTTCGAAAAGCCGCCAGACTGGGGCATATCATCGAGTTAAAAAACCTTTCCTGATCAGAGTAATCCGCAAGACTGATGGGTGGAGATGCGCGGGTAACAACGTGAGGTCGCGTAGGTGTTTTGTCTGGACTTCTTAAATATGGGCTCATCCAACAAATAGTTTAGATCGTGGCTCAATTTGCGATCGCGGTTCAACTAATCGTTAGATCTCATTTTCGAACTCAGTCTCTACTTGGTTTGGAAGGATATAGACATCCTTGAGCAAATGTTCAAGACGAGCCAGGAGTCCTTATTTCATCCAGCGACCAACGTGCCTTGACATTGAAACTACCGTCACATTGGGGCAGTTGCTGAGCAAGTTGCAAGCGCAACGCCCCAGCAAGCGCGATCATGGCGCCGTTATCGGTGCAGAATGCCAGTTCGGGGAAAAAAACCGTGGCGCCTTCCACCTGCATTTGTTGTAAAAGTTTTTGCCGTAACCTCGTATTGGCGCCCACGCCACCAGCGACAACCAGGCATTGCAGTCCTGTCGTTTTAAGGGCGGACACCGATTTTGCTACCAGGACATCGGTCACCGCTTCTTCGAAAGCTAGTGCAATATCGGCATCATTTCCGGCATGCTTTTCTTGGTGACTGACCAGTAACGCTACCGCCGTTTTCAATCCACTGAAGCTGAAATTGAGATCGCCACTGTGCAGCATGGGGCGTGGCAGCTTGAATTTTCCGGGTTGACCCGTTTGTGCTAATTTCTCCAGCATTTGGCCACCGGGATAACCTAATCCCAACAGTTTCGCGGTCTTGTCAAAAGCCTCCCCTGCGGCATCGTCTAACGTTTCCCCCAGCAGCTGGTAGCACCCAACGCCTTCCACCAGCATCAGTTGGGTATGTCCTCCTGATACCAGCAATGCCACAAAGGGAAACGCGGGTGCTGGCCGGGATAGCAGGGGGGATAAAAGATGGCCTTCAAGATGATGAATGGCCAGCGCTGGAATTCCTAACGCATACGCCAGTGACGCACCGACACTTGCGCCAGTCAATAAGGCACCAGCCAGCCCTGGACCTTGCGTATAGGCAATGGCGCTGATCGCTTCTAAAGATACTTTCGCCTGCTGCAATAACGTTTTAACCAGCGGCAGTATGCGGCGAATGTGATCGCGGGAAGCCAGTTCTGGCACTACGCCGCCATACTCACTGTGCAGGCTGATCTGGGAATGCAGCACATGCCCCATCAGGCCGTGCTCGGTATGATAGAGTGCGACTCCGGTTTCGTCACAGGAAGTTTCCAATCCGAGAACGATCATAGTGAATAAGCCTCCTGATCTGTGATGACGCTGCTATCTTCCAATACGGGTTTCTTTACCTGCGAGCAGATTGGTGATATTAGAACGATGGCGTGCTACCAGTAAAACTGAAATAATCGACACGGTTGCAGTCAGAACGTTGTCCTGTAACAGCCAGTAGGCATAGAACGGTGCCAGCAGCGCAGATAGCAGAGCGGCCAGTGAGGATATTCGTGACAAAAACGCAACGCCAATCCAGGTTAGAACCGTAAGTCCACCAAGCCATGGGTGCAAACCCAGCAGTATGCCCGCAGCAACTGCAACGCCTTTACCGCCACGAAATTTCAGAAAAATCGGGTACAAATGACCAATAAAAACCGCTAACATCATTCCGGCTATTAAAAAGATGCCTTCTTCACCTGGTGCGGTAAAATGGCGGGCAAGCGTGATAGCGAGCCATCCCTTGCCAATGTCACCCACCAGGGTCAAAATGGCAGCTCCCTTTTTGCCAGTACGCAGCACGTTTGTTGCACCGGGATTGCCGGAACCATAGCTGCGCGGATCGGGCAGTTTAAACATCCAGCTTGCCACAACCGCAAAGGGTACGGATCCCAGTATGTAAGCTGCGAGCAACAATAATATGGTCAAGAAACTCATCCTTTCGTCATTAAATTAAAATCCGGCAATGCTAACCTTATTTATTACCTTGATTGCGCCTTAGATGGATATTATTTTCCTTGAAGCATTCCGAATCAAAACCTTGATTGGTGTTTATCCCTGGGAGAAAAAAATCCCGCAAACGATTGAGCTCAATCTTGAAATCGGCTTGCCATCGAAGCATGTTTGTCAGACAGATCAAATTGAAGATACGCTGGATTATGCGCAAGTCGTGGAGCGCATTCGCGCCATGCTTGCGGAGCAGCATTTTTCGTTGCTGGAAACGCTGACAGAAAATATCGCGCAGATGATTTTGACAGAATTTCAATCTCCATGGGTGAGAGTAAGCGCAGCTAAGCTGGATGTGCTTGATGGTGTCCGAAAGCTGGGGATAGCAATCGAACGGGGTAGGCGCGAATAGTTTCACTTTATCTGATAACGAGTCTGATCGGCAATACCTGCTTCCATAAAACCGGCACGGCGTATGCGGCAGGCGTCGCAATATCCGCAGGCATGCCCAGATTCGTCAGCCTGATAGCAGGAAACCGTCAGGCTGTAATCCAACCCAAGGGCAGTACCCTTCTGAATGATAGTGGCTTTGGACCAATCCATTAACGGCGCGTGGATATTGCAATGTTTGCCTTCCCTGCCTGCTTTTGTTGCCAGATTAGCCATCTGCTGAAATGCGGCAAGGTAATCCGGTCGACAGTCGGGATAGCCGGAGTAATCGACTGCATTCACACCGATGAAGATATCGTGGCTGTTCAGAACTTCCGCCCAGGCCAGCGCCAGAGAAAGCATGATGGTATTGCGGGCGGGTACATAGGTTACTGGAATTTCACCTGATTGGGTTTCCGTCGGCAGCATTGCCGAGGAATCTGTCAGTGCGCTGGTAGCAAGGGTTGTCAAATCCAGTTTGATGAATTGATGCTCTGCTACCTGCAAAAAATTACCGATGTCTGCTGCTGCGTTTAGTTCGGAACGGTGACGCTGGCCATAATTGAGACTTAATGCATAGCAGAGAAAACCTGCCTGACGCGCGATGGCCAAGGTAGTCGCTGAATCCATGCCGCCGGACAACAATACAACCGCCTTCTTCACTTGGATCGTGCCAGCTTCATTTACCTGGACAGTCGCCCCAGATCAGTTTGTGCAGCTGTAACTGCAGACGGACGGAGAGTTTATCCCGCAAAATCCAGGCTGCCAGCGTGGCAGGGTCAAGTTGATGAAAAACAGGTGAGAATAAAATTGGGCAGATTTTATCAAGGTTGCGATCCAACACGACTTGCCTGGCCCACTGGTAGTCGTTCTCATCACACAATACAAATTTTAGTTCATCCTGCATCGTCAGATAATGCAGGTTTTCCCAGCGGTTCTTATCAACTTCACCGGAACCGGGCGTTTTGATATCGACGATACGCGAGACACGTTGGTCTACCTGAGAAATATCCAGCGCACCGCTGGTTTCCAGCGAAACCGAATATCCATAATCACAGAGTACTGTCAGCAAAAACTGGCATTCGGCTTGGGCCAAAGGTTCACCGCCGGTGACGGTTACATAATGAGGCAGGAATTGCGTGACCTGATCCATCACATGATCGATGGACATCAATTTACCGCCGGAAAAGGCATAGCTGGTATCACAATATCCACAGCGCAGCGGGCAACCTGTCAAGCGGATAAAAACCGTGGGCAGTCCAACCCGGCTGGTTTCTCCCTGAAGCGAGTGAAATATCTCAGTAATACGCAGCATTAATTTCTTGGCAAGCGAACAGCGCAGCAGGTACGAGAATTGAACTTAATTTAGCGCAACCGACCGTCAGTATTCCGGGAAATTACTTCTTCATGGATCCGTAACGTGCCTTTGCCTTTAGAGCTGCGCCACTATCCGGGTAGCGGGAAATAAGATCTTGTAATGTTTTTTGGGCGGCAGCACTTTGACCTTTTTCCGATTGACTGCTGGCCAGGTTGAGTAGTGCATCGGGCACCTTGGAGCTGGAGGGAAAGGTTTCAATTAACCATTTTTGTGCGGCAATGGCTTCATCAAAATCACGTTGCGCGTAATGTGAATTACCGATCCAGTAGGCGGCAGCAGGTGCTAGTTCAGATTGTGGATATTGTTTTATAAAATTCTCAAACCCCTCGATGGCCGCAACATAACTGCCATTTTTAAAAAGATCGTACGCAGCATCATAACGGTTGCGCTGAACAGCATCAACCGGTTGCAATTTGACTCTACTGTGTTCAGAAAATGCAGTGGGTGCGACGGTCGAACTATCGTGATCGAATGATCTCGCAGGAGGCGCAGCATCAATACTACTATTACTGGGATCCCGCAAAGGTACGCTACCAGGCTTACCAGTTTCCAGCGCACGCAGACGGCTATCCAAATCCAGATAAAAATCCTTTTGCTGCTGGCGTAACGCTCGATTTTCTTCCTGGAGCTCTTCCAGTTGACCTCTCAATTTTCCTAGTTCAACTCTGGCGGTCTCACCCTGGGTATGTAGTTCAATCAGGGCTTGACCGGAGAGTGTGTTTTCAATCTGATCGATGCGTGCTTTCATGGACTCTATTTGTTCTCGGGCAACAGCGTCATCAAATAGTCCAGCAAAACATAGATTACTGCCCAAAAACAATAGCGGCAGGAAAGCACGCACCCGCATTAATATTCTCCCTGATAGAGAATATCGGTGCGCCGGTTTTCTGCCCAAGAGGATTCGTCGCTACCCAGGGCACGAGGTTTTTCCTCACCGAGGCTCACGGATTCAATCTGACCATCATTGGCACCTGACAACAGCATCATTTTTCTAACGCTGTCAGCTCGACGTTGTCCCAATGCCAAGTTGTATTCGCGGCTGCCACGGTCATCGGTATTCCCCTGTAGCAAAACTCGTGCACCAGAGTTGCCACGTAAATAAGCAGCGTGTGCTAACACTAGATCACGATATTCACCGGTAACGCTATAACTGTCATAATCAAAGTAAACGCTGCGGCGTGACAAAATGTTGTTGGGATCTTGTAGTGGATTCAGGCCAAAACCAGAGCGCCCATCATCACCATCCATGCCACTTCTGCTACCTGACGGATCACCGATATCGCTGGTATTTACAGGTTTTGTGCTTGAGCAAGCGGATAAAGCCAGTACTATAAGCAAACCAAAAATCAGTTTCATTTTTTCCCCTTTTAAATAATGATTGATTACTATTTTACAAATTACCGTTTTCCCGGTAATGGACCCCATGCCGGCTCACGTATATCGCCCATATCTGGGGAAAGCCGTTGTTTTACCTGCCCATCTACTGAAACGAGCGATAATATACCACGCCTGTTGATTTCAGATGCATACAGTATTACACGGTTGTTTGGGGAAAAACTTGGGGATTCGTCAAATCTGGAGTCGGTCAATAGTTGTACCTGGCGAGTAGCGATATCCTGCAGTGCAACATTGAATTTACCGGCATTACGGCTAATATAAACCAGCAGTTTTCCATCAGGACTGATACTCGGGCTGACATTATAATCACCTTCAAACGTCAGTCGTTCCGCTCTGCCGGCATTTTCTCCGGATGTCGGCATCCGGTAGATCTGCGGGCTGCCGCCTCTGTCTGAAGTGAATATGATCCAGCGACCATCTGGCGAAAAGGTGGGTTCCGTATCAATGCTGCTGCTTTGCGAAAGCCGCTGCAGCCCACTGCCATCCGTGTTGATCAGATAAATCTGTGATCCCCCTTGCTGCGACAAGACAACCGCCAATTTGCTGCCATCGGGTGACCAGGCAGGAGCGCTGTTGCTTCCCTTGAAGTTTGCAACTGCTTTGCGTTCGCGCGTAGCCAGCGTCTGCACATAAACCACTGGTTTCTTTTTTTCAAAAGAAACATAAGCAATCTTGCCGCCATCCGGTGACCAAGTAGGGGAGATAATCGGCTCGCTATACTCGATCAGCGAACGTGCGTTGTAGCCATCATAATCTGCAACCTGGAGCGCGTACTGGTTACCTTGTTTTCTGACAAAAGCGATTCGGGAACTGAAAAAACCAGGTTCCTCTATCAAGGTTTCGTAGATAACGTCAGCAATGCGGTGAGAGAGCGCACGTAGTTGGTCGGATGTAACAATGGATGAAAAACCTGCTAACTGGATACGTTTAGAAACATCCAGCAAACGAAAACGCACATCCAGACGGCCATCCGGCTGTGCTGCGATACTGCCGATCACCAGCGCCGCCGCGTTCCGGTTCTGCCAGTCCATATAGTTGACTTGGTCAATTTCATGCGGGGAAGCACCGAAAGTGTCAACCATTTTAAATAAGCCACTGCGTTCCAGATCGGCTGCCACAATGGCTGAGATCCGTTCTGAGAATTGCGTCTCGGCAGCAAAGGGTACTAATGCGATCGGAATTTTACTGGCACCTCCGCCGTATATTTCGATATTCAGTGCAGCATACAAACTGGTCGTACTGCCTAACAACAGCACCCAAATGATGCAGACCAAGTTACGTAGATACATAGTAATAATTCTCAAAACAGGCTCCTGGAAAGATTATTCGAGATAATGCACTTTCACTTCAAGATTTCTAAATGAACTGAAAAGCGCTGGATCAGGCGGCAAAGGCAGAGGTTTAGCAAGATAGACCGCTCGTTCCACAGCATTATCAAATACGGTAAAGCCACTGGATCGCTGTAAATCGACACTTAAAACATCGCCACCCGGCAGCAAGGTAACGCGAAACTCCACAACCGGATTACCGGGGAGATCAGATGGCATGACGATACGACTACGAATTTTGGCCTGAATTAACGCCTTGTACTTGTCAACTTCATCCAGCATTTGCGCCTGTTTTGCTTTTAACGCGAGGCTTTCTTGTTCTTGCTGTTTTTTTTGCTCTGTTTGCTGGGTATTTTTGACTGTTTTTTCAACCGGCTTTGGAGCGATCTTTTTATCAGTCGGTATTTCAGGCGCAGTTTTCTTGATGGGCTCTAGCGGTTTTTCAGCAGCTTGTTGAGGAGCTGGTTTCTCTTTTATTGTTTTCAGTGGAATCGTCGGCTTACGCAAAGGCGGAGAAGGTTCAGCAGTTGCAATAGCAGGTTGACGGGGTGGTTTCGATTCTACGGGCTCAGGTTTGGGTTCAACCTTCGGTTCAGGTTTTTGTACCACAGGTTGCGCAGGCGGGGTTGGCTTGATCGGCTGCACGGGTTTGACAGGCTCGATTTCGGCGTAATTCTGCCACAGCTCTACCACCGTTGCCTCCGGTGCTTTATTTTTCCAGTTTAGCCCAAATACCAGCAGGCCAAGAAAAATTAAGTGAACCAGTAAAGAAAACAGTGCTGCACGTACTTTTCCAGGCTCTGCCTGGTGATTTTCTGGCTGGATAGCTGCTTGCATGCCTGATCAATTACTCATTTAGGACGGGTCAGTAAGCCAATTTTCTTGACCTGCTGTTGCTGCAACAAATCCATAATCTTGATGACTTCTTCATAACGGACCTGTTTGTCAGCCGCAATAACGACAGGTTGCTCGGTATTCTGCTGTTGCTTGACTTTGATTAATTCTGACAGTTGGGCGCGATCCACTTTTTGCTCTGCACCCTTTGTGGCGCGGTCACGTAGCGTCAGGCCACCGTCAGCGTCAATACTGACTTCAAGCGGCTCCACTGGCGGTGCCGAAGACTGTCCAATTTCTGGAAGTTCAACCTGACCGGGATGAATGAGCGGTGCTGTAATCATAAAGATAATCAACAACACCAGCATGACATCAATGTAAGGCACCACGTTGATCTCGTTCATCAGTTGGCGCTTGTTGCGGCGTTGTATCATAAATGCCCCGTGGAATTTCTTGATTGGGTAACGCGACGCTGTAGTACATTGGCAACTTCATCGATAAAACTTTCAAAACGTGTTGCTAATTGGCTGGTTTCACTGGCATAGCGATTGTAGGCAATTACGGCCGGAATGGCAGCAAAGAGCCCCATTGCAGTGGCGATCAACGCTTCGGCAATGCCAGGCGCCACATGGGCGATGGTTGCCTGCGCGATATTAGACAATTCGCGAAAGGCATTCATGATCCCCCACACCGTTCCAAATAAGCCGACGTAGGGGCTGACTGAGCCGACGGTGGCGAGAAAGGGCAGGTGCGATTCAAGCTTGTCCATTTCTCGCTGATAAACCGCGCGCATTGCGCCACGAGTACTATCCATGATAACGCCGGGATCGACGCCAGGCTGATGCTTGGTGAATTCGCGAAACCCTGCTTCAAAGATGCGCTCCATACTACCCACAGTCTCACGACCGCCAGCAGCTCGCTGATAAAGTGCATTCAAATCCGCACCTCGCCAGAAGGTGTTTTCAAATTCATCTGTTTGCCTGTTTGCCTGGCGTATCGCAAACAATTTACGAAAAATGAACCACCAGGAAAAAAAGGAGGCCATTAGCAATAGTAGCATGACCAACTGTACGGGCAGGCTTGCACTACTAATCAGGTAAAACAAAGATAAATCGTTGGTGAGAGTTGAATTCATAATTATATTTTCTCGATTTTATGACGAAGTGGTGGCGGAACACTAATTGGTTTTAAGGTCTCAGCCCCTACACATACTACGTGTATAGTTGCACTGACCAATAAGCTGTCTTCCCTTAATACCTGCTGTTGCAGGGTAATCCGGCTTCGGCCTATCTCGGATGCCTGCACAGTTATCTGCAGCAGATCATCCAGTAAAGCTGGTTTGAAATATTCTATATTGAGCGAACGAACCAGAAAAATCATTTGATGCGAGCGAATCATTGTATCTACTTCAAAACCCAGTTCACGCAGCCACTCATAGCGGGCGCGTTCCATGAAATCAAGGTAAGTCGCGTGGTAGACCACGCCGCCGGTGTCGGTATCTTGGTAATAGACACGTACAGGGTAGTTGAATACGGGTTCCATATTGGAAAATATTAAATCTGCCTGATTAAGCTGGTTGAACAAAAACCCGGATAGCGTGGAAAATACCCTAAGGATTGCAGCTTATTGTACAGCGAGACAGTTTACGTCAACAACGATCTTGTTTTCGTAGTGTTTTTTTGCGATCACCTAGATTCGATCTAGTAATTCCAATAACAATGAGGTTTTATGCTTTCAATTTGTAATCTTTCTTTTCTTCAAAGTGGCATTCCGTTGCTGCGCAATATCAATGTTCAGATTTTTGCCGACCAACGCATCGGCTTGGTTGGTAAAAACGGCTGTGGTAAATCCACTTTGTTTCGCTTGATTCGCAAAGAAATTGCTCCCGAGCAAGGTGAAGTAGCTTTGCAGCAGGGAAAAACCCTTGCTTTTGTCGAACAAGAAATTGCCAACTCCTCGCAAACTGCACTGGATTTCGTGTTAGCGGGAGACACAGAGAGGCAGCAACTGCAATCCGTGTTAGAAAGCGAGACACATGACTCGGATTGGTTCGCTGCGCAACATCGCTTTGAAGAAATTGATGGCTACAGTGCGCCCGCACGCGCGGCGCAGCTTTTGGATGGCCTGGGTTTTTCGCAAATGGAGCTGAATCAACCTGTCAACAGTTTCTCCGGTGGGTGGCGGATGCGACTGAATTTAGCAAGGGCGCTGATGCGGAGGGCCGATTTACTGCTGCTGGATGAACCGACCAATCACCTGGATTTGGAGGCGATTGTATGGCTAGAGGAATATCTTGCGCGTTACCCTGGCAGTTTCATTGTGGTTTCGCACGATCGCGAATTTCTGAATGCATGTATTAATCGGGTGGCCTACATGCATGATGGTGTGATTGATACTTACAGTGGCAACTACGATCAATTTGAGCGTGCGCTGATCGAGCGGACCAATCAGCAGGAACAGGCTTATCAGCAGCAGCAGCGCCAGATTGACCACATGGAAGATTTCGTACGACGCTTTCGTGCCAAGGCAACTAAAGCAAGGCAGGCGCAAAGTCGGCTGAAAGCACTGGAGCGCTTGGTGAGAATTGCTCCTGTTCACGGCAGGAATGATGGCTATCAATTCAAAATCGAGGCGCCGGAACGCAGTCCGGATCTGTTGATACAAACAGAAGGCGCGGGTTTTGGATATAGCGATCAATTGTTGTTGAATCAGATCAATATTTCTTTACGAGCGGGTGCGCGGGTAGCATTGATTGGGCCTAATGGCGCAGGGAAATCAACCTTGATCAGACTGCTAATCGGTGAGCTCATGCCAATAGTCGGAAAAATTTATATTAATTCTGACATCCGCGTTGGTTATTTTGCCCAACATCAATTGGAACACCTGGAAAGCAATCGAACTCCATTGCAGCACATGCAAAAAATTGCCCCCAGCGAAACAGAATTAACGTTGAGGAATTTTCTAGGACGCTTTGGCCTGGCGGGAAATGAAGAAGAGCGCCCGGTTGCGACTTTTTCTGGAGGAGAAAAAAGTCGACTGGCGTTAGCGCTGATTGCTTACCAAAAACCACATATCCTGCTGCTGGATGAGCCAACTAATCATCTTGATATGGAAATGCGCGATTTATTGACGGTTGCTCTGGAAGAATATCTGGGGGCAGTAGTGTTGGTCTCGCATGATCGGAGTTTGATCAAAGCAATTGCTGATGAACTTTGGCTGGTGGCCAATGGATCTGTAAAATTGTTCGAAGAAGATCTGGAAGAATATAAAAAGTGGATTGAAAAAAATCGAACAGCCGCAGAAAAACCAGATTCATCATTAAAAGATAAAGCACAAATAGCTGAAAATAAACCGCGAACAAATAAAAAGTTTTTGATCGCGAGGCAAGCAAAATTGGAAATGTCACTTGCCTCTGCGCAAACTGAACTAAATGCGACCGATAATCTCCTGTTGGATAATTCGACTTATATTAATCTGACGCAAAAGGAAATTCAGACGCTAAATCAAAACCGGAAAGACTTGGAGAAAAAAATTGCAAAATTGGAAGAAGAGTGGCTTGAACTACTAACTCAGATAGAAGCATAAGTAATAGCATTGATGTTGTTAAGCACTTGCGATAAAAATGATAGGAAACGTGGTTATCCAACTACTATTTATGAGTTTGTCATGGCAATACAGGCGGTTTCTGCCTATAACCTCTTTTTTAGTATGGTTATAAAAATCTTGACTAAGGAGGAGAAGGTGACTACGCTCTGGGTTGTATTCAGCGTAGGTGAGGTATCTTTGCTGGAACAAAAATAGAAACAAAGAGTCACAAGCAGTGCAAAGACCTTGAGGTATTTATGGTTTTTGTAGTAGGAGGTGGTGATGTGTAGTTAGGTCATCACAATTTTTGACAAAAATGTTGTTAGATAGGAGGAACTAAAGATGGCAACTACGATGGGAACGAGCAGTGCAGCGTCTACCTCGGAAAGAGGCTACGACATGTCGCTGTGGTATGACTCCAAGTGGTATAAATTTGGCATGATCACCATGCTGCTAGTAGCAATATTCTGGGTATGGTATCAACGTACTTTTGCGTATTCGCACGGCATGGACTCGATGGAGCCAGAGTTTGACCGTATCTGGATGGGACTGTGGCGTGTACACATGACCATTATGCCTTTGTTTGCCCTGATAACCTGGGGTTGGATTTTAAAAACAGGTGATACCAAAGAGCAGCTGGATACCCTTGATCCAAGACTGGAAATCAAGCGTTATTTCTACTGGCTGATGTGGATTGGCGTGTACATCTTTGGTGTGTACTGGGGCGGTAGCTTCTTCACGGAGCAAGATGCTTCCTGGCATCAAGTGATTATTCGTGATACCAGCTTTACCCCTAGTCATGTAGTGGTATTTTATGGTTCATTCCCGATGTACATCGTTTGCGGTATTGCATCTTATCTGTATGCAATGACTCGTCTACCGCTGTATAGCCGTGGGATATCTTTCCCACTGGTGATGGCGATTGCTGGGCCGCTAATGATTCTGCCTAATGTTGGCTTGAACGAATGGGGCCATGCTTTCTGGTTCATGGAAGAATTATTCAGTGCACCATTGCACTGGGGTTTTGTGATCCTGGGCTGGGCTGGTTTGTTCCAAGGTGGTATTGCAGCACAAATTATCACCCGTTATTCCAATCTGACTGACGTTATCTGGAATAACCAAAGCAAAGAAATTCTCAACAACCGGATTGTGGCTTAATCAGGCGTATTTTTGGAACGGTAGCGCCGGGTAACATAGCGGTGCCGTTTTCAGGGAGTGTTGAGAAAGAAAAAAGGGGCCAGCTGGTTTCAAAGGATTGAAAGCAGCTGGTCGCGGTTGTGGAGACTTATTTTTAATAAAGAAAGAGGGGTCCTCATGTTGCTACATTTAATATCGCAAATTAGAAAAGGGAGGGGGTTATGAATGAGTTTTTACTGGCTCTAATATATGTCGTACCGGTGCTGATGGTGCTGACATTGTTGACCAAAGGTGAAGGTTTAATGACCGGAGTATTCAGGACAAATGAAATTCTGAAAGCAGCCAAGATGCCACCAGAAGCAGTTCATATGTCACGATTGATTGATGCGGTGTATTTTCCGATTTTGATCGTGCTGTTGGTAGGTACCTACCACATGCATTTCATGCTGTTAGCGGGTGACTGGGATTTCTGGATGGACTGGAAAGATCGTCAATGGTGGCCAGTATTAACCCCAATTGTAGGGATTACCTATTGTTCGACGATTATGTATTACCTGTGGGTGAATTATCGTCAACCATTTGGTGCAACTCTGTGTGTGATCTGCCTGTTGCTGGGTGAATGGCTGACACGGTACTGGGGATTTTACTGGTGGTCACATTACCCAATCAACTTTGTTACACCTGGGATCATGCTGCCAGGTGCGTTGATGCTTGATCTGACCTTATTCCTGACACGTAACTGGTTGATTACCGCACTGGTTGGTGGTGCTTTCTTTGGTCTGTTGTTTTATCCTGGTAACTGGACAATCTTTGGTCCTACGCACTTGCCGATCGTGGTAGAAGGACATTTGTTGTCAATGGCTGATTACATGGGACACCTGTATGTTCGTACAGGAACACCGGAATATACACGCCTGATTGAAAAAGGGTCATTGCGTACCTTCGGTGGTCATACCACAGTAATTGCAGCGTTTTTCTCAGCGTTTGTTTCCATGTTGGTTTTCTGCGTATGGTGGTATCTGGGTAAAGTCTACTGCACGGCCTTCTTTTACGTTAAAGGTAAACGAGGACGGATTGTACATAGAGATGACGTGACAGCATTTGGTGAAGAAGGCTTTCCAGAGAGGATCAAATAATGGATATTAAAAAACTATACAAACGTGGCGTGATGGGGCTTTACGGCGCTGCTTATGCAATGGCAGCATTGACCATGACAGTTGCGCTGGATGTCTCAACAGTAGCAGCACATGGTGAGCGCTCACAGGAGCCATTCTTGCGGATGCGGACGGTGCAATGGTATGACCTTAAATGGAGCCCAGAAACTGTTAAAGTCAATGAGCTTGCCAAAATGGAAGGTAAATTCCATTTAGGTGAAGATTGGCCGCGGGCAGCTTCGCAACCGCACCGGGCATTCTTGAACGTAGGTAGCCCAAGCCCGGTGTTTGTTAGGCTTAGTACTAAAATCAATGGTCATCCATGGTTCATTTCCGGACCACTGCAAATTGGTCGTGATTATGAGTTTGAAGTAAGTCTGAGAGCACGTATCCCTGGTCGCCATCACATTCATGCTATGTTGAATGTGGAAGGTGCCGGGCCAATTGCTGGTCCAGGTGCATGGATGAATATTACGGGGAGCTGGGATGATTTCACCAATCCACTCAAACTCCTGACGGGTGAAACTATTGATTCTGAAACATTTAACCACACCAATGGTTTATTCTGGCACGTATTATGGATATCGTTGGGGTGTTTCTGGATAGGTGTTTTCACAATTCGTCCGATGTTCCTGCCACGTAGCCGGGTACTGCTGGCTTATGGTGATGATCTATTGCGTGATCCAGTCGACACCAAGATTGCGTGGGTCATGGTAATAATTACGCTAGGGTTGGTGTGGGGTGGATATCGTTACACAGAAAACAAACATCCTTACACGGTACCTATTCAAGCTGGTGAATCTAAAGTTGCACCGTTACCGGTTGCACCTAATCCAGTTGCGATTAAGGTAACAGATGCTAACTATGACGTTCCTGGTCGGGCACTTCGTGTTAGCCTAGAAGTAACCAACAATGGCGATAGCGCGATTCAGTTTGGTGAATTTACTACAGCCGGTATTCGTTTTGTTAATGCCGTTGGTCGTAAAACGCTGGATCCAAACTACCCACGCGAATTGACCGCGATTGGATTGTCATTTGATGACGAAACACCAATTCAACCGGGAGAAACCAGAGAGCTGAGAATGGAAGCCAAAGATGCATTATGGGAAATTCAACGTTTGATGGCATTGTTGGGTGACCCTGAAAGCCGTTTTGGTGGATTATTAATGGCTTGGGATGATGAGGGAAATCGACATATCAATAGTATTGCTGGTCCAGTTATTCCAGTCTTTACTAAGCTCTAAGCTTTACCAGAGCTAAGTTAGTCGTCACAAACCGGTACATCACTGTCGCTAGACAGAGGATGTGCCGGTTTTTTATTGGATAAGTAAAGAATGCTGAGTTTTATGAAGTCCAAAGTTTCATTAAATAGAAAAAATTAGACCGTCTATCGCCAACGAATAGAGTTTATCTGCCACCACCCGGCTCAAACGCGTTTAACCCGCGTGATTCTGTCGCTCACACTACATTCCCTGCAAAACGACAAATACACTCCATCCCTGTCATATGGGCGAACGCGTCCGCTGCTAGTTACGAAAGATCAACCACTGGACGAAACATGAGAGGAAATCAGGAAGTCTTATGGTGATTTTCCGAGTAGGATGTGTGGCAAGTGTGGCCGGATTGCCTGGCGCCCTTCATGACAATCACCGACAACAAGGACAACTTAGCCACTCGATGAGCTCGCCAGTCCCCAGTCGCACCACACCTTCTTGTGCGATTGCTGTTGGCGGAGTCGCGCACCCAGAATCGCACGATTCCGCCCTTCATACCGAGGATGCACTCATTGGAAATTGCCATCCGGCACGTATAGCACCCGAGATACTCCAGACACAGTTAAATTTATACTACCAAATACATCGCTAAACGAGGAATCAGTCGTTTATCAAAAACGTGGTTGCCGTTCTTTATGGATTTGTAACTGCTCTACCCGGGGCATCGTGAGTTTCTAACCAGAAATACTGTGGAAAAGCTCGGAGCGCGTCAGCGTATAAGCAACCTCTGAGGTACCCAGTGCTTCAAATCCTGACGGATTTCCAGTATCTGGAACGCCAATAAAGGTTATCCATGTGAGAAATAGTCACTCCTATGCTGGTAGATGCGTGCAGGAATTTTTTATCTTCCAGATAGATACCTACGTGGCGCGTGCGTCTGCCTGTCTTGAAAAAAACAAGATCACCTGCCTTTAGTTGATGTCTGTTGATTTTATTACCAAATTGTGCCTGTGAATCAGTTGCCCGCGGCAGGTTTACACCAAAGGCAGATTGATAAACGGTTCTCACCAGCGCCGAACAATCAATTCCGGAACGATTCTCCCCACCCAAACGATAAGGTACTCCCCGCCATTGCTGGTAATGTGCATAGAGCCGGTTGAGAACTGCCTGGGTATCTGCATTCGTTTTTCGTATTGGGGAATATTGCGGATGGCGTAAGGATAGCTTGTTATTGCTGGTGAATGTACCACAACCCGTTACGATACCAGTGCTCAGTAATGCCATCAGAAGGAACCTGCTAAGCGACTTATTTACCATAATCGATACGATAAATCCGAATTAGCTACTCAAGATAACACCAATCACTCCGTGGATGGGTCTGTCACAAAACCAATGCGGCTGATGCCTGCCTGTGCAGCAGCACTCATCACCCTGGCAACCAGTTCATAATAGGTATCACGATCAGCACGGATATGCAATTCAGTTTCAGGCGATACCTCGATTGCCTGCGCGAAACGCGATGGCAAAGACTCCATGGTAACTGGTTCACCACTCCAGAAAAAATTGCCATCCGCATGAATGGCAAACTCGATATGTTCTTGCTGTGTCACATTTGGGGTGCTGGATGCTTTTGGTAGATCTACCTTAACCGAATGCGTCAACAAAGGAGCAGTAATAATAAAAATGATCAGTAAAACCAGCATAACATCCACTAGCGGCACCACATTAATTTCAGACATGGCCCCCTTGCTCTGATAACGGGTCGAATCACCAAATACCATCAGTCTTTTACCCCCGCAACGATGCCAACTGCCGCACCAACCAAAGGTGTAGAAGGCGACATAAACGAAGCCGATGCAGCATGATGCGCTGGTACTACCGGTTTCTCCTGTTCTTCGCTAATCTTGCCGCCTACCGTAAAAATGGTGAAAAGATCGTGCGCAAAACTATCGAGCTGCGCCATCCAAACACGGTTACGGCGTGTAAACGCATTGAATGCCAGAACTGCAGGAATAGCAACTGCCAGCCCTAATGCAGTCATAATCAGGGCCTCTCCCACTGGACCAGCTACTTTGTCTAGCGTGCCTTGTCCCGATATACCAATTTGAATCAGGGCATGATATATCCCCCACACCGTACCGAATAACCCTATATAGGGTGCAGCAGAGCCAGCAGAAGCAATTACCGTCAATCCACTTTCAGTTTTGGCCGCCTCCTGATCAAGCGCATTACGCAACGCACGAGTCAGCAGCTCTCCGGTACCACCCGCAGCAGCCAGTTTCGCAAACCCATGCCTACGCGAATCGGTAGTGACTGCCAGAGCGATTTTCGCCAAATGAATAAAGGCATGCTCACCTTTTGTCTGTTTCATTTCTGCTTCCAATTGGGAAATGGAATCAATCTCCCAGAAGCGTTTCAAAAACCGGTTAGCACGCTGCCTGGCCAGAAAATTGGCAACACTTTTGGTAACAATCAAATACCAGCTGGCAACGGATAAAGCCAACAGTAAGCCGAGGACAACCATCCCCACCTGATCTATCTGTGCCAGAAAATTGGCAAATCCCAGCGATTTTTCCATCCATTACTCTCCTTCGATAACAAAATTAAAAGGTTGCAGGGCAACTGTGCGAACAGGTTGCCCATCGCGCATAGCTGGTCGGCAGCGCCAGGTTTTAACAGTGGTCACTGCGGCATTATCCAGCCTGGAATAGCCACTGCTTTTAACGATTCGCGTTTGCGTGATTCTTCCCGATTCATCCAATTCGACCTGCAGCGTAAGTTTACCCTCTTCACCTAATCGCCTGGATAAGGCAGGATAAGGAGGGCGTGCCATTTCAGGACAGGATACCGACAATTCAGTAGACAAAGCTACCGGACCAGCCGGCATTTGCGCCGGTTGAGCCGCTGCCATAGTTTGTGGTGCTTCTTCAACGGGTTCGGGCAGAACTTCCTCAACCGGTGCGATGGGTGCAACTACATCCTGCTGTGTTCTGACCGGCGCTTTTGCAACCAGTTGCTGCTTAGGCTTCGGTTTCTCACGCACAACTGGCGGTTGAGGTTTGACCTGTGGCGGTTTTGGCTCTGGCTGCAGATCAACCTTCGGTGCTTCAGGCACATCGGCCTTGATAGGCGGCGAAATAAATTCGGCGTAAAGCGTCGCCGTTGGCGGCTCCACCACGTTGAAACGATGCTGCATTAATCCATAAATTAAGGCTGCATGCACCCCTACCACAGCAAGCAGACTGATAAAAGATGCAAAAGTAATCACCGGTTTACGGTTTATGTTAATCATACGCATGGTAGGATGCTAACGCAGATGATAATGATTATCAACAGTTGTGTTGACACTCTCCATAATGGTAATTTAATTAACGCCCTCTAACAATGTGGCGAATTGCCGCATCAGCAATTTTTCGACTATCAGAAAAATAATATTGCTAACAGAAATCAGCTACTCCGCAGTCCGGCAGCCACTTCAATCATCCGGCGGCGTGTAGGCCATGAATTCCTGATGTGCCTGTTTGCCGAGGTTGCAGGTATTGACCAGAAACAGAATGCGCTTGGCACCGCTGGACTTGAGCAAGCGATACACCGAGGTAATAGCGGTGAAGGTTTTACCCGCACTCGTAGCCATATGCACCAAGACACGCAGCTTATTTCACGCCAGCGACTTCTCCAGCCCGATGACGGCGCTGATCTGGCACTGACGCAAATTGCTTTCCGGCAGCTCGAACCCGGTGCCGAGGTTGATCTGCTTCCTGTCTTGGATAACCCAGCCAGCCTGTTCGAGCTTCTGATTAATCAGCTGGCGAGCTTTGGCTTCGGGCATCACGGTCACGGTCGCATTCCCTTTCTTTTATGCAGGACGATCGTTCAAGCCCGACAGCTTCCCGGAAAAATGGGCGTTTTTGGAGCGTCGCTAAACATCAATATTTCTGGCGCGTAGGGCGTTATTTTCAATAAATGCCCGTCGCGGCTCAACCACATCTCCCATTAAGGTGGTAAAGATTTCATCAGTCAAAATACTGTCTTCAATCTGGGTGCGTAACAAGCGCCGGTTTTGGGGATCCATGGTGGTTTCCCATAACTGTTCCGGATTCATCTCGCCTAATCCCTTATAACGCTGAATCCCAATTCCTCTTTTCGCTTCTTCCATTAACCACGTGAGCGCATCCTTGAATTCCAGAACAGGAGATTCCCGTTCTTCACGTTTGATTTTGGCTTGCTCTCCGAGCAGGCCATCCAGCATCTGGGCAGCTTGTCTGATATGGGCAAAATCACCGCTGTTTAGAAAATCGGTATCAAGATAGCTATTCAGCTGGTTGCCGTGCAGGTTACGGCTAATTTTCAAACGGTAACGCTCAAATTCTGCATCGTATTCAGCACTGATCTGCGCTTCCTGCTGCACGATATTTTCCAGAACATGTGCGCTGGCTTGTGCGCTATCCAGCGAACTCAAATCAATCTCGGGTTGCTTCAACAAGGCGTATAAAACCTTGGTATCAATCAAATGGCTCATGCGCTCGATAACCGCTTCTGCGAGCAGATAGACATCAGTAATGCTGGCAAGTGTCTCTCCTGTCAATGGCGCTCGATCTTTTCCGGGGTGAAGCTCAGCGCCTTTGAGCGCAAGGCTTAACATGTAACGCTTCAACTCATGATCATCTTTCAGGTAGCGTTCCTGCTTGCCATGCTTGATTTTGTAGAGTGGTGGCTGGGCAATGTAGACATGACCACGCTCGATCAGCTCCGGCATCTGCCGGTAGAAGAAGGTCAGCAGTAAGGTTCGGATATGGGCACCATCAACATCCGCATCGGTCATGATGATGATGCGGTGGTAACGTAATTTGTCTGGATTGTATTCATCCTTGCCGATACCGGTACCAAGCGCGGTAATCAACGAAATAATCTCTTGGGAAGAAATTAATTTATCAAAACGCGATTTTTCGACATTCAGAATTTTTCCCTTGAGCGGCATGATCGCCTGGAATTTACGATCCCGTCCCTGCTTGGCCGATCCCCCCGCAGAATCTCCCTCTACCAGATAAATTTCGCATAGACTCGGATCTTTTTCCTGACAATCCGCTAGTTTTCCGGGTAAGCCCATGCTGTCGAGTACGCCTTTTCTGCGCGTCAGTTCACGTGCCTTTCTTGCGGCCTCACGCGCCCGCGCCGCTTCTATGATCTTGTTGCAGATTAATTTAGCTTCATTGGGGTTCTCCATTAGAAAATCCGAAAGCTTTTGTGAAACGACTTCCTCGACTACCGGACGCACTTCTGAGGACACCAGTTTTTCCTTGGTCTGTGAAGAAAACTTGGGTTCATAAAGTTTGACCGATAGCACACAAGCTAGCCCTTCACGCATGTCGTCCCCAGTGGTTTCTACCTTGGCTTTTTTGGCGAGCTCATTTTGTTCGATATAGTTATTCAAGGTGCGCGTCATCGCGGCACGCAGTCCGGTTAAATGGGTACCACCATCTTTTTGTGGAATGTTGTTGGTAAAACAAAGCACTTGCTCAGCATAACTGTTATTCCACTGCATGGCCATTTCGACCGAAATATCATCCTTGATACCTTTGGCATTGAAAATTTTAGGATGCAGCACTGTTTTGCTGCGGTTGATATATTCGACGAAATTACGGATACCGCCACTGAAAGCAAACGTTTCTTCTTTATCTGCCCGTTGATCAACCAATTTGATCTTGATACCATTGTTTAAAAAGGAAAGTTCGCGCAGACGCTTGGCAAAGATTTCGTAATGGTAAGTAATGTCGCCAAAAATAGCCTGACTGGCGAGAAAATGAACTTCTGTACCGTTTTTTTCAGTTTCGCCAATGATTTTCAACGGTGTAACCGCCACGCCATCCCGGAATTCCATCTGATGAACCTTGCCTTCACGGCGAATAGTCAGGCGCAACCATTCCGATAAGGCGTTGACGACCGATACGCCCACACCATGCAGACCACCCGATACCTTGTAGGAATTATCATCAAACTTGCCACCTGCATGCAGTTCGGTCATAACAATTTCGGCAGCCGAACGTTTCAAGTCATCATCCTGTTTGATTCCGGTAGGAATACCGCGGCCATTATCATGAACACTGACGGCGTTATCTGGATGAATGATGACCAGAATATCATCACAATAACCGGCAAGTGCTTCGTCGATGGCATTGTCAACCACTTCAAAAACCATGTGATGCAATCCGGTGCCGTCACTAGTATCGCCGATATACATCCCGGGGCGTTTGCGAACCGCATCTAGTCCCTTCAGGATTTTGATATTGTCCGAATTGTATTCCTGTGGATTGTCACTGTTTTTACTGGTAAATTTGGAGGTATCGTCGTTCATTTCCGGAGTTCACTTTATTAATGTAAGTAAGGAATGTTACTGATTCTGTAGGCAGTTATTTTTTCATGGGCATTAGAATATGAAGAAAATCATTTTCACCTGGCGCGGTGATCAATAGTCGACCTTCATGAATTTCTTCAAATGAACATTCAATAATTTCACAGTCCAGATCATTGAGGATTTCAATGAATAACAGAATATTAAAAACAGTATCGATAGGATCAAGTTGGTAGCTGGTTTCAATTTCTTCGCTGGCTTCTTCCTGATCTAAATTGACAGCTGACAGCAAGATCCTGTTGTCAGCGAGTTTGAAATGAAGATTATGATAGGGATCATTCTGGTTATAAATGATCGCTAGTCGTTTAAGTGCACCAAGTAATTCCAGCCGGTTAAGTAGGAATAGATAGTTTTTTGCTTTGGGGAGAACAGCTTTATAGTCAATCATTTCTCCAACAATAGTTTTGGAGGTCAGCACGGCTTCCGGAAACGAGAAGCGGAAAATTTTAGGCGTTATTTCTATTGTTATGGGTGCATCGCTGTCATCCAATTGGCGAACAAGTTCCTGTACGGCTTTACGTGGCAGGATGGCTTTGTTTTTCTCGACTGGCTGATTTAGTTCTATTTTGGTAAGGCTCAAGCGCCGAGTATCTGTTGCCACCAAAGTTAATTGATTGTCTTCCAACGCAAAAGTCATGCCGTTTAGATAATAGCGCAAATCTTGCTGTGCCATGGCATGGATAACATGTTGGATATGAGTTCTAAGAATTTTTTGGGTTAGCGTGCAGAAAATATTATTGTTTTCTGCTTCCAGAGTCATTCTCGGAAACGCCTCTGCTGGTAGTAATTGAAGATAAAAACGACTTTTTCCTGAAATAATCTGCAGCCGATTTTGTTGTTTGCTAAGTTCGATAGCAGCATTTTTTGGTAAGGTGCGCAGAATATCTAGGAGTTTTCTCGTCGATACCGTTGTACTGAATGGTTCGATATCCACCAGTTCATCACTGGAAGCGGTGGCTTCACTCTCGATATCTATATCCGAGGTGATAAATTTCAGAGTTCCATTTCCGATTTCAACCAAGGTATTTGCCAGGATGGGCATTGTTTGCCTTTTCTCAACGACGCCACTAACCATCTGTAGTGGTTTGAGCAATAAATTGATATCAGTTATTAATAATTTCATTAAATTAAAAAGAATAGTAATAGTTAATAGAGCATCATCAATAACGGTATAAAAATTAATTTAGTTTTTTTTCAATCTGTTAACAACTATTTCGCAACGGTATAAATACCGTATAGTCGGTGGGTAATTTGTGGATAAAATTTCCAGTTTCAAATATAAGGAGAGTTATCCACAGATCATACAACGAGATTACACAGATAAATCAACCACGCAGAATATGCAGTAACGCATTGAAATCTCGGTTAATCGTAGTATCAGATAACCGCAATTCCATAATTTTACGGTGTGCGTGCAACACAGTAGTGTGATCTCTGCCACCGAAGGCTTCACCGATATTCGGTAAACTCATTTGAGTCAGTTCCTTGGCGACGGCCATCGCGATCTGACGCGGTCGGGCAATCACTCTGGAACGTTTTTTAGAGAACATGTCGGTAAGTTTGATTTTGTAATACTCAGCCACTGTTTTCTGGATATTTTCAATGGAAATATGCCGATTCTGAATAGCTAACAGATCTTTCAAGGCTTCTTTGGCGAGCTCCAGTGAAATGGGTTGATTAACAAAACGGGAAAAAGCCAGCACTCGTTTGAGTGAGCCTTCTAGCTCTCTGACATTGGAGCGAATATGTTTAGCGATAAAAAAAGCCGTATTTTCATCCAGTTTAATTTTTTCAGCTTGTGATTTCTTCAACAGAATGGCTACTCGCATTTCCAGTTCAGGCGGTTCGATGGCTACTGTTAATCCCCAGCCAAATCTTGAGACCAGTCGTTCTTCTAGCCCGCTGATTTCTTTTGGATAACAATCAGAAGTGATGATAACTTGTTTGTGTGCTTCTACCAGCGCGTTAAACGCATAAAAAAATTCTTCCTGGGTACGGTTTTTTCCGCTGAAAAACTGTACATCATCCACTAGCAACAGATCCAGTGAATGATAATAAGACTTGAATTTATCAAATGATTTGTGCTGGTAAGCGCTAACCACATCTGAAACATATTTTTCAGCATGGACGTAACGTATCTTGGCTGCCGGATTCAGCCGCAATAGCTGATTACCGATAGCGTGAATCATATGCGTCTTCCCTAACCCCACACCGCCGTAGATGAACAGCGGGTTGTAGGCAATACCGGGACGTTCTGCAACTTGCAACGCCCCTGCACGCGCTAATTGATTGGCTTTTCCAGTAACTAAAGTATCAAAATTGAAGTCTGGATTCAGATAATGATCATCTTCTTTTTTTGCTGATTTAGCAGGAGTTTTGCGAAGCGCTATCACGTCCCCATTTTTTTTAACTTTCTTGTGATTTAGTTCCGGTACGGATTTGACTGTAGGAAGATCATGGCCGCTTTCATCCAGTACTAGTTTAAGTAACACTTCCCGACCGAAATACTGCTGTGCAATTTCTTCGACGCGATTAATAAAATTATCACGAATCCATTGTTGTACGAAGCGATTAGGTGTGATCAATATCAGGGTGTTATCATCTTCCAGCGAGTTTTCCAGCCGTAATGGTCTGATCCATGTATTGAATTGTTGACCATTCAATTCTTGATCGAATTGTGCTAGACAATCGTGCCAGAAAGACTCTATTTTCAGCATAAGAATTATTTTGTGTACAACTGGTTGTGATTGGTTACAGTAAAGGGCGAACCATGAACAAATATCTGATAAATATACTAAAAAACGGTATTTATATGCAAAGCTGCTTGATGTGAGAAGTTAAAACGAAAACCAGTTTAAACAATCAGGTAATTGACTTCACCTGATTGCAGCTTACAGGTTTTAACGGGTAGCAGTAGTATAATAAAGTTTGCTGGGTGTGGTAGGTTGAATGTCAGACTGAGGTTTCCTGAAAGATTACAAAAGTGAAATTCACTCAAAATAAATTTATTAATTCAGTTTGTTAGAGTAGCATGATTTCTAAATCCTGACGGTCTACTTCTGCGATGGGCTGAATTTTCGCCAGTTTTTGCGGTACAAGATCAAACAAATCTTTAAATCCAATAGTTAGAAAATCACCGGATGAACCCACTATCGCAGATAACCGCTTTGGTCGTGAACCACAACGCGGGGGATTTGCTGGCTGATTGTGTCGTTGCGTTGTCAACGCAAGTCGGGAAAACTATCGTTGTGGACAATGCTTCGACCGATTTGAGCATAGCCAGACTTAAAGAGGTATTTCCAGGTGAGCCAGCTGATGGGCGGCTTAACATCATTTTCTCGAAGAAGAATATGGGATTTGCAGCAGGTTGTAACTTGGGCTTGGTGGCAACAGCAACACCCTATATTCTTTTTATCAATCCGGATTGCTTGCCAAGTTCGGGTGCTATCGAGCGACTTTATGAGGTAATCAAGTCTGATCCCCAGACAGGAATGGTGGGCGGACGATTGCTCAACCCAGATGGTAGTGAGCAGGGAGGCAGCCGCCGCGCCATCCCGACGCCATGGCGTGCTTTTGTCAGAGCGACAGGCTTGCATTGCTTTGCCCGCTTTTTTCCAGCACTTCTGTTTGATTTTAATTTACACCATCAACCATTACCGGATCACCCTATCGAGGTTGAAGCAATTTCGGGTGCTTTAATGCTGGTTCGCCGCCAAGCAATTGATGAAGTTGGTGATTGGGATGAAGGTTATTTCTTGCATTGTGAGGATCTTGACTGGTGTCTGCGATTTAGACAAAAAAACTGGAAAATCCTGTTTGTGCCGGATGCACCAGTATTGCATCATCAGGGAGCCTGCAGCCATGCGCGCCCTTTCTTTGTTGCCTGGCACAAGCACAAAGGCATGTTGCACTTTTACCGAAAATTTTTTTTACATCGCTATCCCGTCATACTGGCCTGGCTGGTAGCAGCTGGTGTGGGGATACGTTTTGGCATGGTTGTGCTTTATCATTCTTGTACTGGTTTATTAAAAGTAATGGGTCTACGCCGTGGATAAACGCTCAGTTGGCGTAATCGGTGCGACCAGTTTTGTCGGTGAGTGTCTGGTGCGTAAACTACTGGCAGATGGCTGGCAGGTGACGGCATATACACGCCGTAACGTGGCAATATCTGCACAGGAACCACTGCACCCGGCCATATCTTGGCGGCAGATCGATACAGGGGACAACGGTACTGATTATGGTGAAAAGATTGCTAACTGGTTTTATCTGGCACCGATCTGGACCCTGCCAGAGCATTTCAACTGGCTGGTTGCGCAGGGAATGTGCCGTCTGGTGGCGCTATCTTCCACCAGCGTGCTGACCAAAAATCATTCTACAGACAGCAGCGAGCGTATATTGGCGCATCAGTTGGCAGAGGGTGAATCCCATCTTCGGGATCAGGCGATCCAGCAGGGTGTACGCTGGACAATTTTGCGACCTACCCTGATTTATGGTTGGGGGCGCGATCAAAATATCATGCAGATTGTGAAATTTATTCGTAAATTTGGTTTTTTTCCACTGGCGGGTCAGGGAAAAGGCTTACGCCAGCCGGTTTATGTCAAAGATGTCGCTGAGGCATGTCTCGCTGCTTTATTATCCGAACGGACCATCAACCAAGTTTATAATATTGCCGGTGGCGAAACGCTCGCTTATTACGCCATGGTGGAAAGGATTTTTACTGCCATGGAACGCATACCACGGTTGCTTTTTTTACCGCAATGGTTAATACACACCGTTGTTAGGGTAGCCAGAAGATTGCCGCGTTTTCAGCATATTACCCCAGGTATGGTTGACAGAATGAATCGAGATCTGGTTTTTGATTATTCAGCAGCAATTCGTGATTTCAATTATGCTCCTGGCCTATTTAACCTCGACAAGAAAGATTTGTGTTGATAACTATCCATTCTTTAGCTATTCCCCGCCTTTTCCTGAAAAATGCAGATTTGATCCGAATATATGGTGCGGTCGTTTTATTGACAGGAGTTTTAGATGTCTAGCCTGCCATCATTGAAAAATACCGGGTCACCGCAAAGTGAACTGACACAGATTCTGGCCAGTTTTAAACGGGCATTCCGAACGATAGGTGTTTTCAGCGCAGTTATCAATCTGTTAATGCTGATGCCCGCGCTTTATATGCTGCAGCTCTACGATAGCGTATTGACCAGCCGTAATGAAATGACCCTGCTGATGCTGACCCTGATCATGCTGGGTGCCTATATTTTCATGGGCGCGCTGGAGTATGTGCGCAGTTTTGTGTTAATTCGTGTCGGCGCGCAGTTTGATATGAAGTTGAACCGACGGGTGTATACCGCCGCTTTCGAGCAAAACCTGCGGCAAGCCAATGGTAATGCTGGTCAGGCACTGCAGGATCTGACCAATCTGCGGCAATTTCTAACAGGTAATGCCTTGTTTGCCTTTTTTGATGCACCTTGGTTTCCGGTTTATTTGCTGGTAATTTTTCTGTTCAACGTCTGGCTGGGCGTGTTTGCCTTGTTTGGCACCGCTGTTTTGGTATTGCTGGCATATCTGAATGAACGGCTCTCGCACAAACCCTTGGCAGAAGCGAATTCCCTCGCCGTTGCCTCTTCTGCGCTGGCGAATAATAATCTGCGTAATGCGGAAGTAATTGAAGCCATGGGCATGCTGCCAAATTTGCAGGCGCGCTGGTATGAGCTGCATCGCCGTTTTCTGAATTTACAGGCGCAAGCTAGTGAAAAATCCGGGTCGATTACGGCGATTAGCAAGGCGGTTTCGGTGGCTTTGCAATCAATCATGCTGGGGCTGGGCGCATTGTTGGTGCTGGAAGACAGTATTTCACCGGGAATGATGATTGCCGGTTCCATTCTGCTGGGTAAAGCGATTGGCCCGGTGCAATTGTTGATTAGTGTCTGGCGGCAGTTTGGGCAAACACGTAGTGCTTATGAACGCTTGTCAAAATTATTGGCAGAAAATCCACTGCGTCAGGCGGGTATGGCGTTACCCAAGCCGGAAGGCCGAGTTTCGGTGGAAAATGTGATGGCAGCACCTCCGGGATCGAAAGTCGCGGTAATCAAAGGGTTGAGTTTTGCCATTTCCCCCGGCGAGGTGCTGGGTGTGATTGGGCCGAGTGGTTCGGGAAAGTCGACGCTGGCGCGGCTTCTGGTGGGTGTGTGGCCTGCTGCGAACGGTAAAGTACGACTAGATGGCGCTGATGTTTATCAGTGGAACAAGGATGAACTGGGTGCATACATCGGTTATTTACCACAGGATATTGAGTTGTTCGCCGGTACCATCAGCGAGAACATTGCCCGTTTTGGTGAAATTGATGCTGACAAGGTGATTCTGGCCGCGAAGCGCGCCGGGGTGCATGAAATGATTCTGATGATGCCAAAAGGTTACGATACCTTGCTTGGAGACGGAGGCGGTGGTCTGTCTGGTGGTCAGAAGCAGCGCATTGGCCTGGCACGCGCTATGTATGGCGACCCTTCACTGATTGTGCTGGATGAACCCAATTCCAATCTGGATGATGTTGGTGAACAGGCATTGTTGGCCGGGATTGTTGACTTGCGTAAAAGGGGTAAAACTATCGTGGTAATCACGCATCGTACTCGAATCCTGTCGGCGACCACTAAATTGTTATTGCTGCAAGATGGTATGGCGAAATTATTTGGCCCGACCGATCAGGTGATGGCCACCCTGCAGCAGCATCAGCAACAGGCGGCGGCGCAACAGTCTGCCCCTGATACGCCCAAATCACTGACCAGCCCGGACAATGCGCAGAGTGCCGCTAATTAAGCGTAGAGAGTGAAGATAAATGGAATTAAACAAGGTGAATGAGCCTCTCCCGATTCAAGCCCCGGTAGTAGTCGATACTGATGAGACCAGCCATGCGCGTCTTGGCTGGCTGATCGTACTGGTTGGCGTAGGCGGATTTTTACTCTGGGCAACGTTTGCGCCGCTGGATAAGGGTGTACCGTTGTCTGGTTCGGTGATCGTGTCAACCAACCGCAAAGCGGTACAACATCAGACCGGCGGGATAATTGATAAGATTTTGGTTAGGGACGGGGAAAAAGTACTGGCCGGACAGCATCTGGTGAAAATGAATGATATCCAGGTCAAGGCGCAGGCAGAAATTACCCGTGCGCAATTAATTAGCGCCCGCGCAGTCGAGGCCAGGCTGATCGCAGAACGGGATAATCGTAATACCATCGATTTTCCTGTTTATTTGCTGGAAAACCGTCAGGATCGGCGGGTGGCGGAAGCGCTCACATTACAGAATCAGTTGTTTGACTCCAGGAAATCAGTTGTCAGGCATGAACTGGCGGCCGTACAAGAAAATATTGCCGGTTTGAAGGGGCAGTTAAATGGCCTTAATGCATCCCGCAGCAGTAAGCAACAACAGTTAAGCTTTTTGCAGGAACAACTGGAAAACATGCAGACATTGGCAAGCGATGGTTTTGTGCCGCGTAATCGCGTATTGGAATTGGAGCGTGCGCGTGCGCAATTAATAGGAGAAATGTCTGAGGATACTGGAAATATAGGCCGTATTCAGCGACAGATTGCCGAACTGGAATTGCGTCGGGTACAACGGGTGGAGGAATATCAAGGTGAAGTCCGTCAGCAGCTCACCGATATTCAGCGTGAAGCACAAGCATTACAAAGCCGTCTGATTGCTCAGGATTTTGAGTTGGATAATGCCCTGGTCAAAGCACCGGTGGACGGGTTTGTAGTTGGGGTAAGTGTGTTTACGCAAGGCGGCATCGTTGCTCCCGGTGCGCGCATGATGGATATTGTGCCCAGTGAAGATGTGCTGGTGGTCGAAGGTCAGATTCCGGTGCACTTGATTGATCGGGTGCACGCCGGCCTGGAGGTGGATCTGATTTTTTCTGCCTTTAATCAGAACAAAACGCCGCATATTCTGGGCGAGGTAACTCAAGTATCGGCAGACCGTTTTACCGATGAGCAGACCGGTATTCCTTATTACATGATGAAGGCGCAGGTTAAACCAGAAAGTATGACATTACTGGCCAAGCATCAAATACGAGCTGGCATGCCAGTGGAAATATTTGTCAAAACGGGTGAGCGTTCCTTGATGAATTATCTGTTTAAACCCATTTTGGACAGAATTCATACTTCATTGAGTGAAGACTAACCGTGCGATTGAGTTTACTAAAATATAAAATAATACTGGCGTTATGGTGGCTGCCGCTGAGTGGTGCACATGCGCTTGATCTTCTGCAGGCTTATGAGCTTGCTTTGGTCAATGATCCGGTTTTTCGCTCGGCAATTCATGAAAATGAGGCTGGGCAGCAGAATGCGAAAATTGGTCTAGCGGGATTGCTGCCAACCTTGACGTTGACCCATGCACAAGGGATTAACCGTGGCACTTTGAGCCAGGGCGGGATCAGTGGGCCACTTAATTTCAACAATGAAGTCACGACGCTTGCCTTGCGCCAACCTTTGCTGAATCTGGAAGCGGTCGCTGGCTACCGTCAGGGTTTGGCGCGAGCCAACTCCAGCCAGTCAAAATTTGAAGGTGATGCTGATAGACTGATTGTACGTCTGTCAGAAGTTTATTTTGAGGCGCTTCTGGCGAAAGAGCGGCTTATCCTGGCCAAAGCACAACGTGATGCCTTGGCCGAGCTGCAGCAGGTGAATGAAAACATGTTTAGGCATGGAGAGGGTACCCGTACTGATGTGCTGGAAACCCAATCCCGTTTTGCTTTGGCGCAAGCGCAACTGATCGAGGCCCAGGATGTTTGGGATGCCGCTCACTTAGCTCTGTCCGCACTGATTGGTGAACCAGCCGAGCAACTGACTACCTTAAGCAGGACTTTTCCGATTCAACCGCTCGCACCTGTTGACTTTGAGAGTTGGCGGGAGATGGCGCAAGCCCGAAATGCGGAATTGGTAACGCAGCGTCATCTGGTTGAAACCAGCAAGCAGGATGTTATGCGCAGCCGATCGGGACACGCACCCAGGGTAGATCTGGTCGCGAGCATCAGTCGTAACAACTCAGCTTCATTTATTACGGCGGATCGTGATGCCCGGATAGCCAGTGTCGGTGTGGAGGTTAACGTACCGATCTTTGCCGGTGGTCGTGTTAACGCAATTACGGATCAGGCGCGCGCCAATCAAGCCCGCGCCGAAGCAGATCTCCATGCCATGACCAACCAGGCGATGCTGGAATTGCGTCAACAGTATCAACTGCTGCAAAGCAGCACTCTACGCATTCAATCCCTGGAAATTGCCGTTGATTCAGCACACTTGCTGGTGGAAGCGACAGAGAAAAGTATTCGTGGTGGAATCCGTATCAATCTTGATTTGCTGGATGCACAAAGCCAGTTTTATGCTACTCAGGTTAATCTGGCCGAGGCACGCTACAACTATCTGCTTGCTTATTTACGCTTACGTTTTTTGGCGGGTTCGCTGGAACTGGATGACTTGAGAAAAGTGGCAAGCTATTTTGTTGTGGCGCAATGAAGGCGCGAGACCTTCATTGCTAATAATTCCTGACAGCTTCTTTCAGCCTTGCAGCGCGCTGCGCATGTTTTTGGCGCAACTGACCATTTTTTCCAGAGCGGCGCTGGTTTCCGGCCAGCTACGGGTTTTCAGGCCACAATCCGGATTGATCCATAAATTTCGGGGATTGATCGTTTCAGCGGCTTTGCGCAGTAAGGTCAGCATTTCAGCTGTATCCGGGATCCTTGGTGAATGAATGTCGTAAATTCCCGGGCCGATTTCATTTGGATAGGAAAACCGCGCAAATGCGTCCAGTAACTCCATCCGCGAGCGTGAGGTTTCAATGGTAATCACATCCGCATCAAGCGCGGCGATGGCGGGTAGAATATCGTGAAATTCGGAATAACACATGTGGGTGTGGATTTGCGTGTCATCCCGAACACTGGAACTTGCCAAACGAAACGCCTGCACTGCCCAGTCAAGATAGTTCTGCCATTCTGTTTTGCGTAGTGGCAGCCCTTCCCGGAAAGCCGGCTCATCAATCTGAATCATGCCAATTCCCGCTTTTTCGAGATCGCGCACCTCTTCACGAATGGCTAGCGCAAGCTGCAACGCGGTTTGTGCATAAGGTTGGTCGTCACGCACAAACGACCACATCAGCATCGTCACCGGACCGGTCAGCATACCTTTGACAGGTTTGCTGGTGAGGCTTTGCGCGTAGCTGAGCCATTCCACAGTCATGGCTTCCGGGCGGTAAACATCCCCATAGAGAATCGGCGGTTTGACGCAGCGTGACCCGTAGCTTTGTACCCAGCCGTACTCGGTAAATGCATAGCCCCACAGTTGTTCGCCAAAATACTCCACCATGTCGCCGCGCTCGGGTTCGCCGTGTACCAGCACATCCAGCCCAAGCGCTTCTTGCCTGTGGATGACATCCTCAATTTCGGCACGCATGGCGGCAAGGTATTCAAGATGACTGCTATCCCCTTTTTTGAAAGCAGCCCGCGCTTGACGAATCACGGGTGTTTGCGGGAAGGAGCCGATGGTGGTGGTCGGCAGCAGCGGCAAATTGAAGCGCTGATGTTGTGCAGGTTGGCGTTCTGCAAAAGGATGGCTGCGTGTGTAATCCGAGGGAGAGAGCGTCGCCAATTTTTGCTGGATGACCGGGTTATGAATACGGCTGGATTCACGGCGTGACTGAATGGCCTGGTCAGCACTGGACAATTCGGGGTGGATCGACGCTTGCCCTTGGTTCAGACCGCGCGCAAGCGTAGTGATTTCCTGCAGTTTCTGTACGGAAAATGCCAGCCAGTTTTTGATTTCACCGTCTAGCTGGTTTTCCTGCTCGAGATCAACCGGGCAATGCAGCAACGAGCAGCTGGGTGCAATCCATAAATCATTTTTTCGTGTAGACATGACGTGTGCCAAGGTTTGCAGCTTGGCGGATAAATCCGCGCGCCAGACATTGCGCCCATCAATGATGCCAAGTGATAACACTTTGTCTGCAAAATCATGATCGAGAAAACGGTCAAGCTGTTCGGGCGCACGGCACAAATCAAGATGCAGCCCCGCCACTGGCAGGGTGTTGAGCAGGGTCGCCTGGTGAGCGACTGAGCCAAAATAAGTGGTCAGCAGCAGCTGGCAGCCCGTTTCGGTAAGCGCCTGATAAGCGGGTAAAAAGCTTTCGGCCCAATCTGAATCCAGATCCAGCGCCAGTATCGGTTCATCGATTTGCACCCAGGTGACGCCAAGTGATGCAATTTTTTTCAGAATCTGCCGGTAACCCGGCAACAGGCGCGGCAGCAATTGTAGGCGATCGAATCCAGCGCTGTTTCCCTTGCCAAGATAAAGATAACTCAGCGGGCCGATTAGCACCGGTTTTGGGGTGATGCCCGCCGCCTGTGCTGTGGTTATTTCCTCAAAAAGCCGTTCGGACGCCAGATGAAACTCCGTGTGCGCATCAAACTCCGGTACGATGTAATGGTAGTTGGTATTGAACCACTTAGTCATTTCCATTGCGGGTTGCTCGGCATTGCCGCGCGCCATCGAGAAGTACAGATCAAGCGACGAAGTGTTGCTGGCATCAAAGCCAAATCGTTTAGGAATCGCGCCTAACAGCATTGTCATGTCAAGCATATGGTCATACAGCGAAAAATCCCCAACCGGAATCAACTCAATGCCAGATTTTTGCTGAATTTGCCAGTTGGAAGTGCGAATCTCGCTGCTTTTAGCCAGCAGTTGTTCCACAGTAAGGGTTTTTTGCCAGTAAGCTTCAAGCGCTTTTTTCAGCTCCCGCTGTGCGCCGATCCTGGGAAATCCGAGATTATGGGTTGGTATCATGAGTTCATCCTGTTCTTTGAGAAAATTGTATTGTTAAAGATACGTTACAATGAATCAAATGATAGTTTTTTTGATTAATCATGAATGATATTCATCTATGCTGGAATTACGTCATCTTCGCACCCTGAATGCACTCTATGAAACCGGTAGTGTCTCGCTGGCGGCGGAGCGCCTGCATTTGACGCAATCTGCGCTATCTCATCAAATCCGGGTATTGCAGGAATACTATCAACTGCCCATTATTCAGCGCAGCGGGCACGCGGTGCAATTGACCGATGCGGGCAAACGTCTGGTGCAGCTTGCGGAAAAAATACTGGGGGACATCCGGGCGGCCGAGCGCGATCTGGCAAAAATATCCGAGCAGGCGGCGGGAAGTCTGCGCATTGTGCTTGAATGTCATACCTGCTTTGACTGGTTGATGCCGATCATGGATACGTTCCGCTCGGACTGGCCAGCGGTCGAGCTGGATCTGGTTTCCGGATTTCACAGCGACCCGATTGCCCTGCTCAAGAAAGATATCGCCGATGTGGTCATTGGCTCCGAAAATCAGCCCCAGCCCGGTATTGTGCATTTTCCGCTATTTTGTTTCGAGATTCTGGCGGTACTGGCCCCGGGGCATACGCTCGGCAAGAAGCGCGCACTCGATGCGGCAGATTTTTCCCAAGAGGTATTGATTACTTATCCCGTACCGGAAATGCGCATTGATCTGATTCGGCAGGTATTGATGCCCGCTGGGGTGACCTGGCAGCGGCGAACCGCCGAGCTGACCGTGGCTATTTTGCAACTGGTGGCCAGCAAACGCGGCATCGCTGCCCTGCCAGGCTGGGGAATCAAAAATTATCTGGATTACGACTACATCATCGCCCTGCGTATTGGCGAGAATGGCCTGTGGAGCAACCTGTACCTGTCTGTCCGGGAAGATACCGCTTCACTTCGCTACCTGCAGGATTTTCTGCAAACGATTAACCAGGTTTGTTTTGCCACGCTCGATGGTATCAAGCCGCTAAGGGAGTAAGAGAGGCGGCAAGTAATCGGTAATTTGATGCTTTAACAAGTTGGTATGGACTGCATGAATGATATGAAAATAACGGAGAAATGAGAAAGCAGGGGCTACCTCAGCAGACTGGCATTGCACCAGCCCCCTGAGGCAGAAATTGAACAACTTGATAAATGCCAAGAGGTTTCCAGACAGTAGGTTGATCTACTGTACTGGAATAAGGCGGTTACTCTATTTTTTTGGCCAGACTTGTTTGCCCTGCTCGTTAATAATTGGCATATCGCGGGTGATTTGTGCTGCGGAAGGGCTCATGACCACTTCATGCCAGGTGTCACAGGCAGCAGGGTTAGTTGCAAATTCCGGGTTCATAATGGTTAGCGATGCCGGGCCGTTGTCTTGAGGTCCTTCACGATCATAAATCGTGGTTTCCCCTGCTCTCATTGGGCTGTCCGAGGTATGCGTCCAGAGGTCGGCGACACCAGCGTTGTGCAGCTTGTCGCCTTTAGTAAGCTTGCAGATATCTACAATTTCCACATTAACTTTTACACTCTTTGCACAGGAGCCTTCAGTAAAATTGGCCGCACTGGTACGAAACGGAACGCGGGCATAAAATTCAGGGGGCATGCCTTTGCCACCTGCTGCCCAGAAACCGACAACATTTCCCAAATCATTCTTTTTTTCGCCCATGTCATTAAATACCGAGCGATCATAAAATGCCTGGTTAAGATTGCCCCAGTTATCCAGAAAAGTATCAATACCACCTTCTTCGAATCTTGCGCCATCTACAAAGATAATGGAACCCTCACCATCAGGAAACACAACCGACGTACCGACTACCGGATTGCTGCCACCGGACTCATTGCCGCAGCCATGCGTAATTACCACATTATTACTGGTTCTTACACCGCCGGAAACAGTGCTGACATCTAACCGGGTATGCGCGACCGCATTTTGCCCAAAGGCCAATAACAATGCAGCTGTCACTGATACAGAAATTACATTCAATTTATTTTTCATATAAGAACTCATTAGCTAATAACGATTGACTATTCTGATGATCAGCACATCATAAAACACGGTGTGCTGATCATCAGTCGCTTGCCTCTCTTTTCTACAAGTAATCAAGAGAGGTTATTGTTAAATATAATCCGTTGATGTAATTGGTAATTTGGAGATATTGTCTCCTTAAAAAAGGGAGGCTGTGAAGCCTCCCAGTGTTATACATGAATCTGCAAGTTACAGATTTTGTTTGCTTGCTGGAGCGCCCTGATCCATATGCGTGCCACCCGCATCTTCACAATGCGCCTCAACGGTATAGTTATTGCCAGTAGCAGCACTTTGCCCGACAAATACATTGTAGGTTCCGATTCCCTTGGGAACACTGGCCCATGCACTCCAGATAGCTCCAGCGTCACTGTTGACTGCCGAACCGACAACACAGGGGCTTGCTGCGGTACAGCCTGTCGTGCCTTTCTGTACCACGGCAAATACACGCGAGGTATTGGCGGTGTTATCCTGTATCCGTAAGCTCAGTCTGGCGGTTCCTGTTTGCAGGCACGAAATAGTGAAGAAATCCGCTTTTCCCGCACCAGCGGCAAGCGTTCCGGTAATGATATGTGCTGATGCGATCCCCGATAGCATTAGTGCGATTAATCCCGTTGCCGTGGCAACGCTATTTATTGAAAGAATTTTGCTCATGTTTTACTCCATGATTATTGATGATTGAATAACTACCCAATTCCCAACCGGAAATACGAACTTATCTAGTTGTGGTTATTCCGGTAACGCCGGAATGCTGTTACGCGAGATGGACTTGTGTCAATATCGATCCCCGTTTTTTCTGATAATGAGTCGTCTTAGCGCAAAGCCAGCACAGCCAGTTTTTCGGATGCGAATTCGCGTACCGCTGCATCGTCATCCTGCAGCGCCTGTTCGAGCAGCAGACGGCCCCATTCGTTTTTACCCAGACCATCGAGCAGCATCAGACGCACTTGCAGCTCCGGATCGGCAAGCGCTTGTTGCAATGTTGACAGATACTCGACATCTCCCTGTTTTGCCATGGCATAAACCGCTTGCGCGCGCACGTGGATATCGGGATCATTCAGCCCCTGATAAAGCATATCCTGCAACAACACGGGATCTACCGGTGGCTGTTTGACTGATAGTTGAGACAATGCCTGTGCGCGTTCAGCAGGTTGATCCGCCGCTAGTTGCTGCATTACCTGTTCGGTGAATCCGGGATCAATTTCAACCTTTTGAACATCCGTGTCAGTCGGTGCACAATCCGCAGACAGCGAATGCTTTTCCCGAAGTGGTACCGGATCAGCATCGGCTGCCTGCAACGATAAAGCTACAAACAGTGATGCCGCGCCCAGTAGTATGGTCATGTAAAACTGCAGGTGAGGTCGAGATTGTGCAGATATACAGCTCATGATCAGCTCCCTTGATAAGATTCGGACGGGCACAAACAGCCCATCCGAGTTTGCTGGCCGGTTATGGCAGTGGCCAGATTTGCTGGCCATCGATTTTGACAGGCATGTCACGGGTAATCTGGGCTGCGGTCGGGGTAATCACGACTTCCTCCTGAATTGGGCGATCCGTACCGCAGTCCGCGGGGAGAGGGTTGATCTCCAGGTCGCGCACATAGGTTACTCTGGCCGTGGTTGCATCGTGTTCTAAATCGGTATCGTAAGGTGTGCCAATGTCTTTGGGTGTCCAGCGTTGGACGGTATCGTTAGTAAATCCGGTAACTGTCGTCACTTGACATACATCGATGACCGGATATCGCAACGTGACTTTCTTGGCACAAGACTCCGGGTTGAAGAAAGCGCCTCCTGGGATGAAGCGGACGATTCCTTTTAGAGAAGGATGAACACCAGGCCCACCACCCGCCCAGAAGCCCACGGTGTTACCCAGATCCGGGTCTTTCTTTGCACCCATCAGATCAAACGATGCACGATCAAACGGTAGCTGTACCTGAGGCACACCGCCATCTAAAAAAGCGTCTGCTCCTAATCCATCTGGGTCATCAAAAGGTTGGCCGTCGACGGTTATAACATTTCCGCCAGCAGTATCGGGTACGACAACTGACGTGCCGATCACTGTTCCACCGCCATTTTCACCTCCGCAGCCATGATTGATATGCAACTCCAGAGTTTTCTGTTCACCCTCTTTGAGGGGGCCACCATTAATCAATGTATGTGCCGTGGCCAGCGGTGTAACCGAAAGCAAGATAGCTATTGCCAACCATCGTGCTCCGAGTAATACTGTTTCTTGTTTGACTGATTTCATAATCAATACTCTCCTAAAAATTTCCAGTAGCCGGATAGCTACCAAAGCGCCGAGGAAAATCACACAGATTCACTCTTCCTGGGCTGAGAATACGTGAGTGACGCGCGGATTATGCATTCTTTTATTCCGAATGGGAATGCGGCAAATTGTCGCACCCATGCCATTACCATGCTCGCCTGCTCCCAGGTAAATTCCGCCTTGGTGAATAAGTGTCGTGTTTAGTTTTTCTACGCCTATCGGTGATGCTATTATTTTCTGGCAATGTCTGATCGCATTTAGAATTCTGGGCTGTTAATGTCGCCCCTAAAAATTAATACTACAAAGCAACATCATGAAAATTAATCTAAAATTTATAAACTACGATTACCATTTTTTAGTGGGGTGGCTATGCCTGATGTTGTTAGTGATTAACAGCCCGGTTCAGGCAGGCCGCGTTTATGCGGATCAGCATCTTTATACATCGGTGGCATTTGGTCCGGATGGGCGGTTGTGGCGGTTGTTACCTGCTGAAAAATCGGTTCTGGTTGATTATTCGATGGATTATGGCAAAACTTTTAGTGCGCCGGTTCGTGTCAGTCCAGCAGACGCACCCATCCATTCCTGGGAAGAAAATCCGCCGACGCTTGCGGTTGATAAAAAGGGCAGGGTATATGTTCTTTATTTTGCCGATGATCAGCAACGCAGTACCAGCTTTTTCAGTCAATCCGAAAGTGGCACCCAATTCAGCGAACCTGTCAAGATTAGTTCCCAGGCGGATACCAGCTATCACTATCAAACGGAAATGCTGGTTGCTGCATCTGGCAAAATCCATTTCACATGGCATGATATTCGTGATCGAGCAGAGTACCGGCAGCAAGGCGGCGGAGACCTGTCGCTCTACTATGCATCTCTTAGCGGAGGTGAAAAAACATTTCCAGCAGATTACCGTATTGCCAGGAATATCTGCTCCTGCTGTCGTACTGCGATGGCGGAGGATATAGACGGTGGGCTGGTCATACTGGCGCGTTTTGTTTACCCGGGAAATATGCGCGATCACGGCATGTTGAAACTGGCGGCTGATGGCAAGCCCGGCGAGCCTTGGCGGGTAACATTTGATGAGTGGGAAATAGAAGGCTGTCCGACTCACGGCCCGGCTTTATCGATCGGTGCTGATGGCCGCTATCACATCACCTGGTTTACGCAGGGAAATAAACGTGACGGGCTTTTTTATGCCTGGTCAGATGATCAGGGTAAAACCTTTTCCAAGCCATTACAGATAGGTGATTCTGATAAATTACCCGGTTACCCAGATGTATTGGCTTTGGGCAAACAGGTTGTGCTGGTCTGGAAAATTTTTGATGGTGCTGTTAACCAGATCATGGTGATGCGCTCGTCGGATCGAGGTGCTAACTGGTCGTCAGAGAAAGTGATTGCGCAATCGGAGAAGAAATCTTCTCATCCAGTATTGATTACGGACGGCAAGCAGATCTTTTTGTCCTGGAACACTGTTGATAAAGGCTTTCAGCTGACTGTTGTTGAATAGAACGATGATCTTGTAACAGACTCGATTTGTCTGTTATACACAGAAGCAAGAGCGCACTAGGGTTGATTCTTCTGAGTCGTCGAATCTGTTTCCAGATGCACGTTGCTGCTGTCTTCACAGTGAAAAGTCAATCGGTAGTTTGCTGCCTTGGCTCCCCCGGCGGTTTGACTGACATACAAATGGTAAGCTCCCGCGCCCCCAGCTACCTTGATAACTGGACTGGTTTGTCCATCAGGATTGGTCGTACTGGCGATTTCCTGTCCTTTGATTACCAATGCGTTGAACTGCCTGCCATCTACCACCTTCATATCGTTAATTTGTACATAAAGGTGGTGGTTATCTGCTTCCCCACAGGAAGCCACAAAATAATCGACTGCATCAGCGGCAGTGAGGCTGTCAGTCAATTCGTGTGACGATACAACACCAGCCTGCCATACGCACAAAACTCCTGTTACGAGTAGCATTTTTTTTAAAATCAATTTTTGCATTGAATAATCTCCATTTCATGGTTTCAATAGTAAGCTGCCTGTTGATGCATTATATTGCTATTCAAGTACTAATTAACGATAAGTAAGTTTTATCTTGTTGATTTATTGAATTCTTTTGATTGGCTGGTCTAACAGGCATCGTGGCAGCTGCCTTGACCCTTGCCATGCTCCTGGACAGGCGGGCAAGGAACCGTTCCGTAAGAACAGTAAACACAGCAGTCGCCTGCCTTCGGCTTCAACACCGTGTGGCACTGCTCGCATTCATAGAACCACTGGCAGGCATCGGTAGGCATGGTGTTGCTCTCGGTGTAGCCGCAGACCGGACAAGTCAACTTCGATTCGAGAATAAGTGTTGTCACCGCAAGCTCCTTTCATTGGAATTAGAGGGCGTTTCGTTGAACAGATGACGCGGTAGCCACCAAAGATAGAACACCATCCCGAACAATTCTACCAGTGACTGAAACACGATCACCACCACGGTGGTCTCCCAGCCTACCGGCAAAGCCAGGGCGAACGGCAGCACCACGAAGGAGTTACGAGTGCCGAGGCTGAAGGCCAGTGTGCGTCCGGCATCCATCGGTAATCGCAGCAATCGGGTGAGACCACGTGCCAATAGCGCAGCCACCAGCAAGAAGGCGACAAACACCGGCAGTACGGCCAGCAGTACAGGCGCTGTATCCAGTACTGTGCCGACCTGCGCACCGGCGATCAGGAACACTACTAATGCCAGCAAGGGCACCGGCCACCAGCCGAGTCGTTCACGCCAGCACGCATGCTCCACCTTGGCTTCGATCCAACGCTCGGTGAGTGCAGCGACCACTAGCGGTAGACCAATCAGCATCAGCGCGGCAGGCAGCATGTCTTCGGTTTTGAGCGCGGTGCTGAAATCGGTTGCTGGTAGCATCAGCCAGAGGTAGAAGGGTAGCAGCACAAGTTGCAACAGCAAGTTGAGCGGTGTTACGGCAATCGCACGTGCGGTGTCGCCCCTGCCAAGCTGCGTGAAAGTGATGAACCAGTCCGTACATGGCACCAGTAGCACCAGCAACACACCCAGATGCAGCGCCGGGTCGTCGGGCAAGGCTTGCAGAATCAGCCATACGCACAATGGGATAAGCGCGAAATTGCCGAGCACAATCGCCAGCACGAAGCGTTGATCGCGGAATGCATCGCGCACGTGCAGCAGCGGCACCTGCACGAAGGTGGCGTAGAGCAACAATACCAGCACTGGCCACAAAAAAACCTCAAAGTACGGAGTAATCCCGGGCACCGCGCTGCCGAGCAACAGTCCACAGATAATGGCGGCGAGATAAATCCAGACCTGACGGCGTTCGAGAGTCAACCGATCCATCGGCTATACCTGAAGTCGATGGCTAACAATGCTCAAAGGGTTGCACGATATGCAGCATAAAACGGATCTTTCCTTCTGAGAAAACCTCATATTACATCGTCTGAATCGGGATAATCTTCTTCAGCTGTCAATGCTTCAATCTAAAATTCCAGAGAGAGCCAATTTTAACTGAACTGCCGCCAGAAAACGCTCAAGGTACAGATAGACCAGCGCTATGCTGGTGTAGCCGACCCTAGGCTGTTTATTTTTGTTTTATTGGGAGTAACAGGTTTTCGGACAACCACCAAGCATCAGATTAGTGGTATTGCCATGCCCGCCCACTGGTTCCCCGTTCGCTTTTATAACGTTGCAATGCTGTTTCTTTTTTGATAGCGGTATTGATTGCACTCAATACCGCATCCAGATTGACCGGTTTACGACGTAGCTCAATTTGTCCGGTCAGATTGACGCCCAAGTGTAACTTACCCAGTTGATATAGCGACCAGATTTCACTACCGTAGTCGGTATACGCAAGCTCGGGGGCAAACTTGCTCAAGAAGGTGGCTATATTCTTTACATCACGCTTGAGAATTTCCTCGGCATTATTGTTATGTGCGGCGTGGATGGCTTGCGGGAAGTCGATGATGACAGGACCCATGCTTCCAATCAGCACGTTGTATTCAGAGAGATCACCATGCACGATGCCACTGCAGAGCATGCGTACTACCTGTTGAATGAGGAAACTATGATAGATTCTGGCCTGGTCTGCCGTCAGTTCCAGCTGGTTTAATCTTGGCGCAACGTCACCATTGCTATCCATGATCAACTCCATTAGTAGTACACCTTCAAAAAAGTTATAGAATTTTGGAGTAATTACGTCGGCAGTAGCTAATCTGGCCAGTGTATCCACTTCCACACTGTGCCACGCGTCATCTCGAACGGTTCTTACAAAATTACTGCTGTGCATAAAACGAGCGCGACGATGATCACTGATTTCGCGGCCCTCCAGATAGCAGGCATTCTGCCGAAAATTTCGTTTCTGTTTTTCCTTGTATACTTTGGCACAACGATACTCATCGCCACATTGCACGACGTAGAGCATTGCTTCCTTACCGCTTACAAGCTGGCAGACAACTGAATCAATCAATCCTTCTTCGATTAATGGGTTCATTCTGTTAGGTGTTTTCATGGTTTTCATTCTCCCGTAAGTTAGGTTGCTGATTTATCGAATCAGAAACGGCCCACTTCGCAATCTCAATACTGCGAAAATTTGGCTGTCTTACTGCGGTGCCACTGAGCATCGGGCAATAACAAGACTTGCGTTTTGATAGCCACCTTTTTTGGATCAGTCTGTTCTTTTGTACTAAGTAAGGATTGGCTTTTATGAGCAGGCGTGTTAAGAGGATAGTTTTTGGCCTCTTGTGATACTTCATCAGTCGATAGGAAAATCATTTGTGAACTCCTTTAGAAAGATCATCACGGCACTCCTTATCCGGGATGTAAAACACATTGTAAAGAGAAAATTATGATTTTGGAATGTGACAAATTGTCGCGGGGGCACAAAATTATCAGGAGGTTTTTCCCGTTCGGAGCCATAAAAGGGCAGCTGCTAAATCATTGCTGGTAGAATTTGGAGTGCTGCTACTTCTACCAAAGAAGTCCACGAAATTCCCACAAAATCTCCAGGAAGGTTGACTATGGTGACCAAATGGAACTCGGTGCCGGAATATTGATCAAATTACCATGAAATTTACGGCTTTAATCATTGTTTTATCAGTGCTTTTCCCGCATCAGGTTTTTGGACAAACATTACCTGATCTTGGTGATGTATCGCAAGCAACCATCACGCCACGCCAGGAACGGCAAATTGGATTGCAGATCATGCGTCAGATCCGGGCAGATCCGAGTTATCTCGATGATCCGGAAGTGGCTGACTATCTGAGCAGAATTGGCGCCAGGTTGGTGGCGGTATCAGACAGGTACGTGGTTGAACATTCGTTTGAGTTCTTTGCACTCAATAATCCAGTGATCAATGCGTTTGCGTTGCCCGGTGGTTTTATGGGGTTTCACAGCGGACTAATCACTGCCGCGCAGGATGAATCTGAATTGGCAGGCGTTATGGCGCACGAGATTGCGCATGTCACACAAAAACATCTGGCTAGAATGATCTCCGGTAATCAATATACCGGAATGATCGCCTCGATCGCGGCACTGGCAATCGCGATTTTAGCCTCGCGTTCCAACCCCCAGGCTGGGTCAGCCGTGATGGCAGCTACGCAGGCGGGAATGATTCAATCGCAGCTCAATTTTACGCGCAAGCATGAGAAGGAAGCTGATCGAATAGGATTCGACATGCTGGTTAAAGCCGGATTTGACCCGCATGGAATGGCTTCCTTTTTTGAGCGGATGCAGTTCGCCAGTCGCTATCATGAAAACGGCGCTCCTTCCTTTCTAAGAACACATCCAGTGACCTTTGAGCGCATTGCCGATATCCAGAACCGTGTTCGTGAAATTAGTTATCGTCAGGTACCTGATAGCATTGAATTTCATCTTGTGCGTGCCAAGCTGCGCGCTGCTCATGGAAATGTACTTGAAAAAATAACAGAGTTTGAAGCACGTCTGCAGGACAAGCGCTACATCAATGAAACTGCGGAACGCTACGGTCTGATTCAAGCGTTGCTGCGCGCCAGGCAATATGAGCGTGCTGAAAAAGAATTGGGCGTGCTGTATCAGACCATTCAGTCTGACCCTGCTGTTCAGCCGCTTAGAAACCATCGACTGGGTAAACCCATCAAAATAGCGGGTGATTATCTGCAATCCGCCGCGATGATTGATACTCTCGCTGCGCGCGTCAAATTTGAAAATGGGCAGATTGCAGATGCGTTTAAACTTTATCAGACCACGCTGGCCGCTTATCCCCATTACCGCGCACTTATTTATGGCTATGCCGATGCACTGCTAAGGCATGATCAGCCGCAGGCAGCACTTGATTTCATCAGAAAACAAGCACAATTTGTGCGCAACGATATCAAGCTTCATGAGTTAGAAGCACGCAGTCACGAGGCATTAGGCAATCGTCTGCTGCAGTATCAAGCACAGGCCGAGGCACTGATTCTGGGGGGGAAATACAAGGAAGCAATTGGGCAACTGGAAATTGCGCTGCAACATAAGCACGAGAATTTCTATCAATTATCAAGTGTGGAAGCACGTTTGCGGCAATTGAAGGAAGCCGTTGCTGAATATGAAAAAGATAAATAACTTGATTGTGCTACTACTCTGCAAAAAAAAACGATAAAGCATGTTAAAAAAGATTGTATTCATCATCACTTTGTTGATGGTAGTTGCTTATGGCTACTCCTCTTTGAGCAGCGATACCGATCTTATCCAGTATAAAACCGGGCTAGTCGATCGTGGCAAACTGGTGCGCATGATTTCGGCAAATGGCACGCTCACACCGCTGGAATTGGTCGATGTTGGCACCCAGATTTCTGGCACTGTTGTCCAGATTAACGCAGATTTCAACGATCTGGTAGAGGCGGGTCAGATAATGGCAAAACTCGACCCGGCACTGCTTAACGCGCAGTTACAGCAGTCCACTGCCAATCTGAAAAGCTCGCAGACCAACCTGTCACTTGCTATCAATAAGGCGTCCCGTAACCGCGAACTGCTCAAAAAAGGATTTATTTCCAGCGAAGCACTAGATGAAACCGAGCAGCAGCTTGAGGCCGCCCGCGCGCAGGTTGAGGTCAGTCAAGCACAAGTTGTGCGGGATCGTGCCAATCTGGGCTATAGCATTATCCGCTCCCCAATCTCTGGCGTAGTGGTCGCACGAAATGTCAATGTTGGACAGACCGTCGCCGCCAATTTTCAGACACCGACTCTATTCCAGATTGCACGGGATCTGAAGCAGATGCAGATCAATATCAGCGTTGCAGAAGCGGATATCGGACAAATTTATACCAATCAACAGATTGCCTTTAGCGTGGATGCCTTTGTAGAACGTGAGTTTTCCGCCATCGTCAGACAGATACGCTTGAATCCTACCGTTCAGGAAAATGTGGTGACTTACAATGTGGTCGCAACTGTATTCAACGAAGATGGCAGTCTTTTGCCTGGAATGACGGCTAATGTGCGCTTCATTGTGACCGAGAAAACCGGGGCATTACGCATTCCTAATGCGGCATTGCGCTATAAACCTGATCAGGAAAAAACGGAGGAGAACACAGCGGCTCAACCCGGACATCGCCTCGTTTATCGCCTGCAAAATGACCTTCCCGTGCCAACACAAGTTCGTACAGGCATTACAGATGGCAAGCTGACTGAAATTCTTGCAGGTGAATTGACAGAAAACGACAAAGTGGTCATCGAAGAGATCTCCAGTAAGCAAAAAGGTAAAAAACCAGAGAGTAATATCCGGTTCCGGATGTTCTGATAGATGCCCATGAATTCGTCAGCAACCCTGTCTGCTCAGGCTGATGCCACGCCAGCAAACGTTATCCAGGTGGAAAACCTTTGTAAGAACTATTATCTGGATGGCGCAAATGGACAAGAGGTTGAACTTAAGGTGCTGATTGACATTAATTTCAGCATCAAACCAGGTGAATTCGTTGCCATCATGGGACATTCCGGTTCTGGCAAATCCACCTTAATGAATGTACTCGGCTGTCTGGATTCACCATCGAGCGGACATTACTGGCTCGGCGAGCAGGATGTTGCCACTTTATCCAATGATGACCTGGCAAAAGTGCGTAATCGCCAGATAGGCTTTGTTTTTCAGGGATTCAACCTGCTGCGGCGTATGACTGCGCTGGATAATGTCGCCGCGCCGCTACTGTATGCCGGTATCAGCCGCAAGCAAGCTCGTCAGCGCGCCATGACACTTCTACAGCAGACTGGATTGACTAACTTTGCTATGCATCATCCCAATCAGTTATCGGGCGGTCAGCAACAACGTGTCGCCATCAGCCGTGCGCTGGTCAATCAACCAAAACTTATTCTGGCAGATGAACCTACCGGTAATCTGGATACGCAAACCAGTCATGAAATCATGCAACTTTTTGAGCGCCTCAACCGCGAAAATAATATAACGATTGTAATTGTCACCCATGAAGATGATATTGCCGCGTGCGCCAGCCGTTTGATTCGTCTCAAAGATGGCCGCATCATCGAAGACGTGGCAACCGACCATTTGAAAAATCCCATACCACCAGTCGAACAATGAATCTGTGGACCATTACCAGCGAAGCTGTCCGCGCGCTGCAGGCTAACCGCCTGCGTACCGCGCTGACCATGCTCGGTATGATTATTGGCGTGGCCGCCGTGGTACTGATGTTGTCCATTGGCCAAGGTGCACAAACCAAAATCAACGACGCGATTTCCTCGATGGGAAGTCATTTGCTGATCGTCACGCCGGGTGCCACCTCCGCAGGCGGGCTGCGTTTTGGTGGCGGCAGTATCAAAACCCTGACCATTCAGGACGCGCAGGCCATCGCAGAACTATCTATGATTACCGCCAGCGCACCGGTTGTCAGCGGAACCGCCCAGCTCAATTATGGCGCTAATAACTGGAGCACGTTTATTAACGGCGTTACACCAGATTATTTTTCAGTCGGTAACTGGCAAATACAGGCGGGTGAAATTTTTACGGAAAGCGATATGCGGGCAGGCGCGCGCGTTGCCGTTCTGGGAGCAATTCCAGCAAAAAATCTGTTTGGTGAGGAAGATCCGGTGGGTAACATTATCCGCATCGCAGACCGGCCTTTTACGGTAGTGGGCGTGCTTGCCGCCAAGGGTCAGGCGCTCGATGGCCGCGATCAAGATGACCGAGTGTTTGCCCCGTTGACAACTGCGCAACGGCAGATTCTCGGCAATCAGTTTCCGGGTGTCGTCAATTTCATGCTGGTACAAGCTGCTTCGGCCGACGGCATGGAAAGCGCACAACAGGAAATTACCGAGCTGCTACGTCAGCGCCATCGCCTCTTTGATGGCATGGAGAACGATTTCACCGTCAATAACCTGACAGCGCTCGCTTCCGTTGCTAGCAGTGCCGCAAAAGTCATGTCGTGGATGCTGGGGGCGATTGCATCTATTTCACTCCTGGTTGGCGGTATTGGCATCATGAATATCATGCTGGTATCAGTGACAGAACGCACTCGCGAAATCGGCATACGTATGGCAATTGGCGCCAACCGCCGCGTGATCCTGACACAATTTTTGTTGGAGGCGCTGATGATCTGTATTCTGGGCGCCTTGATCGGAATTTTATTGGGTGTGGGCGGCGCCTGGCTAGTGAGCAAAATCGCCGACGTTCAAATTGTCATCACGCTAGGCATGATCAGCCTCGCGGTTTCCTTCGCGTCCATCATTGGTATTTTCTTTGGCATCTACCCCGCCAGAAAAGCCTCGGCACTTAAACCGGTTGAAGCCCTGCGCCACGAGTGAGGATACACTGAGCATATTCACGCAATTTGATGGTGGCCTTCACGTTATTTGACAGTGCCTAATAGAGTCCCCCTTATTATTTACTATGCCGGTGTGCGCCACAGAATTCACGTGGGGGCATCCATTTCTTTCTCACGCATTGCCTCCCCAGTCATGCAATTGACGACCAGCCGCAAAACCTTATAATCACCCATAGGTTCCGCTCCCTGAAAGTTCACCCCAACAAGGTTTATCTGCCGCTAACATGGGGACGCAGGTTAAACACATTTGGGTGGGGCGGCAGATAAACGCTATTCGTTAAGCCGCACACAACATTGCCCCTGGCACCTTCTTCTACGGTGCTTTCGTCCCAGGCTGTACTTTTGACTCTGTAGCCAATAGGTACGTTGACCGTGTTGTTCTGCGGGCAGGGAATCTATCTGCGGATCTCGCGAGCTTGTACGAGGCAGTCTATGCCTTCGCGCCCCGGTACTTGCTATTCAGAGGCGGTGACCACAGTAAGCAATGCCTCCAGTTGCTGAATCTCTGGGAGGCAATGTCTGCCTTCGCATACCCAGGCACTCATTTGTTCATCTGCTGACAACGGTTTGTTGAGGTTAACTGGCAGGTTGGTCAGTTCTGCGGGCAGCGCAACTGACAGGGATCGTAAGCTGTGGGGTATCAATGCAGTTTGCCAGTCTGAAAGCGCGGCTTTTTCTCCTCGCAAAATGATCATTCGTGGCGGCGTCAGAAATTCTTCCAGGGCAACCAGCAGGCCGCAATGGGTGTTGGGTTGTCGGAGAATTTCACCAGAAAATAGCTGCAGGGTACGTTCAGCCGCCTGCAGATAACGCGGTTCGTCGAGAATGTGGCCAAGCCGTTGCAGCGCAGTCGCGGCGATCCCATTGCCGGAAGGAATAACGTTGTCGAGACCGGTTTTGGCACGGTGAATCAGCTTTTCATGATCATGGCTGGTAAAAAAGAATCCTCCGGCGGTTGGATCTTCGAATTGGTCGAGCAACACTTCCGCCAATGCAGTCGCAAAATCAAGATCACGCTGGCGAAATTCAGCCTGGATGAGCGTTAACAATCCATCCAGCAGAAAGGCGTAATCATCCAGATAAGCGTTGAGATGCGCTTTTCCATCCTTGAACGTTGCCAGCAACCGGCCATTTTTCCATAACCGCTGATGCATAAAATCCGCAGTCTGTTGCGCCAGGCTGACCCAGTCTGGACGCTGAAATACTCGTCCGGCACGTGCTAATCCCTTGATCATGAGCGCATTCCAGCTGGTGAGTATCTTGTCATCACGCCCTGGATGGATGCGTTGTTCACGTGCTTGCAATAATTTGTGGCGGGCAGATTCAATCAGAGCCTTTACAGTCGACTCGCTCAACTGTTGTTGATTGGCAACAGCCGTCACGGATTGAACTACTTCCAGATGCCAGAACACATGTTCAAAATTGGGGGAGCGTGTCAGACCATAATGAGCAGCAATGGCGGTGTATTCTTGCGGCGTCAGGATTGCCTGGATTGCTTCACGTGTCCAGACGTAGAATTTGCCTTCTTCACCCTCTGAATCCGCATCGATTGATGAGTAAAATGCGCATAAACCCTGATCGCCCTCAGTGATTCGCATTTCCCGGATTATCCAGGCAATGGTTTCCTCAACTATCTGCTGAAAAACGGGATATTTGGTAATCAGCCAGGCATCCGCATAAAGTGGCAATAGCAAGGCGTTGTCATAGAGCATCTTCTCAAAATGCGGGATGTGCCAGTAACGATCGGTGCTGTAACGGCAAAAGCCACCACCCAGTTGGTCATATAGTCCACCAGCGGCCATTTTCTCCAGCGTGTGCGTAACGAGTTGTAAGGCATCTTGATTGCCATCCATCACGAAACGTCTCAAACAGAACGCCAATTCAGCCGGATGCAGAAATTTGGGCGCATCACCAAACCCGCCAAAAGTAGCGTCGTGCAAATGATGCAAACGTATCCACGCCGCCTCGATTGGCTGACGTGAACGAATATATTCATCCCCACCTGCAGGCAATGACTGGGTAAACAATTTCAGCAGCGCGCTGTTCTGCTGCTCGATATCCGTTTGTCGGGCGTGGAAAAATTCAGCCACCCTGGGCAGTAGATCAATAAAACCATGCATGCTGTGGCGTGCCGTTTTGGGAAAATAGGTGCCCCCAAAAAATGGAAGCTGTTCCGGTGTCAGAAACATAGTTAACGGCCAGCCACCGGAACGGTGGTTGAGCATGTAGTGAGCATCCTGGTAAATCTGATCGAGATCCGGTCGTTCCTCACGATCCACCTTTATATTGATGAAATGGGCGTTCATCACGGTGGCAACTTCAGGATCTTCAAAAGACTCGTGCGCCATGACATGACACCAGTGACAGGCTGAATAACCAATCGAGAGCAGAATGGGTTTATTTTCCGCACGCGCCCTCTGAAAAGCAGCTTCTCCCCACGGATACCATTCCACCGGATTATCAGCGTGCTGCAGCAGATAGGGACTGGTTTCCAGGGCAAGATGGTTGGACGAAGCCGCTATCAAAAGGGAATGTTTGTTATCTATTTGATTCGAAGTCATTATTATTCCTTGTCCCGTAAGGGAGGTTTGTACGTTTGCGCAACCCGGATTTGTATGAGCTGAAGTTTTTCTACACCCATGTGTTGGACAAACCCTGATCCAGAGCTAGGCTGACTAAAGTACCCAGAATGTCATATCTGCGGGATATTGTAATGGTGGTACAGATGCTGGAGATTATGTACGTGATGCAGAAGATACTCAATGATCCCGCATTTTTTTAATTTATTTTGAAAAAAACAAAAAATGTAGTTAAATATAACTTCCTGTTTTTTTTATTTGTTTTACAAGGGAGGTAGTTATGTTGCGTATTAGCACATTTGGTTCGCTTATAATCATGGCAATAGCGCTGTCCGGTTGCGCTACTACAGGTGACTTTAACTCGCTTAAAGCTCGTGTGGATGCACTCGAAGCCGGAGTTTCCCAATCGCAGACAGATGCTGCTGCTGCACGTTCAGCCGCAAATAACGCTGTTGATACGGCAAATCGTGCTATGGATAAGGCTAATGAAGCAAATGCACGGTCGATTGATACCGAAACGAAAATTGATCGCATGTTTAAACGTGCCATGCATAAATAGTACTAACTGACGTGTGACACTTCGGTATCAGCCACTTCTTCTTCGTCGATGTGGGTGATGCCGAAGTGATAGCGGTTTGGAATTGGGTTCGGCTGTTATTATTCTGTGTCTGTTGAAATGAGTGTTGGGATGCCGTTCATACTTCTGATCGCCTCATTCAGTACTGCCTCATCAACACTAATGCTGGAAGTAGATTCTCCGTCAGGAAAAACCCCCGTTTTTTGTAAGAAAGACTGGATCGCAGCGTAAACTTCTTGCGCGTATAAAACAGAGTTGGTATCAATCAGATCCTCTTCCAGCGGGGGGTGCAATTCGATATACAGATTTTTTCCAAGCCACCCAAGCTTGATGGACTGGTTGACAATCTCTACAGGTGTGCCAACAGGGATAATTGGAAATAACGCTTCTATATTTTCTGGGTACATGCGTATACAGCCATGGGTAACGCGCATACCTACTCCAAATGGTTTATTTGTGCTGTGAATAAGGTAACCGGGTAAGCCCAGGTATAAAGCGTAGCGTCCGAGTGGATTGTCTGGTCCGGCCGGTACGACATTTGGCAGGTGCTTCCCTTCGTTTGTCATTGCCTCTTCCCTGAGAGATTGAGGCGGTGTCCAAGTAGGGTCTTTTTGTTTTCTGGTAACGGTGGTTTTTCCAAGTGGTGTTCTCCAGTCCATTCTGCCGATGCTGATCGGGTAAGTTATTACGTGTGGTTTTTTGTCCTTAGTTGCTTTGGGAAAATAATAAAGGCGCATTTCCGGTAGATTAATAACTAGTCCAGTTCTCTGTGCTTGCGGGAGAATATAGCGAGAAGGCAGTACTACTTTTACGCTTTCCTCCGGTAACCAGCGATTAACATTGGGATTGGCCAGTAGTATTTCATCTTGCCCAATCTCATGGCGGCGCGCGATATCAAGCAATGTTTCTTCATGACTGGCTGTGGTAATTTGGATTTCTCCGATAATGTCCATATCGTTTGGCGGCAGTACCCAGCTTTCTGCCCGGACATGAAGTGGGATAAGTATCAGGACAAGCTGCAGTAGCAGCAGGGGGCGAGTGAATGCTTCTATTATTCTCATGTATTGAGCTAGTTAGAAATTTTTTGTTTCAATGCTGCTACAGAACCATTTTCCTCCTTTGCTTGATTGAAAGGTGGAAAATATGCACCGACGGAGCCTACAATCAATCGACCAAGCTGTCGCAACAAAACAACACTTGGCCTATCAATGCTTGACAGAAAAATCCCCCTTATATAAGCTCGCGTCCACGCATTTATTACCAAATATGACACACTTGTTCTTGTCAGGCAATACGAGTGGATGTTTATCTGTGTTCAAGTACCAGCAGATCAGCAATCATCTCGAAATTGAGCGCCATCGTCCTGTTAAACAAGTTGACCAGAATATTATTAGGGGAAGATCTTGAGCTCGACAATTACTAAGTTGGCAACGCCGTTAAAAGGAGATGCCGAATTTCTGTTCTCCGGAGCTATACCGTTATCAGCGACTCCTACGTCAAATTTTCTGAGCCAGCGTAGGGCTGATTTTTGCACTTTGGTCGAGGCACTTGAATATGCCGCACAAGGAGAGACGGGATATAACTTCTATGATTCCAGGGGGAATTTGCGATCAGTTGTTTCCTACAGAGTATTGCGAGAACGTGCATTATCAATCGCTAAAAGACTGGCTGGATTTGGATTGGCTCGTCACAGCAGGGTTGCGTTGATTGCGGATACAACACCTGCTTTTGTGGAATTATTTTTTGCGTGTCGCTACGCTGGATTAGTGCCATTTGCCATGCCGGTGCCGGTCAATCTTGGTAGTCATGCCGTTTATGTGCAGCAATTACGAGGTATGTTGGAGAGTAGCCAGGCAAGTTTGGCTCTGGCCGAGCTTGATTTTGTCGGCTTTCTGGAAGAGGCAACAGTCGGTTTGAACAATAACGAATTCAAATGGTGTGGTACGCCTGGGCAATTGGAACAACTCCCAGAGGTGAATGTGTCACTGCTTGCAAATTCTCCAGACGAAACGGCTTATCTTCAGTTTACTTCTGGCAGTACGCGTTTGCCGCGCGGTGTCGTGATTACAGAGCGTGCCTTGATGAGTAATTTGCGCGGCATTGTTTGTGACGGTCTGGATGTCAGAGAAGGCGATCGATGTGCCTCATGGCTGCCTTTTTATCATGATATGGGTCTAGTTGGTCTGATGATGGCGCCGCTAGCTGCGCAGTTGTCGGTTGACTACCTGGCAACGCGGGATTTTGCTGTCCGGCCGTTGCAATGGCTTAGATTGATTAGTCGTAACCGTTGTACGATAGCGTTCAGCCAGCCATTTGGCCTGAAGCTCTGCATGATGCGTGCGCGTGAGTCTGATCTTCAGGAGCTTGACTTGAGTTGCTGGCGTGCGGCAGGTGTGGGCGCAGAAATGATCCGCCTGGATATTCTGAGAAACTTTGCCGAGAAGTTTGCTTCGGCGGGATTTAATGAAAACGCGTTCTTGTCCTGCTACGGGTTGGCTGAATCAACTTTAGCCGTTTCCTTTCCGAGAGTTGGTCATGGTGCCCGTAGTCTGTGCGTAGACACAAAAACATTGATTGAAAAGAAAATGGCGGTTCAAGTTCAGGCAGATGGTAGGAAATTTAATGAATTTGCAAATTGTGGGCGACCATTAGCTGGGCATCAAATTAAGATAGTTAGCGAAAATGGTGATGAGCTTCCTCAAATGATGGTTGGCAGTATCATGGTCAGAGGAAATAGTGTGATGACCGGATACTTTAATAATCCGGAAGAGACTGCTAAAGTAGTTAAAGCAGGCGGCTGGCTTGATACGGGTGATATCGGTTTTCTATATGAAGGCGACTTGTATATTACCGGGCGGCGCACGGATGTCATTATTGTCAACGGTAGAAATATTCGGGCACAGGATGTAGAAGAACTAGCTGAACAACAGCCAGAAGTCAGAACACGTGAGGCTTCCGCATTTGGGGTCAGTGATGAGAGTGGTTCGACTTCTGTGGTAGTGGTGGTGGAGAGTAGATTATCGTCTGCGGACGATCGTCAATTATTGATTAACCGCCTGCAACAAGTTGTCTACATGGCTTTTGGGGTAAATTGCTTAGTAGAACTGGTTCCGCCCCATACTTTGCCGAGAACGTCGTCTGGAAAGCTATCTCGATTTGCTGCGCGCCAGGGATTTTTGCAACGCAACAATTTTGAGAAAACCTCCACTCAAGCGGCTGTTTGATAAAAAGCGTTTGAATCTTTTTTGCCCCTAATGGCCCGTCTTGTTGCGGTAACGGGTGCAACTGGTTTTATTGGCCGGGCACTACTGGATCAACTAGTTGATAAAGGCTGGAAGATCCGGGCGCTAACCCGACGGGCTTCCACTCCATTTCCGCATCCTGCCATTGAATGGGTTGTCGGTGATTTAGACAGCATCGATACATTACAAAAACTGGTAATCGGTGCAGATTCAGTGGTTCATTGTGCTGGGGCGGTTAAAGGAAAATCTTGGGATAGTTTCTTATCCAGTAATGTCAATGGCACGCAACACCTTTTGCAGGCCATCGCAGACACTGACACGTGTTCCAGGCTGTTATATATCTCTTCGTTAGCAGCACGACAACCACAACTCTCATGGTATGCACAAAGCAAGTATAATGCCGAGCTATTGTTGCCAGATACTACGGATCGTTTGGCGGTAACCGTTTATCGACCCGCAGCGGTTTATGGTCCGGGTGATAAAGCGTTGACACCTTTGCTGCAAGCCATGCGTTACGGGATATTGCCAGCACTAGGTCCGTTGGATAATCGGTTCGGGCTGGTATATGTTAGTGACCTGGTAACCGCGATAACCTGTTGGCTGAATATGGAGTCGCCTATTTCTGGTACTTATGAAATTGATGATGGCACACCAGAAGGCTATGACTATTTCTCAATTGCGTCGATTGCGCAGGAAGTGCTAAAAAGACCGGTTCGCCATGTGCGCATACCCTTGGCAGGGCTGGTGTCGCTGGCAAAGCTGAATTTGTGGCTAGCATCTTTTATTGGCTATGCCCCAATGTTGACACCGGGTAAAGTCCAGGAGCTTCAATATCCTGACTGGACGTGTGATACAACAGTGCTGCAAAGAGTATTAAAGAATTGGCACCCTGAGATGCGGCTAAATACTGCGTTACCCAAGTTGCTTCATTCCTGATTTGTCGGTAATGTCTATTTTGTTGCTTAAGTCTGTTCTATTCCAAGGTTGATTTTTCTATGTCTGAAATGACTCAAGTACAAATCACCGAAATGCTCTGCGAACGTTTAACAAACTTTGTCGAGACCGAAGTGGTTATCTCTGCTGAAACTAATCTGATTACGCAACTTGCGATTGATTCTGTCAAGCTATTGAATCTGGTGATGGAAATAGAAGATTACTTTGATATTTCAGTGCCGCTCAATACGCTTGTAGATGTACTGACAGTTCAGGATCTTGCCAATCTGATTTATAAAATTAAAAATACCTCAAAATGAATCTATTGGAAAAGCTGGATGCTGCCGCTGCCTTGAGAAAGGCACAATTACCTGAAGGGCTGGGCGCTTTTGGTATTCCAATCGAGGAAACGTTATCTGCAACTGAGGCCAGGATTGGTGGGCGCGTCGTTTTAATGCTTGGAACCAATAATTATCTGGGTTTGAGTTTTGCGAATGAATGCAGACAAGCTGCTCATCAGGCGATTGATCAGGAAGGAACTGGAACGACCGGTTCACGTATGGCAAATGGTAACTATTCTGGACACCGTGCCTTGGAAAAGGAATTTGCAGAATTTTATAATTGTCGCGCCTGCATCGTGTTCACAACTGGATTTCAGGCAAATTTAGGTACAATATCCGGACTGGTTGGTCAGGGAGACGTGGTGCTCATCGATGGGGACGCGCATGCCAGTATTTATGATGGCTGTGTGTTGAGTGGTGCCGATATCATTCGTTTTCGCCACAACGATGCAAGCGACTTGGAAAAGCGTCTGTGCCGCCTTGGGGATCGCTGCCAGAATACATTGATCATTGTAGAAGGTATTTACAGCATGTTGGGTGATCAGGCCCCTTTGGCTGACATTGTGCGCATGAAAAATGCCTACGGCGCCACCCTATTGATTGATGAGGCGCATTCGTTGGGTGTGCTGGGCGTAAAGGGCCAAGGTTTGGTGGAGGAAACAGGGTTACTCAAAGAGGTTGACTTTATTACTGGTACTTTTAGTAAAAGCTTGTGTGGCATCGGTGGTTACTGCGTCAGTAATCATGCTCAACTTGAGCAGCTGCGTTATATCAGCCATTCCTATATCTTTACGGCATCCCCTTCGCCAGCGACGATCGCGTCAACGCGAGCTGCATTGAATTTATTACAGGATGGGTATTCACTGCGAACGCGGCTCTGGCAGAATGCGCACCAACTCTATTCACGTTTGGAGAAGAATGGATACAAACTGGGTCCACAACCGGGACCAATTGTTGCTGTCATCTTAAAAAGTCCACAGCAGGCGTTGATGCTATGGAATGCCTTGATGGAACAGGACATCTATGTGAATCTGGTTTTACCACCTGCAGCGCCGGCCGGTAGTTCTCTCATTCGCTGCAGTATCAGCGCCGCGCACACACCGGAACAAATAGATCGTGTCTGTAACGTGTTTGCAGACCTTTATTCGCTGACATTGCAATAGTCAGTACCAGAAGCCTGCTTCATACTTTGACTCCGAAACCATGATGGAGTGGATTATCCCTCAATGGCCTGCGCCGGCAAATATCCACGCGTTATTTACCACCCGCAAGGGCGTAATCGACCAAAATCCGCGTGGTGCTTACTCCGGATTCAATCTGGGAGATTATGTTGGCGATGATTCGGAAATAGTCAAAAAGAATCGCGTGTATCTGCGCCAACACCTTCCCAAAGCGCCTCGTTGGTTGACACAAGTCCATGGAAACAGGTCGGTATGGGTGGATGCTGCCAAGAATGACGATAAACCTGAAGGAGATGCGGCCATCAGTAAATCCAGCGGTGGTGTCTGCGCAATTCTAGTGGCTGATTGTTTGCCGGTATTTTTGTGTGATGAAGCTGGCAGTGTCGTTGCGATTGCCCATGCAGGCTGGCGAGGGTTGGCAAGCGGTATTATTGAAAATACAGTTTTGGAGATGCGCCGCTATTCACGAAGTAAACAAATTATCGCTTGGCTTGGACCTGCAATAGGTCCTCAATATTTTGAAGTGGGCGAGGAGGTTAGATCGGCTTTCGTGCTAATAGATAACCGGGCAGAACATGCGTTTACTGAGACTGGCAAACAGGGAAAATATTACGCAGATATTTTTCAACTGGCACGTCAACGTCTCTTTCAGATAGGCGTTGATCAGGTATCTGGTGGCGAGTTATGTACTTATAGTGACGCTGACCGCTTTTATTCCTATCGACGTGATGGAAAAACAGGGCGAATGGCCGCCTTGCTGTGGATGACACCGCAACAATCATCGAATGGGTGAGATGTCAGTATTGACCTGGATCATATTGACCAGTTTACTGGGCGCATTGCTGAGCATTGGGCTTGCCGCATTGCTGACACTTAACGCGCGGAGTAACACCTGGATATCGATTCTGGTTTCCTACGCAATTGGAGCGCTCCTGGGTGCCGCCTTCCTCAATGCGCTGCCTGAAGCGCTGGAATTATCGGCCGAACCCAAACAGTTAACTCTGGTGATGTTGTGCGGCATCCTTGTTTTTTTTATACTGGAAAAACTTCTGATATGGCGTCATTGTCATCTGGGAGAATGTGAGGGGCATGAACTGGCAGACCAGATTACGCCAGCTACCAGTCATGACCATGGTCGTAGTGGCATGATGATTGTACTGGGTGATACGTTTCACAACTTTGTGGATGGTATTCTGATTGCGGCTGCTTTCATGGCAGATATCCAGTTGGGAATTGTTACCGCAATCGCAATTACTGCGCACGAGATCCCACAAGAAACAGGAGATTTCATTATCCTGCTGAATTCCGGTTTCTCGCGTGCGCGCGCACTCTGGTTCAATCTGTTATCCAGTGTGGCAACGTTACTGGGTGGTATTCTGGCCTATTTCATGCTCAATCAACTCGATCATCTGATTGCGCCCATACTCGCACTGGCGGCTGCCAGTATGACCTATGTGGCAATGGCCGATCTTATTCCCAGTCTCCATAAACGTCCGGAAATTGGCGCAACCATCCAGCAAGTTGTACTTATCGTGCTGGGGATTGGTACAGTATGGCTAGTGGGCGCTTACTTTGGGCACGACCACTGATTGGGTTGTATTCTAAAACGCTGATAACTGCTTGGTAGTGGAATTGCCAAGGTAACCTTGCGCGATACGATAATAAAGCTTGCGCAAAGGCACACCGTCACTGCGATAGATAACGCGCGATCTAGTTTCGCCAAGAGCAACGAGGTTGGTTTCAGTGTTGCTATCTTGCTGCGTAAATTCATCAAAAGCGCGTTGCTTCATACCAACCAGAAGAATCGGACGATGAATCGGCTCACCTGAAGCTTGCCAGTAATTGTACATAACGGCTGGCTCGCCGAATACATTGCGTGAACGAATATCGCTGGTAAGCGAATGATGACTATAGAACGTCAGTGCGCTCGCGATAGACCATTTGCTTAATCCAACGATGACCGGTGCTTCACCTGTCTGCTGTTTGATCTCCTCCGCGATCTTTTCAACTTCTGCGGTGGCTTCTTTCCAGAAATAGTGTTCAGCCAGAAATTGATAGGGAAGACCCGGTATACCAAGCGCGACATAGTGCAATACAAAAGCATAAGCCAGCAGCGAGAGGACAATGGTTGGCTGCCAGGCTGCCCGCAGACGGTCAGAAATCTTTGAGAATGTACCATGTTGCCCGATCATCCAGGCCATTGTTGGTAGCAGCGCCAGCCAGAGTGGGCTATTCCAGTGAAAACGTGGCGTATCGTATGTGCTCAGAATCAGGAAAACCAGCAGGGGTACGCCGGTAAAAACCCCAATAAATAGATTCTTGCGGGTAACAAGCTCCGGCAAGTTATTCGACCTGGAAAAAACTTTACGGAGTGCTAGTAAAGCGGCCACGAGTCCTACCGGTGTCAATACGATCGCAATATAACCAATTAATTTGTGGGTAGAAAAACCATCTTCTTCTCCACCGATTCTGCCTGTTTGAAACAGAAAAGAGACCCATTCATGCTCAATATTCCAAATAATGACAGGGGAAAACATCAATAATGCTGCTGCTGCTGCAAGATACGGATGAGGTCGACTAAGCCAGCGACGTGCAGTGGGATCCAGTAAAATAAATACCAATGCCGCAAAACCGAGCAGTCCCAGTATGTATTTGGACAATATTCCCAATCCAAAGGCAATGCTGGCACCAACCCAGGCGCGATTTTCATTAGCAAGCAACGCGCGTTCCAGGTAGTAGAGAGTCGCTATCCAGGCAGCGATTAATGGTGCGTCTGGGAGCATTGCTAGTCCGCTAACAAAACCGAAGGGTACGACCAGAAATAGCATGGCCGCGTACATGCCGGTAGGTTTGTCATAAAGGTTGCGCGCAAACGCATAGAGATAACTAACGGCAATCAATCCACAGATAAAAGCACCTATGCGCACACCAAACTCGTTCTGACCGAAGATCGCAGTACTGAGCCAAATCAGCCATGCCACCATGGGAGGGTGGTCATAAAAACTCAAATCCATGTGTTGCGCGTATTGCCAATAATAGGCCTCATCAGGGATGAGTTGGGCGACGCCCATATAGACGAATCGTAATAGAATGACAAAGCTGATAATCCCAACAGCTGCTGTTCGCCAGCGTATATCTGATGAAGCAGGTGGATCGGTACGTGGAAAGACATAAAATGCTGACCCCAGGTAATTTATTATTGCTGCAGTAAGAATTGCTGGGAAAATTGCCCACTCAACAGGGATATTCCATGTATGGATCAACCAGGCAAGCACACCGCCGCGGAGCAGCAAGGCGAATAATCCGACCGTTAGAAAACGTAGAAACATTTTCCAGCGCAATTGGCCCCCATGATGCAACCGGAAAGACCACTTTGAATTCAACGTGTAATTAAAAGTAGCAGCCGTAATAAAGCTGGCTATGTGCGCCAGAGCTAAACCTCCGACCTGAGTAATCAAAAGCTGAAAAATCAGCACATCAACAAAAACACCCAAAAATCCAACAAAAGCAAAGCGGCTAGCGGTATGCACTGAAGCAGTGCCACCTGCCAGTGTAATCAGGCGCTGTAGATAAATGAGATTGTGTGCGAAGGATAATTTGGAGTTTCCACGTGTGCGGTCCCGAAAGCAGATGGGGATTTCCTTGACACGTAACTTTTCTTTCCCTGACATCAGCAGTTCTAGGAGAATTTTGTATCCCCGCGCCTTTTCAGGCATGTTTTGTACCAGCTCTTTACGAAAAGCAAAGAAACCTGAAGTGGCATCATTCACATCACAGATAACACGTGCGAGCCAGCCTCCGGCACGCGATAGCCAGCGGCGATAAAAGGGCCAATTCTCGGTACTGCCACCAGTTACATAGCGGCTACCGATTACGATATCGTGGCTGCCATCCAACACTGGTCGGGCCAGATCGATTACTCGCTCAGGTGGGTGGCTCAGGTCTGCATCCATGACTACAATAACTTCATGATTAGCGACGCGCACGCCATCGAGAATGGAAGCCGTCAAATCCGGGGAAGCATGTCGTTCAATCAGCCGTACATTATGCGTGGTTGCCCAGTGGGCGACTTTTTCCTGCGTACCATCAGTCGAGCCATCATCGACGATGATGACCTCAAAGTTTGCTACTTCTACCCGGTTTGCTAAAAATAGATTGGAGAGGAGGGGATCAATATTAACTGCTTCATTTAGCGTGGGAATAATCAGAGAAAATTGCATGTGAATGTTCAGTTTATTGTATGGCCGCGACTGCCAGGATTGTTGTTGCGCAGTTTCTGATACTGGTTAACTGCGCGATTATGTTCTGCCAGCGTAGTCGAGAAATGGGAGGTGCCATCGCCTTTGGCGACAAAGTAGATTGCTTTGGTGTCCGCCGGATTAAATGTTGCCTGGATAGAGGCTAAACTTGGCATGGCGATCGGTGTGGGTGGCAGGCCGATGCGCGTGTAGGTATTGTAGGGGTGATCTGTTTGCAGGTCGATTTTGCGTAAATTACCATCGAATTTGTTACCTAATCCATAGATGACGGTTGGATCGGTCTGTAATCGCATCCCTAACCGCAGGCGATTGATGAATACACCTGCAATCAAATCACGCTCTTGTGTGATCCCGGTTTCTTTTTCGATGATAGATGCCAGTATCAGGCCATCATAAGCACTGTCTAATGGCAAGGATGGCTGCCGTGACTGCCAGGCGGATTCAAGATGCGCTTGCATGGTGTGATAAGCACGTTTCAATATCGAAATATCAGGCTCATTTTTATTGAAAAAATAGGTATCTGGGAAAAATAGCCCTTCTGCACCCGGGGCATTCGTTTTGATCAGTTGCAAGATTTCAGATTCAGTGAGCGGTAATGAATCATGTCGTATGGCAGGGTGCTTATTTAGGGCCTGTCTCCACTGAGCAAATGTCCAACCTTCAATAAAAGTAATTTGATACTGTTTGCCCTTACCTTGAACCAGAAAATCCAATAGCGCAATTGGTGAAAGCGGCTCTTTTAGTTCAAAACTACCTGCTTTGATAGCGGTATGCTGCTTTGTCAGGTAGGCTAGTAGTATGAATGACCAGTCATTTGGCAGGATACCAGCGACAGACAACTCACTGGCTATTTGTTGTATTCCGCTACCAGGAGAAATTGAAAACTCGTGTGGAACAGCAGGAAAATTTTGTGTGGGTGTGGTGAGTAAGGAGTATATCTGGGCAGTCAACAGCAAACTCGCGATCAGAATCGGTAGAATGATAAATCCTAGAAATCTTCTCAAACGGCGGGAAGTTGACATTGTTACTTATAAGAGGCATTCAGTTTTAAGTAGGCTATTTTTACGAATTACAAATGACGTCTGATCACACGTTGATGAGTGTCATCAATTCCATAGTATGGAGATTCACACTGGTCAGATTTTGCGAAATGCCAACGTACCGTTGGTTCCACCGAAACCAAATGAATTTGACAGAGCAACATCTATTTTCATCTCCTTGGCGTGATTAGGAACGTAATCCAGATCACAGGCAGGATCAGGGTCATACATATTAATAGTGGGTGGTGCAATCTGCTGATCGATCGCCAGTGCGGAGAAAACTGCTTCTACTCCACCAGCTGCACCGAGCAAATGCCCGGTCATTGATTTGGTGGAGCTGATCGCGATTTTTCTTGCCTGTTCACCAAAACATTGCTTGACCGCGATGGTTTCAGCCAGATCCCCCAAGGGCGTCGATGTGCCATGTGCATTGATATACTGGACATCATCCAGATTAATCTGTGCATTGGCAAGCGCGCTTTTCATACAGCGAGCCGCGCCCTCACCATCATCAGAAGGTGCAGTCATGTGATGCGCATCCGCGCTCATACCAAATCCGGCCAGTTCCGCATAGATTTTTGCGCCACGCTTGCGTGCATGTTCGAGTTCTTCCAATACCAGAATACCGGCACCTTCTCCAAGTACAAACCCGTCACGTTTGCTATCCCAGGGACAACTAGCGGAAGCGGGATCATCATTGTTGGTTGACAATGCACGTGCTGATGCAAAGCCACCAACGGTCAAGGGCGTTACACAGGACTCGGTCCCACCGCAAACCATAATATCCGCATCACCATACTCAATCATGCGGGCAGAGCAGCCAATGGAGTGCGTTGCTGTAGTGCAGGCAGTTACAATGGCGAGATTCGGTCCTTTATAGCCGTACATGATGGACAGATTGCCTGCAACCATGTTGATAATCGTGCTGGGAATGAAAAAAGGAGAAATTTTGCGCGGTCCACCTGCATGATAAGCTTCATCGGTATGTTCAATCATTGGTAATCCACCAATACCCGATCCGATATTGACACCGATACGCTCTGCATCAAATTTCCCGACATCTTCGATACCCGCATCTGTTATGGCCTGAATAGCAGCGGCCATACCGTAGTGGATGAATATATCCATGCGCCGGGCATCCTTTGACGAAAGGTACTCGGTGACATCAAATGCTTTTACTTCACCGGCAATGCGGGATGCAAAATTTGACGCATCAAAACGCGTGATTGGGGTAATACCGGATTTTCCCGCAATAATACTTGCCCAAGCTTCTGTAACGTTGTTACCAACAGGTGAAATAATACCCAGGCCAGTGACGACTACTCTTCGTTTGGACAAAATTGCTCCAATAAATCAATGAAAATAACAGATGGAAAAATAACAGTCTACTGCGCGGCGTTGGTCGAAACGTAATCAATGGCTTCCTGTACGGTATTGATTTTCTCGGCCTGTTCGTCAGGAATCTCGCATTCAAATTCCTCTTCCAGAGCCATAACTAATTCAACCGTATCCAGCGAATCTGCCCCCAGATCGTTAACAAACGAAGATTCATTCTTGATTTCGTCTTCTTTGACACCTAATTGTTCAGCTACGATTTTTTTGATACGTTGCTCGATTTCTGTGATTTCCATGAGATTACCCATCCTTTTAAATCAAAAGTACTACAAGTTTATCAAATTAAAACATCTTCCTGACCTACTGGATTTAGTGAATCAGGCACATTACAGCAACTGCTAAAAAAGTTTTCCGAATTTATTGACGTTCTTAACCCATATAAAGGCCACCGTTAACATGTAAAACCGTTCCAGTAATATAGTTTGCCGCCGGTGAGGCCAGAAAAACCGCTGCTGCTGCTATGTCTTGCGGTGTACCCAGTCTTCCCAGTGGAATTTGTTGAGTGAGTGCCAGCTGCTGATCACCTGAAAGTGCACGAGTCATATCGGTGTCAATAAACCCCGGTGCAATACAGTTTACCGTAACATTACGAGAGCCAATTTCCTTGGCCAGTGATTTGCTGAAACCAATCATACCGGCTTTGGCCGCTGCGTAATTTGTTTGCCCTGCATTGCCAGTTGCACCCACTATCGAAGTGATATTGACGATACGGCCATTTTTCGCTTTCATCATGTCGCGCAATACCGCACGGCTGAGTAAATAGACTGCCTTTAAATTGGTCTGCATGATTGTATCCCACTCTTCCTCTTTCATGCGTACCAGCAGATTATCGCGAGTAACGCCGGCGTTATTGACCAGTATTGCGATACCACCAAGGGATTGTTGTACTACCTCAATACCCGAATTGATCTGTGTGGCGTCCGTGACGTCCATGACAATCCCAATTCCACGGATACCCGCTTCGCTTAAATACTGTTTAATTTGCTCCGCACCAGTTGGAGTAGTTGCTGTACCGGCAATCAGGGCGCCCTGCATTCCCAGTGCGAGAGCGATAGCTTTGCCAATACCCCGGCTAGCGCCGGTTATCAAGGCAACCTTGTTTGCGAGTGGCTTTTCAGAAGGGATCGACATAATTAATATGTATTACTCTGCAGACTATGATTTTATCTCTTGACTTTCCCGCGTGGTAATAATGGTCTGCAATAAGCTGGCATTATCCGGCAAAATAAAACTGACGAGATGCTTATCGATACGGCGTACCAGTCCGGATAAAACTTTTCCGGGACCACATTCTACGATATGTGTGACACCTTGCGTGACCATAGCCTGGATCGTTGCGGTCCACTGCACAGGGCAATAAAGCTGTTGCCCCAGTACGCGCAGCACGTCATTAATGTCGTTGTGTGGGGCGAAATCAACGTTGTGTAAAACCGGGGTGCGCCCGGGTTTAAGCATAATTTTTTGCAGCATCATGGAAAATTTGTCTGCAGCTTCGCGCATGAGCGGGCAATGGGATGGAATGCTAACGGGTAATAATACCGCCAGCTTGGCACCTTGCTGTTTAGCCAGTGCAATACCCTGGAGAACGGCCGGTTTATGACCGGCAATCACAACCTGTCCAGGTGCATTGAAATTAGCGGGTGTCAGCGATAGCTCGGGTAACTCGCAAACAACTTTCTGACATAACGCAGCGACAGCTTCGTCACTTAACCCAACAATCGCGGCCATGCCGCCAACACCATCTGGAATGCTCTCCTGCATAACCTGCGCCCGGTATCGCACCAACTGCAGCGCATCAGCAAAGTCTAGCGCTTCTGCTGCCACGAGTGCGGCATATTCACCAAGACTATGGCCTGCCAGTATGGTCGGGCTGATTCCCCCTGCTTTTTGCCAGGAACGGTAAATGGCAACATCTGCCGCCAGCATGATCGGTTGAGTGTTGATGGTAAGGTTGATATCCGATTCAGACCCATTGGCAACCAGTGTCCAGATGTCCTGTTGCAGGACTTCGTTGGCTTCCTCGAAAGTTGCACGGACAACGGCATCATCAGCATAACCTTGCATCATGCCGACAGACTGCGAACCCTGCCCTGGAAAAATAAAAGCAGTTTTCATTTTTTTTACCAACGTATCAACGCCGAACCCCAGGTGAACCCGCCGCCTACTCCTTCGAGGATAACATTTTGATTCGATTGAATACGACCATCCCTGACTGCGATATCAAGCGCAAGCGGTATCGATGCTGCAGAGGTATTGCCATGTTGTGCAACGGTTGTCACAACTTTATCTTCGGGTATGCCGAGTTTTTTGGCGGTTGAGTTGATAATACGAATATTGGCTTGATGCGGAATCAGCCAGTCTATGTCGGATACCTGCATATTATTAGCTACAAGTGCTTCGCGTGCCGCTTCTTCCAGTACTTTTACTGCAAACTTGAAGACGGTATTACCCTCCATCGCGATATAGGGAGTGCCTTTAACCCTGCCGCCACAAATATATCCTGGTGCAGCCAGTACATCACTATAACGTCCATTGGCATGAAGGTGCGTGGAGAGAATGCCGGGTTGCTCACTTTGTGTTAAGACGACTGCCCCGGCACCATCGCCAAATAGTACGCATGTAGTACGATCCTGCCAGTCAATAATACGTGAATACACTTCGGTACCAACGACCAGCGCATTCCGACATTTCCCTGAATGAACAAACATGTCAGCCATTGCGAGCGCATAGATAAAGCCGCTACAAACTGCTTGTACGTCAAATGCTGGGCCATCTTCTATTCCCAGTTTGTTTTGTAGAATACAAGCAGTGCTGGGGAAGATCATGTCGGGTGTGGTGGTTGCAACGATGACCAGATCAATTGCCTGCGCAGGAATCTGTGCGGATTCAAGTGCTTTTTTGCTTGCCTGCAGTGCCAGGTCGCTGGCCATTTCATCATCAGCAGCAATATGTCTTTGGGTAATGCCGGTTCGAGTGCGTATCCATTCGTCACTGGTGTCAACCATCGACTCCAGATCATGATTGGTCAGAATTTTTTCAGGCAGATAGCCGCCGGTTCCAATAATGCGTGAATACATGTTGATAACCTAGTTGGCAGATGGGGAATCTGTGGTGAATTGCGGTACATTGCGCTCAAGCAGTTCAGCCTGTGCGCCAAGGTGACGAATCATGCCGCCACGTACCTCGTCTACTGCCCGTTTGATCGCACTGCGAAAAGCAACACTGTCTGCTGAACCATGACTTTTAATCACAATCCCACGCAATCCCAACAGGCTGGCGCCATTATACTGACGATGGTCAACTCGCCGCTTGAAAGCATTGATGACAGGCATGGCTACGATCCCAGCCACTTTGGTTAACATATTGCGCTTGAATTCTTCACGCAGGTAACTAGCTAGCATTTGCGCCAATCCTTCCGATGTTTTTAAGGCGACGTTGCCGACAAAGCCGTCGCATACTACGACGTTAGTTGTACCCTTGTAAATATCATTACCTTCGACGTTGCCGTAGAAATTCAGGCTACTCGCACGAAATAATTCGGCGGCCTGCTTGACCACATCATTGCCCTTGATATCTTCTTCACCGATATTTAACAAACCAATCGTTGGATCAGGAATGTTTTCGACAGATGAAACCAGCGTTGCGCCCATCACGCCAAACTGCAACAGGTGTTCTGCCGTACAGTTGATATTCGCTCCGAGATCAAGTACATAAGTATGCCCGGAGATGGTAGGCAAAACCACCGCTAAAGCTGGCCGGTCGATGCCGGGAATGGTCTTGAGTACAAAACGGGACGTCGCCAGCAGTGCGCCAGTGTTACCTGCGCTGACACAAGCATGCGCTTCACCACTCTTGACCAGATTGATGCTGACCCGCATGGAGGAATCTTTTTTGTTACGCAGCGCCAGTGCGGGTGGTTCATCCATACCCACTACCTCACTGGCAGGGTGTATCCTAAGTCTGGGACTGAGTTCGGTATTGCATGCCCGGAGTTCAGCTTCGATCGCATCCTGAATACCAACCAGCACAATATCAGTTTCCTGATCCTGGCGCAGATACTCAATGACAGAAGGCACGGTAACATGCGGGCCATGATCACCCCCCATACAATCGATTGCAACTGTTGTGTTCACTGATAGCAACCATCATCAGACAATCCGCCTGACATGACGAAGAAAACAGGCAAAATTATTCGTCGTTCTTGGTTTTTAATACCTTACGGCCACGGTAAAAACCATTTGGGCTGATATGGTGACGTAAATGGGTTTCGCCCGTAGTTGCCTCAATTGCCAGAGGTGGATTGCTTAGCGCGTCGTGAGAGCGATGCATTCCTCGTTTTGATGGGGATTTTTTGTTTTGTTGAACAGCCATGATTTAGAACTCCGGAAATTAATCAGTAAAAATCTAAAGAATCGGTGCGATTTCCGCCTCTGTCCATTATACCTAAGCACATGAAGGTGTTGGTGATGGAATCAGTATTCAAGTCTAGTGAAGCTGTTTCAATGATTTTAGCGCTGCAAAAGGATGCGCTTTATCAATCTGGTTTTGCGCTTCATGTGGCTTGTCGATCTGTAGGCAAGCCACATCTGGATGACGTGGCGAAAGCGGTAGTCCCAGAATGATTTCTTCCTCGATCAGTGCAAAAGCATCCAGTTCTTCCGAAGCCAGTATGGCATCGACCAAACAGTCTTCGTCGTAGCGAGCGAGTTCGGCATCGTTTCTTGCCAGAATCAGTTCGGACTCAACATTGACAGGATGCGGCATTTTATCGAGACAGCGCTGACAAGAAAGGTTGATCGTACCTTGAAGCTTTATGCGGAGTATAGATCTACTATACTTGTCGATGTCGCCACTGAGCTTATAATCAATCCTGCCAGCGTTATCCGCCAGAAAGTCCTGCAAACGGGCGAAATTTTCAGGTAGTATGCTGCCACTCAGTGAATCGGCAGCATGAGAAAATTGTAACGCGTTGATAACCAGTTGCTTGAGCATAAGGCGCGCATGTTATATTTTTTATGCTAACGTGTCAAAAAATGTCGATCAGCTGCTCTGACTGCTTTGTGCTGCATCCATTTCCAATTTGGCTATTACCCGAATAATGACTCATCCTCAGCTTGTATTGGGTTCCAGTTCTATATATCGGCGCGAGCTGCTTGCACGTCTGGAGATTCCGTTTGAAACGGCCAATCCGGCAATCGACGAATCTGCATTGCCTGATGAATTACCACCGGCAACTGCATTGAGGCTGGCGACGGAAAAGGCGCATGCAGTGGCAAGACAATTCCCTGATGCGCTAATTATTACAGCCGATCAGGTGGCAGTGCTGGATGGCATTCATCTGGGGAAACCACTCAATCACGCCAATGCAACCCGTCAGTTACGCCAGATGCGCGGCAAGGAAGTGGTGTTTCATACAGCGTTGTGTCTGCTGAACAGTCATTCCGGAAATCTGCAATCTCGTGCTGTGCCGTGTGCGGTACAGTTTCGGCAGTTGAGTGACGGTCAGATCGAGCGCTATCTTGCCAAGGAGCAGCCGTATCACTGTGCTGGCAGTGCAAAATCAGAGGGATTGGGCATTGCACTGATTGAATGTATTACGGGTGAGGATCCCAATGCCTTGATTGGCCTGCCATTGATCGCGCTGGTGGAGATGCTGAGCAATGAAGGCGTGGAGGTGCTGTAATCAATGTTGATATTCTGTATCGCCAGACTCGATGAGCCGTTCTCTTTCAGGATGCGCATTATGCGTATTCTGGCAGGTTTGAGTTTGATCCTGATTGTGACTAGCGTACTAATGGTATCGGGTAACGTCGTCGCTGCTCAAGCGGATTCCATGGTGATGGACCCACTCATTGATCGTGCGGTGAATTTGTCGAATGCGGCAAATGTCAATGCGCTCACTTTGTCACAGGCGTTAGAGCTTGTTTTGCAAAAAAACCCTGAATTAAACGCTGCTGCCAGAGAAGTCAATGCGTTTGAAGGCACCAAGTTGCAGGCCAGTGTTTTCAGAAACCCGGATTTTATTACTGAAACCGAAGAAATCAACTCACACAATCGCAATATTCAACCGTTTGTGACGCTGCGCATCAGCCAGTTGTTTGAACTCGGTGGCAAACGACATGCGCGGATGAATGTTGCGGGATTGGGCCAAGAGGTGGCGCAGCAGGCGTATGAAGCCAGGCGTATCGAAATCATGGCACGCACTGCAGATGCTTTTATCGATGTACTGGAAGGCCAGTCTCTGACCGAGGTGCTTGAAGACACGCAGCAATTGACTGAACTGGCGCTGGGTACCGCCAACAAACGGGTTGCGGCGGATAAGGCGCCGCCAATGGAGGCGATTCGTTCTAAGGTAAATTTGTCCACAGTTGGTGTCGAGCTGGAACAGGCCAGGCGTAATCTGGCAGCAGCGAAAACCCGGCTGGCGCTACTTTGGGGAGAGCCTGCTCCGCAATTCAGCGTGGTACAGGGAGAGCTGGAATCGTTCGTTGTTATTCCAGGGCTCGACCGTTTACTTGAACATATCGAGGCGAGCCCGGTGCTGCAGCAGAGCAGTAAACAGGTTGCGCAACGTGAGGCAATGTTTAAATTTGAAAGTACGCGCCGTATTCCGGATATCCGGCTGGGTGCGGCCATCCGCCGTTATCTGGAGCTGGATCAGAATACTGCCCTGCTTGACATGTCGATCCCAATCCCAATTTTTGACCGCAATCAGGGTAATCGACTGGAAGCGCAGCAGAGAATTTATCAGGCACGCGATCAACGTATGGCGATTGAGCTGCAACTCAGAGCAGAATTGACGCGCGTTTATGAAAGCCTGCTGGCCGCGCAGAGGGAAACGCGGGTGCTACGCGATGAAGTGCTGCCAGGCGCGCAAAAAGCGTTTGAATTAATTAATCGTGGCTATCAGCTTGGTAAATTCAGTTTCCTGGAAATGTTGGATGCGCAGCGAGCCTATTTTCAGAGCCGAACGCTTTACGTGCGCGCACTTGCCAATTATCAGCGGCTGGTGAATGCGCTTGAGCGGCTGGTGGCAACGCCACTTGAGAATTTCACGCAATCATCGGCTATTTATCCGCCGAAACAGGAATAATCCATGAATACTGCGCGCTACCTGCCTTTTATTGTGGTGATTTTGATCAGCATTGCGCTTGCGGCTGGAATTCTCCTGCTGGACAAATCCGAAACGCCCGTTTCCGAGGAACAGCGATCTTTGGCCGCTGTTGGCACGGAATTCGATGCTGAACTGGAAAAGGGTCCAAAAGGGGGTTTGTTATTTGCTAAAGATAAATTTTCGCTGGAACTGACTATTTACGAAAAAGGTGTACCGCCCCATTTCAGGGTTTATCTCTATGAGGGTGGCAAGCCGCTTTCACCCACCGCAGCAAACGTGACCATTGCGCTGTCGCGACTGGGGAAGGCAGCAGAAGTTTATCAATTGCGTCCGGCAGGTAATTATTTGACCAGTGATCAGGAAGTGAGGGAGCCACATTCTTTCGAAATCGTGATCGCGGTTGACCATGGCGGCAAAACCTATCGCTGGGGGCACAGCCAGATTGAGGGGCGGGTAGAAATGGATGATGCGACACTTGCCAGTAGTGGTATCGAAATCGCGATTGCTGGCCCGGCGGTTATCCAGCCAAAAATCACCTTGCCAGGAGAGATTATTTTCAATGAACATAAGATCGTGCAAGTGGTGCCGCGACTGCCTGGAATGGTGACCAAGGTTGAGCGTCATCATGGACAGAAAGTTGCCATGGGTGACGTGCTGGTAGTGATCGAGAGCGCGATGCTAGCCGAATTGCGCAGTCAGCATCTATCCGCGCGCAGTCGTTTACAGCTGGCACAGGCCGTTTTCAAACGGGAAGAAACCTTGTGGCAGGAGAAAATTACGGCCAAACAGGATTATCTGGTTGCAAAACAGCAATGGGAAGAAGCAAAAATTACAGTGCAGCTTGCGGCCGAGCGCCTGCACGCGCTGGGCGTATCTTCATCCGGGTTATCAGAAAAAAATCTCGCTCGCTATGAGCTGCGCGCACCGATTGCCGGCATCATCATCGATAAGGCGGTGGCAATGGGTGAAACGGTTACTGAAAATAAAACTGTCTATGTTCTTGCGGATATTTCAACGGTCTGGGCAGCGGTCAAGGTGTTTCCATCTGATCTGTCTCGTGTCCATGTTGGCCAGAAGGCAACGATTCGCGCGGATGCAATGAATCTGCAGCAACAGGGAAGCGTGATTTATCTGACAACGCTGCTGGACAACGTTACGCGTACCGCTATTGCGCGTGTTGAGCTGGACAACCGCGAGGAGAAATGGCGGCCAGGCATGTTTGTCAAGGCAGATCTGTTAACCGAGGCAATTGAGGTGCCGGTGGCGGTATCGCTGGATGCCGTGCAGACACTGCGCGATAGCCCAGTCGTATTTGGCCGCTATGGTGATTATCTGGAGATGCGCCCGCTCAGTCTGGGTTTGAGCGACGATCGATGGGTTGAAGTGGTCGAGGGGCTATCTGCCGGTGAGCAGTACGCTACTGGTAACAGCTATGCTATCAAGGCGGAATTAGGCAAGTCTGGTGCGTCACATGATCACTGAAACCCCATCGGGCACACTCAACCCTTTCGGGTGCCATTTCTTCTCTGGAAAGCCATTCAATGTTTGAGCGTCTGCTGCAGGCGGTTTTACATTATCGCGGGCTGGTGATGCTGGCAGTACTGGCAATGGCATTACTGGGCGTCTACAGTTATCAGAAACTGCCGATTGATGCCGTGCCCGATATTACCAATGTTCAGGTGCAGATCAACACGGCTGCACCGGGATATTCGCCAATGGAGGTTGAGCAGCGCATCACCTTTCCGGTTGAAACTATCATGGCGGGTATTCCCGGACTGGAATATACCCGCTCATTGTCGCGCTACGGTTTGTCGCAGGTAACGGTGATTTTCGAGGAAGGGGTCGATATTTATTTCGCCCGCCAGTTGGTCAGTCAGCGTATCCAAGAGGCAAAAGGAAGATTGCCGATCGGAATTGAGCCAGCGATGGGGCCGACCTCGACCGGTCTGGGCGAAATCTTTATGTGGACGGTCGGTGTGCAAGCAGAGGCACGCAAACCCGATGGCAGCAAATATACCAAGACGGATCTGCGTGAAATCCAGGACTGGATCGTGCGTCCGCAATTGCGTCTGGTCAAGGGCGTGACCGAGGTGAATACCGTTGGTGGGTTTGTCAAGCAGTATCATGTCACGCCCTATCCAGAAAAACTGGTCGCCTACGGATTGACCCTGCAGGATATCGTGACTGCGCTGGGGCGCAATAATATCAATCTTGGTGCGGGATATATTGAAAAAAGCGGCAGCCAGTATCTGGTGCGATTACCCGGACAAGTTGCCAACATTGATGAAATCGGGGAAATTACCCTTGGCAGTCGCCAGGGTACACCGCTGCGCATCAAGGATGTCGCCGATATCCTGATTGGCAAGGAATTGCGCACGGGTGCGGCCACCCAGAATGGTGAGGAAGTCGTGCTGGGTACTGCACATATGCTGATTGGTGAGAATAGCCGCACAGTGGCGCGCGCGGTTGCTGCAAAGTTGGCGGAAGTCAACCGCAGTCTGCCGCCAGGGATTGTCGTCACTCCTGTTTATGATCGTACCAAACTGGTGGATGGCACGATTCGCACGGTCGCATCCAACCTGATCGAAGGCGCGGCGCTGGTGATTGCGGTACTTTTCATTTTTCTGGGAAATATCCGCGCGGCAGTGATCACCGCGCTGGTGATTCCACTATCAATGCTGTTTACCTTGAGTGGCATGGTGGTCAACCAGGTGAGCGCTAATCTGATGAGCCTGGGGGCGCTGGATTTTGGCATCATCGTCGATGGCGCGATTGTCATCGTCGAAAACAGCATCCGACGTTTGGCTCAGGAGCAGCAAAAACTGGGGCGGGTATTAAGTCGTTCGGAGCGACTGCTGCTGGTATTTTCCGCAACCCAGCAGACACGGCGAGCGCTGATCTATGGGCAAATTATCATTATGGTGGTTTATCTGCCGATTTTTGCGCTCACTGGAGTGGAAGGAAAGATGTTTCACCCGATGGCATTCACGGTGGTGGTAGCGCTGATTGGAGCGATGATTTTATCGGTAACGTTTGTGCCCGCTGCGATTGCCCTTTTTCTAGGTGGATCCGTGTCAGACAAGGAAAGCTGGATCGTGGTGCACAGTAAACGGTTTTATGAACCGCTGCTGGGGAGTGTCATGCGTAATCAGGGTTTGACGGTCACGATTGCGGTGATGGCGATTTTGCTGTCAGCGCTGCTCGCTACCCGCCTGGGTAGTGAATTCGTTCCCAGCCTGAACGAGGGCGATATTGCGCTGCATGCGTTGCGCATTCCCGGCACCAGTTTATCTACGGCCATTGAGATGCAAACCGAACTTGAGAAAGCTATCCGTACTTTTCCGGAAGTGGAGCGGGTGTTTGCCAAAATTGGCACGGCTGAAATCGCGACCGACCCGATGCCCCCCAGCGTGGCCGATATTTTTATCATGCTCAGACCACAGAGTGATTGGTCGGGACCCTACCGTACCAAGGATGAGCTGATTGCTGCCATGGAACAGAAGGTGTTGCAGGTGCCGGGTAATAATTATGAATTCACGCAGCCAATTGAGATGCGCTTCAACGAACTGATTGCTGGTGTGCGCGCGGATGTTGCCGTCAAGGTGTTCGGTGATGACATGGCAGTTTTGCTTGATATCGGGCAGCAAATCGAGGCATTGATGACGACTGTGCCCGGCGCGGCGGATGTCAAGGTGGAGCAGGTGACGGGCTTGCCAGTGCTATCAATCGAAATTGATCGCGCCAGTATTGCGCGCTACGGGCTCGATGTTGCCGATGTGCAGGATGCTGTGGCGATTGCCGTTTCGGGTAAAAGTGCTGGTCTGATTTACGAAGGAGACCGGCGCTTTGAATTGCAAGTACGACTGCCAGAGCGGTTGCGGGAAGATATCGAGGCGTTGCGGCATTTGCCCATTGGTCTGCCAGCGGGCCTGCCAGCAGCTGCTGGCCAGCCGAACACAACGGCTATGCCCACACCGGGAATGACAGCAACCGGTCTGGTGAATTTTGTGACGCTGGGGGAAGTCGCCAAGTTACATATTGTTGAGGAACCCAACCAGATCAGCCGCGAGAATGGCAAGCGGCGTGTGGTGGTGACGGCCAATGTGCGTGGGCGGGATCTGGGTTCGTTCGTGAATGAAACGCAAACTTTAGTCAATGAGCAGGTTGAGATTCCGGTGGGGTACTGGCTGGCATGGGGTGGGCAGTTTGAACAGATGATTTCGGCCGCCGAGCGTTTGCAGATTGTCGTGCCAGTTTCGCTGGTTCTGATTTATGTGTTGCTCTACAGCATGTTCGGTAATTTCCGCGATGGCTTGCTGGTGTTTACGGGCGTACCGTTTGCGCTGACCGGCGGCGTGCTGGCGCTGTGGCTGCGGGATATTCCGCTCTCCATTTCCGCTGGTGTCGGCTTCATTGCCTTGTCGGGTATTGCGGTGTTGAATGGGCTGGTAATGTTGTCTTTCATTCGGGAATTGCGGACTGAAGGTCGCGCTCTGGATGAGGCGATACATGCTGGTGCTTTGGCGAGACTGCGCCCGGTACTGATGACGGCATTGACCGATGCTATCGGATTTGCGCCCATGGCGCTGGCAACCGACATTGGTGCGGAAGTACAACGCCCGCTCGCAACGGTCGTCATTGGCGGCATTCTTTCTTCCACGGTATTAACGTTACTGGTGTTGCCGGTGTTATATAAATTGTCACATCGGTCGGATAAGCTGGATAGACATCCATCAGACTAATGAGCACCTCTAAAAATCCAATTTTCGTCACAATACGGCGTTACTCGAAAAAAATTGTCGCTTACATATCAACTATATGCCGCGCTCAAATTTTTTACTCGTGCCTTGTCTTGCTTAGAAACTGGAATTTTTAGAGGTACCCTAATATTTGTCGGATTTTTTTACACATTGTACCGGGAAGATTTTTTGGAAAGGGGTGCCTGCTCATAGTTTGTTGATTATAAAGCAATTAAAATGCACCCTAAAAAATGGCATGAGATGTGCTTGTAATATAAATGAAGGCTCAGAAATTGATTTTTTTGTGTGCGGGATTGTTATACTGACAAGATTAAGTAACTTAATGTTTTGTATGAGAGGTGAAGTATGGTATCCGAGAGAAAAATACAGCAATCAGAAGTGAGTGAGTTGAAAAATAAGGGAACAGTCGGTGCGCCGCAACTGAAGCGCAGACGCCTGCTCAAAAGCACGGTGGCTATACCCGTGATTATGACGCTTTCCAGCGGCGCAGCGCTGGCGCGTACCAGCAATCTGGTCGGAAATGTTAGCGATCCTGCGAGTGCGGCGACCATGACGAATGCGGAGAATCAGACACAGATCGTTTGCGCGATACCAGATCCATTGGAAGATCAAACGGGTGCGCCACCTTATGATCTTGGTAATTCACCGCGAGCTCTCCTTGGCCCCGCAGATAAAGACTTGTTACAGCAAGGAGCATACTGCGAGAGTCCGCCGCAAAACGGGATCATGATTTCAGTAACGGCATTTACTTCGCTGCAGGGTAAAGGATTGCAGATTCTTTAGTTGAGTGCTTTACGGCAATGGTGTGTAGTCAGCTTTGCATCATTACAGATTATTGACTGGGACGGCGAATTTACCGTATTTCAGCCTGCGGCCGGTAAAACTCATTTTCTGAACGAAATGGGGCTACGTATTCTGATATTGCTTGACCAGTCGCCCGCAACGCTGGAGCAGGTTTGCCAGCAATTGACCGATTATTTTTCATTGGTACCAGACGAAGTATTTTTACAGCAGACCCGGCAAACCTTGCAGCGCTTTGAGTCATTAGGTCTGGTGACTTCCATTGATTTTCATCAGTGAGAGTCAGAGAGCTTTCACTGCCTGAATTTCGCGCTCGACTTGCTCATAGAAATGGGTTACGAGTCAAATTCGGGCCGTTTGTTGTTTGCATTCAGAGCAAAGTGGAATCGCTTATCGAACCCTTACACCGGCTGTATGTCTTTTATGCGCTGGCAGAAGAGGATGAGATTGCCGAGTTTCACGTGCAGATTGTCCGCAGACATTCCCTGAGACGTCCTTTTACCTCTTTTGTACAATTTCTGGTGGATGGACAAACGCCGTTTCCCGCTGCCCCTGCCCATCAAGCGCCAGCGATGCTGGAATGGGGAATCAATCTCGCGATTGCGGTACGGGTCAATCATTTTTTGCTGTTTCATTGCGCGGCGGTCGAGCGCAATGGCCATGTATTGTTACTGCCTGCTTGGCCAGGTAGTGGTAAGACCACCTTGTGCGCCGCGCTCATTCATCATGGTTACCGGCTGTTTTCGGATGAATTTGGTTTGATGGACGTTCAATCAGGCAAGTTTTTCCCTCTGCCACGTTTGATGCCGCTCAAAAACCAGGCAATTGATGTCATTCGTGATTTTCTGCCGGAAGTGGTGCTGGGTCCGGAAATTCACGGCACGCTCAAAGGAACGGTAGCGCATGTGCGCCCCCCCGAAGCCAGCATCGTGCGCGAAGATGAGCCAGCCACTCCGCGCTGGATTGTTTTCCCCAAATGGATTGCTAATCAGCCATTGCAGCTCGACGAAATGCCGCGCTCTGAGGCATTTTTAATGTTGGCGAGCAATGCCTTCAATTATGAGGTACTTGGCCAGTCGGCGTTTGATGCTGTCACCCATCTGACCCAGCACTGCGAATGCCGTAAACTGGTTTACTCTGATTTTGACAGTGTATTGACTGCGTTAAATGAACTCACCGATGGCTGACGATAGTCTGGCTGGTCTGGATGCCCATCATCAGTTGCTGCTGCAGGCATTGCGTCATCCCGCTTCCTTGCAAGATATCAGCAATCAGGATTGGGAGTTGCTGTTACGCCTTGCCAGACGGGCGAGACTGCTGGGTTTTCTTGCAGTTGAACTGGGGCATGCCGCGCTTTTGGATAAAATCCCGCAACGGGTTGCCAATCACCTGCGCTCCGGGTTAATTCAGGCACAAAAATTTCAGCAACTGGCGCGTTGGGAGCTAGATCGGCTTCTTTGGGCACTGGGTAAAAATCGCCCCCCGGTGATTGTGCTAAAGGGTATGGCTTATCTGCTGGCAGGTTTGCCTAATTCTGCCGGACGGGTATTTGCTGATCTTGATCTGCTAGTATCTGCAGAAAATCTGCAAGCCATTGAATCTACCCTGCTGGCAAAAGGCTGGCAGCATCATGCGCTCTCTGCCTATGATGAGCACTACTATCGCGCCTGGACGCATGAAATTCCAGCATTGATTCACCATGAGCGTGAAACCGAAGTCGATATCCATCACACCCTGACTTCTCCTATCGGCAAACTGAAGCTGGATGCCGCGCCCTTCTGGGCGAATGCTATCAAACTGCCCGATGCGGATGTCTGGGTATTAAATTCGCCAGACATGGTATTGCACGCTGCAGTCAATCTTTTTCAGAACAATGAGTTGGCCGACGATATGCGGCATTTGCTCGATCTGCATGGCATGCTGCAATTTTTCAGCCGTGAGCAGCCGCATTTTCTGGAGAATTTAATCACTCGCGCCAATCAGCTTGGGCTGGGTAGACCGTTATTTTATAGCCTGTATTTCTGTCACCTGCTTTTACAAACAGCCATTCCAGATGCGCTGATCACCAGTCTCGAATGTCGTCCGGGATGGCTTGCGCTGAAAGTGATGCACGTGTGCGTGCCGTTGGCGTTTTTGCCGCTGCACCCGGATCAGCTCTGCCGGAGCGCAAAGCTGGCACGTTGGTGGTTGTACTGGCGCAGTCATTGGTTGCGCATGCCGTTGCATGTGCTGCTGCCGCACCTTGCTTACAAGTTTTACCTGTCGGTCTTTCCGCGCAAGACCGCAAATGCTTCTCCAAAGAGCACTACAGCAAAAACAAAGTAGCCAGTCCGAGAAAAATAAAAAAACCACCGCTATCGGTAACTGCGGTAATCAGTACGCTGGAACCCAGCGCGGGATCATATCCCAGCTTTTTGCGGGTAAGGGGAACCAACACGCCAACCAGTGCGGCCAGCAAAAGATTCAGCAGCATGGCCAGCGCAATAACCAGACCAAGTTCATAACTTTGGTAGATTACATAGGTGAAAAATCCGACAACACTTCCCCAGACAATACCATTGATGATACTGACGCCAATTTCTTTGATAATCAATTTGTAAGTACTTTCCGAATTGACCTGTCCCAGCGCGAGTGCGCGGACGATCATGGTGATCGTCTGGTTACCGGAGTTGCCGCCAACGCCAGCGACAATCGGCATCAACGCTGCCAGCGCGACCAGTTTTTCGATTGAATCTTCGAACAGACCAATGACCCGTGAGGCGATAAAGGCGGTGACGAGATTGATAGCAAGCCATGCCCAGCGGTTACGGACACTTTTCCATACCGGTGCGAACAAGTCTTCTTCCTTACTCAAACCCGCCTGACTGCGTACTTCCAGATCGGCTTTTCCCCGCATGAAGTCAATAACATCATTGACGGTAAGCCGCGCGACCAGTTTCTGATCGGCAGAAACAACGGGTGCGGACACCAGATCATAACGTTCAAATGCCTGCGTGGCCTCTTCAGATTTATCATTGGGATGAAATTTAACGATGTCGCGTAACATGATTTCGCTGACAGCTTTCTCGGGATCATTGACCAGCAACTGGTTCAGTAACACTACGCCCTGCAGTCGTTCTTCACGATCCACGACGAACAGCTGGTCGGTGTGATCCGGCAATTCGCCCAAACGGCGCAGATAACGTAGTACCACCTCAATACGCACATCCTCACGTACTGTGATGACATCAAAATCCATCAATGCGCCGACAGAACCATCCGGGTGGGACATGGCTGCACGCAATTGATCGCGTTCTTCCGTTGGTAACGCGCGGAACACGCCTTCGATGACGTCACTGGGAAGATCGGGCGCCAGATCCGCAATTTCATCGGCATCGAGCTGTTCAGCGGCAGCGACCAGCTCGTGGTTTTCCATGTCTTTGATCAGCGTCTGCCGGACAGCATCCGAGACCTCGATCAACACTTCTCCATCGTGTTCACTACTGACCATACCCCACAGAAGCAGACGATCTTCTAGCGGTAGCACCTCCAGAATATGGGCGATATCTGCTGGATGCAGCTTTTCCAGCACGCTTTTCAGGTTAGCAAGATTCTGTTTTTGCACGGCCGAGTCGGCGAGCTGATGCTGCTGATCGCTTTGCAAGTGAATCAGTCCTTCTACCAGCTTGTATTTATGCAGCAGGTAAATGACTTTCTGCAGTTTGTCGTCGAGATTGGAGAGCTTGTTTTCCGGGTTTTCTTCGGTCATGACTGGTGGTGGTTCAGATTAGAGGGTGCTGTTCAAGCGCACCGATCTTATCACGGAACTTTGGCTGCCCGCATGCGTGTCTCGATGATGCGGGTTTTATTGAGCAGCCTGGGGGCATGTCTATTTTTATCATAATATCGAGGATTGGGAATCATCGAGGCAAGCAGCGCTGCTTGTCTGGCAGATAATGCGGATGCGGGTACGTTGAAGTAATGGCGTGCAGCGGCTTCGGCACCAAATACACCTTCCCCCCATTCAATCATGTTCAAATACAGTTCGAGAATACGTTCCTTCGATAGCAATTGTTCGAGCATGAGTGTAATCAATGCTTCCTGTAATTTTCGTCCCAGTGTTTTGTCGCCGGATAGAAGCAGATTCTTGGCGAGTTGCTGACTGATGGTCGAACCACCTGCGGCCCATTTACGCTGTTCCAGGTTTTTTTTCCAGGCGATTTCCATGGCATCGATATCGAATCCCGTGTGTCGCATGAAGCGCCCATCCTCAGAGGCGACAACCGCTTGTTTCAGATGATGGGAAATCTGCCTATAGGGGACCCAATAATGTTGCAAGTCTGCCTGTGGATTTTGCTCACGCAGTTGTGCCAGCCGTTGTTGCATAAAGGCGCTGGTTGCAGGGTTGTGTGTGCGCCAGTAAACCACATGCAGTAAGAACCAGCTCTGATAGAGCAATGCACCAAGCAGCAGCAGCCCAACCAGTCGCGATACCCACAGACTGAATACAGCATTGGTTTTCTGTAATTTTGCCTGCGGTTTGTTATTACTCACGAAATACGCAATTACATTTGCCGAAGTTTCTGAATGACAGATTGTGTTTCAGGGCGGATAGCGCGCCACAAAAAGAACGACTCCGCTGCCTGCTCAACCAGCATGCCGATGCCATCGGTCGTCCGTCGGGCGCCTTCCTGCTGGGCAAACTTGAGAAAAGGTGTTAATTGTGAGCGGTAGAACATGTCGTAAGCAAGGAGTGTTTCCGTAAATATCTCTGGGGGTAGTGGCGGTAGCTGATCTTGCAGACCGGCAGAAGTGGCGTTGATGACAATATCAAAGCGTTCACTTTTAAAATCCTTAAAATGACCAGCATCGATTCTGCCAAATTCGCTGAATTGCTGTACAAGCTGTTGCGCCTTATCCAGCGTGCGATTGGCAATGACCAGTCGTGCAGGCTGCTTTTGCAGTAGGGGCAGTATCACGCCGTGCGCGGCGCCCCCTGCGCCCAGTAACAGCAGGTGTTTATTGTGAATGGGGATATTCAGATTGATTTCGATATCGCGTACTAAACCGGCACCGTCTGTGTTGTCACCAAGAATGACACCATCCTGTTCAAAGCGGAAGGTATTGACGGCCTGCGCGCTGGCGGCACGCTCTGTGAGGCGTGTCGCCAGCGTATGAGCTTCCAGTTTGAAGGGAACCGTAATGTTCATGCCTTTGCCACCAGCTTGTCGGAAGGTATCAACGGTTTGTTTGAATTGATCCAACGGGGAGAGAATAGCCTCATAACACATGCTTTGCCCGGTTTGCCAGGCAAATTCTGTATGGATAAAAGGGGATTTGCTGTGCTGGATGGGATTGCCAACAACCGCGTAGCGGTCTACTGGTGCAGTGACGGTCATTCGCTGGATAATTTATCGGAACGGGTAAATACCCAAGTGCGGGTAATGTGCAGAATATCGGTATCGCGGCGAATATCCTCCGGAAAAGATGAGAAGCCGTTACGTGCAGCTAGCCTGACAATGTTAACAGCAGCCTCGTCCAGTACCGGTATACCGGACGAGCGGTCGATGCCAATGGATTCCAGGCTGCCATCAGAGCGAATGCCAACCGTTAATTGTAAGCTGCCATAGAGTTTGTCTCTCCTCGCCGCTTCGGGGTAATTCAGGTTACCAATGCGCTCTACCTTGATGCGCCAATCCTCTAGGTAGCGGGCAAAACGGTATTCTCGTGTACGCGCCCCAATAAATTTTCGCTTGGGACGCTTTTGGTAAGCCTGATGCTCACGAGCAATTTCTGCTTCCAGTTGGGCAATTTCACGACTGCGTTGCAGTAGGTCAGATTTATCCGGCGGGTTGGGCGATAAATTCTCGCTTGGTTTGTTTTCCGGGACGGGTTGTGCCACCTGGGGTGTGCTTTTGGCGGCGGTCAAGAGCTTGCGAGTTTCGGCTTCCAGACGAGCTACTTTCTGCTCAGCCTCGGTGATCGTTTCCTGTGGTTTGATTTGTGGGATGACCGGGAAAGGTGTTGTCGCACGGCGATCTTCATCGACGTTACCCCCGCCTTCCAGATTAGTCTGTGCCAGTAAATCCGTATCCAGCGGTTTAAAAGCCGAGCGGCTATTCACCAGAACGACATCCATAGACTTAGTGATTTTTCGCATCGCTGGTTCATTTAGCTTGAATGAGATACCAAACAAAATAGTGGCGTGCAGTACCAGAGAGATCAGCAGGGCAAAATGCAGCACCCGGTTTTGGCGCGCCATGGCGGAAGGGAAAATAGTTGTGTGCAGCATAAACTTTCAGGCTTCGTTTTTGCCAATAAAATTAGCGACCAGCGAACGTTCGATCAGATCAATTTGTGTTAATCCCAGCCTGACCGATGTGCCGCTGGGCAGATCGGGTAAAGAGGGCACCCGGACAGTGAGCGGCAGGCGGTCAAATTTTACCAGATTCTCTTTGATGACCAGTCCTTCAACTTCGCTGAGCGCTTCCTGCTGTAACCAGCGCAGGCACCAGTAACGTTCCATGCCACGCTGAAATTCGGCATAGATTGCATATGTGATCTCAAAATCACGTACTGCGATCAGAATGGCATCGCTTTCCTTTGTATAAACAGGAGGAGTGCCGGAAACCATTGCAATTAGCTGGCGCTGGTTGATCAGATCAACGTAGCGGCGCATCGGCGAGCTGCTCCAGGCATATTGAGCTACGCCCAGTCCCTGATGTGGCGCTGGAGACAGGCTCATTCTGACTTTGCCATTACCTTTGCTGCGATAGATGCCCGTGAGTCCCGCTTCGGCAAGCTGGCGACCCCATTCAGCATTGACAAAAATCATCAACTCCGAGACGACCTTGTCGATCGGAGAGCCACGATGGCGTTCGGTGATGGTGATGTGGTCATTCTCGACTGCAAAGTTGTAATCTACCTGATTGGCCTGCTCCTTGCCGCGCAGTTTTTCCTGCTTGCAGGCAAATTGCCACAGTAGTTTCAGATCACTGGCATAAGGGTAATCCAGCCGATCAGCTTTAAGTGTGTCTTCGTTGAACAGTGGTTCAAGCTGATCATGTCGCAGATTGTCAGCAATCCGGATAGTCTCGATACGATTGAAGGTATTGGTGATGGTAAAGTCATCAGCAACATCCAGATAGAGCGAAAGTGCCGGACTGCGCTGCGCTGCGCTCAGGGTGTAATGCTGGATAACGTTCTCCGGCAGCATGGTGATTTTGTGTCCCGGCAGATAGACAGTTGACAGCCGTCTGGCTGCAACTTTATCCAGGGGGGAATCTACCGCGACTCCCAATGCAGGCATGGCAATATGAATGCCAATCCGAAAACTTCCATAAGACAGGGGGGTAACCGAAAAAGCGTCGTCGTATTCCGTTGTGGTGGCGTCATCGATGCTGAATGCGGTAACTTCGGTTGCCGGGAGCGTCGCCGGGTCGCTCTGGATAAAATCGATCGCTGCAGGATCGAACGTAGCACCCTGTGGGAAAGAATCATGCAGGAATTGATTGAAATGATAATCATGCGTCGATGGAATGGCGCCACATCTCTCCAGTAGTTTCGGTACCGTCAGTCTGGTTTCCTGACAAGCTGCCTCAAGCGCCTTCCATTCGATCGTATTTTTATCCGGGTGATACAACAAGCTGTTCAGATGTGGCCTGAATGTGTCAGGCAACGTAAATGCCGTCAGTTGTTGTACATAATTCGCCTGTTTTTCGAGCGCCAGCCGTTTTTTTTCACGACCAGCCAAAGCCGCTTGCAAGATGTCAGGTGGAGCAGCCAGAAAACATCCCTGGCCTTTTTTATGAAAATGGATTGGGTTGCTATTGAGCAGGATCAGGATGGCAGCTGTTTCAACTGATTTTGGCTTGTGTCCAAAATAGTCTTCTGCCAGTTCCGGTGCGGAGAACGTCTGTTTTTCCGCGCAATATTCCCATAAAAAGGTAACGTCCAACTCGTCGGCAATGGCTTGTGCCTGCTGCATGAATTCGGCTAGCGGCGGCGCTTCAAATCGCAAATAAACAGCAGTTGCTTTTATTTTTGAGCGCTTGCCATGCGTGGCCTCAATTTGCAGCGAAGTGACGTTGTCGGACAGGATGACACCAACCTTGAAAATGCCGACTTCTTCATAAAATACATTCACTGGAAAAATCCACAGGATAAATCGACAGACATACGAATCAGTGGGCCAGGAGCGATCAGTAGATTGAATGGTTCATGTTAACATATTGCGATTAGCTGCAAAAATTTCAGATTTCTCCGGCCTTACTGTAATCTTCAATTTTTTCTTTCAAAATGGTCAAAACGCGTTTTGCTCCCAGCCCGACGGGTTATCTTCATATTGGCGGTGCCCGCACTGCATTGTTCTCCTGGGCGTTTGCCCGCAAGCAAGGAGGAAAGTTTGTTCTCAGAATAGAGGATACTGACCGTGAGCGCTCCACTGAGCAGTCGGTGCAGGCGATTCTTGATGGTTTGGCGTGGCTTGGGCTGGATTATGATGAAGGTCCTCATTATCAGATGCAACGCCTTGCTCGCTACCAGGAAATAGCTGAGCAGCTGTTGAAACAAGGTCTGGCCTATCATTGCTATGCCAGCCGTGAAGAACTGGATGAATTGCGCGAACAGCAGCGTGCTGCCGGATTGAAGCCGCGCTACGATGGCCGCTGGCGGGATAGCACGCAGACGCCGCCTGCCGGAGTTGTTCCGGTCGTGCGCCTGAAAACGCCATTGGAAGGTTATGTCAGCTTCAACGATCTGGTGAAGGGAAAAATTACCGTTGCTAACCAGGAACTAGATGATCTGGTGCTGATGCGTGGCGATGGTACGCCCACTTACAACTTCGGTGTGGTGATCGACGATCTCGACATGGGGATTACGCATGTTATTCGCGGGGATGACCATGTTAACAACACGCCGCGCCAGATCAATATACTCAAAGCGCTGGGTGCGCCTATCCCACAATATGTGCACGTGCCGATGATTCTGGGTGCGGACGGCGAACGTCTGTCCAAGCGGCATGGCGCAGTATCGGTTTTACATTATCGTGATCAGGGATATCTGCCGGAAGCTTTATTTAATTACCTGGCGCGGCTTGGCTGGTCACACGGTGACGAGGAAATTTTTAGTTGCGAGCAGTTGATCGAATGGTTTGATCTGTCTGCGATTAGTCATTCTCCAGCGCGTTTTAACGAAGAAAAACTGCGTTGGTTAAATGAACACTACCTCAAGGCTGCGGATGATGAGCGGCTGGCGCAATTGCTGCTGCCTTTCTTGCAGGAACGGGAATGTGATGCCGGGCAGACAGATATGCTACCCAAAATTGCCAGCCTGCTCAAAGCGCGCGTGAGCACCTTGGCGGAGCTGGCGGATGCGGCGGTTTATTTTTTTCGAATGGTCGAACCGCCGCAAGAGCTGAAAGTGGAATACTTCAAATCAGAAATCCGGCCAGCGATGGCGTTTCTGCTTGAGCGTTTTGGTGCCATCGAATGGCAAACAGAATCTATCCATGCGGAAATCAAACAGACTGTTACGCACTTTGGTTTGAAGTTTCCGGCGGTGGCGATGCCATTGCGGCTGATGGTTACTGGTGAAATCAAAACCCCTGCGATTGATGCCGTGCTGGTGCTCATTGGGCAGACGGAAACGGTGCGCCGCATGCGTCAGCAACTAAATGCTTTCCCAGTGTAATAATCGATAGTAAGCAAGGATTGAAAAATGCCCGACATGAACAGACAAGCGCGTACCGAGCGATTGGAACAACTGCTGACAGAGCGCATTCTGTTGCTGGATGGTGCCATGGGTACGATGATCCAGAGCTACAAACTGGCAGAAGCTGACTATCGAGGGGAGCGTTTTTCCGATTTTCCACATGATCTGAAGGGCAATAACGATCTGTTATCGCTTACTAAACCGGAAGTCATTCGTGCTATTCATCGCGGTTATCTGGAAGCCGGCGCGGATATCATCGAGACTAACACCTTTAATTCCAATGCACCGTCTATGGCGGATTATCACATGCAGGATCTGGTGTACGAGCTCAATGTTGCCAGTGCCAGACTGGCCGTTGAGGAAGCGCAGGCGATAGCGGTAAACACGCCGGATAAACCGCGTTTTGTCGCCGGAGTCATCGGGCCGACGACGAAAACAGCGTCTATCTCACCGGATGTCAGCGATCCTGGTTTTCGCGGAATCTATTTCGACGAACTGGTCGAAAGTTACACCGAATCGGTTCGCGGACTGGTGGATGGTGGTGTCGATATTCTGATGGTGGAGACGATTTTTGACACTTTGAATGCCAAGGCAGCGTTGTTCGCAATCGACCAGTATTTTGAAACCGCAGGATTCCGTTTGCCAATCATGATTTCCGTGACCATCACCGATGCTTCCGGGCGTAATCTTTCCGGGCAGACGCCCGAAGCTTTCTGGAACTCGGTACGTCATGCGCAACCACTGTCGGTAGGGATAAACTGCGCGCTGGGCGCGGAATTGATGCGTCCTTATGTCGAGGAGTTGTCCGGTGTTGCGGAAGTGTATACCAGCACCCATCCTAACGCTGGACTACCCAATCCGCTGTCGGAGACCGGTTACGACGAAACGCCGGAATATACCGCGCGCCTCATTCAGGAATTTGCTGGATCGGGTTTTGTGAACATTGTTGGTGGTTGCTGCGGTACTACACCGGCGCATATTGCGGCGATTGCCGAGGCAGTTAGCAAAATTGCGCCACGCAAACTGCCACAGCTTCCTAAAAAATTGCGTTTGTCTGGGCTGGAGCCGCTCAACATCGATGAACAATCCTTATTCGTCAATGTGGGTGAGCGGACGAATGTCACCGGTTCCAAGGCATTTGCCCGCCTGATTCTCAATAATGATTACGCAGAAGCACTGGCAGTTGCACGTAATCAGGTTGAAAATGGTGCACAGATCATTGATATCAATATGGATGAAGCGATGCTGGATTCACAGAAGGCGATGGTGACCTTTCTGAATCTGGTGGCATCCGAGCCGGATATCAGTCGCGTACCGATCATGCTTGATTCCAGTAAATGGTCGGTGATCGAAGCTGGGCTCAAGTGTGTGCAGGGCAAGGCGATCATCAACTCTATCAGCCTTAAGGAAGGCGAAGCTGAATTCTTGCACCACGCCAGGCTGGCGCGTCGCTATGGCGCGGCGGTCATTGTCATGGCTTTTGATGAAACCGGCCAGGCGGACACCAGGCAGCGCAAGGTGGAGATTTGCCAGCGCTGCTATCAGTTTTTAACAGAACAGGTAGGTTTTCCAGCTGAAGACATTATCTTTGATCCAAATATTTTTGCTGTCGCGACTGGTATTGAAGAACATAACAATTATGCGGTAGATTTCATTGAAGCCACGAAAGTAATTCGACAGATACTGCCTTATGCCAAGGTGAGCGGTGGCGTATCCAATGTCTCTTTTTCGTTCCGTGGCAATGAGCCGATTCGCGAAGCTATCCATACCGCATTCCTGTACCACGCGGTCAAGGCAGGCATGACGATGGGGATTGTCAATGCGGGCCAACTCGGTGTCTATTCCGATATTCCCCCGGATTTGCTGGAACATGTCGAGGATGTGTTGCTGAATCGGCGGGAGGATGCCACCGAGCGGCTGGTTGAATTTGCTGAAAATTTCAAGGGGCAGAAGAAAGCCCAGGTAGAAGACCTGGCTTGGCGCGATGAACCGGTACGGCAGCGGCTGACGCATGCGCTGGTCAGGGGGATTGATACGTATGTGGTCGAGGATACCGAGATTGTCCGTCAGGAGATTGCCGATCAGGGCGGGAAACCGATCGAGGTTATCGAAGGGCCGCTGATGGATGGTATGAATGTGGTGGGTGATCTGTTTGGTGCGGGCAAAATGTTTTTGCCGCAAGTGGTGAAATCCGCGCGCGTGATGAAGCAGGCGGTTGCCTATTTATTGCCGTACATTGAAGCGGAGAAAAAACGCTCTGGCGACAACAAACCCAAAGGTAAGGTTGTTATTGCCACGGTGAAAGGCGACGTGCATGATATTGGTAAAAACATCGTGACAGTAGTGCTGCAATGCAATAACTTTGAAGTGATCAACATGGGGGTAATGGTGCCGTGTGCGCAGATTCTGGACATGGCGCGTCGTGAAAAGGCGGATATGATCGGATTGTCCGGTCTGATTACGCCATCGCTTGAGGAAATGGGGCATGTGGCGAAGGAAATGCAGCGGGAAGGGTTCACCATTCCGCTATTAATTGGTGGCGCGACTACCTCACGCATGCATACTGCCGTCAAGATTGCGCCACACTACCATGGCGTGACGGTTTGGGTGCCAGATGCCAGCCGGGCGGTGGGCGTGTGCAGCAATCTGATGTCAACAGACCTGCGTGACGATTATGTAAAAAAACTGCAGGCCGAGCAGGAAAAAAATAGGGCGCAGCACAAGGATAAAAAAGGGCCATCCAAATTGCTGACGCTGCAAGCCGCACGTGCCAACGCATTCAAAACTGACTGGAAAAACTACACACCGCTGGAGCCAGGTTTTCTCGGGTTGCGCACCCTCAATAACTACCCACTGGAAAAGTTGGTGCCCCATATTGATTGGACACCATTTTTTCAGGCGTGGGAACTGGCGGGACGCTATCCGGCGATTTTGCAGGATGAGGTCGTGGGGGAAGCGGCCAGTAATTTGTTCCGGGATGCACAAATCATGCTGAAAAAAATCGTTGAGCAGAAATGGTTGGGTGCCAATGCGGTCATCGGGCTGTTCCCTGCCAATACCGTCAATCAGGATGATATCGAGATTTACGCGGATCGCAGCCGAGAAAAGGTGTTGATGACGTATCACACCCTGCGCCAACAGACCGAAAAACCCAGTGGGCGCCCCAATCTGGCGCTGGCGGATTTTATTGCACCGCGTGACAGCGGGGTTGCCGATGCCGTGGGGATGTTTGCCGTCAGCGCCGGTTTTGGTATCGATGAGCGCGTACAGGCGTTTGAAGCGGCAAATGATGACTATAGTGCCATTATTCTTAAAGCGCTGGCGGATCGTTTGGCGGAAGCATTTGCCGAGCACATGCATGCGCGGGTACGGCGTGAGTTCTGGGGTTATGCCAAAGATGAAACGCTGGATAACGAACAACTGATTGACGAGCAATATCGTGGTATTCGTCCCGCACCAGGCTATCCGGCTTGTCCCGATCATACTGAGAAAGGTCCATTGTTTACCCTGCTGGAAGCAACGAAACGTACCGGCATCATTGTGACTGAATCGTTTGCCATGGTGCCAACTGCTGCAGTATCCGGTTTTTATTTTTCTCACCCGGAGTCGACCTATTTTGCGGTAGGCAAAATTGATCGCGATCAGGTGGAAGACTACGCCAGACGTAAAGGCTGGACGCTGGAAGAGGCTCATCACTGGCTGGCGCCAACCCTGGCCTATGAAGCCTGAAGTAAGGAGGGAATTTGTCGCCTGAACTGTTAAATCCGCTGTTGGTGGGACTGGTGGTTCTGCTGCTACTGATCGCTTTCCTGCGCGAGTGGACCAAGCCCGATATTGCTGTCATTCTAAGCGTATCCACCTTACTGGTATTGGGTCAGCTCGACAGCAAACAAGTGTTGAGTGTCTTTAGCAACAGCGCACCCATCACCATCTCTGCCTTGTTTATCATCAGTGCCGCTCTGGAAAAGACTGGTTGCGTTGCTAAGCTGGCACAATGGATTGGTGCGGCTGCCGGACAAAACGAGCATAAGTTATTGGCCATCATCATGGCGGCAGCGGTCGCTATTTCCCCTTTCATCAACAATACGCCGGTGGTGATGGTGATGATGCCCGCCGTCATTACGATGGCCATTCGGATACAGGCTTCTCCTTCACGGTTTCTGATTCCGCTATCCTATGCAACGATCATGGGAGGCATGATGACCATGGTGGGCACTTCCACTAATATTCTGGTGGATGGTGTTGCGCGTGACATGGGACTTGCTGCGTTTGGTATTTTTGAAATCACCCTGCCAGCGGTGATATTGGGATTATTCGGCTGCCTGTTTATCTACCTTCTGGCGCCGAAGGTGCTGCCGACTCGAGAAACGCTGGCACAACAGTTCGTGGGCGCCAGCGATCGTGCCTTCATGACCGAGCTGTTCGTACCCGAGAATTCGCGTCTGACGGGGAAAACCCTGGCTGAAGCCAGGCTCAATCAGACAGGGGTATCCGTGCTCAAAATATTTCGTGGCGACGATATCATTTCTGATATCTCCGCAGATACCTGCTTGCAGGCAGGAGACCGTCTGGTGGTGCACAGCAAGGGTAGCACAATGGTAAATCTGTATTCATCCGATCTGGTTGGTTTACATAGCCACCAGACCAATGGCCAAGCCGGACATGATCTCGAAACGCTGCGACGCAAGGGCGCGATTGTGATCGAGGCAATCGTCGGCTCCGGCTCGCGCTATGTGCAACGTCCGATTCGCGATCTTGACCTGTTGGCGCGTTATGGCATCCATTTGATTGCAGTACACCGGAAGGATGCCAGTATTGGCGACATCATGGACGATTTTCAGTTGCAGTTTGGTGATGTGCTGCTGGTGGAAGGCACGGCGGTGCAAATCAAGCGTTTCTGTGAAAATGGTGAGCTGTTTGCCTTGACCGATGGCAAGACCACCGCGCCACGTCAGCACAAGGCACCGATTGCACTGGCAACAATTGCGGGCGTGATGCTGCTCGCAGCTTTCAAGGTCATGCCGATCGAGGGGCTAGCGATTATCGGCGTGGCGGTGGTATTGGTGACGGGTTGCATTCGTTCGGACGAGGCATACAAGGCGGTTGAATGGCCACTGATTATTATCATTTTCGGCATGCTGGCCATTAGCATTGCGATGCGCGAATCGGGACTGGCCGATATGCTGGCGCGTAGCCTGCTATATTGGGGTGAAGGATTAAGTTCGTGGTGGATGCTGCTAATGGTCATTCTGCTAACCTCGATGTTGACCGAAATGCTGAGCAACAACGCGGTAGCAGTGTTAATGACGCCGGTTGTTATCGGGCTTGCACAACATATGGGAGTGGATCCGCGTCCATTTGTGGTTGGTGTAATGTTCGCCGCCAGCATGAGTTTCGCCACCCCGATTGGTTATCAGACCAATACACTGGTTTACAGCGCAGGTAATTACAAGTTCAGCGATTTTGCGCGTCTGGGATTGCCACTCAATCTGCTGCTGGGAGTGGGTGCGGCATGGTTAATTCCGTTTTTCTGGCCGCTTTGATAGCTGTTGCCATGTTGATACAAAAAAACGCTTGTCGGAAAATTTTACACAAAAATGGTTTTCTGTTTTTGTTGGCCATTACTGTTCTAAGGCATGAAGAACATGCCTTGATTAAATTTATGGATGGGTATTTGTATGGATAGAAAATCGACTGTGCTTGTTTTTAGCCGACATTACCTCCCAGGGTATCGTGCCTGTCAGCTAATTTATCCATTATCAAATTTAGTAAATAGGCTAAGGGAGGAAATCAATTTTTATATCATCACGTTAGACCGTGACGCTGGTTCAAAAGACCCTTATGACAATATTGTGCCGGGTGAGTGGAATCAAGTTAATGGCGTAAATGTTTGGTATTTGAATCCGCAAAATTTGGCTGTAAAGACTCTAGTTGAATTATTTAACGAGATTGAGCCGGATGTGATTTATTTGAATAATTTTTTCGACAATATTCTAACGCAGCGTATTTTATGGACAAGACGGATGGGTCAATTGGGTAAAACACCAATTGTCTTGGCACCCAGGAATGAGTTGTCGAGCAGCGCGCTTAAATCTGGGTGGTTAAAGAAAAAAATCTATCTTCAGTACGCAAAGATGATGAAGCTATACGATAACCTGATCTGGCATGCGGCAAGCGAAGATGAGCAGGCTGATATCACTAATGTGCTAGATTTCGTGACCCTTCGGCAAATTCGAGTTGCAATGAATTTGAGCTTCTCGGAAGAAAATCCAGTCACGCAACCTCAAGTAAAAACAAATTCACAACCGCTCAGGCTATGCTATTTGTCACCAATTTCGCCAGAGCATCAGCTGCATTTTGTTCTTTCAGTATTAGCACAGATCAAAATCCCTATTGCCTTTACGATATACGGACCGATTGTCACGGATGCTTATTGGGCAGAATGCCAAGCTTCGATTGCATTACTACCGGAAAACATTCAAACGGACTATCAAGGCAATGTTCCATTTTTAGCAGTTAAATCTACTTTAGCGCAACACGATCTGTTGTTTTCTCCCGTGTCAGATGGGTGTCAAGAATATGTAATATTTGCGGCGGTGGCTGCAGGTATTCCCATTTTGACCAGCGGCTCAATCAGTAATCAACGACTCGACGATGCGCTGAAGCAGAACATACTGGGATGGAGCTATTCACTCGAAGTAACTGATTCTTTTGTGGCGTCAATTGAAGCGTTAGGTAATTGGACAGCTGAACAGCATTCGGTTTTTGCTCAGCAAACCCAACAATTTGCGCATGAACAACTCAATGATACCGAAGCACTAATTTTGCATCGCACACTCTTTAACCAGTAATGGCTGGGGAGCCTGTCAGCTTTGAGGATAATCTATTGCACCGGTAGGATAGCGGTTTATATATCCATTATCTTTCTCAGAAATGTGAAAATCTGCCCTCACTCGATTCGCTACGATCGCTCAGAACCGATAGTCTGATAAAAGCTTCTAGCCCCTGTTTGGGTTGCCTTCAAATGATGTGTTGAGAGAGCATAAGTTGTGTTTTGCTACCTACCTTGCTTTGTGCGGGTTACCTCAAAGACTTTGAAATATATCAAATAGGCATTCCTTCACGTTTTTTTCACAGAAGCCATGTTAGATTTTCCCGTTCGGGCGAGTTGGTATGTTAATAATTAGGGAGTAGTTGTTCATGACGTCAAATATAGAAAAGATAACATCGGAAGAAGAAAAACAGGTTTCACGTGATGAAGCGCCAGCGCCGGTTGAGCCGGTTGGTTCAGCTGCATTTCAGGCGCAGTATGCTGGTCGAGATATTGCAGCAGGGATTGTAACGGGGGTAATGGCAATACCGTTGAGCGTGGGTATTGCGATCATGTCTGATTATCCTATCAAAGTCGGTTTGGCTACGGTTGCTTTCGCCAGCTTGGTTGGCTGGCTTTTTGCCTGGTTTAAACCAGGAAATTACATTGGTAGCCCGGGTATTGCGGCAGGGTTAGCTCCAGTGCTTGCGTTGGGTGTGGCGAGTTTCGGTGTTGCAAATATGGCATTCTGTATTTTTTTGACAGCGATCATGCAGGCGGTTATCTGGCATTTTAACTGGCAGAGGTATTTGCTGGTTGCCATTCCGGTTTATCTGGTTGAGGGGTTGCTAGCTGGTGTCGGGCTGAGAATTTTTCTGAAGTTTATGGAATTTACTTACGAAATTCCAGAAGAATCAGTGTCTGCTGAGGAGTTTTGGAACGCGGCGCGTATTCAAATGGCCGCGATTTCTGCGATCAGCATGGCAGGTTTTCTTTTTCTGTTCTCAAAATTCAAGGATACGAAGCCAGCGGTACCTTATTTTGCGATTATCATCGCCGGGATTGCGATTTCTCAGTTTTTACCTGTTTCGATGTTGTATGTGGAAGATGTAGCGCTCAAGATTGCTGCGCCAATTCCACAAGTCGATAGTGCTCTGATATTGGTTTACATGGTGCTGTTCTGCGCAATGCTTGCGGTTATCGACGTGATTGAGCAGGTGATGAGTAATAAGGCAATTGAGAAAATTGATCCGCTGAAGCGTAAATGCAATAGTAACAATAGCTTACTGGCGATCTGGGTGGCTAACTTAGGCTCAAGCTTCTTTGGCGGGATGACCAACCTGGACGGTTTGGCTAAAAGTACTACCAACCGCTTAGCAGGCGCTTATACCAAATTTTCGGTCGTATTCATTGGACTGGTAGTTACTTTCTTTTGTTTTAACGCTGAATACCTTGAGTATGTGCCAAAGTTTGCTATTGCCTGCATCATGTTGCTCTCTGGTTACAAAATGATTGCCGGATTGATGCACGTAACGCATCACGGTCCTTATGCAATGATACTTGCCGTCCTGTGTGGCGGGTTAGTCTGGAAGCTCGGTATTTTTGAGGGATTGCTGATTGCAATGGCAGTACATGGCATCATTCACTTTTTGGTGTACCTGCAACACGAGAAAATGCCTGGAAAAGCAATAGTTAAGCGCTATATTGATAATCTAAAAAGAGATAGCAGTGACGTTAGCTAAGTAATTCTTTCGTGAATCTCGCTCTTTTACTAGAGCTACTAATCAATAGGAATAGGCAAGGCTAGACCAGACCGCCTTGCCTATCGGTACAGTTAATTAATATCAAGGAGTTTTTATATGTATAGCAAAGTGATGGTTGCGATCGATGGTAGCGAAACTGCTCAAGAGGCATTAAAGCAGGTAGTAGGACTTGTGAGTTTGAGCCAAGGTGCGTTGTGCATTGTTCATGTTGTCAGTGAATCGGATGACAAGGTGGCTGCGAATAAAATATTGGAGCAAGCAAAAGCATCAGTTAGTGGCAATTTCTCGATTGAAACCCGATTGCTTGAAGCTGATCCAACTTATGGGTTGAATGGCATTTCTGAAGCCATAGCCGCAGCAGCCAAGGAGTGGGGTGCCAAGATACTTGCTGTTGGCACAGCAAATCGACGTGGACTGGAGCGTTTCTTGGTTGGTTCTGTGGCAGAACAGTTGGTGGCAAAAGTCGATGCATCGATACTCCTGGTGCGACCCCCCCAATAGCGCGGGCCAGTTCGACGATCCTCGAATCACAAATAATGAAAAATACCGATCAATGAAATGCCTCCCGTCGCATAGATGAGGGGGCTGTCCCAGGTGTGTGGTGAAACTGCTTCGGCTAAAGTAATCAAGGTCGGCATGATAAGTAGTGCGGTGATAAGTTGAATGGAGTTGAAATAGGAGTGAAATGCCAGTATGGCAACCACAGTGGTTATCCATACGCATGCGCTTCCAACATAGCTTCGCACGTACTTTTGTTGAGTAAACAATGCATAAGTCGTATATTTTCTTGTGCCGAATCTTATCCCGACAGGTTCCGCCAGACCGTCGCCGATGCCATTGGCAATGATGATGATCATCACGAGCGGTAACATCTCGCGGCTTTGGAAATAAACCAGGATGGGGATAAGTACCAAGTAGCTGGTGATAAATTGTGTGTACAGCCAAGTTAATGTCAGTGGTCTGTCTTCCGGCCTGTCAAACGAGCGGAACATCACGGACAGCACCCTAAACCTATCGCGCAAAGGCGCTATGAAAAATGTTAGAAAAGTAAATGTGCAGATGATATCGATGAAAAATGTTGTTGCACTGTAGGGGTATTCAATAACGGATGATAGCAAGGTTGGAAGAAAGAAAAACGCGAAGTGATTGATTTTGCGAGTATAGTTTACTTTGAAGTTTTTGTGAATGACGAGTAACCCGCACGCATAATGAATCAGAAATAGTAACGCGTAGAAAATGGTGTGATGCAACCAATATTCGATAGGAGTAGACATATAGGATTAACCATAGTTATCTTTTTGATACGATAGAGATTTCTGAAATCCCACTGCGGTCGGTTTATTGGCGTTTAATGGGATTCAATCCGATCGCGGCGATGATCATTCCAATCAGCGCCAACCCTGCCACAATGGGAAATGCATCCAGGTAGCTACCAGTAATATCTTTGATGTTGCCGGATATCAGCGTTCCCAAAATCGCACCGGCACCATAAGCTGTAAACACGATCCCGTAATTCTGCGGATAGTACTGTTTTCCAAAGAAGATTCCAGTTGAAGTAGGTGCTAATGCAAGCCATCCGCCCAGGCACATCCATAGTATGCAGAATGCGGCCAAGTACAGCATTGCATTTTCTTGTCCAAAAAAAAACATCAATAGGGATGCTGCAAAAATTAGGGAAAATGAGAGTATCGCGGTGTGTTTCGGCCCCAGATGATCGGTAATGGCACCAAATATTGGTCGCCCCAAGCCATTGAATATAGCAAAAAGTGAAACGGCTAGCGCTGCCATGGTTGTATCCAGCCTGGCTACTTCTGTACCCACCGGGGATGCAATGCCAATCGCCATTAATCCGGCCAAACAACCGATGGTGTAGGTGGCCCATAACGCATAGAAACCAGGAGTTCTCAGCAATCCTTGCCGACTGAGGTTCAAGGCTGGCAGTACATCCGTAGCGGCTGCTTCTGATTCCGCAGGCGCCCACTCGGCTGGAGGGAAACTTAGTAATTGCGCCAGAAGCGTAATAAGTACGCCGAATGCTATCCCAAAGCAAAGGAATGTGAGCATGATGCCGATGCCTGGATTACCGATCATCATTTTGATAAGTGGTGCTGTGACGAGCGCCGATATACCAAATCCCATGACTGTTAAGCCAATTGCTAAACCACTCTTTTGTGGGAACCATTTTGCGATTACCGCAATAGGGCAGCCGTAGACGATGCCGACGCCAGCACCGCCGATGACTCCGTATAAAAGAGTCAGTATGAAGATATTTGGTGAGAAACTTGCGGAAACCCACCCTATCGATACCAGCATACCACCAAGCATTGCAGTCCTTTTTGGCCCCCATTGCGCGATCAGATTGCCTGCCAGCGGCATGACTATTGCAAATACCGTCAGAAAAACCATGAACGGATAGCCGCTTTGACTCGAAGTGATTCCCCACAAGGTCTCCAATGGTTTTCTGAAAACGCTGAATGCATAAATAGAGCCTAAACAAACATTGATTAATAATCCAACTAAAACGAGTAGCCACCTACCTTTTTCTGCGGCTATGCCTAGTATTAATAATTGTCGTTCCGTATTTCTGTCTTTGTCCATCAGGCCGGTTTTTTTAGTTAGTGCGTGGATTTTTACCGTGATCTTGCCGTTGTGCTTGTTTTTTGCAGGAATTGAATCTGAGCTTGGATAATAACTGGATAGAACTCAGTTGTGCCTGAATTCGATTTATTTGATACGAAACCCATTGGATGAGCGCAGATGCTCAAAGTGCCGGTATCGGAGAGGATAGAGACGACACTCAGAAAAATGCAGGCGGCAGGAGCGTATCCAAAATTCTGAGTGAAAGGTCGGTTTAGTTACTGCATTAGCTGATTTAACACATTTTTGAATCTTCCGTCAAACACGATCGCGAGCTGATTAGGGCATGTTTTCCACTCTACTCATTAATTGCGGTTTGTTGATGCGCGCTTGCACCAAACGCGAAGCTTCGTTCTGAGATAATTTCTGGCCTCAAGAAAAACAAATTTATCAGATATAAATGATGCGTTCCCTCGAAGCCAGAAAAATCTCTGCCGGACTACACGCTAAAAAGCTTATGCAGTTTTTTTCTTTTTAGCTGGTGTCGCATCAAGTCGCTCAATAACCTCAAATTTTCGCGTATCCAGATCAGTAAAGCCGGTCAATATCTGTAAATGAGGCATTAGGTCTGGCACGTTATCTCCGATAATATCCTGTGCGAATTTACTGAGAAACAGCGCTTTTTCCCTGGCCAAACGGTATTCAGGACCACCCTCATCACGATATACTGCGGATGTCATCAAAACAATACCATTCGGATCGACGCGTCCCTCGTCAATATTTCCCTTAAGGAGCTTTGCTGCGGTCTCGATAGCAACAGATAAATGCGGATCAAACGGTCCCACAATGAAGGCTGTATTTATAGCATGTAGCCAGTCAAACCCATGACCTACCCCCAGAACCCACTCCCTATGCTCTGCGTCCGCAATGGGTCTATTCGATGCGCGAATTTCAGCAATGTGCCTGATATTGCCACGTACGAGCGGAATCATATCCTGGACAATTCTTTCGGGCATGGTTGGATACAAGGAATGAAGTAATTCTTCTAATTCCAACTGTGAAAACTGCTTGATTTTCGCTAGATCAACTACAGTGTTAACGTCTTCACCGTGTAAAACCAGCGCTTCGAGATCAGTTTCGATACCGCAGACAATCGGCATGACAGCTCCCCTGCCATAAACGCGAATAAATTGATCCCTGAGTTTTATCGCGTCATCCCTGGCTGCGTTAGTATCATAATTGAAGCCACGGCAACCACGATGCGAATCACCGCGAGCGTAATGATAAGTTACGAAGACAAGGCAGTGCCGACCGCGTCCGATTGAATACTGCACCCACTGCTCGATTATATTTTGGAAAAAAGGCCAGCCCAGATTAAATTTACCGCCCAGATTGCGAAATGGCTGAATAATACCCAGTGCAGTTTGCGTCATCACCGGCAAATGTAGTCTGCCATCCATGCATTTAAGCGCAGCTATTTCAGTCGGGTGCTCTCCTCTGTATCTGCGACGTTCAGATGAGAGATCCATGAAAGCCTGCGAGTGCCTGGCATTCAAGTCAAGCAAGTAATCGACACCTGTATTTTGTGTAGTCATCATTTTCTGCCCATGTAATCGGAGTGTTATGGTATTTGTGTGGCCAATCTCGACCACTACGCTTCCTAAGCATACGGATCGTCCCTCTGTATATAATCCTTAATCAAGCAACTAAGCATTGATACTTTGCTGGCTTTTACTGCGACCTGTATCGAACAGAACATCATTCGGATGTAAAGAAAATCATCAATGGTTCGAATTTTTTAATGGTCCAATCGGTATTGCGTGAAGAATCAATAGTACTGCTATTGCAGCGGACATATGTTTCAAGCTGTGACCACTTATTTGGCCAAAAGATTGATAGATAATCGCATCAAAATGCTCCAATATTTTCGCCAGAAAATAAAAAACAAATGCCCATAACAAATAATTGCCACGGAAATAGCGCTGGGGATATAACCACAAAATCAGCGGAATTAGTATGATAGGCAAGAATTGTACCAGCGCATAAAATCGTAAATCACCACGTTCTTGAGTTTCTGTCCAATCCCAATATAAAACTGATGCAGCACCGATAAGTAGTAAAGGAATCAAGGTAAATGTTTTGGAATTCGATAAAACACGCTCATGCAAAATTAATGAGAATAGTGCCATAAAGGAAATGGCCATCGGTAATCTATCCCAGACCAGTGTGCGATTGTCAGGATTGTAATGATAGTAACTCGAACCGAAACATACCAGAATCACACCCACACAAAAAAACCAGTGCGCCCATCTTGTTAATTCAATTTCTATTTTTTGGGATCGCCAGAGCCCATAAATACCCACTAGTAAGAAAGGCAGATTGGATATCACATTCCAAAAGTGCTTAACACCATAGAGTGTTCGTTGATCAGAAAAAAGATGGTAGCGGGGGTCTTGCGGTATCGGGGAGATGAAAAATACTCCCACAATGAATAAAAAAATTATTCCGCACAAAAGTATGTTTGCTGTTTTAATTTTCATTATGGTTCCTTTGCAATCAACGTGGTCAGGCTTGAATGATTGCTAATGTTCTTCACCACCCCGATTGGTTGTCAGACTAATACAGCGGTTTACAGCGCAAGCAATTACAAGTTCAGCGATTTTGCGCGCCTGGGATTGCCAATCAATCTGCTGCTGGGAATGGGTGCGGCATGGTTGATTCCACTTTTTTGGCCGCTTTGATTAATGCCATACCGAATAGTGCGTCACTGTTCATAGCAAAATCTGTAGTCTACCCATTAAAAGTCATATAGACCCTTTTTTATGGGAGTATAGAGTTTTCGGACAGGCACTAAATCAGATCGTTATCACGAAAATTTTGTTGAATCTCCCGTATCTTGTCAGCGTGATTAATCAATGCTTCGACGCAGTCACGATCCAGCTTGGTATTAGACATTTGGCGTAACATCGTAAATGCCTCCTCATTACTCCATGCAGCTTTATATGAACGCCGTGAAGTCAGTGCGTCAAACACATCAGCCACTGCGCTGATACGCGCTTCTATGGGAATTTCATTACCCTTCAAGCCGCTAGGGTAACCACTGCCATCAATCGCTTCATGATGGTATTCGGCAATATTACGCAAAATATTGGCGTGACCAAATGTGCCCAGACCAAAGTCTTTAAGAACGGCATCAATAATCTCACGGCCTTTCGCCGGGTGAGTTTTCATGACATCAAATTCCGCTGCGCTGAGTTTGCTGGGCTTGCGCAGAATATCGTCTGGAATGCCGATCTTGCCCACATCGTGCATGGGTGAGAACAGGAAAATATGCTCGATCTGTTCATCGGTGATGTGATATTCAGGTGCGAGTTCTCGTGCAATGAGCCGGGCATAGTGGGCGGTACGATCGATATGCGAGCCGGTTTCAAGATCACGATAATGCGTCATATTACGGGCGGCGCGAACGGCGGCAAGCAAAGTGCGTATAGCGGTTAACTCGTTGACTACCATCAGCGCGATCAAATGCCCATAGATATCAATCTGGCGCAGCGTTTTGGTCGTAAAGGGATGTTTCTGATGCGAATTAAAAAACAGAAAACCAATGAAAGTGCCGCTTTGATAAAGTGGCATGGTGTAACTAGATTGATAGCCTTTGGCAGCAACACGTTGGGTATGTTCATGCGTACCTTGGGAAAAAATGTTCAGATCTTGCACCAGTCGCGGACGGCGGTGTTCGATGATGGCATGCAATGATGGCGCAGAACTGAGCGGTGCTTCGTAGGTCGTTACCGGGCTGTCATTACCCTCGGTACTGTGCGTATAGGTTTTAAGTATTTTTGTTTTTTCGTCAAACAGGGCAATCGACAAGCGATCAATAAATGGAAAATCCTGACGAATGATTTGATGTAAGAAACGTAGTTTCTCTGTCAGGGGCAAATTTTCATGTAAATTTGCTAGTGCATCCTGGTGGGTAAAAAGATCTTTTTCCTGTTGCATAAAATTCTTTCCGGCAGGCGGGATTGCGCTGCAGCATAATAGTTAAAAGTGACTTGCGCAAGTTCCCGTTTTTTCCAATATGAAATGCGTCTGAAGGATCGGCATATTTCTACCAAAAATAATATTCCCGATCGGGAAATTTAGAAGGCTATGATATCCATTCGATCACCTCAACAACTCGGTGATGCACTTTGCACTGCCCGCAAGCAGCTCGGCCTGACGCAGCCCCAGCTGGCCTTGGCGGCGGGCGTTGGCGTGCGCTTTATCGTCGATCTTGAAGCAGGCAAGCCCACCTTGCGACCGGAAAACGTGCTACGGGTCATTGATGCCCTAGGGGGGAAGATTCAGTTGAGCGGATTGCCAGCCGCTGCAACGGATGATCGAAGTATGGGCTCTAACCATGGCGCATGAGCTGGAGGTCTGGCTTTTTGCCGATTGAGTCGGCGCCCTGTCGTTGGTCGACGGACATCTGAGTTTTTGCTACGCACCCGGCTGGCTATCGCGTTCAGACGCCGTTGCGTTGTCTGCCTCGCTACCTTTGCAAGCGGAGCCATTCGATGATTGCAAGACCCGCCCCTTCTTTGCCGGTTGGGCGAAAGGGAGTCGGATTGCATTACTGTTCCTGGAGAAAGTAACTGACTCCTTTTACCTTTTATGCATTTACCAAGTCAAAACTCGTCACGGTAAGCAACATCGACTTCGTGCGGCATGGTTAATTCCACTTTTTTGATTTATCCAACGGTATTTCCCGATCTGCGAGATAATTCCAGCGGACAGATTCATAATGCATGCAACGGAGATATGTTCTGATCAGAATGAAAAACATACAACCTTATTTATGGTGGCTACTCCCATGCCTGCTGATCATACTTCCGGGCTGTTTGTCGCCGATCAAACTGCATCACGCGGTCAGCGCCTATGATGATGCCATTACCAGTACGATTTCCAGGCAATTACTGACCAATATTGCCCGTGCCCACCATCATCAGCCGATTCATTTCACTGGGGTCTCAAATGTGGCGGCCACCTTCGATTTCCGTTTCAATGCGGGTGTTACGCCCGCGCTGGGCGGGTTGGCTGGAACCACTCTGATGCCGCTATTTGGCGGTAGTGTGGGAGAAAATCCCACGATCAGCATTGTGCCGATCGAGGGTGAGGAATTTACCAGACGGCTGCTGACACCTTTTCAGCAGAACAAGTTTATGTTGTTACTGCGCCAGCGCTTCGACATCGACTTGCTGCTAAGACTGATGGCGCAGGAAGTACGCATTCAGCAATCAATATTACAAACGACTTATCGTAACAACCCGCCCGATATGGCAGGTTACGAGACATTTCGCAAAGTGGTGTTGCATTTGTCAGCAATCCAGGATCGGGATCAGCTCTACGCCGAGCCACTGAATCTGGAGCATGACTGGACCCTGCCCGCCTCAGCCGTATCTGCCGAAGGATTCCATGCACTGGCAGCGCAGTATACCGTGCACCACGATCAACAGAAGGGGTTGTTCGTCCTCCGCCAAAAGAAGCAGGGGCCGATTCTTATCACCAACTATGATCCGGCTATTTTGACCAAAGAAGAGCGTGCGTTGTTAAACAAGGAAGCTGAAGAATGGGATTTAAATGATGTAGCCTTTGATATCCGCCCCGATGGTGCGGGTGGAGAATGGCCTATGAAGGGTATCTTTCGGTTGAGAAGTTTTCACGCAATTATCAGCTCTCTTGGCCGTTCGTTAAGTGATAAGCCAGAATATCACGTAGAGGTAGATCCGCGAACACCCTCTGTTCTTAATGATGAAAATCCGGCTACTACCATGGCGCTGCTCGTGACAGACAGGCTCCCGCAGAATACCGATCTGTCGATCCGTTCACACAGTAAATATTACGCGGTGGACACCCGTGGGGAGCATGCCCGCTGGAATCGCGACGCATTTCAGATGCTCTATCTGCTGTTTCAAATGACCGTGACCGACTTGCCACGCACGGGGGTACCCGGTATTACTATCGCCAAGTAACCCACGTAAAAACAGGGTTATGTTCGTTCGGATGATACCTGTAAGGTAGTTGAGTCTGCCGATACTGCTTATCGAAAAATTTTACACAAAAATCGACTTCCTCCTGGTGCGACAATTTGTCACATTCCCAGCAGATTATACGCAGGAGATAATGACGCCTTGATTGATACGAGGCGAAATATGTCTTGGCGAACAAATTTGGTGAGCAGGCATTCCTCCCTCGCCAGTGCAAAAACGATTTTCTCGTCACTGTTTCTGGTGTGGTTGCTGTTGTGCTCATTATCGGCATCTTGCCAGCAACCGGCGCAGTTCATTGCAAACCCTGCGGCAGATGGCTCAAGATTGCCGCGTCTGACCGTGTTACCCAATGGTGCCGTGTTACTCAGCTGGGTTGAAACCAGTCATGTCGGCGAGCAAAACGAACAGCACGTTCTTAAGTTTGCGGTACGTGATCAGGATCGCTGGGTGCGAACGGGGGTGGTGGCAAAAGGTAAGGATTGGTTCATCAATTGGGCGGATTTTCCGTCGGTAGTAGCAATCGATGCCCGTTTCTGGGTGGCGCACTGGCTGGTCAAAACACCTGGTGGACGCAGTTATGATTATGATATTCACCTGTCGGTATCCACGGATGCCGGGCGAAGCTGGCAACCCTCCATTAAACCGCATCGTGATAATGTCGCGGCTGAGCATGGATTTGTTTCGATTTTTCCGGTGAACGGCAGCGCGGGCATTCTCTGGCTGGATGGACGTGATTATCAGAAAGAGGGCACTGGTAAATTTGCGTTGCGCTATACCAGATTGGATCGGGATGGCACGTTGCATGCCGAGAAAGTGATCGACGACAATACCTGCACCTGTTGCTGGACGGCGGCAGCGGTTACTGCAGCCGGACCAGTAGCCGCCTGGCGCAGTCGGCGCGAGGGTGAGATTCGTGATCATCATTTTGCACGACTGCAGGGAAATACCTGGAGCCCGCCTGCCAAACTGAGTGAGGAAGCCTGGTCGATCAATGGTTGCCCGGTAAATGGGCCCGTACTCGCTGCCAATGGTGATCAGGTCGTGGTGGCATGGTTCACCGCTGCTGATAACCAGCCAAAGATACGAGCCGCATTTTCACGCGATGCTGGTGTGCAATTCACCGCTCCGATCGATATCGATTCCAACCAGCCGCTTGGCCGCGCCAGTGCTGTCTGGCTGGATGAGAAAACAGTTGTTGTTGCCTGGATGGGTGCAGTCAATAAAATCAGTAAACAATCTCCACTGATGCTGCGCAAACTGAGCGTGGATGGCACCTCGCAGCCAGCGTTTAAGTTACTCGATGTTGACCCCGGACGGGCAACAGGCGTACCGCAAATGGTGCACGATGGCGATGAATTGGTGTTTGCCTGGACAGCCCCTGCGCCTAAATATGGCGTGCGTACCGCTATTTTGACACACGCTGATCTTCATGCAGACTGATAGAAAAGATCCAGTGGTAACGCTTGGAGTTTTTGAGATTATTCTAACCAGCGATCTCAATACCTACATCTGAAAAAATAATGGCAAATATTGCGTCGATAATGATGACAGAGGTGATGGAAATTACCACTGACAGCGTCGTGCCTTCCCCAAGGCTTTCCGTATTGGGTTTGATGCGTAGTCCGAAATGACAGGCAATCAAGGCAATGGTCATGCCGCAAACTACGCCCTTGGCAAGTGCCAGCCAGAGATTCACTACTGGTACGGCTTCTGGCAGGCTGGTAATGGCATAGTGGTAACTTAGCCCAATTTGCATATCTGCCGCCATAATTCCGCCGAGTAAGGCGATTGCGCTGGTCCACAGCACAATCAGCGGCATGGCAATGCCCAACCCAATAATTTTGGGTAAAATCAGCCGCAGGCTGTAGGGAATACCCATAACGGTGAGTGCGTCCAGTTCTTCAGTGACACGCATGACCCCCAATTGTGCTGTCATGGCGGAACCAGAGCGGCCTGCGACCAGTATCGCAGCGAGCATCGGCCCTAGCTCACGAATAATACTCATGCCCAGGATGTTAATGATGAAGATATCCGCACCAAACATGTGTAGCTGCTCGGATGAAAGATAGCTCAATACGATTCCGATCAGGAAGCCGACAACTGCTGTAATACCCAGCGCCTGTGCACCGGCGCGATAAAGGGTTGCAGAAATTTCACGGAAGGGGATTCTGGTCGGGTGCGTTAGCAGATACAGGCTATCCAGCGCTACTTGTCCGGAAAGGCTAATGATTCCCCTTGCATGATCCAGCACTTCAAAAAGTTTTTTGCCCAACATGGAGACTGAAAAAAGCAGTGCGAGGTGACTTTTATCGGGGACAGGCGGAATATTTTGTAACCGGTCGAACATTCTGGCCTGCTCATGACGCAGATGGAGTTTTTCAGGGCGCTTACCGCCCCATGCCTGCCATAGTATGGCCGCTCCTGCATAGTCCAGCCGCTCGATTTCCCGTAGATCCCAGCTTAGATCGGCTTGTCTTGCGTATTGCACCAGCTCGGTGATTACTGCCGATGGATGGCCAAGTGAGACCAACGTGAAGTTGCCGGTCAGCTTGAGGCAAGTGTTATCTGCCGCAAGCACGATCTGATAATCTTTTTTTTCAGAGAGTTGCTTGCGTATCATCATTAGATAAAAAGAGTGTTGTTCAATTGGTTGTTTTCATGGCGCTGGGAATCTGCTTATAAGCGTGAGAGTGTTATCGTCATTACATTTTTTGATCTGATTTTCGATATGCCCAAAACAACAGCAGCAAACCGGCTGCCACCATCGGTAGGGATAGCCACTGCCCCATGCTGATACCGAAGGTCATCAACCCCAGGAAACCATCATCCGGCTCGCGGAAAAATTCAGCAAATGAGCGAAATAATCCATAGCCAATCATGAACATGCCGGATACGGCGCCCAATGGTTTTCGTTTTGCAGAATAAAGCCACAAGACCGCAAAAAATACCAGCCCTTCCAGTACAAACTCATACAGTTGAGAGGGATGGCGTGGCAGATTATCGACGTACGGAAAAATCATTCCCCATGGCATTTCTGTGGGGCGCCCCCATAACTCGCTATTGATAAAGTTTCCAATACGACCGGCACCTAGTCCCAGTGGAACCAGTGGTGCGATAAAATCTGTGACTGCGAACCAGGGTAGTTTGTACTTGTGTGCCAAAAAAGCCATGGCGAGAATTACGCCTAAAAAGCCACCATGAAACGACATGCCACCTTGCCAGATGAATAATATTTCAAGTGGGTGCTGTAGATAATAGCTGGGTTCATAAAACAGCACATGACCAAGCCGTCCACCCAGGACAACGCCCAACATGCCAAAGAATAATGCGTCATCCAGCATTTCCCGGGTGAAACCGGTTTCCGGTTGATGCTTGATTCGATAGCGTCCCAGCAGGATAAATAACAGAAACCCCAGCAGATACATCAATCCGTACCAGTGGATTTTTAGAGGACCGATCGCCAGCGCGACTGGGTCGAATTGCGGATGGACAAGCATGGCAGGTATTAATTTGATTTGCGGTAAAATGCCCATTATACGGAAATGCCAGCCAGGTATCAGACGAGTAACCATTACATTCAAGGATAAAAAAATGCCAGATAACCGACGTAGCCAGAATATTACCTATGGTGCCAAACGCGCGCCCAATCGTGCCATGTTGCGCGCGGTTGGTTTCGGTGACGGAGATTTTGATAAACCGATCATTGGGATTGCCAATGGTTATTCCACGATTACCCCCTGTAATCTGGGGCTGAACGAACTTGCCCAGTGCGCGGAGCATGCGGTTAAAACGGCAGGGGCGATGCCGCAGATGTTCGGCACTATTACGGTTTCAGATGGCATCTCCATGGGTACCGAAGGAATGAAATATTCACTGGTCTCCCGCGAGGTAATCGCGGATTCGATCGAGACCTGTGTGCAGGCAGAAAGCATGGACGGCATTCTGGCGATTGGCGGTTGCGACAAAAACATGCCTGGCGCAATGATTGCGCTTGTCAGAATGAATGTTCCTGCCATCTTCGTCTATGGCGGCACCATCAAGCCAGGACACTACAACGGTCAGGATTTGACTATCGTCAGTGCGTTTGAAGCCGTTGGGCAATATACGGCGCATAAAATCAATGAGCAGGAATTGCTGGCCGTCGAGCGTCATGCCTGTCCAGGCGCGGGTTCCTGCGGTGGCATGTTTACCGCCAACACCATGTCGTCGGCGATTGAGACAATGGGCATGAGCTTGCCTTATTCTTCAACCATGGCGGCGGAAGATGAAGAAAAACGCTTGAGTGCGGTTCGTTCCGCCGAGGTGCTGGTAGAGGCGGTAAAGAAACAGATATTGCCACGCGATCTCGTTACACGCAAAGCGTTGGAGAATGCGGTGTCGGTGGTTATGGCCGTCGGTGGGTCGACCAATGCTGTTCTCCATTTGCTGGCAATTGCGCATGCCGCCGAAGTGGATTTTTGTATCGATGATTTTGAAGCAATCCGCGCACGGGTGCCAGTGTTATGTGACCTGAAACCTTCCGGTCGCTATGTGACAACCGACTTGCATCACGCCGGCGGTATTCCGCAAGTGATGAAAATGTTGCTGGAGCATGGATTGTTACATGGCGACTGTCTAACCATCAGCGGCCAGACTGTCACAGAAGTACTGAAGGAGATTCCTGCACAACCACGGGCAGATCAGAATGTCATCCGCCAATGGGAAAATCCGGTTTATGCGCAAGGCCATCTGGCAATTCTCAAAGGCAATCTATCGCCGGAGGGAGCGGTCGCCAAGATTTCCGGTGTAAAAAATCCGGTTATTACCGGACCGGCGCGAGTATTTGATTCCGAGGAAACCTGCATGGAAGCGATTCTCGCGCGCAAGATTCAACCTGGCGATATTGTCGTTATTCGTTATGAAGGGCCAAAGGGTGGGCCGGGCATGCGCGAGATGCTCTCTCCTACCTCCGCGCTGATTGGGGAAGGGCTGGGGGATTCCGTTGGATTGATCACCGATGGTCGTTTTTCGGGAGGGACTTACGGCATGGTCGTCGGACATGTCGCACCCGAAGCTTTTATAGGTGGCTTGATCGCATTGGTTCAGGAGGGAGACTCTATCACCATCGATGCGCACCAGCGTTTGCTGCAGCTCAATGTAGATGAATCCGAATTGACCAGGCGCCGCGTCGCCTGGCAACCCCCTGCACCACGCTATACCCGTGGCGTGCTGGCAAAATACGCAAAGCTGGTTTCAACCGCAAGCCGTGGTGCCGTAACGGACTAGGTTCCTCTAAAATTCAGGACTCTAAACAAGACAGGGAGTCTGATCAAGTTCAGAAAAGGGGAGGTGTTGTTATGTGTGTGAATCAAAAAAATTGGTTTCGAAAAATAATAGTGCTGGTGGTTGTTGCGTTGAGTGCAACCTCGCTTGTACACGCAGATGCGGTCACTGACTGGAATCAGCGGGCGGGTGATATCGTGGTTGCGGCGGACATCGGGCCATTGCCTGCGGATAGGGCGCTGGCAATGGTACAAGCAGCAGTGTATGAAGCCGTAAATGCAATTACCAAACGTTATGCGGTCAGTGATCTGCGGCTTAAAGCCTTGTCTGATGCTTCGGTTGAAGCAGCAATTGCAGCTGCAAACCGGAATGTGTTACTGAAACTGTTGCCGGTACAGGCGATGGAGATCAATGAGGTATATATTAATGTTCTTTCTGCTGTGACAGCGGGAGGCGAGCAAAGAGCGGCAGGTGTCGCCGTTGGAGAAGCCGCCGCCGCAGGTATTCTCGCCAAAAAATTGAATGATGGCGCGGCTGCTGGAGAGACCTATCGTCCTTTTACTAATCGGGGGGTATATGTGCCAACCATCATTCCTGAAGCGCCACAATGGGCAACGCGCAAACCCTGGTTAATGAAAAATGCCGCTCAGTTTCGTCCTGGACCTCCGCCAGAGCTGGAGAGCGAATTATGGGTTCGCGATTACAATGAAGTTAAAACACTCGGTGAACGCAACAGTAAACGTCGCAGTATCGAGCAGACCAGAATTGCACTTTTCTGGGAAGAGGTGATGCCGCCAATCTACCACGGCATCGTCCGCTCCATTGCAAATCAACCTGATAGAGAAATCACGCAGAACGCACGTTTATTCGCTGCAGTTACTCAGGCTTCCGATGATGCGCTGATAGCAGTTTTTGATGCGAAATATCATTATGCTTTCTGGCGACCTCTAACGGCGATTCGCAATGGCGATATTGATGATAACGACAAGACAGAACGTGATCCTGCCTGGTTGCCATTGATCAGTACGCCAATGCACCCGGAGTATCCGTGTGCGCACTGCATCGTTGCCGCCGCTGTTGGAACAGTTCTGCAAGCGGAAATAGGTGATGCTCCGCCCCCCTTGCTGAAAACCGTCAGTAATGCTGCCGGCGGTGAAACGCGTAGCTGGAAACAAATCGAGGATTTTGTAAACGAAGTCGTTGAGGCGCGTATCTATGACGGCGTGCATTACCGGAACTCCGGTGAAGTGGGTACCGCCATGGGAGAACAGATCGGGAGTCTTGCTGCCCAGAAATATTTTAAGGGAAACAATTAAAAGGCATTATGGGCAGTACCTTCAAGCAATTCAGTACGGCTTTCGCTCAGTTCAAAGTCGTATCAATTCCCTGCTTTTCAAATCATGAATACACGGCAATTTCTTACCGAATCTTGTTTTGTCCAACCGCCGCTCGCCGCCTTTTCGAAATTCTTGAATTCTAAATTTGATAGTGTATGAATTCCGCCAATCACCCTCACCAGAAGATTAAAACTGTAGCCATATTGGGTGGCGGGCCTGCTGCCTGTGCATTGGCAATTTTGTTGTGTCGGGCTGGTTTGCAGGTGGCCATGTGGCATAAACCTAAAAATGTGCCGCTGATCGTGGGTGAATCACTTGTGCCGGCTGTTATTCCAATGTTGCAAACTCTTGGCGTGGAAGACGCTATCCGCGACTTTAGTATGTTTAAACCCGGGGCAACCTTCAATTTGGGTAAGGATATCAATTTTTCGTTCTTCTTCAAAAATCTCACGGGTACTATGGCAACCTATGCTTATAACGTGCCGCGTGATCAGTTCGATATGGCTTTATTGGACGCAGCAAAAATGAATGGCGCAATGATTTATGAGTCGCCTGCAAACCTCGAGTGCATTCCAAATACCGAGAAAGTTACCTTGACCGCAGATACGCTTGCCACGACCAACGGCTTCTTTACGCAGCATCCGGATATGATTGTCGATGCAACGGGTCGGGTGCGCTTGCTGCCAAAACTGCTCAACATTGCCAGTAAAGAAGGTGCTCGTAAGGATACCGCCTTATTTGCGCATGTCGATCAAACCCATCTGGATTACAAAGATCATGTGCATACAACCCGGCTGGATCATGGATGGAGTTGGCGAATTCCGCTGCCTGGACGCATCTCGTTGGGGATGGTGATCAATTCGCAACATTTGCCAAAGTTCGGTGAAACCAAAGAGGAGCGGTATGACAATTTGCTGAAGCAGGATTCCGTGTTGAAAACGTTTGCTGCTGATGCGCAACGAATTACGCCTGTGATGGAATATACGAACTACCAGTTAATTTCTGAACGGATGTTCGGCGATGGCTGGGTGCTGGTTGGGGATACGGCAGGTTTTATTGATCCCGTGTTTTCGAGCGGACTCTTCCTCGGCATGCAAGGCGCTTTCAAGCTTGCCCAAACCATCTGTGATGGATCACAGGCAGCATTCCAGCAATATGAAAATGAAGAAAAGCATCATTTGCGGATCTGGCAAGAAATCGTCAGCTATTATTATGATGGCCGCCTGTTTACATGTTTCAAGGTTGGGCAAAGCATGAAAAATAATCTTATGGTTAAGCTGCTTTATCCGCATATCGACAAGCATATGGGACGAATTTTCAGCGGCGCAGCTTCAACATCGCCCTACAGTTTAGGCTTGCTGCGTTTCATTATTGAATATGGCATGAAAGGGGAAGATCCGCGTGAATTGATGATTCATTAGAGTGGGCGCATTGTTCCTTTACTCGAATTCCACAATTTTTGATGACGAACCATAGTATTCTGCGGAACTTTCTTGAAACCAAGCCTAATGATTTTCTATGCTATGATCAAAAACTATGTGTGGCCTTGTTTATTAGGAATTTTTTCTATTACCGCTGCAAAATAGAGTACGCCTTACCTTAAAAATCATCAGATTCGGTTGAATCCTCACTATAAATAAAATACTTATGCCGCACATTGATCGCTCAAAAAAATCAAAGGGGAGCATGAATGAAAATTAAGAACCTTGGCGTTATCGTTATATTGATGCTCAGCAGTGTGTTGATAGCGGGATGCAATTCAACCGGGATTCCAGGCAGTACCGACAAAAATATTCCGCTTATCTCTGGGTATACTTGTTGTAACTTACGCAATGAAGGTGGCGGAGACTGGATAAGTGAGCTGACGTACGCCAGATGGAACATGATTCCGCTAGGAACGCCAGCTTCAGTGACCGAGTATGGGCGAAATCGTGCCCACGTGAATTTGGGCGGCAAACCGATGCGCCTGGGTCAGGATTACACGCGCAAATCCCTATCGCTTGAGCAATATGTAAGACGGATTATTATCCCGGAAGACCCTAACATCAAACTGGCTACTTTCCCAAAGGAAATTCAGAACGCCATTAAACTTGGCAAAGTCATGAATGGCATGACCAGGGAGCAGGTCATCATGTCGGTAGGTTATCCCCTGACGGATGAAAATCCAACTTTGGATGCACCATTATGGCGGATGTGGATCGACAGCTTGAGCGAATATCAGTTGCTATGGAATGAAAATGGTCGGGTCAAGGATATCGTTGCCGATCCGGTCACCAAAAATCTTATCATATACAAAAAATAACCGGCAATTCGCCGTGGAAGAAGCAACAAATGACGGTCCGAATGAATCCTGTCCGCCTCGAATACTCGACGAATAATGGGCAGCTTCTTTCTGGGATGTGATCACACGAAACACGACAGATTGGAAAATTCATCTGATTATTCCCAAATCAACCCAACACTTAAACACCCTGCGTTGCACATGACAACCTCCATTTCTTACTCAGCGATCGCTGAAAATATCTGTTTTTTTATTCGTAGTCATCTCGTGGCGGGTGGCATTGAAGTTACACCGGCAACGCCTTTGGAGCGCCTAGGTCTTGATTCATTTTCATTGATCGAAATTATTCTTTTCGTCGAGCGGCAATACCACTTGCAACTATCTGACGAGGCTCTTAGTCAGGAAAATTTCTGTTCTTCAGAAACGTTGGCAAATTACGTCCACCAACAGCTTTTATGAGTCCAAATGAATCAGGATGGCCTGATACGCTGTTACTGAGCGGCTCAGATTATTTTCAGCGGTTGCTCGATAGACACCATCGCCGGTATGGGCTGCAGGGCAATGTCGGCCGTTTTGCGGTGAGAGTAGAAGGACAATTAGATGTTGACCAATTGAAGCAAACCCTTAACGGCGATCCGATTTTCTGCTGGTTACATTCGCTGCGGTTAAAAAAGCAGTGGCCACTCCAGTTGCCTGAATGGATACGGATACCGTCGACACATCCCATTCCCATCGAAAAGTTTGAAGCATCCCAAAAGGACGAAAGCATCCTCAATGAACTTTTTGCAAGGGATATCCAACCCCGTGACGACCCACCCTTTCAAGTTGATTTGATCTATTGTGAACAGGACCACACTACTCTGTTGTTTACTTGGAGCCACATATTAATGGATGCTCAGGGCGCAGAATTTTTAGTGCGTTATTTAGGAGATGCTCTTGGTGATCAACCAATACAACTATTTACCTCAAAAAATTCGTCCTTCGCTCTCATTGAGCAATTGAAGCAAACTCAGAAAACCAGAGATTTCATTTTTTTTGAAAAAAAAACCATGCTGATTTCTTTTTTGGAAAAAAGTGGCAGCAGGCAAACCAACTCCTATCACACGCTGTATTTCTCTGAAGCAGAAACTGAGCAAATCTCGGTTCACTGTAAACATGCGGGTACCCGATTTGGGAGGAGCCCCTTTTTGCTGGCGGCATGCATGCACAGCTTTAGTGATTTGCTTAAACACAATGGAAAAACGGTTACCGCGATTTGGGTACCTGTTCCCCACAATAACAGAAAAAAAGGCGTTTTTGGCCCAGTCGTCGGCAATCACTTATCATATTTGTTTTACCGGCTTTTCCCTCAGCACTTGGAAACCTTGCAAAAAACCGTTGCCGTTATCCAGCAACAAATGATCGACCAAATGCGCAAAGACATTCCGGCCAGTTTTAGTATTATGATGGATTTGTTGCTGAGGCTTCCGTTGTGGCTATATGAAAAAATTGTCAAATCCCCCACCAATGGCGCGCTTGCCAGCTTCTTTTTTTCTGATACTGGCAAAACGCTGGAAGATTTTAACGTCTTCTGCGGGTTACCCGTCAGTAATGCCATTCATTATCCTCCCAATAGCAGCCACCCAGGTTTTACCATTATCTTCATGGATTTTCAGCAGAAGCTTCAAGCCATTATTGCTTTTACCGAGGCCACTGTGAGCAAGGAAGATGTTTTATGGTTCGAGTCATCTTTACGGAAAAATCTTTTTGGGTGAACCGTTTTTTACTGCCAGTACTATAATTCACCCCGATATCCTGATCATCGGCGGCGGTTCAGCTGGTATCGCTGCGGCGGTAGGTGCAGCGGAGACAGGAGCAAAGGTCGTATTACTGGAAAAAAACGCCATTCTTGGCGGCAAAGCAACTGCCGCTTATGTGGGCACGGTTTGTGGACTCTATTATCGTAACGACGATCCCGTTGTCAGCTATGCCGTCGATGGCTTTCCTCGCATTTTTGTAGAAAAACTGCAGATCTTGAGTAATTCCTCGCCCTTTTTCTATAAAAATGGCCTTCGCTTCCTGCCTTACGATCATTACGCATTTGTCCAACTGTGCGATGAAGTCATACAACAAAGCAAAGTAACACTTTACCTGGATGCTCATTTAATGCAGGTTGAAAGGGAGGGGCATCACATTTGGAAAGTCAGCGCCATAATTCATAATCGTGTCATTACGTTTCATCCCAGCGTTGTGATCGACACCTCGGGTGAATGTATCGTTGCACGTCTTGCGAGTATTGACACTGTCGAAAATCAAACCTACCAAGCCGCAGCTCAGACTTTTATCATGATGGACATTGCAACCAATGATGAGCAAAAACTTCGCCTAAGCCTTTTACGCAGCATCCGCAAAGGAATTGATGACGGATTGTATCCACAACACTTCGAGATGTTGTCCGTCATTCATGGGAGCCTGAAATTAAACCGGGCTGTTTTCAAGCTAGGATTTTCCTCAGAAATAGGAAACGATCCCTTCGAGATAACGCGATTGCAATTGTTTGCCAGAAAAGCAGTGGCTGAAATTGTGCATTACCTGCAAACCCACAACCTTTTGTTCAAAAATGCTGTGCTATCTATGATAGCCCCCGAAGTGGGCATCCGTACCGGCCCGAGGAATGTCGGAAAGACCATTCTGACAAAAGAAGACGTCATCAATTGCCGAAAAGTAGAGGATGCAGTGGCCCGGGGTACTTGGCCCATCGAATTCTGGATACCCGGAAAAAAACCTCGCCTGGAGTATTTCTCATCCAATGATCACTACGACATACCGGGAGGAGTGCTTCAATCAGCTGCCGCAAACAATTTATTATTTGCTGGCAGAAATATCTCGGCTACTGAAGAAGCACTGGCCAGCGCCAGAGTCATCGGGACGTGTTTAATGACGGGATATGCGGCGGGTTATCTGGCGGCAGGTATTATCAATAACGATCGTTACGAAACCATCATAGCCACTGTCCAGCGATTGCTCTTCCTTAAACGAAATACATGCTGAAAGTCCCGAATTTCCTGCATCAGTCTGCACGATGTTGGCCGAATAATACCTCGATCATCGACGAATGGGGCAGGGTGACATATGCCGAACTGGAAGCTCTGGTTGAGCAAATTGCCGCACGTCTTAAAGCATGGGGTATAGCACCTCATCTTGGCGTGGCTGTCATTGGAAAAAACAGCCGCTATTTCATTGCACAATGCTTTGCCGTGATGGAATGCGGTGCTGTCGTCATTCCGCTTTCCAATCAGATAACGACTGATGAAGTCAATGAAATCATCAAAACGACGGGCTTATACGCGATATTAGCTGATCAAACTACCAAAGCGCATTTTGATAACACCCTGGAAGTAATTCAGTTCGCTCACCAGGAATGGCGCTTATTCTTATCCATGAATGCTGACAAGAGCATCCACTTTGCAGCGCATGTCACAAACCCCGCCTTGGTCCGCTTCACTTCAGGCACTACCCGCATTTCCAAAGGTGTCGTGCTTTCTCATGAAAGCATTGCGGAACGCACTGAATTTGCCAATCAAGTCCTCCGGCTTGGTCCGGCAGATACTATTACCTGGGTCCTTTCCATGGCCTACCATTTCGTGGTGACGATTATTCTTTATCTGCGATATGGAAGCAGCATCGTCATTTGTAAAAACTCGATGGCGGATACCCTCCTTGAAAACACCAACCGCTACCAGGCTTCATTGCTCTATTGCTCGCCCTTGCACATACGTCTTTTGGTTCATGATCACAGTGGCCGAAAAATGCCTTCACTGAAACGTGTGATTTCAACATCCGTCTCCATTGCCAGGGCGGAATGTCAGAAGTTTATCGATCGATTTGATATTCCCGTCAGTCAAGCATATGGCATCATTGAAATTGGACTTCCCATCCTTAATCTTAAAAGAAATAAGGAGCATCCTGATGCAATCGGCCATGTTCTTCCAAATTACCAGGTACAAATCGTCAGTGACCAGGGAAATCCGCTACCTTCTGGACAAACGGGACTTCTCTTCATACGAGGCCCAGGCATGCTTGATGGCTATCTCGATCCTCCCTGCAGCCGTGAAGAGATTCTAAAAAATGGTTGGTTTAATACGGGCGACCTCGCTTCCATGGATGCCGATGGACTGATACGAATAGCAGGAAGAAAGAAAAGCATGATCAATGTAGCAGGCAATAAAGTGTTTCCGGAAGAAGTGGAAGCTGTTTTGAGTCAGCATCCTGCTGTTAAGCTGTGCCGGATAAGCGGCTATATGCACAGCTTTCTAGGTGAGCGCGTTCAAGCAGATATTGTCTTGTTTGACGGGCAGAATCAATTTGATGTAGAGGAATTGATCAACTTTTGTCGGAGTCGCCTCTCACCCTATAAGATCCCTCAAAAAATAAATTTTGTCGAAGACCTGCCCATGACCTACAGTCAAAAACTGATCCGGTATTAGTTTGAGCATCTCTAAAAATCCATATTTTGTTACAATACGTCGTTGCTCACAAAAAATATTTCCTTACATATCAGTTATATGCCGTGCTTAAATTTTTTACTCGCACCTTGTCCTACCTAGAGACTTAAATTTTTAGAGACACCCGTAAGGAATAACCGAAGATGGACAACACCCCGTCAGGAACCAAACCGGAACCGGAGGCAGCCATGTTGAAACAATGCGATGTGCTCGTCATAGGCGGCGGCCCTGCTGGATCAACCTGCGCTACATTATTGGCTGAGAAAGGCTTCGATGTGATTATGTTGGAAAAAGAGGAACATCCGCGATTTCATATTGGTGAATCGCTCCTGCCCGCTAACATGCCCCTGTTGGAACGACTGGGCGTTGCCGAAGAAATAAAAAAAATTGGCATGCTGAAACTTGGCATAGAATTTAATTCACCGGATCACGATCATGTTTCCCAGATAGAATTCTCAGAGAGTTGGAATAAGGAGCTGTCGTGGGCTTATCAGGTAAGGCGTTCAGAATTTGATGAGATATTATTTCGGAATGCGGCAAGTAAAGGAGTACAAACGCTAGAAAATTGTCGCGTTCGGGATGTCGAAATAGACGATAACCATGCCGCCTCTATTCATGTCCGCGCAGAAATGCAAACCGGACATACCAGGTCTTTCGAAGCAAAATTCATTGTGGATGCTTCTGGGCGAGATACTTTTCTGGCCAGTAAATATAAGACCAAGCAAAAAGACAAAAAACATAGTAGCGCTGCGATTTTTGGGCATTTTGATCACGCTACCAGGCTGGCTGGAGACAAAGAAGGATATATTTCCATCTTTTGGTTCGAGCACGGCTGGTTCTGGTTTATCCCCCTCGCCGATGGCACGACCAGTGTGGGTGCGGTCTGCTGGCCGTATTACCTGCATTCCCGTAAAAAGCCTCTGGATGATTTTCTATGGGATACCATCAACTTGAGTCCACAACTGGCTGAACGCATGACGCGTGCAGAACTGGTATCTGAAGCGTACGCGACAGGCAATTACTCATACTCAAGTACGATCTCCCATGGCGAGCGATTCATCATGATTGGTGATGCCTACGCATTCGTCGACCCGGTCTTTTCATCGGGCGTCATGCTGGCCATGAATAGCGCGTTCAAAGGTGCAGAAGTCGTTGAAGCAGTTTTAAAGGAGCCTGCTCAGGCGCCTTTAAAACGTAAAGAGTTTCAGCATGTCACCACACATGGGCCCAAAGAATTTTCCTGGTTTATTCATCGAGTCACCAATCCGATGATGCGGGAATTATTTATGCACCCCCGTAACGTATTGAAAACGAAAGAAAGCATCCTCAGTGTCCTGTCAGGTGATATTTTCAATAATCCCAAAATTTGGCCGTCACTGTACATTTTCAAAGTAATATATTATTTTTCATCGGTAATGAATTTAAAACGCACCTGGGCAGCGATGAAGCGGCGTGCTCATAATATTCGTGATGTGGACAGCACTGTACAGTGAGATATCTGGATAGTCTGCCGTCTGAAATTGGTTTTGCAGCGTTGTACCTCGTAAAACTCTCTTCTCAGTTCATTGACAAAAAAATAATCAATTCTCCTGAATTTCTGAAAGGGCATGGTGCAGTATGGAGACGCTGATTATTTCGCCATCAGCACAGCAACTGAAGCAAAGTCAGCACGTGCTGGGAGGCATTTGCCATGCCCATGGATTTAGTACGAACGAGGGTACTGTAGTGCAATTACCATTATCTTCGTTGTCAGGAAAAACCGAATTAAACGAATTGTTCTTGATCGATAAGCTTTCCGAAACGCATGAATGGACTGTACCCCATGGAACGATTCGATATAGCCAAACTCGGGAATTTGTTTTTGGATATATTGAAACTGAACAGCGATCCGGCTCAGAACCATTGGAACAAGCAACTCGACAGGCTTATCAGGCATTGCTGCAATTGTGTCTGACATTACATGTTCCACATCTTTTACGCATGTGGAATTTTGTACCTCGTATCAATGAAGACGAAGTCACGACTGAGCGTTATCGTTTATTTAATCTGGGCAGGAAAAAAGCTTTTGACGATTTTAGTCAGATTATCAATGATGGATATCCTGCGGCCTGCGCTCTGGGATCTTTTGACGATACGCTCAGAATCATTTTCTTGGCGTCCATCCATAAACCGTACTACATTGAAAATCCGCGGCAGATGAATTCCAGTTTTTATCCTGAACAATACGGAATAGTTCCCCCACTTTTTTCACGTGCCACGCTTCTTCCCCATGACGCTGGCGCAGCACTTTTTATCAGTGGCACTGCGAGCATTGTGGGTCATGAATCGCGCCACAAACATGATATTCAGGCACAAGCCTATGAAACATTGCAAAATTTGAATACCATACTGGCACAGGCCAATAGAATCATGATGAACGACCAAGCAGAACCCATAGATTTTTCCTATTCCTTGGGTTTGAATGAGCTTTTCTGGCGTGTATATATTCGTTTGCCCGAGCACCTGGAAATCGTGCAGACCGTTTTACAGCAGGCGGGCATCAGACAAGCCGTATTTGTGAAGGCCGATATTTGCAGAACCGAGCTATTGGTAGAGATTGAAGCGAGCGCGAATTATCGCACTCCTGAATTCGGGAAAATGAAAACCGCCTAAAATGACAAAATATGTCTTGCGTTTTTTTCATGTCGTCGCGTTTTATATCATGCTGCTATGGCTGGCTCTGATGTTATTGGTGGGAAATTTCTCAGTTTTTTTTCTTTATTATCTTTTACCACCTGACATCGGAAGAAATTTTGGAAGGAAGCTGAATAGTCTTGTTTTTCGGTTCTTCTTGAACGGATGCTGTCGTCTGGGTCTCGTGCATTTAGATTTACGAGCACTTGATACACTGAATGCAGAAAAAGGACTTATTATCGCCCCTAACCACCCAACTATGCTGGATGCGCTGTTAATACTATCGCGCATCAAGAATACCAGTTGTTTAATGAAAGCCAGCCTCTGGAACAATATTTTCTTGCATTCCGGCGCCATGCTGGCTGGGTACGTGCGAAACGATCCCATCAGAAATATGGTTCGCAGATCGGTTAAGGAACTCCAAAGTGGTAGTAACCTGCTGATTTTTCCGGAGGGCACCCGAACGATGGAGCTTCCCATTAATCGCCTGAAGGCGGGTATAGGGCTGATCAGCACCAAAGCTCAGGCACCCATTCAAACGGTTCTGCTGCTCACTGATTCGCCCTATCTGTCCAAATATTGGCCTATCTGGAAAGCGCCGCCTTTTCCCATCTATTTCAAAGCGGTTATGGGCAGACGTTTCGAATCTGCCAGCAGAACAGCAGAAATGATCAGTCTTTTGCAAAATTATTATGACCAAGCCCTTGAAGATTCCCTCCACCAGTCACGTGCTGCTTATACCCAGTTATAACCCAGGTAACTTGATTGTCAGCACCGTTCAGGAAGCCTTGGCACATTGGCAGCCAGTATGGGTAGTTAGTGACGGCAGCACCGACGGCAGTACAATCATTCTTCAGAAGATGAGCGAAGACATCCCGAATCTGAGGGTTATCGTCATGCCTTTCAATCAGGGGAAAGGCGCAGCTTTGATGGCAGGTCTGCGTCAGGCAATGGATTCGGGATTTACGCATGCACTGACGATGGATGCCGATGGACAGCACCCGGCCTACCTCATCTCGCGATTTATGAAAATCTCGGAAGAGCATCCTGACAACATGATACTGGGAAAACCCATCTTTGATGATAGCGCGCCCCAGCTACGCGTGCAGGGACGCAAAATCTCCAATTTCCTGGCCAATCTTGATACCCTGTGGATGGGCATCGGTGATTGTCTTTACGGCTTCCGCGTTTATCCTATTGCTCCGCTTCTACACATCATGCAAACACATCGCTTTATGCGCCGTTTCGATTTTGACATCGAAGCAGTAGTCCGTTTATGCTGGAAAAATATCCGCCCAATCAACGTCGATGCGCCAGTGAAATATTTGAGTGCTGATGAGGGGGGCGTATCACATTTTGACTATTGGCGCGATAACGCGTTATTAACAGGGATGCATATCCGTCTTATCGCAGGTTTTATCACTCGCTTACCTTTGCTATTGTGGCGCAAATTCAACGTATAACCTGATCATGCCTGATTCAGAGCAATTCAACAGTTCCATAAAGGCCCCTCATCAGCCCATCGCAGGCTATTACACAAATGAAGAGGGACGCGCCAGCTTTGTACGTGAGATATTCGATACGACCAGTGTTGACTATGATCGTATCGAATATCTCTTGGCGCTTGGCACCGGTCAATGGTACCGCGGCCAGGCGCTGAAGCGCGCGGGCCTGCAACCTGGGATGCGGGTGCTGGATGTCGGCTGCGGCACAGGATTGGTAGCGGCTCAGGCCATTGAAATAATCGGCTCATCAGAGTTACTGATTGGTCTCGACCCAAGTTTAGGCATGCTGCAGGCAAGCACATTGTTGAAACGGGCGACGTTGATTGGTGGTCGGGCAGAACACATCCCTTTTCCTGATAATAGCTTTGATTTTCTGAGCATGGGTTATGCGCTTCGTCATGTGAGTAATTTGGAACAAGTATTTGGTGAATATCTCAGAGTGCTCAAGCCAGAGGGCAAGCTATGCATGCTTGAAATTACCCGGCCCGAAACACGACTCGGATCCGCCTTGCTGAAGACTTACATGCGCACACTCGTTCCGCTGCTCGCAAGAGCGATTTCTACGACAGGCCAAACATCTAAACTATGGAGATATTACTGGGATAGTATAGAAGCCTGTGTTTCACCCCGGAGAATCGTTCAGACGCTGGAGGGTGTCGGCTTTTCAGGCGTCAAGCAGCATCGTGAATTAAGGATTTTTTCGGAGTATCAGGCGATTAAACTGCAGTCTGGAGTTAGATAATTCCGCCATTCACTGAAATAACCTGCCCTGTAATATAACTTGCGCTGCGGCTGCATAAAAAAGCCACTAGACTGGCCACTTCTTCTGGCTCACCAGCGCGTTTCATCGGCACAAGATGTGCAATTGTCTTGGCGTCGAACGCATTCTCGATCATCGGCGAGGCAATGATACCGGGTGCTACGACATTCACCGTTATGTTGCGGCTGGCAAGTTCCAGGGCCAATGATTTACTGGCACCATGCAGCGCCGCTTTGGCTGCAGCATAATTGACCTGTCCTTTATTCCCGATCATTGCAGCAATTGACGAAACACTGACGATACGCCCAAAACGGCTGCGTATCATCGGCATGACCAGCGGTTGGGTGACATTAAAAAAACCATTCAACGACACATCGATAACCCGCTGCCATTGCTGCTGTTGCATGGCAGGGAATATAGCATCGTCATGTATTCCGGCATTATTGACCAATATATGTATGGGTGTTTGCCCAGTCAGTTCTTCCAATACCTGACGCGTCTGCTCGGCATTGGTCACATCAAAGATCAGTGCGCTTGCCGATAATCCTTGCTCGCGCAATTGATACGCCAGATCTTGCGCTTTTTGAAGGTTTTGGTTAGCCTGAATGTAGACGTGGTATCCCGCTTGGGCCAGTGCATGGCTAATGGCGGTTCCGATCGTTCCACTGCCGCCAGTGACCAGTGCATGAATTCTATCGCGCATTTAATCGACAGCTACTTCAAGCGTTAAAGGCTCGACGTATTCAAGATGAATTGGGTTTGAAATAGCACGATCATCATGCAGGGTTTTTAGGGCAATCGCTTGCAGTAAAGGAAGGCAGCGCGCACTCGGATTGGAAAGGCGCGCCTCATCTAATTCATGGTTTTCCATTCGAGTCTCAGATTCAGCCACATACCGTAATGTCAATTTTGCCAGAGTAACGTCGGTGGCGACTGCGGTTAACACCATGGCCACGGCAAAATTACTACTTATGGGTCTTATATCACTCAGCGGATAGGGATACATGACATCACTGGACATCAGTAAAATCGGTTTACCTGTCCACAGTGTCTGACTGCATGCTTCTACAAGGCCAGCCGCAAAACTTGAATCATACGCACACAAACTAGTCGATGGCAACGTACATTGATTCGCAATGCTCCAGTAACCTGCGGGCGCATTATGAACGGAATTATGAAAGCGCGTCGGTGAAATAAACCGCTTACTTTTTTCAGTATGCGCGAGCGTCGTGAAGATCGCGTCGCAATTGTCTCCGTCTCCTGAAGAGGAAGTGAACACCGTTGCCAACTGGCGGGCATCGATAGCTGCAGCTTGTACTGCGGCATTCCCGACGGTTAGCGCAAGACGAACCATTTTTCCCACCCGCCGACGTTCCGTAGGAGGCAACCACGTGACCGCTGGAATGTCGAAATCTGCCCGCTGATAGTTCTGCTTCCCGCTCAAGACTGACTGGGCCACATTCCAGTCCGGCAAACCGGGCCCTAGTAGACTAATACTCAGTACATGACACTGTAACGCACCTTCGAAAAAATCAGCACGTCCATTCATGTCTAGTCTTTCAGCCCCAGAACGAGGCTGCAATTAGACCCTCCAAAACCAAATGAATTACTGAGCACATGCCTCATGGGCCGGGCAGCATTATGCACCTGATAATGGATCGGAGGGAGGGTGGCATCCAATTCTTCAGTACCGATGCTGCCCCATGCAATCTGTTGTTGCAAGGCTACCGCTCCAATGGCTACGTTCAATGCCCCTGCCGCGCCCAAGCAATGTCCTGTCGCACCTTTGGTTGAGCTTGCAGGTGGTGTATCGTCAAAAACGGCCGAAACCGCGATACTTTCTATCGCATCGTTATTCTTTGTGGCAGTGCCATGCAGGTGGATATAGTCGATGTCCGATGCAGAAAGCTCTGCCTGCTGTAAAGCTGAGCGAATGGCTTGGCAAGCACCCATGCCTTCTGGGTGAGGGCTGGACATATGATAAGCATCGCTACTTTCGCCCACGCCCTTGATCAATAAACTTCCTGAAGGCGTATGCTCATTATCGCGTGTTAAAAGCGCGAAGACCGCTGCTTCACCGATCGAAATACCGTCTCTGTTGGCGTCATAAGGCTTGCATGGATTTTGAGAAAGCAATTGCAATGAGTGAAACCCATAGAGTGTCGTCAGACACAAACTATCAACTCCGCCCACAATGGCTGCATCAATTGCGCCTAGCAGCAACATGCGCTGCGCCATCGCAAATACTTTCGCACTGGAAGAACAGGCCGTAGACACCACAGCAGTTGGCCCTGCCACACCCAATGCTAGACGAACAAAATGCGCGACCGAGCAGGTGTTTTGAGCGTATCGATAAGTCACCCAGGAAGGTAACGCCCCCGTTTGTGGATCAAGCTCACGATATCCCTTTTCTGTCTGCAACATTCCCGAAGTGCTGGTGCCGAGAAATACGCCAATCCTATTTTTATCGAAATGACATTTTGCTTCATCCACGGCATCAATAAAGCTATCCTGCTGCAAGCCCAAGTAGGCCAGTCTATTGTTGCGGCAATCAAAATCCTGTAGATCAGCAGGTAAAAAAACTTCATCATCCGTGATATTCGTGATGCCGACATAGGTATCTAGATCAACGGCTTCAAACTGACAAGACGCCAGACCACCTTGTTGCGCCAGAAGCCTGGAGCGCAAAGGCGCCACACCGTTACCCAGACAGGACGTTGCGGTAAATGCGGACAGGGATAAAAATGTTTGGCCTCTCATAGGCAATTCAGATAAAACTCACCGGGGTAATCAAGGTTTCTGGCAATGCAGAAGAATATTGGCAAAAGGTGTTCCTTGGTGCATGGGAATATCCGAGACCTTGAAACCGATAGTCTTGAGCTGGTCTTTCCATTCAGCCAATGAACGGCAATAGACCCGAACCGATGTATGTCCCCGCAAAGCAAAAACCACAGCATCCACCCATTTGCTGAAAAAAAAAGGCAGACCTGCTGAAGCATCCCCCACTCGAAGCAAAAGTTTTCCTTCCGAGGATAAACACGCATATACGCGCCTGAGTATATCGGTTTGTGCGCCATAGGGCACGTAATGCAAAACATCCAGAATTACAACGATATCTGCACTTCCAAAATGAGTCTGGCACATATCACCATGAATGATCTGAATGCGCGAACCAAAACCCTGCAGCGCTTGCTGCGCTCGGGTCACGTCATTGCGCATGAGTTCGATTCCAGTGATTGAGATTCCCGTGACATCTGCCTTTTGTTCGCCATGACCTTGCGCGTAATCGCTCATTCCACATAGCAAAGCAGCCAGCAAACCCTGCCCGCATCCAATGTCCAGTACGCGGGCATGACGAGTGATATAGCCAGCTTGCACAATATGCGCAAAAACCGGATCTCGATTCAATTTGCCTCGGGCGAAATGCCAGGCAAACTTGCCTGCGCGTTGGTAAGGCATGCAGATATGATCAAGGAGTTCAGGAGAAAAAAAATGACCCATTCCGAGTAATCTATTGAGTTAGAGAGGCAACATCTACAAACCTTCTGGCAACACTTCAGGGCTAAGGTTGTTGTCAAACAGTGTCTGCAATAATGCCGGCAGTACCTCCACAATCACCGCCTTGCCACTTCGGGTTTGTGCTGCGTTACCATCATGTAACAGCAAGATATCGCCCGCCTGCAAATTTCTGCGCAAGCCATCAAGAACAACGCCCGCATTATGCTGACGTGTATCAAAACCGCGGCGTGTCCAACTGATCAGACGCAATCCAAGCCTCTGCAACACCCTCTCCAGGAAAATATTACGCAAGCCGGCTGGTGCACGAAAATAATGCGGTGGAATATCAGTTGCTGCTTGTATCACAGTCTGCGCACTGGCCACATCCCGGTAAATTTTTTGCGTGCTCCACAACGAAAAAGCATAGCTGTGCATCATACTGTGGTTCTCCAGTTTATGACCGGCCGCAACGATTGATTTTGCCAAATCCGGATACTGCTGAACACGCTTGCCAATGCAGAAAAAAGTGGCTTTTGCATGATATTGTTCGAGTATTTGCAATACTTGAGGAGTCACCTCAGGACAAGGGCCATCATCGATCGTGATATACACAGCATTTCCTGCTTTCGCCTGAGGTACGCGCGTGATATTTGCGCCCAACCCCTGACTGCGTGGCCACAAACCTTGGGCGACCAGAACAACATGATTGCCAAACATGAGGAATAGTGCATACGGCCATTTAGCCGGTACAAAAAGCAGACAACATGCCAGCACATGCACAACGATGCTGATACGCAACAGCCAGCTATAGTGATAAACCGCCGAAGTATCCATTTAGTCTTGATTAATGAAGTGCAGAGTTCCTCATTGTGCTCGGCGCCATCAGAGCAGAAAAAAACAGTGCCAAAAAGACTCCAGATCCAACCGTAACACCGATCGTCTGTAAGATCGGAATTTGCGAAAAAATCAGAACCCCATATCCAATTACAGTAGTGGTCGTAGCCAGCAGCAGCGATGCCATAGTCGTATTACTTTGAGAAGAGCTGAAAAACAACGCATAATTTGAGCCCACAGCAAAGACCAGCAATAGCCCAATGATATTCAGCAGATTCAACTGGGTACCCAGCATATGCAGTAAGGCGGTCACAAAAATTATCGCACAGGCCAAAGGTAAAATTACCAATAAGGTTGTTTGTAAGGACCGCAGCATGATTAGTAGTAAAACAATGATCACCATAAAACCAGCGGCAGAGTATTTCAGAATTTTATTCAAATAAGTCTTATAAATCGAATTGAAATCTTCTTTCAAATCCAATAATACCGACTGCTCATCCAGTATATCGACTAATTCCGTCTGCAGCGCATCATGATTGATACTTGCGGCTTTACCATTTTGCAGTGGCGCTTGTAGCTGTATCAGCGCATGATAAACGTGATCCTCGTTTACTTTTACTGGGTAAAGTGTGACCCCCAGCGTGATTCCAAAGGTGCTGTTTTCCAGCTTTTCTGAACGTAGTAGAGGCAGCGTCTTGCTATTGACGACATCTTCGACGAAACCGTGCAAACTCTGCAAGGTGATTGGCAGCGCATGGGTGGCGTCTTGAAGCGCCCTTTGTAATTGATCTTTCTCTGGAAGTGCTTGTTGACGCTGTTCTTGCCTTACCTGGCTTGGCAAATAAGCACATGGCGCCTGATAGGCTCCCAGCAGACCCTGTGCAACGAGCGCATCCAGTCTGGGGAGAAACTGTTCGCAACGTTGCAAAACCTGCTCTTCCGTCTTATCCTGCAGCAATAGCATATGCCGCACATCGGCTGCACCCATATCAGCCCGCAATTCACCATCCAAATCAAGCAATGCCACCGGTATCGGACTTAGATCATTTAATTCATGGCTCCACAGATGATCCTGCCTGCTTACAAGCAACAGCAAGGCACTTACTGTTAAAAACCATATGAAATACCTGAAAAGATGACCCTTCTTCATCATCTTGCTGAGCCATGCTCCAGCGGGATTGAGGTCATGAATGGATAGCCGCTGCGGCAGTACCGTGGGCAAGACCCATCGAGTGCAGATAACGGCTGCCACAAGACCGGCAATCGAGAACGTAGCCAACTGCATCAGGCCGGTGAAACCGGAAAACAACATCGTCGAAAAACCGCAAATGGAGGTCATTACGCCTAGACCTATCGTGCGCCAGAAGATGGGGTTATTTCTGCTGTTTTCTGAAATTTGTGAACGTTGCAAAAAGAAATAAATGGAATAGTCTATGGATTCTCCGATCAAAGTGATGCCAAAGCCGATCGTCATCGCATGCACGCTGCCAAACCCCAGGCTTACAGCCGCAATTCCAGCAACCACCCCACTAAAAACTGGCAATAAACCCGCAAGCAGCAGCTTAAGATTGCGCAACACATAGAGCAAAATGGTGATGATCAGGATCAATCCTATCCCTAATAGACGAAATGCTTCCTGCTGGATGATATTCTGCGTTGAGACTGCAAAACTCGCAGGGCCGCTGACCACTAGCCGGATATTTTCTGTTTTTTGCTGATTTTCCGGATTCTGCGTTTGAAACAATTGCACCACATCTTTAAAACTGGTTTGCATAAGCTGCAAAGCAGCTTCCTGAGCTTTGATATCGGTACCAACACTGGCTAGTTGCACCAGCAGCAATGCGCGTTCGCCCTGAACATTGAACCACTGCCCATTGATGGTTTGCGGACCCTGCACGGGGGTCAGCCGATCGATCAGGGCCATGACTTCTCCAGTAGGGTCGCGCATGAAAAGCGATTTGCTCAATAGCCCTGAAGCGGAAGAAAGTTCCAGTAAATTGGCATAAATGACGGTTTCGAGGTTTTTGGGGGCAAACAGCTCAGGGCTTGTGCTTGGGGATAATAAGTAACGGTAGGTATAGATCAGCGCTTGCTCGGCAGGATCCATTACATTCTGATCATTCAACACATGAGAAAAAACGGCGTTATTTCGCAATTTCCCTGCAAAAGATTTGCCAATCTGAGCAAGCGTGTCGGTATTACTTCCTTCAATGCCGACCAAAAGAATGCGGTTTGCCGCACCATTCTGCAATTGCCCCAGCAACATCATTTCTTTCTGGTTGGGCGCGGAAGGTAAGAAAACTGACAAATCTGTTCTGAAGTCGGTGTGCGCTATGACCCAGCCACATAGCAGAACACATAGTAACCACAGCATTTGTGGCACGAAACGATTATTTTGGGTAACGGCCATCGAGTTTTACTGTCTGCAGAGTATCCAGCAAATTGTTCGTAATGGATTGGAACCTAACCTAATCACCAGTGGTGTTTTTTTCTGCTGACCTGCAGTTCAACCGTTCGGCATCCCCTGCCAATAAGGCCCGCACCCCTTCAAAGTGAAGACTGATTTCGGGATAGTCATCAATTCTCAAGCTGTGTGTCTTACCCATGCGCTCTACCGTAATGGTGTCGCCGGTCAGCTTGAGAATTTCCGGTTTGGGTTGCAGCGTATGTCTGATCATAGTTGAAGGAGCCATGAACATTAACTCTTCAGAAGACTCCAGCGGGACATCGATGCCCTTGATGTATTTACTTTCAGCAAAAGTTGCGCGGATTTCTGAGCAACGAAGTACAGTGACGAAACCTGGATTTTTAGAAGTGCTCTTGACCAATTCTCCCACATTACGTTGCCATCTACTAGAGATAGGCTCTTCCTTCTTTGGAAAATCAGAAGCTGTAGCCCAGGAACGTACTTTCCGTCACCTCAACCGCCGCGCTTTTGGTCTCATTGACCTTGAGCCGCAGCTTGGCGTAACACTTATGCAACAGCGCCGGCAAATAGAGAGAATAGACGCCCTTTTTCACCGGAGTAGATTCGCAATTCAAGGCATGGTCCGAGAAGTCGATACTTTGAGAACGAGCATCACTCTCAGAGATCATGTCAATGGCTGCGTACCGCAACCCACAAGAGAATCTACACGCATCCGCCTGCCACACGGATACCAGGAAATGCACTCACTATGAACGACGCCGGCCGGAAGAGACCACCCTGTACCAATTGGTGCAAGAACACATGGAGACCTTCTTTGCGCAAGTTGAGACTGAAATCGGATCGGGGCTGCCCGATTTTGTCAAAGACGAGTTTGATGCCTTCCTTGAATGCGGCGTTTTAGCACATGGCTTTCTGCGCCTGCGCTGTGCCGACTGTACCCATGAGAAACTGGTGGCCTTTTCCTGCAAACGACGGGGGTTCTGTCCTTCGTGCGGTGGGCGACGTATGGCGCAGACGGCGGCTCACCTGGTTGATCACGTCATTCCCAATGTGCCCGTGCGTCAATGGGTGCTTTCATTGCCGATTCCGCTGCGCTATCTACTTGCTGCCCATCCGCATCTGCTCTCGCCGGTATTACAAGTCATTCAACGTGCCATTTCTACTTTTCTGATCAAACAGGCCGGATTCAAAAGGCCGGATGCACAAAGCGGTGCGATCACGCTGATTCAGCGCTTCGGTTCGGCAGCCAATCTCAACATCCACCTGCATTGCCTGGTGCTCGATGGGGTTTATCACATCCAGTACGGCGTACCGGTGTTCCACGGCGTACGCGCACCGACGGCTGAACAACTGCAGACACTGCTTGACCAGATCATCCAGCGTATCCTGAAAGTATTGACCCGCCACGGTGCGCTCATTGAGGAGGAGGGCATGACCTACCTGGCCGAAATGGAAACCGATGCCGCTTTAGCACAGCTCGCATCGGCGGCCTGCACCTATCGAATAGCGTTGGGGCCCAGGGCAGGGCAAAAGGTATTGACGTTGGGAACTGCGCCTGCGCAAAGCGCACTACCGCAGTCTGTTGATGCATGCTGTGCCAATGCCCACGGTTTCAGCCTGCATGCCGGGGTGCGTTGCGCCATGAACCAGCGCAAGGAACTGGAACGCTTATGCCGCTATATCACCCGGCCCGCGATTGCCGATGAACGCCTGGCACGCAACCAGGATGGACAAGTGGTGTTGATGCTGAAGACGCCTTATCGGGATGGCACAACCCATATCGTCCTGTCGCCGCTGGAATTTATGCAGCGACTGGCCGCCCTGGTTCCCCGTCCAAGGCTCAATCTTATTCGTTTCTATGGTGTGCTCGCGCCAAACGCGAAGCTTCGTTCTGAGATTATTCCTGGCAACAAGAAAAACAAAAGTAATCCATCCGGCACGAATGACGCTGTGCCGCATCCCCCGGCATCAAGGCGTATCAGCTGGGCGCGCTTGCTAAAACGGGTGTTCGATATTGACATTGAGCGCTGCTCGCATTGCGGTGGAACCCTGAAAATCATCGCCGCCATCCTGGAAAGAGCGGCAATCACTAAAATTCTTGACCATCTCGGCTTGCCTGCCCGGGCGCCGCCTAGAGCACCTGCGCAAATCTTTGATCCTTTCGAACCAACCTGAATCGAAACCCAGTTTTTCCAGCTCTTTTCATGATTGAGCTGATGTCTCCCCTTGGGCGTCTTTTGCGTGAAGGGTAAAAAAGGGGGCAAAGCCAACACTTTTTCTGCTGATCAAACACAAATTTTGCTAATTTCGGATGATTTTCCGGTCAGGTTGACAGCCAAACCCTTGAATCGCCCCGGGTTTTCCGGAGATAAGATGATTTGAGAGGAGGAAGAGATGAAGAACCAAATCAGTTATTCACCGGAAGTACGAGAACGAGCGGTAAGATTGGTATTTGAGCAGCAAAAGGAGCATGAATCGCAATGGATGGCGATCAAGTCGATCGCATCCAAGATTGGCTGTACAGCGGAGACGTTGCGCAGCTGGGTAAGACGAACAGAGATTGATCAGGGAATTCGAGGCGGCATGTCGACTGCGGATCGAGAGCGGCTCAAGGAATTGGAACAGGAGAATCGGGAGTTAAAGCGAGCGAACGAGATATTACGTAAGGCATCGGCCTATTTTGCGCAGGCGGAGCTCGACCGCCGACCGAAATGATAGTGACATTTGTCGATAGCAACAAAGCGGCATACGGGGTCGAGCCAATCTGCAGACAAATACAGATTGCCCCGTCGAGTTATTACGAACACAAAGTGCGCGAGCGAGATCCGGATCGATTGTCTGATCGCATCAAGCGAGACATGAGGCTAGAACTTGATATACAGCGGGTATGGAAAGACAATTTCCAGTCAAAAGGGTCAGGTCTAGATTCATAGCTTTCTTTTCAATATTGCCGCCCTGATAATTTTACCAACGGTTGTAAAATGGAGTTCAAAAAAATCCGCTATTTCTTGATAGCTATATTCCCCTGTGGCATAGGCCGATATGATCGCCTCGTTCCGGCTGGTAGAAGTTTTTTGGTATTCGGCTAAAGGCAATGCTGGCGCTCGTCTTTGTGCTTTTGGAAAATTCACATCGTTGTTTTTCCCTTTAATTTTGTCCTGCATCTGCGATACGAATGTGTCATCACCGAGGAATATTTGACGTTTTAGCTCTCGCCAGATGGATTCCTGGTCAATCCCTTGTGTAACAAATTCCTGATAGCGTTTTATTGCCGTTTTGCGATGAGTTGAAAACTGAGCCAACACGCCATCGGTCGCCAACCATGACGGTGCCGGTGCTTCGCCGGTCATCGCCCGATAACTGCTCCATACCCAGTCTCCGGGCGATGTCACCATTCCGGCACGGACCGGATTGAGCACGACATAACGCGTCAGCTCTAAAAGGTAATTTTCGCCATCAACCAGTACCGCTTTGTAGCGGCCTTGAAATAAATGCCCGGTACGCCCGTGTCGGCGATTCGATGTTTGCGTATAAACACCGTTTAATTGCCGCATGCCTTTCGAAAGGTTGGCATCAGGCGTTTCTATAACCAAATGATAATGGTTAGTCATCAAACAATAGGCATGACAAACCCAGTTAAAATCCTCTACAACACGCTTCAAAACATCAAGGAATTGAATCCTGTCTTCATCATCGTCATAAATGTTTTCACGACGGTCACCACGGGAAGTCACATGATAGAACGCGCCTGAAAATTCGATTCTAATGGGTCTGGTCATGAACAGAGTATATGGCAAAAAATACCACTAATCTAGACCTGACCCCTTGGGTGTGGTGACCCCTTGGGTGTGTGCAACTATATTGCTGTTTTGCTTGAGTTCGAGCAGTCATCACTCCGCTTTACTGGGCAACACTAATCGCCTCGACCAACCGACGAGTAAATCGGCTAGCAAATGGGGGCCTATTAACCCACCGATTAGGCCGGTCAGCATGGCATTGACAATAGGCTCTGTTCCAAACGATGGAATCGGTATCCAGCCGGACAACTGTTGCCCATAAAATGAGCAAAATGTCAGCAGCAGGCCGGTCAGGATGCCTGTCACGACGCGGATCAACCAGCTCAGCACCGTGAAAGGTGCGCGGCTGACGGCGAGCATCGCACCTACGGTCGCAGCGATGCCAGAAATGAAATAATGATTCGATAAATCCACGCGTGTTTCTGTTTGAGCCGGAGCGAACGGCGCATCGAGCATTTTGAAGTGATACAGGCCCCGCGGCAATAAATGGAAGCGCTCGATAGCCTGGCCGGCTGAAAACGTTACCGGCCGTTCTTCGATCAGATACTCATGATTTGTTAGTTCATCGATGCGAAAAAGGCCTAATCGGGCTGTTTCGATGGCATGTGCGTCGAGATGGACTTCGACCGGCGTTTCCAGCCATGGATGAACAGACTGGGCCGAGAGCTGGATCCACGGATGAGTCTTAAGCGTATCTTCGCGGGTAACACCGCGGTATTAAACGACAATTAACCTGACCGGTCAGGCGACAATTATCTTGACCGGTTGAGTGAAAGTATCAGTATGAGTTCTTCCCTATACAAGGAGCAAGAACTTGCCTGGAAAACATATCACTCATCAACAGGAAGCTATTTATATGAAGAATCGTCAGATAGGTCATGGTCAGGAGACTGCGGCTGCAAAAGCGGGGGTAAGTATCCGCAGTGGCCGTAGGATTGAGAAAGGCGTTCGGGTGGAGGAGTCGCAACGGCAATGGCGCACGCGCCAGGATCCTTTTGCACTGGTTTGGGAGACCGAATTGGTTCCATTGCTGTACCTGGAACCTGAACTGACCGGCACTACGCTTTGGGAACACTTGGATGATCGATATCCAGGTCAATACCCGGAGAAATTGCTCAGAAGCCTGCAGCGCCGTGTAAAACACTGGCGAGCAACGCAAGGTCCCGGTAAGGCCGTCATTTTTTGCCAGTCGGTGCCTGCGGGGCACCAGGGGTTGTCTGATTTTACCCGGCCACGCACGGCTATTACGATCGCAGGTAAGCCATTTGATCACCTGCTGTATCAGTTTCGCCTGGCATATAGTCATTGGCGTGCTGTTCATATCATCCGGGGCGGGGAAAGTTATAGTGCGTTGGCCGATGGTTTGCAGACCGCCTTGCATAAACTCGGCGGCGCGCCTAAGGAACATCGCACCGACAGCCTGAGTGCCGCGTACGTCAATGCGAACCAAAAACAAGAACTCACGCAATCTTATGCGGCGCTGTGTCAACACTATGGCATGAAGCTTACGGTCAATAACCTGGGCATCAGCCATGAAAACGGCGCCGTAGAAAATGCCCATGGTTCGCTCAAACACCGGATCGAGCAGGCGATCAAATTACGAGGATCTGCGGATTTCGAAAGTGTGGGTGCCTACCGCCGTTTTCTTGAGCGGATCGTCGATAAGCTCAATAAGCGCTGCAGGGGGCGATTGACAGAAGAGCAAGCACATCTCCAGCCACTGCCACGCTACCGCTTCATGGACTTCAGTGAACTGACCGTCAAAGTGACCACCAGCAGCACCATTGCGGTCAAACGGGGACTCTACAGTGTGCCATCCAGGCTCATTGGCGAGAACATCCGGGTTCATCTCTATCACGATCGCTTAGAATGCTTTGCCGGTCAAACACCGGTTATTACATTACCACGTGCGTATCCGAAAACGTCGGAAGGGCGCGCCCGGCGCATCGATTACCGCCATGTAATTCATGCACTGGCGGCAAAGCCACAAGCCTTTCGCTTTTCCCGGCTGCAGGATGATCTGTTGCCAACGCCACAGTATCACCAGCTGTGGGCACGGGTACAACAACAATTTGATCCCAGGCTCGCTTGCAAATGGATGGTATCGGTACTGCGTTTTGCCTATGACTATGATTGCGAGAGCCCGTTGGCTGCTGAATTGTTGCAACAAAATCCGCTACCTGAACTGCAAACACTGCAAAAGCGATTTCTGCGGCATCATGCGCCACAGCCGGACATCCCAATCAAACAACACACTGCGGATACCTACGATCAACTACTCAGCGGAAACTGGGCAACACAAGGAGGCAGCTCATGTCTGAATCACTCCCACTGATGCTCAAGGAACTCAGACTCCCTGCCTTTGGCCAGCATTACCGGCACTTCCAGGATCAAGCCGCAGAACACGCCTGGAGCTACAGCCAATATCTTGCCGCCCTGTGCGAACAGGAAGTCGCTCAGCGCTTCCAAAGCAGAATCAGCAACTGGACGCATGAAGCCAAACTGCCGCGCGGCAAAAGCTTTGCCACTTTGGCGCTGACTGAATTACCCCAAGCCGCTCAGAAAAAAGTCATCGCACTGCGCGACAATACCCAGTGGGCGAGCCAGGCAGACAATGTGTTGCTGATCGGCCCGTCCGGTGTCGGCAAATCACATGTGGCAGCAGCATTGGGGTTGCATTTGATTGAACAAGGCATCCGCGTCAAATGGATATCGGCTACCGCACTGGTTCAACTCCTGCAGCAAGCCAAGAAAGAACTGGATTTGATGTCTGTCATGACGCGGCTGGATAAATACCGTGTGTTGATCATTGATGATATCGGCTATGTCAAAAAGACCGATTCAGAGACACAAGTATTGTTCGACTTTATCGCACATCGCTATGAAAGTGGAAGTCTCATCATCACTTCAAACCAGCCTTTTAGCCAGTGGGATCAAATCTTCCCTGACACCATGATGACCGTTGCCGCCATCGACCGGATCATCCATCACGCAACTATCATTGAAATCGACAGTGAAAGTTATAGGAGGAAAAACCAGAAAAAATCATGAACTAGCCAACAGACTCAACCGGCCATCATAATTGTCGCCAAAGCGGCCAAGATAATTGACGCGAGACACCGCGGGTAATCCGGTAAATGGGCGCGGTTGGTATTTGATCCAGCTTGCCTTGGCTGAAGCTGATGTTACGCCAGGGTTCCAGCGAATCAAATGATTCGCTTTCAAGCACGCGCAGCAAACTTTTGCGTAGTTCATGAATATCCGGCAACGATTTTTCACCACTGAGGACGATGCGTAAAGCGCTGTGAAGTACCATTGCCGCTTCGTAGGCCGTCATCACAAAATCGGCGCGGTCTTTTTTGGCGCGTTCCTCGAACTCGTCGAGCAGTTTTCCCCAGTCACTGCCTAAATCTGTTGTAGCTGCGCGTGCTGGATCCAGTACCGGATCGCCGATGGTCATCGAACCCGGCGGTGCTTCGTCGAATAATCGCTTGTTGGAACCCACGAAAAAATAATCGATATTCGAGCCTGACGCCGACGCGTTCAGGCCATTCACCAGAGACAACGATCCCGGCGTATCACCAAGCAATACGATGCTGTCGATATTGGATTGCTGCATTAGTTGCATGAACGACTCGGTAAAACAGTTACCGCTGCGCATGGCGTCGATATCCGTGGGGTAGGAAGCACCCTGACGGGAGCAATTTGGCTGAAGGATAGCTCGCCATGACAGATCGGTGATATTGGGTGTATAAAACCTGTTCCTGAGAGAATTCTTCAATCCCTCGCCATACGGATTGTCCTGATACAGAAATAAAAAATGCTGTTCGCCTTCCTTTGCTTTTTCCTGCTTGATGAACGTGGCGTATTGACCCATACGGTCGGCATCATCAAAAATTAGCCGGAAAAAATTTTTGTCCCGGAGTCCCGAATCGGTCAGTTCGGGCGCGGTTGATAGCGCCGATATCACAGGCAATTCGATTTGCTGCTCGCGAAGCATTTTCAAGGTTTCTTTTGTCGAGCCGCTGTTGACCGGCCCGAGCAATGCAACCACATGCTCTTCATGAACCAGATGCAAAGCCCCCAGGACCGCTTTTTCAGGCAAACCGTTGTCATTCCACGGAATCAGATCCAGCTTGATGAGCAGCTTGCCGACCTGCAATGGCGGCAGATGCGTAAAAGCCAGACGTATGCTTTCCTCATGCGATTCGCCGGCCAGAACCGAGATGCCATCTCCTTTGGGAGAGATGATGCCAATTTTCAGGGTGTTGTCATGCGCTTCAACGATGCCGCAGGCCAGCATCACGTAAATAATGCCAAGGATGAGTAAACATGACCGCAGAGATGAGTACAAATTTTTTCCCCTGGAGTATCGATGCCATCATCGTCACGCTCGTCGATAATGTCAAAGCAGAGTTCACAGTCCTGCTGCTGGAAGGATATGAGTCAGTCCCCGGGCTGCAAGGTCACCGGCATTTCGATTTGCTGGTTTTTTCGCAGCACGGTGATGCTGATGGTATCACCTATTTTATAACTGTCGATGCGCGCCAGTAATTTGGCGACGGAATCGATGGGCTTGTTTTCCAGCGCAATGATGATGTCGTTGGTGATGATGTTGCCTTCCGGCATGAGTGTAGCACCCAGGAGAGCATAAGGGGTCAAGCACACCCAAGGGGTCACACCACACCCAAGGCACCACACCCAAGGGGTCAGGTCTAGATTAGTGGTATTTTTTGCCATATACTCTGTTCATGACCAGACCCATTAGAATCGAATTTTCAGGCGCGTTCTATCATGTGACTTCCCGTGGTGACCGTCGTGAAAACATTTATGATGATGATGAAGACAGGATTCAATTCCTTGATGTTTTGAAGCGTGTTGTAGAGGATTTTAACTGGGTTTGTCATGCCTATTGTTTGATGACTAACCATTACATTTGGTTATAGAAACGCCTGATGCCAACCTTTCGAAAGGCATGCGGCAATTAAACGGTATTTATACGCAAACATCGAATTGGCGACACGGGCGCACCGGGCATTTATTTCAAGGCCGCTACAGAGCGATACTGGTTGATAGCGAAAGTTACCTTTTAGAGCTGACGCGTTATGTCGTGCTCAATCCGGTCCGTGCCGGAATGGTGACATTGCCCGGAGACTGGGCATGGAGCAGTTATCGGGCGATGACCGGCGAAGCACCGGCACCGTCATGGTTGGCGACCGATGGCGTGTTGGCTCAGTTTTCAACTCATCGCAAAACGGCAATAAAACGCTATCAGGAATTTGTGACACAGGGGATTGACCAGGAATCCATCTGGCGAGAGCTCAAACGTCAAATATTCCTCGGTGATGACACATTCGTATCGCAGATGCAGGACAAAATTAAAGGGAAAAACAACGATGTGAATTTTCCAAAAGCACAAAGACGAGCGCCCGCATTGCCTTTAGCCGAATACCAAAACACTTCCGCCAGCCGGAACGAGGCGATCATATCGGCCTATGCCACAGGGGAATATAGCTATCAAGAAATAGCGGATTTTTTTGAACTCCATTTTACAACCGTTGGTAAAATTATCAGGGCGGCAATATTGCAAAGAAAGCCATGAATCTAGACCTGACCCTTTTGTCTTGCTTGACCGTAAATCAAATTTGATTTGCGATACGCTGGTTTCACCTAATTTCATCTGCAGGTCTCGGACTACGCGCATGGGGTTTTTACTCGAACGAAGTTTATTTTTGAGATGGCTATTTTCTCAAAAAATAAATCGAAGTTTGGGGGAATCTTGCTTGAAAATGGCTTAAAACTGTCTGTTGGCGTTGGTTTGGCCTGATTTTTTCGTAATCCTCATTCCTGGAATTAGCTGCAATCTGCTGTTTTTTATTGGAATAGTGGGTTTTCGGGCTGGCACTAGCTATCAAGAAATAGCGGATTTTTTTGAACTCCATTTTACAACCGTCGGTAAAATTATCAGGGCAACAATATTGAAAAGAAAACTATGAATCTAGACCTGACCCTTTTGATTTCCTTTTGATTTCTTTTGATGGACCTGACCCTTTTGAATACTCCAATTAATAGGTCACGATACTAATCATCAACGGTATTTTTTCTGCTGACCTGCATAATCGAATAGTCACCGTCGTTCAAATATACTTCAACCGAGTTTACATGGTTATGGCTTCCCAGCAGACCTAGCGATTTTAGGGCGGTATCCTCTTGCCAGGGTCTCAGCACCAGCTTCCAATCCGAAAATATACCTCTCAAATCAACACGGTAGAGATAATTCAGCCGTTCGGCATCCCCTGCCAATAAAGCTCGCACCCCTTCAAAGTGAAGACTGATTTCGGGATAGTCATCAATCTTCAAGCTGCGTGTCTTACCCATGCGCTCTACCGTAATGGTGTCGCCGGTCAGCTTGAGTATTTCCGGTTTGGGTTGCAGTGTATGTCTGACCATGGTTGAAGGAGCCATGAACATTAACTCTCCAGAAGACTCCAGCGGGACATCGATGCCCTTGATGTATTTACTTTCAACAAAAGTCGCATGAATTTCTTCATGCTTGGCCATAAACTGCATCAATTGGTTGAGGCTGATTTGATCAGTTTCTACCTGGGCAAGAATGTTGAAGGGAAACGAAAATATAAGTATCGCAAACCAATATCGATAATGACTCATTCTTTGCATGGCGTTTGCCAGAAATCATAAAAATTAAACCAATTGTAGGGATATTCCTGGCAGTATTTCGCCAATAAATCTACGTATCGTTCACGGGCGGTCGTTACGGCCTGCGCTTGTTCTTGCTGCATTTTCGAAAAATCATAGACCTCTTCAAACAACAATCGGTATTGATTTCCCCCCAGATATACACCCAGCATCAACAACACAGGCTTGCGCAAAATCGCTGCAAGACGGAAGGCGCTTTCAGAAAAAGCGGCTTCTTCACCCAGAAAACTTTGTTTTTTAAGATGTGTCTGCTGCAATGTACGGTCTGCCAATATACCAATCATTGCCCCTTGCTTCAGCGCCTCATGTACTCGCATCATCGTCTCCAGGGTACCTAATGATATGATTTCGTGCTGGAGTGCTGGATTGATGGTGGCCAATACTTTACCGAGTTTTTTTGCATTTTCCTGATACATCAACTGCACCAGCGTGCGATCCGTATGTTGATGCCCCAATGCACGCAGTGCTTCAAAACTGCCCATATGTGCACCGAATAGAAAAATTCCGTCATGTCGCTCCATCACTGCATGCAGAAGGTGTTCGTTCTCTAAAGTGATCGAAAATAGCTGTACCTGTCCATTCAAAAAATAAATCCGGTCGAGCGACACTGCTGCAAAACAAAAGAAATGCCTGAAAATATCACTCCAGCGTACCGGTCTGCCGAGAACTTTCTGCAAATATTGGCGCGAAGCGTGCCGAGCCTGTGTCGCGGCTAACAGGAAATACAAACTGATGGGGTAGAGCAGCAACCTCGCAAAATTCCGCCCACAAAATAAACTCAACCAAACCAGTAAGCGTAACAGTACGAGACTGCCGCGCTCTTTGCGCTTCATCCAATCCACATCTGTTTTTATCTCAGTCATTTTTTGCAGGGATGCTGCCAGATTTATTAATGTTCGTTCTCATCTGCTGTTAACCAACATAACACACCCTGTGGAAGCAGCTCCGTGCAGATTACTCGATTGATTATTCGAAAGGCGATAATAACGGTTGTTTCGTTCAGGCAGGCAACGCACTAAAGAAGCGCCTAAGCTAATTTTTTTGGGCTTCTGGGGCACTTTGCTTCGCTTGTAATTGTTGAGCAAGCTCTGCCAATAAATGCTGTGGAAGCTTACCTGTGCTATTACGAGGCAATTCATTGACGATAAAAAGTGGTCGAGGCATGAACGCTGCATCGATACGGTTGCGCAGGGCGTTCAGAATGTCGGTCTTACTGATGCCCGAAGCGACAACAAAAGCGACCAGACGAGTTTCGCCACACTTTTCTTTTAGCGCATCCACCTTATCTGGAATGAAAAATACACCATCCTGCACCCCGTCAATGGTATTCAACTGATAATTTAAGTAACCTAATGAGCTGCGTTTTCCCGCTATATTCACCTGATCGACCTTGCGTCCCAGTAATCTGAAGTGATTTTTATCGATAACTTCGAGCACATCGTTGAGTTCTGTGGGTGAAGAAATATAATCGCTCTGTGCCACCACGCTGCCCTGACTATCATTCCCACCATCGATTTGCATAATCTCTACCTGGCCATAGGTTTGCCATACTTGATTTGCCGTGGGCAGCCGTGTGGCGATCTGTCCTGTTTCAGTGCAGCCATATATTTCTTGAACGGGAATCTGAAATTTTGCTTCGATACTTTCAGCCAATTGCATGCTCAGAGGCGCAGTTGCGCTGATGATCAAGTCCACTGAGGGTAATTCCATGCCACTGTCCATCCATGCCCTAAGATGAAACGGTGTACTCACTAGAACACGCGGTCTCGGCAAACGCTCCAGTTCAGTGCAAATGTCCTGTGAGAAAAAGGGATGCGCCGCACTGAACGTCTGCCCGCCGAGCAAGGCAATTAATACGCTCGACTCCAATCCATACATATGTTGCGGAGGCACGGTAGCCAGAACAGTAAACGTTTCATTCGGAAAATTCGCATCTTCTCTGATTCTGCGCAATTGTGCCTGAGCATTACGTGTCACGCTGCCCCATGTTTTGGCATGAGGAACAGGCTGCCCGGTAGAGCCTGAGGTAAATACATATGCGATCACATGATCAGCAGGAATCTCCGGAACTGAAAACGCTTCTTCTAAATCCCTTGAAAACGCATAACCTGGTATCACCGGATACCTCACCTTAAAACACAGAAAATCCGATATTTCAGGCATGTTCTCATCATGGAGAACATACAGATCAGGATAGTTATCCTGCAATTGAGAAAGCATGCCTTGATTATAGGTGGGCGGTAACAACATCGTTTGCTGGTTCAAGGCCGCTGCTCCCATCCCTACGGCGAATAGATACCGGTTTTTGCAAAAATTCAGTAGATAACGTTGGCGTGGCAACCGTGTTGCCAGCCAGGCACAGTCACGTAGAAAATCATTGGCTGTCAGCGCCTGATGATGCGTATAAGCAATTATTGCATCCGGTGTTAGGTGAGCAATCAGCTTAGGCATAGACTGGCTTAACAGCAGCTGTCAGGAAGATTTTTTGTTTTCCCAGTAGAGATTCCATCCTTTCAGAATCGGCAATCTTTTGAGATGCGGTAAGGAATAGCAGCGCACGACATACTCAGCTACGAACATCATCGCAATCAGTGGAAAATACAATATATTACAGAAAAAAGACCATACTGCTGCAGTCGCGAAAAAGTACAACATGATACTGATCAAAGCCAGCGCGACGAAAAATAAAGCCCATGCCCACGTTGTATTTCTGCAATAACGGCTTATTTCTGATGGCAGCTCCAATCCATAAGTCATTTGAGCGAAATGAGTAATCAACGGCGTTTTGCCTGGGATCAGCGTCGAAGCAAATACGGCCGACAGTAAAAGCTGCGTCACGATGAACTGCAAAAGGTAAATCAATGCTAAATCCTGGTATTGCCCACTGTGTAAAAAATGATGCATTAATAGCGGATAACCTGCTATTGCGGCAATAGCGATTATTGTCATCGTTATGATTTTACTAGCACTGGTTTTCAACAATGGCTTCATCGAGATCGTAGTAGTGGCAAGATTGAATTTATGCACTTATTTAGTGCGATTCGTGGCGATGTAAGCCGCTAGATGCCGTAATGAACTAAAAATGGTTTTGTTTTCGGGATCATCCGACTTTATCTGAAACCCGTACTGCGTGGATATTGCTAACGCCAGTTCCAGAATATCAATTGAATCAAGTCCTAGACCGTCCCCATACAAGGGTAAATCAGGATCTATATGATCTGATGCGACTTCAAGATTTAATGTCGACACAATAAGACTGGCAATTTCCCTTTCTAAAGGGGAGATCAAGGAAGTGTTATCGATAGAATTATTCATCTCTTTAATGTGGGTGTATGCAATTTTGGAATGTATAGCGTATCCAATGCGTAAGTAGTAGAGGGAACTGTGATTTCAGAAATATCGTTAGCAGTCAGATATTAAATCTTTGATTATTTAATATAACCCAGCAAAAGACTTATGCTCCGGTTAAAAGCGGAACTCATATTACAATGGAGCATTTGTATTTGTAAAGACAGAGAAATTGCCCTTTTCATCGGCCATTTCTTCAGAAATCGTGATTGTAATTAAACGATCAGTCTACGGTCCGGCAGCACAAATATTCTAACACCAAAGATTTTCTATCTTGATTTAAAAATCAGGTGCCTATATTGATACAACTTCGCCGTCACGACAGGGACTGTAAGCATGGTGCTGGCCATTGCCATCACCAGCAATGCTGTGAATGTTTGGCTGGTAATGATTTGTTTGTCCAGCAACACGTTAGCAAAAATGATCATGATCAGGGCTTTGGTCTGCAGTAACCAACCAATAATCCATGCTTCACCCTTTTCCCATTTGAGAATTTTGCCAGCCGCATAAGTACCTGCAAGTTTTCCCGCTATCGACGCAAACAGCAATATAGCCGCCGCAAGTAATACCGCGATGCCATCCATTTCCCAATTGGTACGCAAGCCAGTACTCATAAAATATACCGGTAACATCGTCATCATTACAAAGTGACGCAGTTTATCCATGTCCTCTTGATTAAACCAATCAGAATCCATGACCACACCCGCCAGAAATGCACCAACCATGAAATGCAAACCCGCCCAGTCCGACGCTAAACCACAGATCGCTAACCAAATGAAACTCACATACCAGCGGTCACTCTCCTGAAGTGAAAGCATTAGCTTACGGAATAAAAAACTGATGAGGATAAAACTGACGAAGAATATTGTTTGAAAACTGACTCTGTCCCAATCAAGCAGAATCAGTGATAACACAATCCAGATAGCGATGTCATCAAGACTGGCGTAACGCATGATCCGCTGACCGATCGGCTCGCGCAGAATTTCCAGCTTTTCCATCAACAGGATGAGGATGGGCAGGGCGGTTACTGCACAGGCCATCCCTACGCCGATGATAAACTGCCAATCCCTTCCCTTGGGGCCTATCCAGTCAGCGCCAATGAATGTCATCAACATGGTTGCGGCAAGGCAACCCAATAACATCGGGCAACTCAATGCCAATCCGACAGTAATGCAGCTATCCCGCCTGTCCTGCCAGCTTTTTTTCAAATCCAGTTCGATGCCGGCGATCCATACAAAAATCATGATCGCCCACCAGGCGATACCGTTGAGCGCCTGGAGCACCTGCGGATTGAATAGAGAAGTATAGTGCTCTGGAAAAAGCGCTCCCGAAACCCCAGGCCCAAGCAAAATGCCGATACAAATCTGCACAACCACCAGCGGCGCCCAATAATCGGTTTTCCCCAAACGCCAGATCAGATAGGGAACAGAAAAAATGACCACCATTACGATTAGGAAGAGTTCCTGGGTATTCATGAGTTATTGGATATAGGTGGCATATGAAGACTTTTTCTTGTTATTTCAGAAAGTTATTGTTCAGTGCTTTCCTGGGCAGATACTGCTTTTCATCAAGTATGGGGCTTCCCATTTTTCAATCCGCGAGCAATTGTACATTTGCCGTTTTCAAAGCACGGGGGGATTTTTGCTACGACGACATTGTTATCCGCGAAGTACGTCTATCCACCGCCAATATTGCCATTTCTATTTAGCATTGACAGGAAGAGACTAAGTGTTTCAAAAAAACGCTTACGTTGGTATAATGCCGACCTTTGGGTCGTTAGCTCAGCTGGTAGAGCAGCGGACTTTTAATCCGTTGGTCGCGAGTTCGAATCTCGCACGGCCTACCAAAATTCTCTGAGTACTTGATAAACTCCTGATGGTTGATAAGTGCCTCAAGCAAGTTCGTGATTCTTCCATTCTCTGCTCTGAATAAGTTCTTCTGATATAGCCGATATCTGCATTTTAAGTACCTCAGGCTTAGACATTCAGCACTATAGAATCTGTCCTTAGGGCAAATGTGAATTAGTGAAAATGAGACGTCAAAATATTCGCAAATGAGCAAAAAACTCTTGGTAGAGGGAAAAGTTCGCGCGGCATCCGCTCTGTAGGCGTAGGCTTTTTGAGACTGCAGAGCATCGGCCAATGAAGGAGTTTCAACTCCGTATCTGGTGCCCAATGTCCTACGCGTAAACGGTTTGTGTTTGTCTAGCGGGCTGGATACGCATTTAACTTGCTGCCCCCCTGTGTCAGGCTAGTTGTTGCCTGCATGTATTTCTTCCTGGATCACCACTCGTCGTATCATCTATCCAGCGGGCTCACCACACCCTTACCGCCTTTGTTCAACACATGGGTATAAATCATCGTGGTGGAAACATTGGAATGACCGAGCAATTCCTGCACGGTGCGGATGTCATAGCCGGCCTGTAACAGATGCGTGGCAAACGAATGACGCAACGTATGCGGCGTAGCAGGTTTGGTCAGCCCTGCATCGCGCACCGCCTGCTTCATCGCGCGCTGCACACCCTTTTCATCCAGATGATGACGGCGTGTTTTACCAGAGCGCGGGTCAACCGATAATTTTGCGGATGGAAAAATATACTGCCAGCCCCACTCACGTCCCGCATTGGGATATTTTTTATCCAACGCAAAAGGCAAATAGACCTCGCCCAACCCAGCGGCCAAATCTTCTTCATGCAAGGCTTTGACCTTGACCAAATATGCCTGCAAACTGGCCACAATGGATTCAGGCAACATCGTCACCCTATCCTTAAACCCCTTGCCCTCACGCACGATAATCTCATGCCGCGCAAACTCCACATCCTTCACCCGTAGCCGTATCGCCTCCATCAGGCGCATCCCGCCACCATACAACAACGAAGCGATCAACAAATGCGAACCACTCAACCGCGACAACACCGCCTGCACCTCGCTTACCGTTAACACGACCGGTAATTTTTTCGCAGCCTTGGCTTGCGTCACATTCTCCAACCACGGTAACTTGATTTCCAGCACCTCGCGGTACAAAAACAACAGCGCCGCTTTTGCCTGATTTTGGGTTGAAGCAGAAACCTTGCCCGCAACGGCAAGATGCGTCAGAAACGCCTCGACATCCTGTGCAGCTAAATTTTTCGGGTGAGTCTTGCCGTGAAAGTAAATATAGCGTTTAATCCAGTCCACATAACTTTGTTCGGTTCGGATAGCATGGTGCTTCACCCGCAACGTATCACGTACTTGATCCAGCAACTTGGGAGACGCATTCATGTCGTTTTTATCAGAAGAATTAGGGTGTGCGAAATCTTTATACACAATTAAAACAATGTATTACATAAATATTTTTAGATTATACACCTCGGAGGTGCTTTTACCGGCATTTTTTAGGGTGTCTAATTTACGTTAGGCATTAAGGAAATATATGAACTATTGGGTAGTCGGTGCATCTTGGGGCGGCGTGGAACATCAAGACAAAGTGTTTGTTGAGGCAGGCTATTGGATGCTTGGATGGGATAAAAAAGACCAACCAGACCAACATGAAAAAGCATCCCAAATGAAAGCTGGAGACAGAATCGCCATAAAAAGAATGAAAGGGCAAGGACAGTCAGGAATCCGCATCTTTCATATTGGTATTATTAAAGGTGTGGTCTTGGATATAGACAAAATTATATGCACAGTAAATTGGGTTGCCACTGATATAAAACGAAACATTGAAGAGAGTCGCGGCTGTTTTGCTTCAATTCACGGTCCCTTTATAAATGATGCATGGGTTCAAGAAGTATTCTGTATTTAAAATGCCTAACCCATCCATCAAGCGGGACGCGCTAAAGCGCGCCCCTTATGTCAAACGTTAGGTTCCGAATATGTGCATGACTGAAATAGCGGAATTTTCAAAGGCGCTCTTGACGCCTGTCATCGCCATAGTCGCCACATATATCGCGTGGCAGCAATGGAAAACGAATCAACTGAAACTTCACCTAGACCGCTATGATCGTCGGCTAAAGGTGTATGAAGAGGTGCGGCAAATTCTCAGCATCATTGTTCGAGATGCGAAAGCCAGTTACGACGATCTATTGAAGTTTAAGCGGGCTGTATCAGAAGCCGACTTTCTCTTCGGGCCAGACATTCCGGCTTACATTGAAGAAATCTACCAACGAGGTGTAAAGCTTCAGTATTGGTCTGGTGAGTATCGCGATTACTCACAACCGAAACCAGAAGGGTATGACCACCAGAAGGTTTGTGACGGTATGCATGCAGAGTTGGTTTGGCTCTCAGCGCAATTTGATCCAGCTCACCAGATGTTTAAGAAGTACCTAAATGTCAGCTGAACCTAACATGGCGCTCAACCTCGCTCCCTTCGGTCGCTGGACGCTGCGCGATAAAGCCGCGCAGCGCCGGTTAGCTCTACGTTAGGCCGCACAGAACCGTCTATGCACGTCCTCGCGAAACCCGAATCCACGGCGCTCGCGGCGCTTCTCAACCGCCATCCGCAAGTGGCGGGCGCGGGCCGTGTGGAGCAGTTCGTACTTCAGTACATCTACTTTGAGGCTGTGCTTCGTGTCATTCTCAATGGATACCGATCTAGACCTGAGGCAAGAACCACGGACGGTCAATCAGGCACAAGGATTGTAAAGACTACTGTTTCGAGTAGCTTCGTTTACTTCAGTATTGCCGTGTCCAGCAATCAAGTCGACGAGCTTCTGGATTCAAAGAGAACAAAGCGAGGCGCCAAGTCGGCGCGTGAGCTCAGGAATGCGCTCGTGCATGAATGGAAGGCAGAAGATGCGGGCGAGGTGGAAGACAGGGCGGCTGAACTACTTGAACTGCTCAAGTCGGCGCTGCACGCCATTTCAAAGGCCGCACCGAGCGCACCATAGACGCCGAGAGGCCCCGCCGCGCAAAGTGCGGCCTAACGAGTAAGGTTAGATTGTGATCGCGAAGCGAGCCACAATCTGAACCGTTTGTTGTACAAGCCCGGTGGGGTTGCCATGAACTTGCTTGTTATGGAAATATCTCTCTGATCGTGGCGGTGGCATCGGGTACTGTTCCGCGTCATACCCCAAAATCCACCGCTAAAAGTTGCCATTGCAGTAACCTGTTCCGCTCAATCTGCCATTCTTGATGCGTTTTTACCTGATTTTACCCTTTTGCAGGGCGAGCGCGCCCCTGCCTGCCAAGGCTGGCAGGTTGGCGGAGTGTGTTGCGTTACATGGCCATCTCCCTGTTCGATGCAAGCGTTCGTAATCGGTGGGTGAATGGTTTGATGCGGGTACGAACAATCTTCATCACCCCGCCACAACATTTGCAGCGTATCACCGGGCGTGGTTGCGGTGGGGGGAGCACGACACGTTTGATCAGTTGCACCAGTGGGATCAGCTTGCTGTTGGGATGCAGAAAGCCGAAGTTGCGGGCGCGGCGGTAACCTTTGGGTAGAACATGTTGCAGGATCAAGCGCAGGAATACCACGCCGCTGAGCGTGCGGGTTTCCATCTTGCGGGTTTTGCTGTTCTGGTAGCGGAACGTGACGTTGCCATCGCGGTTTGCAACGATGTCCTTCTCGGGCAATACCCCGCGATACAAATACCGCCCCAGATACACCAATGCCTTCTGCCCCGAACCCACCGCTTTGCAATCCACCACCCACTGGGTGGGATAAGCGTCCGGCAGTTTCAATCCGGCTTGTTTGATGCCCGTCAGCATTTTGGCGCGGAATACTTTCGCCAGTGCTGTGTGGTCAAACAGATAACCGCCGTCTTTGTTGCGCCACAGCCGCCGTTTGTTGTCAAACGCGGCGGATGGCATCACCAGATGCACATGCGGGTGATAATCCAGCCGACGGTTGTGGGTGTGCAACACGGTCACAGCACCCGTGGTGCCGCGCAGTTTTCTGTCATTCCGGCTGAACGTGTTGACGGTCTCCCATGCGCTGCGGGTGATCAGGTCGTACATCACGCGCTGTTGCCCCCAGGCAAGCCTACGGAATTGGGCGGGCAAGGTAAACGTTACCATGAAGTAATTGCCGGAAATCAGCTTTTGCGACTGCCGGTCTATCCAGCGTTGCGACTCATGCGCCTGGCAGTGCGGGCAGTGGCGATGCCCACAGGAGTGCGGCAAATAGCTTTGTTCGGTGCAGTCATCGCAGGCAAGTTCCATCCTGGGGCTCATGCTGCTACGGCAAATTCGAAAGGCACTCAATGCCGCCAATTGGCTGGGTAACAGGCGATGGCCATCTTGCGCGACAAGCTCGGCTGCATAGGTGTCAACAATGTGTGCCAGCCGGATCATTTGACGTTCCCCCAGCCGATTGATATCTGGCCTACCAGCGCATTGATGCGGTCTGCGGCGTTATCTTTGGTATGGTCGGTGAGATGGGTGTAACGGAGGGTGGTGAGGATGGATTGATGCCCGAGGATTTTTTACACTTCCAGCAGATCAACGCCTGCTTCGATCAGGTGGGTGGCATAGGAATGGCGCAAACTGTGTGGCGTAATTCTTTTTTTAAACCGCAATCGCGGGTGACCTGGCGCAAGGTGGTCTGGATGCCGCCACGATCCAGCGGGGTGGTGGCCAGGTGGGCTTTTTTGAGTCCACACTTACGGTTGGGGAAGAGCAATTCGGGGTTGCGGTGGGTCTGCCAGAAACGGCGCAATATGTGCAAGGTGTGCTCCGGCAACGGGACAAAGCGGTCTCGATTGCCTTTGGCGTTACGCACCTGCACCCGCATCCGGTCCGCATCAATGTCCCCGGCTTGCAAACGCAATCCTTCGCCCAGCCGTAACCCCAGGCTGTACAGGGTAAAGAAAAACACACGATAACTGAGTACTCGCGTGGCCATGAATATCTGTTGGGCCTGTGGCACGGTAATAATATCCGGCAGTGTGTGTGACTTGGGCGGTTTGACCAGATCCGCACCCGGCCAGGGTTTATTCAATACCTGGACGTAATAAAACTTCAGCCCGTACAGGTCATGTTTGAGCGAACTCCAGGAGAGCGAATCGACGATATGGACGAAATAATCGGTTAACTGAAGCCGGGTCAAATCATCAATCCGATAATCAAAATATTCCCCGGCTCGACGTACGCCGTGTGAATACAGTGCGATGGTTTTTGGTTGCATCCCGTGTAACTTCAAACGATTGAGCAAACATTGATAATTGCTCGCAAAATGTGCTGGAAATTCTGATGTCATGACGGTTCATCTCATGTAAAGTACAAAGAGATCCCTTTCGGGGTGAGGATGAATTATGTTATTAAAACTGGCTGCTGAGGGGCGTTTCTCCGCGATAGCGGCTTCGTTCAACCCTACATTCGAGAGGGACAGCGCAAAAGCACGCCGCCCCTCAATTTGAACGTTAGACCACTCCATTCCAAAGGTGACAATAGGCACACATCAAGATAAACTATCGCCATGAAACCATTTCGCTGGAACCACGAGAAAAACGAGGCGCTGAAAATCGAGCATGATATCTCGTTCGAGGTAATCGCGCTTGCTATTGAGGCTGATGGTTTGCTGGATGAGTTGCGCCACCCGAACACGGAGAAATATCCAAATCAGTCCGTTCTTGTTGTGGCGTTTGATGGTTATGTTTACTTGGTGCCTTACGTTGAAGAGCCGGATCACTATTTTCTGAAGACGGTGATTCCGAGCAGGAAAGCTACCCGAGACTACTTGAGGAGTTCCCCAGATGAAAAAACTTGATACGTTTGAAAAAGACATTTTGGCAGCCTATGAAAAGGGCGAGCTTAAATCCACCTCTCCGTCAAAAGCAAAGCTGGCTAAGTTCAAGGCCGCCGCTACAGCTACTTTTCTCAAGGAAAAACGAGTCAATATCCGGCTTTCCACACCAGACTTGATGGATATTCAGGCGCGAGCACTTGAAGAAGGTATGCCATACCAAACATTGATCGCCAGTGTGCTTCACAAGTTTGTGGCAGGGCGCCTTGTTGAATCGTCGCCCAGTCCAACTCTGCGCTCAAGCGGGACGCGCCAAAAGCGGCGCACCCCTTAGCTCCACGTTAGGGCACACATGAGCATTGATTCGTTTCGCGCAGCCAATCATGCCGAGGCCGAGGCAATCGCTGCGCTTGTCAATGGAGCGTATCGTCCTGAATCTGGCATTACTGGCTGGACACACGAGTCTGATCTTGTGGCAGGGAATAGAACGAGTGCCGCCCAAATCCTTGAAGCCCTATCAAGGCATCATTCCGTTATTCTTATCGGCCTCAATCATGGGGCAATAGTGGCTTGCGCTCATGTCGAAAAAGACGGTAACAGTAGCTACATTGGAATGCTTGCCGTTAACCCGATTTTGCAAGGAGCAGGGGCAGGCAAACTAATGCTTGCCGAAGCCGAAAAATATGCAAGCTCAGTTTTTGGCTCAGATAAATTCGTCATGGTCGTTGTATCTGAAAGAATCGAACTTGTTTCATTCTATTTGCGGCGCGGCTATCAAAAAACTGGCTTGGTACTGGATTACCCTATTTCAGCAGGGGCTGGCATTCCTAAGAATCCAGAGATGAAAATTGAAATTCTAGAAAAGCGCCCCAACAGCCTGACAGAACGGAAGCGAACATGATTAAAAAACAGTTGCCTGTGGCAATCGTGGCAGCGGAAGCCGCGCCACGCACACAACCATCAAACTATCCTGAGCCATTTGCTTCTCGCATGGTCGGCAGAGAGAAGCGCCCGCTGGGCGACGTATTCGCATTGACCAACTTTGGTGTCAATCTGACTCGTTTAGTGCCTAACGCCAGTTCAGCGCTTCGCCATGCGCATTCAAAGCAAGATGAATTCATCTACATTTTGGAGGGTAGTCCAACGCTCATTACAGATGCGGGCGAAACCCAGCTTTTTCGAGGTATGTGTGCCGGATTTAAGGCAGGTACTGGCAACGGGCATCAATTGCTAAACCGTACAACCGAAGATGTTGTTTATCTTGAGGTTGGTGACAGAACAGCGGGGGACTCTGCGATCTATCCAGATGATGACATTCGGGCCCAGTTCGTAAACGGAGGATGGCAGTTTTCCCATAAAGATGGCACACCCTACTAAATTTATTAATAAAGGTACTTCATATGCAACACGTTTTAATCATTCATGAGGTCGAGGCTTATCCGGCATGGAAGGCAGTTTTTGACCAAGCAGCGGACATTAGAAAGCGCGCCGGGGAAATCAGTTACCAGTTGCTACGCTACGACAACGACGCAAACAATATCGTCCATTTTTCAGAATGGTCGTCCTTGGACAATGCCCGACGCTTCTTCGAGTCCCCTGAGTTGGTAGAAATCAGGAAAAGGGCTGGCGTAAAAGCGCCAGCCTTCATCTACCTGCAAGAGATAGAGCATGGAGTGCTTTAGCCTTAACGAATAGGGTTAGATTGTGATCGCGAAGCGAGCCACGATCTGGACCGTTTGTTGTACAAGCCCGGTGGGGTTGCCATGAACTCGCTTGTTATGGAAATATCTCTCTGATCGTAGCGATGGCATCGGGTACTGTTCCGCGTCATACCCAAAATTTCACCGCTAAAAGTTGCCATTGCAGCAACCTGTTCTGCTAAACCTGCCATTTTTGATGCATTTTTACCTGATTTTACCCTTTTGCAGGGCGAGTGCACCCCTGCCTGCCAAAGCCGGCAGGTTGGCGGTGTGTGTTGCGTTACATGGCCATCTCCCTGTTCAATGCAAGCGTTCGTAATCGGTGGACGGGTACGAACAATCTTCATCACCCCGCCACAACATTTACAGCGCAGCACCGGGCGTGGTTGCGGTGGGGGGAGTACGACACGTTTGCGCAGTTGCACCAATGGGATCAGTTTGCTGTTGGGGTGCAGAAAGCCGAAGTTGCGGGCGCGGCGGTAACCTTTGGGCAGGATATGTTGCAGGATCAGGCGCAGGAATGCCACGCCGCTGAGCGTGCGGGCTGAATGACTAAAGTTGGGTTTATGATGTTATTGGGTTCAGGACAACGCTCGGTGAACAGATACCGCACTCGTTTCGTTAAAAACTTCAGCATGATTGTTGAATTTCGAGCACTAACTCAGCGCAGATTTTTACCAAATTTACCGTAAAGCTGAATAGTTGCCATCTCTTTCATTAAGTGAGCAATATCTATCATGATACTGATGCAGCCAAAACTTTTTTCGGAACAAGCATTTCATCTTCCTGCCACCTGCCCAACCCCAGGAAATTTTTGTTTTCATCGTACACCCTTAACATGTCGTCCTGCGTTTGCTGATTTATAGTGATTGATTTCTTGAAGGATTGTCCTTGTTGAAATCGTAGCATTTCCTCGCTGTTGAGTGTAATGCACGGCATATTTTGCAACAAACCATCCACCGGAAGCAGAAACTGGGTACGGGAAACTTGTGGTTCCCGTTCAAGCTGTTCCAGAGTATAAGCCTGAGCAAGGCTGAAAGATCCAATGCCGGTGCGGATCAATGTGGTCAGATAGGCACTTCCGTAGCCAATTTTTTTAGCAATATCCTCGGCGAGTGTCCGGATAAACGTCCCCGAGCCACAGCGAACGGTGATGGTTATCTCTTTGCCATTCCAGGCATCAAGAGAGATCGCATGAATAAAAATTTCGCGAGGTGGGCGCGCGATGGTAATTCCTTCGCGCGCGTAACGATACAGCGCCTTGCCATCTTTTTTCAATGCGCTATACATCGGTGGTATTTGACTAGATTGCCCCAGGAAGGTGCGCACGATATCCCCAATTTGCCGAGCATCCAGTCTGGCCGAGATTGCTGCCGGATCGACGAGCTGCTCGATGATACCCTCAGCATCACCAGTATTGCTGCTATACCCCAGCTTCATCGTTGCCACGTAGGTTTTATCTGCCTGCAGCAGGGCAGAGGAAAATCGGGTCGCCTGTCCTAGACAAATCGGGAGCAATCCCTGTGCCATGGGATCAAGTGTGCCGGTATGACCTGCCTTGGTCGCAGCCAGCAAACGCTTGCTTATCTGCAAGGCACGATTAGAAGTAATACCAGCAGGTTTGTTCAGGAGCAAAACACCGCTGACTGGTGAAGTTTTACTCAGGCAAGCACCTCAGCAAGGAAGAGAAAAAGGGGCGCACTGCAGCTTTGCCAAGCGGTTTCAATCAAATGTTACCAACAGCCTCATCAATCAATTTTGACAAATGCACCCCTCGCTCGATAGATTCGTCATATACAAAATGCAGCTCGGGGACCACTCTGAGTTTGATTCTTCCTGCCAGCTGACTACGCAAAAACTTGCTTGCATGCGCCAGACCATCCTTGGCAAGTTGTACATCCTCCGCTTGACTCAAGACACTAAAAAAAACCTTGGCATGCGAGTAATCACGGGTGACCTCAACTCCGGTCAGTGTAACTAACCGTAAGCGAGGATCTGCCACTTCATTTTGTATCAGTGTCGCCAGTTCTCGCTGAATTTGACCGGCAACCCGTAAAACTCGGGATGAATCCTTAGCCATATTACAATAACACTCGCTCTATTTCGGTAATCTCATAGACCTCAAGCTGGTCTCCAACCTGTATATCATTGTATTTTTTAAGAGAGAGACCGCACTCAAATCCGGCTTTAACTTCCTTGGCATCTTCCTTGAAACGTTTCAGGGAATCCAGGCTATCGGCTTGAATGACAACCCCGTCACGTAATACCCTAACCAGCGCATCACGCTTGACCATACCTTCCAGAACATAACAACCGGCGACCACACCAACCTTGGGAATTCGGTATATTTCACGAATCTCAACCATCCCCATGGTTTTTTCCTTGCGTTCAGGCAGCATCATGCCCGAAAGAGCCTTTTTGATCTCGTCAACCGCTTCATAGATGATGTTGTAGTAACGGACATCGACCCCTGTTGACTCGATGAGCTTGCGCGCACCCAGATCAGCGCGACAGTTAAACCCAATAATCACTGCTTTGGAAGCTAGCGCCAGATTGATGTCAGATTCAATAATCGCCCCAACGCCACTATGCACAATATTGATTTTCACATCGTCCGTTTCGATTTTTTTCAACGCATATTCCAGCGCCTCGCTAGAGCCTTGTACATCCGACTTGATGATCAAATTCAAGATCGTCATACCTTCTTTCTGGCCAAATACATCTTCCATTTTTGCCACCTGAAGCTTGTCCAGCCTGACATCACGGAATTTCCCCTGGCGGAAAAGCGCAATTTCCCTTGCTTTACGCTCATCATCCAGCACGATGAAAACTTCTCCCGCAGTCGCAACCTCGGAAAGTCCCTGGATCTCAACTGGAATAGAAGTGCCTGCATCCTTAGTAGGTTTTCCTAGCTCATCCTGCATTGCCCTGACCCTGCCAAAAACCGCACCAGTCAGCACTACATCACCACGTGTTAATATGCCAGACTGCACCAGCACCGTTGCAACAGGGCCCCGGCCTTTATCCAGACGAGATTCAATAACGATACCTTTTGCCGGTCCGGTTTTAACGGCTTTCAACTCCAGTAACTCGGCTTGCAATAAAACAGCTTCCAGCAAATTATCGATTCCTTCACCCGTCTTAGCAGAAACTGGCACAAACATGGCGTCTCCGCCCCATTCTTCCGGTACAACGCCATGATTTACAAGTTCCTGCCTAATACGCTCGAAGTTCGCCTCTGGCTTGTCCATTTTGTTGACTGCGACGATAATGGGCGTTTGTGCAGCCTTGGCATGATGGACCGCTTCGATTGTTTGAGGCATTACTCCGTCATCCGCCGCTACTACCAGTATCACCAGATCAGTTACCTTGGCACCACGAGCACGCATGGCTGTAAACGCCTCGTGTCCAGGTGTATCTAGGAAAGTGATCATTCCATGAGATGTCTCGACATGATAGGCACCAATATGTTGCGTGATGCCCCCGGCCTCCCCACCGGCTACTCGCGTCACTCGAATATAGTCAAGCAGTGAGGTTTTACCATGATCAACGTGCCCCATAACAGTAACAATGGGTGCACGAGGCTCTGGTTCGGCTTTTGTATCTGACGTAGCCACTTCTTCCAGAAAAGATTCTGGATTGTCCGGTGCGGAAACGTGAGCGGTATGGCCCATTTCTTCAACTACGATCATAGCTGTCTCCTGATCCAGCATCTGATTAATGGTGACCATCGTACCCATTTTCATTAACACCTTGATCACTTCGGCTGCCTTAACCGCCATTTTTTGTGCAAGAGCAGCAACTGAAATGGTTTCGGGAATCATCACTTCATATACAACTCGCTCTGTTGGTGCCGAGAAGGCATGTTGTGCCTGAACATCATGTGATTTATTTTTACTACCGCCATGCCTGTCCCTGCGAACACGCCAACCCTGACCCCCCGATATATCTCCGCGAACCTTGGTTTCTCGACGCCTGCCGGATTCCTCTTTCTGCTGGCCAACCTGTTTTTTCTTTTTGTCAGTCTTTTCCTCTGGCTTGACAGTTGGTTTATGAATGGTGCGTTCAAGGGCATTTGGCTTGGGCTCAGTGGCAGCACTCACGCTCGTTACCGGAGGAGCGGAAACTTCTGGTGCAGCAGTGGTAATTGGCGTTTCTGCCTGTACAGGCTGCTCAGCGGCCTTGCTGACGATGTGCTGTTTTTTCTTATCCAGCTTTGCCTGTTTTTCCTGTAATTCTGCCGTCTGGCGCGCGATTAATTCCGACTGTTTTCTAGCTTCTTCATCACGCAATATCTGCTGCGCTGCGTCAATGATCGGTTTTGCTACATCTGGTTTTACAGGCTCAGCAATCGCTTTAACTTCTTCAATAGGAGCAACGATAGCTGGTTCTGGCATTTCAGAAATTTCGGCAGTTTTGGCCAACAACCGTCGTTTACGTACCTTCACCTCAATTGTCCGCGCTCTCCCCGCACCATCGGATTGTTTTATCTCTGTGGTATGTTTACGCGTGAGGGTAATTTTCCCCTTGGGAGCACCGGTTCCATGTGCTTTGCGCAGATGTTCGAGAAGTTGCGCTTTATCCGCTTCTGCTACCGCGTCCGTCACCAGTTTTTTGGGCACGCCTGCCGCCTGAAGCTGCTCAAGCAGCAGCTCCGGCAAAATTCCCAGATCCTTCGCAAATTGTTTTACCGTCATTTGGGTCATCAGCAACCTTTTATTTACTTCAAAATTACTTATTCACTCTCGGGGAACACATCATGCAAACCAATGTTCCCGCGCTTTGATAATAATCGCGCTTGCCCGCTCAAAATCGATGCCTGTCAATTCGACCAGGTCATCCGCTGCCAAATCAGCCAATTCGTCTCTGGAATTGATTCCCTTGGCCGTTAGCTGCCGGGCGAGCTCCATATCCACACCTTCAAGACCAAACAATTCTTCAGCAGCATGCTCAATTTTTTCCTCCGAGACAATCGCATTGGTTAACAGCACATTGCGCGCCCGGTTACGTAATTCTTCGACCGTTTCCTGGTCAAACTCCTCAATCTCCAGCATTTCTTCAACTGGAACATATGCCACCTCTTCCATGGTCGAGAAGCCCGCGTCAACCAGGATACGTGCTACCTCCTCATCCACATCCAGCTTTTCCATAAAAAGCTGACAGCTCGCAGCGGCCTCTCCTTCGCTCTTTTCCTGGGACTCTTCCACGGTCATGATATTAAGATGCCAGCCAGTCAACTCTGACGCCAGACGAACGTTTTGCCCGCCCTTGCCAATAGCCTGCGCTAGATTATCCTCATCCACCGCGATATCCATGCTGTGGGCTTCCTCATCCACGGTAATGCCGCTTACCACCGCCGGTGCCAGTGCATTAACGACTAACGTGGCAATGTCATCAGACCACTGGATAATATCAACACGCTCACCAGCAAGTTCATTGGTCACTGCCTTTACTCTTGAACCAACCATACCTACACAAGTACCGATTGGATCTACACGCAGATCGTTAGATCTAACCGCAATTTTTGCTCTGGAACCCGGATCTCTCGCTGCCCCCTTGATTTCAAGCACGCCTTCTTCAATTTCTGGCACTTCCTGCTCAAACAGCTTAATCAAAAACTGCGGCGACGTACGGGACAAGACCAATTGCGGACCACGCGCTGATCTATCAACTCTCAATATATAGGCGCGCACACGATCTCCCATACGCAGATTTTCATGCGAAATCATCTGGTCACGTGGCAGCACTGCTTCAATTTTTCCAAACTCGATGATAGCGTTACCACGATCGAGGCGTTTAATTACGCCTGAAATCACCTGCTCACCACGTTCCAGAAAATCGTTCAGATTCTGCTCGCGCTCTGCATCACGTATTTTCTGAAAAATTACCTGTTTTGCAGCTTGCGCGCCAATCCGATCAAACGGAATCGATTCCATGGGTTCCTGGATGTATTCCCCTACGACCGCGTCCTTATCGCGCGACAATGCTTCGCTCAATCCAATTTGCCTCACAGGGTCATCAACTGCATCGTCCGACACAACCAACCATCTGCGGAAACTTTTGAAATTCCCCGTACCCTGATCAATTATGATTACGACATCAAAATCCTCGTGAAAGTGCTTTTTGGCAGCAGAAGCCAGCGCCATTTCCAGTGCAGCAAAAACAATCGCCTCACTGACATTTTTTTCGTGCGCCAACGCATCGACTAATAATAAAATCTCGCGGCTCATATTCCTCCAGCCATATTTTTAACTTGTAAGATTACTCTTGAATAAAACACTCATCAAAATTTTGGAACTACCCGCGCTCTATCCACATTGCCGAATTGAATTCGCAACAACTCGCCATCTACTTCAAGCATCAAAATATCATCCTGCATTGTGTGCAATTTCCCTACAAAATTCTTTTGTCCCTGCAGCGGAATTCGCAACCTGATCCGGATCATTTCACCCTGGTAGCGGAGAAAGTCTGCCTTTTTTTTCAGAGGTCTGTCCAGACCGGGCGAGGAGACCTCCAGGCGGCTATACGCGACATTTTCAACTGCCAATAATTGCGCCAGGTGATTACTGATGGCGACACAGTCATCCAGGGTAATACCGCTATCCTGTTTATCCACGAACACACGCAGCATCTTGCCGGGTGACGGCTGTTCAACCTCTACCAGCTCATACCCCATTCCCGCCAAGGTCGGTTCGAGTAATTCAAATAGCAACATAATTCCACCACAAATAAAAAATGGGCTCGACAAGCCCACCCGTACAACTGCCGATATTATAACAAAAATCAGGAAATTAACGGCAAGCTTATACGAGCAGCCTGACAGGCGGCAGAATGGATGATGCTAGAATATACTGCTATGACATCAGAACAGGACAAACTCACGAATATAACCGGAATACTGATCGTTGCACATCAACCGCTGGGAAATGGTTTTCTTGACTGCATCGAACATATTCTTGGCAAACTTCCTCCGCTGCTGGTTAATTACACGATCATGCCAGAGGCGGATCCGAACGAGGAAATTGCAAAATTGCGGATGATTCTGCCGACACTCGATCAAGGTAATGGCGTGTTGATATTGACTGATCTTTATGGCGCTACTCCCGCGAACATTGCCAGCAAGCTGCTTCAACGTGGCCAAGTAGAATGCTTGGCCGGACTTAATTTATCCATGCTGCTGAGAGCAATCCAGTACCGAAACAAGCCACTGACGGAAATGACAAAAAAAGTACTTTCAGGTGGTCAGGCGGGAATATTACACATGCCAGTACCCGAAGAATCTCATGCAAACTAGTACACTCACAATACGCAACAAGCTGGGATTACATGCACGCGCCTCCGCCAAGCTAACGCGCCTTGCAGGGCAGTTTGACTGCGAGGTATGGCTATCCCGGGGCACGCGTAAAGTCAACGCCAAAAGCATCATGGGCGTAATGATGCTGGCAGCAAGTCAAGGCACGACGGTTGAACTGGAAACCAGCGGCAAGGATGAAATTTCCGCAATGCAGGCAATCAGCGCACTGGTAAACGACTACTTCGGAGAAGCGGAATGAATTTTATTCTCCACGGTGTAGGCGTGTCTGCCGGTATTGCAATTGGACAAGCACATCTCGCCTCGACAGCCACGCTCAATGTGCCTCACTACCTGATTCCCGTCAATCGGATTGATGCCGAGCTTGCCCGTCTAAAAAATGCCTTCGCCACCGTACGACAGGAACTGAACAATCTGCAAGCTCATGCCATGGAGGGACTGGCACTAGCCGAATTCAATGCCTTTCTGGAGCTCCACCAGATGATCCTGGACGATCCGACGCTCTCCGAGGCTGCCATGGAGAGTATCGCCAACGTGCATTGCAATGCGGAATGGGCGATCTCACAGCAAATGGACGTACTGATCGCACAATTTGAAGAAATTGAAGACGCCTACCTGCGTGAGCGCAAAACTGATGTCGTACAGGTCGTTGAGCGCGTGCTTAAGGTTCTGCTTGGTCATCCCGGCTACACGCCGCCAGCGTCAAAGCATGATGGTGCCAGTATCCTGGTAGCACACGACCTGAGCCCCGCCGATGTTATGCAATACAAACAACAGCAGTTTTCAGCATTTGTGACGGATATGGGTGGACCCACCTCGCACACCGCCATTGTCGCGCATAGCCTCAATATTCCTTCAGTCGTGGCAATGCAACAGGCGAAGCGGTTGATTTACGAGGACGATTATCTGATTGTTGATGGTATCCAAGGGATTGTCATCGTTAATCCTGATGAGAAAATCCTGACCGAATATCGTCTGAAACAGAATGAGCTGGCACTAGACAGACGAAAACTGCTTCGTATCCGCTCACTCAATGCCGCCACACTTGACGGTACCCAGATTGAACTATTTGCCAATATTGAATTACCGCAGGAAACCGAGCAGGCCAGGGAAAATGGTGCAATGGGTGTCGGGCTATTCCGCAGCGAGTTCCTGTTTCTCAATCGAGATGACCTGCCAGGTGAAGAGGAGCAGTATGCCGCTTATTCCGCCGTGGTAAAGGGCATGCGTGGCCTGCCGGTTACTATTCGCACTTTTGATCTGGGTGCTGACAAAAACCTGAATAATACACATCGCGTTTCAACCAATCCAGCGCTCGGTTTACGCGCTATCCGCATGAGTCTTGCGGAACCGGCCATGTTTCTGACACAGTTGCGTGCCATTCTGCGTGCGTCCAAACATGGCTGTGCGCGTATTCTCATCCCCATGCTGTCCAGCGACCGTGAAATCGATCAGACACTGCGCATGGTCGAATTGGCCAAACAAAACTTACTCGACGAGAAGAAATCGTTTGACCCACACATCCAGATAGGCTGCATGATTGAAATACCGGCGGCTGCGTTGTGTCTTGAGCATTTCATGCAAAAGCTGGATTTTATCTCAATTGGCACCAATGACCTGATTCAGTACACACTCGCAATTGATCGCGTTGATGAAACTGTCGCGCATCTGTTTGATCCACTGCATCCCGCAGTTCTTTGGCTGCTGGCACGCACCATCAAACTGGCTACAAAAGCCGGTGTCCCAGTTTCCGTCTGCGGCGAAATGGCTGGAGACTCGCGCTATACCCGTCTGTTACTTGGCATGGGTTTGCAACAGTTTTCCATGTACCCAGCCCAACTGTTAACGGTTAAACGCGAGATACTTGGCAGTTTTTTGCCTAAAATCAATCCCCTGACGCAAAAAATTCTCAGAACGGCTGAGTCCGACAAAATTCACAACCTGCTGCAAAAACTCAATAGTTGAATCCAAGTATAAACTGGTATTAAATGCCGGTTTACCCTGTAACTTTCACAATCAAGCATTGTTTACATCTTCATGAACGATTCACAATCCATCGGCATCGTCGCGCCAGAACAGATGCAATTCCAGGAGCCGCTTGAGCTGAAAAGCGGTGCGGTACTCGACAGCTATACGCTTACCTATGAGACCTACGGCAAGCTGAACGCCGCAAAATCCAATGCGTTACTGGTTTGCCATGCGTTATCTGGCAGTCACCATGTCGCCGGCGTCTATGCAGACGACCCTAAAAATGTCGGCTGGTGGAACAACATGATCGGTCCTGGCAAAGCCATTGATACTCAAAAATATTTTGTAATTAGTATCAATAACCTGGGCGGCTGCCATGGCTCAACCGGGCCAATCAGTGTCAATCCTAAGACTGAAAAACCTTTTGGTGCAGATTTTCCGCTCGTCACTACCGATGACTGGGCGGAAACCTACATTCGCTTTGCGGACAGACTGGGTATTGATTGTTTTGCAGCCGTAGTTGGTGGCAGTCTTGGCGGTATGTCGGCTATGCAGCTGGCACTGAATGCGTCACAACGGGTGCGTCATGTCGTGGTGGTCGCTGCGGCTGCCAAACTAACTGCCCAGAATATTGCTTTCAACGATGTTGCCCGGCAAGCTATTCTGACCGACCCTGATTTTCATGGTGGCGATTACTACTCGCATCACACGCTGCCCAGAAGAGGACTACGCCTGGCGCGCATGCTCGGTCATATCACATATTTATCCGACGATTCCATGGCGAGTAAATTCGGACGAGAGCTCCGTAACAGCTCGCTCGCATTCAATTACGACACCGAATTTGAGATTGAATCCTATCTGCGCTACCAGGGGGATAAATTTGCCAATCGTTTTGATGCCAATACCTATTTGCTCATGACCAAGGCACTCGATTACTTTGATCCAGCCGCACAGTACGATGACAATCTATCGCAGGCATTCAGCCGCGCCGAGGCGGATTTTCTGGTCATTTCCTTCAGCTCGGATTGGCGCTTTCCACCCGAACGATCACGAAGTATTGTCAAGGCTCTGCTCGATAACAAACGCAACGTCAGCTATGCTGAAATCCCATCGAGCCACGGACATGATTCTTTTCTAATGCAGGATGAGTACTATCACCGTCTGATACGTGCCTATATGGACAATATCGTCATTTAACCTATGAATACTTCTATTGACAACAGTACCTCTCAAACTGGTGATTCAACGCATACACTGGTCGTTCGCCCCGATCTGGCTGCCATTGCCGCATGGATCGCACCACAATCCAGCGTACTGGATCTTGGCTGCGGTGACGGTACATTGTTGCACCACCTGCGGATCAATTTGCAGGTGCATGGCTACGGCGTGGAAATTGACGCTAAAAATGTGCTGACCTGCTTTGAAAATGATGTCAACGTTATTCAAAGCGATCTTGAATCTGGTCTGTCCGGTTTTGAATCTGGCTCATTTGACTATGTCATCTTGTCGCAAACGTTGCAGGCCATGAAAAATACCGAAAAAATCATCCTCGAAATGTTGCGTGTCGGTAAGGAAGGTATCGTCTCCTTCCCTAACTTTGGTTACTGGCGAAATCGTCTGCAGGTACTATCCGGACGCATGCCAGTGACACCCGGGTTACCCTATCAATGGTATAACACCCCCAACATTCACCTATGCACCCTACAGGACTTTGAATCGCTTTGCAGCCAGCACAACATTAATATTCTTGAGCGGCGCGTAATGAATGGCAACAAGAAGACTACCCTGTTGCCAAGTCTTCTGGGCACGCTTGCTTTTTATCGATTCAGTCAGGCACGCAGTGATAAATAGCACCCAACCATCACGCTTATCACGTGAATGTTAGTTCATACACGACGGTATACACAACCGCATAAACTTTTGGCATACGCTCGCTCTCTTTACCAATTGCGATCGTAGCAGACTGGGTGGAAGGGATCCTTAGCATCATGAAGTGAACCTGCATAGTTGTACACGAGAATAGCTAAAAACCGACAGTCAAATGTCGAGTAAAATGCACACCCGCCAACCTGTTTGCCTTTAATCAGATTTATCAAAACATACTGCCATGCCACATATTTCTCTTGAAAATGCTTGTCTTGCGTTTGGTCATCATGCGCTCCTGGATCACACTGCGCTCCAGCTTGATCCGGGAGAGCGGGTCGGGTTAATTGGGCGCAATGGCAGCGGCAAATCCAGTCTGTTGCGTGCACTCGCTGGTGAGATCAAGCTGGATGATGGCGCGCTGCGTATCGAACCAGGCATTAGCGTGGCCTATGTTCCACAGGAGCCAGAGCTGGATGAAACCCGGTCGGTTTTCAGTGAAGTAGCACGTGGTTTGGGTGAATTATCACAAGTCATGCTGGATTATCATCAGGTTTCGCACGCGCTGGGAGAGGCGGATGCTGATATGGATGTCTTGCTGGAACGCATGCAACAATTGCAGGGCATACTGGAATCTCAGGATGGTTGGCGGATACATAACAAGGTGCAAACGGCGATAGATAAACTGGAGCTGGATGAGGATGCTATTGTTGGCACCTTGTCTGGTGGAGCCAGAAAACGGGTAGCGCTCGCGCGTGCCATGGTGATATCGCCGGACGTGCTGCTCCTGGATGAACCCACCAACCATCTCGACTTTACATCTATTGAATGGCTGGAAGAAACGCTGAAAGAAATCAACACCAGCCTGATTTTTATCACCCACGACCGGCGTTTTCTCGATAATGTTGCCACGCGCATTATCGAATTGGACCGGGGCGAGTTAGTCAGTTTTCCCGGTAATTTTTCTGCCTACCAGACCAAGAAAGCGGAAATACTGGAAACCGAAGCAACGCATAATAAAAAATTTGACAAGGTGCTGACACAGGAAGAAATCTGGATCCGCAAGGGTATTCAGGCAAGACGCACCCGCAATGAAGGCAGGGTCAGACGACTGGAAGCGCTACGTCGTGAGCGTGCGGCTCGGCGTGAGCGTATGGGCAAGGTTAATTTTCAAGTGGAAGTTGGTGAACGCTCGGGGCAACTGGTTGCAGAGCTGGAAAATATCACCAAGCAATACGATGGCAAAACCATTATTTGCAATTTCTCCTGCCGGATTATGCGCGGCGACCGAATCGGTCTGTTAGGACCAAATGGTGCAGGCAAATCGACCTTACTGAAACTGATTCTTGGGGAAATACAACCCGATTCTGGCACGGTACAGCTGGGCACAAAATTATCCGTTGCTTACTTTGACCAGATGCGCAAGCAACTAGATGAAAACCTGACATTAGTTGAATCGATCAGCCAGGGATCTGATTTCATCGAAATTGGTGGTGCACGCAAACATGTGATCAGCTATCTGGAAGATTTTCTATTTTCCCCGCTGCGAGCTCGCTCACCAGTCAAAACCCTCTCTGGCGGCGAGCGTAACCGCTTGCTGCTGGCGAGATTGTTTACCCAGCCTGCGAATGTACTGGTACTGGATGAACCGACCAATGATCTCGATATCGAGACACTCGAGTTACTCGAGTCTCTATTACAGGAATACAGTGGTACCTTATTTCTGGTCAGTCACGATCGGGCTTTTCTGGATAACGTGGTTACCCAGGTCATTGCCTTTGAAGGCAATGGTCAGCTACGTGAATATGTTGGCGGCTTTGAAGATTGGTTGCGTGCTGCTAATGCAACCCAATTGCTTGAAAAAGATATCCAGAAGCAGACTGCCATGCCAACAACTGTAGCTCTTTCCTCATCCGGTAATGCAAAAAGTGCATCCGCCAGCCCAGTCAAGCTTAATTACCAGGAAAAGTTGGAGCTGGAGAAACTGCCAGAAAAAATTGATGTCCTGGAGCGTGAACAAGAAAATATTGGCATACGCTTGGGCGATCCAGCGCTCTATCAAAATAATCCTGACGAGATCAAGGTATTACAGGCACGCGCTGCCTCGCTGGAAAAGGAGATCGCCATACTTCTTTCCCGTTGGGAAACTCTTGAAAGCAAGCTGATCGTAACAAAATAGAAGCAATTTCCCTATACACAACAGGGAGATAGCGGTAGAACTTTCGCCAGAATTCATTGACTAAACCCCCTCCTTCGTTTAGAGTCCAAACTTTTGAGAGGAGGGTGCGTAAGTGAAAAAATCAGTAATTGTTAAACTACTTGTTGCGTCTAGCGTGATCATGTCATTTTCTGGCATGGCTACTGCCGCAGAAGAAACCGATTCATTCAAAAGTAAGCTGGTAATGTGTCAGGGGTGTCACGGTATTGAGGATTACCGTACTGCCTACCCGGTGGTCTATCATGTACCAAAACTCGGTGGGCAACACGAAATGTACCTGGCAAAGGCGTTGAACGATTATAAAACCGGTGCGCGTAACCATCCTAGCATGGTTGGTATTGCGGGTCTCTTATCCGACGAAGATATCAAGGCCCTGTCTGCCTATTACGCTGGTAAATAATTTTTTAACACAAGGACAATTTATATGAAAAGAAATTTCATGATTGCCGCTGCAAGCGGATTAGTATTCCTTTTATCAGGCCAGGTGCTCGCTGCTGATAGTGAAGCTGGCAAGAAAAAAGCTCAGGAAGTATGTGCTTCCTGTCATGGGCTGGACGGTAACAGCCCCGCGCCCAATTTTCCAAAAATTGGCGGCCAGGCTAGAACTTATCTGGAAAAAGCGCTGCATGACTATAAAGCCGGTGAACGCAAAGATCCGATCATGGCTGGCATGGCAGCAAACCTGAGCAAAGAAGACATTGAAAATCTGGCTTTTTATTACTCAGGCCAGACAGGGTTAACCCTCAAAAGATAGATCACGCCAGCGCAGCTGGTGAGTAGGGCATGAACGAAGCGGAATGTACCAGTGCCCCTGGTACATTCCGCTTTTTTCTTGGCATCAAAAATTAGTGTTCCCCAAACCAAGAACCTGTCCGAGAATAGCGATCGTAGCAAAGACGAGGCAGGATCAGTCACAGTAGATAAGTCTATTCTCAGGCAAATTCTCAAGCAAGAACGACTAACCGTATCCAGGAATCGCCCATGCAAAACGCACAACACCAAAACCTAGTCGGCTTCATCTGGAACATCGCCAACAAGCTACGTGGCCCCTATCGTCCGCCGCAATACCGTCGCGTGATGCTGCCGTTGATTGTTCTACGGCGCTTCGATCTGGTGTTGGCCAAAAGGTGCTGACATGCGTCATATCGATAATAGATGGGCGACAGCGATGCCACACGTACTGCACAGACGATTGGGGGAAGGTAACGCATGACCAAATCCGAGGCACAAACCCGGTCAGAGCTGATTGACCAGCAACTCGCTCAGTCGGGCTGGAACGTCAAAGACCCCACGCAGGTCGTAGAAGAATTCGACATCCTGACGGCTTTTCCGCCCGGCGTAGCGGAACCACGCACGCCTTACGAGGGCCACCAGTTCAGCGACTACGTCCTGCTGGGCAAGGACCGCAAGCCACTGGCAGTAATCGAAGCCAAAAAGACCACCCGCGATGCCGCCGTTGGCCGTGAGCAAGCCAAGCAGTACTGCTACAACATCCAGAAGCAGTTGGGCGGAGAGCTGCCATTCTGTTTCTACACTAACGGCCACGAGCTCTATTTCTGGGATCTAGAGAACGCGCCACCGCGTAAGGTGGTCGGTTTTCCCACACGCGACGATCTGGAACGCTTTGCCTACATCCGTCGCAACCGCAAGCCGCTGACACAGGAGTTCATCAACACCTCGATTGCAGGCCGTGACTATCAGATCCGCGCCATTCGTTCGGTGCTCGAAGGCATCGAACAGAAAAAACGCGACTTCCTGCTGGTAATGGCCACCGGTACTGGCAAAACCCGCACCTGCATCGCCATGGTTGATGCCTTGATGCGTGCAGGCCACGCAGAAAAAGTACTGTTCCTCGTGGACCGCATCGCACTGCGTGAACAGGCACTGGCCGCCTTCAAGGAGCACATGCCCAACGAGCCGCGCTGGCCCAATGTGGGCGAAAAGCTGATTGCCACCGACCGCCGTGTGTATGTCGCCACCTACCCGACGATGCTGAACATCATTCGGGACGAGACACAGCACCTGTCGCCGCATTTCTTCGATTTCATCGTGATCGATGAAAGCCACCGCTCTATCTATAACACCTTCGGCGAAGTGCTCGACTATTTCAAAACCATCACGCTGGGGCTGACAGCCACGCCGACCGACATCATCGACCACAACACCTTTCAGCTTTTCCATTGCGAAGATGGCTTGCCGACCTTTGCCTACACCTTCGAAGAGGCCGTGAACAACGTGCCGCCTTACCTCTGCAACTTTCAGGTCATGAAGATTCAGACCAGGTTCCAGATGGAGGGCATCAGCAAGCGCACCATTTCACTGGAAGACCAGAAAAAGCTGATCCTGCAAGGCAAAGAGGTTGAGGAAATCAACTTCGAAGGTTCCCAGCTGGAAAAGCAGGTCATCAACAAGGGCACCAACACCCTGATCGTCCGCGAATTCATGGAAGAAGCCATCAAGGATGCCAACGGCGTGCTGCCCGGCAAGACCATCTTTTTCTGCGCCACCAAGGCGCACGCCCGGCGCATGGAAGAAATTTTCGACAAGCTCCACCCGCAACACCACGGCGAACTGGCCAAGGTGCTGGTGTCGGACGACCCGCGCGTTTATGGCAAAGGCGGCCTGCTCGATCAGTTCACCAATAACGACATGCCACGTATCGCCATTAGCGTAGACATGCTCGACACTGGCATCGACGTGCGCGAAATCGTCAACCTCGTCTTCGCCAAGCCGGTCTATTCCTATACCAAGTTCTGGCAGATGGTCGGGCGCGGCACGCGCCTGCTGGAAACCAGCAAACCCAAGCCCTGGTGCCTGGAAAAAGACGTGTTCCTGATCCTCGACTGCTGGGACAACTTCGAATACTTCAAGCTTAATCCTAAGGGTAAAGAACTGAAAGCCCAATTGCCGCTGCCGGTGCGTCTGGTGGGCCTGCGCCTGGACAAGATCGAGAAGGCCAGCGACAGCGGCAATGCCGACATCGCTACGCGTGAAATCGCCAAACTACGCAAACAGATTGCCGCGCTACCCAAAGCCTCCATCGTTATTAAAGAAGCCGCCGCCGCACTGGCGCGGCTGGAAGACGACAACTTCTGGATCAGTCTCACTCATGACCGGCTGGAATTCCTGCGCGTCGAAATCAAACCACTTTTTCGCACCGTCTCCGAGGCCGACTTCAAGGCCATGCGTTTCGAGCGCGACATACTCGAATATTCGCTGGCCTTGCTCAACGAGGAAAAAGAGCTGGCCGAAACCCTCAAGGAAGGCATCGTCGAACAAATCAGCGAACTGCCGCTGTCGGTCAGTTTCGTGAAGCAGGAAGAAACTCTGATCCGCGCTGCGCAAACCAGCCACTATTGGGCCAAGGCCGATGAGGACGCCTTCGATGACATGGTCTCGAAGCTCGGCCCACTGATGAAATTCCGCGAGCAAAGCACCGGACAGGAACAAACCCACCTCGATCTGGCCGATGAACTGCATAAGAAGGAATGGGTGGAGTTCGGCCCTCAGCACGAGGCGGTCAGCATCAGTCGCTACCGGGAAATGGTTGAAAGCCTGATTGCCGAGCTCACCACACACAACCCGGTACTGCAGAAAATCAAGAACGGCGAGGCGGTCAGCAGCGCGGAGGCCAACGAACTGGCCGAACTGCTGCACGAAGAACACCCGCATATCACCGAAGACTTGTTGCGGCAGGTGTACAAAAACCGCAAGGCGCGCTTCATCCAGTTCATCCGCCACATCTTGGGGCTGGAAGTGCTCAAGAGTTTTTCCGATGAAGTCAGCGCCGCTTTCGATCAATTCATCCGCGCCCACACCACGCTTAGCAGCCGGCAGATGGAATTCCTCAACCTGCTGAAGAACTTCATCATTGAGCGCGAGAAGGTGGAGAAGAAAGACCTGATCAACGCCCCCTTCACGGTCATCCACCCGCAAGGCATTCGCGGCGTGTTCAGTCCGGCCGAAATTAACGAAATCCTGCAGCTGACCGAACGGTTGGCTGTCTAAAAAACAGGGCACACCATGCTACAGAACAATCCCGAACTCAAAAGCAAAATCGACCAGCTCTGGAATAAATTCTGGAGCGGCGGCATCAGCAACCCGCTTACCGCCATCGAGCAGATTACCTACCTGCTGTTCATGAAGCGACTCGACGAGCTGGACCAAAAACGCCAAGCCGATGCCGAGTGGACCGGCGAAAACTACGCCTCCAAGTTCGAAGGCAGCTGGATTCCGCCCGAAGAACGCAACCGACCAGCAGCAGAACAACGCCCCATCGACAGACGCAACCTGCGCTGGAGCGAATTCAAGCGCATGCAGGCTGAGGAAATGTTGCAGCATGTGCAGAGCAAAGTATTTCCCTTCCTCAAGGATCTGAACGGGACCGAATCTAACTTCACCCACCACATGAAGAATGCGGTGTTCATCATTCCCAACGGCCGATTGCTGGTGGAAGCGGTGAAAACAGTCGATGAAATCTTCGAAGTGATGGAGAAGGACTCGAAGGAAAAAGGCCAGGCCTTTCAGGACATTCAGGGCGATGTTTATGAAATGCTGCTCTCCGAGATCGCCACCGCCGGCAAGAACGGCCAGTTCCGCACCCCGCGCCACATCATCAAACTGATGGCCGATCTGGTGCAGCCGCAACTCGGCCACAAAATCGCCGACCCGGCCTGTGGTTCCGGCGGCTTCTTGCTCGGCGCCTACCAGTACATCGTCACACAACTGGCCATCAAAGCTGGGACGAAGAACCTTTTGCCCGATGAAGACGGCTTTGTGCGCACCTCGGTCGCCGCCGCGCTTACCGAAAAAGCTCAGGCTATTCTGCAAAATTCGCTCTACGGCTACGACATCGACGCTACCATGGTGCGCCTGGGGTTGATGAACCTGATGATGCACGGCATCGACGAACCGCACATCGACTACAAAGATACCCTCAGCAAGAGTTACACCGAGGAATCCGAATACGACATCGTGATGGCCAACCCGCCCTTTACCGGCAGCATCGACAAGGGCGACATCAACGAAAACCTGCAACTCGGCACCACCAAAACCGAGCTGCTGTTTGTCGAGAACATCTACCGCCTGCTCAAAAAAGGCGGCACCGCGTGCGTGATCGTGCCGCAGGGCGTGCTGTTCGGCTCCGGCGGCGCGTTCAAGACCCTGCGCCAGTTGCTGGTGGAGCGCTGCGATCTCAAGGCCGTCATCACCCTGCCCAGCGGCGTTTTCAAGCCCTATGCCGGCGTCAGCACTGCCATTCTGCTGTTCACCAAGGTCTGGGGGCCGAAGGACAAGGTGGACAAGCCCGCCACCGAGCACGTCTGGTTTTTTGAGATGGCTGCCGACGGCTATTCGTTGGACGATAAACGCAGTAAGCAGGAAGGCTTTGGCGACCTGCAGGACATCATCGCCCAATTCCATAACCGCCACGCCCGCAACCCGGCCGCCCCTGGTCACGAAAGCGACCGCACGGCGAAGTGTTTCATGGTGCCGCGCGCCGAGATTGAAGCCGAAGGCTATGACCTTTCGCTTTCACGTTATAAGCAAGATGTGTTCGAAGAGGTGAAGTACGATGCGCCGGGCGTGATTCTGGATCGGTTGCTTCGGGCCGAAGTGGGTGATGTTAGCGATGCCGATCTGGCCAAGGTGCAAAGCGGCATCGTGCATGAATTGCTGGCGTTGCGGAGGATGATTGGATGACGGATTCGCGCGAAGACAAACGGCTTACCCGAGGAAGGCAGAAACCGCAGGCATCATTTCCGGTTGCCGGGAGTCGACTTGATTTACCGGTGGATTATCACGCAACGTTGGCCAACCTTAAACAACGCATCAAAAATGAACGGCTGCAGTTAACGCTAACTGCCAACGCCACGATGATTCTGCTTTATTGGGATATCGGCCAGGTGATACTCGACCGCCAGAGCCGGCATGGATGGGGCGCAAAAATCATCGACCATCTTTCCGAAGACTTGAAACTGGCTTTTCCGGAAATGAATGGATTTTCCCCGAGAAACCTTAAATATATGCGTAAATTTGCCCAGCAGTGGCCGGAACGCGAAATAGTGCAGCGGGCCGCTGCACAAATTCCATGGCGCAGCAACCAACTGCTGCTGGATAAGCTGGATCATGAAGAAAAACGCCGCTGGTATGCGGAGCAAACCTTACAAAACGGTTGGTCGCGGGATATTCTGGCCATGCAGATTGAGAACCGGCTCCACGAACGGCAAGGCAAAGCCATTCAGAATTTTGACCTGACCCTGCCGCCGGACGATTCCGACATGGCCGTGCAGATATTCAAGGACCCCTATCTGTTTGATTTCCTGGGTACAGCGGACACACGCAAAGAGCGCGAAGTCGAACAAGCACTTATCGATCATGTGCAACAGTTTCTGCTCGAACTCGGCAGTGGATTCGCCTTCGTCGGCCGCCAGATCCTTCTCGAAGTAGGTGATCAGGATTTTCGACTCGATCTGCTTTTTTATCATCTCAAATTGCGCTGCTATGTCGTGATTGAACTGAAAGCGGTTCCCTTCGATCCCGCCTTTGCCGGAACCTTGAACCTCTATCTTTCCGCCGTGGATGACCTGCTGCGCCATCCCGATGACAAACCGACCATTGGCTTGCTGCTGTGCAAAAGCAAAAACGATGTGGTCGTGGAATATGCACTCGATGGCTACCGCCGCCCTATGGGCGTAGCCCAGTGGGAAACCCAGTTAACCCAAAGCCTGCCGGACGACATGAAAGGTTCACTGCCAAGCATCGAAGAGATTGAGGCCGAATTGAAAGAAACCGGGAGTGGGGAATGACGAGAAGGGACCACGAAATACACAAACAACACGAAAATAGTTTGGCGAGTGTGAAGAGCGGCATCGTGCCTGAGTTGCTGGACTTGCGGGGGATAGTGAGATGATCCCAATGAAGCAAACCCCCTTGAGCCAACTTGCTACCGTTTCAGCGGGACAAGCAGCGCCGAAGGACGATGAGTTTTCTGACCACGGAATTCCGTTTATCCGTGCCGGTAGTTTGGATAGCCTGTTATCGGGGAAAAGCGAGTCTCATCTTGAGCTTGTCAGCGACGAAACAGCAAAGCTGCGGAAGCTGAAAATTTACCCGAAGGGCACCATTCTGTTTGCCAAGAGTGGCATGTCTGCCACCAAGGACAGAATTTACGTCCTTCAGAATCCTGCTTATGTCGTTAGCCATTTGGCAACGCTGATCCCGAACGGCAATGCCTACGCGGACTATCTGCAATTGGCTTTGAAGCGGTTTCCGCCTTCAGTGCTGATTAAAGACCCAGCCTATCCGTCAATCAGTCTTGGCGATATTCAGGGCTACGAAATTCCAGTACCTGAGCTGCGCGACGACCAAATCCGCATTGCCCATCTGCTCGGCAAAGTGGAAGAACTGATCGCCCAGCGCAAACAACACCTGCAACAACTCGACGATCTGCTCAAAAGCGTGTTTCTGGAGATGTTCGGCGACCCGGTGCGGAATGAGAAGGGGTGGGAGCCAACAACGATTGGTGATCTGGCTATTGATGTGAAGTATGGTACGAGTGCATCAGCGCAGGGCGGTGTGTACAAGTACCTTCGCATGAACAACATCACTCAAAACGGATATTGGGATTTTGGAAGTCTTAAATACATAGATGTAGACGACAAGGATCTTGCAAAGTATTCACTCCAGAAAGGTGATCTAGTTTTCAATCGCACAAACTCCAAGGAGCTCGTCGGGAAGACGGCTATTTATGATCGTGATGAAACTGTCGTGATTGCGGGCTACTTGATTCGAGTTAGGTTCGATCACCGGACGAATCCTTGGTTTATCTGGGGGCATTTGAACTCAAAATTTGGGAAAACTCGGTTATTCAATCTTTGTCGAAACATCGTTGGGATGGCCAATATCAATGCTCAGGAATTAAAGGCTATCCCTATTCTTATGCCCCCCATCGCGATTCAAAACCAATTCGCGGTCATCGTCGAAAAAGTGGAAGGCATCAAATCCCGCTACCAGCAAAGTCTCGCCGATCTGGAAACTCTCTACGGCGCTTTGAGCCAGCAGGCCTTCAAGGGCGAGCTGGATTTGTCGCGCGTGGCTATGCCGACCATACAAGCTGAGGAAGAGAAAACCGTGGCAGAAGAATTTCTGCATCCAGGCAGCACAGACGCAGTCTTGTTTAAAAATCTGAATTTTTAGAGGTGCCCTCAAGAAAACCAGATTTCTCCACAGTTGCTGCAATCACATGGCAAAATTAGCAGTAACCTCGAAAACCCGCCGCGAACGATGAAAGTACCGCTCAGCGCAGCAACGGAAAAGTACTACGTATTTTCAGAAGTGCCAGTAGTTCACGAACGAAGTGGAACATCCCGTGTCACTGGTATATTCCGCTTTTTGCTTGGTATCAAAAACCAGTGTTGCCCCAAAAATGTATCCATTAAAGCGCTATCTTCACCTGTTCTCTCCTTTTCTTCTGCTGGTGGCTTGCATCGCAATATCTGCCTGCTCGAATACCGATAAGCAAGACGCTTCTGCGCGCGTGCAAGCGGACGGCTCAGAGAGTGGCGGCAATGTATCCGCAGATACTAATGAAACCGTTATCTGGCAGCTATTTGCAGAGCTTGCCCAATATCCGCAACGGCGAGCAACCGCGCGCGTGGTTGCGCTGGATGAAGCCACCGTAGCTGCGCAGGTTTCTGGCCAGATCAAACAAATATCTGTCCGTGAAGGCGACGCTGTCAAACGTGGACAAGTAATTGCCGAGCTTGCTGACCCTCCGCTGCGTCTTGCGCGAGACCGCGCTCAAGCCCTGCTGGCAGCGACTAATGCAAAAATGAAACAGGCGCAGCGTCAGCTCAATCAACAACAAGGGTTGCGAACCCGTGGCTTTGTGTCGGAAGAAGCAGAAGCCATGGCACGCGATACTCTGGAAGTTGCCCGCCGAGAACACGATGCGCAGCGTGCCGCGCTCGCAGAAACCAGTTGGCAGTGGGAGCAGCGTTTGATCATTTCGCCCTTTGATGGCAACGTGACTGAGCGATATGTGAATCTGGGCGACTGGGTAACCTCCGGGCAAGCAATCGCCACGATTACCGCCAGCGCACGCGAGGTGCATGCCTTTGTGGCTCATGAAGACATGGAAATGCTACAACAAGTAACGGAAATTATTTTTGAAACGTTGGGTGGCTATCAGTATCCCCTTAACCTTCTGGCGGTTTCTCCGCGTCGGAATGATCGCGCGCAGGATGTACGTATCCGTTTGGCATTGGCGACAGATATCTCCCCACCTATCGGCACTGCCGGCACGCTGGTATGGCGTGACCCACGACCACATTTACCCGCCAATACCCTGACAATGGCGAGCGGCACACCCGGTGTATGGATAAAGGATGATGCCGCAGCAACCCCGTATTTCGTGCCACTGCCACAAGCCAGATCAGGGCGTGACGCAGTGGTTTCCTTTCCGCCTACCAGTCTGATTGCCATCCGTGGTCAAGGAGCATTGGCATGGCAATCCCTGCAAGAGTCAAAATGACACCAGTCTCTTGGTACCACCGGTTAATCGCGAACACCCCGCTTGCCAATCTGTTTTTTCTGATCGTCATCATCGTTGGTGTCGTGGCTTATCAGTCGATGCCGCGCGCACGCGACCCCGAAATCAATTTCAACTGGGTCAATATCCTGACCGCTTATCCCGGCGCAACTGCCGAGGATATCGAACGTGAAATTACCGCGCCATTGGAAGATGCACTGCGCACTGTGCCCGATATTCGTTTTGTTACCTCCAGCTCCCGCGAAGGAATCTCATCTATTCTGATTCGTTTTGAGCGGATTGATAGTCGTACCTTTGACAAACGTGTAACCGATGTGCGCCGTGAGGTACTCAACAAGGCTGCTACTGAATTACCGGATCAGGCGGTAACCCCTAAAATTACGGAAATTACAACCTCAAATGGTTTTCCAACCGGGATGATTGTGCTCTATGGACCGGTTGCGGGCGAAGTCATGCGAGCGCAAGCATTTGCTATCAAGCGTGACATGGAACGGGTACGTGGCGTCGATCGTCTGCTGGCATTCGGGTTTCAGGAGCCAGAAATTCACGTTGATTTTGATCCATTTGCCCTGGCAGCACGTGGCATTGCGACGACATCGTTGGCAGACCAGATTGGCGCCTGGTTCCGCGATATCGTGGCAGGAAGATTCATGGTAAACGAACGTGAATGGCTGGCACGAGCGCGTGGTCGCACCAATGATGCTGAAGAATTAGCACAGTTACCGGTTACCATCGAAGGGCGCGCAGTGATGTTGCGGGAATTGGCAACCGTAGCACTCAGCGCCGAACGTCCCGATCACCTAGTTCGCTACCATGGTCACCCAGCGGTAATGCTATCTATCACCAAGAAGGCAGATGCCAACACGCTCGATCTAATGGCGAAATTGCAAGCATTTATTGACCGGCGCAATCAAACGCTCACTTCCCTGGGATTACAACTTGCGCTGGCGGATGATCAGACGCACGAAACTCGCCAAACCATCAGCGTAATGGAAACCAACGCGCTGCTCGGTTTTATGATGGTGCTGCTATTGGTAGGACTGTTTTTGGGCAGGCGACTGGGCATACTGGTGGCGCTTGGTCTGCCCTTTGCACTGGCTGGCGCGTTTGCAATCGTGGCGATAGGCGGATCAACGCTCAATTTGACAGTGCTGCTGGGCGTGGTAATTGCCTTGGGTATGCTGGTCGATGATGCTGTAGTCATTGTTGAGGCCATTCACGACAAAATCGTGCAGGGACTACCAACACGAGAAGCCGTATTTGCCGGGGTGCGTGAAGTAGGGGCACCGGTATTTTCAGCCGTATTGACCACCGTGGCAGCATTTCTGCCACTGATGCTTTTGCCCGGCATTTTGGGAGAGTTCCTTAAGATTGTACCCATGGTGGTCACCGCTGCATTGGCAATCAGCCTGCTGGAGGCTTATTGGTTGTTACCCGCGCACATCCTGGCGCTGCGCCGCACGTTCGATGCGCCGCGTTCTCGTCTGGCCCACTGGCGGGCGCGTATGACCATGCGGCTACGCAATCTCTACGGTCGGCTACTGATACGGGTACTACGGCGGCCATGGCGCTGGGCGCTGTTGGTATTAGCCACTTTTATACTCGCGGGAACATTGGTTGCCCTGGGCGCGGTGCGCGTGCAGTTTTTTGCGTTCGACAGTATCCGGACTTTTTATATTCACCTCGATATGCCGGTGGGTTCGTCGTTACAACAGACGCTGCGAGAAGCTGAACGTGCCACGGCCATCGTGGAACGCCTGCTGCCAGCAGAAGAACTGCGCTCAGCCACTGCAACGGCAGGTATTAAATTTACGGATACCGAACCACTCTACGGTGATCACTATGGACAAGTAAGCGTTTCACTGCAGCCGCGTGCCGCCAATGGCCGTGACGTGGAAGCGATTATCAACGATTTGCGCCCGGAAATCATGGCGCTGGGCGGCTCAGCAAAACCGGCATTTCTGGTCATCAAGGGTGGCCCACCCGCGCAACGGCCGATTAACGTCAAAGTAAAATCGGAAGATCAGGCACAACTGGATGCCGCTGTTACCGCTGTCCGTGGTTTGCTTGCAGCCATCGAAGGAATCCGCGATATCACCGATGACCGCAGTGAAGGCCGACCGACCGTCACTTTCCGTCTGGATCGTGATGCCATCGCCCGCGCCGGACTCGATGCTGGACAGGTACTGCGCACGATCCGGTTGCTGGGTGAAGGAGAGCGCGTTGGCAAGACGCGCCGTGAAGGCGAGGCGCTGGATATTGTTGTCCGCGCACAACCCACAACGATGACTGATCCAGCCGAGTGGCTGCGTTTACCCATGGTGACGCCCGACGGTCGCGCCATCACGCTGGGAGAACTCGTGCAGGCTGAGTTCACGCCATCGCAAGGGTTCATCCGCCATTACCAGTTCGTGCGCGCCGTCACGGTGGAAGCAGAAATCGACCCTATCATCACCGAGACTACTGAAGCCAACGCACGGCTGCTGACAGGCTGGCGTAAAATTGCAGAAAATTTTCCGGCGGTTGAACTTGATCTTACCGGTGAGCTGGATGATATTCGCGAAAGCCTGGATGCAATGAAAAAGATTTTCGCGCTGGGTATTGCTCTGATTTATCTGATTCTCGCCACCCAATTTCGCAGCTACCTGCAGCCATTGATTGTACTGATTACTGTACCGCTAGCGTTTTCCGGCGTTGTCTTTGGCCTGTTTCTGTCAGGGTTGCCACTATCGTTGTATACCCTTTACGGCGTGATTGCGCTGACTGGTATCGCCGTTAATTCCGCCATCGTGCTCGTAGCCGCTGCCAACGATCGTATTGCAGCCGGCATGAGCGCGCTGCACGCTACGTTGTACGCTTCACGCCGCCGACTGGTGCCGATTCTGATTACCTCCAGCACCACTATTGCCGGATTATTCTCGCTCGCCGTCGGGTTAGGCGGAAAATCTCTCATCTGGGGACCGGTTGCTTCCAGTATCGTCTGGGGACTGGGGTTCTCTACGGTACTGACCTTGCTGGCAACCCCTTTACTTCTAAAAACAACACTCAGGGCTCGTGTGAAGTCATTCGACTAATGGTGCAACTGCTGTTCACCAGTGACGCCGGATCTGGCGAGTCCGGTATTCGCTGCGGGATCATCAAGCGTGACGCACCGGCAGACATTTGTCTGGACGCCAAAGGCAACCCAGAACCGGATGCTGAACTGCGCGACACCGAAATCGTAGCATTGCCAAAAAACATTGCCTGTTCTTTCCTTTGACGTGCGACGCCAGACAATCTTAAACTCATTGAGTAGGGTCTTCGCGACATAACTGTTGCCCGTTTCGTTGGGTTGCAAATAATGCCTATTCAGAACTCAAGCAAGGCCAAACTATTGTCGTAATAACTGTTATGATTTTGTGGCACAAGAGGTATTCCCCTGTGAAATCATTGTTAGAAGCTGGCACCCTGAGTATTTAACTTGCTGACAGGGCGTAAAATTTTTAGGTGATAATGTCGGTATGTGGGTTTTTAAATCGTTACATACAAACTGACTGATGTGCTTTTAGCTGACCAAGGATTAGTTTAATTGAGTCAATGTGCACAAAATTTCTTATAGTATAGAATGGAGAACGATGGGGTATGGCTATACGTAACGGGAAGCCTGATAACGGGGTTCTTGAAAAGAATAAAACGAGACTTGCGCCCCCTTCTTTGTACAAGGTGATATTGATTAATGATGATTTCACCCCCATGGATTTTGTGGTTGACATACTCAAGAATTTTTTCTTGATGAGTGAAGAAAAAGCAATACAGGTGATGCTTAAAATCCACCATGAGGGCTCAAGTGTTTGCGGGGTTTATCCCAATGATATTGCAGCAACCAAAGTGCAGCAAATAAATGAATTTTCGCGGCAGCACCAGCATCCGCTAATGTGTGTGATGGATAAGGAATGATATGATTGCGCAAGAACTGGAAGTAAGTTTGCATATGGCTTTTGTTGAGTCGAGACAAAAGCGTCACGAATTCATCACTGTTGAACATTTGCTATTGGCTTTACTTGACAACCCGAGTGCCACAGAGGTCTTGACTGGCTGTGCAGTGGATATAGAGGCATTGCGCAAAGCTCTCCAGGAGCATATTTCCCGACATACTCCTGTTATCGAAGGATCTGAAGAGGTTGATACGCAACCAACCTTGGGGTTTCAGCGGGTTATTCAGCGGGCGATTCTGCATGTTCAGTCGTCTGGCAAAAAAGAGGTCACCGGCGCAAATGTGCTGGTTGCCATTTTTGGGGAGAAAGATTCGCATGCAGCCTATTTTTTGCAACAAAAAGGGGTTACACGACTGGATGTAGTTAATTTTCTTTCCCACGGTACTCACAATGCCGCAGCAGGCAATACTCAGGAAAAAAATGAGGATGGTGTCGATAATGAATCGGTTCATTCTAATAATACACTTGAAAACTATACGGTTAACTTAAATTCTCTGGCGATTGCCAATCGAATTGATCCACTGATTGGGCGAGAAAAAGAAGTTGAAAGAGTTATTCAAACGTTATGCCGTAGACGCAAAAATAATCCGTTACTTGTGGGGGAGGCGGGTGTCGGAAAGACCGCCATCGCGGAAGGCCTGGCTAGAAGAATAACCGAAGGTCAGGTACCTGAAATATTGCAACATCATCAAGTATACGCGCTGGATATGGGCGCACTCCTGGCGGGAACCAAATATCGTGGAGATTTCGAGCAGCGTCTGAAAGCCGTGCTAAAACAACTCACCGATAATCCCAAAGCGATACTATTTATCGATGAGATTCATACGCTCATTGGTGCTGGTTCAGCATCCGGTGGCACGCTGGATGCTTCTAATCTGCTCAAACCTGCTCTAAGTTCAGGTGCCTTAAAATGTATCGGTGCTACGACTTTCAATGAATACCGTGGCATCTTTGAAAAAGATCACGCTTTATCCAGGCGTTTCCAGAAAATAGATGTTTCTGAACCTGAAATTAATGAAGCTGTCGCGATCCTGCGTGGTTTAAAATCTCGCTATGAAAAACACCATGGTGTCAAATATACCGAAGCTGCATTGGCCGCAGCTGTGGAGCTCTCTTCGCGTTTTATCAATGATCGGCACTTGCCGGATAAGGCAATTGATGTCATTGACGAAGCCGGTGCAGCACAACGGGTTTTGCCAAAATCAAAACAACGTAAGGTGATCGGAAAACACGAGATAGAGCTTGTTATTGCCAAGCTTGCAAGAATTCCTCCTCAAAGTGTTTCCAGTGATGATCGCAATAAACTAAAAACACTCGATCGCGATCTGAAATCTATCGTATTTGGTCAAGACAGGGCGATTGATGCCCTTGCAGCCGCTATTAAAATGGCACGCAGTGGTCTGGGAGATGCACACAAACCAATTGGATCCTTTCTTTTTTCGGGGCCAACTGGCGTTGGTAAAACTGAAGTGGCTCGGCAACTCGCCTATACGCTTGGCATACCCTTGCACCGTTTTGATATGTCTGAATATATGGAGCGTCATGCAGTCTCGCGCTTGATTGGTGCCCCGCCTGGATATGTTGGTTTTGATCAAGGTGGCCTGCTCACTGATAAAATCATCAAGCAACCGCATGCAGTGCTGCTGCTTGATGAAATCGAGAAAGCTCACCCCGACATATTTAATATACTGCTACAGGTGATGGATTACGGAGTGCTTACCGATAATAGCGGACATAAAGCAGATTTCCGTAATGTTATTATCATCATGACTACCAATGCAGGTGCTGATGCATTAACCAAAACTTCTATCGGTTTCGCCAGAGATAGCAAGGTGGGTAACGAACTTGCCGAGATTAAACGACTATTCACTCCCGAATTCCGTAACCGTCTCGACGATATCATTTCCTTTGCGCCTCTGGATGAGGCCATTATTCTGCGAGTAGTTGACAAATTCCTGATTGAATTGGAAACTCAGTTGCAAGAAAAGAAAGTGGATTCAACCTTTACCGACAATTTACGTAATTATCTGGCGATTCATGGATTTGATCCGCTCATGGGTGCCCGTCCGATGGCTCGACTCATCCAGGACGTTATTCGTCGCGCACTTGCAGACGAGCTGTTGTTTGGTCGCCTATCTAATGGAGGCACGGTTACGATTGACATCGATGAAATACTGGGTAAAGCGGTACTTGACTTTGCAGAAATAGAAAAAATGGCTTAGCTGTAGCATGCTCGCTCTTCATCAGGAGTTTATCGAATTTGCTATTCGCAACCATGCGCTGTGTTTTGGACAGTTCAAAACAAAAGCGGGGCGATTATCTCCCTATTTTTTTAATGCTGGACTATTCAATACTGGCCACACACTGCAATTGCTTGGTCAGTACTATGCGCGCGCGATTATTGAACATGGGGTTGTATTTGACGCTTTGTTTGGACCGGCCTACAAAGGCATTCCATTAGTCAGCACTATTGCCATTGCCTTGGCTCAGGCAGGACATAATTATCCATTCAGTTTTAACCGCAAAGAAACCAAAGATCACGGTGAAGGAGGCGATATCGTAGGCGCACCGCTGGCTGGCCGTGTCCTGATTGTAGATGATGTTATTTCCGCTGGAATTTCAGTGAGACAGTCAGTGGGTATGATTCGCGCAGCTGGCGCAACCCCCTGCGGCATCGTAGTCGCGCTTGATCGCATGGAGCGAGGGGAGGGCGGATTATCCGCAATTCAGGAAATTGAGCGTCATTACGGCATTCCGGCTATCAGCCTGATTGGCCTTGATGATATTACAGATTATCTGGGTACTCAGCCAGACCTTGAGCAGCACCTTGCTGCCATTGAAGCCTACTGCACACATTTTGGTTGCCAGCAAGACCAATAAAATTTACCCCTGATTCTAAATAGCAAAGTTTCACCGATCTCGAATAACCGAAATGCTGCGACGTTGGGATATTTTTTGCAGAGTTATCGATAATTATGGTGATATCGGTGTCTGCTGGCGTCTATCGCGCCAACTTGCTGCAGAACATGGCATTTCAATACGTCTGTGGGTGGATAACATTGCCAGCTTGCATCGCATCTGTCCGAACATTGATCTCAATCTAACCATCCAGCGCCAGCAGGGTGTAGAAGTACGACGCTGGATCGAGCCATTTCCCGCCATTGTACCAGCCGAAGTAGTCATTGAAGCATTTGGTTGCGCATTGCCAGCCAGTTATATCGCAGCAATGTCACAATATACCCTTTCAGCACAGACGAGCAAATCGCCCGTCTGGATCAATCTGGAATATCTGTCTGCCGAACCATGGGTTGAAAGTTATCACCGTTTACCTTCACCTCACCCGAATCTGCCATTGACCAAATATTTCTTCTTTCCTGGCTTCACGGCAGCGACTGGCGGCTTGATACGTGAAAGACATCTGCTCAAGTGGCAAACTATGCATCAGGAGGACTTCAAAAGTTTTCGGAAGAAACTTGGGTTGCCCTATCCCAACTATGGAGAAACCACAGTCTCACTCTTCTGCTATGACAACCCGCCCATAGACTATCTGCTTGATGCCTGGGCTGCTTCACCCACCCCCGTGCGTTGTTTGCTGCCCGAAAGTAAAATCTTAAAAAACGTTACTCACTGGTCAGAACGAGAAAGACTCATTCCGGGAGATATTATGCAACGCGGCAATCTGTCTCTACACATTCTGCCTTTCCTGTCACAAGAAAATTATGACCATCTGCTCCGGATATGTGATTGCAATTTTGTGCGTGGTGAAGATTCTTTTGTACGCGCACAATGGGCAGCCAAGCCATTTATTTGGCAAATCTATCCACAACAGAATGACGCACATCGGATTAAACTAGATGCCTTCCTTGACCGTTATTGCCGTCAATTAACGGCAAATACCGCCGCCGTACTTCGTGCTTTTTATTTTGACTGGAACTACGATGGACATCTTGACTGGGCAGAATTCTGGCAACATCGAACCACATTGCAAATACATGCCAAATCCTGGGCCGAGCAGATGTCACAAGTCAGTGATCTCGCATCCAGTCTGGTGAACTTTGGCGAGTTGTAAGAAGCAACAGTGGAGTATCGCTCCCATCTTCCATAATGATGGAATGAGTCCGAACAGTTGATATGCCCCTACTAAGGGGCCGTCAGGGTAGAGATTTGCCCTGAATTTTACAAACGAAATTGGGATACCCGGAAAATTGACAAACCAACCCAATTTGTTAAATGTAACTTTGATATCTCTCTTGATCTCCGTATTTTAACGGCACAACCCATCGACTAGCTGTAATGCAGCCGGTCGATGGATAAAATCAAGCTGAGGCTAACTAGCTTGGTCTCAGGGGGCTTGAATATTTGATGCTTGCTTACCTTTTGGCCCTTGAGTCACTTCAAAGCTTACTTTCTGCCCTTCCTTCAGTGTCTTGAAACCAGACATGTTGATTGCAGAGAAGTGAGCGAACAAATCCTCACTTCCATCATCTGGAGTTATAAAACCAAAACCCTTAGAATCGTTAAACCATTTTACTGTTCCTGTTGCCATTTCTACTTCCTATTAAAAAACGGGCCGGATACCCTGATACTATTTGAATTTCAAGACCGAGAACGGATGTAACCAGAACTGCAGAATACTTGAAGCCAAACGCCGCGTGCAGTGTTACGCAAAATAATGTTTAAGTCAAGCCCAAGTCTCTTTCAATGTGAAATGAGTCCGAGTAATTGAATTCTAGATTGGTCATGATGTAAGGCATGGTAATCGATATGGAAGAAGCAAAGTTACAAACGGTGGCGCAAACTAAGGTGTTTCTGCAAGGGACGTGTGGCATTGCTCCGAAGGTTCTCAAGGTAGAAGAACAGTATGGGTTTATCGAGCGGGTATTGAAGCGATTTAGCTATAGCAGACTCAACTTTAGACATCTAGCCCTTATCCGTGCATCGCTCTAACGGTGACACAGTGATGGCGGGTAAAGTCAACGAAATTGAAGCTGCTTGCTGCTGATGGTGCTGCTGCTGCACCCACAATCCTGGATCGCCATGTTGTTTGGGGAGGGTGAGTATTGAGGACTTCGAGTCCAAACGATCTCTGAAAGCAAGTCCGGTAAATTCCATTCGTAGTCACTGCGTCACTCTATATCACTATGACGGTCAGTGGCTGCTTGTTGCACCACGGTGCTACGACATCGACAGGGAAATATTTTTCTGCAACCAGTCTCAATAACTGAACCAGTATTCATACAGTCGAGCGAATCTGCATCCATAGAGCTCCAGTATCGTGCATGCAGATAAGTATCTCCTCAGCATGCAAATCCGTTTCGGTTGCCAGCAGCAAGTTAAATGCGTAATCCAGCCTGACAAAAAAACACAAGTTGTTTGAGCGGAAGACATCAGGCACCAGATAAGAAATTAAAACTCTTTCATTGATCTTCGCCCTGCAGTCGCAAAAAAACAACACTTACGGAGTCGAATCCGCGCGAGTTTTGCCTTCTATCGGGTGTTTTTTGCCCATTTGAGAATATTTTTCGTCTCGTTTCGCTACTTTACCTTCGCCCTAAGGGCAGATTCTCTGGTGCTGAATGCTTAAACTTGAGTTATCATAAAACGGCGGTTTAACAAGTTTTTATCTTCTGAACATATTGATATTGCTTTTTTTAAGGTTGACATGAAAAAACTCGTTCTCCTGCGCCATGGAGAAAGTATCTGGAATCAAGAAAACCGCTTTACAGGGTGGACAGATGTTGATTTAACAGCGAGGGGAATTGACGAAGCTAAGGCGGCGGGGCGATTGCTGCGTAGCAACGGCTTTAGCTTTGATTTGGCGCACACATCTGTTCTCAAGCGTGCTATACGAACATTGTGGCTTGCTCTGGATGAAATGGACAGGATGTGGATACCTGTTCAACTTAACTGGCGGCTCAATGAGCGGCATTATGGTGCCCTGCAAGGTTTAAACAAGGCAGAAACGGCCCGGAAATATGGTGATGAACAGGTACTTATCTGGCGGCGCAGCTACGACACTAGGCCGCCGGAGATTAGCGCGGAAGATATGCGTTACCCCGGTTTTGATCCTCGATATAAGGAAGTAGGCAAGAATGAGATCCCATTAGCTGAAAGTCTCAAGGATACAGTTGAGCGTTTCTTGCCTTACTGGAACGACAGTATCGCCCCACAGGTTCGGGCAGGTTTAAATGTAATCATTGTGGCACATGGGAATTCTTTGCGTGCACTGGTTAAACATCTGGATCAGGTATCAGATGAAGCTATTCTTAACTGTAATATTCCGACGGGCATTCCGCTAATTTATGAGTTTGAGGATGACCTTAGACCAATCAGGAGTTATTATCTCGGCGATGCCGAGCAAATAGAAGAAGCGATGCATGCGGTAGCAAGCCAGGCAAGAGCTTGACACCAGCAAAAATAATGCCTTGTTTTATCTGAGCGTGATGAACAATTCCTGATTCCTAATATAGATGGCACTGATGACGCGGATGTTACTCAAAGCTGTCTCACTACAATTAGCTGTCTGGCTACCTGCCACTTCTCTGCTTTATGCTGAAAGTAAACCTGCTCAGGGCAATCAGCAACAATTACAGGATGTGCAAATACGCATAAAAAATCTGCAGAAGGAATTAGCCAAAAAAGAGGCAGCTAAAAGCAATACAGAAAGCACCCTACATAATATTGAACGCTTAATCAGCAACTTACAACACAAATTGCTACAGTTGAAGCAGCGGCAAGCTGAAATCAGCAATGAGCTTACTCGACTGCAACGGTCCTCCGAGCAGCTTCGTGGCGAAATGCTCATTAAGCAAACACAATTGGGCGAATTACTCTACTACCAGAATCTGATCAGCAAGTCAGATTACTTATCATTGCTGCTCAAGCAAAAGAATCCTGACGAAATCGCACGTAAACTCTACTATTATCGCTACCTGGCGCAATCCCGTTCTGCGCACATTGATGAATTACGTAATTTACATGAACGGCTGGTTAATTTAGCTCAAAACCAAATTCACCAACATGATGCGTTCAAGCGATCACAACAGGAACACTCCGAGCAAATGCAGTTACTGGCGAAGCAAAAAGCAGATCATGCGGATCTGCTGGCCATGCTTACACGTGAAACCAATCAGAAAAGCAAGGCACTTTCTAATCTCAAGCAGGATGAGCAACGCTTATCAGAGCTTGTTGAAAGGCTCAATCGACAGCTTGCACAAAAAAAACCATTTGTTCCGGATAATTTTTCTGGAAAACCTACGCTGCGTAACGATCAACTACCATCAGCTGCAGCTTCAGATAATTCATTCGTCTCCATGAAAGGAAAACTACGCTTGCCCGTACGAGGGGAACTTGTCAACCGTTTTGGTAGTCCACGAGAGCGTGGAGGAATGAAGTGGAATGGGTTGTTTATACGAGCAACTGGTGGGAATGAGGTCAAGGCAATTGCCAGTGGGCAGGTTATCTTCGCAGAGTGGATACGTGGTTTTGGGAATTTTATTATTATTGATCATGGCAGTAACTATATGAGTCTTTACGGGCACAATGATACGCTAGTCAAGCGTGTAGGGGAAAAAGTCAGGAGCGGTGATACGATTTCCATAGTTGGTAATAGCGGCAGCAACGACCAATCAGGTTTATACTTTGAACTTAGATACAAGGGAAAGCCGTTTGATCCGTTAACCTGGATAACCACCAGATAATGAAAGAATGTCTCTAAAAGTTCAGGGTTTTAACAAGTCAAGGCGGGAACAAAAAATATTTGACGCAGCATATAATTAACACATAGAAAATTATTTTTTGCGAATAACAGTGGGTTGTAACAAAATGTAGATTTTTAGAGATACCTTAAATAAGTTACCCTTCTAGTATTTTTACCGAATAAACAAGCGTGGAGCTTACTACAATGCGCAATTTCGCAACAAAGACTGGTTTGATTCTCATTGGAATTATTACTGGTATCCTGGTTAGTCTCAATTTCTCAGCTGTCGCCGATAAACGCACCGACAACGCATTGCAATCGCTTCCTATTGAGGAATTACGAGCGTTTTCCCAGGTTTTTGGGCGCATAAAAAGCGACTATGTGGAGCCTGTTGAAGACAAAAAACTTATTACTGAAGCGATTAATGGCATGCTGATTGGGCTGGATCCGCATTCAGCCTTTCTCGATGCCGAAGACTATAAAGAGCTGCAGATTGGCACACAGGGTGAATTTGGTGGGCTAGGTATCCAAGTCAGTATGGAAGATGGACTGGTCAAGGTGATTTCACCAATCGAAGATACGCCTGCTTTTTTCGCTGGGGTCAAGACAGGAGATTTAATCGTCAAAATCGATGACACTGCCGTGAAAGGCATGACGCTTAATGATGCCATCAAGAAAATGAGGGGTAAACCCGACACAACTGTTGTGCTGACCATTGCTCGTGAAGGTGAAGTCGAGCCTTTGACATTCAGTCTGGTACGAGCAATTATCAAAATTGAAAGCGTCAAATCGAAATTGATTGAACCAGGTTATGCCTATATCCGAATCACCCAATTTCAGGAACGCACCGGAGAGAATCTTGCTGAGGCAATTAATAAGCTTTACAGCGAAAGTAAAATTCCAATGAAAGGATTAGTGCTTGATTTGCGTAATGACCCCGGCGGATTGTTAAACAGTGCAGTTGCGGTATCAGCTGCATTTCTGCCACGTGACGCCTTGGTTGTTTATACCGATGGTCGGACCGAAGATGCAAAAATGAAATTGCACGCCAATCCAGAATTTTATCTACGCAAATCAGGCAAAGATTTTCTCGCCACTCTGCCGGAAAACATCAAGACCTTGCCGATGATTACGCTAGTAAACGGCGGCTCTGCCTCTGCGTCAGAAATCGTGGCGGGCGCGTTACAGGATCATAAGCGCTCTGTGGTAATGGGCTCGCAAACTTTTGGCAAGGGTTCGGTTCAAACTATTCTACCGTTGAGCAACAGCACTGCCATCAAATTGACTACCGCCCGTTACTACACACCTAATGGCCAGTCTATCCAAGCAAAAGGAATTACACCAGATATTCTGGACGAGGAGGCTGGCGATAACCCACGTTTGCTGCGCGAGGCTGATCTCAATCGCCATTTGAGTAACGGTATTGACACCAAAAATAAAGAGAAAGTAGTCTCTCAAAAAAATGACAAGCAATCCAATAAGATCAAAAAAAATAAAAATCAGGATAAAAGCAAGCCTGCGGAGTTTGGTTCGAGTGATGACGTTTTATTGGCTAGAGCAATTGCACATCTAAAATCAACAGCCCGCTCACCAAAACAGAAAACTTCTAAATTATAAGAAATACATTTTTTTTATGCCGGCTATAACGTGAATGATCAACAGTTACTGCGTTATAGCCGACATCTGTTACTACCGGAAATTGATATTGCTGGGCAGGAAAAGTTAGCACAATCCAGTGTGTTGATCGTTGGAGTCGGTGGATTGGGATCGCCTGCGGCACTTTATCTTGCCGCCAGCGGAATTGGCAAGCTTCTAATTTGTGATCATGACAAAGTGGATCTGACCAATCTGCAGCGACAAATTCTTCACAATACCGCTGCGATCGGTAAACTAAAGACTGATTCTGCAAAAAAATCTTTGCAGTGCATTAATCCAGAAATTCAAATTGTTCCACTTGCCGAATATGCTACTGCAGCACTGCTGAATCAATATTTGGCAAGAGTTGACGCAGTAGTTGATGCCAGTGATAATTTTCTGACACGCCATCTAATTAACCAGGCTTGCCTAAAACATCAAAAACCGCTGATATCCGGTGCGGCAATTCGTTTTGAAGGGCAAGTCACTCTGTTTGACCTGCGTGACACAAAAAACCCCTGCTACCACTGTCTGTTCCCGATTACAGGCGATAGTGATGATCCCAATTGCGCCATCATGGGTGTGTTTTCTCCGCTGGCCGGTATTATTGGTTGCATGCAAGCGGCTGAAACGATCAAGGCATTGCTGGATATTGGCGAAACGCTCAATGGCCGGTTGTTACTGATCAATGGGTTAACCATGGACATACGCATGCTCAATTTAAAAAAGGACCCCCTGTGCCCTGCCTGTGGCGGACAATCACAAGTCAGATCGTGATGATTACAGCAAGATTACAAATACAGCAGATAAAAAAAAGCCTGCTGTTCAGCAGGCTTTTTTGATGAAATTCTTGTTAATTAATAACCACCTTGCCAGCCATCACCCGATGCTTTGCGTGCTTTCTCAATAACAGCTGCAACATCAGAGCATTTTGCCCTGACAATTTTTCCATTCTCAACATCAGTACGGCTTTTTACGACATCAGTTGGTTTTTTGTCCTTACAGGACAGGTGATTTAATAAATCTTTGGCTGCAATTGGTGCCAAGGATGACTCCAGATTTCCACTTGCAACAGCCACAGTTGAACTCAACAAAAACACTGAAGCAAAAGCTGCTACGATTATCTTGCTCATTTGAACTCCTCTCAAATTATTTTTAAAACCAATCCAATAGCCCGAGGCATATTGGGCGAATCCCTATCGTCCGTTGTAATGACAAGATTGCTTGTGAAGGAAAAAACCACACAAACTACGGCGAGTGAGAACACCTGCCACCGCCAGCCCTAATCAGCATGGACTGACCGCATTCTATCAAGTTATGTGCAATTATTGCAGCAAAAATTTGTTTTTTCTATTTAGATCTTAAGCGGGTACGCAAACGCGCAATCGCCTGGGTATGCAACTGGCACACACGCGATTCACTGACACCAAGCACCTCGCCAATTTCGCGCAGATTCATTTCCTCTTCGTAATGCATTCCCATCACCAGTTTTTCTCTAGGCGGCAGTTTATCGATGGCATCGATCAGCATTTCGCGTAGATTTTTTTCTAGTAGCTGGTCAAGTGGCTGATTATCCTGTGTACCGCACAGACGATCCAGAAAATGATCCTCGTCTTCTTCCTGAAAATCCTCGTAATAAATCAATTGCCCCCCGCGTGCATCCTGCAGAGCTTCCTGATAATCCTCCAGTGTCATGTTCAGCTCTTGCGACAACTCCTGTTCGCTGGGTGTATGCCCAAGTCTCTGTTCCAGCGTACGCATCGCGGCCTCTATCTGGCGCATTTTTTTGCGTAAACTGCGCGGCAGCCAATCTGCTTCCCTCAATTCATCCAGAATCGAGCCACGGATTCGCTGCGCGGCATAGCTCTCGAATTGTCGACCATAGGAACCTTCATAACGCCCGATCGCATCTAGTAATCCGATCATTCCAGCCTGAATCAGATCGTCGACCTGGACACTGGCAGGCAGTTTGGCCATCATATGGTAGGCAATCCGCTTGACCAGCGGCGTATATTCAGTAACGAACTGCTCTTTGTCAATTGTGCCTGCTTCGGTATACATAAGCTCACTCATACAGTAAAATCCACGTTATCAAGACGACTGCTCCGGATCAGGCGTTGCATGAAATTCTCGACGCCGTCATCCTGGTTGCCAGGAAAGGTGCTGCGCAGCAAGCCGTCAGCCAGATGGCGATAGCTGGCTGCAGATGCTGAATCCGGAAAAATATCAACGACTGACTGACAAAGATGAGAAGCACGCTGTAATTTGTCATCAAATGGAATGCATCCCAGTGATTCCAATCTGACGGACAGATGTTTACTTGCCACAGCTGATACGTTATCAAAAATAGCTTGTCCGACTGCCTCTGAAGCAACCTTATTGACCAATACCAGAAAATCACGGCGCGCATACTCCTGGCTGATCAGTTTGATCAATGCGTAGGCATCCGTAATGGACTGCCCAGAACCTGACAGTACGATTAATGCCTGCTGCGAGGCTAGGCTGAGTGGAATCACATGGCTTGCGGCACCCATGGCGGTATCAATCAGGACAACATCTACCGTTTGCGAAATCTCACCAAAACAGTCGATTAGCCAGTCCTGATCGCGCGGCATCAGTTTTGCCAGTGAATGGATACCACGCATGGCCGTCAGCACCTGTACTCCTCCATGGCCGTGGGTAATGACTTCGTTCAGTAATTTGTCACGATTGATAACGTGTTGCAGGTCATAACGCGCTTTGAGACCAAGATTGGCATTGACATCGTTGTGACGAGGGTTTTCATCCAGAATCAAAACGCGCTTACCGATTCTGGTCAAGGCCATCGCCAGATTAATCACGGTACTGGTTTTACCGACACCCGTTCTGCCACCCACTACCGCAAATACACGTACTCCTCGCTCGGCACCCAGCGCTGCCAGTTGCCGTAGACCGGATGCCTGATCCGCTTGGTGATTAATCATGATCCGCCCCGGCCTGTATCTGACGACCCATTCTCGATTGGCGGCCAGCAGCTTGCCCTGCCATCGTCATGGCAAACTCGGTTTCTTGCAGGGCAAATGGAGAGTCTTCCGACATTGGTTTAAAAATACGATGCAGCAAATAGCGGGAATTCGCAGCATGCAGATCCTCCGGCACCTTCTGGCCATTGGTCACGTAATGTAGCTTCAGCTTGCGACGAATAATCGCATCCAGCACCGTACCTAGACCAGCGGCTTCATCTGCTTTGGTGATAATACAGCCATGAATGCCATGCTGCTGGTAGGCGGAAATAACTTCTTCTAACGTACCGCCATTACTGGTGGCATTGAGCAGCAACAAATGTTTGATCGTTGTGCCGCATTGACTCATCATGGCAATCTGCTCGGCCAGCATCTGGTCGCGCTGACTCATGCCAACGGTATCGATCAACACCGTATGTTTGCCACGCAATTCATGCAGCATCAACTGCAAGTCATCGATATCTTTAATACTACGCACCGACACACCCAACAATTTCCCATAGATTCGTAACTGCTCATGCCCACCGATACGATAGCTATCCGTCGTCAGCAACGCTACTTTATCCGCGCCATGCCGGATAACGGCGCGCGCAGCCAGTTTGGCAGTAGTGGTAGTCTTACCAACACCAGTTGGCCCAATCAATGCGTAGACTCCCCCCTGTTCGATCATCTCATCACTGTCCGCTGTACGCAGATTCAGGGTCAATAGTGCAATGGTTTTCTTCAATCCCTGTTCAAAATTAGCATCAATCTGTAATTTGTCGAGCAGGTGTCTTGCCAGTAACGGACTGAATCCAGCGTTCAGAAGGGTACGTAGCACTTTCATGCTATCAGGATGCGCCTGAGAAAACTGGCCCCACCCCACGCTTGCCAATTGATCTTCCATCAGCTGCCGCATCGCCTGAATTTCCTGAATAATATTCTGGTTGACGTTGTCCACTTTGAGCAGGTCAGGTGCTCTGGGAATGGCCTGTGCGTCAGGTACACTGGCTGGCTTCAAAGGCTCCGCTGCCCTCACTACATCCGGTATTGTCTCGATCTCTGGAACATCATTAGCCACAGGCTGAGTTTTTGGGGATGACGCGGGTAGCACGACTTCAGTAATTACTGGTGTATTTGTTACTGCTGTTCGCTTATTGGCTATCGCAGCCTCTTGCTTGGATTTGTCCGCAAGACTTGCTATCTCGTCACTAGCCAACGCCATGATCTCAACGCCGCCTGGTACCGCTTTATTCGATAAAATCACCGCATCAGCACCCAGCTCTTCCTTGACTTTACGCAAGGCTTCACGAGAATTGACCGCCAGAAATCTTTTCACTTTCATTTTTTATTACCTCCAACGATAGAAACGAATTTAATTTTTCTGCTATCTGGTATTTCGGAATGCGCCAACACGCGCAACTGCGGCAAGGAACGGCGTAGAAAACGTGCCAGCAGCAAACGAACAGCGTCAGAAACCACCAGCACTGCTGGTAATCCCATACTTTCCAGGCGCTTGATTTCACTGCCAGTATCACGTATCAGAGAATCTGCCAGACCGGGTTCGATACCACCATCCACCATGGGGTGGGATTGGACCACCTGAGTCAAAATACCCTCAAGCTCCGGATGCAAACGCATCATCTGCAATTCGACCCCAGACGGGAAACACTGCTCGGTAATCGAGCGCCCCAGGGCCAGCCTGACCTGTGTCATTAACTCAGTAATTTCCTGGGTGCGCCCAGCGTGTTCGGTCAAGGTATCGATAATGGTACGCATATCACGGATGTGCACACCTTCCTCCAACAGGTATTGCAGCACCTTCTGCACGCTGGCCAGTGGCAGTAGTTTCGGTATCAGATCATCCGTCAGTTTTGGCACTTCCTTGTTGAGATGGTCGAACAGTTTCTGCAATTCTTCGCGCCCCAGCAATTCAGCGGCATGATTGCGCAGCAAGTGATTAAGATGGGTAGTCACTACTGTGCTGGTATCTACCACCGTATAGCCACTGATCTGTGCCTGCTCGCGCTGCCCGGCATCGATCCATATGGCTGGCAAGCCGAAAGCTGGATCTTCAGTAGCATTGCCCGGTAACACCATCGTCACCTGACCGGGATTGATCGCCAGATACATGCCGTTATAGGCTTCTCCTTGGCCGATAACGGAACCTTTCATCATGATGCGGTAGGCATTGGGACGTAATTCGAGATTGTCACGGATATGCACGACCGGCGGCAGATAACCAATTTCCTGCGCAAACTTTTTTCGAATACTGCTGATGCGCCGTAGCAAGTCTCCTTGTTGCGCCTTATCCACCAGCGGAATCAGGCGATAGCCGACTTCCAGCCTAAGCGTATCTACCTGGGTAACATCATTCCAGCTGGCATCCTGAGATTCGAGCGCAACGGGTGTTTCTGTTTCATCTGATTTAGTTTCAGCTTGCACAGGCTGATGTGCTCGCAAGTAAGCAATTGATCCGATTACTCCCGCCAGCAATAAAAACACCAGATTGGGCATTCCCGGAACCAGCCCAAGCCCGCCGATAATACCTGCCGTCACCCAGAGCACTTGTGGACGTGAAAACAGTTGACCGACAACCTGTTGTCCAAGATCTTCATTCGTACTGACACGACTCACTACCAGACCAGCAGCAGTTGAAATGATCAGCGCCGGAATCTGCCCAACCAGACCATCACCAATGGTCAGTAGCGTATAGTTTTTGGCGGCATCGGCCAGCGCCAAGTCATGCTGCACCACTCCCACTATCAGGCCACCGATGATCGTAATCAACATAATCAGAATACCGGCTACGGCATCGCCGCGCACAAACTTGCTTGCACCGTCCATCGACCCAAAAAAATCAGCTTCCTGCGAAATGCGCTCACGCCGCTTGCGGGCGTCTTCCTCACCAATCAAACCCGCATTGAGATCGGCATCGATCGCCATCTGCTTACCCGGCATGGCGTCCAGCGTAAAGCGTGCGCTAACTTCGGCAATGCGGCCTGCACCCTTGGTAATCACCACAAAATTGATCACTACCAGAATAATGAACACCACCAGCCCCACTGCATAATTACCACCAACCAGAAAATGGCCAAACGCCTCGATCACCTTGCCAGCGGCATCTGGGCCAGTATGTCCCTCTAATAGCACCACGCGCGTCGAAGCCACATTGAGCGATAAACGCAGCAAAGTAGTAATTAACAAAATGGTCGGGAAAACTGAAAAATCGAGTGCATGCCGTGAATAAAGGCTCACCAGCAGTACGATAATCGCCAGCGCGATGTTGAAGGTAAACAGCACATCCAGCACAAACGGCGGCAACGGCAACACCATCATCGCCAGAATCATGATGATCAGTAGCGGTCCTGCCAGACTTTGCAGCTGACTGCCTCGCAGCAAGGTAGTCAGTGAGAGTGATTGACTCATTTCGCGCTAAAATCCAGTTGGGTTAATAGGTTAGATGGTTAAATGCATTTCAGACGGGCTGATCCAGCTCATCAGGTACTATGATTTCCGGTAATTTTGGTGGATTGACATCACCATAAGTCTGATAGCGCCGCAACTGGAAAACATAGGCGAGCACATGCGCTACTGCCGTATAAAGCTTCTCGGGTATCTCGGTTTCCAATTCCACGTGGTGATAGAGCGCCCGCGCCAGCGGCGGTACTTCCAGCACTGGAATATGATGTTCTGCCGCTACTTCGCGGATCCGTGCCGCCAATAGATGCACGCCTTTTGCCACCACTTTTGGCGCCTGCATTGAATGATCCTGATATTTGAGCGCCACTGCGAAGTGGGTTGGATTGGTCACCACTACATCCGCTTTGGGTAGTTCTGCCATCATGCGACGGCGTGCCGCTTCACGCTGCAATCCACGAATGCGCGCCTTAACCTGCGGATCGCCCTCGTCTTCCTTGGATTCCTTGCGCAATTCCTCTTTTGACATCTTCAGCTGACGGGCATGGTTCCATAACTGATAGGGCACATCGATCAGCACAATCAGCAACATTGCTGCCACAACTAACGTAAATGCCAGCAACATCAGTTCACCCATACTGGCCAGACCCAGATTCAATGGCATACTGACCTGATCGATGGTCTCTTCCTTGAGCTGCCACATCACCATTGCCGCCGCACCACCAATTACCAGGGCCTTGACAATCGCCTTCAACAATTCAATCAGTCCCTCTAACGAAAAGGTTCGCTTGAACCATCTGGAAGGATTAAGTCGCTGTACATCGGGTACCAGTGCCTTGGAGCTGAACAACCATCCACTCAACAGCATGGGCGCGAGCAGTGCCACAATGACCAGCCAGCCGAACAAAGGCGCAATCGCCAACAATCCTTCCAGCGCCACTTGCAGCAACCGTGGCAACAACAATGCCTGATCATGAGCCAGCTCACGCTCAAACTGTAAGCCACCTCCCAATACGGCCGTCAGTTTGTGCATAATGGTAGAACCGATAAACCATAAACTTCCCGCAGTCGCCATCAATACGGTAAAAGTGGTCAACTCCTGCGAACGCGCAACTTGTCCCTCCTCGCGCGCTTTTTCCAGCCGCTTGGGGGACGCCGGTTCAGTTTTTTCCAGATCGCTGTCTTCTGCCATGGTAGATTCCTGTTGATATGGCCGGAATTATCCGGCTGACCAACAACAATTGATCACAGGAACAAGCAAGGATTTTGCCCACTAATCCCGAAGACTCGGATTGAGTAAGGGCTCGTTAATGAATAGAGAAGTTACGAATGTTGGCGTGGGGACTTGAGCCGGCTTTTATAACCGGAGACAGCTGGTATAGCTGCATGAGCAATCTAAACGGATTAAAAATCATTAGCTAGTAGAGCGTTTCAGTAAAGGGTACCTCTAAAAATTCAAGTTCGTAGGCAAAACAAAGCACGAGTAAAAAATTTTAGCAAGGCATATTGTTGATATGTAAGCGAGAATTTTTTTCGAGTAACGCCGTATTGTAACGAAATGAGTTAAGCAGGCAAGCCGCAAAGCCGCTGCTCGCAAAATTGGATTTTTAGAGGTGTCCTAAAGCTATTACCGTTCACCGTGAGCTTGTCGAACCGCAGGTCTCCCGTAAATACAAGCCTTCGACCAGCTCAGGCTGAACCGTTTATTTGTAAATCTTTTAATGAAACGGACTACTAGGATTGCTCTTTGCGCTGGAAAGTAATCGATTGTTTTACATAGAAAAAAGTACCTGGGTGCAGGTTCAACAACTGGCCATTCCAGTGGAGGGGTTGATAGTCTGGTTGAAAAACTTTGGATTTGTGACAGTATTCCGGACGCAGTTAAAAGAACAAGTGCGCCATTATATAAACTCACTGTCCAACGTCGAGCAGACTGCGGCTTTTGATCATAAAACATTTACCAAACAACATGACCCCGCCATTGGCAAATAGAGCAATATCACAGAGCTATCAAGCAGGTATGCAACATTGAGCGGTTCCATGTCCGCAGTAAAGGCGCTAAAAAAATCATCTTTTTGCCGCAATTTGCGGCTTTGTGCAATTGCAGAAACTCAGTTTTGCGGAGGTGATTAAGAATTGCTACCGCTTGCAGTGGAATTTGTGCAAAGATGTGGTTGCTTCGTTTATCGGGACTTTTATGCGGAATATGATTCATTTGAACCCAGAACTTCGACCTGTCGTCAATGCGTAACTTCTAATTCATGTAGATGTGCTGCAATCCACGCAGTATTTTCGGTATGTCATCTCTTGACCACAAATCAAATTTGATTTGTGGTACGCTGGTTTCACCTAATTTCATCTGCAGATCTCGGACCACGCACATGGGTTTTTTACTCGAACGAAATTTGTTTTTTAAGAATGCTATTTTCTCAAAATTGAATCGAAGTTTGGGGCAATCTTGCTTGAAAATGGACTAAAACTGGCTATTGGCGTTGATTTTGCCCTATTTTTCCAGAATCCTAGTTGCTGGAGTTATCTGTAGTCTGCTGTTTTTTAATAGGGGGGATTTTCGGGCTGGCACTTATTACAGTACCCACGCTAATCGGTACGCGCATTAGCGTGGAACGTTTTACGGGCACACTCAATCTATAAACTTATTTTTCAGCTTTGCGGCAGTATCTTGAACAGCGCTACTTAGTCTATCCCAAGCGTGCTCTGCACCATCCTTAAGATCTTCCCACGCATCTTCGCTTGCATCACTGAGTTCTTCCATCTTGGTTTTCGCACCATCAATCATCTGCTCAAGCTCTCCTACCTGCTTATCGTATTTGATGCGGACATCAGCCGCAGAACTCTTTGCTTCGGCTCTCAACTCTGCTAATTTGGCCTGCGCTAGTTCCATTTCTGCCTCTAACTTTTGTTTGTATGCTTCTTTCGTGCTCATAACGCATCTCCTTGGTTAATTAATTCAGGATTGATTCTTAGACTTCGTGATAACCCAAGCCAAGAATAGTAATAATGTTGCCCCGGCGATAGCGGTTGTTCCATGAGTTTCTCCTCTGGCTTATCAGCATTTGCAAATAATCTGCTTATGTATGGCTCAGTATCTGCGATGGCGAGAATCGGGAATAAGACAGTGCAAAGTGATATTTATTAATTGGTGGCGTCTTTAACTTTTTCCTTGATATCTTTACCAATTTCCTTGATCTTGTCGCTGGCATCTTCAGTGGCATCGAGGGCTTTTTCGCCGGGGCGTCGGTCAAGCGCATCATCAATGTTATCCATAACCTTTTCAGTGCCTTTTTGTGGTTGGTCGCTGGCATCTTCAATAGCATCGAGGGCTTTTTCGCCGGGGCGTCGATCAAGCACATCATCAATGTTATCTATCACCTTTTCAGTAACTGTTTGTGGTTGGTCGCAGGCAGGTAAGACCACAACTGTTGCGACGATCAAAAGCATATAAAGGTAGTAAAGTTTCATTTTCATTTCTCCATTTTAAGTTTTGGCTACGTCCATCGGGCTATTCCCACTGAACTCATGATTTTCAAACCACGAGTTGCATTTTAATGGCGGCATTAAACGGCGTCTGTACGATACCGTACATAATGAAAATCATCGACTACCTTTGATGCTGTAAGGTTACAGTCGAGTAGCAATCTGCGTGGAATAAATTACGAAAATAGATGAATCTGGTAAGCTGTTAGAGAACACAAAATCCAGAAAATCTGGGTCAATGTTTCTTTTATTCATAAGCTTATAAATACATCATATTGTATAGTGTGGATCTTGCCTATCCGATTAGCACCCACACCTACTATATATTTAGTGTGATGCCCTTCGCCAGAGTAGAGTCCGTCATAGGTAGGAGCAGCGACAGCTCTTGCAATGCCGAGCAGAGATCGGAAGGCGTTAAACGAGTAGTGGCGGCGGTTGAAACGGAAAGTGAACTCGTTGAGATAGACCTGTAAGTGCTGATGGCTCACGCCGTGGTGCGTTCCCATCGGCCAAGTTTTGAGGTTGGCAAAGACAAGATGGATAATTGGCAGGAATTCTTCAGCAATACTGGGATCGCCGCGTTCCGCGACAGGCGGGTGTTCGTAGTCCATTCTGTTAAGTCCAGCGTATCCAGTCCAGTCGTCAGTCACAATCTTGGTCGTTGGCTTGACGACGCTTTTAATGAAGCAACAGAGCGATTCAGCGCTTCTGTCAGGTACAGCGGCAAGACGCACCCTTCCGGCGACACGTCCTCCACGCCGCTTGGAGTGAGCGGAATCAGGGGCGCACTGACGCACCTCGACTGCGGTGGCCACAATGACCTTGTGGTGCACGCCGCGACCTTCTCCGCGAGTTCGCCCTCCGACCAGGATTTCGTCGGCCTCGACATGCTCACCAGGATTTCCGCCAATCTGGTCTTGGTCGGGCCGGACCATAGCCGCACGTATTTTATGCAGGAGCAGGAAAGCCTTTTCGTAACGCGTAATTCCAAGCTGGCGCTGGAATTGAACAGCGGATATACCTGTCGTATGGGTCGTAACCAAATACACTACCCAAAACCAGATAAGCAGCGGCGTGCGGGTCATCTCCATGATCGTCCCAGAGGTAAGCAAAGTGTCTTGACGGCACTCTCGACAACACAGGACTCAAGGACGTTTAGCAAACCGGTAAGGCTCACCGGCTTCATGGCAATGCGGGCACACAAACCCATCGCTCCACCACGCTTGTTCCAGATACAACGTACAGGCCGCTTCATTTGGAAACATGCGCTGAAATTTGGGCAGCGAATGAGGATAGGGAAGATCATGTCGATCAAGAACATCCATGATCATGATAGCCACCCCGATCATTATGATGTCGCAATACCACTACATCTAGTAAGTGTGGGTGCTAATCGGATAGGCAAGGTGTGAATTTATAAATTCTTTTCTCGCACAGCCTCCTAGGTTGCCTAGCTTTTTTTGCCCACCACCAGCAGAATTCCACCTATAAGAATTGCTCCAATACCTGCCCACGCAGGAATATTGACATATTTCTTTTTGTCAATCGACAAGCTCAGTGCCCCTATATCAGCCTGGTGAGTATCCGTGATAAAACTAAAACCGCCATATACCAGCGCTAGAATACCTGCAATTATCATTATAATCGCTACTATTCTTGATAAGCCCATTATGCTTTCTTTTGAAAACAATACCTACGTTGTTTGCGAAAAACAGAATTTAAGAACTCAAGTGGGCATATTACCCCCGGCCTTGAATGACCCGGACCAGAATTACGATGAGGGCTATGACCAGTAAAACGTGTATGAATCCCCCCATTGAAGTTGATGAAACTAGCCCTAGCACCCATAAAACTATTAAGACTATCGCGATGGTTTCTAGCATGGTTATATCTCCAGTGATTATTTGGCAAGGATCCGCTATTTACAAGGTTAAATGTAGCAACCAGCCTAAGTCTGTGCGCTATCGCACACGAGGCTGTTTTTCCTGTTCTCTGTACCTGATGTTTGCCACATGTGTTGCTTCACGGAAACGGCTGAGAAAGATAAATTCGGGTAGCGTAAGTTCGATACCATGCAGTGTGGGCTCGTTTCTGAGTGAAATCCCTGCAAATTCCTGTCAGATTAGAAACTGATATGTCCATTATGTCCGAGACACCTACACCGCAACAAAACCATCTTTTGGCTGCGTTGTCAGCTGAAGTACAGAACCGCCTATTTCCTCATCTTGAATTGGTGCTACTGCCGCTTGGTAAGGTTTTGTATGAATCCGGTGACACCTTGCGCCATGTCTATTTCCCGACCAACTCCATCATGTCGCTGCTTTATGTAATGGAAAGTGGTGCCTCGGCTGAAATCTCTGTGGTGGGTAACGACGGTCTCATCGGCATCGCGTTATTCATGGGCGGCGAAAGCACCCCGAGCCGGGGGGTCGTGCAAAGCGCTGGTTATGCCTACCGGCTACTTGGGCAGCGGCTCAAGGATGAGTTCAATCGCCACGGTGAATTGTTGCAACTGATGCTGCGCTACACGCAGGCCCTGATTACGCAAATGGCCCAGACGGCGGTCTGCAATCGTCACCACTCGATTGAACAGCAATTGTGCCGCTGGCTTCTACTTTCGATAGATCGCCTGCCGGACAACCAGTTGAAAATGACTCAAGAACTGATCGCCAATATGCTTGGTGTGCGCCGTGAAGGAGTCACTGAAGCTGCTGGAAATTTGCAAAAACTTGGTGTAATCGAATACAACCGCGGACACATTATAATACTTGACCGGGCTAAACTTGAACAATTGAGTTGTGAATGTTACGCCGTCGTCAAGAAAGAAGCTGATCGCCTGTTATCCTAACTTTTTCCTCGCCCAATTGATTGACAGCATGATCTACAAATCAAATACGATAGTCAAAGCACCTTTATAGGAGGAAGGGGACGCCGGTTCGGTTTTTTCCAGATTGCTGTCTTCTGCCAGATCAGATTCCTTTTGATGTGGCAGGATTATCCGGCTGACCAATAATAATTGATCACAGGAACAAGCAAGGATTTTGCCCACTAATCCCGAACACTCAGACTGGCTAACCGTCACAGTACAATCAATACGGCAAAAACAGGCATTCCCCTGGCCAGACAATAAATACTGTCGCAGATCGTCTGGTCAGGGGGGGGGGCAGGTGTTATGGATTAGGTGTCAAATATATTTCGCTCTGCTCATTTGCGAATACTTTTACGTCTCGTTTTGCTACCTTACCTTTGCCCTAAGAGTAGATTCTATAGTGCCGAATGCCTAAACTTGGGTCATAACACAACAATCAAGTAAATTTTGAGGATGCTCGGTTATGTCGTCTACTTTCCAAGTATCTGGATGACTAAGGGGCACCTCTAAGGTTACCGCGATGATGATCTGCTAGTCCTTATCCTTGCGGACTTTATCCAACAGATGGTTAAGCACAGCGATGGTATCCTGCGGCGTGCCGCTCAGTTTGCCACTGGTAACGTAGACGCCATTTACCACGAGTGCAGGAACGCCAGTAATTTGATATTGCTTGGTCATTTGTGCAGCACGATTGGCTTGGTTCTGAACGGTAAACGAGTTATAGGCGTTAACAAATTTACTGCGATCAATGCCCTGTTTTTCTATCCAGGAAAATAGTGTTGGCTCTTTGGACAAATCAATCTTGTCACGATGGATCGCTTGATATAGTTTGTCATTTAATTGCCCAGTCAGACCGAGGCTTTCGATGGCATAGAAGGTTTTGGCGGCAGGCATCCAGTTAGCACGAAAAATTGCAGGAACATAACGAAAGCTGACGTCGTCTGGTTTGTTCTCAAGCCAGCTTTTAAGGTGGGGATATAAGTCATTGCAGTGTGGACAGCCGTACCAGAAAAATTCGATAACTTCGATTTTGTTACCACTCTCGGTTGGCTGTGGCGTAGCAAGCTGGATGTAGTCTTTGCCTTCGACCATTTGTGCTTGGGTAATAGTGGTCAGGGAGAATAACAGGACGCTCACCAGCAGATAAATGACTTTTTGTATGTTCATTTCTTCCTCTTTTTTGAGTTGGTCAGAATAAATATATTCAGCACAGCTAGTCTATCGTAAATTCAGGTTCAACATGCCTTAGTAAATATCCAATAAGCATTACCAGTAACCCGGAACCTTGTGTTTTCAAGGAGCCGGAAAGCACTTAACTTGCGCCGCGTATCAGGGTGGTGGTAATTCCATTTGATTGCAACGATCCGCGAATCCGGTCAATTTCTTCCATTTTACTGAAAGGTCCAATTTGCACGCGGTGGGCGGCCATATTGTCTCCAGATTTTTGTGTGACTACGGTAGCAACAACACCCAGCAAGGCAAGTTCGGCCTTGCGACGCTCCGCTGCATCGCGACCACTGAAGGAGCCGGCTTGCAGATAATATTTTATTGGCTCAGGTGAAATGGTGGTTACTACTTTGGCAGCACTATTATCAGCAGCAGCAGGCGGCAGCGGTGCTTTGACCGATGCTGGTGCTGGTGAAGTCGGGAGAGGCTCAATGAATAATCCACTATCAGGCTCTTCAATACCCGGAAGAATATTGTAGAAATCGAAACGTGATTTGTTTTCAGCTGTTTCAGTTTTTTCTGCCGGTTTATTGTCCAATTGGTCTTTGGGTGGTGTTTTTTCGGCAGACTGATTTGAAGCAATCCCGGGTTCCTTGATGTAAGGACTGGGTGCCTGATTGATAAATAACCAGACGCCGATTGCACTTGCCAGACCCAGAATATAGCCAATGATCAATCCTGAAAACAACCCTGTGTTGCGCTTTCCTGTGTTTGCGGTATTTCTTGACTTGTAATCACGACTCATAATTTTTCTGTCCTCGACGACATTTCTACATTTCTGCTGGCGAACTCACGCCAAGCAAGGCTAATCCTTTCGCCAGAACTCTCTGGATGGCAAAAATCAATGCCAGTCTGGCCATTTTAAGTGTTTCCTGGTCAACTAGAAAACGGGTGGAATTGTAGTATCCATGAAACTCGCTCGCCAGTTCGCGCAGGTAGAACGCGATGAGGTGTGGCGCCCGCTCTCTGGCGGCTGTTTCGATCGTATCCGGAAAATCACTCAGTTTTTGCAACAGGATAAGTTCAGCTGCATCCGTTAGCAGACTAGTGTCAACTGCGGCAAACATGGCATGCGTACCGCCCCACTGCGCTAGAACGCTACAAATTCTGGCATGTGCATATTGCACATAATAGACCGGATTTTCATTGCTTTGCGATTTAGCCAGATCAAGATCGAAATCAAGATGTTGGTCACTTTTACGCAGCACGTAGAAAAAACGAGCGGCATCGTTACCAACTTCATTACGCAACTCGCGCAAGGTAACAAATTCGCCCGAGCGGGTTGACATGGCAGCTTTTTGTCCGTTGCGATAGAGAACGGCAAACTGCACCAATGCGATTTCCAGTTTTTCTGGATCAACCGCCAGCGCCTCCATGGCGCCCTTGACGCGAGGGATATAGCCATGATGATCTGCCCCCCAAACATTGAGCAAATGATCAAAGCCACGTTCAAATTTATTGAGATGATAGGCGATGTCCGATGCAAAATAGGTGTATTGGCCGTTTTCCCGTTGTGTTACTCGATCTTTTTCGTCTCCAAAACGAGTTGAGCGGAACCAGGTTGCACCATCCTGCTGATACAACAGTCCCTTGTCTTCCAATAAACGCATAGTATGGGCGACCATGCCGCTATCAAATAACGATTGCTCGGAGAACCAGGTGTCAAATTCGACGCCGAATCCCATCAGGTCATTACGGCAGTCACCCAGCTGCTCAGTCAGTACAAGATTGTGCAAATAAGCGTAGTCCTCTCCGAGAATAGCTTTAGCGGCAGAAATAAGTTTATCGAGCCGCGTGTCTTCATCCTCAGCCGTTGCGTCCATACCGGCTTCGGTTAGCCGCTGCAACATGGATTCGGAACGGTGCGTGTAGCGTTCACCATGGACGTTGCAGATCTCCTGCGCCATTGCTATGACATATTCGCCCTGGTAGGCATTGGGTGGAAACTTGAAAAACAGCCCATTCAGTTCCAAATAACGCAGCCAGGTAGATAGCGTCAGGATATCCATTTGTCGGCCAGCATCATTGACATAGAATTCACGTTTCACATCAAAACCGGCAGCGGCAAGCACGTTGGCAAGGCTGGCACCAAAAGCGGCACCACGGCCATGTCCAACATGCAATGGGCCGGTGGGGTTGGCTGAAACGAATTCAATAAGTATACTTTTGCTCGCACCCAGATCACAATGGCCAAATGATTCAAATGCTTGCAGAATGGTATGCAAAAATTGCTGCTTGGCGTTTTGGGTTAAAAATAGATTGATAAATCCACCACCCGCAACCTCAGCCTTTTCCAACCAGGGCGAAGCGGGCAAGGCCGCGATGAATGACGCAGCCAGTTCACGCGGATTCTTTTGTAATGATTTCGCCATTTTCATCGCAATGTTGCTGGCGTAGTCACCATGCCCAGACTGTTTGGGTCGAGCCAATTCAATCGTCGAGGGATCTTCGCCTGGAAGCGTCTGGTTTATTGCCTGTTGAAGCAGAGAAATGCAATAAGATTTGAAATTTGTGGGGAATTTTGTAACCATGATGGGCAAATAATTCAGCAACTGTGCATTATATCGGCTTGCCTGTCACCTGTTTGTGTTTTGTGGGATATGTCCGCACATCTGCCTGTGTCTACGCGCCCGGGTTGGGCAGGTATATAATGACGATCATTGGTCAAAATAGCAAAGAGGAACTGAAATAATGGAAGCATCAACAGAGAATCACGGCGAAGTATCAACAGCTAAAGACGGTGTATTGCTGCTGGATGAGGCTATTGCACACGCGAAAACAGTCATGGCAGATCAACTAGAACATATTTCTGATAGGAAAAAATACGATTTTGCACCCCAGTTCAGGGATATGACCATTCAACTTTACCTGGTAGGCGTGATGTGGAAATTCTATGCGCAACATGAAGATAAGGAAAGCGCTCTGGAGAAAGCATTTGCAGCTTTGACTGCAATGATGGTCAAGGATGGCGTCAAGCTTAAAATAGCTGAAAAGCGAACAGCATTTCTTAGAAAAACATCCAGTCTTGATGATGACGAAGCACTTGCCATGGCGCTGGGCTATGAAAGCGAATCAGGTGACCGGAGTCTGGCAGATGTTTTTGATCATTACCTGGATGAAGTAAGGGTATCCGGTGGGCTATGGCGTATTTTCGATCAAGGCAAAAAAATCATGATTCTCGGTGGGCTGTTGTTTGCCATGGCCGGGGTATGGCTGGTGACAATATTTTTACCGGAAACCAGCAATCAGACTATTTTTGTTGTCGGTTTGGCGATGGCCTTTTTATTTATTCTCCCCACCTTTCTGATCATTCTGCTCATCTATCGCTACAAAATTAAGCAAGGTGAGCGGCTGAAATCCTCATCCAGTCGATAGGTAAAGCTGTGGGCATAATTAATTCATGAGCGCAACGATTATTGATGGCCGACTAGTCGCGGATAGTCTGCGTGAAACCCTGAAATTGCATGCTAACAAGTTGTCGAAAATATGGATGCAGCCTGGTCTGGCGGTGATTCTGGTTGGAGATGATCCTGCTTCTTCCGTTTATGTGCGCAATAAAGCCAAAGCTTGCGAGGCCCTTGCGATTCGATCCGAAGTATTCCGTCTTTCGGGGGATATTTCACAGGAAGTGTTATTGCGTCAAATCCAGACGTTAAATGCCAATGTCGAGATTCACGGCATACTGGTGCAATTACCATTACCGGCGCACATCAAAATACACGAGGTGATTGCAGCCATCGCTATCGAGAAGGATGTGGATGGGTTCCATCCGTGTAATGTTGGTGCGCTGGCGACGGGTCATGCGCAACTGAAGCCCTGCACACCTTATGGCGTGATGCAGATGCTGTCGCATTACGAGATCCCCATACAAGGGCAGCATGCGGTTATCATCGGGCGCAGCAATATTGTTGGCAAACCGATGGCGCTCATGTTGCTGGAACAAGGCGCGACTGTAACCGTCTGCACTTCCAAAACTCAGGATTTGGCCAGTCATACCCGCAACGCAGATATCATCGTCATGGCAACTGGAAAACCTAATCTGTTGACTGGCGCGATGGTTAAACAGGGCGCAACCGTAATTGATGTTGGCATTAACCGCATGGCAGATGGTCGATTATGCGGTGATGTGGAATTTGCCAGCGTCAGGGAAAAAGCCGGTTACATTACGCCAGTTCCGGGAGGGGTAGGCCCGATGACTATCATGATGTTAATGAGCAATACCATTGAAGCTGCTGAACGTGCCAGAATAGCAGCACAATCGGCAGTGCAGTACGGCAATCTTCAATAACAACAACTGACGGTACTCTAATATAAAGTGCGATAAATACAGTATGGAATTTCAGGATATTGATCCCCAGGAAACACAGGAATGGCTGGAAGCGCTGGAAAGTGTGCTACTGAATGAGGGCACCGAGCGTGCTCATTATCTGTTGGAGAGACTGGTGGAGAAAGCACGCCGCTCAGGTGCCTACCTTCCTTACAGCGCAAATACTGCCTATATCAATACTATTCCGCCCGGCAAGGAGATACGTTCGTCAGGTGATTATGCACTGGAGCACCGTATCCGTTCTTACGTCCGGTGGAACGCAATGGCCATGGTATTACGTGCCAATCGCACAACCAATGTTGGTGGGCATATCGCCAGCTTTGCTTCGGCTGCGACTATGTATGATACTGGCTATAACCACTTCTGGCGCGCTCCATCAGAAGATCATGGGGGAGATCTCGTTTATGTGCAGGGGCACTCCTCTCCCGGCATCTATGCGTATGCCTATCTGCTCGGCGTGCTGACCGAGGAACAGCTGGATAATTTTCGCCAGGAAACCGGTGGCAAGGGTTTGTCTTCGTACCCGCATCCATGGCTGATGCCCGATTTCTGGCAGTTCCCAACAGTTTCGATGGGATTGGGCCCGTTGATGGCGATCTATCAGGCACGTTTTATGAAATACCTTGGTAGTCGCGGCATAGTAAAAACCAGCGATCGCAAGGTTTGGGCGTTTGCCGGTGATGGGGAGATGGATGAGCCCGAGTCCTTGGGAGCGATCACCCTGGCTTCACGCGAAAATCTCGATAACCTGGTGTTTGTTGTCAATTGCAATCTGCAAAGACTGGATGGCCCGGTTAGAGGTAATGGCAAAATTATTCAGGAATTGGAGGCGGCGTTTCGTGGTGCGGGTTGGAATGTCATCAAGGTAATCTGGGGCTCTTACTGGGATCCTCTGCTCGCAAAAGATACTAAAGGACTGTTGCAGCAGCGCATGATGGAATGTGTCGATGGTGAATACCAGGTATTCAAGGCGAGGGATGGCGCTTATGTGCGTGAACACTTCTTTGGCAAATACCCGGAATTAAAGGAAATGGTCGCCAATATGTCGGATGATGATATCTGGCGGCTAAACCGTGGCGGTCATGATCCGCACAAGGTCTATGCGGCCTACATGGCTGCCATGCAGCACAAAGGGCAGCCAACCGTTATTCTGGCAAAAACCATTAAAGGCTATGGCATGGGAGATGCGGGGGAGGCGCAAAACATCACGCATCAACAAAAGAAAATGGGCACGGTATCGCTGCAAACTTTTCGCGACCGCTTCGGTATTCCCTTATCAGACGAGCAGTTGGAAGATGTGCCTTACCTGAAATTCGATAAGAATTCACCCGAATATGCCTACATACACGAGCGGCGCAAACAGTTGGGTGGATTTCTACATCATCGTCGGCAACAGGCGCAAAGTCTGCAGGTGCCGTCCCTGAAAGTGTTTGATGCCTTATTAAAGGCAAGTGGCGAAGGTCGTGAGATTTCCACTACCATGGCTTTTGTACGCATTCTGAATATCCTGGTGAAGGATGCTAATATCGGTAAGCATATCGTGCCAATTGTTGCAGATGAGTCGCGGACATTCGGCATGGAAGGGATGTTCCGTCAGTTGGGGATCTGGTCATCGGTTGGGCAGCTCTATACGCCACAGGATGCCGATCAGCTGATGTATTACAAGGAAGACAAGAACGGCCAGATTCTGCAGGAGGGAATCAATGAAGCTGGCGCTTTGTGTTCCTGGATTGCGGCGGCAACCGCTTACAGTACGCATAACGTGCAGATGATTCCCTTTTTTGTCTATTACTCGATGTTCGGATTTCAGCGAGTTGGCGATCTGACCTGGGCTGCGGGTGATATGCGTTGCCGTGGGTTTCTGATGGGAGGAACTGCTGGAAGAACGACGCTAAATGGTGAGGGGCTACAGCACGAAGATGGCCACAGCCATTTGCTGGCGTCGGTCATACCTAATTGTGTGACCTACGATCCTGCTTTTTCCTGCGAGCTGGCGGTGATTATTCAGGATGGACTGCGTCGTATGATTCAGGAGCAGGAAGATGTGTTTTATTACATCACGATCATGAATGAAAATTACGCGCATCCAGAAATGCCAAAAGGTGCAGAGCAAGGCATCCTGAGCGGTATGTACCTGCTGCGCGAGGGCGAGAAGAAATCGCATAAACCGCGAGTGCAACTGCTGGGGGCGGGCACCATTCTGCGTGAAGTAATCGCTGCCGCTGATCTTCTGGAAAAGGAATATGGCGTGGTGGCAGATGTTTGGAGCGTGACCAGTTTCAATCAGTTACGCCGCGAAGCACTGGAAGTTTCCCGCTGGAACATGCTGCATCCAACGGCCAAGCCTAAACAACCCTATGTGACAACTTGCCTGCAAGAGCGCAAAGGTCCGGTGATTGCTTCGAGCGATTATATGAAAATCGTCGCTGACCAGATTCGTGAGTTCGTACCAGGGCGATATCGAGTGCTGGGAACGGATGGTTTTGGGCGCTCAGATACACGCGAGAAATTGAGGAGTTTCTTTGAAGTAGACCGGCATTATGTCGTAGTAGCAGCACTCAAAGCATTGGCAGATGAAGGTGTTATCTCCGTAGAGCAAGTTGCCAAGGCAATTCAGGTGCTAGCAATTGATCCGGACAAGCCGGATCCTGTCAGTGTATGAATCAGCTAGCCATATTGGTGGCGATCATATTGTGTTTTTCTGCGGCTAATAGTTGAGTGGGAGTGAGCGTGGCTGAAGTCAAGGAAGTATTGGTTCCGGATATCGGTGATTTCGATGCAGTTCCGGTCGTTGAAATCATGGTTAAGGCAGGCGATAGCGTTCAGCAGGAAGATCCTTTAATCGTGTTGGAATCGGACAAGGCAACTGTGGAGGTGCCTTCTCCCTATACCGGAAAGATCAAGCAGATTAAACTTAAAACAGGTGACAAGGTTTCGCAGGGGACACTAGTGTTGACGATGGAAGTTGCTGTCGCATCGGGCGATATACCAGAGCCACCCCCAGCTACGCAAGAAAAAGAAACCGGAAACGCCTCTTCTAATCAGTTCGTTACTTCAGGCGGTCAGCCTACCGGACCGTTGCCAGTTCATGCTCAATCTGATGCTGCTGACGCGCCAATTCAGCAGGTACCGGTCGAGAATACAAGAAATCCACTGATTGAGTCCACGCAGGATACAAAAAACCTTTCCCATGCCAGCCCTTCCGTACGTCGTTTTGCGCGTGAACTCGGTGTGGATCTGCGCAAAGTAACTGGCTCTGGTCCCAAGCAGCGTATTCTCAAGGAAGATATACAGGCTTTTGTTAAGCAGGCATTGTCAGGAAGACAAAGTACCGGGAACGGAAATACGCTTGATTTGTTACCCTGGCCACGGGTGGATTTTGCCAAATTTGGCCCAATTGAACTGAAATCGCTGTCGCGTATTCAGCAGATTTCGGGTGCCAACCTGCAGCGTAACTGGATCATGATTCCGCATGTGACACAATTTGATCAGGCAGACATCACCGATCTGGAAGTACTGAGAAAGACGCATAACGAAAAAGTCGAGGTTGGCGGCGTTAAACTTACGATTCTGGCTTTTATGATCAAGGCAGTAACTGCCGCCCTGAAGAAATTCCCGGAATTCAACGCCTCTCTCGATCAGACAAACGGCAATAATCAGCTGATCATCAAGCGCTACTATCATCTGGCGTTTGCGGCAGATACGCCCAATGGCCTGGTTGTGCCAGTCATTCGTAATGCTGACCAGATGGGGGTGCTGGAAATTGCTGCCGAGCTTACCAGATTGTCCGTCCTCGCTCGTGAAGGTAAGTTAAAACCGGGCGACATGCAGGGTGGCAGTTTTACGATATCCAGTCTTGGCGGGATTGGAGGAACGGGGTTTACGCCAATCATCAACGCACCAGAAGTGGCAATTCTTGGTGTTTCGCGTGCAAGTCACCAGCCCGTTTACCGTGACGGCAAATTTGTACCACGACTATTATTACCTTTGTCGCTCTCCTATGATCATCGTGTTATCGATGGTGCTCAAGCTGCGCGTTTTACTGCGCATCTGGCTGAGGTCCTGGCGGATATGCGTCTGGCACTGTTTTAATCACGAAACTCCCGAAGGTGGTCATGAGCAACACGGGAATGCTGTCGCTAATTGGTGTTTACGGAGGCACATTTGATCCGGTGCACTATGGGCATTTGCGAGTCGCCGAAGAAGTCGTGGAGTGCCTGAAGCTCAATCGTTTACATTTCCTGCCTGCCGGGCAACCACGGTTACGCACCTTGCCGTTGGCCAGCAATCAACATCGTTGTGCTATGCTGCGTTTGGCTATTAGCGGTAATACACGATTCTGTCTGGATGACCGGGAATTACGGCGAGCCGGGGAGACCCGCAGCATTGAATCTCTGCGGGAAATCCGGCAAGCTATTTTTGAAGAAAATGGAGAAAGCGCAATCTGTTTTATCGTTGGAGCAGATGCTTTTCTGAAATTGCCACAATGGTATCGCTGGCAGGAATTATTCAAATTGTGTCACATCGTGATTGTCAATCGACCAGGTAACGCGTTGATAAAGCATGCTGCCGATTTACCACCTGCTTTGAAAGCGGCATGTGAGCACCGTTGGACGGACAACGCAGACGACCTATGCAAGACTTCCTGTGGTCAGATTTATGTCGCACAAACAACGCCGCTGGCGATTTCTTCGACCAGTATTCGTGCCACTATTCAATCAGGAAAAAGTGTACGTTATTTGCTGCCTGATAGCACGATTAACTATATCATTAGTCACCATATTTACACCGGAGAGAAATGAACACTGATCAATTGCTGAAAATCACTATCCAGTCACTGGAGGACATCAAGGCCAAGGATATCCGCGTTATTGCGTTGGGTAAATTTGCAACATTATTTACCACAATGGTGATTGCCAGCGCCGAATCCACTCGCCAGACCAAGGCGCTAACCAATCATGTGCGTGAAATGGTGAAAGCGGCTGGTGGAGAAGTTTATGGTGTTGAGGGGGAGCAAACCGGCGAATGGATGCTAGTCGATCTGGGTGAAATCGTGGTGCATGTAATGCAGCCTGCCGTACGTGAGTATTATGATTTGGAAGGGTTGTGGGCAGCATCCTTTCATTAATGCATACTCATGAAAATTTATATTCTGGCGGTCGGTAACAAAATGCCAGCCTGGATTGATGAGGGCTTCAGCGAATATGTACGCCGCATGCCCAGGGAGGCGGAGGTTCGTCTGGTGGAGATCAAGCCAGAAAAACGCGCAGGGAAGGATATTGACAAGCTGTTATACATTGAAAGCGAGCGTATTCAGACTGCCTTGCCGGTCGGATGTCATGTAGTGGTCATGGATGAACGTGGCCAACAGGCTACCACGCTGCAGCTGGCGAAAATGCTGGTGGACTGGTTGACTTTCGGTCGGGATATGGCGTTTATCATAGGTGGTGCGGATGGTTTGCATTCTGCTATTCAGCAGCTGGCGCACCAAAAACTGGCATTGTCTGCTTTAACATTGCCGCATGGGTTGGTACGCGTTCTGCTCGCTGAGCAATTGTATCGGGCGACGATGGTGAATCAGCGACATCCTTACCATCGTGCCTGAATTATTTGTTGTTTTGTCACTGGTCAATATAACTTACTAAGCAATGGGTACTATTAAACACTCGATTTATCTGGCATCACGCAGTGCGCGTCGGCGTGAATTGCTGCGGCAGATTGGCGTTCATCACAGCGTTCTGTTAATGCGGGAAATACTTACCCGTCCGGCAGATATTGATGAATCTCCGCTACCGGATGAGGCTCCGGCTGACTATGTCTATCGGATTACACATGCGAAGGCTGAGGCTGGGTGGCTGCGTCTGGGTCAACGGAGTTTACCGGCAAAACCGGTATTGGCAGCAGATACAGTGGTGGTGCTGGATGGTTGTATTTTGGGTAAACCACGCGATCCCGGGCACGCAAAAATTATGCTGGGACAGCTTTCAGGACGAGAACATCAGGTATACACAGCCATTGGGCTGGCGTTTCAACAGCAGATCAGACTACGACTGTCGGTCTCAACCCTGCGATTGCGTGAAATCAGTCCAGAGGAAATTGATACTTATGTTGCTAGTGGCGAGGCGCATGACAAAGCAGGGGCTTATGCAATTCAAGGAAAGGCCGCAGTCTTTATCATGGAAACAAATGGCAGCTACAGCGGCGTAATGGGTCTGCCGCTGTTTGAAACAGCGCAACTGCTGGAGGAAACCGGAATTCCCGTTTTTGACAATTGATGGAAAGCAGACCCGGTAACCGAAATTATGAGTAGTGAAATTCTGGTCAATGTTACACCACAGGAAACGCGTGTTGCTATCACCGAGCAAGGCATTACGCAGGAACTGCATATCGAACGTAATAATAGTCGCGGCATTGTCGGAAATATCTACAATGGTCGTGTAAGTCGGGTGTTGCCGGGCATGCAATCTGCCTTTATCGATATCGGGTTAGAGCGTGCAGCTTTTTTACATGTAGCTGACATTCTCGAATTTTCTCATGGTCATCCCATGCGACCAATCGAACAACTCTTGAGTGAAGGCAGCAATATTCTGGTGCAGGTGGTCAAGGACGCCATTGGAGTAAAAGGTGCCAGGCTGTCTACTCAAATTAGCCTGGCGGGGCGTTTGCTGGTTTATTTGCCGCAGGATTCCCATATTGGGGTATCACAACGTATTGAGGACAATGCCGAGCGCGAGCTGTTACGCCAGAAATTAATGAATGCACTGCCGGTGGATGCCACGGGTGGTTTTATCATTCGCACGATGGCAGAAACTGCAGATGTATCGGAGTTACAGGGGGATATCAATTATCTGTATAAACTCTGGTTTGATATTCAGCAACGTGCGTCAACATCGCCTTCTCCCGCTTTGCTTTACCAGGATTTGGATTTAAGCCTACGAGTATTGCGCGATTTTGTGAATGTTGAGGTAGATCGCGTGCTGGTAGATTCACGGGAAACTTTTCAGAAAACAATGGCATTCACGCAGGAATACATGGTGAATGATGCCGGAAAGATTTGTCACTATACAGGCGTAAGACCCTTGTTCGATTTATACGGCGTCGAACAGGAAATTGAAAAATCACTGGCTCGTCGGGTGGATTTGAAATCCGGTGGCTACGTGGTTGTTGATCAAACCGAGGCATTGACAACCATGGACGTTAATACCGGTGGTTATGTTGGTGTGAGTAATTTTGCCGACACTGTTTTTAAAACCAACCTGGAAGCTGCGCAAGTGATTGCGCGGCAGTTACGGCTAAGAAACCTGGGCGGGATCATCATCATTGATTTTATCGACATGGATCAGGAAGAGCACCGCAATGCTGTGCTAGCGGAATTCAACAAGGCATTACTCAAAGATAAAACTAAAATGACTGTCAACGGGTTTACTGCACTTGGGTTGGTGGAAATGACCCGCAAACGAACCCGCGAAAGTCTGGCACATATTCTCTGTGAAACTTGCTCCACCTGCCAGGGACGCGGTGAAATCAGAAGCGTGCAAACCGTTTGCTATGATATTCTGAGAGATCTGCTGAGAGAGGCGAGACAGTTCAACGCTAAAGAATTCCGCATACTGGCATCACAATCGGTAATCGATCTTTTTCTGGATGAAGAATCGCAGAATCTCGCCAATCTGGGAGATTTCATCGCCACCCCTATCAGTCTGCAAGTTATCGCTTCCTATAATCAGGAACAGTATGATGTTGTGCTGATCTAGGAGTCTATCGAGCCCGACGCGCGTCCACCGTGCTGGCAGGATAGCATCTGTATGTTTCCGATAATTGCGTAGCGAAGCTCCTGGCTGATAAAACAGGCATTTTTTGGGCAAATTCTGCTGGAAATTTTTACACATCGCGCCCAGTAAACTTGGTGCTAACACCGTTTCTTCCTTTAGTATCTGTTGCTTCAGCCTAAGTTGCCTGATCTGTGATTTTGGGTTCTGAGTTTCCTCCTGTTCCGGCGTCAGTTTGCCGTTACCATGAAATGGCTGACTATTACTATCAGTCCGGCTCTCCTTAATCTATCGCCCAAGCACCCTGGTATTGATCTCCAGGTTTATAACCGTCTTGGCTATCGCCAGCCCCTGATCCATATCCAGACTGACAGATGAAACCTAATTCTTAGAAGCACTTTTCAGATTAGGCTATAATCACCGGTTCAAATACATGTAACAAGTTGCGTTGCAGATTGCGGTAATTGCAGCACTGAGTGATTGAATATCCATTAACATTAACAACTTAAACTCTGAAAAATGAAACGTACCTATCAACCATCGGTTATTCGTAGAAAACGCACACACGGCTTTCGAGTCCGTATGAGTACAAAAAGTGGTCGTGCAATCATCAATGCGCGTAGAGCTAAGGGTAGAACGCGGTTGAGCGTATAGCTCCATTAAGGAATTTCGGTTTTTGAAATCAATTGATTGCTGCATGTATTGCTGGCGGTAAAAATGCCGCACACTCTGCGAAAGTTGACCCGTCTGCAGCGATTGCGGCAAGCAGAAGAGTTTCGCGCTGTGTTGCAAAACAGGGTGGCTTTCAACGGAAATTTTCTGCGGCTGCATATCAAGATCAATCGATTGGGTTTTGCACGGCTTGGTTTGATTGTTGCCAAGCGTATGGAACATAAGGCAGTTGTGCGCAATCGAATCAAGCGAGTTGTCAGAGAAACTTTTCGACTACACCAGCAAGCAGTTATTGGACTTGATTATGTGATGCAGTTACGAAACCCTATTGATCTTTCAAAACATTATTTGTGTCTTCGTGCAGAAGCATTAACATTGCTGGAAAGGGCCGAGGAATATTTAAATAAACATGCGGCAATTACTGATTAACTTCGTTAAATGCTATCAGATTTTCTTGAGCTCTCTGATGCCACCTTCCTGCCGGTTTTATCCAACTTGCTCCAATTACGCACAGGAAGCATTAGCAAAGCATGGCGTGCTGTCGGGTCTCTGGCTCAGTGTCAAACGAATACTCCGTTGCCATCCTTGGAATCCGGGTGGGCATGATCCGGTTCCCTAAAGCCCGTAAACGTCATCAGTAATTAATCGAGCATCAACACTTAACAGACCGAATCACTAATATTCAGACATCAAATCAAAATGGATGCCAAAAGAATCGTACTTTTCGTCATTTTTTCAACTTCGCTGCTTTTTTTATGGGAAGCATGGATCAACGAGCAGGGGCGCCTCGATCAGCAGAGTGTGGCTTCTAATTCAGGTGGAACCAGTCAGCTTGATCCTGACTTGCCGGTTCCTGGTAATTCATTGGCCGAAGCCGGTTCGGCAGGTAGCAGCGGCGAAATTCCCGCGAGCGCGGACACCAGGGATATCGTGACGCCACGGTTATTATCTACTGGTGAGCAGATAAAAGTGGTAACCGATATGGTAATCGCTGAGATTGATACGGTCGGCGGAGATTTGCGACGTCTTGAGTTGCAAAAACACCCTTCGACGGAAGATAAAAATATACCCTATGCCTTGCTGCAAAGTCAGGCTTCGCGCATTTATGTTGCGCAATCGGGGCTGATTGGGGAGGCGCTACCCAATCATAAGACAGTTTATCAGCCGGAATCCGCCAGGCGTCAATATGAAATGACAGCGGGTGAAGACGAAATCACTATTCGCTTGCTGGCTGATGAAACAGATCATGTTCAGGTAACTAAAACTTACACTTTCCGTCGTGGCAGCTACGTGATCGATGTGGGATTTGAAATAAAGAACACTACTAATAACTCGTTGCGCCCATTTGCGTATTATCAGATGCTGCGTGATAGCATTCCGCCGATAAGTAACTCCTTGATGGATCATTCTTATACTGGCGCAGCTATTTATACCGAAGCAGAGAAATTCAAAAAAATTCATTTTTCAGATATCAATAATAGCAAGCTTGATTATCCTGCTAATGCGGACAATGGCTGGATTGCCATGCTGGAGCATTATTTCCTGTCTGCATGGTTGCCAAAACAGGGCCAGCCACGCGAGTTTTTTGCCAAGCGGCAGAATGAGAATCTCTATACCGCCGGTATTATTCTACCGGTTGACGAGATTGCTCCGGGCAGCGTTGGAACCTCTTCCATACAACTTTATGCGGGACCTCAGGAACAGGATAATCTGGAAAAACTTGCTCCTGGTTTAGAATTTACGGTTGATTATGGATGGTTGACGATTATTGCGGTTCCTTTGTTCTGGTTGCTATCTTTTTATCATTCGTTGGTAGACAACTGGGGATTGGCAATCATTTTATTGACTGTAACGGTTAAAGCCCTGTTTTTTCCACTGTCTGCAGCAGGTTACCGCTCGATGGCCAAGCTTCGTCAAGTGACGCCCAAGCTGAAGTACATTCAGGATCAATATAAAGGTGATCGTCAGCGCATGCATCAGGCTATGATGGATTTCTATAAGGAAGAAAAAATTAACCCCCTTGGGGGTTGTCTGCCTATTCTGGTGCAGGCGCCCGTTTTTATTGCGCTGTTCTGGACATTACTGGCGGCGGTGGAATTGCGTTACGCGCCTTTTGCACTGTGGATTAATGATTTGTCTACGCCTGATCCCTATTACGTGTTGCCCGTTCTGATGGGTATCTCGATGTTCATTCAAACAAAACTGAACCCGACGCCAACTGATCCCATTCAGGCACGCGTTATGCAGATTATGCCGGTTGCTTTCAGTATTTTCTTCTTCTTTTTTCCGGCAGGTCTAGTGCTGTATTCACTGGTCAGTAACGTTTTGTCAATTGCCCAGCAATGGCAAATTACGCGCATGTATGACGTGCCTGCTACTACTACGGTAGTGGCGGCTGAAAAATCCAATAAGCGCAAGGAAAAGTAATCGATCACTTCTGATTGCTACGGATTCCGGCAGACAGGTTATCCATGCCTGTTAAACCATCCCGCAATCACGACATCATCGCCGCAATCGCCACCCCGCCTGGCAGGGGTGGCGTGGGTATCGTCCGTATTTCCGGGGAAAATCTGCAACCGCTCGCAATCGCTATTCTGGGGAAATTGCCAAAACCGCGTTATGCGGAGTTTGGGGATTTTCTTGACGAGCATCGGCAAGTGCTCGATCAGGGCATCATGTTGTATTTCCCCGCACCACATTCCTATACCGGTGAAGATGTGCTCGAGCTACAGGGGCATGGTGGCCCGGTCGTCCTGAATCTGTTGTTGACACGCTGTTTACAGCTTGGCGCACGCCTTGCCGAACCGGGGGAATTTACCTTACGTGCTTTTCTAAACGATAAAATGGATCTGCTGCAGGCAGAAAGCGTGGCGGATCTGATCGAAGCTAGCACCACCGATGCAGCTCGTTGCGCGTTACGTTCCCTGAGTGGTGCGTTCTCGGAAACCATTACTCGGTTGAGTCAAGCCCTGACTGCGCTGCGTGTATTGGTGGAAGCCACGCTGGATTTCCCAGAAGAAGAACTGGAATTTTTGCAATCCGCGCAAGCTACGCAACAACTGCAGGACATTCAACAGCAACTGGCGCGTGTATTGGCTGCATCCCGCCAGGGAGCATTATTGCAATCTGGCATCTCCATCGTACTGGTTGGCCAGCCCAATGTTGGTAAATCCAGTTTGTTGAATCAGTTGGCGTGTGAAGACATTGCCATCGTGACAGAGCTACCCGGCACCACGCGCGATACGATTCGGCAATCGATCCAAATCGAAGGTATTCCGCTGCATCTGGTCGATACTGCCGGTCTCCGGGAAACCAGCGATGTGATCGAACAGCAGGGCATTGCCCGTACTCATGCGGCAGCACGACAGGCGGGACTGATTCTGCTGGTTGTGGATAGTCGCCAGGGTGTAACCACAGCCGACCAGGAGATTCTTGCCAGCTTGCCACAGCAGTTACCCGTTTTGACGGCATACAACAAAATCGACTTAGTCGCCCAGGCGCCCCGCCTGACCGAAAACAAGCATGGCATGGCGATCTTTCTGTCAGCCAAACATGGCGAAGGCATGGATTTGCTGAGGCGCGCACTGCTCCAGGTAATCGGCTTTCAAGGAAACGTTGCGGGTGAAGGGCTCTACATGGCGCGGCAAAGGCATTTGCAGGCGTTATCCAGCGCGAGCGAACATCTGCAAACAGCAGGCATCTTGCTGAACGAAGGCAACACCCTTGAACTGCTTGCAGAAGAACTCCGTCTGGCGCAACAGGCATTATCCGCTATCACGGGCAAATTCAGCGCCGATGATTTACTGGGTGAGATTTTCTCAAGTTTCTGTATCGGAAAATAACCAGGATCGTTTGCAGTAGATCAGCCTATTCGCGGACGATCTCATGGTATTAATATCGATATAAGTGTAAAAAAAATCGACGGTAGGTGGTGAGTGTGGTTATTTATACGCTAAAGAACAGGCGTTGCCTGAGAAACATTAAGCGCGAAGGCACAAAACAACAAGCCCGCCTAAGCGGGTTTGTTGAATTTATAAACTAAAAACAGATGATCAAGCCTGGCGTCTGCGTGAGAAACCCAAGCCAGCCAGTCCGAGACCCAGAAGCGCCAGAATGCCTGGTTCAGGTATTTCATTTTGACCTTTCACACCATCGCGAACATATATTGTGAGATGTGACAAATCAGCAATATTGCCACCCTTATTTTTTATATGAGATATCCAAGTACCACTATCAGTGCCATCAACGATAATGTCATCAAGCAGCCATAAACCAAAGCCAGGTCCTGCTTTCAGCACAACAAGAAAATCCAGGCTTGTGGGGAGATTGGGTAACGTGTTGAGATCTGGATCAGTTGCTGTCAGCGTCCAATTCCCCGATGCTGCTCCTGCTGGCCCCGACAACGCAAAATTCAAGCCATTGTATGTACCAGTACCACCATTTAAGTCATCTTTAACCAAGAAACTCCATGCATCCGTTCCCCACTTAGGATCCAATATGGAGCCTAACGAACCATTGATTACTCCTAAACTGTCATTACCGCTGACAACACCATAACAGTCATTAGAATTGGCGCCGTTATAAGTGACATCACTAATTCTACTTTGTCAGATTATTCCAGAGCCCTATTTTGCCTGACAGAAGACTGCTTTGCGCTGGATCTCCTCTGATGCCGCTTGTGAATAATTTCAGCCAATTCCTCGGCTGTGAGCTGTCTTCGAGGCAGCATATGAGCTAATGCTGTTACCAAGTCATTGACGGATAACATCGGCCATTGCTCTCTGCCCTGCATTTTTTGCTTGACCAGGAAGAGCGTTGCCAGCATGACCAAAGCCATGTGATGATGCCATGCATCCCATCGGCGTACTTGATAGTCGGCCATGCCGCATTCACTCTTTGCCTCATGAAAACTGTGTTCGATAAAGAAACGCTGTGCCTGCACCTGCGCCAGCCTCTGCAATGGTGTTTCAAATGGCGCATTGGATAGGCAGTAGTGCGATATTTCGCGTGCGCCAATCTCCCGCCTGACCAACAAATGCCATCGGCGCGCTTGAGGCTCGGTGCCATCCCATACCCAAACGAGTGTATGAAGATATTGCGCTTCAAGCGCGCCTTTTTCACCCTCGCGCAGCTTGATGTGCCGCCATGCTGTATCCGGCTGCTCAGATGCCCATTGATCGACACGTATTGCTTCACTTTGTGCTTTCATGTGTGTTGGCCGCCTGCCACGGCCATTCCAATCTGGAATGTGCGGCGCTGGGTCTTCAAGATAGATCATCTGCTTGCAATGAACATCTGCAACAAATGTGCAACCAAGATTATCAACGCCCCGTAAAAAGGCAGCATCCTTGCCGTAACCCGCATCGATGGCCACATAACCAAAGCGCACACCATGTTGCAGCGCTTTTTCAATCATCGATAACGCGATCTCGCATTTGCTTTGGTAGCGCTGGTGCGCTTCAGGTATCGCTGCCTTATTGCAACGATCCGAATCATTCGCCCAGTGTTCCGGTAAATACAGGTGCGCATCAATCAAACTTGCCATGCTGTCCCGGCACAGGTTGGCAAATACGCCAACCTGGCAATTGTCTACCTTCCCCAGACGGCCGTTCCATTGCCTCGCAACCCCTGCTGAGGCTTCACCCTTCTTCGCAAAACCACTCTCATCAATGATCAAAGTGGCTTTGTCGCCACCCAATAGCGCGTCCGCTTCACGCGCAATCTGTGCACCAAATCCATGCCAATCAATTGCACCAGATGTCAGCATGTGTTGCATAGCCTGGTGATCAACCTCGTTTACTTCGCCCATGCGCAGCATGGTCGCCCGATCGGATTGAAACAGTCCACGCAGATAACCATAAAACGTCGCTGTTGCATCGCGCGTCGAGGAGACGAAAAATGATGAAAATGAAGATAAATGCGCGCCAAGCGCTTCTGGGAGCCCCTGTAGGGCAGATTTGAGAGACTGTTTAGTATTTTCACGACATGATCGTGATTAACATATATAAAACAATGACTTATTATACATCAACTGGATGCCTCATTGGAATTATTTGAATCTGACAAAGTAGAATTAGTTCCGCCAGTACGATCGGCATACCAAATCTTTCTTAAATAAGGTCGTATATTTCCTATTAAGATGTCGTTGGCGCTGTATTGTGTAAAATTGCCACTTTCTGGGGTTCGAATAGAGTCTGTTTTACCTGCTCGATTTTGTAAGAGACTCTCAACACCTATATAATTACTACCATTGAGTTCTACATAGCTAATACGCGTTTGAGAATACTCTGCCAGTTTCCCTAACGTCTTCCACTCCACTTCCTCTTCTTCAAAACTCAACAACTGGTCGCGGTAGTAGTGGTATTGTTTTTTGCGGGCGGTCAGCTCAGCGGTCAGCTCGGCGGTCAGCTCGATGAAGGTGTCCAGAATGCGGACGATTTCGGCCTGAATTTCCAGCGATTTTTTGGGGTTTTCTGGGCAGGGGATGGGGATTTGAAATTTCGCCATATCAGTTGCTGAAACATCAATAACTTTCGCCCCTTTTGCATATCTTCTTTTTTCTTTTGTGAAGATTTCTGTTTGAGTGAAGTAAGCAAAATACTTTCCTAAAATTATTTCGCTTGGCTTAAAGATTGTCGCATGCCCGCCTGTAACCGCTTGTTGCTCACCGAGATAGCACAATGCTTTTCCAACATCTTCAAGGTTTTCACTTGTGTTTGTAATTACAACATCACCCTTATCAACCTTTTTTAATTTCGTGGCAGTTTCGGGCGAAACAAAGGATTTTGTCGATATTGTTGATAATCCGTAGTAAGTATAAATTTGTCCGTAATGAATAGCTGGAACTCCTGATTCAGTAAAATCTGTTTTCGGCAGACTATTTCCGCGAACTAATTCACCCACTTCGGCGATCGTCTTCCACTCCACATCAACGCCATCCAGCAGCTTTTCCATATAGCTCATACTGCTCATGCCTCAACCTCTTCGCCTTCGATCTCAGCAACGATGGCATCAATATCAGTACGCAGCTGGTCAATCTTGGCAACGGTGGTTTTTAGCTCGGCATTGAGCTCTGTAATGTCGGTCACTTCGCGATTGTCTTTAGCTTCCACATAGCTGCTGACCGAAAGGTTGTAATCGTTAGCTGCCACCTGTTCAAACGGTACAGATTTAGCCAGATGATCTACATTTTCCTTGCTGTCAAATACCGCGATGATTTGCTTTATATGATCATCGGTCAGGGTGTTGGTATTGGTGTCTTTTTTAAACAAACCACTGGCGTCAATAAACTGAGTAGTGGTGTCGGTTTTATGTTTGGACAGCACCAGAATAGTCACCGCGATGGTAGTGCCAAAAAACAGGTTGGGTGCCAGTGAAATCACCGTTTCCACATAGTTGTTATCCACCAGATATTGGCGAATTTTCTGCTCGGCACCGCCACGGTAAAAAATACCGGGGAAGCAGACGATGGCGGCGCGGCCTTTGCTGGATAGGTAACTGAGCGCATGCAGCACAAAGGCAAAGTCGGCTTTGGATTTGGGTGCGAGTACACCGGCGGGGGCAAAGCGGTCATCGTTAATCAGGGTGGGGTCATCACTACCTATCCACTTCACTGAATACGGCGGATTAGAGACGATGGCATCAAAGGGTTTATCATCCAGAAAGTGCGGGTCTATTAAGGTATTGCCCAGCTGCATATTGAACTTGTCGTAGTTGATGTTGTGCAAAAACATGTTCATGCGCGCCAGGTTGTAAGTGGTGTGGTTGATTTCCTGGCCGAAGAAGCCGTCTTCAATAATATGGGCGTCGAAGTGCTTTTTAGCTTGCAGCAGCAGCGAGCCGGAACCGGCAGCCGGGTCATAAATTTTATTGACGCTGGTTTGCTTGTGCATGGCCAGCTGGGCAATCAGCTTGGAGACATGCTGCGGGGTAAAGAATTCACCACCGGATTTACCGGCATTGGCGGCATAGTTGGAGATCAGGAATTCGTAAGCATCGCCGAACAAGTCAATCTGGGCGGCATCACTCTTTTCATAAAAATTATGGCCAAAATCCAAGCCTGCCACGCCTTTCAGTACCGCCGCTAAACGAAGATTTTTGTCTTTAACGGTATTACCGAGTCGGTTACTGGTGGTATCAAAATCGGCAAACAGCCCTTTGATGTCGCCTTCAGAGGGGTAGCCACTGGCCGAGGCTTCGATAGCGGCAAAGATCGCGGCCAAATCAGTATTCAGGCTTTCGTTACTGTTGGCGTATTTAGCCACATTGGCAAACAGCTGGCTGGGATAGATGAAGTAACCCTTGGTTTTAATGGCATCGTCTTTGATGTCTGGCGTGATCACCTCATCGTTAAGCACGGCATAATTGATACTGTCGTCACCGGCTTCAATATAGAGGGCAAAGTTCTCGCTGATGAAGCGGTAAAACAGGGTGCCGAGGACATATTGTTTGAAATCCCAGCCGTCTACTGAACCGCGCACATCATTGGCAATGGCCCAGATTTGTCGTTGCAGGGCGGCACGTTGTTGGTTGCTTGTCATGGGGTTGTTCCTGTTGCTTTTCTTGGTATTAGTCGTTTACTCGATGTCGTTAAATGTTTTCTCAAATGATCTTTATCTATTAACGGCTACGTTTAAGCAAACGACATCAAAGTCTCATAGAATTTTGCTGGATGGGTTATTCAGCAGGGCATTCAGCCATTTTCAACTTCGCAATAGTAGCCTGTTCTGACCGTGCAATTTTTAGGAGATTTAGACTGACAGGTCTTTTCTTCCAGAGAAAAGAGTATTGGTAGCGAGTATAGATCGGCGTAGAGGCTCACAGAGCAGTGCTATTACACCACTGAGGCTAAAGAGGTATCGCTAGTTTATGCAACCTTGCCAGGCAGCAACGGGCTTACAACCCCTAAATACAAATGGACACCAAATAAATGATGAAAACAGGAATTACTAAAGGAGCTTGGTTGTTCGCCTGTTGTGCCGTTTTGGGTATCTTTTTTCATTTTCCGGTCAATGCCGCACCCCAGTTTTTCAGTGAAGCAAAAGTTCAGGCACGTCAGAATGTTTATTCTGATCGTAATCAATCACAACTGGGAACGCTGTATTGCGGCTGTAAGTGGAGATGGACAGGTAAAACGGGAGGCCGGGTTGATCTTGATTCCTGCGGATACGAGTCGCGTAAAAATGCTAACCGTGCCGCGCGTATTGAGTGGGAACACATCGTTCCAGCCTGGGTAATAGGACGCCAACGCCAATGCTGGCAAAAGGGTGGCAGGAAAAACTGCACCAGGAACGATCCGGTTTTTCGGGTAATGGAAGCAAATCTCTTTAACTTGACCCCGGTGGTAGGTGAAGTCAACGGTGACCGAAGCAACTACCTGTACGGCATGGTATCCAGAACCATGCCTAACCATTATGGCCAGTGCACAACGCGTACTGATTTCAAAGATAAGACGACAGAGCCAAGAGATGCAGTAAAAGGGTTTGTTGCACGGGTCACCTTCTATATGTACGACCGCTATGGGCTATCCATGTCAAAAAGCCAACAACGCATTCTCATGGCGTGGAATCGTCAATTTCCTGTTTCTACATGGGAAAGGGAACGTGATAACCGTATTGCAAAACTGATGGGGCATCATAACTCTTACGTTACCGGGGAAAAAACCTGGCAACTGGATCAGAAACTCTCAAGAGAAGGATTGCGGGAGGTTTTGTAATGCTAAAATCCTACGGGACTTTCGTGTCGATTGTTTAAATGCAGCCTGACTCGTGAAAGCATGCTGCACATGATATTCAAACTATCGGAATGTGCAGAAAAAAACTGGCGAAAGCAACGTGGATTTGAATACCGTGCCCGAGTCATTACGGGAGTGAAATTTAAAGATGGAATCGAGGTGACAGCAGACAATCAGGCCACCGCTTGATTAAATGGCCAAACACCAGATTTGACAATAACTCTACCCGATTAGGCGACATGGTTCCAGCAGCCACGGCTTTTTGAATCAAAGAAAACCACTTGTACGTGGCGGCCTAGAGTGTCTTTAATAATTTGACACACTCTATTGCAAAATACTTGATCGTCTTCATAAACGGATACCGAAACTCGCTGAATGTCAGCTGCCGCTATGCGAAGAAGGATATGAAGGTCATGCTCTCCAAAGCCCCAGCCGTAGATAGTTAGATCTTGTTCAAGTGTTGTTAATACTTCTCTGTAAACAGTACTTAGATAATAGCTATTTTGTATTGAGTTTATTTTTTGCTGCGATACGCCTTCGCTGACAAAAATGGGAATGTCGCTTTCTGTTTGCCAGGCCTTAAGTATTGAATTTAGTAGATCATTTCCATTGCTATTTATTTTTCGTTCTGATTCGACAATGTTTCGGCATAGTATCAAGCTTCCATGAGGGTAGAAGGCTAGGGTTGTTGATCTATCGCCATTAATTGGTGTTCTAAAGCGACGCCAGTTTTCATCAAAGCTACCATTTACAAAGCAGTCTTTGAGGGAGTGTTGGTCAGAGATTTCTGAACCATACATTATGGCCCAGTATAAAATTAGATCGTAGTTCAAGGACAATACAGTTTTAAAGCCCTTAAGGAACGCATAGATTTCTGGCAGTTGCGACTCAACCGCACCGTGTTCGGGGTGCACATTTTTTACTGACTTTATTAAACATTCGCGAACTCGTAAATATGCACCGTGCGTTCTCTCATCGGGTATGTTTAATGAGCGATTTACGTGTGATGCTTGCCATACCAGGCGCAAAACGAGTTCGAAGTCATTTGTGTTAAAGAAAGCAAACAATTGCTGTACATCTTGAGTTAGCAGTCTGTTATCTCTTGCGTGCTCTATTAGAGAGTTATATGCGAAGCTGTTGTTAACGGAAATACTGGCTCCATTTCCAAGTAATAATGCGCCTGTATAGTTTTCAGATATCTCTGCCCAATTTTGAATTTTGAAAGTCACAGTGGTTCTCCTTGGTTGCTTGTCATGCTGTTGACGCGTTGTTGCAATATCTGTCGCCGCTGGGCCGGGAGCACATTGACCTGACCGGCGATTACCTATGGCGCAGCAGCGGCAAGGTCGGTGCGGGGTAATTCAGGCCGCTAAAGCCACTGCCAAAGCCTTAACGTACTTCAAATTCCGTTTTCTGAGGCTGCTCCTTTACTCAAGTAGTTTTTTAGTTAGCCGTATTTGTTGATGAACTACATAGCGATAACGGATGATTTGCCGGAGTTATGCAGCAATATCCTAAGATTTTTGGACAAGATATCGCTCCCAACCATTCTTATGTGGCCAGGAACCTCAACAATTTCGCGGTGCTCTACGACATCTAGATCGATTACGCCAAGACCGATTCGGTGAAGCACCGTGAACCAGAATGACATTAACAAGGACGTAATAGGGAATAAAAAATGACGATTGAACTAACCGGCGCGCAAGACCAGATGGAGCAATCTCTGATCAATATAGCCGTAGAAAGCTGGCGATTTTCTCGCTTGTTCTCACGCGTCGTAAACAAGCTAGATGCAGGCGAAGCCGGACGATATATCAATCAGCTCCGCTATTTCCAAAAAAAAGTCGAAGAGAGTCTTGGCGCCAGTGGCCTGAAGCTTGTGAACGTTGAAGGCAAGCCGTACGTCTTGGGAATGGCTGCGTCTGCGCTAAACATCGGAGATTTTGGTCCTGATGATCAGTTGCTGGTCGATCAAATGGTGGAGCCAATTATCATGGGTACTGAGGGCGTAAGGAAGCAGGGTACGGTGACGCTTAGGAGGGTGTATACGTGAAATACATAGGAATCGACCTCGGCACAACGAACAGTGCCGTTTGCTCTTACGACGGTGAGTCAGTGCGTCTTTACAAGAGTCCTGAGCAAAACGATGTTACACCATCCGCTATATTCATTGATAGGCGAGGCAATAAATATTTGGGTAAGCGGGCATACGATAGCGCCGCCAAAAACCCGGATAACGCAGCTACAAAGTTTAAGCGGATGATGGGAACAAGCACCCCCGTAAAGTTCTCAGCCGTCAACATTACCATGACTCCAGAGGAATGTTCATCGGAAATTCTCAAGCTGTGTTTTGGATATTTACCAGAAGAAATCAGAAACGATGAGGAAATTGGGACCGTGATTACGGTGCCAGCAGCCTTCAATCAAATGCAAAAGGACGCAACGTTAGCGGCAGCAGAAATGGCTGGTCTCGGTAACGTTGCCTTGATGCAAGAGCCGGTTGCTGCTGTCATGTGCGTCATGAAACAGCAGAAAGGCGATGGCGTTTTCCTGATATTCGATCTCGGCGGTGGGACGTTGGATATTGCCATTGCTGAAAGTATTAGTGGCCGGGTGAGCTTGCTGGCTCACGGTGGCGTCGCGATGTGCGGTGGCACAGACTTCGATCGATCTATTCTAGACAACATGGTTAAGCCATGGCTTAAATCAAACTTTGATCTTCCTGAAGACTTCACCGCGAATCAAAAGTACAAATCGTTGCTGAGAATGTGCCTTTGGGCTTCAGAAAAGGCAAAAATAGAACTATCGGCAAAAGAAGATTCTGTAATCAGTCTCACAGAGGCTGATCTTGGGGTCAGTGATGAATCAGGCTCAGAGATATATGTCGATATTCCTTTCACCAGACAGCTTTTCAACGAGTTGATTGCCGAGAAGGTCGATGAATCCATTCTTTCCGCTCGAGAAACTCTAGATAAGGCAGGTTTGAGCCCCCACGATGTTGAGCGCATCGTGTTTGTTGGTGGACCGCCGCAATATAAACCTCTACGTGACCGGGTTTCATTTGAACTTGGTATTGCGCCATCTACGGACGTTAATCCCATGACGGCGGTCGCGGAGGGCGCAGCCGTATTTGCTGAATCGATCGATTGGAGCTCACAAAACCGTGGCCGGAAAAGTGCGAGGGGAGCCCTTAGCGCAGGCGGTGCTTTGGAGCTCTCTTTTAACTACATTTCACGAACACCAGATTTAAAAGCAAAAATTGTGGCAAGGCTTTCTGGAAATACTGCGGCTGGCGCTGAATTCCAGATCGACAGCCTGGACACTGGTTGGTCCTCAGGCCGTATGACTCTGAAGGATGGTGTCGTAGTTGAGCTCAGCCTTGCTAAGCCGGGGGAGAACACTTTCAAGGTATTTGTATTCGACTCGAAGGGTGGCCCTGTAACTCTTCCAGATGACAAGATTACTATCTCGCGAACTGCCGCCAGCATTGATGCGATTCCGGCGTCGCATTCGATTGGTGTTGAAGCGCGCGACAAACTAGGTGGGCGACTTGTCCTCGATTACCTAGTCCATGAAGGTGATCAGTTGCCCAAGAAAGGAAAGATGACCTTCAAGACCGAAGAGTCACTTAAGGCGACAAGTACCGGATCGATTAAGTTCAAGCTCTGGGAAGGTGAAATCACTGATCCGGTCAATGACAATCGATTTATTGGTATGTTCGAGATTAAGGGGTCTGATTTTGATGATGGCGTCATTGCAGCGGGCGACGAAATGATTTGTGAGTACGAAGTGCTCGACTCCGGAAATATCATGATGGAGGTCTCTGTGCCTTCTATTGGTGGTTCATTCCACAGTGGACGCAACTTCTACTCCCGTCAAGATGGCCAGATTGATTACACAAAGGCATCAAAGCTCGTCGAGGAGCAGTCGGAGCAGGCTCTCCAGCGTCTTGATGAGATGGCGTCAAAGATTGACGATCCCCGCCTTGATCAGGCACGAGAAAAACTAGAGCAAACGGGGTTGATTAAGAGTGACGAATCTGATCCAGAAACAGCCAAGCAGGCAATGGATAATGTACAGGAGGTTAAGCGCCTATTGGCCCTCACGCGCAAAGAACACTTGAAGGATATTCGTCAGCTTGAACTTGACAAGACTGTCGAGTTTTTCGATAAGGTGGTGCGTGAGCATGCTCGCTCTACAGAATCAAATACCTTCGACAGTCTTGTCAAGACGGCCAAACGAGCGATAGACAACAACAGTGGGGACTTTGAATCTCACCTGGACGATTTACGCGGAAAGAATTTCATTATTCTTTGGCGCCAGGACTGGTTCGTAATCGATCGCTTCAAACGGCTTGCGCAGGATGCTTACTTGTTCCCGGATGCGAGAGAACATGCGCAGTTAGCTGCGGCCGGTGCTGAAGCACTCAAGGCGAATGACATCGACAAGCTCAGGGCAGTGGTCATAGATTTCGATTCTGTGCGCATTGGCTCCGCCGGTGAAGATGAAATGATGGCTGGCGCCAATATCATTCGGAGTTGACCTATGGCCTTTGATGCCTGGCTCCCTGTTGGTTACAAGCTACCAGGTGGCACGGAAGCACGTGTTGCGGTGTTCTGGGGTGCCAACTGGCAGATTCTTGAGACTCCAGGCAACGGGAGGGCACTTGTTGTTCTCGACGAACTCGCATGTCGCTGGATCAAAACTGGATTGATGAAGCCCGGGGCTTTCAGCGCATTCGACTTTGGGGATCGGCGCCTTTGGTCGATTTCTTGTGGCTCAAGTCAGGTTCTTTGCCCGGTCGCCGAAGGCAAGTCTCCTGATACGAAAGCCGAGGCCTTATCGTTTGCGCTAGCACTGAGGGCGACGCGAGATATAGATCCAGAGTCCCCATTACAAGACGCTCTATACGTCGAGAAAGTCAGTCGCATTCTTCCAACTTACAGCATCAGTTCCAAAACTGACGATGATGTTGTGCTCGGTTACTGGCTGACAGGTGGAGCTAGCGTCTCTGCGAATTCTTTTCGTAGACTTAGTCAGACAATGAGTTGGCTTGGCGCAGGCCATCTTAAAGATGTGGTGCAAGCTGCCAGATTTGAAGTTACTGAGGTAATTCAGACTGATAGAGCTCGAACTTCGTCTTTGCGTACAAACACTGTGCTAACAGAGCATGAGAACCTTCCGGGCACAGTCTTTGAATTGGCTGGGCGTCCTGATCTAGCCGCCTTCTTCAATGAGCACATCGTCGATATCATCCAGAACCGCAGCCGCTACAAGGCCATGGGTATCGACTTTCCATCTGCCGTGATTTTGCACGGACCGCCTGGATGCGGTAAAACCTTTGCGGTTGATCGATTAATCGACTTTCTTGGTTGGCCGAGCTTCCAGATCGATGCGTCGAGCGTCGCTAGCCCCTACATCCATGAAACTAGCAAAAAGGTGGCTGAGGTGTTCAACAAGGCAATGCAGAGCGCGCCATCGGTTTTAGTCATCGATGAAATGGAAGCGTTCCTCGCCGATCGTGAAATAGGTTCCGGTCACCATCGTGTTGAGGAGTTCGCAGAATTCCTCCGCCGCATCCCAGAGGCTGCGAAGAACGAAGTTCTTATTGTCGCGATGACAAACCGGGTCAATATGATTGATCCTGCCATTTTGCGAAGAGGGCGCTTCGATCACATCGTTAAAGTTGACTACGCGAATGAGATCGAAGCCCTATCGCTATTGGAGAAGCTACTGTTGACTTTGCCGAAAGAGGAGGACGTTAATCCGACCCACTTTGCTCAGGAACTCGCCGGGAGACCTTTGTCGGACGTGGCATTTGTTGTGCGTGAAGGAGCTAGGCTTGCGGCGCGTTCAGGGAAGAACAGGTTAGACCAGGGTAGTCTACTAACTGCCATGTATGCCGCATCCGCCAGAGAGCGTGAGGGCGGTGTGCAGCATCAGATAGGCTTTATTTAGAGGATAGGCAGGTGGCGTCTAAAGAAGAAAGGAGTAGTGCAAAAGGCTTTGCTGGTCTATCTTCTATGGTGTCAGATGTTGATGCCACGGTAGCGAGGACTCTAAGGCAGGTGGGGGAAATTATAGCCCGTCAGCAATTAGCGCAGACTAGCCTCCCGGTTCATGAAGAACAACCTGGCCCCGCTCCACAGACTAATGAACCACCTGCTCAACCATCAGGTTCATTAACTGCCAAGCGGTTTTTTGGAATTGTTGATGTCATTTTCGTTATTTGGGATCTAAGGGTGCTCGTAATTGCTGCGATCATTGGGGCTATGTGGTATGAACCAAATAATAACCCGCCTTTAAAATCTACGTATCCACCCGGATCTTCTTTTACATCTGAGGCGCCGATTGCGACCTCGCAACCGCCGTCAATACAACCTCCGTCGCCCAATCGTCCGATCGAGGATAAGCCACCGATCGGTCGAAATAACGTACTCACGTCGGCGCAGATAAAATATTGCTTGGCTGAAAAGACTCGTTTAGACGCAGCCGAAACCGTGATCAACAACAAATACGTTGACTCTGACTTGGGCCGGTTCAACAAGTATGTCCGCGACTACAACAGTCGTTGCGGTGGTTCTAGCTACCAAGCAGACACGCTAGAAAATGCGCAAAGAGATGTTGAACCATACCGTAATCAGTTGCAAGCTGAGGGGAGAAGTCGGTTCATTCACAGCCCATCTGCAGCAACGAAACCATCGACATCAGTACAAGTGCCTCATTCAGCGCGGCCAGAGCCGGATGCGACAATTCAAGCGATTCAGCAGCGATTAAATGAGCTTGGATATGATGCTGGAACTGCAGACGGGTTATTTGGACCTAAAACTCGATCAGCGATACAGGCATTCCAGCGGGATAACAGTATTACCGCAGATGGTTTAGCGAATATGCCTCTACTCCGTAAGCTAAATATCTAATACCACTATGATACCTAAGGTAACTGCGTCTTCGCCTCAGCCAGAACATAGTGTGTCGGGAACTCGGCACCTACAAAATCTGCACAAATCTCAACTTCAACAAAATCCATTTGTACTGCTCGGTGTTACTACCATGGATGACCGACGGCACATCGTTGAACTAGCAGAGGAGAAGTTGCTGGAGCTAGATCCTGACGCATGCCAGAAGGCACGATCAGACCTGACCAGCCCGAGAACCAGGTTGAATGCTGAAATGGCTTGGTTACCAGGCGTTTCACCGGAGAAGGCATCACAACTTATGGCAGCCTTAAATAGCGATCCGATATCAATTCGCGAGAAGTCGGGGCTGCCCACCCTAGCGCACTTGAATCTTATGGCGGCCGCGTTTGAGGCGGTGGATGAGAATAATTCGGCAGATGATGTCGCCCAGTTTATACAGGAAATAGCATACCTTTTTGACGACCTGTCTACGGATGAAATTTTATGCGATATCAACGAGGATCGATCGGTATCTGGTTTTCCTGAGATCAGGGGAATAGATCAAATTGAAATTGGGCTTGCAGAGCGAAAGCGCTATTACCGCAATGCCATCAGGGATGCCCTGAACAGGCTTCCATCGGCGTTATTAGTCAACGTCATGACCATTGCAGTCGATGATATAACCTTTGGTGGTAAGATTTCTGCGCCAGAGCTGATAGACGATCTCGTGGATAGTTACGCAGTCGAAACGCAGGGGTTCCTGCAGCAAGAAGCGGAAAATGCCCAGAAGCTCATTAAAGTGGCCAGAGATTCAGCGAAATTAGATGAGAGCGTTGTTAAGCCGATTTTGGATAAACTCGAGGAGGTTGCTCGCAATTGGGACTATGTAGCACAACCTATTCAGTTAAGCGCTAAGGCCAGGGGGATCGATCACAAGCCCAGTCACGAGATTGCGTACTCTGTCCGGAATCTCGCAATCGATCTGTTTAACAAGCATGACATGCTTGCCCAATCACAGAGGCTTACTGCGTTGATACAAGAGCTCTTCGCCGAATTACCGGAAGTGGCTGCGCGGACCGAACAGGATTCAGATGCACTCTCAGACATTTTTCAGAATCGAAAGAAGGCTGAGTCTCAGAAAAATGAATGGGCCCGAGATATTACTTATAAGGCTGAAATTGGAATAATATTCAAAGATATCTTGGGTATCTCGCCGAATGAAGTTGTGTGGAAAAATCAGCGTTTCCCGCTTAACGCCGTTACACGCGTGCGCTGGGGTGCTGTCCTCCACTCTGTAAACGGCACTCCAACTGGTACAACGTATACCATCGCGTTCGGCGACAATCGTTCAGAAGCAGTTGTCGAGCTAAAAAATGAATCCATATACTCGGCGTTCGTGGAGAAGCTATGGAAAGCTGTCGTCATCCGATTACTGATGGAATTACTTGAAACCCTGAAAACTGGAAAAAAAGTCCATTTCGGCAAGGTAATTCTTAGAGATGATGGTGTCACGTTAATCAAGCACAGATTTTTGAGAGCGAACGAGTCGATTCGTTGCTCGTGGGAGCAGGTGCATATCTGGACTGTAGATGGTACGTTTTATATCGGAGCGAAAGATGACAAAAAAACCTACGTTGGTCTCTCGTATATCTATGCGGCGAACACACACGTCCTAGAGCAGGTGATTCGGATGGCTTTTAAGAAATCAGGTATGCGAAAGTTAAGCGATATTCTTCAGTGAGTCCTAACTGTAATGGCTCGCGTTTGAAACCGGCCATTACACTTAGCGTACGATTTTTTCCGTTTCGTGAGTTGACCCCTACTAGAGCAGGGGTTTCAGGAGACAAGATGCATATTTGGGTCGATGCGGATGCATGTCCAGGAGTGATCAAAGATATTTTATTTCGGGCAGCACAACGCTGGAAACGGCCTTTAACGTTGGTGGCGAATCAGATGTTGTATACACCACCTTCGCTTTTGATCAGGGCGGTTCAAGTACCCCGTGGCTTTGATGTGGCGGATGATTACATTGTGCTACACGCGAGTGTTGGTGATTTGGTGGTTACGGGCGATATTCCACTGGCAGCACAGCTGGTTGATAAAAAAGCCTTCGTGCTCAGTCCTCGAGGAGAGCTTTTCAGTGTAGATAACATACGTGAACGATTATCGATACGCGATATGATGGAAGAATTACGTAGTGCAGGGGTGGAAACGGGCGGGCCCGCAGCGTTTAGTCAATCTGATCAGCGCGAGTTCGCCAATGTATTGGATCGTTTGATGATGAAGCTGAGTCAAACAGCCTCTTAGCTGTAATGGCGGTTCTGTCGCATTAAGCAATTCTTGTCAATTATTCTTCAATGAAATCGATGAGCTATTTGGACGAAAAACGCTTAATGCGACAGAACCAGAGGATCCCCGTCAATAAAGGATAGCCTCGCGGCCACCCACTTCAACAGCACAGAACGCTCAGACTTTTTTATAGGTGTCCAGATCGATGCCCGAGCGGCCCGGCGCCAGGATATTGTTCGGGTCCAGTGCGCGCTTGATGGCGTGCTCTACATCCCGCTTGACCGGGCCGTAGCTCTGCGCAACACGCTTCTGGAAAGCCGTGTTCACACGATACACCGCGTAACCTTCCTTCTCGAACTCGTCCAGCAGCTCGTTGAAACAGGCGTCAGCACGCTGGGTTTCCTCGTCGTTGGTGCGGTCGTAGAGGACATCGATAACGTGGTGCATGTCGCGTGGAGCGACAATAAACTCGCCCACATAATCCAGACCGTGCTTGTGCAGGATGCGTTTGGCCAATGTCGCCTGCTTTTTGCACTCGCTGCCACGTGCCTCACTGACTGGTGCAAACCACATGGAGCCACCGCCGCCGCGCCAGTTGTACAGACCGAACTCCTGTAGGTTGGGCACACCGGACATCAGTTCGGCGCGGTATTTAAAAGGCTGGGTATCGCCGGCTTCTTCCTGGGTGACAATGCGGCCCTTGCCGTGCGCCTTGAACACATCGGATACGATCTTCCAATTCACGTCGACCTGCTCCTGAGTGCCATATAGCGCAGCGTACAGATTCCAGGCGCCCATGCCGGTATCTTTCTGTATTTTTTTCAGAATAGGGTCGGGAGTATGGCCGGGCTCACTGATATAAGCAGAGCGGCGCACATTGCCACTACCTGCTTCCCACAGAATGTTGGCTATGACCACTGAATTTGGTATGGTGCCGGACATACGCAGCGGACGTAACAAATCAACAATCTCGACAATATCTTCTTCGTTCTCGAAGATGACTTCGAAGGGTTTGTATACCGGCGGCTTGGGCATCAGCCAAAAGCCCATCTTGGTGGTAATGCCGTAGTTGGATTGGGTAAACATGCCATCCAGCGTCGGACCATAGCCCCATTTGAAGATCTGCCAGGTATTGCTGCCCTTAACGCCACCCATGCCGGTGCGATAGACATCACCGTTGGCCATGACCACTTCCATGCCGCACTGCATCATGAAGTGCTCGCCATAGGGCGTGTAGCCAACACCGCGGTCCATGGTATTGCCCACCGGCCCGGCAATGGCCGATGGCGCGGAGAACGACAGCATCAACGGCAGCTTGTGCTCCTGGATATAGTCATACAGCTGTCCGTAGGTGACACCGGGTTCGACCAGTGCGGTGCACATGACCGGATCGATATCGATAATTTTGTTCATCTTTTTCAGATCAAGGATGACCTGGCCACGCGCAACCGGTGCGGCCGAGCCGTAACCGTAGTTACGGCCGGTAGAGATGGTCCAGATCGGGACATGATGTTCATTACAGATTTTTACCACACCCTGAATCTCTTCGACGGTGGTCGCAGTTAGCGCGGCCGAGGGCGCATGCGCGGCATTCTCCACGGGCATCATGATCTTGTTGTAAGGCATCAGCTGATCGGTCTTGACCAATACGTTTTCTTCGCCCAGCAAAGCGCGGAACTTCTCTATCGCCTTGTCGAATTCTTTCTGGACCATCCCTTTGGGCAGTACTGCATTATTTTGTTCAGACATTAATCAGACTCCTTCAGGTCTCAATCGAAAAAGAAACAAAACTGCCGGTGATCGGCTTGCTCGCAGTGGCGACCAGTGGGGCGGTCAGCGCAGGGCGCGCACCCAGCGAAGCCAGCAGATAACCAAGACTGGCAGCCCACTGTGTGGACTGATTGCCTTTGCGCGCTGGTCCAGCCAGCTGGCGCGGCGTCATCGAATCGCTGTGGCGTTCTTCGTTCAGACTGAAACCAACGCCGCAGGCATGCAGCTGGCGGCTGAGCTGCCGGCAGCTGCCCTCGGCAATATCGGTAGTGAGCAAGTGATGGCGGCTGAACCCGGCTTCCGCAGTGTGCTGACCGATCCATTGCACCCGCGCGCCGGAACTTCGCGCCATATCCACCACTAGGACGGCCGAAGCATCATCCAGCAAACCAATGACCCGTATCGGCTGGACGTTGCGTAATTGGTGCTCGAAATTCAGCATGAAGCCCAGATTGCGGCCAACCTTCTGTACCTGAAGCCGTGAGCCGCTGGCTGCCATGGCGCCGTGCAGGAAAACTGATTCAGCCACACCTTCGTTGATCAGCGCCAATATTGGCCGGTCTGTCACCTTAGCAGTCGGCCTCGCATTACTGCCGACCAAAGCGCCTACCGAACTGGTCATGGCCAGGCTGCTCAGGGCCATCCCCTTCAGCACGAAACGACGAGTTACACGCATGACGGGCTCCTCATGGCTGAGCTGCCGGTGCTGGCAGGGTCAACAGGTATTCGGTCACCTGAGAAAGGGATTCATCGTCAATAAAGGAAGCCGGGAAGGCCGGCATAGCGTTGAAACCGTTGCGTACGATGGATTTTACATAGGCTTCGGGCAGGTTACGACCGCCGATTACGGGACCAACTCCGACCTCGGGCTGGTGGCAAAGGCCGCAGACTTTGTCATACAAGTTCTTGCCACTGCCCCATTGGCTGTCATCCTGCGCTTGGGCCGATGTGGCCAGTAAAACAAAGGGTAGGACACCTGCCATTAGCACCCATTTCGCAGCCATACCACTCAAGGGATTGGACATTTTTGATTCTCCATAGTCACCGCTTCGTGACAGATATAAGCATAGATAAGTATAGGCTATGTCGCAATTAATTGTTGAAATTGCCTTGTTTTCCCAAGAGCTGATAGAAAACAGAAGTTGGTGTAATGTTTCGACCGAGACGGTCAACCATTCGATGCCATCCCAGATAAGTTCCTAGATAACGTGTCGCCACGCCATGAAACTTCGCCATCCATTGCTTGAGTCTACTGTCATATGCGTTGACGTTCTGAATATGATAAATATTGTTTATAACTCGCTGACCTGCGGCAATATTAACTGGACGATGAGCGATTTTTGCATGCCTGGCAATCTGTTTGTAGGCAGGCATGCCGTTTGGCACTGGGAGTTTTTATGCTGTTCCATGGTGTGGCAAAAATTATTAACCCAGGTTAATTAGAATTTATCTCCGGCCAACTTGCGGCATTGGGTCTCCCTTCTTTTATGACTTATGGCGTCTTACTTGGGGTTAAATCCTACAAAGGTAAGTAGCGCGACATGGTTTTATAGCGGTGTTCTTAGCTGTTCTATTCGTGCTGGCGGGAAGTGGCGATAGAAAGTTGTTCTTCCGATACCAAGGGCCTTAATGATGTCGGAGATAAAAGGATAATTTTCAGTATCTTTGAGCATAGCTTGTGTTGTGCGCATTTTATCGTCCGTCATAAGTGACGGTCTTCCCCCAATTCGACCATGTTTACGTGCATTTTTAAGGCCAGCCTTTGTATTCTCGACAATGATTTCCCTCTGAAACTGATCGAAGGCCGCATTCATGTGGAAGAAAAGCCTCCCTTCCGGCGAACCTGTATCTATATTTTGGGTAATGACTTTTAACCCAATTTTCCGATCTTCAAGATCTTTAACAGTGTTGATGATTTGAGTAAGAGATCGCGCCAGGCGTGAGAGTTTCCAGATTACGAGCGTATCTCCTTCGCGCATATATTCTAGGGCTTCCTGTAATTGGCGGCGTTTTTTATCTGCGCCGGATATTTTCTCAGTAAATATTTTTTTGCAACCCACTTCATTCAAAGCGTCTATCTGTAATTCAGGGTTTTGATCCAGAGTTGAAACCCGGGCATATCCAATCAGCATAATTCCTGTTCCTAAAACGATTTTAAGTTATATTAACAGAACATATAAATAGGAACAATGTTTTAGAACAGATTATCAGGGTTTTTCTAACAAATTCTGATGGCTGCATCTGTTGTTCTAAAAACGATCGTTTTAAGAACAAAAAAATAAAGGAAAACCCCAGCCCCTAAAAACAAGGGACTAATAGCATTATTGGAGATATACTACTTGCATATGTATATCTATCAACCCAGGAGGTTTTATTATGCAAGTTTCAAAATGGGGCAACAGTTTGGCTGTAAGGCTACCTGCTACAGTTGTTGAAGCCCTCCAGCTTAAAGAAGGGGACGATATAGCGATTCATATAACCGGTGACCGGGTTTTTGAGCTAGAGAAAAAGGCCAGTTCGCAAGAGTTATTGAGTCGGATGCGAAAATATAGGGGGCGGTTGCCAGCAGACTTCAAGTTTGATCGTTTGGAAGCGCATGAAAACCGATAAGCCATTTTTTGACTCCAATGTCGTACTATATCTACTGTCCGAGGATAAGCGTAAGGCGGAACGCGCAGAGACAATCATCGCCTTGGGTGGTGTAATCAGTGTGCAGGTGCTCAATGAATTTGCCTCGGTAGCATCACGAAAACTGGCGATGACTTATGTCGAAATACGCGAAATACTGGCTACCGTCAGAGCGATCTGTCAAACCCAACCGGTAACGATTGATACCCATGACTTGGGCTTGGATATTGCGGAGCGATTCGGGTTTTCTTTATACGACAGCCTAATTGTCAGCGCCGCTCTGCAATCTGGCTGTAACATTTTATACTCGGAAGATATGCTACACGGCCAAGAAATTAATGCTCAATTAGTTATTACAAATCCTTTTCATAAAAAGGGGCTATAAACCGCTCTGTTGCAAAAAATGATTTTTGATTAAAAGTGAATTTAAAAGATGTTTAAAAACAGTTCGCTGAAAAATAGAATATAGCCGTTTTTTATTTTTTGCAACAGAACCTCTCATGGAATTCGTCGGTGATGCGCACGCCGCCGCCACAGCCAGACGCCAACGCCGGCGATAAGAATGGCAACCAGTATAGCTTCCTCGATCCTATGCGTATTGGCCAGCATCACTTCAAGCGTCGAACCGAAGGTGTAGCCAGCGCCCGCGAACAGCACCGCCCAGATCGAAGCGCCGATCAGATTGAAGATGACGAAACGGCGCAACGGTATGCGGCTCGACCCGAGAACGAGGGGGCCGGCAATGCGCAAACCGTATATGAAACGTACTGACAGAATGAACCACACGTCGTAGCGTTCGAGTAGATCGTGAACGCGAGCGCGGTGTTGCGCAAGCAAGGGGAATCGGCCAAGCAGGGCCTCGCCCTTCCAGCGTCCGATCATGAAAATGAGCGTGTCGCCCAAGGCGCCGCCAGCGATCGCTAGCGCAACGACAAGCGGCAAATCAAGCATTCCACGATGCGCGGCAAATCCAGCCGCGATCAGAACCGTTTCCCCTTCTATCAGGGTGCCGATGAATATGGCGAGATAGCCATAGGATGCAACCAGTGCAGTGATCATTCAGTTATGCTCCCACTCTGCCGGTGCCACGCGCTGATCTGACAGTCTGCATTCGAACGCCCAGACCGATTGGCGATTACTTGCTGACTTTCTCAACAAGCATCTTGAGTTGAGCGATCTGCTCCCTCTGTTGCTCGATCAAAATTTCGAACTGCCGTGTTCGAAGATCATCGATTTTTTCGTGTAAATGCATGATTTCAAGCTCTGCTTTCAGGTTGACTTCATAATCGTTTGCGGCGGCGAAACGGTCTTTCATTGACTGCCGATTTTGCGACATCATGATGACAGGTGCCTGGATTGCGGCCAACATCGACAAGATCAGATTCAGAAACACGAAAGGGTAGGGATCAAACACATCAGATTTGGGAAGCATCCAGATATTGAGCACCACCCATCCTGCAAGCACGAGGCCAAAAAATATGATGAACGACCAGGAGCCTCCGAAGGCAGCGACGCGATCGGCTAGACGCTGCCCTAAAGTGAGTTCGCTACGGAAGCGTTCGTTTACGTTTTGCGTAATGGCAACCCGGTTCACCATGCGATAGGTGTTGAACCAACTACCTGACCATGTTTGAGAACCTGAACTATGCGATAGTGCAGCTAGTACACAATTTTGGCGCAGTTGCTGTAGTAGGGATTACTATTTTCGCATTGTATCCGACCGCGCAACCCGTATCTATCCAGCAACGTTTTGCCTGGTTAGTGGGAATAGGATGGACAATTCAAATCCTAAGCGGCATCGGGTTCGGGATAGTCAGCTATTATTTTTATGAACAGCTGCCAGAACTAAGCCCAATAGCCTTTGTTGCGCTGCTGATCAAGATCATGTGTGCAGTAGGGAGCTTGGTAATTGTCGCGGTATACCTGAGGCGATCTGTAAGATGGACAACAAAACAATGTCACGCTGCCTGGAAATTACTCATTACTCTAGGTGTGACGGCGCTAACTTCAGCCGCTTTCTTACGCTGGTTCGCCTGATGGATTGTGTTCTGTTCCTAAAGTGAGTCACACGGATCCTCCACTAAGCGTTTACCGTTCGCTTCTCAAACCTAATCAAATTTTGGCTCGTCTGCCCATGTCCATGTAGTAGCAAGCTGAACTCTTCTGCTGTCACGGGCTTGCCGAGCAGAAACCCTTGCATCTCGTCGCACATCATGTCCTTCAATTTCTCAAGCTGAGAATCGGTTTCTACGCCCTCGGCGACAACATCCATCCCGAGCGTGTGGGCAAGCTTTATTATCGCGGAGACGATGGCGCTGCCTTCATGGCCATATTCATCCAGGTTATTGGTGAAGAAACGGTCAATCTTCAACTGTTTGACGCGAAAGCGTTGCAAATAAGCAAGGCTTGAATAGCCGGTCCCAAAATCGTCGATTGCGATTTCGAAATTGTTTTCCTGGAACTCGCGGATCATGTTGATCGTTTTGGGGGCATCTTTCATCGCCACGGTCTCGGTGATTTCAAACATGATTTGTTCGCATGGGACGCGTTCGGACCGGACGATATCCACCACTGTTGCAACCAGATCCGATTGCTCCAATTGCCGGGGCGACAGGTTGATTGCCACCTTGATGGCTGGCAGGCCATCTATCCTCCAGCGGCGTATTTGTCGGCATGTTTCGCGCACGACCCAGTAGCCTATCTGGACAATCTGCCCAGAGCGTTCGGCGATCGGGATGAACTCCGTGGGTGGCAAAAGCCCGAACTCCGGATGGTGCAGGCGGAGTAGTGCCTCGGCACCGGTCAGCTCGCCATTGTCACCACGGAATTTTGGCTGGTAATGCAAGGAAAAATAGCCAGCTTCGGATGCTTCGTACAAGGCGTTTTGAATCTGTAGTGTGCGACTGGCCGCATCATTCATGCTTGTCTCGAAAAAACGATATGTGCTGCGTCCGCTACGTTTTGCTTCGTACATCGCGGCATCCGCATTCTTCAGCAGCGCTTCGACGGTGTAGCCGTCTTGAGGAAAAAGAGAAATTCCTATACTTGGCATTACCTGCAGAGACTGACTATCGTTCCACAGACCTCGCCGCATGCGATCGAGCACACTTATCGCCATTTCCTCAGCATCATTCGTAGATCCAAGATTTTCGAGCAATACCACGAATTCGTCACCACCCAGCCTGGCGACTGTATCGCCGCAGCGCACACAATGCCGTAGCCTCTGGGCAAATACTTTCAGTATTTCATCTCCAGCTGAGTGTCCAAGCGAGTCATTGATGGCCTTGAATCCGTCGAGATCCATGAACAGGATGGCAAACATATTCCGGCGATGCTTTGAGGCGACAATCGCGCGTTCAACCTGTTCCATGAGCGTCCAGCGATTCGGCAGATCCGTCAAGGTATCGATTGTCGCCAGACGGATGATCTGGCCGTTGAGCTGAGATACCGATCCGGCCAGAAAATTTGTCCTCGCATCGTAGCGCGACAATATGAGCGTCACGATCAGGATCGTGAACGTGAACAGGATAATCGTGGTGGCGAGCCACTCCGGGTCGATGTCGCTCGCCGCGTCACTCATCGAACCTGCGTGAAAATTTGCGGCGGCCATGCCGGTGTAGTGCATCCCGGTAATTGCGATGCCCATCAAAAAAGCGGCGCCAATGCGTTTGGTGATCAGGTGGCTCTGGTCGATGTTGAGGGTATGCGCCATCCATAATGCGGCGTTGGCCGCGACAACGCCGATGACTATCGAAGTGACGAACAATACCGGATCGTATTCGACCGCTGGACTCATCTGCATGGCGGCCATGCCGGTGTAATGCATGGCGGAAATGCCTAAGCCCATCAGGGTGCCACCTGTGATGAGACGAAGAGTCGACAATTCTTTCTGCGTGACGACGTACAGCACGGAATAGGAGAGCAGTATCGCAATCACTAGCGAGCCACCGGTAATCGCAAAATCGTAGCCGAGCGGGGTCCGTAGCGAAAAGGCGAGCATGCCGATGAAATGCATCGACCAGATGCCGGTGCCCATCGCCGCCGCGCCACCAGCGAGCCATACATGGCGGAGCCTGGGTCGCGTCAATACGGAAATGTGGCCCGACAGATCAAGGGCTCTGTTGCAAAAAATAGCATTGACCAGAGTAAGTCTCTGATATGTTGGATTATGCGGTGTAAGTATAGAATTGTCTTTCAATAAGACGGATTTCTCCTACAAGACCTTGTTCGCGTGCCCATGCATTCATTTGTCCTTTCTTGAACATGCGCATGATTTCAAGCCCCTTGATCGTTGCATAGGCAGTTTTCATGGTTTTAAAACCGCGCACTGGATTTATCAGGCGTTTGAGTTTGCCATGATCGGCTTCGACAATATTGTTCAGGTATTTTACCTGCCGGTGTGCCGTATCCTTTGGGCATTTCCCTTCTTCCTGCAATTCAGCAATAGCGGGGCCGAAAGTCGGCGCTTTGTCTGTATTGATTGTCTTTGGATGTACCCATGGCTTTATGGATTTGAGTGCTTTGCCGAGAAACCGTTTGGCCGCTTTTGAACTTCGAGTAGACGACAAATAAAAATCAATTGTGTGACCATACTTGCCGACAGAAAGGTATAAGTAAGTCCACTTCCCTTTAACTTTTACATAAATATCACCTACTCGACCAAATAATGTGGGTTCATTTTCATTTAAAATGAGCTAAAAACAGCGATGTCTGCAGGTCCTGCGAATTATGTTTGCAAGCCTTTACACTTAATTTACAACACATCGATTCTTGCGAAATATCTTTGCCAGTTCTTTGCGTTCATCCTGATTAAGCTGAGAGACAAGCTCTATCATGATTTCAATTTGGTTTTTCTTATTCTGGCTACGCTTTACATGTTTCTTTTCCAATTGAGTACGATATGCATCAACATCAAACTCTTTTGCTGTAAGGATGGCAAGCGTTTCATCACGCCATTTCTTTTTATTTTTTCTCTTGTTTTCATGAGGTAATACATGCTGAAGCTTTTTCTTTAAGTTATTACGTTCTTCCTCAGGTAACGAAGAGTTGTCCAGCAAAGAAATGATCTTATCGCCACGTTCTAAACCGAAATGCTGAAAACTATAACCCGCAATGACTCCAATCAGAATAACATTCAGGATAACTGATATAAGTATGAATACTTTTAACTTCTTACTCATAATAATGTTTCATCTTCATCTATAAGCTGGTAAATACTCTCACCAGAGGCTACATAGGCATCTCCAATATTAGTAATATCAACATAATCATAGGAGAGGAGGCCTACCAGGAATCCAATAGCAAGTAATGAAGTAAGGCTGTAGCTGGGTAGAGGTAGTTTAAACTCTTCGAACACCCTACTAATCCAGTCCCATATAGTTTGTCGCTGCCTAACATGTGTCGCCGCCAGAATAATTCTATCTGCCAGACTGGCGCTTACAAGTGGAACGTTGTACTTGCTCATCAGCCGTTCGAGTTGTTTATCCTTATTCATGTGTATCCCACAAATATTCTTTCATTCTTGTTTTCAGCCTTTCTTTTGCTCTCATTAACAAGGATTGAAGAGCCTTAACACTTATTGCCAATATTTCTGCTGCGTCCTTGTGACTCATACCCTCGTAAAAACATAAAATTAGTGCTGATTTTTGCCTGTCCGGCAAGGAAGCAATTTCTGCTGCCAATAATGTTTGTGCTTCTAGCGTTAGTGTTTCTTCTTCCTGGTGGGGCCTGTCATCACATATCTCAAGTATTTCAGGCAACTGTATCTCTTTATATTTTTTCTCGTTATCTAAACATAGGTTCACCACAATACGATAAAACCATGTCGTGAATTTCACTCCCTTCTTCGGATTCCATATGCCCGGGTTTTCCAATAGTTTTAAAAATGCTGTTTGTACTATATCTTCTGCTGCTTCACGGTTTATCAAATAACGAAAAGCAAGGTTGTAATATTTTGTACTATGCTTTTTAACTAATGTAGCAAAAGCTGTGCTATTACCTTCCTTTATTTGAAGTAGCAGATATTCATCATCGGGTGACTCTGTAACCATTTAGTTTCCTATGTTACAGGTGACTACAGAGTCACCTTAACCACTACTCCTGGCTCTTATTTTCCTGTTTTTCGTGGTGCTGTCCTTTATGCTTCTCTTTCTTTGCAATATAATGATTTCTGGCTTCTTCTTCTGTTACTTTCCCGTCACCATCAGTATCCATTTTAACGAAGCGTTTTTTTGCTTTAGCCAAAACTTCCTCAAGCGTAATCACTCCATCTGCATTAGTATCTATTCGTTCAAACTTTTTCCCTTTGTCATGACTGCAGTTTTTACCATCACTCCCTTCAGCAAATGATGATGAAATGGTCCCAAAAGAAATAACAATTAAGGCTATGCAAGTAAAGATTGCAGTAAACCTATTTTGTGATAATACTTTTTTCATAATAGCTTCCTTATAATGTATTGTGAATATCGCAGAACTTCTTTATTAGAATGAGTTTCGTCATTCTGAATATTTATACGAATGAAAATGCGAAAGTATTCGCAGGAAAGGAAATTAATTTGTGTCAGAGTGATTAATAAATAAATTATGCAGTCTCACCGCGCGATAAATACGCGTATTTATGGCTCTGTTGCAAAAAATAGCATTGACCAGAGTAAGTCTCTGATATGTTGGATTATGCGGTGTAAGTATAGAATTGTCTTTCAATAAGACGGATTTTTCCTGTGAGACCCTGGCCCTATTTCCATGCATCCAGCTGTCCTTTCCTGAACATGGGGTAAATTCCAACAAAGGTACGTAATGCGTCATAGAGAAATGACTGACGGTTGGAATTTACCCCGCTTTATTTCTTTGAAATCTTCTTAACAAATCCTTTGTCAATATTTATTTTTGTTGCATTGGCTAGATGATTATAGAAAACACTCATACCGGACATAGCAATAATCTCCATAATTTCTTCATCATCAAACCCCAATTCTCTTAAAGTCTGGAAATCCTGTTCACTTGAAGAATGAGAGTTTTTTGCTAGCCTGACTGCAAAATCTATTGCCGCTTTATCTTCTGGGTCAGCTGTGTCTGCCGTATAGTTTTTAATCAAATCATCAATTTGATCTGGCATAACACCTATGCTTAGAGCAAATGCATGATGTGCGGCTTCACAGTAATGACAACCATTTAATGATGAAATCGCAACAAAAATCATCTCTTTGAGTCGGCGGCTTACACGTCCACTTGTCAATATATGATCCATTACTGGCCATATACCTTTTAATGATTCGGGTGAAGCAGCCCATACTCGAAAAAAATTTGGTGTGAATGGTGCTTTTAGCGCTTTTCTTATCTTGAGAAAAGTTTCTTCAAGTTCAAACGATACAGGAGCATCATCAATAATCGAACTAATCGTTTGCATTTTTATTTCCTTGTCCAGTCTATGAAGTATGTTTATGGTTCTTTTAGTGGCCATTCCAATGGCCACATGTACAAAATACTAATCTACTACTGATTACTGTTTTCCAATTTTCTATATCTTTCAACAGCCTGATAATCTGTTATAAAACCAAGCACAATAACAACTAGACCAACACCAATATAAAAATTCCTTGCTATTTCATCATCTGCAAAACCAAAAATAAAAGGTAGTGCAATGAGTGAAGGGCCAACCAAGTGTTCAATCCAGCCATGGATAGTAAATGGAATCAGTTTAACGACGCCAAAGGGAAAATCAGACGCCAGCGTAACGACCAGATGAACGCCAGCGATAACATATGACAGCATAGCAGGTAGCTCGCTTAATCCTAATACCGTAGGGGCGAGTAAAAAAATTGCGACTGTTAAAAAATCAAGATAACCGTGTATGCGAGGTGAAATTACTTTCATGTTAATGCTCCTTGTATTAAATATAGTTACTTGTAAAACATATAAAATATTGATCACCACATATAATGTAGTGATCAATACAATATAATTGATTAACTCTTATGTCAAGACTTTTTATAGTGAACGCTATAAAATAGTAAAATATAAATTCAATTATTAGAATTAGCTCAAAATGACCAGAACAAAAAGTTTTGATGAAACTAAAGCACTAGAATCGGCAATGCTGCTTTTCTGGAAGAAAGGCTATTCCGCCACATCCATGAAAGAACTTGAGCAAGTGATGGGGTTGAAAATTACGAGTATCTATAACGCATTTGGAAACAAGCGTACTTTGTTTGAAAAGGCATTTAATTACTATCTACAACATAACCTCATTAAATTTGTAGAAGCATTAAATAACGCAGATTCACCAGAAAATGCAATAAAGGGTGTATTGACGGAAGTAATACATTTACATTTTAATCCATCACATCCCGGCGGCTGTTTACTTGTATTTTCTATATTAGAGAATGAACAGCATAACGAGAGCTCAAAAAGTATTTTAGGCTCAGCATTAAGCTTATTGCATAACGCGATTGTTAAAAGACTTGAGAGTGATAAAGAAAAAAGAGAAATAGCATCTGAAATTGACTGCCATGTCACTGCAAATCATGTTGCAGCATTAATTACAGGTATGATAACTATGGCGAAGGCAGGTTTCCCGCAAAAGGAATTAGAAATACTTATTAATAATGCTGTCGAAATATTGCTTAAAGCGTAAGCTGAGTTGGCAATCTTAGACACAAGTGACATATTACGTACCTATGTTGCTAAGGTTGCCTATTTTCTCGTGAACTTCCTTCACATACGCATAAAGGGTTGGTTTCGAGATATTCATCATTTCGCAGATTGTTTTGATCGGCAGCTTCTTTTCTTGATACAGTTCAACCGTTAACTGGCGCTTATCGGCATTAAGTGATTTAGGTCGACCGCCTTTACGACCTCTGGCACGAGCTGCCGCAAGTCCTGCACGAGTTCGATCCTCGATCAGGTTACGCTCAAACTCCGCTAAAGCACCAAAGATGGAGATCCTGTGACATTTCGGTCAGCCCTGGTGCCGCCGTATGTGCGAAAGACAGCTTCGCTGGAGGCAGCGTTACCCTGGCTGTATTTGAAGGGCGTTTCGACTGGAGAAATGGCCACCGCATTGGAAGTTTTGGTTGGTCCTGAAGTCAGCGGCCTGTCGGCCAGTACGGTTTCCAGGTTGAAGCAGATCTGGTCAGAGGACTATAAAACCTGGTGCAATCAATCTCTGAATAAAGAGCGCTGGGTTTATATCTGGGCTGATGGGATCTACAGTGGCTTGCGTGCAGAAGATGCCAGGTTGTGTGTTTTAGTCATTATTGGCGTTAGCGAACGAGGAGATAAGCGCTTTCTAGCCATAGAAGACGGTGTGCGGGAATCTACTCAGAGTTGGCGGGAAGTACTGCTGAAACTCAAAGCCAGAAGCATGAATGCGCCAAAACTTGGTATCGGCGATGGTGCAATGGGATTTTGGGCTGCATTGGAAGAAATTTATCCGGATACGCGGCAACAGCGCTGTTGGATGCATAAAACGGGTAATGTGCTGAATTGCGTACCGAAGTTGATTGGGTCAGGGTAAGGATTGCTTCGTAAATGAGTAACATATAACCTAGCTTATTGAAATAATATTATTTATCTGTCAATATTTCTATGTGCTATTACAGCTTCCTCGGTCCGTTAGTTCTACTTTGTCAGATTATTCCAGAGCCCTATTTTGCCTGACAGAAGACTGCTTTGCGCTGGATCTCCTCTGATGCCGCTTGTGAATAATTTCAGCCAATTCCTCGGCTGTGAGCTGTCTTCGAGGCAGCATATGAGCTAATGCTGTTACCAAGTCATTGACGGATAACATCGGCCATTGCTCTCTGCCCTGCATTTTTTGCTTGACCAGGAAGAGCGTTGCCAGCATGACCAAAGCCATGTGATGATGCCATGCATCCCATCGGCGTACTTGATAGTCGGCCATGCCGCATTCACTCTTTGCCTCATGAAAACTGTGTTCGATAAAGAAACGCTGTGCCTGCACCTGCGCCAGCCTCTGCAATGGTGTTTCAAATGGCGCATTGGATAGGCAGTAGTGCGATATTTCGCGTGCGCCAATCTCCCGCCTGACCAACAAATGCCATCGGCGCGCTTGAGGCTCGGTGCCATCCCATACCCAAACGAGTGTATGAAGATATTGCGCTTCAAGCGCGCCTTTTTCACCCTCGCGCAGCTTGATGTGCCGCCATGCTGTATCCGGCTGCTCAGATGCCCATTGATCGACACGTATTGCTTCACTTTGTGCTTTCATGTGTGTTGGCCGCCTGCCACGGCCATTCCAATCTGGAATGTGCGGCGCTGGGTCTTCAAGATAGATCATCTGCTTGCAATGAACATCTGCAACAAATGTGCAACCAAGATTATCAACGCCCCGTAAAAAGGCAGCATCCTTGCCGTAACCCGCATCAATGGCCACATAACCAAAGCGCACACCATGTTGCAGCGCTTTTTCAATCATCGATAACGCGATCTCGCATTTGCTTTGGTAGCGCTGGTGCGCTTCAGGTATCGCTGCCTTATTGCAACGATCCGAATCATTCGCCCAGTGTTCCGGTAAATACAGGTGCGCATCAATCAAACTTGCCATGCTGTCCCGGCACAGGTTGGCAAATACGCCAACCTGGCAATTGTCTACCTTCCCCAGACGGCCGTTCCATTGCCTCGCAACCCCTGCTGAGGCTTCACCCTTCTTCGCAAAACCACTCTCATCAATGATCAAAGTGGCTTTGTCGCCACCCAATAGCGCGTCCGCTTCACGCGCAATCTGTGCACCAAATCCATGCCAATCAATTGCACCAGATGTCAGCATGTGTTGCATAGCCTGGTGATCAACCTCGTTTACTTCGCCCATGCGCAGCATGGTCGCCCGATCGGATTGAAACAGTCCACGCAGATAACCATAAAACGTCGCTGTTGCATCGCGCGTCGAGGAGACGAAAAATGATGAAAATGAAGATAAATGCGCGCCAAGCGCTTCTGGGAGCCCCTGTAGGGCAGATTTGAGAGACTGTTTAGTATTTTCACGACATGATCGTGATTAACATATATAAAACAATGACTTATTATACATCAACTGGATGCCTCATTGGAATTATTTGAATCTGACAAAGTAGAATTAGTCTTGGCATTCATGAATTCACCTAAATTATTCAGGCGACAACTGACTTGGCAATTACCGGGTTCCGTCGTGGAGTTGTCAGTTTGAGTGATAATTAGCCAATTCGAGGGCTCTGTTGCGTTAAGGTTTTCCGTCTAACTATCCCATTTATTTCGTTGAAGAAAAATTTTCCTTAATTACTTAACGCGATAGAACCTTTTTTGTGAGCTGATGATATTGCTGTTCATATTGACTGACTTTGGATAAGTTACCTGCTTTTTTTGCTGCTTGGGCTGCGAGTAGAATCGCGTTGCGACGGTTCGGTGTGCGTTGCAGCGAGGTTTCCAGCTCTTTTAATGCAGCTGTTGGATGGTTTAATGTCAGCAGCAATTCGCCAAGTAATTCCCGTGCCGGGATGATGGCACCGGGAGTGACATTGTCTTTTTCGGTCGAATCTTCCAAATCAGCGGATGCATGCATCAGTTGTAGCGCCTCTTCAGTTCGATTCTCGGCAGCTGCGATCCAGGCAGCAACGGCCAGACGCTGAATTTCAATTTGACCGGCAGTGTAGTCTTGATGTGCCGAGCGGTCGAGTTCGCGCAGTGTCTCCAGGTGCTTCAGGTTTTTTTTTGCATCAGCGACGTTATCGGTTCTGGCTGCGCCAATTCCTTTGGCAAAATACGTGATCGCTTCACACCAACCGAATTGCTGCCACGGAAAATCCGCCGGATGAGCATTCAATTTTGCCGCTTCATGCCAATCGCCGCGCTCAACAGCAAAGCGTGCCGGGATGGCAGCGTGGGCATAGGCAATGGTGGTATTGTGCGGGTATGCGTTGTCGATAGCACGCACTTCTTGTACGATGGCACGGGCTTTTTCTATTTCATCCAGCTGCAAATAAGCATACAACAGATAGTCTTTAGCGTGGATGTCATCCCCGTAATTGTCAGATGCGTGTTCCTGTGAAGCCTGGTATGCCGCCAGATTGGATTGCACTACATCCGGCCATAGGCCCAGGCGGACAAAGATATGGGATGACATGTGCAAAGCATGCGGTACGGTGGGTGCGATATCTCTATATGCCCGTGCGGCATCAAGTCCGAGTTCCGCCAGTTCAGGGTAATCGCTGCTGTGGATGATGTAGTGAGCGACGCCGGGGTGTTGTGGCTCGTCTTTCAAGACACGTTGCAGCAACTGTAACGCCTGTTTTTGCCTGGTAAAGGTTTTATCGCCTGGCGAAACATTTGAAATCAATGCCAGTGCGTAAAATAGTGTGGCCTCATTATCGTCTGGAAATTGTTCGGTAATACGCTTCACGGCCTGTTCATACGCGAGTTTCCGCGCACTGTAATCGCGACCGTCATCTGTTGCTGGATACAATATGGCAATCGCATCCAGATAGGCCTTTTCCCGGGCAGTTTTGATTGTTAATGATCGCGCTTGCGCAAGGGCATTGCGTGCCCGCTGTACTTCCATTGGCGTCGGGGTGGTCGCCCATAATTGCTGATAAAGACTCATTGCGATACCCCAGTACCCCATGGTGCAGTCGGGATCAGTAGAGGTGACCCGTTGAAAAGCTTTTTCAGCTTCGTCGTACCAGAATGAATGCAGCATCGCCAGTGCTTGATTGAATTGAGCTTGTGCAACAGATGTGCAGGAGACGGGAAAGTGCACTTTTCCGAGTTTCTTTTGATCGATGTTAACGGCAGGGTGATGATCGCCATCAGCGATTGCAGATCCGGCCCATAACAAAATGGTGATGGTAAAAATGCGTGTAAGTGTTGTCATTGGATGTCCCCAGAAATGGCGTGGCTTGATAATGGGAAATAGCGTTGAAAAGTATCCGCTCTAAGATCCGACGGAAAAAATTGCTTTAGTACTTCAAAGCTTAAACTGGCAAATGGATTGTGAAACGGTAGCGAGGTGGCTGTTCTGCAATGCGTTGCGCTGTGTCGAGTCCATAGTGATCAATAAGTACGGGGTCTGGATCACGGTCATAAGGAATGACGACTTCGTCAACATAGCCCGCCATAGATGACTCTCCGCAGAATGGAATTGATAAAGTATAAAACAGGACTCAATCGCTTATTTCGCTATTGTTCAGCACCGTATATTCGGTGCTGAATGTGTCTGTCGCGCTGATCTATAGTGTGTGATTAATGCTGTCATTGATCCAGGTAATTGAAATTAAGGCATCAACTAAAAATTTTTCTAATATTGTAGAGAACAGGTACCGACACAATCAGTAGGAGCATGGGCCAAAATTCAACAATGGTTTCATGCCATTGTGTTCCAACTGTGATTGGAATCTCTACAACAAATTCGACTTGATCCGTATTTTTTCCAGAAAGGTAAAGCCCGTATTCTCCGGTTTCGTTGATGTTTAATACCTGCGTAATGATGCCGGATTCGTGGATCTCCGGAGGAATTGTCAATAGTGTTTTTGTCGGTTTATTATCTTCTATTTTTGCAAGCGTCATGGTCAGCGGCCATTCGCGCGCAGATTCAGGATAAAGAAGATCAATCGTAACAGCCAGCGTCCCCGGACTGGGTATTTTTCCGCATAGAACAGGAACGGGCATCGCACTCATTGCGTCACTGGGAATTGCATAATCTGTGGAAATGAAATAACCCGAGTAGCCAACCAACAGGTGTTCGGATTCGATTGTGCACGTGCCGCCTCGAAAACCCTTCGGATAGGTGGCCGAAGTATCCCCCTGCGAACCTACATGAAACTGCAAGCCAACTACGGCAATAATCGAAAGAGATCCGATCAGAATCAGAAAACGTTGTGCATTCTTAGGTAAATTTTCCCAAATGATATTCATGTTTCTCTCCTATAAATATGAGGTTAGGCAGATTCAGTTGATTTTTTAAACCGTGACTGGTATCGCTTCCATCGACCCGTGACGAACAAAATGGCCCATAAAACAGATAAAAAGGGAGCCGCTAGAACTGGCAGACCGACTGGAACAAGAATCTGAGAAAGTCCAATTTGAAGCGCTGGTGTCAGCATGCTTGCCAATATCGCCAGGAACGCGCTTTTTGCATCTGGCTTTAGGAAAACTTGCCCCACTGCGATGGCGGCCAGCCCAGCATTGAACCCATACAATCCGATTCCAATGGCATGGTGATCGGCGCCGAGTAAGGCCGCAACCAGGCTTCCGCATAAAGCTCCTCCTCCAAGCAGCAGCGTGCTGCGCAACGATATGACCACGACTCCAATCAGGATCAAGATGCCCGTCGCGAAGCTATCAACAAGGAATATTTGGCTTACACCCTTTATTAGCAGAGTCGGCCACATACCTGGCGGCACTCCTTCACTTACAATGCTCTGCGATGAATCGGGGATTGATAGGCCGGGATCTGCTGTTCGCAGATCGTGTCCTGGATCAAGAGTTGGGTCGAATGTGGGTGCAGCCAGTATGAATATCCAACTAGTCAGAACGAATGGAGCCGCAGCTGGAGGAATCCCGAATGGAATCTTCCTTATCATTGCAAACACTACACTGGAGAGCATAGCCGCCAGAATGATGTATAGCCAAAGTTGAGGGGCATGAGCAAGAAACGTCCATAAACCCACTCCTGTAAGTGTTCCGTTGAAGCCGTACAACCCTGCGCTTATGTCGCTTTTTGCGCTTTTAAAGACAGAGGCCGCCGCAGTACTGCTAATGGCTCCCACAATCGCAGCCAGGCCGGTCATCACGTCATACGCACAAAATGCCACCAGAAAAATAAAACCCGAGACTGCATTGCCGCAAAAAATGACCTGCCCGACCCCCATGAGGATTACCCGAAGAGGCTGTGGTAATGCACTCTCAATTTTTATGAACCATGCCATGATCAGCCCTCCTCCCAATTAGGGCAGAAATTCGTATATAAAAGGTAGCAGCCATGGCGGGCAGTACGGCCCACTCTCGAGACAGAGAGAGTAATCATTCCATACCTCGAAGAATATCCTCGGCGGCAAGGCGTGCGATATGTGCTGCCTCGCTGCTTCCGGTGACCATGGCGGTCACGATTGCCCCATCGATGATCAAGCTTAATTTCTCGGTGATCATATCCGGATCCCTTGCCCCGCTTTCCGTAACTATTGCCCGGAGTCGGTCATTTATTTTTTCCCGGTGCGCAACAGCCACATCTTTTACCCAGCCACCCTCCTTCTCGTGCTCCGCGACCGCGTTGATAAAGACGCATCCGAAGTAGTCTTCTTTTTCGAACCATTTCTCTATCAGGTCGAACAGGAGCATGATGCGCTCTTTGGCGGAGCATTCTAGATCCGACAAATCCCGGTCGAACCATCGATACCACATGTCCGCCTCCGTATCTAATACTGTCTTCAGTAGATTTTTTTTCGAGCCGTAGTGCTTATAAAGGCTACCGCGAGCGACACCTGCTTCTTTAAGGATCCGGGAAATACCAGTTGCGTTTATCCCCACTCGACAGAACAGGTAGCGCGCGGCCAGCAGCAATTTTTCACTCGGTGATTTGCGGTGTTCGACTATCCTTGTCAATCTCTTTCTCCGTGATTAGTGATGATCAAAGTGAGTTAGGGTAGTCGAGGGCGGTTCTCTGCCAACTGTTTTTTGATTTTTCGTGCGATTTTTCCCGCTTCCAGACGGATTTCGCGTAACTGCCCACTCAGGGGATTGACGTGCCCGATAAAGTACAGGCGAGGTGCATCCGAAAATTCCTGTTCCCCTAGGACCACCGGCCGATCATCCGGGCTGGTAATACCGGGAATCTGGATCAATTTCGTAAGACCAGTCCGAAAACCTGTTCCAGCAACGATCACATCTACGTTTAGGGCTATTTCATTTTGCTGATCGCTAGGTTTCGCTTCGACGGAATTGAGTGCATGTACAGTCTGCCCTTCAATTTTTCTGATCGGGCCAACTACCCGAATACGCCCCGCTCGGATATCGTCCACAAAGGGATAATAGAGAATCGGTACAACCTGGGTTCTGGCGAACTGCTGCGACACCCGAGTGACAGGAAAGGGGAGGCCGTATTGCGTCAAATTACCTATGAACAGTCGCCGTAAAACATACAGAAGGCCATCAACCCATGCGGCTGGCAGATATCGCGTTGCAAGGCCAATCCCTACCAGTGGAATGCCAAAGATGCTTTTGGGAAGGATGTGGGGCGGCGTTCTGACAGAGAGGGTGACCGATTTCGCGTGCTCGGCGAGGCGACTTGCAATTTCGGCGGCTGAATTACCACTACCGACAACCAATACATTCTTTCCCGCATAGGTCTTGGCATGCTTGAATTTTGAGGAATGGATGATTTCACCGGAAAAGGTTTCCGCTCCTACCCATTCCGGGATAACGGGGGTATGTGCTCCTCCTGTCGCAACGACCACTGCTAGTGACTCAAATTTTTTACCATCATGGCTAGTGATAGACCAGGTATCGCGTAGGCGATCATATTCGACTTTCTCAATATTGATCCCGGTTTTAACCGTGAAGCCTCCTCGTTCAGGAAATGTTTCGAGAATACGCACAACCTCGTCACGTGAAGGCCAGCTACCGGCCGAGCGAGGAATCGGACTCCCGGGAAGCCGCGATAAGGCGCGCCCCGAATTCAGACGCAGACCGTCATAATGATTACGCCAGACATCTCCAACCGCAGCGGTTTTCTCCAGCACTAACGGATTGAGTCCAAGTCTTTTTAATTCATATGCTGCCGATAATCCCGCTGGACCAGCCCCAATTACCGCGACATCATGCACTCCGCTCATCTTTGTTCCCCTTCTTGCGAGTGTGAGAACTCACTGTTGCGTTCGTTCTCCTTGCAGATGATCTCAATATCAAGTGGTACCGGGCGGATTATCGTATCTGGAATGGGCGCAGTTTTTAGTAGTTTGGTTAGAATCTCTTTCACATCTTCTGGGGAAGAATCTGTTCGGATATCCACTGTTATCCCGATGTTCTCAAACCCGGGATTGCCGGTTTCAAGACCAAAGGCAGAACGAAAGTTTACCCGGCCTGAAACGCTCAACTGAAGGTGTTTTACGGTGATGCCAGCAGCCGACAATCCACCAATATAGGTGGCAGTAAGGCAATGGCCGATCGCAGAAAGCAGCATGTCCTGTGGCGTCAGGCCGGCTCCACCACCACCGTATTGCTCAGGTTCATCACCGATGATTTTCTGGCCATCCGTAACGCACGAGGTGGTGTGATAACCATTGTTCCAGATGACTGCCGCCTGATATTGAGGCCTGGCAATGAGCCCGTCCCCATCTGTCTGGATAAGGTCTCGCGTTACTTGCAATCTGTCCACATCAATTCCATTTATGCAGTTCTTTGTCATCTTCGACTCCATATAATCACAAGAAGGTACTGACATCTTTTTTCACTTCCGCACATCCAAGAGCGAGATAAAAATAGATCGATCAGTCTATTAATATAATAACTCAAGTTTAGACATTCAGCACCAGATAATTGGTTCTTTGAATAGAATCGAAGTCGCGATACGAGACACAAAAATATCCACAAGATGAGCAAAAATTACTTGATAGAAGGGAAAGCCCGCGCGGTGCCCGATGTCTTATGCTCAAACGGCTCGTCTTTGTCTGTCAGGCAGGATACTCATTTATTACTCACCGCTGTACCCATGCATTCTCGCGCTACTTTCGTCGAATTACCGTGCAGTTGCCTGACTTCTCCGGAGGGCTGGGTGACACACGCGCTCAGTACCATTACCAGAGGCCGTCACCGGACGACCTATTACAAACTCCTGGAATGTGGCAGCGTCCGGACGCTACGGCTGACAAGAGCCTTGTTCGAGGTAGTCAACAGCGCTTTGCTAATGGAGGCCCTCAATCTGGCCATCGACGACACGTTAATTCCACGCCAATCCGAGAAGGTGCCGGGCAGTATCGTTTGGCCGACCATGCCAGAAAGCACAACCGGCTACAGTTTCTGTTGACACAATGCTGGGTTACGTTAGGCGTCAGTGTATTGGGTAGTGCTGGCAGGAAATACGTGTTGCCAATTGTGTCCCGTTAATCACAGTCCCTTACCGGTAGCGGCAATCTGTGGCGGTCTATTTTCCAGGTTAACAAAGAACGCTCTTAATAGCATCTGGCAGCATTTTTGCCGCCTGAGCCAACAGAATGACCGCTTTAGAGGTACCTTAATATGTTTTAAAATCGACTAATTCTACTTTGTCAGATTATTCCAGAGCCCTATTTTGCCTGACAGAAGACTGCTTTGCGCTGGATCTCCTCTGATGCCGCTTGTGAATAATTTCAGCCAATTCCTCGGCTGTGAGCTGTCTTCGAGGCAGCATATGAGCTAATGCTGTTACCAAGTCATTGACGGATAACATCGGCCATTGCTCTCTGCCCTGCATTTTTTGCTTGACCAGGAAGAGCGTTGCCAGCATGACCAAAGCCATGTGATGATGCCATGCATCCCATCGGCGTACTTGATAGTCGGCCATGCCGCATTCACTCTTTGCCTCATGAAAACTGTGTTCGATAAAGAAACGCTGTGCCTGCACCTGCGCCAGCCTCTGCAATGGTGTTTCAAATGGCGCATTGGATAGGCAGTAGTGCGATATTTCGCGTGCGCCAATCTCCCGCCTGACCAACAAATGCCATCGGCGCGCTTGAGGCTCGGTGCCATCCCATACCCAAACGAGTGTATGAAGATATTGCGCTTCAAGCGCGCCTTTTTCACCCTCGCGCAGCTTGATGTGCCGCCATGCTGTATCCGGCTGCTCAGATGCCCATTGATCGACACGTATTGCTTCACTTTGTGCTTTCATGTGTGTTGGCCGCCTGCCACGGCCATTCCAATCTGGAATGTGCGGCGCTGGGTCTTCAAGATAGATCATCTGCTTGCAATGAACATCTGCAACAAATGTGCAACCAAGATTATCAACGCCCCGTAAAAAGGCAGCATCCTTGCCGTAACCCGCATCGATGGCCACATAACCAAAGCGCACACCATGTTGCAGCGCTTTTTCAATCATCGATAACGCGATCTCGCATTTGCTTTGGTAGCGCTGGTGCGCTTCAGGTATCGCTGCCTTATTGCAACGATCCGAATCATTCGCCCAGTGTTCCGGTAAATACAGGTGCGCATCAATCAAACTTGCCATGCTGTCCCGGCACAGGTTGGCAAATACGCCAACCTGGCAATTGTCTACCTTCCCCAGACGGCCGTTCCATTGCCTCGCAACCCCTGCTGAGGCTTCACCCTTCTTCGCAAAACCACTCTCATCAATGATCAAAGTGGCTTTGTCGCCACCCAATAGCGCGTCCGCTTCACGCGCAATCTGTGCACCAAATCCATGCCAATCAATTGCACCAGATGTCAGCATGTGTTGCATAGCCTGGTGATCAACCTCGTTTACTTCGCCCATGCGCAGCATGGTCGCCCGATCGGATTGAAACAGTCCACGCAGATAACCATAAAACGTCGCTGTTGCATCGCGCGTCGAGGAGACGAAAAATGATGAAAATGAAGATAAATGCGCGCCAAGCGCTTCTGGGAGCCCCTGTAGGGCAGATTTGAGAGACTGTTTAGTATTTTCACGACATGATCGTGATTAACATATATAAAACAATGACTTATTATACATCAACTGGATGCCTCATTGGAATTATTTGAATCTGACAAAGTAGAACTAAATTTAAGTCCATCAGTATTGGGTGAACCAGCGACACTACAAAAAGTGGCGGCAGCATGTGCGCCTCCGACAAACGCTAATGATATAACTGCCCCGAGGCAGCCTTTCATAATGAATTTTTTGATACTCATTTTTCCCTCCTGGTTAATAAATAAATAAGGAATTTTATTTCCTCAATATATTAGCAAGCACATTTCATGCCAATCTTGATCGTTATTAAAAATACATTTTTTATCAATTGGTTATAACTACTCTGTTTTATCCGTGTTCCGCATGATGGCTGAACTGTAAAGTTTCCCGACAAGTAGTTGGTAGATTGGGGTGAATGCAATGAACCCCAACATCATCGGTGACATTTGTTGCGGTGTTTGTGTTGGAGTTCGCAAGCTCACCACCAACCTATGTACTTCCTATTTTGGTTCGAGAGTTGGTAGTGGTTTACCGACCGGCTCAAATTCGGGTCGAATCAGGCTGCGATCGCGGAATTGCGGCTGGATTAAACGTTCATCGGTGCGAAAAGGCGCGGGAGCTGGTCGCAGGCTGGCGCGCCATGCTTCCATGGCGGCATCTGGCTGATGCTGCTCGCCATAAAATTTTGGTCGGGGTGGCAACTTTTGTCTGCGTTCCTTCAACGGTTGATAAGGGGCAAAGAAAATACAGTTCGCAAACAAAAAACAATTCGAATACAAAGGACTGGTTGGATAAACCGGATCGATCCAGCCATACGGTGTATAAAACAGTGGCGACACCCCGCTAAAGTGCATGGTGGAGGGAGCGTGCGGCGATCTTGCGTGACCACCCGCGCTCAATTGTAAACCTAAAACAGATTGAGCATCGGCCTGTGCTCCGCTCAATCCAATTAACAGCATAATAATCCAGGAAATACAGGCGACTTTCTGACTGCGTATTTTTGGTCGTGAAGCCTGATTCGGCATGCTTACCCCTGCAACAGAAAAACTGCTGGTTGTTTGTGAATATCTGGCAAGCTGCCTTGACGCCAATCACCAATTATTCGGGTGGCAACGTATTCGTTTGCCAGTGTCAGATTACACGCTACGCAAAGTTGTGTCTGCACGCTACAGTACTGCAGCAGTGCTTCCAGCAAACGCAGATTACGATACGGCGTTTCGATGAAAATTTGAGTTTCATTATACTTCCGGGAATCCTTTTCCAGCCTCAGAATCGTCTCGTTGCGTAAGTCTTGCGCCACCGGCAAATACCCGTGAAAACAAAAATGCTGCCCGTTGAGGCCGGAAGCCATCAATGCCAGCAGGATTGCGGATGGCCCAACCAGTGGGACCACCTTGATGCCATGCTGATGTGCTAACCGCACCAGCGCTGCACCCGGATCGGCAACCGCCGGGCAGCCAGCCTCCGATAATAATCCGACATCCCGCCCATTCAGTAAGGGAGCAAGTAGTTTTGGTAATGTTTCCGCCAGCGTGTGTTCATTGAGTTCCAGCAATTCCAGAGATGCCAGCGGCGGCAAACCGGTAACCTGCTTCAGGAAATGGCGCGCAGTTTTGGGGTGTTCAACCACAAAATGCTGGAGGGAAGACAATCGCTGCTGCACGTTCACTGGAAGAACCTGTGCGAGTCCACTCTCGCCCAATGGGGTGGGAATCAGATAAAGCGTCCCTTTAGAATTCACCCCGCCGGTCAATGCAATGTCCTGGGCATACTCAGAATAAACTCTGGTATCTCCACGGAAAAGTAAAAACCATCCTCAGCTACCATCTGGTAGCTGCCTTTCATGGAACCGACTGGTGCAAAAATGGCGGTTCCACTGGTGTATTCAAAACTTTCTCCTGGTTTCAGCAAGGGCTGTTCTCCTACCACCCCCAGCCCCCTTACTTCGTGCACGCTGCCATTACCTTCCGTAATGATCCAATGACGGCTGACCAGCTGCGATGCGATACTTCCGGTGTTAACAATAGTAACCGTGTACGCAAATACAAAATGCTCTGCCGCAATATCCGATTGTTCCGGAAGGTAAGTGGTTTTGACTCTGACTTCAATACAGTATTTCTCGCCGTTATTTTCCATACCGATTTTTCATTTCATGGTTTTTGAACATTTCCTCAAGTTTACCAGTACGCTGCCGTCAGTAACACTTACCGATAAAGGCTAACCTGTCGCGAGGCAGGGGCGCAAAGTTTCCGATCTTGATATTACATCAAGAAAGCGGGACTGCCGAAGTTCGCATTTCATGCTTTTCATTCAAGCGTGCTTGCAAACCTTTAGTCGGTTTTATGTTAACTACAGGAGCCAAGCATCATGCCATTTTTTCTGTTTTCCAAACGCTGGTTTACAGTTTTTCCAATTTTTCTGGGTTTACTGGTTGTTTTCCCGGGGACAAGTATCGCCAAAAAAACTAAAGATCAGCAACCTGTTATCTCAAATCCATCTATGGATTCCGGTAAATGGGCTAAGGGTCGTCTACTCGTTGTGCCTCGCGCGGGCGTTACTGCACAAATGCTTGACAAGGTCGATGGCGTCAAGTCTCGACGTAAACTGGCAAAACTCAATGCACACGTTTATGAGTTACCCGATGGTGTAGATGAAGTCAAATTCATGCGGAAACTTAAAAAAGACCGTCGGTTCAAAGCGGTTGAACTCGACAGGCTGATTGAACCGGAACAGACGGTCACCGACCCCGCGTTAGGCAACAGCTGGGCACTGCCAAAAATAGCAGCACCCGCCGCATGGGATATTGCAACTGGTGACGGTATTACCATCGCGATTCTCGATACCGGAGTAGACAGCGCCCACCCCGATCTGGCTGCCAATATCGTTCCTGGCTGGAATATGTATGACAACAATGCAGACAGCTCGGATATTTATGGCCATGGCACCAAAGTGGCAGGCGTGGCAGCAGCAGCGGCCAACAATGGCCAGGGTAGCGCCGGTGTTGCCTGGAACGCACGCATTATGCCAATTCGCATTGCCCGACCTGACGGCTTGGCCTATATCAGTACTATGGCGCAGGCCATTCGATGGGCGGCTGACAACGGCGCGCAAGTCGCCAACTTAAGCTATGGTGGCGCAGAAAGTCTAACGATCCACAATGCTGCCAATTACATGCGTAGCAAAGGCGGGGTGGTCGTCATGTCGGCTGGAAATTCTGGTGCATTGTTGGATGCCCCACCGACGGATGCATTGATTGTCGCCTCTGCAACTAGCAGCAGCGACACCCGTGCCAGTTGGTCAACTTATGGGCCATTGGTAGATGTCGCTGCGCCTGGTGTCAGTATTTACACGACAACGAGAGGTGGTGGTTACAGCTATGTTTCTGGTACTTCATTTTCTAGCCCGATTACAGCAGCTACCGTTGCCCTGATGTTATCAGCCAATCCAAGCCTTGCACCCAAAGATATCGATGATTTGCTCATATCAACTGCTGTTGACCTGGGAGAGCCTGGTTTTGATCAATACTACGGTCATGGCCGCATAGATGCGGCACGTGCAGTAGAGGCAGCTTATGCAAAAATCAGTGTGGACGACATTCCTCCGACAGTCAGTATCGCTTCCCCGACTGGCGGGCAAATATCCGGTAATGTACCTGTTGATGTGAATTACGCTGATAACAAGGGCGTTGTGCGAATAGAGCTTTATGTTAACGGCCAACTAGTGATTACTGATACTGCAGCACCGTTCGCCTTCATGTTGGATACGACACAACTGAATGACGGCGAACACACGATTAGCGCACACGCGTTCGACGCTGTAGGTAATCAGGGAAATTCTGTACCGGTTACGGTAACGATCAAAAATTCTGATACAAAACCAGAAGATCCCATATTGCCCGAAATTACCGGATTCAGTCTCACGGATGGTATGAAAGTGAGACGTATTCAAACGATAATCGCCAATGCCAGCGATACTACGGAAAAAATGACGTTATCCATCAACGGTAATATTGTCGCCTCCTATGATGGCTCCGCGTTGGGTTATCGCTGGAGAAGCTGGGATAGTGGGCCACGTGGTACCTGGTTCACAGTAACAGTCGAAGCCAGTGATGCAGAAGGCAACACCGCCAGCAAAACTGTCAATGTGTACAACTAGATAGACTACTCATGTCAGCCATGCCTGCTGGGTGATTTCATCCAGCAGGCAGGTTATTTCTTCGAGTGAATTCACAGCAAGGCCAAATAGCCGATTGAGCAAGCTATCAATGCAACCAATCCAAGCAGGCACCAAAGCAGCATGAGTTTTCCGGGGCGATAGGGTTGGGGAATGCTTTTATCAAACATCACAAGGATATTAAGCGCTGCCAGCACAGGTGCTGCTACAAATGCCACGACTGTGCCCATTTTCACCATTTCCCCCATGGATGGGAGCATGAAGAAAAGAATCAACAGCGTGCCCGTGATGGTGATCAGTAGCCAGATCAGGTAAACGTTGCCATTTTTACTGTGCTGAACTCGCTTCGGGAATAGTAGTTCGAGAGACATGCTAATACTGCGCGGAAAAGCATCTAGCAATGTCAGAGTGGTACTAAGCATAGTGGCAAATGCAGCAAGAGCAACGATTGGATAAGCCCATTCGCCGAGTGCCTGCCGATACATACCGATTAGTTGTCCCGAAAATTTAGCACCATCGGTTTCAAACGTTTCACCACTACCGTACATAACCAACGCACCGAGTAGTAAAAAACAGATTGCCAGAAAAGCCGTACCGATAAAACCTACTCTAAAATCAAACAGCGCATCTTGCATGCTGGTTATCTTGCCTTCACTTTCATTCTTGCTTTGCGACCAGATGGAATGCCATACGGATAGCTCAACGGGTGCGGGCATCCAGCCCAACAGGGTTACAAGAAACAGCAAATGCAAGTGTTCATTCCAGGAAAAATGCGTGGTTGCGGACTCATAGTATCCAGGATTGTCGAACAACAGTGCAGTTACAGCGACAATTGTCGTCACGGACAATACGAGAATGATGACTTTCATTAATTTATCGAGTAACACGTAGTGTCCGCTTGCCAGTAAAGTGAAGCAGACCAGCAGCAGTAAACTACTGATGATTGCGGCGACGGTTTGCGGTTCGTGTCCACCCAATCCTTCTAGCCCGAAAATGTTGGTGAACAACCCTGCGGTTACCACAGTGACTGCTGCCTGGATAATGAACATCGTTGACAGGGTCATCAACAGATAGGCCCATACCGCCCATTTTCCGAGTTTTTCATAACCATGCAGAATGTTCTTACCCGTCGCAGCGGTGTATCGCGGCCCGAACTCAAAAAAGGGATATTTAATAAAATGAATAATCACAATCGCCAGGATCAGCTCAAAACCAAACATACCTCCCGCACGCGTTGATTGCACCAGATGGGAAACCCCCACGGCGGCACCGGCATATAACAACCCCGGCCCCAGTCTCGAAAGCAGACTATTGGTAATTTTTCTATGATTCATTGAGTTGTACTATTTATTTGAGGAACGGTAAATAAGTTACCGTGTTGCGGTTGATAAAACAAGCGTGCCGAAAGGAATTTTGGAGAGCGGGGGGCATCTTACCAGCGCCAGAGTGGTCGCCAAATTCAGGAACTGGTTAAATTTGAGCAATTGTGGCGAACAATCAACCGAGTATTTGTGACTTAAAAATTTGCATTTGTGTAAGGAATTGACCGAAGCATCAATAAAAGAGCATATTGAGTTTCTTGTAACCATCAGCATTTGCATGCCGGTCTTAGCAATTTGTTGCCAGCAGAATTTATGAAACGCCGCTTCCAGAAACAGGAAAATACCTGAGAGCGAAGTATCTGTAGAAATTATTAGAACTCCCTCAGGAGTGCTTCTTTACCTCAAGTGGTGCCGGAGAGAGGAGTTGAACCCCCGACCTTCGCATTACGAATGCGCTGCTCTACCAACTGAGCTACACCGGCAAAAATTAAACCATTCAAACCGTATCAGACCACCTTACCACCAGGTCGCTGCTCTGATTACGAATCAGATACGCCACGAACTGCAGCTGTGCTACTGCGGCGCTGAATTATAACTCAACTTTGTGGTTTTTCATTCAACGTAATTTGTTGATGTCCATTAGATAATCGAGAAAAATTGTAGCCCGCTTATTTTTGGGAGGAATGGCCGTTTTGCCGCTTTTGCCAGAGTTACCCTGCTTTCTTTAAAGAAGCTTGGGTGGGCTCAACTTTGAAATGCAGTTTTTTATGGAGGTTTATAGGGTGAAAAAAAGAAGGTGGTAAGACGCTATCTGTACCACCTTCACAAGGGGGAACTCGTTCAGTCTGAAATTTGCGTAATTTCTTAAAATATCAAGTTGATACGATAAAGATAGAACAGATTTCTTATCTCAACTTCATGCAGTTTGCGTAGTAAGTCGTAGTTGCGGGCCAATCTGAGAAAATCCCCAGAATACCAACTTGTTTTGCCAGTACGTCCAGCGCAACGTACTTGTCCCCGTCTTTGTTGATAACCGCATCCGTTGTCTGGTGATACCAGGCACCATCGTTGATCAATGGGGCAGAACGCTCAAATGTCCAGGTGATGATATCAAGTCCGGCTTCCTTGGCCTTGTTGGCATAAACCGAAGGAACAATTTGTTGATTGCCATCGACCGCAAGTAGCATCCACATGGGTGGCGCGATGATTTTCAGGCCCATGTCTACCAGCTCCTGCATGCCAGGTTGCCAAGTCGAGGGGTTAGTATGATCAAATTGAGGGTCATCATAGCGTCCATCCAGGTAGACCGCCTGTTTGCCGAAAGCAGGCTCTTTTTCGATCCAGTAACGCACATCTTCGATGTTAAAGGACTGCGCGTATACATTCCGGGGATGAATACCTGCCTGCTTGTATTCATCGATCATTTTTTGCGCGTAATCCTGCTGGGTAAAATCTCCCTGGAAAGGCATGGGAACGTCTGCTTCTTTAAGTTCTGGGGTCATTTTGACTCCAAGAGACTGAAATAGCGCGATACTCTCCTTGTGGGACATTACCGTACCTTTGCTGGCGTAAAGATCGGTCCGCCAACGAGCGGTACCGCCCATAAACGCTTGTGCAGTGGTTGCTGCAGGATTGCTAGCATCCATCTTTCCGGTAAGAGTTTTGAACTCAGCAAGCGTAATGTCGCTGGTACAGCACTTGGCGGATGCGGGTTTAATGACTTTGCCGGTAACAGGATCAATCTCAGCGGGAGTAAAGGGTTCAGAACATTTTGCGGCGAGTTCGGGAATGGCAAGAATATTGGTGGTCGTGTGTAAGTCGCATTGAGAATGGCGACAGACCAATTCGCGATCCTGGGTAAACGTGACATCACATTCCAGTATGCCCGCCCCCATTCTGGCAGCAGCAAGATAAGACTCACGCGTGTGTTCTGGAAATTGTAAAGGCGCGCCTCTGTGGCCGATTGAGAAGCTACTGGTTTTGAATGGACCTTCCGAGCAGGAAAGTAATTTAGTTTTTAATGGGCTGTCATCCATGTCGTCAACCAGGAAAAAAGGGCGGGGACCTAATTGCACGTTGTGGGGTCGTGATTTAATTTTTTTTATTTCCTTGAACTCTTTTGGTGGCTTTACTTTGACAGGTTTGTCATCGAATGATGCGGCCATTGCGGGTAGTAGTATCAGACTGGATATCGTCAGAGCGATTATTGCAGGAATTACTTTACGGTAAGTCATGGCAGTTCCTCATGTTGAGCGAATGTATGTGGTCAAATCTCCCAAGAACCAATCAATCTGGAGATCAGCGCAAATACTACTGCCAGCTTATGACACTACGATTGCGTGGATATTAAAATCAGGTGACGCACCATTTTCAAAAATGGTGGTGTTATCTGGCGCCGGCAAGCTCCGTGCGTGTTTGCCAGGGGTGATTCGCAAGATGGCGTTTGAGTCCGGCTAAGATTGCATCAGTCAGTTGATGTTGATACTGCTCGCTACCCAGTTTTTTTTCTTCGGCTTTATTGCTGATGAATGCCGTTTCAATCAGGATGGAAGGTATATCAGGCGATTTCAATACCGCAAACCCAGCCTGTTCGACATTTTTCTTGTGCAGATGATTGACAGTGCCAATTTCCGACAAGACGTTGCTGGCCAGACGGATACTCTCATCAATCGTAGCTTTCATCGAAAGATCCAGCAAGGTCTGCTTTAAATAGTGATTGCGATTATCCAGGGTGATTCCACCAATTAAATCAGCATCATTTTCTTTTTTTGCAAGCCAGCTTGCTGTTGTGGAAGTGGCGCCATTTTCGGAGAGTGCATAAACGGAAGAGCCATGGGCTTGTTTGCGTGGCGCGGCATCAGCATGAATGGAGACAAACAGGTCGGCATTGGCTTTTCTTGCTCTGGCGCGACGTGCTTCCAAGGGTAAAAAGTAATCGCCATCACGAACCAGGATGGCTCGTATGTTCGGTTCTTTATCCAGTTTGGCTTTAAGTTTTCTGGCTATGGACAGGGTGATCTGTTTTTCCTGGGTGCCATGATCGCCGATGGCACCCGGATCCTTGCCACCATGACCGGCATCAATGGCGATAATGAATGGTCGTTTTCTGTCAGGTTTGCGATTGGCTGCTGCGGTGAGTATGGGGGTGGAAATGGATGGTCTTGTGGTGGGGACGCTTGGTTTTTTTTCCTGCAGCAATGCCAGGATTGGGTCGTGTGGCATATCTTTGGTTTCTGCCGCCAGATCAGGTGGAAACAAATCTAGTACTAGCCGGTATGCAAATTGATCTATCGGTTCGAGCGTGAAGGTTCTGGGGACAACGTTTGCTTTTAAAGCAATATTCAGTCGAACGTCTGTTTTATTGGGGCGTTCAATATGCAAGGATTTGACCAGGCGATCGCGCGGATTAACTTTGGAAGGCAGCGTCTCTAATGCGGGTGGTAAATCGACATTCTCCAGGTCAAGAATGATCTGCTTGGGCGAATCTAGTAAATTAATCGAAAAATTGATTGGCCTAACAGATTCCAGTGTGACGCGCGTATATTCCGGCCCTGCATGATAACGAGCGGCTTTAATTGTGCTGCTGGCCAGAGATTCATTGACAAATGGGGCGCTCAGCAGGGTAATCAGGCAGAAAAACAGCCAAGTGGAATGGTCTATAACGCCATGGCTGAGTCTGATCAGCGAGGTTTTAGGTTTTGCCAGTGTCGTGAACATTGTATTCCTGCCTCCGTGTTGGCGCTGATCGTGATGATTCGGCCGGGGTTAGTATATTCGAGTGTAATATCCAGATCAGGTGGTTTTAAAAATTCCGCAGCTTTTTCAGGCCATTCAATCAGGCAAATCGAATCTGAGTTGAAGTATTCCCTGAAACCCGCGTCTTCCCATTCATCCGGATCACTGAATCTATATAAATCAAAATGATACCAGTATAACCTAGAAATTTTATAGGTTTCAACCAAATTATACGTGGGGCTTCTCACTTTTTCACGATAGCCTAAACCGCGCAGCATGCCGCGTACCAGAGTAGTTTTACCCGCACCTAATTGACCATGTAGAAATACGGTTAGTCCGCCTTGTAGAAAGGGAGCCAGTTGCGCTCCAAGCGACAAGGTCGCGTCATCATTGGCAAGTGCAACTTGTTTGGTTGAGGTGATAGCGGTTTCGGTATGATGTTCGTTATGCAAAAAATAGTTCCAGATAGACAAATTGAAGACTGGCCGCAACTTACATCCCAGATCAAGGATTGGGCGCGCGAATTGGGCTTTCAGGCATTACATGTCAGTGATGCTACCAGCGATACGACTACCACTGAAAATGGCTTGAACGCATGGTTGCAAGCTGGTTGCCACGGTGAAATGGATTATATGGCAAAACACGGTACCAAGCGCACCCGCCCTGTTGAATTGGTACCTGGTACGCTGCGCGTGCTATCGGTGCGTATGAATAATAAACCGGTAGAGATGGAGAGTGGCTGGCGTGCGATTAGAAACGGGAAACAAGCGTTTATCTCGCGTTATGCGCTTGGTCGTGATTATCATAAAGTCGTGCGTGCCAGATTGCAGAAACTGGCAGACAAAATTCGCATGCAGGTTGGCGAGTTTGGTTATCGTGTATTCAGTGACAGTGCACCGGTGATGGAAGTCGAGTGGGCGAGCCGTGCGGGTTTAGGCTGGCGGGGCAAGCATACCTTGTTGCTGACGCGCGACGCGGGTTCCTTCTTTTTTCTGGGAGAGATTTACACGGATTTGCCGCTATTGGTAGATCAGCCGGTTCAAAATCTTTGTGGTAGTTGCACGCGCTGTATTGATATTTGCCCAACACAGGCTATAACTGCGCCTTATCATTTGGACGCGAGGCGTTGTATTTCCTATTTGACGATCGAGCTAAATGGCAGTATTCCAGAAGAATTACGCCCTCTGATCGGGAATCGTGTCTATGGATGTGATGATTGCCAGCTAATTTGTCCCTGGAATAAGTTTTCCAGGTTGACTGAAGAAGCAGATTTTGCGGTGCGTCATGGTCTGGATGATGTCACTCTTACCGAGCTATTTTCCTGGACACAGTCTGAATTTGAAGAAAAACTGGCCGGCAGCCCGATTCGGCGAATTGGTTACGAGCGATGGTTGCGTAATCTTGCGGTTGGACTGGGGAACGCACCATCCGCACCTGGAATTGTGGCTGCCCTGCAAGCACGCAGTAATGATTCTTCAGCACTGGTAAGAGAGCATGTGCAATGGGCGCTTGCCAGGCATAATCGTTTCGAGTAACAATCTTTTTATGATTACCAGGGAATTGATTGCCCATCATAGGCAAAAAATTTACCGGAATCTTTGAGCGTCATGCGACTTAATACATTCCGCATGCCAGTAACGCTTTGTTGCGTAGAAATCAGAGCATTTGAGCCACCCATGCGCGTTTGTACCCAACCGGGATGCAGCAGAATGGTCGTGATATGTCTTGGGGCGAGATCGATTGCAAGACTTTTGGCAACCATGTTGACTGCTGCTTTGCTAGTACGGTAGGGATAACTGCCGCCACGCCCGTTATCGGTAATACTGCCCATTTTGCTGGTGATAATCGCGAACATCCTTAATTGACTTCGTTCTAGTTGCGTTACGAATGCTTCTGCCATTTTTAGTGGTGCCAGTGTATTGATTCGTAGAGCTGCCAGCCAGGCGTCATAATTGATGTGACCAAACTCACCTTGTTGTGCGGGTGGGTATACCCCAGCGTTATTGATAATGATATCGATGGATTCTTGGTGAAGTGTATCGGCCAACTGGTCGATTGTTGCCAAATCAGATAAGTCGAGTGGGTGGATGAGTAATTGGTCTCCATGGGCATGTCTAAGTTTTTGGAGCGATTCTGCCTGATCAGGTTGTCGGCAGCATGCAATAATGCGCCAGTTGCCTGCCACAAACTGCGTGGCAAACTCTAATCCGATGCCACGATTAGCTCCAGTAATCAGAATGGTAGGTGTATTTTTGTTCATAGGGCACTTTTCTCTAAAAAATTGTCTATCGGTTAACCGTGGCATTGCTACCGACACTAAGCTGTGGCAATATCCAATTGGTTTCGTGGTGGTGTTACTGTCAATTTAATGTTATGTACCGCTTATTTTGTCATTCGGCAGAAAGGATAAGGAATTTTGGATAAATTTTTTGAGCAGATAGGGCTTTATATAGAAATAGCACCGTTTTGGCCATTTGTGCTGTTGGGGTTTGTCGTGATGATAGGGTTGATTGTGGATTATATCAATCGCCGTCGCCGGATAGATGCGGTGGAATACTTCGACTCTGCATACCGGGAAGAACTGGCAGGGCTATATCCAGCTGCCTCGCGCTGGCCAGATGAACTTTCAGCATTTATGCAGTCACGTTTACCAATATTGCAGGATGCTTTTACAACTTTGCGTAATTTCATTCCACAGGATCAATTGCGTGAATACAATATTGCCTGGAATGAGTTTAATGATTTTTCCCGTATGCCTTCGCCAAGTCTTGATTCAGACTTAGAGGTTTCTCCGGAAATGAAGAGAGAGCAACAGCTTCTACAGCAACGGCAGTTCCAGGAAATGGTCACCAGACTGTTGAGTTATACCGAACAGTTCAAGCGATAAAATTGTTACCTGAAGAGTTACCTAATGGAACTCTCGAGATACGTCGACTGGCTTCGTATCGCGATATGGGTACTTTTATCGATGTTCCATGGAAGATATATGCGCACGATCCCTTGTGGGTGCCACCACTACGGCTTGAACGGTGGCTGCATTTCTCCCGCTTCAATCCGTATTTCAGGCATGCGCAGTGGCAAGGGTGGATAGCCTTTCAGGATGGTCGGCCAGTCGGCAGGATCAGTGCGCAGATTGACTCGCTTTATCAGCAGCTTTATGGCCAGAGTTGCGGTCATTTTGGCTTGCTGGAGTGTATCGATGATGCGGTAGTGTGTGCAGCATTGATGCAGACCGCTGAAGATTGGCTATCAGAGCGCAGTATAAAGCACATCAGCGGCCCCTTTAATTTTTCGATTAATCAGGAATGCGGCGTTCTGGTGGAAGGTTTCGATACGCCACCTGTCATTATGATGCCGCATTCCCCTCCTTGGTACGGGCGTTTGCTGGAGCAGGCTGGTTATCAGCCCTGTAAGGATCTGCTGGCTTATTGGATTGATACCGATTTTGAAGCACCGGCAGCCATGCAGGCGATAGCGCGTAAATATCGTGCTCGTATTCAGATGAGACCGTTGCAGCGCCAGAATTTTAAAGCTGAGATCGAGCTTCTGCGGGACATTTTTAATGATGCCTGGTCTAAAAACTGGGGATTTGTTCCTTTTACGGAAGCGGAATTTGCAGAACTGGGCGGCGTCATGAAGTGGCTGATTCCGGATAATTTTGTGCAAATTGCAGAAGTAGATGGCGTTCCTGCGGCTTTCATAGTAGTGCTGCCCAATTTCAATGAGATCCTGCATCGGTTGAGCGATAAATTACTGCCACTGGGCTGGTTGCGCCTCATTAAACAGGTAAAATCCTGTGCTGTGACTACCGCGCGCGTGCCGCTGATGGGCGTACGAAAACGGTTTCACGGCACACCCTTAGGCATGATTTTGGCGTTCAGCGTCATTGATGCACCACGTCAACAGGCAATTGTCCAGGGAATCCGTTCGGTTGAGCTGTCATGGATACTGGAAGACAATCTCCCAATGCGTGCCATACTCGATAAAATTGGTGGGAAAGTCTATAAACGCTATCGAATTTATGAAAAAATTTTGCCTGATGGGTAGTAGTGCCCTGAATCTGCATGACTAAAAATAGTTATACCGCACTGGTGCTGGCGGCAGATCGCAGCGGGGGTGACCCGGTTGCACACTTGTCAGGCACCGTTTGCAAGGCATTTTCCCCGGTTGGTGGGCAGCCGATGGTCTTGCGTGTGCTGGATGCGCTAGCTGGTTGTCAGGCGGTGTCGTCGGTGCTGCTGTGCGGCCCGCCGCAGCCGCTTCTTATGCAATGTCCGGAGCTAGTGCAGCGGATCGAATCCGGTGAAGTTCGTTGGATGGAAAATCAAAATTCACCGAGTCGGAGTGCAGCAGCCGGGATAGCGCAGGCGCCTGAAACCCAGCGCATTCTTCTGACGACGGCTGATCATGCGCTACTCTCGACCGAGATAGTGTCTTATTTTCTGCAAAAATCCGGGGAAATGGATTGTGATGCTACGGTGGGAATGATCCAGTACGAAACAATTCAGCGCAAATTTCCGCAAAACAGGCGAACGGTTATACGATTAGCTGATGCGAATCTTTGTGGGTGCAATCTGTTTACTTTTAATCCTCGTGGTCGCGATCTGGTGACGTTTTGGCAAAAGGCGGAGTCGTTGCGCAAGCGACCATGGCGATTAGTCAGTCAGGTGCTGGGCTGGCAAGCTGTATGGGCGTATCTGCTCGGTAATCTGTCACTCGATCGGGCAATGCGCATCATCTCGGGAAAATCCGGAGTTAGAGTTTCACCGGTTATGTTGCCTTTTGCTGAAGCAGGTATTGATGTCGATAAGCCAGCAGATTTGCGGCTGGTGGAATCCATTCTGACCGCGCGTACTTCGCAGTAAAAGCATTCGACTCTCATGAGGATTATCGAGAAATATATCGCACGTGAGCTGTTGCTTCCTTTTTTTGTAGTTACCCTCATTTTGATCGGGCTTTTTACCAGCTTCAATGTGGCGCGCTTTCTCACCAGCGCGGTTTCCGAAACCCTGGGTGCAGCAGCAATGTTCAAGCTGGTTGGATTAAAAACGATCATTGCGGCAGAAGTGTTGATTCCCATTGCATTCTATGTGGCAGTCATTTATGGCTTGAGTCGACTAAATCGCGATCAGGAGCTGAATGTATTGCGTTCGGTTGGTTACAGTGATAGCCGCATTACGTTTGCCGTTTTTTGGGTGGCATTGCCAGTGGCGGTACTCAGTGGTTTGCTGTCTGTTTATGCGCGCCCCTGGGCTTATGCCGAGAGCTATATCATGGATGCTCAAGCAGAAGCAGAATTAAACGCGGATCGATTTCAGCCGGGGCGGTTTTATGGTAGTGAAAAAAGTGGCCGAGTCGTATTTGTACGCAACAAGGACGAAAATGGAAAACGTCTCGAAGGAGTTTTTCATTATGTTAAAACACCCGGGAAAAGTGAAATTATTACCGCAACCGAAGGCTATCAGTGGGAAATAACCCTCGAACAACCGGCTCGCATCGATCTCATGAATGGCCAGATTTATCGTCTAACGCAGCCCGCCGTCAAAGATACGATGATTCGCTTCGAAAAATTAACGTATTTCAATGAAGATGAGCAGATTACAGAGTCACGTCGCAAGGCGGCATCCACTCGTGCACTGTGGAACAGTGAACAGCCGCGTGAAATTGCCGAACTGCAGTGGCGGCTTTCTCGTCCAGTGGCTACCATACTGCTTGCGCTGATGGCTATCTCCTTTACCAGGGCGGCGCCGCGCAAGGGGAAAAATGATAAAACCTTTATTGCTGCAGCGCTGGTATTTGCTCTCTATTATAATCTGAGCGGGTTGGCAAAAACCTGGGTGGAGCAGGGTGTGGTTGCTGCGATGCCCGGTATCTGGTGGTTATATGCAGTTTTTTTCGTGGCAGTGACACTGCGCTTGTGGGATGTCAGCGCAATTCTGCCCGTGAGGCGAAGTTGAAAATTGTTTTTCGTTACATCGCTTGGGAAGTATTTATCGGCATGGTGATTGCCGCTGTTATTCTGTTGCCGCTATTTAGCTTTTTTGACTTGATTGATCAGCTCGATGACGTTGGTAGAGGAACTTACAGCATCAAGGATGCTTTTTTATACATGCTGATGCTGGCACCACGTCGCTTCATTCAGCTGGCACCATTTATTGCCTTATTGGGAACAGTCGGTGCGTTGGGGGTTCTGGCGGTTAATCTGGAACTAGTGGCATTGCGTGTGGCGGGGCTGTCTCCTCTGGTAATCTGTTTACCTGCGGTTGGGGTGGGGTTGTTATTAACTGGGTTGATTACCGGCCTGGAATACCTGGTTGCACCACAGCTGCAGCAAAAAGCCATCATGCTGCGTGCGGTTGCGTTGGGGCAAAGTGCGGAACTGGGGCGTGGCCTTGGTATCTGGACACGTGACGCACAGAGTATTCTGCGCATCGGAGAAATGCCGCACCAGAATCGTGGCCAGGATATCGAGATCATGCACTTCAACGAGCAAGGCACCATGACTGCCCATACACATGCGCAGTTTGCCGATATTATTGACGATGGCCTGTGGAAGCTACATGAAGTCACAGTGCGTACCTTTGCTTCAGGAAAAGTTGCGATAGTTAATGAGGACGTTGTCAGCTGGCGTTCCTTTCTGGGGCCGGAAGATGTTGCAACCCTGACCAAGCCTCCTGAGAGCCTGACTCCGCTTGAATTGATGCGGCACGCCGAATTTCTGGAATCTACCGGCCAGCAGGCAGATGCTTATTTGCTGGCTTTGTGGCGCAAAGCTGGTTCAGTTGTTATGACTACAGCTATGGTGCTAGTCGCCATTCCTTTTGTGTTTGGATCGGTACGGGAAGGGCTGAGCGGCAAGCTGGTATTCTCCTCTCTTGTGGGAATAGGTGTTTATCTGCTGGATCAAATTATCGCCAATGCCGGATTGGTGCTGCATGTCAATCCGATCATCACTTCACTGCTACCAGGGTTGTTATTGATTTCTGTGGCAGGATACTGGCTGCTGCGGCGCGTTTACTAATGGGTACTTCGAAAAACCTGCTGTGCGATCCGATTACTGCATTGAGCGGTGCTCGCCTGTTCACTTTACACTTGAATGCTCGCAATGGTTTTTCGATGTGTTCCAATAACCTGATTGGACAAACTTAAAATGACACAAACCGTTTTTATCCATTTTGTCGATGACAGTGTTGTCAAGCTTTGGGGGTTGAGTGGCCGGGAACGCTTGCAACGTATGCTGGCGACGTCCAAATCGGCGTATAAAATTGTAGAGAATCTGTCTGACTTTCCGGAAATTGCCTGGGTTTTACTGATACGTGCAGATTATTTGTATGACGGCAGAGTGCTGGAGGCTCTGTTGGCTTTTGATACGCCTGTGACTTTGGTAACAGACGATAACCAACCGGTTGTCATCGTCAGCCCGGCTAATGAAGCGGCTACAATGCGTGCAGTATTGCAGGGAGAAGCACCGGTTACTGCTGCACCGCTGCAGAAAAAACTGGCGGATCTTCAAATCGGGATGCAGCAGAATTTGAAAAAAAAGGATTCTCCCTATATTTTGCTGGTGAATGAGGCAAATCGGGTTCTGCTGGAACAGGAACTGTTCGCGGCATCTTATAAAGGCGTTACCGATCTGGTTACCAAATGGGTATGGCCATTGCCGGCGTTTTGGACAACGCAGTTGTGCGTGCGTTTCGGTTTGCAACCCAATCATGTCACCCTGCTGAGTCTTTTATTCGCGATATTGGCAGGTTGGGCATTCTGGGAAGGTTTGTTCGGTTGGGGGCTGTTGCTAGGATGGCTGATGACCTTTCTGGATACGGTAGATGGCAAGCTCGCCCGTGTTACGCTAACCTCCAGTAAAGCAGGTGACATACTGGATCATGGTTTGGATATTGTTCATCCCCCACTGTGGTATTGGGCATGGGGGCTGGGTGTGATGATCACAGCCAATCCCTTGCCAGAACTGGAGTGGTTGATCGGGCTGATGTTTTTTGGCTATATTGGTGGACGGTTTTGTGAAGGCGCTTTTCAGCTCTGGCTGGCACCTTTTGACTTGTTTATCTGGCGTAAAATAGATTCGTTCAACCGCCTGATTACAGCCAGACGCAATCCCAATCTATTGCTGCTTACTTTTAGCTGGCTGGTGGGAAGACCAGATATCGGGCTGTTACTAGTGGTATGCTGGCATCTGTTATCTACGCTGGTATTGTTTGTCAGGTTGGTTATGGCTTGGCGTGAACGCACTCGGTCCGGCGTTTTACATTCTTGGATGGAACTGATTGACCCTGTCCGGAATCGCGACCAACTTGCGGTCAGGGTTTTTACCCGTGTACCATTGGCGCACCGGTGCAGTAATAAAAACTTTTAGTGATGCCGTTCTTTTATGAGTCCATCCGGGAATAGGCTGACCCCCTGGTTGGCTAGATTTTCAGGGGGCATTCGCGTTGACGCGGGCGGGATTCACGAGTAGCATTTGCAGGTTTTACGAATCAAACGGCTTCAAACCGAAAAAGATCGAGGATGGTAGGTAACGATGGCGCGAACCAAATTAGTGGCGGGTAACTGGAAAATGAATGGTAGCTTGGCACAAAATCAAGCTTTATTGGCGACAGTAACAGCGGAAATGCGTTCACTGGATGGTCTTGATTGCGTGGTTTGTGTGCCCTTTCCCTACCTGGCGCAAACGCAGTCTTTGCTCGAAAAGACACGTCTAGTATGGGGGGCGCAAAATATCAGCCAATATAGTCATGGCGCATATACTGGCGAAGTATCTGCCAGCATGTTGGTTGATTTTGATGTGCGATATGTGATCGTTGGACATTCGGAGAGGCGCGCGTTATTTGGTGAAGATAGTCAACTGGTCGCTGAAAAATTTAAAATTGCGCAAATTGCTAAGTTAATCCCTATTCTGTGCGTTGGCGAGACTCTGGAGCAACGCGAGATAAGTGAGACAGAAGCGGTGATCGCCAAACAACTAGAAGCCGTGATCGAATTGACTGGGGTAGAAGCACTGGCAAATGCGGTGATAGCTTATGAACCAGTCTGGGCGATCGGAACCGGAAAAACGGCAACTCCACAGCAGGCTCAGGATGTCCATGCGTTTATTCGAAGTAAAATAGCCGCAAAGAATAATAAAATTGCCGATAACGTTAGAATTGTTTATGGCGGTAGTGTAAAGGCTGATAATGCCAAAGAATTGTTCGCTATGCCGGATATAGATGGCGGATTGATTGGTGGAGCTTCTCTCGTAGCTGAAGATTTTGTGTCAATTTGTAAAGCTGCGCAACATTAATTGAAAGGTAAGAAATTTTGGAAACACTTGTTTGGACATTACATATAATCGTAGCCGCTGCTATTGTCATTCTGGTTTTATTGCAGCATGGCAAGGGTGCGGATATGGGCGCTTCATTTGGTGGAGGGTCTTCGGGAAGCTTGTTTGGTGCAAGCGGATCCGCCAATTTTCTGAGCAGAATGACGGCAATATCCGCTGCAATTTTTTTTGTTTCCAGTCTAACTTTGGCATACTTCTCTGGAAACGTGCCTAAAGATCAAAGTGTGATGCAAAAAATTGGTGTGGAATCAAGTGCTGTAGATGGTGGTGTGGAAAAAGATAACGAAACTCCTCAGCCGACGAATGGCGCAGCTTCGAAAGCAGATGAAATACCTGAGTAATAAGTAAGTCTCTAAAGCTAATTTAGTTAATGAAACCAACCTTGCCGACGTGGTGGAATTGGTAGACACGCCGTCTTGAGGGGGCGGTGGCGAAAGCTGTGCGAGTTCGATTCTCGCCGTCGGCACCATTTAAGCATTCCGAGCAGTATCAAATCTATTGAGTTTATTGATTTTGTAATGAATTGATAGGTTCAGATAGCATCTCCGTCTCTAAGCATACCATCCAAATTATCGTATTTATCTTGGTGTTTCTTCAATGCCTGATATGGGTACCAACAAATGTTACCTGATGCAACAATCCGCAAGGCAAAACCAAGAAAAAAGCCATACAAGCTAACGAACTGAAAAGGCTTGTATTTGTGGTCAACGCGGCAGATAAATGCTGACACATGAATTTACCGCTACCTTGGTAAGCAAAGGGCGCTTTCTACTGGCGTTTATCCGGATGCCCCATTGACTGACTAATACCCGCCAAAAATGTGAATCGTCTCAGATTTTCCGGAGATAAGATGATTTGAGAGGAGGAAGAGATGAAGAGCCAAATCAGTTATTCACCGGAAGTACGAGAACGAGCGGTAAGATTGGTATTCGAGCAGCAAAAGGAGCATAGATCGCAACAATAGTCGACGACAAATCGATTGCATCGAAGATTGGCTGTACAGCGCAGACGTTGCGCAGCTGGGTAAGACGAACAGAGATTGATCAGGGAATTCGAGGCGGCATGTCGACTGCGGATCGAGAGCGGCTCAAGGAATTGGAACGGGAGAATCGGGAATTAAAGTGAGCCAACGAGATATTACGTAAGGCATCTGGAGATTCAACCGGTCATTGCAACACTGCTGAAATTTTCTGTGATAGCAAAAAAACAGAATACGGGGTCGAGCCAATCTGCAATGAAATCTGGATCGCCCTGTCGAGCCATTACGAACATAAGGCTAAAGCGCGCGAGCGAGATCCGGCCCGATTGCCTGATCGCATCAAACGAGACATGAAATTGGAACGGCTTGATGTGCAACGGGTGTGGGATGAGAGCTTTCGAGTTTATGGCGCTTGCAAAGTATGGCGACAATTGTTGCGAGAAGGTATTGGCGTTGCTCGCTGCACAGTCGAGTGATTGATGAAGAAGCTTGAAATGCAGGGTATTCGGCGTGGCAGGAGGTGCTGGACAACCATTGCAGACGACTTACTTGCCGGCCCAACAGATAAGGTTAACCGATAATTTGTAGCAACTCGGCCAAATCAATTGTGGGTTGCCGACATTACCTTTGTTGCAGCATGGACGGGATTTGTTTATGTGGCTTTTATCACCGATGTTTTTACCCGGTATATTGTTGGTTGGCTATACAGAGTGCTTAGCAAAGGCCAATATTGAAGCTTCTGTTGGCAGCGTTGGTGGCGTTACGACAATGCGCTGGCTGAAACAATTAATGGGCTGTCCAAGACAGAAGTCATACGGAAACGTGCTCCTTGGCGTAGTCTCAAAGCAGTAGAATTTGCTACATTGGAACAGGTCGATTGATTCAACAATCGAAGACTGCTGGATGCAATCGGATATGTTCCACTGGCAGAATTTGAAGAAGCGTCTTATCAAAATCAGGTAGAGTCAGCTAGTGTTACTTGACTCAAGAAAATATGTCTCCGGAAAATCCGGGGCGATTCAATCTGTTTCCAATAACTTCATGGTTTGCGCTTGTTTCGCTTCTTTTTGACTCATTATCATATCCATTCCAAAATGCTCACCCCTGTGATTTTTTACAAGCGACGAGTTTATGCATCTCCATCTCGAGAGGGCATTTCTATTTAGTATTGACACACAGACATGCCTCTAATGGTTGTTAAGTAAGCGGATTTAAGCGATAATGTACGCCTTTATCGGTTTGTATGATCTTGGACAGCTTTGAGGCCAGTTTGGTTTTTTGGGAAATTTAAGGACGAGGGGTAACAGTAAATGAGTGAAGCATTTAAAGATTTTAATCCACCAGTATTCAAGAATTTGACAAGTGCTATCCGAGCGCTTGCTATGGATGCTGTGCAAAAAGCTAATTCCGGTCATCCTGGTATGCCGATGGGAATGGCAGAAATTGCGGAGGTGTTGTGGATTCATCATTTACGGCACAATCCTGCCAACCCCAAGTGGTACGATCGTGATCGCTTCGTTCTGTCCAATGGCCACGGTTCAATGCTGATATATGCCTTGCTACACCTTACTGGCTATGATGTTTCCATTGAAGATATCAAGAATTTCCGTCAACTGCATTCTAAAACGCCGGGGCATCCGGAATATGGCTATACCCCAGGTGTTGAAACTACTACTGGACCACTAGGACAGGGAATTACCAATGCGGTTGGGATGGCATTAGCTGAAAAAATATTGGCTGCGGAATTCAATCGTCCTGGTTTCGAGATAGTTGATCACCACACTTATGTTTTTCTAGGGGACGGCTGTCTGATGGAGGGTATTTCACATGAAGCTTGTTCTCTGGCAGGCACGTTAAAGCTGGGTAAATTGATTTGTTTCTATGATGATAACGGCATTTCTATTGACGGGCATGTAGAAGGATGGTTTACCGATGATACGCCGAAGCGTTTTGAGGCATACGGTTGGCACGTTGTGTCGAATGTAAATGGACATGATGCGGAAGCAGTCCAGGCGGCTATCGAGGCGGCCAAAAAGGTGCAAGACAAACCAACCATGATTTGTTGTAAAACTGTCATTGGTCTGGGTTCTCCAAATAAGGCCAATACACATGATGTGCATGGCGCAGCCTTGGGTGATGAGGAGATTGCTGCAGCACGTCCGCACATTGGCTGGTATCACCTGCCGTTTGAAATTCCGCAGGATGTTTATGATGCATGGGACGCTCGTGTCAAAGGGCAAGCGCTGGAGACTGCATGGAACGAACGGTTTGCAGAATACGCTCGCAAGTATCCCGCTGAAGCGGCTGAACTCAATCGTCGCATGAGTGGTGACTTACCTGCTGGATGGTCGAATCATGTCGATAGCGTAATTAGCCAAATCAATGCCAAAGCAGAAACAATTGCCACGCGCAAAGCTTCTCAAAATGCTATTGAGGCGCTAGCACCGATTCTACCTGAACTAGTAGGGGGATCAGCCGATCTTGCTGGTTCGAATCTGACCAAGTGGTCCGGCTCGAAAGGCGTTTCTGGCAATTCAGCAGCTGGAAATTATATTTACTATGGCGTTCGTGAATTCGGCATGAGTGCTGTCATGAACGGTTTATCCTTGCACGGTGGCATTATTCCTTATGGTGGAACATTTCTTATGTTCTCCGAATACGCGCGTAATGCGCTGCGTATGGCTGCGTTGATGAAAATTCGTAACATTTTTGTGTACACGCATGATTCCATCGGTTTGGGAGAAGATGGGCCAACGCATCAACCTGTCGAACAAACCGCGACTCTACGCTTGATTCCCAATATGGATGTATGGCGCCCCTGTGACACGGTTGAGTCGACTGTTGCTTGGGTGCAAGCCATCGAGCGTCGTGAGGGTCCAAGTTCCCTGATTTTCAGTCGTCAGAATCTGGCTTTTCAGGAACGGGATGCAATGACGATTGGCTTAATTTCCAAGGGTGGTTATGTCCTGTCGGAAGCTTCGAATGGTAAGCCGCAGGCTATTATTATCGCTACCGGTTCGGAAGTCGGGTTAGCCAAAGCGGCGCAGAAAGAACTGGCGAAAGAGAATGTCATGGTTCGGGTGGTATCCATGCCTTGCACCAATGTATTCGACCGACAGGATCGTGCCTATCAGGAAACTGTGCTGCCCAAAGGGGTCAGACGAGTTGCAGTTGAAGCAGGTGTGACAGATGGCTGGTGTAAATATGTAGGACTCGATGGTGAAGTTGTCGGTATGAATACGTTTGGTGAATCTGCGCCAGCCAATAAATTATTTGAGCACTTCGGTTTCACAATCGGTAATGTTGTTAATGCGGTAAAAAGAATTTTGTAATAGCTAACTAATTTTTTATCAATTTAAGGGTATTTCTTTAGAAATACTCCGGGTAGTTTTCGTTTATGGAGGAGTGGCATGGCAATTAAAGTTGGTATCAATGGTTTTGGGCGTATTGGTCGGATGGTTTTTAGGGCATCAGTTGAAAAATTTTCTGATATAGATGTTGTTGCGATCAATGACTTGCTGGAACCAGACTATCTGGCTTATATGTTGACACATGACTCAGTCCATGGTCGTTTTAATGGAGAAGTGTCTGTAGAAGGTAATAATATAGTGGTCAATGGTAAAAAAATTCGCCTGACTGCTATCAAGGATCCTGCTGAGTTGAAATGGAATGAAGTTGGTGCCGAAGTTGTTGTTGAATCAACTGGACTATTTTTAACCAAAGAGCAGTGTGAGAAACACCTGCAGGCCGGTGCCAAAAAAGTGGTGATGTCAGCACCTTCAAAAGACGATACTCCGATGTACGTATATGGAGTAAATGACAAAACCTATCATGGTGAGGCGATTATTTCCAATGCATCCTGTACCACCAATTGCCTTGCACCAATTGCCAAGGTATTGAATGACACGTGGGGAATCAAACGTGGGTTGATGACGACCGTTCATGCAGCAACTGCTACCCAAAAAACAGTTGATGGTCCTTCCAACAAAGATTGGCGCGGTGGGCGCGGTATATTGGAAAACATTATTCCGTCTGCGACTGGTGCAGCCAAAGCGGTAGGAGTGGTGATTCCTGAGTTGAACAAAAAATTAACCGGTATGGCTTTCCGGGTGCCAACCTCCGATGTTTCCGTCGTAGATCTGACGGTTGAACTGGAGAAAGAAGCCTCTTATGAGGAAATCTGCAATGCCATGAAGTCTGCTTCGACAGGCGCCATGAAGGGCGTTTTGGGTTATACCGACCAGAAAGTTGTTTCCACCGATTTTCGTGGTGAAAGCTGCACGTCAGTTTTTGATGCTGATGCGGGCATACAGCTGGATAAAAGTTTTGTGAAAGTGGTTGCCTGGTACGATAACGAGTGGGGTTATTCTTGCAAAACTCTGGAAATGGTCAGAGTGATTGCTGGCCATCACTGATCTGCAGTCATAAGTTGAACTCACCAGCGATTTAGCGAAGCACGAAAGCGAATCAATATAGGTTTTAGTTAATTTGCTGTCTGTTTCCTGCAATTTATTATTTATGCGGAGTAAATGTGTCTTTTATTAAACTTGTCGATCTTGACCTCAAAAACAAGCGTGTTTTTATTCGTGCTGATCTCAATGTGCCGATCAAGAATGGTAAGGTAACATCGGATGCGCGTATTTCCGCTTCTATGGCCACAATCAATCATTGCTTGAAGCAGGGTGCGAGAGTAATGGTTACTTCACACCTTGGGCGACCTGAAGAAGGTGTCTGGTCGGAAGAGAATTCGTTGCGCCCGGTAGCAGATGACATCAGTCACCGCCTGGGGAAACCGGTACGTTTAATCCGTGACTGGGTTGAGGGTGGTTTTGATGTAACACCTGGTGAGCTTGTAGTACTTGAGAATTGCCGAATCAATACGGGTGAAAAAAATAATCAAGACGTAACGGCACAAAAGTATGCGGCCCTGTGTGATGTTTTTGTGATGGATGCATTCGGAACGGCACACCGTGCAGAGGCTTCCACACACGGTATTGCCAAGTTTGCGCCAGTGGCTTGTGCTGGGATATTGCTTACTGAAGAGCTAGAAGCCTTAACTAAAGCGCTGCGTCAGCCTGCAAGACCTCTGGTCGCTATTGTTGGCGGATCCAAAGTTTCTACTAAACTGACGGTTCTGGAGTCGCTTGCTGAAAAAGTTGATCAACTGGTGGTTGGTGGCGGTATTGCTAATACTTTTCTGAAGGCAGTCGGAAATAATGTTGGAAAATCTTTATGTGAGAATGACTTGGTGCCAGTAGCGCAAGCCTTGATGTCAAAAATGTCGGAACGCAACGCTTCTATTCCGATTGCAGTAGATGTTGTGGTGGGGAAAAATTTTGCTGCGGATGAACCTGCCGTCTTAAAGTCAGCTGATACCGTTCTCGATGATGACATGATTTTTGATATCGGCCCAAAAAGTGCAGAGATGCTGGTCAAGATCATAAAAGAGGCAGGGACAGTCGTCTGGAATGGACCAGTGGGTGTGTTTGAGTTTGACCAATTTGGTGAGGGAACGCGCGCGATTGCAATGGCTATTGCAGAAACGAAGGCATTTACCTTGGCGGGGGGCGGAGATACGATTGCAGCCATTCAAAAATATGATATCTACGATAAAATTTCCTATATATCGACGGCCGGTGGGGCATTTTTAGAATTTCTGGAAGGTAAAACCTTGCCTGCAGTTGAAATACTTGAGACGCGTGCGCGTTGAAAACGTTTAAATTGCTAGTTATACCCAATGGGTGCGGTGCTATCCATTACTCTATTCCTGATTTTAGGATCTTTCTAAAAAAGTCATTCTCCTGAAGTGATGCGAAGAACCAAAATTGTTGCAACCCTGGGACCTGCATCCAGCAGCCCGGAAACGCTCATGTGTATGCTAGAAGCAGGTATTGATGTGGTGCGTATCAATTTTTCGCATGGTACGCGAGATCAGCATGTTGCTCATGTAGATCTGATCCGATCGCTTGCCCGTTCGATTGGCAGAACAGTAGGAGTGCTGGCCGATCTGCAGGGCCCAAAAATCCGTATTGGGAAATTTCATCAAGGACAGGTCGTCCTGAAGACCGGTGATGAATTCATCCTAGATGCGCAGTGCGAATTGGGTGATCAGTTAAAAGTGGGATTAGACTATCAGGCGTTGCCGGGCGATGTCGAAGCAGGTGCTACGTTGCTGCTGGATGATGGAAGAATTGTCCTGAAAGTAGCCAAGGTATTAGATAGCGCAGTTTTCTGTGAAGTGCTTCAAGGTGGAGTGTTATCGAACAACAAGGGTATCAATCGTAAGGGCGGTGGACTAAGTGCTCCAGCGCTGACCCAGAAGGACCTGGAGGATATCAAAACCGCTGCCTTGCTTAAAGCAGATTATCTGGCAGTGTCGTTTCCACGCTCGGGTGATGATATGAGGCAGGCGCGCGCCCTGATGCAGGAAGCAAATTGTACAAGCCTGTTAATGGCAAAAATTGAGCGATCGGAAGCTATTCTCGCGTTGGATGATATTCTCGATGCATCTGATGCAATCATGGTTGCACGCGGTGATCTGGCCGTGGAAGTGGGAGACGCTGCGGTTCCAGCGTTACAGAAAAAAATGATACGCGCAGCACGTGCTGCTAACAAGCTGGTAGTGACAGCAACACAAATGATGGAATCTATGATTTACAGTCCGATCCCAACGCGTGCCGAGGTGTCTGATGTGGCAAATGCCGTTTTGGATGGTACTGATGCGGTAATGTTATCGGCGGAGTCTGCTGCAGGTCAATATCCGGTGGAGTCGGTGGCCGCCATGGCCAGAGTTTGCCTGGAAGCGGAAAAAGAGTATACCGTTAACCTGAATTTCCGTAGATCGCCGGAAACTGATGCGGTCAGCGTAGAAGATGCTATTGCTCGCGCCACCATGTATACGGCGACCAGCCTAAAAATTCGCGCTATTGCAGCTATGACTCAGAGTGGTATAACTGCATTGTTTATGTCCCGCAGGAGTTCCAAGGTACCCATTTTTGCGCTTAGCCCGCAAGAAGACACATTAGGTAAAATGACTTTGTTCCGTGGTGTTTACCCAATTGAGTTTGGTCATGGTCTGACTGATCCTGAGCTTATTCTGAATCAGGCGCAAGATGAATTACTCAAGCGGGGAGCAGTCCGAGATGGAGATTTAATTCTAATGACGATTGGAGAACCGGTTGGCAAAGCTGGGGGTACCAATACCATGAAAATAGTGAAGGTGGGAGATTGTAAGCTTCCCTCTCATGTAAATACAGGATAATTATGACCCGAAGACTTCTGGTGGATTTTTAGTGAAGCATCTTATTGTTGTGATTTTTTTATCATCTATTGGTACCTGACCAAGTTACAAAAATGTAATTCCAAACCAAAGGAGATTTGAATGGCACTCGTATCCTTACGTCAACTGCTGGACCATGCTGCTGAAAACGGCTATGGACTTCCGGCTTTTAATGTTAATAACCTGGAGCAGATTCAGGCGATCATGCAAGCAGCAGATGAATGCAATAGTCCGGTTATCATGCAGGGCTCGGCTGGTGCTCGCAAATATGCAGGGGAGGCTTTTCTGCGTCATCTGATTGCGGCGGCCGTTGAAGCCTACCCACATATTCCAATTGTCATGCACCAGGATCATGGAGCTTCCCCATCAGTCTGTATTAACGCTATTCGCAGTGGTTTTTCCAGCGTGATGATGGATGGTTCGCTGGAGGCTGATGCCAAGACGCCTTCCTCGTATGAATACAACGTACAGGTTACTTCTAACGTGGTGGAAATGGCGCATGCGGTTGGTGTTTCTGTGGAAGGTGAACTGGGTTGTTTGGGCTCGCTTGAGTCTGGCATGGGTGAAGCCGAAGATGGGCATGGTGCGGAAGGCAAATTATCCCACGATCAATTGCTGACCGATCCCGAGCAGGCAGCGGATTTTGTTAAAAAAACCGGGGTGGATGCACTGGCAATTGCTATCGGTACTTCACATGGGGCCTATAAATTCACCCGCAAACCTACTGGTGATATTTTGGCCATTGAACGCATCAAAGAAATCCATCAACGTATTCCCAATACACATCTGGTCATGCATGGATCGAGTTCCGTTCCGCAGGAATGGCTGGAAATTATCCGCGAGTATGGTGGAGAGATGAAAGAAACTTATGGTGTGCCGGTCGAAGAAATCCAGGAAGGTATCAAATATGGCGTGCGCAAGGTAAATATCGATACCGACATTCGCCTAGCGATGACTGGTGCAATTCGCCGTCATCTGGCGAAGAATAAGAGCGAATTTGATCCACGTAAATTTTTCAAAGATGCTACAGCTGCCGCCAAAGATATTTGCAAGGCTCGCTTTGAAGCATTTGGATGTGCAGGGCAGGCCAGCAAAATCAAGCCGATTCTGCTGGATGACATGGCCGGTCGCTACCAACGTGGAGAATTGAAAGCTGTTGTCAAATAGGTTTTAGTTGTCGTAGACACTAATTATTTCTCTGATTTGGAGATATCGGAAAGTGATTCAAAAACTACCGGTACCTCCAGATGAGAATATGCTTGTACGATGGTGGTGTTGTGCTAGTGTACAGTGCCACCTGCCGATTTTCCGGGTCAGAATTGCATCGAATTGAGTGCTGATCGCATATGCAACGTAAATTTTGCGATCTGAACTAGTCGTAAAAGCTTCGCAGTATTCGAGACAGTGGTATCCGCATTTTATGGTTGAGAATCAATGCGGAGGATAAACGCCTGTTCATCGAAGATCCTCAGTCCCTGCACTAAGAAAAACCGTTCGCTCTGTTAGCTAGTTTATTTTCTGTATTCTGACCATTGGAATTTGATACTCTTCCAGTTATTCGCATACTCTAGTAGTGGCTTTGATTATGTGATCAATTTCTAACCCTGACACGGAATTCTGAATGTCCTTTAACTTCATGGCTTATTGGAATTATTTAAATCTGACAAAGAGTAGAATTAAGAGATAGTAAAAAAACCAAAAGGTACGTGAATTACCGTCCAACCTGGAGAGTCCCTTGTCTAAGAAGTCGATGATTAGGTACCTGTACAACCGAATTACTGCACTACTCGATAATTTTTATTGTTTCTTTTCCGATCGTCAGCTGTTTAGTATATCTAGATCACCGTATTTCGTGAGTCTTGTGTTACGTTTTGTCTATCTGCCGAATCGCTACTACTCTCCCGAGAATAAACACGCTAATTCTGCATCATCCGTTCTAATCAGCATCCTCATATTCGTATCTGGCTGCATATTAAGTTTAAGTCTAACTACAATCGCCAATGCACAACAGCAACCCGTGTTGGCATCCGCTACGGTAGCGGAGACTTCACAATCCACGCTGTTCGATGCCATCACCTCACGCGCAAAGCTCCTCGCAGAGCAGGACTATATATCGACTGAGATCAATTTGCCCAAAGTGTTTGCGGAGATGGATTATGATCAATACCGCTCCATTCGTTTCCGTCCTGATGCATCACTGTGGAAAAACGAATCTCTTTTTGAACTCCAGCTATTTCACCCCGGAGCGCTCTACCGTGAACCGGTAGCACTCTATGTGGCCGCCAATGACTCTGATACTCTTGCCCTCGTGCCGTTCAAACAGGAATATTTTAATTACGATGGTTCATCGGCTCCTCTTGCGGATATCGCTCCGGGCAATACTGGTTATGCTGGTTTCCGTATTCATTTCCCACTGAATAGCGATAAATACAAAGATGAATTTGTGGTATTTCTAGGCGCCTCCTACTTTCGCATGGCAGGCCCTGGTCTGGCATACGGTTTATCTGCGCGTGGTTTGGCAATTGATACAGCCGAGCCCAAGGGTGAAGAGTACCCGGTCTTTCGTGAATTCTGGCTGGTCAAACCCGCCACAGATGATACCCGCATGGTGATGTATGCGCTACTCGATAGTTCCTCCGTAACTGGTGCTTATCGCTTTGAAATCATACCTGATGCGCCAACTGAAATAGCTGTGGAGGTGCGCCTGTTTGTGCGTAAGGATATTCAGAAAATTGGTATTGCACCGCTGACCAGTATGTACATGTGGGGTGAGAACCATCCCCGTTTTATCGATGATTTCCGTCCTGAGGTGCACGATTCCGATGGTTTGTTAATGGCTTCTTCCAATGGTGAATGGGTCTGGCGTCCAATCAGCAATCATCGCAGTCTGCGTGTGTCTTCTCTAGTAGACGAAAACCCACGTGGTTTTGGTCTGTTACAGCGTGATCGAGATTTTGATCATTACCTAGATATGGAAGCTCGATACGAAAAACGTTCGAGTATATGGGTTATTCCTGAAGGTGACTGGGGTCAAGGCCGTGTTGAATTGGTAGAAATTCCAAGCAACAGTGAAACAAACGATAATATAGTCGCTTACTGGGTGCCTGCCGAGACTTTACGCGCTGGTGATACCGCAGCTTACAGGTACCGCCTGCGCAGTTTTGGCAAGCGCTTACCAGAAAATATTGGTGCCAAAGTGATCCGTACCCGTATCGGTTGGGGTGCCAACCAAGGTCAGACGGATCCACCGCCACTGAGTAAGCGCAAATTTGTAATTGATTTTCGTGGAGGTGAATTGAGCTCGCTTTTTCCGGATTTGCCTGTAACTGCCGAAATGCAAAATTCTGCTGGTATTATCAGCGAACTGACTGTGCGGCAGTTGCCGGACGGTCGTACCTGGCGTACTTCCTTCAAGCTCGAACCTGAAGGTAACGAAGCTATCGATATGCGTCTATTCCTGAAATTACGTAGTCAGCCTCTGAGTGAAGTCTGGAGTTTTGTCTGGTACCCGGATTCCATCTGATTCCAATATGATTGAAAAGTTTTGTGCTCCTAATGATCTAGCCATGTTACCCGCAAAGGCAGTCAATATTCCCGCCAAATCATTGCGTCGTTACGTCTACGTGATACTGAGCTTGATCACTGCGGTTTATGGCTTATATATCATGTTTGATATTCTGCGAGCAAACGATCTTACAGCAATAGAAACAGTGATTCTGGTGCTGTTTAGTATCTGCTTTACATGGATTAGCCTGGCCTTCTGGAGCGGGTTGATTGGTTTTGTGTTGCAGATGCTGCATTTGGATCCACTCACGCTCAAATCTACCAAAGTACTGCGGGATGACGAGTCCCCCATCACTACCCGTACCGCAGTGGTAATGCCAGTTTACAATGAAGATACTCATCGGGTGATAGCCGGTTTTGAGGCAACGCTACGTTCCCTGGAAGCAACTGGCAGGCTAATACACTTCGATTTTTACCTGCTCAGCGACACCACCAATCCTCTTATAGCGCAAGCAGAGCTTAATGCATGGCAACTGTTGTGCGATCGGCTGGGCAATCTGAGCGAACGGGTATTTTATCGCCATCGCGAAAAGAATATTGGCCGTAAAGTAGGTAATCTTTCTGAGTTCTGTCAGCGTTGGGGCGCCAATTATGAATACATGATTGTGCTGGATGCGGATAGTATTATGACCGGCAATTGCCTGTTAAAGATGGTGCGTGCCATGCAAGCCAATCCAACCGTTGGCTTGATCCAGACGAATCCCATACCGGTTCGCCAAACCACACTCTTTGGCCGTTTTGTGCAATTTTCTGCCGCACTTTACAGCCCTATGCTTGCTACAGGACTGGCTTTCTGGCAAACCGATGCTGCTAACTACTGGGGTCATAATGCCATCATCCGTATGCGCGCCTTTATTGACCATTGCGGTTTGCCTGTGTTACCCGGTAAAGCACCTTTTGGTGGCGATATTCTCAGTCACGATTTTGTCGAAGCTGCAATGCTACGCCGTGCGGGTTGGGATGTTTATTTACTGGCAGATTTTCAGGGTAGCTATGAAGAGGTGCCTAGCAATATAATCGATTACGTCAAACGCGATCGGCGGTGGGTACAAGGGAATATCCAGCATTTGGGATTACTCAATACCAAAGACTTGCATACTGTAAATCGCATGCATTTTTTGTTCGGTGCCTTGGCTTACATCACCTCATTGATCTGGTTATTGATGCTATTGCTTAGTACTGTTGACGCAGTAGTGCGCGCAATGACCCCGCACGTATTTTTTACGGAGCCTTATCAGCTCTACCCTAACTGGCTAATTGCCAAAACAGAATCAATCATTGCGCTGATTCTATTCACAACCATGCTCTTGATGGGGCCAAAATTTCTTGGAGTAATCGTTGCATTAACGTATAAACGCCAAGAATTTGGCGGTGCACGCGCAATTATTAAAGGTGCATTGATCGAGGTTGTTTTCGCCGTACTGATTGCACCTATTATGATGGTCTATCATGCTTGTTTTGTGACCTCGGTATTGCTGGGTTTTAAAGTAGATTGGGATTCTCAAAACCGCGAAGGTCACCTGCTGCCATGGCGCGAATGCCTTGCGCGCACCTGTAAAATGACCGCTATCGCCCTTATTTGGGGCTTGATAGTGTATACCTACGCATTTTTCTTTTTCTGGTGGATATTGCCAGTGTTAATAGGCATAGTGCTTGCTGCACCACTAGTCAGATATTCCAGCAGCCTGGACCTCGGTAGCAGCTCGCGCGCGCACAAGATATTTTTATGCCCTAATGAGATTAGCGAAGACCCAGTACTCACCCATCTCAATAAACTCCTTTCTGTAGAGTACCCTACCCTGGGAATACCCGCGCCTATCCCAGTATTACCGGCAGATAACTGGTCAGATATGCCGCATTTTGAAATGAATGATTACTCACTGGCTAAATTTTCCCGGATAAATCAAGTGATGAGGACTTCATGATAGGCAATAACCTGGAGCAGTGCGACTCATGAATCGCCGTACATTGTTGAAATCAATTGGTCTTGGTCTTGCATTGACGGGTAATAGTATTACTGTGTCGCAGGCACTGGCAAGCATTGCTCTCAAGAGTAGCGGTAGCCTGAAATTTGGCGCTCCCCAAGCCATGAACTGGAAAATTCTCAAAAACCGTATTGAGCATATGGTTCAGCAAGCCTACCGTCCCCCGTTGGGGCTCGCTCCCGAGGTGATGCAGGCAATTGACTATGAAACGCACGGTAAAATAAAATACAAACCTGAGTTGGCATTGGGTGCAAATAGTACAGATACAGGGCAATACCCCGTAACTTTTTTTCATTTAGGGCGCTATTTCCAGAAATCGGTGAAGATGTACGTTATTGAAGCGGGTCTTGCACGTGAAATTTTATATTCGCCCACTTATTTCGATATTCCAGAAGATTCTCCCGCGCATAAATTACCAAAAAATTCAGGTTTTGCGGGCTTCCGCCTACATGAAGCAAAAACCCGTGCTGATTGGCCTATGCAAGACTGGGTAGCATTCTTGGGAGCATCCTATTTTCGTGCAATTGGGGCGCTCAATCAATATGGTCTTTCTGCGCGGGCGGTGGCGATTGATTCTGCGCTGCCCACGCCAGAGGAGTTTCCTGATTTCACAGAAATTTATATTGCCCCGCAAGATACCGGCACCGAGAGCGTAATTATCTATGCCTTGTTGGAAGGTCCCAGTATTGTGGGTGCCTATCAATTTGTTATTCACCGTGATGCTGGTGTGACGATGGAGATTCAGTCGGACATTATCTTGCGCAAGGATGTAGAACGCCTGGCATTGGCGCCGCTCACCTCTATGTATTGGTTCTCAGAAACGCACAAAGCCAGAAGTACAGATTGGCGACCAGAGGTGCATGATTCTGACGGCCTTGCCCTGTGGCGGGGAAATGGTGAACGTGTCTGGCGCCCACTCAATAATCCACCACATGTAATGGTTTCTGCCTTTATGGATGAGAACCCTAATGGTTTTGGTCTACTACAGCGCGATAGAAACTTTGATAATTACCTGGATGGCGTGAATTATGATCGCCGCCCCAGTTTGTGGGTAACGCCCGTGGGTAACTGGGGTCGTGGCACAGTTCAATTAATAGAGCTGCCAACGGATGATGAAATTCACGACAACATAGTTGCCGCATGGGTGCCGGAGGGGACGGCCAAGGCGGGCAATCGCTACACGCTCAGTTACAGGCTTTATTGGCAGGCGAGTGAGCCCTATTTCCCAGAAACACTTGGCTACACACGCAGTACTCATGTTGGCCATGGCGGCGAACCGGGCAAACCGCGTCCGCAAGGACTACGCAAAATTGTAGTGGAATACGAGGGACAGCCTATCACCAGTATTCTGCCAACGGATGCTCCAGTAGGCGATGTTTCTCTCTCTCGGGGTACGCTGGTAAGGCAATTTGCTGAATGGGTGCCGGGTACGCACCGCTGGCGCATTACCGCTGATGTGGCCATGCCGGACAAAAATGAAGATGATAATAATCCAGTGGAAGTGCGCATGTTTCTGAAGCTTGATGGCAAACCGCTGACTGAAACCACACTGGTGCAGTTACACAGTCACCTCTGAAGGGCACCTCTAAAAATCTGAATTTTTAGAGGTGCCCTGAAAAAGACTAGAGCCTCCCGGATCACTCCAGCCCAGAGTTCGACAGGCTCCTCAATCGGCACAACATCGTACTTTCCTGTTTTGCTCATTCCTCAAAAACTTCTGCCCAAAGTTGCAGAACTGCCTGGCGTGCATTTGTCAAGTCGGTATTAGGTACGCGGGCGTATTCCTGGGAAACCCCTTTCACTGGTGTACTGCCGGAAGATTGTGGCGCGCCGCTCAATCTCAGTTGATGTTGCAGGCGGCGAAATTCGCGGTAAGCCGTCGGTACAGTATTGGCGAGTTCGAGCGAAATCAGACCGAGATTTCCAGCAAGCTTTAGCAGGGCAATATTGCCGATGTTTCCGGTCAGCTGTGGATATTGATGGGCGTAGCCCAATACCAGAAACTGCACGATAAATTCCACATCAATAATGCCACCACGGTCGTGCTTGATGTCGAACAGGCTGGTGGTGTTGGGGTGGGCATCGAGCATTTTGTGGCGCATCATGGTGATATCCTGCTTGAGCTGTGACAGCTCACGCGGTTGGCAGAGTATTTGTTTGCGCAACTGCTCAAATTGTCTGCCAACCTGCTGATTGCCTACGACGAAACGTGCGCGGGTCAATGCCTGGTGCTCCCATACCCAGGCGAGCTCGTGTTGATAATTGGCGAATGCTTCCATGGAATTTGCCAGCAAGCCACTGATCCCGCTGGGGCGTAAGCGTAAATCTGTTTCATACAATACGCCAGCGGAAGTGTGTGCGGTCAGCCAGTGGTTAATGCTTTGTGCGAGCTTGGTATAGACTGCTAATGCGTCAGGGTGGTTGTCATCATACAAAAATACGATATCCAGGTCGGAAGCATATCCCAACTCTTTGCCACCAAGCTTGCCATAGCCAATAATGGCGAAAACGGGATCCGGACGATATTTTTTTTTGAGATCCTGCCAGGCAAGTTGTAACACGTTATCGAGAATAAGATCAGCCAGTTCAGTAAGGTGGTCGCTGAGCTTCTCCAGCAGCAAAGTACCCTCCAGGTCCACTGCTAGCAAACGGAAAGTCTGGGCATGCTGGAAATGACGTAAGACATCCATTTGCCACTCGGTTAATTGTGTTCTGGGAATGTTGGTATGGTAAAGCTGGTGAATAAGTTCGGCTTTGAGCGTTGGCCAATCAGGCAAGGTATGCACCCCGAGCGGGGTGAGTAATTCATCCAGCAAAATGGGATGTCGGCTAAGATAATCACTGGCCCACTGACTGGCGCTAACAAGCTTTGCGACACGCGGCAGGGTTTGTGGTTGTTCCTGCAATAGTGCGAGATAGGCCGGGTGAGGACTGATTTTTTCGAGGAGCTGCAGCATTCGCTCAAGGGCGACATCGATTTGTGGGAAATATGCGATGACTTCAATCAGGCTGGACATTAAGCCAAGTATTTTTTCCTGACTGGCGGGTGCCAGCTTCTGAAAAAATACGCTATCGTAAAATTGTTGTACTCGCCTGGTAATTTTTTCTGGATCGGTGCAACCAAAGGTTTTGAGCTGCTGGCTGAAAGCTTGCCGTATAGCATGTGCACTTGCTTCTTCTGGCTTTAGATTGATTAGTGGGTCATGAACGCTGGAGTTGCGTCGTTTCGCAAAAATTAACCCAAAATGCCGTGAGACAATCTTGCGGTGGAGATCCAGTTGTTGGAGAAACGTTGCATAACTGGTAAAACTCATGGATTTGGCAATCAATATCTGATCGTCAACACTTTGGGGCAAATCCTGCGTCTGTTGGTCATCCAGATATTGAAGGCGATGCTCAAGTTTACGCAAAAATTGATAAGCTTCGATCAATTCATCGAAGGTTTGAACGGGTAATGGTTGCTTCTGTCGGAGGCGCTCCAGGGTTTCGATGGTGGGGCGGACACACAGATCCGCGTCGAATCCTCCTCGAATTAACTGAAAAAGCTGGGCGATGAATTCAATTTCACGAATACCACCAAGGCCAAGTTTGATGTTGTCGTGCAGTTCACGCCGATGGACTTCCTTGCGTAACTGGGCATGCAGGCGCCGCATGGCTTCGTAGGCTTCAAAATCGAGATATTTCCGGAAGACAAATGGGCGCACGACCAGCTCTGTCAGCTCAGCCTCCGCGATAGATGATCCAGTAATCACCCGGCTTTTTATCCAGGCGTGTCGCTCCCATTCGCGCCCATGTGTTAAAAAATAGTCTTCAAGTGTGGCAAGACTGATTGCCAGCGGACTGTGTTCACCGTGAGGGCGTAATCGCATATCTACCCGGAATACGTAACCATCCACGGTATAATCATTGAGACTTGCAATTAGTTTGCGTCCCAGCTTGGTGAAAAATTCATGGTTGGCAATTGGATTGGCGCCTGTGGTTTCTCCTTCTTCGGGATAGACAAAGATCAGATCCACATCTGAGGAAACATTTAGTTCTCTGCCCCCCAGTTTTCCCATGGCAACGACCATGAGTTTCTGATGCGTGCCGGTTTTTTCACCTATTGGCTCGCCGTAGCGGGCGGGATCTGCCAGCCATTTATGATGTAAATCAAGTGAAAAACGAATGGTGGTTTCAGCCAGAGTCGTCATGGTCAGCATGACTTCATTCAAGCTCGCTAATCCGGAAAGGTCACGCGCAGCAAGGCGCAGCATCACCCGCTTGCGCAGTTGTCTGAGTGTGTGATGTAGCTCTGCTTCACTCGTTACAACACTAGTTTGCAGAAATTCAAGCATATCTTCCTCATGGAAGGCATGTTGTATCTGCTGCACGAGAGCACTTTCCAAAGTGGGTTCGCCTGCCAGTATTCTTTGCATGTACCGGCTGTAAGGCAGAATGCTTCCCAGTAGGGAAGTATTGTCGGTGATGTGAGATATTGAAGTCATAGCGGGTTTGATCAGAAACTGCCGGTGGAATCAAATAGAATAATTCTCAGATTACTTCTAAAATCGATGTTCTATGGTTATCCATCAAAAAATGATACTTTGGTCGCCCATTATAGGCTGCTCCAGCGGTTACTGTTTTCCTGGGAGCAATGAATTGGCAGTGCTATTGGTTTGCGATCTTATTTACTGAAAAAACGTTTTATGCTGAATCGTGTTATGTCGCACCATTTAGTGCGATTAGCGGGCTGGAGCGGGTTATTCGTAATATTGCTTGCGAGTGCTGTGCTATTGAGTCTGCGTTACTGGTTGTTGCCGAATATTGATAAGTATCGAGAAGAAATCGCGATGGCAATTTCGCGTACTGCGCAGCAGACCATCAGGATTGACGGTATTGAGGCTAATTGGGACGGTTTGCGCCCGCACTTGTTGATGCATGGTGTGCGGGTATTGGATGCGAAGCAGGATCAAGTGCTGGTTTTTGCGGAGATTAAAGGCACTATTTCCTGGCGCTCGGTTTTGCGTGGCGAAACCAACTTTCATGAAATTATTATTGAACAGCCAGCGTTGATGATACGTCGCGATGTGCAAGGTGGGCTGCATATTGCCGGAGTGGCCCTGCAATCCAGCGAGGATCAAGGAGGGTTCGCCGATTGGTTGTTGCGTCAGCGGCGGGTAATTATCCGGCAGGCTGCTATCTTCTGGCACGATGAATTGCGTGCGGCACCGGTGCTGTATTTGGATAATGTCAATTTCCGATTGCAGAATGATCGTGGTGGTGGGCGACATCGTTTTGGCTTGCAGGCGCGTGCACCGGTTGACCTGATTGTTGGGATCGATATCCGTGGGGACTTTAGCGGAATATCATTCAAGGACTGGTCGGCCTGGCAAGGACGTTTGTTTGCTGATTTTAGGGGCGTTATCCTGGAAAACTGGTTGCCGTGGCTGTCACCGCCAAATGGGTACGAGCTGGCAGGCGGTGCGGGGGCATTTCGTGCCTGGCTGGACATTGGTGGAGGTGCATTGACCGAATGGACGGCAGATGTGGCGTTACAGGATACGGCCATCCGTTTTACGGAAGATTTGCCTTGGCTGCAACTGGACGGGTTGCGGGGACGATTGCGGCAAATGCAAATAACTGATCGGCCTGATGCGGGAAGGCTTATATCTGCAGAGCATTTGCGTGTTAGCCTGAAAGATGTTACGCCAACGCAAGCTGTTTCTGTTGTCTGGCAGCAGTTCGGGGGAGATCAGCAGATGCCGTTGCAGCATCGTTTGCAGATTGATCAACTCGATCTGGAGCTGCTGGAAAATTTACTAAGGACGCTGCCACTGGCGGAAAATGCACGCAATCTTGTTCCGGCAGTTTTCTCCTCGGGGGACAGTGTCACAGATGCAGCTTGGCTGGCAGGAAAATCAGACTGGGCCAAGAATGTTTAATTTGCAGGGAGATTTCAGTAATCTCTCCCTTCAATCCTATGAAGGCTATCCGGGAGTTTCTGGTCTGAGTGGCGTAGTTCAGGCGACCGAATCAGTTGGTATGGTCAGGCTGGTGTCACAGAATTTGCAGATCACTGGAAAAAAATCGGCCAGGCAAAAACTGTTGCTGGACTTGCTGACAGGTCAAATTGGTTGGCGCTTATTACCTGATCAGGCGCTACCGCTGCTGGCACTGGACAATCTGGTTTTCTCCAGCAAGGAAGCCGCTGGCATGGTCCGTGGCTATTATCATCCCGCAAAGCAAACCACCAATCAGATTGTGCTGGATGGCAGTCTTTCCCGGGGAGATTTGGCATTGCTGCACAAGCAGTTTGTCTGGTTACCAGATGAGGCTTTTCGCAAGTCGGTCAGTCAACTGAATATGGCCGGGAAATTGAGTAATACCAGTTTTCAGGTGGCCGGGAATTTGAAAAATTTGGATGACGGAGCAAAGTTGTCGCCAATGAATGGGTTGGCCATTCGCGCCCAAACAGAGGTCGAGCAGGCACGAATGAAACTGTCTGCAGATTGGCCTGAAATTTCTAATTTATCCGGAAAGCTATCGCTACAGGAAGACAACTTAAGTATTTTCTTTAATAAAGCTAAAATCGCCAACGTCGATCTGCGGGACTGGAATATTGTCCTTCAAGACATTTCAACGGGCGGCTCGGCAGTTCAACTCAGGGGGGAGGCAAGTGGTGATACTGGGGAAATGGTGGACTTGATAAGGGAAAGCCGCTTTGTTCAACCGGTTCAAGATGTGTTGAGTCAGACAAATATCGCTGGTAAGGGAAAATTATCTCTGGAACTGGATATGCCGTTGAATAAAGAGGATTTTTCTATTGCCAAATTGCAAGGTCGCTACCAGTTTATCGATAATAAGATTGATCTGGGTCGGTACATACCAGACTTTAATGATGTTAACGGTGAAGTGATTTTTACCAAAGCAGGCGTAACTTTTGAGAATGTGCACGGCAAGATTTTTGGCGGCCCGGTTACTGTTACTTCAACCACCGCACCTGCTGGCGGGTTGCGTATTCAGGCCGCTGGCGAAGCTAATTTTGACGCACTGGCGCTTGATTTCGCCACCATGCCTGAGCATTTATTGCAGCTGTGGGGGAGATTTGCCAAAGGATCAACCGCATGGACGAGCACGATTGACATCGAGCAAAACGGCGTGGATGTTACGGTAAATTCTGATCTGAAGGGGTTAGCGCTAAGCTTGCCAGCACCATTTACCAAGTCTGCTGCGGAGAGCGTGCCCGCGAGCTTTCAGAAACATTTCACCCAACCCGACCAGGATCTGATGACCATCCGTTTTGGAGAAGGGATGGCCGCACAATTTCAGCGGATTCGGGAAAAACCTTATCACTATCATCCGATTCGTACCACCATCCAATTTGGTAAAACCAGTCAGCCACCGGCAATCGGTGCTAGCACAACCATTAGCGGTACACTCCCCAAAGTGGAATGGGATCAATGGCGAGCGCTGATGGGGCTTCATGGGCAGCTTGAGGCGGCATCAAGCCAACCTGGTCGTGGATTGGATGGATTTCTGACCAAGTCCGCCCATCTGGATTTGCGTATTGATCAGCTTGAGTATCTGGGTAGTTATTTCAATGATGGTCATCTGTTGATGGATAGACGGGATAAAGCGTGGTCTGCGCGTGTTGCCAGTCGGGAACTGGCCGGTGAAATCAACTGGTCAGAAGCGATGCCGCTGCAGGTCAATGCGCGCCTGAGCAAACTAGTTATTCCGGCACGTGCGCAGCAGGCTTCCTGGTTTCCCAATAATTATCCACTGCAACAGCCTGGTAATTGGCCGAGTATCGACTTGCTGGCCAATAAATTAATGATTGAAGATAGAACGCTTGGTCAGTTAACCCTGCTTGCCGAGCAGAAAGATGACGGCTGGCATTTGGAAAAGTTGCAGGTTAGTTATCCCGATGGGGAGTTACATGCCAAGGGCGTTTGGCAAAACCATATTCCTCCTTTTGTCGTAACCGGTAATTTAAGGTTGCAGACGACCAATATTGGTAGTTTGCTCAGTCGCCATGGTCAGAAAAACTGGATCGCACGCGGCGAAGGCGAGATGGAGGGCGATCTGCAATGGAATGGCAAGCCTTTATCCATTGATTTTCCTTCTCTGTCAGGTAGACTGGATATCACGGCTCAACGGGGGCAGTTAATCCAGTTGACACCCGGTATCGGAAAGTTACTGGGAATTTTTGACTTGAAATCCCTGCCAAGGAGATTGATGTTGGATTTCAATGATCTGCTGAGTAAAGGGTTTGGCTTTGATTATTTATCTGGCAGCATCATCCTTGATAACGGTATTGCTACGATGCAAGACATGCTGGCGATAGGAAGTTCGGCGAATCTGGCATTAACCGGGGAACTGGATCTGGTTAATGAAACACAATCGTTAAATTTGAAATCCTTTCCCTCATTTGGTCTCGCTACGCCTGTGGCTGGCATTGCCTCTATGATTGCTACCTTAACGCTACAAAATCCTTTTGATCGTGTGCTGTTAAGTGAGTATGCTATTACAGGTAGCTGGGATGCGCCTAAGATAATCAAACTTGATGAAGCAGGCAGTGATGGGATTCCAGAGAAGTAGAAATCAACAGGGAGGGTAAGTGAAAATGAATCATTCAGCCGTATTTATGCAAACAAGCCGTATCGACACGAATCAACCCGTCATCAGTGAATTTTCTGATTTTTTCGATGAGTGTAGTCATGCAGTCTGATACAGAGCTATTTTCAGAACATTCGTCAGATGACGGCAATCAAAAAATTCGGGTTGCCGCCGTGCAGATGGCATCTGGCCCCAGTGTCAGCGCAAATCTGGAAGAGGCATTGCGATGGATTGAAGAAGCAGCGTCCCGTCAGGCGAAATTAGTGGTTTTGCCTGAATATTTCTGCATGATGGGGATGAAAGATACCGATAAGCTTTCAATACGAGAGCAACCTGGTGAAGGCATGATTCAGCAATTCCTGAGCGATACGGCCAGACGGCTTAAAATTTGGCTGGTGGGCGGATCGGTACCGCTGGTTTCTCCTGTTCCAGATAAAATCTTTAACAGCTGCTTGGTTTACGACCCAAAAGGTAAGCTGGCAGCGCGCTATGACAAGATTCATTTGTTTGGTCTGGCGCTTGGCAATGAGAATTTTGCTGAAAAAAGAACGATTGAAGCTGGCAATCAGGTAGTGGTAGTTGATACCCCATTTGGCCGGATGGGGCTATCCATCTGTTATGACCTGCGCTTTCCGGAGCTTTATCGGATGATGGGAAAAGTAGATATTATTCTGGCACCATCAGCTTTTACTGCGATTACTGGTAAGGCGCATTGGGAGACCCTGATTCGGGCGCGCGCAATTGAAAATCAGGCGTACCTGATCGCCTCGGCACAAGGCGGATTCCATGTTAATGGGCGTGAAACCAATGGTGACAGCATGATTGTCGATCCTTGGGGGGTAATCCTGGAGCGACTGCCACGCGGTGCCGGGGTGGTAGTAGCCGATATCGATCGCGCCTACCAAACCAGTGTTCGCACGAGTTTGCCGGCGCTTGAACATCGCTGCCTGTTGCCTTGTTAACTTTTCGGTTCCGGTTATTGAATAGCAACAAACGCTCAATCTCTCTAGCAGCGAGCAATTAGTTTGGAGATGCCCTTTAAACGTATTGCAACCGTAAAATAGCCATGACCAGCACCCAGCAACGCGCCGCCCTGCAACGCCAGATCTGGCAAATCGCCAACGATGTCCGTGGCGCCGTCGATGGCTGGGACTTCAAGCAATATGTACTGGGCACCCTGTTTTACCGCTTTATCAGCGAAAACTTTGCCAGCTATATCGAAGCTGATGACGACAGCATTAACTACACGGAATTGCCCGATAGTGTCATCACCCCGGAAATCAAAGACGACGCCATCAAAACCAAAGGCTACTTCATCTACCCCAGCCAGCTGTTCGCCACTCTCGCAAAAAGTGCGAATACCAACGAAAGCCTGAACACCGACTTGGCCGCCATTTTTGCCGCCATCGAAGCCTCTGCCAACGGCTATCCGTCAGAAGGCGACATCAAGGGCCTGTTTGCCGATTTCGACACTACCAGCAACCGCCTCGGCAATACCGTGAAGGACAAAAATACCCGCCTGGCTGCCGTGCTCAAAGGTGTAGCCGGGCTGGATTTTGGTGATTTTGAGGGCAACGGTTTTGAAGGCAATCACATCGACCTGTTTGGCGATGCCTACGAATTCCTGATCTCCAACTACGCCGCCAACGCCGGTAAATCCGGTGGCGAGTTTTTCACCCCGCAGCATGTGTCGAAATTGATTGCCCAGCTCGCCATGCACCAGCAAACCAGCGTCAACAAGATTTACGACCCCGCCTGCGGTTCCGGCTCGCTGCTGCTGCAGGCCAAAAAGCATTTCGACGCCCACATTATTGAAGAGGGCTTCTTCGGCCAGGAGATCAACCACACCACCTACAACCTGGCGCGCATGAACATGTTTTTGCACAACATCAACTACGACAAGTTCAATATCCAGCTGGGCAACACCCTGATCGACCCGCACTTTGGCGATGACAAACCCTTCGACGCCATCGTCTCCAACCCGCCCTATTCGGTGAAATGGATTGGCAGCGACGACCCCACGCTGATCAACGATGACCGCTTTGCCCCGGCGGGGGTGCTGGCCCCCAAATCCAAGGCCGATTTTGCCTTTGTGCTGCACGCCCTCAGTTACCTATCCAGCAAAGGCCGCGCCGCCATTGTCTGCTTTCCCGGTATTTTTTACCGGGGCGGCGCCGAGCAAAAAATCCGCCAATATCTGGTGGACAACAACTATGTAGAAACGGTGATCTCCCTGGCGCCCAATCTGTTTTTTGGCACCAGCATCGCCGTGAACATTCTGGTGCTGTCCAAACACAAAACCGACACCACCACCCAGTTTATCGACGCCAGCGGTGAGGCGTATTTCAAAAAGGAAACCAATACCAACGTACTGACCGATAAGCACATTGAAGACATCATGCATGCCTTCGACAGCAAGGAAAATGTCGAACACTTCGCCAAATCCGTTCCGTTTGAGCAAATCGCCGCCAACGACTACAACCTGTCCGTCAGCAGCTATGTCGAAGCCAAAGACAACCGCGAAGTGGTGGACATTGCCAAGCTCAATGCCGAACTGAAAATCACGGTGGCCAAGATCGACCAGCTACGCAAAGACATTGACGCCATCGTGGCCGAAATTGAAAGCGATGGGGCATGACAAAGGGAACCATCATTTTGCGCGCTACTCCAGTCATTCTGCGCGCGTCATCCTGCACGCAGTTGCAGGACGCAGGATCCATATACAAGGCCGCATGATGTCAAAAACTGCCTACGTTTACATTCTAGCCAGCCAAAAAAACGGTACTTTATACACGGGGGTTACCAGCAACTTGGAGCGCCGTATGTATGAGCACAAGCACCATCTTCTGAAAGGGTTTACCGACAAATACGATGTCACCCGTTTAGTATGGTTTACCCAAGGCGAAGATATTCGCGAAGCGATTAGCCTTGAAAAGAAAATCAAGAATCGCAACAGAAAATGGAAAATCGATTTGATAGAAAAGACCAATCCGAACTGGAACGATTTAGCGGCGAACTGGGATTCTGGATTCTGCGACTTCGCGCAGGATGACAAATCACAAACTGTCATTCTGCGCGAAGTCGCAGAATCCAGAAAAGGCATAAAAGTATGATCTTGGAAAATAAACTCAACCTCACCGATCAAATCGAGCTGGCCAAGGCCGAAGAAAAACTAAGCAAACAAAAAGCCAAGCAGTTGTTTGACTCTGGCGACATCAATACAGTTGAGGTAGGTAAATTCACTGGCCTCGCCTTTATCCACGCCTATCTGTTTGACGATATTTATCACTTTTCCGGAAAAATCCGCGATGTGAATATCGCCAAGGGAAATTTCCGTTTTGCGCCGCTGATGTATCTGGAAACCGCGCTGAAACATATTGATAGCCTGCCGCAAAGCACATTTGATGAAATCATCGAAAAATATGTCGAGATGAATATCGCCCACCCCTTCCGCGAAGGCAATGGCCGCGCCACCCGCATCTGGCTAGATTTGATATTGAAGAAAGAAATCCTGCAAGTAGTGGACTGGAACCGGGTCGATAAAGAAGAATACCTCTCCGCCATGCAGCGCAGCCCGGTCAAAGACCTGGAAATCAAAACCCTGCTCAAACAAGCCCTCACCGACCAGATTGATGACCGCGCGCTGTTTATGAAAGGTATCGACGTGAGCTATTTCTATGAAGGCTATAGCGAATTCAAGACCGAGGAGCTGTAGGCATGAACTCAATCCGTCATGCTGCGCGAAGTCGCAGCATCCATCAGGATAACCAACCAGATTCCGCGTCCTGCAACTGCGTGCAGGATGACGCGCGCAGAATGACGAGGTGGGGAGCATGAATTATTTGGACAAGCTGCTGGATGGGGTTGAGGTGGAGTGGAAGGCGTTGGGGGATGAGCGTTTTTTTGAGATCGCCAACAATGGTAGAAAACCAGTAAAAGCCTCATTACGAGTGCCTGGGAAAACGCCATACTATGGTGCAAACAATATCCAAGATTATGTCGAAGGTTATACGCATGATGGCGAGTTTGTTCTGATCGCTGAGGACGGCTCCGCAAGTCTCGAAAACTATTCAATTCAATATGCAACGGAAAAATTCTGGGCTAACAATTACGTTCATGTTGTTCGCGGGAAGGCTGGAGTGAATACAAGATTTTTGTATCACTATTTGTGTATTGTCAGTTTCATTCCGTTCTTGACCGGCGGTGGTAGAGCAAAGTTAACGAAGGGGAGCATGGTGGAAATCGAAATCCCCATCCCCTGCCCAGAAAACCCCAAAAAGTCCCTTGAAATCCAGGCCGAAATCGTCCGCATTCTGGACACCTTCACCGAACTGACCGCCGAACTGACCGCCCGCAAAAAACAATACCACTACTATCGTGACCAGTTGCTGAGCTTCGAAGAAACCGTCATTCCGCGCGCGTCATCCTGCACGCAGTTGCAGGATGCGGAATCTACTAGACCCTGCGACTACGCGCAGGATGACACGCTCCAGAGCGCGGGGGGCGACACGCCTCGGAATATGCAGAATGACACACCTCGCGCCGTGCAGAATATCGGGGCTGGAAAGAAAAAATGATGATTGACTACAAACCCATTGCCGAAACCAACCACTTCATCGTGCTGGATAAATATATCCAAGCTGGCAGGGTTAGTGAGAATTACCAAAGCGAATACGATCTGGAGCGGGAGTTCATTCAGGATTTGCAGAATCAGGGGTCTGAATACCTGCCCGGCCTGAACACGCCCGAAGCCTTGCTCGCCAATGTGCGCGCGCAACTACAAACCTTGAACAACGTACAGTTTACCGATGGCGAGTGGCGGCGCTTTGTTGAGACATGGCTGGATAAACCCAGTGACAGCGTCGTTGAGAAGACCCGCAAGGTTCACGATGACTACATCCATGACTTTGTGTTTGACGATGGGCGCATCCAGAACATCTACCTGCTGGACAAAAAGAATGTTGCCCGCAACAAGGTTCAGGTGATCAAGCAGTTTGAGCAAATCGGCAGCTATGCCAACCGCTACGACGTGACCATTCTGGTCAATGGCTTGCCGCTGGTGCAGGTGGAACTGAAGAAGCGCGGCGTGGCGATTCGTGAGGCATTTAACCAGGTGCATCGCTACAGCAAGGAGAGTTTCAACAGCGCGCATTCGTTGTTCAAGTTTTTGCAGTTGTTTGTGATTTCCAACGGCACCGATACCCGTTACTTCGCCAATACGACTAAGCGCGACAAAAACAGTTTCGATTTCACCATGCACTGGGCAAAGGCTGATAACGGTTTGATCAAGGATTTGAAGGACTTTGCCGCCACCTTTTTTCAAAAGCATACCCTGCTGGAAGTGCTGTTGAAGTACTCGGTGCTTGATGTCAGCAACGCGCTGCTGGTGATGCGCCCGTATCAGATTGCCGCCACCGAGCGCATTCTGTGGAAGATCAAAAGCGCCCATGCCGCCAAAAACTGGTGCAAACCGGAGAGCGGTGGCTATGTCTGGCACACTACCGGTTCTGGCAAAACGCTGACTAGTTTCAAGGCGGCGCGGCTGGCCACCGAGCTGGATTTTATCGACAAGGTGTTCTTCGTGGTGGACCGCAAGGATCTGGACTACCAGACCATGAAGGAGTACCAGCGCTTTTCACCGGATAGCGTGAATGGCTCAGACAGTACAGCGGGCCTGAAGCGCAACCTGGAAAAGGATGACAACAAGATCGTCGTCACCACCATCCAGAAGCTCAATAACCTGATGAAAAGTGAAGATGACCTGGCCGTCTACCACCAGCAGGTAGTGTTCATTTTTGACGAATGCCACCGCAGCCAGTTTGGCGAGGCGCAGAAGAACCTGAAGAAGAAGTTCAAGCGGTTTTATCAGTTCGGCTTTACCGGCACGCCCATCTTTCCACAAAACGCTCTGGGCGCGGAAACCACGGCCAGCGTGTTTGGGCGCGAACTGCATTCCTATGTGATCACCGATGCCATTCGCGATGAGAAGGTGCTCAAGTTCAAGGTGGATTACAACGCTGTGCGCCCGCAGTTCAAGGCGATTGAAAGCGAGAGATCCTGCGACTTCGCGCAGGATGACAGTAATAGCGGCTATGGGTGGGATGACGATAATAGTCGCGCAGCGGAGAACAAGCATGCCCTGCTGCACCCTGAGCGTATCCGCGAAATTACCCAGTACATCCTGAACAACTTCCGGCAAAAAACCCATCGCTTGCATGCTGGAGCGAAAGGTTTCAATGCCATGTTCGCAGTCAGCAGTGTGGATGCCGCCAAGCTCTATTACGAGGCTTTCAAGGCGCTACAGGCGAACAGCGATAAACGCCTAAAGGTGGCCACCATCTTCTCTTTTGCCGCTAACGAAGAGCAGGAGGCGGTGGGCGACATTCAGGACGAAAGTTTTGATGTGTCGGCCATGAACAGCAGCGCGAAGGAGTTCCTGAGCGCGGCCATTGCGGATTACAACGCGCTGTTCAAAACCAACTTCAGTGTGGACAGCAATGGCTTCCAGAACTATTACCGCGACCTGGCCAAGCAGGTCAAAGTCAAGGAGATCGACCTGCTGATTGTGGTGGGCATGTTTTTGACCGGCTTTGACGCCCCCACGCTCAACACCCTGTTTGTGGACAAGAACCTGCGTTACCACGGCCTGATACAGGCTTTTTCCCGCACCAACCGCATTTACGACGCCACCAAGACTTTTGGCAATATCGTCACTTTTCGTGATCTGGAGCAGGCCACCATCGACGCCATCACCCTGTTTGGCGACAAGAACACCAAAAACGTGGTGCTGGAAAAAAGCTATAAGGAGTACATGGAAGGCTTTACCGATGTCGTCACCGGTGAGGCCAGGCGCGGTTTTATGGAGGTAGTAACCGAACTTGCGCAGTGCTTTCCTGACCCGGATGAGATCGTTACAGAAAAGGATAAGAAAGCATTTGCCAAGTTGTTTGGCGAGTACCTGCGTGTTGAGAACGTGCTGCAAAACTACGATGAATTTGCCAGTCTGAAGGCTTTGCAGAGCGTCGACATGACCGACCCGGCAGCGGTGGAGGCGTTCAAGGCTAGGCACTATCTGAATGACGACGACCTGACCGCACTGCAAGCCATTACGCTCCCCGCTGAGCGGAAAATTCAGGATTACCGCTCCACCTATAACGACATACGCGACTGGTTGCGCCGTGAAAAAGCGGGCAACGAAAAAAATGTATCCGCTATTGACTGGGATGACGTGGTCTTTGAGATAGACTTGCTCAAATCTCAGGAAATCAATCTGGATTACATCCTGGAGCTGATTTTTGAGCATAACCAGAAAACCAGAAACAAATCCCACCTGGTCGAAGAGGTGCGCCGCCTGATTCGCGCCAGCCTGGGCAACCGTGCCAAGGAAAACCTGGTGGTAGATTTTATCGATCAGGCGGATCTCGATGAAATGCCCGACAAGGCCAGTATCATTGATGCCTTTTTTGCCTATGCACGGACGGAACAACAGCGTGAAGCCCAGGCACTCATTATTGCCGAAAACCTGAACGCGGAAGCAGCCAGGCGATATATTGCCACCTCATTAAAGAGAGAATATGCCAGCGACAACGGCACTGAGTTGAATGCCATTCTGCCAAAAATGAGCCCATTGAATCCGCAATACCTGACGAAGAAGCAAAGCGTTTTTCAGAAGATTGCGGCGTTTGTGGAGAAGTTCAAGGGCGTGGGTGGGAAAGTTTAGGCGAGTCCTTAAATTTATCGCTTCGGAGTGGATGCAGGTATAACGGATGGCTGTGCTTGAAAATGATTCATTGCGCTCATGCGTTTAAGTAGACACTCATCATTCCGCGCAACTGGTTGTGGATATTGGTGTTTCAGAATCATTCTCATCATGCTAAAGTACAAAAATCGTTTTGCAAGCCCTAAGTCATGAATAGTCTGACTTACTAAGTTAATTTTTTGAGATTTCTCTAGGATGAATGATTTAATTGCCGTAGCTGATCAGTATTTACTTGCCCCTTACCAGTTGGATGCCGATAAGCTGGAGGCGATTTTTGGCCAGATATGTGCCCACCGTGTCGATTATGCCGATATTTATTTTCAATATAGTCGCTCTGAGGGTTGGGCGTTGGAGGAGGGCATAGTTAAGTCTGGTAGTTTTAATATTGACCAGGGGTTGGGTGTACGCGCCATCAGTGGAGAAAAAACCGCTTTTGCTTATTCTGACGAAATTAATTACCAGGCATTATTATCTGCTGCACGGGCAACACGCGCGATTGCCCAGCAAGGGCAGAGTAATCCTGCCGCAATCGTTAGTCGGCAGGGTGTTCGTCCATCATCGCTTTATCTGCCGCACGATCCGATTGCCAGTTGTGAGAATGCCAGCAAGATTGCCTTGCTGGAGAAGCTTGAAGGCTTTGCGCGTGCTCTCGATAAACGGGTGATTCAGGTAATGGCGTCACTGGCTGGAGAATATGAAGTCGTAATGGTGATGCGTAGCGATGGCTTGCTGGCTGCCGATGTCAGGCCGCTGGTGCGAGTGTCGTTACAGGTGATTGTAGAGGAAGATGGCAGACGCGAGCAGGGAATGGGGGGTGGAGGTGGACGATTTGATTATGCTTATTTCAGCGATACCATTTTGCAGGAGTATGCGCATAAAGCCGTACACCAAGCGGTAACCAACCTGGTGGCAAAGCCTGCACCGGCGGGCAGTATGACGGTTGTACTCGGTAACGGTTGGCCGGGGATTTTGCTGCATGAGGCAATTGGTCACGGACTGGAAGCAGATTTTAATCGGAAAGGCAGTTCTGCTTTTTCCGGGCGGGTAGGTGAACAAGTGGCCGCTCGAGGCGTGACTGTGGTGGATGACGGGACATTAAAGGATCGGCGTGGTTCACTGAATATTGATGACGAAGGTAATCCAACGCAATGTACCACCTTGATCGAGGACGGCATCCTGAAAGGTTACCTGCAGGATAATCTAAATGCGCGGCTGATGAATCAGCCGGTTACCGGCAATGGCCGCCGTGAGTCTTTTGCGCATATCCCGATGCCACGCATGACCAATACTTATATGCTCAATGGCGATAAGGCACCAGAGGAAATCATTGCCTCTGTTAAAAAAGGGCTGTATGCCGCTAATTTTGGTGGTGGACAGGTAGATATTACCAGCGGAAAATTTGTATTCTCGGCGGCGGAAGCCTATATGATCGAGGATGGAAAAATTACTTATCCGGTAAAAGGTGCCACGCTAATCGGTAATGGGCCGGATGTGCTAACTCGTGTTTCCATGATCGGCAATGATTTATTGCTGGATCCGGGGGTGGGCACTTGCGGCAAGGAAGGGCAAAGCGTGCCGGTGGGTGTTGGCCAACCTACACTAAGGGTGGATGGGATTACGGTTGGTGGTACGAACGGTTAGTCACGCGTCTTGTGGATACTTGCATGAATATCTGCGAATGTAAGACAGATTTTTAGTAAGATATCGCTTGCTTTCTGATATTGTCGTATTTTTACGACAGCTCTTGAAGAGCGGTTCATTAGCGGTTGATCATCAATCGCTAAATTTTTTATTGTAAGCATGAAAAAATATATTTTGAATTTAAGGGGTTTCCACCATGGGAACTGAGTTAACGGGCGCTGAAATTACCATACGTTGCCTGCAGGAAGAGGGGGTAAGCCATATTTTTGGTTATCCTGGTGGCGCGGTCCTGTTTCTTTACGACGAATTGTTCAAACAGGATAAGGTCAAGCATATTCTGGTTCGTCATGAGCAGGCTGCGTTGCATGCAGCGGATGGTTATGCCCGTTCGAGTAATAAAGTTGGTGTGGCGTTGGTCACTTCCGGCCCAGGTGTAACGAATGCTGTAACTGGAATTGCTACCGCGTACATGGACTCTATCCCGCTGGTTATCATTAGTGGGCAAGTGCCGACTGCGGCAATTGGCCAGGATGCCTTTCAGGAAGTCGATACGGTTGGCATTACCCGGCCTTGCGTTAAACATAACTTTCTCGTCAAAGATGTTGCCGAGCTGGCCACGACAATGAAAAAAGCTTTTTATATTGCCTCCAGCGGACGCCCGGGGCCAGTGCTGGTCGATATTCCCAAGGATGTCAGTCAGCATAAAACAGTTTTTCATTACCCAAGTGCAGTTTCGCTGCGATCTTATGTGCCGGTTGTCGATGGCAATACCAAGCAGATTAAGAAAGCCGTGCAGATGATTCTGGATGCCAGACGCCCAATGATTTACGCAGGTGGCGGGGTCATTCTGGATGATGCCGCTCCCCAACTGACAGCCTTGACGCAGATGTTGGATTTTCCCTGTACCAATACCTTGATGGGATTAGGCGCGTACCCTGCAACCGATCGTCAATTTGTCGGTATGCTTGGTATGCATGGGACGTACGAGGCCAACATGGCGATGCAGTATTGTGATGTACTGATCGCTGTGGGCGCTCGGTTTGATGATCGCGTAATCGGAAATCCCAAGCATTTTTATAGCGAAGATCGCAAGATCATTCATATTGATATTGATCCATCGTCTATTTCCAAACGTGTCAAGGTAGATGTGCCTATTGTTGGCGGCGTGTCCCAGGTGTTAACCGAACTGATCAGTTTACTTAAAGCCAGCAAAGAAACTGCTGATGCCCACGCGCTGCAGGAATGGTGGAAACAGATTGAGCAATGGCGTGCGCGTGATTGTCTGAAATATGACCGTGCCAGTGCGGTCATCAAGCCGCAAATGGTGATTGAGAAACTTTATGAAGTTACGCGAGGAGAGGCATTTATCACCTCCGATGTCGGCCAGCATCAAATGTGGGCTGCGCAATTTTATAAATTTGACAAACCACGGCGCTGGATTAATTCTGGAGGACTGGGGACGATGGGTTTCGGCCTGCCAGCAGCAATGGGTGTGCAAATGGCTAATCCGGCTGCAACGGTTGCCTGTGTGACGGGTGAGGCAAGCATTCAGATGTGTATCCAGGAATTATCTACCTGTAAGCAGTATCATCTGCCGATCAAGATTATCAGCCTTAATAATCGCTACATGGGCATGGTAAGGCAATGGCAGGAGTTTTTTCATGGTAATCGTTACGCAGAGTCCTATATGGATGCGTTACCAGACTTCATAAAACTCGCTGAAAGCTATGGGCATGTCGGTATGCGTATCGAGAAACCGGAGGACATCGAGGGTGCACTGAAGGAGGCTTTTAAGCTGAAAGATCGATTGGTTTTCATGGATTTCGTGACAGATCAAACTGAAAATGTCTTTCCGATGGTGCCTGGTGGTAAGGGGTTGTCCGAAATGATTCTGGTATAAAAACATGCGACATATTATTTCTTTGTTACTGGAAAATGAAGCGGGTGCATTATCTCGTGTGGCTGGTCTTTTCTCGGCGCGCGGTTATAACATTGAATCTCTATCGGTCGCGCCTACCGAAGATCCCACACTGTCACGCATGACGCTGGTCACGACTGGTTCAGACGACGTTATTGAACAGATCACCAAGCAGCTCAATAAACTGATCGAAGTGGTCAAACTAGTCGATCTGAGTAATGGGGATCATATTGAACGTGAACTAATGTTGGTAAAAGTTAGGGCGGTTGGTTCGGCTCGTGAGGAATTCAAACGGCTAGTGGATATATTTCGTGGCAATATCGTCGATGTCACGGAGAAAACTTATACAATCGAACTCACGGGCCCAAGCGCAAAACTCGATGCATTGCTGGAAGCTGTCGATCGTAGCCTGGTAATGGAAATTGCGCGTACTGGCGCCTCTGGGTTGGGACGTGGCGAGCGTTCGCTAAAAGTTTGACGTACCTTACAATTTTTTCAGAAATATTGATTTATCACTTGGATGATCATCAACATAAGCGCGACCACTGGTGATGGTTCTTTCTAATTTAAAAGGGATGCAATGAAAGTTTATTACGATAAAGATGCAGATATATCACTGATCAAGAGAAAGAAAGTAGCTATTATTGGTTACGGCTCGCAGGGCCATGCGCATGCCAATAACCTTAGCGACTCTGGCGTCAAGGTTGTGGTGGGATTGCGTAAAAATAGCTCGTCCTGGGATAAAACTAAAAAAGCAGGCATAACTGTCAAAGAAGTCAGCGCAGCAGTCAAAGATGCGGATGTGGTGATGCTGCTTTTGCCAGATGAAAATATGGCATCTATTTATCAGCAAGAAATTGAGCCGGAGTTAAAAAAAGGCGCCACACTGGCCTTTGCGCATGGATTCAACATTCACTATGGACAAATAGCTATTCGTGAAGATCTCGATGTAATCATGATTGCTCCGAAGGGACCGGGGCATCTAGTGCGGTCAACTTATGTACAAGGTGGCGGGGTACCATCGCTGATAGCGGTTCATCAGAATAAATCCGGTAAGGCGCGTGACCTGGCTTTGTCTTACGCTGCCGCAAATGGTGGTACGCGTGGTGGCGTTATTGAAACGACCTTCAAGGAAGAAACGGAAACCGATTTATTTGGCGAACAGGTAGTATTGTGCGGTGGCTTAACGGCATTGATTCAGACAGGTTTTGAAACGCTGGTAGAGGCAGGTTATGCGCCGGAGATGGCTTATTTTGAGTGTTTACATGAAGTTAAATTGATTGTGGATCTGATCTATGAGGGCGGTATTGCTAATATGCGTTATTCGGTATCAAATAATGCGGAATTTGGCGATATCTCCAGAGGACCACGGATTATCACGGAAGCAACACGCAATGAAATGCGTAAAATTTTGCGTGAGATTCAAACCGGTGAATATGCGCGTGAGTTTATTCTGGAGAATCGTGCGGGGGCGCCAATGCTTAAATCCAGTCGCCGTCTCGCATCGGAACATCTGATTGAACAAACAGGCGCAAAATTACGCGATATGATGCCTTGGATCAAAAAGAATAAGCTGGTTGATCAAACCAAGAATTGATCAGCATCTAAACTTTCTTCGGCAATGAATATAAAGATTAACCAATGACTGAAACCTACCCGCATCCGATTATCGCCCGAGAGGGCTGGCCGTTTATTGCTGTGGCATTTGCTGCTGCCGTGACCATACATGTGATTGCTGGCTGGTCATGGGCGATATTTTTCTGGGTGATTGCTTTTTTTGTACTGCAATTTTTTCGTGACCCGCCCAGACTGGTTCCCACACTGGCCAACGCAGTGTTGGCACCTGCGGATGGGCGTATCGTTGCGATTGAGAAAGTACAGGATCCTTACCTGAATCGTGAGGCACTCAAGGTAGGTGTTTTTATGAATGTTTTTAACGTACATTCAAACCGCAGTCCGGTGGACGGTGCAATACAGAACCAGTGGTATTTCCCGGGAAAATTCTTCAATGCCAGTCTGCCAAAAGCATCAATGGAGAATGAACGCAATGCGTTATGGATCAGAAGCGATACTGGTCAGGATGTAACCTGCGTCCAGATCGCTGGTTTGATTGCCAAGCGCATCGTCAGTCATGTCCATCCAGGAGAGCATTTGTCGCGTGGGCAACGTTTTGGCTTCATCCGTTTTGGTTCGAGGGTAGATGTTTATTTGCCACTAAATAGTAAAATACGGGTGGGTATTGGCGATAAAGTGCAGGCAACCACTTCGATTCTGGCTGAGCTTGTCAATCCATGAAAATCTGAAGATGGAAGAGTTTGATCAACCAGACTCGCCACCGGAGAGTACTCAGCTGAGGCGACGGGGTATCTATCTGCTGCCGAATCTTTTTACGACAGCAGCACTTTTTGCGGGTTTTTATGCAATTGTGCAGGCTATGAATGGTAATTTCTCCTATTCTGCAATCGCTATTTTTGTGGCGATGGTGTTTGATGGCCTCGATGGCCGCGTTGCGCGGTTAACTCATACGCAAAGTGAATTTGGGGCGCAATACGATAGCCTGTCAGACATGGTTTCATTTGGTGTGGCTCCTGCACTGGTTGTTTACGAATGGGCGTTGCGCGATCTGGGTAAACTTGGATGGATTGCGGCTTTTGTTTTTTGTGCCTGTGCTGCGTTACGTCTCGCGCGCTTTAATGTCATGATTGCGGTGGTGGATAAACGCTTCTTTCAGGGATTGCCTTCACCAGCGGCGGCGGCATTGATTGCTGGCATGATCTGGGTAGTGGAAGATTTTCAACTTAATGGTAAGGATATCGTCTGGTTGGTCTGGGGATTGACACTGTTTGCCGGACTTACCATGGTGACCAATATTCCGTATTACAGCGGTAAGGAATTCAATCTTCACAAGAAAGTTTCCTTCTTCGTGGTATCGCTGCTACTGCTGTTTATTTTTGTAGTCGCACCGAGCCATCCGCCAGTAGTGCTGTTTGGGTTATTTTTGCTCTATGCATTTTCTGGATATGGCATGAAAATCTGGCGTCTGATAAAGAATAGAAAACGTAGTCATCTTTAGAAAAATAACGGATTACCTCTTTTATTTAAATAATCTAAACATCTTATACTGTCGCGATGAATATCTGCTTCAAACTGCTGGCCCACTTTCATCCGGATTTTCTGGTGCGGACGTATTGCCGGACAGATCGACTGCTGCGCTTCGTGCGCTAATCACTTACACTTTTCCCGTTTTTTCAATATCTCAGGACCGGCACTTGTGGCCATGTCGTCGATTCAAGTTAATGTGGTGCGGAGCAAGCGATGAAAGAGCATTTATATATTTTTGATACGACTTTGCGTGATGGTGAGCAGAGTCCGGGCGCATCCATGACCCGGGAAGAAAAGGTGCGTATTGCCAGGCAGCTGGAACGCATGGGAGTGGATATCATTGAAGCAGGTTTTCCGGCAGCATCAAATGGTGATTTTGAAGCAGTCAGGGCTGTGGCCGATGTTGTAAAAGAAAGCGTAGTTTGCGGCCTGGCGCGTGCGATTGAAGCGGATATTAATCGTGCAGGGGAGGCGCTTAGGAATGCTTCGAATATCCGTATTCATACTTTTATTGCTACTTCACCCATTCACATGAAAAACAAGCTGCGCATGGAACCGGATCAGGTAGTCGCGCAAGCAATTAAAGCGGTGAAATGGGCGAGGCAATACACGGATAACGTTGAATTTTCGCCAGAAGATGCGGGTCGCTCGGAAATAGATTTTCTGTGCCGTATCCTCGAAGCGGTCATCGATGCGGGTGCCGGCACGCTGAATATCCCGGATACAGTGGGCTATACTATGCCAGAGCAATTTGGTCACTTGATCCGCACGCTGCGAGAGCGTATTCCCAATTCGGATAAGGCGGTGTTTTCCGTGCATTGTCATAACGATCTCGGGCTGGCGGTTGCTAATTCACTGGCAGCGGTCAAGAATGGCGCTCGCCAGGTAGAATGTACGATCAATGGCCTGGGTGAACGTGCAGGAAATGCGGCACTAGAAGAAATTGTGATGGCGGTACGCACCCGTCAGGATTATTTTCCGTGTGATACCCGTATTGATGCTACGCATATCGTTCCGGCGAGCAAATTGGTCTCAGGGATTACCGGTTTTCCCGTGCAGCCAAATAAAGCAATCGTAGGAGCAAATGCATTTGCGCACGAGTCCGGCATTCATCAGGATGGCGTACTCAAACATCGCGAAACCTACGAAATTATGCGGGCGGAAGATGTTGGCTGGGGTGCCAATAAGCTGTTACTCGGCAAGCATTCTGGGCGCAATGCCTTCCGTAGTCGTTTGCAGGAACTGAGTATTGATGTGGCGTCCGAGGATCAGTTGAATGCGTTGTTTGTCCGCTTCAAAGAATTAGCTGATAAAAAGCATGAAATTTTTGATGAAGATTTGCAGGCATTGGTATCAGAGGAAATCAAACTGCCCGAAGAGTATTACCGTCTGATTTCCTTGATTGCACATAGCGAAACCGGTGAGATGCCGTTTGCTAAGGTAGTGATTGCAGAAGGTAGCAATGAAAAACAGGCAGAGTCGGATGGCAGTGGTCCCGTTGATGCTACTTTTCGTGCGATTGAAAAAATTCTGAATAGCGGCTCAGAGTTGCAATTGTTCTCGGTGAATAACATTACTAGTGGAACGGATGCGCAGGGAGAGGTAACCGTGCGCTTGCAGAAAGCTGGGCGGATCGTCAATGGCCATGGTGCGGATACCGATATTGTTGCAGCCTCGGCCAAAGCTTATCTGAGTGCCTGCAATAAATTACACAGCAAACTGGAGCGGGCTCACCCCCAAGTATAGATATGCGCTATTTATTCGTTATTTTCGCACTACTTCTCATCATGATGCCCACCCTCACAAGCGCGCAGACGCCGGATTTCAGTCTGAAAGACAGCGCAGGTAAAACGCATCGGTTATCGGATTACTCTGGCAAGTGGGTGCTGATTAACTTTTGGGCAACCTGGTGCGCCCCTTGCCTGAAAGAAATTCCTGATCTGAAGGCATTACATGAGACGCGCAAGGATATCGTTATCATCGGTGTAGCAATGGAATTTGATGATCCGGAAACGGTCATGAAATTTGTTGATGACTTGAGCATTCCCTACCCGATTGTGCTGGGTAATCATAAAATTGCGGGGCAAATAGATGAGCTGTCAATGTTGCCGAGCACTTATCTCTTTGATCCAACCGGTAACCCCGCCGCACGGAAAGTCGGCCTCATTTCCCACGACGAAATAGAAGCGTTTATCAACGCTCGTTGAATTTGAATATTATCGCGCTTGATGCTTCCACGCTTTACTGCTCACTGGCCTTGTGGCAAAACGGCGCGATTAGTGATCGGGACATGTATGCCGGACAGCGTCACTCTGAGCTGCTGCTGCCGACATTACAGAGTTTACTGGACGAAGCGGGGCTCAGTCTCAGCCAGATTGATGGCATTGCCTATGGCATGGGCCCAGGTGCATTTACCGGTCTGCGCATTGCTTGTGGGGTAGTGCAAGGGTTGGCCTTTGCCCGTGATATACCCGTCGTGGGCATCATTACGCTGGAAGCGCTGGCGCAACAGGTGAATGCAACAAAAGTGCTGACTGCATTGGATGCTCGTATGGGTGAACTTTATTTTGCGGCCTATACCAGAACAGAGGATGGCTGGTCAGCGACGCATACGCCGATGTTGACTCATCCTGAATCGGTGCCCGTTGTTCAGGAACCGGGGTGGGTGGCGTGCGGCAGTGGCTTTGATGCGTATACAGATGTGCTGGCGGATCGCTATGCTGGTCATCTACTGGATATTGTTCCGGATATTCACCCGCGCGCACGTGAGATTGCCTGTCTGGCAGCAGATAAATTCATGCAAGGAGAAGGGGCATCGGCAGAGAATGCCTTGCCAGTCTACCTTCGCGACAAAGTGGCGTTGAAGGAAAATGAGCGGTAAGCATGAATACGATTCAGGTTCAGGCAGAAATTCGTGAAATGCGTTTTGAAGATCTTGGACAGATTATCCTGATTGAGCATGAGATCTTTATTTTTCCATGGACATGGGGTAACTTTTCTGACTCGATCAAGGTGGGGTATTGCTGCCGGGTGCTGACACAAAAGGATACCGATTCACTGATGGGGTATGGGGTAATGATGATGGGAGTTGATGAGGCGCACCTTCTGACTTTAGGTATCGGCCATGCTTTTCAGAAACAGGGGTGGGGCGCTCGTTTGCTGAATTACTTTATTGAGCTGGCCGAGAATCAAGGAGCAAAGCACATACTGCTGGATGTGCGTGCCTCCAATACTCATGCAGCCAGTCTTTACCGGCGTTTGGGGTTTGAGCAGATTGCGGTACGTAAAGGCTATTATCCGGCAATGTGTGGCAAGGAAGACGCTTTGGTGATGCGACGAGCATTATGAAATTATCCGTTCGTGCAATCTGACTACTAGATATGTTCGATAGAAACCAGCTCAAAGAGCTCGAATTGTTGCCATTGTGGCGACTTAGATCCCATGAGGGCGCGAACCCACCAAAGCCTGATTGCCAAAACATTCTGGAAGAAACGACCAAAGACGCGGAAAAACAGAGGAATGCAGTTTTTGATATGGGCTGGAAACAGTTACATAACGCGGTCTCGGAATGCGTGGCCTGTCCGTTGGCGAAAACACGTAAAAATACCGTATTCGGTGTGGGTGATCAAACTGCCAGCTGGCTGTTTATTGGTGAAGGTCCGGGTGCCAGAGAAGATGAAGTTGGCGAACCTTTCGTCGGTCAGGCTGGTAAATTGCTCGATAATCTTTTGCAAGCAATCCATCTTGATCGACATCATGATGTTTATATTGCCAATATCGTCAAATGCCGGCCACCCAACAACCGTAATCCGCAAGCAATCGAAGCAGAAAAATGCCGCCCCTATTTGCTACGCCAGATTGAGCTGATTCAACCCAAGCTAATTGTCGCACTCGGCAAGGTTGCCGCCGAGAATTTGCTAGGCACTCATGACAGCCTGGCGAGCTTGCGCGGTAAAACGTTTGATTTCTCCGGAATCCCGCTGGTTGTTACTTATCATCCCGCCTATCTGCTGCGTTCCTTGGCTGACAAGGCCAAAGCCTGGGAAGACTTATGTTTTGCAAGGGTGTTAATGCAAAGCATAAAGTAGCACCGATCCAAAAATCGACTACTCCTATAAAAAACTGACAGCCGATCTAAGATAGTGAAGATTTCCAGGAAATCAACCTGGATTGACGCTATTGGGTAACTTTAGCTATTTTTCAGGAAGATGGTGCGCTACACCAAACCACCGTTAGGTATTGCACTTCGAAATTGAATCCGTACCAGATAAAAATGACAGCGCAAGAGCTGTTATTTAGATGCCCCATCGCATGAGATTCGTGGTGGGGCATCTATTTTAACTACTAAATCAACTCATTCTGATAGGCTGAAATCACCTCGGTAATCGCTGACCGTGCAGTGGCCGCTTTGGATGAATTGCCTGTTTCACTGGCTTCCTTCAAATCCTGTAGCGCATTCTCTATCTTTGTGCGTTGCAGTGAACCCGAACGTAATTCGAGATCGGGCAGGATGATACCGACGTACAGCGATGCTCTTTCGGCGGCAATTATTGCCTGGTGTTTGTCAGCGGTAAATGCAGCTGCAATCTGATCCAGACTTCTGTTAATTTGGCCAATCAATCCCCGGCTGATGTTACTGACGATTCCGTCCGCCAGGATATTCGCCATGTCACCGGTCAGCTGCGTTTTGATCTGGCCGCTACCGGCCGGATTATCCTGAGAGATAAACCCTTCGACGATATTGTAAAAATATTCACCTTCAATCTGTTTTTCTCTTGCTTCAGCGACATCGCTATCCCGACTGGAAATAACGCCTCTGACTTCACGCAGCACACCAATTACGAAAGTTCTCACCAGCGGAATAATAATTTTTTCCCGCGCAATAGCGACTCGCGTCAGGTCATCCGTATTTTCTTTGTTTAAAGCTTGTCTGCCATCCACGAATGCCAGCGTAATCTGATCATCAATATCCGGGTTACTTCCGGTTTGGATGGCTTGTCTGTCGGCGGTCAACACCTCATTATTCCTTGCTGCGGTACCGATAACGGCCTGATAGGCGGCGTATGCCCGATCCCATTCCAGTGTCAGTTCATGAGTGGACAGATTATTAAACTGGTCAATCACCAGGGTTACCCGGTTATAAATCGCCAGTGCGAAAACGCGTTGCAGCGATTTATCGATGACTTGTACCGCCAATGGCACCTGGCTCCCTCTTTTGACAAAGTCGATTGCTACCAGGATAACGGGATCAATTGCCAATCCAAAAAGCTGATCAGCGATCTGCGTCAATTGCCGCAAATCACCGGCGTACTGCGCCAGAATGGCATCGGCATCCACCGGGAACTGACGCCGCAGCACGCCGATTTCCTTAAATGCGGCTAACGCGCCATCCAGGATCACGGAGGTATCGCTCGTTTTATTGTATTGGGCTAATTCAAGTTCGTTTTCATACTTGGCCAGCAGCATTGTGATATTCTCACGCGCAGTTGCTGCTGCCGTCGTGTTGCTATTATTGCTGGCTTCCTTCAGGCTATTCAGGGCATTTTCTATGTCTGTGCGTGTTGCCACGTTCATGCGTACTTGCAGATCCTCAAGAAAAACATTGGCGTAAAGCAATGCTTCTTCGGCTACTTCCATTGCCCGGCCACGATCGCTGCCAACGCTGGCTTCATTTTCTGTTAATTCCGACTTGACGCGGCCAATAAAACCTTTGTTCATTTCGCTGACGATTTGATCTGCATTGACATCCGCAAGGTTGCCCGTCAGTTGCGCTTTTATTAACTGGCTTCCCAGCGGGTTATCACGCGCAACAAAGGATTCGATAAGACGGTAAAAGATTTCACCCTCTTTTTGTTTTTCGCGCGCCTCTCCTACATCATTTATATTGGAAATGATGCCTTCTACTTCGCGTAAGACGCCGATATAATAAGTACGGGCCAAAGCAATTCGTATGACTTGACGTTCAAGCGCAACTTTAATCTTGTCTTCAGAAACATCCGTTTTATTCAGCGCGGTCTTGCCATTGGTCAGAGCGGCAGCGATCAGGACATCCAAGCCGGGATTACTTCCAGTTTCAATCAATCTCCTGTCGGCGGAAATCACCTTATTTTCCCTGGCTGCCGTGCCTTTAATAGCTTCAAATGCGGCAGCGGCTTCATCCCATTGCGCAATCAGGCTGGCTGATGTGCCTGTGTCAAAGTCATCACGCACAGCCGTGATACGATCAAGAATCGTCTGGAAAAACACATGCTGCAGCGACTTATCAATGACCTGCGCCGCCAGTAATGGCTCATTGTCATTCTTAATCTCATCAATAGCCGCCAGAACGCTGCTATCCAGACGCAGGTTATTCGCGTTATCTACCTCCTGCGCCAGGGTTTGCAGCGCACCGGAATAAGCAGCGGCTATGGCATCTGTATTGATGGGAAATTCTCTGCGTAACGTTCCAATCGTCTTGAAAGCCGCGACGGCCGGCTCAATGGTCGAAACATTGGATGCGGCAGTTGCGGTGAGCGCATTGCCGGTACCAAATGCCACAAAGCACAAACCTATCAGCAACGACCTGTATAACGAGTTTGTGAGTCCCTTGAATAAAAACATTTAAAACCTCCCTTTATGATGAGTTTTAATTAATGAGAACCGAAATGATAATGATTTTTATTAATAAAAGAAATTAAAAAAATACTACCCTTGATTTCCTTTGCTAGAAATTGGCGATTAGCGTTGCCCTGATCGCAATCGGTGAACCTGGCGCGATATTGAAATCGTTGTGCGCTGAAGCGAAGTACCTGGTGTTAAACAAGTTCTCGATATTCAACTGGCCACGAAACCGTTTGCTAAACTGCGCAAAAAGCGCCGCATCGACGCGCGTGAAATCAGACACGCTAACTCGGTTGGTCAGTGAGGCGAACATGTCATCCCGGTGAATTACTCCCACCGCTGCGCCGAACCTTGGCGTAATATCATAGCGGCTCCACATTGAGAAAGTATGGCGCGGAAGCTCTGCAACCGTTGCTCCCTTCCGTGCGATACCCGAGATATCACTGGTGATTTCCCCTACCTGATAAGCGTAACCGCCCATGACGCTCCAATTTGGCGTCAGTTGCCCAGCGAGACTGACTTCAACACCTTCAGTACGCTGACCTTTGGATAGAAAAGTCTGTCCCCCGACAACCGAATTGATGACGTTGCTGCGATCCAGTCGATAAACTGCGGCGGTAAAAGCCAAATCAGGCCGTATATCCCATTTGACCCCGGTTTCCAGTGTCGTAAATTTCTCTGGCTTGAGCGTTTCAATTGTGACGTTTAAAGCGGTCAATTGATCACCAGCCCGTGGGACAAAGGCTTGGCTGTAGCTGGCATAAAATGAAACCGGCTGAAACGGTTTGTAGATCACGCCGAAGCGGGGCGCAATCAAGTCATCTTTTGATTTCAGACGATCCTTCGGGCCGTTTTTCTGCTGAAAATCTACTTCAAATGAATCATAGCGTACCCCGGCAATTACCTGAAGCTGCGGAATGATCTCGATCTGATCCTGAATATAGAGTGAAGTGATATTGACGATGCTGCGATTCAACGCGTCCACATCCCCGCCAGAGTCGCGTGTCCTGAACGTGATCGGGGTATTGGTAAGTGGATTACCCAAGGGAACCAGCAAACTGGTTCTGGACGGATCATTATTGAATAATCCGGTCTGACGCCTGTTATCGGTTTCCTGGCGGCCAACTTCGATACCCGCCATTAGCGTATGCGAAACAGGTCCGGTGTTTAAGGCATACAGCAGATTGGTCTGATTGAAAACATTCTCGCGTGATGTCGTATTGTTATAAGCCCCTATTGAAATCAAATTGGTTGCGGTGTTCAGCCCGCCGTTGGCAAAAACATTCTGATAAAACTTGTCATAGTCCGCATAATTGGTGCGATTCTGCAGCGCAATCCCCGAGTCAAATTTGTGCTCGATTAAGAAATTGAACGATAATACATCGACCCTTGCAGCGCTACGCCTCGGATCTCCGAAAAATTGTGACCTACTAACATCGACAGGCCCCGTCACTTCTCCCGTCCGTCCTAAAACTGAGGTAATGCCGCGATCCGCAGTACGATCATCATGAAAGCGCTCCATACCGGCAACTACTTTGGTTCGATTCGTCGGTTTGATGGTTATGGTCGGGGAGATTCCCAGCCGCTCCATATTGACACCTTCGCGAAAACTGCCGGCATCCTCATACAGCCCATTCAAGCGAATTGAGGCCATATCGTTGATCACATGCCCGACATCGGCAGCTATCCTCTTTTGATTGTAAGACCCGCCCTGAAAGGAAAATTCTCGTGCCGGATCCCAATTGGCTTGCTTGGTAACACGATTAACCACACCACCTGATCCGCCACGACCAAAAATCATGCCATTAGCGCCTTTCAGCACTTCAATACGCTGTATGTTGTAAAAATCACGGTAATACTCGACATCATCGCGAATACCATCTGTAAAAAAATCACCGGTTGAACGGTTACCGCGAAACACGAGCGCGTCACGATTGCCTTCACCCTGAGAAACGCCGACACCAGGCACGTAGCGAACAGCATCGCCAACGCTCCGGATCGATTGATCCTTGATCAGTTCATTGGTGATCACCGTGATGGATTGGGGCACATCGCGCAATAAGGTATTGGTTTTCGTGGCTGTGCTGGAGCTTGTAGCCGCATACCGGTTGGTATTGCTGGCCGTGACTCGTATTGAAGGCAATGTCGTGATGGCAGGCGTGGTTATTGCTGCAGGAATTTCGGTAATGGCGAAGCCGTTGCCCCGTTGCACTACTTGCAGCCCGGAATCTGCAAGCAATTGATCCAGTGCTGGCTGCATCTCAAAATTGCCTGTTAATCCCGGCGTTACTTTTCCCTGCAACAGCACCGGGTCAATGGCAAGTTTTATTCCTGCCTGCTGCGCAAATTGCGTTAACGCATCGTGCAGATAACCGGCAGAGATGTTGTAGGTGCGTACGGGAGAGGTTGAGTTTCCGGGTGATTCTGCCGCGCTGGGTGCAGGAAGAAAAATCATTGCCATGCATAAGGAGCTGAATAACAAGCAAAAAATATTTTCAGTAAAACCGCGACTAATCACAATAGGATGGCAAATTTGTTTTTGCAGTGAGTGCCAAATTCAGAAAACCGTCAATATTTTCCCGTATAACCAGTCAATACCAACAGCGATTTAACGCAGGATATGAAGATGGAGAAAGTGAAGCCATTCATCCGCCAGTGAAAGGAGATAGTTGTGCCTTTTAGCTATTTCTTCTACGCAGCGGTTTTGCACATACAATCTGCACGGGAATCGAGTGTCTGCAGCTGCGATTTTTGCATCAAGGTTTCATCTAGCACCTGCTTTGCGTAGCACGCACAAAGTCCGCACTGTTCTGTCACGCCCAAAGAGGTTTTTAAATCCCTCATCCGGTCGGCACCTTGAAGGATGGCTTCCTGGATTGCGCTTTTTGTTACACCCTTGCAAATACACACGTACATATCAAATACCCCGTAATCGTTATGTCGTTACAATAATAATAATGAGAATGATTCTTGATTATACCAATATCTTTGTAATATGCAACCGATATTTCTGGCTCAGTAAGAAATACAGAAGCGCTGCCGATGATCTGTCAAATACCGTTACTCTCAGCCAAGGCTGGAAGTAAACGGTTTTCTCACTTAGAGATTGAACACAATCATATCTGGGGTAATGGCATCGATACTAGCACCCACTACTTTTATTGTTGCCTCGCCATTAATGAATTCAGCCTCAAAATAGGGTACAAGCTTTCCTTCCAGATTAGTTGTAGTACCAGTAGTTATGCCAGTAATATATCGCCCCAGGTCAGTCAAAGAATGAATTCCTAGAATCTTGGAATCAAAAAACAAGAGATCTTCACCAACTTTGAAATCAGTAATTTCAAAACTTCCAAAACCATAAAAACCAAACGTATCGTTGCCTTCGCCACCTGTGAGCCTGTCGAAATCCCCTTGTACTCTGACTGATTTGCCATTTTGAGTTTCTATTACGACCGGGTTGCTTCCGCCAGCACGCAGAATATCGTCGCCGTTGCCACCGAACAATTTCTCGGTTCCTTCCTGGCCATCCAGATCATCATCCCCATCACCTCCGCGCAGAATACCATTGCCCGCGCCGCCTTTCAGGATATCATTACCGCCACCCCCGTCAAGCTCATCATGTCCCGCGTCACCTTGCAGAAAATCATCTGCTTCATCACCCATAATAAGCAAATCGTTTTCTCCGAATCCAGCGGATCCGAGACCTTCTTCAAAAGGAAAACCATCGATAAACCTGAGAGTTCCAGATGGTCCTGTTCCTACAGGGCGAGATCCCGTAGTTATTGCCATATTTTTGCCTCCTAATCAGACATGTTCATTCAATTGATAAAATGATTTACTATTTTATCTCATTAAATAACAATGAGAATGATTCCTATTATATTGAGTAATGGTTAAAATGCAATCCTTAATTGCGATTAATATTGGAGCGGATGCGGCTAAGCGCTCGTGAAAAAAGCAGAATAATGGAATGTAGAACATGCCCATGAAACTTGAAGAATCACTATTAAAGACGAAAGATTTAATCGCTGCCGGTAAGTTCAATGATGCCGATGCCATACTTGATCCGCTGAAAAGCGAATATCCGCTGTCACAGGATGTCATGCGGTTATGGTGTTCGTTGGCAATGCGCACGGGCCGGGTGGCCGAGGTATCCGTATATGCTGCGAAAATTTATGCGCATGTGCAGGGGGATTTTCGCAAGGCGCACTGGGCGCATGTACTGGGGACCGCGAGTTTTCTCTCACTGGACTTATCCTCCGCGCAGGCGCATTTCACGGATGCGCTGAATCACCTGATGGCACTGGCCAGGGCGGGAAGGATTCCGCCGCAAAAAGAGTCGGCTAAGCTGCTGCAAACCGGAGAGAATGTTTTTGTCTCGGGCAAGGCCGAGCAATTGCTGTGGACAACGTGCGCGCAACTGGCCGGGCTGGATATTCCGGCGTTTCCTTTTGCCGGTACTTTGCTGGGCTTGGTACGTAACGGATGCTTGCTGGATTTCGATAAGGATCTCGACATCGCGGTGCCCATGGAATCGTGGGACGCCTGTTGTGCTGCATTGGAGCAAGCCGGCTGGGTGCGCTCGCCGATGCGGATTGATTATGCCAATTATCGCGATTACGTACATCCGGAATTAGGGATTGCGCTTGATGTCTGCGGCTTGCAGGAAAGAGGCGAGCAGATCGTGGGCGGTTTTGCGTTACCCGGCTATCCCGATGAGTATCAGCGGGTATCGGTTTTCCCCAAATTTGATCTAATGCAACGCGAAACGGATGATGGCATCGTCTGGTTTCCGCGTCAGCCAGAAAAAATTCTCATCGCTTTCTACGGCGACTGGCGTACACCGAACTCCCATTGGGATACCGTGGTATCCGCGCTCAATCTGGAAAATTTTACCTTGCTGGTGCGCTGTTATGCGTATCACCGGTTAGCACAGCGCTGGCTAGTGGGGGATTTGTCCAAAGCGTGGTGTTATGCGCATCAGATTGCGTTAAAAGACCCCGATGACGTGTTCGCGCTGCGCAGCCGCCAATGGTTGGAACGGGCGCTTATGCGCCTGAAGCGGGAAATTCCCGTGTGGCCGAAAAATCAGCGGCAAAAACGCGTTTATACCCGCATGGTGGCCGATCTGTTTCATGAAGGTCATGTGAATTTCCTGCAAGCGGCGCGCGCATTGGGAACGCATCTGACGGTTTGCGTGGTTTCGGATGAGCGCGTGGTGGAAAATAAAGGCAAGCTGCCGGTCATGAAACAAGCGGCGCGCGCTGCCGTCGTTGCTGCGTGCAAATACGCGGATGCCGTGATGACGGAAACCCCGACGAGTGTCACCCTGGAATTCATGCAGCAGCATGGTTTCGATATTTACACCTTTGCCTGCGCGTCAGAACAGGAGCGCCAGGATAAACTTAAATTATGCGCATCATTACCGGCGAAGATGATTCAGGAATTGCCTTACACGCCCGGTATATCCACGTCCGATCTGGTGGTGCGTATTTTGGAGGGTGCGGGAAAGAAGGAAGCGGAACCAAAGAAAGACTAGAGGACACGTCGAAAAACCTGCTATGCGATCCGATTGCTGCGTTGAGCGGTGTTCGTTTCCTCGCTACGATGATTATTTTCGGAAAGTTTCCTAGCTGAACGCAGTCTGCGTTTTTCTTTGGGGTCTATTACCAGTGGGCGGTAAATTTCTACCCGATCACCAGCTTGTAATATCGTTTGCGGATCGGCGCGCTTGCTAAAAATACCAACAAACTGCGTTGTGCAGCCCTTTGCCAATAAAAAACTTTCGACACCAGATAGTGCGATCGCTTGCGCTAGTGTCGTGCCGACGATTACTTCGAGTTTTTTCAGAAATTGATGCTGGGGAAACGCACAGGCAACTTCGATCGATATATATGCTGGCTGTTCAGGTTGAGGTGCCATAAATCGTTTCTGCGCGTGCGACAAAAGCTTCGACAAAACTGTTGGCGATCAGGTAAAAAACCGGGCCAACTACTTTTTCCAGTAACTTGTGCGAGAAGGTGTAATGCAGGCGGAATTCAATCTTGCAGGCATCATCCGAGAGGGGGATGAAGCGCCAGTAGCCATCAAGTTTCTCAAAAGGGCCTTCCAGCAGTTCCATTTGGATCAACTCTGGAGGGCGGCGGGTATTTTTGGTGGTAAAACTATGCTTGATGTGGTGATAGTTGATGTTAATGGTTGCATGTGCCACTCCATTATCCTGTAGCTGCATAAAGGCGCCAGAACACCACGGCAGAAAGGCAGGATAATTTTCTACCGTGTCCACCAGATTAAACATCTGTTCTGCTGAGTAGTTAACCAGTGCAGATTTTTCTATTTCAGCCATACTATCAGTTACCTTTTTCGAGAGTGTTATATCAAAGTAAAGGGTGTCTCTAAAAATTCAAGTTTCTAAGCAAGACAAGGCACGAGTAAAAAATTTGAGCGCGGCATATAGTCGATATGTAAGCGATAATTTTTTTCGAGTAACGTCGTATTGTGACGAAAATTGGATTTTTATAGGTGCCCTAAAGTTGGATCAGTGGGTTGTGTGGTGCTGCCTGTCCACTCTTCAGTGTTTCCCAAAAGCTGCTACACTAAACGAAATTTTTCCAAAAGTCATATTCCTTTTTTTCGTATCGGTTTTCGATGAGCATTGCGCAAAATAAAAAGGCATTCCACGATTATTTTATCGAGGAAAAACACGAAGCCGGTATGGTGTTGGAGGGCTGGGAAGTTAAGGCCATCCGTGAGGGACGTATTCAACTAAAAGAAGCTTATGTTGTTATTCGGAGAGGCGAATTGTTTTTGATTGGCTGTCACATCAGCCCATTGCCAGCGGCTTCTACCCATATTCAGCCGGATCCGGTCAGGACGCGCAAGCTGTTGTTACATGCTACTGAAATCAGCAAACTCATTGGGAAAGTCGAGCGTGCTGGCTATACGCTTGTACCGCTGGATATGCATTATAAAACAGGCAGGATCAAATTGGAAATTGGCCTGGCCAAAGGTAAAAAACAGCATGACAAGCGCGAGAGCGAAAAGAACAAAGAATGGGAGCGTGACAGGCAGCGCTTGTTGCGTGCGCGCAACAGTTCTTAGCAGATAACCATCTTCGATACTAGTACTCAAAACTTCCTTCGCTATGAAAGCATCTGCAATTTCGACACAGCCATTGCGTGATCAAACTGCCATTGTGGTTTGGTTATTGATCTGTTGCGCACTGGTTTTTGCAATGGTCATCGTTGGTGGGGTGACTCGCCTGACTGGTTCAGGATTGTCGATTGTCGAGTGGCAGCCGTTGATTGGCACCATACCACCACTTACTGAAGAGGATTGGATGGTTCTGTTTGCCAAATACCAGCAAATCCCACAATATGAACTGGTAAATAAGGGTATGTCACTGGATGCGTTCAAAAGCATATTCTGGTGGGAATATTTTCATCGTTTGCTGGGTCGGCTTATCGGGCTGGTTTATTTTGTACCTTTCATTTATTTTGTGGCGCGTAAACAGGTTGACCGAGTACTGTGTATCAAACTGTTTGGTATTTTTATTCTGGGGGGGCTGCAGGGATTGATGGGGTGGTATATGGTGATGAGTGGTCTGTCAGAAAATGTTCATGTCAGTCAATATCGGTTGACGGCACACTTGGGATTAGCATTTGTTATTTATGCCGCGATGTTCTGGGTGGCAACTGGTTTGCTATCTTCTTCTTCTTCTTCTTCTTCTTCCTCTGCTGCTGGTGTTGCTGGAAGAGTAAATCTTTCGAAGCCATTGAGAAATCTGCGTCGTTTTTCGCTGATGTTGACGGGGTTGATTTTTATCATGGTACTGTCCGGGGGATTGGTGGCCGGTATCCATGCTGGCAAGGCATATAACACTTTTCCATTGATGGACGGTTTTCTGATTCCGCCAGCGCTGCTCGTGCTTGATCCCTGGTATCGGAATTTTTTCGACAACATTACGACCGTGCAATTTGATCATCGCTTAATCGCCTGGCTATTGATATTTTTGGTGCCCTATTTCTGGTTAAGAGTCATCGGCACAACAGGATTGCCAGCGCCTGTCCGGCTGGCATGTCATCTGTTCCTGCTCATGTTAGTCATACAAGTGGGATTGGGTATTACCACGTTGCTGTTAGCGGTTCCGATAACCTTTGCCGCTGCGCATCAGGCGGGTGCGGTTCTGCTGTTTACCGCCGCATTGTGGTGTGCGCGTAAATTGACTCAATATGATTGGCAGTCGAGATGAAACATAATGGCGGATTTGTTGGATAAAACGCATTCTTTGGCAGAAGGGAGCGTGCCGGGTTTTGGCCGTCGAATGCTGGCTCTTTGTTATGAATTTATTCTGTTGCTTGGCGTATGGTTTGTAGTCAGCTTACTGTTTCATTTGGTTTTTCGTGACCCGAACGCTGCTTACTTTAGACCGCTATTCCAGTTTTACTTGCTCTCGATCGGTGGTATTTATTTCACCTGGTTCTGGACACACGGCGGCCAAACGCTTGCTATGCAGACCTGGCGGATGAAGCTGGTATCAACTGAAGCAGGTGATGACCGGGTGACTGCCCAACAGGCGGTCAAACGTTATGTGATGGCGGTAGTTGGCATCAGTTTTTTGGGGATTGGATTATGGTGGGCGCTGTTTGATCGTGATCGCCAGTTTTTGCATGACCGCCTGGCGCGCACGCGCATCATTAAGTACAGTAACCAGAATTCAGGCAATATATGACAATTAACACAATACTGGTGGTTGACGATTCACCGACAGATCGGCATATCTTGAGCAGAATGCTGACTAAAAACGGCTATCAGGTTGGTACCGCCGTGAGTGGCGAAGAAGGCGTGCTCAAAATCAAGCAATATATGCCGGATCTGGTATTGATGGATGTGGTCATGCCGGGTATTAACGGTTTTCAGGCTACCCGCATGTTGGCCAGGGATGATGAAACCCGGCATATTCCCGTTATTCTTTGCACCTCCAAGGATCAGGAGACCGACAAAATCTGGGGGTTGCGGCAGGGGGCGCGGGCATACATCACTAAGCCGATAAAAGTTGAAGATTTACTGCAAAAGATCAATAGCCTCGATCTTGCATGAAAAGCAACCCAAGGATCATGTTGGACTATCAACTAACATTGAACGCGCAAATTGACAAAATCCATCCGAATCAATCCGAAACCATCCCGGTATTGGGGTTTTCCGTGGGAGAGGATCGATGGCTGGTTGTCATGAATGAGATTGGTGAAGTATTGCCTGTTCCCAAAATCACGCCTGTTTCTCTAACACAATCCTGGTTTCTTGGAATGATCAATGTTCATGGTAACCCTTGTGGATTGTGCGATCTTGCTCAATTTATTGGGGATACGCCAACCGGAATTGACGTAAAAAATAGGGTAATTTTGGCTGCGTCACGCTTGCATGCTAATTGCGCCATTTTGACTGGTGGTATGCTGGGTATCAGAAGCATGGCTGAATTTGCTCTGTTACCGGACAGTGACGATCCTCGCCCTTTTGTAGCTGGTATTTATAATGATCGGCAAGGCCGGGTCTGGCGAATGTTGAATCTTGCCAGACTGGTGCGATCACAATCCTTCCACCAGATTGCCCGATAATGGGCGCTGAAACCGTCAAATATTTTAAGTTGCAATATCTAAAATCATGCTGAATCCAGCTACTGCTAAAGAAAAAGCCAGAACACTTGCCGAGGCGCTTCCTTATATCCGTCGTTTTCACGACAAGACCATTGTCATCAAGTACGGTGGCAACGCCATGGTCGATGAAACCCTCAAACAAAGCTTTGCGAGCGATGTGGTCTTACTGAAGCTGGTCGGCATGAATCCGGTGATTGTCCACGGTGGCGGACCGCAAATTGACCAGATGTTAAAGCGTGTGGGCAAGGAAGGTGTTTTTATCCAGGGAATGCGCGTTACCGATGATGAAACGATGGATGTGGTGGAAATGGTGCTGGGCGGTCTTGTCAACAAGGAAATCGTTAATTTGATCAATCGCCATGGTGGGCATGCGGTAGGTCTTACCGGCAAGGATGGCGCCTTTATCCGTGCAAAGCGGATGCTGATGGCGGATCAGGAAATGGCAGGTAAGTGGATTAATATTGGTCAGGTTGGCGAGATTGAGCACATTGATCCATCTTTGATTGCGCTACTGGATAGTCGCGATTTTATTCCAGTCATCGCACCAATCGGAGTGGGTCAGGAGGGTGAATCCTATAACATCAACGCGGATCTAGTTGCCGGTAAGCTCGCGGAAACGCTCAAAGCAGAAAAACTGATTTTAATGACCAATACACCGGGTGTACTGGACAAAGATGGCAACCTGCTGACGGGATTAACGGCAAGCCGGGTGGATGAGCTATTTGCCGATGGCACGATTTCCGGTGGAATGTTGCCCAAGATCGGCTCCGCACTTGATGCTGTCAAGCACGGTGTCAAGTCCTGTCACATCATCGATGGCAGGGTAAAGCACGCCTTGTTGTTGGAAATTCTGACCGATGAGGGCGTGGGTACCTTAATTCGGACAGATGAGTGAAGCGGTTTCCAGGACGTGTTTTTTGTTTATTCGGTTATTTGGCTTTGACCTTCTGGTAAATCGAACGATAAGCTAATGCACTGGTTTTCCAGCTGAAATCCTTGCGCATGGCATTGCGTTGCAGGCTTCTCCATAATCGGTGATTGCTATAGGCAGTCAGCATGCGCTCGATCGCGGCGAGAAAAGATTGTGGCGTCATGGCATCAAAAATAAAACCACTGGCGGTCTCGTTGGCGATGGTTCTGGTAGTGGTATCCACGACTGTATCCTTTAATCCTCCCGTGGCATGCACCAGAGGCAGTGTGCCATAGCGCTGGCTGTACATCTGATTCAACCCGCAAGGTTCAAAACGGGAAGGCATCAGGAAGCAATCGGCACCCGCCTCAATTTGATGTGACAGTGGCTCATCATATCCAATCCTGATGGCGATATTTCTCGGAAATGCATGTTGTAGCGCGATTAACTGATTTTCCAACGTGGCATCTCCGCTACCAAGTACAACCAGCTGCGCTGACCATTTTTCCAGCATGGGAGCAATCTGCAGGAGGAGATCATAACCTTTCTGATGACTGATACGGCTGATAGCGGCAAACAGTGGGATGGAAATATCGGCTTCCAGTCCGAGTGATTGTTGCAAGGTGAGTTTATTAGCGGATTTGGCGGCCAGTGTTCTGATTGAATAATTTTTGCATAGATAGGGGTCCGTCTGCGGATCCCAGATGGTGGTATCAATTCCGTTGAGAATGCCAGATAGGGATTTCTGGCGCTCAGTCAATAATCCCTGTAAACCGAAACCCAGTGTTTCATGCTGTATTTCCTGTGCGTAGCTGGGGCTAACGGTGGTAATGTGGTCAGCATAAAAAATGCCTGCTTTGAGAAATGACATATTGCCGTAGTACTCAAGTCCATGCATGCTCAGGCTTTCTGGCGGCAATCCAAGTCTGCTGACTTCTACGGGTGGAAAGCAGCCCTGAAAGGCCAGATTATGCAGCGTCATTACGCTGGCAGCCTTTTTTCCGGTATGAAAATGCAGATAAGCCGGTGTCAGACCACTCTGCCAGTCATTACAGTGAACAATCTCGGGCATCCAGTCCAACGAGCTCGCATCACTTGCCAGCAGGGCGCCAATTTTGGATAGCAGGCCGAAACGCCGGGCGTTATCCGTCCAGTCCTGTCCAGTAGCATCGCTATAGGGCCCACCTTCTCGCTGGTACAATTCCGGGCAGTCGATGATATAGATGGGTACATGGTCATTTGCATGAATCTGCAATCGAGAGGCGATCAGTGTGGCAACCGGAAAATAGGGCCAGAGATCGAAATCAGCCAGTTTGCGTTTGAATCTCAATCCGGATAATACAGAGGGGTAACCCGGTATTAGAATTCTGATATCAACGTTGATTGCGCGTAATGCTGCGGGCAGCGCTGCGCTAACATCACCGAGCCCCCCGGTTTTACATAACGGAAAAATTTCGGGTGTGATCAACAGTACGCGCAATTTCTGGCGTGAGGAAGAAGCATTCACAGCAGATAAGCTCCAAAAGTGCACATTGTAGCGAAATCATTTTTGCTACGTCGCTTCAATTCGATTAATTGTCAGGAGTCTTGTAGCCTGACAGCCAGTACATCGCACTTCGCGTAGTGCAACACGCCATTGGCAGTTGAGCCGAGTAACAAAGCCAGACCATGCCTGCCGTGTGAACCCACTACAATGAGGTCAACATGCTCCCGCTCGGCAACACGGGTGATTTCCTGCTTTGGCTCGCCCCATACCAGCCAGCGGTGCGCAGGCTCAATCGCTAACATCTCACTGATTTCATTAAATTTGTTTTTTTCTGCCTCAAGCATGGCATAGGTCGTTTTCGCATCGAGAGGGATCATGGTTCCATAAGGCGTATCTGGCATGGGGATATTATCCAGCACATGAATAATACTCATTCTGGCACCAGTCAGCGTAGCCAGGTTATGCGCTTTCCGCATGACAAAATCGTCCTGATCCGAGAAATCTACTGCTAATAAAATATGTTGATACTTATTCATGGCACTTCAGAAAACGTAAATTCAAAAAAATCAATCGATGACTGTGATGCTAGGTTGAGAGAGAATGGAACAAGAGACCATTAAACCTGCTCCCTGCGGCTTTTTCCAGCATAAGCGCGCATATACTATAGTATCTCCCCTCCTTCTTCCAATCAGAGCGCTTTTTCGCAATAATCTGGATGGATTATTTACTACAGGTTCGGGCAGTTTATTTGTTCTCTGCAACTGAATGTACGATACTTGAAAGTATAAACGGTCTGTGACATATTACCGAGTCGAGGAACTGCTCGTTAGATTGCCGGGTTTTCCTCGTGAGCATAGGTAGGAAATATCATTAGGGCATCTCTAAAAATCCAATTTTCGTCACAATACAGCGTTACTCTAAAAAATTATCGCTTACATATCAACTATATGCCACGCTCAAATTTTTTACTCGTGCCTTGTCTTGCCTAGAAGCTTGAATTTTTAGAGGTGCCCATTACTTAATTTTCAGGATAGAAATGATTAAAACAAAAGTGTTACTTGGTTGGGGTTTGGTCGTTGTGGGCAGTTTGTTTTTTTCCATGAATTTGCAGGCTTACAAGGAACATGCAGCTTCGGCTCATGCCGTCTCGGATGTGATGATGCTAGAAAAAATTGATGTTAGTGTTGGTAATGGTGAGGAAGCTGTTGTGGGTAAGACGGTTATAGTGCATTACACCGGCTGGCTTTATGATGCGACTGCTGAGGACAAGAAAGGCAAGAAATTTGACAGCTCGCATGACCGGTCAAACCATTTTTCGTTTCTGCTGGGCTCTGGTCGTGTCATCAAAGGTTGGGATCAAGGCGTTCAGGGGATGAAGGTCGGCGGAAAGCGTACCTTGATTATTCCACCCTCACTGGCTTATGGCGCACAGGGGGCTGGTGGGGTGATTCCACCTGATGCCACACTTGTATTTGATGTGGAGTTGATCGGACTGGAAAAATGATTCCACGGTTTTAAACTTTGCCGCCAAGATTTTTTGTCAATCTCTGGTAACTGGCCATGCGTCTCGATTCGATGGCGCCGATACGCATGGCCTCCTGAAGCGCGCATTTTGGTTCGCTGAGGTGACGGCAATTCCGAAACTGGCATTTTCCCAGGAAGTCCCGAAACTCTATAAATTCCCAAGCCAGGGTGGCCAGATCCATCTGCTGCAGGCCGAATTCCTGGAAGCCGGGTGAGTCAATGAGATGGCTGTTTTCATTCAAGTGAAACAGACGAGTGTGCGTCGTGGTGTGACGTCCACTATCAAGCGATGTGGAAATCTCTGCGATGCTTTGTCGTGCATCCGGAATCAGTGCATTGAGCAATGTGGATTTGCCCATGCCGGATTGACCTGCCAACAAACTGGTTTGATTTAGCAAATAGGAGACCAACGGCTGAACGGTTTTTTTTGCGCTGATTGCAACTACCTGATAGCCCAGTTTCCGATAGAGCTGCAGACATTCAGTTGCTTGTTGTGTCGGTTCAGCCAAATCAGTTTTGTTGAGCAGGATGAGTGGCTGAATTCCTTGGTATTGAGCCGCGATCAGGCAGCGATCAAGTAGCTCCAGGTTAAAACTTGGCTCGGCCGCAAGCACATATACCAGTTGCGTCACATTAGCTGCAATCAGCTTCTCTCGAAAAGCATCACGGCGATAAAATAATGTGGCACGTGGCAAGATAGCTTCAATGACACCCTGATCCACTGCGACGGACTGAAATTCCACCTGATCACCGCAAGTAGCGTCATGTTTTTTGCCACGCATGATGCACGAATATACCTTGCCTGCATCCGTTTCCACTTCAAACCGTCTTCCGAATGCTGCGGTTACCTGTCCGACAATATAGTTGGATGAAACGACTGCCGGACTGGTTTTTTTGCGGCTCAATGCTTCAGCAGCAAATCAATTTTTGCGGCACAGATGAAATCGTTTTCCGATAAGCCATTGATGGCATGGGTTGAATAAGTAATCTGACAAGTACGGTAGCTGACGGTCATGTCAGGATGGTGATCCTCTTGATTGGCAATCCAGGCGACCGCATTGACAAAACTCATCGTCTCGTAAAAATTCTTGAACGAAAAGGTCTTGTTGATCTTGTTGTCGATGAGTTGCCAGCCGTCCAGTTCTGCTAGCAGGTCAGTTGCTGCCGCTGTACTTAATGGGGGTACGCCTCCTTCGCAAGGCAGACAGCGGCGCGTACTCAAATTACAGACTTCTCTCATGCTGCTGCTCCTGTTGATTGCAGATTGTTGAGATGGGCAACACGAATGGCAGCCGGTGGATGTGAATCATAAAAAGCTGAGTGCAACGGATCAGGTGTCAGCGTTGCGGCATTATCCTGGTAAAGTTTGACCAGTGCTTTGATCAGATCTTCCGCTGAAGCGTGTTGAGCAGCATATTCATCCGCTTCAAACTCGTGTTTGCGTGAATACAGACTCGACAGGGGGTGCAAAAGAAAGGAAAACACCGGCATGACCAGAAAAAATAGTAACAAGGCCATTGCAGTTGATGGAACTTCCGTGACAGGAACACCCAGCCCAACATAAAACCATTGCTGTTGCATCAGTTGCCCCAGTGCCCACAGTAACAGCAGGCTCATAACAAACGAAAGTACGATACGTTTGAGCACGTGTCGGCGTTTAAAATGGCCAAGTTCGTGTGCAAGTACGGCTTCAATTTCGGCGGCTTCCAGACGTTCGATCAGCGTATCAAAGAAAACGATGCGTTTAGTTTTGCCAAAGCCGGTAAAATAGGCATTACCGTGACTGCTACGGCGGGAGCCATCCATCACGAACAGGCCGTTCGATTCAAATCCGCATTTTTGCAGCAGGTTTTCAATACGTGCTTTAAGATCGCTATTTTCCAGTGGTGAAAATTTGTTAAATAATGGTGCGATCCAGTTGGGGTAAACCGCCAGCAGCAACAGATTGAACCCCATCCAGACCAACCATGTATAAAACCACCAGTTGTCACCAGTGCGCTGCATCAGCCATAGAATGCATAGTAATAGTGGTGCGCCCAGAATCAGGCCAATAGCATAATGTTTGAGCAGGTCAGAAAAAAACATACCTGGTGTCATTTTATTAAAGCCAAATTGTTGTTCAATGACGAAGGTTCGATAATAGCTGAAAGGGATTTCCGCGATGCTCAGCAATGCGACGGTGCTGAGGATAAGTGCTATACCATGTGCCAGCGGATCATCTGACCAGTTTATCCAGAAATTGGAAATAAGCTGTAATCCACCGCCAAGCGTGAGCGCCAGTAGCAAAGCAGCGTGCAGCATAATGCTCGGGTAGCTAAAAGTTACCTTGGCACAGGTATAATCAGCTGCTCTCTGATGCTCGGCCAGACTGACCTGCGCAGCAAAAGCGGCGGGGACTTGTTCCCGGTGAGCGGTGACGTATTGTTTGTGGCGCGTTGCCAGCCACAATTGCAGCAGAGTGGTAAGGCATAATGCAGATACAAAAATAACGGTAAAAGCTGGCATAAGTCTGAAAATCTCGATGGATTGCGTTAATAAGAATATGATCACTACTCTTGGACATTTTCCTGGTCAACGACAGCGCCGCTTTGCCAATGTCTGCAAGAGTCTACCAATAGGACACAATTTGCTTTTTAAAATTCATGAGTATTAATTATGGCACAAGACAGCAATAACCTGATCTGGATAGATATGGAAATGACCGGGCTGAGTCCAGAAACAGATCGCATCATAGAAGTGGCGCTGGTCGTTACGGATTCTGAATTGAATACGGTAGCCGAAGCACCGGTGTTGGTTGTATCACAATCTGATGATGTGCTGGCAGGAATGGATAAGTGGAATCAATCCACACATGCCAAATCCGGGTTGATTGATAAGGTCAAGGCTTCAAAACTGAGCGAACAGGAGGTGGAGGCAAGCATGCTGGCTTTTCTGCAGGAGCACGTGCCAGCCGGGGCTTCACCAATGTGCGGAAATTCCATTTGCCAGGATCGGCGTTTTCTAGCGCGCCATATGCCAGTCTTGGAAGCCTACTTTCACTACCGTAATCTGGATATCAGTACCCTCAAGGAATTAGCCAAACGCTGGAAGCCGAAAATTACATCTGGATTTAATAAACAAAGCAAACACGAGGCACTGGCTGATATTTACGAGTCAATTGAGGAACTTAAATATTATCGCTTGCATTTGCTCAGCTTGTGAGCTTATCAACTTATGGGAGATGATTACATGTCAAAACGAACAACTTACACACTGACAGTCAATCCCAAACTGCCCGAGCGACTGATCCGGCTGGAGGAATTAGCCAACAATCTCTGGTATAGCTGGGATCGCGCGACACGCGCACTTTTTTCCAGACTGGATGCGCGCCTTTGGGAGGCCGTGGGACACAATCCCAAAGCTTTTCTCAAGCGGGTCGATGAGTCGTTGTTGATCACGGCAGCAGAGGATTCAACTTTTCTTAGTAATTACAACAGCGTATTGTCCGCTTTTGATTCCTATCACTCCGAACCTGTGCGCCGACAGGCCATTCAGGGAATTGGCGCACGCGATCAGATCGCCTATTTCTGCTTTGAATTCGGTTTTCATGAGAGTTTGCCAGTGTATTCCGGTGGACTGGGTATTCTGGCTGGAGATCACTGCAAGGCGGCGAGTGATCTTTGTTTGCCATTTGTGGCGGTTGGCTTGTTATACCGGCAAGGTTATTTTTTTCAAACGATTGATGGACAGGGTAATCAGCAGGCAGCCTACACGGATTGGGATTTTGATGATTTTCCGGTCAGCCCTGTGTTAAGGGAAGATGGCACCGAGATTAAGATATCTATCAGTTTTCCAGGGCGGATGGTTGCCATCAAGATCTGGCGGGCGCAGATAGGCCACGCTCCCCTGTATCTGCTAGACACAGACATTCCGGAAAACTCGCAGCATGATCGCTTGATCACCCACCAGCTTTACGGTGGTGATAAAACCATGCGGATGGAGCAGGAGCTTATTCTGGGTGTGGGTGGGGTGGAGGCTTTGAGAGCGATGGGTGTCAAGCCGACGGTCTGGCACAGTAACGAGGGGCACGCGGCTTTCATGATGCTGGCACGTGCACGTGATCTGGTGCGCGAAGGGTTGGATTTTCATGGTGCGCTCGAAGCGGTTGCTGTCAATACGGTATTTACTACACATACCGCAGTACCGGCAGGTCACGATCATTTTCCGGAAAGCATGATGCAGCAGTACTTTGAAGGTTTTTATCGCGAGCTTGGTATTACCCGTGAAACGTTTATGGCGCTTGGACATACGGCAGACAATCACGATTTCAACATGACCGCGCTGGCGATTCGTATGTCACGCATGCATAACGGTGTCAGCAAGATTCACGGCGGTGTATCCGCTGAAATCTGCCAGTATTTATGGCCGCAGATCGAGCCAGAGGAAAACCCAATCGACTACATTACCAATGGTGTGCATGTGCCGACGTTCCTCGCGCAAGAGTGGATGGATCTGTTTGATCGTCAGTTGGGTCCAGAATGGCGCGATAAGTTGTGTGAGCACGAATTCTGGGCATCCATTGATAATATTCCAGATCACGTTTTCTGGAGTATTCGTCAGACCTTGAAGTCACAGATGTTTTATGGCATTCGCGCACGTTTGACCGAGCAGAATATTCGTAATCATGGTTCCGACGCACATCTTGATCGTTTGCTCAAATTCGCCGATCCGATTAATCCAAGTGTATTGACGCTGGGATTTGCGCGTCGTTTTGCTACCTACAAGCGCGCGACACTGCTATTTGAAAATCTCGACTGGTTGCGAGAAATTCTGCTTGATCCTGAGCGTCCGGTATTGTTAATTTTTGCGGGCAAGGCGCATCCCGCTGACCTGCCGGGGCAGGCGTTAATCCGGCGTGTCAGTGAGGTGGCGGCTATGCCAGAATTTGAAGGACGTATTTTGCTGGTCGAAGGTTATGATCTGCGGCTTGCACGACGATTGGTTGCCGGTGTCGACGTCTGGTTAAATAGTCCGATTTATCCCCTGGAAGCTAGTGGAACATCAGGAATGAAGGCCGGTATCAATGGCACGCTTAACCTGAGTATTCTCGATGGCTGGTGGGGAGAAGGGTTTGATGGCACCAATGGATGGGGAATCAAGCCGGTGTCCCGAGATGTGGATCCCAAACTGCGCGACACGGAAGAGAGCCGCTCTTTTTATGAAATACTGCAGGATCAGGTTATCCCACTTTATTACGATCGCGGCAAATCTGGTTACTCCGCTGATTGGGTGAAGAAAGCCAAGCATTCAATGGCTTCCTTGCTTCCCCGTTATGGTGCGAGGCGTATGGTTGGCGAATATGTACAAAAATTTTACGCTCCTGCCAGTGCGCAAAGTTTGCGTTATTCGAAGGACAATTATGCAGTGGCAGGCATAGTTTCCGACTGGAAAAGTAAAGTGCGTTCCGCCTGGGACGGGGTTAGTATTCGTCGTCTGGATGCGCCTGAGCAACAGCTGCCTTTTGGCGAACCTATCCATTTCAAGGTGGCAGTGCGGTTAAATGGCCTGCAGCCGGAGGATGTATTCGTGGAATTGCTGATTTCGCGCCAGTACCGCCACACCAGATTGGATAGATTTGAACATTTCCCTTTTGAATGTACCGGCAAGCTTGGTGTTGAGGAACATCAGTTTGAATTGACGCATGCACCTGGACTGTGTGGCAGGCAGCAATATTATTTACGGGTTTACCCTTATCATCCCATGCTGGTGCACCCGCTGGAAATGGGGATGATGTTGTGGGTTTGAACCAGGAGACTAAACGAGAACCGGCTAATCTGCTGCGGAGATCCTGGTTATATGCCTACTTCATCGCTGACAGGTCAAGTTCAGCGTTATCAATCAATCTGGTCTGACCAAGTCTGGCGGCGCCTAGAATGACCAGCTGGCTGTCGTCACGGGCTGCTGGCGACAAGGTACGCTGGTTACAGATTGCAATATAGTCAGGCTGCCAGCCATGCGCGGTCAGTATTTGTAACGCTTGCTGCTGTAGCAGGCCGAAGTCGCGTGCGCCGTTAGCTATACTTTCTTTGGATTGCAAGAGCACAGTAGCCAGACAGTTCGCTTCTCGCCGTTCAGTGGGATTGAGGTATTTATTACGTGAACTCAGTGCAAGGCCATCCTCGGCTCTAATGGTATCGCCCGCGATGATCTCGATGGGCAGGTTCAATTGTTCGATCATCTGACGGATCAGTTGCAGTTGCTGATAATCCTTTTTGCCAAAGACTGCTATTTGTGGCTGTACGATGTTAAACAGCTTGAGGACGACCGTTGTGACACCATTGAAAAAACCTGGCCGAAACGCTCCTTCCAGGGTGTCCGCCATAGCCGGTAACGACAAACGGAATTCCTGCGCAACGGGGTAGAGCGTGTTTTCTTCTGGTAGAAAAACAACATCTACCCCTGCTTCCTGTAATCGCTGGCAATCTTCTGCCACCGTTCTTGGGTAATGATCGAAATCTTCGTGCGGCAGAAATTGCAGACGGTTGACGAAAATACTGACCACCGTGCAGACGGCATGCTGTTGCGCTAATTGTACCAGCGACAAATGCCCGGCATGCAGATTACCCATGGTGGGAACCAGTGCAATCGAATTTTCAGACCGCAGTCGTGCGCGCAGGGCGGCAATAGTGGTGATAATTTCCATGAGATGCGGCTAGAAGCTGTGTTCGCTTGCAGGAAAGGTTCCGGATTTGACTGCTTTGACATAATCTTCAATGGCGGCATGGATGGTATTGCTGTCCTGCATGAAGTTTTTGACGAAACGAGGAGGCTTGCCGGGATAAATGCCGAGCATGTCATGCAGTACCAGCACCTGCCCGCTACAGGCTGAGCCTGCACCAATGCCAATGGTTGGAATGGAAAGCTGCTGGGTGACTTCGCCCGCGAGGGTGGCGGGGATTAATTCCATTACCAGCATGGCGGCACCAGTTTGCTGCAAAAGGAGAGCATCTTCGCGTAGCCGCTGCGCATCTTCCATTTTTTTTCCTTGCAATTTATAGCCGCCCAGTTGATGTAGTGACTGCGGTGTCAGGCCAATATGCGCGCATACCGGAATACCACGATTGGTGAGAAAATCGATCGTCTCCGCCATGTGTCGTCCGCCCTCGATTTTGACCATTTGCGCCCCTGCCGCCAGTAACTTTGCTGCGTGCACAAAAGTTTCCTGGGGAGATACCTGAAACGTGCCAAAAGGCATGTCAGCGATGATGAATGCTTTACGGGTGCCGCGCACCACGCATGCTGTATGGTAGATCATGTCATCGAGGGAAACCGACAGCGTATCGGGTTTTCCCTGAATCACGTTACCGAGGGAGTCTCCGACCAGCAGGATGTCGATACCAGCGTTTTCCAGCAGAGTGGCAAAGGTTGCATCGTAACAAGTGAGGACAGCAATTTTTTCGCCGGACTGGTATTGCTGCTGCCAGTGCTCGCGGGTGTAGCGTTTGCCGTGTGCTGCATCCATGGCAGGTTTAGCCGTTGATATTGAAATATTCACGTGCGCTGCGCATCTGTTCGATGCGAGCGAGCAGCAGGTCAAGATCCGCTTCATAATGCGCAAAATTGAGATGCTCACTATTGATGATCATCACCGGTGCCTGATCATAGGCATGGAAAAACCGCAGATAACGCTCGCTTAATCGCCATAAATAATCTTCAGACAAACCCTTCTCCATGGGAATGCCCCGCTGTTTGATGCGCTTCAGTAGAATTTCCGGGGTGGCCTGCAGGTAAATGACCAAGTCGGGCGGCGGCGGATCAGGATTCAGACGTCGCCGGATCTTCTGGTAAAGTTCTCGCTCAGCTTCACTCAGTGTGACCTCCGCAAATATCTGATCCTTATCGAACAGAAAATCACTGACAATAGCTTGCCCTGTTTCCTGCTGCAACCGGACGGTATCGAGTTGCTCAATGCGCTGGAACAGAAAATACAACTGGGTGGAGAGCGCATAGCGAGGGATATCGCTATAGAAGCTCTGCAGAAAGGGATTATTTTGGGGTTGTTCCAGCAGTGCACTGCAGCTGAGCCGGTTGGCAATATTGCTTGCCAGACTGGTTTTGCCAGTGCCGATCGTGCCTTCAATGACAATATGACGGTAACGTTTGAGATTCATGATGGGACAATACGCTCCAATAATTGGTCGGCACAGGCAGTCAGACAGTTTGTGGCGCTGCCATGCCCGGAAATATAACATTCGCCAGTAATTTCCAGCAGGGGCTGGAGGACAAAAGCGCGTTCATGCATGCGTGGGTGCGGCAGAATCAGCTCCGCATCGCAGCATTGTAAATCACCAAATAGTAGAATATCCAGATCAAGGACGCGCGGGGCATTTTGGTAGGTGCGCACCCGGCCGACGGCTTGCTCGATTGACAACAAAGCCACCAGGAGATCATGCGGCGCAAGACGGGTTTGTATTTGTACGACCGCGTTGATGAAGTCCGGCTGGTCTACCTTGCCGACAGGCGCGCTGCGGTAGAGCGAGGAACGCTTCAGTAGCCTGGTGTGTTCCAGCTCGTCAAGCAGCTGCATACCTCGTTCAACTTGTGTGGAAGGGTTCTCAAGATTACTGCCAAGCGCGATGAAAACCTGTGTAGCGGCTTCTGGTAACAAGTTGATTGACATGGGCTTATTCGGGAATGACGGCCTTTTCATCGGAGCCGTCTTTGCGTCGGCTGCGGCGTCTTCTACGTCGTTTGGGGGCGGTTTCTGCTTTCAACATACCTTCCCGGGTATCATGATCGGCATTTTTGAATGTGTGCCACCATTGTGAAATTTCCAGCTCGATTTCACCGCTTTCACAACGTAACAGCATGAAATCATAAGCCGCGTTAAAGTAGGATTGCTCCAGCAGGCGAAACGGCTTGCGTCCGGCACGTGCATAAAACCTTGGTTGCATCGACCAGATGGCGCAAATCATGACATCATGCCGTCGCGGGATTGCCAGTCTGGCACGTTGAGTAGATAGAACTTGCACCATTGCCTGATGTAGCGCAGGAATAGATGGCGTACCAGCATTGATAGACGCTTGCCAGGTTGACAGGACTTCATGCCACAACAACGCAGCAAATAGAAATCCGACCGAGACCGGCTGATTCTGGCGAACGCGCTCATCGGTATTTTTCAATGCCAGCGTGATGAAGCGTTCCCCCAGCGGTTGTTCCAGTACGATATCGAGCATGGGCAAGAGCCCGTGGTGCAGGCCACGCGCACGCAAATCGAGTAACCCAGCGAGCGCGTGACCTGAAAACAATAATTTCAACATTTCATCGAACAGACGTGCTGGCGGCACATTTCCCAGCAATGGTGCCAGATCTCCAATAGGTGCAGCGGTGCGTTCATCTATCTGAATGTTCAGTTTGGAGGCAAGGCGTACTGCGCGTAACATTCGCACCGGATCTTCACGGAAACGTTTTTCAGGTTTGCCGATAATCGCCAAGCGTCTTGCCTTGACATCCTCAAAGCCATGCAGATAATCGATAATTTCTTCAGTTGCCGGATCGTAAAAAAGTGCATTGATAGTGAAGTCGCGCCGCAGGACATCCTCTTCCTGGCTACCAAAAATATTGTCATGCAATAGTCGCCCATCGGCATCAGTTCGGGTGCCAGCCAGGTATGACTGGGGTGGATCATCGCTGGTATTGCCGCGAAAAGTCGAAACTTCCACGGTTTCATCATGACTGATGACATGAACCAGGCGGAAGCGGCGGCCGATAATGCGGGAACGGCGAAATAGCCTGCGCACCTCTTCCGGGGTGGCGTCAGTCGCAATATCGTAATCTTTCGGTGTTAATCCCAACAGCAGATCGCGTACTGCTCCTCCAACGATGTAAGCAGAGAAACCTGCCTGCTGCAATACCTGGGTGACCTGCAGGGAACCTGAGCTGATACAGTTACGAGAAATGGCATGCTCGGCGAAAGCAATAGTGCGAAAGCTTTTTCGCGGAATTGATGTGTCAGCATCTGAAGAAAAAATACGTCGCAGAAATTTACGAATCATGCCTTACAGGGTTTAATAAAGTCGGTTTTTTTCTTCAGAAATTCGGATATGCAAGAGGTACGTTTGATGAGGTTGTTTGATTATACACGCGGCAAGCGGTTTATTTTTCTGCAAGAATTAAGATAACGCAAGATTCAGGATTTTAATTCTTGTAAATTTCAAGCGGGTGAACTGGTCTCCCAAGGTAAATGTTAAGCAACCATGATGCCAGACAAGTAACCGATAACTGCGGTAAACAGCGTTGCCAGCGGCCTTTCTTGAATGTGGCATTTTAGCGCATGGGTTCTTACGCCTGCGTTGTGCCAATTGCGCCCACACAAAATGTGCCACAACCAGGCAAAAAATACTGCGTTAATGTACATGGCTTTAGCCCGCATGCAGGGGTGCGTTGCACCATGAATCAGCGCAAAAAGCTGGAACACCTGTGTCGTTACATCACGCGACCGGCAATTTGCCAATAAGTGTTTAGCGCTAAATGATGTTTTGGGCAGAGCCTGTCCTCGCGAATGTGGGGATGGTGTTGACACTAAAAACGCCTTATCGGGATGGGGCACCACGTATATTGTCCTGTCGACACTGGAATTCATGCAGCGACTCGCTGCTCTGGGGTTCCGCAGCCAAGGCTCAACCTTATTCGTTTCTATGGTGTGCTCGCGCCTTCTAAAACGGGTGTTCGATATTGACATTGAACACTGTCCGCATTGCAGGGGAGCCCCGAAAATCATCGCTACCATCCTGGAATCCGGCGCAATAACCAAAATTCTTGACCATCTCGGTTTGTCCTTCCGAGCGCCGCCCAGAGCACCTGAACAGGTCTTTGATCCGTACGAACCTATCTGATCCCGTGCTCGCTCCTATCAGGTCTCTTCATCACTGGGTTGACCTTTACTCCTGGGCGTCTTTCGCGTGAAGTACCAAAATACAGCAGAATCTTTGACTTTTTTGTGCTGACCGAACCGAAATAAAGTCATGTTTTGATCGATTCTCACAGTGTTTAACACCTTAGTCAGCTTTCGATATATTCAATTTTCATGGAAAAAGTGATTTATTTTTTCTATGTCCCTCAATCGTAAATGATAAGGAGTGGATTATGAAACATAAAAATAGCTCAATGGCTTTGTTTTATATAGGCTTAGTTTTTTTCATAAGTAACGGTTCTGCTGCCCCTATTAATTTCCTTACAGCGGGAAACAATGCTGCAAGTATTCAAGCAACTGTTGATAATTTTAGAAATACATTAGGTAATTTAAATGGAAATCAACCTGCTGAGTTTGTTGGCGGCCGTCGAGAAATCAATTGGGATGCAGTGCCCGATGCGGTTTCAGATCCAAATGCCTTCCCAGGTAATTTTTTTAATGGCAGTGTTGTAGGGCGAGCTCGTGGAATTGAATTTGATCCTGCTGGTTCCACAACTGGCTTCCAGGTTAGTTCACTTACCAACCCGGCTTTCGGTGCGCCAGGTCAGTTTCAGGTATTTTCTCCTGAAAAACTATTTCGAACGGTGGGTGGCGATGAATTTGATATACGATTCTTTTCCCCGTCAGATCAAGTAACGTCTGCATTAACAACAGGATTTGGAATGGTTTTTACCGATGCTGATCTTGGTATTCTACCTACATTAGAATTCTTTGATGTTCAAGGTAATCTATTGCATTCGCTTACAGGTCAAGCAACCGGAAGTTTTGGTCTGGGATTTATGGGGACAGTATTTGATACTGCACTTGTTTCCCGCGTTCATGTGACTATTGGTGATGCAAATGGATTGGTAATGGATGATTTTATCTTTGGGGAACCAACGCGACAACAAAATCAAATTCCTGAACCAAGCTCGTTGGCATTAATATTTGTAGGTGCTTTTTATTTAACGAGAAGATTAACTCGACGAGCTTTTAACTAAAAATTGGTGTGTTCCAGTAATAGCCGCTTTAAATTAGGCAGCAAGTAAACCAACTTGCTGCTTTCTATGAGTAATGGCAGGGTAGTGAGGGCAGACTCGATTATTTACAAGATTAGCGAATGTATTAGCTGCAAGCTTCATGAAATTGGGATCGTTAGATCTTTTTCATCGAACAAATCGAGTCTGATCCTAATAAACTTAATATATTCTTAGTAGCTCATCCACGCCTACTTACGCTGGTATTGCAAGTTATATACCTCTCCCTGTCAACTTTTCTAGTCAGGCAGACCGAATTTAAAAGGTCGGATGCACAAACCGGCGCGCTTATAGAGGAAGCGAGCATGACCTACCTGCCGAGATGGAAACGGATGCAGCGTTGGCACCACTGCAATCGGCGGCCTGCACCTACCGGATTGCGCTTGGTCGCCGCACAGGTCAAAAAGTACTGACGTTGAAAACCGTTCTCACACAAAACCTGGAACAGTCAGACCAGGAGTATGCATATTTTGATTTAGCAAAAAGAGTGTTCATATTTCCTGTATTCTGGTTGAGAATAAAGCAGCCACTAAGCTTATTCAGACGAATAGCTGGACAGTATTAAACCTAACGAAAAGGAGATCCCCGTGAGTTTGAATTACACCGAAGAAGAATTAAATTTGCTCGCTAACACTCCCAGTGTAATTGGCACGGCAATGGCATTTTCCGGAAGCAGTGGGCTGTTCGGAACCGGAAAAGAAATGTTTGCCAGTGTTCAAGCGATCATGGCCGGCGTAAAAAATTATCCCAACAATGCTTTGATCCAGGCAATCTTGCCAAGCGTTCAGGGTGGCGCATCCGAAGCAATGGATAAAATGAAAAAAGTCCGCGATTGGGGTGTTGCGCGCTATAAGGCTAAAGAAGTTAATTCGGCCGAGAAATTTCAAGCGTACGCAATAGAAGATTGCAAAGCAGTATGCGCATTGCTGGCAGCAAAATCATCTCCTCAAGAAGCCGATGAATATAAACAGTGGACATTATCCATTGCCGAAAAAGTAGCCATGGCAGCGAGCGAAGGCGGTTTTATGGGCTTTGGTGGCGATCAATATAGTGATAACGAAAAAAAATTCATGAGCGCCATTGAAAGCGCGATGGGAACAAGCGTATAGGAAAAATAAACGCCTTTTCCTGGAGTCTGTTGACATACATAGACGGTCATAGATAACCACAAGCTATGGCTGCTGTGTTTTCGTGATTTCTCTTCAGTTTGTCATAGCGTGTTGCTACTTCATTGAGTATCACCTTAGGCGTCGCAGACTCGTTTTGTTGGCAGTGTTGAAGTCCGATTTTAAAGACGAAACACCGCTACAGCTTATTGTCTTCATGTGCATAACCCAGCATGCCCTGCGCAACCCTGACAAAGTAGTAGCATAGCCAGTTGATCAAGCGTGCTGGCCAAGGGTGTTTTTTCCAGCTATGGCGCAATACAGGAGAGGACTGTTTAATACCTCGCAGTAGACTATCGCGTAACTGTAGAGCAAATTCGCGCTCATCGATGATGACATTGGCTTCACGAGCCAATAGCAGGCTGAATGGATCGATGTTAGAGGAACCAACCGTTGCCCATTGCTGGTCAATCACGGCGACCTTTGCGTGTAGAAAGCCATGGCGATATTCGTATATGTGGATTCCCGCCGCCAGTAGATTTTCGTATAAGGCGCGCGTGGCAAGCTGCTGCACAAGGTGTTCCGTTTTGCCCTGTAACAATAGCACTATCCTGACTCCGCGTTGTGCGGCATCAATCAATGCGCGACGGAAATTGATGCCAGGCAGAAAATAGGCATTCGCAATCAAAATCTCGTGATTAGCTGCATTAATTGCCTGCAGATAACTGTGCTCGATGCTGCGTCGATTGCGTAGATTATCCCGAATTACGAAGGCTGCGTGTTGCTGGCCTGCAGGTTGTTGCTGCTTTGTAATTAATACAAAATTTGTCCAGCGTTTTTTAAAATGTGCCCAGCTGACCAATGCCCACAAATGCCTGGTAGCAGCATGGATCTTTTGCAGCAATAATCCGCGAATTTCGACTACATAATCTAATTGTGGCAGGTTGATGCCTGGCCCAGTGGTGTCTTCAACTATATTGATTCCGCCGACAAAAGCGACATTGGCATCCATGACGGCCAGCTTGCGGTGCAGCCGCCGTAGCCGCTGAGGTTTTAGCCGGAATGAGAATATTTCCTGCCGATAGATCAGCACCTGCACATTGTTATCTAACAGTTTCTGGATTTTTGCTTTGGGATAACCTTGGGAGCCAAAACCATCGATTAATAGATGTACGGCCACGCCACGTTTTGCCGCACGCGTTAACGCCTTGGCGATACGCTGTCCAACCGAATCATCCTCGAAAATATAGGTTTCAAGAAAAACTTCCTGCGCAGCCTGATCAATGGCTACTTCTAGTGCTGAAAAATATTCTGCACTTGTATGTAGCAACGTGAGATCGTTGCCGCCTACAAAATTCGGTAAATTCATCGGCGCACGATGTTGGCTGACAGGGCCGTATGATCAGAAATACCAGACCAGAGGCGATTTTTCAGGACACGCGCATGCTCAACTTCAAATCCTCTGATATAGATTCTATCCAGGCGTAGCAGTGGAAAAAAAGAGGGGAAGCTGCGCGCACTCTTGCCAAAAGCATGTCGAAAAACTTCCGTAAGTTGCAGGCGATCACGCAAAAGCAGATTTGCAGCACCATGCCAGTCGTTGAAATCACCGGCGACAACCAGAGGAGCGTTAGCAGGTACGAGCTCCCGAATGCGTTTCTCGATTGCATCGAGCTGCTGCTTTCGGCCACGTTTAAATAGTCCCAAGTGTACGCAAATGCAGTGCAGCATTTCTTCCCAGCCTGGGACAGCAATTTCACAGTGAAGCAGTCCACGGCTTTCAAAGCGGTGAGCCGAAATGTCTTCATTTTCCCAGTGCAGGATAGGGAAACGGCTGAGAATGGCATTCCCGTGATGGCCATGATCGTAGACGGCATTTCTGCCGTAAGCAAAATCCTGCCAGACCGTGTCCGCCAGAAATTCATACTGGGAATTTTGCGGCCAATTTTGGAAGCGGGCGGCAAGGCGAGCATGCTGGCCTACTACTTCCTGCAAAAATATAATATCTACGTTTAGGCCATGCAAGCGATTACGCAGTTCGTGCAACATCATCCTATGGTTGAAACAAGACAAACCTTTGTGGATATTATAGGTTGCGATGTGCAGCTTTTTATTGGGCATGGCTACGGTTAGCAATGCGATCTTGTTTGCTTACCTGGAGACTTCCAGCATGCGTTCCAGTGTTAATTTAGCCAACTGCGCTTCGCGTTCGGGTACTTTAATCTGGTTGACAATCTGGCCCTGAACCAGATTCTCCAGTGTCCACGCCAGATGTTGCGGATCAATGCGTGCCATAGTCGAACACATGCAGACCATTGGTGACATGAACTGAATGATTTTTCCATCTGCTTTAAATTCTTCCGCAATTCGTCCTACCAGATTCAGTTCAGTCCCGACCAGCCAGCGCGTATCTGGTTTGGCATCCCGAATAGTGTTGATGATATATTCGGTCGATCCGACATAATCCGATGCATTGCATACTTCAAAGCTGCATTCTGGATGGGAAATCACCAGGCCATCCGGGTGCTGGTTACGAAAACGCAGAATATGTTGGGGCTGAAACATTTGATGTACTGAGCAGTGACCTTTCCACAGCAAAATTTTGGCTTTCTTGATTTGTACAGGAGTGAGCCCGCCCATGGGTTGATCAAAATCCCAGACGGCCATTTCATCCATCGCAAATCCCATTTTATGGCCGCTCCAGCGTCCCAGATGCTGATCTGGGAAAAACAGGACTTTTTCACGACGATCAAACGACCACTGCAGGATTTTTACTGCGTTACTAGAGGTGCAGACGATGCCGCCATGCGTACCACAAAAAGCTTTTAAGCTGGCGCTGGAATTGATATAGGTTACTGGTGTAACGGATTCATCAGGATCGAGTATTTCGGCCAATTCACGCCATGCGCGCTCAACCTTGCCAAGATCAGCCATGTCAGCCATGGAGCAGCCTGCGGAGAGATCCGGCAAAATAGAGATCTGTTCCTGGTTGGAGAGAATATCGGCTACTTCTGCCATAAAATGCACGCCACAAAATACCAGAAAATCAGCATCTGTCTGTGCAGCCAGAAAAGAGAGCTTAAGCGAGTCGCCGGTGAGATCAGCATGCCGATAAACATCTGCTCGCTGGTAATGATGCGCCAGAATGACGGCTCGTTTTCCAAGTGTTTTTTTGGCAGCAATAATACGCTCTGCGCAGTGTTCATCCTGCAACAATTCATACGCTTCAAAATCAATGGCATTGGTTTGCATGATCAGTCCGGGTTAAGTTTGCGAAGTCCATCACACCTATAGATTGAGAGAATATCTTATATTGCAGAGTATAGCGTTAGATTGCTGTTTGATTTCATTGTTCTGCCCGGCTGAGGTTTTGTGTCTAACGTCCATTTAAGGTTAATTAAATATTGGTGTTTATTTTTCCAGTCAGTTCCACGTTTTGTTGTCTGTCGATACCTGTGACTGGTATGCTAGACCTTTGTAACTGTCAGTGATGAGATGCGGGATGTCCATATTCTTTGACGAGTGGTATGTTTGACAGGAAAAAACTGAGCATATTGGGGAAATATAAAATGAAAAAAATGGCCGCTTTGTCTTTAACAGGTTGCGCACTAATCGCGTTAAGCGGTTGTGCCAGAAATAACGACTACATGCCTTCAGCTGGAGCAACTGGTGAGACTATTTTCAAAGAGGCGTGTGTCAGCTGCCATTCACCAGTCAATGGCAAGATAATGATACTGCGCGCTGAAATGGCTAATTCAGAGGCGATTATAGAGAGAGTCAGAAATGGCAAGGGATTCGGAATGCCTGCGTTCCCAAATTTAATGGGGGATTCTGTGCAGATGTTGGCTGATTACCTGCTTGAGAATGCTGGCACGTTGCCAGAAGAAACAGAGTAACTACATCGTTTGACGATACATTGTTATTCTGAGCTGAAATTGCTGATGTCGGTTAGAAAACAGCAATTTGGGCATGCCACGGTTTTCTTTGTAAATTAATGGGATAAGTGGAATTTCTTGGTGCGGTATAACTTTAAAATTTTCAATCGGAATTAGGCGTTAGGCGGATACCTTGTTAAATAAAAATGTAGCGGAGATTTCTATCGCGGCGCAACAAAAATCAAACTGTACCACCTGCAGCCTGCGTGAGATTTGTCTTCCGGTTGGGCTTGATGATACTGAAATACAGTATCTTAGCAATCTGATCAGGCATAAATTCAGGGTGCGGCGTGGGGAGTATCTGTTTCATGCGGGTGCCGATTTCAAGTCATTATATGCCGTGAAAAATGGGTTTTTTAAAACTAGTGTATTGAAAATTGACGGACGTACACAAGTAACGGGCTTTTATATGACTGGCGAATTGCTGGGGTTGGATGCGATCAGTCTTGGAAAGTATAGTTGTGACACGGTGGCATTGGAAGATAGCGAGGTTTGTGAGGTGCCTTTCGCCAAACTTGAAGAAGTCGGGCGATCTATTCCACCACTGTTGAATCAATTTCATAAAATCATGAGCCGTGAAATTGTTCATGATCATGATGTCATGATGCTCTTGGGTAATATGAAAGCCGATGAGCGTTTGGCCACATTTCTGCTGAATTTGTCGACCCGGCTGAGTCGACGCGGCTATTCGGCCACAGAGTTTAATCTGAAAATGACCAGGGATGAAATTGGCAGCTACTTGGGACTTAAGCTGGAAACGGTCAGTCGATCTTTCTCGAAGTTGCAGGAAGATGGTCTGATTGCGATCAGCAACAAGCACGTAAAACTCAATAATATCGAAGCGCTTTATCGCAAAATTGGGGATTAGGGCTGATCATCGAACATATCGTTCAGTGATAAATTGTCTATTATTGAGTCGATGTGGTTGCGTGTTATAATTCGCCGCTAAGCGGACTGCAGTTTGTTTTCGCCTAATCAGGTGCAGTAGTGTGATCCACATTGTTGCATTTTCGTTAATCTACTTATACATCTCGTGCCTGCTGGAAAGGGTGCCTTAGACATCAAGGAAGCGTGTCGGCAGGTCACGGTTTAACCCTAAGGAATTTCATGACAGTTACAATGCGGCAAATGCTTGAAGCAGGGGTACATTTTGGTCATCAGACTCGGTTCTGGAGTCCTAAAATGGCACCATACATTTATGGCCAACGCAACAAAATCCATATTATCAATTTGGAAAAAACGCTGGTCATGTTCAACGAGGCGTTGAGTTTTGCGCGTAGAACTGCGGCAAATAAAGGTACGATCTTGTTTGTGGGCACCAAGCGCCAAGCCAGGGATATCGTGAAGGAGGAAGCGACGCGTTGTGGTGTTTCCTACGTTGCGCAGCGCTGGCTGGGTGGAATGTTGACCAACTTCAAAACTATCCAGCAATCAATCAAACGGTTACACGATATGGAAAAGATGGAGCAGGATGGATCCATGGCTAAGCTGATCAAAAAAGAAGCACTGGACTTTCAGCGCGAAATAGAGAAGCTAAATAATAGTCTAGGTGGGATAAAAGATATGAGAGGTTTGCCAGATGCCATATTTGTGATAGATGTCGGTTACCAGAAGGGCGCTATCGTAGAAGCGGAAAAATTGGGAATCCCCGTCATTGGTGTGGTTGATACCAATCATAACCCTGCAGGTGTCAGGTATGTGATCCCTGGAAATGATGATTCTAGCCAGGCGATCCGACTTTACGCGCGTGCGATGGCGGATGCTGTTCTGGAAGGTCGTAATCAATCCATTCAGGAGATTATTGATATCCAGAAATCCGACGAGGAGCTGCTGGCATCGGCTGCCGAGCAGTCTGCTGAATACTGATTCTGAAGATCAGCATTGACTCCACACATACTGTCTGACTTCTTTTAGCCAATGATTAGAAGCAGTGTGTGGAGTCGGTACCAATAAACTAACACCTTGTATCTGGAGTAAATATGGCGGAGATTACCGCAAGTATAGTTAAAGAGTTGCGTGAACGTACGGGCTTGGGGATGATGGAATGCAAAAAAGCATTGATCGAGGCCGATGGTGATTTGAAAGCAGCAGAAGATATTTTGCGAATCCGCAGTGGTGCGAAGGCGAGTAAAACTGCCGGACGTATTGCGGCAGAAGGAGTAATCAGCGGATTTATTTCTACCGATGGCAAACGGGGAGCTGTGGTGGAAATTAACTGCGAGACCGATTTTGTCGCGAAGAACGAAGATTTTATCGGGTTTTCCGGACAGTTAGCGCAGTTGGCTGCAAAACAGCAGATTGTTGATGCAACTTCATTATCTACATTAGCTCTCTTGAATGGCGATAATGTGGAAGCGCAGCGACAAGCATTGGTGATGAGGCTTGGTGAGAATATCAGTATCCGGCGGGTCGTCAGTTATGAAACTGAGGATCGGTTGGCAATGTATTTACATGGCAGCAGAATTGGAGTCATGCTCGATTTTGCGGGGGGTGATGAAGTGCTGGGCAGGGATATCGCCATGCATATTGCTGCGAGTAAGCCGGTTTGTGTTTCCAGCGATCAGATTCCTGCAGAACTGTTGGCGCGTGAGCGTCAGATATTTGAAGCACAGGCAGCTGAAAGTGGTAAACCAGCCAATATTGTGGAGAAAATGGTTGATGGTCGGATTGATAAATATCTGGCTGAGGTGACTTTGTTGGGACAGCCATTTGTCAAAAACCCTGATCAAACGGTTGAAGCATTGTTGGCGGCAAAATCAGCTAAAGTGACGCGTTTTGTATTATTCGTCGTTGGAGAAGGTATTGAAAAAAAATCCGAGGATTTTGCTGCAGAGGTGATGGCGCAAGTGAGTCAATCAAAGTGAAACAGAGTTCAACAGCATGACAGCGGTTTATAAGCGTATTTTGTTGAAGCTGTCCGGTGAAGCGCTGATGGGCGAAGCGCAATATGGGATTGATCGGACAATTGTTGAACGAATAGTAGTAGAGATTGCTGGCATTCTGCAATTGGGTATAGAAGTGGCGATTGTAGTTGGTGGCGGTAATATCTTTCGTGGCATGAAATCGGCTGGTGATGGTATGGATCGGGTAACTGCCGATTATATGGGTATGCTGGCAACAACTATGAATGCACTGGCGTTGCATGACGCAATGAAGCATGGTGGTTTGGTTTCACGAGTACAGTCAGCTTTGCGTATCGATCAGGTGGTTGAGCCCTATATTCGTGGTAAGGCACTTCGTTATCTGGAAGACGGTAAAGTAGTTATATTTGCGGCTGGTACCGGCAATCCATTCTTTACAACGGATACAGCTGCGGCACTACGTGGCATGGAAATGAACGCAAATATTGTACTCAAGGCAACCAAGGTTGATGGCATATATACCAGTGATCCTGTTGTTCATCGTGATGCCGTACGTTATCAACAACTGAGTTTTGACGATGCAATTAACCAAAATTTGCAGATAATGGATGCAACTGCTCTTACGCTATGCCGGGATCAAAAACTTTCTATAAATGTTTTCAGTATTTTTAAGGCTGGTGCGCTAAAACGAGTTGTTCTGGGTGAAAACGAAGGAACATTGGTAACTGTTTGATTTGTTGCAAGGGTTTTGGTTTTTGCGAGAATATCGGAATGGTCTTTAGTATCAAGTAATAATTCTTTTTTAAACAAATTTTTCAATAAGCAATGATTGCGGAAATAAAAAATTCTGCGGAACAGAAAATGCAGAAAAGTCTGGAGGTGCTCAAACTTGATTTTAGCAAAGTCAGGAGTGGGCGTCCTCATACTGGATTACTTGACCACATCGTAGTGGATTACTATGGTGTGCCAACTTCAATCAAACAATTGGCTAATGTGATCTTGGCCGATGCTCGCACTATTGGCGTGGTGCCATGGGAAAAGAAACTGATGAATGCGATAGAAAAGGCTATTCGGGATTCTGACCTAGGCTTGAATCCTTCTGCTGTTGGTGAGATGGTGCGTGTACCAATGCCACCGCTTACTGAAGAAAGACGTCGCGATTTGACCAAACTTGTCAAAGCTGAAGCTGAGAATGCACGTGTCTCCATGAGGAACATACGCAGAGATAGTAATGCGCAGCTAAAGGAACTGCTCAGGGATAAACTGATCGCTGAAGATGAAGACCGGCGTGGTCAGGAAGAAATACAGAAATTGACCAATCATTATATTGCTGAGGTCGACAAGTTGTTGCAATCCAAAGAATCTGAACTGATGGCGGTTTGATCCAATATATGCCTGATGAGTTAATCAGTTCGACTGTTCAACTTCCCAAAGTTGATGACGTACCTAAGCACATTGCTATCATTATGGACGGGAATGGTCGCTGGGCAAAACAACGGCACCTTCCTCGCGTTGCAGGGCATAAACAGGGGGTAGAGTCAGTACGTACGATCATTAAGGCTTGTATTGAGCGTAATATAAAGTACCTGACCATTTTTGCTTTTAGCAGCGAGAACTGGCGCAGGCCAGAAGATGAGATAAAACTTCTGATGCAACTTTTCCTTGTTGCGCTTGAGCGGGAAGTAAGCAGGCTGCATGAAAATGGCATTCGTTTCAGAGTGATAGGAGATATCGATAAACTGGATAGCCGTATTATTGACTGCATTCGCCAGGGAGATACGTTGACGGCGGATAATGATCGTCTGTTTTTTACGGTTGCTGCTAATTATGGTGGGCGCTGGGATATCATGCAGGCAGTACGCAAAATGATGATTCAAACACCACATTTGCAGACCAATTTTACCGAGATGGATTTGTCCAAGCACTTGGCATTGGCGGACGCACCAGAACCAGATTTGTTTATCCGTACTGGTGGAGAGTGCCGAATCAGTAATTTTTTGTTATGGCAATTGGCGTACACGGAATTGTATTTTACAGAGACTTTATGGCCGGATTTTGATGCTGTGTCGCTGGATCAGGCGATCACTTCATACCAGCAGCGAGAACGCCGTTTTGGCCGTACCAGCGAGCAACTAGCTGTTTCTGTGTCACGACGGCTAACCCAAAACACGATCGGAAACCATTCAGATTAATGTTTCTACCATCTATTTATTAAATAAATAGTTTCAAGCCAGCCTGTCGTTCATGCCTACTACTCGAATCCTCACTGCGCTGGTTCTATTGACCGCTTTTCTGGTGGCTTTGTTTTATTTGCCGCCTATTTTCTGGTCGATGTTACTGCTTGGTATAACAGTAACAGCTGCCCGGGAGTGGTCCCGATTGGGTGGTTTCTCGGTGAATCAGACTGTTTTCTATCTGATCGTAACTACCTTGTTGACAGGTGAGCTTTTGTTTTTGCTTGGCGAGGTAGTTGCTGTCAATCCAACCAGTACATCTTTTGTCTGGTTATACGGTGCTTCAACTGGATACTGGTTACTGATAGCGCCTTTACTGTTAAAGGCCGGACGGATAGTTAAAACCGGATGGATTTTTATGATGCTAGGCTGGCTGATACTGTTACCGACCTGTTTGGCGTTATACCAGTTGCGTGCGATTGATCCCTTGTTACTGCTGGGTTTCATGGGCGTGATCTGGGTGGCGGATAGCGTTGCGTATTTCGCTGGTCGTGCATTTGGTAAACACAAACTTGCGCCGCAGATCAGCCCTGGAAAAACTTGGGAAGGGGTATTCGCTGCCTTGAGTGGTGTCCTGATCTATGCGGTTATTTGGTCATATTGGATGGATAGTACTGGTAACTTGATATTGTGGTTGGTTCCTTTTTTACTGGTGTTGACGGTATTGGGTATCATTGGGGATCTGTTTGAATCGTTATTAAAGCGGCAGGCAGGTGTCAAAGATAGCGGAAAAATATTGCCTGGTCACGGTGGTATACTGGATCGGATTGATGCGTTGACTTCAGCGTTACCCATTGCCACCTTGGCAGTAATTTTATTTTATTCCAAAGCATTATGACTACAAAACGTCATCTGACCATACTCGGCTCGACTGGCAGTATTGGAGAAAGTACGCTGGACGTAGTGGCAAGGCATCCTGATAGATTTATGGTTCTTGCCCTTACTGCTAATCAGAATAGTGAGAAACTGTTCGCACAGTGTGCGCAATTCCAGCCACGTTACGCAGTTATGCTTGACGAAAACTGTGCGGATAGACTGGAGAAAAAAATTCGTGTAGCTGGGCTGGATACTACTGTGTTGGCCGGTATCGAGTCTCTGGAGCATGTTGCTGCCTTGCCAGAGGTGGATACAGTGATGGCAGCGATCGTCGGGGCAGCCGGTATTCGACCAACGCTTGCCGCCGCTCGTACGGGTAAGAAAATCTTGCTGGCCAACAAGGAAACATTAGTAATGGCTGGCAGTATCTTTATGGACATTGTGCAGCAACATCGTGCAACCTTGCTGCCGATTGACAGTGAACACAATGCCATTTTCCAGTCGTTGCCGCAGGGGTTCCACGCAGATCTGGCTTCATCCGGTATTCGTCGCATCTTGCTTACAGCTTCCGGAGGGCCTTTTCGGCAGGTTAAACTTGCACAGCTTGCAGGGGTGACGCCCGAGCAGGCATGTGCGCACCCTAACTGGGTAATGGGAAGGAAAATATCGGTTGATTCGGCCACGATGATGAACAAAGGGCTAGAGGTGATCGAAGCACATTGGTTGTTTGGTGCGCTCCCTGAACAGATACAGGTAGTGGTTCATCCACAGAGCGTCATTCACTCAATGGTTGAATATGTCGACGGCTCTGTGCTCGCGCAGTTGGGTAATCCAGATATGCGTACACCGATTGCGCACGCACTTTGTTATCCGGAGAGAATAGAAAGTGGTGTGTCATCGCTGAATCTGTTTGATATTGCGCAGCTCGAATTTGAACGCCCCGATTTTGAACGTTTCCGTTGTCTGGGGTTGGCTTATGAGGCGCTGGCGAGAAAAGGCAATGTGCCAACCATTATGAATGCTGCTAACGAAATTGCTGTGGAGTTTTTTCTGGATGGCAGAATGCCATTTCTGGCTATTCCAAAGATGATCGAGCAAGTTATGCAAACGACGCCGTGGCAGGAAACTACCTGTCTGGAGGATGTTCTGGCAGCAGATACACTCGGACGTGAGTCAGCAATGGAATGGCTGGCACGTAACTATGGCGTATCTGGATTACCCTCGGTTGCAGTTGGTTAGTTACACCGATAGTTTCCATATAAAAATGGCTAATAGCGATACGTTCAGTCTTCGCCCGCAAGGCGCCTCTAGAAATTCAGAATTCTAAGCAAGATCAGGTGAAAATAGAGAGTGTGAGTGTGGCATATGATTGATATATGGAATATTTCTCGAATAGCGAAGTGTTGTGACGGAATATAAATTTTCAGAAAAGCCCTCAATCATTCCAAATCCACCCTGATATGACACTATTATCCACCCTGCTGGCCTTTGTAATCGCATTGGGTTTGTTAATTACCTTTCACGAGTTTGGGCATTATCTGGTGGCGCGCTGGAGTGGTGTCAAGGTATTGCGTTTTTCCATTGGTTTTGGTCGTCCCTTCTATAAAAAAACGCTGGGGCAGGATCAAACAGAGTGGGTTCTGGCGGCCATTCCATTGGGTGGCTATGTAAAAATGCTGGACGAACGTGAAGGGACAGTTCCGACTCATGAACTGGCGCGTGCATTTAATCGTCAGCCGGTTTTGAAACGCTTTGCCATTGTTGCGGCAGGCCCGATAGCGAATTTTCTATTGGCTATCCTGCTTTATTGGGTACTTTTTGTGATTGGTGTGACCGGGATGAAGCCGGTATTGGGTGATGTTGAGCCCATGACACCAGCTGCCTCGGCTGGTTTGAGTGCTGGTGAAACTATTACCAGTATTGCCAGGCAATCCGTTACGACCTGGCAGGATGCGCGTCTTGCTCTGTTAGATCACGCGGTTGATCGGAATGCAACCGTTGAACTGGAGGTGGTGGCGGAAAATGGCGTCACACATAAACGGATGCTGGATCTTAGTACCCTTAACCCTGATGAGTTGGATGGGGATTTTTTGAGAAAAATTGGGCTGAGTACCTATAAGCCGGTATTGGATTCCGTGATCGGCCAGGTGATTGTTGGCAGCGCTGCAGATAAAGCGGGATTCCAGACGGAAGACGAGATACTGGCGATTGATGGCAAGGAAATTCTGTACTGGGATGAAGTGGTGAATGAAATTCGAGCTAATCCTGAGCGGGAACTTGAGGTGGAAGTTCTGCGCGCCAAATCTGTCATGAAGCTGACGCTTGTTCCAGAAAAGGCACTTGAAAATCAATCAGAGATAGGCAAAGCTGGTATTGCGCCAAAGGTTGAGCATGCCGCACTGGAGAATTTGCTGATCACGACCAGTTACACACCTTTTGCCGCACTGGTTAAAGCGATCACCAAAACCTGGGAGATAACCCATTTTACCTTGCGGATGCTTGGCAAAATGATCACCGGGGATGTTTCATTAAAAAATGTCAGTGGCCCCATTACTATTGCAGATTATGCTGGTCAATCCGCCCAGATGGGAGTAGCAGCTTATCTGGGATTTCTGGCGTTGGTGAGTGTGAGCTTGGGTGTATTAAATTTACTGCCGATCCCAGTGCTGGATGGGGGACATTTGATGTACTACGTCATCGAGATAATTCGCGGTACACCACTTTCTGAAAAAACGATGGAGATCGGACACCAGATCGGGATGGGGTTGTTGGTAACGCTGATGCTGTTTGCATTGCATAACGATCTGTTGCGTTTGATTTCAGGATAGATATGAAGTTTCGAGATTGTCTGCTGGCAGTGGTGCTGTGTTGTTCCGCTGTATGTGCAGCAGAAGAGTCATTTGTGATTCAGGATATCCGCGTGGAGGGGATACAGCGTACCGAGGCTGGTACCGTGTTCAGCTATCTGCCAATCAAGGTGGGAGATGTGCTTGACAAGACCAAGGCGAGCGCAGCGATCAAGGCGTTATATGCCACCGGATTTTTCAAGGATGTAAAACTCAAAGCGGAAGGATCGTTGTTAATTGTGCAGATTGAGGAACGACCTGCAATTGCACAGATTACGATTAATGGAGCCAAGGAATTTGACAAGGAAAAACTAATGGAGGGCCTGAAACAGGCGGGATTATCCGAGTCACGTATTTTTAACCGTTCCCTGCTGGAAAAAGCCGAGCAGGAGTTAAAACGTCAATATATCAGCCGTGGCAAGTATGCTGTAAAAATTACTACTACCACGACCCCGCTGGAACGTAATCGTATTGGCATCAATTTTGATATCAAAGAAGGTAGAACGGCGCGAATCAAACAAATCAATATTATTGGTAATCAGGTTTATGGTGAAAAAAGACTATTGAAGCTATTTAGCTTGCAAACTCCCGGTTTGTTGACCTGGTTTACCAAGGAAGATCAGTACTCCAAGCAAAAATTATCAGCAGATATCGAATCTTTGCGTTCTTATTATCTGGACAATGGCTACCTTGAGTTTAACGTTGAGTCTACTCAGGTTTCCATTACACCGGATATGAAAGACATCTACATAACGCTCAATATAACGGAGGGGCCGCAATATACGGTTTCTGATATCAAGCTTGCCGGTGATCTGATTGTTCCAGAGGAGGAGTTACGCAAACTGATCAAGCTTGAAGTAGGGGGGGTGTTTGTTCGGGAAAAATTGACTGAGTCTATTAAATTGATTAGTGACAGACTGGGAGATGATGGTTATGCCTTCGCGAATGTGAATGCCGCACCAGAACTGGATAAAGAAACACGCCAAACTGCGTTTACTTTTTTCATTGACCCCGGGCGCCGGGTTTATGTCAGGCGAATTAATATCAGTGGTAACGATCGTACCCGGGACGAAGTAATCCGGCGCGAGTTTCGCCAAATGGAGGGAGGCTGGCACTCCACCAGCCAGATTAATACTTCCCGTCGACGCATTGATCGACTTGATTTTTTTACTGGTGTTAATGTTGAAACGCCACCCGTAGCAGATGTTCCTGACCAGGTAGATATCAATGTGCATGTCGCCGAGAAACCAACCGGGGCGATCATGTTTGGCGCTGGCTTTTCTGATCGAGAAGGGATCATTCTGAATGGATCAGTTGCGCAGAACAATATTTTTGGTACCGGTAATTTTCTAAGCCTGCAAGTGAATACCGGCAGTGTCAACAAGATACTCTCCGCTTCGTTCACCAACCCTTATTACACAATAAATGGTGTCAGTCTGGGATTCGAGGCATTCCGAAGAGCGATTAATACCCGTTCGCTCAATAGCGTCGGAGTTTTTAATACCGATACTACCGGTGCCAGTATTCGTTTCGGAATTCCAGTCGCTGAAAATGATGCTGTCTCTCTTGGGCTTGGGGTTGAGCAAACCAAGATTAAGCTGCGGGAAGATAGTCCAAAGCGATTTGTCGATTTTGTCGATCAATTTGGTACGAGCTCGACCAGTTTCCCATTAACATTGAGCTGGGCGCGCGATCGACGCGATAGTGCTATTTGGACAACCTCTGGCCTGACACAACGTGTGTTTGGTGAATTCAGTCCACCAATCGCTGATCTGCGCTACTACAAAGTTAGTTTTGAGCAGCGTTGGTTTTATCCGGTAACGAAGCATTTTACATTAATGCTCAATGGCGAGATTGGTGTCGGGGATGGCTATTCTGGCAAACCATTGCCTTTCTTTAAGAACTTTTTTGCAGGTGGATTTAATTCGGTACGTGGTTACAACATCAATACTCTCGGTCCCCGCGAAGATCGCCGGGTAATCGGTGGTAGCAAGCGGATTGTCGGAAATATCGAGGTATTGTTTCCTGTACCATTTATGATAGAGGACAAGAAGGTTCGCCTGAGTGTCTTCCTTGACGCTGGCACGATTGTTAACTCTTTTTCCGGGCTTAGTACAAACGATTTTCGCTATGCAGCTGGACTAGCCGTTACCTGGGTTTCACCAATGGGTCCTCTGAAATTTAGTATCGCCCAACCTTTCAACGTACAGCCAGGGGATAATACGCAACGCTTTCAGTTTCAGCTAGGACAAACTTTTTAATTCGTGATAGATAAATAGGGAACAGATGAAGTTTGTGTTGGGATGGCAATCTGGAAAAATTATCGGTTGGTTGATTCATGCCATAGTACTGCTGCTTGTGCTGCAATCTGCAAATGTTAGTTCCTCGGAGATTAAAATCGGTGTCGTGAATACCGAAAAAATTCTAAGGGAATCCAAGCTTGCTATCAAAGCACAAAAAAAAATCGAACAGGAATTTAAGTTACGCGATAACCAAATTAAGGAGCTTTTTGCGCAGATCAAGCTACTTCAGGAACAGTTGGAACAACAAACAGACGCCCAGACAAAAGATTTGTCAGGTAGACGCACCAAAGAGCGCAGGCTTGCCAGTCTCAGTCGGCAACATCAACGCGAACAACAACAGATGCGCGAAGATTTGAGTCTGCGCCAGAATGAAGAGTACGGTCGAATTCTGGATCAGGTTAACCAGACGATCAATAACCTCGCCACCGAGCAAGGGTATGATTTGATTCTGCAATTACAGGATTCAGTCTACCGCAGCGCGCGTATTGATATTACCGACCAGATAATGACCATACTGAATACACAGAAAAAAGTACCGAAGCATCCGGAAATTCCATAAACATGAAGATAGGAAATAAGAAATGACTGTCATGGATATTCATGAAATCCTTAAATATCTGCCACACCGTTACCCTTTTATCCTGGTGGACAGGGTGGTTGAGCTTGAAAAAGGTAAACATATTCACGCTTACAAGAATGTATCTATCAACGAACCTTACTTCAGCGGACATTTTCCCCACCATCCGGTCATGCCAGGCGTGTTGATTGTGGAGGCGCTGGCGCAGGCAGCTGCCATATTAACTATCCGCAGCGAAGAAGCCAGCCTTGACTCGAATAAGGTTTACTACTTTGTCGGAATTGATGCGGTACGTTTTAGAAAACCGGTAATTGCGGGTGATCAACTGGTTCTGAAGGTAGAAATTAGTCGACAAATTAAGGGTGTGTGGAAGTATACGGCTGCTGCTGAAGTCGACGGCCAAGCTGTAACTAGTGCACAGCTGATGTGTGCGGCGCGTGCAGTTTGATGTAATCCTGTATTGATGGATACTGGTAGACCTGCCAGCAATATAGCGGCAGAAAAAATAATATATGGCGTAGACGAGGCGGGTAGAGGGCCACTGGCCGGTGGGGTGTATGCCGCCTGTGTAGTGCTGAATTCCAAGCATATTATAACGGGGCTGGCCGATTCCAAAAAGCTGACTGAAAAAAAGCGAGATTTTTTGGCCAAAGAAATTAGATGCCATGCCACTGCATGGTCAATCGCCTGTGCTTCGGTGGAGGAAATTGATCGGTTAAATATTTTGCAAGCGAGCTTACTTGCCATGCAAAGAGCCATTAACAAGCTATCCCCGTCTCAAGATGCGCTGATAATGGTTGATGGGATACATTCACCAAAAATAGATTGTGAGGTGCAGACCGTCATTGGAGGAGATCACTTGATAGCAGAGATTTCTGCTGCTTCCATTCTGGCTAAAACGACACGGGATGAGGAGATGTTGCGCTTGCATGCACACTATCCAATGTATGGCTTTGACCGCCATAAAGGCTACCCCACTAAAGCCCATCTGGAGGCAATCCAGCAATATGGTATTTCTGACGTGCATCGGCGCAGCTTTGCACCTTGTGCCAAATTTTGGAAACAGCCTGAAGATGAAGCACGCCTTATGTGCTCTAAACAGAAAAATTCTGCGGCTTAACCGCAATGATTGACAATGGAGATAATATGAGAATAGTAAAAAATACGGTCGTATCCCTCAATTACAGGATGCTTAATCGTGAAGGTGAAGTTTTGGAGGAAACAGAAGCTCCCATCAGCTATTTGCATGGTGGTTACGATGGGATATTTCCGGTAGTTGAAGAAGCGCTTCACGAGAAAGAAATTGGACAGAGTCTTTCCATTCTGATGGAGCCTGAAGATGCTTTTGGTGAATATGATGCCGAATTAATGCGAGTTGAGCCCAAATCAGTTTTCCCGGAGGGTGTGACGATTGGTATGCAGTTTGAGGGTGGTGAAGATGAATCGGATGACATGATGATCTACACTGTGACGGATGTAACTGAAGACATTGTTGTTGTCGATGGTAATCATCCTTTTGCTGGCATGGCATTACAGTTTGAATGTACCGTGGTCGGTGTCCGCCCTGCAACTACGGAAGAGCTGGCGCATGGTCATGTCCATGGGCCACATGGACATCACCATTGAACTCGCCGGCGTCCTCCCTTGCTGGTTACCGAATCCATATTTTTTAGCGGGAAATCGGTTTATAACGGATACGTTTGGGTTTTGCGCCTTCTTCGCCAAGACGTGAACGTTTATCTGCCTCATATTCATGATAGTTTCCGGCAAAAAAGCTTACTTGTGAGTTACCTTCAAAAGCGAGAATATGAGTTGCAATGCGATCGAGGAACCAGCGGTCATGCGAGATAACCAGTACGCAGCCAGCAAATTCTAATAGCGCATTTTCAAGCGCGCGCAGTGTTTCGACATCCAGATCATTGGAGGGCTCATCGAGTAGTAACACATTTCCGCCAGATATAAGGGTTTTGGCTAGATGCAGCCTGCCTCTTTCACCGCCGGAAAGTGTTCCAACCAGCTTCTGCTGATCTGACCCCTTGAGGTTAAACCTGCCCAGATAGGCACGCGCAGGAATTTCATGCTTGCCTACTGTCAATATGTCCAGGCCATCTGAAATCATCTGAAACGCAGTCTGATCAGCGGCTAGCGCATCTCGGGATTGGTCTACGTAAGCGAATTTAACAGTATCACCAATCTTGATTGCTCCCTTGTCCGCTTGGTCCTTGCCAATAATCATGCGAAAAAGCGTGGATTTGCCAGCGCCATTAGGGCCAATGATGCCAACAATAGCGCCTGCTGGTATCTTGAAACTTAAATTGTCGATTAGGAGCTGATCATCAAATCCCTTAGAGACATCGATAAATTCGATCACTTCATTTCCAAGTCTGTCTGCTACAGGAATAAAGATTTCCTGTGTTTCATTACGTTTTTGATATTCCTGTGAGCTGAGTTCTTCAAAACGTGCCAGCCGCGCCTTGGATTTGGACTGTCTTCCTTTGGAGTTCTGCCGGACCCACTCCAGCTCTTTCTTGAGTGATTTCTGGTGAGCAGATTCCGTACTTTCTTCCTGTTGCAGGCGGCTCTGTTTTTGCTCAAGCCAAGTGGAGTAGTTACCTTTCCAGGGAATTCCATGGCCACGATCCAGCTCAAGGATCCACTCAGCAGCATTATCCAGAAAGTAGCGGTCATGCGTGACAGCAACTACTGTTCCGGAGAAACGTGCCAGAAACTGTTCAAGCCATTCGACCGATTCCGCATCAAGGTGATTGGTGGGCTCATCCAGTAACAGCATGTCCGGTCTGGAAAGCAGTAATCTACACAGTGCCACCCGACGTTTTTCACCACCAGAGAGATTTCGTATCAATGCATCCCATGGCGGCAGGCGTAACGCATCTGCGGCAATTTCCATTTGCTGCGCTAGATTGGTGCCTTCCTGCGCGATCAGGATGGCTTCCAAGCGTGATTGCTCAGCTGCCAGTGCATCAAAATCCGCATCTGGCTCAGCATAAGCAGCATAGACGGCATCGAGTTGCTGCTGGGCGTTGAACGCTTCCCCCAGTCCGGCCTGAATCGCCTCTTTCACTGTTAACTCAGGGCCAAGCTGTGGTTCTTGTGGCAAATATCCTATTTTGAGATCTGGCATGGGGGTGCACTCGCCATCAAATTCCTTGTCTACACCAGCCATGATCTTTAGCAAAGTAGATTTTCCTGAGCCGTTTAACCCAAGTAGACCGATTTTTGCACCAGGGAAAAAACTCAGGGAAATATCCTTAAGAATGGTGTTTTTGGGCGGAACCGTTTTGCTGACACGATTCATGATGAGAACGTATTGAGCCATAAATACTTGTTTACTCCGATATTTGAATTAGTTGGAACACACTAGAATGGTGGAATGGTTGTTGGGTAATAGCAGTGCACGCAATTCTACATTGCCTGACACTTTAATTTGACCAATGTGAATTAATCAGATGGATAAATAAGTTCCATATGATTAACTGTATGTTTTTTTATTAATTTATTGAGATTGATATTATGAAAGTATTGGTTCATTACAAATCAGGCATACATCAGGTTTTTATTGTGCCTCTGGAAACGAATGTTGCCGAATTTAGGCGTATGGCCGAAGAAATCGGTGGCCCTCTACGCAAGATTGAGTTTCCGTCGACTTCCGCGATAGTAAATCGGGAAAACTCAAATTTGGGATATGGCGTATAACAGCAGGCGTTACCCATTACTGTCGCTGCCATCATCACGGATTATGATTCGGTGTGGCAGCATTAACAGTTGTAGCGAGCGATGACATCGCCAGCACGCCCGCCAGCATGAAACCAGCGGCAAGCGCAAACGCGATTACTGGCGAAATCAGGGTCCACACGATTCCGACGGTTGCACTGGAAAGAAACTTGGCGATGCCATTAACCGTTCCCATCGCGCCGATGCTCATCGTGAGGGTGTCACGATTGACCAAGCTAGCGGTAACTGTGGATTCCAGAGCGTCCTGTACCGCTACGTACAGTCCGGCAAGCGTAAATATACCCGTCAGCAGTAACACACTGTCAATTTCGAACCAGAACGCAGCTGCCGTTAATGCGGCCGTGGCTGCGCCAAGCGCATAACCGGTAATCAGTACCGGTAGATGACCGATACGGTCAGCTAACCATCCGATTGGCCAGGAGAAAACCAGTTGTATCACATTACGCCACACATACAGCAGGCCAGCGATTTGCGCTGCCTGTACCACACCCAGAGAAGCCGTGAGTAATGTTGTGGCGGCGAGAATCAGCAGGGAATGCGAGAAATCACCGATACCAAAGATGCCGATCGCACCAAGATAATGTTTGAATCGTGTTGGCAGCGCACGTAATGAACTGAGAAATTTCAGCGCGGGATTGGGAGCGTGACCAGTATCCTGTACCAGCGTCAGAAATGCTATGACCGCAAGCACGCCAGGAATCAGGGAGAGCCATAGTACGAAGCGAAAAGCAGAGGCGGGATCCGCCCAATGCCAGCCCTGCGCGAGTCCCAGTAATGCGACGCCCAGTAATGGCCCCAGCACGGAACCGACGGCGTCCATCGCGCGATGAAAGCCAAACGCGCGTCCGCGCATCGCCGGATCAACCGCCTGGATCACGATTGCATCGCGAAGCGGACCACGCAGCCCTTTACCAAACCAGGAAACTAGTCTTCCCGCCAGGATCAGCGGCCAACTGACCGCAAGAGCAATCAATGCTTGACCAACCGGCGTTAATCCATAACCAATCAGCACCAACAACTTGCGATGCCCCACTTTATCTGCGACATAACCCGAAAACATTTTGGTAAAACTGGCTACGGCATCGGCCAATCCTTCGATCAACCCAAGCACCGCTGCTGGAATACCGAGCACTGCCAAAAAACCAGGGAGGATAACCGTCGTGGTTTCATAGCAAAAATCTCCGAGTGCGCTGGTAATGCCTGCTCCAGTTACCGTGCGGTTGAGCCAGTGTCTCGGGGCTGCAGGTTCGGGTTCCTCGGGAGAGAAAGGTTGCTTTGCGTTGTTCAATATCTTTTTCTGTAAATTATTGTAGGAAATGTTAACGGATATAAGACGAATCAGACGTCAATTCCCGCACAACTTAAGTATACGCCATGTGTTGTAGCGCAGTTCCAATCACCAACCGGACAATCTGCTCGCCAAATCTATTCCGCTCAATCAATGCGAGTAGCGTTTGCTTTACGCTATAATCCAGACTAGACTGTTCATGCTTGTATATAGTTAATTATGCTGCGATATTTTTTAGTGCTAGGAGTAATCGTATTGTTCTCGGCGTGTGGTTTGCTTCCAGAAAAAAAGGTTGTAGATGGTACGCAATCGCCAAATAATCTCTATGCTGAGGCCAAAAGTGAGCTCAATAGTGGAAACTATGCAGCTGCAGTGAAGCTGTTCGAGGCGCTGGAAGCGAATTACCCTTACGGGCAGTTTGCCCAACAGGCACAACTGGAAATAGCATACGCCTACTACAAGGATCAGGAGAATGCATCCGCCATTGCTGCCACAGACCGATTTATCCAGCTTTATCCGCAGCATCGTAATGTTGACTATGCGTACTATATCAAGGGACTGGCGAACTTTAACGATAGCCGGGGAATTCTCGGTTACATTACTACCAAGCTGATTAATCAGGATATGAGCGAAAGAGATGCAAAAGCATCTCGAGAATCGTTCGAAAATCTTAAGCAATTAGTTACACGTTTTCCCAACAGCAAATATACGCCTGATGCACTCAAACGCATGGCTTTTCTGGTAAACACCCTGGCAACGGGGGAAATCCATGTTGCACAGTATTATATGAAACGTAAGGCTTATGTTGCCGCAGCCAGACGAGCTCAATTCATATTGCAGGAGTACCCGCAGACGCCGGCGACAGAAGAAGCGCTGTACATCATGGCGCGCGCATACAGTGAACTGGGATTAACAGATTTGCGCGATGATGCAGAAAAAATCATGCGCAAAAATTTCCCGGAAAGTAGCTATCTCTCCGATTCCGCGCCGCTGGGCGAGCGGCGATGGTGGAGAATATGGTAATTGGCCATGCAGCAGAGCCAATTCCTGTAACCTTATGATAGCTATATAATAAAATTACCTTGGTGCTGGTTTTCTCATGCAATCTGCCACTTCTAGAAGACCGGATTTTTGGAGCAGAACGGTATCTCCAGGTACGAATTGGGGCGGAATCGACTGAGTAACGACATGCAAATCACTATCACGCGTGTAAAGATAAATACGGAAGTATTCCGCTTTGGCAATGTTACGTTGCGGTGGGCGATATCCCTGGTTTGCCGCAATATCGATATTGGTATAAAACGCTTTATTATTATCTTTCCCTGCTGGCAGAGCGATTGTTCCTCTGATGCGAGTATCTGGATGACTGTTAATTTCATTGGTGATGCCAATCTGCTCAATGCGATCAACTATCGCACAGGTATTGATTGGTAATGTCATGGAATCATTAAAGAATCTTGTAGATTCGGTGCTATCAGTTTTGCGGTACGACTTGTTTTGTTCTCCAATTTGATCCGACCTGGTAATAACTGATGACTGTGCAACAAGTGCAGACGTGCTGACGGTTAGCAAAATAACTGACAACCAGTAACCCAATGTTTGTAAATTACATGCCTGATTAGTACTCATATCTGCTTCCCTTGGTTGCATAATGTGGTAACGGTTGGTAATTTTCTGACTTTAGCTCCCAATATAGCTGCATGTGACTTGTCGATATCGGAGGCCGACGAAGCAGCAATACACGGCAATCATCCCCTAAAATAATTGGGCTCTTTTGACGTAGAATTCTCCCTAGTTTCGATTAAAACATATTACTGAACGCGAATGGGAACATCGCGAACCTCCTGATCTTCATATTCAATAATTGATGCATATCCATATTTTAGGTGTTTGCGGTACGTTCATGGGAGGGCTGGCACTGTTGGCGCGCGCAGCCGGTCATACCGTCAGCGGTTGCGATGCCAACGTGTATCCACCAATGAGCACTCAACTTGCCGATCAGGGTATTCGCCTGATTGAAGGCTATGACGCAGAGCAAATTAAACTGAAGCCCGATGTATTCGTGATCGGTAATGTCGTGACACGCGGAAATCCGTTGATGGAAGCGATTCTAAACAATCATCTTGTTTATTTTTCTGGACCGCAATGGCTTGCGCAACATATTTTGGGGGGGAAATGGGTACTGGCGGTTGCAGGAACGCATGGCAAGACCACGACTAGCGCCATGCTAGCGTGGATACTGGAATATGCGGGGCTTGCACCGGGGTATCTGATCGGCGGTGTTCCGGAAAACTTCGGGCTATCCGCTCGACTTGGCGGCACTTCCAATACCTCATCAGGTTCCCCATTTTTTGTCATCGAGGCAGATGAGTACGATACCGCGTTTTTTGACAAGCGCTCCAAGTTTATTCACTACCAGTCCAGAACTGTAATTCTGAATAACCTGGAATATGACCATGCGGATATTTTCCCTGATCTGGCTGCGATCGAACGTCAATTTCATCATTTTGTGCGTACCATACCGGGAAATGGCTTGATTGTTGTTAATGAGCAAGATACTGCTTTACAACGCGTACTCGCACAGGGATGCTGGACTCCGGTGGAGCTATTCAACTCTTCTCAAGGCTGGCAGGCAGGGATGACCAAAGACCGATCCATACAGATTACCTTCCGTGATCAATTGATTAATACGCTGAACTGGAATTTACTGGGAGAGCATAACCGCATGAATGCACTGGCAGCGATTGCTGCGGCGCGTCATGCAGGCGTGCCCGCAACGATTGGAGTCGAGGCGCTGGCAGATTTCAAGAATGTCAAACGTCGTATGGAACATCGTGGCACTGTCAATGGCATTCAGGTCTACGATGATTTTGCGCATCATCCCACCGCAATTCAGACCACGCTGGCAGGTTTACGCGAGAAAGTTGGAACCTCGCGCATCATTGCGGTACTGGAACCACGTTCCAACACAATGAAACTTGGCGTTTGGCAGGGTTGCCTTGCAAAAAGTCTGGCACAGGCTGATCAGATTTTTTGCTACACCAACCAGATTGGATGGGACGTGCAAGGTGCGCTGGCAGCGCTCGGTAATAAAGTCAGCATCCATGACCATCTGCAGAAAATGATCGATTCCATTACCACCAACGCGCGCACGGGTGATCACATTATTATCATGAGTAATGGTGGCTTCGATGGATTACATGACAAATTACTCGTTAGCCTCAGACAATGTAATCTATCGCTATAGTGCTGCAGAGGTATTTTTAGGGCTACCGGCGATTATGATTATAAGATTATTGATAATTCATGCTAGAGCATGGCTATAACGAATCTTGTTTACTGTATCAATCTGATCGTAATTAGCTGTTAGCGCTCAATAGTAATGTCTCCTTTCTGCCATGGTAGATTAAAATCCTGTCCGAAGAATTGTCCTTATCCCCTGGTGATTGATATGAGGAAACGCGGTGTCTTGGTAATACGGGGTTACAGCAGGAGAGCAAGCCGCTGGAGTGAGACGGATTAGGGAAATACGGATGCCTTCGCGTGAAGAACATCGGAAAGCTGTGTGCAGGAATTGGGCTTTGTCTGAGATTTTGTGAAGTTTCTGTGAACTTTTTGTATAATGAGCACTCGAAGTACAGGGAGCTGATTCATATTTTTTGCATTATTAACTTGGAGAGATTAAATGAAAAAACTGCCCGGTGCTTATTATGCAATCGTTTTCATTCTGTTTATGTTTCTGGTACTGGAGTCATTCGTATAATTTGAAGCAGTCTGGTTCTATATGAAGTGATGGGATATTGATAATGTAACGGTAAAGTTGGAGTTGCTTATTAGTCGACTTTCTGCCAAGTGTAGGACCAATCTGGTTTTGCTGTTTTCTTCACGGCGGGGGTCTGCAAATGCGAGTAACTGCTCTGGTCGAACCCATTTTCTCATTGCTGGCTGTAGTCGAGTCATGCCTGTCGCTCGAGTTGGATCGAGCGAAACTTTGTCTTTGTTGAACCTATTAGCCACCCCAAAATTGTAAGAGTCTATCCTCGCTCCCCCACCTGACTCGCCACGATCGCTCAAGTCAGGCAGGTTCCATTATCTTTTACAATTGTATAGGTTCAATATAGATCAGAAATTGGGTTTGACCGGTGCTTCTCTGTACATGGCGACACTTGACAAAATTTCCCGTTTTGCATCTTCAATACTACCCCAATCTTTCACACGAACCCACTTCCCTTCGTCCAGATCCTTGTAATGCTCAAAGAAGTGCGCAATCTGCTCCAATAATAAGAGCGACATGTCATCCAGCGTCAGCACTTTTTCGTAAGCTTTGCACAACTTACTGATCGGTACTGCGAGTATCTTGGCATCATCACCTGATTCATCCGTCATTTGGAGTACTCCAACTGGTCGGCATTTAACAACTGAGCCAACAATCAGCGGTACCGGTGTGACGACCAGTACATCTACAGGATCACCATCTTTCGACAAGGTATGTGGCACATAGCCGTAATTGCAGGGATAGTGCATTGCTGTACTCATGAAGCGATCGACAAACATCGCGCCTGTTTCCTTATCAACTTCATATTTAACGGGATCACTTAACGCAGGTATCTCGATAATGACATTGATTTCATGAGGAAGGTTATTGCCGGAGCTGACTCTGTCTAAATTCATAAAATATCTTTGTAAATATTGAAACTAAAGAAGTATGATAAAAACGAGGTGCGTGATTAAATTATAAAAATTAGATTAAATACTTAGCACAAAAAAAGCTTATACGCTGGATTATTACTTTCATCCCAGTAACGATAGCCAAGTTTGTCGAGAAAGGTATTAAATTCATTTTTTTCTTCGGGCGGTACCTGCATGCCGACCAATACCCTGCCAAAATCTGCACCATGGTTACGGTAATGAAACAGACTGATATTCCAGTGATGTCCCATCTGATTCAAGAAATGCATCAATGCTCCTGGGCGATCGGGAAACTCAAAACGGTATAGAATCTCATTCTTCACTTGATAGGAATGCCCACCAACCATATGGCGCACATGTAGTTTGGCCATTTCATTAGTGGTCATATCTTCGGTTTGCAAGCCATTTGCCTGCAGACGCTGCATCAGATCTAAAGCTTCTTCGCGATTCCTGACAGAAACACCGACAAACACATGCGCTTCTTCGGTGTCGGCGTACCGGTAGTTGAATTCTGTAATACTAAGCATTCCCAGCAGATTGCAGAAATTTTTAAAACTTCCAGGTTTCTCTGGAATTGTAACCGCTAGAATGGCTTCGCGCTGCTCGCCCAATTCCGCTCGCTCGGAAATATGGCGCAAGCGGTCGAAATTCATGTTGGCACCAGAGGCAATCGCCACTAGCGTTTCATGTTGCAAGTGCTCACGTTCGACATAGGCCTTAAGCCCCGCAACCGACAATGCCCCAGATGGTTCGAGAATGGCGCGGGTGTCCTCAAAAATATCTTTGGTTGCCGCGCAGATAGCATCAGAATCCACTAGGATAATCTCGTCCACCAGCTCTCGGCATAAACGAAACGTTTCTTCACCAACCAGACGAACCGCGACACCATCGGCAAATAATCCGACTTGCGAGAGAGTGACACGATGCCCTGCCTGTAGCGACTGGTGCATAGCATCGGAGTCAACCGGTTCCACGCCGATAATTTTCGTTTGTGGGTGTAGTTGTTTGACGTAGGCAGCAATACCCGCAATCAATCCACCACCACCGACTGGTACAAAAATGGCATGAATCGCGCCCGGATGCTGGCGCAGTATTTCCATACCAATGGTTCCCTGGCCGGCAATAACGTCAGGGTCATCGTAAGGATGTACAAAAGTAGCACCCTCGTTTTCCGCCAGTTGTACCGCGTACTCGTAAGCATCATTGTAGGAATTCCCATGCAGCAGCACCGTCGCGCCGCGCGCCATCACCGCATTAACCTTAATCTGCGGGGTGGTCGTCGGCATAACAATCGTTGCCGAGCAACCAAGTTTCTGCGATGCCAGCGCCACGCCCTGAGCATGATTGCCAGCGGAAGCCGCAATCACCCCATGCTGCAATTGCACTGACGTGAGTTTGGCCATCCTGTTATAGGCGCCTCGCAACTTGAAGGAAAATACCGGTTGCAGATCTTCACGCTTGAGGTAGATACGGTTATGCATGCGCGCGGAGAGCAGCGGCACCTGCTCTAACGGTGTCTCTACTGCGACATCATAGACAGAAGCAGTAAGGATTTTTTGCAGATAATCATGCTTCATTTATTGGAAGCTGAGTTCATAGACCACGCGCCAAGTCTGCTTTGATATCCTCAGGCGCCTCCAATCCTACCGCAATACGCAGCAATCCTTCAGTGACGCCAGCCGCGTCACGTGCCTGTTGACTGATACGACCATGCGTAGTCGAAGCAGGGTGTGTAAGCGTGCTTTTGGTATCGCCCAGATTTGCGGTAATCGACAATAATTGTACCGAATCGATAATATGCCATGCCCTATTTTTACCACCCGTAACCTCAAATGAAACGATACCACCACCAGTTTTCTGCTGCTGCATTGCGAGCGTATGCTGTGGATGTGAAGACAGTCCGGGATAGTAAACGCGCGCAACACTGGGATGAGCTTCAAGCCAATGAGCGATTTCAAGTGCATGCGCAGAATGCGCCCGCATTCTCAAACTCAGGGTTTCGAGTCCTTTCAGGATGACCCAGGCGTTAAATGCACTCAATGTTGGCCCCGCCGTGCGCAGAAAAGCAAATATGCCTCCATCCATCAACAAGTCCTTCTTTCCCAATACAGCACCACCCAAAACTCTGCCCTGTCCATCCAGATATTTGGTCGCAGAATGAATCACAATATCCGCGCCTAGTTTAAGTGGCTGTTGCAACGCGGGCGTACAGAAACAATTATCCACCACCAACCATGCTTTATTTTTCTGGGCAATTTCGGCCAGCGCAGCGATATCCGATACTTCTGTCAACGGGTTGGAAGGTGTTTCCAGGAAAAACAGACGGGTGTTGGATTTAATCGCCTGTTGCCACTCGCTCGGATCGGTTGCCGAAACAAAGGTCGTCTCTACGTTGAAGCGGCTGATGATATTGGAGAACAGATTGACGGTCGAACCAAAAATGCTACGCGAGGCCACAATATGATCTCCTGCGGACAACAAACCCATAACGCATGACAGAATAGCCGACATACCAGACGCAGTCGCAATACAGGCTTCGGCGCTTTCCAGTGCAGCCAGCCGTGTCTGCATCATGGTAACTGTGGGATTGGTAAACCGGGAATAAATATTCCCGGGTTCTTCACCAGAAAAACGCGCAGCTGCCTGTGCGGCACTGTCAAATACAAAACTAGAAGTCAAATAGAGCGCCTCAGAGTGCTCATTGAACTGGCTACGCTCAATACCAGCATGAATAGCCAATGTGTCCAGTTCAAGTTCTTTTGTCATTATTTGCTCCTGACGAATCAGTCGGCCAGCAAAAGGCCAAGATCAAGCTGAGTTGCGTGTGTAACCTGCGTTGAACCCGAAATCTCGCGTTTGGATTCAATTCTGGAAAGATAATCTTGGGTAACATTACCTGTGATGTAGTGGCCGTCAAAACAGGAGGTTTCAAAATTTTTCACAGAAGGATCCGCTCGGGTGATGGCGTGCTTGAGGGCATCCAGATCCTGGAAAATCAGATAATCCGCACCAATCTTGTGACAGATTTCATCATCAGCAAGGCCGGTTGCGATCAATTCCTGGCGAGTAGGCATGTCTATACCGTAGACGTTTGGATGGCGTACCGGTGGCGCAGCGGAAGCAAAGAAAATATTGTTTGCCCCCGCTTCTCGGGCCATTTGCACAATCTCTCGACTGGTCGTACCGCGCACAATGGAATCATCCACCAGCAGCACATTTTTGCCACGAAACTCGACTTCGATTGCATTGAGTTTCTGACGTACTGATTTTCTGCGTTGTTGCTGTCCCGGCATGATAAATGTCCTGCCCACGTAGCGATTCTTAACGAATCCCTCACGAAATTCGATACCGAGTCGATTGGCAAGCTGCATCGCACTTGGTCTGCTGGATTCCGGGATCGGAATCACCACGTCAATATTCAGATGTTGCATGGTTGCGCTGATTTTGTCAGCAAGATTGATGCCCATATTCAATCGCGTTTCGTAAATCGAAATACCATTCATCATGGAATCCGGGCGCGCCAGATAAACATACTCAAATATGCACGGATTCAGGCTGGTAGGGCAAAGATAACGCTGACTGTAAAAACGGCCATCTACATCGATAAAGATCGCCTCACCGGGAGCAACATCACGTATCAGACGAAAGCCAAGCGTATCGAGCGCGACACTTTCGGAAGCCACCATGTATTCCGTACCATTTTCGGTTTCAATCGATCCAAATACCAGTGGACGGATACCGTAAGGATCACGAAATGCTAATAAACCATAACCAGCAATCATGGCAACGACAGCATAAGCGCCTTGACAACGCTCATGCACGCCAAACACGGCAGAGAAAATTTCCGAAGGATCAAGTTGATAACCAGTCGCCCGCTCCTGCAATTCGTGTGCCAGTACGTTCAGCAATACTTCAGAATCAGAGTTAGTGTTGACATGACGCCGATCGGCCAGAAATAATTCCTGATTGAGCGCATCGGCATTAGTCAGATTACCGTTATGCGCCAACACAATGCCAAATGGAGAATTGACATAGAAGGGCTGTGCCTCCGCAGGGGAGTTGGATGACCCTGCTGTCGGATATCGAGCATGTCCGATACCCATATTACCGGCCAGAGAACGCATGTTACGGGTACGAAAAACGTCGCGTACCATGCCGAGTCCTTTATGCATATGAAACGTGTTTCCCTGCGCAGTGACAATCCCCGCCGCATCCTGCCCGCGATGCTGCAGCATCAGTAACCCATCATAAAGCAGCTGATTGGCGGGTGTTCGCGCCACTACACCTAGAATCCCACACATAGCATCACCGAAAAAAGTCGTTCAGTAGAAAGGTTGTGTTGCAATTATTGACAGTCATGTCAATCGCAAGACTCCATTGTCACTTACATGTTTATTTCTTTTCAAAAACAATTAAATCCCTGAAACTTGCCGGTAACCATGGAATGATATCGGCTGCTAAAATCTCAAGTGGCTTACTCAGGATAGCCTGCTGCCAAACGGGCAATTGCGGTAATGGCGTAAATCCGGCTGCCAAAACCAACGCGATTACAATCACCACGCCACGGGCGAAACCAAAGATTGCTCCCAGTATCCGGTCGACTAGCCCCAACCCAACGCTTCTGGTCAAAGTGGATAACAACATCGATAACAGCATCACTATCACCAGAACCACAAAAAAAGTTACGGCATACGCTACCAACATCCGCAGAGATTCATCTTTAATCAGACTGGATAACAATGGCTCTATTTCTGAGGCGTAGCGGCTTGCGGCGAAGAAAGCAATGATCCAGGCCAGCAATGACACAATCTCTTTGACCAGGCCACGAGTAATACTCAATAACGCTGAGATCGACACCACCCCAATAACAATATAATCAAAAGCAGTCATTTATTTACTGGTGACCACGCCGCTCAAGCCAAGCTGTTTCAGTCGATCATGTTCTATTTCCGCCAATTCACGGGTCGCAAAAGGACCGATACGAACACGGGTCATTTCGTTGCTGCCAATCTTAATCGTTTCCGTATAGGTATTTACTCCGCTAGCGATCAAATTCTGTTTTTGCAAGTTAGCCTTGGCTGGATCAGAGAATGCACCTAACTGAATGACGTAAGCACCCTCAGAGTTTTTGATCCCACTACCACTATCTGTAGTAGTTTTTTTCTCGGGTGCTGGTTGTGCAACGGTAAGTATGCGGGTAGGTTTTTTGTTGGGAAACGGGATTTGACCGCCCGTGTTAACTGAGTCAGGCGGGGTATTGGCAGCAGCAGGTATTTCGTCACTGAAAGGTAATGGCATCTCTTCCTTTGATGGACTGAATTTATCGTTACCTGAAGTCAGATCATTCTCCGGCGCCATCCATGGATAAGATTCATCTACCAGGTTTTCGGGCGGAATCAGGATATCGATTTCCTGTTGTTCCGGCTTAGGCTCATTGTCCAGGATCATTGGTAGAAAGACCACTGCCAGGATAACAAGTGTTACTGCACCAACCAGACGCCGTCTTGCCCGTTTTCTCAGCAGACTTTCTTCTTCACTAATATTTCTGTTCATATCAATTATGTTTTCTCAACGGTTGACAATCGTAAAAGTTTCCAGCACGGCGCCAACTGTGTAAAACGATCCGAAAACGCATATTCTATCATTTTCATTGATATAGTCACGGGCATAAGCATAGGCATGCAAAATACACGGAAAAATCCCAATCAAACGATGATGATCAATACCAGCTTGTTGCAGCGCGACTTGAATTTCCTTTACCGAAGCACCACGCGACACCTCCAGACCAGCTATTACCCAGCGATCTATGAATCCAGATAGCTCGCGAATGGTAGCGACAATGTCTTTGTCTTTCAGCATAGCTACCACCGCAACGGTGTTTCCCTCTACAGGTGTTGCAGCGAGATTAGTAGCGAGTTGCCTTGCGGCTCCCGGATTATGCGCTACATCCAGTATGACGGATGGACGAAGTGAAATCTGCTGAAATCTACCTGCCAGGCTGACGTTCTCTAAACCTCGACGAATACAGTCCTGTGTAACAGGCAGTTTCGTCTCTATTGCTTCCAGTGTTGCCAGCACGGCGCTGGCATTTTGTAACTGGCAAGTACCTTTCAGGGCTGGCAGAGGTAGATCGTGGGTATGACGAAGATGTCCGTGATAATCCCAGCTCAAACCTTTCGACTGATAACCGAAATGCTCATTCAGCAACAAAAGGTTAGCCTGCGATTCTTCCATATGCTGACGTACCGTGGGCGGAATTTCCGGTTCTGCGCATATAGCCGGCACAAGCTTACGAAAAATACCAATTTTTTCCAAACCAATTGCTTCACGAGTATTACCCAGATAATCCTGATGATCAAGGTCAATACTGGTCAGTACAGCGCAATTCGGATCAAATACATTGACGGCATCCAAACGCCCCCCCAACCCTACTTCTAGTATCGCAACATCCACTGGTCGACGCAGAAAAAGCCAGATGGCGGCAAGTGTGCCAACTTCAAAATAAGTTAATGAAGTCTGACACCTCTGTCGCGCAGATTCTATTGCAGAAAATGCAGCGCATATTGCTTCGTCCGCAGCCTCTTGCCGTTGAATACGAATACGCTCATTGTAACGAAGCAGGTGTGGCGACGTGTAACAACCAACGCAATAACCAGCCTCACTGAGAATAGATTCAAGCATGGCACAGACCGAGCCTTTTCCATTTGTCCCGCCTACCGTAATAACTGGAAATCCGGGATTCAAGTCGGCGGCCAGCCTAACTTTCTGCACCCGCTCCAGCCCCAAGTCAATTACCTTGGGATGAAGTTGCTCCAGATAGGCGAGCCAGTCATTTAATGATCTAGCTGTCATGTTTCAGCAAGGCTTGTAGGATAACTGGTCAAGTCTGGCGTAATAATCGGTTGCTAGCTATTCGCAGCGGACACATCCGACAAATGGGAGTCAGATAATATTGTCGAAAAATGCGGTACGTTGTTATTGCTATTTCCGGGAGACGGGCGCACGCAACAGTAAATTACATAAATTGGCTAATCGTTCCCGCATTTCGCGACGGTCTACAATCAAATCGATTGCCCCATGTTCAAGCAAAAATTCTGCCCGCTGAAATCCTTTAGGTAAGGTTTGCCTAACAGTTTGTTCAATAACACGCGGACCGGCAAATCCAATCAACGCACCCGGTTCGGCGATCACTACATCACCGATAAAAGCAAAACTTGCCGATACTCCCCCCATTGTAGGATCAGTTAGCACCGAGATAAAAGGTAATTTGTTTTTCGCCAATTTTCCCAGTGCCGCGCTGGTTTTGGCCATTTGCATCAAGGAGAATAATCCCTCCTGCATGCGTGCGCCGCCACTTGCACTGAAACAGATAAAAGGCGAATGTTGTTCAAGGGAGACTTCAATTGCACGAACAAAACGTTCGCCAACAACTGACCCCATGGACCCACCCATAAAACCAAATTCAAACGCAGCCACCACCATAGGCACGGATAGAATGGTGCCTCGCATGACAACTAAGGCATCAACCTCATTGGTGGATTCACCCGCTTGCGCCAATCTATCGGTATAGCGTTTACCATCTTTGAATTTAAGCGGATCCAGTGGAGTAACATCCGCCGCGATTTCTTTGCGATCAGCTGGATCTAGCAGCAGCTCAAGTCGTTCGCGTGCGGCAATACGATTATGATGCCCGCATTTTGGGCAAACATTGAGATTTTTAACCAAATCGGTGTAATAAAGTACTGCCTCACAATCGTCGCACTTACTCCATAAACCCTGGGGGACAGCCTTTTTCTCACCGGCTTCCTTACGCTTGATTTTAGGTGGAATAATACTGCGGAACCAGCTCATAACTTATTTTTCCGTGACAGAACTATCAAAATCCGTACTATCAATAGCACGACGCAGGGATGTAACTAGACCACCAACCGCTATCAACAAGTTTTCGCGGGAAGCTTGTTCGATTTCTTCGACAATGCGACTGCCAATTACCACTGCATCGGCCAGCTTAGAAACCGCACGAGCAGTCATCTCATCCCGAATACCAAAGCCGACCCCAATGGGAAGGTTGATATGCGATCGAAGTTGACCAAGTTTGTTTTTCACACTATCCAAATCGAGGTGTGAGGCTCCTGTTACCCCCTTCAATGAAACATAGTAAACGTAGCCGCTGGCTAATTGCGCGACTTGTTTCAAACGTGCTTCTGTTGTTGTCGGCGACAACAGAAAAATAGGATCCATACCTGATTGCTTTAAACATTGCACCCACTCGACACATTCTTCCGGTGGATAATCGACTACCAGTACCCCATCCACTCCTGCCTGGCTAGCAGTTTCGGCAAATATGGCGCATCCCATTGCTTCAACAGGATTGGCGTAACCCATCAGCACCACGGGAACTTTCTGATTTTGCTGACGAAATTCAGCTACCATAGCAATCACATCCCTTAAACCAACGTGATGCTTCAACGCCCGCTCAGAAGATCGCTGGATAGTTGGACCATCGGCCATTGGATCAGAAAACGGTACGCCTAATTCAATAATATCCACACCGGATTGCACCAATTGGTGCATTAACGCCACCGTAGCAGCAGGATCAGGATCACCGGCGGTGATAAAAGGAATCAAAGCTTTTCGTTTTTGCTGTGCTAATGCTGCAAAGGTAGATGCAATACGATTCATTCCATTCTCAGATAGGATAGGTCAAACAACACTCTGATCATGTTTGATCAGAGCACAATGCCCGATTGCTCAGCAACCGTTGCCATATCCTTGTCACCTCTCCCCGAAAGATTGACCAGTAACAGCTTGTCTTTATTCATCGTGGGAGCCAGTTTAGCAGCATAGGCCAGTGCATGACTTGATTCTAGCGCCGGAATAATGCCCTCAAACCGGCAGAGAGCATGAAAAGCCGATAGCGCCTCATCATCCGTTACCGCAACATATTCGGCACGTCCGCAATCTTTGAGCCAAGCATGCTCAGGTCCGACACCCGGATAATCCAAGCCGGCAGAAATAGAATGCGTCTCGGAAATCTGGCCATTCTCATCCTGAATCAGATAAGTACGATTACCATGCAGTACTCCTGGCTTGCCTGTAACCAGCGTGGCGGCATGTTGATGCGTAGTAATCCCCAAACCGGCTGCCTCGACACCAATCATGCGGACATCAGCGTCATCAACATACGGATAAAAAAGTCCAATTGCGTTGGATCCCCCGCCGACACAGGCGATCAGCGCATCCGGCTGTCGGCCATAATCCTGCTGCATCTGTACTTTGGCTTCCTGGCCGATAATGGCCTGAAAATCTCTGACCATCATTGGATAGGGATGTGGTCCAGCAACGGTACCAATAATGTAGTAGGTATTTTCAACATTGGTCACCCAGTCGCGCATAGCTTCGTTGAGCGCATCTTTGAGCGTTCTCGAACCTGATTCAACTGGGATTACTGATGCACCCAGCAATTTCATGCGATACACATTGGTTGCTTGCCGCTTAATATCTTCAGCCCCCATGTAAACCACGCATTCCATACCATATCGAGCCGCTACCGTCGCACTTGCTACGCCATGCTGACCTGCGCCAGTCTCCGCAATAACACGAGTTTTACCCATCCGCCTTGCGAGCAGCGCCTGGCCAACCGTATTGTTGATTTTATGCGCGCCAGTATGGTTCAGATCCTCGCGTTTCAGCAGAATTTGCCCCCCCCCCAGATACTCTGACCAGCGTTTTGCGTGATATACCGGACTGGGACGTCCTACGTAATGCTTGAGTTCTTGCGAGAATTCCGCCTGGAATGCCAAATCGGTACGACAAAACTCATAATGCTCGCATAATTCGTTTAATGCTGTAATCAGGGTCTCCGCTACAAACGTACCACCATAAGGGCCAAAATGACCGCGTTTATCGGGTAGATCATAAATTTTCACAAACTCTGACTCCTTGCATGAATGCAGCTATTTTATTGATGTCCTTGATACCTGGCGCTAATTCAACTCCGCTGGATACATCTACCGAAGATGGGTGCACGCACCGGATAGCTTCAGCGATATTTTCCGGATGTAAACCACCCGAGAGCACCCAAGGTACTGGTAAAGCAGCAGGAATTAATTTCCAGTCGAAAACACTTCCCGTTCCTCCCGGCATATCTGGCTGATAAGCATCGAGCAATAATCCACGAGCACTGGCAAATCGCTTTGCGCATTGTAGCAAATCCAGTTCCTTCCTGACACGAAACGCTTTGATATACGGTAGCTTGAATTGATTGCAGAATTCAGGCGTTTCGTCACCATGAAATTGCAGCAAGCTCAAGTCCCCTAGCGCGCAGCTTTCTTCCACCCATGCTCTTTCTGGATTGACGTATACCCCGACAGCATGCACAAAAGGTGGTAAGGACTGAACAATTTTTTTGATTTTAGCCGGGGGAATAAAGCGCGTACTCTGCTCCCATAAAATGAAACCAATCGCATTTGCCCCAGATGCTACAGTTGCCTGCGCATCTTCCAGACGAGTAATGCCACAAATCTTTACGTGAACTGGCATGACAATCATTCTCTTTGAGTTTTGTTAAACATCACGATACGTCTGCATGAAGCATCTCAATGGCTGGTAAGCGCCACGTAGCAGGATAATGAACACCCGCTAGATACAATCCATCCGGTGAAAAAGTGGGCGCTGCCAAAGCACGATCGCGTTTATCCAGAATCGTTTGAATCCATTCAACTGGATATCGTCCCTTACCAACATAAACGAGACTGCCAACAATATTGCGAACCATATGCTGCAAAAAAGCATTAGCACGAAGCTCAAAAACCAGGAGCGCTCCTTGCTGCGTAATTTCAAGCTTGTAAATTTGGCGTACTGCGTTTTTTGCCTGACATTCGGCGGAGCGAAAAGCACTAAAATCGTGTTCTCCAGTAAGTATTCTGGCTGCTGTCTGCATCCGATCGAGATTGAGAGGATCATGGATCCAGCCAACTTTCCCCCGAAACACGCCAGGGCGGGTAGGGCGATTTAGTAGACGGTACAGGTAAGTACGCCCGGTCGCGCTGAAGCGCGCATGAAAATCCTGGCTGACCTTACCAGCCCATAGAACCGAAAGCGCAGGCGATATCAACGAATTCACCCCCCTGACCCAAGCTGTCATGGGACGCATGACACTGGTTTCAAAATGCACAACCTGATACAAAGCATGCACACCGGCATCGGTACGCCCTGCGGCTACCGTCAGGATGGGTTGACAAGCAATACGTGATAAAGCTTTTTCCAGTTCAGATTGAATCGATAGCCCCTTAGGCTGCTTTTGCCAGCCACAGTACTCATATCCATCGTATTCCAGTACCAAGGCAATTTTCACGAAAAAAAATGATCACCCACAGTTAATCCCGAACAGCAATCATGAAGAAGGAAAGTTAAGACACAGATTGGTTGACGCGTCACCTAGATCGATACGAGTGTCAGTTAGGCTGTGCATTACACAACCTAACTGACACTCAATCGTTTAATTGCTGATTTCTGAAAGTATGGTTCGTGCTGCCGCTTGTTGCTCAGAATCACCTTCCTGTAGAACTTCCTGGAGGATTTCCCGGGCACCGTCCTTGTCTTCCATTTCAAGATAAGCTTTTGCCAGATCAATTTTAGTGGAAACTTCCTGCCAGCGATCCTCTTCAGCTTCCATAACATTCCCAAATACCGGAGTTATCGTAGATTCTTCTCCGAGATTCAGATCAATATGAGCGAATTGTTCACCAAGCTTGGCAGGTTTATGCTCAGATTGTTTCATAATGTCAGCATAACCTGATGACTCAAAGTCGATCTCATGACTATCCTGGGAAGTTAGTGGCTTCTCAATCAACACCTCTTCACTGAAAATATTTTCCTCAGGTTGATTTTTCACTTCACGAGTTTCGCTACTTGGGAAACGCCATTTATCAATTGTTTCTTCAGCCGCTATATCGGCAGTTTGTTTGAAACCTGTTCTACTATCATCATCCGCTTCAATTTTGATTTCATCCCGAAACATCCTAGATAATTCAGCTGAGTCTTCCAATTCGGTTTGAGAAGATGCTGCTGGAGATGCATCATCCATTAATGGATGATGCTCATCTAGCTTCTTACCGAAGAAAAATGCAGAACTGGCAACCGGTTCTTCAGTTTCGTGCTTCTCTGCCTCTCGATAAGAGCTGGGCTGTTCAAGCGTTTCCTCCGTATACACGGTAGCAACTGCTGCTGATGAATTTTCAGGTCCAATCACCTCATAATTTGCCATATCATCATATGCATCCATCTCCGCCTGTTCCTGACGACGACGGAACATAGAAATACCCAGCCAAGTGGCTAATAAAGCTGTTAGCGCGCCACCCACCAACATGATATTTTCGACAGCGAAATCAATAAGTGTATTTATCCAGGCGAACTCGTCTGGCTCAATCATATCGGGTTGCAAGATAGGAGCGAGATTAGGGTCCGTTACCGGTTGAGCAGGGATGGTAAATTCCGGCATGATAGAGTTCTCTGCAAGCGCCTGACTTGCTGCTCCAAGAGCAGATACTGATGCTGTTTCCGCGGGAGATGTGACTGATGGATCACCCGGCATAGGTTCAGGAGATTGCTCAGGTGTCAGTCCTTCTTCCTTTAACTGCAACAAACGTTGTAGCCTGTTAACGTTTTGTTCCAAATGGGCAGCACGTTCACTCGCCTCTTGTCGCGTGTGCTCTTTAGCAATAGCGTCCTCTTCCATCATTTGCTTAGTCTGCTGGGCAGAACTCTCACCGGCCCCAGGCTTAACTAAGTGCTTGTCCTGAAGCAGTTCCCCTTTGGAGAGTCGCAGTACCTCTTGAGATACGGTGCCTTCTGCTAAAATGGTGTCATCGGCAACCGTTGTGATTTTACCCGATGTAGCTTGCTGTGATTGCGAATTGGTAGCACCGCTCGCCATGTTAGCAACCCTTTGACGATAGCTATGCCAGTCAGCTGTTTGTGTTCGGACTTCGCGTACTGCTTCTTTTGGTGAGATTGATGCAATCTCCCGTTGTTCAGGAATTCGGAGGATTGCGCCAACCCGGAGCAAATTCATATTCTTCTCAATAAAGGCAGCACGATTGGCGCGATATAATGCTACCAGCATCTGGTTTAGATCAACGCCATTCGGTGTTATTTGCCGTGCAATCCGGGTCAGGTTATCACCAGGTGCCACAGGACCATAACTAGTTTCAGTCCAATCATCAGTAGATGATTGCTGCACACCTGATGCGGCTGGTTTGACACTTTCCGTCACTCTGGCAGTTGTTTGCTCAGACTTGCTGCTTGCTGTCTTTACTGCATTATCTTGTACAACCGGTGTTTGCGGCATAAGCGGCATTTCTGCCGGATCAAGCAAAACGGTATATTCGCGCAATAGGCGGCCTGCAGGCGAATTCAGTTCAATCAGCAAATTAATGAAGGGTTCATTAACGCCTTGTGAGGAAAGTATCTGTAAATACGGGCGCCCATCAACCCGTCGCGCCACTGTTACTGATAAACCGGCATGATAATCAAGATATTTCAGTCCGGCTTGTCGAAATGCCTCCGGTGAAGCCAGCTTTGCTGTTAAGGCAGGGATGTCTCCGTCCTTAACGGCAATCAGTTCTATTTCGGCTTTAAACGGCTGACCAAGGTAAGAACCAATGGTTAACTTACCCAGGCCTGCTGCCATGGCTATCCATGAAGACATGAACAGGCAAATCAATAACGACGCATTAATTAACAGCAATAAACGGGGAAGGAACCCCATCTTCCGTATGGATCGAGTTTTTTTCACACAGACACCTCTAATATTTCGCAAAATGACTTCTTGATATTAACACCGGATATGCCGCATGGAACCAGAATTAATTGATTAAATCAGCTTAATTGATAAATCCTGTTTGAAAATTATGTCTCATAGATAATCAGTAAACTTTCTAACTGATTATCATTCTCATCATTCGGCGTAATGGTTCTGCTGCTCCCCATAACAGCTGATCACCGACCGTAAAAGCAGAAAGGTACTCCCTGCCCATATTGAGTTTACGAATTCGACCAACATGAATATCTAGCTTCCCGTTTACCGCGACTGGTGTCAGCTCTCTGGTCGTCGCTTCCTTCTGATTAGGAATGACTCTTACCCAATCGTTAGCCGTCGCAATCATTTCATTAACTTCATCCAGCGGAATATCCTGCTTGAGCTTGATCGTCAATGCCTGGCTATGGCAGCGCATGGCTCCAACCCGCACACAAATACCATCGATCGGAACCGGGCTAGCAGCATGATCCAGTATCTTGTTAGTTTCAGCCTGCCCTTTCCATTCTTCACGGCTTTGTCCGTGCGCAATTTCACGGTCAATCCACGGGATAAGACTACCCGCGAGCGGCACACCAAAATTTTCAACTGGGAAATCATGATCACGCAACTTCTGCGATACCTGTCGATCAATATCCAGAATATTGGATGCAGGATCTTCCAATAAATCTTTAGCAACTTGATAGGTCTGCCCCATCTGAGTCAGTAATTCACGCATATTCTGCGCACCAGCACCTGAAGCCGCCTGGTAGGTCATAATGCTCGCCCATTCGACCTGGGTACGTTCAAATAATCCTCCTACTGCCATTAGCATTAGACTGACTGTACAGTTGCCTCCTATAAAATTTTTTACACCACGATGCAAGGCGCTCTCAATGACCGGACGATTGACCGGATCAAGTATGATTACAGCATCATCCTCCATTCTAAGGGTAGATGCGGCATCGATCCAGAAACCTTTCCAACCAGCCGTGCGCAGCTTGCCAAAAATTTCATTGGTATAGTCACCGCCTTGGCAGGAAATAATAATATCCAATTCCCGCAGCGCGTCGACATCAAAAGCATTTTTCAACGGGGGAGCATCGCGCCCAATATTGGGAGCAACGCCACCCACCTGAGAAGTCGAGAAAAATACTGGTTCGATCAGATCAAAATCGCTTTCTTCACGCATTCGCTGCATCAAGACGGAACCGACCATTCCTCGCCAACCAACAAAACCAACTCTTTTCATTTGAAAATTAAAACCTGTAATTGTGATGAAACTGATTAAACAATATTCCCTGTAAGGAATACTCTCAAAAATGGACTCTCAGAAGTGTCTGCAAAGAGCTATAACGTGAATTTCAATAACCAACTTTAGTGTTGCAAATAATTCAATACCGCACCACCCATTTCAGTGGTGCTGACTTTGCGCATGCCTGTCTCAAAAATATCAGCCGTCCGGTAACCTTCCGCCAACACCTGCCGAACGGCACGCTCTATTCTGATGGCCGACTGTTCATCATTGAAAGAGTAACGCATCATCATTGCAACCGATAAAATCGTTGCCAGTGGATTAGCAATATTTTTGCCAGCGATATCCGGTGCCGATCCATGTATTGGCTCGTATAGCCCCTTGTTGTTTTCGTCAAGAGACGCAGACGGCAACATGCCGATCGAACCGGTCAGCATCGATGCTTCATCAGAAAGAATGTCACCAAAAATATTTCCAGTCACCATTACATCAAATTGTTTAGGATCACGCACCAATTGCATAGCAGCATTGTCGACCAGCATATGAGACAGCGTAACCTCGGGATAAAACCGAGCGGTTTCGATAACAACATCTCGCCATAACTGTGTGCATTCCAGTACATTCATTTTATCGACAGAACACAGCTTACCGCTGCGCCTGCGGGCAGCCTGAAATGCAACATGCGCAATACGAGAAATTTCGGACTCTGAGTAAATCATGGTATTGAATCCAACCCGCTCGCCATCTCTAGTCTCAATACCACGTGGCTGACCGAAATAGATATCGCCCGTTAATTCACGCACAATCAAAATGTCCAGACCAGAAACGATCTCCGGTTTTAACGTAGAAGCATTTGCCAATTCCGGAAAAAGCATGACTGGTCGCAAATTAGCAAATAGATTTAATTCTTTCCGTATGGATAGCAATCCTTGCTCTGGACGCCGTTCTCGAGGCAACGAATCGTATCGCGGCCCTCCAACCGCACCCAACAAAAGCGCATCCGCATCGGCAGATAACTGGCGAGTTGCGACTGGAAAAGGCTCACCGCAGGCATCTACCGCACACCCACCCAAGAGCCCGGGCTCTATCTCTATTTTCTGGCCTTCTTCAATAAAAAACCGCAGTACCCGTTCAGCCTGAGCGACTATTTCTGGTCCGATCCCATCTCCTGCCAGTAGAGCAATTTTCATATTATTCAGTTTACATTAAGCAAACAACCAAGGCTGTTTTGTCTGCCGTCTTTTCTCATAGTCTCTGATCTTTGCAGCATGCTGTAGGGTTTGTCCAATCTCATCCAGACCATTCAGCAAGCAATGCTTGCGGAAAGCGTCTATCTCAAAAGCGTAAGTTTCTCCGGAGGGGGTGGTAACCGTCTGCACACTGAGGTCTACCAGTAACTGGTAACCAATGGTTGTTTCTGTTTCCTTGATCAGGTGACCAGTCGTCGTTTCATCCAATACGATGGGCAGTAATCCAATCTTGAAACAGTTATTAAAAAAAATATCGGCAAAACTGGGTGCGATAACAACCCTGAAACCGTAATCCTGTAATGCCCACGGAGCATGCTCGCGACTGGATCCACAACCAAAATTATCACGAGCAAGCAGAATTTCTGCTCCTTGATAGCGCTGCTGATTCAGCACGAATTCAGGATTAATCTGCCGCTGCGCCACCGTCATTCCTGGTTCGCCATGATCAAGAAAGCGCCATTCATCAAACAGGTATCGCCCAAATCCGGAACGTTTGATAGATTTCAAGAATTGCTTGGGAATAATTGCATCCGTATCAACGTTGGCCCGATCCAGCGGCACCACCAATCCATGGCATTGCTCAAATTTTTTCATGCAGTTATCAATATCAGAATTTATTTGGCTGTCTTCTCGATTGCCTCACCACCCCGCTGAACATCTTTACCAAAACCTTGCATAGTATTACAGGCTGGCAGTAATAGCATTAAAGCTAGCAACATTAATAAATAGCCATTTTTCATGGGCAGTATCCTCTGAAAATCAAAGATTGGATTATGAATTGATGTCAACAAAATGACCAGCAATAGCCGCCGCTGCGGCCATTGCTGGACTCACCAAATGGGTTCTTCCACCCGAACCTTGCCTACCTTCAAAATTACGATTGGAGGTTGAGGCACAGCGCTCCCCGGGATTCAATCGGTCTTCATTCATGGCAAGACACATCGAACACCCTGGATCCCGCCATTCAAATCCCGCCTCCAGAAAAATTCTGTCCAGTCCTTCCAGCTCAGCCTGCGATTTTACCAGACCAGATCCCGGTACAACCATAGCAAGCTTGATGTTAGGAGCGATTTTTTTACCAGAGACCACGGTTGCCGCCGCCCGTAAATCCTCAATACGGGAGTTGGTACAAGAGCCAATAAAAATTTTATCAAGATAAATTTCATTAATGCGCATACCAGGCTGCAGACCCATGTATTCAAGCGCACGAATTACAGCGTTGCGTTTGACGACATCCGCGATTTCGGAGGGAATGGGAACACGGCCATTGACTGGCACAACCATTTCCGGCGAAGTTCCCCATGTCACCTGGGGTTTGATTTTGACAGCATCCAGTTTTACCGTTTGATCAAAAACTGCCCCCTCATCACTTTTCAGTGTTCGCCAGTAAGCTACTGCCCGCTCCCACAGTGAGTCTTTAGGGGCAAAAGGTCGACCTTCGAGATAGTTAATGGTCACATCATCTACCGAAATCATGCCAGCGCGCGCGCCTGCCTCAATAGCCATATTGCACAGTGTCATACGCCCCTCCATGCTTAATCCTCGAATGACGCTACCGGAAAACTCAATGGCATAGCCATTTCCACCAGCAGTACCGATTTCGCCAATAACCGCCAGGGCAATATCCTTGGCAGTAACACCTGTAAGCAAAGTCCCTTCAACCAGTACTTGCATCGTTCTGGATTTCTTGGTCACAAGACACTGTGTTGCCAGCACGTGTTCGACTTCCGAAGTACCAATACCAAAGGCCAAACAAGCAAATGCGCCATGCGTGCTGGTGTGGGAATCTCCGCAAACCACGGTCATGCCAGGCAAAGTAGCGCCCTGTTCTGGTCCAATAACATGCACGATTCCCTGGCGCGGGTCATCCATCTTGAATTCAGTAATAGCAAATTCATCACAATTCCGATCGAGTGTTTCAACCTGTAGACGCGATACAGGATCGCTGATGCCGTGCCGACGATCCGTTGTTGGAACATTATGATCAGCCACCGCCAGAATAGAGCCAGTTCGCCACGGTTTCCGTCCGGCCATTCTTAAACTTTCGAATGCCTGAGGACTGGTCACTTCGTGCACCAAATGCCGGTCAATGTACAATAGAACCGTCGCATCAGAATCTAATGACTCCGCATGCACAACGTGACTTTCCCACAATTTATCGTATAACGTTTTCATGACTCTCCCAGACTATCGATATCTGGATCCTCAGAGATGCTTTCTCAATCATAAAGATATAATTATTCTGATCTTTCTGGGAACCCATTGCATACCAGAATAATGCGCCCACCAACCCTACGATTAACAAAATTGCAATTCAAATGAATCATACCAAGCGCGAATTTCCGTCCGCAGATTATAACGTAAAGCAAGATCAGTCCGTATCGATTGGGCATAATAGTAAAGTACTAGATCTGAATGCTCCTGAGGATATAGCGGGTCTGCGTCTTGATCAGGTTCTGGCTCGTTTGTTGCCGCAATGGTCACGCAGCAGGCTACAAGCATGGATTAAACAGAACCGTATCACGGTAAACGGCGCATCTGCCGATGTTCGACAGAAAATATGGGGAGGTGAAAAAATCCAGATTTTACCTGACCTGACTGATACCGATCACCGCCACCACCCTGAAGCAATACCACTCAGTATTATTTACGAAGACAGTCACTTGCTGGTTATCGACAAACCTGCCGGACTGGTTGTCCATCCGGGGAATGGAAACTGGCAGGGGACCATGCTTAATGCGCTGCTTAATCATGCAGGACAACTCAATCAGGTTCCCCGTGCAGGCATTGTCCACCGTCTCGATAAGGAGACATCAGGATTGCTGGTCGTTGCCAAAACCATTGAAGTGCAGCTTGATCTGGTCAGACAATTACAGCAGCGATCAGTGAAAAGAGATTACTTGGCAATCGTGCTAGGTGATCTCACAAAAGATGGCGTAGTAGATGCGCCCATTGGCAGACATCCCAAACAGCGAACACGGATGGCGATTAGCGAGAATGGCAAACCTGCGCGCACTTATTACTATGTTCTGGAGAATTTTCAAGTATGCACACTGCTGCGCTGCAGTCTAGAAACCGGTCGCACGCATCAAATCCGCGTCCATTTGCGTGCCATCGGCCATTCGTTGGTGGGAGACCCCGTCTATGGTGGAAAGCTTGCCAGCTTAACCAATAGCCACCTATCCGAAGTAATTTTGCGTTTTCCAAGACAAGCTTTGCACGCGCAGCGACTTGAATTAAATCACCCCCATACTGGGCAACGAATGCAATGGAATTCCCTCATACCGGATGATATTACCGACTTGTTAAGAATATTAAAATCTCCCGGCTAGATATTTCCTGGCAGGATTCATACAGAAGATTGACATTTACAGTGCGCTGGTTGATAATCCGACATCTTTTTTGTACCTAAAGGAACATTAGTAGTGAAGACCTTCTCTGCCAAGCCACATGAAGTCAATCACGAGTGGTTTGTAGTTGATGCGACCGACAAAGTTTTAGGCAGATTGGCTGCGGCCATCGCCCACCGCTTGCGTGGAAAACACAAACCAATTTACACCCCACATGTGGATACGGGCGACTATATTGTGGTAATTAATGTTGACAAGCTGCGAGTGACTGGCAATAAGGCTGACGACAAGAAGTACTATCGCCATAGCGGCTACCCAGGTGGAATTTACGAAACTACCTTCCGTAAAATGCACGCACGCTTTCCTGACAGACCGCTACAAAAAGCTGTTAAGGGCATGCTGCCGAAAGGACCTCTTGGTTACGCCATGCTCAAAAAGTTGAAGCTTTATGCCGGAAATTCACATCCGCATGCTGCCCAACAGCCACAACCCTTGGAAATTAATACATAATATCTATACATGGCAATCCAATATAATTACGGTACAGGACGCAGGAAAAGCGCTGTTGCGCGCGTTTTTATAAAACCAGGAACGGGCATCATCACTGTAAATCGCAAACCTGTTGATGAGTATTTCTCTCGAGAAACTGGGCGCATGGTAGTACGACAACCCCTGGAACTGACCGGGAACACTACCAGTCTTGACATCATGGTTAACATTCACGGTGGCGGCGAATCTGGCCAGGCCGGAGCGGTTCGTCATGGAATTACCCGCGCGCTTATGGATTATGACGAGACCCTTAAACCAGTCCTAAAAAAAGCAGGCTTTGTTACGCGTGATGCGCGTGAAGTAGAGCGCAAGAAGGTTGGGCTTCGTAAAGCTCGTCGACGCAAGCAGTTCTCAAAACGTTAAGCAATGTCTTATCAAAAAGCCGCCTTTATGGCGGCTTTCTTGTATTTGGGCTACGCTTGTAACTTCAGCTGCTATCACCAACAGGCGATCAATCCTATCATTAATGTCTAAACTGTTATTCAAACTGCGAGGAGTACCAGATGACGAATCTGAAGAGATTCGTGCTTTGCTGAGAGAAAATGGGGTGGAATACTATGAAACCTCTACTGGCAACTGGGGCGTTTCGCTTCCTGCTCTCTGGATTCAGGATGATTCACTTTATCCAGAAGCCAAAAAATTACTAGAAACGTACCAGATAGCTCGCACCCAGCGGGTACGCGCAGAATACGCCAAATTAAAACAGACAGGCAAACATAAGACACTAAAAGATAGTTTTCTGGAAAACCCACTTGTATTCATAGGCTACATTTTCATTGTAGTCGTTCTGCTCTATCTGCCGATCACGTTCGTGGCAGAACTTGGGAAATTGTAGATTATTCCGGTGATCTCCACAGAAACCATTTCCATTGAACCGATTTGAAACGCATCTTAAAACCCTTATCTGCCTTTCTACTTGGTATTCTCACAGTGGCCGGTTTTGCGCCATTCTATTTGTATCCATTGCCGTTACTCACCTTGACGTTGTTGGGAATATTACTGCGTAAAAGTACCACTCCTTTTCAGGCAGCTTTAATGGGTTTCAGTTTTGCCATGGGCTTGTTGGGGGTCGGTGTAAGCTGGCTCTACATCAGTCTACATGATTTCGGCAGCATGCCAACGCCGCTGGCGGTCATCGCACTAGTACTGCTGTGCATATACCTCTCCCTGTTTTATGGATTCGCCACTGGCATTGCTGGTTTCGCTGCCTTGCGTAGACCGCTCATCTGGATATGCATGATTGCCGCCCTTTGGGCATTGGGCGAATGGTTGCGTAGCGTGCTGTTTACTGGTTTCCCGTGGTTGACGGTCGGTTATTCGCAGACACCCGACGGTCCGTTGGCTGGTTTTGCATCGATTATTGGCGTATACGGTGTTTCTTTTCTGCTGGTACTGACCGCCGCCGGATTGGCCTGCTGGCTGGAGCAATGGCGAAACTGGCGACTGGGTTTGCCACTGGTCATGATCTGGCTCGCCGGTTGGGGATTACAACAGATCAGCTGGGTCACGCCATCCGGTGAACCGCTCAAAGTAAGCTTACTGCAAGGCAATATTCCCCAAGATCTGAAATGGCACCCCAATCATATGGTGACTTCATTGCAGACCTACGTACAACTGGTGCAAGAAAGCTCAAGTCAATTGATCATCACGCCGGAAATATCATTTCCGATGTTCCGCGAAGAACTGCCTGGCAGGTATTGGTCAATTCTCAGAGACCATGCTCGACGTAATCAGGGAGATGTGCTGATTGGCATGGCAGAGCGAGGAAAGGTAAGCGGCGAGTATTACAATACGATGTTTAGCCTGGGTTCTTCACCCGAACAAAGTTACCGCAAGCATCATCTGGTTCCATTCGGTGAATACATTCCGCTGAAACAGGTATTCGGGCGTATTGTGGAAGTGCTCGATATTCCTTTGTCAGATTTCTCGCGCGGCAGCCTTGATCAGCGGCCAATGCAGCTGGCAGGTAAGCGAGTAGCCATCAATATCTGCTATGAGGATGTTTTTGGTGAAGAGATTATTTTGCAACTTCCTGAAGCCGAATTACTGGTCAATGTCAGCAACGACGCCTGGTTTGGTCGATCAATCGGTCCTTGGCAGCATTTGCAGATTTCGCAAATGCGCGCACAGGAAACCGGTCGCTACATGCTGCGTGCCACCAATACTGGCGTCACTGCCATTATCGATGAGCGTGGTCGGGTATTGCAAACGCTGGAGATGTTCACAACCAATGCGCTACATACACAGGTGCAAGGATTTAGTGGTGCTACACCTTACGTACTGTATGGCAACAAACCAATTCTTAGTTTGATTGGCCTGCTGTTGCTGGCTGGCTGCGTCATTGCATTTTCGGCGACTCGCAAAACCCTGTAGAATTCCAGCGGATAACATGGCATAAACGCATAAGTACATGAGCAGACCAACTTTCCAGGAAATCATTCTGACGCTGCAACAATACTGGGGACAGCAGGGGTGCGCCTTGCTGCAACCCTACGATATGGAAGTGGGTGCCGGTACCAGCCATACCGCGACTTTCTTACGCGCAATTGGCCCAGAACCGTGGCGGGCAGCTTACGTACAACCTTCACGTCGCCCAAAGGATGGACGCTACGGTAATAATCCCAACCGGCTGCAGCATTACTATCAATTTCAGGTAGTTCTCAAGCCCGCGCCACGCGATATTCTGGATTTGTATTTCTGTTCATTGCAGGTATTAGGGCTAGATTTGCAGAAAAATGATGTGCGCCTCGTTGAAGACGACTGGGAAAATCCGACACTCGGAGCGTGGGGGCTGGGTTGGGAAGTCTGGCTAAATGGGATGGAAGTAACACAATTCACCTATTTCCAACAAGTAGGTGGACTAAATTGCCGCCCGATAACCGGAGAAATCACCTATGGGCTGGAACGTCTTGCCATGTATTTACAGGGTGTAGAAAATGTATTTGATCTTACCTGGACTGAAGGACTCAGCTATCGCGATGTCTATCATCAAAATGAAGTGGAACAATCGACCTATAATTTTGAATATAGCGATACCCGTTTTCTACTGCTTGCCTTTGGCGAATATGAAACACAGTGCAATTATCTGATGGACGCACAGCTTGCTTTGCCAGCCTATGAGCAGTTATTAAAAGCCGCACATGCGTTTAATTTGCTGGATGCGCGCAATGCAATCTCAGTGACCGAACGCGCTGCCTATATCACGCGCATTCGCAATCTGGCACGGCGAGTCGCGCAAGCCTATTACGACAGCCGTGCGCGCCTACAACCGCCTTTCCCACTAGCACCCAGAAAATGGGTAGAAGAACTTCTTGAGCAGCTACAGACAAAATCTGCATGAATACCCAAAGTTTGCTGATCGAACTGTTGACCGAGGAGCTGCCGCCCAAGGCGCTTAAAAAGCTGGCAGTCGCATTTGCTGATAGTATTGAAAAAAGCTTACAGCAACAATGTTTGACTACGGATAATTCCCGAACGACTACATTTGCAACACCGCGTCGGTTAGCCGTGCATTTGACGGCTGTGTTGACACAAGCACCAGAACAGCTGGTTTCACAGAAATTGATGCCGACACAAATTGGCTTGGATTCTCAGGGACAAGCCACGCCTGCTTTGCTGAGAAAACTGGTTGCCCTTGGCGTAGATACGACAGTCATACCGCAACTCAAACAAGCACATGAAGGTCACTCTGATGTACTGTTTCTGGAGCAGATTCTGCCCGGAAAGCCTTTGCTTGCTGGTCTGCAAACAGCGTTTGATGAAAGCATACATCAGATGCCTATCCCTAAAGTAATGGCGTATCAGCTCGCTGATGGCTGGAAGAATATTCATTTTGTGCGGCCTGTGCATGGTCTGCTGGCATTGCATGGGAACACAATCATTCCGATTCAGGCATTCGGACTAACTGCCAGCAATACAACGCAAGGGCATCGTTTTGAGGCTAAAACTGATCCACTGGTAATTGAGCACGCGGATCATTATGAAGCGCGTCTGCAAACCGATGGTGCTGTAATTCCCAGTTTTGACCGGCGGCGTGAGCTTGTCTGGCATGCTCTGCAAACAGCAGCCCAGAATTCCAGCCTGGAGGTAGTGGAGGATGCGGCATTGCTTGACGAAGTGACCGCCTTGGTTGAACGCCCCAATGTGCTCACAGGAACCTTTCCAGCAGAATTCTTACAGGTACCTGCAGAGTGTCTGATTTTAACCATGAAAGCTAATCAAAAATATTTTCCACTGATGGATGCCGCTGGAAAGCTCGCCAATCGTTTCTTGATTGTTGCCAATGTTAACCCAATCGATGCGACCGAAATCATCACCGGAAATGAACGCGTTGTCCGCTCGAGACTCGCGGATGCACAATTCTTTTTTGAACACGACCATAAAACAACGCTAGCATCACGCCTGCCTGGCCTAGACAAGGTAATCTACCATCATCAACTGGGCTCGCAAGGAGAGCGCATCATTTATTTATGCCAACTCGCCAAGTCTATCGCCAAGCAACTGGATGGTGATGTACTGGCGGAGCAAGCGCAGCTTGCCGCCAGTCTTGCAAAAACAGATTTGCTGACGGATATGGTGGGTGAATTTCCCGAGTTGCAAGGCATCATGGGACGTTACTACGCGCAGCATGAGGGTGTAAGTGACGGCATTGCCTACGCAATTGAAGACCATTACAAACCCCGCTTTTCCGGAGATGAATTGCCCCGTAACTCAATCGGGGTATGTGTCGCGCTTGCTGACAAACTTGAAACACTGGTCAGCATGTTCAGCATCGGTCTTGCACCAAGTGGGGATAAAGATCCCTACGCACTGCGAAGACACGCCCTCGGAGTAATTCGTATTCTAATCGAGAAGAGCTTGCCGTTGAGGCTCGATGAATTGCTTGAAACGGCGATCACCATTCTTGGTAGTACAGAAACAAACCATCCTAGACCGGTTACGTCGCAGCTAGCCACGCAGTTACAGGAGTTTTTCTTTGACCGCCTGGCTTATAATTTGCGCGAGCAAGGTTATCGTTCGCAGGAAATCGAAGCAGTTCTCAATCTGCGGCCACAACGACTGGACGATATTCCAAAACGGCTCGCCGCGGTACGCGCATTTGCCACGTTGCCCGAAGCAGCAAGCCTGGCTGCCGCCAACAAACGTGTCAGCAATATTCTCAAAAAATCGAAAATAGATGCGTTATCGCTGCATCAAGCCAGTCTGCGTGAACCAGCGGAGATCACCCTTTACCAGGTGCTTTCCGCAATTGAAAAAGGTGTCGACAACGTGTTTGCCAGCGGGGATTATGTTAATGCATTACAAATGCTGGCAGCGTTGAAAGCGCCTGTAGATCATTTCTTTGATCAGGTACTGGTCAATTGTGAAGATCCGCTGTTGCGCCAGACCCGCCTTGCCCTGTTGGCAAAATTACAAGCCGCGATGAACCGGGTTGCTGATATTGCTTGTCTGGCGGGGTAATGCAGCAATGAAACTGATTATTCTTGACCAGAATGGAGTCATTAATAAGGTGCCCGCTACTTATATTAAGTTACCCGAGGAGTGGATACCGATTCCGGGAAGTCTGCAAGCAATTGCGCGACTGACACATGCTGGTTATCGTGTGGTGGTTGCGGTTAACTATGCTGCCATTGGACGTGGATTGCTCGATATGACCGCATTCAACGCCATCAACGACAAGATGTTCAAATTGGTACAACAGGCAGGCGGAAGAATCGATTCGCTGTTTTTCTGTCCGCATACCGAAACTGACCAATGCACTTGCCGCAAGCCTGGTATCGGTATGTTCGAGGAAATCACTCAGCGATATAGCGTTGGACTGGCTCATGTATTGGCGATTGGCGATTCGCTGCGTGATTTGCAGGCAGCCAGCAAAGCAGGTGCCATACCAGTGCTGGTGCTAACTGGAAACGGCGAGAAAACCAGTCAGGTAGGAGAGCTTCCAGACGGTACCCAAATTTTTCCAGATCTGGCAGCAGTGGTGGATAATCTTGGCATTAGTGCATAGCAGCAAGTGGCTCGCGGGAGGGCGTTCACTGATTTATCTGCTACTACAGGCGATCATCACGCCACCGTATGCGCTAGTTGCTCTTGCCTGTTTTCCGTTACCTCCCCATCAACGCTATCGCGTAACCTATGGCTGGACCAGAATAATGCTGTTTCTGTTATGGCATGTTTGTGGTTTACGCTATCGTGTCATTGGTGGGAAAAACATTCCTCAAGAACCTGGCATTATTCTTTCCAAACATCAGTCCGCGTGGGAAACGCTTGCTCTACAGCAAATCTTTCCTCCACAGGTGTGGGTGCTCAAGAAGGAATTGTTGCGTATCCCATTTTTTGGCTGGGGACTGGCGATGACAAACCCAATCGCCATTGATCGCAGCGCGGGAAAGGCCGCACTGGAGCAGATTGTCGAACAGGGTCGGGAGCGGCTAAAACAAAAATTTTGGATTGTGGTGTTTCCAGAAGGTACGCGTATTCCTCCCGGGGAAAAAGGGAAATACCGTATTGGCGGTGCGTGGCTGGCGGTGCATGCCAATGCGTTCGTTGTGCCAGTTGCGCACAATGCTGGCGAGTTCTGGGGAAAAAATTCACTGATCAAATATCCCGGCACGATCACGGTTAGTATTGGCGAGCCGGTTAACCCAGTCGGGATGGAGCCAGCTGAGCTAATTCAAAGGATGGAAGCATGGATCGAATCCGAAACTGCGCGTATCAGTAATATGGGGGGTGAACACACTAATTGATGAGCACCTCGAAAAATCTGCTGCGTGATCCGATTGCTGCGTTGGGCGGTGCTCGCTTCCTCGCCTATCTACTTGATATGTCTCGATCGCTTTGCCCCGGCCACCTTGCACTCGAATCGCTCGCAACGGTTTTTCGAGGTATCCTGATCAGAATGGCTACTTTCGGGATCAGCGGAGTATGTCTATAATGGAACTGAAAACGCTGGCGTTGTGTGCCAGTCGTTTTTAACTACAAATCAAATAGCGAGGAGAAGTGTCAATGATGAAATCAAAAATATGCGCTGTTATCTTGATGAGCTTGCTGTTGCCATTGCATGCCAACGGTGACGGTAACCCAGAGTTTGTTAAATTCCCGGAAGGCTACGAACAGATTTTTTCCCAATATAGTGTTGCTAATCGTGCCAATCAAACTCAAGTAGCGAAATTCTATGCAAACCAAATTGCTGTGGAGAGCTATAAAAAAGGTGAAGAAGCAGCGCCGGGTTCAGTTGTCATTATGGAAATCTATGAACCTAAAAAAGATGCCGATGGCAAAATAGTCTCCGGACAGGACGGTTTGTTCGAGATTGATAAACTGGCTGCTGTTGCTGTCATGGAAAAAAGAAATAACTGGGATGCGGCTTACCAAGCAACTGACCGTACCGGAGACTGGGGTTTTTCCGTCTACAATCCTGATGGTACGGTGAAAGTGAATGATCTAAACTGTGTGCAATGCCATACACCACTACAACAGCAGGATTATCTATTCAGCTTCCAAAAACTGGTGGATTTTGCTACCGGACATTGATTAATACTGATTAATAATAATTCCCGCCTTTTTGAAAAAAAACAAGATGGCGGGAAATCCCAGTTAGTATTGTTTCGATCTGCAATCCTGGTAAAAACCTAGCTTTCCTGATCAGGTATATTCGGCAGATTGATTCTGGCATTTACAGACTGATTCCGAATCCATCCTGAACGACCATCCCGGGTTTCTACGTGTAGCCAGTGTCCATGATAGGCTGTAGCGTTTACAGGGGTGTTCTGTGCCAGCGTACCTAGTGTTTCAGCATTACTACCCGGCGTAGCTTTAAGTGCTTCTTTCTGCCTGGTTTGCAGAAGAAGCGGAATATGCAGCGTCACAGTGGAAGCCTGCTGCTCGTATGAATTGTCAGCTAGTCTCGTGATCATTTCAGTGTATTCCCGAGATTGTGCGGCATAACTCATACCATTACTGAAATCTGTGCGTTCATAAGCCAATAGAGCTGCATCAAGCGATGCTTGTGCAAGCGACAGCAATGCGGGGTTACGTTTAGCAGCGGCAGACTGTTTCAGCACATTCAATAAAACTTCAGCCTCAGCAATTTTAGAAGCCACCTCTGGTTTTGTGGCAAGCCGATGTTGTTGATTTTTAGTTTGACTAATGCCGCTTGCTGGTTCCAGCAAGACTTTACCCTGCACTTGGGCTGGCTTTAATTCCTTGGTAGTCTGGTGCTGGATAAGCTTATCCTTTTCAGCTAACAACTGCTTTAATCTAACAATTTCGTGCTGGTACGCTTTCACTGTTGGCATTTTTTCCGGAACAGGAATTACGACGTGCTGACCTGACCAGGACTTGACTGGTCTTTTGGAGTCAGAAGTTATCATGCCATTGTCAGCATCCTTAAGACCTGACTGATAGGATGCGCACCCAGGCAAACCGATACTGACGACCATCAGGCTGGCTGAGAGAAGTTTTGCTATGGCAGTGTGCCGCAGTTGTTCAGAAATTGGATTGTCTCGATGCATAAGGAAAAGCAATTACCACTATTGAGCGACGGATTATCGCACTGATACTTCAAAAGCAAATTGTGAAAAACCAAAGAAAAACAGGTTTGATCCAGCACAACCCCGTTACATGTTCGAAGTATATTCGGAATATCATAATCTCAGCTTGCTGCATCGCATTTTCAGCGTCCTTATTCTTGGCCGTACACGGCTAATTTGCCAATATTGTTCCACCGCTAATGACATCTCGCTGCCGGTGGTGGCTCAAGAACAGAAGGAAAATATCTGGGATCGCGGTAAAATAAAGTCGGAGAATTTCCCTTCCCGTTATTCTCCCTTGCCCTGTTTATTTCGCATATTCGAGGAAAAGTTCAAATGTGTGCAATTTTAAATTTGTATCTATTTGAACCAGTAACTCCAAGCAGTCAGGATCTATGTGACTTTGAGCAGGTAAGTTAGAAGCCTGCCCGACTTGAGCGATCGAGGCAAGCCGAGTGGGAGAACGAGAATAAATAATGTAAAATAATCATGGTGTTACTTACTGTCTCTGGAAGCGTCAACAACACTATCAATATGATCTGTTTCTTGTGCGGGAACATCGACCTTCCCCTATCCACGATATTTCAACATAGATCAAAAATTCTATGTGCAGCCATTACATACTAGCTCTGCTCCGTGACTATGCAAAAAAAACAGAAGCGCTGCCGCCGTCTGATTTATCAGTTTTTAGGGATTTTGTTAATCACTATTTTCTCAATTGACAGTTACGCTGATTTTAGTGGCAGCGTAACAGCCACAACGGACTATATCTGGCGCGGATATTCCAAGAGCGACAGAAAACCTGCTCTTCAGGCAAACATTGATTACGAGTTCAAATCCGGTGCATATCTCGGTGTATTTGCGTCTACAGTGGATTTTAAGGATAGCGAATTCAGGGATCCTTCTAAAATCGAATTCAAGCCCTACGCAGGTTTTGCGTATCAGCTTGCAGATGATTGGCGATTTAATGTGGAATGGACACGCTATATCTTCAGCGGCAAGATATTCGGTCAGAATGTTGATTACAATGAATTTTATCTTTACGGCCATTTTCGTGATTTGCTGACGGTTAATCTTGGTTTTTCCGAAAATGGCTATCAACAAAATCACATATCGTTCAATTCCGAGATCTCAGGACGTTATCCAATTGCCGAGGCGATCGAAGTATCTGGTACTTTCGGCTACAGCAATCAAACCAAAGTACTGGATTATGATGATTTTCTGTATCTGAATCTTGGCCTAACGTGGTATGCCTCTCAAAATCTTGGTATTGACCTTCGTTATCACAGGGGTCGTCATTTAGGCAAGGAAAAAAAATTAGCCTCAGGATGGCAATTTGACCCTCTAATTGTTCATAACAGCATTGTCTTTTCTATATCGTTCGGGTTCTGATTTTCAAACAAAATGTAGCAGAATAAAAATATTGACATAGCATGTAACTGATATATACCATTGATGTTCATAAAAATTTCCTGAAAGCGGCGACGTGTTGTAACAAAATATGGATTTTTGAAGATATCCGGTAATCTATGCAATGAACCTTTTGACCATTGAGGAGAATCAACGGAGGCAAGACATTACTTCGTACTGCTAGAGAATGGAACAATAGATATGCATGAACCGTTAACATCGGAAGCAGGTAAATCCAGGCTATTCAACTCACATGCGCAACGAGTTGAGGAGAAAAATCTGATTGCGGAAGTTGCTGCCGGTAATGAAGCTGCTTTTGAAAAACTTTACCAGTGTTACTTTAAGCGGCTGTATCAGTTTATTTTTCATATCACCAAACGCCAGGACTGTATCGAAGAGATTATTAATGATGTCATGTATGTCGTCTGGGAAAAGGCATCGACTTACGATCAGGTTTGCCGTCCTTCAACATGGATACTGGGGATTGCCTATTTAAAAGGGCTGAAAAGTATCGAACAGCGCCTGAAAAGAGAAGACCGGTCGGTAGAATTCAGCGATGAATTAGATTATTTTCCCGACAGCAGTACACACTGGGTCTCTCAACTGGAGCTAAATAATTGGCTAGAAATTGCGCTTGATAAGCTGTCCGTAGAACAGCGGGCTGTCGTAGAGATGACCTATTATCAGGGCTTACATTACAGTGAAATTGCCGAGATTATGCAATGTCCCGAGAATACGGTAAAAACAAGAATGTTTTACGCCCGAAAAATTTTGGCTGGACTACTTCCCGAACTAGATGGCAGGAGAAAATAAAATGTCTTTAACCGTCACAAAGGCTACTATCCAAAGCGAGCACAAAAAAATCTGGAATCTGTTGCCGTGGTACGTTAATCATTCACTGGATTCCACCGAAAATGCGCTCGTAAGAAGCCATATTAAAACCTGCATTACTTGCAGAATCGAATTGCATCAGCAACAGCAATTATTCGACAAGTTACAGCAGACCGAACTGCTACAGCAAATGTCACAAACATCATTTGCCAAACTTAAGAATCAAATACAGGCAGCACCTGAATCATTAATACCGGCTGAACCACGGAACCATCAAAAAGTACTCGGTATTTTCCCACCTCAATATTTTGGTGCGGCAAAGTACGTTGCCCTGGCAGCAAGTCTGTTGTTGCTGGTATCACCGTTAATGTTTAACTCCTCGATAGATACGTTCGCGGTTGCAACACCAGAATTACCTGGTGAATATCGGACACTGAGCAATTCAACCGAAAGCGTATCAAAAAATATCGTACACGTTGCCTTTATCGAAGATCAATTGGAATCCGAACAAATCGCGGCTATTCTGCAAGGTATTTCCGCAAGTATCGTAACAGGGCCATCGAGCAACGGTATCTACGAAATCCAGATCGGTACTCAAGGAATTACTCCACAAGCCCTCAATGAGGCCATTTTGCAATTGCGCAATCATTCACTCGTCGTGTTTGCTGAACTTGCTCAGGGAAAATTATCTTCTGATTTGGATTAAATATGTCACAGAAAAATCAAGCCAAGGGCTATGTACTGGTTTCTGCCCTGATTATGCTGTTGCTAACCGTTTTGCCAATCAAAGCGGAGGAGGCATCATTATCGATTGACCCCCAACTTTTTAATCACGAACAGGCGAACAACATCATTTTGGTCACCTATGGTGAAAAGCAGGCTAATCGCATCCAGGTCGGAACGGCAAATCAGACCTATCGTCGGCGAGGGGAATATAGCAGTTCTACCTGGAGCAGAAAGGTAGCCTCTACTATCGAAGCAGACTACAAATTAACCATTCTTTCACAGTGGCTTATCAGCGCAATTAATGAATATTGTGTGGTATATAAAATTGACGACAACCAACCTCTGGCGGATGTTATCAATAAATTATCTAGTGATGTCCGTATCAATCATGTTCAGGGATTAAGCAATTTTCGGGTGATGGCAGCCGACTATAGTGATCCTTATTTTCGTCTGCAAACGAATATCCATTCAATGAATCTAGCTGCAATACATAACCAGGCCACTGGAAAAGGCATCAAGATCGCGATCATCGATACGGGCATGGACGTTAACCATCCTGATCTCAAGGGGCAGATCAAGGAAACTAGAAATTTTGTCACTCAAAAATCCCCTGAATTTAATGACGACCTTCACGGTACGGCAATCGCAGGCGTGATCGCGGCTAGAGCAGATAATGGAGAAGGAATTGTCGGTATTGCTCCCGACAGCCATGTAATTGCGTTAAAAGCTTGCTGGGGAACACAAACGGGAGCCATGGAAGCTGTCTGTAATAGCTTCAGTCTGGCGCTCGCACTCAACACGGCGATTGAAATGAAAACTGATATTGTTAATTTAAGCCTGACTGGCCCCTATGATCACCTGCTCGCCCGCCTGATTGAAACAGCCATTCAGCAAGGTATCACCGTTATCGCCTCGCAACCGGACAGAATAGATAAAAACTCGGGTTTTCCAGCTGATCAACCTGGAGTTATTGGTGTTCAAAGCCTAGGCAGCAAGCTGATAAAATCCTCGTCGAATAACCAGAAATTAACCGTGTCCGCACCTGGTGAAGAAATATTAACAACCTTCCCCAAAGGAGCCTATAACTTTACCTCAGGAAGCTCATTGGCCACGGCTCATGTTTCTGGGCTTGTCGCGTTATTGCTGCAACAGCAACGCAATATCAGCAGTGAAAAACTTTCTAAGTTACTGGAAAAAGCCAATCACCCCGGTTTTTATAAACTTTTTGAAAATGAACAACGGGTTAAGGCTAGTGGCTCTAATCTCATAATGGATAACATCAACAGAAAAATCTGAAGCTCCAGTCGACACCTGCTAATATGGGCAGATTTACAGTTCTGTCACCAAGCAGTTTCATGTCCTCAACTTCCCTATCCAAAAATTCCCCTGAAATAACAGAAAAAATGACACCCGTGGAGCTACGTGCTTCCATCGGACTCGCTGGCGTTTATGCGCTGCGCATGCTTGGGTTATTTATCATTCTGCCCGTATTTGCATTGTATGCAGAAGACTTGCCTGGGGGCACCAGTTTCACCCTGATTGGCATTGCATTGGGCGCCTATGGATTAACGCAAGCCTTGCTGCAAATTCCTTTTGGCTGGTTGTCTGATCGCATCGGACGTAAACCGGTTATTTATTTTGGGCTGATTCTGTTTGCGTTTGGCAGTTTCGTTGCGGCCAGCGCGATGGATATTTATTGGGTCATTTTTGGCCGCATATTGCAGGGAGCGGGGGCAATCTCGGCAGCGGTTATGGCGCTTGCTGCTGATCTTACGCGCGAAGAGCACCGTACCAAAGCCATGGCGATGATTGGCATGACCATCGGTGTCGTATTTGCCTTGTCGCTCATATTGGCGCCGATACTTAACCGATGGATCGGCGTACCGGGTATCTTTCTGTTAACTGGTTTGCTGGCGATGCTCGCCATCTGGGTGGTGTACAAGGTAGTGCCCAATCCAGTGGTCAGTCGCTTTCACTCCGATACCGAAGTTGCGTCCAGCCGTTTCAAAACAGTATTGAATAATCCACAACTCCTGCGGCTGAACTACGGCATTTTTGCTCTGCATGCGGTATTGATGGCGCTGTGGCTTGTGGTGCCGCTATCATTACGTGCAGCCGGACTAGCAGCAGATCATCATTGGCAAGTGTATTTCCCGGTACTGGTGTTATCGATCATGCTGATCATCCCGGCAATCATCTATGCCGAGAAAAAATCGCAGATGAAACCTGTATTTATCGCAGCCGTTGCACTATTGCTCGCCGGACAGATTTTGCTGTGGTTGTTTAACCAATCGCTGTTGGGGCTTGCCTTCGCTCTCTTGATATTTTTTACGGCTTTTAATCTGCTGGAAGCGAGTCTACCTTCGCTCATTTCAAAAATCGCACCGGTTGGTGCAAAAGGTACGGCCATTGGAGTTTACAGCAGCACCCAATTTTTGGGCGCATTCGTTGGCGCCAGTCTCGGTGGTTATCTGTTTCAGCATTATGGCGCATTTGCCTTGACTGGCCTTTGCAGCGGATTGCTGATTATCTGGCTGTTACTGGCGATAACCATGCAGGCACCGGCAGCAGTACGCTCCAAGATGTACGCGGTCGGTAAGATGGATCATCACCAGGCCAGCCAACTTTCGCAGGCACTGGCGGTATTACCCGGTGTCAGTGAAGCACTGGTGCTGGCTGGTGAACAGGTTGCCTATTTGAAGGTGGATATGAAGGATTTTGAAGAAGACAAAGTAATTCAGCTATTAGAAAGGAGCACATAAATGGCCTCATTGAACAAAGTCATGTTAATTGGAAACCTTGGGCGTGATCCGGAAATTCGCTACATGCCGAGCGGAGATGCAATGGCGAACCTGAATATTGCCACTACCGACACCTGGAAAGATAAGAGTGGTGAGAAGCAGGAACGCACCGAATGGCATCGTATCGTTATGTTTGGCAAACAGGCCGAGATCGCAGGCGAATATCTCAAGAAAGGCTCACAGATTTATATTGAAGGACGTTTACAAACTCGTAAATGGACTGATAAATCGAATATCGAACGCTATACTACCGAAATCGTCGCTGATCGCATGCAGATGCTTGGCGGTCGTTCTGGCGCAACCTATCAGGATGCACCAGACGATGATCAAGATAATAGCCAAGGCAGTCACACCAGAAACAAAAATAGCTCCCCGGCCAGTAGCAACTTTGACGACATGGAAGACGATATCCCTTTTTGAGGTTGGTGCTGCTGAATGGGAGACAAGTCATTCATGCCAAACTACGCGTAGATAAGGCGCATACCAAACCAGACGGTGCTATGCGAGGGTATAGGCACTCAGAGATGCCACAAACCCAGTTAATGGTTGTTTAAAAGTCAAAACGTAATTTCCAAGAGGTCAATATGTCTGAGAGTATCTCTACCATCATGGCACACATGGCACTGAAAATTGGAATCAGAATGCCTGAAATTAGAGCCATCAGGCGGTTTTATGAGCAGCAGTACTTACGTGACTTTCTTTTAAACTGGAAGATAAATTGCGTTTTTGATGTGGGTGCTAATAAAGGACAATATGCGCATCATCTTAGAATGATGGGCTATAACGGATACATCTTTTCTTTTGAGCCTATACGAGAGGACTATCGCGAACTTTCAAGTCTGGCTCAAGGAGATCCACGTTGGAAAACATTTAATTTCGCGTTGGGTAACGAGTACTCACAACAACCATTTAATATTATCGAGCAATCAGGTACGGTTTATAGCTCATTCTATGAACCCAAATTTCAATCAAAAAAGATCATCGAAATGATTGAAATTAGGCGCCTCGATTCGATATTTCCAGAGCTCATTTCTGAAATTAAAAATCCACGTATTTTTTTGAAGACAGATACTCAGGGTTATGATATTAAAGTAATTCAAGGTATTGATAGTTATATTAAAAATATTATCGGTTTACAATCTGAGTTGTCTGTAACACCTTTATATGAAGGAAGTCCCCACTATACGGAATCTTTAGCATATTTCGAGTCGCTAGGCTTTTCTCTCATGACGCTCATGATTCTCAGTCAGGGTAAATCCGGTAGTGTATTGGAATACGACTGCATTATGGCTCGCCTAGAAAGGTTCTGCGCATAAATCATAATTTTAATTATTAATCATTTGGATAAGTATTTATGCCGCAAGATAAAACCACCTTTTCTGATACCGTAATGCACCGTGCCGTCGCTGTTTTCGCACATAATGAGTCTCGTAGAATAGTTGAGTGTCTTGAGGCTTTGCGCATAGCACCTTTATTACCCAACACGACGTGCTACGTTATTGCAAATGGTTGTACCGATAATACAGTAGCTTCTGCTAATGACTATGCCCGTACAGCTCCCTGGGTTAAAGTTATTGAGTTAGAAATCGGTGACAAAGCAAATGCCTGGAATTATTTTGTTCATGAACTAGCCCCTGAAGCTGGAAGTTATTTTTTCACGGATGGGGATTGTCGCGTTGAAAAGGAAGCGCTACAACATTTGGAGGAATACCTTTTGACAAATCAGCATGTCAATGCGGTTTCAGGTGTTCCTAGTCAACGGAATTTGTCATTTGGGATTTTTCGGCGAGTTATTACCTCCAATGGGGGATTTGCAGGTAACTTGTACGCGCTTTCGCAAGATTTTGTTGCTCGGCTGCGTGCGCAACATGTGCGACTTCCTCAAGGATTAATCGGAGATGATAGTTTGGTCGGTGCCTTAGCATTGTGGGATCTTGATCCCAAGGCTCAATGGAATCATGATCTGGTCCGAATAGCGTCATCTGCCACTTTTCGGTATGAATCAGTCATAAGTGCTTCTCTTTACGACTCACTGTTTTATGTTCGACGATTAAGACGCTACAGCCTAAGACATTTTCAGAATCAATTGATTAAGAATCGTATCAAGCGTTTGGGGCTATCGGCGCTGCCGCAGCATATCAATACGCTTTACTTGGAAGCTCAAGATGAGGAACTTACGCCCAGGCGATCGCTACAATATTATTTTCCAGATTGCTGGGCAATCCACGCAATCCGCAACGTACGAGATACGTTAAAGCAGTCCTGAAGCAAAAAATACCTGTATAAAATGGAAACTCCAACCCCATATCAGCACATCATTTATACCTCGATAAACTCAGCGTGAGCGAAAAAGTCTCCCCGACACTAATTCTACTTTGCCAAATTACTCCAAAGCCACTTTCTGCGGAACGGAAAACTGACCTGAGTGTATATTGAAAGACCTTGTAATCTGCATGTTATTGCCTGATGGAATAGAAAAAGGGTAGCGTCCCCTTTTTCTCTACTATAGTAGAACTCCTTATCACTTGAATAAGTAATAGTGGGTTTTCGGGCTGGCACTACATAACGTTACTGGTACGCCGTGGAGCGCGATGTGATCATGCAGAATGCGCATATAACCCAGTGTGGTTTCTGTTGTGGGCATAAAGCGCAGTCATCATAAGTCTTCCGAGTGCTCTCGCACAGAGATAAATACCGTGCCGCTCACTGAGCTTCTCGCAGGCCAGTGTCGGTCCGAAATCATGATAGTGTGCGCCGATCAGTTCGACAGTCAATCGCTTCGTCTCGTTATCATGTTCATTCAAAATGCCCACCTCTGAAATTTTTTACAAGCAATGAATTCATTGAGCTGCATCTCAAGGGGACATTGCTATTTGGTGCTAACAACAGATTATCCTAGTAATCGTGGTGGCGTTGTTCATAGTCATGAAGTACTGAGACTCGCATCCAATAGTCAGCATATCAGGCCGACCGGACAGGTCTTTTTCTTTTGGGTGATGAACGAATATTTCACTTTGTATCTTTCGCGAGAAAGGCTGTCGTTTCCTTTAGTATCTGGCGCTCCAGCGTTAATTGTTTGTTTTCTATCTTAAGCCACCGCACTTTCGCCTGATCCGGCGTCAGTTTCCCATTGCCACGAAATACCTGACCATTAGTATCCTCCTGGCTCTCACTGACCCATCGGCCGGTCAATATAGTTGCAGGACGGCGAGTTATTGACAATATCTACCATATTCAGACTGTTAATATGTATGACAGTCCAATTCTATTTGTTGCTAACACGGAAAATCCGGGACGATTCAGGTAGAGACTTTCGTTTGACACGAATCCCCTAGAAAGGTAGCATCACGCGGTTATAGTTTCAGGTGTCTTCAAGAACGATTCTTGAAGGTGAAACGGGAAACTGGTGCGTCTTTCTGCCATAGATGCCTGGCATGAAATAATTCCAGTGCTGCCCCCGCAACGGTAATTGAGTTCAGAGTTTGCAATATGTCACTGTGCAATCGCATGGGAAGGCGCAAGCTTTTAGCAGTATCACTCATAAGCCCGGAGACCGGCCTGATATCTATTTCTGGCACGATATTACGGGTGGTGATATTTGCGCAAGATAACTGGGTGCCAAGCATGATGGTAGTTCAGTTGTATTTTTGCGTCTATTCGTTATTTCTCTGCATATCGTGATTTTATTGATTGAAATCGCGCGGGTGTGCGCGGGGGAAAACAGTTATGACAAAAATCCTTTTGCCTGTGACTGTATTTTTGTCACTTGGAATATACGCAACTTCTGTATTTCCGGCTAACGACGTTTACGAAAAACCTATTGTTGTGACCGCAACCCGTACCGCTCAAACTGCAGATGAAACACTGGCAGCGGTTACGGTGATCTCTCGCCAGGAGATCGAGCGTCTACAGGCCAGGTCTATTGAAGATTTGTTCCGTGGTCTGCCGGGTATCAGTATTGCTAATAGTGGTGGCCCCGGAAAGTTTACGACCGTTTTCATGCGCGGAACAGAATCCGATCATGTGCAGGTTCTGATCGATGGTATTCGTGTTGGTTCAGCAACGTCCGGTACTACCTCATTTGAGAATATTCCGATCGATCAGATCGAACGTATTGAAATTGTACGTGGCCCGCGTTCCAGCTTGTATGGAACTGAAGCAATCGGTGGAGTGATTCAGATTTTTACTCGCAGAGGTACAAGAAGCGGTAAACCTAGTCTGAGCTTTGGTGGCGGCAGCTATGGTACGCTGAATGGCTCGGCCAATCTTTCCATGGGTAATGCCCGAGGTTGGCTCAATCTGGGGGTCAGTGGAGTGGGTACGAACGGATTTAATGCTTGTCGCGGCTCGACTATTTCTGGCTGTTTTCATCCTGATCCTGACCCGGATAAGGATGGCTATCGTAATATTTCCGGATCTGCTCAGGCAGGGTATCGTTTCGATAATGGTCTTGAAATAGCGTCTAATTTTTTGCATGCTGCTGGTAAAACCGAATTTGATGGAAGCACATTTGGACCCAACAACTCATTGATCACACAGCAAGTCTTTGGCGGATCAGCCAGCTTTTCTCCGCTGGATATCTGGAAAATTAAATTAACTGCTGGGCGCAGCCGGGAAAATCTGGATTCCTTTCAGGATAAAGCCTTCCTAACCCAGTTCGATACGCGGCGCGATACCGTTATGCTGCAAAATGACCTGAGACTGTTCACCAACCAGCTCACGACTCTTGGTGGGGACTACCAGCACGATCATGTCGACAGCACGACTCAATATACGGTGAACTCACGCTATAACCTGGGTATTTTTGCACAACATCAGGCAAGTATAGCCCGGCATAACTTACAGGCATCGTTGCGTCTGGATTCCAATCAGCAGTTTGGAGAGCATGTGACAGGGGGCATCGGCTGGGGTTATGCGTTAACGAATAACACACGCTTAACAGCCAACTTTGGTAATGCTTTTAAGGCACCTACCTTTAATGATCTTTACTTTCCGGGATTTAGCAACGCTAATCTGCGTCCAGAAGTGTCCCGTAGTATCGAGCTGGGTGTCAAAGGTAATACCGATTGGGGGGGCTGGACACTCAATCTTTACGAAACTCGTATCAAGGATCTCATTTCCTTCGACTCAAGGACCAGCAGTGTTGCCAATGTCGATAAAGCGCTCATCCGTGGGGTTGAAGGTACACTCAACACCTTGATCAAGGGTTGGCATGTCAATATCAACGTTACCTTGCTTCATCCGATTGATAAATCTAGTGGATTTAATCGTGGCAATATCCTTGCACGCCGCGCCCAACAATCATTTCGTCTTGATACCTACCGTACCTATGGCAAATATACGCTTGGCACGCTACTGCTGGCAGAAGGGCAACGCTACGATGACCCGGGCAATACACGCGAGCTGAATGGTTATGTTAAAGTCGACTTGCGCGCAGAATATCAGATCAATCAGCGTTGGCGATTGCAAGGGCGTATCGAGAATATTTTCGATAAACAGTATGAAACCGCTGCGTTTTTCAATCAACCGGGTAGAAATTTTTTTGCTACCCTACGCTATCAGCCCTGATTTTTGTAGAGGAGTTCCAATATGCTTGCACTATCCATCCGCAGTCAAATCATTATTGGCTGTGCTCTGGCAGCACTGATGATTGTGACACGCAGTCACCATTTTGCTGCCCTGCACACGCTTCCCGATGTTTCCTGGACAGTGTTTTTTCTGGCAGGGGTTTATCTCAGAGCGGTGTCACCGTTACTTTGGCTACTCATTTTAACCTGGCTGCTGGATTTTGCGGCTTATGCATGGGGTAATGGCAGCAGTGATTACTGCTTAACTCGTGCCTATATCTTTTTGATACCAGCATACGCTTCACTATGGCTGGCAGGTCGCTGGTATGCCTATCAATATCAGTTTGCCTGGCGCACACTGCTGCCGCTTTTCCTGAGTATGGCAACGGGGCTGGTTCTTTGTGAATTGTTTTCCAGCGGTGGTTTTTATTTCTTTTCAGGCCGGTTTGTCGAGACAACTTTGGTTGGCTTTGGTGAACGTTTCGTAAATTATTTTCCGCAATATGTAATGTCTTTCCTGTTTTATATCGTGATAGCAATGGTGTTGCATAGTATTATCAAAACAATTGGTAATAACCCCAATCAGCAAACGATCAATGGATGAAACAGCAGAATCACCTGCGCGAGAGCAGCGTTATCGTATTCGCATGCAGCGCAAGAAAGAACTTGTGGATTCTGCCATTGCGCGCGCAAATAAACAAAAGGGATTACTTCTCCTGCTGACTGGTAACGGCAAGGGAAAATCCAGTTCTGGTTTTGGCATGATTGCTCGTGCCTTGGGTCATGGGATGCGTGTTGGCGTAGCGCAGTTTATTAAAGGGCGCTCAGATACCGGGGAAGAGGCCTTTTTTCGGCAGCAGAGCAACGTTATCTGGCACGTTTTGGGAGAGGGTTTTACCTGGGATACGCAAGACTTGGCACGTGACACCGCAACCGCTCAATATGGCTGGAAAATTGTTCAAGGAATGCTGCGAGATTCGTCATTAGATTTAATTTTGCTAGACGAATTTACTTATCCACTTAAATATGGCTGGCTGGATTTAACAACCGTACTGCATGATCTGGAAAACCGTCCGGCAATGCAGCATGTTGTCATCACCGGTCGTGGTGCGCCTGAAACGTTGTATACAGTAGCTGATACCGTTACAGAAATGAGTGACCAAAAGCACGCTTTTCAGGCAGGTATTCAGGCACAGACCGGCATTGATTGGTAGCATTTACAAATAGGTTTTATATTGCAATGTTGTCTGTATCAGTGGTGGTTGGCTGTTCGCCATTCTGCTGACTTTGCTGCATATAAAGTGAAATCGCCTGTTCCGGATTATTCGCAGAAATCGTGGCGATCGGTTCAAATCCGTAAGTTGCCAGTTTTTTTGCCTGCAGTGTATTGGCGGTTGCGCCCAAGATGAGACTGATTATCAGCGACAGAATATTCGTCCACATAATATCGCCATCGGTCATGCGTACAAACATGCCTGCGACGAGAAAGATCAGCAGAATACCAATCACCAGTTTCCACATGCCCTTGGTCAATGCCCAGATCACGTTGAAGAAAAAGGCTGGCCATGACCAGCCGATCTTGATGGCTTCAAATTCGTTTGTATTATCGCTGAAAATTGTGTATTGACTCATTTTTTCTTCTTCTCCTTGTTTTCTTGGTTTTTTCAAATTTACTGGTCTTGAGACTCCTGCTTTGCAAAGTGTTTAACCGAGTTTCGACGGTAGGATGAATAGCAAGTTCAATGTGCTTATATTGGTGGACTAATTCTCAGTAATGTGTAAAACCTTCATGCCTGATCAATAATCGTTACGTTACAATTCTGGTCATGAATACAGCACCGATTTTGGAATTACGCGCTATCAGCAAGGTTTACGCCAGCCGAAACGTGTTTTCGGGGTTATCTTTCTCACTCGCTGCCGGCGAGTATGTCGCCATTATGGGGGACTCTGGGGTGGGTAAATCTACGCTGCTCAATCTGATTGCCGGACTGGATGCGCCTGATAGCGGTGAAATTCTGGTAGATGGTCAGATTTTGTCTGCCAGAGATGAAGCGGCCACTACAGAATTGCGGCGTAAATATTTTGGTTTCATTTTTCAGGCTTTTCATGTGTTGCCGCATCTGACGTTATTACAGAATGTCTCATTGCCGCTACTGCTGAATAATATGCCGCTGGATCGTGCCGTGACTATGCTGGCGGCTGTTGGACTGGATGAAAGAGGTCATGCATTTCCGTATCAGCTGTCCGGCGGGGAGTTGCAGCGGGTCGCTATTGCGCGCGCACTGGTGCACCGCCCACGCTTGATTCTGGCTGATGAGCCGACAGGCAATCTGGATCCCGAAACTGCGCAGGAAATCCTGCAGTTGATCCAGACGGAGGTCAGAACAAATAAAGCATCCGCCATTCTTGTGACGCATTCCCGCGCTGCAGCTGCGACTGCGGACAAAATATTAACATTGACGAGTGATGGTCTGACGGAAACACAGCCATGAATCGCCAATTGCTACTGCGTTGGTTATTACTTGCTGAATGGCGTGCCCGGCGGTGGCAACTGTTGGTTGCTATTATGGCTATCATGTTGGGCGTGGCGCTGGGTTTTTCCATTCATTTGATCAATACTGCAGCAGTCAACGAATTTTCTGCGGCCAGTAAAAGTCTCACGGGCATATCAGATCTGACGGTGGTGGCTGCTCAGTCAACCTTTGATGAGTTGCGTTTCCCGGAAATCCTGCAGCAGCCAGAAGTGGAGCAAGCAAGCCCCATGCTGGAGATCATGGCTGGCGTTCCCTTGACTGGAGAAATACAGCGTAGCCCGGAACTAAAAATTATTGGCTTGGATGTTTTTCGCGCAGCGACTATTACGCCGGATCTGCTGGGAATGACCGAAGAAGATCGTCAGTTCGATAGGCTGTCTCAGGATGCTATTTTTCTGTCGCCCGCCGCCATGGAATGGTTGGCACTAGAACCGGGAGATGAGCTAACGCTAGTGTTGGGAGCAAAGCAGGTGACGTTGCGTGTAGCGGGAGGACTGGTGCGCGCTTCTGCCGGGCAGCGCATTGGAGTAATGGATATCGGAGCGGCACAGTGGCATTTCGATCACGTCGGATTGTTGTCACGCATCGAACTCAAGCTGCATTCAGGCGTCAATCTTGACGCTTTCAAAGCAAAGATGACAAAGCAGTTAGGTGCTGGTTTCTTGCTGGTGGAAGGTGCCAATCAGGATGCTCGTGTTCATAACCTGTCGCGCGCCTATCGTGTCAATCTCAACATACTAGCGCTGGTTGCGTTATTTACCGGCGCATTTCTGGTGTTTGCCAGTCAGGTGCTGGCCACTATTCGACGGCGCGCACAGATTGCCTTGCTGCAGGTATTGGGCATGACGCGCCGACAGTTGTTGCGCCAACTCTTGCTGGAAGGTGGCGTGCTTGGCACGATCGGTACGCTGCTGGGATTGATACTAGGTTATTTGCTTGCCGCAATTGGATTACGATTCTATGGTGCGGATCTGGGCGCGGGGTTTTTTGTTGGCATGACACCGAGTCTGTATTTCAGCCCTATGGCTGCTGGATTTTATTTCATGGTCGGTGTCAGTGTTACCCTGCTTGGCAGCCTTCTGCCAGCGTGGGAGGCCACTCGAACGCAACCGGCAATTGCGTTGAAATCGGGTAGTGAGCACGAAGCGCTAGCAGCATTGCGTTTTCCGTGGCTGGCAGGTGGGTGCCTACTGCTGGCGGCAGTTTTTGTACGACTGCCGCCGGTTGGGGAATTGCCGGTGTTTGGTTATCTTGCGGTGCTGCTGTTGCTGATTGGAGGACTGGCCTTTTTACCCTGGTCGGCAAGCGTATTTTTTGGAAAATTATCAAAGTGGTATGAACGTTATTCGAAAGGTGCCGTGCGTACCTTGGTGCTGGCGCGGTTATCCAACGCTTCTGGTCTGGCTGCAATTGCGCTGGGTGGTGTACTTGCGAGTTTCAGCCTGATGGTAGCCATGGCGATCATGGTGATGAGTTTTCGCCTGTCCGTTGAAGACTGGTTGACCCATGTGTTGCCAGCAGATATTTACGTGCGAACCGTCATTCGCCAGGATGCGCGCGGGTTCACACCGGAAGAGCAACAACTGATTACGTCGATAAGTGGTATCGAACGCATTGATCTGATGCGTTCCCAGTCGATTCTGCTGGATGCGGACAGACCTACGGTTACCTTGATTGCCCGGCCAATCGATGAGAAGCAGCCTGCCAATACACTGCCCATGACGGATGCAGTGCTGCTGCCGACAGAACTGCCGAAAGGCGCAATACCAATCTGGGTGTCGGAAGCGATGGTGGATTTGTATCAGTATACAGTGGGGCGGGAGGTTAACTTGCCGCTAGGGGGTGCTACGCAATCTTTTATTGTTGCAGGCATATGGCGGGATTATGGTCGCCAGTTTGGCGCTATCCAGATGCAACTCAGTGACTACCGCAGACTGACGGGTGACATGCATATAGGAGATGCTGCGATATGGGTAAAAGAGGGCCATCATATTAACGAGATCCTGAAAAAACTGCGAGCGCTGCCATTTGGGGAAAATCTCAAAATATCACCCCAGAATGAACTTCGCGAAATCAGCCTCACCCTGTTCGACCGCAGTTTTGCCGTGACCTATCTACTGGAGCTGATCGCTGTCGGCGTGGGCTTGCTCGGCATAGCCGCGAGTTTTTCCGCGCAGACGTTGACCCGGATTAAAGAATTTGGCATGTTGTACCATATTGGCTTTACCCACCAGCAGATTCGTCGCATGCTGATCATGGAAGGTGGCTTGTTAACCAGCTTTGGAATCATCATTGGTTTTCTACTGGGAGTTGCTATTAGCCTGGTTCTGATATTTGTGATTAACCCGCAGTCTTTCCGCTGGACCATGCAGCTGCATTTTCCATGGATGTGGCTGACGATTATGGCATTTACCATATTGGCGGCAGCCATGTTCAGTGTGTACCAGGCGGGCAAACCAGCCATTTCTCGTGATGCCGTACGTGCAGTCAAGGAAGATTGGTGATGAGGTTTCTGGTGCTGTTACTTTGTTTTCTGGCGGGAAATGTACTTAGTTCGTTTGTCGTTGCCGAGCGTACTTTTGCACTGGTAAAACCTGGTTATCAACTTGTTTTTCCAAGAGATTTTGGTGCGCATCCTGATTTCCGTATCGAATGGTGGTATGCCACTGGCTGGTTGCAAACGGCAGAAGGTCAGAAACTCGGTTTTCAGGTCACCTTTTTCCGGATTGCCACGAATACGGATAAAAATAATCCCAGCCGTTTTGCTCCAGGGCAGTTGATCATCGCGCATGCGGCACTCTCCGATCCGACAATGGATGGCTTGTTACATGATCAAAAAATCAGGCGCGAAGGGTTTGATCTGGTATATGCCCGTAACGGTAACACCGACGTCAAGCTTGATGACTGGTTTTTTAGGCGCGAAACGGACGGGCGTTATCAGACGTTTGTCAGTGCGCAGGATTTTACGCTGGAGCTGGCATTGTTGCCGACCCAGCCATTGCTGTTACAGGGTGAACAGGGTTTTTCGCGCAAGGGACCCAAACCAGAGCAGGCTAGTTATTATTACAGCGAGCCGCATCTGCAGGTAACTGGCACAATTACCCGCAGCGGCAAGCCGCTGGCCGTTACTGGCACAGCTTGGCTGGATCATGAATGGTCGAGTGAATTGCTCGATACCCATGCAGTAGGATGGGACTGGGTGGGCGCCAACCTCAACGATGGGGGGGCATTTATGGCCTTTCAGATACGTGATAAAAATGGTGAGAAAATTTGGGCGCATGCCGTGTGGCGCAGCGTCAACGATAAAATAACAACCTTTGTACCGGAGGACGTGCATTTCCAGCCACTGCGTCGCTGGCGTTCTCCGCATACCCAGGCTGAATACCCGGTCACCATGATGATCAAAACAGGGGAAACTGTCTGGCAGATCACGCCGCTCATGGATGATCAGGAACTGGATTCGCGTGCTTCCATTGGTGCAGTTTACTGGGAGGGTGCGGCTACGCTTGAGCGCAACGGTGAAATGGTTGGACGCGGTTATCTGGAACTGACGGGGTATGTGCAAGCGTTAGCGATAGGAGGAAATGATGACTAAACATATTGTTATTATTCAGGGTCATCCTGACCCTCAAGGCAAGCATTTCTGCCACGCATTGGCAAAAGCCTATACAGTCGAGCGGATTGATATTGCGAAAATTTAAAATTTATGACTGAACCACTCACAGTACTGATAGTAGGGCGTGATGAGCAAACCTTCCGCGATATTCGTACACTGTTCTCTGCAGCAAACATGATAGTGTCAGTCGAATCCGTTACGGGGCAAGTATCATTGGTTGAAAAATTGTCATCCCAATCATGGGATGTGCTGCTGACCGATCATCAACCGGACATGGATGCCCTGCAGGTGCTGACGCTGGCGACTCTGCATGCGCCAGGTGTGCCGTTGATTGTTCTAACCAGCTTTGTGCTTGATGTGCAGACAACTACGCAGTTGATTGAGGTTGGTGCACAGGATGTATTAAGTGAGATTGATGCCGTGCTACTGGCGGTGGTACGTCGCTGTTTGCGCCAAAATTCACATTGGCGGGATTTTCAGGAAACACGGCTGGCGCTGGAGAAAAGTGAGACACGCTTTCGCGCGTTGGCGGAAAATTTACCGGGGTTGGTGTTTCAGTTTGTTTTAGAAACCGATGAGCGCATTTTTTTTCCGTATGTCAGTGAGGGTGCCAGAGCGTTATTGGGTTTGTTGCCAGATGAGCTGCAGGCTGATCCTGAGAAATTCAGCGCATTAATCCTGCCAGAAGATATTGCCAGTTACGATTGTTCGATGCGGGATTCCTGCGTGCATTTTTCGGCGTGGAACTGGGAGGGACGGGTGCAGATCGGCGATAGTGATATCAAATGGATCAGTTTGCGCGCAACCCCCCGGCGTACGCAGCGGGGCGCGGTATTATGGGATGGGATCATGCTCAACATCACACGTAACAAACAGATTGAGATCGAGATTGTTCATTCGCGTGCGCAACTGGTGGAGCTTTCCGCCTATTCGCAGAAAGTGAAAGAGCAGGAACGCGCGCGTATCGCCCGGGAAATTCATGACGATATCGGTGGTACGTTGACCGCAATCAAATGTGAGTTGCTGCCTTGTCTGGATGACCAGTCGCGTGCCCCGGCGTTTTATCGTAACAAGGCAGCGGCTATCGAAATGCTGGCGGATATGCTGATTGACAGCACGCGCCGTATCGCGCTTGATCTGCGTCCGGGTATTCTCGATTGCGGCATCGTAGCAGCCGTACACTGGCAAGCACGCGAATTCAGTCAGCGTACTGGTGTCGTCTGTGAGGTAGATTGTGCAGATGAGGATATTGCGTTGAATGGTGATCTGGCAGTTGCCGTTTTTCGTATGTTTCAGGAGGCGCTAACCAATATTACCAAGCATGCCGAAGCGACCATAGTACAGGTCAGTCTCAGTGAGGTGGGCGGCTGGTTTCGGTTGCTGGTAGATGATGATGGGCGTGGTTTGGTCGATGGTGATATTGGCAAGCTCAATTCATTTGGAATCAGAGGCATGCGTGAACGCTGCCAGCAGCTTGGTGGTTACTTTTATATTGAGAGTAAAGTGCAGGCAGGTACCTGCGTCAGAATCGAGATCCCGTTGAATGGCAGGTTAGCAGATGAATAGTTGCAACTAATTCTGGTTGGGGTTGAAAGCTATGTCATACTATTGATTTTGATGATAAAAAAGGTATGTGTGCATGATTAATGTGATGATTACCGATGATCACGCGATTGTGCGTCAAGGTCTGAAACAGATTCTGAGTGAAACAGATGATATTAGCGTAACGGGTGAAGCTGAGACCGGTTTTCAGGCGCTCAAACTGGTTCGTCAGTACGGGTTTGATGTCATCCTGCTGGATATTTCGTTGCCGGATCGTAGTGGTCTTGAGGTGCTCAAGCAGATCAAAAAAGAGTGTCCTGCCGTGGCAGTGCTGATGTTGAGCATGCACAATGAAAGTGAATTTGCACTGCGCGCGCTTAAAGGAGGCGCTTCTGGTTATCTGAGTAAGCAAAGCGCACCAGCTCAGCTAGTAACTGCAATCCGTACGGTAGCCAGCGGTCACAAGTACATCACTCCGATACTGGCAGAAGAGCTCGCCAATACAATTACAGCCAGTTCAGATCAGCCGTTGCATGCCACCTTATCTGACAGGGAATATCAAACTCTGTGCATGATCGCCGCAGGAAAGGCGCTCTCCGAAATTTCCGCAGCCATGTGCTTAAGTCCTAAAACCGTCAGCGTTTATCGCGCGCGCCTGATGGAAAAACTCAAACTTGCCAATAATAGTGAGCTGATTCGCTACGCCATCAAGCATAACCTGGTCGATTGATCAGGGACAAACCGAATAGAAACCATATAATCCCGGCTTATTTCTGGCTTCTGCACAGACTGGATTCTGTTACCTTTGCTGCAATAACGGGCACAATTAATTTCAAAATTTTAAGCGGAGGAAAAAATGATACGACGCACGAAAGAGGAGAAACCGCTGCAATTGGTCAGATCGGTAACAGATGGCAAGAAAAAACATGGAAGCACCAGGCGGAAAGCACCTTTGCTTAATACGGATACGATCGACTACTACAAGCATGTCGAGCAATATGCGCAGAAAATCCGCAGCACCGAGGATGTCGGGGAAATTATCGGGATTCTCGATACGGTATTGAGCGAAACAAGAGACTTGCGTCACAACAACGAAGTTTACAGTGCGCAAGAACAGGTGCGCCTGGCGGAACAAAAAATCGAAACTCTGAAGCTGGAGCTGGAACAGTTACGTGAGCTGGTGCATACCGATCCAATGACCGGTGTGTTCAATCGACGCGGTCTGGATGCGGTTTATCTGCGGGAAGCAGCGCGCGCCGACCGTAATGAAAACGTATTGTGTGCGGTTGTCATCGATCTCGATAATTTCAAGCATATCAATGATACCTATGGGCACCAGTTTGGCGATGAGGTGCTAATGCAGTTTTCTAAAACTGCCAAACAAACCTTACGCCCGAGTGATGTGGTTGCCCGTTTTGGTGGTGAGGAATTTGTCATTCTGTTACCCGATACACCCACTGAATCTGCGGTCTGGGTGATGCAGCGTTTGCAGAATAATTTTTCCAAAGTCAACTTCCGGGGGGCGGGAGCAAACCCGGTCAGTATTACATTCAGTGGTGGTCTGGCGATGCGGCGGTTGCAGGAAAATCAGAATTCTCTGATCAAACGTGCGGATGAAGCACTCTATCAGGCGAAAGCCTCTGGCAAGAATCGTGTCGTCGTAGCGACGGATAGTCAATAGGCCGCTATGGACAATATTTTTCTTGGTAGGCAGCCTATATTGGATCGCCAGCAGAATCTGGTTGCGTATGAGCTGCTTTTTCGTCCTGGGCAGGTAGACTCGGTTCAGGTGTTGGATGACGTCAATGCTTCTGCTAATGTTCTGGTCAATGCCTACGGTCAGTTGGGTATTCAACGGGTATTAGGGAATCAGCGTGGATTCATCAATGTTAGTCGGGAATTGCTACTGAGTGATGCTATCTTGCTGTTGCCACATCAGCATGTAGTGCTGGAATTATTGGAATCCATTGTTATTACGCCTGAAATTGTGCAGCGCTGTCTTGAGTTAAAGCAAAAGGGCTACCACCTGGCGCTGGACGATGTTACTGATATTGATGAGAAACTGGAGCTACTGCCAATTGTCAACGTGGTAAAGGTAGATGTGCTCACACTGAGTGATGCAACTATCGAACAGTTAATTAGCCAGCTGAAGCGTTGGCCAGTTATTCCACTAGCTGAAAAAGTGGATAATCCGGCGCGTGCCAGGTTTTGTATGGAAAAGGGTTTTGAATTATTTCAGGGGTTTTTTTTCGCTAAGCCCGAAATCATATCTGACAAACAGATAGAACCAGCAAGTCTCTCGATGCTGCAATTGTTATCTTTGGTTATGAAGGATGATGAAATCGAGAAAATCGAAAACTTGCTCAAACATCAGCCTAGCTTGAGCTATAACTTGCTGCGCATGGTGAATTCAGTTGCAGGAGGATTAACGCAAAAAGTAGGATCCATCAAGCAGGCTGTCATGGTTCTAGGCTACCAACAATTGCAGCGCTGGGTGCAGTTGTTGCTATATGCAAACAATTCAAAGGGTGAAAATACTGCTAATGCTTTGCTGCAGACAGCAGCTATCCGGGGGCGTTTGATGGAGTTAATTGCTGCCATTGATCGTCCGCATGATAAAAACTACCAGGATCGGGCATTTATGACTGGCATTATGTCGTTACTGGATGTGCTGTTAGGTATGGATATTCATGAGGTTGTGGACAAACTCGAAATGCCTGAAGAAATGATGCAAGCGTTACTGAAACGCGAAGGGCGGCTCGGTCAGCAACTATTACTTGTGGAAGCAGGTGAAAAAAATGACTGTGCCGAAGCGGACAGAATTATTGCTGATCTTGGATTTATAGATGCTTCTGCTCTAACACAGGCGGAGCTGGCAGCATTGGAATGGGCTGGACAGATTAATTGCTAGGAGGCGGTAGACTGATCTGCTGCGGAGGATCCTGATTAACTGGATCTTCCAATCCTTTTCTTTCGGTAAATAGAGCGATTATTCGCCTCAAATGATCGAAAAATTCCGTAAAAACCTACATAGTTAGCCTTATACTCGCTACGGTCGCTGTTTTTAGGTGGTCTCCCAAGCTAATTTTTCCTGTGTTGCTGAAAGCAATCATTGAGGGAGAATTGGGGCAGTTTTTTTATCTGACAAGTTCTATTTGCTTCCATTGTAAAAAAATCTGGGTTAGAATCCTTTTCATCTTTATGGGTTTGACGAACAATAAAACGTATAAAGTGTGTTTTACTGGGTATCGGTGCCAAGATAGCCTGTCTTCCGGCTGGGTGTGGCGATTGTTTCGACAACTGCGTTTATCCTAATTGGTGCTGTATCTGGGGTGGTGGAATGAGCAGTAAAACAATTTGAAGTTATTAAATTTTTAGGAGGATATAAAATGGGTATGGGCGACGCAGGTTACGACGCAAGAACTTCCGAAAAAGAAGTCTCTAAAGAAAAAAGCGGCTGGATGGTTGCAATCGGTTCAATAATTGCGTTTATCGTGATTGGTGCAATTATCTGGACCAGCGGAATGGGCGGTAGCTACTAAAAATGTAACAAGCTTTAATTGTGTTTATATTCGGCGGCTGCCACTCTAGTTATTGATTCGGGAGTGGTAGCCGCTTATTTTTTCTGTGTTTCCCTTCGTTCTATTTGTTGTCCAGCATGTTGTGTGGGTTGACCCATGCATCAAATTGTTCCGCTGATACCAGTCCAAGTTGAATAGCCGCTTGCTTCAGTGTCAGACTCTCATGATAGGCAAACTTGGCAATTTGTGCTGCTTTGTCATAGCCGATATGGGGATTGAGCGCGGTAACCAGCATCAATGAGTCTTGCACAAATTGTTCAATACGCGCTTGGTTTACCGTAATCCCCATAGCACAATGCTGGTTAAAGCTGTTCATGCCATCAGCGAGCAGGCGCACACTTTGCAGGAAATTATGCATGATCATGGGTTTCATGGTGTTAAGTTCAAAATTGCCCATAGCACCGCCAAAATTGATCGCAACATCATTTCCCATTACCTGACTGGCAAGCATGACGACTGCTTCTGATTGTGTTGGATTGATCTTGCCGGGCATGATCGAACTGCCAGGTTCGTTTTCCGGAAGCCGGATTTCGCCAATACCACAACGGGGGCCAGATGCCAGCCAGCGAATATCATTCGCGATTTTGATCAGTGCGGCAGCGAGTGTTTTGAGTGTGCCATGCGCGTTTACCAAGGCATCATGTGCCGCCAGCGCCTCAAATTTGTTAGGGGCGCTGATGAATGGATAACCGGTACGTGTCGCAATTTCGCTAGCGATACATTCACCAAATTCTGCATGAGTATTCAACCCAGTACCAACCGCCGTGCCGCCTGCTGCCAATTCCAGCAAATGAGGTAGTGCAGATTCGATATTTTGTAGGCTGTGATTCAGTTGCGAGACATAGCCGGAGAATTCCTGCCCCAGGGTCAATGGCGTGGCATCCTGCAAATGGGTGCGGCCAATTTTGACAATAGTCGCAAACTGCGTAGACTTGGCAGCAAGCGCATCACGCAGCGACTTTAACGCGGGAATCAATTGATTATAAATTTCCTGCACAGCCGCAACATGCATGGCAGTGGGAAAAATATCGTTGGAAGATTGCCCCTTGTTGACATGGTCGTTGGGATGAACCAGGCGCGCTGCACCACGCTGACCACCGAGAATTTCAGAGGCACGATTGGCCAGCACTTCATTCATATTCATGTTGGTTTGTGTGCCAGAACCAGTTTGCCAGATAGCTAGCGGAAAGGCATCCGTATGTTTACCTGCCAGAATTTCATCTGCTGCGGCGATGATGGCAGTGCCAATCTCGCTATCCAACAATCCCAGATCAAGATTGACCCTGGCAGCGGCACGTTTGACCAATGACAGGGCGTGAATGAAGGCAGGCGGCATACGTTCGTTCGAGATACGGAAGTTTTGCAGCGAACGCTGTGTCTGCGCTCCCCAGAGCGCTTCGGTCGGTACCCGTACCGTCCCCATGGTGTCACTTTCTTCACGATATTGGTTCATGGTAATCCGGCAATAATTATTGGTAGAACGATTCAGCTACTAGCCACGATAATTCATTTGTGAATCGAAGCTTTCAAGATAAACCGGCGGTAACGGTCGCCAGCCTTTCTTGCGATGCTCGACGATCACATTTGTAAAGATCCCACCTCGCACATAGAAATTGGCGGTCAAACGGATATAGCGAGGTTTGATCGCTGCAACCAGGTCATCCAGAATCTGATTAGTCACTGCTTCATGAAAGGCTCCCTGATCACGATAAGCCCAGATATAGAGCTTAAGACTCTTAAGTTCGACACATTTTTTATCCGGAATATAGTCGAGCATCAGGCGTGCAAAATCTGGCTGACCGGTTTTAGGACATAAACAGGTGAATTCCGGGATTTCCATATGGATACGATAATCCCGCTTTTGCATGGGGTTATCAAAAGTTTCAAGGCGTTTGTCAGGTTTGGTAGGCATGGTTGTTTTTTGGGTGACAGGTGAAAGTGGGATTTTTTGTGCTTTGAGCAACTTGGATAAACATTGTCAATAACCCCTATGGCGAGTTGCATTATAATGCTGGTATAACTTTCGAGCAATGGCAGGGTGTTAGCGGTCTTTTTAGGTGGGCTAAAAGTGCTACTCCCCCCGACTCCTCAAAATCAGGTACTTCAGGCCACTGTCTGTGTACAGCTAGCGGGGGTTTTATATGTGGAAGGGGGCTGATGAATCAACTCACAATAGTAGTGACTTGTACAGGTTTGATGTGCCTGGCAGGTAAAAATGCTGTTTCAGATGCGAATGTACAGAGTATGGTAACTATGCTGTTGGCTACTCAAACCGAGGGGCTCTAATGAGTATCCTGGTCACTGGCGGCGCCGGGTATATTGGTTCGCATACTTGTGTCGAACTTCTTCTAGCGGGATATCAAGTAGTCGTCTTCGATAATTTTAGCAACGGCCACACTGAAGCACTTAGACAGGTCGAGCTGATTACTGGGCGAAAGCTCAATCTTGTAGAAGGCGATATACGGAATCAGGCCGCCGTTGAGGCTGCTCTGCGCCAACATGGGTGCACGGCGGTTATCCATTTTGCAGGCTTGAAAGCTGTCGGTGAATCGGTTGAGAATCCCCTTAGTTATTACGACAACAATGTTGTCGGTACTCATCGACTTCTGATGGCGATGCAGAACTGCGGGGTGGAGACGCTTGTCTTTAGCTCATCTGCAACCGTCTATGGTGAGCCACAGCACCTTCCGCTGACAGAAAACCATCCGCTGTCAGCCACCAACCCCTATGGGCGCAGCAAGCTCATTATCGAAGATATGCTGCGCGATCTCTGGCGAGCGAACTCTAATTGGCGAATTGCCATCCTGCGCTACTTCAATCCGGTTGGTGCGCATGAGAGCGGGCAGATCGGTGAAGATCCGCAGGGCATCCCCAATAATCTGATGCCGTTTGTGGCGCAGGTTGCGGTAAATAGACGAGAGTACCTCAATGTTTGGGGAAGCGACTATTCCACTCATGATGGTACAGGGATTCGAGACTACATTCACATCGTTGATCTTGCTTTGGGGCACCTAAAGGCACTAGAGCAGCTTGATTCTCCACAATGCTTCGCGGTAAATCTTGGTACAGGTGTTGGCTACAGCGTGCTGGATGTCGTAAAAGCATTTGAAAATGCTAGCGGGCAGCGAATCCCCTATCGGCTATCCCCGCGTCGCCCCGGTGATGTTGCCGCGTGTTATGCCAATGCTACGTTGGCAGAGCAACTTTTGGGATGGAGGGCCGAGCGCGACCTGGCCACCATGTGTAATGACCACTGGCGCTGGCAAAAACAAAATCCACAGGGTTACGTATGAATCCACATGCAGCAGCAGCGCAGTTAGTGTTGCCTTTGCAGATAGCTCGTTTGATCATTCCGAACCATAGTCTGTTTAACGGTCTTATCCGCTGGACTGAGGGTATTGAACCTATTCTTTCCGCCAAAGATTCCCTAGGTGACGCCCTGCTAGACAAGGAGATTTTTTCCTGATGCGCAATTTCTCTGCTTCTCCCCGCGAGATGCTGGCAAGCCTGTGGCGTAATCGCGATCTCATCAAAGCTTCGACTAAGCGCGAAGTATTGGGTCGCTACCGTGGCTCAGTGATGGGCATCTTGTGGTCTTTTTTCAATCCGTTGTTTATGCTCGCGGTGTATACCTTTGTTTTCAGTGTGGTATTCAAAGCACGGTGGAATACAGGCAGCGATTCCAAAACCGAGTTTGCACTGGTACTCTTTGCCGGGCTGATGATGTTCAACCTGTTCGCCGAATGCATTAACCGCGCGCCGGGTTTAATACTTGCAAATGTCAACTACGTTAAAAAGGTGGTGTTCCCGCTGGAAATTCTGCCAGCCGTTACGCTATTTTCTGCTTTGTTTCATTGGCTGATCAGCGTTGGTGTCTGGTTGCTGGCGCACTGCCTGTTCTTCGGCGTGCCGCATGCCACGGCGTTGCTGCTTCCTGTGATCGTTCTACCCTTCGTGATGTTCATCATAGGGTTAGGCTGGGCACTAGCCTCTTTGGGCGTCTACCTGCGTGACGTGTCGCAGATCATCGGTGTCATTACCACGGTACTTATGTTCTTGAGCCCGATTTTCTATCCAGCTAGCGCCTTGCCAGAAGATTACCGTCATTTGCTCTACCTAAATCCACTGACCCCCGTGGTTGAAATGACGCGCGACGTGCTTTATTGGGGAAAAATGCCCGATTTCGCGTTGTTAGGTATTTACTGGCTCGCGACCGCCTTCATTGCATGGCTTGGTTTTGCCTGGTTCCAGAAGACAAGAAAAGGATTTGCTGATGTCCTCTGAAATCGCCATAAAAGTCGATGGACTGAGCAAGTGCTATCAGATCTACGATACGCCGCGTGACCGGCTTAAGCAGTTTATTTTTCCACGGCTACAGCGCCTAGTAGGACAACCCCCCAAGCAATACTTCCGTGATTTTTGGGCACTCAAGGAGGTGTCTTTCAAAATTTATAGAGGCGAAACCGTCGGCATCATTGGTCGTAACGGCAGCGGTAAGTCGACGCTGTTACAAATGATTGGCGGAACGGTAGCGCCGACTAACGGTACAGTCAGGACTAATGGTCGCGTTGCTGCATTGCTTGAACTTGGTGCGGGATTTAACAACGAGTTTACTGGGAGAGAAAATATATTTTTAAACGCAGCAATACTTGGTTTCCCACAGAAAAATATGGAAATGCGAATTTTGGAAGTTGTGGCATTTTCAGAGCTGGGCGATTTTATTGATCAGCCGGTCAAAACTTATTCTAGCGGAATGTTCGCTCGGCTGGCATTCTCGATTGCAATTCATGTTGATCCTGAAATGCTGATTGTCGATGAAGCGTTAGCTGTTGGTGATGCGCGCTTTGTAGCAAAGTGCATGCGGCGTATCAAGGAAATGCAAGAAAAAGGTGCAACTATTTTATTCGTCAGCCATGATGTGAGCTCGGTACGAACACTATGCGATCGGGCAATCTGGCTTGATAAGGGAGACATGGTTGAAGATGGTGATGTATTTCCAGTTACAGGAAAATATATGGAATTCATGTTCGATGACGAAGTATCCGAGGATCAGTCTTTGCGAGAGAATATCGTAGCTACCCAGGAAGAAACGAATTCGCTAGCTGAACAAAAAACTACCGTTTTGCCGACACTCCAAAGTACCCAAAATAAGCAATCAGAGTATCAATTAGATGATCGGCCAGTAACCCATTGGGGGTCACATAAGGGCTTGATTCTCGGTGCCTCAGTTTGTGATCAGCAGGGCGTACGACGCGACGCGATTGCTTGGGGTAAGCCAATAGAAGTGGTTCTAGATGTTTGCATCCCTCGTTATATTTCACGAGAACACTTGAGTATTGCCTTCTCGATCAAAGATCTCAAAGGGACTGATCTCATTGTTTCCACCATCCATGACTACGGTCATACCACATTGCCCGCCCAAGAGCATTTCAGGATCAGTTTTCGCATGACGAATCCCCTGGTGACCGGTAAATACTTATTGGTCGCTGCCGTCGAAAACCGGCAACATAGGGATATCCACTATTACGAATATCTTGAGGGTGCTCATTATTTTTCATCATTGGCGGACGAGTATTTTTTTGGGATTTTTCAGCCAATGGTGCAGCAATCTGTACAAGTGGTGTAAATGATGCAAGATTTGCGTGTCAACTCCGAATCCTACTGGGATTCCCGATTTTCAGATAACTGGCAGGGATTTGATGGGCCACGGCAATCACGGTTTTTTGCCAGACTCGCCGTCGAAAATTTTCCTTCATGGCTAATTGAACAAATAAGGCAGCAATCCTTAACACTTGCCGATTGGGGCTGTGCGCAGGGTGACGGGACAGATATTTGGGCCAGTTACCTAAATTCCGAGCAGTTGACAGGAGTTGATTTCTCTGTAGTCGCTATCGAACAAGCTACAGAGCGTTATCCGGCCATTCGGTTTATTTGTGAGGACTGGCTTGATATGGGTAGGGAAGCCTGCGATTCTTATGATGTTGTGTTTTCGTCTAACACACTAGAGCATTTTCACAAGCCATACGAAGTGTTGGAAACTTTGGGGAAGCGAGCAAAAAAAGCTTTGGCTTTAGCCCTGCCTTACCGCGAAATGGAGCGTATCGACGAACACTTCTATTCATTTCTACCAGACAATATACCGCTCGAGTTACATAATGGTTTCCGATTAGTTTGGTCTCGAGTCATTGATTGCAGATATTTGCCGAATACAGTTTGGGGAGGAGACCAAATATTTTTGGTTTATGTCGAAGCTGCATGGGTAGCTTCGCTCAAGCTGACCTTGCATGATTGTGAGATTGGGCAGGTCGATACAGCTTCAGAAATATCCAGTCTCGACCAAGTAGTGGCCGAGCGGGATGAACAGGTCGCCGGCCTTAACCAAGTAGTGGCCGAGCGGGATGAACAGGTCGCTAGTCTCAACCAAGCTATAGCTGGGCGGGATGAGCGGCTTGCCAGCTTCAATCAAGCAGTTACCGAGCGCGATGGGCAGATTGCCAGTCTCAACCAAGTGGCGACTGAGCGGGATAAGCAGATCGCAAACCTCAACCAAGCAGCGGTTTATCGGGATAGCCAGTTAGTGCGATTGCGTAATGAGGCTGATTCGTTATTCAGTCGCCTCGAGCAATTGTTGCAAAGTCGTTCTTGGCAAATAACACGCCCCTTGCGCGCGGCAGTACGTACTTTCACGCATGGGCACCCTTTCGATGATGGTAACCAGGCCATTTATGATATTGCCGCAAGGATGGGACGCAAGTTTCCCTTCCCACTGTGGCTTAAGGCCAGAGTACGGACTGCGCTCATCGAGAGAATGTATCCAACGGTGCAGTCCTCGCCTGAGAGCAAAATCGAAGCTAGTCAAGCGTTACTTCAATCACTCGCTATGCATGGTGATTTGTGCATACGTATGCGACCAGAATGCAGCAGTCTTATTGAAGGGCTTGTTAGTGTTGTTTTACCTGTGTACAACCAGGCCAACTTGATTATCGAATCGATCGAAAGCGTTCTCACTCAAACCTATCAGAAATTTGAACTGATTATTATCAACGACGGTTCGACGGACGGTATAGAGGCGGTACTTGAACATTATCTCGATCATCCACAGGTAAGGTGCTTCACGCAGGCCAATCAACGTTTACCCAAGGCACTAAGTAATGGTTTTAGTTACGCTCGAGGTGAATTCTGGACATGGACATCTGCTGACAATATTATGGAGCCCAAAATGCTGGAGATGCTTGTTGATAAGCTCCAAGCAGAGCCAGATCTAGGAATGACATATGCCGACTACTACGCAATCGATGATCTAGGTCATCTTCTACAGGACAAAACATGGAGAGCACATAACCGGCCTAATGCTTCAAGTGGTGAAATTCGCCTGCCGCAAACAGCCGAAGCACTCAACTCGGTACAAGATAATTTTATAGGGCCATGTTTTATGTATAGGGGGTGGATTGGTCGTTGTTTGGGCGACTACTACACCCAACTTGGTGTGGAAGATTATGATTATTGGATGCGAATAAACGCATTTTTCCCTATTCGGCATCTTGGTAATAAAAGTTTGCTATATCGCTACCGCGTCCATAACAATACTTTGAGCGCTCAAGCTCATGAGCACAGAATTCTGACAAAAGCTCAACATCTGATGAGCTATGAAAAGGATCGCGCTAAATTTTATGCTTCATCGATGGAATATGCAGCAGACTCGCGAGGTCTTGCATGGCTGCAAGCTGTAAAGGTCTCGCATACAGACATTCACCCGTTTGATGTTGGTATTGGTAATGAGGTGCTCGCGGTTATAAGCTGCGACAATGCTGAAAAAAACCTCTCTGGCTTGTTAGATTCTTTTCGGCCAACTGCTATTATCCTGAGCCAGAACGACACGAGGTATCACAAACTGTTTCGTTTATTTTCCGGTGGACATTGCATCGTACTCGCCGAAGACAGGACGAGCGCTGAGCGTGTAAGGCTTATTTCATCGTCCTGTCCCGTGATTGATGCGATGTCTTCCATGGCACCGGTTGCAATTCGGGCGTTTGCTAAGAATCTGCTCTTCGTGCGTGCCACTCGCAATGCAGACAAGATGAAACGTATCATGCCGCATCTGATGCTTCCTCAGCGAAATTACCATGTGGTTCTGCAAGTCGATAGCTTTACTCAAGGTGGGATGGAAAACGTTGTCATAGACCTCGCGCTGTCATTACAGACCAATGGTTACCGAGTGGCAATCGTGAACTTTGGTAAATCGGGTGATGCCTCGGTCAAGGCAAAAGAACTAGGCATTCAAGTCATATCCTTACCTTCTGATATAACCGATGATTCCTACCGCTCCTGGTTACTCGAAGCTCATGTCGATGTTGTGAATGCCCATTACAGTATTCGCGGTGCCGCAGCCTGTCGCGGCGCAGAAATCCCTTTTATCCAAACGGTTCATAACTCGTATGTCTGGTTCGACCCTGTACAAATCGAGAAATATCGCGAAGCTGATCGCTACACCAGTATTTATCTTTGTGTTTCCATGACAGCAGCACGCTACGCAGACATAGTGCTTGGGCTTGACGTGTGCAAAATGCGAGTTGTGCCGAATGGCATCGATCCGAGCGCAATTGATGCACCACATTTTGCAACAAATCGCGCCAGTCTGCGAAACACCTGGAATGTAGGCGATGAAGCACCAGTCTTTCTCAATGTCGCCTCGATAATGGCTACCAAAGCCCAGTTGCCTCTGGTCAAAGCCTTTGCTCGTGTTGTAGAGAAAGTACCGGAGGCGCGTCTTGTACTTCTTGGGGCGGTCATGGAAGCGCCATACCAAGCGGCAATCGAAAAAGCGGTGCATGAGCTCGGTTTGCAAAAACATGTCTTGTTTGCTGGCTATGACAGGGAGGTTGCCCGTTACTACCATGCAGCAGATGTATTTGTGCTGCCCTCGTACTGGGAGGGATGGAGTCTCTCGCTTGGTGAAGCAATGGCCAACGGATTGGCTTGCGTGATCACTGATGTCGGCTCGGCCTATGAATTTGAGGGTTTGAGCAATATCAAAATTGTGGAGCCACCTTTCGGCGACATAACTACACTGAATTTTCGTAATTTGGGAAATTTTGTGTATGGTAAAGATGAATACTTTGAAAACCGTTTGGCTGTTGCAATGATCAAAGTGGCAGATTTTCGGCGGGCTTCTGTTGACACTTCTCTTGTTGAGCAATTTGATCGTGAAATTGCATATAGAATCTATGCAGAAATCTTTAATGACACGATTAAAGAAAGTGTGAGATGAAAAAATCAAAAGAAGAAATTACCTATGAATTTTTCGGAATAGATCCGACCAAGTTTTATTCTGGAAAGTTTGCGGGTTGGTCTAGTGCTCCTGACTACCTTGCTACGCCCAAGAATCAGTTTGATATTGAGTATGATCGGGCGAGATTCTTGGTGTCAAATATCGCTGGTGATCGCATACTCGATATTGGGTGTGGCTCCGCTCCTTATGGCAACACCATCCGAAGAAATACATCTGTCAAGGAAATATACGGCGTCGATCTTGATACTGTATGTGTTGATCGCGCAAGGGTATCGTATGATTTCGCTAGCGTTTTTGACTTGAATTCGGGTCTTCCATTCGAGGACGATTACTTCGACTGCGTCTTTTCAATGGATGTTTTTGGTCATATTGAATTTAGGTACAAAGACCACTTGCTGAATGAAATTTATCGTGTGACGAAGAAAGGGGGACTTTCGGTTCATGGTGTTGAGTGCGGGGTTATTGATTATTTATCTGCAAACCCTTTAGATTCTGATTGCTCTATTAAAAATTACGTTTGGCAAGAAGGTCACGTTGGCATCGAAGACTCTTCTGACTTGTATTGTCGCTGGAATAAATTATTTTCAAATGTTGTTATTGAAAACGCCTTTATTTGGCCACTCAAACCGCTCGCATCAATCAAGACCATGTCGATGTCGGCAGAGCTGAGAGATATTCTTGCTTCTTACGATCAGGAGCAAGTTGACGCAATACAGGTTGTCCTTGGTTTCTTGCAAGGTGAATTTAGGAAATACATTAGAAAAATAGAACCCGAATTACTTTTTCCTGATGAGAAGCGTCCGTTCTCTAAGCACTGTGGTTTCGTATATTTAACAGCTACAAAAGCATAAGATGAGTGGAGAATTTATAGCTAACATCCTATGTGTTATCGGCACTCGCCCTGAAGCCATTAAAATGGCGCCGGTCATTTTGGCGCTGAAAAAAGAGCCTTGGGCAAATGTAAGGGTTCTGGCGACAGCTCAGCACAGGCATATGCTGGACCAAGTCAACGCGTTTTTCGGTGTTGACCCTGATATTGATTTGAATATCATGCGTCCTAACCAGGCGCTTACAACTTTGACGGCGCGGTTGCTGCTTGAGCTTGATGATGTTTTGCAAGCAGAGAAGCCGGATGCCGTATTGATTCAAGGCGATACCACCACGGTCATGACTGTAGCCCTGGCGTGTTTTTATCACCATATTCCCATTGGGCACGTCGAAGCCGGGTTGCGTACCTGGAATATACAAAACCCGTTTCCAGAGGAAGCCAATCGAGTCATCGCAGGAAAGCTGGCGCGCTGGCATTTTGCGCCGACTGAGGGTTCAAGACAGAATCTGCTCAAAGAGGGGGTTCCGGATGGTGAAATTATAGTTACCGGAAATACCGTCATCGACGCCTTGTTGATGACCGCTGCCAGGGACTTGGAGCTTGCCGTTCCGCTGGATCCTGTCAAGCGGTTGGTATTGGTGACGTCTCACCGCAGGGAGAATTTTGGTGAGCCATTCCGTAATATTTGTCGCGCGCTGCGTACTCTGGCCGAAAACAACCCGGCAGTGCAGTTTCTCTACCCGGTGCATCCCAATCCCAACGTCAAGGATGTAGCGCATGAGTTCCTCGCAGGGTTGCGCAATTTCACGCTGTGCGAACCGCTGGACTATGCACCGTTTATTGCTGCAATGAAACGCGCCTACATCATTCTGACAGATTCTGGAGGCGTGCAAGAGGAAGCCCCGGCGCTTGGCAAGCCTGTTTTGGTGTTACGAGATGAGACAGAGCGGCCAGAGGCCGTCGAGCAAGGTGTGGTGAAACTGGTCGGAACAGACTATGAACGCATTGTCGAAGAGACGCAGCGATTGCTGGATGATGAGATCGCCTATAAAGCCATGGCACGGGGAATATCACCCTATGGCGATGGTCATGCCGCCGAGCGTATAGTGAAGATTCTGCGTGAGCATTTTGTCTGATGCGTCTTGTCTATCTGTCGCCGGTGCCGTGGGAGACTTTTGACCAGAGGCCGCATAAATTCGTAGAGTGGTTCCATGGACGGACAGGCAGCCTTGTTCTGTGGGTTGACCCTTATCCCACTCGCTTTCCAAATTGGGGAGACCTACAGCGTTCGCGAACGTCTGCTGAACCTGTCGAAGGAAGCAGTACGCCATCATGGCTTACGGTGCTAAAGCCCCGGGGGATGCCTATCGAGCCATTGCCTGGTTCTGGCTGGATAAATGGATGGCTGTGGCAACGTCATTTGCGGCAAATCGCTGATTTTGCCAGCCACTCAGAAACCTGGCTTGTCATTGGCAAGCCGTCTGCTTTTGCGTTGGAGGTATTGGAAGTTCTTCCCCATTGTCCATCTTTGTACGATGCAATGGATGACTTTCCAGCTTTTTATGCGGGTCTTTCTGGTTTTGCATTGAGGCGAAGAGAGCATCAAATTATTCAGCGAGTTGATATCTTTTGGGCATCGAGCTCAACTCTTAAGAAACGGTGGGATCAGTTTCACAATGACGTTCGTCTGGTGCCTAACGGGCTTGATCTACTGACCGTACTTAATACCGATCCGGTGGCGAAGTCATCTGATAAAAAAGTCTTTGGTTATGTCGGAACTATCGCTTCCTGGTTTGACTGGTCTTGGGTGTGCGCTTTGGCAAAAATCAGACCAAATGATGAAATTCGCCTGATTGGCCCTGTTTTTGAACAGTCAATTAATAAGCTGCCAGACAATGTCACATTATTGCCTGCTTGTGATCACGCGACAGCTTTGAAGGAGATGACGCAATTTCATGTTGGACTGATTCCGTTCAAAAATAATGCGTTGACTGCCTCGGTTGATCCAATCAAATATTACGAATACCGAGCACTTGGCTTGCCAGTGATCTCGTCAGATTTTGGCGAAATGAGCCTTCGTTCGGAAGAGCGCGGCGTATTCATTACGCAATCGGAGAATGATTTACTTACCATGGCCGAGATTGCAACACAGTTCAAAAGCGATGTGCGTGATGTCCGGACATTCGCTGAGCAAAATACATGGGAGAATCGTTTTGATGCAGCAAGACTTTTCCCATGACTGTGATGTAGTTATTGTCAGCTGCAACCGCTGAAAATCGGCATACATTACCGGCGCACATCAGAGGCTTTCCGGTCTGATAACGCGTTTTTCGTTTAAAATCCCGATCACTATAACCTCTTGTCCCTCTGAATTGCGTCTCTCCGAAATAAAACTTGCTGGCTTTAAATCTTTTGTTGATCCCACTGTTATCCCGCTTCCTGGAAACCTGGTCGGTATTGTTGGGCCAAATGGTTGTGGGAAATCCAATGTGATAGATGCTGTACGCTGGGTACTGGGGGAGTCGCGCGCATCTGCGTTGCGCGGCGAGTCTCTGCAGGATGTGATTTTCAATGGTTCAGCCAAGCGCGCGCCGATAAGTCGTGCCAGTGTCGAGCTGGTATTTGATAACAGCGCTGCCAAGCTAGCCGGGCAATGGGGGAAATATAGCCAGATTGCCATTAAGCGTGTCATGCAGAAAGCGGGCGAGTCGACCTACTACATCAACAATATTCATGTGCGCCGCCGCGACATTGCGGATATTTTTTTGGGAACCGGTGTGAGTGGACGTGGTTATGCCATTATCGAGCAAGGCATGATTTCTCGCGTAATCGAGGCCAAACCTCATGAGCTACGAGCATTCCTTGAGGAGGCAGCGGGTATTTCCCGCTACCGCGAGCGACGCCACGAGAGTGAGTTACGTTTGTCAGATGCACGTGATAATTTGCTGCGTCTCGACGACATTTTGAGGGAACTTGGAAAACAGGCGCAACACCTGCAGGCACAGGCAGAAATAGCTACGCGCTATCATGAGCTGCAGGCGCAACGTCTGGCTGCACAACGTATGCTATACGCGCAACAGCAACAACAGGCTGCCAATGCGCGTGCCAGAGCGCAGGCAGATATCGAACGCTACTCTGCAAATCTGGAAGATATTCAGATTAGCCAGCAGGCGGTGGAGCAGGAGTTGGAGACATTGCGTGTCCGTCATAAGGAAGCTGGTAGCCTGCAGCTTGAGTTGCAGGGGAAGCTATATGAAACCGATGGCGAAATTGCGCGCATCAATCAGCAGCTTCACCACATGCAAGACAATCAGGCGCGCTTGTCACAGCAGCTTCTCGATATTACGAATCGTTTGGGTGACTACGAGACACGCCTGGAAAATACACAGACTGATAGCGTATCTTGCGAAGATCAATTGCGACAGGCAAGTGAGCGGCATATCGACTTGCAGCAGCAGTCTTTGTCGGAAAATCAACAGTTACCATTGCTGGAAGCTACGGCAAAAAACGACGAGATACAATTGATCGCAGTACGGGAAAGATTCCTGGCGGTACAACACAATGAAAAACTGCAGCAACAGCAATTGGCAAATGCAGAGAAAATCCTGCAGCAATTGCTGCTAAAGCGACAAAGATTGCAGGATGAACAGCAACAACAGCCAATAGTTGACCACAGCGCACTCGCTGGCTTGCATCAGCAGTGTGATGAGTTATCGACGCTGCTGATGCAACAACAGCAGTTGCTGGCTGAACTGGAAGCGCAACTTAGTGCTGCGCAGCAGGAAAAAATCACAATCGAAAGCCAAACGCAAGCGTGGCAACAGGAGGGGATTCAGGTCAACGCGCAGCATAATGCCTTAGAGCGATTGCAGCAGCAAAAGCATCATGACCAGGAGATGGATGCCTGGGTGCGTCAGAATCGACTGGATGCGCTGCCACGGCTGTGGCAGGAAATTCGTATTGAGACTGGATGGGAAACTGCGCTGGAATCTATGCTGCAAGCGCGCCTTGAGGCTGTAAGCATCGATCAGCTAAAAACTGTACTGGCATGGCAGCAACTTCCCCCCGCCAAATTGACTGTTTGCGAAACGGTCAATTTGCAGGATCATGCATATATCAGAGCAAAAATGCATCATGCCAATCAACCTGACTGGCAGCCTTTGGTGAAGCGATTGTCCTATCAGGATCCTTCCCTGCAGCCAGTGCTGGAGGCATGGCTGGCGGGGGTGTTTACGACGCAGGATATCGAATCGGGTTTGTTGAACCGGGAGCATCTTGCACCGGGAGAATGGCTGGTGACGGCAGAGGGACATATTGTTAGTCGCTACAGCATCAGTTATTTCGCGCCAGATTCGGCGTTGTACGGTGTATTTGCGCGGCAACAGGAGATCGAGCGGCTAGCTGCCAGACGTATCGAAATCGAGGCAGTTCATTTGCTTTCGCAACAAACCTTGTCGCAGGCACAGGCGCATTGCGGCGATCTGGCAGACAGCATTAAGCAGATACGTGGTGAGATCGAGCAAAATCGCGCGAAGCACCATCAACAGCAATTGCAGATCATGCAATTGGCACAGCAGCAGGAACGTATTACCTTGCGAAGGCAGCAGCTTGAAAAGGAGCTGGAAGAGCTTGATCAACAAATGGCGCAGGAATTACTGCTCAAGGAACAGGCTGAATCCAGCCTTGCTGCCTGCCTGACCGAACGATCAACGCTTGATGAGGAGGTGCGATTGGCGCAAGCGGCATTCCAGCAGTCTGGCCAAGCGTTGACCGAGCAGCGTGCGCGGATTCAACAAATGACCAATCAATTGCGCGAAGCTACTTTCGATGAAAAACGCTTTCAGGACAAGCTAGCCGATTGCGAGCGGCAAATCGAGCAAATTGAGCACGACATGGCGGCGTTGCTGCAGAGTCGTCAGCAGCTGGAGCAGACACAGGCCGAATTCGATCAGTCATCGTTGCTGGATGGTCTGTCACAATGGCGGGAGCAACGGGTACAGCATGAACAATTTCTGTCAGCAGCACGTGCAACGCTCGCGGCAGTTGAAAATCGCATGCGCGAAGTGGAACAGGCGCGTCTAAAGGCAGAGCAGGAGTATCATGTCACCAGCGAAACGCTCAATCAGGCGCGACTCAAGGAGCAGGAAGCCAGTCTGAGTGAAAAGCAGTTTACCGGTAAATTGCAGGAATTGGGATTGGAGGATGCGTCCTCCATCTCAGCATTCGCCAGCAAGGAGCCAGCGGCGAAACTACAGGCGCGGGCCAATCAGTTGACTGAGGATATCGCCGCGTTGGGTGCGGTCAATTTGGCTGCATTGGCTGAGCTTGAAGTATTACAAGGGCGCGAGGAAACGCTCGCAGCGCAATTACAGGATTTGCAGGAAGCAATACAGGCACTTGAGCAAGCGATTCGCCAGATTGATGGGGAAACCAGAGAGCGTCTTGCAGCTACTTTTACTGAAGTTAATCGCCATCTGGCTGAATTATTTGCTTCTGTTTTTGGTGGTGGGCGAGCCGAATTGTTGCTTGGTGGTGATGATATCCTGCAGGCGGGCGTTCAGTTGACCGCACATCCGCCCGGTAAAAAAAATAGCTCGATTCAGTTGCTTTCCGGTGGAGAGAAGGCGCTGACTGCATTGGCACTGGTATTTTCGTTATTCAAGCTTAATCCGGCGCCATTCTGTTTGCTGGATGAGGTCGATGCGCCGCTGGATGACAGCAATGCAACGCGATTCTGTGAGCTGGTCAGGCGCATGGCGCAGGATACGCAATTCCTGTTTATCAGTCATAACAAGACCACCATGCAGATGGCACAGCAGTTGATTGGTGTGACCATGCATGAACAAGGTGTTTCTCGCGTGGTGACGGTGGATATAGGGAAAATGCTAACCGCCGAAAATGAGGTTGTTTCAGTTTCACGGGATTAACAAATTAAGTCACCTGTGAGAAAGGTTATAATTCTGCGGGAAAGGGAGAAATTTTATTATGAGTGACCTGCAACTTAGTCTGATTGTAATTGGTATTGCGGTGATAGCTGGTGTTGTGCTGTTTAATTATCTTCAGCAGAAGCGTTATCGCGACAAGGTGCGTGAAACGTTCAAGCATGAGCATGACGATGTTCTGCTCAACGGAAAAAAATCAACCGCATCAACGCAACGGATCGAACCCGGATTCAGCAATGATCTGCTACGTTCGCTTCCGGATGCGCAAATATATCAGCCACCAGTTACTGAGTCCCCGTCGCCAGTTGATCCGGATTCGCAAGACTCAACCAAAAAGCATGAACCTGCAGATTTTGAAAGCATCGTCAATTACATCGCAGAAGTCCATTCACATTCGATTATCGCGCACGAGCGACTGATGGATCTGTTGCAGCAAAAATTTGACTTTGGGAAACCAGTGCGCTGGTTTGGTATGAGTTCAGAAGGGTCATCATGGGAAGAAATTACGCTGGAGACGGCACACGCCGGGAAAAGCTATGTGCGGCTCAGAGGGTGCTTACAGTTGACGGATCGATCTGGTCCGGTCAGTGAAATCAATCTGTCCAGGTTTCGCGACATGGTGGATGAATTTGCCATTCAAATCGCGGCAGAAGCAAACTGTCCGGATATTGCAGATGCCTATGCAATCGCACTTGAGCTGGATAAATTCTGCGCAGATGTTGATGTGATTTTGGGGATCAATATTATTAGCAAGGATGGCGGTGCATTTATCGGCACGAAGATCCGTGCGCTGGCGGAGGCTTCCGGATTCGTGCTTGAATCTGAAGGTGTGTTTAGATGCCGGGATAGTGAAACAAATAACGTTTTGTTCTCACTTGGTAATTTTGAAGCTACCCTGTTTTTGCCATCCAATATGCGCACCTTGACCACGCATGGCATCACCTTCCTGCTGGACGTACCCAGGGTAGTCAATGGAGAGCGGGTTTTTGAACAGATGGCACATATTGCCAGGCTGTTTGCCTCGACTCTGAATGGCATCCTGGTGGACGATAACCGGGTACCGCTCAGTGAGAATGGCATTAAAAAAAGCAAGAAACAATTACAAGATATTCAGGCATTGATGGCTAAAAACAATATTCCCGCTGGCAGTCGGATTGCTTTGAGGTTATTTGACTAGCGTCTTGACATCACGGCCATATTTCAAAAGGAGAGACTGATGAGTGAAATCGATAAACCCCAGAAATTTACCCCCATTCAGACTGAATTGGAGGCGGGCAAGCAATATTACTGGTGTCGATGTGGTTTGAGCAAAAAACAACCTTTTTGTGATGGATCGCACAAAGATACTGGTATTACGCCACTGGCATTTACAGCCGATGAAAGTAAATCCGCCTGGCTGTGCACCTGCAAAAAAACGAGTAATCCTCCTTATTGCGATGGTACTCATAAAGAGATTAATCGTCTGGCGGGATTTGAATAAGGTTTCTTGATACGCTTTTCTTGGTGGAATTTTATTTGTCACTCTCCAGGTAAGTCCGCATACGTGCCAGTTCAGCATGGTGGCTATCTGAGGAGGAGGGAAAGCCTATCGGCAGACTTTTTAGGGTTTCCAGCAGAATAGAGGATACGATCAAGCGAGCGTTGCGTTTGTCATCAGCGGGCACGATATACCAAGGAGCATTTTTGCTGCTGGTTGTTCCAATACATTCCGCATAGGCCACTTGATAATCTTCCCATTTCTGGCGTGCTTCGATATCTGCTGAACCAATTTTCCAGTTTTTGGTGGGGTCATCAATACGTGCCAGTAATCGTTTGCGTTGCTCTTTTTTGGATAGGTGCAGAAAAAACTTGATGATACGAGTTCCATTATGGTGCAGATAATTTTCCAGATTGGCGATGTCATTGAAACGCTTCTGCCAAATGTGTTTCGGATCCATAAATTCTGTCGGGATGCGCTGTCTTTCAAGTAAAGCAGGCATGACTCTTACGACGACAACTTCCTCATAGTAAGAGCGATCAAAAATACCAATACGACCACGTTCCGGCAAAGACCGGTTAAATCGCCACAAAAAGTCATGCTCCAACGCTTCCGGGCCGGGCGCCTGAAAACTGAATACCTGGCAGCCCTGCGGATTGATCCCGGACATGACGTGTTTAATAGCACCACCTTTTCCTGCAGAGTCCATTCCCTGAAAAATCAATAGTACCGAGTAACGATCGTGTGCATACAGCACCTCCTGCAAGGCACCAATCTCCTTACGTGATTCATCGAGCAAATCCAGATAATTTTCTTTCGACTGATAGAAAGGGGAAACTTCGGTTGAGCATTGTGACAAATCGACTTTATCATCCGGTTCTACCAGAAATTTTTTGGTATCTATATTTATTTTCATTGGGTTACTTTCCTATAAAGGTGCAAGCGGTAATTGAGAAATATCGGCTTTCACAACTCTGATGGGCAGAGAGGGTTTGATCAGTCGCATGACTTTCTGCGCAGTGGCACGGCTGGTAGTGAGTTTCCCGCCATACATGCTGATCATACGCGGACGGATGGGGTGATCACATTGCAGGTGATTTTCGCGAGAGCGCCGGAAAATGTTGCTGCCTCCAGTCGGCAATACTCGCAAACCGGCAAAACGTGACAGCACCGATATATTGTGATGCGGAAAATAATGGCGGAAACACTGCAGCAGATAATCTTCTTCTGATACCAGCGGTGTAGAACTCTCCGGCGCGCCACGATAAGTGGTTTCGGTGGTGCCTAATAAAATGTGCCCTTTCCAGGGGAGTGCAAAAATTGCCCGCTGATCCTGTGGGGATTCCAGATAATAACAACCCTGCTGCAATTGGCCATCCAATATCAGATGCGTGCCTTGTACCAGCTCGACAGGAAAAGGTGTGGGTGGTGGCGAGACTTTCTGTGCAATCTGCTCCACCCAAGGGCCAGCGGCATTGACCAGCGCGCTGCTACTGCAGGTCATTGTTTTTCCGTTCTGCTGGTATTCAATGTTACAAAGATCATCGGTAATAATTGCTTGGCTGAATTCTGCTGGACAGGCGAGTGTCGCCCCTAGCGTTTGCGCGGAACGCATAATCGCTTGGGTGAGCGCCTCGTCATCGGTTTGCGCATCCCAATACTGGAAAACATGCTGCAATCCGTCGGTGGACAGGCCGTCGAGTGATTCCCATTGCCTGCGGGGAAGGGAACGAAAGCCCGCGCCAGCGTTAAATCGGGCAAGCAACGCATAAAGACTCAATCCTAGGCGTAGCGTCCATGCGCTGCGGGTGGTATTTCGATAAACCGGAATATAAAAGGGTTGCAGTTTGACCAGTGAGGGCGCGAGTCTTAATAAGGTGGTGCGCTCCGCCAGGCTTTCCGCAACCAGCCTGAATTGACCACTTTCAAGATAGCGCAACCCGCCATGCACGAGCTTGCTCGAACGGCTGGAAGTCCCCGCTGCTAACGCAGTTTTTTCCAGCAGCAAAACGCTATATCCCTGTGCGGCAGCAGCCTGCGCAACGGCAACACCCTGGATGCCACCCCCAATGATGACGAGATCGTAATGTGGATTCATGCTGAAGTGCTATTTATCGGCGTCTGGTCGAGCATGGTGCCAATATCGTCAGTTTCAATCAGTGTAAAGCCGACATGAGCATAACGGAGTGCTTGTGCCGGATCATTCACACTGTAGATGATCCATTGCCATCGTCCCGACCACATATCCTTGGCGGTTGCCGGTAAAATCTGGGTATCGCAAAAGAGGTAGTCCGGGCTGAGCACGGAAGCTGCGCTCCGTGTTGCTTCATCGCGCTTTTCGATCACCCAGCCAATTGTCGGCATGCCTGTTTTACGAATCAGCGCCAGTGCCTCCAGATGAAATGAGATCATGATGCATTGCGCGCGCACGGGATAGACAGCATCAAAAATAGCAGTAACCGTGGGTTGTAGCCCAAAACGTTCGATGCTTTCTGCCTTGATTTCAACGAATGCGAGTAAACGCGGATGGCTTGCTAAATATGAGCAGAATTTCGCCAGGCTTGAAATGGGTTCAGACTGATTTGCAGTTAATTGTGACGAAACAGGATAGGGCACCTTCAGTTTCTGGATTTCGGCATTACTCAGCATCGTTAAGTGGTTATCTTGACCAGTCAATCGCCGCAGATGGTCGTCATGGCATAAATAAGGAGTCAGATCGCGGCTCAGTTGAATGTCAATTTCAACGAAATTGGCACCCACGCTTACTGCAGCGTCAATTCCGGCTAGTGAATTTTCCGGATACAATGCCGGATAACCGCGATGGGCGATGAAGGTGGGGCTGGTATTGGTTATCATGATAACTATATCCATCAGCTGATGATCGCAGAAGTCTACTCCTGCTCTCGTATGAATGCGATAAAGACATGATATTCCCAAGTGGAGGTAATATGCGCAAACCCATAATCAATTTTTCCTGGTTATTACCGCTCCTGCTGGCGGCAATTCTGCTTGTGCCCTACGCCATGAATTTTCTCGCGCATGCCTGGTTTGGCGAGAAGCAGTTTAAATCGCTTGTTATGACCAGATTGCCGGTAGATGGCTCTGTAATCAATCTGCCTGACGAAATCAAGCAATACGAACCTTTTACCGTCACCCTGCAACTCGATACAGACAAGCTTGCACAGCGGATCAGCAGAATTGTCGAGAAATCCGCTTCCGGGGTATCAATACAGCAGATCGAAGGGAAAGTATATTCCGAAATGCAGGCAGAGCTGGAGACACTATTGTCATATGAGCCGCCAGGCCCGCAATCACAGTCTTACGCGAGTTACGGTGAAAGCAGCTGGGCATGGACGGTTACACCCAATGGATCCGGACGTCATGCCATGCAGGTGAAATTACATCTGCAAACCGATCATCCCGTCCAAACAGGGGCAAAAGTGGTTAATCTTGCTGAAATCCAGATTTTCGTGCAAAAAAATCCAGCAGAATGGATGCGTCGTTATGGTAATTGGCTGATTATTGTATTGCTGCTGGCAGCAGGAATCTGGTGGAAATTCAGACGCGGCAGGCGTTGATATTCAGAAAAAGGGGTGGGGTATGCACTTATTACTTGAATTCACCGGTTTTGCGGCTGCTCGTCAATCGCACGATCGGGGAGTTGTAAAGAGTGGCAATTAGTTAACGCCAATGTTAACATCTACGTATGAGAGAAATCCATTTTTATCAGATGGATTCGGGCACTTCCCCAGTTGAAGAGTTCCTTGATTCGTTGCAGAGTAAGCAGGCACAAAAAGTTGCCTGGGTGCTCCAACTCATTGAGGAATTGGATGTTGTTCCTGTCCAATACTTCAAAAAGCTCGTGAACACCGATGATGTGTGGGAGGTTAGGGTGCAGGCTGGAGGAAGCATATTCAGAATCCTTGGATTTCTTGATGGTGATCACTTGATAGTTCTAAATCACGCGTTTCAAAAGAAAACTCAGAGGACGCCAAAGAAAGAAATTGAGGTGGCCGAAATACGAAAACGAAATTACCTCAAGAGGGGACAATCAAATGAGCGACCTTAAAAAGTATATTAGTAAACGAAAAGCGATTGATAGTGAATTTTCTGAAGAATTTGATGAAGGGTATCGGTCTTTCAAGATTGGTGTTCTTCTCAAACAAGTTAGAGAAGCATCTGGCTTGACTCAAGAGGAAATTGCGGAAAAACTGCATACCAAGAAATCGGCGATTTCTCGCATAGAAAATCATGCCGAAGATATTAGATTATCAACTCTTGAAAAATTTGCTTCCGCCTTGGGACGAAAACTTGAGGTAACAATCCGATAAAGCAGCTAACAATACTGTAACGACCGAATAAATATGCTTCGTCACAAAATGGTGAAAACTGGAATTAGGCCAATCGCAAACCGTTTGAATAAATTGCGTTTGACTAGATTGTAATGGGTGTGTTGACATGACAGAAAAAATTGCCGGAATCACGTATCATGTGCCCCCAAAAATCCGGATTCTGCAGGCTCCATCCGGGATACTCGCTAGAGGTGTTACGAAGAAATACTGAAAAAGGATTGCCTTGCGGAGCGGATAAATTTATTCGCGGATTGGAGAAAGTTGTTGGCAGGCCGTTACATTGCCGCCCCTTAGGACGTCCAAAGAAAGAAAAATAATATAGGGTAGCGTCCCCTTTTTTATCCATATTCATAACTCGGAATTTTTTAATATTTTTCTTATTTCTTGTAGGTGTTGCTCGACGGTAATTTTTATTTTGGCATCAGAAATCTCCTTCAATGAATCAGATAGAAGACTAACATTTTGTTCGATAGCATGCAGTCGTGGCACAACTATAGTTGTAAAAAGTTGCTCCATAGCATCCACTAAGAGTTCAAAAAACCATGAGCTCACTGCACGTATATTTTTAAGGTCTTCATCACTAACCCAAAGATCATTTGGATCTTTGGGATGAGTAATTCGATTTCGTACCTTTATGGTTTTTTCAAATTGTTCCCAATGCGTAGCGTCTTTTCCAAGCTGGAGAGTAAAACCATGAAGTCTTTTTATTACGTGCGAAACAAACGTTAGATTATCTTTTAGATTGATGTATTTTGTCTGCATTCTGCACTCACCTTTTGATGTTATCTCTGGAATTTTTTCTTCGAGGAGGAGTAGCTCTCCTGTATTTAAGATATTTTGATGGGCGGCGGTCGCTAGAGCCATTTGTTTCAGAATGAATATTGTTCCCTCGATCATGGCAAAGAGCGCACGAACCATTGCTCTACGATTATATGGAGTATCGCTGGTATCAATGTTTTTTTCTGCTAATACTGCATCTTCTGAAAACAGGAGTATCGCATCTTGTAATTGGCGAAAATTTTTGCCCTTGGGAGTCATTACAGGTTTTAAGTTGGGTTAAATTTGATAAATTATTTGTTTTCTAACATACCGAATAATACGAAGCAAGCAAAAAGGGGCGCTACCATTTATTGCCAAGACTAAGCAGGACTGTATTCACCGGGATACCGCATCACATCACTTAGGGAGGAAATCGACGAGAAAACGTATTGGTTCTATGTGAATTACCGCCGTCGATAAGCAAGCAAAATTTTTCCGTGCAAATTATCGTAACACCCGCCAACGAGTCGCCATACCGGCCATCATGTGGTCGCTGACGTGACAATGGAACAACCAGTGGCCGGCTGAGCGCGGAATCATGTCGACAGAAGTCATGGTTGCTGGCATCAGTTCGATGACGTCGGTGCGGCGGCCATGGTTGAGCACGGTCTGACCATGCCAGTGGACGGTGTGGTTATCGACTTCATTTCCCAGTGCGACGAGGTGCCAGCGGGTGCGCTTGCCGAAATGGGTGTCGAATCCGTCCAGGTTGCCGAAAATGCGGCCATTGATCGTATGCTTGAGTCCGCTTTCTTCACCATTTTCTTCATCAAAAATCATGTAGAGCGCCACAAATTCCTGGTCGACATCGCGTGGCGCCGGATTGCTGTTTGATCGTGCTCTGCCCCGGTCGGTAATAATGATAGTTCCGATCAAACCGTGGTTGATTTCTTCTTCACCCATGACATGCGAGTGATAGAGCCAGACAATCGAGGACGGATCGGTCGGCCCTGGCCCGGCGTCACGATCGACCTGCCATGTATAGGTATAGCGTTCTCCCGGCATGACGGCTGATCCTTTTCCACCATCTGCACCTTCATTATCCTTGTCATACAGCAGACCATGCGGATGGATGGATAGGGGACGATCGGTCTTATTGAGGAAATGTACCCGAATGGTGTCGCCAACCACTGCACGAATAGTGGGCCCGAGAATACCACTCCACTCGGGTTGCGGTAGCGGCGTGGCATACTGACCATCGCTGTAGCCGATATAACGATATTTCTTGTAGATCAACGTCTCTCCCCACACTCCCAGATCACTAGCAGGGTCGATCTGGTTTTTGCCAGTTGGCGCAAAATTCCAGTCAACCACCTCGGCAGCAATCCAGTATTCCCGAACATCTCGGGCTTCGAGTGGCGGCGTTGCCATAATAATCATGACCAGCAGCAACAGGCTGGCCAACGTGTTTTTATAGGCGATTTTCATCAACAATTCTCCATGTTATGCCTACATTTCATGAAACTTTGAATTCCATAAAACTCAGCGTACCTCTGTCAGGCAGCAGCCCGGTCTTCATTATTACCACTGGACGCAAGTGCACAACCTGAGCGCAATAAATTTACCGCTTGAGCAAACGTTGTTATATCGGAGCGTTGCAGCATGAGGCAAGGTTTGCTGGTGCGCTGGCAATAACCAGTTACCATGAAAAAATCTTCATGCTGGATGCAGTCCACCGGGCAAATGACTATTCCGACCCGATCTAGCCAGTGGATGAGGCGATCTGGGGCATTGGGTTCGCTTTTGCGAAACAGGATGAGATGACCGCCTGCGGATTCAATCAATGTTTGATAATGTGTATATAAGGCAGCACGCCCTCCAACGAGCAAAATTGATTGCCCGGCCAGCGCTCTGCCGGTGCCTTTTTGGAGCAATAGTGATACAGCATGACTGTGCCCTGACAGTGGAGCCGTTCTGATCCAATTCCTGTGCTGATCTTTTCCGGTAAAGCTGGTATTCGCTGCTATAACGCGTGATGGCTGATGCGTATTTGTGAAGAAGAAATCCCGGCAGCGATTGCCAATTTTGCGCAGCAGCAGAAAGAGTTGTCCGAGTCCATCTGAACCATGGCACAGGTTTAACTCTGCCTGGCTAGTCATCACCGTGGTCTGGGAAAGGGTGCAGATATTCGTGTCTTGTATCAGCTTCATGGTTAGTCGCCTTAATAAAAAAGGCTGGCTTGCCCTGGGGGAGGGCTGGCTTGCCGCAAAGACATCACCGGAGAAGGAGAGAGAAAACTACCGGTGATGGTTAAAAAAGTAATGCCCGTATTGAAAAATGTAATCTGTTAACTGAATTAAGACCATTAATACATCACTTTGTCAGTATCAGTTTGTTGTTCCGTGTCAATTTAAGATGATAGTGCGCTCCTTGATGACGGATGAGCACTTCATTGCTATTCGCCATCAGGCTTTCGCTACTGATCTCTTTGACAGGAGAAATCAGTTTCCCCAATATGCAGGATTCATGTGATTTTGAGCTTTCACCGTGATCGAATGTGTATTCGTTCATATCAATCTCCTATCAGATTGTTAAATGATAATGATTCTCATTATAGTTATAAAATAATTTTCTTGCAAGTGTTTTTTAAAATGATTTTTAGAATCATTACCCAATACTTCACCATTTAAAACGAATATTTCTAAACGAGAACGATCGGTATAATTTTCGCAATAGGTGCGCTAACCAGTGGTAGATTTAACTTTGAAATGCAACTTTTGTAAGGAAGTTTATAGGCGAGCTGCGGTAGTATCGGAGTTGCTTAAACAACCAAGTAAAAGGAGCGAAGTGAACTATTGAACTGGTCATCAAATTTGGACAAATCGATGCCTGTGTTTATGAGTGCTTTGTTGAGAGGTGCCGGACAAGTCGTTTTCTGTAGTAACGCTGTTACAGGTTTGATCGTGCTGGCGGCATTCTACGCTGGTGGGGTGATCACCGGACTTGCTGCAACTATTGGGCTGATTGGTAGCACTGTGACGGCTTATGTCTGTCGATTCTGTAAAGCCGATATCGATGCGGGATTATATGGATTCAATGGTGTGCTGGCAGGTGCCTGCCTTTCGATATTTCTTGAACATACGCCCCGGCTCTGGCTTTATGTTGTACTGGCATCCATGCTGTCGAGCCTCATGTGGGCGGCTTTGACCAGAATACTCCGGATCTTCAGCATACCCGCTGCGACTTCGCCATTTATTTTGATCAGTTGGGTATTTCTGGTAATGATCCATACCTTCGACAGTAACGCACCTGACCCAGCGCTGCCCGCAGCAAGCATGCAGTCAGCTGTCATAGACTTAGGTGCCCTCTCTCTGGAAACGTGGTTCACTACCCTGACAAGAAACATAGGACAGGTTATTTTTACCGACAATGCGCTCGCTGGCGGCATGCTTCTTGCCGGAATTGCCGTCGCTACCTTGCGCGGCGCACTGATGATGATTGGTGGCGCCTTCATCGGAATCGTCGTACCCGCATTGCTCGGTGTCCATCCAAGCGCTATCGAGTCCGGTCTCTATGGATTCAATCCAGTGCTGGCCATGATTGCAGTCGGCTGGGTTTTTTTTGAACCTGGCGTCAAAAGTGCTTTTCTGGCAATTCTGGCCGGTATTCTGGCCGTGTTGTGCCAGATGGGATTAACTAGTTTGCTGTCACCCTTGGATCTTCCAGTTCTGGCATCACCCTTCGTTCTTACCCTGTGGATGATATTATTTATCGTGGGCAGGTTCAGGCTATGGTTTTCACTGAACAAGACGGCAAAAACCAGCTAGCGGAATCTATTCGATGTTTTGAACCTGTTCGCGCATTTGTTCGATCAGCACTTTTATGTCAACGGCTAACTGTGTAATAGCGCTGTCAACCGATTTTGAGGACAGCGTATTGGTTTCTCGGTTGAGTTCCTGCATCAGAAAATCCAATCGCTTGCCAACTGCTCCCCCTTGTTGCAGCGTATTTTCCACTTCATCCAGATGCGTTTGCAGGCGAGACAATTCTTCATCAACGTCGATGCGATTAGCAAATAAGGTGAATTCCTGGCGAATGCGCTCGTCTCCCTCATTCAGCCCCGCTGCCTGGATACTCTGAGTCAGTCGAGATTGGAAACTAGAAAGAATAACCGGTAATCTTGGCAGTATGGTGGTTACGTGCTCACGTATTTGATTGAGGCGTTCCAGCAGCAGCGTTTTAAGCTTGGCGCCCTCCCGTTCACGGGCAGCGACGAAAAGCTGCAAGGTTTCTCGTAGAAGATCCAGGCATGGTGCGTGTAGATCATTGGGATCAAATGTGGCGAGGCGATCATCAAGCACGCGAGGCCAGCGAAGAATATCCGCAACGGATAAATCGTTGGCATCCGGGAATACGGATTTTATTTCCTGATTAAGTGTCTGAAGCACATGAAGCTGAGCATGATTGATACTGATATTTTGCAAAGTATTGACCGGATTGGTCAGTACCAGGCGGCACTCGACTTTGCCACGTGTGAGATTAGTGGTCAGCAGTTCGCGCATGGCCAGTTCCAATGCTCTCAATTCATCTGGCAGCCGAAATTGCAGATCGAGAAAACGGTTATTAACGGAGCGCAATTCCAATGCCAGCGAAACCGATTCGTGTTGGCTGGACAAAGCGGCAAAACCAGTCATGCTGCTAATCATGATGACGCGGAATCCAGGCTTAGTTTTGGGCGTTGGTTGGCAGAATTTGGGATGATGCTATACTGATCCATCGTACTATTTTTTCAACAAGAGGAGACAACACAGATGAGAATACTAGCATTTTTGACCATTGCCCTGTTCACCTTCAGTCTGACAGCGTTTGATGCGGAAGCGCGGCGCATGGGTGGCGGCAAGAGTTCTGGCAAGCAGCGTGACTCACTCAATATCAACAAGCAGCAACAAGCCGCACCTAAACAACAGCAGGCAGCAGGAGCGTCAACCGCTGCTGCAGGTGGCGCCGCAGCAGCAGCTGGTGGCAGCAAGTGGCTCGGCCCGTTAGCCGGGTTGGCTGCGGGTGGTTTGCTGGCGGCATTATTCATGGGTGGCGCATTTGACGGGATCAACATGATGGATATTCTGGTGTTGATTGCGTTGGCAGTCGGTATTTTCTTTGTTATGCGAATGTTGCGCCGGTCAAGCCAGGGAAACACTTCCCGGTCAATGCAGTATTCAGGTGCCGGTGCAGGCTATACACCGGCTGGGGTGACGCCTTCCGGGCATGACCGAGTTGTCGGGAATAATTCCCTGAGCACAGAGGATCATCAGTCTGATCAGATGGATAACGCTATCCCTGCAGATTTCGATGTGGATGGTTTCCTCAAACAGGCCAAACGATCATTTATCGCATTGCAGGCCGCTCATGATGCGCAGGATCTGGAAGAAATCCGTGATTTCACTACCGCTGAGCTATTTGCTGAGTTAAGCGCGCAAATGCAGCAGGATGTTAGTCCAGGGCAACAAACCGAAGTGTCATTTATTGAAGCTAATTTGCTGGATTTAGTTACCGAAGGTAATCAAGCGATCGCCAGTGTGCGTTTTACTGGGCAATTGCGTGAATCACCGGATGCGGCGGCGGAATCTTTCGATGAAATCTGGCATGTGCAGAAAGATTTGGATGACAACCGTTCTGCCTGGCTGCTCGCCGGAATTCAGCAAACTGCCGACTTGAAGCATTGAGTGAATCCATCATCAAGCGGTTTCAGGAGACTCATGAAGCAACGAGTTTTCCTGGAACTGCGAGCAGTGATCCATCTTTTGAAATCCTGGACAAAGAAATTTGCTTCCAGGGTTTCTTCCGGATGGAGCGTTACCATTTGCGTCACCGAAAATTCAGTGGTGAGTGGAGTGCGGCGATTACGCGAGAACTGCTTGAACGTGGGCATGCGGCGGCGGTATTACCATATGACCCCATCACAGATTGCGTGGTATTGATCGAACAGTTCCGTATCGGCGCGCTCGATGCGCCGGGTGGTGCGTGGTTGCTGGAAATTGTTGCAGGTATTATTGATAAAGACGAAACGCCGCAGCAGGTTGTTACTCGCGAAGCAATCGAGGAGGCGGGCTGTCATATAAGTGCACTGATCCCGCTGTATGATTATCTGGTCAGTCCCGGAGGAACGTCCGAGCAGATTGCGCTGTTTTGCGGTAAAACCGATACTGCCTGGATAAAAAATGGTGCGACTCATGGTTTGGAAGAAGAGGGCGAAGATATTAAGGTGCATGTGATGACTCTAACCAAGGCACTGGCGCTGTTGTCTGCCGGTAAAATCAAATCCGCCAGCGCGATTATTGCGCTGCAATGGCTGGCATTGAATCGCGAGGAGGTTCGGCGGCGCTGGGTAGTCGAGTAGGGGGGGGCAATGAGGGCAATCAGTTTATGGCGGTATCGTGTCTCACTGCTGCTGGTTTTATGGATCATGTTGTTATTCGCCTGCCCGTCGGTTGCGCAGAATGAGGATTCTGCCCAAACGCTTTCCAATGAGGTAACAACAAGCAATGCCGTAGGTGTCTGGCTGGATATCGATGGTGTGATCGGCCCGGCGGTGCACGATTATGTGCAACGCAGTTTTGCCAAGGCGCAGGCACAGCAGGCGCGGGTTATCATTCTGCGTATCAATACACCTGGTGGACTAGATGTATCCATGCGCGACATCATCCGGGAAATTATTGCTTCCCCCATTCCGGTGGTGAGTTATGTTGCGCCTGGCGGCGCGCGTGCGGCCAGCGCAGGTACGTATATTCTTTACGCCAGCCACGTTGCCGCAATGGCACCTGCCACCAATCTTGGTGCGGCAACTCCGGTAAAAATCGGCGGTTTGCCGAGCCTGCCCGATCCCACCAAAGAGAAATCACCCGGTCAACCGGATGAATTGCCAGCGGGGCAGGATGACGCCATGACCAAAAAAATTGTCAACGATGCAGTGGCCTATATCCGTGGCCTTGCACAGATGCGTGGGCGCAACGCGAATTGGGCTGAGCAGGCGGTACGCGCCGGGGTCAGTTTGACTGCCAGTGATGCGCTTAAGGAAAATGTGATCGATCTGATTGCTGCAGATCGGGATGACCTGCTCACTAAAATGGATGGGCGATCGGTGACGGTAGCCGGTGAAACTATCACACTGAGAACACGAGCCATCAAGCTGGTAGAAATTGAACCGGACTGGCGTACACGCTTGCTGGCAGTCATTACCGATCCCAGCATTGCCTATATTCTGATGCTGATCGGTATCTATGGCCTGATTCTGGAATTCGCCAACCCAGGGACGGTGGTTGCCGGGGTGGTGGGCACCATCAGCCTCTTATTGGCGTTGTTTGCCTTTCAGGTGCTGCCGATTAATTACGCCGGGCTGGCACTGATTTTTCTGGGGATTGCTTTCATGGTGGCCGAAGTATTCGCGCCGAGTTTTGGCGCATTGGGTCTGGGCGGGGTTGCGGCGTTTGCTATCGGTTCCGTGATGCTGATTGATACCGATATACCGGGCTATGGCGTGTCGTTGCCGCTGGTTGCCACGTTTACGCTGCTATCGGCAGGTGTTTGTATTCTGCTACTGGGAATGGCGCTCAAGGCTCGAAAAAGAACAGTCATGACTGGCAGCGAGCAGATGCCTGGCAGTATTGGCGAGACGCTGGAAGGCTTTGATCACGAAGGCTGGGTAAGGGTGCATGGTGAGCAGTGGCGCGCGCACACCCGGCAACCGCTCAAACCGCATCAGCCAGTCAGAGTAACGGCCATGCACGGTTTATTGCTGGAAGTGGAACCATACTCGTCAACCGAAACCAAGGAGAACTGAAATGGATACAGATGCTTTTACTGGGATTATATTACTGATTTTTTTTGCTGTTTTTTTTCTGGCAAGCGCGTTCAGGGTGCTCAAAGAATATGAGCGTGGCGTGGTGTTCATGCTTGGGCGTTTCTGGAAGGTCAAGGGCCCCGGGCTGATTATCATCATTCCAATTGTTCAAACCATGGTGCGGGTGGATTTGCGCACCATCGTCATGGACGTGCCGAGTCAGGATGTGATTTCACGTGACAATGTATCGGTAAAAGTCAATGCAGTGCTGTATTTTCGCGTGGTTGACCCGGAAAAAGCTATCATTCAGGTGGAGGATTACCACTCGGCGACCAGTCAATTGGCGCAAACTACGCTGCGATCGGTGCTGGGGCAGCATGAACTGGATGAAATGCTCGCCAGTCGCGAAAAACTCAATAGCGATATTCAGTCCATTCTCGACGAGCAGACCGATGCCTGGGGGATCAAGGTATCCAATGTAGAAATTAAGCACGTTGATCTCAATGAAACCATGATTCGTGCGATTGCCAAACAGGCGGAGGCAGAACGCGAACGGCGCGCTAAAATTATTCATGCTGAAGGGGAATTGCAGGCCTCCCAGCATTTGTTACAAGCCTCACAAATTCTCTCACAACAACCACAAGCCATTCAACTACGCTATCTGCAGACGCTGACGGAAATTGCAGGCGAGAAAAATTCCACCATTGTTTTCCCCTTGCCGATGGAGTTTCTGACTGCCTTACAGAAAATGACGGAAAAATCACCAGTTTCCACAAAAATTGATTAATAAGTGTTTTTCTATTCAACGAATAGAATTTTTAAACTGCTATGAGTTAGTATCAGAAAACTTATTTGACACACACTGCACGGACTTGGTGCATGTCGGTAATACCCTGCAGTACTTTCTCGATGCCGTCCTGCTTGAGCGTGCGCATGCCTTCCTGTAAAGCGGTAGCCAGCATTTCTGCTACCCGGGCATGTTCCTGGATATTTTTCTTCAGCGCATCAGTTGCTGTCAGCAATTCATGCAGGCCCACCCGGCCGGCGTAACCAGTGTCGGTGCAGTTATCGCAACCGATGGGTTCATACAGCGTAATTTTTCCATTTTCATCGCCGTATTGTTCTATCCAGCGTGAGCGGATTTTCTGAATAGATACTTCGGGATCCACCTTGAAATAATCGGTATTTTTCAGCTCTTCGCAATATTCGGTCAGCAGTGTCTGAATTTCTTCATCGCTGGCCGTATGACCTTGTTTGCATTTACACAGGCGTTTTGCCAGGCGTTGCGCGAGAATACCCAGCAACGCATCAGCGAAATTGAATGGATCCATCCCCATGTCCAGCAGACGGATGATGGATTCCGGCGCGCTGTTGGTGTGCAGGGTGGCAAATACCAGGTGACCGGTAAGGGAAGCTTCGATGCCGATGCTAGTGGTTTCCTTGTCACGCATTTCCCCGACCATGATGATGTCTGGATCGGCGCGCAGAAAGGATTTCATGATGGTGGCAAATGTCAGTCCTGCCTTGTTATTAATCTGTACCTGGCGCAGTCCTTTTTGCGTGATCTCAACCGGGTCTTCTGCTGTCCAGATTTTGGTTTCCGGCGTGTTCAGATGCTTGAGAATGGAATGCAGGGTGGTGGTTTTACCGGAACCTGTCGGGCCACAAACGAAGAATAAACCATAGGGCTTCGCCACGATAGATTTGAGCGTTTTCAGATTATGGGTGGTGAAACCCATTTTATCGAGTGGAATCGGTTCACCTGCGGCAAGTATCCGCATCACGACATCTTCTACCCCGCCAGCGGAAGGAATGGTAGCTACCCGCAATTCGATATCAAGTGGCGCAAACTTGCGAAACTTGATTTTGCCGTCCTGCGGTTTGCGTTTTTCGGAAATATCGAGGTCACACATGATTTTGATGCGGGTGACCAGCGGATTGCGATAGCTTGCGGGAATCTCAATGTAAGGCATCAAGGAGCCATCCTTACGAAAACGAACACCCGTTTTTTCCTTGCCCGGCAAGGGTTCAATGTGAATATCCGATACACCACGCTTGTGTGCATCCATGATGATGCGATTAACCAGCTTGACCAGCTCGTTATCCGCAGCGGCAGATGCTTCATCAGTATCTTTCTCATCTTCTGTATCATCGGCTTCATTGGTCAAACCCGAGAGCATGACATTGATGCTGTCACCCTCGATGGGAGCGTCGCTGGCACCATAAAACAGATCGAGTGTTGCGTAAAACTCACGTCGTGTACAAACGCTATAGATAATCTTGCGCTTGGGAAAAATCTGGTTGACGATACGCAATGTCTTGATCCGTTCGGGATCGAGTGTCAAAACGGTCAGCCCTTGCGCGTCATCGTCAATTGGTAACCATTTATTACTTTCCGCAAATTCTCGTTTGATATTTTTTAGTAAATCTAGCGGCTTGACCCGATTGCCCTGAAAGGGCTCATAACCGACACCAAAATAAGTTGCCAGTGCGTTGCCAATTTGTGTGGGTGTAATGTCAAACTGGTCGATCAACACATCTTCCATATCTTGGCCGGATTCTCTTGCCTTTTTGGTTGCCTGTTCAAATTTTGTTGCGCTGATAATCTCTGCGCTAACCAGGTGGTCGTAAATAGTTTTACCAAGTAATTGTTCTTTCTGGCGTCGTTTGAAAGCAATCGCCAGTATTTGGCAAATTTCTTCTAAACTTTCGACAACCATCTGTGAAAAAGGCTGGTCATCCTTGCTGTTAATAACTTGTATAACACCAAATAACTCGTGTTCTCCCATCAGCAGAATAGGCGCCACCAGCATCTGTTTGGTGCGGTAACCGGTACGTTTATCGACTTCCCGCAGAAAGCGCAGATGCTCGCCGAGTACATTCAGTTCACTACGATCATATACATCATGTAAATTAACGGTTTTTTTATGCAAGCTGACGTAACCGGCGACGCTGTGTTCATTGATCGGCAATCGTAAATCCTGAAAGGTATCCGTTCCAATCTTGATCCGTGCGGCGATAAACGATTTATCTTCGCTGACGGTGTAAATAGTCAGACGATCTGCGTTAAATAACGTGCAGATGTCGCGACTCACATCAAGGCGGGCTTCTTCAATATTGATTGCTGCATGAATTTTATCGATGATTGCTCGTAAACCATCAGCAAAATCCAGCGGACGATCGTCGCGTGATGGTTCTTCCTCGCGTGGTTCCAAAGTTAGGGGCGTATTCATTTGCTCGTCCTGAAACTAAAAATCAAAAATTTGCTGACAAAGCAATCTGCGAGGGAGCGACCCGTTGACGCTGGACGTAATTTCCTGCATGGTTTGTTCGGCCTCCTCCTGTCGTAGATGCGTAATATAAATATCGACATCTCGCCGCAGTTTTTTTAATTCTTCAGCCAATAACGCCGGACAAAGATGTTTTGAGCGCATGGCGATATCCTGTTTTGCGTTGCTGAACGCGCATTCGATAATCAGATAACGCAGGTTATTGATCTGATTAATTGCTTCCCAGAAAGGATCATGTGTCGTGGTATCACCAGTGAAGGCCAGACTGGCTTGACCAGAATCAAGCTGGAAACCAACCGATGGCACGGTATGATTGGTAGGCAGCGGGGTGATGCGGCGACTATCCAGCTCGATGGCGGTACCGATACTGAAGGGCTCCAACCGCATGTAGGGATGAGTAGCATCGGGTATTTTTGTGAAATCCGGCCAGATATGCCAGTTGAAGATGTATTGTTGCAAGCTGTCCAGCGTTTCCGGCAGAGCATGCACAACCAGCGGCTGTGAGCGCTGGCAACCGACGGTATCCACTAAAAACGGAATAAAGGCGATGTGATCCAGATGTGCATGTGTTACAAACAAATGATCGATTTTCCGTAGTTCATCCAGTGATAGATTTCCCACCCCCGTACCGGCATCAATCAGAATATCTTCATCTAGTAACAACGCGGTGGTATGACCACCGCTGCCTATTCCGCCATTACAGCCCAGCACCTTTAATTTCAAGATTATGTCTCCTTGTCACCCAATTTAACTGAAGTGACCAATGTGTGTAAGCGGGAACAACAAGGGAATCCGGGTTTTTCTTTGCTATTTGATCGCGCTTTCCTGAGCTGGATGCTTTGCAGTTCTATCAGTCAGGCTTTCCATCTTTCATTAACGCGTGGTATGAAGCATCAGAGGTATTTACCGGCAACGCCGTTTTTTAACATGACATGATTTCTTTTGAAGTGAGTTTAATCACAGCAATCAAATACTATGTAATCAATCTTTCTCAACATTAGGGTACCTCTAAAAATTCAAGTTTCTAGGCAAGACAAGGCACGAGTAAAAAATTTGAGCGCGGCATATAGTTGATATGTAAGTGATAATTTTTTTAGAGTAACGCCGTATTGTGACGAAATGGGGTAAACAGTCAAGCCGCAAAGCGGCTGCTCGCAGAATTGGATTTTTAGAGGTGCCCTTAAGTACAACTTTAATGTTGCCACATGTGATTTGCCAACATTGGAGAGGCCAGTCAGCAATACATTATCTGTCTGAGTTGCCCATTGGGTATTGTTGTGCAGCAGTTTGGCTTCATGCATCCATGCTGGTTCCGCCTAGAAACACTGAGACTGGGCGATTTTCTGTTAAAGTGAATGTGTATCCAAAGTTTTTAGCCAACCTTTAGAAAATCGCCATACAGTCGAAAATCAGAAAAACAAGTGTTTATGGATGAGAACTGGTTAGGATCCACATGCAGTTGCATCGTAATTCGCTGGTTCATCCACAATATCTAGTTGACCACTGAGGAAGAGGTCCGCGAGGTTGATTGTGCCAAATAGTCCATATTTATATGTACTAAGGGGAATAGCGGGATCAGTCCCAGGTTCCTGTGCGATAAAATTGAGTCCGAAGTTAACCTGACCGCCGTTAGTATAGCCACTTCCTGTCGCGTGAGCAGTTCTTGCAACATCTGGACAAATCTCATTGCCAACAAATGAGTAAAATTTGTTATGTTGTGTCACATTCAGTTTTAAAACGCATGTGCTGCCTCGTTCCTTCCAGCAAAACTCTCCTAGTTCCTGCGCAAATGCAACGGATGAAGCGAATAAGTAAAATGTAACCAGTGTTGTTGTTATATAAAGATGCTTCATTTTTCAATCTCCTAAAATAAATAGCTTCAATAAGTGAAACGGATTTCCTTTCTCTTCGTTTTTTTTAAACCTCCTCTGTAAGTTTGTTGCTCAACATAGATATTTCATTTAAAACAATTGGCTACTTCCATTATCTTGCCCGTTTTCTCGTCGTGATAAACGACTACTCTTTGCACTTGTTGCTTCGTTATAAAACTCTGTTCCTTAACTAAGGATGATTGGATGATGTCGGTTGACTTAAATCGGTTTTTCTGGCCATCATTACCTTTGCTGTCTCTTCCAAATCGCTGCAACAAAGCCCATGCTAAAAATATGCTGAGTGCTATGCAAACAGTGGAGAAGTGACTCATTAACGTTGTCATCAGCTGCTGCCAAGGCGCTTCAGCGGCTGATACTCCGTGGTAAATACCAAAGTAGATACCGATGGGTGCAATGAGTGGTAACCAAAGATAAATCCAGAAACTCCATCCGATGGCGGTCAAGATTCTCCAAAAGAAGCGTAAGTACAGTGGTTGTTTGTTAAATCGATCTAGTATTAGCGAGTTCATAACGATGTTCCCTATTTAAAATTGTTAAGTTTCTGTTTTAACGTATCAAGGGTGCTTCAAGAATCAACGCCCCGATCCGGGCTTACCCAACGGGCACGTAAACCAGATTCCCGAAGAAAGGTGGTCGGTAGCGCGACAATAATGGTTAGCATGTTGATGATCCAGAACCCCAGCGGATACCAGACAATCCACACAAAATAGCGCAGCAGATGGTGATCGTAGTGACGATCAAGTGACATGCTCAGTAGCATCTGCAGTAGACACGTTGTTCCGATAATCACACCACTAAACGCCGGTAACAGCGCTGTCAAAGATGAATCTCCATCGAAATGATCTGAATCAAACAGCCACCATCCAGAATCTGGAAACAACGTAATCACAAAATAATTATAGGCAGACAGAATCAAATCGATCATGTAGGTTGCCAGCACTGTGGTCACCGAGCATGCCCAAACCACGCTAATAATGTGCTCAAAAAACAGCGGCCACATCGAATAGTTGCGCCAGTCCAGGAACATATATTTATATTTCCCGACAATCTGTAGCCCACCCATAGCCCAGCGCAAACGCTGCCGCCATAGCCCTTTGACTGTCTCTGGCATCAGAATCCAGGCGAGTGCACGTGGTTCAAAGCGGACATCCCAGTGCCGTAGTTGCAATTTCCAGGTAATGTCCATGTCTTCTGTCAACATATTAGGGCTCCAGAAGCCAACATCCTGAAGTGCGCTGCGACGAAATGCGGTGATCACTCCTGAAGCAGTAAACACGCGTCGATAAAACACCCGTTGGGCTCGCTTAATTAACCCGACGAGCGAAGAAAATTCTCCCACTTGTAACCTTCCAAGCAGGGTTGATCGTGTACGAATTCGAGGGTTTCCGGTCACTGCACCGACTTTCTCGCTGCTCTCGAAATGGAGGATAAACCAGGGAATAGCATCATGATCGAGTAACGCATCGCCATCAATTCCGACAATAATTTCTCCCGATGCCAATGTCGCAGCAGTATTCAGGCTGATCGATTTACCCTGGTTTTTTGCGTTATGAATGACCCTGAGTTTGTCATTGCTACGCGCCAGTTCATCCAGAATCTGTCCCGTGCCATCGCTACTGCCATCATTGATGGCAATTATTTCGAAATCCGGATAGTTAATTCCGAATAAATGGCCAATGGTTTCGCGAGCGTTGCGTTCTTCGTTGTAACAGGGAACCACGATACTTACTTTAGGACAGGTTTTGAGAACTGGCAGCGACTGCTGGCCACGCTCGTTTAGAAAATAAAACCATATTCCCCCTATGCTCCACAGATAGGCCATAAACAGCGGGTAATAGTAAGTAAATCCTAGTAATAACTGAAAAAAATGCAGTGCTTGTTGACTCAATTGATCAATCATGGCGTTCGTCCTGGGTTAGTTTTTAGTGACATGAGTGGCCTTACCACATCAAGAAAAGGGTGGTTATTGAGAGCATCATCTGGAAAATAGCCAAAATTGCGTGCGCCCTTCAGTTGCAATTGTTGGAATCCACTCGCTAATTGTTTTGCTGGGAGCGTGCTGTCAGACTTAAAAACAGGACTCTTTAACTCAAAAATAGTGTTTTTTAACTTACTTGGAGAGTGCGCAACGAGATCGAACAGATTGTCGAGATAATCCTTATTACTGACTTTATCGTTGTCGACCGATAAAATTACGAAATCGTACTGTTGAGTGAGGTTGGTAATCCTGTCTCCTGGCTCCAGATCTGCGGACGGCACGGTTACCAGGGCTGAATTCACTTTTCTTACAGTTAGTGCATGGGGCTGGTGCACCTTAAAGGTTGCTGCAAGCTCCTGGCTAAATTGGTCAAGTGATGTCTGCCCACTAGTATTTTTAGATTGCTCATCGGCGCTATCATCAAACACGATTCCAGCAACCCGAGGCGCATTTTTTCCTGCGGCTTCATAAATATCCTTGATTTTTTCGTCTATGTTTCCTGGCAACGCGAATGCTGTAATCGGTAAAGAAACGTAAACACGGACATAATCTGGCGGCAAGGCTGCGCGGGTGCGCAGCTGCCAGGCGACGCGATTTAACAAGTCTGCACGCATTGGCAAATGACGATTCGGAAAATACAGCGCGTCGGCGATACCATCACCATCCAGGTCGGCTGCCGCCCGCAGGTAAACCATATTTGCCCGCATTTTAAGAATTCGCTCGACTAGAATACCGACGTTAGTATCCTGCTGGATCGGGTCTGGATCGTAAAGCATATCCAGATCTACCCCCACCACGCGATTAAGCGGCAACTCAACACCATCGTATTCGGCCGGCTGGCGCAGATTTCGCTTCAAATCGGTAAGCTTTTCGTTATAGAACAACATATCTCGACGAATGCGAGTGAGTGGATGATCGAGTGAGTTGGGCCCGGCTTCAAGTGTCATGGTGATTGGCATGCCAGCCGCGTGTGCCGCCTTTACTGCGACCATATTGTAAGCACCGTAGGGCCAGATCATTACTCGCGGCTTGTTGCCGGTATGGTGAGCAATTAAGGCGGAGTTGCGTTCCAGATCGGCGTGAATACGTGCATAGTATTCATCATCCTTTTCGTAGCTTTTATTATCGGGATTGAATATACGAGTAACTGCCAATGGGGTTTTACTGCCTTGCGGATTTGCTGTTTCCCCTCTGTGTAAACCGTAAGAATGAGAGGCGACTTCAACCAAGCCTGATGCAACCATTTCTCGCACTTGTGGCCAGGTTACAAAATGGCCTCTTGGCATCCACTCGTCGCCATAAAAAACCATTCCATCCTTATTATCTTCCAGCCACTCGCCAACCAGACCGATTACCGCCGGATAGTTGTACAGTTTTAGTAGCGGAAACACCCGGGTATAGACACTTAGATAACCATCATCGAAGGTTATTAATATGGCTTTGGGCGGAAGCCTGGGGCCACCATTGCGGGCTGCAATGATGGCGTCAAGAGAGACAGGGTGGTAACCATTTTCCTTTAGCCAGCTAAAGTGTTGTACCAAATCATAAGTATCCAAAGCGCCCATTTGCGGCCAGGCATGCATGGTATTGCGCAGATCATCCCGCACATCGTGATAGCACAGCACTCGAAAACTTACGCCATCATCTTGATAGGGGTCATCAATCATATTTGTTTTAAGAATGAGGTCGGCTGGTTGTTTTGCACACACCGGCTCAATAGCAATGAACAAAATTAGCAGCGCGATGATCCATGTTGGAGCCTGCTGAATTCGCTGATGGGTTGAATAGATCATGATCAGAAGTGGTGGGTTAAATTGAGAAAAATGGCTGTTCTTTTATTAACGACGCCATCGAATGGATGACGGGAGTATTCAATTCCATAATTTAATGAGCGGTACGTGTCAAAATTCCATTGGTGCTCATAACTGACGTTCGGTGTTTCTTTAATTCCGAATCCTTGTTGCCAATATGCGCCGATTCCCAATGTGACCCGGTGTGAAAAACTAAGCCGGTCACGACGCCAGAGCATCCATTCATTCACCATTTGTAAGTCGAGTGAGGTATCGTGACGCGGATTAAAATAGGGGACATCGCCAGGGGAATTCTGGGATGCTGAAGTCGCAAAAAGTGTATTGAGTTTGTACACTGGACCACTTACCCAGCGCTCAAACCAATCAAAACCCACACCGCTGCGCCGATTCCCGTCATCGAACCACAGTTGTGAAAAATACATCCCTAGATTGCGCGACTCGTTATGGCTAAATCTTGCGTCTACAGCAAGTGCTTTTGCCTTAATTCCGGCGCCATGCGCCTGTAACGGTATTCTGTTGCTATTAGATTCAAAGTGCGCGTTGAACTGCCAGGAATCATTTGCAAACCAGGTGGTATTAAGACTTGCGCCTATCTGGCTATGCCCGGTATGGTTTCCATCCAATTCAGCGCGAAGCCTCCAGGTGGGGCTAAGATATTGTGCGCCGACCCCCACTCGATGACGGCTCGCACTGTTATCGATAAAATTTGACTTAGCATTGAAGGTTCGGGCAAATACACTGTAATGATTGTAAATCGTCCCGGAATCAAGGATCGAGTCCACCATCCAGTTATCGTTACCGGCATTTCCACCGCTGCCGCCTTTAGCATTGCCGACTCTGGACAAAACAGTTAACCGAGGTCGCAGATGGGCCCTTAGATCCTTTTGCGTACGTTGCACGGTAAAATTTTCCGGGTAAGCAGTCGTGAGCATGTCGACGTGACGCCGGGCCGTAGTATAGTCGCCCAGTTGCATAGAAGTTTGGGCTATGCCAACTGAAGCGTAGAGATTGGCCGGATCGTCTATCATCACCCTGATGAACTGCTCTCGCGCATTTCGCGGCTGATCGCGGGTTATTTTTAGTTCACCCAGAGTGAGTCTTGCATCCACGTTAAAAGGTGCCTTATCGAGGACTTCTTTCAACATGGATTCACCTTCGTTGAGCTGATCGGCATAGAGCCTCGTCCGAACGGCATCTACACGCATACGTTCATAATATTCGTTGTCTACCTCAGCACGCCTAATTCCTGGATGCAGCACTGGCGGAATATCTTTTTCGAGTTGTGCAACCCATTGTTGAGCCTCAGTAAATTGATTATTATCCATGTAGGCGTACAACAGGCCGAACTGCCATTCTGGTTCGGGGTACTGTGAGTTCTGTGCGCTTAATTCGAGTGCCTGTAAATACAGATCTCGGGCAAGTTTGGGTTTTCGCAGGTACAGATAAGCATCCGCTGCGGCCGCAAGGACGTAGGGTGGAATGTCAATGTTCTGCTGCTGAATTTCCAAAAAGTGTTCTATTGCTTCCTTCATGCGAACGCGGTTACGTAGTGCAACAATGCGATCAAACTCAACGTTTAATCCCAATGGGCTGTCAATCTCCCCAGCACGCTCAATTGACGTACGAACCTGGGCGTTTTCCAATATTCCCCTATCCGCTGCGTTAAATCGCTCAAGGCCAATACCGTATCGAGCCTCAATCTCGCCCCATTTAATCAGGCGACCTGCTCGTTTTTGCTGCATGCCGTAAATTTCTTCTACAGAGAAGACGTCTGAGGTTTTGGTGGCATAGTCGGTAGCAAGATCCGGTGCGCCCATGCGTAATATTGCCAATGAACGTGCATGTGCGGCTTCAGGGTTATCGGGCGCAATCTGTAAAATATCGTGATAGGTTGCGGCTTCGGCAACAAAATCCTTGCGAGTCTGATACAGCGTTGCAAGAAGATTTCGTAACGGCAACGAAGGTTTCCCCGGAATCCTGGTAATCGCTTGCTTTAATAGATCCTCTGCCTCATCTAATTTATTTTGTTCGATCAAGGTCGTCGCGTGTTTCACGATACTTCCCCCCTTGTCAGAGCGATTGGCACTGCCTGGAACAAATCTATCGGTCATCATCTTTCCACCCTGGGAAAGCGCCAGGCCCAACGCCACATCGGTGGCAACCATGGCAAGACATAAAATTGCTTGCGCTAGCCTCATGTCTGGCACTGCACATGTGGCTGCTTGACAATGAAGCAGTGTTCTTTAACCAGGTAACCGGAGATTGAATAAAGTGCTGACATAGTGTTATGTGATATTTTTATTGATGATCAGCTTCTGTCCAGAAACTCCGCTAGGGGTATCCTTAAATCAAAAAACTGTAACCATGCCCCGTCAATTCCGCCTGAACGGTAAAAAGTTCATCTATCCTGATTTTTTGGCAACTTACAAAATCACAAATCGGAGGCGGTGTTGTTGCTTGGAACGTGCGGTCGCAGATTTAGGTGCTATCTGAACCGTTATGAAAAGAGTGTTGGGTAGTTTAGATGCGTTAGTAGATAAGCATCTTGTGCAGATGGGCACTTATCTATTCAAAGGCACTCAGCCCCTGGTTGCTTAGCGTTGCTGGTTCAAATGCAACCGCAGCAACCGTAACCAAATTTAAATTCGCACGCTTTTGAACCTTTCCTCGAATACCCGAAATAAACGGAGTGCAAAAGGATAACGAGATGAGAGATCCTGCGGTTTCGTTTCGCCACGGCCTTGGGTATTTTCCTTCCATTCTTGAGTCACCACCTAACGGCGAGAGGCTTGTTGTAAGTGGTGTTGATAATGATTCAGTGCGTTTAATTAATTAAATCAGGAGAAAAACATGAGTTCACGTGATGATGGAATTTTTCACGATATCAACGATGACAACGGTGGTCGCCGGGGTACTGAAAGAAGCAGCGATGATCATTCCAGAAGAGATGACAGCAGCTCTGGAAATCATAAACAATTTAAGTTCGAAATTGCAGATGGGCAGGTAACGGCAGTGTTTGAACTGAAAGATGGTGAACTAAAATCCAAATCGTTGACCGACAATGGAAGAAAAAGTTATACCGTCGATGGTAACGATGTCATTCGTACCGAACTAAAACCATTCGGTACGGAAATTACCCGCTATTCAGATACAGATGGCGATGGAACATATGCTCGTGTTTCGGAGCAATGGCAGGTGTCTTCCAATATAAACGGAGTAACGCCGAAACTGACTGGCATCATTCATTTTTCTCATACTGATAATGATGATCTTATCGCGGTAAGAAGCGGCGACGACAGTTATGGTGGAAAGGGCGCTGACCATTTTGTAATGCGTGAAGCTGCTCATTTACGCATAGAAGACTTCAGTTCGGGCGATAGGGATATGCTCGTTTTTGATACCGGGCTTGGATTGTCTTCAAAAGACGACTTGGCCAGACATATTACGAATGCACAGCACGATGGTAATAATTTCATTGTAAATTTTGGCTCAGATATCTCCATTACCCTGGTAGGAGTGCAAGCTGGTCAAATTGGCTGGGGCGATGTGGATGTCTTAAGTTAGTTTTCTCAAGCGAAAATGTGAGAAAACATCAGCGGCGTGATTCTTCCTCGTATCGTCGCATAAGGTCGCAGCTATCTGATTGCGCTGGTTCTGCACCGAGCGATATTAATCGCTGCCGCTGCATTTTCCACCTGCTGGCTGCTGAAGGCGGCCTGGAAACCATCCACGCCCAGTGGATCGCTAACCGGGATCAATTGCTGTAACTTTCCCCGGTGACTTTCAAATCAAATTCGATGGATTATTCACTCTGAAGGAGAGTTTCTATGTCATTACCAAAATTTGTATTTCTGGCTGGTTTTTTTATCAGTTACGCATGTATCGCAGCACCGGAAGAGCAATCCACCGGTAAGCCTGGTGCCGAAAAACCTCTGATACAACAACCAACTGTCGAATTGCCAGTTCAAGATCAAAACAACACGGTTACCCAAACCAGTACACAAAATAAGGGTCAGCATGAGCGCAGTGACAGTAACAAAAAAAGCAAGATGATCGATTTCTGTCAAAAAAATCCGTGCTGATGCATGTCCAAGATACAAGGGTTATTTATTATGAAAAAACAAACATTTTTTTGTGTGGTTCTGTTTCTCCTGATTTTTGTTGTTGTTGATAGTGTTGCTGAGGACATACACTGGTCTTATGATCATCAGGCCGAATGGGGAGGGATCGAGCATCCCACTGAAATTAAAATTCCTGAAAGGCACCCGTTTGCTACTTGTGATATTGGGCGACATCAGTCACCGGTGGATTTGTCCGTCATGAGTAGTCAGCATAAAGTCAATACTTTCCGCGTGCAGTATTCACCGGATTATCCGGTTTTCTTTAATAGCGGGCATGGGGTACAAGTCAATATGTCTGAAGATTATTCTGGAAAACTGGTTATTGGAAGTGAGGACTATCCTCTGATTCAGTTCCATTTTCATGAGCCAAGTGAACATACGATTGGCGATCGGGGTTTCTCTGCGGAACTACATTTCGTTCATGTACGTAACGATGGAAAAATAGCAGTGCTGGGTGTGCTGATCGACGTTGGTGAGGAAAATCAGCTGTTTCAGCATGTGCTTGATAACACCCCTCTCAAGGAAAAAGAAAGTAAAAGTGATATGTCCATTAGAATTCATCCAAAGTCACTGCTGCCGAGAAACAAAAGAGCATTTTATTCTCTGGCTGGTTCACTGACCACGCCTCCCTGCAGCGAGGGCGTGGACTGGTATATTCTGGCCGAGCCCATCACTATTTCAGAAGCACAGTTAATCCAACTCAAGGATTTGTATGCTGAAAATGCTCGGCTGCCGCAGAATCTCAATGGCAGGGTTAATACCCGCCATCCTTGACGGGTATTAGATCGATAAAAGGTGCTTCTGGAGAATACCCTGTTTGTAGGTGTTCTATCAGTGGCGCCCGCAATAATAATTCTCCTCCTGTGTACTGCTACTCATGGGGGGTCGCTTTTGCGGAACCCTCAGCGCATGGTTTTTAGCAATCTGAAATTATTTTTCTGATAGTGATTTTCAGATTAGTTACTTTCTTGATTAGCAGTCATCACGACCCTGGCACCACTTCTGTTTAATAATTTCGGCCATGGCCTCATTCATGCCAGCCGAGCGACCTTCTTTAAAAGCGCGATCTGCCGGTATTCCCTCACTGAGTTGATAGACTGTCCACATCGCTCCAGCGCGGTTGCCGGTACTGCAGTGCAGGAGAATTGGCGAGGATGCCTGGGCAAGCACTTCCTTGAAGGCAGCCAGTTGTGATTCGTCGATACCTTCGCGCGTGACGGGAATATTAAAATATTCCATATCGGTTTTTTTAAGCGCTATTCTTTCCTTGTCAGCGCCTTCCTGCACAGTGCGCAAATCGATGACGGTGTGAAAATTATGTTTGATCAATTCTTGAATAGCTTTACCGTCAAGTATGCCAGAAGTGGCAATATTGGGTGCGGTCCGCTGATAACTCATGATGTTGTTGATTTGGGCAGGATAGGGAACCATGCCACTGGCAGTAGCCCAGTTAGCAATCAACGGTGTTAGTAGGACGAGCAGCACGGTAATCTGTTTCGAAAATTTCATTTTAGGCTCCTATAATGTGGTCAGGCAAAATCGTAGCATGAATGCCAAGTTAATTGAAAAGGAGTCATGACTCATGCGGAATGACGACCTGGATGCTGGACAAGACACGACTCCCTGGCATCATCAGACCAGCGAAAAGGTGATGAGTTTGCTGCAATCTTCTTCACAGGGACTGACGCAGCAGGAAGCCGAGTTGCGCCTGCAACGGTATGGTACCAATCGCTTGAGTCCGTCCAAAACCCACAATACCTGGATGCGCTTTTTGCTGCAGTTTCATAATGTGCTGATTTATGTGCTATTAGCTGCAGCGCTGGTAACGACTCTTTTACAGCAGTGGATTGATACCGCAGTGATTATTGGTGTCGTTGTAATCAATGCGGTGATCGGCTTTGTTCAGGAGGGAAAAGCGGAGCAGGCGCTGGATGCCATCCGCAAAATGCTATCGTCGGAGGCGACGGTGTTGCGTGATGGTCGTCGTGGGCAGTTTTTGGCAGAGAAGTTAGTGCCGGGTGATGTGGTGATGCTGCAATCCGGTGATAAAGTGCCGGCGGATCTTCGTTTGGTGAGCACCAGAAATCTGCGTATTGAGGAAGCCGCGCTGACAGGTGAATCCGAGGCGGTAGAAAAAAACACAGCGCCAGCGGCGAAAAATACGGAATTGGGTGATCGTTTCTGCATGGCGTATTCCGGCACATTGGTGGTATATGGCCAGGGAATAGGAGTAGTGGTTGCAACCGGCGACACAACCGAGATTGGCCATGTCAATGCTATGCTGCGGCGTGTCGATGTGCTGGAGACACCGTTGCTGAGGCAAATGGCAGTATTTGGCCGCTGGCTGACATTGGTTATTGTTGTGCTGGCAGTCAGTCTGCTGTTCTACGGTTTATTGCTGCATGACTACACAACTGGTGAGATTTTTACAGCTGCGGTCAGTATTGCAGTCGCCGCCATTCCCGAAGGGTTGCCTGCCATCATGACTATCACGATGGCATTGGGGGTAAGGGCGATGGCAAGTCGTCACGCAATTATTCGGCGCTTGCCGGCAGTCGAAACCCTGGGTTCGGTTACGATCATCTGTTCGGACAAGACCGGGACGTTGACCCGTAATGAGATGACTGTTCAACAGGTAATTTTTGCGGAATATCAATTGGCTGTAAGTGGTGTGGGTTATGCGCCGCACGGTGGATTCATGCAGAAAGATAAAGAGTTTTTTGTAGCGGAACATCCAGAATTAAGCGATCTGTTTCGGGTGGCTTTACTGTGTAATGATGCGCGTCTCAAAGAGACGCAGGGCAATTGGTCAATCGAGGGCGATCCGACGGAAGGCGCGCTAGTGGCGCTTGCCATGAAGGCCGGACTGGATCCGGTTTTTGAACGGGAAGCCTGTCCACGTATCGATACTATTCCGTTTGAGTCCGAACATCGCTTCATGGCGACGTTACATCATGATCACGCCGGACATGGCTTCATATATTTAAAAGGCGCACTCGAAGCCGTATTGCCGCGATGCGCCAGTCAAGGATTGGCTACTGGCGAACAACCACTTGATGAAAGTTTCTGGCATTCGGCGATGGATGAAGCTGCGGTACAAGGTCAGCGGGTATTGGCGCTGGCGGTCAAGCAGGTTACGATAACCACCACGGTGCTGGTATTTGATGACGTCAACAACGACTTTGTGCTGCTGGGTCTGGTGGGTATTATCGATCCCCCGCGCGAGGAATCAATTGCTGCGGTAGCGGCATGCCGTTCGGCGGGAATACGGGTCAAGATGATTACGGGCGATCATGTCGCGACCGCCAAAGCAGTTGGGCGGCAACTAGGCATTGGTGATGGGCAGGCTGCTTTGACAGGCAGTGAACTGGATGCGCTTGATGATCTGCAGCTTGCAGAAGCCGTAAAAGTGGTTGATGTCTTTGCACGAGCCAGTCCCGCGCACAAATTGCGCCTGGTGGAGGCGATGCAGGCCAATGGCGAAATTGTTGCCATGACAGGTGATGGCGTTAACGATGCCCCTGCATTGCGACGTGCCGACATTGGCGTGGCCATGGGCAAGAAAGGCACTGAGGTCGCCAAAGAAGCGGCGGAGATGGTCATCACCGATGACAATTTTGCGTCGATCACTTACGCGGTAGAGGAGGGGCGCAGAATCTACGATAACATTCGAAAGACCATTGTTTATACGCTTGCAGTCAGTAGCGGACAGGCGGCCATGCTGGGTGTTGCCATCCTGCTGGGTCTGGCGTTGCCCGTCACGCCGGTACAGATCTTGTGGGTCAATATGGTGACAGCAGTGACCCTGTCAATGGCCTTGGCTTTTGAACGGGCTGAACCCGCGATCATGCAGCGTCCACCGAGGAATCCCAACGATTTTATTCTTGATGCCTTCATGTTGTGGCGTATCGGATTTGTTTCCATATTGTTGACTGCCGGTGCGCTGGGATTGTATTACTGGCAGCTGGCAACAGGAGCGAGTGTCGAAATTTGCCGTACGACCGCAGTTAACGCGCTCGTGGTCGGTGAAATGTTTTATCTCTTCAATTGCCGCTATCTGCTGGCACCGGTGCTCAAGTGGCGTGATTTCACCGGCAATCCTTATGTGTTATTGACTATTGCGCTGCTGCTGTTTTTACAAATGTTGTTTACCTATAGCAGTTACATGCAGCAGTTATTCTCAACGGCTGGTATTGATCTGACGGTCTGGATGAGAATTTTGCTGTTTGGTCTGATGCTGTTCCTGATTGTCGAGATTGAAAAATATCTGCTGTGTCATTTCAGGATTGCGAAATGTTGAGTCAAGGCTTGCCATTTAGCCAGGAAGACTTTTCCTGGATGTCGAAGGCATTACGCTTGGCGGAGCGCGGACTGTACACCACCACTCCCAATCCGCGTGTGGGCTGCGTGATCGTTAAGGATGGCCGAATGGTGGGAAGTGGCTGGCATGAGCGAGCGGGCGAACCGCATGCCGAGATTCATGCGCTGCGTGTGGCCGGATCGCTTGCAAGCGGTGCAACGGTCTATGCCACCCTGGAGCCTTGTAGTCACCAAGGGCGTACACCGCCTTGTTCCCAAGCATTGATTGAAGCGAAGGTCAGCCGCGTGGTGATTGCGATGTTGGATCCCAATCCCAAAGTCAATGGTGAGGGTGCAAGGCAGTTGCAGGCAGCGGGAATTGCGGTGCAATCGGGATTATTGACGGATCAGGCGCGAGCATTGAATATTGGATTTGTTACCCGCATGGAGCTGGGTCGTCCGTGGGTGCGGATGAAAATTGCCGCAAGCCTCGATGGAAAAACCGCGTTACGTAATGGTCAGAGTCAATGGATCACAGGGGAAGCGGCGCGGCGCGATGCGCATCAATGGCGCGCGCGCTCCTGCGCAATTTTGTCTGGAATCGGTTCCATTCTGGCCGATGATGCGCAATTGAACGTGCGATATGTCGAAACTACTCGCCAACCGGTGCGGGTAGTGCTGGATACTCACCTTAAACTGCCCCTGCAGGCAAAAATTCTGACGGGGGAGGGTGGGCAGACCTGGGTTTTTACTACTGCAACCGATCAGCAAAAAATACACGCCTTGCAGCAGGCGGGCGCCAGTGTTATGGTCGTGCCGGAACGGGCGGGCAGGGTTGATCTGCATGCGGTCATGGCAAAGCTTGCTGAATGCGGGATCAATGAATTGCTGGTTGAAGCGGGTGCGACATTGAATGGCGGACTGGTAGCAAACAATCTAGTGGATGAGGTGATTTTTTATCTTGCGCCGATGTTGCTGGGCGATACAGCAAAAGGGATGTTTATGCTTGGTGAATTGACCAGTCTGGCTGATCACATTGAACTGCAAAATCTCGATTGGCGGCAGATTGATAAAGACATGCGCCTGATAGCCAGACTAGCGAAAAAGCAGGGTTAAAAGCTGCAGTTCCTATCTATACTCTTCGGGTGAAGCGGTAATATGCAGTTTTTATGATTTCAGTGATCGCTGGCAGCCCAGTGATAGCTTCAATTCACCATTAAGTTCAAACCAATGCGTATTCTGCACATACTTGATCATTCCCTGCCGCTGCACAGTGGCTATACCTTTCGCACTTTGTCGATATTAAAAGCGCAGCGTGCGATGGGTTGGGAGACTTTTCATGTCACTGGTGAAAAACAGGGAAGTAGTGAGCAGCTTGAAGAAACCGTAGACGGCTGGCAATTTTTTCGTACACCCAAAGAGGATAGTTACTTGGCGAAATTGCCAGTAATGAATCAGGTGGCGGTGATCAATGGTTTGACACGCCGCCTGCTTGCGATCGTTCCCCAGATCAAACCAGATATTCTGCACGCCCATTCGCCCTCGCTGAATGCGATTGCTGCGCTGCGGGTGGCGCGTAAGCTAGACATCCCATTGTTATATGAAGTACGTGCTTTCTGGGAGGATGCTGCCGTCGATCATGGTACCAGCACGGAATGGGGAATCCGTTACCGGCTGACGCGTGCACTGGAAAGTCATGCGCTGCATCGCGCAGACGCTATCACCACCATTTGCGAAGGGTTGCGTAACGACATCATCGCGCGGCAGATTGCGTCTGAAAAGGTAACGGTTATTCCCAATGCCGTTGATCTGGAAAATTTCACGATGATTCAGACCGCCGATACCAAACTCCAAAATGAGCTTGGATTACAAAACCAGCAAGTTATCGGTTTCATCGGTTCGTTTTATGCCTATGAAGGGCTGGCGATTCTATTGCAGGCATTGCCGCTGATGCTGGCTGAAAATTCAGAGCTGCGTTTATTGCTGGTTGGAGGCGGTCCGCAAGAAACAGAGTTGCGACAACTGGCGGATAAACTGGGGATTGCGAAAAATGTAATCTTTACCGGGCGTGTGCCGCACGAACAAGTACAGCGTTATTACAGCATCATCGATGTTCTCGTTTATCCACGACTTTCCATGCGTTTGACCGATCTGGTTACGCCCCTGAAACCATTGGAAGCGATGGCGCAGGGAAAGCTTCTGGCAGCATCCGATGTCGGTGGACATCGCGAATTGATCCGTGATGGTCAAAATGGCGTACTGTTCAAAACCGGAAATCCTCACTCGCTGGCACAAAAGGTGAGTGAATTGCTCAAGGCGCATGACCGCTGGTCAGCATTGCGCCGGGCAGGACGTGAGTACGTCGAGATAGAACGCAACTGGACAAATAGTGTGGCGAGATACCAGCCGGTGTATCAGGAATTGCTCAGAAAACAGCAAATCAATCGAGGCGGTATATGAACGAGAGACCCGCTGCATCGATTGTTGATAAAGATACAGACAACGCTGATAGTCTTTTTGTTGGGTTGCACATTGGGTTGGTTGGTCCTTTGCCGCCACCCTCCGGCGGCATGGCTAACCAGACCAGACAGTTGGCTGAGCTGTTGAAAAAGGCGGGAGCCAATGTCACATTGGTACAAGTCAATTTGCCCTATGTACCAGCCTGGGTAGAGAGAATCAGGGGGATTCGCGCGATCTTCCGCCTGTTGCCCTACATGGTAATCCTTTGGCGGTCAGCAAAAAAGGTTGATTTATTTCATGTCATGGCCAATTCTGGCTGGTCATGGCATCTTTATACCGCACCGGCTATCTGGATAGCGTGGTTACGAGGAAAACCGGTTGTCATCAATTACCGTGGGGGGGAAGCGGAAGCGTTTCTGTCAACATCATTATGGGCGATCAAACCAGGCTTAAAAAGGGTTCGGGCAATCATTGTGCCATCCGGATTTCTGAACAAGGTATTTAGTGATTTTGGAATCGAGACGGTGATTGTTCCCAATATCATCAATCTGGAACGATTTACTTGGCGTCAGAAACCGGCAGTAATAAGCGCTACTCCGCATATCATTGTGACGCGCAATCTGGAACCGATTTATGATGTAGCAACGGCTATTCGTGCTTTTCAACGAGTCAGTTTAACCATACCGACAGCTCATCTGACGATTGCCGGATCTGGCCCGGAACGAGGAGCGTTGGAAAAACTGGTGGCTGAATTGGGGTTGACTGAGAAGGTGAAATTTACTGGGCGTTTAGAAAATGACGCAATGGCGGCACTTTATCAGCAGGCAGACTTGATGATCAACGCCAGTCTGGTTGACAATATGCCTAATTCCGTTCTGGAAGCGCTGGCGAGTAACGTAGCAGTAGTTAGCACCAACGTTGGCGGCGTGCCTTTTCTGGTTGAGCATGGTCAGCATGTCTTGCTGGTGCCGCCGCAAGATCCCGATGCCATGGCAAATGCGATACTGACTCTGCTGGAGGATCCGCAAATGATCCGGAAATTTGGTGAAAATGGGTTGCAATTGGTGCAGCAATATATCTGGCCACAGGTAAGCGGCAGACTTTTAGACGTTTATCAAGATGCACTGCATAAACATGCAGCCAAATCCATGGCATCGCAACAGTAGTAATTTTCTTTATGACAACGAAGCCTAGCCAATCGAAATTTTTATCTGATCTTTACACTCGATGCGTCTCTGGTGGAGTGTTCCCATTGCATGAGTTCATCAAGGGGCATACCAGCGTCCGTGTTCGCAAGTCACTGGAACAAACGCAGTGGCTTCCTTTGCCGGAAATAAAACAATTGCAGCTCGACAGACTGCGCCAGTTGTTGATTCATGCGCAAATGTATGTGCCATTTTATCGGGATCTTTTCGCGCAAATAGGTTTAGTTCCCGAGAAAATTACCACACTAGACGAACTGCAAGTCCTGCCATTTTTGGACAAACAGACTATCAGGACGCATCTGGAAGCCCTTAAATCGACCAATGCGAAAGGGCTTGCGCGTTTCAATACCGGTGGCTCCAGTGGCGAGCCCCTGATTTTCTTTATTGGCAAAGAACGGGTCAGTCACGATGTTGCGGCCAAATGGCGTGCAACACGCTGGTGGGGAGTTGATATTGGTGATCCGGAAATTGTTATGTGGGGTTCTCCCATCGAGCTGGGTGCTCAGGATGGATTGCGGGGCTGGCGTGACCGCCTGTTTCGCACTCAGTTATTGCCGGCGTTTGAAATGTCGGATGCTAAAGTAGCCGGATTTATCAAAACCATACAGCGTATTCGACCCAGAATGTTGTTTGGCTATCCTTCTGCAATTTCACATATCGCCGCCCATGCAGACAGGCTGGGGATTGCGCTGAATGATCTGGGTATCTGCGTGGTATTTGTTACATCGGAACGCTTGTATGACGAACAACGCCAACAGATCAGCGAAACATTCGGTTGTCCGGTCGCTAATGGTTATGGCGGACGCGATGCCGGTTTTATCGCGCACGAATGCCCTGCGGGTGGCATGCATATCACTGCAGAAGATATGATTATCGAGATTGTCGATGCCGATGGCGGAGTTTTGCCAGCGGGTGAAGCCGGTGAGATTGTCGTCACTCATCTGGCCACTCGGGATTTTCCTTTCATCCGCTACCGCACCGGGGATATCGGTGTGCTCGATGACAAGGCTTGTGCTTGTGGTCGAGGCTTGCCGTTGTTACGCGAAATACAGGGCCGCAGTACCGATTTTGTCGTAGCACGGGATGGTACCGTGATGCATGGTTTGGCTCTAATTTATATTTTGCGTGAAATGCCACAGATCGAAGCTTTCAAGATTATTCAGGAAAGCCTCGATCTGACGCGCGTCCAGATTGTTGCGCACGATAGATTGAGTCATGCCGATATAGAGCAGATCGTCACTGGATTTCAATCCAGATTGGGCAAAGAAGTGGCTGTTAAAGTAGAACAGGTTGCTGAAATTGCAGCCGAGAAATCGGGTAAATTCCGTTATATCATCAGTAAAGTCGCGATATGAACAAAATTGAAACCGTCAACGTTGTGTTGGATGGCACCACTGAAAACCGCAGCTATCCTATCCATATCGGCGCAGGCTTGTTGACGCAGGAAAGTTTACTGGCATCGTATTTTCCTGGCAGGCGAGCGGCAATCGTGACCAATACCACCGTTGCTCCGTTGTATCTTCAGACCTTGCAATCCACTTTGACCAACAACGGCATTGAGTCCTTTGCCATTATCCTGCCGGATGGCGAGCGATACAAAAATCAGGAAACGCTCCAGCAGATTTACACCGAATTACTGCAACATCGCTGTGAACGCAAGACCCCACTGATTGCGTTGGGAGGAGGGGTGATTGGCGATTTGACTGGTTTTGCTGCCGCTACCTACCTGCGCGGCGTACCCTTTATCCAGGTACCAACCACTTTGCTCGCGCAGGTCGATTCCTCCGTGGGGGGAAAAACTGGGATTAACCACCCGTTGGGCAAGAATATGATTGGCGCTTTTTACCAGCCACAGTTGGTGCTGGCAGACAGCGCTACACTGGATACGTTGCTGGATCGGGAACTGCGTGCGGGACTGGCGGAAGTCATTAAGTACGGCCTCATTTATGATTCGGTATTTTTTGACTGGCTGGAGCAGCATATCCAGGCGCTATTGACACGCGACAGGAAAGCGCTAAACCATGCCATTCGCCGTAGTTGCGAAATCAAGGCGGAGATTGTTTCACTGGATGAGCGGGAGAGTGGAGTACGGGCATGGCTGAATCTGGGGCACACATTTGGTCACGCAATTGAAAATGCCATGGGTTATGGCGCATGGTTGCACGGTGAAGCCGTGGCAGCGGGTACGATGATGGCAGCAGACCTTTCCTGCCGACTACAACGCATTACCTCACAGGACGTTGACCGCATCCGGTGTCTGTACCAGCAGGCAGGCCTGCCGCTCGAAGGCCCGCGTATTACGCCACAGCGCTATCTGGAGCTAATGCAACTGGATAAAAAAGTAGAAGGCGGCAATATTCGCTTTATCCTGCTCGATAAAATTGGTCAGGCCAGTGTGGTCGATGATGTGCCAAGCGCCTTGCTGAAAGAAACCCTGGCCGCCAGTAGTGCATCTGGCTGACATCTAAGGGCACTTCGAAAATTGTTATGCCCAGATTTTTTGGCAGGTTATAACGTGCCAAGCGCATTATCGGTTTTTAAAGGCGATATCGCCTGAAACGCGCGCGCGGCAGTGTCTGTAATTCCTGATTATTTCCCGATGTATGATATTGTGACGTTACCGTGTGGCTGAATGGCTAAATGGCTAAAGAAAAGCCAAAATAGCCACGCATTGCCATTCACCGGTTCACTTCTCAAGGAAGAGGGGTAAAAATGAAAACTCTATTAAAAGCCGTTGCAGGGTTGTTGCTTATTGCTGTGATAGCCGCTGGATACGTGATAAGCACAGGCATTTACAATATTGCTGCTAACGAAAAACATTGGCCAATGACAGAAAAACTGATTGAATGGGTGCGGAACAATTCAATTGCCGTCAGAGCAAATGCACTGGAAGTGCCTGACAGGGAGGAAATCGAATACCTGGTCGCTGGCGCAACACACTATGACGCAATGTGCGTTATTTGCCACCTGGCCCCCGGACAAGCGTCCACCGAACTTGCGCAAGGTTTGTATCCACAGGCACCAGTCTTTTATCAGCGTAAATCGCCAGCCGACACGGATGCTATCGAAACTCAGGCAAAAGCTTATTTCTGGGTCATTAAAAATGGTATAAAAATGACTGCAATGCCCGCATGGGGACTGACGCATGATGATCAAACGATATGGGCAATGGCGTTTTTTGTCCAGAAACTCGGTGACATGTCAGCCGATCAGTATCGCAATCTCATCAGCAAACACGATGCTAGTACCGTAACACATAAATAACGAAACCTATTCCAGTCTCCATTATACTGTTGCAAATTCATCCAGAGACGAGGGTCTGGTCATGCGGCAGATAAAATTGGATCTTGACGACAAGGCACGCGAGTTGATTGATTCGTACCGCGCAAAAGGCTTGCGCCAAGCCCGTGAGGTGAATCGGGCGCACATTCTATCTGCACTCGATCGCGGCATTTCGGAAACGCAGATCATGGCAGTTCTTGGTATCGGGCGGACGGCCATTTGGCGAACACGCCGCGCATGCCTAGATGGCGGCGTGGAGCACGCAGTGAGAGATGTTGCTCGGCCCGGCAGGCCTAGGCAATACGATGCGGATGTAGAAGCCAAGATATCGGCCCTGGCCTGCTCAGAACCGCCCGCCGGTGCTAGGCGTTGGACGCTGGTACTACTGGAACAGGCCGCTCGGAAGCAGATTGACGTTGGTCAGATTAGTCGCGAGACCATCCGCCGCCTGCTAAAAAAACTGCGTCAAACCGTGGCGCAAGCTGACAGAGGAATATCGAGAGCGAATGCACGATCTTCTTGAACTCTATGCCCAGCCATTCCAGCCAGGAGAGCCGGTTATTTGCCTGGATGAGAAGAGCAGCAGCTGCTCAAGAATTCTCGTGCACCGTTGTCCATCCGCCCCGGAGTGCCCGTACGGCAGGATTACGAATACGTCCGCGGCGGCACCTGCAATCTGTTCGTGGCAGTGGAACCGAAAGGCGGACGGCGGACAGTCCTGGTCACCGATCGCCGCGCCAAGCTCGACTTCGTGGCCTTCGTTCAGTATCTGCTCAACACGGTCTACGCAAAGGCGCATCGTGTCCATCTGGTCATGGATAATCTCAACACCCACTTTCGTAAATGCTTCGAAGAAGTGCTCGGGGTCAAGGCGGCGACAGCACTCCTGCGTCGCGTTGTCTTTCACTACACCCCGAAACACGCCAGCTAGTTGAACATAGCTGAAATCGAGATTGGTATCCCTGACCGCCAATGCCTGGATTGCCGCTTACCAGACCGTGCCACATTGATCGCCGAGGTCGACGCCTGGCAACAGCGCCGCAACGCCGGTCAGTGCGGCATCGTGTGGTCGTTTACGCGGCAGGATGCAGATCTGAAAATGGCTCGACATTATGCTTCGTAATTAATGGGGCATGATACTAGTGACCGTAAAAGAAGCCACCGCACGCATTAAGATCAACCAGCTGCTTGAAGCGGCTGGTTGGCGCTTCTTTGCTGAGGGCGGCCTGCCCGCAAATATCCAGCTCGAACCCGGCATCACCATCAAGACAAATGAACTTGATGCATTCGGCGAGAACTTTGAGAAAGCATTCAAAGGGTTTATCGATTTCCTATTGCTCAATGAAAAGGGTTTTCCTTTCATCATTCTCGAAGCCAAGGCCGAAGATAAAAGCCCTCTGGTCGGCAAAGAGCAGGCTCGCAAATACGCGAAATCTCAAAATTGCCGCTTCGTCATTCTTTCCAACGGAAACTTGCACTACTTCTGGGATCTGGAACGTGGCAACCCTTATGTCATCACCAGCTTCCCAACTCCCACATCAGTAACCGGCTATCAAAAAACCATACCAGCCCCAAAAAGATTGATCGAAGAGATCGTTGCTGAGGATTATGTCGCCCTCACACAGCGCCCCGGCTATGCAGCCGAGGCGGGATGGTTGAATGAAGATGAGCGTGCTCGCTTTATCGTAGCGAACAGCCTGCGCTTCCTGCGGCCTTACCAACTGAATGCCCTGCGCTCCATTCAGCAAGCCGTTAAGGACGGGAAAGACCGTTTCCTGTTTGAAATGGCAACTGGCACCGGAAAAACGCTTACTTCCGCTGCCGTCATTAAACTATTTTTGCGCACCGGTAATGCCCAGCGCGTGCTCTTTCTGGTGGATAGGCTGGAACTTGAAGACCAAGCCTGGAAAGCTTTCAACAAAGTGCTCGCCAACGATTACAAAACCGTCATCTACAAAGAAAATCGCGATGACTGGCGACGCGCAGAAATCGTCGTCACCACAGTCCAGTCGCTGCTGTTCAACAACAAATACCAGCAGTTATTTTCGCCGACTGATTTCGATTTGGTGATCTCCGACGAAGCGCACCGATCTATCGGTGGAAATGCACGGGCCGTATTCGACTATTTCATCGGCTATAAGCTAGGACTCACCGCAACGCCTCGCGATTACCTAAAGCGCTTCGATAACACCAAACAGACCAAAGACCCGCGCGAATTCGAGCGTCGGTTGTTGCTCGACACCTACCGCACCTTCGGCTGCGATGACGGCCAACCCACCTACCGCTACTCACTGCTGGATGGCGTGAAAGATGGTTTTCTTATCAACCCCATCGTTGTCGATGCCCGCAGCGAGATCACCACACAGCTTCTGTCAGAAGAGGGCTTTGTGGTTGACTTCAAGGACGACTTGGGTGAAGACCAGAAAGAAACTTTCAAGCAGCGCCAATTTGAGAAACGCTTTTTCGCCGACGCCACCAACCAGATTTTCTGCAAAACATTTCTGGAGCATGCGCACCGTGACCCCATCAGCGGCGAGATTGGAAAATCCATCATCTTCGCCGTGAGTCAAAATCACGCTGCCAAACTTGCACAGATTTTGAATCAGATGGCCGACAGAATGTTCCCCGGAAAATACCAGTCTGACTTTGCCGTGCAAGTTACCTCGCAGATTCCCGACGCCCAGCAATTCACCATCAACTTCACCAATAACAAGCTGCTCGGCTCGGCTAACTTTTTGCCCACCTACAAAACCAGCAAAGCTCGCGTTTGCGTCACCGTCGGCATGATGACCACGGGCTACGATTGCCCCGATCTGCTCAATCTGGGCCTGTTCCGACCGATTTTTTCACCCACCGATTTCATTCAGATCAAAGGACGCGGCACGCGCAAACACAACTTTCTCGAACAGCTTTTCGATGAAGACATCAAGGAGATCGTCAAGGAACCGCGCAAAACCTCGTACAAGCTCTTCGACTTCTTCGCCAACTGCGAATATTTTGAGGAAGAATTCAACTACGACGAAGTGCTCAAGCTGCCCAAACCCAAAGGGCTTGGCGGGAAGGGTACAGGCGGAGGTGGCGAGGGCGGTGAAGTGGAAACCTACGAGCACCTTGGCGGCGACATCATCGCCTCAATCCGTGCTGAGCAAATCACTGCCGAAGGCATGAAGATCGACCGCATGTTCTACGAAAAATTCGAGGACACCGTGCGCGAGAACGCGGCCATCGTCGAAGCCGTCGAGGCAGGCCAGTGGGATCGCGTGATTGATTACGTCAACCGCGAGGTTTTTGACAAGCCCAACGAGTTCTATACCCTCGACAAACTGCGCAAAGCTGCGGCGGTAGATCGCCGACTCGGCCTGCGCGAAATCCTCGAAAAAATATTTGGTCTGATTCCGCGCTTCAAATCCAGGGATGAATTGCTTGAAGAAGAGTTCGCCAAATTCGTCGCCGACTACAAGCCGCAAGAAGCCGAGGCCATCGTCGCGCTCAAGAACTATTTCAAGGCCTACGTCACCAGCGACCAGATTCGCCACATTATTGATAGCGGAGAGCTAACCGATCTTGCAACAAATTCGTTTTTCCCCTTGCGTGACTTCAAAGCCGTGCCAAAGCAATACCGCACGCTCATCCCCAATTACGTCAAAGACTATGTGTCCTTGAACCAGTTTGCCCCGTAGGAACAGCCATGCCCAAGACGAGCAAAGCAACCATAGATGTACAGGGAACCGCTGTCACGGTTATCAGCCAAGCGAGTGATGACTATATTTCCCTGACGGACATTGCCAAACACAAAGAACCGGATCGATCCGATCATGTCATCCAGAACTGGATGAGAAACCGCAATACCATCGAGTTTCTAGGCGTATGGGAGCGGCTGAATAATGCTGGTTTTAAACCCCTCGAATTCGAGGGGTTTAAAACCAGGGCTGGTCTCAACAGTTTCGTTTTGACGCCACGTCAATGGATAGACACGACCCACGCCAGCGGACTGGTCTCCAAGTCAGGGCGCTATGGCGGAACCTACGCACACAGGGACATCGCCTTTGAATTCGCCTCATGGATATCAGTCGAGTTCAAGCTCTACCTCATCAAGGAATTCCAGCGCCTCAAAGAAGACGAGAACCGCCGCCTGTCACTCGCATGGAACCTGAATCGCACCCTTTCCAGGCTCAATTACCGCATCCATACCGACGCTATTCAGGCGCACCTGATTCCGGCCGCGGTCACCCCGGCACAAGCCGCCATCACCTACGCCAACGAAGCCGACCTGCTCAATGTCGCCCTCTTCGGCCTCACCGCCAAACAATGGCGGGACACCAACCCCAAGCTGGACGGCAACATGCGCGATTACGCCACCATTGAGCAGTTGCTGGTGCTGGCCAATATCGAAAGCATGAATGCCGAATTTATTCACATGAGCTTATCGCAAGCCGATCGCCTCAAACGCCTCAACGAAATTGCCATCCGCCAAATGCAGGTGCTGACCGCTGCCACGGCGGTTAAGCAACTGCTGACCGGCAACAAGCAGCGTTTACCACGGAACACACAGAAATGACGAAGCTAAAGTTCGAAGAGGAGAGCTTTCGGATTCGTGGTGCGATCTTCGAGGTTTACCGGGAGATGGGTTGCGGGTTTTTGGAGGCGGTTTATCAGGAGTGTCTTGACAAAGAATTGAAGAAGCAGAACATCGCATTCGTGGCCCAGCGGGAACTTATGTTGCGCTACAAGGGGGAGCCGTTAGCCCAGACCTACAAGCCTGACTTTATCTGCTTTGATCGGATCATTGTCGAACTCAAAGCGGTCAGGGAACTGGCGAACGAACATCGGGCGCAGGTTCACAATTACCTCAAAGCGACCGGTCTTGAACTGGGATTGCTGGTCAACTTCGGCCACCACCCGAAAGCGGAAATTGAAAGAATCGTTTTATGAAAATACAAATGAACCACGGAATGCACGAAAACCCCGGAGAGAACCACGGAATACACGGAACACACGGAATGGAAGACAAGACAGACAAATTTTCATCTTCCGTGTATTCAGTGTGTTCCGTGGTTAAATAGGATTTCCATGTTAGACACCGCCACCAAACGCCGCATCGACACCGCCCGCGACATTCTCGTCGGTAAAGTGCCCGACCCGAAATCGCAAGTTGAGCAAATCACCATCGCCCTCATCTACAAGTTCATGGACGACATGGACGCCGAGAGCGAAGAACTCGGCGGCAAGCGCAAGTTCTTCACCGGCGACTACGCCCGTTTCGGCTGGGCCAAACTAATGGCGCCGAGTCTCGGCGGCCATGAACTAATCGGCATCTACGGTGAAGGCATCACCACCATGCCGCAGAACCCCGGCATCCCCGCGCTGTTTCGTGACATCTTCAAAAACGCCTATCTGCCCTATCGCGATCCCGAGACGCTCAAGAGCTTTCTCAAAATCATCGACGAATTCAGCTACGACCATTCCGAACGCTTGGGCGATGCCTTCGAATATCTGCTCTCCGTACTTGGCTCGCAGGGCGATGCCGGGCAGTTCCGCACCCCGCGCCACATCATTGATTTTATGGTTGAAGTCACCGACCCGAAGAAGAACGAGACCGTGCTCGATCCCGCCTGCGGCACTGCTGGTTTTTTGATCTCGTCCTACAAACACATCCTCAAGGGCAACTCTTCTCCCTCTCCCCTCGCGGGAAAGGGCCAGGGAGAGAGGGCGGCGCAACGTGCCGGTGATTTGTTGACCCCCGACGAAAAAGGCCGCCTCGCCACCAACTTCAAAGGCTACGACATCTCGCCCGACATGGTGCGCCTCAGCTTGGTGAACCTCTACCTGCACGGCTTCACCGATCCACACGTTTACGAATACGACACCCTCACCTCGGAAGAGCGCTGGAACGAATACGCCGACGTCATCCTCGCCAACCCGCCCTTCATGTCGCCCAAGGGCGGCATCAAGCCGCACAAGCGTTTTTCCATTCAGGCCAAACGCAGCGAAGTGCTGTTCGTGGACTACATGGCCGAGCACCTCACGCCCACCGGTCGCGCAGGCATCATCGTCCCCGAGGGCATCATCTTCCAGAGCCAGGGCGCCTACACCGAGCTGCGCAGGATGCTGGTGGAAAATTCGCTGGTCGCCGTGATTTCGCTCCCGGCAGGCTGTTTCAATCCCTACTCCGGGGTGAAAACCTCGATCCTGATTCTCGATAAATCCATCGCAAAACAGAGCAACAGCATCGCCTTTTTCAAGGTGGAAAACGACGGCTACGGCCTCGGCGCGCAACGCCGCGAGATTGGCAAAAACGACCTGCCTGCGGCTGCTGAGTTTTTGAAAAACTATTTGAACAACGAAAGACAAATTAACCACGGAAGACACGGAACACACGGAAAAAAGCAAACAGAAACCGCCCCCGATTTTTCTTCCGTGTATTCTGTGTCTTCCGTGGTTGAAAAGTTTTTGATCGTCCCGAAAGAAAAAATTGCCGCGAATGGCGACTACAACCTGAGTGGGGAGCGGTATCGGGAAGGTGCGGTCAGTCTAACAACATTCCAGCTTGTAACGCTTGAAGAAGTTTTCACAAAGATTAGTAATGGCGTGAATGTCACCCAAGTGGACGAAAAGGCAAAATATCGGGTATCGCGCATTCAAACCATCGCAGATGGCTCAGTGAATCTCGAAAAAACGAAGTTTACGGATGATGAAGTGAAACCAGAATTATTTCTCCAGTCTGGTGACATCCTTCTCAGTCACATCAATAGTTTCGATCACCTTGGAAAGACCGCCATCTTTTTGGGCAACGACGCTGACGTGATTCACGGGATAAATCTGATCCGCTTAGTGCCGGATGCTTCCCGCATCGACCCGCGCTACGCGATTCGCGTTTTCAAGACAAGCCGATTCATCGATACGGTGAAGTCTTTTGCACAAAAGGCGGTCAACCAGGCTAGCGTGAAGACCTCTGACTTACGCGCAATTCAAATCCCCCTGCCGCCGCTGGACGTGCAGAAGGAAATCGTGGCGGAAATCGAGGGCTACCAGAAAGTCATCAACGGCGCCCGCGCCGTCCTCGACCACTACCGCCCCCACATCCCCATCCACCCCGATTGGCCGATTCCCACCTTCGAAGACGCGCCCTTTCAAATCATCGACGGCGACCGGGGAGCAAACTACCCGAGCAAGGAGGATTTTTCTCCTTCGGGCCATTGCCTCTTCTTGAATACGAAGAACGTTCGCTCCGACGGATTCAAGTTCGAAGAGTTGGAGTTCATCAGTGCCGCGAAAGACAACGCCCTGCGGAAAGGTAAGCTTGAGCGTGGTGATGTGTTGCTCACAACGCGCGGGACCATCGGAAACACCGCTCTCTATGACGCGTCAGTCGCGTTCGATCACGTCCGCATCAACTCCGGCATGCTCATTTTCCGGCCGGTGGCATCCCAGCTCTCAAGCAGCTATCTCTTTCATTTCTTCCAGTCGGAAAACTTTCGAACGCAGAGGGAAGCAATCGTTTCAGGTGCCGCGCAGCCGCAGCTTCCGATTCGGAGCCTCAATGAAGCGAAAATCCCCCTCCCACCCCTCGCCACCCAGCAAGCCATCGTCGCCGAGATCGAAGCCGAGCAAGCACTGGTGGCCGCCAACCGCGAACTGATTGCCCGCTTCGAGCAAAAAATCCAAGCCACCCTCGCCCGTATTTGGGGCGAAAACAATGCGGCCACAGCGAAGGAATAAGTCATGAAGGGCCAACGTGGAAATCCTGGCCTCAAGGGGCGGTTGGTTGACAAGAGCGTCGAGGCTTACGTCCTCGCCTTGGAAACTATTAATAGGCTTTCTATTCAGTATCGTGTGGAGACCTTCTGCTATCTGCTTTGTAATGCCTGGGAGTTGTTGCTGAAGGCCAAGATTCTGGAGAACGAAGGAAAGCAAGACTCCATCTACTACAAAAAGCAGCGTGGAAAACCGAAGAGGTCTTTGTCGCTGCGTGACTGCTTGAGTCGTGTCATGCCGAATCAGGAGACCCCAGAACGGCGAAATATTGAGCTTGTCGCCGACCTTCGGGATGAAGCAGTTCACCTTGTATTCAGCCAGATTCCGCGCGACGTGTTATGCCTCTTTCAGGCGGGCGTCATCAACTACCATAACCGCCTGAACGAATGGTTCGGCGTGTCGCTCTCTGATCGAGTTTCTGTTGGGATGATGAGCATCGTCTATGACATGCGCCCGGAGCAATGCGACTTGTCCGATAAACGGCTGCGACGTGAACTTGGCCGGGATTCAGCTACATTTCTTACTCGCTACTGCTCACAGATCAAACAGGAATCCGATCATCTTCAACATTCAAAAGAATTCTCCATCGGGATAGAGTATCGGCTTGTTCTGACAAAAAACAAAAATGAGGCGGATATTGTTCTCTCATCCGGGCAGACAGGTGGCGAGTCTACGCAGATAATCGAAGTCCCCAAGGATCCAAGCAAGTCACATCCATTCCGCCAGAAAGAACTGATCGAGCGGGTAAATGCTGATGCAGGCATCCAGATAAATACGCACGACATACAATGTGTCAATAAGGCGCATGGTATCAAACAGAAAGCTGATTTCTTCTACCAAGGAAAAGTTAAGGGCTCCCCTGTTCAGTACAGTCAGACATTTGCAAACTGGCTTGTTAAACAATATCAACGAGACCAGCAGTTCTTTCAGAAAATCAGAACAAAGGCGAGAGGGAAGGGCTGATCCATGGGAGCCGCCGCCGAACTCGCCGACTACCTGCCGCTCTCGTTCAAGACCCCGAAGGAGCAGGAGTACATCGAGTTCCTGTGGGACGCCTTCGAGGCGAACCACACGCATGGCAAATACCAGTTCGCTTTCCTTGCCTATCACATGCTGACGATGAGCTTCGTCTCTCAACATCTGGCAGATCAAGCAGACAACGCCAAAAGATTTCGCGATGGGTCTGATCGGCTTCGGCAAGGACATCAAGAAGAGTCTGCTCGACGCGACTTCGCCTTTCGTGTTCAGCACCGTGAACGAACGCAGCATCCTGCGCTTCCTCAAGCTCATCGCCTGCGACAACAGCAAGATCGGCACCTACGCCAAGCGGGTGGACGACCGCAACGATTCGGCCCACCCCAACGGCAACATCTTCTACAGCACCGAGGCGGCGCTCGACATCAAGATCACCGAAATCCTGCGCGTGGTGGCGGAGATTCAAACCCACTCGCAGCCGGTTATCGTGCACTGCTACAGTGATTTCCTGCTCCAGAACCACGACCCCGAGGAACGTGAGTATGCCGATGCCGCCGACCAGATTCGCGAAGCACTACACGATGTGTTCCATGATTTAACACTCTCAGATGTAAAGACTAGTGTTGCAAATCATAAATTACGATACATTCTGTTTGTGGGCTGTACGCATTTATGTAGGTTAGGTTACGCGATAAAGCTGCTAACCCAACCTACATGTCCGCAACACATGTTTGGTAATTAATAGGTCGCGATACTAGTGACAACCACGGGCATGATCACGGACATAACCCGGGTCATGATCATTAGAATGAATACCATTTAATGAAAATCAGTCCTTTGAAAACAAACAGCAGCCTGGCAGTGCTCTCATCGCGGGTTTTGCTTTTTACCCTGATCTGGCTGATTCTGAGCGACGGCAACCCTTCGTCCTGGGGAATCGGCGCGCCTGCTATACTGCTTGCAGTCATTGCCAGCATCGCGCTGATTCCACCTGTGCATTTGGTGTGGTCTGAGGTGCCGGTATTTGTTGGTTTCTTTTTGGTACGTTCGCTTGCCGGTGGCGCGGATGTCGCCTGGCGCGCGCTGCACCCGCGCATGCCGATCGCGCCGGATCTGGTCGTGTATCCGCTGCGCCTACCACCAGGGCTGCCGGAGGTGTTTATGGTCAACGTGATTAGCCTGATGCCGGGTACGTTAAGCGTTGAATTGACCAACGAATTGAATCAGGACTTTCTGACTGTGCATGTATTGGATAGAAATCAATCTGCCATAGCCGGGCTGGAAGCGGTCGAGCTGCGTGTGGCGCGATTGTTTGGCGTTCACCTAGCCGCCCAGACTCATCGTGCCCATCATTCTTGATAATGCAAACCCTTTACCTGGTACTGACGCTGTTTCTGCTGCTGAATCTTTGCGCGGGAATATGGCGCGTATTGCGTGGGCCGACCACGACTGACCGCATGCTGGCCGCGCAATTATTTGGCACGACTGTTGTAGCTATCCTGCTGTTGCTCGCGCAGGCGACCAGCAATCCGGCGTTGGGGGATGTGGCGCTGGTTTTTGCGCTGCTGGCGGCGGTTACGGCAGTTGCATTTGTGCAGCGCGTCAGGCCGGAAGACAAGGAGCCCGAACGTGACCGCGATTGATTATGTGAGCGCATGTCTGTTTATTCTGGGCGGTAGCTTCTTTTTTGCCGGAACCGTAGGATTACTGCGTTTTCCGGATGTTTACACGCGGCTTCATGCTTTGACCAAAGCGGATAACATCGGACTGGGGCTGATTGTAGTGGGACTGGTATTGCAGGCTGAGTCCTGGTTCGTTGCTGGAAAGTTGTTGCTGATCTGGCTGCTGGTGCTATTTGCCAGCGCCTGCGTGGCACATCTGATCGCAAGACGAGCACTACGTAAAGGAATCCGCATTTGGACAAAATAACGCTGCTGCATTGGATGTTTGATACCGTGCTGGGCGCAAGTCTACTGTGGCTGGCTTGGCGCGCCTTGAACAGTCCCGATCTGTTTAAAGCCACTGTATTGTTTATTTCTTTTGGGCTGTTGATGGCGCTGGTCTGGGTGCGCTTGAATGCGCCGGATGTCGCGCTGGCGGAAGCCGCTATCGGCGCGGGATTAACCGGTGCGTTGCTGCTTGCCGCGCTGGCGAGACTAAGGATCATGGCAGATCAAAACGCCGCCAGCACTTCGACACCTCCGGTCTTGCCAACGCAACCCGCTGGATCGCGTTTTTCTCGCGGCATGCTGATCGTGCTGCTTTTCGCAGCGATGGCAGGAATAGGTTATTCAGTCTGGATGTTGCCTTCCTACGCCCTAGGGTTAAGTACGGAAGTTGCCGCCAATCTCGATCGCAGTGGCGTGGGTAATCCAGTGACGGCGGTGCTGCTGAATTTTCGTGGTTACGATACCCTGTTGGAGATGATTGTTTTATTACTGGCAGCACTGGGCGTCTGGTCGCTCGGTGGATTGCCGCCGCAGCCTGAAAAAACCGTATCAGCCGTGTTGGAAACGTTGGCACGTTTTTTGACCCCCCTCTTCATTCTGATGGCAGCTTATCTGCTGTGGGTAGGTGCAGATGCGCCCGGCGGCGCGTTTCAGGCTGGATCAGTGCTGGGTGCCGCCACTGTCCTGCTGCTGTTGAGCGGCTGGTATCCTCGCGTCCGCCTCAGACAGTGGCCGCTGCGGCTTGCACTGATCGTCGGCGCGGGTGCTTTCATTCTTCTCGGCCTGGTCACCCTGCTGCTTGAAAAACAGTTGCTGGTCTATCCCGTAGCACAGGCTGGCAAGGTGATTGTGTTGATTGAAACCCTGGCCACAGTATCCATCGGCGTAACGCTAGCCGTCCTGTTTTTTGGCGTATCTTCCGATCATAAAGAAAGAAGGAGAAAGAATGACTAATGCCTTCTTCTACGCACTGGTGGGCAGTGGTCTTTTCGGACTGGGGCTGCATGCGCTGATCGTGCATGCGCATTTGCTGCGCAAAATTCTGGCACTCAACATCATGGGTAGTGGCGTTTTCCTGATTCTCGCAGCACTGGCCAGACGCTCTGAAACAATATCCGAAATGGTGTCTGACCCGGTACCGCATGCCATGGTAATCACTGGAATCGTGGTTGCCGTCTCGGCGACCGCTCTGGCGCTGGCCTTGATGCTGAAGTTGGTCGCGAAATCCGGCCAGCCCGTTTTACCTGACAAACAAAACGGCTAGCCCATGGGCTTCATGGTGATCGACTGGGGGATTATCGCCATCCTGCTGCCGCTGTCGGGTGGCATGGTCTGTGTTCTCTGGCCAGCAATATCAAAATCAACAGGATTAATTACCGTAACGGGTGTTGCGCTGGCGGTGGCTGGACTCGGTTGGCGGATCATGGAACATGGCACCTATCGCCATGCCGTTGGTGGGTGGGGCGCACCGCTTGGCATCGATTTGGTTGCCGATGGTCTGAGCTTGGTCATGTTGATGATGACCGCGCTGGTGGGATTGGGGGTCAGTTTTTATGCAAAAAACTACTTCCGTCCGCGCGATAGCGTTCGCTTCTGGCCGCTGTGGCTGTTTCTGCTGGCTGCATTGAATGCTTTGTTTTTGTCTGCGGATATCTTTAATCTCTATGTCACCCTGGAAATCACTGGGCTTGCTGCGGTTGCATTAACCGCGCTGACCGGGAGAATCGATGCCTTGAGCGGGGCCATGCGCTATCTGCTGGCGATGCTGCTGGGTTCTTTAGCTTATTTGCTTGGTGTTGCGCTGCTCTACCACGATGCGGGCAGCGTGGATATCGCCACACTGGCGCAACGGATCGAACCCAATACAACTGTCTGGGCAGCGCTGGGGTTGATGATCGCCGGCTTGACGCTGAAAACCGCGCTTTTTCCGTTGAGCTTCTGGCTGCCGCCCGCCCATGCGAACGCGCCTGCTCCCGTCAGTGCACTGCTGTCCGCGCTGGTGGTAAAAGCTTCGTTTTATATTCTGCTGCGGTTGTGGCTGGAGATATTCGGCGCGTTTGCCCAAAGCGCTTCCCTGTTGCTTGGTCTGCTTGGTGCAACGGCCATTCTCTGGGGTTCCCTGCAGGCTTTGCGCCAGACCCGGATCAAGTTGCTGGTTGCTTATTCCACGGTCGCGCAGATTGGCTACCTGTTCCTGATTTACCCGTTGGCATCAGCAAGCAATGCCATGACGGCGGGCATAGCGGCTTATATGGCTTTGTCGCATGCGCTGGCGAAATCCGCACTGTTTCTGGCTGCTGGCAATCTGATGCAGTTTGGCGGCCATGATCGCATTACCGATCTGGATCGCGCTGCGCAGCGGCTGCCGCTGACCGTTGCTGCATTTGCGCTGGCAGGCGTCAGCATCATGGGACTGCCGCCCAGCAGCGGATTCATCGGCAAGTGGCTGCTGCTCGACGCAGCGATATCGCAGGGGCGATGGGATCTCGCCGTAGTGATGATTATCGGTGGATTGCTGGCTGCCGCTTACATTTTTAAAGTACTGGGGTACGCCTTTACGCAGGCTGAAGCGCCACATGAGGCACGAGCCGTGCCTGCGGGCATGGAATGGGCAGCTCTGCTGCTGGCTATTGGCGCCATCCTGCTTGGGTTCGTGGCGCCAGGGATTTTTGCGCTGATCCCTCCGGATCTGGCGGTTAGAGCCAACGGGGCAGGAGCGGTGTGGATAGCATGAACGCTATAAACGTGAATGCCTGGCTACCGCTGATGGTCGTGGGGAGCGCGCTGCTGCCAGGTTTGATTATTTTCACTCTGCCCGAAGAAAAAATACGCTTGCGCACCGTGCTCAATCTGGCTGGTGTGTTTGCCAAAATCATCTTCACAGGATGGATGTTATGGGGCGTTTATCACGGCCATCAGTATGAAATGCGCGTGGCGTTTCTGCCGGGGCTCGATCTGGTGTTGCGCGCGGATTCGCTGTCGCTGCTGTTTATCGCGCTATCCAGTGTGCTTTGGCTGCTGACCACTATTTATGCAATTGGCTATCTGGAAGGCTCGCCGCATCGCAGCCGCTTCTTCGGTTTTTTTAGTTTATGCGTGACCAGTACCAGTGGGGTAGCCATGTCCGGCAACCTGATCACCTTTCTGGTGTTCTACGAATTACTAACGCTGGTGACTTATCCGCTGGTTGTGCATCGCGGCACGGAGGCCGCGCGTCGGGCAGGACAAATCTATCTTGCTTATACCGTTTTTGGTGGGGCGCTGCTGTTGCTCGGTGTGGTGTGGCTTTATGCCATCACCGGAACACTTGAATTCAGCCCGCAAGGTATTCTGCATGACCTGGATGAAACCTATTATCCGGCGTTGATCGCGATATTTGCGTTATTGATCGCCGGTCTTGGCGTCAAGGCGGCGCTCGTTCCGCTGCATGGCTGGCTGCCCGAGGCAATGGTCGCGCCAGCGCCGGTCAGCGCTTTGCTGCACGCGGTGGCAGTCGTCAAGGCGGGCGCCTTTGGTATTGTGCGCGTGGTCTACAATATTTACGGCATCGATTTCGCCGCTGAACTGGGCGTGACCACCCCGCTGGCGGCATTGGCTGCGGTAACCATTCTTTATGGTTCCCTGCGCGCGCTGACGCAGGATAATCTGAAACGCCGGTTAGCATATTCCACGGTCAGCCAGGTGTCCTATATCATTCTGGGGGTGGCGATTGTTGGTCCGCTGGCCACCATCGGCGGTGTCGTACACCTGGTGCACCAGGGGTTGATGAAAATCACCCTGTTCTTCTGCGCGGGCAATCTTGCGGAAACGCTGGGCATTCACAGCGTGCGCGAGATGAATGGCGTTGGGCGGCGTATGCCTTGGACGATGGCGGCATTTACGCTCGGCGCTTTTGGCATGATTGGCGTACCGCCAATCGCTGGTTTCATCAGTAAGTGGTATCTGGGGCTTGGCGCGCTGCAAGCCGGGGAATACTGGGTAATCCCCGTGCTGATCGGCAGCAGTCTGCTCAATGCGGCGTATTTTCTGCCCATACTGCACCGCGCCTGGTTTTGCGATCCTCCGGACAGCTGGCCCACCATGCGTGATTTCGGAGATAAGGAAACCGCCTGGACGTTATTGCTGCCACCGGTCATTACCGCACTGCTCGCACTATTTGCTGGATTGTTGGCATCCGCATGGTTCAGCCCGCTGGAATGGGTGCAGCTTATTGCGCAACGGGCGTTTTATCATCCATGAACAGCGCCATGACATTCAATAGCCTTTTGCTGCCGGGCATACTCTGGCCGCTGCTGCTTGCTGGTTTGATGGTATTTAAAACAACGCGCGCCGTGGCGCTGCCGTGGATACCGTGGGCTGCGCTGCCCGCGCTGGTTGCGGCAAGTCTGCTGGCGCCGGACGAAGCACGTTGGCATTTTCCTGAATTGCTACTCGGCAGCGAAATCGGACTGGATGCGGCAAGGCAGGGTTTTTTGCTGCTGACGGCGTTGTTATGGACGGTGTCCGGCGTATACGCTCGCGGTTATCTGCGGCAGTCCATCCACCGCGAAGCATTTTATGTTTTCTTTCTGCTATCGATGGCTGGCAATTTCATCCTGATCGTCACGCAGGATCTGCTCGGATTTTATTTCGGCTTTTCCCTGATGAGTTTTGCTGCTTACGGCTTGATCGTCCATGATCGCAGTGCAGCGGCACTGCGTGCGGGAAAGATTTATATGATCTTGACGGTAGTCGCGGAGCTGATGCTGTTCGTAGCGCTTGTAGTGGTGGCAGGTATCAGCGGGGCCACAACTTTTGAAGCCCTGCGTGCAGAGCTTGTGGTGATGGATCCGGCAGGCCGAAATTGGGTGATTTTGCTTGGCATTGCCGGTTGCGGTATCAAGGCTGGGTTGTTTGGACTGCATGTCTGGCTGCCGCTTGCGCATCCGGTCGCACCCGCACCAGCGAGCGCGGTTTTGTCGGGCGCCATGATCAAAGCCGGTCTAATCGGCTGGCTGCAATTGCTGCCACTTGGCCTGATTGCCTTGCCAGAATGGGGCACCGCCATGATTCTGCTCGGACTGACGGCTGCCTTTTATGGCGTGGTGATTGGACTGACGCAGCGCGATCCGAAAACACTACTGGCATACTCGAGTATTAGTCAGATGGGCATCATGACCATGATCGTGGGAGTGGGTTTGTTGATGCCGCATGCCTGGCCGCTCCTTCTGCCGACCATCGTATTTTATGCGCTGCATCATGGCTTGAGCAAAGGCGCGCTGTTTCTCGGTGCGGGACTTACCGGAAGCAGCAGCCACCAGCAGTGGCGCTGGATCTGGCTGGGTCTATGGCTTCCCGCGCTGGCGCTAATCGGCGCGCCCTGGACCAGCGGTATGCTCGCCAAGCAACTGGTCAAAACGCATATGCAACACGCGCCTACGCCGTGGGATGCGCTGCTGCCGCTCATGTTATCGATCAGCGCGCTGGCCACGGCGCTCCTGATGGCGCGTCTGCTCTATCTGTTGCGGCCCACCGCAGTCCGATTATCGATTCCCGCATCCGTTACTGGTCTAATCGCACCCTGGGTTGCGCTGCTGCTGGCGGTCGCGCTAACACCCTGGTGGTTTACCGTAATCATCGCTGTGCCTGAAATAAAGATATGGCCTGCAATGGATAGCCTCTGGCCGGTTCTGGCAACCACAGTAGTAACCTGGATGGTGCTGCGCTTAGGTTTATTTCGCAGCCTTCAGCCAGTGCCTGCCGGTGATATCCTGATATCCTTGATGCGCGCTTTTCGGTGGATTGGATTATTACTTGATCCGGTTAACGCGCTGAAACGTTTCAGTACGGGCTGGAATACACTGCAAACGCGAATCATCGGAGGTTTGACTGGTTTTATTGTGATTGTCAAAGGTAAGCTTGGTCAATGGGAAAGTTATTTGTTACGCTGGGAAGTGGCGTTACTGTGTGCTATTTTCTTAGCGGTGGTGACAGCCTGCACAGATACGCTATTAAAAATCAATTAATCAATTAATCAATTAATCAATTAATCAATTAATCAATTCGCAAAGTAAATCGTGGTTTGTCTCTTACTCTTTTCATTCTTGCTGCGTTTGACAATCAAACCGGCTTTCAGTACATTCATTACGCATGGAAAAGGGAGTTTAATTTTCCTGTGCTCCAACAGGTTACTGGGGTACTTTTTATAATGTAGCCAGGGGTATTTGGCTGTTTCGTAAACAATATGACTCAGGAGCAAGAATGACGTTAATAACAAGAGTTGGTGTGGTAGTGCTGAGTACGGTTCTTTTGGTAATCATGTCTGCGTGTTCGACAACGCAGAGGACAACGCATTCACCAAGAACTGCGATAGAGCAATTACTCCATAGCGAGGCCATTTCAAGAAGTTTGAAGCAGAAAACTCAGCAAGAATTACCGATACCTGGCGGCGCAAAAGTCGCGATAAGCACAGCTGGGTTGAGTGGTGATACCCCGTTTGTCGGTGATGTTGTTGGTGGTTGGCTGGGTAATCAGGGTTATTTAATTGAGAGCCCCGAGAATGCGCAATATCGTGTTCATATTGTGGTCAATGCCTTGGGAACAGAATTCGACGAGACATTTTTCGGTATTCCGCCCGTTAACTCCGCGTTTATTCCGATCTCGTTACCTCAATTATCTTTCTATAAATCACAAAATCAGGTGGGTTATTCAAATTTTTATTTGAATGTATTCGAACATCCATCCGGTCGACTGGTGCACACATCGCCGCTTTATATGGCTGAGACATTTTATAACGACTATACTGTTCTCTTCCTCTTAAAATTCAACAAAACCGATTTACCTCATCCCCCCAAGTCTAAGTCACTCAGTAGATTGGTCGAATAAATAGTAAGGTCTGCACTTTTTTCAAATTAATTTTTGAAAAAATATAAAAATGGGAATCACCCATTAGTCGACTCTCTATTAAATGTAAAATCAATTCGCCCCCACTGTTTTTTTCATAGTGGGGGTTTTCTTTTTGCAAACCTAAGCAGCTGTTCCGATCGAACTTGTTTTCTCCTTATTACTGGGGCTACAACCGAGCCATGCCTGTTACCCATGTTGATCAATGAGACCACACTATCTGACTGGTATTCTTATTCGTCAAACAGGAATGCCAGTATTTCGTCACGCTGGCGTAGCGCATCTTGATAACCCAAATCAATCAGTGCCTGGCAATAAGGCGCTTCAAACAATAGATAACTCAGCATGGCTGCGCCATTTGGTCCCATTGCACCAATGGCGCGATAAAGATAGCGGATAGTGCGTGGCAGGCTGCTAGCATGGTGTTGTGCGAAGTCGGCAATTTTCTCGCTGGGGCGGATCGTCATGGAGCGCACCGGGCGCAGTGAGGGGATGTTTTCCTTGTGAGTCGCCGGAATCAGATTAATGGTTTGATTGATGCGCTGCAGGCGTTCCAGATCCACATCGAGGTTATCCACAAAGATGCTGTTCAATATATGTCCGGCGATCTGTGCTGATGGCGGGTAACCGCTTATCTTTTGGCGATCGTGTGGTTCGTCTTCTTTTTCGTTTAACCCGATTACCAGCACACGCTCCGCACCCAGGTGTAATGCCGGGCTCAGTGGTGCGAGCTGGCGCATCGAGCCGTCCCCAAAATACTCACGATTGACACGGATGGCAGGAAAAATAAAAGGGATCGAAGCGGAAGCGACCAGATGTTGCAGCCCGATTCGCACTGGTATACCAATTCGTTGTGTGCGTTTCCAGGGCATTACTTCTGGACAGCCCTGATAAAACGTTACCGATTGCCCCGAGGCGTATCCCCATGCGGTAATACCCAGTGCATGCAGTGCGCCGGCATGGATGCTTTTTCGGATACCCCGGAATGGCAAACGACATCCCAATAGCCGCTTGAGTGGTAGATTATCCAGAAGCGATACCGGTCTTCCTGCCATGCGTTTGAACGTCAGCGAACCAATGCTGCGCAGTGTATTCTGCAGTACGCCCAACAGGTCAGAGCGATAGACCTGATCAGTATGTAGGTTTCCCCACACAGCTTCGAGTTGTTTTACTCCTTCCGAGAAGTGGGTTGCGGCCATGGCAACTCCTGCTGCGTTGATTGCGCCTGCAGAAGTACCGCAGATGACGGGAAAGGGACTACAGGCATGTGTTGGCAGCATTTCCGCAATGGCGCGCAATGTACCCACCTGGTAAGCCGCACGAGCACCGCCACCCGTTAAAACCAGTCCAACTCTTTGTTTTTGAAGATTGTTATGAATCAGTTCGCTCACAAATGAGTAATTTTGCCCTGGCTTGTCAGGGCATCACGTAACGTTTCATCGGGAAGTGCGTTCAGGCACGATGATAATCGATCGGCAGTATCGCGAATATGATTGGGTAGATTTCCATAGTTTAAGCTAGACACAAAAGAAGCTGTTGCGCCTACCGTTTTCAGAAGATACTGACGTTCTTTCATTAATAGTTCAATTTCCGCGCGCAACATTGAAATCTCTTGTTCTCCCATCGCTATATGCGGCATGGTGTTCTCCTCTATGTTTTATGGTGAATTCAGAATACGCTGTGACTATAGCAACATTCACTGAGCGGCATATTATGAAACTCACCACTCTTCACCTTGCATTTCGGCAGACAGAGACGGGATATCGTCCAGCAGGTGTGCCAGACTGGACAGCGTATAATTACACGACTCGCCGTCAAAGTATTACCTAAAGGGTACCTCTAAAAATTCAAATTTCCAGGCAAGACAAGGCACGAGTAAAAAATTTGAGCGCGGCATATAGTTGATATGTAAGCGATAATTTTTTTCGAGTAACGCCGTATTGTGACGAAAATTGGATTTTTAGAGGTACCCTGAAGTGATACCTGGCATTTTTTCATATTACAACCAAACCTAGTTCAAGATAATGACGAAAAATGATCTCTTTCCACCCATTGAACCCTTTACACATGGCATGCTGCCACTGGATGATCTTCACACCATGTACTGGGAGCAGTCTGGTCGGCTGGATGGAGTGCCAGTTTTGTTTCTCCATGGGGGCCCAGGCGCGGGGTCGTCACCAGCACATCGCCGTTTTTTTGATCCGGCGCATTATCGTATCGTTATTTATGATCAACGTGGGGCAGGGCGATCGGTTCCACTTGGAGAAATTCGTGAGAATACCACTCCGCTCCTGATCGAGGATATCGAAGCCTTGCGCGAGCATCTGGGCATAGACAAATGGCTGATATTTGGGGGTTCCTGGGGAAGTACGCTTGCGCTGGCTTATGGTGAGGCACACCCGGATCGCTGTCTGGGTTTTATCCTGCGGGGTATTTTTCTTTGCCGACAAAGTGAAATTAACTGGTTTCTGTATGGCATACGCAATTTCTTTCCAGAAGCCTGGCATGAGTTTGTAGATACTATCTCTCCCATCGAACGCGCGGATATTCTTTCTATTTACTATCGGCGACTGTTGCATCCTGATCCAGTCATTCATATGCCAGCCGCCCGCGCATGGGGGCGCTACGAGGGTAGTTGCTCAACCCTGCTTCCCAGCGCAGAAACGGTTGAATACTTCACGAATGATACGGTTGCCCTGGGGCTTGCCAGAATGGAAGCGCATTACTTCAAGAATAATATCTTTCTGCCGCAGGATAGCTTGCTGGACAATGTTTATAAGCTGCACAACCTGCCAGCGGTGATTGTGCAAGGGCGTTACGATGCCGTTTGCCCGATTCTTAGTGCATATGATCTGCACGATGCTTGGCCACAGGCAGAATTCAAGATTATCGCCGATGCGGGCCACTCTGCCTGGGAGCCTGGTATTCGTGCTGCCTTGATCGAGACAACGGAAACGTTTAAAATCAAACTCAAGGCAGTTTGAGCAAATCCGCAAAAGACCGAGCGTTGGTGTGCGGCTGGAAGGGCAGTGTACCTAACAGCGGGCAGGGTAGACGTGTGCGCAGGGCTTCGGTATTTTCAGCCAGGCACGACACATTCGGGTCAATCTGGTTTGCTATCCATCCCGCAAGTATTAACCCCTTGGCTTGAATAGCGTGTGTACTTAATAACGCATGGTTGAGGCAGCCGAGTCGCATGCCGACCACCAGAATAACCGGTAACGCCAGCTGTTGTGCGAGATCGCCCGTATCATGCACATCATTCAACGGCACCAGAAAGCCGCCGACGCCTTCTACGATAACAACTTCTGCTTGCGCTCGCAGTGCATCAAATGCCTGCCGGATGACTGGTAGTTCGATTCGTATTCCTTGCTGGGCGGCAGCAATATGCGGGGCAACTGGCGCAGTCAGCGCATAGGGATTGACCAGCGATGGCGGGGCGATAATATTACTTGCCTGCCGCAGATGCACCACATCCTGCCAAACGCCATTTGCACCACCTGCAGCGACCGGTTTCATGCCAATCACTGTATTACCTTGCCGGGCAAAGCCATGCAGTAATGCGCAACTTACCGTGGTTTTGCCAACGTCTGTATCGGTGCCGGTTACAAAATAACCAGATTTAGCCTGCATTGTCACAGCAACTATTCAAGTCCGAGCTTTTGCCGAGTGCTCGCTTTTAGAGGAGAGGGTCTCGACTCTGGTTTCCATGCGTGTCCGTAGACAATTTCGTACGTGGCAGGCAGTTTCCCCTGCTGACGTAATGTTTCGTATTGTGCTGTCACTTGCTGCCAGATGCCTTTTCCCATCAGTCCTCGCTGCCGGCCATGCGTAACATTGTGCGCACCAATTGCCTTGAGGTCGTGCATGATATCTCTGACATCATCGTAAGTCAGCGTGACGTATTCCATGTCCATGACCGGTAGTGAAAAACCGCAGTGCACCAGCAGATCACCTATGTCATGCATATCGGTGAAACGGTTGACGTGATGGTATCGATCAGCAGTCTTGAACGCCTGGCGCAGTTCCTTGAGCGTGTCCGGCCCGAAGGTGCTGAACATCAGCAGTCCGCCAGCACTGAGTGCGCGATAGGCTTCTGAAAAGGTTTGTTTTAGGTCATTACACCATTGAAGTGCTAGATTTGACCAAATCATATCCACGCAGGCATCGCGTAACGGTAGTTGTTCAATATCTGCGCATACAGGGTATTGTCGTGAACGCTTACCCGTAGATAGCCACTCTAGCCACTTGGGCAGAATAGTAGATTCGGGCTGATGGGTGCGTGCCTGAATATGCATCGATAAGGCGATATCAAGCGGAATCAGGGTTGCCTGTTGATAATGTTCCTGCAATTTACGTGACCCAAAGCCGGTACCGCTGCCAGCGTCCAATATAAAGACAGGATCATGTTTAATGTAAATAAGACGCGAGTACATGCGCTCACAGACTTCCCGCTGCAGTACAGCGCAGCCATCATAACTGCTCGCCGCTCGCTCGAACGAACGGCGTAGCCAGCGTTTCTCGAGGGTGTGATCATAAATCATCGAAACATTCCACAAAAGCATCCGGATAGGAAAGAAATGGCGCGTGGCCACAATGTGCCATTGGTTTGAATTGGGCGCCAGGCAATTGCTGATGCATCCAGTGTGCCGCATCAATTGGCGTAATAACATCGTTTTCGCCATGAATCAGGGTGACGGGCTGGGTAATTTGCGGTAGCAATGCTCTTAAGTCACTGGTCAGGAGAATTTGTAGTCCGGCCTGCAGTGCTTGTGCTGCTGGTTGTCCGCGTTGTAGCAGACGCTCGCGCAATTGCGCCAGTATCGTAGTCTGGTCGATTCCTCCACGGACTTGTAAGGCAAGAAAGCGTTGCAGCGTCTGCAAATAATGACGCTCGAGGTTTTCCTTGAAAAGCTGCAGAGTAGTTGCGTCCATTCCCCATGACCAATCGCTTCGCTTGATAAAGCAGGGTGTGGTTGCAATTAGTACCAACTGGCTAACATGCTCTGGCCAGTGCGTTGCGAGCGTCAGGGCAACTTGCCCACCCAGTGACCAACCACAGACAATTGCGTTTGCAGGGATACAAGAAACGATGCTGGCAGCCAGATTTTGCAGTGAATCTAGTGGCAAAGCCTGACTGAAGCCGTGACCAGGCAGATCGATACGATGAAGACGAAAACGTTGAGCTAACTGAGGTGCAATGCCATCCCAGATCCCGCCGTGCATGCTCCAGCCATGTAGCATGACCAGATCCGGGCCACTGCCTTCACTTTGTACGAACGGCTTTTGCATGTTTCCCGGTAAAGTCTGCGTATTCATGAGACCTGCGCCAGATCTTGCAGCGCCAGTGCCAGTTGATCGATTTCTGCCAGTGTGTGTGCGGCAGATAGGGTAATCCGTAACCGCGCCGTTCCCTTGGGAACTGTCGGTGGGCGGATTGCTGGCACCCAGATACCCCGTTTGCGTAATGCCTCACTTAGCTGCAGTGCTTTTTCGTTTTCGCCAATCAGTAAGGGTTGAATTGCCGTCATTGATGACAGCAGCTGCCACGGCAACGATGTCATTCGATGTCGTAAGTGTTGAATCAACCGGGTGAGCTGTTCACGTCGCCATGCTTGCTGCTTGATGATCTGCAAACTGGCCAATAAAGTATGCGCCAGCAAAGGCGGAGAAGCCGTGGTGTAGCCGTAGGTGCGGCTTTGCTGGATCAGGGTTTCAATGACTTCTGTCTGTGCGGCGACAAATGCGCCCGCGACGCCCGCAGCCTTGCCAAGGGTTGCCATGTAGATCAGGTGTGGCGCATGGCTTTCCGGAGAATGCGCCTGGAAAAGACTGCCACGGCCTTGCTCTCCCAGCACACCAAATCCATGCGCGTCATCGACCAGCAGCCACGCATCAAAACGCTGGCACAAGGCAAGCAGATCATTTATCGGTGAGCAATCGCCATCCATGCTGAATACAGCATCGGTCATCACCAGTTTGCGTCTTGCCACTGTTCGTGCCAGCTGCTTTTCGAGATGACTCAGATCAAGATGGGGATAACGGATTAATTTTGCCTGTGAGAGTAATGCGGCATCATTAAGAGAAGCATGATTGAGGCGATCGGCAAAAATGGCATCGTGCCGTCCTACTAGGGCAGTGGCAACCGCCATGTTTGCCATGTAGCCAGTGGAAAAAAGCAGTGCACGCGGGAATCGGGTAAACGCTTCCAGCGCGCTTTCCAGTTCGTGGTGCGCCTGGCTGTGCCCATTGATTAAGTGTGACGCCCCTGCACCCACGCCATAACGGTTTAGCCCTTCGGCTGCTGCTGCCAGCAAGTCTGGATCATTTGCCAGTGCCAAATAGTCGTTGCTGCAGAAAGCCAGATAGGTTTCTCCATCGATGGTCATCCGCGTGGATTGTGGCCCAATTGATACCGTTCGCGCGCGATACAATCCTGATGCACAGCGCTGCTGCAGGGTTTCTTTCAGATCCGCCAGCATGGTGATCGTGTGACTCGTTACAATGCGCGCAGACCTAGTTTGTCAAATAATGCCTGGTCTTTTTCGGTATCAGGATTACCGGTCGTCAGCAACTTCTCGCCATAAAAAATGGAGTTCGCTCCGGCGAGAAAGCAAAGCGCTTGCACGGCCTCCGACATTTGCTGGCGGCCAGCGGAAAGTCGTACCATTGCTTTGGGCATAGTGATGCGTGCGGCCGCGATAGTACGCACAAATTCCAGTGGATCAAGTTCCGCTGTACCGTGCAAAGGAGTGCCTTCCACCTGAACCAGATTGTTGATGGGCACGGATTCCGGGTAAGGATCGAGGTTAGCCAATTGCGCAATCAATCCCGCGCGGGCGGTGCGTGATTCCCCCATGCCGACGATCCCGCCACAACAGACATGAATATCCGCTTGGCGAACGGCTGTCAGGGTATCCAGGCGATCCTGATATTCTCGCGTGGTGATGATTTCCGAATAAAACTCCGGCGAAGTATCGAGATTGTGGTTGTAGTAATCGAGCCCAGCCTGTTTGAGTTGTTCTGCCTGTCCAGGTTTGAGAATACCTAGCGTTGCGCAGGTTTCCATATTCAGCGCCTTGACAGCTGCGATCATGGCGGTGACCTGTTCAATATCACGCTGTTTGGGTCCCCGCCAGGCGGCACCCATGCAAAAGCGTGTGGCGCCACTTGCCTTGGCTGCTGTTGCGGCGGCGACAACCTCGTCACACGATAACATTGCCTGGTTTTCCACACCGGTATGGTAGCGTGCCGCCTGTGGGCAGTAGGCACAGTCTTCTGAACATCCGCCGGTTTTAACAGATATTAGTGTCGATCGCTGTACCGCGTTGGCATCGTGATACTGACGGTGTACTGTCTGCGCCTGAAAGAGTAGATCCGCAAAGGGAAGGTCCAACAACTCCCGAATAGCCTCAATCTGCCATTTTTGGGGAACGGAGAATGGCGAGGTGTGCGGGTGGTGCTGTTTGGCTGATTTTTCAGTGGTTGGATCTTTGCTGGTTTCCATGTTTTTGTTGCTCATATTGACAGGTTATAATCGGGCGAGCTTAGGGCTTGTTAATGAATAACCCCAGCGTATGCTATGGTTATTCATTAACAAGCCCTAAGGATCATCACGGATAGTGTTTAGGTTGTCAAATAATTTCCATCAAATAATAAACAAATGTCTGGATTTTAGGCATGTCTTGCGATCCAGGCAATGCGTACTATGTCTTGCGCCAAGTAGCGGTGGGCTTTGCAAGGCTTGTGATAGCAGTTTACCCAGATTGCCGGAGCAACATTGCTCCTCATGTCTGCTGCCCGTTACGTCGGCACGTATTTGTGGCGCTTGTTTACATAATCCTCCTGTCTGGACCGATGCTACTGCCGCGCTTCGTTATACTTTTCCGGCTGATGCCATGATTCAGGCCTTAAAATATCGCCCCGATCTGACTTTGGTGCCCGTTCTTGGGGAGTGTCTGCTTGCCGCTATTTCTCCTCTGCCTGTCTTGCCGGATTATATTATTCCGGTCCCTATTCATACAGCCAGATTACGCCAGAGAGGATTCAACCAGGCACTTGAGATCAGCCGTTATCTATGCAGGAAAACAGGCGGTATACTGCTAAGTGATGCGTGCTCGCGTAACCGGAATACCCCGTCGCAGACGGAGTTGCCATGGAGGGAGAGGCATAAAAATGTCCGTGGTGCTTTTGTTTGTCAGCGGAATCTGGCCGGTAAACATATCGCAATCGTGGATGATGTCATGACTAGTGGCGCGACTCTGAATGAATTGTCGAAGGTGTTGAAGCGTCAGGGAGCGACTTTTATCAGCATCTGGGTGGTTGCGAGGGCTATTCCAAAGAGACTTATTTGAAGATTTCAGATGGTTTTATGATCGACATTATTTTATATCAACCCGAAATCCCGCCTAATACTGGCAATATCATTCGCTTGTGTGCCAATAGCGGCGCACACTTGCATCTGATCAGCCCGTTAGGGTTCAAGCTCGACGACAAGCAGTTGAAGCGTGCTGGTCTTGATTACCATGAACAGGCTTGTATGAAGGTTCACGACAGTCTTGCTGCCTGCCTGGATAACATGGGCAATCGTCGAATTTTTGCGGTAACCACCAAAGCAAGTCAGCTTTATAGCGAAGTAATCTATGAGGGAGACGATATCTTTCTGTTTGGCTCGGAGAGCCGTGGATTGCCGATGGAAGTTTTGCAACGTTTTGCCACTAAACAGAAAATCCGTATTCCCATGTTGCCTGCAAGTCGTAGTTTGAATCTTTCCAATGCGGTTGCCATCATCGTTTATGAAGCCTGGCGACAGATCGGCTTCAGTAACGATGATGGCGGTGGTGTCTGATACTTCCCAGGATTCTTCTAGTAATTCAACGCAGAGCGAATGCTGTCGCTAAGGGTATCATTCAAGATCCTTGGAGTGACAAAAATCAGCAACTCACGCTTGTCATTACGTGAGGCTTTATTACGGAACATATACCCCAATACCGGTACATCTGCTAAAAATGGCACGCGGTTACGATCCGTTTTTTCCGTTTGCTCGAAAATACCACCAATCACAACCGTTCCACCGTTTTCTACCAGTACTTCGGTGGCGATCTGTTTGGTATTGATTGCCGGACCAGCAGGCGTGTTTTCACCACGAGTATCCTGATTAATCTGCAATTTCATGATGATATTATCGTCAGGTGTGATTTGTGGGGTAACTCTCAGACCCAGTACCGCTTTTTTGAACTGAATCTGCGGGCGCGTTGCGCTGATGATCTGGAAAGGTATTTCGGTACCTTGCTCAATGCTGGCTTCTACCCGGTTAGCTGTCACCAGACGCGGACTGGCGATGATACGACCTTTGCTGTCGGATTCAAGTGCAGATAATTCCAGATTAATCAGCGTGCCGTTGTTGATCTTGATCAGACTCAAGCCCAGTGCTGCTGGGCCACCCGCTGCTCCTGCCAATGCTGCAGCAGGCAGATTGACGTTGAGATTATCTCCACCTCTTGGGCTGGAGCCTGCAGCCAGTCCGCTGGAGTTATCGAGATTACCGGATAATCCCAGTCTGCGATCACCGATACGAGTGGCATTTTGCAGGCCAAAGCGGGCACCAAGATTACGAGCGAAAGTATCAGTTGCCTCGACAATGCGCGTTTCAATCATGACCTGGCGTACCTGGGTGTCGAGATTGGCGATATGTTTGGCTACTTCGGATAATCTAACCGGAATATCTGTGATAGTCAGCGTGTTGCTAATATCATCTACCTCAATAGTCCCCCGCTGGCTCATGATACCTTTGAGTGCAATTGAGCTTGCGGTACGGTAATTAAGCTTAAATGTTTCAGTCTGTAAAACTTCCAGTTCCGAAATTTGCTGCTGTTGCTCCAGCTGTAATTTTTCTCTCGCGGCCATTTCTTCCCTGGGCGCAACGAAGATAACGTTCCCGGCTCTACGTTTATCGAGATCATGGTTTTGTAGCACAATATCCAGTGCTTGATCCCAGGGAACATTTTTCAGCCGTATGGTGAGATTTCCTTTGACGGAATCACTGGCGATAATATTCAGATTGGTAAAATCGGCAATCACCTGTAAAACAGCTCGGATCTCAACATCCTGAAAATTCAGTGACAGCTTTTCGCCTGTATACCCTCCGCTCGCAAGTTTCTTTTGAACTGGCATCGTTTCACCACTGGCAACTGATCGGATATCCAGTACGAAACTCGTTCCAGATTGGAAGGCGGAGTGTTCCCAATCACCTTGGGGTTCCACTAGCATACTGACGCGATCTCTATCCGCGCGGGTTTCTATGATACGAACCGGTGTGCCAAAATCAGCGACATCAAGCCGCTTTTTCAGATTGGATGGCAGGTAGGCGTGCATAAATTCGATATGGAGCTTGTTGCCCTGCCGACGTACATCAATTACCGTGCCTGGCTGGGATAAATCCACTCTGATCTGTCCTTCTCCTTGCGTGCCACGGCGAAAATCCAGATCAACCAGACTGAGTCTGGCTTGCTGCTGATTGAGGTTCTGGGGAGTGATCAGCGGCTGGCTGGGCGCATTTTTGGTTGAGCGCGTAGCCCCCGTAAGCGTAACCAGGAGATAATTACCGTCTATTTTCGCTTCATGGCTGGCGACTTCGTGTAAATTCATAACCAGACGGGTACGGCTTTCCGTTTTGGCTAACTGGATATCGCGCAGCACACCTTGACCCGTTACGCCGTCAGGATTTTCAATTGTGCTGTCTACTCCGGTTAAATCAAAATAGAGGCGAGCGGGATTATCCAGCATGACACCTGTTGGTGGAGAGGCAAGTGGTTGGTCAAAGGTTATTTTGGCGATGACCGATCCATTTGCGTCTGTTGTGATATTCATGGCACGAATGGTGTTTTGTGCCAAAGGTTTAATAGCTGCTTTTGCCGGAAAAACTATTATGGCAACTAAAAGTGGCAATAAATAAAAAGCCAGCCGGTGAATTTCTGCTTGATTTCGCATAGACCATCTTGTTAAGTTAAATTTGTTCATTTTCTTGACTCCTGAGATTGCAGCCTGAGGGTGCCAGCCTGTTCGACCCAGGCATTGCCACTTTCCTGAATCATTTCTTTCAAGGTAATGTTTTCCTCAGAAATGGCGGTGATTAATCCAAAATTGTGTCCGAGATAATTGCCGTTCTTAACCCGATGTACGGTATTGTCAGGTGTCCTGACCAGAGCATAGATATGCTGGCCGCGCTGTAATGTCCCAACCATGGATAAGTTTTCCAGCGCGTAATTTTCCAGGGCTTCCTTCTGGCGCTTTAGATCTGGTTTAAGCTCATTTCGGCTGGTATTGTCCTGCTTGCTTTTGCTTACGCTGAAGGGCTCTGGAATCTCAAAAGCCTGATAAACAAACTTCTGTAGTGGCAGAATTTCTGGTAGTGGATCCACTTTCCCCTGCATTCCGGCACCAGCATTTTTGACAAATTCCTGTAAATCTTCATGTTCGCCATCGGCACAAGCCGATAACAAGCCAGTTAAGGCTATGAATAGCCAAAATTGATGGGTTTTGTTCATTTTGCTCCTTGCGATTGGTTACTGATTTCTTCCTCATCGAGATAACGAAAAGTTTTGGCGATGGCATTGAGCACTAGCTGGCGATCCGCTGTCGGAGTAATCTCCATGTTATGCAAAGTTACGATGCGCGGTAATTGGGCAACATCGCTGGCAAACGCGCCAATATCGTGATAGTTGCCGGTGACACGTACCGAAACTGGCAGCTCGGCATAAAATTCACGTATGGTTTCCGTGGTTGCTGGCTTGAATAGTTCAAATTGCAAGCCTCGTCCAAGCCCAGCGCGGTTGATATCTACCAGCAAAGCGTCCAATTGGGATTTATCTGGCAATTGCTTTAGCAATGTGCCCAATGATTGTTCAATCTCTGCAGATTGCAAACGCAGCGCATCGAGATTGATGGCGCTTGCTTTTTTGACGAGATAGGTTTGCTTGAGCGTGGCTTCCTCCGTTTTCGCTTGTTCCAGTATTTCCCACTGCTCTTGCCAGTCCAAAAAATAGCTGGACAGCATAATAACTATCAATAAGAGCGCCAAAGAGCCCGCTTTGACCGGAGTTGGCCAGCTGCCAGGGTCATTGGGGTTGGTGTGACGCAATTCTTCTAATATATTCACAGTGGTTCTCCCGCTTTGTTGGCAATTGTGACGGCTTCATCTGCTTTTTCCTCTTTCGGTATCTCGGAAAGTCTGACATTCAGGTCAAACTCGTTGAGCCGTTTACTATCGATAGTTGCTGCCTTGATTTCGATGAGTAAAGGTGATTCAAGCCAGGGGGAAGCATCCAGATTACGCATCAGCGTGGATACCCAGGCATTGGACTGGGCATATCCAGAAAGATGGAGATGTTGCTCGGTTTGTTTGAAACTCTTCAGATAAACGCCATCCGGGATGCGTCGCGCAACTTGATCAAGCATATGCACGACCTTGACGCGATCCGCCTGCAGCGATTCAACGATCTGTTTGCGGGAAACCAGTTGCTGTATTTTTTCCCTGATCGTCTTGATTTCAGCAATCTGTAGATCCAGCAGCCTGATTTCATCCTGCAAATACTGGTTGCGTGCCTGCTGTACCGTGATTTTTTCCAGCACCATTTCATGCACGCCCCAGGCAATTAGCATGCCGAGTGCAGCTGTCATACCAGCCAGCACAGAAAACTGCTGCTGACGCGCTTTGCGTTTCAGTTCCCGATGGGGTAGTAAATTGATACGTATCATGTTTAGTCAAATCCTCGCATGGCCAGCCCGCAGGCAATCAATAAAATCGGTGCATCTTCTTGTAACTGTCTGGATGAAATCCTTTTGGAGAGAGACATGTCAGCAAAAGGATTGATCACCTGTGTAATTACTTCTGTACGTTTTGAAACGATTTCTTCCAAACGTGGAATGGTTGCGCAACCTCCGGAGAGAAAAATATGATCCACTTGCGCAAATTGCGTGGATGTGAAAAAGAATTGCAATGCGCGTGATACTTCCAGTGCGATAGTCTCCCGGAAAGGTTGCAGCACATCTGTTTCGTAGTTTTCGGGTAAGGTGCCTTTGCGCTTTGCGGTTTCGGCTTCTTCTGCAGAAAGATTGAATTGGTTCTGTATTTCCTGGGTCAATTGATTGCCGCCAAATGACTGGTCACGCATATAAATGGATTCATCATTGAAGAGCACATTGATCCTGGTATTGCTTGAACCAATGTCTACCAGTGCTACTACCTTGTCTTTGCCACCATCTGGCAGTTGACTGCTGATAATCCGCGAAACAATGGATTGGGCGACAAACTGTTCAACATCCATGACGGTGACTTTGAGACCTGCGGTAGCCGCTGCGGCGACACGATCTTCAACCTTGTCTTTACGGGCAGCGGCAATCAATACTTCGGTTTCCTCGGGGTGATCGGCGATTTCGCCAATCACCTGAAAATCAAGATTGACTTCATCGATGGCAAATGGCAGATACTGATTGGCCTCGGTTTCTACCTGAAAAACAAGATCTTCCTCGCGCAATCCCGTGGCCACACTAATCTTTTTGGTCACAACGGAAGCTGAAGGTAACGCCAGGGAAATATTTTTTTGCCGGGAGCTCATTCTTTTCCAGGCACGTAGCAGACATTCGCCCACCTGGTCCAGATGGTTGATATTGCCGTCAAGAATGGCTTCAGCTGGCATGGGTTCAACCGCATAACTTTCCAGTCGCAGTGCATGCTCATCCTTGCCTAGCTTACTGAGCTCCACCATTTTGACGGAAGATGCACTGATATCGACACCAATTAACCGGGAACCGCTGGAAAACAGATTGATATCAAAATTGATATTTGGTAGTTTGAATAGAGATTTACTACTTAAAGCCATATCTAGTTTCATGTTGCTTCTGTCTCCATTTGTGCCTGATTGTGCTTGATCAAAAGGTATCTCAATAAATCGGTTTGCTTGCTTGTGACTTTTTCCTGTTGAGCAAAATTTACCGGTAAGTTAATTAGGCCGAATTCTGACAGATGCTCTGGCGAGTTAATTTGTGTAATAACCACTGATATACCCTTTATAATTCAGCAATAAATTTTTGCAACGCCACCTAACTAACCTCTCTTTTAATGCTGCTACGCTGGTTTTTCCGTTCTGTTCTGGCTGTACTGGCCTTGGGTCTAATTGCTATTTTGTTGCTGGTTTTTGCCGCACTGGTGACATTGCCGAGCTTGCCGTCACTGGATACGATTACCAATTACCGCCCGCAAATACCTTTGCGTATCTATAGTGCGGAAGGATTGCTGATTGGTGAGTTTGGCGAGGAACGCCGTGATTTTGTCAAAATTGATGCGGTGCCTGCTTCCCTGAAACAGGCTATTCTGGCAGCAGAAGACGACCGCTTTTATCAGCACTATGGTGTTGACTTCATTGGCGTGTTACGCGCGATCCACTCCAACTTTACCGCTGGTGGTATCCGCCAGGGTGCCAGCACCATTACCATGCAGGTGGCGCGTAATTTTTTCCTGACCAAGGAAAAAACCATGACACGCAAATTCAGCGAGGCTTTGCTGGCATTTAAAATAGAGCATTCTCTCGGCAAGGATCGTATTCTTGAGCTCTACATTAATCAGATCTACCTGGGGCAGCGTAGCTACGGTTTCTCCGCAGCAGCCAGAATCTATTTTGGAAAACCCCTTTCGCGTATCAATTTAGCGGAAGCGGCAATGTTGGCGGGGCTTCCCAAAGCGCCTTCTCTCTATAATCCCGTGACTGATTTCAAGCGTGCGCAGGGTCGGCAGCAATATGTCCTGAATCGCATGCATGATCTGGGAATGATTTCTGCTAATGAATTGAAACTGGCAAAGCAGACCACAATTGCCCTGTATCGCCCGGTAAAGGTTTTTGACATGCCAGCGGATTATGTGGCGGAAATGGTGCGTCAGGTAGTTTATCAGCGCTATCAGGAGGAGGCCTATACACGCGGCTTTAAGGTTTATACGACTATCACGAAGCTTGATCAGGAGGCGGCCTATCATGCCTTGCGTAAAGGTGTGCTGGATTATGATGAGCGCCATGGTTATCGGGGGGTGGAAGCATTCTTGGGCTTACCCAGATCAGTTGAACAGCTCAAAGAACTGCTAAGCAGATTCAATAATCATGATGACCTGCTGGCCGCATTAGTATTGACTGTTAGCAGTAGCACCATCGAAGCTATGCTCAAAAGCGGGGAAACGGTTAAACTGGCTGGCAGCAATCTGAAATTTGTGCAGAACTATTTGAGTAATGATCCTAAAATTTCAGAGAAGCGGATTCGCCCGGGCGCTCTGATTCGTTTAAAGAAAACTGAAAAGGGTGAGTGGAAAATCTCACAGATTCCAGAAGTGGAAGCTGCATTGGTTGCCATGGATCCCAACGATGGTGCAATCCGTGCGCTGGTGGGGGGGTTCGATTTTGGGCTGAATATGTTCAATCATGTGACGCAAGCCTGGCGGCAACCGGGGTCTAGTTTTAAACCTTTTATTTATTCGGCATCGCTTGAGAAGGGATTCACGGTGGCTACCATCATCAACGATGCGCCGTTGTTTCTGGGGCGCGATCAAACAGGCGGCAAGCCCTGGGAGCCTAAAAATTTTGATGGTAAATTCAGCGGGCCGATCAGAATGCGTACTGCGTTGACGCATTCAAAAAATCTGGCATCCGTGCGTATCCTGCAATCTATCGGCCCGCGTTATGCGCAGGACTATATCAAACGTTTTGGTTTCGATGAAAGCAAACATGCGCCGGTGCTGCCGATGGCGCTGGGTGCGGGTTCGGTGACGCCAATGCAGATGGCTGCTGGTTATGCCATTTTTGCAAATGGCGGTTACCAGGTACATCCCTATCTCATTCAGAGAATCGAGGATAATCAGGGCAATGTATTGCAGCAAGCCCAGTCGGTTGTTGCCGGTAAAAATGCCAAACAGACCATTGACCGGCGCAATGCTTTTCTGATGACCAGCATGATGCAGGACGTGATCCAGCGCGGAACGGCCACGCGCGCAAAAGTAATAGGTCGTCAGGATATTGCGGGTAAAACCGGTACGACCAGTAATCATGTCGATGCCTGGTTCTGCGGTTATCAGCGTAATCTGGTGGCCGCTGCGTGGATGGGTTTTGATGAACCCCGCGCAATGGGACGCAGTGAAACGGGCGGGCGTGCTGCATTGCCGATATGGATCGACTACATGACGGTTGCGCTTAAAGACATTCCTGTTGAGAAAGCGGATACACCAGAGGGAATCGTGGTTGCGCGGATCAATGCCGAAACGGGCATGCGCGACCGGGATGGCGCGCTCAATGAATATTTCTACCATGAACAGCTTCCACCTGAAACCGACTATTTCCTGCGGGATTTTTACATCGATGATCAGGTGGAAAATCAACTTTTTTAAGTGATTGATTTTTTTCTGGCATCGGCCACTTTAAACACATTTTTCAATAGCAGGCGTAGGGCGATTTCGCGCTAGCAAACCGCCATGCTCAACTGCAGCGCCGATTATGGTGGATTGCCTGGCGGCGAGTCCACCCTACATTCTTCTACATTCATCCGCCGTAAGGTCTTATAACCGCATCGATGAACTGCTGCCGTTAACACCAGCGTTCATTCAATCACTCACTCACTCAAACAGCGAGAAGGATAGATGGGAGCGCTGGACGCTTGCGAATAATCGGCGTCACTGGACGGTAATGCCTAATTGCATGCATATGCTCCAGCAACACTACCCAAGCGTCAATGGCAAACGGTTTTACAATTTTTGTCCTTTGCACAGTCTCGCGCAATAATCCGATATGCTTGGTTAACAATGTCGACTTGCGATCCCGTATTGTTACGGTAAAGAAATACATTCCACCGGCGATATGGTTGCGGCGGTATGGCACCATGAGTTTTTTTCTAAAGGTAGGATAAAGTTGTCAGCATGAAGTTTAGGTGATGGGTGGATTTATTTCACTTGTTTATCCCAGATTCCGTAGGCTCCATCCGGGCTACTTGCTCAAAGTTATATTTTTTGAGGCGACAACTGCTAGCTTAACACAGGGGAGCATTAGCACCTGCTGCGCAGCAGCGCAGCAGGTGCTCAACCCACAGTTAAATCCAACGAATGGATTATTGAATGCGTCGGATTGTAATTTTTGCCACCGGGTTGCGCCAATCCCGGTTTGCCGCCGCAAAATCACCTATGCCATGCATGCCCGCGTGGATATGGGTGTAGCCTTCGCCATTGCCCTCCTTCCCATCGCCGCCAGCACCACCGCATTCAGCAAAAAATGGGCCCGGAATGGAGGTGCACAGTTCGTTGTTTTCTTCGCTACCTGCGTCGTAGGCGGGTGAATAATACGTAATGGTTTCTCCTCTGTGTCGCGGCGCTTCCATGCCATTCACGGCAAAGAAAGCATCGTTGCTGGGAATGAGCATAGCGGCGACGCTCACATGGTTGAATCGCCCTATTGCGCTTACGTTCAGCGTGACTGATTTCCCCGGATCGGTCAGCCCCGAGCTGTTGACGACATTTTTTACGCTGGCGTTCGCCATGAGCATTTCGGCCAGTGGCGTCACGTTACCTTCTTCAGCGAGTGTTGCCAATTCGCCGCTTGCAGGACTTCCCAGATCGAATAAGCTCACGCCTTCCTTATGGCTGGCTGCCAGAATGGGCGTCATTTGCGAGCCACGGGTCAGGTTGGTGATGGTGATTTCATAGCGCGGCCCTTCTTCTGCCTGCGCACTAGCCGCAATGGCAGTTTGCGAAAACAGCACTGCTGTGCCGATGCCAATACTGAGCGCGATTACGGATTGAGTGTGTTTCATGTTGTGCTTCCTTTCATCGTTGTAGACTTCCTAAAATGCGATTGGCTTGGTGCCAACCACGGGAGATTGGGCGGAAGCCATCCCCAACCACTTACCTTGATTACTGGTGAGGTGCTATACAGGTTGCAGCACGCGCCATGCTGCCGCTGCAACTTCATCGACATACTGCAAGGCCGGTCCGTCCAATTGATTTTCTCGAATCAGGCGCGGAACGTTAAGCATGAGCCCGGTAAAATGACTCAGCGCGAGTTCGGGGCTGATGTCGCGCATTTCATCTTTGGCCAGCGCTTGTCGAGCCAGCGCCTTAAATAACCGTCCCTGCGTCAAAAGGAGTTCCTGATGGCTCGCCGAAGTCTTCAGTTCAACGGGTGGTGGCAACAGCAGCACATAAGTAAACGCATCAGGGTGGCGGTCAAAATACGCGAAGGTCAGATCAATCCAGTCACGCAGCAGCTCACGGAAGGGCTTGGGCGACTGGGTAAGCAGCTGTTTGTCGGCAATCATTTCTTCCACGATGCGCGCATAGGCGTCCCAGAAAATCGCTTCCTTGCTTGTGTAGTAGCGATAAATCGCTGCTTCGTTGACCTTCAGGCTTTTTGAAATGGCCCGGATCGTGGTGCAGTGCAGCCCTTCTTTTGCCACCAGCCGTACTGTGTGCTCGGTGATAGCCTCACAACTGAGTTTTGCGGGACGCCCCATGAATATTGATCCTTAGTTAGTAAGTAAACGTTTACTTATTTAAATATATAGGCTGGCCGACATGAAGTCAACACCTCATAGTTAAATTTTGAGGCGACAACACAATGACCCATTGAATCTCCAGATGCCTTACGTAATATCTCGTTGGCTCGCTTTAACTCCCGATTCTCCTGTTCCAATTCCTTGAGCCGCTCTCGATCCGCAGTCGACATGCCGCCTCGAATTCCCTGATCAATCTCTGTTCGTCTTACCCAGCTGCGCAACGTCTCCGCTGTACAGCCAATCTTGGAAGCGATCGACTTGATCGCCATCCATTGCGATTCATGCTCCTTTTGTTGCTCAAATACCAATCTTACCGCTCGTTCTCATACTTCCGGTGAATAACTGATTTGGTTCTTCATCTCTTCCTCCTCTCAAATCATCTTATCTCCGGAAAACCCGGGGCGATTCACTGTTTGGTACATCGCTATTACCTCTTGAATGGATAAATAATGCGATAATTATATTTTAAAACAATGTATTGAATAAAAAACTATCATAAAACGGTATCCCTGTTCCCTTTTTGTTTAATACTTGAGCTGGGATTTTTAAAGGTGCCCTTAATTCCGCGTGGGCACTCAAACAGTGGGCATCCACCCTACTATTTCATGCGCCACACATACAGTACGGAGCCGCTGAAATCATTGAGTGTAATGCTGTGGTCAGGTGTGATGCCTGGTACTGTAAAGGTGTTGCTGATCAGTAAGCTACCTGGGCGCATTTCCTGGGTGGCTTTTTGCCATAGGGCGGGCATGGGAACGGGGGAGAGGTAGGCATAAACCACGTCGTAAGCACCTAAGTCATGCTGCCAGATATTTTTCCAGTGAAACTGGCAGGGATGGCGAAATAACCGAGCTCTGAGTTTGCCAATCCAGCAAGGTAAGATGGCGGCTTCGACACCATCGTAGTGACCATTTGGTAACACTCTGGCGAGGTTGAAAATGACGCCGCCACAGCCAGAACCAAGATCCACCATGCGGAAGGATCGTTCTTGCGGGAGTAATCCAACCAGCGCCTGGATGGTTTGCTGGCTGGATAAAAAAAGAGGTACCTGCGTTCGATAGGTTCTGCCAAAAATCAATGCCAGACTGATAAAGCCGATCAGAAACCAGTAGGCGGGTAATTGTAATGCTGAGACTGCAATCAATGCCGGTATGAAAAGCAGATGAATCAGGCGCCACCAGTACGGTGTTTGTGGTGAGTAGAAACTGATTGTGGCGGCAATGACGCCTTGCAATCCTGCTGCCTGAAACCAGTTGAGATCCCACGACAGCAGGATGACAAACAGTGCGACTAGGATCAGGCTGGTTAACTGTGTGGCGATGGCTTTGATGACGGGATGATCCAGCGTCATGACAGACCCCTTTATGGCTGGATCGGCATATTTTGCTTGATTATGGACGGATCAATATCACCCGGGTGCTGTATCTCCATACTCTGGTTTTCCTGGTTGATGGATTCTTCCGTTTTCTTGTTCATGACGATGATGCTAATGCGACGGTTGAATGGGTTATACGGATCACTCTTGTCGAATAATACGGCAGAAGATAAGCCGACGACGCGCAACATTTTTTCGGGATTCATCCCGCCAGCGATGAGCTCCCGACGGGAGGCATTGGCGCGATCTGCAGACAATTCCCAGTTGCTGTAGCTTTTCTCCCCGCTAGGATAGGGAGTGGCGTCGGTGTGTCCGGAAAGGCTGACTTTATTGCCGACATCATTGAGTGCCTTGCCAATTTCACGCAGAATTTCGCGTGTATAGGGCTGGAGTTCTGCTTTACCAATCGCGAACATGGGTCGATTGCGCTCGTCGACAATCTGGATGCGTAGTCCCTCGGTGGTAATGTCCAGTAATAGCTGTGCCTTGAAATTCTTGAGCGCGGGATTGCTGTCAATAGAACGTTCTATCTTTTTCTTGAGTTTTTTGAGCTGCTGTAGCTCGATGCGTTCCTGCATCGCCTGCGCGGCCTTGAGATCAACCGATTGCTTCAAATTTTCAAAATCTGCACGCTTACGCTGCCCAGTCTGGCGCGTTAGGTCTTCTCCGCCGGCTTTGAGAATACTGGAGCTGTCACCACTACCATCGCCACCTTGCAAAGCAACTTTTAGTGGTGTTTTGAAATAATCGGCGATTCCTTCCTTGTCGCCTTGCGTGACGGAGCCCAATAACCACATCAGCAGAAAAAATGCCATCATGGCGGTTACGAAGTCGGCGTAGGCGATCTTCCATGCGCCACCATGATGCCCACCCGCTACTTTCTTGATGCGTTTGATAACGATAATAGGTTTTTGCGCGAGATTCTCAGCCATATTCTGTCCGATGAAAAGTTACAGTGTGGTCATTTTGCTTTGCTCTGCTTGACGTGACTTTCCAGCTCCATGAAAGACGGTCGTTCAGTAGAAAACAGTACTTTTCTGCCAAATTCAACTGCGAGCGCGGGTGCATAGCCATTGAGGTTTGCCAACAAAGTAACTTTGATGCATTCGAGTAGCTTGCTGGATTCGTGCAATCTCTGCTCCAGACGGCTGGCCAAAGGACCAATAAACCCATAGGCAAGCAGAATTCCCAGAAAGGTACCAACCAGCGCGGCAGCAATTAGTTTTCCCAGCTCGGCGGGAGGAATACCAACTGACTCCATCGTATGTACCACCCCCATGACCGCTGCGACAATACCGAAAGCAGGCAGACCATCGCCAAGTTTGCTGATGACATGTACGGGAACTTCACCTTCCTGGTGGTGTGTTTCAATCTCACCATCCATCAGATTTTCGATTTCCATCGGATTCAGGTTTCCTCCGACCATCAGACGTAGGTAATCTGTAATGAACTCAGTGACATGGTGGTCGGATAGAATTTTGGGATATTTTGTAAAAAGTGGGCTTTTATCGGGCTCATCTACGTCTGCTTCAATAGACATCAGACCTTCCTTGCGAATCTTGCCCAGTATCTCGTAAAGCAGCGTCATCAGCTCCATGTAAACCTCTTTGGTGTACATCGCGCCTTTGAATACATGGGGCAACGCAGTCATTGTGGCTTTGATCGCTTTGCCGGAATTGCCGACCAAAAATGCACCAAGTGCTCCCCCGCCAATCATCAGTAATTCGACTGGCTGAACGAGTGATCCCAAATGACCGCCTGCCAGAGCAAAGCCGCCAAATACGGAAATGATGACAACGAGATAACCGATAGATACCAGCATGTTGATTTATCCTTTGAAAATTTTCTTACTGTAACGGCTTGAACTGTGTTGACTTTAGCTCCAGGAAGTTGATGGATGGATTGTCAGAGAAGCAGATGAGTCGTGTTTAATGGGCACACATTGGGTTTATGCATGCAAAGTTACGTAATTTTGCTAATTTTCAAGTCTTAACGCTTTTAGGCGCTGCTCTCGACGTATAATTACAACCGTTTATTGCGCGTGTATTCGAGTTGGAATGAAGTTGGCCTGGCACGTACTTTTCTCAGTGAGTTGATGGAGGTAATTTTGATGATCAAAGTTTTGCTGGCAAATCCGAGAGGATTTTGTGCGGGTGTTGACCGTGCTATCGAGATTGTGGAGCGTGCGCTAGAGATGCATGGAGCGCCAATATATGTGCGGCATGAAGTGGTTCATAATCGTTTTGTCGTCGAAGGATTGGAACAGAAAGGAGCAGTTTTCGTGGAAGACTTGGATGAAGTGCCCGAAGGAAGTATCCTGATTTTTAGCGCGCATGGTGTTTCCAATGAGGTGCGTAGAGAAGCAGCGAGGCGTGAGCTGAAAATATTTGATGCGACTTGTCCACTTGTAACCAAGGTACATGTTGAGGTTACTAAGATGAGCCGAGACGGTAAAGAAATTATCATGATTGGTCATCAGGGACACCCTGAGGTTGAGGGAACCATGGGGCAGATTGAGAAAAGCCAGGGATTGATTTATCTGGTGGAAACGATTGACGATGTTGCCAAATTGCAGGTTAAAGATGTGAATAATTTGACTTATGTTACGCAGACTACATTATCTATGGATGATGCTGCCAAGGTAATTGAGTCGCTGAGACAACGTTTTCCCGGTATTACTGGTCCGAAAAAGGATGATATCTGCTACGCCACGCAGAATCGCCAGGATGCCGTCAAGAAAATGGTCGGGTTATGTGATTTGGTCATTGTGGTAGGTTCGCCAAATAGTTCTAACTCAAACCGTCTGTGTGAGGTTGCCCGTAATGCGCATGTTGAAGCCTATATGATTGATCAGGCGGCGCAACTCCAGGAAAACTGGGTGAAAGGCAAGCGCTGCGTAGGGATTACAGCAGGGGCATCTGCCCCGGAAATATTGGTTCAGCAGGTTCTGCAGCGGCTGGAGCAGATTGCTGTCAGTCAAACGAACTGTGGAGTGGTGGTAGAGGAGCTAGATGGCGTGGTCGAGTCGGTAACGTTCCCCTTGCCTAAAGCTGAGCCAATGAATCTGGGGAAATTTATTCAGTAATGGATCTCGGCAGTTTGCCACCCTTGCTGATAGGGAGCAATGGCAAAAGGTTGCGTGCGCTTTGTTATCTCGTTGAGCAGTATCTCGGCGCTTCCGGGCGCCATGGTTACGCCATAACGGAAATGGCCACTATTGATGTAAAGGTTTTTCAGGATGGGGTGGCGACCGATTGTCGGTAGATTCTGCGGACTGGCGGGTCTGAGACCTGCCCAATGCTGGAGTGGCGGCGTGTTTCTTAGTGCTGGCAGCAGACTGCCTACCCAGTCAGAAAGCTGGTTGCGTGCTTCGGCGGTAGTCTGCTTGTTAAACCCCGTATCTTCGGTGGTGCTGCCAACAAGGATATGACCATCCTGCCGGGGAATAAGGTAATGTGAGTGTTCTGCAATAATAGATTGAACCGGGCGCTGTGGGAGTCTATACAGTAGCATCTGGCCGAGAATTGGCTTGATACCGGGATTGAGTGCGTGCGCACCCAGTACCTGGCTACTCCAGGCACCTGCAGTCACAATGTATTGATCAGCAGTCAACTGCCCATGGGAAGTTTGTAGTCCAGTTACCTTCGAGTTGTGAGCATTTGGGTGAAATACCTCGCAGTGCTCGATAATTCTGCCGTGAAGTTGTTCGATGCGTTGTTTTAATGCGTGTAATAAACGTGGATTACGCACTTGTGCAACTTCTGGCATAAATAAAGTGGTATGTGTTGATTGGTCAGAGCAGTGCTTGTTAGTGTTTTCCAGGTTATTTTCAGCAAGAAACTGTTGCTTGATTGTGACAGCGTGGGCAGTGCACCAACTCTGTGCCATTTTCTGAATATGCTCATTGGGACGTAGGACATGTAATCCGCAAGTATGGTATTCAGGGTCAATGCCAGTTTGAGCTTTGAGTGCGGTGACCCACTGCGGATAAAGCAAGCTGCTGTATATCGCCAGCTGGTTAACGCTTTCAGGATAATCCCAAGGGAATAAAGTTGACAGAATACCACCACCGGCCCAGGATGCTTCGCTACCAACGAGACCTCTTTCCAGCAGGGTGACGGAAGCACCGGCTTCGAGCAGCTTGACAGACGTAGCAAGGCCAATAATACCGGCACCTATTACGATGAAATCCTTTTTCACAATGCTATCCGTTTGATTGGAAAAAACTCGTACCGTGATTACAGCTGATTAGGAAGGTTATATTGCATATCTTTCGTTAACTTCGGAGAAAATACATAAAAATCTGTACAATATTAGGTCAAAAAGACATAATCTTCAGACATGGTTTTTTGATTAAAGATGTTGGCAGGTTGTGAGTACGTTACTGAGAACCATACTTGGAAAGGTAATCAGACAAGTTTTTTCAGAGAGATGTTCTTTGCTGAGATGGAAAACCAAATTTGTATTCAACGATTTAACGGGTAACAATATGGCAACGAAAATCCTGGTTATTCATGGGCCTAATCTGAATCTGTTAGGGGTGCGTGAGCCCACAGTATACGGACATACAACTCTGGATGATATTAACAGGAATCTGGCAGAAATAGCGCAGGCAGCTGCTGTTCAGTTGACAGTTTTGCAAAGTAACGCCGAACATGTATTGATTGACCGAGTGCAGGCTGCAATGCATGATGGAACAGATTTTATGATCATTAATCCCGCTGGACTGACTCACACCAGCATTATTTTGCGAGATGCGCTCTCGGCTACTCGGCTACCTTTTATCGAAATACACCTTTCCAATATTTATGCGCGCGAATCTTTTCGACGTACGTCCTATTTTTCTGATATTGCGGTGGGCGTTATTAGTGGCTTGGGTGCGGCGGGGTATGAGCTTGCGTTGAGATTCGCACTTGAAAGCACCCACTGATAGCTGTGTTCTGGTGGAATAGATAGAATTAAAGGATTTCCCTAACGCCTCCCGGAGGAAAATATGGATTTGAGAAAACTCAGAAAATTAATTGAACTGGTTGAAGAATATAGCATTACTGAATTGGAGATTACGGAAGGTGAGGAAAAGATCCGGATCAGTAAATCGATAGCTTATACACAATCGACAGTGATGATGCCGCAACAGCAGATCAATGTGGCTAAGCAGACTGAAGAACCGGATACAGAAGAAATTAACGAGCCGCTTACAGGGCATATTGTAAAATCACCCATGGTGGGTACTTTCTACCGTTCCTCTGCGCCAGGTGCTAAACCTTTTGCTGAGGTGGGGCAGGTTGTTAAGACTGGTGATATCTTGTGTATTATTGAAGCGATGAAATTGCTGAATGAGATTGAGGCGGATCGGGATGGCAAGATCAAGACGATTCTGCCCGAAAATGGACAACCGGTTGAGTACGGTGAGCCACTTTTTATTATTGAATAAATAATGCAGTAACTTATTTTTTTGTAAATTACTCACTAAATGACTGCCCTCCATTATTGCAAATTATGTTTGAAAAGATATTGATTGCCAATCGCGGTGAAATTGCATTGCGGATCCAGCGTGCGTGTCGCGCAATGGGTATCAAGACAGTCGTGGTGTATTCGGAGGCGGATGCAGAAGCAAAATATGTCAAGCTGGCTGACGAATCGGTCTGTATCGGTCCAGCAGCTTCTGCACAAAGTTATCTTAATATTCCTGCCATTATTAGCGCAGCAGAAGTTACAGATGCCGAGGCCATTCATCCGGGTTATGGTTTCCTGTCCGAAAATGCCGATTTTGCAGAAAGAGTGGAGAAGAGCGGTTTCTTTTTTATTGGGCCACGGCCAGAAACGATAAGGTTGATGGGTGATAAAGTCAGCGCCAAAAATGCCATGCGCCAGGCGGGTGTGCCCTGTGTGCCAGGTTCGGAAGGTGCTCTGCCGGAATCAGTCGCAGAAGTCAAACGCATTGTCAAGGAAATTGGCTATCCGGTGATTATTAAAGCTGCTGGTGGTGGTGGTGGGCGTGGAATGCGCGTTGTGCACACTGAAGCGGCACTTTCCAATGCAGTCATCACAACACGTAACGAAGCAAATGCCGCATTCGGTAATGCTACTGTCTATGCAGAAAAATATCTTGAGAATCCAAGGCATATCGAGTTTCAAGTGTTGGCAGATGAATATGGTAACGTAGTTCATCTGGGGGAGCGGGATTGTTCCATGCAGCGACGGCACCAGAAAATACTTGAAGAGGCACCAGCGCGGGGAATTTTGCCCCGGCTGCGCGATAAAATTGGGACGCGGTGCGTAGAGGCGTGTACCCGTATTAATTATCGTGGGGTAGGGACATTTGAGTTTTTGTATGAAAATAACGAATTCTATTTCATTGAGATGAATACCCGTTTGCAGGTCGAGCATCCGGTGACCGAAGCCATAACGGGTATTGATCTGGTACAAGCACAGATTCATGTAGCGGCCGGGGAAAAACTGACTTTGCGACAGAAGGACATTACTTTCAGTGGCCACGCTATCGAATGCCGAATCAATGCGGAAGATCCCTACAAACTGACTCCTTCAGCTGGGCAGATTACGCAGTACCATGCGCCGGGTGGGCCGGGAATCAGGGTAGATTCACATATCTATCATAATTATCGAGTGCCACCTTTTTATGATTCCATGATTGCTAAGATTATTGCTTATGGAGACGATCGGGAAGCGGCGGTTGCACGCATGCGTATTGCGTTATCGGAAATGGTGATTGAGGGAATTAAGACGAATATTCCATTACATCTGGATCTGTTATCGGATAGTAACGTGTTGGGTGATGCCGTTTCCATTCATTACCTCGAGCAGAAACTCTCAAGATACAACAAAAAGTAGTGGTGATTCGCGCTGCTGCTGTCATGTTGTAATTTTCTCATGTCCTGGTTGGCGCTGACTTTTCAGGTGGATACGCTTCATGTCGATGCTGTTGGTGATTGCCTGCTGGAGTTGGGTGCATTGTCAGTCGATGTGCACGACGCGGAAGCAGGAACTACCCGGGAGCAGCCTTTGTTCGGCGAACCTGGTGCACCTTTACTGAAGTTTTGGGAGCAAGCGGAATTGACCGTTTTGTTTGCGCCTGATTGTGATATCGCGGCAATGATGCAAGCGGTTACTCAATCGGTTGGTTTGTCAGCACAACCAGATTATTGCGTGACGAGCGTGCAGGACCAGGATTGGGTCAAATTAACTCAATCACAATTCTTGCCCATTCAAATTTCACGACGATTATGGATCGTACCATCCTGGCATGCGCCTCCTGATCCTGCTGCCATCAATCTAAAACTGGATCCGGGACTGGCTTTTGGCACAGGTAGTCACCCTACTACTAGATTATGTCTCGACTGGCTGGGGCAGTCTGTACAGTCATCTGACGGTGTGTTGGATTATGGTTGCGGTTCGGGTATTCTGGCAATTGCTGCTCTTAAGCTGGGTGCAAGTCTGGTAAGAGGAGTTGATATTGATCCTAACGCCATCACAGCCTCTCGGGAAAATGCGACTTTTAATCACTGTGATGCACGTCGATTATCGTTTGGTAGCGATTTTTCGTCACTTGATTTTGTCCGGGCAACAGGCGAATCGCCTACAATTACATTGGTAGTCGCCAATATTCTTGCAAACCCCTTAATTATTCTGGCGCCAATACTTGTCAATGCCTTGCAGCCTGGAGGGCGCATCGGACTTTCAGGCATACTGGAGGCGCAAGCTGAAGAAGTGATGCAGACTTACAATCAGCATTGCAGTATGCGGATTACTGCGCGTGATCAAGGGTGGGTGCTGCTGACGGGCGAGAAGCTGCCTGCCGATGCCTGCTGAGGTCGTATGATATTTATCACACGCTGCACAAATTGCTACACGGTATTTCGTTTGACAGTAATGCAACTGCAAGCGCGAGACGGTAAGGTATGCTGCGGGCAATGCAGATGCGTGTTTAATGCTTTTTCGACACTATCGCTCGTTGCGGATACTCAGATATCATCGATTACGCCTATGGTCTCGGTTGGGCAAAGCGAGCAAACGATCCCAGCTACGGTAGAGATGGCAGATGCTGCCGGAGAAATGCCCAATTTTCTCGCCTCCCCCACAACACCCCTGAAAACTTCCTATGGCTTAAGAATGGCAAGTTGTTTTTTGCTGATAGTGTTGCTGTGGCAACTTATGCATGGTTATCGTAATGAGCTGGCTATTGCATCACAGGCATGGCGCGTTTTTATGGAAAATTATTGTAATATCATGCAATGCAGCGTTGCACTTCCGCAGCAACTTGCCTTGCTAAGTCTGGAATCCTCAGAGTTGCAATTTAGTCCCGATGATGCACTGAATGAAATTAGCCTGACAGCAGTAATACGTAATCACGCCGCATTTCCACAGCAATTGCCAATGTTACTACTCAGCCTGACCGATGTGAACGACCGGGTAGTTGCAGGTCGGAAACTGCGTCCGCAGGATTACGTTGTTCCAGACGCGATGGGTAAAGTTGAAGCAGAATTTCCTGCCCATGGTGAAATGGTGATTAAACGCCATTTCAGGCTTGAAACAATCAGAGCGATGGGTTATCGGTTAGAGCTGCTTTATTGATAGATTCGAGGAACCTCACATCTCCTTGAAAAAACGTTAGATTGCAGATACTATTCTTCATTGGTGGTGTATGGCTAGCGTATACATATACTAGACTTAACATATTGCTAGTCTGCTTGACACCTTGACTTGTCATGCGTGCGGATAGATGGCCATCGCTACGTGACGAGGTACTCAATAGGGTGGCCATTATAAAAATCGTAACCCTGTCTGATTTGCTTAACTTTACTGGAGAATTAAAATGACGACTATTCATGTATTTGACCCTTCTTCATGCTGTAGTTCAAGCGCTTGCGGTTCTGCTGTGGATCAAGAGTTGGTCAGTTTTTCTGCTGACACAAATTGGATGAAACAGCACAATATTACAATTGAACGCTTTAATCTGGAGCAGCAACCCATGGCTTTTGCGGATAATTCTACTGTAAAAGCATTTCTGGAACGCTCCGGTACTGAAGCACTGCCATTAATACTGGTGAATGGGGAAGTGGCGCTGGCAGGGCGCTACCCGCAGCCTAACGAGCTCACTCGCTGGGCAGGAATTTCTCTGGAGGAGGAAGCAGAAGAATCAAGCTGCTGTGGAGGTTGTTGCTAGGAGTCTGTTCATGATCTTTTCGAATATCTTGGTAACCGGATTCGTGCCAGACGTCACGAAATGTTATACGAGCTTTGTCACCATTGATGTGTAAGGGGTGAAGAACGCTGGCAGCGCTGATAAAAAGAGCTATGAAGCTTGCAAGAAAATCTTGGAGATCAAGCATTGTATTGGGGTAGATGTTTGCTACTTCATACAGTCTCAGTGGCTACGGCAAAAGCCACTGATCACCGATTTACATTGCAGGCCGTAGAGTGTGCTGCGCGTGCAGTTTGGCGTTTTCTGTAATTCCTCAGCTTCGCTTGGTTAGAAAAATACAGGCAACTTTGGAAGTGCCGCGAGCGACTGCTAAACACTAGTTTGCAATTAATCTATCTCACTTTTCTTGTCTTTTTGCTCAAAAGGTTATGGACAGGCTTTCGGAAATACGGTATCTGAATCGCAACCCCCGTTTGATCTTTGACTCGCCGTGTATCGAGTGTGGCCATCCAGAAGAGACCGGTCAGCTTTGTACTGGTTGGTGCTACCACCTACCACTTTCTGTCGATAACTTTCCAGCAGTAAATTCGTTACCAGCGGGGATAGTTATACGTCTTTTGTCAGTTTGTTTGCCAGTGGCCGGAACTGGAGATGGTAAAACATATTGAGATAACGATCCATTTCCTCACGATCGAACCCGCTGACAAATTTCCAGAAACCGTAGATGCGTGAAAGCGTCATCATGCGTTCCGCGTACAGTTTCCAAGTGTAACGGTGGGCCACTCGCTCGAGTGCGCCATGCGAAATACGCGCCCATTCTTCCGGAGTTTTCTGGCTGTGTTCAAGGAAATCGGCGATTAGGTTTACAGATTCGGTACCTTCAGTGGGGTCGATATGAAATCCGGAAAGATTATGCTGGATAATTTCCAGCGGCCCGCCATAACGAGTGGCAAAAGTCGGTAAACCAGATGCCATGGCTTCGATAATCGTCAGGCCGAATGCTTCGAACAACGCCGGTTGTACGAATACGCCGCGCTTGTCGGCAATGTGGCGATAAAGCTCACCTGCTAAGTTTTTGTCCAGACGCATCCCCAGCCAACGAACCTGTTGGTCGAGGGCAAGTTCATCCATCAGCTGGTGCATACGATGGATTTGTTCCCTTTCTTCATGGTCGAAAGATTGCTGCGGATCGATTTTGCCACCCACCACGACCAGATTGGCAAGAGAACGCAGACGCTGTGAAGCGCCGTACCATTCTACCAGGCCGGTGATGTTTTTGATGCGATCCAAACGCGCCATAGTAAAAATTAACGGTTTGTTTGGATTCTGCAATACGCCTCGCGCCGGAAAGCGCGGATCCTCTCCAAAAAGCATGAAATCGATTTCCGGTATCAGGCTGTGCAAGCGCCGCTCCTGGTCGGAGTAGGAAAAGTAAACATCAGCATTTGCCCCCGGTGAGACAATATTGAATTTTGGGTCAAATAAATCGATACCATTGACCACGCGATAAAGACCTGGCATCGAGAAGGCTCGGTAACTCTCATACTGACCTTCTGCTTCCCGTGTTCCGGCAATTTCCTGGTAGGTGCTGGTTACGATGAAGTCAGCGGCGTTCATCGCCAGCAAATCAGCGGTGTACTGACAGGAAAAGTGATATTTGTCCTCATTCTCCTGCCAGTACAGATCTGAATGCAGGTATTTGGTCTTCTCAAGTGCATGTGCAATATTGCATTGGGTTACACCCAGCCGCTTGCTCAGCAATGTGGCTACTAGATTGCCATCCGAATAATTGCCGATGATCAGATCCGGGCGGCCACCCAATTCTGCCAGTGCCTCCCGCTCGACATCCCGGCTAAAATCTTCCAGATAGGGCCATATTTCGAAACGCGAAATCCAGTGAGGAATGATTTCTCCATTACTTTTATGAAATGGAACTCGCAAAATCCTGACGTTCTCGCAACCGCTGACTTTTTCCAGACGCTGGTTGCAGGTGGTATCACCAGCATCGGGTATCAAACGGCTGACAATCAATATCTTGGGCTGCACCTGCACGCCTTGAAGCAACAGGCGATCGTGCATTTCTTTCTCCAGTGCCCGGACCTGATCAAGAATATAGACGACCTGGCCGCCGGTATCCGGTAAACCGAGCACGTTGTCTTGCCCGAAATAACCATGCGGAGAAAGAATCAGCAGTCGCGAAATCATCGGTACCCGTGCCAGAAATGCTTCGAGCGCAGCTGGAGAAGGTGCTTCCAGAATATCCATCAACATATTCATGGTCTCACCTATCCGAGCAGCATTGTGACCCCAGCCTGGCGCGAATCCAAGCTTGATCATCTCTTGTTCCAGTTGGGACCACGGTGCTGCATCATCGTGTTTCCCCAGTACTTCCAGTGCCTGCCGTAAACGGCTGCGGATGGTGTTTACCTCACGCGAGTTGCCGGAAAACATCAGTTGCTGGCCATCGATTGCATGCACACCGAGAAAATGCAGTAACTTTTCACTTCCTTTTTCAATCCGGGTGAACATTTCACTGGATAGTTGCCGATTCAGAAAAATAACGCCTTGTCCGATCGAACGGGTTTCTCTCAATTTAGGAAACCCCCGGCCAAATGGGTCAAAATCGATTTCCAGCATCGACTCGGCGGAAACTCCCTTGACTGCTGTTTCTTTAAAACGGAGAAATTCGTTGACTGTTATTTTTTCGGGATAAAGATGATCCTGATGAATACGCAAAAATACCCATTCAGCGATATCTGGACGTAGTACAAAATACGCCCATGGGGAACAGAACACTCCTTCCTGTAAACGATGCACAAAGTTATAGAGCGCATCGGTGCGGTCAAATGTTTTTTCCATTATCTGTAGCTCATGCCGCAGATCGGATTGCAACAGCAAAGTACGGTTCAGAACAAAATAACGCCGCAACAAAGTATAGACAACATCTCGATTTTGTTGGGCATAGGTGATCAGCGCATCAATCATGGTGAGGTACTCCTGGTTATATCGCTGGTTATCAAAGTGGGACAGGCTTTTCCGGGTTTGCGCAGGGAAAGATACCCAGGTGGGCATTCCGAATCAACCAGGCATTCTCTCCAAGGGACATTTGGGGGAATGAAAGTCAAGTATGGCATGAGTCGTGTGAACCAGCATGCGAGTCGGCTTGTATGAAGCCATAATGAGCCAGTCCTTCAAGAATCCCACGGGCATAAGACTGGCCGGCAAAATAAACCTGCTCCAGGCCTCGCAATGTTTCCAGTTCAGGGCTATGGTTGCCAACCACCACGCCCAGCGTATCTCCAACCAACATTTCCTCGTCATTGCCGGAGTCCCCTGCTACCAGGAAGCTTTTAAGTGGCAAACCCCATTTATAGGCAAGATAGCGCACGGCTTGTCCTTTCGATGCGCGTGCGGGCAGCACATCCAAAAACGCTTCATGCGAATAGATCAGTTTGGCATGCAAGTTCTGTTGATGCAAATGCTGGTAGATCTGCTCAAGTGGTGGCATATCTTCGGGTGCCACCAGATAGCTCAATTTAAAATCACGTTGGTTCTCGCTTGCTTGTAGTGTCAGGCCCGGGATTTCTTTCAATACATCAGCCAGCGTATCTCGTCTCCATTGGTGTCGGATATGATTGATCCAGCCTTTATCCAACCGCAGCGAAGGCCAATAGTTAATTTCACTACCGACCGAAGTAATCAGAATATCAGGCATGGGTACCCGCCATTTTTTGAGCACCTTGATTGCACTCTCAACTGTTCTGCCCGTCGCTACCCCGAACGAAATAGTTTTGGCATGCGCACGCAGCCATTGTAATAATTCGGCCAGTCCTTGTTCATCACCCAGCAAGGTATTGTCAATATCGCATATCATAACTTTTTGAGCCAGCGGCATTGGTGCCTGGCCGTAATGCAAGGTCGCCGCATGCTGACGGCGCAAGCGTTTACGTTCCTTGTGTAGCAGCTTGTCAACTTCTTTGAGGTATTTGGTGACATGTGCATCCCATGTGTAATGCCGTCTGACATTGAGCACGCCATTTTTGGACCAGTCGCGCCAACGTTTCTTGTCGGCAAAAGCTTCCCTGAGCGCGACAGCGATATCCGAGTGATTTAAGGTATTGACGAGTAGCCCGTTACGGCAATTGGCAATGATATCGCGGGGGCCGCCGTCTTCTGGCGCGATAATCGGTAATCCACTAGCAGCGGCCTCGATCAATGTCAATCCAAAAGGTTCAGTCAGTGCGGGGTTAACAAACACCCCGCGTCGGCGCGTGGCCAGGCGGTATAGTTCCGGCACGTTTTCCCCAACAAAATTCTTGGGAATGGCTACCTTCCCCCATAAATCGTAGCGATCGATGTCGAACAGCATATCACTGATGACTTTGCGCTGGGAATCCTCCATATCCCGTATATCCTCACGGGAACCGGCGACAATTACCAAATTAGCCGTAGACTGCAAGATGTTATCGCTACCATAGGCTTGCACCAAGCCACGTAGATTTTTACGTGTATCCGGACGGCAAATGGTCAGAATCATCGGCTTCCCCGGTTCATTTAGAAACCTGTCGATACTGGCCTGAACGGATGGTGCGATTGGTTTGCGCCCCGGAGGGGAGAAACGTGAAGTATCGGTGCCAGGCGGGATGACGTGGCAGCGCCGGGGATCGGTATTGTCATACATACCGTACTGCTCTTCAATTTCCTGCGAGGTGCTCGTCACCACCAGCGAAGCATGAATTAATGTGTCTTCTTCGACTGCGATACGCCGGGAAAAATTGAACTGGCGCTCAATTGCCTGCTCCTTACGACCAGAGGCAAGCAAACGCTCACGTTTCGGGCGACCGAGCGAGTGTCCAGTATGAATTTGCGGGATACCGAGCAAATTGGACAAATGATGACCGATATAGCCAGCGTCTGCATAATGGGTATGAATCAGATCCGGCAAACGCCCTTGCTGACGCAGATAGTGCAGGCATCGGTCAACCATCTGATCGAGATGCAGCCATAGCAATTCCTTGCGCAGGTATTTTTTGGGACCACAGGGTAGCCGCACAATGCGCGCATGCAAACCAAGTTCCTCGATCGATTCCGCATAATCTGACGAAACATGAGGATCTTCGATTTTACGGGTCAACAAATCTACCTGGGCAACATCGACGTGTCGACCAAGCGCACGTGCCAGTTCAACGACATAAGTAATCTGTCCGCCGGTATCGGCATCGCGCCCAAGCTCCATGTCATCACCACGAATCAGGCCATGCACGCTGATCATCAAGATATAGAGTTTTTGATCTAGCATGAGTGTCGTTACAATCCTTAAGATGAGCGGTCACAGCCGCTGGGTATTTATCGGGATAGGTATGCTATGCGCCTCAGAAAAAGTATTTGTTCAGTTTTCATCGATGATTCCAGGCATCAATAAAAGGCTTGTAAAACTCCGATGAATCAGGAATCGCCCCCCGTATGCCGCACAAAGCAGCAGCAAATTGGTTTGCCCTCTCCAATATCAATTTTTCCGGCCAGCCGGACAACATCCCGAGTATAAATACGGCGGAGAAGCCATCGCCTGCGCCAACTGTATCCTTTATCAAAATATTCCCAAGACCACCTGTATCTGACACGATACCCGAACGATCAAGTAGCCATGCGCCCTCTGCTCCGCACGTCACTAGCACGGCCTGTAACTGGAATTCCTCAAGCAAACGCCGTGCGAAATCTTGCCTGTCATGTATGGCGGGCAGACCGGTCAAACTCGGCAGTGCAGCTAGCTCATCCTCATTGACTTTGACATAATCGGCCTGTGTCAGAGAATCCCGGACGATTTGCGGAGTGTACCACGGTGTTCTCAGATTGATATCGAGCAGCCTTGGACTTGGCCGGGAATGATGTAGCATCTCTTGCAGAGCAGCCCTGGAAGTCTCATTACGTTGCGCAAGTGTCCCAAAATACACCAGATCGGGCTGAATCGATGAAACGACTTCAACGGCGATAGTCGAATCGATATAGTCATAAGCCTGATTGGGAAGAATTTCGAAAGTATGGCTATGCCCGCTCAGTTGCACTTTGACTTGGCCAGTCGGATGATGGATATCTGATTGAATGCCTATCGTGGGCATGTCAAACGAATCCATCAACTGGATGAGCTTGTGCCGGTAGCGGTCATCACCAGTCCTCGAAATCAAAACCGGATACAGACCGAAAGCCTGGAGATGGCGTGTCACGTTGAAAGGAGCTCCTCCCACGACTGCACCATCTGGAAAAATATCAACCAGTGCCTCGCCAAACAGAACGACGTTTTTAGTGGGTTTATCAAGGTCGGTAGGCATTCTCTATAAGACTCCTATCTGTGATGGTCACTTACCCTGCACGTATGAATTATACGGGCTAAGGATTCTGGCTCGCAATTAATGGGCTAAAGTTGCGTAGAGAACAAATAAACTATCCGGACAGAGTGACATCAGAAGGCCAGAAAGATGCAATTTGAAGAAGCGTATGGAAGTTATCGAAAAAGATGTAATGGGTGACAAAAACCGAACACCCATTTAGGTGGTGTTGTTAAAAAATTTTTGCTTGAACTCGATGGGGGCTTGATAGCTTAATGTTGAGTGCGATCGGTAGTCGTTATAAAAAACTAAATAATCGACTACACTTGATTCTGCTGCTTTGGTTTTAAGTTTTTGTAGTTGAGTAAAATCAATATCACGCAGTCACAATGCCAAATAAGCGACCGATAACTGCGGTAAACAGCATGGCCAGAGAACCCCAGAAAGACACTCTGATTATGCCTGTAGTAACTCTGGCGCCGCCGAGATAAGCACCCAAGGCGCCAAGTAACGCCAAAGATAGAAGTGAAAAAGATGCAACCGTGAAAATGATGTAAGTTTCATGGGTAACCAAGAGGGCAGCTAATGGCATCAGCGCGCCAGATGTAAATGCTGCTGCTGAAAATAGTGCTGCCTGAACAGGCTTCGCGCTAGTTCGGGCACGTATCCCAAGTTCGTCTCGCAGATGTGCTTCCAACGCATCATATGCCATTAACTGTTCAGCGACTTGTTTGGCAAGGTCTTTATCCAGTCCACGTTTGATATAAATTTCGGTCAGTTCTTTAAACTCAAAATCAATATCTTCCACAAGATGCTGTTTTTCGAGAGCTATATCGGCTTTCTCGGCATCCGCCTGTGAACTGACTGAAACATATTCACCCGCTGCCATCGACATCGCACCAGCTACCACGCCAGCGATACCAGCCAGCAAGATTTCTTCTCCGGTGGAATGGGCGGCTGCTACTCCGATAATAAGGCTGGCAGTTGAAACAATGCCATCATTGGCGCCGAGAATGATTGCTCGAAGCCAGCCTGTACGATGCGAGTGATGTTGTTCATTTTGGTTCATTATCTCAAACAAGATTAGAGCCATGCGGCATCTTAAATTTGTTAATTTACCAGCATGACAGAATACACCCTACCTCACGCACCGAAAAAAATTGCATGAAAAAGTATCCGAGAAATATTTAATGGGTAGGAAGTGGTGGCGAATCAGGGATTTGAACCCCGGACCAACGGATTATGATTCCGCTGCTCTAACCACTGAGCTAATTCGCCATGTGAAGTATCAAACGGGGGCATTTTCCCGTTGATTGATAAGGATGTCAAGGCCTACAGATAGATTGTGTCAATAGTAAATGTCAGAAATTTGATCTTGATCAATATTCTCCTCATCCATTTCATGGATATTGTACCTGCAGTAAGCAAACTGAACCTGATAACTTTAAAACGAGAAGAGGCGGATATGAATAGATTGATAATTGGTACAGCGCTAGCACTGGCTTTGGTCGCATGCAAACCTTCAGCTCCCGTTGGCCCGGATGCTGACGCGTATGGTAAAACCATACAGCCATTCCATCAAATACCTGACAGCGCTCAAGAGGGCGGCGGTAAAGTCAGGACTTTGGAAGAATGAAGCGATTATTGGAGTTAAACTTTCTTTAGCGCTACGCTGCTATACTGTCATAATTCGGTTAACCGCGTTATGACAGTATGCGTTGTATCTCCTCGCGTGAGCACCCTCTTTTTAAAAAAATCACTAGGCTACAGACGTCGCCAGCCTATCGACAGATTGAACAGCTAGCGTTACTGGATGGTGTCCATCTGATTGAATCCTATCTCGCATACGGCGGCATGCCACGAAGCTTGATTATCAGTGAATCTGGCAGTCAAGTTCAAGAAATACAACAAATACTCGACAAGATAAGATCGTTATCTACCCAAAACTCCCTGGACTGCGGGATGTTTAGTGACGCTTTGTTTAAGCATATTTCCTCTGTAAAAACACCCGTTGGTATTTTGGCATTAATTTCAGTGCCGCCGTGTTCAAGCATTGGCAGTACTCAGGATTGTTCATTTGGCGTCATATTGGAAGCCATTCAAGATCCGGGCAATTTAGGATCAATATTACGTTCTGCTGCTGCAGCGGGTGTAAGTGATGTGTTTTTATCTGCGGATTGTGCGGATTGCTGGTCACCTAAAACCCTGCGCGCAGGCATGGGAGCACATTTTCATTTACGTTTACATGAAGACACTGATTTGCTAAAACTGGCAGAAGATTATGATGGTGAAATCGTAGCAGCAACCTTGTATGATGCGGTTCCTGTCTATCTTATAAATTTATGTGAACCGGTTATTTTTGCTTTTGGGAATGAAGGTAACGGTCTGTCAGAAGCGTTGTTAAAGCGGATCAACAAGCGCGTAAAAGTCGTTATGCCGGGAAAAGCGGAATCGCTCAATGTCGCAGCAGCAGCAGCGGTCTGTTTGTTTGAGCGTGTGAGACAGATGCAACTGCAAATACCGTCTTAACCATCTCCACTTTTCTTCTTTTCTTGGCTACCCGGATTCATTGCAGCAGCTGTCTTGTCTGAATACCTGGCGGATAACTCAGCCAGTATGATTCCCAGCTCGTAGAGCAAATACAAAGGGACAGCCAGTAAAAACTGTGAAATGACATCCGGTGGCGTGACGATTGCAGCAACGACAAACGCGCCTACCAGCACATAGTGACGCATTGCTCTCATCTTTTCGATTGAAACAATACCAGCCCTGATCAGCACCAGAACGAATACCGGTACTTCGAAAGTGATACCAAAAGCCAGAAACATTGACAATACGAAGCTGAGGTATTCGCCAATATCTGTCATAACCGCTACACCTTCTGGCGCAAAGTAGATGATAAATTCAAATACTAGTGGTAGTACCGCAAAATAGGCAAAGGACATCCCCAGGAAAAACAGAATACTGCTGGCAATAACCAGCGGCAAAAACAGACGTTTTTCATGAACGTAAAGACCGGGCGCAACAAATGCCCACACCTGATAGAGTGTATAAGGCAAAGTAAGCAGAAACGCTGCCATCAACGCAACTTTCATTGGAATAAAAAAGGGAGTGGCAACAGCGGTTGCAATCATTTGCCCGCCTTGAGGCAGTTTCTCCAATAACGGGTGTGCCAATATGCTATATAGCTCCCGCGCAAAAAAACCGCATGGCAGGAAAGCTGTCAATAACACCAAAAAAACCCGAATCAATCGGGTTCGCAATTCCACAAGATGCGTAATAAAAGTATTCTCATCATCCATCAATCGTTTCTGCCAAAGTTTATTATGAAATACTTATGAGGTAACTTTATGCATCGCGCTAATTTTTTTTAGTAGCGTGGCTGGTCGGATGGGTAGCAGAGTCATTCATAGCAGATTCCGGCTGAGAAACGGTTTGAATCGAAGTTTCTGGGGCAATTATTTTTTGTTCAACATGAACGTCACCGGAATCCGTGCTGGAAACATTAGAAGAAATATCAGCAGATTGCTGAATTTGAGACATTTCCTTATTTAGTGAGTGCTCAAGTGTACCGATGTTATTGCGCACGTTATCCTGCAGTTTTCTGAGGTTGTCGATCTCTATTTCATCGCGAAGATCGCTTTTAATGCGCTCCACATAACGCTGCGCACGCCCTAGTAAATGTCCGATGGTACGCGCAACAACTGGCAACCGCTCGGGACCTAGCACCACCAAACCAACAATCATGATAATTATCAGTTCAGCAAAGCTGATATCAAACATCCGTGAATCCTGAAGGCATACCTTTCTTGCGCGAGTGATCACACATTAGTTTGATTTTTTTCTTTAATTACATGCTCGCTAGACTGGGTAGTTATTTGTTGTGATGGTGGTGGAGAGGCTGGTGGTTTGGCAGCAACTTCATCGTCGGCACCTTTCATTCCTTCTTTGAATCCTTTGATCGCACCACCCAGATCACCACCCAGGCTACGCAATTTTTTAGTGCCAAATACCAGTACCACAATTGCCAGAACCACCAGCCAGTGCCAGATACTGAATGTTCCCATTTTTTACTCCTTTGAAAAAAGTTTAATCATATTTAATCATGGTCGGCAGGCGACTGTCTCCAGAAATAATATGAATATGAAGATGTGCAACCTCCTGCCCGCCAATACGACCCGTATTAATAATTGTGCGAAACCCATCCTTGCAACCTTGAGCGATTGCCAGCTTTGGTATCAAACACATCATTTTGCCCATTAACGCCTGGTGACGACTGTCAATGTCACTTAACGCATCAATGTGCAGTTTTGGAATCAGTAGAAAATGAATAGGGGCAACCGGGTGAATATCCAGAAAAGCCACCGTATCTTCATCTTCATGAATGATGCTGGCGGGAATTTCCTTGCGTACTATCCTGCAAAAAATACAGTCATCAACCATTGCTTAACCTTTAAACAGTGTTAACCTTTCCCGGTAATCCTTTTTGCCACGGGATCTACTGGTTGATCGATCGTGATGCTTTTTCAGCAATCCCAGACATCCCTTCCCGGCGGGCCAGTTCCTGTAAAACTGCATCGGGTGAAATTCCATGATGCGCAAGCATCACCAGACAATGGAACCACAAATCCGCAGTTTCGTAAATGATCTGTTCCGTATTACCATCCTTGGAGGCCATAATTGTTTCTGCCGTCTCTTCCGCGATTTTTTTCAGAATTTTATCCTGACCGCTTGTCAGCAGTTTAGCAACATAAGAACTGGCAGGATCCGCGTTTCTGCGTATTTCAATGGTTTGCGAGAGTCTCTGGAAAATGTCGGATGATGTCATTGGTGATAAATTAAGGATGGATCTTTAATGACGGGAGCTGCCTCAATCCATTCGCCCGCCTCTAATTTGTTGAAAAAACAGCTTTCCCGTCCGGTATGGCAGGCAATACCACCGATTTGCTCCACGGAAAGCAATAATACATCTTCATCACAATCCAGATAAATTGCCTTGACCTTCTGCTTATGACCAGATTCTTCACCTTTGTGCCACAGTTTTTTTCGAGAACGTGACCAGTAAATTGCTTCACTTTGGGCAACGGTCAATGCGAGCGCTTCGCGGTTCATCCATGCGAACATTAATACCTTGCCACTGCTTTCTTCCTGGGCAATAACCGGTATTAACCCGTCCGCAGACCAGTTGACCTTATTCAGCCAATTCTCAGACATAAATTTCTCATTGATTTTTTCAATTTTACTGTCCTGCGTTTGCTCCAATATTACAGACGCACTTCTATTCCGTGTGCCAAAAGATGTTGCTTGGCCTGCATAATAGTATATTGACCATAATGAAAAATACTGGCAGCCAGCACTGCATCGGCACGCCCTTGCAGAATACCATCGACCAGATGGTCGAGGTTGCCCACGCCACCGCTGGCAATTACGGGTATGTCCACCGCATCTGAAACGGCACGAGTCAAATCCAGATCAAATCCGGCACAGGTTCCATCACGATCCATGCTGGTCAGCAGAATTTCTCCCGCACCCAATGACTGCATTTTTTTTGCCCAATCGACTACGTCGATACCCGTTGGTTTGCGACCACCGTGCGTGAAAACTTCCCAACTCTTGGTGGCATCTGCTTGGCCAGTAACTTGCCGGGCATCAATCGCAATAACGATACATTGCGAGCCGTAACGTTCAGTAGAATCCGAGACTAATGCTGGATTCAAAACAGCAGAGGTATTAATACTGACTTTGTCGGCACCGGCATTTAGAAGCCGACGCACGTCTTCCACCTTGCGTACTCCCCCTCCAACCGTCAGTGGAATAAAAACCTGAGATGCAACCTCTTCGATGATATGCAGTATCAGATCCCGCTCATCCGAACTGGCGGTAATATCCAGGAAAACTAGCTCATCAGCCCCTTGCTCATCATAGCGCCTGGCTATCTCGACGGGGTCTCCAGCATCCTTGAGAGAGATGAAATTTACCCCTTTTACCACACGCCCGTTGCTGACGTCCAGGCAGGGTATGATGCGTTTGGCTAATCCCATGACAGAGAGAACGGGGGATTCGTCATTCTGGGGAAATTGCTTTGTGATTTGATGCGCTCAATTCATCAGCTAACGTTTGTGCAGCCTTGAAATCCAGCGATCCTTGATAAATGGCACGACCGGTTATCGCACCAGTAATCCCATGCGACTCAACTTCACACAGTTTTTTGATATCGTCCAAGTCCGTAATGCCGCCACTAGCTACGACTGGGATAGTCAATGTATCTGCCAGTACAACAGTTGCGTCAATATTTATACCGTTCATCATGCCGTCTCGACCGATGTCAGTGTAAATGATAGCCTCTACGCCGTAATCCTCAAATTTTTTGGCAAGATCCACTACATCATGCCCCGTTACTTTCGACCAGCCGTCGACTGCGACCTTTCCATCCTTGGCATCCAGCCCAACCATAATCTGTCCTGGGAAAGCGTAGCAGGCATCGTGCAGAAAGCCCGGTATCTTGACGGCGGCAGTACCAATAATGACATAACTGATGCCATTATCAAGATAACGTTCGATCGTATCCAGATCTCGGATACCACCACCTAACTGGATTGGGATCTTTCCATCCACGGCTTCTACAATCAGACGAATAGCTTCACTATTTTTGGGTTTGCCAGCAAAGGCGCCGTTTAAATCGACCAGATGCAGCTGACGTGCCCCTTGGTCGAGCCATTGCCGAGCGATGATTGCGGGGTTCTCAGAAAACACAGTTGCGTCTTCCATTATGCCTTGTTTCAGCCGAACACAGTTTCCATCTTTCAGATCTATAGCAGGAATAATGAGCATATTGATGTCTGATTAGAATATATTTGATAAAGAAAGTGATTGGAGGTAAAGCGATCAGGAATGAATGATGTTGATAACGACTACTACGGTGTCCATTTCAAAAAGTTACTCAATAACTGCAGCCCAGCCAATTGGCTTTTTTCCGGGTGAAATTGAACAGCAAAGATATTATCTTTAGCAACTGCGCAGGTAAATGGTGTAGGGTAATCGCTACTGGCTGCAATGATATCGGCCGCCATGGCGACGACATAATAACTGTGTACGAAATAGAATCGCGCATCTGTCGAAATTCCCCGCCACAAGGGATGATCGATATCCTGATGAACCTCATTCCACCCCATGTGGGGGATCTTTAACTTTTGACCATCACCATTCACAGGCTGGGCGATAAACTTTTTGACAACGCCAGAAAAGATCCCCAGTGCCTCGCTGTTTCCTTCTTCGCTATAGTCAAAAAGCATCTGCAGCCCCAGACAGATGCCGAGAAAAGGCTTGTTTTTTGCGGCATCGAGTATCATTTCTCGTAATTTGTGTTTCGACAATGCTTGCATGCACCGTGGCATGGCGCCTTGTCCGGGAACAATCACGCGCGATGCTGCTTGTATGACTGCGGGATCATCAGTGATTTTGATCGTTGCGGACGGGTCGGCATGTTCGACTGCCTTCGAAACCGAGCGCAGATTCCCCATGCCGTAATCCACAATCGCAATTGTATTCATGTGCTGGTTAAAAACTCGTTTTTTATAGCGAACTCTAAAGCGAACCTTTAGTAGACGGAACGCTGTCTGGACAGCGTGGATCAGTAGTGATCGCCATTCGCAGGGCACGGCCAAATGCTTTGAAAATTGTTTCAGCCTGATGGTGTGCGTTATTCCCAGCCAGATTATCGATATGCAACGTTATCATTGCGTGGTTGACCAGTCCCTGAAAAAACTCATGAATCAAATCGACATCAAATGTTCCAATCATGGCACGTGAAAAATTCGTATTAAATCGCAAACCAGGTCGTCCTGACAAGTCAACGACGACTCTGGATAGCGCTTCATCTAGTGGCACATAGGCATGTCCATAGCGATGAATACCCTTTTTGTCACCAACCGCTTGAAACAACGCCTGCCCAATGGTGATACCGATATCTTCCACCGTGTGATGCGCATCGATATGCAAATCGCCTTGAGCGGTCACGCTCAAATCTATCATACCGTGACGCACGATCTGGTCAAGCATGTGATCGAGAAAAGGCACGCCACTCTCCAATTTGGCCTTTCCTTGGCCATCCAGATTGATAGCAACCGTAATCTGAGTTTCCTGGGTGTGACGCGTTACTTGGGCTGTGCGCATGAGGTTATTCGTGGCGGGGTAGAGATAAACACCTGATTGACAAGCCCTTAGTCTTGATTAATTAACTTGCTGGTCGCTTCAATAAACTGAGCATTTTCATCTGTTGTGCCAATAGTGACACGAAGACAATTTTTTAACAAGGGATGACTATTGTCAAGATTTTTGATCAGAATACCCTGTTGCACGAGCGCCTGAAAAATCTTGGTAGCATGATTTACCCGAAACAAAATAAAGTTTGCATCGGAGGGAAAGACTTCCACGCCGTCGAGTGCCGCAAGCTGCGCCATCAGCAATGCACGATTCTTCTTAATATCATTGGCTTGTTGCTGCAGTACCTCAAAATTCTGCATGACTTTTGTAGCAACCAACTGCGTGATGATACCAATATTGTAGGGTAAACGAATCTTTTCCAGCTGCATCAGCCATTCTGATCTGCCAGCCAGCAGCCCCAACCGCAGACCCGCCAGCCCCAGCTTGGAGAGGGTGCGCATCACCAGCAAATTCGGATAATCAGGCAGTTTATCAAAAAAGGTTTTATCCGCAAAGGGATGATAAGCCTCATCAATGATTACCAACCCTGGGGATGCTTCTATGATCCGGCATAGTGCTACGGGATCAAACAGATTGCCGCTAGGATTGTTGGGGTATGCCAGAAAAACAACTGCTGGTTGATGCTCGGTAATAGCATTCAGCGTGGCATCAACGTCAAGCGAAAAATCTGGCAACAGTGGAACACCAATATATTGCGTATTGGCAAAAGTGGCGATCATGCGAAACATGGCGAAACCAGGCTCCACCGTCAGCAGTTTGGCATCAGGGCGGGCAGTTGCCAGAGCAATGATCTGGATAATCTCATCCGAACCGTTGCCCAGCAGCATGTCCATATCAGCAGGAATTGACAGCGTTGCACGCAAGGTCTGTTTCAAGTCAGCAGCTTGCGGATCCGGATAACGATTGATATCGGCGCCAGCGACAGTTCTGGAAATTTCTTCACGTAAAAACAGCGGCAGCGGATAGGGATTTTCCATCGCATCCAGCTTGATTAATCCCCGGGCAGGAGGCACATGATAGGCGGATAGCGTCAGGATCTCCGGGCGGATGATCTGGTCGTGGTCGGTCGGCAATGTCATGATAGGGTACAAAAGCTAATAGCTGTTATCACCATCATTCTGGTCCCGCCATCGTAAATATAACAACACGGCGATAATGACGCTGACTGGAAAGATAACGTAGTAACCTAACGCCAGCATGAGCCCATCTTCATGGCCAGCAGGCGGCATGGAGGTCAGAATTTTATATGTATGCATCGTCGCCATGATCAGCACGCACGCCAAACCTGTCCAACGGCGATTTAAGAAATTACGCTTGGTCAACAGGGTAAATCCGTGCGCAAAGAAAAAGCCGATAAAGAAAATAAATGTATAAAAAATCAGTGCGCCCACAAATAATCGAGTAGATAACTAACAGGGTAGAAAAGGAAAAGAAGTATCATTACAAATTCCCGGTGAGTATACAATAACTTGATACAGGTTGACAGCTACTGCTGCGCTCTGTACTGGTGCACTCAAAGTGTTTTCCGTGCATCTTTCTGCAAAACCCAACAGAAATACTTTTTGAGCTCACCGCAAAGCGCCGGTTGTGGTCCACAATTTAGCCCAGTGTGGTCTCGGTGGGTATGAAGGGCAACTGTGTTAGCTCGGCGGTAGCACGGAATGTTTATCGAGGTAGCAATTTGAGGTGCAGTCGCGTCTCTTACTGATCAATTCACTCAGAGCCTTCTGTTGATAATACCTGATCAGCCGTCATACCTAACGAGTGCTGATGCGCATTTGTCAAATAATTTGTTTTTGTTTTTCACGAGGGAATATTTAATAGCGGTGGACATTAAACTTGGGGCTAACAGCTCTCGCAGAAAGTTCTATCGATTCCTCAATCATAGTATCAAGTCGCATGAATACGAGCAATTTACTCACCGATTCCGCTGACAAGCCGAATTTAGAGGCATCCTATATACGTTCTTTATGACGAGAGTGATTTTCAGCGGTAGATATAAAAAAGCCCATCAATAAAATTGATGGGCTTTCAAGCGAACCTATCAGTACTGTGAAATTACAGTAGTGGAATGATTAGTAGCGCCACGATATTAATAATTTTTATCAATGGGTTGATGGCAGGCCCCGCGGTATCTTTGTACGGATCACCGACAGTATCGCCGGTAACGGCGGCTTTGTGTGCTTCGCTGCCTTTACCGCCATAATTACCATCCTCGATATATTTTTTAGCATTATCCCATGCGCCACCACCGGCGGTCATAGAGAGGGCGAGGAATAGGCCAGTGACAATTGAGCCCATCAACACCCCGCCTAATGCTTGCGGACCGAGGAAAATACCGACTAATACCGGAACCAGAACCGGTAATAGAGAAGGAATCATCATTTCCTTGATGGCGGCGATAGTTAGCATATCGACCGCACGCGAGTAATCAGGTTTTGCCGTACCTTCCATGATGCCAGGGATTTCCCGGAACTGACGGCGGACTTCAATTACGACCGAACTAGCTGCGCGTCCAACGGCTTCCATTGACATGGCACCGAAGAGGAAGGGTACCATCCCACCGATGAATAAGCCGATAATTACAAGGTGATTAGATAAGTCGAAAGTGAGAATCTTGCCGGCGTGCTCTAGTCCATGTGTGTAATCGGCAAATAACACCAATGCTGCCAGTCCGGCTGATCCAATTGCATAGCCTTTGGTGACAGCTTTGGTGGTGTTACCGACAGCGTCAAGCGGATCGGTAATGGCGCGAACGGATTCTGGCATTCCTGACATTTCGGCAATACCACCGGCGTTATCGGTAATCGGGCCGTAAGCATCCAGCGCGACGATAATTCCAGTCATGGATAACATGGCCGTAGCGGCAATCGCGATACCGTAGAGACCAGCCAGCGAATAAGCAACCATGATACTGGCACAAACTGCTAGCACTGGTGCGGCAGTTGCACGCATGGCAACACCCAAGCCAGCGATAATGTTGGTTGCATGTCCGGTGGTGGATGCGTTAGCGATATGTTGTACCGGTGGGTATTCAGTAGAAGTGTAGTATTCGGTAATCACTACCATCAAACCGGTCAGTACCAATCCAACAGCCGAGCAAGCGAATAAACGCATGACCAGATCTCCGCCACTTGATTCGACACCGTCAAGCATCAATGAAGCTTCTCCCATAAACCAAACGGTAACCGGTAGGTAGGCGAAGAAAGCAATACCACCAGCAACTGCCAGGCCACGGTATAGCGCATTCATGATTTTGCCGCCTTCACGCATCTTGACGAAGTAGCAGCCGATGATCGAGGCTACGATGGAAACTGCACCCAGCATCAACGGATAGACGATTGCGCTGCTCGCCGCAGTTTGGAACAGTAATCCACCTAGGATCATGGTGGCGATGATGGTTACTGCATAGGTCTCAAAAAGATCGGCTGCCATGCCGGCACAATCACCAACGTTGTCACCAACGTTATCGGCAATAACGGCAGGGTTTCTGGGGTCATCTTCAGGAATACCCGCTTCAACCTTACCGACCAGATCTGCACCAACGTCTGCACCTTTGGTAAAAATACCGCCACCCAGCCGCGCGAAGATGGAAATCAGCGAGCCACCAAACGCAAATCCAACCAGCGGATGAATGATGTCACCGACAGAATCGCCTTCAGCTGCACCATTAAACAATAGTAAGGTATAACCAGCGACCCCCAACAATCCAAGGCCTACTACCAACATACCGGTTACTGCACCGCCACGAAAAGCGATATCGAGTGCTTCATTCAATCCGGTTCGTGCAGCTTCGGCAGTACGTACATTGGACTGAACTGAGACTGTCATCCCCATAAATCCGGCCAGACCTGAAAGTGTTGCGCCCAGGGCAAAGCTCAAAGCGGTAGTCCAGGAGAGTGCCAGGCCGATCAGTGCGAACAGAATAAAACCAACTACGCTGATGGTCATGTATTGACGTTTCAGATAAGCCGATGCGCCTTCCTGAATGGCAGCCGCAATTTCTTGCATGCGTGCGTTACCCGCAGATTGGGCGTAAATCTGCCGAATCCAGATGCCACTGAAAACCAGGGCAAGTATCGCACTACAGATTGCAATCGTTAAACCATTTCCCATAAAAAACTCCAATTAAAATCAGACCAACCCAAATAAACGCACAACCCGGCCTGGGAGTTGCTCGTCAATTTACAATTTCAGCGTTCCATTCTATAGGCTTACTGTCGCCATAAATATGATAATTGCAAATTAAATCTTGAAATCGCTCAACTTCTTGCCAACTGCTATGTTCTTTAGCCGGACATAATCAGGCAAACCATTCTTGTAGGGAGGATAATCCTCTCCTTCAATCAACGGGCTAAGGTATTCCCGGCATTTGCTGGTGATGCCAAAACCATCCGGGCTAATGAAGTCCGTTGGCATCATTTTCTCGACATTAGCAACATCAGCAAGTTTGGCCATTCCGGTTTTCCAGGTATAAGGCGTATTCGAAGTGCGTTCGATCGTTGGCATCACCGAGTTATGTCCAGCAATGGCGTACTCTACCGCAGCTTTTCCCATGGCATAAGCCTGCTCGACGTCTGCTTTAGAAGCGATGTGACGCGCGGCGCGTTGCAGGTAATCTGCTACTCCCCAGTGATATTTCAGCCCAAGCCCTTCCTTAATGATACTGGCAACAACGGGTGCAACACCACCAAGTTGCGCATGGCCAAAGGCATCACGCAGACCCTGATCTGCCAGAAACTTGCCATCAGCATTCTTGACACCTTCCGAAACTACAACTGAGCAATAGCCATGTTCCTTAACGTACTGATCTACTTTGGCAAGGAATTTTTGTTTGTCGAAAGTGATTTCCGGAAACAGAATGACAATTGGAATTGGGCAGTCTTCACTGGAGGCAAGTCCGCCTGCAGCAGCAATCCAGCCAGCGTGTCGTCCCATGACTTCAAGCACGAAAACTTTGGTGGAAGTTTTAGACATGCTCGCAACATCAAAGCTGGCTTCACGTGTTGAGATCGCAATATATTTGGCAACCGAGCCAAAACCAGGGCAGCAATCGGTAACCGGCAGGTCATTGTCGACGGTTTTCGGTACATGAATTGCCTGCAGCGGATAGCCAAGTGTGTCGGATAATTGAGAGACTTTTAGGCAGGTATCTGCTGAATCCCCTCCACCGTTGTAAAAGAAGTAGCCAATGTCGTGCGCTTTGAACACTTCGATCAGGCGTTCATATTCACGACGATTATCCTCCAGGCTTTTGAGTTTGTAGCGACAAGAGCCAAAAGCGCCAGACGGTGTGTGGCGCAGCGCTCGGATAGCATCTGCTGATTCGGCGCTGGTGTCGATCAGATCTTCGGTTAGAGCACCGATGATACCGTTGCGTCCAGCATAAATCTTGCCGATTTTGTCGGTGTTTGCGCGAGCGGTTTCCAGCACGCCTGCTGCAGAAGCATTAATAACAGCGGTAACGCCGCCAGACTGGGCATAAAAAGCATTTTTTACAGCCATAATTTTGGTTTCTCCTGATTAATCAAAGGTAAGTTGCTTTCTGTTTTTATGGTGATGCATCGAAGCAGTAAAACGACTGGAAAATTCAGTAATGAATTAGCCTATTCGTGTGAACTACTTGTGGATTAGCTATGAATCACCCAGCGCGGCGATAATACTGTTACGAATGGCCTGGACATCGCCAGTGCCAGTTACTCTGACATAACGAGGGGCGTCGTCCTCACTGCTTGCCGACCATCTTGAGTAATAGTCGATAAGTGGTTTAGTCTGGTCATGATAAACTTCCAGGCGTTTTCGCACAGTTTCTTCCTTGTCGTCATCACGCAATACTAAGGTTTCTCCCGTTACATCATCGATATCAGCTTGTTTGGGTGGATTGAACGCAATGTGATAAACCCGTCCGGAAGCCGGATGGACCCGTCGCCCTGAGAGGCGGTTGATAATTTCAGTATCGGGCACATCGATCTCGACGATATAGTCAATGGCAATCCCCGCTATTTTAAGGGCATTTGCCTGAGGAATGGTGCGGGGAAATCCATCAAATAAGAAGCCGTTGTGGCAATCAGGCTGGCTGATCCGCTCCCGTACAAGATTGATGATGATATCATCGGGAACAAGCGATCCGGAGTCCATGATTTTTTTAGCCATCATACCTAATTCGGTGCCATCTTTGACAGCCTGACGAAGAATGTCACCGGTAGAAATTTGCGGTATGGCAAAATGATCCCGGATAAAACCTGCCTGCGTGCCTTTTCCGGCTCCTGGTGCGCCTAGCAGAATAATGCGAATGATGCGTCTCCTTGTATCATGAGTCTTTTGATGAGATAGGAATATCCCCGGAGAATACCAGATGATACCCTCGGAACAGCCTGCGAATTATATCTCACGCAGCGGAATTCTTGAAGTTTTTGGTGATTTCCGGGTGGATAGTATGGCTGCTGCTGTCGGGTGCCTATCTTTTAGTTGGGTATGCGATAATTTAGTTGCTTCTTCTTGGGAAATATTATGGATGAAAATAGAAATAAAGCGCTTTCTGCTGCGCTGGCACAAATCGAAAAGCAGTATGGCAAAGGTTCAATCATGCGCATGGGCGATAGCGATATCGCCAAAGATATTCAGGTGGTTTCAACCGGATCACTGGGATTGGATATTGCGCTGGGTGTGGGGGGGCTGCCACGCGGACGTGTAATTGAAATTTATGGGCCGGAATCTTCTGGAAAAACTACTCTGACGCTACAGGTGATTGCTGAAATGCAAAAGATAGGTGGCACAGCCGCTTTTATTGATGCTGAGCATGCCTTGGATCCGCAATATGCCCAAAAAATTGGGGTGCATGTGCAGGATTTGCTGATTTCACAACCGGATAACGGTGAACAGGCGCTGGAAATTACCGATATGCTGGTACGTTCCGGGTCAGTTGATGTGGTGGTGGTGGATTCGGTAGCCGCGTTGACACCACGTGCCGAGATTGAAGGCGAAATGGGGGAGCCCCAGATGGGACTACAGGCGAGATTGATGTCACAGGCACTGCGTAAATTGACCGCAAACATCAAACGCACCAATACCATGGTGATCTTTATCAATCAAATCCGCATGAAAATTGGGGTGATGTTTGGTAGCCCTGAAACGACTACTGGTGGCAATGCGCTGAAATTCTATGCCTCTGTACGGCTGGATATTCGTCGTACCGGTTCAATCAAACGCGGCGAAGAAATTATTGGTAACGAGACGCGCGTCAAGATCGTCAAGAACAAGGTGGCGCCACCATTTAAGCAAGCTGAATTTGATATCTTGTACGGTGAAGGTATTTCGCGTGAGAGTGAAATAATTGAACTGGGGGTGCTGCACAAACTAATTGAAAAATCTGGTGCATGGTATGCCTACAATGACGAGAAAATTGGACAGGGTAGGGATAATGTGCGTGATTATCTAAAGGAACACAAGAATCTGGCACAGGAAATTGAAGCTAAAATCCGTTTGGCTGTCGGACTGGTCGAGGCCAATAAACCGGAGCAACTGTCAGTCGCGCAATGAGTACCCAACCCGGGCTAATGGCGCGCGCCTTGAAGTTATTGACGCAGCGTGAGCATTCCCGGTTGGAACTGCAGGTGAAACTGGCTCAGCACGTACCAGCACCCGAAGCATTGACCAACCTGCTGGATCTACTCGAGCAGCGTAATTTATTATCTGATGAACGAGCAGCGGAGCAAATTTTACATTCACGAAGAAGCCGTTATGGCAGCAGACGCATTGCGTTTGAGTTGCAGTCAAAAGGAATTGCTGAGCATTTGATTGCGCCCGTGCTGGAAACACTCAAGACAACAGAATTATCAAGCGCACAGGAAGTTTGGAGAAAAAAATTTGGGGTAGCGCCAGCCAACTATGCGCAGCGTGGTAAACAGGAACGCTATCTGGCAGGCAGGGGCTTTTCATTTGAAGTAATTGGCCAGGTTCTGGCTGATGCAGGAAAAAAACCTGACGGGGATTAATGGCATCAACGTATAAAGAACTATGAATAGTAGTGAAATTAGACAAAAATTTTTAGGATTCTTCGAGTCCCACGGGCATACCGTTGTTTCATCCAGCTCGTTGGTGCCGATTAATGATCCAACCCTGCTGTTTACCAATGCGGGCATGGTGCAGTTCAAGGATGTTTTTCTGGGAAAAGAGAATCGATCTTATGTTCGCGCCACCAGCGCCCAGCGTTGCGTGCGTGCTGGCGGAAAACACAATGATCTGGAAAATGTGGGTTATACCGCACGCCATCATACTTTTTTCGAAATGTTGGGCAACTTCAGCTTTGGAGACTATTTCAAGCGCAATGCTATTCTATTCGCCTGGGAATTTCTGACCCAAAAACTGTGTATTCCTGAAGAGAAATTGTGGGTGACGGTTTATGCGGAAGATGACGAGGCTGCTGATATCTGGCTCAACGAAGTAGGGATTCCTCCGGTGCGGCTCGTGCGTATCGCAACATCCGATAATTTTTGGCAGATGGGTGATACCGGACCCTGCGGGCCTTGCTCCGAAATTTTTTATGATCATGGTCCGGAAGTTGCTGGTGGCCCACCTGGTTCGGAGAATGCTGACGGTGATCGTTTCATCGAAATCTGGAATCTAGTGTTCATGCAATACAACCGGGATAGTGAAGGGAAGTTGCATGCGCTTCCCAAACCTTCGGTCGATACCGGTATGGGACTGGAACGAATTGCCGCTGTGATGCAGGGAGTGCACAGTAATTATGAGATCGACCTGTTCCAAAGACTGATCCAGGCAGCGGCCAGAGTTACGGGTACCTCAGATCTCTCCAACAACTCACTTAAGGTAATCAGTGATCATATCCGTGCCTGTGCTTTTTTGATAACCGATGGCGTCATTCCCGGAAATGAGGGGCGTGGTTATGTGTTGCGCCGCATTATCCGCCGGGCGATCCGTCATGGCTATCGACTGGAGCAAAAACAACCTTTTTTTCATCTGCTGGTAAAAGATCTGGTTGATTGTATGGGGCAGGCCTACCCGGAATTATTGACGGCCAAATTACATGTTGAGGCAGTTTTGAGGCAAGAAGAAGAACGATTTGCGGAAACGCTCGAAAATGGCATGCAAATACTTGAAGCGGAGCTTACCCGCGAAAAGCAGCAACTTTCTGGAGAGGTGGTATTCCGCTTGTACGATACCTTCGGTTTTCCGGTCGATTTGACGGCAGATATTGCCAGAGAACGCGGTATTGGTATTGATCAGGCTGGATTCGATACTGCCATGGCACAGCAGCGGGAGCGCGCCCGTGCCGGTGGCAAATTCGGCATGCAATCCAACATTCACTATCATGGTGTTACCACCCAATTTTATGGGTACGATACGCTGCAACAGGAAGCCATTGTTCAGGCAGTTTTCAAACAAGATAAACTCGCTGATTTTGTCGAGGCAGATGAAGAAGCTTTGATCGTGCTCAATCAAACCCCTTTTTATGCGGAATCTGGTGGACAGGTCGGAGATAGTGGTGAATTATTAGCCAGTAACGGTACCTTCATGGTGGCAGACACCCAGAAATTGCAGTCGCAAGTTTTTGCCCACAAGGGAGTACTTGGCCACGGACGGATCGCGGTTGGTGATAAGGTGATTGCCCGTGTAGATACGGAGAAACGCGCCAGTACAGCCTGCAATCATTCGGCCACTCATCTGCTGCATGCTGCGCTAAGGCAGGTGTTGGGTCAGCATGTGACGCAAAAAGGTTCTTTGGTTAGCGCCAACCGGTTGCGTTTTGATTTTTCGCATCACCATGCCATGCAGCCCGATGAGATTCGCGCGGTTGAGAATATCGTCAATGCGCAAATCCGGCAGAATCATGAAGTAGCAACTCGATTGATGAATTATGAAGAAGCGGTGAAACAGGGAGCAATGGCGCTTTTCAACGAGAAGTACGATGATGAAGTACGTGTGGTTGCCATGGGGGATTTTTCGACAGAATTATGCGGTGGTACGCATGTTACTCGCTGTGGCGCAATTGGTTTTTTCCGAGTCGTTGCCGAATCTGGTATTGCTGCTGGTATCCGCCGTATCGAAGCGCTGACCGGCGAGACTGCCTTAGAGTATACGCAGCAGCAGGAACAGGAAATGCAGGAAGCTGCCCGCTTATTAAAAACGGCACCCCAGGAAATCACTGGCAAGCTGACGCAGATACTGGATCATGTCAAGCAGATGGAGAAGGAGCTTGGCGTTTTGCAGTTAAGGCTGACAAACCTACAAGGTGCAGCATTGATCGACCAGGCACGGCAGGTCAAGGGAATTAACGTACTCTCAGTTACGCTTGACGGCACGAATAGCAAGGGTATGCGCGAATCACTCGACAACTTTAAATTCAGGCTAAAGCCTTGTGTGGTAGTGCTTGGGGTGGTTGAAAATACCAAGGTCAGCCTGATTGCGGGTGTCTCCGAAGAGTTAACTGGAAAACTGAAGGCAGGGGATTTGATCAATTTTGTCGCGCAGCAAGTTGGTGGTAAAGGCGGTGGACGCAGCGACATGGCGCAGGCTGGCGGTACACTGCCGGAGAATCTTCCTCATGCACTTGCAAGCGTCGCAGAGTGGGTGGAAAAAAACCTGTAACAGTTATCTCACGAACGACTGAAAACTTTCCCTCATTCGCTTTACCCGCTATCAATGGAAATGCAATATTATGAAACTAGCTTTATTCGATCTCGATAATACGCTTCTCTCGGGAGATAGCGATTTTCAATGGGCGCAATTTCTCGTTGAGCAGAAAGTGCTGGATCGGGAAGTATACGCAGCAAAAAATATTGAATTTTATGAGCAGTATAAGAATGGCACACTCGATATTCACGAATTCCTGGATTTTCAGCTTAAGCCGCTTGCGCGCCATCCGCGTGAGCAATTAAACGAATGGCGCAGGCAGTTTATTACAGAAAAAATCCTGCCATTGATTACTTCTGGTGCGCGTGAGCTGGTTAGCCGTCATCAGACTGAGCAGAATTTATGCATCATTATTACTGCAACTAATAGTTTTGTTACGGCACCTATTGCTCAGGCGCTTGGTATTGAACATTTGATTGCGACAGAGCCGGAAGAGGTGGATGGGCAATTTACCGGTCGTGTCGCAGGTGTTCCCTGTTTCCAGAAAGGCAAGATTACGCGGCTGGAGCAATGGCTGAACGAACAAAATCTTACTTGGCTATCATTTTTGCAAAGCTGGTTTTACAGTGATTCACTTAATGATTTGCCACTGCTCAGTAAGGTTACTCATCCGGTTGCGGTGGATCCCGACGATACTCTGCGAGCACATGCCCAGGAAAACAACTGGCCTATCATCAGTCTACGTTAAGAGCAATCTGAATTTCCTGCTGGTAAAGCTTCCAGTCAAGCATGACGCTAAGATTGGCGTGTCTGTTTCGTTATAATAACGTTTTGTGAAGGATCATTAACTATGAGACTGCTCCAGAAAGCACTGACATTTGACGATGTCTTGCTGGTTCCCGCCCATTCAGAAGTGTTGCCAAGAGATGTCAAACTGGTTACAAAGCTGACGCGTGAGCTGACCATCAACATTCCGGTTGTTTCCGCCGCGATGGATACCGTAACGGAGGCTCCGCTTGCTATTGCTATTGCTCAGGTTGGGGGAATCGGCATTATTCATAAAAATATGCCAATAGAAATACAGGCTGCTCAGGTTGCCCAGGTAAAGCGTTTTGAAAGTGGTGTGGTAAAGGATCCAGTGGTTATTTCACCAAATATGACGGTGCGCAAGGTGTTGGAACTTACCCGGCAGCATAATATTTCCGGATTACCAGTGGTTCAAGGCAAAAAAGTGGTTGGTATTGTTACTAATCGTGATTTTCGTTTTGAAACAAATCTTGATCAGCCGATTTGTAATATTATGACGCCCAGAAAAAAACTGGTAACGGTGCGCGAAGGCGTGTCTCAAGCCGAGGCACTGGCGTTGTTGCACAAGCATCGGCTCGAAAAGTTGCTGGTAGTGGATGAAAATTTTGAATTACGTGGATTGATCACCGTCAAGGATATTACCAAAACTACGGAGCATCCCGATGCCAACACCGACAGCCAAGAACGACTGCGTGTTGGTGCTGCGATTGGTGTTGGTGAAGGAAGTGATGAGCGGGCCGAAGCATTAATCGAAGCTGGCGTGGATGTGGTTGTCGTTGATACTGCGCACGGACATTCACAAGGCGTACTGGATCGTGTGCAATGGGTTAAGAAACACTTTCCACAGATTCAAGTGATTGCTGGCAACATTGCTACTGCTGCCGCAGCGCGGGCGTTGGTAGATCATGGTGCAGATGCCGTCAAGGTCGGGATTGGCCCCGGATCGATCTGTACTACCAGGATTGTTGCCGGGGTGGGAGTGCCACAAATCTCTGCCATTGATAACGTTGCCAAGTCATTAGTGGGAAGTGGCGTGCCTGTTATCGCCGATGGGGGTATTCGCTATTCTGGGGACATTGCTAAGGCAATTGCAGCGGGGGCTAATGCGGTAATGTTGGGTGGACTGCTGGCCGGTACAGAGGAGTCCCCTGGTGAGATTGAGCTGCTAAAGGGCAGAGCGTATAAAAATTATCGGGGGATGGGGTCGTTATCCGCTATGCAGCAGGGATCCAGTGATCGATACTTTCAGGAAACTGAGCGCAACAAAAATGAAAAACTGGTACCAGAAGGCGTGGAAGGTCGTGTTCCCTACAAAGGCACACTGGCCAGTGTCGTTCATCAATTGATGGGGGGGGTTCGTTCAAGCATGGGTTATCTGGGTTGCCGCACCATCGAAGATATGCACAAGAAAGCTGAATTTATCGAGATTACTTCTGCCGGTATCCGAGAATCACATGTCCACGATGTTCAGATTACCAAGGAAGCACCAAACTATCATATTGAATAGATAGGAGAAATATGCACTCGACTGTTCTCATTCTGGATTTTGGCTCTCAATATACCCAGCTTATTGCTCGTCGTATTCGCGCAACCAATGTTTACTGCGAAATCCACCCGTTTGATGTCAGCCCACAAGTTATTCAGGATATGGCTCCGGTTGGCATCATCTTGTCCGGTGGACCTGCTTCTGCTTTTGCGGAAGATGCGCCACGTGCACCTCAAATCATATTTGAGCTGGGCGTGCCGGTACTGGGCATTTGCTATGGCATGCAGGTGATGGCCGATCAACTGGGTGGCAAGGTTGCGAACGCACTGACACGGGAATTTGGTTATGCTGAGCTACTGATAAAACCTTGTAACCTGTTTCAGGATATACAGGATCGCGTAGATGCAGAAGGCCAGCAGATGTTGGATGTGTGGATGAGTCATGGAGACCGGGTGGATGTACTGCCGCCAGGTTTCAGTATCATCGCACAGAACGCTGCGACTCCCATTGCTGCGATGGCAGACGAATCACGCCAGTTTTATGGTCTGCAGTTTCATCCTGAAGTTACCCATACATTGCAAGGCCGCGCTATTCTGGATCGATTCGTGCACAATATCTGCCAGGTAGGTTGCGACTGGAATATGCCAGGTTATATCGATGAGGTGATTGGCCGTATTCGCGCTCGAGTGGGCAGTGATCAGGTCATTCTTGGGCTGTCAGGCGGGGTGGATTCCTCGGTTGCAGCAGCGCTAATCCACCGTGCGATTGGCGATCAGCTAACCTGCGTATTTGTAGATAATGGCCTGCTGAGACAAAATGAGCCCAAGCAGGTAATGGAAACTTTTAGTCGCAACCTTGCAGTAAATGTTATCCATGTCGATGCGCGTCGCCAGTTTTTGAAGAGCCTGGAAGGTATTTCTGACCCAGAACAAAAGCGCCGTATTATTGGCAGAGAATTCGTGGAAATCTTTCAGCAAGAAGCTGCCAAAATTAATGATGCCAAATGGCTGGCACAGGGAACGATCTATCCAGACGTTATCGAGTCAGCCGGGAGCACGACACAAAAAGCCCGTACCATCAAATCACATCATAATGTCGGTGGCTTGCCGGAGACATTGCACCTGAAGCTGTTAGAACCCTTGCGCGAGCTGTTTAAGGACGAAGTACGAGAACTTGGTCTAGCGCTGGGTTTGCCGCATGAACTGGTTTTTCGTCACCCATTTCCCGGGCCAGGACTAGGTGTGCGCGTGCTGGGTGAAGTCAAATACGAGTTCACCGAATTACTCCGCCAGGCAGACGCTATTTTTATCGAGGAACTCAGATATTCCGGCTGGTACGAAAAAACTGCGCAGGCATTTGCCGTTTTCCTGCCGGTCAAGTCAGTCGGCGTCATGGGAGATAGCCGCAGCTATGAATATGTCGTCGCATTACGCGCTGTGCAGACCGAAGACTATATGACCGCGCATTGGGCAGAACTGCCCTACACTCTGCTTGCCAAAATTTCCAACCGTATCATTAATGAAGTACGTGGCATCAACCGTGTGGTTTACGATGTTTCAGGTAAACCCCCAGCTACCATCGAATGGGAGTGAGTTAGCATTTGGTAACGTGCAGGTATCGAAATATGTCCAGTGCGTTTCTCAGTGCGCATGATCGCCGGGCGGTGGCATGATCTCGCCTTCCTGATTCAGCATTCCTGTCTGTTGTGTTAATACGGTTACATTCAACCAGCCAAATCCTTCAAACTGATTCACCCACCTGGCGCGCATATATCCGAAACGGTCGATCAAAAATTCCATGTGTCCAGGAGTCATTCCTTTTCCTGAAAGATCAGGAACCGTTCTTACCCGGCGATACAGTAAATAAGTATTTCTAATTTCCTGCCAGCCATCAGTTACTACTGGAAAAGGGATATCTGCTGTTGCTTTCGTGAATTTTTGTGCGTCTGCTTCATTCATTGGAACCGCCAGTATCTGGGTGTTGGATACAACTCCAATATCCTGATAGGCCGTTATCAATTGATTTAAACGCTGTTGTGATTGTGGCCATGTAAATAAAACCAGCAGCACATTTTTTTGGAAACGAAAATCCTTGATATTTCCACCGGAATTGTCATGTGCAGAATAAGAAAATACGGGCGCAGCAATAGCAGGTGTTTCTGGAAGAATCATGCTTCCTAATAAACGCGCATCAAAACCTCTTGATAAGGCGTGGAGATAATTGACAATATCCCAGCGAGCTTCTTCGGAGATAACTGCATCAAAACCCGGCATATCGGTTCCGGGAACCCCGTGTGATATCCAATGAAAGAAATTCCCGACAGTGTGTTTCGCAGTATGTGGCTCGGTTAGTAAATCAGTTGGTGGGCTGGATAGTGTTTCAGCGAGTACACCATTACCTTTGCCCTGAGGCCCATGACAGTTCGCACAATGCTCGGAAAACAGGTTAGCGCCACTGGAAACCGAAATAGCGTCGAATGTAACAAGCGGCTTTTGGTAAGTGGTTGGGTAGGCATCGATTGCAAGGGGCGGCAGGATAACGGTCAAGGCAGCAATTATCAATGCGCCTGTAACCATAATGCTGTTTTGACGGCGCCAGTTTCTTTTGATGCTGACGCCGATTGATATCAGTGCAGCAGTTAATAGCGCAGTACCAAACCAGAGTTTGTCCTGTACACCTGGTTCGTCCCAAGTGGCATTAATTGAGAAACGGAAATCGAAAGGCCAGTTTTCGATAACGGCATGCTTGGCAGGAAGCGTATTTGCCAATGCAGTCGCTACCAGTACTAGCCCCAGCGCAAGGGCAAACTCGATTTTTACCCATTTTTTGAGATGAAGGGCAACTTTGGTTATCTGCAAAATATCTTTATTTTGAGAAAATACTGGCAACCATTTGTAGCGTGCCTGGTAGGCAATACATAAGATAACTGCGAGTAGCGTCAGCTTGATATTCAGCAACCAGCCATAGGAACTGGAAACCAAGGTATGGTAGTAGCCATCCACCATGCGGTCAGCGACAATCAAACCAGTGGTAACCAGTAACAACATCGCAGGCAACGCAATAACTGAGAAGCTCTTAAGATAAGTTGCTGCCAGTAGATGCGAGGTTTTTTCGGGTTGGTTGTGATAGTCAGCTAAAACAAGCAAAAAAGCAGGGAGTCCGCCAAGCCATATTCCTGCAAGGAGAATATGTAGTGCATAAGGGGCGATTGAACTGACGGATATTTCCTCCGCTCCCGAATGACTCAGCAGCGATCCCGCAATCAGCGGAAATGATGCGACTATGGCACACAAGATATAGCGCCACCTTGAACAGGAAGTCTTTCGGATATACAAAATGACGCCCAGCAGCAAACATGTCAGCAGCAGCCTGATTGCCCATATATGTCCCACTCGTGTCTGGACCACGAGTTCTAACCACGCACCGGGGTTCCATACATTAGATACTATGCCCGTTGCTTCACCGGTTGTAATGGCGAGAGCGCCCAATAAACCTGCCAAAACTACGATTGCTATCCATGGGAAACTCTTTTCCAGAAGCGCCCTCCAAGGAGCATCTAATGTCGATTTTTGTTGTCCAGCGATCGCTAGAAATACGTAACTTCCAAGCAGAATTAGGTTTGCAGTTAGCTGCAGCCATCGAAAAAAAACAGAAATTATTTCAATCATAGTTTGCAGTTAACATATTGATAAATATTGTTATTAAGCATAGTGTTAACCATGGGATTTAAAAATATTTTTTAGAGATATTTTTTGTATTGCGAAAGAACTGGATAAATATTTCCGGGCACAAAGTGATTTCATGTGAGAGTCAGGCAGATGACAGATGGGTTGATCAAACACGAGCCGGAAAATCATTCTGATCAAAATTGAAACGGATAGTTTTAAAATAGTATGCAACGCACCGATTAATCGATGCGGATTTAGGTGTTTGGTGTTCAACGCTACCCCGCCAATTTTGGCTGACGAGTTTTCGGCGTCATTGTAACCTGTATGTATTGACTGAAATGTGGCGTACCTTTCGTATCTCTGTTTCTCTGGTAACCATCAGCTTATTGCTGCTGCTTGGCAGTTGCAGCGTACTGCGCTTAAGTTATTCCCAAGGTCCCCTACTGGCATGGTGGTGGCTCGACGGGTACGTTAATTTTAACAAGGAACAGACGCTACCTGTGAAGGAAGCAATCCGTCAGTGGTTTGACTGGCATCGCGAGACCCAACTTGCCGAATACGCTGCTCGGATGGACATGCTTCGTAACCAGCTCAGTAATTCTATTACCCCAACACAAGTCTGTTCCTGGTCGGAAGAATTACGCGCCTTCATCGCACCAGCTATGGATCGTTCACTGCAGCTTGGCGCGCCAGTCATGGCTGGTTTGAGCGAATCACAGTTGGGCTATCTTGAACAGCGTTTTGCCAAAGACAATATTGAACTGCACCAGGATTATCTCCAGCCTGATATGGAAGTACGGCTGGCAGCTTCGGTTGAACGGACTATCAAGCGTGTCGAGAATTTCTACGGTAGGATGGATAAAGGGCAGCGAGCATTGATTGTCGCCGGAATTGCAGCATCCCCCTTTGATGCTGCAATCTGGCTAGCAGAACGTCAGCGCAGCCAGCGTACATTTTTGACAGTAATTCGAGAATTAGCTACCGGGGCAATTGAAGAAAAATCTGCCATCCAGGCGCTGCGTCCTCTGGCCAAACAATTTGAATATTCGGACGATACCTACCACGCTTATCAAGCAAGTTTAATGGAATATAACTGTGCCTTTGCAGCGCGTATTCACAACAGTACCAGCACCCGTCAGCGACAACATGCGCACGACAAATTGAAGAATTGGGAGAATGATCTGCGTGAGTTGATCGCTGGTGATGGTTAATGCATCAGTACGCCTGAAATGACAGGCTTCTAACGTCTGCCGTCATACCAGATAGATAGTCTTTTTTTATTTTGCAGCGTGCGCCAGGGGCTCAGCAGTAAACGAAAGAACTGGGAAAATATTTCTCTGCTGCTGTAAAGCTCAACTTTCCTGGGGGAGGTTTCGATGGGGTGTTTCCTCAAAATAGTGAAAGCCAGTCGGTGTGAGCGTCCCCATTGTTTCAGCTTTCGACTCAAGTCTACTTCTTCTGCGGCATAAAGTGCCTGATTGAAACCGCCCACCTCGCGGAATGCCCTGGCATTGCAGACGATCAAAGCGCCTGCCGCCCATTTGAACATTACTGATAATGCTGTCCAGAAGTGCAGCAATCCGGCAGCCCACCATGGCAAATTGGGCATGTAAAGCGTGCTGCCAGCACCAACATGCTTGCCTTGCGCAATTAACCGGAAGATATCGTCCACCAGCGCGGCATTCAAAAGACAATCTGCATCCAGAAACAACAGCCAGTCACCGCTGGCAGCATCCGCTCCTGCTGTTCTGGCGCGCGCGATTTGATTGATCGACTCAAAAACGACCTTGGCACCGGCCTCTGTTGCCAGTAACGCAGTCTTGTCGGTTGAATTATTATCGACGACGATGACCTCATGTGCGAAACCGTAAGTACAATTGGCAGCAAGCGCTTCATCAACTGACTTGAGGCATGCCGTGATCAGTCGCTCTTCATTAAATGCAGGGATAATGATTGAAACAAGCATGTTGCCGTCCAGTGATAAATTCTTAATCCTGGATTATGCCAGCAATCGCATCCTGACTGGTTACCGAAAGAAATCAGCGTTCGTCCGGATAATGTTATTCGTCAGGATTTTTTAATACTGAGGGATTTTTATGTAATACCTGCTGTATTTCGGCGGTATATTCTGCCAATGCCGCTAACGCACGGGAATTCCACATGAACGGTTCCGTATCCATGGAAACTATCATGCAGAGCTGTATTATTTCATCAAGCTCAATCTTGCTTAAACCGGCGTACTCTTTGGCCATTGTGACAAAATGGGGGTATGGCTGTGCAAAAGTGGGCTGAAATAGATTGCTGTCCTGATGGCAACTTTGGCAGGAGCGCCCATTAGTGCTCAGATGCGTATCGTTGTAAAGCTTTTTGCCATATTCCAGCAAATCAGCTTGATTACCACGATAGGGGCGATAGTTTTCTGGCCGGGCGATTCTAGTCGGATTGACTCGCATACTCGCACGAAAATGCACTGCACAGGGATTGGTTGAATCAGGGTTGGGCATGCAAGGATTTTTTTTTGCAATTGGATTTTTTACCGGATTGTTCATTGTGCCAGGGTTTGTTTGCGCGCGCGGGGTATAGGGACGACAAAAAGAAGTGCAGCTAACCAGTGAGATGCCTAGCGTGGCCACCATTAAACCGCTTGAAATCATTGCGTTAGTTGTTTTCTTTAATTTGAATATGATCATTTTCATCCTTTGGGTATAAAAAATGCAACTTCAAACAAAGCGATATAAAATGCAGCACTTTATCGATCTTCTTGGATACTGGTAAGACATCTTTCGTGTCCAGCCTGGTTTTTCCACCGAGCTAAGTACACTGTAACCGTATTGCTGCATCACTCTAATTTATATGATCTGGAAACCGAATGTTACCGTTGCTGCCATTATTGAGCAAAATGGTAAATTTTTATTAGTAGAAGAAACACCTAATGGCGTAGATTTGCGTCTTAACCAACCGGCGGGGCATCTGGAAGCAGGTGAATCCCTGTGTGAGGCCTGCAGCCGGGAGGTGCTTGAAGAAACCGGTTACACTTTTTTACCAGTCGCGTTAACCGGGATTTATCACTGGCGTGCTCAACGAAATGGAACCACTTATCTGCGTTTTACTTTTATGGGCAGCGTTACAGGCCACGACCCGCAAAGAAAACTGGACGAAGGTATTGTGCGTGCGACCTGGTTCACTATGAATGAAATCCGTGAGAAACAGTCAATACATCGTAGTCCAATAGTGTTGCAATCTCTTGAAGATTATTTGGCGGGCAAGCGTTATCCGCTGGAGCTATTGACGAGCGGAGTTCTCTGAGTGGTAAGGCACAAACTCAGATGTTTGTGTCAATATTGATATGACTGCGTTGCCCCGTGTCGCTAATTACTGACTAATGGAACCAATATGAAAATTACAAACCTTATCATAGCGTTGTTGATAGCCATATATGCACAATGGGCAATGGCTTTCCTACCAATTCAGCATTGGAAAACTTCTAATGGTGTGAGCGTTTATTTCGTTGAGACCCATGATCTGCCGATTCTTGATGTCAGTGTCAACTTTGCGGCGGGCAGCAGTACTGACACGCCGGAGACTTCTGGTCGTGCGCAGATGGCGCAACGCCTGATGAGCCTGGGCGCGGGAGAAATGTCTGAGGATCAGATTGCAGAAACCCTTGCCGATATCGGCGCGCAGCTTGGTGGACAGTTTGATCTGGATCGTGCCGGGTTTACGCTGCGCACGTTGAGCAGCGAGGTGGAACGAACCAAAGCGCTGGATGTTCTGGCGGGTATTATCCAGCATCCCAAGTTTCCAGAAAGCATTCTGGACAGGGAACGTGCTCGCACCCTTGCTTCGTTACGGGAAGCAGATACCAAACCGGGTGTGATCGCCGGCAGAGCCTTGATGAAAATGCTTTACGGTACGCATCCTTATGGGTTACGCGGATCTGGCGAGCCAGAATCACTGGCTGCGTTGCAACGCAAAGATCTGGTGGATTTTTATCGCAGTCATTACACCGCCAGCAATTCCGTCATCGCAATTATCGGCGATGTTACGCGCAAAGAAGCGGATCGGATTGCGCAATTGTTGACTCATGATCTTCCAGCAGGCCAAGCTGTAAAAGCGTTACCAGCCGTAGAAAAGCCTGTATCTATGACGCAAAAAATTGCTCACCCGGCTTCGCAGAGTCATATTCAGCTGGCTTATCCGGGGCTGAGTCGACATGACCCTGATTATTTTCCCCTGCTGGTAGGTAACCACATCCTTGGTGGGGGCGGTTTTGTTTCTCGGCTAGTAGAGGAAATCCGCCAGAAGCGGGGGTTGGTCTACAGCGTCTACAGCGCATTCTCACCTTACCAGCAGCAGGGCCCTTTCGAGATTGGCTTGCAAACCAAAAAAGAGCAGGCAGAGCAGGCACTTGAGCTAACACGACAGGTGCTCAAAGATTTTGTCGCACAAGGCCCAAGCAATGAAGAATTGCAGGCGGCCAAGCAAAATATCGTGGGCGGTTTCCCATTACGAATTGATAGTAACCGCAAAATCCTTGGATACTTATCGGTAATTGGCTTTTACCAGTTACCACTGACTTATCTGGAAGATTATGTAAAAGCAGTCGAGCGGGTGACGGTGGAGCAGGTTCGGGATGCCTTTCAGCGTCGTATTGATCCGGAAGGGTTGGTTGCTGTGGTCGTTGGCGTGACCGATTAATGGGCACTTCTAAAAACCTGCTGTGCGATCCGATTGCTGCGTTGGTCGGTGCTCGCTTCCTCGCCTATCTATCTGATATGTCTTGGTCGCTGTGCTCCGGCCGCCTTGCACTCGAATCGCTCGCGACAATTTTTAGAAGCGCCTTAATGACTATATCGTCATGATCAAAAAAGGGGTGGCGCGTATCATCGGGGGGCAGTGGCGCAGTCGGCTCATCGGCATCCCCAAGGGAGAGAAAATTCGTCCAACGCCCAACCGCGTGCGGGAAACGCTGTTTAACTGGTTGGGGCAGGATTTGACGGGTACAGCCTGCCTGGATCTTTTTGCTGGTAGTGGTGCCTTGGGCTTTGAAGCAGCTTCACGTGGTGCGGAAGTGGTTATTATGGTTGAGAAAGATGTCGCTGCAATGCGTTGCCTGCAAGCATCTGCTACTAGCCTGGCTGCTGATAAGGTTAGCCTAGTGCATAGGGATGCCACCGCTTTTCTGGCTTATGATCAGAATCTTTATGATGTGATTTTCGTCGATCCGCCTTTCGATAGTGATTTACTGTCAGCGGTATTGCCGCTGTTACCGGTAAGGCTCAATCCCCAGGGCTGTGTTTATGTGGAAAACCGAGGAAAGTTGGTGGCGAATGATCCCTGGATCATCTGGAAACAGGGTCGTGCAGGAAATGTTCATTATTGTTTACTTAAATTAGCGAATGAATAAAGCTATCTACCCAGGGACATTTGATCCAATTACGCGTGGGCATGAGGATCTGGTGCAACGCGCCTCAAAATTATTCGATCAGGTCATAGTAGCGGTGGCAGCTGGCGGCAGCAAAACGCCCTGTTTCACGCTGGATGAACGCGTGCGGATGGCAACAGCCGTTCTAGTACAGTACCCTAATGTAACCGTAACCGGATTTTCCGGGCTGTTGATGGAATTCGCACAACAACAACAAACCCGCATCATTGTACGAGGCTTGCGTGCCGTTTCAGATTTTGAATATGAATTTCAGCTGGCGGGGATGAATCGTGGATTGTATCCGGATGTGGAAACCATTTTTTTAACGCCATCTGAGCAATACATGTTTGTCTCTGCCACCATCGTTCGCGAAGTGGCTCGCCTGGGCGGGAACATGGATAAATTTGTTCACCCAGTAGTTGCCGCGCAATTGAGAAAATTAGTTAAATAAGAGAAATTCAAAAAAATGGCCTTGATTATTACCGATGAATGCATCAATTGCGACGTATGCGAACCCGAATGTCCCAACCAGGCAATTTCACAAGGTGAGGAAATCTACGAAATCAATCCTGACCACTGTACGGAATGTGTTGGGCACTACAACGTGCCACAGTGCGTAGAAGTTTGCCCCGTGAGCTGTATTGTGGTTGATCCGGACAGAACTGAAAATCACGATCAGCTACTGGATAAATATCATGCGCTTATGGTTGCCGAGACCCCAACTCCTCGGGAATAGCATAGCGCCGTGGCCCAAAAATGGCCGTACCGATTCTGACCATGGTTGCGCCTTCGGAAACGGCGTTTTCCAGGTCCTCGGACATACCCATCGATAACGTGTCGAGATTGAAACCCTGTTGATTGAGCTTTTCAAATAGTTCACGCAACTGTTGAAACTGTTCCCGCTGCAGTGCGGTTACCGCAGTCAATTCAGGAACCGCCATCAAACCCCGTAATTGCAGCCGTGGCAGTTCGCTGACATAAGCTGCCAGTTCTGCTGCTTTTTCCGGATCAACACCACTTTTGGTAATTTCTCCGCTGACATTGACCTGTACGCATACCTGCAGTGGCGGCAATGTGTCGGGTCTTGCATCAGACAGGCGTTTGGCGATTTTTTCCCGATCAATGCCATGTACCCAGGAAAAACTTTCAGCAATCGGTTTGGTTTTATTGCTTTGAATCGGGCCAATAAAATGCCACTCAATTGGTAAATTTGCCAGAGCCTTGATCTTGACCAGGCCTTCTTGCAGATAATTTTCACCAAAGACCATTTGGCCTGCCTCCCACGCTGTTCGCAGGTTCTCAGGCGGATTGGTTTTACTGGCGGCCAGCAGCTGGATGGTTTGTGGATCACGTCCGCATTGTCTGGCAGCTTCCGCAATACGGACTTTAACAGCTTGTAAACGATCGGCAATCGTAGTCATGGTTGATTGGTCAGTCCAATAAAAATACAAATAAAAACAAAAGTACTTAATTTACACCGAAATATTCCGTATTACATCTGGTTAACCCGCATCGATAAAAATTCACGAGTTAGTAAAGGAATAAAACGGATGAACATAGTAGAGTTACTCTCCTTCGTGGTCAAGAATAACGCTTCTGACTTGCATCTATCATCTGGTTTACCGCCGATGATTCGCGTTCATGGCGAGATTCGAAGGATCAATCTGCCAGCGATGGAACATAAAGACGTTCATGAAATGATCTATGACATCATGAACGATAAGCAGCGCAAAGAATATGAAGAACATCTTGAGTGCGATTTCTCGTTCGAGATTCCGAATCTAGCACGTTTCCGGGTCAATGCTTTCAATACCAATCGTGGCGCTGCCACCGTTATGCGGACCATTCCTTCAAAAGTGCTGTCACTGGAAGAATTAAAGGCACCTAAAATTTTTGCCGAAATTTCGCAACAACCACGTGGGGTTGTGCTCGTGACAGGGCCGACCGGTTCAGGTAAGTCGACCACGCTTGCAGCCATGGTCAATGATATCAATGAAAACCAATACGGCCATATTCTGACACTTGAAGATCCAATCGAGTTTGTGCATCAAAGTAAAAAATGTCTGATCAACCAGCGTGAGGTCGGGCGTGATACCCATAGTTTCAGTAACGCGCTGCGCTCGGCGCTACGTGAAGATCCGGACATCATTCTAGTGGGTGAGATGCGCGACCTGGAAACGATCCGCCTGGCGATGACGGCCGCAGAAACTGGTCATCTGGTATTTGGCACGCTACATACCAGCTCCGCTGCTAAAACCATCGACCGGATTATTGACGTATTTCCTGCCGATGAGAAGGAAATGATGCGTGCCATGTTGTCGGAGTCCCTGCGCGCGGTGATTTCTCAGGCATTGCTAAAAACTAAGGATGGTTCAGGCCGTGTTGCCGCACATGAAATCATGATTGGCACACCGGCTATTCGTAACCTGATTCGTGAAGGTAAAGTGGCACAGATGTATTCAACCATCCAGACCAGCCAGGGTGTGGGTATGCAAACGCTCGATCAAAATTTGACTGATCTTGTCAGGCGTAATGTGATTTCCATGGCGGACGCACGCAGCAAAGCGATGAATAAAGATAATTTTCGCGGTTAACAGACAGGAAATAGATAATGGAAAATGGACAGGCGCTAAAATTTATGCACGACCTGTTGCGGTTGATGCTGACGAAAAAGGCATCGGATTTGTTTATTACCACAGGCTACCCGCCAGCGATGAAGGTTGATGGGGCAATGACACCCGTCACGCAGCAGGTGCTTTCAAGCGCACATACTGCTGCACTGGCGCGCGCGATTATGAATGACCGTCAGGCAGCGGAATTTGAGGCCAGCAAGGAATGCAACTTTGCCATCAATCCGGAAGGAATTGGCCGTTTTCGGGTTAATGCTTTTGTGCAACAGCAGCGGGTCGGCATTGTTTTGCGGACTATCACTACCGAGATTCCCAAGTTCGATGATCTCGGACTGCCGCCAGTATTGAAAGAGGTGGTCATGAGCAAACGTGGTCTGGTCATTTTTGTGGGGGGTACTGGTTCTGGTAAATCCACCTCGATGGCGGCACTGATTGGTTACCGTAATCAAAACAGCCATGGGCATATCATTACCATTGAAGACCCGGTCGAATTTGTTCACGAGCACATCAATTGCGTCATCACCCAGCGCGAAGTAGGCGTCGATACCGAATCCTGGGAAGCGGCACTCAAGAATACGTTACGGCAAGCGCCAGATGTCATTTTGATTGGCGAGATCCGTGACCGTGAAACCATGGAGCATGCTATTTCCTTCGCGGAAACCGGTCACCTGTGCATGGGCACGCTCCATGCCAACAGCGCCAACCAGGCGTTGGATCGTATCATCAACTTCTTTCCGGAAGAACGACGCGCGCAATTATTGATGGATTTGTCCCTCAATTTACGTTCCATGGTCGCGCAGCGGCTCGTCCCCAAAAAAACTGGTGGTCGGGTTGCTGCGATTGAAATCATGCTTAACTCCCCGTTGATTTCCGACCTGATTTTCAAGGGCAATGTGCACGAAATTAAGGAAATTATGAAAAAATCCCGGGAACAGGGCATGCAGACTTTCGATATGGCACTTTTTGAACATTACGAGAATGGACTCATTTCCTACGAAGATGCCATGCGTAATGCTGATTCGATGAATGAACTGCGTTTACAGATCAAATTAAATGGCTCAGAAGCCAAGCAGCGCGGCACGAGTAATGGTATCGGACAGTTGACGATTGCCTAGGAAGCTGTCGGGTCAAGCCCTAAGACGTGCGCGTCTTTTTTTCATCCAGATAATGATTCCGGTGACTGATAGCATAGTGATAATCAGACCAAGCGCGCATACAAAAATACGGTACGGTAAACCAAACACATTCGCCATGTGTAATGCGTAGAGCCAGCTGGTTACGGTATTACCGTCATATTGGCCAGATGGCAGCAGCAGAAGTTTAAACGCGCCGGTATCGGCGTCAAAGAATACGCGTGTAGTTCCGCGCTTGTCCTGGATGTCGCGCGAACTGCGCACGGTGTAACGGTAGACATTGCGTTCGCGGTCAAGGCGTAAATCTACTGGCTGGGTTACCTCAAATTGATGCAATTTGGCTTGCTCGGCCATCCAGTGACGGCCTATGGTCTCAGCCTGCCGCCAGTTCAAGCGAGGCTCCTTTGCGACATTGTCCACCACAGGCAATTCCGTCCATGGTGCCTTGTACTCGAATACTGCCCGAGTCGTCCAGGTATAGACGGTATCCCATAGATTCATGTACACGCTCGACCAGGCAAAAATGAGTAATACCGGCCATAGCCATAATCCGCTGGCGCGGTGAAGATCAAAATTCAGTTTGTAGTTGCTGGACTGCCAGCGGATTTTCCAGGCAGGTTTCCAGCGTTGCCACCAGGTGTTCTCACCGGAAGAATCCTGATGAGATTGTCTGCGACGTTGCGGCAGGGTCAGATAAAACCCGACGAAACAGTCAATCGTCCAGATCAACGCGCAGATACCCAGCACCCAGATACCAAATTTTCCGAGTGCCAATTCGTAATGGAGCTGGTATACGAAAGACATGAAATTGACCCAACCGTCGGAGATGGCACCAAATTGACGCCTGTCGAGGATGTTGCCAGTATAGAGATCCATGAATAGTTCATTAAAACCCAGCGAGTTACCAGAAACACGAGGGCTGACACGGACTAGCGCAGCGCCCTGGTTGGCTTCCAGAAAAACCCTCTCAACACGAATCTCCGGTACCTGCTGTTCTGCACGTTCCGCAAGCGTGGCAATATCCAGCATATCGCCTGTTGCCTGCTGGGTATAAAACTGTGGATTGATCCACCGCTCAAGTTCCGGGTAAAACGCCAGCAGACTGCCGCTCAGACTCACCACGATCAAAAAACCAGCCATGATCAAACCTGCCCAGCGGTGTATTACAACCCAAAACTGACGTGTCACACCACCTCCTTTTTTGTATATTAGACTCCTGTTAGCTGTAATGACGATTCAAAACAGAATATGTTCTTCTCGGACTCATGGTAATTTCATTCGTTAACCACCGTTCCTTGTCACCTAGTACTGAAGCCGTATAGAGCCCATTACTATGAGTGGTTCAGCGGGTAAATTCGATCTCCTATTCCTTAAGGTAAAATATTCGGCATCGTTCACATTATTGATATTGAGTTGCGCAGTCATCACTGCGCCCCTTAAACGTTTTCTGTAGGCAGCCATCAAATCCACTCGCGCATAAGAGCCGTCAGAATAACTGTTTTCTGAATCGCCATAGCGCCGCCCGGCAGCAAACACGCCGGCACCTAAACTGAATCCTTTTAGCCGGCCATCAAAATCGTATTTCAGCCAGACGCTGCCTTGGTGGGCAGGTGCATAAGGCAAACGATTTCCAATGTTTTCTGGCGTTGATGAATCGGCAAGTGTTTTGGTGTCCGTGTACGCATAGGTTCCAATCATACTCAAGCCCTTGTAGAGTTGCCCCTGGATATCAAATTCAACACCTCTGCTTTTGCCTCGTAGTGGCACGGACAACCGGATATCCTGGCTATTGGGATCCGCGACAAACTGGGTTTTTTCCAAGTCGAAGTAGGCTAGGTTAGCGATCAATCCACCATCAAAGAATTGGGTTTTCAAACCACCTTCAAATTGGGTCGCCGGGTCAAATTTGTATAACCTTGGTCCACCGTTATCGTAAGCGAAAGCAGGGCCAAAAGATTCTGAGAAACTGCCAAACAGCGATAACCAGTAGGTTGGCTCATACAGGATGCCGACTCTAGGGCTGATAAAAGCGTCATTGCGTGCATCTTTTTCGTTTGGAGCATTCCAGCTCAAATTTTGACTCCTTTCTACCCAGTCGTAGCGAAATCCACCCAGAATGTGCAATTTCTCCCAAAATGTCATTTGATTCTGCAAATAAATCGCCTGCGATGTGCTTTCAGTGCTGACAAAAAAAGTGTCGGTGGGCAGGTTACGGTATTGCTCGATTGGTAAATTTGAGCTACGGGGATCGAAGGTAAAAATATTGATGGTATCCGCTTTGTCATTGGCAACTTGATAGTTTAATTTGGTAACGTGATATTCTCCACCTAACAGAATTTTATGCTTGATGCCATATGTCTCGAAATCAAAGATGCCATTCGCCCAGGCAGTGAGTGTTTCGACTTTTTCGGGGCTAAACCAGTAGAAACGATCAACATCGCCCAATTTTTTATTGGGATTTAATGGATCTAATCGATCAACGACGCGCCCGGTATAAATTGCTTCCCAATTCTTTCGGTTTTGAGAGGCGACCGTGCCAGCGTTAAATTTGATGTTGTCGTTATATTGGTGATCGATTCTGAAATCGATTAAGTGATTGACCTGGCTATCTTGCAAACCTGGTTGCGTAAAAGTTCTTGATCTTGGAATGTTCGCTAATCGGTTGCCAAAAGCTGGAATGCCGTAGTCGTAGCCATTATTTTCGTCTAAATATTCATAGGACAAAGTCATTCTTGTGTCTGTTGTTGCTTGCCAGCTTAGAGAGGGTGCCAGGAATATCCGGTCATGACTGATAAATCGACGGAAAGAATCGGTATCGAGATACGATAAATCGATGCGGTAATTCAGTCCATGTTCTCTGCTTAACGGCCCCGTAGCATTGACTTCTGTACGAAAAAAATTATATGAACCGAAACGTTGTTCCACCGAATAATACGGTTCAGAGCCGGGTTGCTTCGTTACCGTACTGATCATTCCACCGGGATCGCTGAAACCATAAAGCATGGCGGAAGCGCCTTTTAATACTTCAACACGTTCTACATTGGCCAGATCGAACTTTGTTGCAGGAATACGGATTCCATTACGATAATTAAGCGCGCTTTGCAGAAAACCGCGAACGACAAAACTTTGGATCTGGCCACCGTAGCCGTGCCAAGGTTGTACACCACTGACATTTTTTACGACATCTTGCAGCCTGAAAGCCTGTTGATCTCTCATGACGACTTCAGGGATAACCTGAACTGATGCGGGTGTTTGCATGATTGGTGTGTCAGTTTTGGTCGCCGAGTTTGATTCAGTTACTACGTATGCTTCTTCAAAAGATTGCTTCTCTTCTACGGATGTAATCTTGATTTCCGGCAATATCTGGGTTGCGGTTGCGTCCGATCTTTGGGGGGTGTTGTTTTGTGCTATCACGTAACCCGATCTGTTTTTCTCATAAGTCATCCCGCTGTTGTTCAATAACGCCGCCAGACCGGTTTCGACGCTGTAAACCCCTTCCAGACCGTCTGTAGGCAGGTTTTTTATTTTGTCTGCATCCATCGAAATTGCGATACCGGCTTGGCTGGCAAACCGGTTTAAGGATTGCTCCAGCGAACCCGGTGGGATGCTGTAATGCGCCGCGCCCGTGGATACCTCCTGAGCCCAAGCGGTTACCGGCAGGGCAAGCGCCATTACGGACAAAGCGGCCAGCATAATCAATCCATGCTGAAATAAGTTTATAAACTGAAGTGCGTTCTGATTGGATTGAATTGATCGAGTCATGTCTGCTCCTTTTTATTGGTTGACATTAAACATGACGGTTGAGAATGAAAAAGCGGAACTCGTAACAGTGGAAACAGGAAATTTGGGCGGGGGCTCAATCGATTGGAACGCTCAGAGATTGCAAAAAAACAGAGTGGGCACTTCGGTCGAAAGGCGGAGAAAAAATGGGTTAGCGCCATAACTGAACATTTTTAAGCAGATTACTGCCCGGCGTTAGCTTCAACCACGACCAGCCACGAGGTAACCGTGTGTACTTGAATCGGGAAACTCCTGGTCAGCAGTTCCAATGCTGCATCGATATTATCAAGTGGCAATACGGCGCTGACTTTCATATGTTTGAGCGCTTGCGTATTGTAGTGAATCCATCCGCTGCGGTAGTGGGAGAGCTTATCAAGCACTTCTGGCAAAGACTGGTTTTCGACAATCAGGTGGCGAAACTTCCAGGCATCGGAAATTTCGCGGATGTTTACGGTGTTGAGATCGCCGATCCATTGGTTTGAGAATTGCACGCGCTGTCCGGCGTCAATCGTCTGCCGTTGTCTGTCTGGTTCGTGCAGCGTGACTGCCACTTTGGATTCCAGCACGGTCAGAGTTGTCCTCTCATCATCCAGATGAACGATAAATCGCGTGCCCAGCGCCCTGATCCAGCCATGACGGGTTTTGACCTGGAATGGCCGGAACGGATCGGCGCTTACGTCGATTAGAATTTCACCGCGCACCAGTTCCAGATTTCGCTGCGTGGTATCAAAATGGAAGTTGACAGCGCTGCTGCCGTTGAGCGTGATCATGCTGTTGTCCGCCAGCATCTGCGTATGCCATTGTCCGGCGCCGGTGCACACGTCCGCCAGCAAGTAAGCAGGCGGGTAGTGTTGGAAAAAGGCCCAGGCAGGCAAAACCAGCGTGGCGATCAATACCAACACCACGCCCAGTTTCCTGACGCGCGTATTTTTGCGCTTCTTCGTCAGGGATGCTTCCATGGCGGCACGAGCGGAAGCGGGGTGTGCGCTGCTGCGTACCCATTTGGCCTGCTCGATTACTGTCAGCATCTTGCGCGCCGCTTCGGCATGTTGCGGGCTGGTTTGCTGCCATTGTTCAAATTTGGCTTGCAGCGTAGCCAGATCAGCGAGCGTCAGATTGTCGTCCGATAAGCGAACGATCCACTCGGCGGCCTGATTAACGACATCATCGGGTGGCAGATCGGTAACTGCCGGTTGAGCTGATTTCATGTTCTTTGCAACACCGAATCCGTCAATCCAGAATATGGATTTGGCAACAGTGCATCAGCGCTTGTACCAGATATTTGCGCACCATTCTGCCCGATACGCCTAAGTGGTCGGCAATCTGCGCATGGGTTTGCCCTTCCAGGTAGTGGAGCAAGAAAGCTTGTTGTGGTTTTTGTGCGAGTCCATCCAGGGCAGTACTGATCCGCTCCAGTACTTGGATGGTCGCCAGTATTTGCTCAGGAGACGGCACGTGATCCAATGCTTCTGCTGCCAGAGCCAATTCAGCCAGATACGCCTGCTCTATCCGTTGCCGGCGTGCCTGATCAATGATCAGCCGTTTGGCGGTTGTGGTTAGATAAGCTCTCGGCTCCTGCAAGTCAAGCATCTGAGACAATGCGAGCACACGCAGAAATGTGTCGTGTGCAATATCAGCCGCTTGATGAGGGCAGTTTAATTTTCTCCTGAGCCAGGCGCAAAGCCAGCCATGATGCTCACGATAAATTACATCGACCGTGGCGTATGTATTTTCCGCAATGGAAGCTACTTCAGGCTTGAGAGAAACACCCACACGTATCAACAAAAAAATTGGCGAAAAAGGATGAAGCGTGATTATCCCTGCAATACCAAACAATGGGAATGTGACAAATTGTCGCATGAGTTATATACCACTGATTTTAATAAAAAACTAATGGCTTGCCAGTAAATAAGTAAGAATGCCTTACTCAGTCCCGATACCTGCATTCTTTCATCTTCGAGCACGGTGGTTCAATTTCGAGGCACAAAACTATTCAAAAAAATTTAGGGGTAAGCGCGGTTGATTATTGAGTGCATCCCAAAAGGTGTTCTAAAGATACTTCAACCAAGTGATATACCTGTGTCGCTGCTTTATTCCGGCAAACCAGCGTGTAGGCAGATACAGCGGGATGAGTAAGATAATTGCCCATAACCATACGGTTGAGATGTGATCAAAACCGAAATACTCACCCTTGTTCGGGCCATAGAGTGATAGGGAAATGAGGTACAGTATTTTCAGCGCGTACAAATGGAGCAGGTAGAAAAACATGGGTGCTGCGCCGAAGAATGCCAGATGAGTTAGCAGAAAATGTTGCTGCATGCGCTCAAATAGGGCAAGCAGCAGCCAGCCTATACCAAGTGTCGGCAAAAGAAAAAGCAGGGAAGGCGGGTATTTGGTCAGCGCCAGGAAGCTCATGACCGTGCGCAGGCCGTCATCTGTGATCAGCCAGGGTTTATCACCATAGCTATTGAGAAAGCGGATTGCGACAAAAGCGATCAGAAAGGTGCCTCCAAGTACCCATAAACGGCGCATGCGCGTTTTAGGTTGGATATCGCGCGCAAACAGCCATGGGCCCATGACGTAACCCAGCAGAATCACACCAATCCATGGTAATACCGGATAAGTGGTTTTGAGCATGATGCCACCCCACGCAATCACCTCGCGTTGGTGAAGCATCGCCCAGGGGATGTAGGGGGAGGAATCGGGAGTCAGAACGATACCATCAAGCAAGTTATGTCCACAGATGATGCCTGCCGCCAGCAAGAATTGCCAGGTTCGTGGCAGGTGCAGTAAAGCTGCCAACATGATCATGCTAATCCCAATTGCCCAGATCACTTGCAGCCAGATGGTCTGCGGTGGAAATTGTGCCGACCAGGCAAAGCTGACAAAAGTTACTTCCAGAAATGCCAGCAACAGGCCACGTTTGAGCAAGAAAACGGAGGTTTCTTGCCGGGTATGCGTCTGACCAAAGAGCCAGGCGGATAGTCCTGTCAGCACCACAAAGACTGGCGCACAGAGGGATGAGAGCAGGCGCGTAAAGAAGAGTGCGGGCTCAACTACGCTTGCATCCACAGGATCGCCAACCTGCATATGCAAAAACCAGGTTTCACGCACGTGATCAACCAGCATGATGACCATAACCAATCCACGCAGCGCGTCAATTGCCAGTAGCCGCGTACTTGCATTTACTGTTTGAGTTTGTGGTGAAGTCACTTTTGGGATAGAAAACTTCAGCGGGTATTACGTTATCCGGAATTAAAAAGCAACCGTGACCGCGCCATAAAAAGCGCGACCTGCGGCAGGAGAATGCAAACTTTGTGTGCCATCGTGCCAGACGTATTCGTAGAATTCGTCGTTGATATTTCTGATCTGGAAATCAAGATTGACTGCTTTTGCCACCTGATAAGCCAGCCCCAGGTTTGCCACAATGAATCCCCCAAATTTTTGTGTGGTGTTGGTGCGTTCCAGAAAATAGTTACTTTGATAGTTCCCCCACATTGAAAAACGTAATTCCGGGATGATCTGATACTCGATTCCAGCCGAAGCCATATGATTGGGAATATGATCAATCTGATTTCCTTGTGTGGCTTCTAGTCCTGCTCCTGCTTTCAGAATGGCAGATTCCTGCCAGGTGTACGTGCCCCATAGGTCAAGCTGGCTGACAGGTTTTATGTTGAACTGCACATCCACCCCGCGTCTTCTGGTACGACCAATATTTTCGGAATCATTGCTGGCACTGTTTAGAATTCTTCTGGCTTCGTTGGAAGCAGTTTGTTCCCAGGTTGCAATCCGGCCTTCCAGCCATTTTGCCGGATTCAGCTTAATACCGGTTTCCCATCCATGATTGAGAGAAGGACCCAGATTATTTGAGCGTGGCGGAATCAAGAAAGCATCAGCGCTCACTCCTGCCTGAAAGGTTCGTCCCCAGTTTCCATAAAGGCTATAGCCCTGGATGGGGGTGTAAACTACGCTGATCTTAGGCTGATGAATAAAATCGTAATCGTTGATTGCAAATTTCTGTCCGGTAAGAACATTAGTAAAGTGGCCGTCAATAGTGTCTACACGATAGGCAGGTACAATCTTGAGTGATTCAAGCGGTTTGAGAATAGTCTGGATATAGGCGCCATAAATATTAAAATTAAAATCTTGCCCCCGTGTCTGACTGGCTTGCACACGCTGATTGGTCAGATAGCGGTCACTTTTGTTTTCCTGAAATTGAATATCGGTACCAGTTTCAATCGCAAAATCATGTAGAAAAGGTACGGTTGGTCGGTAGGTTAGTGTTGATAGCACGCCATAATGTTTTTCTTTAGATACTCGCTCCTGCTGGGAGACGTTTGCCGAAAATTTTACAAAACGGCGGTCATCGAAATCGTTGAAATAGACTTTGGTTGTCCAGAACAAGTTATCCAGAACGTCTACATCGATGAATGCGCTGTACTGATTGGTTGTGCGTTTTCCAGTATCGGTTGCATTAAATTCATTGCTGCTGAAAGGGCGCGTTCGGCTTTCGGCGAAAGTCAGGTAACCAGCTTCTTCTGCCTTGTTTCCAAAATGACGCACACTAGCGCCGATCAAAAATCGTCCAGATTGAGGTGCATAGGCCCATTTTCCAGAAATTGAGAATTTGCTGAGATCGGAATGGTCGCGATGACCATCAGTATTTCGGTAGCCAATAAAATAGTTCTGCATGAAGCCATTAGTTTCATAGCCAGCTGAAGTTTGAATATCAGTTGTACCAAAACTGCCATGACTCACCCGTGCCTTGGCATAGGTACCGCCCATCTGAGTAGTGATATTGGCATTTCCCGCTATGCTATACAGTCCATAGCGCGGATCGTTGGTGCCACGTACCACTTCGATTGACTCGATATTCATCGGGAACAGTGCATCGATGAAGGGCATGTTGCCATCATTAGAGTTACTTGGGATGCCATCTATCAGCAATTTGACTGCGTTGATTTCACCTTCACCATTAAAGCCGCGGAAAGAAAATTTACCGTTGACATTGCCTTGATTAAAATTGGTCAACAATACGCCTGGCACCCGGTTAAAAATCTCCCAGACGTAATTGACGTTTTGATTCTGGATCAGATTTTTTCCCAAAATATCGACAGAGGTCAGAACATTCCTGGTTGGTAATCTTCCACGTTGTGTTGTAGTAATGTCGACAGTACCCAATGTGAAAGTAGAGTTGGCTGCTGGTGATGCTGCGGCTGCGGCTGGGGGCGCTTTCTCCGGGTCAATAACCGCTTGCGCATGTAGTCCGCAAGACAGCGATATCGTGATCAGATAACCTGATAAATGAATGGGACAAAGTTTGGCCATTTTTTCTCCAATAGTTCATAGCAAATTTTGTAATCTTCGCAATGCTATCGTAATGAAAAATAACCCTATTTGGAATGCGACAAATTGTCGCGGGCGTGATCTTGTTGAGGTGAAACGTGGAAATACTATCAATGCCAGATCGGTAGCCCGGATGAAGCTTGCGGAATCCGGGATAAACGAGAGCAATAAATTTACGCATTGCACAGGCTTTATGCCGGCAACTTTGGAGGAAGACCTAGGGTGTTATACCGTCACAATAGTATCTCTGGTGGGACGTGCTTTTTTACGGCGTAACATTGCGGGACAGTAAGTCGGCATTGTTAGCCAAGCGTGCCAGACTATTGCACGAGGTTGTCCGGTGTCACCGTTTATCCCGGATTCCGCAAGCTCCATCCGGGCTACTTGCTGTTAAATTGAGTACTTTTATTGGATTCTATAATCTGAGGAACCCCGAAGAATTTGAGATAATAGGAGTCCGGCAAGTTTTTGTATCTTACGCCAATATTTTTGCATATAGCTTTCATTAGCTTGATCAGTGCTTCATCTGCTGCGCCATGTGACTGTGCTGCAGGTGGAGTTTCCACTACTTTCATGAATTCTTGTATCGCGTTGATCACTTCTACGCTGTCTGAGAAAACAATAAGTACTTCATTCATTGCTTCCTGGAAAGAATTCCCTGAAATAGCGTGTCTATTGCCAAACATTTTTTTGGCTGTCTCCATCTTTATTCGCCGTCGTTCCAGCCGGGCGTAGAAACATGAGGAAACGAAAACTCCTACCAGCCCAGACAGCAATGATGTGATTATTGTCAGTACAATTGCTCCTTCAGTCACGAATTCCATACTGTGCAATCCCTAACGTAATTTGTGGAATTAGCAAACCTATTTCAACCAGATAAATTTACCTGCCAGCATGGTAACGCGGGCTGGCCGCATGTACGGCCTCAACCATTGCCGCAGCATGTTCCGGCTGGGTGAATTGGGAAATGCCGTGACCGAGGTTGAATACATGGCCGTGTCCGTAACCGTAACTTGCCAGCACTTTTTCGACTTCGGCGGCGATAGTTTCAGGTGGGGCAAATAGTACGGCTGGATCCAGGTTGCCCTGCAACGCTACCTTGTCTTTGGTCCGGCGTCTGGCTTCGCCAATATCAATGGTCCAGTCGAGGCCAACGGCGTCACAGCCGCTGTCAACAATCGATTCCAGCCACAATCCGCCACCTTTGGTGAAAACGATGTTGGGCACACGTTCGCCGAGATGTTCCCGTTTCAGGCCGGAAAGAATCTGTTGCATGTAGCGCAGGGAAAATTCCTGATAAGCGGCATGCGAGAGCGCACCCCCCCAGCTGTCAAAAATCATGACCGCCTGTGCGCCAGCTTCGATCTGGGCATTCAGGTAAACGGTAACCGCTTGCGCGGTAATGTCGAGAATATGGTGCAGCAGATCGGGGCGGGCATACAGCATGGTTTTGATCTGACGGAAATCACTGCTGCCTTCGCCTTCGATCATGTAGCAGGCGAGGGTGAACGGGCTGCCGGAAAAACCGATTAACGGTACCTGATTATTGAGCGCCTTGCGGATTTGGGTAACCGCATCGATGACATAACGCAAGTGAGTGTCTGGGTCGGGTACGGCCAAATCGCGTATGGCCCATTCCTCACGCAATGGACGTTCAAATTTGGGTCCTTCACCGGCAGAAAAATAGAGCCCCAATCCCATTGCATCCGGAATGGTCAAGATATCGGAGAATAGAATGGCGGCATCCAGTGGAAACCGCGCCAACGGCTGCATCGTGACTTCTGTCGCAAAATCCGGATTTTTGCATAATGAGAGAAAATCCCCGGCGCGTGCCCGGGTTTGGTTGTATTCCGGTAAATAGCGTCCAGCCTGGCGCATCATCCACACAGGAGTGTAGTCGGTTGGTTGACGTAATAATGCGCGGATAAAGGTGTCGTTGTTTAGTTTTGCCATGATAGAGATTAATAAGATTAAAAATTCGGGACATAAGGAGATGCTTACCCTAATCTTGCCAGTTGCTCGTTAATTTTTGTCAGGGTTGCGCTGAATGAGGCGAGGCGTTCTTTTTCCTGCATAACCACTTTTTCTGGCGCACGCCCAATGAAATCAGGATTAGCAAGTTTACCTTCCGCTTTGCTGATTTCACCCTCCAGTCGGAGTTTTTCCTTTTGCAGGCGCTCGCGTTCCGCTGCACTATCTATTTCGATTTTGAGCATCAGGCGGCATTGTGCTGCGATGATGACGGGTGCCTCCGTATCCGGCAGGGCTGGCAGGATTTCGACACTCGATAGTTTTGCCAGCGCACACAGATAAGGAGAAAAGTCTGTCAATTGCGCGGAATGTTCACCCGTCATCAGCAGCGGCACTCGTTCAGCCGGAGACAATTTCATTTCGCTGCGCAACGTACGGCATGCGTTGATGATTTCCTTGAGACGAGATATCGCGGCGTTCGCCTGCTCGTCGATACGGGACAGATTAGCCACGGGGTAGGGCTGCAGCATAATGCTGGCGCCTTGCTTACCGGCAAGCGGTGCAACCACTTGCCACAGTTCTTCGGTAATGAAAGGGATGATCGGATGCGCCAGCCGCAGCATGGTTTCCAGCACCCGTACCAGCGTGTACCGGGTGGCACGTTGCCGTGACGGGTCGGCATCATTCAATTGTACTTTGGCAAGTTCGACGTACCAGTCACAATATTCGTCCCAAACCAGTTCGTATAGCTCACGTGCGGCCAGATCAAAGCGATATTCGTCAAAGTGACGGGCAACAGCTTGTTCAGCAAGTTGCAGGCGACCAATGATCCATTTGTCGGCGGCTGAAAGGTTGATTATTAGCGTTTCGTCAAGTCCAACATCCTGTCTCTCGCAGTTCATCAGCACGAAACGAGTGGCATTCCATAATTTATTACAGAAATTTCGGTAGCCCTCACAGCGTTGCAGATCGAATTTGATGTCGCGGCCATGCGAGGCGAGGCTGGCAAACGTGAAGCGTAACGCATCGGTACCAAACGAGGGAATGCCATTCGGAAACTGTCGACGGGTGGTTTTTTCGATTGCCTGTGCCTGATTGGGATTCATCAGGCCAGTGGTACGCTTTTCGATCAGTTCGGGTAGCGTGATGCCGTCGATCAGATCAATCGGATCGAGCACGTTACCTTTCGACTTGCTCATTTTCTGCCCTTCGGCATCCCGGATCAGTCCAGTGATGTAAACCTCGCGAAACGGTACTTTGCCGGTGAAATAGAGTGACATCATTACCATGCGTGCCACCCAGAAGAAAATGATGTCGAAGCCGGTTACGAGCACTGAGCTGGGCAGAAAAGTTCTGAGCTCCGGGGTATCTGCGGGCCAGCCGAGCGTGGAAAAAGGCCACAGCGCTGAAGAAAACCAGGTGTCGAGCACATCTTCATCCTGACGCAGGTTTTGCTTTCCGGATAATTGCTGCGCTGCTTCGAGATTATGCGCAACCGTGACATTGCCATCGTCATCGTACCAGGCCGGAATACGGTGTCCCCACCAGAGCTGGCGCGAGATGCACCAGTCCTGGATGTTATCCAGCCACTGGCGGTAAACATGCGTCCAGTTATCCGGTACAAAACGTACTTCGCCGCGCTCAACTGCGGCGAGTCCCTGTTGTGCAAGACCAGACATCGCCACATACCATTGATCGGTGAGCATGGGTTCAATCACTGCCTGGGTGCGATCTCCGCGCGGTACCATCATTTTGTGCGGGCGCGTTTCGATTAATAATCCTTGCGCTTCAAGCTCGGAGAGGATCTTTTTTCTGGCTTCGAAACGATCCATGCCCTGATATTCCGCCGGGGCGCAATCGTTGATTTTGCCATCTAGCGTGAATACATTGAGTGGCACCAGATTGTGGCGCAGACCCACCTGATAGTCATTGAAATCATGCGCAGGTGTGATTTTGACGCAACCACTGCCAAACGCCGGATCAACATATTCATCCGCAATGATGGGAATGGTGCGTTCACTCAGTGGCAGGCGCAGGTGGCGCCCGACTAGATGCCGATAACGCTCATCATCAGGGTGCACGGCTACGGCCATATCACCGAGCATGGTTTCCGGTCGTGTGGTTGCGACGACCAATCCTTGCAGTTTGCCTGTCGAGCCGGTTTCTGCCGGTTCAAACGGGTAGCAGATATGCCACAGCGAGCCATTTTCCTCAGTAGACAACACTTCCAGATCGGATACCGCTGTCTGTAGAACCGGATCCCAGTTGACCAGGCGCTTACCGCGATAAATCAGGCCATCTCGGTACAGGCGCACGAATACTTCCGTGACGGCGTGCGAGAGGGCTTCATCCATGGTGAAGTGTTCCCGTGACCAGTCGCATGATGCGCCCATGCGCCGCATCTGGCGGGTAATGGTCGAGCCGGAAGTTTCCTTCCATTGCCAGACTTTTTCCAGAAATGCTTCCCGGCCAATCTGACGGCGATCGATACCTGCTTGATCGAGTTGACGTTCCACCACAATCTGGGTGGCGATACCGGCATGATCGGTGCCGGGTTGCCACAGGGTCTTGTTACCGAGCATTCGGTGGTAACGGATCAACGCATCCATCAAGGTATGCTGGAAGGCGTGCCCCATGTGCAGCGTGCCGGTCACATTGGGGGGGGGAGCATAATGCAGTAGGCGTCAGCTTCATCCTCGTGATGAGGGGAAAAATGGCCTGCGGACTCCCAGGTGGCATACCAGCGTTTTTCGATGCCGGCTGGGTCAAAACTCTTGGCTAGTTGCATGATGCTCGACGAGTAAATAAATTGCGGGAATAGAGCCCGTTATTATAACCCGCGCAACTTTCCTGAAAGGCTTATCGCTACTGAAAGTTTTTGGGCAGGCGTTTGGCCAGCGCTTGTAGCAGTGTTATTCTGGCAAGCGGGTCCAGTTTTATTTGTGCGTCACGGATGGCATGATCAAATGCAAAGCATAACAGCTCGGAGATTTTAGTTTCTGCAGGCCAGTCATGTGCTGTGAGTTCAACTTTTTCGATAAGCAATGGGATGTCGCTGGTTTCAGCCAAGAATGAAGATGAGAATTGCTCCTCAGGTATTATTTTTACAGCAATATCAGCGTCAGTATCGGGTGGTGGCGCTTTTTGAACGAGTGCAAGATTATCTTGCTGATAGCGTTGCAGCATCTTATCCAGCTTGAGTAGCAGATTGTCTTCTTCAGGCTCGGCAATTGGTTGGAAGTTACTGTCCGTCATGATTCCCGAGAGAGTTATAAGCGGTGATGGCGAATTTCGTATCCCTGTGCCTGGTAATGGCGGTAGCGCTGGCGCGCTAACTGTTTGTCAGGATCGGTTCCATCGACTACTTCAATGATACGTTTTGCGAATCCTGCCTCCAAAGGGGTTTCATTACCAAGATTGAGCAGGACATCATAGTGATCAGTAGCTGTTGGTATGGATTCGGTACACAGAACTACCGGCGACACTTCAGCCAGCTTGTCGCCTGCGAAGCAGTGTGGCACAAAACTGGTTGGTGAAAACGTCCATAATAGTTTGTCAAGCTGATTAGCGACTGTGGCATCAGCCACATCAATCAGCGTTCTTAGTTTTTGCTGTGTGGCTTTTTCACAAAGACGACAGGCAACCAGTAATTTATCGGTTGCACCAGTATAAAAATCGACTTGCATCACTACGTAACCCGGGATTAGCGTTTTCTGGCGCGCGCTACCAGAAACTCGGTTAACAGTGGAACTGGTCGTCCGGTAGAACCTTTTTCCTTGCCAGATTTCCACGCGGTACCGGCGATATCTAAGTGCGCCCAGCGGCATTTTTCAGTAAAACGTGACAGAAAGCAGGCTGCTGTGACGGCACCGCCCCATCTGCCGCCAATATTGGCAATGTCAGCGAAATTACTGTCTAACAGATCCTGATACTCCTCCCAAAGCGGCAACTGCCAGGCACGGTCATAGGTTTGCTCACCCGCTTGCAGTAGTGTCTGAGCAAGCGATTCGTCATTACTGAACAGGCCGGTGGCCGTATGTCCAAGTGCTACTACGCAGGCGCCCGTCAGCGTGGCAATATCGATGATGGCTTCGGGTTTGTACTGCTGTTGTGCATAAGTTAAAGCATCGCACAACACAAGTCTGCCTTCCGCATCGGTATTCAAGATTTCAACTGTGAGACCAGACAGGGTGGTTACCACGTCGCCGGGCCGCGTTGCCTGGCCATCAGGCATATTTTCCGCTGCCGGAATAATGCCGACCACGTTAATCGGGAGCCGCATCTCGGCCACAGCAGTGAGCGTACCCAATACACTGGCGGCACCACTCATGTCGTATTTCATCTCATCCATATCTGACGGGGGTTTTAGCGAGATACCGCCAGTATCGAATGTAATGCCCTTGCCAACCAGTACCACTGGTTTTTCTGTTTTTTCCAGACCATGGTATTCGAGTGCGATCAGCTTCGCTGGTTGCCGACTACCGCGTGCCACTGCCAGCAATGCGCCCATACCTAGTTTTTCCATGTCTTTTTCTTCGAGCACAGTGCATTTCAGTCTGTAGGTCTTGGCAATGCTCTTCGCTTGCTCTGAGAGGTAGGTTGGAGTGCAGATATTGGGAGCGAGATTACCTAAATCTTTTGCCACATTCATACCATGCGCAGTGGCAGCACCTTGTTGTAAGGCATTTTCTACAACGGGCAAATCAGTTTTATTCTCGATCGGAATAATAACTTTTGCTAGTGCCGGTGTTTTTTTCTCTGCAGTACTTTTGAACCGATCAAAACGGTAGATGCTTGCCTGGGAGAGCAATACAATCTGTAGCACACGCCATTCAATCGTCCGTTTTTTGACGGCCAGATTGGCCAGGCAAAAACAGACATCTTTCGCTCCTGTCTGATGCAATGCTTTGAATGCCGTACCGATTACCGTGGCAAACGCTTTTTCACCGAAAGTTTTTTCTTTGCCCAATCCCACCAGTAACACGCGTTTGCTGCTGACATTTGGCACATGTTGGAGAAGCAGCGTGGAACTCAGCTTGCCGTTCATGTCCCCCTGCGTAAGCAATCTGCTCAAATAGCCTTCGGAGGCTTCGTCTAATCGCTTGGCGGCGTCAGTCATCTTGCGGGAATCGAACACGCCCACCACCAGACTATCCCCATGGTATTTATCCAGATTGACGGATTTGGTTATAAACTCCATTGATGCTCCTGTTGTTTATGGTTTTGATGATCAGAAAATTTGAGCGGAGAAACCGGCTGGTAGTAAATAAAACATTGCAGACTTACCCGGCCAGACAAGTGGTTATAAGAATATTGTTAAATTTTATTTTGATCAAATGGTCTTGTTTTCGCGGCCTATTTAACCATTGGTAAAAGATTATTTCAGATAGAATTAGCTTAATCGTAGCCCTCTGAGGGGTGTAACAAAAACAAACTTAATCGGTAAATTGTATTTTCCACCCCAACAATAGGCGCTGAATGAAGGACATTTTACTCTCGCAGTTACGATTCTGCACCAGACTACCCAGTTTGCCCTCAATCGCCATGAAGATCATCGATCTTGCCGGTAGAGCCGACACCAACCTGAACCAGATCAGCCATTATATCTCGCTCGATCCGGCTCTGGCCGTCAAAATAGTGAAAACCGCCAATTCACCACTATACAAGTCACGCCATCCGATCAGCAATATCAGTCAGGCAGTTAATATCCTTGGTACACATGGTGTGATGACGATTGCGTTGTCGTTCTCATTGACAGACGCTTTGATGAAGCAATCCAAGAATATGCTGAACTCAACCAGTAGCGGACTGTTCTGGCGTCGCTCGATCACTTCCGCGCTGGCTTGTCGGGCGCTGGGTAAACGACTGGGTATGGAAAGATTATTGGATGATTTGTTTCTGGCAGGGTTGCTGCAGGATATCGGCATCCTCACTTTTTGTGCGCTGTTGCCGGATGAATATTCCAACACAATTACCGCCGCTGCCAACCATGAGGAAATTTATAACCTGGAGCGCAACAGATATGGACTTGGTCATGATGAGATGGGGGCGGCGTTGTTGGCGCACTGGAAGTTGCCGAGCTATATCATTGATGCTTGCAAACACAGTCACCATATTGTTGGTTCAAATCAGCCGGGTATCAATGAATGTGTGGCTGCATCAGGCAGCATTACCGAGCATTTTTTAGCGCCCGAAGATGAATCGAAAATCCTGGAAGCAATCAATGTGGTCGATAGCACGCTCGGGCTAGACAAGTTTGCATTGATGGAGGTTCTGGTGGATATGGAAAATGAGCTCCAGCATGTGGAGGAGTTATTTGCCATTTCCATTCTCAGCCCTAATCAGCTGAATAGCCTCGTTGATGAAGCGAATGAGCTCGTAACAACACGCACACTCGTCAGAATACGCGAACTGGAAAACAAGGTGCAGCACGATGGTTTGACCGGTGCGCATAATCGTTCTTATTTCGACGATACCCTGCGCAGCGAATTTCTGTTCTCCTGTCAACAGGAGACACCACTGGCCCTTGCCATGATCGATATTGACCACTTTAAAATAGTCAACGATACTCACGGCCATATTGCTGGTGATGGCGTTTTAGTGGCCATTGTCAAAGCTATTGCTACACAAATTCGGCAAGCGAATGTGTTGTGCCGTTATGGTGGCGAAGAATTTGCGCTAATTCTGCCCAGCACATCAATTAATGATGCCCGCCGTCTACTGGCAAGAATCCAGGAAAATATTCGGGCGATTGCTTACAAGTTAGATAACGGCGACATCATCAAAATCACCGCATCTATTGGCCTTGCAGTCAATATGGATCATGAAAAATCCTTTGAGAGTGTGAGTGAAATGCTGGAAGCCGCCGATCGTGCTCTTTATGCGGCAAAACGTGGTGGACGTGACCTCATTGTGGAATGGAGCCCCGCCCTGCTCTCGCACGCAAAGCGTTGATCGAGATATCTGCCATATACCATTGAATCGAAACTTTCCCCGTCAACTTTTTCATCAACATGACCTAGGTAGTTGAAGGCGGTATAATCCATCGTTTTGATAAGAACGGGATTATTTCAAGCGCGACCTATGTCTTCAAAACCTGAGTTTTTCCAGAGAATTCCCCTGCTTACTGGCGAGGATATCGCCGCCAAACGCGAAGAGATTCGGAGCTATTTCCATACCACGCTGGATCGTTATGAACAGTTATTTGAAACTTTGCGTGACGATGCTGATTATTACACCAAGCCCATTGCACTGCGCCATCCCCTGATATTTTATCTGGGTCATACCGCCACTTTTTTTACCAATAAATTTATCCTGGCGGGTTTATTCACTGAACGAATTGACCCGCGTCTGGAATCGACTTTTGCTGTTGGTGTAGATGAAATGAGTTGGGATGACCTTAATACCACCCATTACGACTGGCCAGCAGTGGAAGAAGTCCTAGCTTATCGTCACGCGATGCGAAGCAGGGTGGATGAGATTATCACTAACTTGCCGCTGACGTTGCCCATTACCTGGGACAGTCCATGGTGGGCGATCCTGATGGGCGTGGAGCACGAGCGGATTCATCTGGAGACGTCTTCGGTGCTGATTCGCCAGCATGGACTTGACCACGTTAAACCACATCCGGCGTGGTTACCGTGCCGCATCAGCGGAGTGGCGCCTGAAAACCAGATGGTGGCGGTGGCAGCGGGAAGCGTAATCATTGGCAAGAACAAAACTACGGATACGTTTTATGGATGGGATAACGAGTATGGTCATCATGAAGCTGAAGTGGCCGATTTTGAGGCAAGCCGTTATCTGGTCAGCAACCAGGAATTTTTATCTTTTGTGGATGCGGATGGGTATCAGAAAGATGAGTTCTGGGAAGAGGAGGGGCTTGCCTGGCGGCGACATACCCGCGTAACGCATCCGACTTTCTGGGTGCGGAAAGACGATCAATGGCTGCTTCGACTCATGACTGAAGAAATTCCCATGCCATGGAACTGGCCGGTAGAAACTAACTACCATGAGGCCAAGGCTTTCTGTAACTGGAAAGCAAAAATCACCGGTCAGCCGGTGCGCCTGCCAACCGAGGATGAGTGGTATCGCCTGTATGAGGTTGCCGGCTTGGCAGAAGTGCCGCAGGATGCGCCTGTCAAGGGAAACCTGCATCTGGATTTTTACGCATCCAGTTGCCCAGTGGATGAATTTCGGCAGGGAGATTTTTACGATATTGTCGGTAACGTCTGGCAATGGACAGAGACACCCATGCATCCTTTTTCCGGATTTGATGTGCATCCGTTGTACGATGATTTTACTACCCCGACCTTTGATGACCGGCATAATATCATCAAGGGTGGTTCCTGGATCGCGTGTGGCAACGAGTCGCTTAAAGCAGCGCGTTATGCCTTTCGGCGACATTTTTTTCAGCATGCCGGTTTTCGTTATGTGATTTCTTCATCATCGGCTATTCAACCCGGTTCGCGTTACGAAACAGACAAGTTGCTGTCGGAATATGCCGAGTTTCATTATGGAGACAGCTATTTCGATGTGCCGAATTTTTCGCGTGCATTAGCACAACTGGCAATTACCGCGATGGGTGATCAGCCTGCGCGTACTGCGCTTGATCTGGGATGTGCTTCCGGGCGGTCAACCTTCGAGCTTGCAAAGCATTTCGATCATGTTACTGGCGTGGATTTTTCCGCGCGCTTCATCAATCAAGGGGTGCAACTTGCCCAGCAAGGCGTGTTGCGCTATACGCTAGTGGATGAGGGCGATCTGGTGTTTTATCGGGAACGCACGCTGGCCAGTCTCGGGCTGGAAGCCGTCAAGGATAAAGTTGCTTTTTTCCAGGGGGATGCCTGCAATCTCAAACCCATACTGACGGGATTTGATCTGATTCTTGCAGCGAACCTGATTGATCGTTTGTACGATCCGGCGAAATTTCTGGAAAGCGTGCACGAGCGGTTGAATCAGGGTGGACTGCTGCTGATCGCCTCACCTTATACCTGGCTGGAAGAACATACCAAACGTTCCGCATGGATCGGTGGCTTCAAGCGTGATGGTGAAAGCTTCAGTACGCTGGACGGGCTGAAGGCCATGCTTGGTCAACATTTCCGCTTGATCCAAGGTCCGGAGGCAGTACCCTTCGTGATCCGTGAAACTTCACGCAAGTTCCAGCACACGCTGTCGGAAGTGACCATCTGGAAGAAAGTTTGACAGATTTTGACCTCTTTGACCGTGAGATTGACCGGTCTGGCACTTGCAGCACCAAGTATGATGCCCGCCAGGCGATATTTGGCCATGCTGGTGTGATGCCGCTGTGGGTGGCAGATATGGATTTTGCCGCGCCTGCTGCGGTCACAGAAGCATTATGTGCACGTGCGGCGCACCCTATTTATGGTTATACCCAAGCGCCAGAAAGCGTTTATGCCGCGCTGATCGATTGGCTGGAACAGCGTCATGGCTGGGAAGTGGCGCGAGAATGGATCCTGCTTTGCCCCGGTGTCGTGCCTTCTCTTACCACTGCTATCTTGGCGCTGACTGAAGATAATGCGGGCGTGATAGTGCAGCCGCCGGTTTATTTTCCATTTTTTTCGGCGGTCAGGAAAACGGGTAGACAACTGTTGGAAAATCCATTACGGCAACAGAATGCTGGTTACGTTATGGATTTAGATGCCTTGTCAGCACAGGCTGCAACGGCGCGCATGCTGCTGTTTTGCTCGCCGCACAATCCGGTTGGCCGGGTCTGGCAAAAATCCGAGTTGATGGATTTACTGTTAATCTGCCAGCAGCATGGGTTGATTGTCGTGTGTGATGAAATTCATGCAGATCTGGTCTATCCCGAGCATAAACATCAGGTGCTGGCGGCGTTGGCAGATAATTCTGAGCAAATTATTACGGCGGTAGCACCCAGCAAAACGTTTAATATTCCCGGTTTGAATCTGTCGGCATTGATTGTTCCCAATCCGCAATATCGTGAAGCAATTACGGCTTATCTGGACAGACTGCATATCAGTGCCAACAATCCATTCAGTCTGGTTGCATTTGAAGCCGCGTATCAGCACGGCAGTTCATGGTTGAATTCTTTGATGATTTATTTGGCGCGTTCCCGCGATTTGGTACAACACTTTCTGGTTAAGAGTCTGCCAGAAATAAAGTTGATTATGCCGCAGGGAACTTATCTGCTATGGCTGGATTGTCGTGCGCTAGGCATGAATGATGAGGGATTGCGTCAGTTTTTTATTTTTGAGGCAGGCATTGGCCTGAGTCCGGGTGTTTTGTTCGGCACACAAGGTAGTGGTTTTATGCGCATGAACCTGGCCGCTCCCCGGAACAAAATCCAGCAGGCGCTGGATAATATTCTCGAGGCGATTCTTCGTTACCGGAGCCAAAGTAAGGCTTGAAAAATCTCATCAGAGTAAATCTTTGATGATTTTCTCGATCTGTTTCTTTTTGATACGACCCTGGTGAGTGTTGACAATGTTGCCACTACGGTCAATCGTAACCGTGAAGGGCAGAACACCTAGCTGGTTACCCATAGATCCCGCGAGGGTAAATGCATCGAACTCTCCAACCACTACCGGATAATTGATGCCAAATTCTTTATTGAAAGCGGCAACTTTTTCAGCTTCATCGACAGCAATACCCACTACCACGACTCCCTGGTCACGATAATCAGTGTAAGTATCGATCAGCTCTGGAATTTCTTCGCGGCAGGGTGCGCACCATGTCGCCCAGAAATTGGCAACAATAACTTTGCCGCGCCATTGCTCGCCCTGCTGAGCTGTGCCGGTTACGTCGGCTAATGCGGCATTAAAGAAGGCTTCAGCGCCAGCCTGCCTCTGACTGCCTGTCATATTCTGACTATGATCGACTTGCCAGGATTTGTAAGCAAAGCCGGCTGCCAATGAGAGAATTGCAACTATGATATAAAACGGGAAATTGCTGATTTTGGCCATATTGGAGTCAGGGAAAATAAAGAAACGTAGGTGAAAATATAAGTTAGATCAATACGGCGTTCAGTACTGTCAAGAAATCATCTTTATTCAGATAACCAATAACACGAATCCGTGGAACTTCCTGTCCCTGCCGGTCAAAAAACAGTAACCCCGGTGGGCCAAAGAGATTGAAGCGTTTCAGCAACGCCGCATCATCCTCACTGCCTGCAGTTACATCAATTTTCACCAGCGCCACATCTTGCAGGCGCGCCTGGATTTTGGGATCACTGAAAGTAAAGCGTTCCATTTCCTTGCAGGAAACACACCAGTCCGCATAAAAATCGATCATGACATGACGTCCATGAGATTGCTGAATAAATTCGTCCAGTTCGGCAACGGTTTGGATTTTAGTGAACGGTAACGGCCGGTTTTTGACGTTCTCTATATAGGGATTAGCCGTACCGCTGGTAGCAAAATTGAAGTTCGCAAGCGGTTGTAGTACATCGCGGCTACCAGAGAGCACGCCAATCAGGATAGCTACCCCGGTTAGCAACGAAATAACCCCCATCCCTTTGAAGAGTTTCCTGAATCCGCTTACTTGCTCGGGAAGTGGATCAAGGGCATGTAGGTAAATAGCGGAAACGATCAATAGCGCCGCCCATAACAACATGTGTACTACCTCGGAAATTACCGGAGAGATCAGCCAAATGGCAACTGCCAGTAGCAAAACGCCGAAAAACTGTTTGATGGATTCCATCCAGGCACCAGAGCGTGGCAATAACGCTCCGGCGGAGACGCCCAGCAGCAACAGCGGCACACCCATGCCGAGCGCCATGACGAACAGGGCAGAGCCGCCTAGTACCAGATCGCGTGTCTGCCCAATATAGAGTAATGCACCAGCCAGTGGTGCGGCAACACAGGGACCGACAATCAGGGCGGATAACGCGCCCATAACAAACACGCTGGTGAGATGCCCTCCCTTCAATCGTCCGGTTTCGGCGGTTAACTTGTTCTGCAGTGATGATGGCAGCTGTAGCTCATAAAAACCAAACATGGAAAAAGACAGCAGCACAAATACGATGGCAAACGTTCCCAATACCCATCCATTTTGTAGTGCGGCTGACAGCATCGAACCAGACAATCCTGCTGCTACCCCAATAATGGCGTAGGTAATTGACATACCCATCACATAAGCCAATGACAGAACAAAGCCGCGTGTTTTTGAAAGATGCTGTCCCTTGCTCGCAATGATGCTGGATAAAATTGGAAACATCGGAAACACGCATGGTGTGAAAGCCAATAACAGGCCAATCACAAAAAAACCACTTAAAATCAGCCAGTAATTCCCACTGGTAAACATTTGTTCGATTTTATAGTTCTCAGTCTCAAAAATTGGAACGGCAGACGAGGAGGATGGTGTTTGAAACAACTGGGTAGAAGAATCATTTTTGGTGGATGCAGTTACATCTGAGCTAATTGCTCCGGCAATGGCATTGGCCGTAGCCAGAGCGGCAGGCAGGATGATCTGATTGACTTTATTGATTGGGGCATAACAAACGCCAACGGGTTCATTGCAGCCCTGATAGGTAGCTGCCAGTGCTAATTCATTTGTTGCGGTACTATCACGCTGCAATGAAATGATTGCCTGCACTGGCTGATAATAGACTTCGGTCTGCCCAAAAGTGAGATCTTCCTTAATTTTCCCGGTCGGCAGCGTCACCTTGTCAACATGAATTCCTTCACTGTTGGATTCGAAGGTAATCTTTTCACGGTAAAGGTAATAGTCCTTGGCCGGCGTCAAGTGAGCAATTAACGTATTGGCGTCGCGAACTTGCAGCGATAATTTGAAAGCTTCGTCAGGTGGCAGTAGTTCCTGCTGAGTTTCCCCAAAACTGGCGCCCAGTCTCTCGAGAACCGACAATAGGCTGGAAGGTTTTTTTTCTTCCGCAAATGAATATGCACTGATGAAACAGAGTAAAACAGTAAAAACAGTTCTCAGCCAATGCATATCGATGTTTATCCCGTTATTGGTTGGTTTCGTTGATTACCCACTGTGAATAGGCGGGTGATTCCTTATCGAATGAGACTGCTAGAATTTCTGGGAGTTCGTAAGGATGCAAGGCTTTAATGGTTTTCTCCACCGCGCTATAGTGACGTGCAGTCGTTTTGATCATGACGGGAACCTCTTCCGTTTCTCTCAACTGACTTTGCCAGCGATATAACGAACGGCAGAGAGGAAAGATGTTGACGCAGGCAGCCAGCCGATCATCAATCAGGCTTTCTGCCAATACTTTCGCGCTTGCTTCATCCGGACAGTTCGTCAAGACCATGAGCGATTGTGATGCTGCGACTTTTTCAGTCATTTATGTGTGCCTCCAATATTACGAGATTGCGGAGTATTTCTAAAAATTGACGTTCCATCATTCATAAAGAAGTTTTTTGACAGACCCCATTTGTTTCGTCAACATCCCCTATTCGTACCTGACCCTGCTCGGAACTCCAATTTTTTTGAGATGCCCCATATGCTATCCTATTGTAAACCTAATCAATAAAATTGAGAAATCACGGAGAAAAAGCATTATTAATCATGGTGCTAGACATCATGAGGTGTTTCTCTTCACCTTGAACTTCGCTGGAAATATGACGCCACATGAAAAAACTTTTTCTATTTTTACAGCTGATCACTATTATTTTTCCTGTTGGAGTTTTTTTTACTTATATCTTTATGGATGAAGGTGATCAGTTTACTTTTGAACACTATCTAGTGACTGCATTGAGTGCTTTCCCATTTTTTATGTCACTTGTAGTCAGATTTTTCTTATCAGATTTCGAAGATAAATAAATTTTCTACTGACAGCATTCCGATTCCATTGGTACACAATATATCATCATGATAATAAATAAATTCCTTGGCCTATTGCGGATCGTACTTATTTTTTTGCTCACCACGCTGATATTGACCGCACATGCGGAAAAACGCTACGCCAGTGACCAGATCGAAGTGTTGCTGCGTACTGGACCGAGTCATCAACATGCTATCGTGCGCATGCTCAAAAGTGGTGTTGCAGTGGAAGTGCTAGAGCACGATAAGGCCAAAGGGTACAGCAAGGTAAAGTCTAAAGGTGGTTCAGAGGGTTGGGTGTTGAGCAGGCATTTGATGGTAGAGCCATCTGCCCGGGAGTTGTTGGAGAATTTGAGTGTACTGGTGTCTGGCGCGGAGAGCAAATTGGACAGTCCTGGCGCGCAGGCGGGTCTAATCAAACTGGAGTTTGAGACGCTGACAAAACAGGTTGCCACCGTCGAAAAAGATAATCTGCTTCTCCAGGAAGAACTCGCCAGTATTAAACAAACGGCTGCCAAGGCAATTGAACTGGAAAGCCAGCATCAGGAGATGTTGCAGAAAACCAGTGTGATGAGCACAAAACTCGCACAGCTTGAACAGGAAAATACTGAGCTCAGCAGCAATATCCAGCGAGACTGGTTCTATGCTGGTGGGATCGTGTTGCTTGCCGGTTTACTGATGGGGCTGATCATTCCTCGTATTCAATGGCGGAAACGGTCGCGCTTTAGCGATTTCTGATGACAATTCTGTCAGTCAAGCAGAATCAGTGCGTTTGGATGATGTACCCGAATGGAAAAATAATTTTTACTGCGCGATACCCAGCCGCGTACCTCAACACGTTTGTTTAAATAATTCGTCAGTGGTGGGAATAGTGCTAGATCGGTATTGGCAATACGAATGTCGATATTGTTATTTACGACCAGACGGCTGAAGCGCTTGTTACGTTCTATCTTACTGATTTTGGCGTGGTAACGCTGCCATCCGGCTGGTTTTTCAGTCAGCCTGGCAAGTGGGCGAGGCGTGTAATGTGGCATTGCCCAGATACCCAGTTGCTGTCTTTCGGCTTGCCGTTGCGCCCGAGTCATCGTATCTGCATGGCGGATATTAGGCGGGATGATGGCGACTATGGCTAGTCCCTTTTCCACCATTGAGAGATTGATGTGTTCGCCGCTAGCCAGAAAAAGGTGCGCAAGCTCTCGCTGGTAATGATCCTGTTTTTGCTGATCGTATTCCAGATAAACGTTATGTCCTTGCAGCTTGCGCTGTAACCAGTTTTTTGCCTGGATACCGCCCGGTTCACCGGTGCGATTGCGATGGTCAATCTCAGGCGCATTGATTCCCAATAATCTGATGCGCTTACCGCCTTCGAGCGTGACCGTATCACCATCCGCAACCCTAATCACCTTATAGGCAATGCGTGATGGCCGTGAATCGAGCTTTAATGGTTGGGCAGAAGGGGTTGGTTTATCAGAATAGGTAACATTGCCTTGAGCATCCTGCGCCCGGTAAATTGTACCTGCCAGACTGGTTGGCAAATTGGTGAGTATTAACAGCAGGCTGAAGAAAATACAAATCAGCCGTTGATTTTTCGATAATGACAATAACGGCGAAGCCGGATGTCCCTGGCGTGATCTGCTAAAATGCACTTTACTTTTCCGGTAAGTTAATTTTTTGATGAAAGAACTCTATTATGGGGATTGATCAGGCTATTGATGCTGCGTTCGAACCCTTATCCCGCATTGCTTCCTCAATTGTGCTTTTCAGCGTATCCGTTATGGGAATGGATGTTCAGCTTGTTTTGCTATGGTTGGTGATAGCTGCACTCTTTTTTACATTGTATCTGGGTTTTGCCAATATCCGCTATTTTGCACATGCGATTCGCCTGTTGCGTGATACCAATGGCAACGGGAACGCTGACGGGGAAATTAGTCGTTTCGAAGCATTGATGACTTCGCTCTCAGGTACGGTAGGGTTAGGTAACATTGCTGGTGTGGCAGTCGCCATCTCTGTTGGTGGGCCAGGTGCAGCATTCTGGATGATGATCATGGGCGTATTTGGCATGTCAACCAAACTGGTCGAAGTGTCGCTCGGTATCAAGTACCGCCAGCATGGCTCTAAAAGCCATCCGGAAAAGATCTCCGGAGGGCCGATGTACTACCTGCGCAGTGCTTTTGCCCACCATGGTCACCCGCGTTTGGGTAGTTTTATGGCTGCACTGTTTGCTATCTTCTGCATTGGCGGCACGCTTGGTGCAGGCGGTCTTTTTCAGGTGAATCAGGCGTATCATCAGGCGTTGTACATCACGGGAGGGGATGCTGGTATTCTCGCCAATTACGGCTGGTTGTTCGGATTGGTTACTGCGACACTGGTCGGTCTGGTGATACTGGGGGGTATTCAATGGATTGCCGCCGTCGCTGGACGGGTCGTTCCGTTAATGGCGATTACCTATGTTTTGATGGGGTGCATCGTGATTGGCATGCACGTTGAGGCGATACCAGCAGCATTACAAACCATTGTTGAAATGGCGCTTTATCCCCAGGCGGGAGTGGGCGCTTTGTTGGGTGCATTGCTGATAGGTGTGCAGCGGGCTTCTTTTTCCAATGAAGCTGGACTGGGTTCCTCGGCCATTGCCCATTCATCGGTCAAAACGAATGAGCCTATCAGTCAGGGGATCGTTGGCATGTTGGGGCCATTTATCGATACGGTCATTATTTGCTCGATCACTTCACTTGTCATTGTGATTTCCGGTGCATATATCGAGGGTAACGGTATGGAAGGCGTCGCGCTAACTTCGAGAGCATTTTCTACCGGATTGAGCTGGTTTCCCTATCTGCTGGCCGCAACTGTTTTTCTGTTTGCTTATTCGACCATGATTTCCTGGTCGTATTACGGTCTCAAGTGCGTCACTTACCTATTTGGTGAACGTGACAGTATCGAAGTGATCTACAAATTATTATTCTGTTTGACGATTGTTGTTGGCGCTTCTGCTGAACTGTCCAATATTATGATGTTCACAGATTCCATGGTGCTGGCAATGTCCGTGCCCAATATTATCGGTCTTTTTATGCTCGCACCTGAAATCAAACAGGATCTAAAGGCGTATATATTACGCCATAAGAATGGAGCGTTACATGTATAGCGACCGCTATTTAAGCTGCATTCAGCCTGATGGCTGCCTATACTGATGTTGACTACTACTGAAAATACCCTGATTAAGTTTGATAATGTCAGTTTTTCGTATGGTGACACGCCCATTCTAAAAGGCGTCGATCTGACTATTCCTCGTGGAAAGGTCGTGGCCATCATGGGAGGAAGTGGATCGGGGAAAACAACGCTGCTGCGTCTGATTGGTGGTGAAGTTCGACCAACAGCAGGCAAGGTACAGGTTGCCGGTGAGGTCGTACATGAGCTTAACCGCAATGCGCTGTTCAAGCTGCGCCGCAAAATGGGGATGTTATTCCAGTTTGGCGCATTGTTTACGGATTTGTCAGTATTTGATAACGTCGCTTTTCAGATGCGTGAACACACCAACCTGCCGGAAGACATGATTCGCGATCTGGTGCTGATGAAACTGCACGCGGTCGGATTGCGTGGTGCACATCATCTGATGCCAGCGGAACTTTCTGGCGGTATGGCGCGCCGGGTAGCGCTGGCGCGCTCGATTGCACTGGATCCGACGCTAATGATGTTTGATGAGCCCTTTACAGGGTTAGATCCAATTTCCCTGGGCGTTATTGGCAACCTGATCCGCCGTTTGACCGATGCACTGGGCATGACTTCTATCCTAGTAACTCATGATGTTCAGGAGTCCCTGCAGATCGTCGATCATGTCTATTTTTTGGCAGGCGGTAAAATTGTCGCGCACGGCACGCCTGACGAAGTGCGGCATTCGGATGCACCTTTCGTACATCAGTTTATCCATGGCGAGATTGATGGTCCGGTACCGTTTCATTACCAGGCCAAGGCTTATACCGATGATCTTGAAATCCGGCTCAGGTAATAAATTGAATCACGGGGATTATCTTGATTAAGCAAACTGCTGCTGTTGTTCGGCGAGTAGGGCATCGAACCATTGACAGTATTTGGCGCCTAGGCTGCGCCAGTCACTTTATTTTGCTGGTTCTTCTCAAATCGTGGATCAGTTTCATCCGTCCTCGTCTGATCATCCGCGAAATGTATTTTGCAGGTGTCATGTCGCTGATTATTATTATGGTATCTGGACTGTTCGTGGGTCTGGTGCTGGGGTTGCAAGGCTACGAGACACTCCAAAAATTTGGTTCAGAGTCGGCGGTGGGAACACTGGTTGCCTTGTCACTGGTTCGGGAATTAGGGCCAGTGGTGGCGGGATTGCTGTTTGCCAGTCGCGCCGGTTCTGCAATGACGGCGGAAATCGGTCTGATGAAAGCGACTGAACAACTATCAGCCATGGGCATGATGGCAGTTGATCCCATTGCGCGCGTGGTCGCGCCTAAATTCTGGGCAGGGGTCTTTTCCATGCCGCTACTGGCTGCCATGTTTTCAGTCATGGGGGTGTTTGGTGGTTATCTGGTGACGGTCGTGGTGATCGGTGTGGATGAAGGATCCTTTTGGTCGCAGATGCAGAATGCCGTAGATTTTCGCTACGATATCGTCAACGGTGTGATCAAAAGTATTTGCTTTGGCGTGGTTATTACGGCGATTGCAGTATTTGAAGGCTTTGACGCGCCACCTACTGCCGAAGGCGTATCCGGAGCGACTACCCGGACGGTTGTAACTTCTTCACTCGCGATTCTGGGTTTGGATTTTGTATTGACGGCGTTCATGTTTAGAGGGGTAGCTTGATGCAACGGACGGTAATGGATTTCTGGGTGGGCGTATTTGTGATGGCGGGTATTGGCGCGTTATTGATATTGGGCATGAAGATTGGTAACCTCACTAACTTCCAGAGTGGTAATAGCTATACCCTGATCGGAAATTTTGAAAATATCGGTGGTCTGAAGATCCGTGCGCCGGTCAAAAGCGCCGGGGTGGTGGTGGGACGCGTGACCAGCATCGAGTTCAGCCTGGAAACCTATGATGCGGTTGTGACCTTAAGTATGGACAGCCGTTACCATTTCCCGAAGGACACCTTCGCCAGCATTCTGACATCGGGTTTGCTGGGAGAGCAATATGTTGGCCTGCTGCCAGGCGGAGATGAGGGCATGCTCGAAAGTGGCGAACGCTTCATCAAAACCAATTCTGCGGTGGTTCTGGAAGAAATGATTGGACGCTTCCTGTTCAACAAGGCGGCTGGTGATTAACCTGTTTAACAACTACGGAGTCATTCAATATGAAACCACTACTAAAAACTCTGCTGTTTATATTATTTATTTATACCGTTCCGGTGTCTGCGCAGAGTGATTCACCTGATGGCATTATCCGGCGTACAGTGGATGAAGTAACCGAAATTCTGCGCAAGGATGACGGTATCAAGGCGGGCGATCAGGACAGAATACTGGCACTGATCAAGGACAAGATACTCCCGCATTTCAGTTTTCCGCGCATGACGCAACTGGCCATGGGAAAGAATTGGGCAAAAGCTTCCAACGAGCAGAAAAAAGCGTTGGTAAATGAGTTTCGTGCTCTGTTGGTACGCACCTACTCCAATTCGTTGACTAATTACCGGGATGCCGTCATTAAGATTGAGCAAACGACCATCGACCCCGCTGCTACTCGCGCGACGGTTAAAGCCAAGGTTATGCAGGGTAATGGGCAACAGCCAGTACCGATTGATTATTCGATGGAAAAAACAGCATCGGGATGGAAAGTCTACGATGTGACCGTGGCGGGGGTCAGTCTGGTAATCAATTATCGGGGGACATTCGACAGTCAGATCCGAGATGGCGGGGTAGAGGGACTGATCGCCTCGCTTTCCGAGAAGAATGCTTCTTTACTGGGGCAGTAGTTCCTGATGTCAGCATGAATATTCGTGTCGAGGACAATCATCTGACTGTGATTGGTTCTGTAACGTTTGCTAATGTAACCGAGATTACCCGTGCGGGACTGGTGGCCATGAATCAGCCGGATCCTGTCGTCGATCTGGCGAAAGTGACTGAACTGGATTCCTCTGCTATCAGCATGTTGTTGGTGTGGCTGCGCGCTTCTCAGCAACAGGGTCAGCAATTGCAACTGATCAATCTGCCACAGAATCTGATGAGTCTCATCAAATTGTATGATCTGGCAGAACTACTGCCACTTGAATCGCGCTGACGGCGCTGCCGCAGCATGAGAAATTTCCTTTATTGCATCCGATGACACCTGCTATTGAAATTCAGCAGCTAAGCAAGCGCTATAGGGCGCTGACGGCGCTGGATGATGTTGATCTCAAAATTGAACCAGGGGAATTTTTTGCGCTGCTGGGCTCAAATGGCGCGGGCAAAACCACGTTGATCAGCATACTTGCCGGTCTGGTCAAGCCCACTAGCGGCAGCGCCAAAGTGATGGGATATGACGTACAGTCGCAATATCAGCAAACGCGCCAAAGACTGGGCGTGGTTCCGCAAGAACTGGTCTACGATCCTTTTTTCAGCGTGCGTGAAATGCTGGTGATGCAGTCCGGTTATTTTGGCATCAAGCATAACGATGCGTGGATCGATGAAATTCTGTTCAAGCTGGATCTGGCGGACAAGGCGCATGTCAATCAACGGGCGCTGTCCGGTGGCATGAAGCGGCGAGTACTGATTGCCCAGGCATTGGTGCATAAACCTCCCGTCATCATTCTCGATGAACCCACCGCCGGAGTCGATGTTGATTTGCGCCAGAGCTTATGGCAATTTGTGCAACAGCTTAATCGAGATGGCCATACCGTGGTGCTGACCACGCATTATCTTGAAGAAGCAGAAGCCTTGTGTCATCGGGTGGCGATGCTCAAACAGGGCAGAGTGGTGGTGCTGGACAGCATCGATAATCTGGTGCGCGCGGTTCGCGACTATACGCTGCAGTTGCGTCTTTCTACCGATGTCTTGCCGGAGGGATTACAGTCCTGGCCGGTCAAACACGATCCGGTGAGCGGGTTATACCGCATCAGTATCCAGGAAGTGACCGAGATTGAAATTATTCTGGCGCGGTTGCGTGAGGCAGGCATACAGATTACCGATCTGCAATTGCAGCAGCCCGATCTTGAAGATGTGTTTGTCAAAACCATGGGTACGGATATGGCAAAAAACATGGTGGCTGCTCCATGACCGGATTTTATACTCTGCTGTACAAAGAACTGCTTCGCTTCTCGAAGGTGGCTTTTCAGACCATACTGGCGCCGGTGGTCTCCAGCCTGCTGTATCTGATGATATTTTCGCATGTACTGGCGGAACGGGCAGCGGTGTACGCTGGCGTGAGCTACGTGGCTTTTCTGGTGCCAGGGCTGGTGATGATGGCGGTTTTACAGAATGCGTTTGCCAATTCCTCGTCCAGCCTCATCCAGTCCAAAATTACCGGTAATCTGATCTTTATTCTGTTAACACCATTGTCGTATCTGGAAATATTTCTGGCTTATGTGGTGGCGGCGGCGCTGCGGGGACTGATGGTGGGGCTGGGGGTTTATCTCGCAGCACTCTGGTACTATCCCTCCGCGCCGCAGTTACCAGGCTGGGTCGTGGTGTTTGCCGTGCTCGGCAGCGCCATGCTGGGCGTGATGGGACTGATTGCCGGCATCGTGTCGGACAAATTTGACCAGCTGGCCACTTTCCAGAACTTTATCATTTTGCCGCTGACGTTTCTCTCCGGCGTTTTTTATTCGATTCATTCCTTGCCGCCGACGTGGCAGTTTTTATCGCACTTGAATCCCTTTTTTTACATGGTGGATGGTTTTCGTTACGGTTTTTTCGGCTTCTCGGATTTTTCACCCTATATCAGCCTGTTGATCACCCTGGTATGCCTCGCTGCACTTTCAGGATGGGCGCTGGGAATGCTGAGGAGTGGCTACAAAATCCGCCATTGAAGGTATGATGCTTTTTTAATCAATCCAGGAGAAAATAACATGGTTACCGCTGAATCTATTGAACAAACCATTAAAAATGGCTTGCCATGCGAGTGGATCAACGTCGAAGGAGACGACGGCCATCATTTCAACGCCGTCATTGTCAGCAATCAGTTTGAAGGCAAAAACATGGTGCAGCAGCACCAACTGGTCTACCGCGCCCTGGGCGAACGCATGCGCGAAGAAATTCACGCGCTGTCCATGAAAACCTACACCGCCGCGCAATGGGCGGAAATCAAACAGTAGCCCGGACGGCAGATGAATATTATTCGTTAGCAGCTACAACAAACAGTAAGGAGGCAATGGCAATGAGAAATGAATATACCGCTGTTGTGAAACAGGAAGACGATTGGTGGGTAGGGTGGATTGAGGAAGTTCCCGGAGTGAATTGCCAGGAAAAAACTTACGAAGAACTAAAAGAGACATTAGAAGTCACGTTGAAGGAGGCGCTGGAATTCAACCGTGAAGACGCACGCAATGCTGCTGGTAGCGATTATAAGGAAGAAAAAATCGCTATATGAAGAGAAATGAATTTCTCAGGTATTTGCGCAGCCAGGGATGTGATCTTTTGAGAGAGGGTGGAAGGCATTCGTGGTGGCATCATCCTGCGCAGAATAAACGGTCAGCGATTCCTCGACATTCAGAGATCAAAGACATCCTGGCGAAGAAGATATGCAAAGACCTTGGTGTAGAACCAGTAAAGTAACCGCTGACAAGCAAATAGTCCGGATTCGGCAAGCTCCATACGGGCGATTTGTACACGAAAAAAACAGCATAGGCGTAGGGCGGTTTCGCGTCAGCAAACCGCCATCCCCAACGTAGAAAAACCGCCCGAGGTTTCCCATGGGCGGTTTTGTTTGGGGTTATGGTGGATTGCCTGACGGCGAATCCACCCTACCGGGCTGAGCTGGCTAAATATTAGTTTTCATAATAGCCTGGTTAGCTGCGACATTAGTTACGGTCGTTGTGTTCGCCCACGTAAGGGCAGTGGCGCCAGCAACAATAGTGGGAGTAAAGGTGATGACTAATCCATCGACGCCAGCACCAATATTGTTAGCTAGAGTAATGGCAATCACACCATCAGTGATGGTTCCTGAAGCGATTTCCTTGGTAGCGTTAATAGTTGGAATACCATTGGTGCCTGTATCACATGGCGTGAGTACACCGCCATTTTCTTGTGCGCAAACAGCTACGGCAGTTTTGGCCGCGCTAACTCCCGCTAGAGCGGCTGATATTTTTGCTTTGATCGTGTAATCCTGATACGCCGGAATCGCCACGGCCGCCAAAATACCGATGATCGCCACTACGATCATCAACTCGATTAAGGTAAAACCTTTTTGATTAACTTGCATAGGGTGTTTCTCCTTTCTGGGTAAAAAATGGATTGGTTTAATTTGGTTTGCAATATTACCTGTTGCAGGGGTGATTACGTCAGAGCATGAGCAAACTTTAGTATTTTTTTGCTAAAAATAAAAAACTAGCGTCCATTCGCGCTACTCTCGAACCGCCCCCAGGGCGCGGAGCACGATATTTAGATCTCTGGCAACGACATTCAATAAAACCAATGCCGGACCCTGGGGTGTGCGATCGCCGCGTTCTTAGTGACGTAGCGTACTCATACTGATGCCAAACGTGGAAGCGAATTCACTTTGAGACATGCCTACTTTGGTACGAACTTTTTTAACATTGAGCGGGCTAAATTCGTGGACAACAGCCTTTTTGAGCTTGCCTTCAGAATAGTCAATGGCCTCGGAGATGCCCTGTTTAATAATAGAGAATGCGTTAGTCACAGGAACTCTCATAATGCTTGATTAAAAAAAACAACACGCCTGGCAAGATCATTACGTTCAGCCTTGCTGAGATTAGAATGCAGGGTGGATTTGTTGTCAGGCGATCCACCATGAACGGTTACATTTAGGCAGGCTGCTGCTCTGCCCATTCTCGCAGCGTGACGTAATTAAAAGTTTGCCACCAAGTGAATACGCTGTTAAAGGGTAATATCCGGGGCTACAATAGCCATCTTAATATTGGAGGTCTTTATGGCGACAGAAACATTGGAGCGAATACGTGCCGAGGTACTGGAACTCACCGAGACAGAACGTGCTGAATTAGCGCATGATCTGATAGCCAGTCTGGATGCGCCTGGAGAGTACGATGTTGAGAACGCATGGGATCGCGAGATATTACATCGGGTTTCTCTGATTGATTCTGGGCAGGCAAAACTACTTGATTATGAAGCATTCAGGGAAAAAATGCGGTCACGTTACAATGATCGTTAATGCGAAAAGTAAGGATACTCTACGAAGCTGCCGAAGAAGCGATAGCGGCGGCAGACTGGTACGATAAAGAATGTGAGGGTCTCGGAAGGGAATTTGCCAGTGCTGTAGAGATTGGTATAGACCTGATAGCAGAAAATATACTCCCACTCTCTCCAATGCCCGGTAAATCCGGTGCCATGAGTGTGATGCGACTGATACTCAAACGGTTCCCCTATGACATAGTCGTCATTGAACGCGAACTTGAAACAGTCGTAATCGCTATTGCTCATCATCACAGGAAACCTGGCTACTGGCGGGAGCGCCTTGGTTCTGGGTTATCCGTCAAAGATGGCTGAGTCAGCCAAATTCTCTTTTCGGAAGACGGAAGCACAGTGGTGGATTCAACATTGAAGCGTAATTCCCGTAAGGAAATTCATAATGCAAGCTGCTGCTCTGCCCATTCTCGCAGCGTGACGTAATCAGGTTTGCCGCTGGCGAGTAGTGGCAGGTGATCGATGCTGAGAATAGTTTTGGGCAGGCTCAGTTCGTTGATATCGTTTTCGCGGAAATGGGCAATTAGGGCGGTTTGACTGGCATCCTGACGAGAAGTGATCAAAATGATTTTTTCACCTTTTTTGTCATCGGGGAGCTGCAAGGCAGCGTGCGCATGATCTGGCCAGAGCTGGTGGATGGTTTCTTCAACTGCGGTTAGTGAGACCATTTCTCCACCAATTTTGGCAAAGCGCTTGACGCGCCCTTTGATGAACACATAGCCTTCATCGTCTATGGTAACGATGTCGCCAGTATCGTACCAGTTACCTTCCGGAGGCAGGATTTTGCCGGGTGTATCCGTCAGATAATAACCTTGCATGATATTGGGGCCGTTTACCAGCAGTTTGCCACCTTGTTGAATCCCTGGTATGGCTTCCAATCGATGCAGGATAGCGGGCAGTAGGCGTCCTACCGATCCGGCACGGCTATGCATCGGGGTATTCAGGCTGAGAATGGGGGAAGTTTCGGTTGCGCCGTAGCCTTCCAGAATCCGTACTCCAAATTTTTCTGACCAGACTTTGCGCGTGGCTTCGCGTAGTTTTTCCGCTCCAGCAAAAACGTAACGCACACTGTAAAAATCATAGGCGTTAGCGTAGCGCGCGTAACCGCTCAAAAAGGTATCTGTGCCGAATAGCAGGGTGGTGTTGGTGTCGTAGACCAGCTCAGGGATGATGCGGTAGTGCAGCGGGGAAGGGTAGAGAAAGGTGCGGATCCCACTCAGTACTGGCAGTAGGGTGCCACCCATCAGACCAAACGCATGAAAGATCGGTAACACGTTGAACACGATATCACTCGGGCCGAAATCAATACACGAGGTGACCTGAAAACGGTTGGCCTGCAGATTGAAGTGGCTGAGTACCACGCCTTTAGGTGCGCCTTCCGATCCGGAAGTAAACAGAATAACAGCTGCGTTGTCCGGGTTTTGCCGGAAATCCGTTAAGCGATACGCAAGTCTGGGCAACAACGCGGATAGCCCACCGATAAGCTTGTCCCACCAGTAAATTCTGCGAGGGATATCTTCTAGGTAGCACAATGAAATACCTTGCTGCTGCAGGTCAGCAACCATATCCGCTAGTTTGGCTTTTTCAATGAATTTACGCGCGGTGATGATGGTTTGAATCTGTGCGCTGCGGCAAGCCAGCAGCAGATTTTTACTGCTGCTGGAAAAATTAAGCATGGCAGGCACCCGTCCAAATGCCTGTAAGGCAAAAAAGCAAACCAGGCTGCTTGCCATGTTGGGCAGCAAAATACCGATATTGGACTGGCTGCTGGAAGGAGGAAGCACGCGGCGCAGCACCAGGCCGAGGATGAAGCTGCGCAGGATCAGTTGAAAATAAGAAACCGGCTTGCGCTCGATATCTTCAACGATAATATGCCGCTTGCCGTGAGTGGTGCTGGCATCCAGTAGCGATTGAAACAGGGTTTGCCGCAGGACATGGCTGTGAAACAGCATTGCGGTCATGAGATCATAAAGTTTGAGACTGCCCATCTGCCGTCGTTGCTTGCCCCGCAGGGCAGTTGGCAAATCGAGCGTGGTGGGCGGCATGATCTCAACCGTAATTTTAGGAAACCAGCGCAGGCGCACCTTGCCTTTCAGCCGGGAAAACGGGGTGTACTGCGCACCTTTGAGGCTAATCGGCAGCAGCATGGCACCGGATTTGTCTGCCATTAAGGCCGGGCCATCATAGATTTTCATCAAGGAACCCGTGAGCGTGAGGCGGCCTTCCGGAAAAATAACAACTTTGTCGCCTTTCTTGATGCGCTCAATCAACAGACGCGCCGACATCGGGTTGGTGGGGTCGATGGCAACGGTATCAGCCAGGAACAGAAAAGGTCTTACCCACCATTGGCGGGCAATATTGGAGTTGATGGCAAAGCACAGGCGTTCCGGCAGGCTGATACTGACCAGTGCGGCATCGAGAAAGGACAAATGATTCGCGATGATCAGCACGCGATCACCCGCCTGGCGAAAATGTTCTGCGCCATGGATTTCCAGTCGGTAGAACGTATGGAACACCCATTGCAGGATGGATTTGACTAGGGCGTAGGGCAGCAGGCTGGCGATATAGACAGCGATCACGCCGTTGAGCAGTGCGATCGTCAGGAAAACTTCGGGCACAGTGAAATCAAGCGCCAGCATCAGGCTGATTCCCAGCGCGGATACCACCATGAACAGGGCATTCAGGATGTTGTTGCCGGCGATGGCGCGTGCGCGATGGCTATCCTCAGCCTGGCTCTGAACGATGGCGTAAAGCGGCACGATATAAAGACCGCCACTGACCGAGATGGCGAACATGTCGAACAGAATGCGCCAGTGTGCAATCGAGGAGAGAAAATCACCAGCGCCGATCAGTTTGTCTGATGCCAATGGTGGAAGGGAGTGGCTGGAAAAATACAAGTCTACGGTAAAAACCGTCATGCCGAGTATGCCGAGTGGCACATAGGTGGCAGCAACTTCTCCCTTGAGGAAACGGTTGCACAACAGCGCACCCAGCCCAACACCAACCGAGAATACCGTGAGAAATAAAGTTACGACTTCTTCATTTCCGCCAACCACGGTCTTGGCAAACATCGGAAATTGCGACAGAAAGGTGGCACCAAACAGCCAGAACCAGGAGATGCCCAGAATGGCTCGAAAAACGGTGCGGTGCTGACGAATCTGCTGGATGATTGTGCGCGTTTCCTGCAGCAGCGCATAACTGACCGTGATGTCCGGGGAGGCGGGCTGCGTGGCGGGAATGAACAGGCTGAATAGCCAGCCGACCAGGGCAGCGCTGATGACCATGGCAGAAACCAGGTGGCTGCCGGATTCGATCAGAATCAGCAATCCACCTGCGATCGTTCCCAATAGGATCGCAATGAAGGTACCAGCACTGACGAGCGCGTTGCCGCCGATCAGCTCATGCGCTTTCAGCTGATCGGGCAGGATGCTGTATTTCAGCGGGCCAAAAAAAGCGGATTGCGCCCCCATCAGAAACAGTACGCACAGCAGCAACAGCAGATTGTTCAGATAAAAACCTACCGCAGCACCCGTCATCAATACGATTTCGACAAACTTGATGTATTTGATGAGCCGCGCTTTGTCCCATTTGTCAGCGAATTGCCCCGCCAGGGCGGAAAACAGGAAAAAAGGCAAAATGAATATACCGGCAGCCAGGGTCACCATGATTTGCGGACTCAGGCCACCGCTACCCATGGCGGTGTAGGTGATCAGGATTACCAGTGCGTTTTTGAATACGTTATCGTTGAATGCGCCCAGGAACTGAGTGATGAAAAAGGGAAGAAAGTGTTTGCTGGTAAGTAATTTCCACTGATTGGGATGCATAACGACGAGTCTCATTGATGATCAATACTGGAATTATAGGAATAAAAATAATCAAACCATTGCTGGCAGTATATTTCACTAGATAGTAAAAAAATATACAAAAAAGAAACAGATCGATTAGAATGCTGATACGCAATAGGTATGGTTTTTTTGGCAATCATCATACAATATATTGTGTTTCAAGTAGTTAATGTGTCAGTATCCTTTTGACATGCATCGCTCGGCAATCACTTCCATCTCACAGGAGAAAACAACTATGCATCCTGCTACCGACAACCCTGTTACCGGCGCCGTATACCGAGACAGTTTTCTAGAACAAGACCCGTCGACAGAAAAACAAAATTATTTGCAGTACAAAGTTATTCGCCGCAATGGTGCGGTGGTGGCGTTTGAACCAGGCAAAATTTCAGTGGCGATGACCAAGGCGTTTATTGCGGTTGAAGGTGGGCAGAGCGCGGCATCCTCCCGGGTGCGTGAGGTGGTTGCCCACTTGACTGAAGAGGTAGTGGGAGCGTTGACACGTCGCCGTCCGGAGGGTGGCACGTTTCATATCGAGGATATTCAGGATCAGGTCGAGCTGGGATTGATGCGCACTGGGGAACATGATGTGGCGCGTGCTTATGTGCTGTATCGTGAGGCACGTGCCCGCGAGCGGGCGGCCAAGAAGCAGACCAGTCAAGCCGTCGTGCTGCATATGATAGAAAACGGACAGCATGTGCCGCTGGATATGGACCGTTGGTCTGCAAGGATTGCTTTAGCCTGTCAGAATCTCGGTGAAGCAGTTGACCCTGCCGTGATTCTCAAAGCGATGCTGCGAGATCTGTACGATGGTGTGCGGGCGGATGAGATCCGAAAATCCGCAGTTCTGTCGGCGCGAGCATTGATCGAGAAGGACCCCGCTTATAACTACGTCACCGCAAGGTTGCTGCTGGATAATATTCGCCATGAGGTGCTGGGGGAGGAAGTGGCGCAGGAGACGATGCCATCACGCTATACGGACTATTTTGGTAACTTTATTCAGCAGGGGATTGCAGCAGACCTGCTGGATGAGCGGCTTGGTCAGTTTGATTTGTCGCGGCTGGCAAATGAACTGGTGGCGGATCGTGATCTGCAATTCGGTTATTTGGGATTGCAAACGCTGTATGACCGCTATTTTCTGCATATTCAGGAGCGGCGTATCGAACTGCCGCAAGCGTTTTTCATGCGGGTGGCGATGGGATTGGCGCTAAATGAAATTGACCGTGAAGCGCGCGCCATTGAGTTTTACCATTTGCTTTCCCAATTTGATTTTATGAGCTCGACGCCTACGTTGTTCAATTCTGGCAGCAAGCGTGCGCAATTGTCGTCCTGCTATCTGACCACGGTGCCAGACAGTCTCGATGGAATTTATGAGGCGATCAAGGAAAATGCGCTGCTATCGAAGTTTGCCGGTGGGCTGGGTAATGACTGGACGCCAGTACGCGCCATGGGTGCGCGTATCAAGGGTACCAATGGTAAGTCACAGGGGGTAGTGCCTTTCCTCAAGGTGGTTTCAGATACGGCGGTTGCAGTTAATCAAGGCGGTAAGCGCAAAGGCGCGGTGTGCGCCTATCTGGAATGCTGGCATCTCGATATCGAGGAATTCGTGGAACTGCGCAAAAACACGGGTGATGATCGCCGTCGCACACATGATATGAATACTGCGGTCTGGGTGCCAGATCTGTTCATGAAGCGCATCATGGAAGACGCGGACTGGACGCTGTTTTCTCCTTCGGAGGTGCCAGATCTGCATGAAAAATATGGCCAATCCTTTGAGGCAGCCTATCTTGCCTATGAAGATAAAGTGACGAGCAATGAGCTTGGTTTATACAAACGCATTCCCGCTCGACAATTGTGGCGCAAGATGTTGACCATGCTGTTTGAAACCGGCCATCCGTGGGTCACGTTCAAGGATCCGTGCAATGTGCGCTCTCCACAAAATCATGTGGGCGTGGTACACAGCTCCAATCTGTGCACGGAAATCACGCTCAATACCAACGACAAGGAAATTGCGGTCTGTAATCTTGGCTCCATCAATCTGGCCGCGCATATTGTGGATGGCAAACTGGATCAAAACAAACTGAGGCGAACGATCCATACTGCCATGCGGATGCTGGATAACGTGATTGACATCAATTTTTATGCGGTTGCGAAGGCGCGCAACGCCAATTTGCGTCATCGCCCGGTTGGTCTCGGTATTATGGGATTCCAGGACTGCCTGCATAAACTTGGTATTGCGTATGCCTCTGAGGAAGCAGTTGAATTCGCTGATCGCTCAATGGAGGCGGTTGCCTATCATGCTTACTGGGCATCAACTGAACTGGCGGAAGAACGCGGAGTTTACGCGACTTATGCGGGTAGTTTGTGGGATCGTGGCATCCTGCCGCAGGATACGCTGGCGTTGTTGAGCCATGAACGTGGCGGGCAAGTGGAAATTGATGCTACGGCCACGCTGGATTGGGATGCGCTGCGCGCCAGAATCCGGCAATACGGAATGCGCAATTCCAATTGCCTGGCGATTGCGCCAACGGCAACTATCTCCAATATTATTGGTGTTTCTGCCAGTATCGAACCGACTTACCAGAACCTCTATGTCAAATCCAATCTCTCCGGAGAGTTTACGATTACGAACCAGTGGCTGGTTAATGATCTCAAACAAAGAAAATTATGGGATGAAGTCATGATTGCTGATCTCAAACATTATGATGGCGCAGTTAGCAAGATAGACCGGATTCCGCAGGAGTTGCGCGCGCTTTATGCAACTGCGTTTGAGATTGATCCCGTATGGCTGGTAGAAGCAGCAGCAAGACGGCAAAAGTGGATTGATCAGGCGCAATCGCTCAACTTGTATCTGGCCAATGCATCTGGTAAAAAAATCGATGCGTTATATAAACTGGCGTGGTTGCGCGGTCTGAAGACCACCTATTATTTGCGTACGTTGGGGGCAACGGCGGCTGAGAAATCAACCGTGCATACAGGGGTGTTGAATGCGGTTGCGGCGCATCATGAACCTGCGGAGATGGCGATTAAGCAATGTGCCATCGATGATCCAGATTGTGAAGCTTGCCAGTAGGTTGAAAGTCCATTGGACGAATAATTAAAATTGGAGAATTAAGTTATGTTGACGTTTGAAGATGAAGAGAGTTTTGCGGGCAGTAATGGCGCAATGAGTGCGGCGGGCACTCTATTGAATGCGGTACCAAACACCAATCCCCACAGGCATTTGAATGAAGCATCAGATATTCAGAATAAAGCACAGGTTGCTGATCCATCAATTAACCATCGTCGCGTATCGGTGGAGGATAAACGTATTATTAATTGTCACGCGGATGTCAATCAATTGGTGCCCTTCAAATACAAGTGGGCATGGGAGAAGTATTTGGCAGCCTGTGCCAATCACTGGATGCCACAGGAAATCAATATGAGCCGCGATATTGCGCTATGGAAGGATAGCAATGGGTTAAGTGAAGACGAGCGGCGCGTAGTCAAGCGTAATCTGGGTTTTTTTGTAACCGCCGATTCGCTGGCGGCGAATAATATTGTGCTAGGCACTTACCGGCATATTACCAATCCGGAATGCCGTCAATATTTATTGAGACAGGCGTTTGAAGAAGCCATTCATACCCACGCCTATCAGTATATTGTGGAATCCCTTGGGCTGGACGAAGGAGAAATTTTTAATGCCTATCACGAGGTAGACTCGATTCGTGAGAAAGATGAATTCCTGATTCCTTTCATCGATACCCTGACGGATCAATCATTTCAAACCGGCACACTGGAGACTGATCAGCAGCTGCTCAAAAGCCTGATCGTATTTGCCTGCATTATGGAGGGATTGTTTTTCTATGTGGGATTTGTGCAGATTCTCGCGCTGGGCAGACAAAACAAGATGACGGGTGCTGCCGAGCAGTACCAATATATTCTGCGGGATGAATCCATGCATTGCAACTTTGGGATTGATGTCATCAACCAGATAAAACTTGAAAATCCGCAACTGTGGACGCGGGAATTTCGTGAAGAAATTACCGCGCTCATGCAGCAGGCAGTGGTACTGGAATACCGCTATGCCGAGGACACGATGCCGCGCGGCGTACTGGGACTGAATGCTGCAATGTTCAAGGAATATCTGCGTTTTATCGCCAACCGTCGTTGTCACCAGATTGGCCTGGATCCCATTTTTACCGAAGTGAGCAATCCTTTTCCTTGGATGTCGGAAATGATGGATCTGAAAAAAGAGAAGAACTTTTTTGAAACTCGCGTTACCGAGTATCAAACAGGGGGTGTGTTAAACTGGGACTGATCGAAGTTCGTGTATGGTTTGATCGCGAAGTTTATAGATAAGAATTAATTAGTTGCCTTGTTGGTATCTTGGTCTGTGGAGTCAGGATGTCGGCACAGTAACTGCTATAACAACGTGGGGGTATCAGAAAATGAAAAATAATAACTGGAAACCAGTGAGATGTATGCCCTGGGTGGTGGGTATTTTTTTGCTGGTCATACTACCAGTTACAACGTTAGTGGCTGAGACGGCCGAGACTTTGGCGGGCAACCACGGGAATATTGTTTCCCGTGAAGCTGTACGTGTTGAATCATCCGAACGGCAAGATGATTTATGGGCACGTATGCGTCCCCGATTTTCCCTGGGCAGCCCTTCGGATCTGGAAATACAGGAACATGAGAAAAATTTCAGTAACCAGCGATTTATCAACCAGATAGTTGAACGTAGTCGACGTTATCTTCATTATATTCTGGGCGAAGTTGAACGTCGTGGTATGCCGGCAGAAATTGCACTTGTACCAATTGTTGAGAGCGCGTTTGATCCAGGGGCCTATTCTCATAAACACGCTGTAGGATTGTGGCAGTTTGTTCCTTCGACAGGAAAAGCGTTTGGGCTAGAGCAGAATTGGTGGCATGATGAACGGCGCGACATCATAGCTGCAACCGATGCTGCACTGGATTATCTGCAAATGTTGCATCGTATGTTTGGTAATTGGCAGCTGGCATTGGCAGCTTATAATTGGGGGCAGGGCGCATTGCTGAAAGTGATCGATGAGGATCATGGCGGAATAAAATCCGTTAGCTTTACTGCTATTCGCATGCCTGCAGAAACCCGTCAATATGTAGCGAAACTACTTGCCATTCGCAATATCATTGCGAACCCAAGGCGTCATGCGGTCAATCTTGCATATATTCCCAACCGGCCTTATTTCGAGCAAATTGAATTAACCGAACAGATCGATGTGCACTTGGTAGCGAGACTGGCGGGTATTTCTGAAAAAGAATTCAACGCACTGAATCCAGCCTATAACAGGCCAGTCATTCGCATCAGTCAGGCACCACGTCGGTTGTTACTGCCGGTTGAAAATGTGATGAATTTTGTCAAAAACATGGAAAACTATGATAAAGAACTTGTTTCATGGCGAATCCATGAGGTAAAACAGACAGAAACGTTACAGGAATTGGCGCAGCGTTATCGTATCAGCGTATCTAAACTGTCGGAAATAAATGGTCTGCAGACACGGGTAGAACTAAAAAATGGGCAGCTTTTACTGGTACCTCGTGATGGCCGAAGTACCCGCGAAAGAACCTATCTGGCTTATCATTCCGACGCCCCTCATCTTGGTAAGGGAGAAGGTAGGCAGCTGGTTTATGTTGTCCAGAAAGGGGATACGCTTCATGGTATTGCAAGACGGTATGGGGTCAATATCAAGACAATTCTGTCATGGAATGGTGGCAGTACTCGTTTATCGGTTGGCCAGCGACTGGTACTCAGGCTGAACCCATCCGCGTGATACTTCTCCCTGTATTCATCTTGAGAGCATCTCTAAAAATCCGGATTTTGCGAGTATCCGCTTTGCGAATTACCTGCTTCCCCCGTCTTTTCTTGGCAACGCATTAAGTTTGCTCGAATATCTTCGGTAATACAGCGGTAAAGTGGACGGAAGATAGGGCGCATGTTACTGAAAATTGTGTCAATATCTACCATGGATGGGAAGCGTGCGCCACGATGCTCAATGGATCCACCAATAAATTCAGGTTGAGCACCCAGTCTTCCGAAGTGATTTACCAGCCGCTCTTCAGTTAGCATGAACAATATTTGAATGCCATTCAGTCGCGCCAGTTCGACTGTCCCAATGTATAGCCCCAATGGAATATAAGGGAAGCGTGGCATGGGTTCTTCACGATAATCTTCTTCCGAAAGGTTGATGGGTTGTTCTGCTTCTCCCTTACGCCTCCGATACGAAGCTACGACAGCTAAACGAGAAACTTCCCCTATTTTGTCACGAGGTAACTTCATCGGATCAATGGTGGCGCGATCTAGCGTATTGGCGCAAGTGTGCTCAAATGGTAGTAAACCGTGGTTCGTATCCATGGAAGGACGAATAATACGAGTACAACCAATAAAGGTATTATTTCGAACATCACGGATCAGTAAATGAATCGAGTGGGGATCATATTGATCTGTTTCCAGTTTATCGGTACGCGTTGGCTCGAACCCAAGATCTTCGCAATAAACGGCATGACGTACACGGTACGCTTCCGCTTTTAGGGATTCATTGAGTGCGGGTACAATTTCGAAATACTGTTTGAAGGATGTACCCAGGTTCTTTTCTTTTGAAAACATAATGACACCTCATTTGAAGCAAGCGTGTTCAGCAGATTTAATAAGCGGCCGGACACCACTCGATTATTCCAACCGTTTCAAGTAGTTTTTGGTAAATAGTTTGTCTGGAAGATCGCGTAATTGCATTCCGGAATAACGCATTATTGAAATCTCGCCTTGTTTGAGGGCATCCTCCATGATCATTTGCATCGGGCGAAGTTTGCCAAGCACCATTTCAAAATTTTCATAACGACTGGTCTTAAGCAGACGACCGGAAAGCGAGTAAAATTCAGCTTTGTATGGCCAATTATTTTCCTGATTGACCCACAGTAATACTTTCTGATACGTCACCGAGCGATCCACGCCAGTTAGCTCAAGCACATGGTAGGTTTTATCGTCGATCGTATCGCTGCGTAACAGTTTTGGATGATAATCACCACTGAAATTAGCGCGAGCAATATCGCCATTGGCAACCTGACCGGTCAGCCGTTGCGAGAGTGACAGCCGTATCGGTTGCGAGACGCTTGGCATGAAAACCCACAAATCGCGTTCTTTCATTAAGATAGCCTGTCCCCGTTCAGCAGCTGGTTCGGTGGTTAACACAATGCTATTTTCATTGCCTTTGGAGAGCACCCGGTATTGACGTACTTCATCAACTTGCTCAGGAGAAGCAGTATGAATGGCAACTTCTACCTGAAAGCTCTCACGTGGGAAACGAATTTCATCTGCTTTTTCCAGTATACTTTTTGCCATTGTCTCCTGGCTGACAGTATCGGTTGGTGCAGTAGATCGTGCCTGTGTTTGAAATAACAGCAATAATGCCGCCATAATTGACAGTAAGCCAGTTCGTAATGTCATATTTAATCTCCTGATTTGAGTCTACCCGGCTTATTAATACCTGAAACAGCTCGCACAGGATAAAACAAATGAATATTGTTCGTTTCGAGAAAGTCTACAAAGAGTATATGCTAGGTGCAGAGCACATCCAAGCACTCAAGGATATCGATTTACAAATTAAGCAGGGCGAGTTTTTGGCTATTGCTGGACCTTCCGGTAGTGGAAAATCTACGCTGCTTAATTTGATTGGCTGTATCGACGTGCCTTCCTCCGGCAAAATCTATATCAATAATGTGGACACCAGCGGGCAAACCCCTGACCAGCTATCCGCGCTTAGAGCTAGAACTATCGGCTTTATCTTTCAGACATTTAATCTTTTTTCAGTGTTATCGGCAGAAGAGAATGTGGAATATCCTCTTCTGCAGTTCAAGGAGCTCAGTGCTGCTCAGCGACGAGAGCGAGTCAATAAGTTTCTCAATATTGTGGGCTTGTCCAAATTCGCACGTCATCGCCCCAATCAGCTTAGTGGCGGTCAGCGGCAACGGGTTGCAATTGCTCGTGCGCTGGCGACACATCCAGGTGTGATACTGGCTGATGAGCCAACCGCCAACCTTGATCACAAAACCGGAGAGGGAATATTGCAGCTAATGAAGCAAATCAATGAAAATAACGGTACTACCTTTGTTTTCTCAACACATGACGCCAAGGTGATGGCGCTAGCGGAGCGGTTGGTGAGAATCGAAGATGGTCAACTTATCCGTGAAACTGCCGTAACAAATGCATGATCAGCCCTTTCGAAGCATTCATGAAATTTCGCCATAAAATATTCAGCTACCTGATTCTGTCATTATCCTTATGTCTATATGGTTATGAAGAATTACACGCACAAAATCCTCCGCTCGAAAGTTTGTTTAATGACAACCATTCAAAAACGGCAAACCAGTCTAAGCCTGTGTTTCAACCTACTGCTGCCTGGCGGGGGTTTTCTCAGCTTGAGTTCGCAGATACTTATGCCAGCCCCTCACATGCTTCCAAGCTACGCTTACGCTCCGAACTGGCTAATCTTGGCCAGTTAAGCCCCAACATAAAATGGAAGCTAAGCGCACGCATTGATTATGATGCTATTCACGATATTTCTGGTTTTTATCCGCGTGATGTGCGCCGGGATCAGCGTTTTGAGTTTTTCTTGCGAGAGAATTATCTGGATGTGTCAGCCGGTAACTTTGATGTACGCATTGGTCGTCAACATATTATCTGGGGAGAAATGGTCGGTTTGTTCTTTGCCGATGTGGTTTCTGCTAAAGATATGCGTGAATTCGTACTACAGGATTTCGACTTGCTGCGTATTCCACAATGGGCGATTCGCACTGAGTATTCAAAAGACAATTTTCACGCAGATTTTGTATGGATCCCTTTTGCCAGTGTGGACAAAATCGGCCGTCCCGGTGCGGAATTCTACCCATTTGCCCTTCCGGGTAATCAGCCCGTAAATTTTCTGCGTGAAGACCGATCAGGGTTGAATCCGGGTAATAGCAATTACGGTGTGCGTTTGTCGCAACTAATCAGTGGATGGGATTTGTCTGCATTTTATTATCATAGCCGTGATGCCACGCCAACATTCCATCTGGTTAGTCAATTAGGCGATCCGCTGACGTTTCAAGCGCGCCATGAAACGATCGATCAGGTTGGCAGCACGCTTACCAAAGATCTGGGGCGGGCGGTACTTAAAGGTGAGTTGGTGTATACCGATGGGCGACGCTTCAATGTTACACGCCCGACTGCATTGAACGGTTTGACGAGGCAGGATACTATCGACTACGCACTGGGACTGGATTTCAACCTGCCGCGAGACATTCGCCTCAATCTACAATTCTTTCAGCGAGTATTCCTTAATTATGATCGGGATATTTTTGCAGACAGGCGCGAAAATGGTGGCAGTGTTTTTTTGCAGGGGAATCTCTGGCGGGATGTGGAAGCACAGGTGCTGCTTATTCACAGCCTTAATCGTAGTGAATGGATGCTGCGTCCACGTATCGCCTGGGGTTTTACACGTAATTGGAAAATAGCAATGGGCGCAGATATATTCGATGGCCCAGCTACCGGGTTATTTGGTCGTTTTGCGAACAATGATCGTGTGTATACCGAATTGCGTTTTTCATTTTAAGTGGTTTCTAAAACTCTCCTGAATTACTTTCTACTCCAAATTTTTCATTTTTTGTCGTTAAAAAGATATTTCCTGAAAATTTGTGGAGGTAATGATGGATTTATCGACCTATTTCTTTGGCTTCCTGGCAGTGATGGCGATTTTGCTGACGATCATCATCATGATTTACAACAACTTGGTCAACGTTAAGCATACCGTTTCACAATCCTGGTCGAATATCGATATTCTGCTTAAGCAGCGTCATGATGAGTTGCCCAAGCTGGTTGAAGTCTGTAAACAATATATGCAGTTCGAACAAGAGACTCTGAACAAGGTAATGCAGGCTCGGGCGCGAATAGCCAGTGCCCGTGAAACGGGCGACGTTTCCTCTTTGGGGGTCGCAGAGGGGATGCTCAGAATGGGGCTAGGGAACTTATACGCAGTTGCCGAAGCTTATCCAGAACTCAAGGCCAGTGAGAAATTCCTGCATTTACAGGCAAGAGTAACTAGTATCGAGAATGCGCTTGCTGATCGTCGCGAGTTTTACAATGAGTCCGTCAAAAACAATAATGTTCTGATTGATCAATTCCCGGAAATTCTTGTCGCCAGATGCTTCGGATTTGGTGCGCGCCCCTTGCTGAAATTTTCTGTTGAAGATAAAGCTGACCCCAATCTCGGAAAACTTTTTGTTTGATGAGATATCTGTTTTGCGCATAACTACCGCCGAACATGATTGAAATGACTGAAGATCACGAAGCCATCCTATTTGTAGCTATGTTGGTTGCCGCAGTCAGCTTTTACTTTTTTGTGTGCATGTGGAAATACTGGCGGCTGATCCAGGATACGCCGACTTCACGTTTACGCTCTGCGCATCAAGGTTTTGTCGAGCTGGAAGGGAAAGGCAGGTTTTCACAGGATTATCCCGTTTATGCGCCTTTGTCCAATCATCGTTGTATCTGGTATCAAAGTCTGGTCGAATGTAAGTCCGGTTTTGGCTCACGTAGTAGCTGGCGAGTCGTTTATCAAAATACGAGTGATTCTCCCTTTTTGTTTGATGATGGTACCGGTACCTGTGTGATTGATCCGCGTGACGCCGAGGTCGTCAGTGATGAAGCATTGATCTGGTATGGAAATACCGAATGGCCAACCCGAACGGGGGTTATGGATAGCGCTCCGTTTGCCATGGCGTTGAAAAACCGGTATCGCTATACCGAACGCCTGATTTTACCAGGGCAACGCCTTTATGTACTTGGTCAGCTGTCAACCCATTCACCCTCCACTCACCGTTCATTGCGTGATGTTGAGCGTGATCTACTCAGTGGCTGGAAACTCGACAGCGAACAATTGCGGTTACGGTTTGATAGCAATCACGATGGTAAAATCAATTTAACTGAATGGGAAATGGCACGCAAGGTGGCAAAATCAGAGGCAGAAGCGGTACACCAGGCGATGCAGTTTGAGCCAGCAACCAACCATGTTTTTCGGCCAGGAGACAGACAGCGGCCATTTGTTATCTCTGTGCAGCCGCAAGCCGTCATTGTTGCTAACTCACGGCACAAAGTAATTGCAACGCTGGTTTGTTTCGTTGGTGCGGTTGGTTATCTGATCTGGCAGCTGCAGACGTATTAGCGGTAGCCGTCAGCTATTTATGAATGGCTTTCTATTTGAATCTTAGTTTGTTATCCAGCCAATCACGTGCCTCTTTCTGTGCCACTTTCAGTTGGGCGGTACTTAGGGCGCGCATCGTCTTGTCACGTGCCAGAATCGCTTGTTCGACCCCGGCAGCCGCTGCAATATTGAACCAGATATAGCTTTTTTCCACATTCAGTTCCACGCCCTGACCAACCTGATAAAGCAGTCCTAGCTCATATTGGGCAAGAGAGTGATTTTGTTCTGCAGCCAGCGTCAACCATTTTGCAGCCTCCGAGAAGTCCTGTAGCGTACCTCTGCCATTAAGATAAAGTAGACCCAGTTGATACTGTGCATCAGCGCTGCCTTTAATCGCTTTTTCCAGGAACAGACTGGTAGTGTAGTAATTTGGATTATTTGCGTCTGGTAATGGTGTGCTCTCATCTTTAAGTGTTTGTGTACCAATTTCATCTCCACGTGCAATAGCTGAAGAAAGTAACGAATTCGAGGGTGCTGCCGGCACGATGGTCGACTGAGAATCTGGTATCAATTGATTTGGGCCAGGCTCTTCATAGAAAAAGGCAACCCAGATGAGTGAACCTATAAAAAGTATAGACCCGACACCCACTAGAGAGACAAGGTAGGCGTTGGTATTACGAGCCCAGAAGCGTGCTTTGCAATCTCGGCAGCGATATGGTGACTGAAAAAGATTGGCTGCAGTACGCTCTCCTGGTCTGATTCGCGACTGATGTATGTGCTCGCTGTTACACTCTGGACAATGTAAGATCATGGGTTGTTTCTGACGTTAAATAGTATCAGTAAAGATGACGGCCAGATATTATACGGCACACATTTTACAGATAAGATATTTTGCTAATAGGCTTTGACCACGGGCGGTTACCAACATCTTTAGACATAACAAAGTGCTATTTTGGGACGACAACAATATAAGCGCACCATCGGAATTTTGCTTGTTGCTGGCATGATCAGCGGGATGACTATGCTGAATGTGCTGGCCTACCGACATGCCTATACTTTTTTGCATTTTACGGCATCGGGTGAAGCATTGGAGAAAGTAAATCTGACTTCCATTGGTGATAAGTTAATTCTGCTGATACAAGGATTGGCTATTTCAAAGCCACAATCATTCATGATTCCGGTTAGCGTGCGTTCAGACTGTCGTGATCAGACTATTCCTACAGATACTCAACTGACTTTGAGTGCATGGTATTGTGCTGGCAGTTCGGGCAAACTGGTGATTCTGTTCCATGGCTACGCTATGGAGAAATCTTCCTTGATTAACGAAGCCAAGGCATTACTTGCTGCAAATCATTCTGTCTTGTTAGTAGATTTTAGAGGCTCTGGAGCGTCTTCAGCTGCCTACACCACAATTGGCTACGTGGAAGCGGACGATGTTGCTGCAAGTGTTTACTATGCACGCGAGCACTATCCACATAAAAAACTTATCCTTTATGGTCAATCGATGGGTGCAGCCGCAATCTTCAGAGCCATTGACCAGCTGGATATCAAGCCGGATGCATTGATTGTGGAGAGTGTTTTTGACAGTTTGCTCAATACGGTTATCAATCGCTTTGATAATCTGAATATTCCCTACTTTCCAAGTGCACACTTACTGGTATTCTGGGGAGGAATACAGGCTGATTTTAATGCATTTACACATAATCCAGTCGACTACGCACGATCTACCACTTCTCCGGTGCTGTTTCTGCATGGGGAGCAGGATAATAAAGCAAGATTGCCAGCAGCTATGCGGGTATTTGATGCGGTGCCGACGGAGCAAAAGGCGATAGAGGTTTTTTCAGAAGCCGGTCACGAGTCTCTTTACAGACGCCATCCAGCGCAATGGCGATCTGCAGTGCTTACTTTTTTGGCGAAACTCGATTAATCTTTGCCGAATTCCTCAAATCTGGGACTGTAGCCAGTTTTGAATCCCCACATTTTGTACCATGTCTCTTTGTGTTTCCAGCCAATCTATGTGACCTTCAGTGTCCTCCAGAATGCGTTCAAATATTTCACGCGAGACGAAATCTTGAGCTGTCTCACAGGCTGTGATTGCTTTGATCAATGTTTCTCGAGAGGTGTATTCGAGATCGAGATCACAGGTAACGCATTCCTGTGCGGATTCTCCAATCAATAGTTTGCCCAGCTCCTGCAGATTGGGAAGTCCTTCCAACAGCAGGATACGTTCAATTAGCTGATCAGCGTGTTTCATCTCCTCAATTGATTCGTGATATTCATGATCAGCGAGTTTGTTGAATCCCCAGTTTTTGTACATGCGCGCATGCAGAAAATATTGATTGACAGCGGTTAGCTCATGTTTAAGTTGCGTATTTAACCAGCGAATGATGTCAGTATTACCTTTCATGATGTTTCCTTATTCGGTCGACTAGAAATAATTGGCAACGACGAAAGATCAACTTACGCTTCAGAGAGGGCTGTGGTCAAGTCGGCTTGCTGTAGGACTCTATCAAGCACCATTTTGGCGTGGCAAACACAGACACCACATCGCTCTGATACGCCCAGATCAATTCTCACGTCGCGCATCCCCGCCGCGCCATTCAGAATTGCCTCACGAATGTCGCGATCAGTTGCTTCCCTACACACACAAATATACATGAATGGCAGTCCTCAATAAATTAATCTTAATTTAAGATGTATTTCCAAAAAATTACATGTTAATGAGAATAATTCGTAGTTATATGTTTATTTGACTAATTTACAAATAATTGTCCAGAATCGTTCAAAATATAGTAAATGAGCGGTAAAAGTCAGATGTGCAATGTTTAACCATCTGATATAAAGTGATAATTATAGAAATTTGTTATTTCCAATGGGGTGTGTTCATGCATGTCGATATAGTCGTTCCCGCTTTATTCTGGCCTGACCACGGGCATGGGGTCTACCAGCAACTGCAATTACCCGCTCTTGAAAAAATTCTGGCGAAAAGTCGATGTGATGAATGTTTGACAGTATCGATAGAAGCTTGGTTGTGTCAGTTTTTTGGAGTAGAGAAACAACAGGATTGGCCAATTGCACCTATCATGGTACGAATGGATGGTTTGAACATTGGTGAAAATTATGATGGTTATTGGTTACGAGCTGACCCAGTTCATTTGCGTATCGAAAATAACCATATTCTTCTGGTGGATGACCAGATGTTAAATATTTCATCTCAAGAATCCTCTGATTTCGCCGATAACATAAACAAGTTGCTCGCAAAGGAGGGGCTGACCTTGTTGCCGCTCCACCCGACTCGTTGGTATATACACAGCAATAACATTCCAGTTATGCAGACTAGAATTTTAGGGGAGATTGCAGGCAAGAATATTAATAACCAGCTGCCAATCGGCGAAGGCAGTATTGCTTGGGTAAAGCGAGTAAGTGAAATCCAAATGTTATTGTATGAGCATCCACTAAACCAGCATAGAGAAATGCGGGGAGAGCCAATTATCAATAGTTTGTGGATATGGGGTGGGGGTGTCATGCCGCAGGACATGACGGCATTACCTTACGAAATATGGAGTAATCATGTTTTTGCAAAAGGATTGGCAGCTGCTCATGACATGGCATGTCGATCCACACCGGCTAATGCACATGACTGGTTATCCGGCGCAAAAGGTAACCGACAGCTGATTCTATTGGATATGTTACAAAAACCAGTCTGCTATCGAGATTTTGTTGCGTGGCGCAAAGAGCTTACAAGACTTGAATATGATTGGTTCATGCCTTTACTGGAATTATTGAAAAAAAGGCGGATTTCAAAGTTGACATTAACGGTACTGGGTGAAAGATCGGGCAAGGTATTTAGCCTGACTCCCATGAGTTTTTGGAAACTTTGGGCAGTTAATCATTCGATAGAGAAATACGCCTGGTAGTGGATAAGATGAGTTGTCTGACCGGCATGGGTTTTGTTTTTGATAACGAATACTAGAAAATGAGTACACACATTATTTCCAGAGTAGGCACGATTAAACCTTTCATATCGGTATTTATCGCTTTGGTGGTGGCGGGATTGCTGATCGTGATGGGGTATTTGCGACTGATATTTGTGCCACAGATCGAAACTATGCTGTGGGTGATGTTAATCACCACTCTCTTCGTGACGATACTGCAAATTGCTCGTACGGAAAAGGCTTTTTCCGGGCATCTTGCCCAGCTAGGTTCACAAAGAGAACGACTGGCTAATGAAATAAAATATCGGCTTTGGGCAGAAAAAACTTCTGCAGAAAATAAAACAAAATTACAGATAATTGATGAAAATTTTCCAGTTATGCTGGCGTACTTTAATCGGGAACAGCAATGCTGCTATCACAATCGCGCTTTCCGCCAGTGGTTTGAATTAAAACCAGATCAAGTAGACGGCAAGTTCCTGCGTGAATGTTTGAGTGAAACTTGTTACCTGGGTATCAAGCCATTCATTGAAAAAATTCTTGCAGGAGAAGTAGTCCAAAATCAGCATAGCCAACAACTGGCTAATCGTTCTACTTGCCTGGTTATTGGGCAATTTGTGCCACACTTTGATGTTAACGGCAAGGTGATTGGGTTTTATGCGCTCTATACACCACGTTTGCTGAAAGAAGGGGAGCAAATTGTTGCCATTGGAGACAGCTTTATTGCTAACACGGGTGCAGAAAAAAGAAGCACCCAAGATCTGTCGAATAATCGAAATACACCTAAGCAGAATAAATCATCTCTAGATTCGCCGGAGCGAATTCTTCAAGCCATTGAACAGGAGGCTTTTCACCTGCATGTGCAAAAGATCATTCCAGTTCGGGCAGATCAAGGCAATGAGCTTTATTATGAAATTCTGATTCGCATGGCCGAGGAGGAATCCAACATGATTCCACCTGGCGCATTTCTGCCAATGGTAGAAATGCATAACCTATTACCTAGACTGGATCGTTGGGTGGTCAGCAAGTCGATTAACTGGCTGAAAAATTATGCGACCAAGACGAATGTTTCTCTGTGTATCAATGTGGCGAAAAGTACTCTGGATGACAAGATGTTTATCGTATTTATCCAGGAGAGACTCAACGCCACTCGAATTGAACCACATAAGCTATGTTTTGAAATTGAAACAGCAGATGCAGCTGCCATCCTGCCAAGTTGTGCGATTTTTACCAGAAATATTAAAAGCCTGGGATGTCGAGTTTCATTGTGCAGTTTTGATTACGATCGGGAGTCGTTGAATTTGTTAAGAAATATCAAGACAGATTTCATCAAGATTAATGGTGGCCTGATTTGTAATATTCTCAGAGATACGAAAGAATTAGAAAAGGTTATAGATATTAACCACTTTGCGCACACACAAAAAATAAAAACAATTGGCGAGCTGGTTGAAACACCTGATATATTGGCAAAATTAGCTGAAATAGGGGTGGATTATGCTCAGGGGTTTGGTATTGAGCGACCACATCCACTTAGTGAGATAAGTTGAAAAAAGTCGCTATTGTAGAGTAATGACCCTATAGTTTGGTTCGGAATCGTCTTATTTTTCACCCCGCGAGGCCAAGACATAAAGATTCTCAGCAAGTGTACAGAATCGTGAGTATCTACTTAAACGCATGAGAGTTGTGGATTCAATCTACGCGATATAATGATGAAAGCTGGAGTGGTGTCAATTACCGATTCTTCTTGCTTGACTGTGTTTAACAGGATTTCAAAAAAATATTAGAAGGCCGTTTTGAGGAATTCTTAATACTTAAAGATGACTCAACTCAGCCCTATCAAAGAAGTGCGTTAATTTCAAGAATGTCATCTTCATCCAGGCTTCCAGCTTCCGCCTGGAGCCGGAGCCTTGCCATAAGATAATTATAATAGGCTTGTGCAAGGTCTCTACGAGCAGAGAAATATTGCTGTTGTGCATTGAGAACATCCACTTCGGTACGTACACCGACTTCCTGACCAAGTGACGTGGAGTCCAGTTGACTACGGCTGGAAATCAGGGCTTGTCGGAGTGCTTTGATTTGCGCAATTCCATTGGTGACATTAAGATATTGCTGGCGTACCTGTAAAGCAGTCAGGCGTTTTATATTTTCTAGTTCCTCACGTGCCTTGTCGCGATTGGCAATTGCTTCCCTCACTTTGGATTGCACCGATAATCCAGCAAAAATAGGGACATTTAGTTGCAGGCCAATTGCTTTGGAAACGAGATCAATCCCCTGACCGGTAAACGCACCCCCTATTCCCTGTTGGTTGCTGTATTGGGCGACTAAATCAAGTGTTGGATAATGCCCTGCTTTATTACGTCGGATCTCTTGCTCTGAAAGTTCATGTGCAATCTTCTGTATTTTGAGAGAGAAATTCTTTTCTTGTGCAACTTGTACCCAATTTTCCATTTCTCCTTCTGGCAACAATAATGGATCAGCAATAATTTTTTCTAGGCTGGTGTCCTGTAGATCATGTGGAAAACGGTTGATTAGGCTTTGTAGTGTGCGTCGTGTAATTTCCAGCGCATTTTCGGCTGCAATTTCCTGGGATAGAACCAAGTCATAGCGTGCTTGCGCTTCATGAGTATCGACGATAGTTGATATGCCTACTTCAAAATTACGCTTAGCCTGCTCCAGTTGCTCATTGATCGCTTTTTTCTGTGTTTTGACAACATCCAGGTTTATCTGCGCTATCATGACATCAAAGTAATTTTGCGCTGTTCGTAGAATCAAATCCTGTGCAGATAGGATAAATTTTGCATCTGCTTGACTTACTTGACTTTTGGCTTGCTCATAGACAATGAAATTCTCGATGCGAATGAGTGGTTGCGTAGCACTCAGCACAATACCGCGACTTTTGATTAGCCGTTCTGGACCAAAGCTGGTGTCGATGTACTGATTCTGGCCGGTACCAGTGAAATTAACAACTGGTAACAATCCGGCTCTGCCTTGCGGTATGCGTTCCTGTGCTGCAACAAAAGTTGCACGTGCCGCAGCGTACTGCGCGTCATGTTCTCGGGCTTCGCGATAAATCTGCAGTAGATCCGCTGCTTGCACCTGGGTCGTACAAATAGCGAACATTAATAATGGAAAAATATAATGGATCAGGTTTTTCATGATTGAGCTGACACACCTCATTTATTACTAGTTCAAAAAGACCGGTTTTGTAAAAACCTATCCTATGTGATTTCTGGATACCGCAAGAACTGGCAACTAAAAATGAAACTGTTCAGTTTGTTTTGCATTTTTCAGTGGAGCTGTACAAGTCTCGAACAGGAACTTGGATTGAAAATGACCAGGTGCAGTACAGGTAATCAAGGTCGCTTCCATTAACGGTTCTTCACCTACAATGGCAAACAGACGTCCACCCGGCGCAAGATCATTTTTAAAAGTGTCCGGCAGGATTGGTACGGAAGCAGTTAACACGATGACATCATAGGGTGCATGCTTCGAGTAGCCCTTTGCGCCGTCGCCTTGTTCTAAAGTGACGTTGTGAATATCGTGTACTTGTAGATTGATTTTGGCTGCCGTTAGCAGGGCGGGTTCAATTTCAACGCTATAAACATGCGAACCAAGTTGCGCTAATAACGCAGTCATATATCCAGCACCAGTACCAATTTCCAGAATTCTATCGGATTTTTTAATATCTAATTCCTGTATGATGCGGGCTTCCATTTTTGGAGTTAGCATTACGGAGTCATGTTCCAGTGGGATCTCCATATCCATAAATGTCATAGAACGGTAGGCAGCGGGAACATACTCTTCGCGCTTGGTTTTGTATAACAGGTCGAGTACTTTTTGATCGAGGACATCCCATGGTCGAATTTGTTGTTCGACCATATTAAAGCGATTTTGTTCGAGATTTATCATTGGTTTCATTAATTTTGGTCTATAAAAAGAATCAGGCTTGCAATTATTCCATAATTCAATTAGCTTGACAGCTTGGCTAGGGGTCCGCGTTTCAACGTTTCTGAAATGATGGTGAGAGAGTCCCTTAATACCTGATGCGGATAATGCCGCCGGAGGGAAGCTTGGAAAAAATTCCAATTCCAGCTCCCTGCGGCTTTTAGAGGAGCATAACATGAAAACAAATCTTTCCAGTCCGGATCACTTTACCAATGAAGACGCACGCGTGGATACAGCTGCGATCCAGCCGTTACCGAATTCGCGCAAAGTATACATACAGGGATCCCATCCCGACATTCAGGTGCCGATGCGGGAAATCAGCCAATCTGATACCGCTACCAGTCAAGGTACAGAAAGAAATCCCCCCATTCGTGTTTATGACACATCTGGTCTCTATACTGATCCAGCGGTCGATATCGATATCCGTCGGGGTTTGGCTGGTTTACGCGAACCATGGATTGCAGGGCGAGGAGATACGGAAATATTGAGCGGCTTGACCTCTCATTACAGCCGCGAGCGAATGAATGATGCCAGGCTGGGCACAATGCGTTTTAACCTGGAACGCCCAGCGCGTCGTGCCAAAGCCGGTATGAACGTTACACAGATGCATTACGCCCGGCGCGGTATTATTACGCCAGAAATGGAATTTATCGCAATTCGGGAAAATCAGCAGCAAGTGTTAACAGGATTGCCCGGCGATGATTTGCTGACCAAACAGCATCCCGGTCAAAATTTTGGTGCGGCCACACAAAAATGGATTACGCCGGAGTTTGTGCGTGATGAAGTGGCTCGAGGGCGCGCGATCATTCCCGCCAACATCAATCATCCCGAATCCGAACCCATGATCATCGGCCGTAATTTTCTCGTCAAAATCAATGCCAATATTGGTAATTCGGCATTGGGTTCCAGCATCCAGGATGAAGTTGAAAAAATGACCTGGGCGATCCGTTGGGGAGGTGATACCGTGATGGATCTTTCCACTGGCAAGAATATTCACGAAACACGCGAATGGATCATCCGTAACAGTCCGGTGCCGATTGGCACCGTGCCAATTTACCAAGCATTGGAAAAAGTGGATGGTCGTGCCGAAGAACTGACCTGGGAGATTTTTCGCGACACCTTGATTGAGCAAGCCGAGCAGGGTGTAGATTACTTCACTGTTCATGCCGGAGTGCGCCTTGCTTACGTACCCATGACTGCCAAGCGCATGACAGGAATTGTCTCGCGTGGTGGTTCTATTATGGCTAAATGGTGCCTGGCGCATCATCGGGAAAGCTTCCTCTATACGCATTTTGAGGAAATCTGCGAAATCATGAAAGCTTACGACGTTAGTTTTTCACTAGGCGACGGCTTGCGTCCCGGCTCCATTTATGACGCCAATGATGAAGCACAGTTTGCTGAGTTGAAAACACTCGGAGAACTGACGCATGTTGCCTGGAAGCACGACGTACAAGTCATGATCGAAGGTCCTGGCCACGTGCCGATGCATATGATCAAGGAAAACATGGATTTGCAGATTCAATACTGTGATGGCGCGCCTTTTTATACTTTGGGGCCGCTTACCACTGATATTGCGCCTGGTTATGACCATATTACTTCCGCCATTGGTGCTGCCATGATCGGTTGGTATGGCACGGCGATGCTGTGTTACGTGACGCCCAAAGAGCACCTCGGGTTGCCGGACAAAGATGATGTCAAGGAGGGAATTATTACCTACAAAATCGCGGCGCATGCAGCAGATCTGGCAAAAGGCCATCCTGGCGCGCAAATTCGTGATAATGCCTTATCCAAAGCACGTTTCGAGTTTCGCTGGAATGACCAGTTCAATCTGGGGCTTGATCCAGATAAAGCACGGCAATTTCATGATGAAACCTTGCCGCAGGAAGGCGCTAAAGTCGCACATTTCTGTTCCATGTGTGGCCCAAATTTCTGCTCGATGAAAATTACACAGGATGTTCGCGACTATGCAGCACAGCAGGGACTTTCAGAACAGGAGGCCCTGGAGGATGGTATGTCCAAGAAAGCAAGCGAATTCGTGGAAAGAGGCGGGGAAATCTACAACAAGCTTTGATACGTATCTACTTTACCTTTTTATCTGAAAGAGAAATTTATCATCTATGGATTGGTTGATATTGCTTAAAGCGCTCCTGTTAGGAGTCGTCGAAGGGTTAACGGAATTTCTGCCGATCTCGTCCACAGGGCATCTGATTCTGGTGGGCGATCTGTTGGATTTTAACGATGATAAGGCCAAAGTATTTACTATCTCGATTCAGTTAGGTGCAATTCTGGCGGTTTGTTGGGCATACCGCGAGCGGCTGATCGGCGTAATAAAAGGACTGGGTGGCAAGCAATCCAACCGTTTTGTGTACAACCTGCTGATTGCGTTTTTACCCGCAGCAGTATTAGGGTTGTTATTTATTAAAACCATTAAATACTACCTTTTTCATCCCCTACCAGTGGCAATTGCGCTGATTGTCGGTGGGCTAGTGATATTGTGGGCAGAACGCCGCGAGCACAAAATTGAGGTTGAAAGCGTGGATGACATGGATTGGAAACATGCCCTCAAAGTTGGTTGTGCGCAGTGTTTGGCGCTGATTCCTGGCACATCTCGCTCGGGTGCAACCATCATTGGTGGATTACTGTTTGGCTTGTCGCGTAAGACTGCTGCCGAATTCTCCTTTTTTCTGGCGATACCGATTATGTTTGCCGCTACTTTCTACGATCTCTATCGTCATCAGGAGTATGTGCATTTCGATGATTTGGTTATGTTCATGGTGGGGTTTGTAGCAGCCTTCACCAGCGCATTGATCGCTATTCGTGGATTGATGCATTACATCAGTAATCACGATTTTACGGTGTTCGCCTGGTATCGGATTAGTTTTGGATTGCTAATCCTGCTAACTGCTTATACCGGGGTGATTGAATGGTCAGAGTAATGCAGCCGTAGAGTCAGCTTTGTACCCATGGCAAGCCTGCCGCCTTCCAACCGGCTTTTTGACCACGATGACCGGTTTCGTTCTTATCGCCTTCAAACCCCTCCAGCACATTGTAGCAATTCACGAAGCCATTCTGCTGCATGAGAGCGGCAGCGTGATCTGAACGCCCACCGCTACGGCAGATAAACAGCAACAGTGCATCATCCGCTACACGCTGCGCAAGGTGGTCGACAAAATCTGGATTGGATTGCATGTTGGGATAAGTGCGTAATTCTACTTCGATTGCCCCAGGAATACGTCCAACCCAATCCAACTCTGCTTTGCAGCGTACATCTATCAACTTGGCTTGCTGCGGCAATGATAATAATACTGTCTGTGCTTCTGCTGGCAACAGCGCACCTTGATAGGATAAACCCATTTCCTCTGCGCGTTGCTGTGCGCGTACCAGAATCTCGTCAACTGTCTCCATTTTTTCCATCTCTGATCAAAACTGGCATACTAGCAAATTCATGTTTAGATATTGCAGAATTTCCCAGGGCAACAGGCAAATGATTTGCTCTAAAGGCGTCGCACCGTTTATTCCATCGTATGCGTTACGTTGACATCGTAGACAATAAATTGCCCATTCTCGACAGCATATTCAATTCCAACACCCACACCATGTACGAGTATTTTTGATACCTGCCTACCAAGCCATCCGTCTACAAAAATAATTCCTAGTTTTTTATTATCCCAAGATACATTAGAAAATACAGGATCTTGATTAGTATATTTTTTTCTTTCGTACTTAGTCAGTAATCGCGACTTCATTGTTATTCTGAATCCTTTTGAGATTAACCATTTTTTGACTTCTTCCCAACTTCCCAAAGAGGTCAAAAAATCTTTAAGTTGAATCTCAGCTTCTTCTTGTGGAATGCCATTCGACCGGGCAATAAAATCCTTATCAATAGCTGGATTCACGTTATAGTTTTCACTGAAAGCATTGTGATTCATGAAAAACACAAAAAAAATTCCTGGTAGAAGTTTCCTAAAATGCCTCATAATTTTTAATAGAGATCATTGAAATCGTTGAAATAAATCTGTGGAATGATTCACCTGATTGTTTTCCACAGTGTATAAATGATGAATTGTATTGTTTTTCATCCAGTGCGTTAGTCGATGTATCGTTACCCGTGCCTCCTTCCAGAGCTTATCTTCTCCAGTTCCACCCTCTATCCGGTCTTCACCATCCTCGCCAAAAACATTGTCATTACCACCAAGACGTTGGATCAGATCGTTATTAGTGCTGCCGAATAATATGTCTGCACGGTCAGGCTCTTCTTCGCTGACAATCGCATTGCCTAATTCGTCAATCTAGAAATCTGTTTATCAGAAGCAGTGCATGTTAGCAAAATAGAGCGGATAAGCGCTTCAAGCTGTATGTGGCGAACCAGGTAGCGCAGACGGTAGAGGACCTGATCCAAGCAATTCTCTTGCAGAGTGCCGATGTTCCAGTGAAAGAGAGCAGGCAACATCGCTTATATTAATTCTTGATGAATTGTTGAAGAGCGGTAATTCAGATACTTAATCCAGCATGATAGACAAGCACGAAACGTTTGAGCGTAGGACATTGCGCACCAGATAAGAAATTAAAATTCCTTCATTGACCGACGTCCTACAACAGTCGCAAAAAAACTACGCCTACAGAGCGGAGGTCGCGCGAATCTTGCCTTCTTTCTGTTAGGTCTTCTCATTTTCGAATATTTTTACGTCTTGTTTTGTTCTGTACCTTTGCCCTAAAGGCGGACTCTCTGGTGCTGAATGTCCAAACATGAGTATAGATCCAAGATCTAGCTGAAATACTTGTAGGCAGCAGTATCAGGAGAGATTCGGGGATAGACAGTCTTTCGTCAAGGTAAATGAGACGTGGAATGACCTGAGAAAATAAATTTTCATTCTAAACAATAGAGTACAGGATTTGTGCCGGAAATATAGCGCATTGTCGTCAATAGCCATTGACGTACAATAATTGTTCTGTATAATGCGCTTCTCTAACGCGGCGACTGAAGTAGGTCAAAGCGAAGCTCTTTAAAAAAATAACCAATAAGTGTGGGCGCTTATCAGTGCAGAAAATTATCTGTGATGTTGCAGGTAATAAGATGTATAGAATAAACGTCGACGCAAGTGATATGAGTAGTATAAATCATAGCTGAGATGAGTAAGATTAAACTGAAGAGTTTGATCCTGGCTCAGATTGAACGCTGGCGGCATGCTTTACACATGCAAGTCGAACGGCAGCGGGGGTGCTTGCACCTGCCGGCGAGTGGCGAACGGGTGAGTAATGCATCGGAACGTATCCTTAAGTGGGGAATAACGCATCGAAAGATACGCTAATGCCACATAGTCTCTAAGGAGTAAAGTGGGGGATCGCAAGACCTTGCGCTTGAGGAGCGGCCGATGTCTGATTAGCTAGTTGGTGAGGTAATGGCTCACCAAGGCAACAATCAGTAGTTGGTCTGAGAGGACGACCAACCACACTGGGACTGAGACACGGCCCAGACTCCTACGGGAGGCAGCAGTGGGGAATTTTGGACAATGGGCGAAAGCCTGATCCAGCCATGCCGCGTGAGTGAAGAAGGCCTTCGGGTTGTAAAGCTCTTTCAGTCGGGAAGAAACGATTGCAACTAATAATTGTAATTAATGACGGTACCGAAAGAAGAAGCACCGGCTAACTACGTGCCAGCAGCCGCGGTAATACGTAGGGTGCGAGCGTTAATCGGAATTACTGGGCGTAAAGGGTGCGCAGGCGGTTTTGTAAGTCAGATGTGAAAGCCCCGGGCTTAACCTGGGAATGGCGTTTGAAACTGCAAGGCTAGAGTGTAGCAGAGGGGAGTGGAATTCCGCGTGTAGCAGTGAAATGCGTAGATATGCGGAGGAACACCGATGGCGAAGGCAGCTCCCTGGGCTAACACTGACGCTCATGCACGAAAGCGTGGGGAGCAAACAGGATTAGATACCCTGGTAGTCCACGCCCTAAACGATGTCAACTAGTTGTCGGGCCTAATTAAGGGTTCGGTAACGTAGCTAACGTGTGAAGTTGACCGCCTGGGGAGTACGATCGCAAGATTAAAACTCAAAGGAATTGACGGGGACCCGCACAAGCGGTGGATTATGTGGATTAATTCGATGCAACGCGAAAAACCTTACCTACCCTTGACATGCTTAGAATTTTGTGGAGACACGAAAGTGCCTGAAAGGGAGCTAAGACACAGGTGCTGCATGGCTGTCGTCAGCTCGTGTCGTGAGATGTTGGGTTAAGTCCCGCAACGAGCGCAACCCTTATCATTAATTGCTATCATTAACTTGAGCACTTTAATGAGACTGCCGGTGACAAACCGGAGGAAGGTGGGGATGACGTCAAGTCCTCATGGCCCTTATGGGTAGGGCTTCACACGTAATACAATGGCGTGTACAGAGGGTAGCCAACCCGCGAGGGGGAGCCAATCTCACAAAGCACGTCGTAGTCCGGATCGGAGTCTGCAACTCGACTCCGTGAAGTCGGAATCGCTAGTAATCGCGGATCAGCATGTCGCGGTGAATACGTTCCCGGGTCTTGTACACACCGCCCGTCACACCATGGGAGTAATTTTCACCAGAAGCTGGTAGCTTAACCGTAAGGAGGGCGCCTGCCACGGTGAGGGTCATGACTGGGGTGAAGTCGTAACAAGGTAGCCGTAGGGGAACCTGCGGCTGGATCACCTCCTTTCACATTATACTGTTAAGCGCTCACACTTATTGGTTATAAAAAAACTGACAAATTGATCGTGGTTTTGGCATCACGCTTATTTCAACCTCCACGGGTCTGTAGCTCAGCTGGTTAGAGCACACGCTTGATAAGCGTGGGGTCGGTGGTTCAAGTCCACCCAGACCCACCAGGGGGGGGTGTAGCTCAGCTGGGAGAGCACCTGCTTTGCAAGCAGGGGGTCATCGGTTCGATCCCGTTCACCTCCACCAATTAAATGTGGGCCATGATCTTTCTTGAGTAAGAGTAATTAAGGTTGTCAGTTGCGTTCTTTAAAAAATTAGAAAGTAATTTGGGTTTGATTGTATCTCATTGTAAACAGTGAGATAGATGTAAAATAAGATTAAACTATGCTAATAACATAGAATTTTCAAGATTATAGGATCAAGCGAATAAGTGCATGTGGTGGATGCCTTGGCGATTACAGGCGATGAAGGACGTGGAAGCCTGCGAAAAGCTTCGGGGAGCTGGCAAACAAGCTTTGATCCGGAGATGTCCGAATGGGAAAACCTACCCGAAAGGGTAACTTCTCTTGAATATATAGAGAGATAGTGGCTAACCTGGTGAACTGAAACATCTAAGTAACCAGAGGAAAAGAAATCAACCGAGATTCCCAAAGTAGTGGCGAACGAAATGGGATCAGCCTGCAATATTTAGCATTAAAATTAGCTGAATTTTCTGGAAAGTTAAGCTATATTGGGTGATAGCCCCGTAAGCAAAAATTTTAATGTGGAACTAAGATTGCGATAAGTAGGGCGGGACACGTGAAATCTTGTCTGAATATGGGGGGACCATCCTCCAAGGCTAAATACTCGTAATCGACCGATAGTGAACCAGTACCGTGAGGGAAAGGCGAAAAGAACCCCGGAAGGGGAGTGAAATAGATCCTGAAACCGCATGCATACAAACAGTGGGAGCCCCAGCTTTAATAGGCTTTAATTGAGGCTTATTAGAGCTGGGGTGACTGCGTACCTTTTGTATAATGGGTCAGCGACTTACATTCAGTAGCAAGCTTAACCATATAGGGGAAGCGCAGCGAAAGCGAGTCTTAATAGGGCGTCTAGTTGCTGGATGTAGACCCGAAACCAGATGATCTACTCATGGCCAGGATGAAGCAAAGGTAATACTTTGTGGAGGTCCGAACCCACTAATGTTGAAAAATTAGGGGATGAGCTGTGGGTAGGGGTGAAAGGCTAAACAAATCTGGAAATAGCTGGTTCTCTCCGAAAACTATTTAGGTAGTGCCTTATATATCACCTTTGGGGGTAGAGCACTGTTATGGCTAGGGGGTCGTCAAGACTTACCAAACCATGGCAAACTCCGAATACCAAAGAGTGTAAGTATGGGAGACAGACATCGGGTGCTAACGTCCGGTGTCGAAAGGGAAACAACCCAGACCCTCAGCTAAGGTCCCAGAGACACAGTTAAGTGGGAAACGAAGTGGGAAGGCATAGACAGTCAGGAAGTTGGCTTAGAAGCAGCCATCCTTTAAAGAAAGCGTAATAGCTCACTGATCGAGTCGTCCTGCGCGGAAGATGTAACGGGGCTAAACTGTGCACCGAAGCTAGGGATTTGCAAGTAATTGCAGATGGTAGGAGAGCGTTCCGTAGGCCTGTGAAGGTAATTTGTGAAGATTGCTGGAGGTATCGGAAGTGCGAATGCTGACATGAGTAGCGATAAAGGAAGTGAAAGGCTTCCTCGCCGAAAACCCAAGGTTTCCTGTGCAACGTTCATCGACGCAGGGTTAGTCGGCTCCTAAGGTAAGGCAGAAATGCGTAGCTGATGGAAAGCTGGTTAATATTCCAGCACCTTTATTTAATGCGATGTGGGGACGAAAAAGGCTAGCTTATCCGGGTGTTGGATGTCCCGGTTGAAGCGTGTAGATGTGCTGTTTAGGTAAATCCGGACAGCTAAATTGAGGCGTGATAACGAAACTCTTTAGGGAGCCAAGTAAGTAATGCCATGTTTCCAGGAAAAGCCACTAAGCTTCAGTTAAATAAAGACCGTACCGCAAACCGACACAGGTGGGTGAGATGAGAATTCTAAGGCGCTTGAGAGAACTCGGGAGAAGGAACTCGGCAAATTGACACCGTAACTTCGGGAGAAGGTGTGCCTCTGGTATGTGTAGCATCTTGCATGCGAAGCAGAAGGAGGTTGCAATAAAAAGGTGGCTGCGACTGTTTAATAAAAACACAGCACTCTGCAAACACGAAAGTGGACGTATAGAGTGTGACGCCTGCCCGGTGCCGGAAGGTTAATTGATGGGGTGAAAGCTCTTGATCGAAGCCCCGGTAAACGGCGGCCGTAACTATAACGGTCCTAAGGTAGCGAAATTCCTTGTCGGGTAAGTTCCGACCTGCACGAATGGCGTAACGATGGCCACACTGTCTCCTCCCGGGACTCAGCGAAGTTGAAATGTTTGTGAAGATGCAATCTACCCGCGGCTAGACGGAAAGACCCCGTGCACCTTTACTGTAGCTTTACATTGGATTTTGGTCATGTTTGTGTAGGATAGGTGGGAGGCAATGAAGTATGCTCGCTAGAGTGTATGGAGCCAACCTTGAAATACCACCCTAGCATTATTGAAATTCTAACCTAGGTCCATTATCTGGATTAGGGACCGTGTATGGTAGGCAGTTTGACTGGGGCGGTCTCCTCCCAAAGAGTAACGGAGGAGTGCGAAGGTACGCTAAGCACGGTCGGAAATCGTGCTGATAGTGCAATGGCATAAGCGTGCTTGACTGCGAGACTGACAAGTCGAGCAGATGCGAAAGCAGGTCATAGTGATCCGGTGGTTCTGTATGGAAGGGCCATCGCTCAACGGATAAAAGGTACGCCGGGGATAACAGGCTGATTCCTCCCAAGAGTTCATATCGACGGGGGAGTTTGGCACCTCGATGTCGGCTCATCACATCCTGGGGCTGAAGCCGGTCCCAAGGGTATGGCTGTTCGCCATTTAAAGTGGTACGTGAGCTGGGTTTAAAACGTCGTGAGACAGTTTGGTCCCTATCTGCCGTGGGCGTTGGAAGTTTGAGTGGGGCTGCTCCTAGTACGAGAGGACCGGAGTGGACGCACCTCTGGTGTACCGGTTGTCACGCCAGTGGCATCGCCGGGTAGCTATGTGCGGAAGAGATAACCGCTGAAAGCATCTAAGCGGGAAACTTGCCACAAGATTAGACTTCCCGGGAGTATAACTCCCCTAAAGGCTCGTTGAAGACTACGACGTTGATAGGTCGAATGTGTAAGCACAGTAATGTGTTAAGCTAATCGATACTAATTGGCCGTGAGGCTTGATCCTATAATCTTGAAAATTCAAATTGCTTTCTGATTTCTAAAGTTTTATTTTTTTGCTTGGCGGCTATAGCGCTTTGGAACCACCTTTTCCCATCCCGAACAGAGAAGTGAAACAAAGCAGCGCCGATGATAGTGTGTATACGCATGTGAAAGTAGGACACTGCCAAGCGCCCTAAATAAAAGAGCACTGCTCATCTAAAATGAGTAGTGCTCTTTTTGTTTGGCATGAAAGAAGACTGCATGCTCAGAGCAGGCTCTGATCTAAATGCCTGTAATAAGCAGTAGGTTGTAGCTAATTCCTGCAATGAAGGTTTCGAAGAAATCGGGTTAACCCAGTACTAATAGCCAGTTTTAACCTATTTCTGAGTAAGGTCATCCCAAACCTCGATTTATTTTTGAGGAAATCTTATTCTTGAAAAAGTAAACTTCGTTCAAGTAAAAAGCTCAAGCGAGCAACTCAAAGTGCGCAGACTAAACTAGGTGAAATCAGCATATCAGAAATGATTTTGCTCCTTCCGCTTTATATCATATTGGTTTGGGCTTTTGTAATCCAGATATGAATGCAGTCTCTGGTTGTTATAAAACACGGCGATATACTGCAAAATGTCCTGCTGAGCTTCATGGCGTGCTTGGTAATGCCGCCATTGGCAGCGTTCTCGTTTGTGAGGCTACCTTCGATACTTTCTGCAACTGCATTGACGCTCCTATGTCAAGTAATTGTGGCCACATCTGACAAATCCGCAATAATAAGCGGATATAACTCACGAACAATGTACCGTTTCAGGCAACGTTGAATTTCCTTATTTGACATCCCTTGAGCAGCACGTCGTGCCACATAGATTTGGGTTCTCGGCTCACTGCGCATGCGTACCATCGCGATGGTCCATAGGGCGTTGTTTGCAGATCGATCGCCTCCTCGATTTAATCGATGGCGGATAGTCTTTCCTGAGGATGCCTGTAGTGGACTCGCGCCGCATAACGCAGCTAACGCTGCTTCATTCCTTAAACGTTCTGGATTATCTCCTGCCACAGCAAGTAGTATCGCCGCTGTTTGTGGTCCAACTCCAAACTGGTTCCGAAGACGTTTCGCTGACTGGCTTGTCAAATGATCAAGCGTCGCATCGAGTTCTTTTAGTTCTGCTGAAAGCATTAGCCAGCGCTTAGCCAATAAACGAAGTGTTGCAGTTAATGTTTTAAGCAAAATACTGCCTTTGGCCTTCCGAAGTCGTGCACAGCCTGTTACACATTCTTCCGGTTTAGTTTTCCAGAGTCGTTCGCGCAGATCGTCTGGTGCACTAACTAATAACGATCTGAGTTGGTTGATTGTTTGCGTCCTTGCCTTGACTGCGCTTCGTCTGGCAACCGATAACATACGCAATGCTTCAGCTACACCTGACTGCGATTTTGGAGTTGCCGTTGCGTTACCAGAAAGAACGGTTCGCGCTGCACTTTCAGCGTCAGTCGGATCCGATTTCCCTTGAAGTCTGCGTTTAGCACGATCAGGTCGATTTATTTCCCATACCTCAATACCCTGTTCGCACAATAGGCGGGTCAGACCAGCGCCATATGTTCCTGTTCCTTCAACACCAGCACGCCGTAGATTTCCGAGAGACCGCGCCCATGCTAGCAATTTCAGATAACCTGCTCTATTAGTCGGTATGGAAGCAAGTGTACCTATCACTTTACCTTGGTGGTTAATGACTACGCCAACATGTGTATCTAAATGGGTATCAACGCCAAGAATAACTTCATTCTGAATCAATGTGCCGTCCATATTTACACTCCTCAGTCAAGATTGGCGCATTACCAACCCCACTTACCGGACAGGACACTCACGGTGCAATTCAAAGCTCCTATTAGGTCACAAGTATTGGGCCCGGCAACGCTCGGGGAATACCTGGACCAGATCGACAGGTCAACGCAAAGGCACTACTTCGCCAATCCCAGCACGGGTCAGATCAAGTCAGGCATTCAAAGCCATATTAAACTGAGTATCCCAACAATTTCCCAGGCGGCTCATGCTGCCAATAAAACCATATACTTTCAGCAGATTGCGGTATGCTTTGCTGGCATACTGCGACTCACGAGTCCTGCTGCACAATCAACCCAGGCAGTGGCCGCCGCAACCAGCCAGCCATTCGCAAGGCATCACAAACCAGCGTCTCCTTCATCCGTGAACTCATGCTCCAACCGACCACTTTTCTGGAAAACAAATCTATTACGATTGCCAGATACAACCAGCCTTCCTGTGTCCAGATGTACGTGATATCGCAAACATAAACTTGATCCGGTTTGGCAATATCAAATTGCCGATTCAATTGGTTTTCAAACACTGATAACTGATGATTGCTGTCTATCGTCACCCTGTATTTCTTCCGATGTTTCACTTGTATCCCGCCTTCCGTGACTAATTTGATATCCCAAGACATTTAGCGCGCGCTTCATTCAGCGACTGCCGTAGGTGTAATCGCATGATTTTGTAATATCCTGTTAAGCATTAAGCAGTTGCCCATGGTGTGGATTATCCTGGCAATTGTGGTGGCGTTGTTCATAGTCATAAAGTACTGAGACTCACACCCAATAATAGTCGGCATATGAGGTCGACCGGACAGCTTGTTAAGCTCTGTTATGGACATAATAGATGACCGTAATCATGAGCAAGAAACGCACGCAATATTCCATTGAATTCAAAGAAAAAGTTGCGCTAGCTACGATACGGGGGGATGAAACCATTCCACAGATGATTTACATCGTGTCATCGGGCAACTGACGGTGGAGCACGATCTTTTAGTCGGAAAGCTCGATCATTAAACACAACGGAACGTAAAATGATGACTGAGCCCCACGACACACTGAGTCAAGTTCGCCAATGCCACTTAGTGGGTTTGGCACGTTCAACTTATTATTGTCAGCCTCAACCGGCAAATGATGTTGACTTGGTTTTGCTACGAAGGATGGATGAGCAATACCTGAAAACACTACAATATGGCGCACGTAGCCACGCCACGTGATTTTTGCCGCCAGGAAATACTGATTGGTCGTAAGAAGGTGGCATACATGATGAAGACTCTGGGTATTATCAGCACTGCGCCGAAACAGGGTACCAGTATTCCAGCCAAACAACACAAAATATATCCTTGCCTGCCAAAGGTAATGTAATGTCAGCAGCCCAATCAGGTTTGAGCTGCTGACATTACCTATGTGTCGATGGGGAAAAGTTTGACTCAGTGGTTTGACTGGTACAATCAGGAGCGTTTTCATCAAGGTCTTGATAACCAAACGCCCAATGAGGTTTATTATCAATATCAGGCAATTCATCAGGCTGCCTGTGCTTGATTAACTAATAATAGCAGAGCTTAATTCTACTCTCAGGTTGTTCAGTTGCAGGAGATCACTTTATATTCTACTTTGTATCTTTCGCGAAGAAGACCGTCGCTTCCTTCTTTAGTATCTGAATCGCCCCGGGTTTTCCGGAGATAAGATGATTTGAGAGGAGGAAGAGATGAAGAACCAAATCAGTTATTCACCGGAAGTACGAGAACGAGCGGTAAGATTGGTATTTGAGCAGCAAAAGGAGCATGAATCGCAATGGATGGCGATCAAGTCGATCGCATCCAAGATTGGCTGTACAGCGGAGACGTTGCGCAGCTGGGTAAGACGAACAGAGATTGATCAGGGAATTCGAGGCGGCATGTCGACTGCGGATCGAGAGCGGCTCAAGGAATTGGAACAGGAGAATCGGGAGTTAAAGCGAGCGAACGAGATATTACGTAAGGCATCGGCCTATTTTGCGCAGGCGGAGCTCGACCGCCGACCGAAATGATAGTGACATTTGTCGATAGCAACAAAGCGGCATACGGGGTCGAGCCAATCTGCAGACAAATACAGATTGCCCCGTCGAGTTATTACGAACACAAAGTGTGCGAGCGAGATCCGGATCGATTGTCTGATCGCATCAAGCGAGACATGAGGCTAGAACTTGATATACAGCGGGTATGGAAAGACAATTTCCGGGTGTATGGTGCTCGCAAAGTATGGCGACAGTTGTTACGAGAAGATATTGGTGTTGCTCGCTGCACAGTCGAGAGGTTAATGAAGAAGCTTGGAATACAAGGTGTTCGACGCGGCAAGAAGTGCTGGACAACCATTTCGGACGATTTGCTTGACCGGCCAACGGACAAGGTTAACCGGCAATTTGTAGCTGCCCGCCCCAATCAACTGTGGGTAGCGGATATTACCTTTGTGGCGACGTGGACAGGCTTTGTTTATGTGGCTTTTATCACCGATGTTTTTGCAAGGTACATCGTTGGTTGGCGAGTGAGTCGTTCATTGCGAACGGATCTGGTACTGGATGCATTGGAGCAAGCGCTATGGGCACGTCGGGAAACCGCAGGATTGATTCATCATAGCGACCACGGTTGCCAATATTTGTCGATTCGCTATACAGAACGTTTGGCGCAGGCAAATATTGACGCCTCCGTCGGCAGCATCGGAGATTCTTATGACAACGCCATGGCTGAGACCATCAATGGTTTGTACAAGACCGAAGTCATAAGGCATCGCGGTCCTTGGCGCAGTATTGAAGAAGTAGAATTTGCCACCTTGGAATGGGTGGATTGGTTCAACAATCGAAGACTGCTGGATGCAATCGGATATGTCCCACCGGCAGAATTTGAAAAGACGTATTATCGCCAACAGGAAGAGTCAGCTGATGCAGCTTGACTTAAGAAAACATGTCTCCGGAAAATCCAGGGCGATTCAATCCGGCGCTTCAGCTTTAATTGTTTGTTCTCTATCTTAAGCCGCTAAACTTCCGCCTGATGACCCACCGCCCAAACATATTAGCCCTGATTCTCAGGCTTCTGGCCGTTTCTGCTATCGTTAATCCCTGATCCAGCACCAGACTAATCGCATCCAGTTTGAATACCTTTGTATAGTGTCTTCTCAGTTCTATTTTTCTCCCCCATCAAGAACGTTATCTCTTAACTGGAGTGTCCGAGTCTATCGGACGATATCAACTGCTATCGTTGACTTAAATTAGTAAAACATAGATAATGCTTGACTATTTTGGAGGGGTTCCCGAGCGGTCAAAGGGATCAGACTGTAAATCTGACGGCTCTGCCTTCGAAGGTTCGAATCCTTCCCCCTCCACCGTCTTATTGGAGTTAAACTGCTTAAGGTGTTATGCTAAACGCTTGTGGCACAAGTTGACTGGTGGGGTGTTTTGGTCGCAAAAAATAGTTAAGAGCGGGTGTAGCTCAATGGTAGAGCAGAAGCCTTCCAAGCTTACGATGAGGGTTCGATTCCCTTCACCCGCTCCACTAGAAGAATACCTGTTTTCGAGCTGTTCGCCCATGTAGCTCAGTGGTAGAGCACTCCCTTGGTAAGGGAGAGGCCGCCAGTTCAATCCTGGCCATGGGCACCATTTTTTAGTCTGGCGTGTGTGCCTGTATTGTAGGCTGATGAATTGGTGTATTGAAATTGATTGATGTGGCGTTAAACAAGGAAGGAAGGTATGGCTAAGAGTAAATTTGAGCGCAATAAACCGCATGTGAATGTTGGAACGATTGGGCATGTGGATCATGGGAAGACAACGCTTACTGCGGCGATCACGACGGTATTGACGAAGAAGTATGGTGGAGAGGTTAAATCTTATGATCAGATAGATTCTGCGCCGGAAGAGCGGGCGCGCGGAATTACGATCAACACTTCTCACGTTGAATATGAGACAGCCAATCGTCACTACGCTCATGTGGACTGCCCTGGGCATGCTGATTATGTAAAGAATATGATCACTGGCGCAGCGCAGATGGATGGAGCGATTTTGGTCGTATCGGCAGCAGACGGTCCGATGCCTCAAACTCGCGAACACATTCTGTTGGCACGGCAAGTTGGTGTACCCTACATTATCGTCTACATGAACAAGGCGGATATGGTAGATGACGCCGAACTGTTAGAACTGGTAGAAATGGAGATACGCGAGTTGCTTTCGAAATATGATTTTCCTGGTGATGACACGCCAATTATTATTGGATCAGCGCTAAAGGCGCTTGAGGGAGATGAAAGCGAAATTGGGCAGCCTTCAATTTTTAAATTGGCAGAAGCGCTAGATAGCTATATACCGGAGCCCGAGCGTGCAATTGACGGTGCTTTTATTATGCCGGTTGAAGATGTATTTTCTATTTCTGGTCGCGGTACTGTAGTAACGGGGCGTGTAGAGCGTGGCGTAGTTAAGGTGGGCGAAGAAATCGAGATCATTGGTTTGCGACCTACGATTAAAACCGTATGTACAGGCGTAGAGATGTTCCGCAAATTGCTGGATCAGGGGCAAGCAGGTGATAACGTTGGTGTGTTATTGCGTGGCACTAAGCGAGAAGAAGTGGAGCGTGGCCAGGTATTGGCAAAACCCGGCAGTATTCTTCCGCATACTAAGTTCACTGCGGAGATTTATGTATTGAGCAAAGATGAGGGTGGTCGGCATACACCTTTTTTTGCTGGTTATCGTCCGCAATTTTACTTTCGCACGACGGACGTGACTGGATCGATAGAGCTACCTGCTGGCACGGAGATGATTATGCCTGGTGATAATGTATCGGTTACAGTCAATCTTATTGCTCCAATTGCAATGGATGAGGGGTTGCGTTTTGCTATCCGTGAAGGAGGACGTACCGTAGGTGCTGGAGTCGTTGCAAAAGTCCTTGAATAGTATTTTCTCGAAATTGGTAGGTTGATTGGTGATAAACATAGGCCAGTAGCTCAATTGGCAGAGCGTCGGTCTCCAAAACCGAAGGTTGGGGGTTCGATGCCCTCCTGGCCTGCCATCTAAATTACTAGATGAAATCTATGTGGACAGGGAAAGTGAATTTGTATTTGTAGTGATGTAATTGTGTTGTTTTATGGTGAGCGTGATTATTCTGTTGTAACCCTGAATAGGTTAATAAGTGGATAAGGTTAAACTGGCTTTGGCTGTAGTGTTGGGCTTGACGGGTATTTCAGGCTACTATTTCTTGAATGAAAGTCCGACGGTGGTGCGAATCGTTGTGGTATTAGTGGGGTTGATTTCAGGAGTTGCCTTGGCGCTATTTACGTTGCCGGGTAAAAGGTTTTTGGAATTTGCGCAGGATTCGGTTGAGGAAATTAAAAAGGTAGTATGGCCCAGCCGCAAAGAGACTCTTCAGACAGCGGGCACTGTATTTTTGTTTGTTGTGACAATGGCAGTTTTCTTGTGGTTGGTAGATGCAGGGCTTATGTCGATCGTGAAATTGGTAATGGATCAAGGGGGTTAATGGTGTGCCGGGTGAGAAATGAGTAAAAAATGGTACGCTGTTCATGTCTACTCGGGCTTTGAAAAGAGTGTTAAGCGGGCATTAGAGGAAAAAATTAAGCAGCAGAAACTAGAAGATCAATTTGGCGAGATACTCGTGCCGGTGGAGGAAGTTGTCGAAATTAAGGGTGGCCAAAAGAATATCAGCGAGAGAAAATTCTTTCCAGGGTATATTTTGATCGAAATGGATTTGACTGATGAAACTTGGCATTTGGTGAAAGGAACGGCTAAAGTGACTGGTTTTGTTGGTGGTTCGACGATGCAGCCCGTTCCAATCAGTAAACGGGAGATTGACGATATTCTAAATCAGATTAAAGAAGGTTTTGAAAAACCTAAGCCTAAGATTTTATTTCAGGCTGGTGAGCTTGTTCGTGTCAAGGATGGACCGTTTACAGATTTTCAGGGTAGCGTTGAAGAGGTCAATTACGATAAAAATAAATTACATGTGTCTGTTTCAATTTTTGGAAGACCAACACCCATAGAATTGGGCTTTGGGCAAGTTGAAAAGGTATAATGAATTGGTATTATGAATCGAGTCGATAAATTTAAGCCGCTGATTATTAAAAGGGAAGAGTGCATGCGCTCGTTTGACCCACTAAGGAGATTGTTTTGGCTAAAAAAATTATAGGGTATATAAAATTGCAAATTCCGGCTGGTAAAGCGAACCCTAGCCCACCAATTGGACCTGCTTTGGGGCAGCGACAATTAAATATTATGGAGTTTTGTAAGGCATTTAATGCGGCTACTCAGAAGATAGAGCCTGGCTTGCCGGTGCCGGTAGTTATTACGGCATATGCAGATAAAAGTTTTACTTTTATCATGAAAACCACGCCTGCTACGGTGTTAATCAAGAGACTGGCAGGTGTGAGTAAAGGAAGTGCTCGTCCTCATACAGATAAGGTGGGTAAGCTGACGCGTGCGCAAGCAGAAGAGATCGCTAGGATAAAAACGCCTGATCTTACAGCTGCAGATATGGATGCAGCGGTAAGAACCGTAGCTGGCAGCGCGAGAAGTATGGGTATTGAAGTAGAGGGGCAATAAAGTGAGAAAACCATCTAAAAGGTATCAGGCTATCGTCCAAGGAATTGACAGGAATAAAATATATTCGCCAGAAGATGCATTGGTTTTTGTCAAGAAAACTGCAACGGCAAAATTCGATGAATCTATTGATGTTGCCATTTCTCTCGGTATCGACGTAAGAAAATCGGACCAAGTCGTGCGCGGTTCGGTCGTCATGCCATCTGGAACAGGTAAAGTTTTACGTGTTGCGGTGTTTGCTCAGGGAGAAAAAGCTAAAGAAGCAGAACAAGCTGGAGCGGATATTATTGGTTTTGAAGATCTTGCTGATAAAATTAAAGCGGGTGAAATTAATTTTGATCTTGCGATAGCAAGCCCCGATGCGATGCGAATTGTAGGCCAATTAGGTCAGATACTTGGTCCCCGTGGTTTGATGCCCAATCCCAAAGTGGGTACGGTTACATCGGACGTGGCAAGTGCGGTAAGAAATGCAAAAGCTGGGCAGGTGCAGTTTAGAGCAGATAAGGCGGGCATTATCCACTGCACAATAGGGCGAGCTTCGTTTGAAATGGATGCGTTGCTGAAGAACATTATTGCATTGATAGACGCGCTCAACAAATCCAAGCCAGCAGCTTCCAAGGGAGTGTATCTGCAAAAAATGTCTGTTTCCAGTACGATGGGTATCGGAATTAAGATTGATCATGCTAGTTTACTCTAGTTGAGTTTATTAAACTTTGGGTCGCTGACAGTTAACTGTCAGCGAGTTATCAAAGATCGTTGGGGTTTGTGTTTATATGAAAATCAATATAGTTTGGCTTGAGCTCATTTATAAACGGAAACTTAATTATGTTATTCCAAATATTTAAGTTGGCTTTTTGTGACTTAGATTTCTTGGTAACGCCCAACGTAGATGGCGTACCCGAACAGGGTTGCAAAGAGAATTCTCCTGGTGAAGTGCGCCGTTTTAGCTGTGCTGGAAGTCAATTGCTAACTAAGCTAGTGTAATAGACTTAAAGCCGTTTTTTTATGGAGAATCTATTTTGAGTCTTAATCTGGAAGATAAGAAGACGATCGTAGCAGAAGTGAGTGAAGAAATCGCGAAGGCGCAGGCTATGGTCATTGCGGAATATCGCGGTTTGGGCGTTAGTGGTTTTACACCCCTGCGTGTTAAAACACGAGAAGCAGGTATTTATTTTCGTGTCGTAAAAAATACGCTGGTCAGGCGAGCGGTTGCGGGTACAGCATTTTCAGGGTTGGCTAACCATATGGTGGGCCCATTAGTTTACGGTATTGGGAGCGACCCGGTGGCAACCGCCAAAGTGTTAAGTGACTTTGCCAAGACTAACGAAGGTTTTGTCATTAAAGCTGGTGCGATGGCGGGCGTGGTTATGTCTGCCAAGGACATTGCCGTCTTGGCGGCCTTACCAAGCAGAGATGAGCTATTGGCCAAATTGCTTGGTACTATGCAGGCCCCTGTGACCCAATTTGTTAGAACACTTAATGAAATTCCTACCAGATTTGTGCGTGGACTTGCAGCAGTTCGAGATCAAAAATAGCGGATTGCGTGCATTCAGTCGCGTATAACACCTGCGACTCATTTTAACTATAATCAATTTTTAATTAGGAGAACCCCAATGGCTATTGCCAAACAAGAAATTTTAGAGTCGATTGCTAATATGACGGTGCTGGAATTATCTGAACTGATCAAGGAGATGGAGGAAAAGTTTGGGGTTTCAGCTGCGGCTACCGCTGTTGCTGTTTCAGCAGCGCCAACTGGAACTCAAGAAGCTGCTGAAGAGCAAACGGAATTTTCAGTTATCCTTACTGGTTCTGGTGACAACAAGGTTAATGTTATTAAAGTCGTTAGAGCCGCAACAGGTCTGGGACTGAAAGAGGCAAAAGATCTGGTCGATGGCGCTCCCAAACCTGTAAAAGAAGGCATTTCTAAAGAGGATGCAGAGGCACTCAAGAAACAGTTGATTGAGGCGGGAGCTGGTTGCGAGATCAAATAATCAATAATATAGCCTTTATTGGGCTGGCGTATGCGCTCATAGCGTATCACCAGCCCTGTTTGCTTTGGGAGCTTTAAAAGGATTCTCCGGTGATGTGACAGGTGACTTTTTTGCCATGATGCAACAAAATTCTGGAGTCTTTTTGTGTCAGTTATTCTGTGCGTGCTTGATATTTGTGGTTTATAAGACTGGTTCACTGATAATGCACCTAATTTTTGTATGGTAAATAGTATTTTTATCAGTACTTTAATGCTTCTGCTATTGAAAAAGTAATCTGTCGGCTGTTGATTAATACATAGCAATCTTCGACCTATATCCCTGGAAATTGCCTTACAGCAACATAATGCGTGGAGAGAATTCAATGAGTTACTCGTTTGCTGAGAAAAAACGTATTCGCAAAAGTTTTGCTAAACGTCCAAGTATATTGCCATTCCCCTTTTTTCTTGCGACACAGATAGAGTCTTATGCTGAGTTTCTACAAGAGAAAATCCTTCCCACTGAACGAAAACTACAGGGTCTCCAAGCAGCGTTTAACTCGGCTTTTCCAATTGAGAGTCACTCGAATAATGCCCGTCTGGATTTTATTTATTACTCGCTTGGGGTGCCAGGATTTGATGTTAAAGAATGTCAGCAAAGAGGATTGACTTACGCGTCTGCTTTACGTGCAAGAGTCAGATTAACCATTTTTGATAGGGAATCTTCTAAACCGACGGTTAAGGAAGTAAAAGAGCAAGAAGTTTATATGGGGGAAATTCCCCTGATGACAGAAACCGGTTCATTCGTAATTAATGGCACCGAGCGGGTTATTGTGTCTCAACTTCACCGATCGCCAGGTGTTTTCTTTGAGCACGATAGAGGTAAAACTCATTCTTCTGGCAAGTTATTGTTTTCTGCTCGCATCATTCCATATCGTGGCTCTTGGTTGGATTTCGAATTCGATCCAAAAGACTTTGTTTATTTCCGGATCGACAGGCGTCGAAAAATGCCTGTAACAACTTTGCTAAAAGCAATGGGGTTTTCTTCAGCTCAAATTTTGGCTGAGTTTTTTGAATTCGATCACTTTGTCTTTTCGAAAAAAGGGATATTTTTTGACCTGCAGCCTGAGCGATTAAGGGGTGAGTTGGCAAGTTTTGATATTACTGCACCAGACGGTAAAGTAATTGTGCAAAAGGATAAGAGAATCACGGCCAAACACGTACGCGACCTGCAACAATCTGGTATGAGTAGTGTCAGTGTGCCAGAAGAATTTTTGCTGGGGAAGATTCTAGCGAAAGACATTGTGGATAAAGAAACTGGTGAAGTTATTGCACTCGCTAATAGTGAAATTAGTGAAGTATTGCTAGCGAATATTTTACAGGCATCAGTTAAAGAAATTGATACGTTATTTGTCACTGATCTCAATCATGGTCCGTATATTTCACAAACATTGCGGATTGATGAGTGTGCTGATGCAACATCGGCACAGGTAGCAATTTATCGCATGATGCGACCGGGTGAGCCGCCGACAGAAGAAGCGGTGACAGCGTTATTTAACGGTTTGTTTTATTCGCCGGAGCGCTATGACCTTTCTGTTGTGGGTCGTATGAAATTTAATCGACGAGTTGGGCGGGAAGAGCTAACCGGTCTTACTACTCTATCGAATGAGGATATTCTGGAAGTTGTTCGGATTCTGGTAGCTTTGCGTAATGGTACCGGTGAAATCGATGATATTGATCATTTGGGTAATCGTCGCGTGCGCTCCGTAGGTGAGTTGGTCGAAAATCAGTTCAGAGCGGGGTTGGCGCGCGTCGAAAAAGCCGTGAGAGAAAGGCTTAGCCAGGCTGAATCAGAAAACCTCATGCCACATGATTTTATCAATGCAAAACCAGTTTCGTCAGCAATAAGAGAATTTTTTGGATCAAGTCAGTTATCGCAGTTCATGGATCAAACAAATCCATTATCTGAAGTAACGCACAAAAGGCGTATTTCAGCACTTGGCCCCGGTGGATTGACGCGAGAAAGGGCTGGATTTGAGGTGCGAGATGTGCATCCAACGCACTATGGTCGAGTTTGCCCGATCGAAACACCGGAGGGCCCAAATATTGGACTGATTAACTCATTGGCGCTATACGCACGCACTAATGAGTATGGTTTTATCGAAACGCCTTACCGAAAAGTCAAGGAAGGCAAGGTGACAAACGAAGCAGTCTATCTCTCAGCCATTGAAGAAAGCAATTATGTTATTGCACAGGCAAATGCAAATCTTGGCGAGGATGGGTCATTCAAAGATGAAATCGTTTCGTGTCGCCATAAGAACGAATTTATGCTCTCGTCAAGAGAGCAAATTGAGTATGTTGATATTGCGCCGGCACAGATTGTCTCTGTTGCCGCTTCCCTGATTCCTTTTCTGGAACATGACGATGCTAACCGTGCATTGATGGGATCCAACATGCAACGGCAGGCTGTGCCGTGTTTACGTGCGGAAAAATCGCTGGTAGGTACAGGGATTGAGCGTGAAGTTGCCGAGCATTCTGGCACTGCAGTCAAAGCTAGGCGTGGTGGGGTGGTAGATTATGTCGACGCGAGTCGTATCGTGATTCGAGTGCATGATGCCGAAGCCCGTATGGGAGAGGTTGGTGTAGATATATACAATCTTATCAAGTACACGCGTTCCAATCAAAATACCAATATTAATCAGCGTCCGCTGGTCAAAGTGGGAGACCGATTAGAGCTCGGTGATGTCATTGCTGATGGCGCGTCTACTGATTTGGGTGAGCTGGCCTTGGGGCAAAATATGTTGATCGCTTTCATGCCCTGGAATGGTTATAACTACGAGGACTCTATCCTGATATCAGAACGGGTTGTTGCCGAGGATCGTTTTACGTCAATCCATATCGAGGAATTGACTGCGGTCAGCCGCGATACCAAACTTGGCACAGAAGAAATTACCGCAGATATTCCAAACCTATCTGAGCGTCAGCGCTCACGACTTGATGAGTCGGGTATTGTTTATATTGGCGCGGAAGTTACAGCAGGGGATGTGCTGGTAGGAAAAGTAACACCTAAAAGCGAGACGCAGTTGACGCCTGAGGAAAAATTGCTGCGGGCGATTTTCGGTGAAAAGGCATCGGATGTCAAAGATACTTCATTGCATGTGCCAGCAGGTATGTCTGGTACCGTCATTGACGTGCAGATTTTCACGCGTGAAGGAGTTGATCGGGATAAACGCTCGAATCAGATTATTGAGGATGAGCTGAAGCGATTTAAAAAAGATCTGGGTGATCAGATGCGAATCGTTGAAGCAGATGCATTTGAGCGTGTTAAGCGGTTACTCATTGGAAAAGTATCCAGTGGTGGGCCCAAAAAGCTGGCTAAAGGAACTGCGATTACGAAAGACTATTTGGAAAGCATGGATCGCCATCACTGGTTTGATATTCGTTTGACGGATGAAGATGCCAGTCTCCAAATGGAACGGATTAAGGATGGTTTGGCGCAGCAGCGGAAATTATTTGATCTGGCTTATGATGAAAAGCAAAAGAAATTTACGCAGGGTGATGAGCTTCCTCCTGGCGTGCAGAAGATGGTCAAGGTTTATGTTGCCATCAAAAGAAGACTGCAGGCCGGAGACAAAATGGCTGGTCGACATGGAAACAAGGGTGTAATTTCAAAGATTGCGCCTGTTGAGGATATGCCATACATGGCTGATGGCACACCTGTGGATGTTGTTCTAAACCCGCTTGGTGTTCCTTCTAGGATGAATATCGGACAGGTGCTTGAAGTTCACTTAGGGTGGGCGGCAAAACAGCTGGGTAAAAAAATTGATGAGTTGCTGCAAGCGCGACGTTCTACTATGGAAATAAGAGAATTTCTTGAAAAAATTTACAACAGCAGCGGCAAACAAGAGAATCTGGTTGCTCTTGATGATAAGGAGATTCTGGAGCTCGCAGAGAATCTGACGGAGGGAGTGCCATTTGCCACACCAGTTTTTGATGGTGCACACGAATCAGAAATTAAGCAGATGTTGGCATTGGCTGAACTACCTGAGTCAGGGCAGACAACACTATATGACGGTAGGACGGGTGAGCCATTCGATCGCCCCGTAACTGTTGGTTACATGCATGTTCTGAAACTGCATCATTTGGTAGACGACAAAATGCATGCCAGATCAACAGGTCCGTATAGTCTGGTTACGCAGCAACCACTGGGTGGGAAGGCGCAGTTTGGTGGTCAGAGATTCGGTGAAATGGAGGTGTGGGCATTGGAAGCTTATGGTGCAGCGTACACGCTACAGGAAATGTTGACCGTAAAATCGGACGATGTTAACGGACGTACCAAAGTTTACGAGAGCATAGTGAAAGGTGATCATAAAATTGATGCTGGGATGCCTGAGTCCTTCAATGTATTGGTCAAAGAGATCAGGTCTCTTGGATTGGATATTGATTTGGTGCAGAACTAGTTTATACGAGTTAGGTGGCTGTTAACGAATCAGAAATACTAATTGCCTTATGCCTTGTCTTATTTGCCAATTGATGCACAGGAGTGATACGTGAAAGCATTACTTGATTTATTCAAACAAGTTACACAAAAAGAAGAATTTGATTCCATAAAAATCTCGCTGACTTCTCCAGAGAAAATTCGCTCTTGGTCTTATGGTGAGGTTAAAAAACCAGAAACGATTAATTATCGAACTTTCAAACCGGAAAGAGATGGATTGTTCTGTGCCAAGATTTTTGGGCCGGTCAAAGACTATGAGTGTTTGTGTGGCAAATATAAACGCCTAAAACACCGTGGCGTAATTTGTGAAAAGTGTGGTGTCGAGGTTACCCTGTCCAAGGTGCGGCGTGAACGGATGGGTCATATTGAGTTGGCCTCTCCAGTTGCTCATATCTGGTTTCTTAAATCCCTTCCCTCACGTCTGGGACTAATTCTGGATATGACCTTGAGGGATATTGAGCGGGTTCTTTATTTTGAAGCTTATGTTGTTACTGATCCTGGCATGACGCCGCTTACTCGTGGCCAACTTCTAACGGACGAAGATTACCTGAATAAAACGGAAGAGTTCGGTGATGATTTTAGCGCTGCTATGGGTGCCGAAGGTGTCCAGGCGCTATTGAGTAACTTGGATATCGAAGGTGAGATCACTTCCTTGCGTCGAGAAATTCAGTCTACAGGCTCTGAAACAAAGCTTAAAAAAATAGGAAAACGTCTCAAGGTAATGGAGGCATTTCACAAATCCGGTATTAAGCCAGAGTGGATGGTCTTGAAAGTTCTTCCTGTGTTACCGCCAGAACTCAGACCATTGGTGCCGCTAGATGGTGGACGCTTTGCAACTTCCGACCTTAATGATTTGTATCGTCGTGTGATAAATCGCAACAATCGTCTGAAAAGACTGTTGGAGTTGCGTGCCCCCGAGATTATTGTGCGTAATGAAAAACGAATGCTGCAGGAATCCGTAGATTCATTACTCGATAATGGACGTCGTGGCAAAGCGATGACGGGTGCAAACAAGCGCCCACTAAAATCGCTGGCAGATATGATCAAAGGTAAAGGTGGACGCTTCCGGCAGAACTTGCTCGGCAAGCGCGTGGATTATTCTGGTCGCTCCGTCATTGTGGTTGGCCCACAATTGAGGCTGCATCAATGTGGGTTACCCAAGAAAATGGCGCTGGAATTATTTAAGCCTTTTGTTTTTAATAAACTAGAAACAATGGGAATCGCCGGCACAATCAAAGCTGCTAAACGGGAAGTTGAAAATGAAACCGCAGTAGTGTGGGATATTCTGGAAGAGGTTATTCGTGAGCATCCAGTCATGTTGAATCGCGCGCCTACGCTACATCGACTAGGTATTCAAGCCTTTGAGCCTGTGTTGATAGAGGGTAAAGCCATACAGCTGCATCCGCTAGTATGTGCTGCATTCAACGCGGATTTTGATGGTGACCAGATGGCGGTACATGTTCCTTTGTCGCTTGAAGCCCAGATGGAATGCCGTACGCTGATGCTGTCAACGAATAACATTTTGTCTCCTGCCAACGGTGAACCTATCATTGTGCCATCTCAGGATATTGTGCTGGGGTTGTATTACATGACGCGTGAGAAAATTGGAGCGCGTGGTGAGGGAATGTTTTTTGCTGATATTGCAGAAGTGCTGCGTGCCTACGAAAATCATGCTGTGGAATTAAATGCCAGAATTACCGTTAGGATTCCAGCGGACAAGTTATCTCCATCAGGAGAAAAACGGCAGGCTGAACTACTTGTTAGACAAGAAACTACCGTTGGTAGAGCGTTAATATCTGAAATTCTGCCAATAGGACTACCTTTTGATCTTGTTAACAAGTCTTTGAAGAAAAAAGAAATTTCGAAACTAATCAATGCGAGTTTCCGTATATGTGGATTGAGGGAGACGGTCATATTTGCTGACAAGCTCATGTATTCAGGTTTTTCGTTTGCCACACGTGCTGGTATATCCATTTGTCTGGATGATCTGCTTGCCCCTGAACAAAAAGGGGACATCATTCATGAGGCGGAACAGGAGGTGAATGAGATCGCGATGCAGTACGCTTCTGGTTTAGTGACACAGGGGGAACGCTACAACAAGGTGGTAGATATATGGGGGCGTGCGGGTGACCAGGTGGCCAAAGCGATGATGGAGCAGCTGAGTGTTGAGGCGGTAATTGATCAGAAAACCGGTAAAACTAAAATAGACGCAAATGGTAACGTAGTAACGCAGGAATCATTTAATGCTATTTACATGATGGCAGATTCTGGTGCCAGGGGCTCGCCCGCTCAGATTCGTCAATTGTCAGGTATGCGTGGTTTGATGGCCAAGCCGGATGGATCTATTATTGAGACACCGATTACTGCAAATTTTCGGGAAGGGCTGAATATTCTCCAATACTTCATTTCAACACACGGTGCACGGAAAGGCCTAGCAGATACTGCTCTTAAAACGGCTAATTCTGGGTATTTGACACGTCGTTTGGTAGATGTAACACAAGATCTCGTGATTACCGAAGTGGATTGCGGTACGGATGATGGTGTGGTGATGAAAGCTTTGGTTGAGGGAGGAGATGTCATAGAACCCTTGCGTGAACGTATTTTGGGAAGAGTTGCTGCAATTGACGTGGTCGATTTATCCTCAGGGAAGACAATACACCCTGCGGGTGCAATGTTGAGTGAAGATGCGGTTGATAAAATTGACGAGTATGGTATCGATGAAGTGAAAGTTCGTACTTCCCTGACTTGCAAAATTAAATATGGGCTCTGCGCAAAATGCTATGGTCGTGATCTGGGTCGGGGAATGTTGGTCAATGTCGGTGAAGCGGTGGGTGTCATTGCAGCACAATCTATCGGGGAGCCAGGGACTCAGTTGACGATGAGGACGTTCCATATCGGCGGGGCTGCTTCAAGAGCAATAGCGGTCAGCCAGATTGAGAGTAAATCCAACGGTATCGTTCGTTATTCCCAGAATGTGCGATATGTCAAGAATGTTCAGAATGAACTGATTGTTATTTCGCGTAGCGGCGAAATTTTGATACAGGATGAAAGTGGGCGTGAGCGCGAAAGGCATAAAGTGCCTTATGGCGCAAAACTACTGGTGGTCGATAACGAGGTAATCCGGATTGGACAGGTTCTCTCATCATGGGAGCCGCATACACGGCCAATCATAGCGGAATATTCTGGCAAAGTGCGTTTTGAGAATGTGGAAGAAGGCGTGACCGTCGTCAAACAGATCGATGAGATAACAGGGTTGGCGACACTGGTAGTGATAGATTCAAAGCGCCGTGGAGTCATGCAAGCAAAAGGATTGCGACCGATAGTCAAGTTCCTCGATGAAAATGATCAGGAAATTATGATCGCAGGTGGCGACCAGTCCGTTGGTATTACTTTCCAGGTTGGTGCAATCATTACAGTCAAGGATGGCCAGCAGGTTGGAATTGGTGAAGTGCTAGCGCGTATCCCTCAAGAAACCTCAAAAACCCGTGATATCACAGGTGGATTACCACGGGTTGCAGAGTTGTTTGAAGCTAGAGTACCAAAGGACGCAGGATTGCTGGCAGAAACAACGGGTACGGTAACATTTGGCAAGGATACCAAAGGTAAACAGCGCTTGGTTATCACAGATCTCGATGGTGTCGCGCATGAATATCTGATACCAAAAGATAAGCACGTTACTGCGCATGATGGTCAGATCGTTAACAAGGGGGAGCCAATTGTCGATGGCCCGGTTGATCCAAGGGATATCTTACGTTTGCAAGGTATTGAAGCATTGGCACGCTACATTAGCGACGAGGTCCAGGATGTCTATCGCCTGCAAGGTGTGCGTATCAATGATAAACACATCGAAGTTATCGTGCGCCAAATGCTTCGCCGTGTTCTTATTACAAATTCTGGAGACTCCAGTTTCATTCAGGGTGAGCAGGTTGAGCGCGCTGAGGTCTTGACCGAAAATGAGAAACTTACTGCACAAGATAAACAGCCAGCTACTTATGAGTATGTTTTGTTAGGAATTACCAAGGCATCACTTTCTACGGACTCGTTTATTTCCGCAGCTTCGTTCCAGGAAACAACACGTGTCTTGACCGAAGCTGCCATTATGGGTAAAAAAGATGATTTACGTGGGCTTAAGGAGAATGTGATTGTTGGTAGATTAATTCCGGCGGGAACAGGGCTATCCTTTCATACGATACGCAAGACACAAAAATCCGCACCAACTAGCCTTTTTGAGGATGGTACGAGTTTAATAGAAAAAATTACCGAGTAAAATAGCGTGCGTACAGCCTGGCGAGTTACTTGATATCATCTGTATTGAAGCAATAGGCTTATTACTGAGCGGTTGATATCGATTACCTGTCACCATTGTTTCAGTTGAGTGGCAATTTTTGATGTTCGTAGTGCTGATCTGATGGCTGTGGTTATACGTATTTTCATTAACGAGAGAAGTAACCATGTTTGACATAAATAGGAGAGAGAGATGGATGCCGGAAATTGGCTGAGGGGAATTTTGCTAGCTGGGGGGTTGATGCTGGCGAGTGGAATACAAGCGAACATATCGACGGTACCGGACGTGACGTATGAGGCGTTGGGGCTAGATCGTAGCAAGGCGACGCCGAAGGAGACGCATGAAGCGTTAGTGAAGCGTTACAAGGATCCTGCGCAAGGGGCGGGCAAGGGGACGATGGGGGACTACTGGGAGCCGATTCCCTACAGCATGTATTTGGATCCGGCCACATTTTACAAACCGCCGACCTCGATGCGAGACAAAGCCAACCGCAAGGAATGCGTAGAGTGTCACTCGGACGAATCTCCGGTATGGGTACAGGCATGGAAGCGCAGCACGCATGCGAACCTGGACAAGGTACGCAAGCTACAGTCTAGTGACCCAACTTACTACAAAAAAGCCAAGCTGGAAGAAGTAGAAGCCAACCTGCGTTCGATGGGTAAATTGGGCGAGAAGGAAGAATTGAAAGAAGTAGGGTGTATTGACTGTCACGTATCGATCAATGCGGATTCCAAACAAAAGATTGATCACAGCAAAGATCTGATCATGCCGACAGCGGATGTTTGTGGTGTTTGTCACCTGAGAGAATTTGCCGAACGGGAATCTGAACGGGACACCATGATCTGGCCGAATGGACAATGGCCGGACGGACGTCCATCGCATGCGCTGGATTATAAAGCCAACGTTGAGACCACAGTTTGGGCAGCGATGCCACAACGGGAAGTTGCTGAAGGTTGCACCATGTGCCATACCAACCAGAACAAATGCGACTCCTGCCACACCCGCCATGAATTTTCTGCGGCGGAATCACGCAAACCGGAAGCCTGCGCCACCTGCCATAGCGGCGTGGATCACAACAACTGGGAAACGTACTCCATGTCCAAACACGGCAAGATGGTTGCCATGAATGGTGACAAATGGAACTGGGAAGCACCGCTGAAAGACGCCTACGCTGTTGGCAAACAAAATGCGCCGACCTGTGCAGGTTGCCACTTTGAATACGAAGGGGAGTATACCCACAACATTACCCGCAAGATTCGCTGGGCGAACTACCCGTTTGTACCTGGTATTGCAGAGAACATCACCAGCGACTGGTCAGAAGCAAGGCTGGATTCCTGGGTTGTCACCTGCACCCAATGCCACTCTGAACGCTTTGCCCGCTCTTATCTGGAGCTGATGGACAAAGGCACCCTGGAAGGGCTGGCCAAATACCAGGAAGCGCATGAACTGGTGGAGAAAATGTACAAGGCGGGCAATCTGACCGGACAGAAAACCAACCGTCCAGCGCCACCGGAACCGGAAAAACCTGGTTTTCACATTTTCACCCAGCTCTTCTGGTCGAAAGGCAACAACCCTGCCTCGATCGAACTGAAAGTACTGGAAATGGCTGAAAATGACCTGGCGAAAATGCATGTAGGGCTGGCACACACCAATCCTGGTGGCTGGACTTACACTGAAGGCTGGGGTCCGATCAACCGTGCTTATGTCGAAATTCAGGATGAGCACACCAAAATGCAGGAAATGGCAGCCCTGCAAGAACGGGTGAACAAACTGGATGGCAAGAAAACCAGCCTGCTGGACATTACCACCCCCGAGGAAAAAATCTCCTTGGGTGGATTAGGGGGTGGCATGTTGCTTGCGGGCACACTGGCCTTGATCGGCTGGCGTAATCGCAAGCAGAAACAGGCTTGAGTAAACCACTAGTAACCGGCCAACCCACGCAAACGGGTTGGCTGGACAAAGCCCTCCCGTTACTTGGCATTTTGCTAGTAACGGGAGGTTTTGTTTTGCTTATCTGGTTTGCATGGTTATGGCTAACGCCGGGCACGGCACCGTATCGTTACGAGCTAGTAGAAAGTGGAGATAGCGGCAAATTTCCACAACTGGAGCTAAGTGCATGGCCGGATTTAACGATTGAGCAGTATGAGGTACGCATACCAGAAGTAGATCAGGTGGTTGCCCGCGCCTATTTTGGGCGACGTGCGCAGACTGCCCTGGTCCTACTCGACTGGCAGAATCTCACCAATGAACCGCTTTTGATGCTGGATCGAAAACCGGCTGAATTAAGTGCCCTGGCAACAGCGATCGGCAAGCATGCGTCGACAGATGCCATAATTTTGGCCTGGTGGGACACCTCTGCGCAACTGGCTTTATTGACTGACCGAGAGGTTTTATTTCGTAGCCCGCTGCTTGAACCGCTCATGGTACCGGACGGCTGGCAAGCACAGCGTACTGCCATTCTTGCCTACGAGCAGAAACAGGTTAGCACTACAGTAAGCGATGAAGAGCGTACCCAGTTTCAACATTTTACCCATGCACTGACGCAACCGCGTGAGAGGGGATTGATTGAACTACGCGAGTTGGCGGGTTCTACACGGGAGACCTACTTGGTTATTCACGTCACCGATCTTTACAAACTAGGACTGCTCTATCCGGAAAAGCTGGGCGTAGCTTACAAAAACTACCGCATGACTGGCAACATTCACGGCATGATCAGCCACCTCAAAACCGAAGTAGGGCGGCGTGGTTACTATACCTACACCCTGCAGTCCTTATCGGATGAGCTGATTCGCGCCTTCTTTCTGACTGATAAAGCGAGCTATCAAACCCTGATTGCCCCGCTGCTGCCGCTGACGGACCACCCGCCACCACTGGAACTTGAGACCCCTAAGCTGATCTACCAGCAAGGCGGGTATTGGGTATATAAACTGTCAGACCCACCTGGCTGACCTATTTGCAATGATTTACAGCTTGCCCTGATCGGGTACAATAGCGGGCAGCGATCGACATCGCAGGACATTCTAAAAAGGAGAAATAATGAAACTCATCACCGCCGCCCAACTACTGGTTGTGGCGTTCTTCACCCTCATGGCAGGCAATCTCATGGCTGCGGAAGCGCCATTTGAAGGCCGCAAGAAATGCAGTTCCTGTCACAAGGCGCAAGCCAAGTCCTGGGGAAGCACCGCCCACGCCAATGCCATGAAATCGCTGGAACCCAATACTAAAAAAGAAGCCAAGCTCAAAGCCAAGCTTGACCCGGCGAAAGACTACACCCAGGACAAAGACTGCGTAGGCTGTCACGTAGATGGTTTTGAGAAGAAAGGTGGTTACAATATTGATGCGCCGAATAAGATGCTGGCAGCGGTTGGCTGTGAATCGTGCCATGGTGCTGGCCGTCAGTATCGTGGTGACCATCGTAAAGCGGGGCAGACTTTTGAGAAATCGGGCAAAACTACTGCGCGTAAGGTATTGGCAGATAAAGGACAGGACTTTCATTTTGAAGAAAGCTGCAACGCTTGCCATTTGAATTATGAAGGCTCACCCTGGAAAGGCGCCAAACCACCTTATACCCCATTCACACCGGAAGTAGACGCGAAATACACTTTTAAATTTGATGAGATGGTCAAGAATGAAAAGGCCATGCATGAACATTACAAACTAGATGGCGTCTTTAGTGGCGAGCCGAAATTCAAATATCACGACGAATTTCAGGCCAGTGCTAAAGAAAGCAAAAAAGGAAAAGACTGATGACTACCTTACAGAAAGGATCAATTGGCACCCTGCTGGTAGGCGGGCTGCTGGGGATAGTATTACTGGCAGTAGTGTTTGGTGGAGAAGCGGCGTTATCCACTGAAGAATTTTGCACTAGCTGCCATTCGATGAGCTATCCTCAGGAAGAGCTCAAGCGCTCTACTCACTACGGTGCCTTGGGAGTTAACCCTGGGTGCAAGGACTGCCATATTCCGCAAGGGATCGAGAATTTTCATTTGGCAGTGATGACTCACGTGGTTGATGGTGCGCGTGAATTATATTTGGAATTGGTGAATGATTACTCCACGCTTGAGAAATTCAACGAACGCAGACTAATCATGGCGCATGATGCGCGCATGAATCTCAAGAAATGGGATAGCGTTACCTGTCGCACCTGTCATAAAAATCCGAACCCACCGGGAGAAGATGCTCAGGCTGCTCACAAGAAAATGGAGACAGAGGGTGCGACCTGTATAGATTGTCATCAGAATCTAGTGCATGAAGAAGCGCCGATGACGGATCTGAATGCTAGTCGGATTGCCGGTAAGATGGTGCTGAAGCCAGAAGATGACGATGATGAAGGCGAAGATGAGGAAGAAGACGAGGATGCCGAGGAAAATGAAGCCGCAGCTGAGTCTTCCGATGAGGATGATTCTGATGAGGATGAGTAGGGCTGGCGCTGCTTACTCTGATTCCGAAAAATAAGTTTTTATGTATCTAAAGCTCGTGAAGTTGGTACTGACTAACTTCACGAGCTTTTCGTTTTATACGAGATCAAGTCTCATCATTTTTCTTCGAGTTCAAATAGTCAAGTAAAAATTCTAGTTTAGTGACAAGGAGTGGATGTGATTGTTGTTTATTTACCAGATGGAACGAAAAAAGAGTTTGATACTCCCGTTACCGTCCTTGAGGTTACGGAGTCTATAGGCACGGTACTTGCGCGCGCAGCATTAGCTGGAAAAATTGATGGAAAACTAGTTGATTTATCAACTGTAATTAGTAGTGATTGTAAATTGGTGGTTGTAACAGATAAAGATCCCGAAGGTTTGGAAATAATTCGCCACTCAACTGCACACTTATTGGCACATGCAGTTAAGGAGTTATATCCAGATGCGCAGGTTACCATTGGGCCGACTATCGAAAATGGTTTTTATTATGATTTTGCTTATAAAAGACCTTTTACACCAGAAGATTTGGCTGCAATTGAAAAAAAGATGCTGGAAATTAGCCGAAGAGACTTGCGAGTCGAACGCGTGATTCTCGATCGTGATAAGGCAATAGAGTTTTTTAAACAGCAGGGAGAGTTCTATAAAGCTGAGATAATTAACTCCATACCAGATAACGAGACGGTTTCCTTGTACACTCAGGGTGATTTTACTGATTTGTGTCGTGGCCCCCATGTTCCAGCTACTTCAAAATTAAAAGTATTTAAGCTAATGAAAGTTGCGGGCGCTTATTGGCGAGGTGATTCTAAAAATGAAATGCTACAGAGAATTTACGGTACGGCTTGGATAAAAAAAGAACAGCAGGACGAATATCTGCATCTTCTGGAAGAGGCTGAGAAACGTGACCATCGCAAGTTAGGAAAGCAGCTCGATCTGTTCCATATGGAAGAGGAGGCTCCTGGTATGGTTTATTGGCATCCTAAGGGCTGGATTATCTGGCAGCAGATTGAGCAGTATATGCGTCGTATATTCAGAGATAATGGGTATCAAGAAATTCGTACTCCGCAAGTATTGAACAGAACATTATGGGAATGTTCGGGGCATTGGGAGAATTTTCGGGAACATATGTTTGTTACTGAATCTGAGAATCGGCATTATGCGGTTAAGCCCATGAATTGTCCCGGACATGTTCAGGTATTTAACCAAGGGCTACGTAGTTACCGTGATTTACCTTTACGCTTGGCTGAGTTTGGTTCTTGTCACCGGAATGAATCGTCCGGTGCTCTGCATGGCATTATGCGGGTACGTGCCTTTACGCAGGATGATGCCCATATTTTTTGTATGCAGGAACAAGTGCAGGATGAGGTGGTAAGGTTTATTGATCTGCTGAATCTCGTCTATAAAGATTTTGGTTTTAATGACATATTGGTGAAACTGTCTACTCGTCCAGCAAAACGGGTTGGAAGTGAAGAGCAGTGGGATGCTGCCGAGGAGGCGTTGCGAAGAGCGCTTGATCAAAAGAATCTTTCTTGGGATTTACAGCCTGGTGAAGGTGCCTTTTATGGTCCTAAAATTGAGTTTTCCTTGAAGGATAGTCTTGCCCGTGTTTGGCAATGTGGTACGTTGCAGCTCGATTTTTCGATGCCAGAAAGGCTTAATGCTAGCTACGTTGCTGAAAATAATACAAGAAAAATACCTGTAATGTTGCACCGCGCCATACTGGGTTCCATGGAGCGTTTTATTGGCATTCTAATTGAACATCACGCCGGTGCATTGCCATTATGGCTTGCCCCTGAGCATGTGATTGTTCTGAATATTTCCAGAAATCAAACGGATTATGCGCAGGCAATTGTTGATAGACTGTTAAGCTGCGGAATTCGTGCAAGTGCAGACTTGAGAAATGAGAAAATTAGCTATAAAATCAGGGAGCATAGTCTGCAGAAGTTACCTTACCAGATCATTGTTGGAGATAAAGAGATGTCTTCAAACGTGATTACGGTTCGAGATAGATCTGGAGAAGACTTGGGGTCAATGACCGCACAGGATTTTATTGATCGTGTGCAAAAAGAGCAATGTATCGTGTCGCAAGCATGAAATTTTATTAACTGGAGAAATTACCATAGTTCAAGAAAAAATTGCCCGAATTAACGAGGATATTTCTGTTCCGCAGATTCGTTTGATAGGGGTTGATGGCGAGCAAATTGGGGTCGTAGCAACTGTCAAAGCAATAGAAATGGCGGCAGAAGCGGGGGTTGATCTGGTGGAAATTGCGCCAGGAGCAGAGCCCCCCGTATGCAGATTGATGGACTACGGAAAGTTTCTCTATCAGGAGAGCAAGAAAAAACATGATGCAAAACTGAAGCAAAAACAAGTACAAATTAAGGAAATTAAGTTTCGCCCGAATACGGACTCGGGTGATTACAATATCAAAATGCGGAACCTGATTGGTTTTCTGGGTGAAGGCGATAAAGTTAAGGTTACGCTTCGATTCCGTGGTCGAGAGATGGCGCATCAGGAGTTTGGCGTTCGATTGCTCGAACGCGTCAAGGAAGATCTGGATGAGCTGGCAGTTGTGGAGCAGTTTCCTAAACTGGAGGGGCGACAGATGGTAATGGTGCTGTCTCCCAAGAAAAAAGATACAAAACTTAATAAAACTAAGCTCGCTGAGTAGGTTGAAAATAATATAAAATGTCGCCCGAGACTGACTGTTAACAGATTGGTCGTGTAGTTATAAATAACAAGTGGTTATTGGGTTTTAAGTTTTCAAATCGGAACACCCTAAATCACAACTAATGAGGAGATTCAAATGCCGAAAATGAAAACTAAAAAAGGTGCTGCTAAGCGCTTTAAAGTAAGATCTAGCGGGGCAATTAAGCGGTCTCAGGCCTTCAAGCGACACATTCTAACCAAGAAAACAACTAAAAATAAAAGACAATTGAGAGGTACGACTTCGGTTCACGCTAGCGATATGACGTCTGTGCGCGCCATGTTGCCTTACGCTTAAGGAGAGGTAATATGCCAAGAGTTAAACGGGGTGTTACTGCGCATGCGCGTCATAAGAAAATTCTCAAACTGGCTAAGGGTTATCGTGGTAGGCGTAAGAATGTTTATCGGATAGCAAAGCAGGCCGTCATGAAGGCTGGCCAGTATGCCTATCGTGATCGCCGTCAGAGAAAAAGACAATTTAGAGCGTTATGGATCGCACGGATTAATGCTGCTGCACGTGAATGTGGCTTGTCGTACAGTGTTTTCATGAATGGATTGAAAAAGGCAGGAATTGAATTGGATCGTAAGGTTCTAGCTGATTTGGCGGTATTCGATAAACTGGCATTCCAGAAAATTACCGAGCAGGCCAAAGCAAGCTTAGTAGCCTGAGGTGTTTAAATTTTTTGTCCATGAACCAGTGAGAGATATTGCTATCAGCGGTTAGTATCATTCTAAAATTACTGGGCAGTTTTTACTTCAATCACCCAGGTAATATAACTGAGGGAGGTCGGATTCAGGTTATTCCGGCCTCTTTTTTATGAAGGTAGAATTTTGTTACGATGAGTGATTTAGAAGAATTGTTCAACGAAGCGACTGCGTTTCTTAATAATATAGAGAACGTGACAGATCTTGAGCAAGTTAAGGCTCGTTATCTGGGTAAGGAGGGGAAGCTAACTTCGCTGTTAAAAAATCTGAAAACTCTCAGTGTCGACGATCGTCCTCTGATGGGTGAGCGTATCAACCAGACGAAGAAGAAACTGGAAGAAGCTTTTGTTAGCCGACGAACTATTATTCATGAAAAGGTGATGCTGGCGCGTCTGGCAGGTGAAGGTCTGGATGTTACTTTGCCGGGAAGGGGTTATGGCACCGGGGGGGTGCATCCTGTTACCAAAACACTTAATCGAGTAGAGTCGTTGTTCCGCTCGATAGGGTTTTCCATTGCAACCGGCCCAGAAATTGAAACTGATTTTTACAACTTTACAGCGCTGAATATTGCTGAGAATCATCCAGCAAGAGCAATGCACGATACTTTCTATGTTGATACTGGCGGACTGTTGCGCACGCATACTTCACCCGTACAGATTCATTACATGGAACATCACAAACCACCAATTAGAATTATTGCACCTGGACGAGTATATCGTTGCGATTCAGATGTTACGCATACACCCATGTTTCATCAAATTGAGGGTTTGTGGATAGATGAGGAAATAAGTTTTGCAAACCTGAAAGGTGTATTGACGCAATTTATGCAGAATTTCTTTGAGCAGGAAGACTTGTCAGTCAGATTTCGACCTTCTTTTTTTCCCTTTACCGAGCCTTCTGCTGAAATGGATATAGGCTGTGTAATGTGTCATGGCAAAGGCTGTCGGGTCTGCAGTAATACTGGCTGGCTGGAAGTTCTAGGTTGCGGAATGGTGCATCCTGCGGTGTTAAACCACGTGAATATCGATAGCGAAAAGCATATCGGTTTTGCTTTTGGTCTGGGTGTCGAGCGCCTTACCATGTTGCGTTACGGCGTCAATGATTTGCGTTTGTTTTTTGAGAATGATTTACGATTTCTAAGGCAGTTTAATTGATGGCTCAATCAATATTAAGTACATGAAATGAGATTTTCTGAAAACTGGCTTAGAACTTTTGTCAATCCATCGTGTGGTAGTACCGAGCTGGCGCACGTCCTGACGATGGCTGGGCTGGAAGTGGAGAGCATAATCCCTGTTGCACCAGATTTTCAGAAGGTGGTAGTGGCAGAGATTCTAAGCGTACAGAAGCATCCCAATGCAGACCGGCTGAATATCTGCAAGGTAGATGTTGGTGAGCATGCAGCCGAGCCGTTGCAGATTGTTTGTGGTGCCAGCAATGTCAGGCATGGAATGAAGACAGCCTGCGCCTTGATCGGAGCACAACTGCCTGAATTGATGATCAAGCAGGGTAAAATTCGCGAAATAGAGTCTTTTGGCATGTTATGTTCCGCAAAAGAACTTGGTCTGGACGACGACACAGAAGGGGGTATTATTGATTTACCTCATGAGGCACTCGCCGGGCAGGATTTCAGGCAGTATTATGCGCTGGATGACCAGATTTTTACGCTTAAATTGACACCTAACCGCGCGGATTGCCTTGGTATGTATGGAATTGCGCGCGAGGTTGCTGCCATTACCGCTTCTCCGCTTGTTTTGACGTCACCATCATCTGTATCAGGCGAAATTTCGAATGCCATTCCAATCCAGGTGGAAGCTCCCGATGCTTGCCCACTCTATTGCGGGCGCGTGATTACCGGCATTGCTTCAGATCGGAAAATTCCCTTATGGATGGCACAACGCTTGCGGCGTAGTGGATTGCGGATGGTGAATGCTGTAGTTGACATCGTTAACTATGTGTTGCTGGAAACAGGCCAACCGATGCATGCATTTGATCTTGATAAGATTGCGCAGGAAGGCCAACAAGTAATTAGCGTTCGTTATGCTAAAACGGGTGAACGTTTGCAGCTGCTGAATGGTACCGATTTGCAGTTGGATAACAGCATGTTGATCATCGCAGACCACAAGCAGCCACTCGCCCTGGCGGGCATCATGGGAGGTATTAAAAGTGGTGTTAATTCGCCACAAACCAATGCCATTTTTCTTGAAAGCGCATTTTTTTCACCAGCAGCTATCAGTGGTAAATCGTTTAAGCTTGGTTTTGTCTCAGATGCTGCACATAGATTTGAAAGAGGAGTAGATTTTTCCTTGGCACGTACGGCAATGGAGCGCGCAACCCGCTTGATTCTGCAGATATGTGGTGGCAAAGCTGGATCAATAAATGAAGTTAGACACGACGCCTCTTTGCCACAACGACATTCTGTGTGTGTTCGCCTGAAACGTATCAATAGCGTCTTGGGTATGCGGTTGGAGATGAGCGAAGTAATGGATTACTTCGATAGATTGAAGTTTGATTTTGCTATTGAAGGGGATTCATTCAGCATTACACCTCCTACTTTCCGGTTTGATCTGGTTATCGAGGAAGATTTTATTGAGGAAGTTGCTCGCATTCATGGTTATGATCGAATTCCAATCAGTGTGCCCAAGGCATCCTTGGGAATGTTACCTGAACCAGAAACCGGATTAGTGCCGATTGAACGATTGCGCCAGACTTTGGTGGCGCGTGATTATCAGGAAGTGATTAATTATGCGTTTGTGGACGAGACTTGGGAAAAAGATTTCGCGGGTAACCATGAACACGTGCGGCTGAAGAATCCGATTGCCAGCCACATGAGTGTGATGCGTAGCAGTCTTCTGGGCGGGCTCGTCAGTAATTTGCAGTTCAATGTTAATCGCAAACAGAATCGGGTTAGGATATTTGAGATTGGGCGCTGTTTTATGGTTGGCAATCATGAAGAACGGGAAATAGAGAATATCGCAGGCTTATGTTTTGGCAGCGCTTTACCGGAGCAATGGGCGGTCAACAGTCGTGAAATTGATTTCTTTGATGTCAAAACAGATATTGAATCACTGTTTGTACCCAATAAAATTCAATTTGAGCATGGAATACACCCAGCCATGCACCCTGGAAAATCGGCTAAAATTCTGGTTAATAGCCAATTTTCTGGCTGGGTAGGGGAGTTGCACCCACGTTTGTCTGCCAAGTATCATTTACCGGGTACCACAGTATTATTCGAGATCAGGATGGCAGCTACGGCGCCACAAAGCTTACCATGCATGCGTGTACTTTCGAAATTTCCGCCGGTAAGACGAGACATCGCAGTTGAGGTTGATAATCAAGTGGCTGTACAAACCATGCTTGACGCGATGCATAAATGCAAAGCAGATATCGTTACCGAAATTGCTTTATTCGACTTGTATAGCGGGGAGAAATTGACAGCGGGTAAAAAAAGCCTGGCTTTTCGTTTTTTATTGCAAGATCTTGAAAAAACACTCACTGATCAGGAAATAGATCAAGCGATGAATAACTTAATTGACATGCTCGCCCGCCAGTTCGGAGCGCTACTTCGTAGCTAATCTGTCGTAGTAGTGCAAGATTAAAAGGCATAATATTCAGCGTGCAGTCTTTTTATAAGTTTTTTGAGAACAATATATTTATATACTGTAAAGGAAACTAGCATGGCGTTAACTAAAGCAGATCTCACGGATTTGTTATTTGAGAATGTTGGTCTGAATAAGCGTGAGGCCAAGGAAATAGTGGAATCATTTTATGACGAAATGCGTGTTGCCCTTGAAGAGGGAGGGGGGGTGAAGCTATCTGGTTTCGGTAATTTTCAACTAAGATCCAAACCGGAACGACCAGGTCGTAACCCAAAAACTGGTGAAGCGATTCCTATTTCAGCGAGACGGGTAGTAACATTTCATGCTAGTCAGAAACTGAAATCAATGGTTGAAAAGCACTACCATGGATCAGAAAAAACCAAATGAAGTGTTACCTTCTATTCCGGCGAAACGGTATTTTACTATTGGAGAAGTGAGCGAGCTGTGCTTGGTGAAACCCCATGTGCTTCGGTATTGGGAACAGGAATTTGCTCAGCTCAAACCAGTGAAGCGCCGTAATCGTCGCTATTACCAACATCAGGAAGTGGTCTTGGTTCGTCGTATTCGTGAGTTGTTGTATGATCATGGTCTTAAGATCAGTAGTGCGCGCAATCATCTAATACCGGAAAAAGACATGATCTCCATTCCAATGGCTGCTGGTTTATCATCTCTATCGGGAATGACGCTGGCTACTGTAAAGCAGGAAATTCAGGATATTCTAAAGTTTTTGCAGGATAGGTAATCGCTCAAGTTTGTTTTGCAGATTCATCCGGTAGTGAGTTCGTCGAATAGTGTATTTGCTATAATTCTGAATTTCGGGGCGTAGCGCAGCCTGGTAGCGTACTTGCATGGGGTGCAAGTGGTCGGAGGTTCAAATCCTCTCGCCCCGACCAAGTAATTTAAATTGAAATGCCCTAAATGAGCTGGAGTATTCGTGCCAGATGTTTTCCTACCTACTAGATAACTAACCATTATTCCAATTCCAGAGCTTTTACATGCGCATTTTGCTCAGTAACGATGATGGGTATTTTGCGCCAGGCATCGCCCATCTTGCCGAATCACTTTCCAGTATCGCAGAGATTACAGTGGTTGCGCCAGAACGCGACCGCAGCGGTGCTAGTAATTCTCTGACACTTGATCGTCCATTGTATTTACATCGGTCGCATAACGGTTTTTATTACGTTAATGGTACGCCAACAGATTGTGTTCATCTGGCGGTCACTGGTATGCTGGACGAGCTTCCAGACATGGTAGTTTCCGGTATAAACGATGGTGCTAATATGGGCGATGACACCATTTATTCCGGAACAGTGGCAGCAGCCACAGAAGGTTTTCTGCTAGGTATTCCTTCTATAGCAGTATCCATGGTCAGTATTTCACGTGGTAATTTCGAAACTGCGGCCAGAGTGGCGCTGGATCTTGTTAAGCGCTACCTGGATCATAGTTTTCGTGTGCCGATGCTACTGAACGTCAATGTGCCAGATATTCCCTATGATCAATTAGCTGGAATGGAAGTGACCCGGCTAGGTCGTCGCCATAAAGCCGAGTCTGTTATTAAATCGCGTACCCCACGCGGAGAAATAGTTTACTGGGTAGGGGCTGCCGGTGCAGCGCAGGATGCAGGTGAGGGTACGGATTTTTTTGCTGTACAGAAAAAACGAGTGTCAATGACTCCTTTGCAAATTGACTTGACTCACTATGATCAGTTAGATTTTCTTAAAACTTGGGTTACACGATGAATGGGATGCTTTCTTTTCATCGGCAGCAGGCGTTGTGTAAAATCGGCGAACGCTTGTATTCCTATTTGTTTGGTGTATCCCTGGTTGGCTATCATAGATGGGTATTCATTGGTTGCTTAAATCCTGTCATGGAGTGAACTGGTGAACGTACATCATCCGGGAATCGGCATGACTTCGCAGAGAACGCGGATTCGCATGGTCGAGAGCCTGCGAGAGCAGGGAATAATCGATGAAGCCGTGCTTGGTGCCATGAATACGGTGCCGCGCCATCTTTTTGTGGAAGCAGCATTAGCCTCTCGGGCTTATGAGGATGTTCCCTTGCCAATCAACTTTGGTCAAACTATATCGAGTCCCTGGGTTGTTGCGCGTATGACTGCGCTGCTGCACGAGAATGCTAACCGTCCATTAGAGAAAGTGCTCGAAATTGGAACGGGTTGCGGTTATCAAACTGCCATTCTCGCCAGGATTGCACGTCAGGTCTATTCGATTGAACGTATTGGCCCATTGTTAACTCGGACAAGGATTCGTTTGCACAAGATGGGTATTCGTAATATCTTTCTCAAGCACGCTGATGGAATGCTGGGTTTTCCTGAAGCAGCACCATTTAATGGCATTATATTGACTGCATTTGTCGCAGAGATTCCCGAGACATTGCTTACACAGCTGGCTGTCGGTGGGCGGCTTGTTTTTCCGAGAGGGAGTCAGAAACAATATTTGTGCCTGATAGAGCACACTGCTGAGGGCTTTATCGAAACAGTGCTGGATGAAGTAATGTTTGTGCCGATGTTACCGGGAACCATCAACCGGTAGGTTTGGTTAACTGAGTTAGTTGACTGGAATGGTCAAATAATGGTGCCAGGTAATTTTACAAATCGATTTGAGGTATTCAGTCTAATGAAAGTAATTTTTCTATTGATCGTTTTTTTGTTGAGTGCCTGCGCATCGGTGCCGTACCCAGTTCCGGTCGTGGAACGGCAAACTGGACGTGATGGCGGTCTGACGTCATCCGGTACGTACAGTGAGCGCAATGGTAGACGTTTCTACGTGGTTCAACATCGGGATACGCTGTATAGCATTGCCCGCAGACATAATCTTGATGCTTACCAATTGGCACAGATAAATGGGATAACGGATCCTGGGCAACTCAGGATAGGTCAGGAGATAATGCTATCTTCATCAGGTCACCATGAACCGCAAGTTGAGGGATCTGCCGAAAATGAACCACGCATTTTTGCGATTACGCATCCTGATGACCAGGTTTTCAATACGGTTGCACCGGGCGCTGTCTATTCGTCTTCGGCAACGCTTAAAACGGAGCCCAAGGGGATCATGCTGCCCTATTCTGAAAGTGCACACGATCAGCTGAGTGAGCCTTCTCGCTCAGGGCAGATTAATGAGAAAGTGGCCGTCAATAATCCGGATATCAGTGGCGGTAATGGCGGTAAACCGACTGGTAGCAAAAATGTTGGTGGTATCGACTGGGCATGGCCAACCAATGGCCGCGTCCAGGATAGTTTTTCCGATAAATCAAGAGGAGTCGGAATCGCGGGAGGTGTCAATCAACCCGTACACGCTTCGGCATCTGGCACGGTAGTTTATAGTGGAAGCGGGTTACGGGGTTACGGCAATCTGGTGATTATCAAGCATAATGATACTTATCTGAGTGCTTATGGACATAACAGCAAGGTGCTGGTTAATGAGGGAGAGCGAGTGGTGCGCGGGCAGAAGATTGCCGAGATGGGGCATACCGATAGCGGTTCAGCGAAGCTGCATTTTGAAATACGCAAGCAGGGACAGCCGGTTAACCCGCTGGAGTTCCTGCCGGCGCACTGACTACCCTGTGTAGCGTTGCCATATCTATATTCGCCAGGTTTGGTAGTACCAGCGATGCGCCGCTGAAATCCTGTGAATGTGTGTATTCACTGCTAGTAACGATGGTGCGGATACCCGTAGCCAGAGCAGATTGTAACCCGTTCAAGGAATCTTCAATTGCGAGACAGTCCCCTGCAGAAACGTTAAGTTGATCGATTACCCACTGATAAATATCTGGTGCCGGTTTTTTATGTGGCACAACATCACCCGCCCCAATCACGTCGAACCATCCAGGTGAGTCAACACCGAGTGTGCTCTCAAGTAACGCGATAACATTTTCAGGTGTTGTCGTGGTTGCAATCGCAATTGTGATGCTATTTGCGCGCAATTCCCGAATAAAATTTTCCACTCCTGGTCTTAACTGAATCTGTCCCGTCTTCATCAATGCCAAAAAATGGTGTGTTTTTGCGCGGTGCAAATCCGCAATCCACTGATCGAGATTATTTTGATTTGGGAAAGGTGGCTGGTAATGTTGCAAATAATGGCGGATACGTTCCTTGCCACCAGTAATGGCCAATAACTCCCCATAAAGAGCGACGTCCCAATGCCAGTCAAGGTCGCAATCTTTGAAAGCCTGATTGAATGCCACGCGATGTCCGTCGCGTTCGGTGTCGGCGAGTGTGCCGTCAACATCAAATAAAACTGCTGATAGTGTCATGATAGGTTTGTAATTGTTTAAGTTATTGAGTGACGGTAACTGGCGCGCTTCAGACGGTCTGCAATCGCCAGCCAGTCCGCGCTGTCTGGTACTGCTTCAGCCAGCAGGCGATCAAAGCCTTGCTGATCAAGTGTACGCAAAGTTGCGTACAACTGTCTGCCGTGATTTTCTGGATCATTCGGCATCGAGATAAGGTGGGTCTTTTTGCTCGCAGTAAATAATGACAGAAACTCCGAACTGTAATAAAGAATGGCAATACGTTTTTCCTGATGAAGCAGGTTGTCGCAACGACAAATGAGTGCAGAATGCTCAAGAACTTCAAAGGGAGTAGTTGGCGCATAATGGGATACGAGCGAACCAGACACTCGAATGCTAGATTGTGTTGCTTCAGTAACAATTTTGCATTTCAGTACTCGTTCGATTGCTGATGGCGAAATACCCCCTGGGCGTAGTAGCTGCGGGGAATGATTGACGCAACTGATGATGGTGCTCTCCAGTCCGACCGTACAAGCGCCTCCGTCCAGAATGGCACCAAGCCGATCGCCGAAATCGGCCTCAACATGTTTGGCAAGTGTTGGGCTGATATGGCCAAAATGATTTGCCGATGGAGCGGCCAATGCCTTGTGTGAGCCAAGCGCTTTCAAAAGCGCTAGTGCAAGAGAGTGGTTTGGAATACGTAATCCGACCGTATCCTGACCACCAGTTACACTCAATGGGATATGTTCACTTTTGCGCAATATCAATGTCAGCGGCCCAGGCCAAAAGTGTCTGGCCAATATCCAGGCATAGTCCGGTATGTCTTTTGCCCAGTATATAAGATTGGCCACATCGGCAAAATGAACGATCAATGGGTGATTCGTTGGTCTGCCTTTGATGGAAAATAGTTTTGCTACTGCATCCGTTTGTGAAATTTCTGCTCCTAACCCATATACGGTTTCAGTTGGAAACGCCACCAGTTCGCCGCGATTCAGGCGGGCGGCAGCTTCCAGAATCTGGCTCGATGAACTTGGCACTTGTTCCAAAATGGGTTCTTGCGTTTGGATTTCTGCGCTGAGAGATGGGCTGATGCTGACCATTATAAAAAAGTCTAAATAAACCTGAACAGGAAAAAGTCCGCTGGTGTCATTTCCGAGGGTACGTCCTATCTGTGCGATAATTTGTTATTACTAAACGCTGATTATAATTGCTATGTTTAAAACGATCGAAAATTTCGTTGGACGAACACCGCTGGTCAGGCTTAAGCGTATTCCAGGGCAAAGCAGTAATGTCATTCTGGCGAAGCTGGAAGGTAATAATCCGGCAGGTTCGGTCAAGGATCGGCCAGCTTTTTCGATGATCATGCGTGCGCAGCAGCGCGGGGATATCCAGCCCGGTGATACGCTAATCGAGGCAACCAGCGGTAATACTGGTATCGCGCTGGCGATGACTGCGGCGATGATGGGCTATAAAATGATTCTGGTTATGCCGGAAAATCAAAGCGTCGAGCGCCGCCAGGCAATGGCAGCTTTTGGGGCGGAAATCATTTTGACCCCACAGGAAGGTAGTATGGAACAAGCTAGGGATGTGGCCGAGCAGCTGCGCTCGCAGGGTAGGGGGATAATTCTCGACCAGTTTGCCAATCCAGACAACCCTTTGGCCCATTATGAAGGGACCGCCCCGGAAATCTGGCAGGATACGCAAGGACGGATTACTCATTTTGTCAGCAGCATGGGTACGACCGGTACGATCATGGGTTGTGGCCGTTTTTTTCGCGAGAAAAATCCGGATATAGAGATTATTGGTGTGCAGCCTCAGGAAGGCGCGCAGATCCCAGGTATCCGTAAGTGGCCGCAAGCCTATCTTCCCAAAATTTACGATCCAACGTTGGTTGACCGTATTTTGCTGGTTTCGCAACCAGAAGCAGAAATTATGACCCGTCGCCTGGCGAGAGAGGAGGGTTTATTTACCGGTATTTCATCAGGTGGGGCACTGGTAGCAGTGCTGCAGATTGCCGAGCAGGTGAGCGATGCCGTCATTGTTTTTGTCGTGTGTGATCGTGGCGATCGCTATTTATCAACTGGTGTTTTTGGTTCGGATAGCGCATAAGCCTGAGCTGTCTGAGCCGAGCGTTATGAACCAGGGTGGTTCCATACTGGCTATCCGATGCCTGCTGCTGGTGTTAATTGCATTACTGCCCCCATCGGTAGGTAATGCCTTCCCTCGTCTCGCTTTCACCTTAGAGTCGATTCGTCACCCGGTTTTCAATGTGAGGACCCTTGAATTTGAGTTTGTCTCTGGCTCAAAGGGGAAGCAGCTTGAAATCATGATCGGTGAAGTTACGATCCAAGACAGAATATGGCGAAATCTCAAGCTGCAGTGTCAAGATTTTCAACTATCCTCTAGCCAGATTGCTTGTGATGGCGGCAGGTTGCGTATTGCAGGAAAATATCTGCCGGTCATTTTTCGTTACAGGAAAAAACCACAACAGCTGTTACTGGTTGTCAAGCCGAGTCAACATGAGCGCTGGCGCTTGGCAATTAACTGGCAAAATCCAGATTGGCAGGCAGATCTGAAAATTACGAATGGTGACAGCCAACGGATAGCGGACTGGTTACCACAAAATGAATCCTGGCCACAGCTGCAGGCTGGCACACTTAATGGCAGGATCGACGTCAGTGGATATCAAGATGTTATTGCGACATGGGTCGCAAATCTGGAAGTAAAGGCGCTGGCGTTCAGTGACAGCCAAGGGTTGCATGCCGGTGAGCAGCTAGCGTTGCGGCTTAATGCGCGAGCAAAGCAGGAAAAAAATACCTGGTATTGGCAAGGAATCTTTAATTGGTTAAATGGCGAAGTTTTCTGGCAGCCCTTCTATTTTTCAGGTGTGGGGCAGCAGTTGGCTGTCAACGGTACTTTTGATGACCATAAGTTTTTGGTGGAGCAGGGTGAACTACAGTTAACAGGCATCGGAAAATTCCTGTTTGCAGGCGAAATGAATATAGCTGACCAGCAATTACGGCGAGCACATTTGCAGGCAGAAAAATTAGTATTAGAGAACTTGTTTACTGGCATCATCCAACCGCTTGCGGCAAATACTGCCTTGGCAGAAACGTCAGCACAGGGGCGGCTTGGCGTTGATTGGCGCTATCAGGATGACGAGAATCACTCACTTGTACTGGAGTTGCAGGATGTTGCGCTGACCGATGCTCAGGGGCGATTTTCGGTTAATGGTGTCAATGCCTTGATTCCCTGGCATAGCGATCGGACTGCAACGGGAAATATTCATCTCACTCAAGGTGAGTTTCTACACATTCCTGTGGGGGAGATGACTGCTATCGTTACGACCCATGCGAGTGGATTTAATGTGCCCTTCGTAACCATACCGATACTGGATGGTGGAATCCAGGTGGAAAATCTGGAGGTGGCCAAAGCGCCATCTGGCTGGCAATGGCAGTTTAACGGCAAGTTGTTGCCATTGTCGATGGAAAAGCTGACTGAGGCGCTAAAAGTTACGCCCATGTTTGGCACTTTATCCGGCATTATTCCGCAAATGACTTATACAGACGCTGTGATGACGATGAATGGCGTGCTCGTTTTTGATGTTTTTGACGGGGCGGTCGTTGCCAGAAATCTGACCTTAATCGAGCCGCTTGGACTTGCTCCACATTTGTTGATGGATATTGGAATGCATTACATCGATCTGGATCTGCTGACTCGTGCTTATTCATTCGGAAATATGCAAGGGCGCATCGATGTCGAGATCAATGCGATGGAGCTGGTGAACTGGCAACCAATTAAATTTGACGCAAGACTCGTTAGCAGTCCGGGTAGTTATAAGAAACGTATCAGCCAGGCGGCTATTCAGAATTTGACCGCACTCGGTGGCGCATCGGTAATGAGCGTGGTTCAAAGAAGTTTTCTACAAATCTTTGAGGATTTTAGCTATGCCAGAATTGGCTGGCGTTGTCGTCTACAAGGTAATATTTGTGAGATGACCGGTATCGAGACGGCGGATATCGAGCAATCTCCCGATCAAATGGAGGACTATGTGCTGGTTCAGGGAAGCGGCATCCCTGCTATTACCATCACGGGTTATAATCGGAGAGTTGATTGGCACGAATTGATCAAACGGCTGGATAACTCTGTTGAAAGCGGCAACCCGACCATCCATTGATGAATAATATGAAAAATAATTTAAATCTGCCATCATGGCTACTGATTGGCTTTGCTTTGTCGGCGTGTGTCACGATTAATATCTATTTTCCAGCGGCAGCCGCAGAGAAAGCAGCTGACAAGATTATCGAAGAAGTGTGGCAGATTGAAGGTGCTGCTCATGGCGATAAAAACGGCGATAAACCACCCAAACCTACAACAGAAAGCCAGCCTTGATAATTTTTATGCAAACCATTTTACAGTCTGAGGGAGCGCAGCTATGCACATGACCCTGCTACGATCATTTTTCCTGTTTATTTATTTGTTGTGCCTGTCGCTTACAAGTCATGCGCAAACTGCAAATATCGAAATCAATACGCCGGCTATTGAAAAATTGAAGCAGAGCATGCAGCAGCGGCATGTGCAGTTGCTGTCCTATTATGATAACGGAGCGGTTGGGTTGATGCGCGATGGATCGATCTCCCTGCGGGATGCTAGTGCTGTACCAATGGCGGTACGGCAATCGGTTAATATGCTGGTGGCGGCAGAAAACCAGGATCGCGGCGCACTATATCGTGAAATTGCGCGTGCCAATAATCACCCCGAGTGGGAGGGCGACATTCGCAATACCTTTAGCCAGCGTTGGATTTCATTGGCAAGGACAGGTTGGTGGTATCAGGGGACTGACGGGTCGTGGCGTCAAAAATAAAAATGTCTGACCTAATGATCAAAATTTAACAGGACGATTGATTGTGTCTACTTTAATGAACACCTACTCACGGTTACCCGTTACCTTTGTCAAGGGTGAAGGCGTATGGCTGTGGGACGAACAAAACGTGCGCTATCTGGATGCGTTATCAGGCATCGCAGTTTGTGGACTGGGCCATTGTCACCCCGCAGTTACCAAGGCATTATGCGAACAAGCAGCAACCCTGGTACATACTTCTAATTTATATCACGTCAAGAATCAGGAATTACTAGCCGACCGGTTGACCAGTCTGTCTGGTCTTGATAAGGCGTTTTTCTGTAACTCTGGTGCGGAAGCTAATGAGGCCGCCATCAAACTGGCTCGTCTGCATGGGCACAATCGGGGGATAGATCTGCCGACAATTATTGTCATGGAGCGCTCTTTTCATGGCCGCACCATGGCAACCTTGACGGCAACCGGCAATCGCAAAACCCAGGCAGGTTTTGAGCCGCTACTCACCGGATTTGTACGCGCACCTTATGACGATCTGGCTGCAGTTGAACAAATCGCGGTCAATAACCAGAATATCGTGGCCATTTTGCTTGAAACCTATCAGGGAGAAGGTGGCGTTAATTTTCCGCAAGCAAACTATCTGCAAGGCTTGCGTCAAATCTGCGACCAACGTGGCTGGCTGTTGATGCTTGATGAAGTGCAGTGTGGACTGGGTAGAACCGGCAAATGGTTTGCATTTCAGCACAGCCAGATTTTGCCGGATGTCATGACGCTGGCAAAGGGGCTGGGCTCCGGGATACCGATTGGTGCGTGCCTCGCCAGAGGTAAAGCTGCGGAAGTATTTCAACCCGGAAATCATGCTTCTACCTTTGGCGGTAATCCGTTTGCTTGCAAAGCAGCGCTGACCGTGCTGGATGTGCTCGAACAGGAAGGATTGCTCGCTAACGCCATAATGATTGGTGAATTTATGCGCGCGCAATTCAGGCAGCGTTTGCAGAAATGGCAGGATGTACTGAAAATCAGAGGGCAGGGCATGATGATGGGGATTGAATTGCCGGTTCCTTGTGGGGAATTGGTGCGCGAAGCCCTGCAGCAGCATCTGTTGATTAATGTAACGTCCGAGAGAGTAGTGCGCCTGCTGCCTGCATTAACGATGCGCCAGGATGAAGCTGAGCAGGTCGTTACCGCCGTATCTACGGTTATCGACCAGTTTTTGACAACACGTTCGTAGTAGATGCTTCCGAACTGGCAATTCAAGGCTTATTTCTCTTCCTTTCCTTGTGCCATTAACAACCAGTAAAAAACTACTGCGTATTCAACGTAGCACCAGCCGTCACTGGGTGGGAGACGGTTTCCCTGTACAGACGCTGTTTTCTTACCCTGCACTCGGGGAAACACTCAGTCCGTTTTTATTACTCGATTATGCCGGACCAATGACATTTCCCCCGACACAGGCACGTCTGGGGGTAGGAGAGCATCCGCATCGCGGGTTTGAAACAGTAACGGTAGTTTATGCGGGCGAGGTTGAACATCGCGATTCATCGGGTGGCGGTGGCAGCATTGGCCCAGGGGATGTGCAGTGGATGACTGCTGCCTCTGGCGTCGTGCATGAAGAATTTCATGGTCAGCATTTTGCGCAGAAGGGCGGTTTGCTGGAGATGGTGCAGCTGTGGGTTAATTTGCCCGCCAAAAATAAAATGTCTTCCCCTCGTTATCAAAGCATTTTGAGCAACCAGATTCCGGTGGTACAGCTGCGGGATAACCGTGGCAGCGTACGCGTCATTGCCGGGGAATTTTCTGGGGTGAAGGGATCCGCCCAAACGTTCACACCCGTTCATGTCTGGGACTTGCGCTTAACCAGTGACCAACCATTTGAACTGCACGTCCCCGAGAATCACACCACGGCGCTGGTAGTGCTCAAAGGGTCAGTGCATGTTCATGGTTCAGAATCGGCAATTCAAGCAGCCGAAGTTGGCGTATTCGAGCGTGCCGGAAGCGTACTGTCATTCAACCGTGCAGAGGATGTCACGGGATTGCTGCTGTGTGGGGAACCGATTGCCGAACCCATTACCGGCAGTGGGCCATTCGTTATGAATACCCCAGAAGAGATCCGTCAGGCAATGGCGGATTATCAAAGCGGCAGAATGGGATATCTCTAAAAATGCAACGTTCCAATAGAGTCCGATACAAATAGGAAATATTGTCACAGTACTCGCTCCACCTAAGAATTTCCCACTGCAGTGTCCCCATGGTGTGGAATCTCCGAAATATGTGCTCGGTGGTTGCACGATATGATCATCCTGGTCTGTGGCAGGCGCTTGACATTAGTCGCCCGGTCAGGACCGCGCCGTTCCGTGAAACCCGGCGTTGCATCCATGCCCTGGGTCAACTTGAAAGTAGCGATTGCACGGGCTAAATACTTCGACTGCTCTCTTATGGATTCAGAAGAGGCGGCAGTCTGTTTGACCAGCACCATATTTTTCTGGGTGATTTCATCCATCTGGGTGATGGCCTGATGTACCTGCTCGATTCCGAGACTCTGTTCCTGAGAAGCGACCGAGATTTCGCCCATGATGTCGGTGACCTGTTTAACGGACAAAACAACTTCCTGCATGGTTTTCCCTGCTTCATCCACCAGTTGCGTGCCATCTTCGACCTTGTGTACCGAGTTGCCGATCAATTCCTTGATTTCTTTTGCCGCTGATGCCGAGCGTTGTGCCAGCGTGCGCACTTCAGTGGCGACCACGGCAAATCCTCGCCCCTGTTCACCGGCGCGCGCTGCTTCCACGGTGGCATTTAGCGCCAGGATGTTGGTCTGAAAGGCAATGCCATCGATAATGCTGATAATGTCGACCACTTTTTTGGAGCTTTCATTGATCGCGCTCATCGTTTGTACAACTTGGCTGACGACTTCGCCGCCCTTGATCGCAACGCCGGAAGCAGATGTTGCCAGTTGATTCGCCTGGCGGGCATTATCGGCATTCTGCTTGACGCTGGAAGTCAACTTTTCCATGCTGGCGGCGGTTTCTTTTAGATTGGCCACCTGTTCTTCAGTGCGCTGGGAAAGATCGACATTGCCATTGGCGATTTCCTTGGAAGCTACACCAATCAACTCTGCCGCCTCCCTGATTTTCCCGATGATGCCGGTCAATTCGGTAACCGTCTGGTTAGCATCTGCTTTTAACGTACCAAAGATGCCTTGATAATTGTTGCTGATGGTTTTGGTCAAGTCTCCTTTGGCGAGGGCATTCAGAACCTGTAATGTGTCCTGCAGACCGTTTTCACAAACCTGCATTAATTGATTGAGTCCCTCGACTATTTTGCGAAACTCATACTGGTAACGGTCTGCTTTTCCACGGCGCGAGAAATCTCCAGCTGATGAGCCTTCCACGAGGTTTTTAATCTCACTGTTGATTGCTTGTAAATTGGCTTTGACCTGGCTCATGGCTTCGGTAATTTTGGTCTTTTCACCGGGTAGCCTGTCCATATCGACTGACAAATCACCCTGCGCGTAGCGTGAAATGACTTCGACCACCCGCATATTGATGGCAATGTGAGATGCGACCAGCTCATTGGTTGCGGCAACCATTTCACCGTAACTGCCTGGAAATTGTTCGGCTGGAATACGATAACTCAGCGCACCTGCGTTATGTTGCAGGCACATCTGTTGCTGTGCGTTAGCATAGCTCGTTAATACTTTGGTTATCTTGCGCATTGCTTGTAATAACACTGCTATTTCATCGTGGCCATTGCTTTCGATGCGCCGATCAAACCGGCCAGCGGCAATACTGTTGGCAATATTAACCGCTTGGCCGATCGAGCGATTAATGGCGCGTATGATGACGCTACTAAAAGTGATGGCAAATAGTACGCCGGCAATGATTACGACAATGGCAGTTATCCACGCGCTGGAAAAGTCTACTTGTGCCTGCGCATATTCCTCTGCTGCCACTCGACCCTGTAGTTGTACCAAATCAAATAGCGTGCTGTGTACCACTTCAAATTTACCAGCCGCATCGTGCGTAGTGTTTGCTCGTGCAGTAGCAAAATTACCGTTGATGGCATGATTCAGGGCTTGATTACGCTTAGCCTGATAGGTTTTCCATTGCTCGGCAAAACGGCCAGCGAGCATTTGCTCTTCAGGCGTTAGAAAGGTAGCGGTATATTTGCGCCATTTGTGATTGATCAGAGTATCCATCACCACGACCTGGTTTGCTCTTTTCTTTGCATTCTCAGTATCTTGCTGATTTACTGCTATGACGGTATACAGATGAACTTGTTGCAGGCTATTCATTACGGTTGCCAGATCCGTCAGTGGTACGACGCGATCCTGATAGACCGTTTCCAGTTTCTCATTTAATTGGCGAAGACCTTCTAATCCTATTGCGCCAGCTCCGATTGCCAGCGCAGATAAGACTGCAATAATAAGTATCAACCTTGATTTGATGGTCATGTTGCGCAAAATGCTTGTTCTCTGAACACAAAAATACCTTTGAAAATGTCGCGGTTAGGGTTGGCTTATACTGACTTACAGCAGGCGAGTTTTCATTTCCGCCAGTAGCTCACTGACTTCCTCAAAAAATAGTTGGTAAAACTGCTCCAGATCCGTGCTCATTGCGACTCCCTTTAGAAATTTGCGATAAGTTACCCTACGAACAGCACAATCATTTATGCAAACAAGATCATGATTATTATTTATTTCTCATTACCCGGACAAAGCTTGGGGGTTGATTGACGGAGAGCAATTCAGGTCGGAGCAGGGCAGGGAAAATTCTTGGGAAGGATAGTGTGAGCAGCAGACAGGATTCGGCTGTATCTTCTGTGAATTTGACGCTGATTTGCTATCAATCTACTCCAAAAAAACGTGCTGCTGGAGAAATTCCTGGCAGAGCGCCGCATGCTCTGGCCAGCCAATCTGCTCGTTTGTCCAGTAAGATTTCCGCCAGAAACAGGTCTCAATGTCGTTGAGTTCTCCGTGGGTGCGGGGCTGTTTCGCTTCTTTGCCGAATACGCGAAAGATCATCCGGCTTTTGGCGCTTTCCGGGTAGGTTTTGATGAGGCGTCTGGCATTCACCCATTTGCCGAATGTGTGATCAGCGAAAGTAGGAGGGTCGGTATACAGTTCATCGACCCATTCGAGTAGGCTACCGCTGGGTAATGTGCCAACAAAATTGAGTTCGCGCGCTTCGCTTGAAGGCAGCAGGCTCACGCTGTAAAAATGCAGATCGGGGTAGGGTGAAGATTTGAGCAAGGGAATGACCGTGTTCCTGAAATCCCGTCCATTTACCGCCGCGCCCATAAAAACGATGTTGCGGTAAGGTAACTCGGGAAATGCCGCGACGATTTCACTGATGATCATGCTACCCATACTGTGACCGATCAAGGATAGTCGGATGGGTGGTTCGTTGGTGATGGCATTCTGTTGGGATGCTTGCGTGAAGTTGCGCAACTTGATAAACAACCGGTTGATAGCACCTTGGGCTTTTTCTTTGTCTAGCGCTTCTGATCGAAACAGGAAGCGTGTTTGCCGCACCATGTTTTCCCATGCAGGGCGCCCAAAGCCATTGATGATAGGCGCAGTACCTACGCGCAGCGGCATCATCAGAAAATACTGCACGGTTGGCGTAATGTCGAGTTTGTTTTTGGTTGCGGGATCGGGACAGATGATCCGGGGGGAAGATTCCTGTTCCGTGCAGGCGTTGAGTCGATCACCGAGGCTTGCAACCAGACGATCTCCTTCCAGACCGCCTGAATAAAACGTATCGGCAATTCCGCTGCCTAAGTCAGAACTCAATTTGAAAGGAGCGGTGGCGCGTCCCAGCAAGGGGTTTTCCTCGCCACTACGAATATTGACAAGTTGATCCCAGTAGGACTCCCAGCCACCCGAACGCCAGTTAATGAAGATTGGATAGATTTTTTCATGCTGCTGTTGCAGTGTTGGATCACGCTCAATGGCACGGTGCAGCAGGATGGCATCTCTCACGCCAGTCTGTTCGTTGACCAACCCACCATGCAGGATCAGCATGATTTCGCTGTAGCCTTTTTGGGTAACCGTCTGCGTAATTTTACTAAACAAGACACTCAAACTGGCTGGCTGTTCTCCCTGCACGCTTTTTCCACCACAATTGAGCGAGTAACGCAGAGGTTGATAGCGTCCTTTTTTATCGATGCTGATGATATGTTCATCAAGTGCATGCCGGATTTCAGCAAACTGCTCCTCTGCAGAGGCAGCGTGAGCCTCATTGCAGGAGACCTGATATTGATAGTGCTGCGCGCCACGATCCACGCGGACGGGCAACTGGCTGGCGCAGCCGACAGTGAGTAGCACGAGCGTGAAAGCAAATAGGAAGCTGAAGGTTTTGTTCATGATAGATCCTGTTTAACCTGTGTCAGGGAGCATTCGAACAGATTATGCGATGCCGGTATGTGATCTTTGGCACATGGTTACCTGTAAAGTAACCGCCAACCAAACACTAACCAAACGCCAAAGATAATTTATCCACTTGAATCAATCGAAACTCAACTTAAAATATCCAGTCCCCATCCTTGCATTTCTCGAACGGTGACACACTGTTGGGTAAAATCAACGAAATTGGAGCTGCTTGCTGCTCTGCTATACCTGCAATCTTGAGTCGCCACGTTGTTTGGGGAAGGTGAGTATTGATGATTTCCGATTCAAACCATTTCTCTGAAGGCAAGTCCGGTAAATTCGACGCGTAGCCACTGCATCACTCATCTTTTGACGGAAAATATCTGTCTTCCGTCACATCATTAGCCGATCACACTATCGGCAATACGTGCTTTCCAAAATGTAAGGGTACCTCTAAAAATTCAATTTTACGAGCAGCCGCTTTGCGGCTTGCCTGCTTACCCCATTTCGTCACAATACGGCTTTACTCGAAAGAAATTATCGCTTGCATATCAACTGTATGCCGTGCTCAAATTTTTTACTCGTGCCTTATTTTGCCTGGAAACTTGAATTTTTAGAGGTACCCGTAAGATGTATAAGTTTTAAGATAGCACGCTAAAATGTAGCATCATGCCCATATCTTCATGCTCAACAAGATGGCAATGGTAGACATAATCACCGGTATAGCCTGGTGGGAAATAAACCAATAATTCCAGCAACTCATTCGATTGTACACGCACGGTGTCATGGCGAGAGATACCATCAAACGCTAAGGTATTGGCCACTTTAGGAATGAAAGTTCCGATTCCATCTAGTTCCCAACGGCGAGTTACCGTAAAGTTAACTAGGTGGATATGAAACGGGTGCATATCTACAACGTCATTGACCACGGGTTGAGCGTTTCCTATATTTGCAATGTACCAACGCTCATAAGTACCGGCTTTGGGTATAAACGTTGGTGCGTGTAAAGCGGGATATCCGTCTGCAGGGGTAATTATTGGTGGAGGGTCCACTTGGAAAAATGTGGCACGGAAAAGACCGTAAGGCTGATCAATCCCTGGATTACCGGGCATCGGATTGGAACCGGCAGTGTCAACACTAAATGGTAATTTCCAGGTCGGAGCAATTCCATCGGAAGGGCCTAATTCCCACATTTGCACATCTTTCCAGGCTGTTAATGGATTTGTAGTTGGGGCACCGGTATTGTTCATTAGCAATACAAATCGATTACGTGCAATTACAGCTTTAGATGGTATTGCCTGCAATACTCCGCTGGTTACGGCAAAATTTTCGTCGTCAGCATTTGCAGACAAAATGGTATCGAGCTTTACAACATCTAACGCGGGTTTTGCGGGTTGTTGACCGATGCAAAATTGCATAATGTTGGCTTGCCCTAGCTTGAGGGCATTATTCAAGGAGGGATCCGTATCATTCAATGGTTTTAAAACAGATAGGCTGTCTGATTGAAAAATTCCCTCAAGCCCTGGATCATTCATCGCTGATGCAACGGCTAAATTGACTAGTCGAAGACATTCCACATGAGTAATCGCCGTGCCTGTTAGATCGAGCAAGATATCTATACGCTCTCCTGGTGCAATGAGTAAGTAATCATGGCTATTCAAAGGGACAGACTGGGTAAATAAGCCGCCATCATTACCAATAACACGCATGCAATCGCTGAACCATAATCGCGAACTATTGGTACTGTTAGCCCACCAGAAGGGGTCAATTAAGGCTAATGCGTAGGTGCGCGCGTTGGAGCCATTTAAGATACGTAAGCGATAAACTGACCGGTCGACATGATGAAAAGGTGTTGCGCGACCATTGACGAAAATTGTTTCACCTAGAAACTCGGGACGAAAATAACCATCAGGTGCTAAATTAGGATTAGCGGAATCGGTTGGTATTCCACTCCAATAATCCATTTTCTCGTAGCCACATGCCAAGTTTTTATCCTGGATTACCAAGGGGATTTCTTTTGCCGTGCCACCAATGAGCGTAAAAATATCGGTATCAGAATTGTCGCGAATAAAATAAAGCCCCGCTAACCCCGCATATACTTGCGGCGCGGTATTATCCATAGCATGATCATGGAACCAAAGCATTGCTGCACGCTGATCATTCGGATAAACACAAGTTATTTGGGCTGGAAGGCAGTAGGGATTACTCGTGTAACTTGCTGGACTTAAAGGCCAGCCATCAGCATCATGTGGAACTTTTGCACCATGAAGATGTGTCACAATGCCCACCGAAGGTTGCATAGCCGGATCCATGGGCTTTGTTGAATTGAAGGGCGGTGCTTCCTGCATATCTGGCATCATTGGCATTGCATCAAGCGTGTTGATCCAGTCAACTCTGCAGGGAGAGCCCTTTTTTACATTGATAATAGGCCCTAAATAGTTATCGCGAACTCTGAAGCCTGGGGGCCGGGGAGAGGAAACAATTTTGTAAATCCAAGCATTTTCTTGAGCTGGTACAACATGATTGGCGAGCTTGACTTTGCGTTTCTCAATCTGAATCTTGATGTTTTCCGGATAATTTATAACGGATAGCCCGGCCAAAGGTAACTCATTCTCAAACATTTTAATTCTCCTTTACATGTATAGAATTGATATCTACCTAATAATCATCATTGCAACGACTCCAATTTAAAACTAGGCTAAAAGAGTGATGCTGTCATGCCGTTCAAAACAGAGATAATGATCAATCTTTTCGATTTCTTAAAAGTTGTCCTTATCTAGTGATTGCTTGAGATAGAACACTATTAGACATAATTACTCTCGGTGTTTAAATTCACAAAATGCACAGTAATAATTTTTGAGGTAATGTGCTGTGATAATAATCACAGGGATATGCTGAGGGTTGGTTCTGTATTGCGCGATTATCCCGGCATCCTGTTTTCCTGCTAAAGAACCAATTGCACTTACCAGATATCTTGTTAATCAGACAGAGTAGGACAGACATCAAATGTATTTTTTATCTGCTTAAGTCAATCAAAACTGAAGTTATAAAATACATCCACTGCGCTGTCTTCCCCGGCGCGGGTGACGAGGGTGATGTTGGGGAACAGGGTGTAGGTCAGTTTAGCGATGCCGAGGGAGGCGTTGGTGAGGCCGCGTTCGTAGCTGAGGTAGGCACGTGATGACAGGCGTTTGCCGGCGCTGCCGATCTGGTCGGTAAGCGAGCTGCTGCCCTCCCGTTGCCGGATTGAAAAATCATCAAAACCCAATCCCTGAGTAATCTTGTCGAGCAGGCTTGCATCGGATTGCCCGCCAAGTATGGAGCTGGCTGCGCCGAGCAGAAGGCCGTTGTCAAGACCACCAGCATTTGGTGCTCGCCCTAGAATTAGCCAGGAGAGCTTTTCGGAATCCGGTACATTGGGCTGCGAGACGAGTTTGATTTTTGGGGTACGCACGGTGCCGGTAATTTCTACCCCAGCTTCGACTGGTAGGCCATTACGAGCCGCTAGTGCATTCGGGTCATTACTCCGAGACGGCTGGTCGATAAATTGAAATTGTTCCGCTGCTGTGCTGCCGAGTGGTAAATGATTACGCACAGCAAGAATGTTCAGTCCTGGATTATCGAGTGGGCCATCAAAATTAACGATACCGCGCTTGACCTGCAATTTCTGACCATAAGCTTCAAAGCGGGTGTCACGGGTGGCGATACTGCCAATGGCTTTCAGAGGCTGGCCGGGTTGGCCGCGTAGCTGCAGTTGACCGGCGAGTCGACCTTCCAGGCCGGAGGCGCGCAGATAAAAATGCTCACCCAGATCGATTGAGGCGTCAACATCCATCGTAAGTGCGGGAGATTTTGGTGAAGCTTTCTTTTCACTGATAATAATAACGTCATCATCGAGCGTTGGTCGGCCAGCCTTGGGTTGTTTGAGAAAACCGACTTCGGTTTTGGTTGCTCCTCTGACAGTAAGCGTACGATCCTGGAAATCGAGCCGGTTGTTGCCCGATACAACGATCCAGCGATCGGGTTGTTGTGCCAGCGGCAGATGATCCGACACCAGGCGCAATTCACCGGTTTGGTTGCGCAGATTGAAACGACCATCGAGGTTTATCTCACCAGATTGACGTGCCAGTTTCAACCCACGGAGCAGGCGGTCTTTCGAAGGTTTTTCCAGCGGAGCGCTGAAGGAGAGCGCGTCTAGCAAAACGTTCTCCTGATCGAAGCGCAGCGCAAGTTTTCCATCCTGCAGCTGTAGTCCCTCGTCGAGAAGAGCGAGCGATAGCGCCTGCCCCTGAATGATTCCTTGCAACAACGGAGCGTCAAGGGTGCCACTGAAAGTTGCGTTTCCGGCAAGTTTGCCGCTGCTGAGAAAACTATCATCGATTGCCGGGCCTATCCACGCAAGATCTGGCAGATCAAACTGAAAATTTCCGCTCAGTGGTGCGCTGGGATGAATTTGCCAGGTATGGTTCGTGCGCTGCAGCGGCAGTCTGATATTGGCCTGAGTTTTGCCAATATGTTTGCCTTCAATGTGAAGCTTGCCATTGACGGCATCTCCCTCGGCGAGCAAATCAAGCGCTAAGGTCTGCAAGCCCAGCGCAAATGGGGTCTCCAGTGGCAATACCAAGTCTCCGCTAGTACGCTGGAGACGGATATTGCCGTTGAATTGACGACCGGCGGCAAGCTGCCAGCTTCCGGCAATCGTCAGTGGTTCGGTGGTTTCCGTGCCAGCGGTAGCCGCTGTTAATGTGATCCGGTCAAATTTTCCCTGTGTCGCCCAGTTTTTTGGTGTCCAGTTGGCTTGCTGAACATCAAGCTGACCGGAGGCAATCATAAAGCGCGTATGCCCAAGCAGAAATTTCTCGGCACTAACGATTATTTCTGGCTGGGTGATGAGTTTGACTGGCAAAGAACCCGTCAGTGCAAATTGCTGGATATTGCCGTGCCATTCGGTAGCAGTGCTATTCCCGGAACGCTTTACCAGGCTGCCATTTGCCTGAAATTGTACTTGTCTTGCCTGAGCTAACGTACTTGTTAACGACAGTTGATGACGATTTTCTGTGCCGGTAAGCGTTAACATTAGTTTTTGCAGATAAGTTTGCGTCCCCATGCGATAGTAGCCAGTCTGGAGGTCGAGTGTGATGGCTTCTGTTTTTCTTTGCCAGCTTCCTTTGGCCTTAAGCTGCGCGAGCTCATGCTCTCCACCGTAATTAAGACGGGTCGAATTGGCCTCAAACATGAGGTCAGGGTTATCCAGCCGTCCGTCAAGGGTGATACGGGCGTTTAAATCTCCTTGTAACGGCAATCCGCTCTGTGCCAGTTTCGGGGCAGTGAGCGTTAACAGCAGGCGATCACCGGTCTTGCCGAGTCGGCCTTTGGCTTGCAGCAGATTATCGCCCAGGCGCAGCTCGGCATCGCTGACAAGCTGCTTTTCTGAATTTAGATCAAGCACGCCTTTGCCTGTTACCGGCTGCCTAGCATAGTGGCTGCGTTCGATGGTGTAGTCGATTTTTCCAGCAGGTTGGGGCGCCAGTTGACCGTTTAGTTTAAAGCTGGCGTTCAGATCGGATGGGGGCGCATCAATCAGCGCGGATAAATCAAATTGCTTGAGGATGCCTTCAAAGCTGAAAGGCTGATCAGCGTCCAGTTGCAGATTGCCATGTCCAGAAACACTGGCATTGCCATGGGAGAAATCCAGTTTCTCAACAGTAACAGTATGGTTTTGACGGGATAGTGCGGTTTCTAATTTAAGCTGCAATGCCTTATCGTGTAGCTGAAGTTTGGCTTGTTGCCCATCTTGATCCGCTTGCAGCGCAATATTCCCCGATAAGCTGGCGGATTGCATTCGGGTATCGAGCAGTGCAGGATTAAGGCGGTGAACGTCGATGTTCGCAAATCCAGCAGCGCTATCCATATGCCAAGTAACATTTCCGGATAAATTGGCTTTCATGTCTTTGGCCTGACCCAGCAAAATGGCAATTTCATCGAGAACGATCGTTTCATCGGCCAGAGATATCCGCATGTGAGTCTGTCGTAACGGCACGCCGGATTGATCGATTGGCCGGGGCTGCGTATTTTGGAGGTTGAGGTTGCCCTGCAAACTGTTTTGCGCGGTTTGCTGCAGATTCACTGCCAGATTCAGATTGGCCATGGGAAAATCCGCCGAGAATCGCTGCGGGTTGATGCCATTCAGTATCAGGTTGAGGGAAGCAAGCGGTTGCGTGGCAAAGGGGTGCAGCGCAATGTTTCCTTGCCCTTGCAATTCTCCTGCCTGAATTACCAGCGCCGCGCGGGGTTGTTCGAGATTACCGCGCAAACGCAGCGCAACGATGCTGGAGGCTGGATAATCGGCTGCGATTGCGGCTGGCCAGGCATGAAAAATCAACTGGCCAGATAGCGCGAACGGCGAATGGGTGGCGATTTTCAGCTTGCCTGCCAGTTTGCCTTGCTCAAGCGTGAGTGTGAAAACCGGAAGCCGATGTAGCGTGTCATTGCCATTGAGGCGCAGAGCAATCTCACGTGCGCTGAAATCAGGAGTTTCGCTACCCAGGATGTAAGTATGCAGCGTGCGGATACCTAGCCGATCAATGACCACATTTATAGGAAGTTGCAGCGTATCTGGCAGATTAAGAGGTTCCTCTGATGGCGCGCTGTGGAGTTCAACCAGGTCTGTAGTGAGTGTGTCAATCTGTAACGTCGTATTCAGCAGGCTGCGTGGCTGCCAGTCAACAGCCAGGTTTTTCACTTTGACCATACTTTTTTCATCTTGATAAGTGAGCAGGCCGATCCGTAAAGAGCGCAGATTGCCGTGAATATCAGCAAAGGCGAGTGTGTTGCCGCTGGTTTGCGAAACGGTTGTTAGTAACCACTGTAGGCCAGATGTAGTAGTGCCTAACCAATAAGCACCCCCAACCAATGTAGAGAATAAAGACAACAGGATGACGAATAGCCAGATTCTAAATCTACCCCAATGACGTTTAGATTTTACTGCTGCAGCAGAAGGTGAAGACTGGTTGATTTTCATTTTAAAAGGCAACCGAAATCGAAAAATGTACTCGCAACGTCCCGGTATCATGGCGTCTGGCGAGATCAAGTGCAAAAGGTCCTGCCGGGCTTCTCCAACGCACGCCTGCACCATAACCAAGATTCAGTTTGAGTTTTTTGGCGCTATCAGCGGCATCGCCGGCATCCGCAAATACGGCAGCCCCCCAGTTTTCGGTTAGCCAGCGAACATACTCGACGGTTGCGGTGGCCATGGCGCGTCCGCCGACGATGGCGTTACCCTCGCGAACCCCCAAACTCAGAAAATCATACCCCCGGATCGACTGGATGCCGCCTGCCCGAAACAGATATTCTTGTGGAATGCCACTACGATCGCTGGCCAGGGTATAGCCTGCTTCGGTGCGTATATGCAACACATCACGCTTGCCGATTCCCCACCAGCGCATATGACGGGCATAGCTGCGTAAGAAATTCCGATCAGATAAAACATAATCTGTGCCACCACCGAACCGGATGTCAGACACATGTCCATTTCTGACATGGACTGGATTGTCTACATTCAGATAACGCCACCAGAGATCGAGTACCAGTGCCTTGACAGTCGTGTTGGGTGCGCCAGCAGGTTGCCGGTCTTCCCGTTGCCAGTTGATGCCATATTGCAAGGTGGAATGAGGTGTGATGCGGATTCTGGAAAAATCTGCGCGCTGACTGAAGGTTTCAAGATTTTTAATATCAGTATGCGTAATTCTGACTCCGGAGGTATAGCGATACTGGTTGGTATCGGGTGGCGTGTCCACCCGAGCGGAAAAAGTTTGCCGCTTCTGTTCCAGACGCAAGAGACTGTTCAGTTGCCAGGCCCGTTGTAGAAAATTCAGGTCCTGATAATTGATTTCGCCGCGCGCGCCATTATTTGAGCTGAATCCCAGACCGACACCGACACGCTTGCTTTGTGCTTCGGTCAGTATGATCGAGACCGGTACGATTTGGGAAAGCGAAGGATCAGGATTAATATTGACGTCTACGCTGTTGAACAGCGGGCTGCTTTGCAGTGCCGTCTGGAAAGCGAGCAGCTGTTCGCGGTTATAGGAATCGCCACGCTGGAAACCAGCACGCTGTTGCAACAAGGCAAGCGGATAGCGTTGCAATCCTTCGACCTGCAATTCTCCAAAACGAAAAGCTGGTCCGGAATCGATGACTACACTCAGTTCGGCTTGTGCCTGGTCAGGATTGATTCTCGCCTCGCTGGATTCGATGCGGGCGGCGGCGTAATCTTTTTCCATGACGCTGGTTAGTAACGCAGATTTGGCGTCTTCCCAACGCGCATTCTTGAAAATTTTACCTGGTGTAAATGGCCAGGCAGCGCGCAGTTCGTTTCTGCGTGCTGCATTTTCCGGGATTTCATCGGCGAGCGCGCCTTTGAATTCGAGCGAAACCGTACTGACCTGAGTGCGTGGTCCCGGGATGATCTTTAGGTGGTAAATAGCCTCTTTGCCCTCCTGATCAAAATGGATTTCAGACGTGAAGTATCCCTCGGTTTGCAGAAGTTCCGTGATTTCCTGCTTGACCCGGCGCTGGAAACTGGCTTGTTTGGCCGTATTTAGAAATGGTTTCTTAGGAAATTCAATGTATTTTTTAATGAGTTTACGGATTCGTTTAGGGGCATCAATTGTGATGGCAGGTACACTGACATTGTTATCAGATCTGGTGGTAGAGGCCGCAAAAGCAGTGAAGCTGGCCAAACTGACAGTCAAAATCAATAGTGCTATTAGCAGCGTATGACCTGCACTCATGGTCATTGTGGATAGCTTACATGCGCTCGATATATTCACCCGTATCAGTATTAATTTTGATTTTTTCTCCCGTTGTGACGAAAGATGGCACCATGACGACTAGCCCAGTCTCGACGGTGGCTGGCTTGAAGGAACTGGTAGCGGTTGAACCTTTGAGACTGGGTTCAGTTTCAGTTACGGCCAGAACAACATTGGGAGGGAGTTTGACGCCAATTGGCCGCTCATGATGAAAGTTAATCTGTAGATTGGCGTTGGGCAACAGGTATTGACTTTGGCCTTCCAAAAAATCCTGCGGCAGGCTAATCTGCTCGTAGGTTTGTTGATCCATGAAAATATAGTCGTTGCCTTCCTGGTAAAGAAACATCATGTCACGCGGCTCAACCAGCGTGCGCTCAATTTTTTCATCGGTACGAATACGTTGATTGACCTTGGTGCCCGTTTCAATGTCTTTCATTTCCACCTGCATGAACGCCCCACCGCGCCCACCGACATGAACGTGGTAACATTTCGCTACCCGCCAGATGCGTTTATCCCACTCAATCAGATCTGCTACACGGATTTCAGTTGCTAAAATCTTGGCCATGGTTGGTCGTCCGAAAAATTGCGTATTTTACAGTAAAGCACTATGCCAGCATTGCTTCCATTCCAGCTAGATTGCCGCCGTTGTCCGCGTCTGGCGCGACATCTTGATGAAATCAAATCGTCTTATCCGGATTATCATGCGCGTCCGGTACCAGCTTTCGGTGCGAGTCGCGCCAGGTTGCTGATTGTTGGGCTTGCGCCGGGGTTGCACGGCGCAAACCGCACTGGCCGACCTTTTACCGGGGATTTTGCAGGAATATTGCTTTACCAGACGTTACATAAATTTGGACTGGCCAGTCGGAGCGAATCGATCGCGCTGGATGATGGCCTGACGTTATCAGACTGCCGCATTACCAATGCCGTCAAGTGTCTGCCGCCTGAAAATAAACCAGACACCAGTGAAATCCGACAGTGCAATGCTTATCTGCAAGCAGAGCTGGTGGAATTTATTGAGCAGGGGGGCAGCGCATTATTGGCGCTAGGTGGCGTTGCGCATCGTGCTATTTTGATGGCATTGCAAATCAAGTTAACGCTGTTTCCATTCAGCCATGGTGCAGTGCACCAGCTCGACAACGGTTTACATCTGTACGATAGCTATCATTGCAGCCGCTACAACACCCAAACCAAACGGCTTACCTCAGAAATGTTTGAGCAGGTGTTTGTGAAAATAGGCGAGGATTTGGGCTGAGAGATTGCCGAACCCTGAATATTATTTGTCATCATGCTGTTTAATACGATCTTCAATGCCGGTCAGCACGCCACTGGATATCTTGTGGAGCATATCCGCTGTCATTTTCGTCAATTGCACGCCTGCTTCGAGTTGCGCACGTCCGGTAGAAGCAACCTGATGCGCTAGAACCGACAAAGTATCTTTTAATTGAGCGCCAACGGCTGTTCCATTGCGTACCGCATGCGCATGCAGATCCTGCAATGTTTCCGCAATCAGTCCTTGTGCAGATTTGGCTGCATGGCCCAGGGTTTCCAGAAAAAGTGCTTCCAGACTTTCCAAGTCGGCCCGTGTTTTGGTCAGCTCACCTTGTGAGAATTGTCTGGTTTTGCTGGCGGCTTCTTCCAGCGCGAGCTTTGAGGCGCTGGCCAGTTGCGCAAACGCCGTATCCAGCCCAGCAACCGCCTGGATAATCTGGGTCTGCGCAGCGTGGGATTGCTCAGTAGCATGCGTCAGCGCATGTTGAGAGCCTTCATGCGCGCCTTCCATTACGGCAGTCGCGATTTTTTTCAGGGATTCCGGTTCGAGGCCGTGCGTATGCATGGCTTCGAGCGTGAGTTCTCTAACTTTTTTTTCAATGTCGCCACCATGGGCAACCGCTTCGCGTATTTCTTCGGCAAAGCGATTGATGTTAATTTGAGACTGGGTTGTGCCGTGGTTTTCATTTTGCATGATGGTGTCCTCTGCTGGTAGCCAGTTAATTAGTAGGGTGTGACGGCATTGTGCGCTTCATACAGCAAGCCGGTCAAGGCCATTCATGTACGGGCGTAAAACTTCCGGAATGGTGACACTGCCATCTTCATGCTGATAATTTTCCAGGATGGCAACTAGGGTACGACCAACCGCAAGACCTGATCCATTAAGGGTATGCAGGAGTTCCGGTTTACCTTGTTTGCCGCGAAAACGCGCCTGCATTCGCCGCGCCTGAAATGCTTCGCAGTTGCTGCACGAGGAAATTTCCCGGTAAGTATTCTGGGCGGGTAGCCAGACTTCGATATCATAGGTTTTGGCGGAACCAAATCCCATGTCACCGCTGCATAACAACATCACGCGATAGGGTAGTCCTAGTTTTTGCAGGATTTTTTCAGCATGACCGATGAGTAATTCCAGTGCATCATAAGATTCATCTGGATGGGTGATCTGTACCAGCTCCACTTTATCAAACTGATGCTGGCGGATAAGGCCGCGGGTATCCTTTCCATAACTGCCAGCTTCGGAACGAAAACAGGGGGTATGTGCAACCAGTTTGAGCGGAAGATTTTCCAGCGGGATGATTTCGTCCCGAACGATATTGGTTAGCGGTACTTCAGCTGTGGGAATCAGATAGAGTTCCGACTGTTCTTTTTGAGCAGTATCCTGGAGTTCGATGTTGTTCTCATCGCTTTCACCACTGGAAATGGAAAAGATATCTGCCTTGAATTTCGGAAGCTGCCCGGTGCCACGCAAACAGGCAGAGTTGACAAGATAGGGCGCGTAGATCTCCTGATAACCATGTTCCTGAGTGTGGGTATCGAGCATGAATTGGGCAAGCGCGCGATGCAGGCGGGCAATCCCTCCCTTGAGCAGGCTAAAACGAGCGCCACTAAGCTTGATAGCAGTATCAAAGTCGATCAGCTTGAGTTGCTCGCCGATGGTGACATGATCTTTAACCGGAAAAGAGTAGGTTTTTGGGGTGCCCCAGCGCCGTAATTCAATATTGTCAGCTTCACTTTTTCCGCTTGGCACGCTTTCGTGAGGCAGGTTGGGAATCTCCATCAATAATTGTTGCAATTCAGCTTGTATCACATCCAGTTGTGCTTCTGCCTGTTTCAGCTCATCGCCAAGGGTTGCCACCTCAGCCATAACAGGTGCAATATCCTCTCCACGCTGTTTGGCGATGCCGATTTTTTTGGATGAGGCATTGCGTTTTTCCTGCAATGCCTGTACTTGAGTCTGAATGGATTTTCGCCTGGCTTCAAGTGTCTCAAAATTAGCTGTGGGCAGGGTATAACCTCGATGTGCCAATTGGGTGGCAATCGTTTTTAGATCATTACGCAGGAGTTGAATATCTAGCATGAAATTTTAGTTTTGTGTGTTGTAAGTCGTGGAAAACCAGAATCATTCATCAAAGCTGCACAAAGCATGGAGTTTATATCCCTGCTTTTGCAGGCGCTCCGCACCACCGACATTGGGCAAATTAATGACGAAGCAGCACTCGACTACTTCCGCTTTCATATCCAGCATCAGTTTCAGGGCGGCTTCCATGGTGCCGCCAGTTGCAAGCAGGTCATCTATCAGCAATACACGATCGTTTTCATTGATTGCATCGGTGTGCACTTCTACCCTGTCATGCCCATATTCAAGCTGGTAATCACAGCCAATTGTTGTTGATGGTAATTTCCCCTGTTTGCGGACGGGAACAAAGCCTGCACCTAAAGCGTAAGCGACGGGCGCAGCAATAATAAACCCACGGGATTCAATACCAACAACCTTGTCGATAGATTCATTACGATAACGATCAACTATTGATTCAACCGTTGTTTTTAGTCCGACAGGATCTTTCAGCAGCGTGGTGATATCCCGAAACAGGATTCCTTCTTTCGGATAGTGCGGGATGGTGCGAATCAGCGATTTTATCGGCATGAAAAATGAAAAAACATATTAAAGCCCAATGGAGAAAATCAGTAAGATTTTTAACGGTTGGCAGGTCGAATATAAAGCCCAATGAGTTCAGTCTGGTCAATTATGTGTCCGTGCATTGCTTTTTCCAGAACGTCCTTGGTTGGGTGCTTCAAGTCAGGCAGGATACTATCGAGCGCATAGAGTTTATGAAAATAACGATGCGTGCCAATGGGTGGACACGGACCACCGTAACCAGTTCGATCCCAGTTATTCAGACCCTGCAGCGTGCCAGCAGGCAAATCTTCCTCAAGGATATTTTCAGGCAATCTATTAATGGTTGGTGGCAAGTTATACAACACCCAGTGCACCCAGGTCAGTTTTGGCGCGGCAGGATCTGGTGCATCTGGATCATCGACAATCAGAACCAGACTACGGGTATTTTCCGGTACACCTGTCCAGGCCAATTCCGGTGAGAGATCATGATCGTCACAAGTGTGTTTTGTCGGAATCTGACCGTGGTGTGTAAAAGAAGGTGAAGACAGGATAAGAGCCATGGTTTTCTCCCTGATGCCCGAAAATCAGGCTATGTTAATTCTGAATTTTTAGAGGCGTTCTTTACTGAAGGTGGTGTTCACATAAGGACACCTCTAAAAATCCAATTTTCGTCGCAATACGGTGTTACTCTAAAAAAATTATCGCTTACATATCAACTATATGCTGCGCTCAATTTTTTTACTCGTGCCTTGTCTTGCTTAGAAACTTGAATTTTTAGAGGTGCCCATAACTTTATAGCAGGCTGGCAACCAGAAATATTGTATTTTCTGGTTGCTGGTTTTCAATAATCGGAATTCTGCTGGTAATAACTCTCGATAGTTAACCCTGGGTTTCTTTGGTAACGTCCTTGTCGGCATCTTTTTTACGCATGAAAAAGAATGCTGCTCCTCCCCCGGCTGCTGCAACCAACAAAATAATTTCGACCATACCGAGTCCACCACCATGACCACCATGACCGCCACTGCCACCAACGTGAACTGGGACACGCACAGCAGTTTTGGTATTGCCCGCACCATCATCAGTTTCAAGTAGTACTGAGTATTGACCCAGCTCATCAAACTCGGTCGAGATGACAATAATTCCAGAAAGATACTGCTGTGCTGGTATGTGGAGTAATTCGTGTTCACCATGATCCATGCCTTCGTGTGCATCCATTACCAGACGAACGGCGATTGGAATTTCGCGTGTGTCGAGATCGGATATCTCGATTGTCATGTTGATTTTTCCAACATCAGGAACATGATCGCAAAACGAGTGCATTGGCGGAAGGTCTTCCTTGGGGACTTCGTAAATACTGACAGTAACAGGAAAATCTCCTGATTTAATAACACATCCGCCCCCCCCGCTATGATGGCCTTCGTGCGCGAGCATCAGTTGCGCTGACAAGGGAACAGATAGTAGCAATATGGATGCTGTGGCGCATAGTCCTACGATAAATTTGTTCTGTAAATCCTTTCTCATAAATTCCCCGCTCTTCTTCTGAAAAAATAACGCTAAATTAATGTTAACTGATAGCTCAAATACAGTAGTTCAGGTATTGAATCAACTCAGTAGTGACGATGCTATTACTATTCGTCCTCATTTTGTTAAGTGGTTACACAACGTTTTCTTACTTTTACCTCATCCTGCTGATTTTTGGGTTGGAGTATCCACGATGGCTTTAATTCCTTCACAGCAAACGCCTTATGCAAGATTTTCACGAAGTATTAAATTTATGGAAACACTTTCTGAGAACGAATAGCGTGGACAATTGTATAGCAAAATACTAAATTCAGTATCGTGAAGTCAGGGGGTTAATTGGAGGTGAATTTCTCTACACAGAGTTTGACGCATTATCGGTAAATGGGTATAGTAGCCGACTTTACGGGGTGTAGCGTAGTCTGGTAGCGCGCCTGGTTTGGGACCAGGATGTCGGGAGTTCAAATCTCTCCACCCCGACCAGATTTCATATTATTTTGCGTCGAGCCGGTTTGAGTGTGTGAGTATTCGTGCCCGTAGCTCAACCGGATAGAGCACCAGCCTTCTAAGCTGGGGGTTACAGGTTCGATTCCTGTCGGGCACGCCAAGGTGGAAAAATCTAGTTTTTTGTTTTTGCTTGGTGGATCTGTGTTCTGCCTTCGAAACTTGTCAAATGTGGTGGCTGTAGCTCAGTTGGTAGAGTCCCGGATTGTGATTCCGGTTGTCGTGGGTTCGAGCCCCATCAGCCACCCCACTAGCACTTCTGTAACAAATCAATAAGCAAGTTTTTGCAACGCAACTCGTCCTTTCTGTCCCTGGCTTCCGATAGCTTTCGTTTCGACCATCCTGCAACACTTTTCTGATGACATTTGATCAGGTGAATTAAACAGGTTCCTCCTGCTATCATAACGGTAAGGTGCAATCCTGAGATGCATACTTCGCTACTCATTAATGGGCGCCTCTAAAAATCCAATTTTCGTCACAATACGGCGGCACTCAAAAAAATTATCGCTTACATATTAACTATATGCCGCGCTCAGATTTTTTACTCGTGCCTTATCTTGCTTAGAAACTTGAATTTTTAGAGGCACCCTAATTACAATAATCCGTTGTTACTTCAGGCGGAATTGGGTGCTGACGATTGAAAATTATTATTCTGGGTGCTGGCCGGGTTGGCTCGACGGTCGCTGAAAGCCTTGTCGGTGAGTCTAATGATATTACCGTTGTTGATTTATACGGTGATAGGCTCAGTCTGCTTCAGGAGCGGTTAGATTTGCGCACGATCATCGGGAATGCTTCGCATCCTTCCGTTCTAACCCAGGCAGGTGCGGATGACGCTGATATTTTACTTGCAGTGACTGGTAGTGATGAAACCAATCTGGTTGCCTGCAAACTGGCCAGGAACATTTTTAACACACCGACCAGAATCGCGCGAATTCACGCAAGTGAGTATCTTGATCATCCCGTTATTTTTTCCATGGAAAATTTTTGCGTGGATTTTGCTATTTGTCCTGAGCAAATTCTGACGCGCTATATTGAAAAGCTGATTGAGTTTCCGGAAGCTCTGCAGGTTTTGGATTTTGCTTCCGGTAGAGCTAGTCTGGTTGCAGTCAAAGCATTTCATGGCGGGCCACTGGTTGGTCAGCAACTGCAGGAGCTGCGCAGACATGTTCCTAATGTTGAAACCAGAGTGGCGGCAATTTTTCGTCACGGTCATCCAATTATTCCGGAAGGTAACACGGTTGTGGAAATTGGTGATGAAGTATTTTTTATTGCAGCATCAAACGATATACGACTGGTTATGCGGGAGTTGCGCCAGATGGACAAGCCTGTGAAGCGTGTCATGATTGCCGGTGGTGGGAAAATCGGCAAGCGACTGGCAATGGCGCTACAGCATACTTATCAAGTTAGAATCATTGAATACAATGACAGGATTTGCGAGACACTGGCGCAGGATTTAAGCAATGCACTGGTACTACATGGTGACGCTACCGATGAGGAATTGCTAGAAAGCGAGAATATTGGAGAGATGGATGTATTTTGTGCTCTGACCAATGATGATGAGAACAATATTATGGCTTCCCTGATGGCAAAGCGCATGGGCGCGCGTAAGGTTATCTCGTTGATCAATCGTAGTATTTATGTGGATTTAATGCAGAGTAGTGGCATTGATATTGCCATTTCACCGGCACAGGTAACGATTGGTTCCTTATTGGCTTACGTCAGGCAGGGTGATGTTGCAGTTGTTCATAGTCTTCGTCGCGGCGCCGCTGAAGCGCTGGAATTGGTAGCGCACGGTGATGTTAACTCTTCCCGTGTGGTGGGTCGCAGAATCGATGAAATCAAATTACCCAGGGGTGCAACCATTGGGGCAATTGTACGTGGCATGCCTGAGCACGATGCTTTACTCGATGAACCAGATGACGTGCGGCGTAGTATTGCCGACGAGCTGAGTCAATCACAGGTAATTATTGCGCATCATGATACGGTGATCGAGCAGAATGACCATATCATCATGTTTGTCGTTAACAAAAAAATGATTCGCCAGGTTGAAAAGTTGTTTCAGGTGGATGTGGCTTTCCTATAGATATCAGTTGCGATGAATCATTTGTTAGCGGTTGTCAATATTCTTGGCAAGCTGATCGTCGTGTTTGGGTTGACGATGTTGTTGCCGTGCATGATTGCCTACTTTAGTCAGGATGGATCGCTAAATATTTTTTTGCAAGCGTTGCTGATAACGCTGGGTATCGGAACAACGCTCTGGTTGACTACCCGCCGTTACAAGCGTGAATTGCAGATACGCGATGGGTTTCTACTGGTGGTACTGGCATGGTTATCCTTACCGTTATTCGGCATGCTACCTATTTGGGGGCACTTCCCTGAACTGGGTCTTGCCAAATCTTATTTTGAAGCGACTTCGGGTTTAACTGCAAGTGGCGGAACCGTTTTAACCGGACTGGATTCTTTGCCTTCTACCATCAATTTATGGCGAGGACTGATGATCTGGCTGGGCGGGATGGGGTTGATCGTGCTGGCAGTGGCGATTCTTCCGATGCTTGGGGTGGGTGGGCGTCAGCTTTTCAAGGCAGAGATTCCAGGCCCAATGAAAGAGTCAAAATTAACCCCCCGCATTGCCGAGACTGCAAAAGGGTTATGGATGGTTTACACCGCATTGACGCTGCTTTGTGTCTGTGCTTACTGGTTAGCAGGGATGAGTGGATTTGACGCGCTTATTCATGCCTTTACCACCCTCGGCCTGGGCGGGTTCTCTTCGCATGACGCTAGTTATGGCTATTGGGATTCGCCCTTAATCGAAGCGGTAGCAATCGTGTTCATGTTGCTTGCAGGTATTAATTTTGCTTCGCATTTTATGGTATGGCGTGCTAGAAGTTTTATGCCTTATCAACTTGACCCTGAAATAAAATTGTTTTTATTCATTGTGTTGGCAAGTTGTATTGGTTTGGCTGGGTATCTCTGGAAAATGGAGGTTTACACCAATCCCGTTGAGGCGTTGCGCTATGCCGCCTTCAACGTGGTATCCGTGGCCACCACGACAGGCTACAGCAATACTGATTATGGACTCTGGCCGGTATTTGCCCCTTTATGGATGTTGTTTCTGTCAGGATTCTGCACATCATCAGGCTCGACTGGCGGTGGGATCAAAATGATTCGTGTGCGCATACTTCACCAGCAGTTTTTCCGAGAGATGATCACAATTATGCACCCCAGGGCAGTTTCTCCCGTCAAGATTGGACAAAACGTCATCTCGAACAAGATTGTTTTTGCGGTATTAGTGTTTCTATTTGTCTATCTAATTAGCATCGTGCTGATGACCCTTATGCTCACGTTAAGCGGTCTGGATGAGATTACCGCCTTCTCAGCGGCGATAGCTTGCCTGAATAATCTGGGCCCTGGTCTGGGTGAGATAGGTCCAGCGTCTACCTATGCCTCTCTTAATGATTTTCAGATATGGCTATGCAGTTTTGCCATGTTGCTTGGTAGACTGGAGTTCTACACTTTAATTATTGTATTTACCATGGCCTTTTGGCGTAAATGAAACAGTTTTGATCAGGTGGATGACAGGAATCAGGATGAATAGTTGGCAGTAAGGTAATGACTTCAGATAAAATCCATCGACAATGCAAATGTGTTTGTACCTGGAATGGTAGAGACAGGATTATTGTAAACAGGGGAGTGTGTAGGAAATGACAGATTTAACGGGTATCAAGGTAATGATAGTGGACGACAGCAATACCATTCGCCGTAGCGCCGAGATTTTTCTAGCCCAGTCTGGCTGTGAAATTATTCTGGCTAGTGATGGTTTTGATGCAATGGCAAAAATAATTGACTACCGCCCGGATATCATTTTTCTCGACATTGTGATGCCGCGTCTCGATGGTTATCAAGCCTGCATGCTTATCAAACAAAACCCAACGTACAAAAAAGTGCCGGTGGTCATGTTGTCTAGCAAAAGTGGATTATTTGACCGGGCACGAGGCCGAATGGTAGGCTCCGACGAATATCTGACCAAGCCGTTCACCCGCGAGGCTTTACTGGATACGGTCAAGAAGCACACATTTTCTCAGCCTGCACTTGGCTTGAATTAGTGCTGGAAATGTTGCTGTTCTTCTGATGCTTTGCCTGATTGGTTTCATTGCGTAATGTATTTGCTGTTCCCTTGCCTTCCAGTCAGGATTTCGGAGTGTCGTGAGAATTGATCCGTCGTCTGCATGGCATCCTGTTCCTGTTTGTGCGTCTGCTGAAATCCGCTGGTGGTTGCAGCATCGCGAATCTCTCACGCGCCTAATCCAGGAACGTTGCCAGCAATTTCACGTAGAACCTGTTTTTCAAGCACTGGCAACAGTATGTATCGATGAGCTGGCGATCATGAATCTGAGTAGACTGCAGCAAGCCATGGTGCGCGAAGTTTATTTATACAGTGATGGTGTGCCAGTCGTCTTCGCACATTCCGTTGTCAAAAGCGGACATCTGCGGGGCGCGTGGCGCAGTTTGAGTCGTCTTGGAAATCAGTCACTCGGTAGTATGCTGTTCAGTAATCCGCTGATTCGTCGCAGCCCGTTTTCTTATAAAAAACTCAGAACTGGTCATCTCTTGTACGATCGTGCCTGCAAGAGATTAGCCATCCGACCGGTCAATCTCTGGGCGAGACGATCGTTATTCACGCTGCAAGCACAGCCTATACTTGTCACAGAAATATTTCTGCCGAAAATTCATAATTTACGGCGGTAGTGTAGTTGCTATGGAAAGTGGTCTACTGCGCTTTTCCTTACCGTATTCTGATAAAAATTCATGACATTCAAGCAAAGACTAGTTCTTTATGCAAAGCTGGTACGACTGGACAGACCAATCGGTATTCTGCTATTGCTCTGGCCAACTTTATGGGGTTTGTGGTTTGCTGCCGAGGGCTTGCCGGATGTAGACGTTCTGATCATTTTTGTGCTGGGTACTATTCTGATGCGCTCTGCTGGTTGCGCAATTAATGATTTTGCTGACCGGCATATTGACGGGCATGTTTCCCGTACGCGCAACCGGCCACTCGCAACTGGCGAAATTCAGCCCAGAGAAGCGCTTCAGGTTGCGGCAGGGCTAGGTTTATGTGCTTTTGTGTTGATTCTGCCACTGAACCAATTAACTATTCTGCTATCGATTCCCGCATTGCTACTGGCCGCTTCTTACCCGTTCACCAAACGCTTCTTTGCCATGCCGCAAGCGTATCTTGGCATTGCCTTCAGTTTTGGCATTCCGATGGCTTTTGCGGCGCAGACCGGCAGTCTGCCGCTCATCATCTGGCCATTGCTGCTGGCTAATTTGTGTTGGGTAATTGCCTACGATACCGAATATGCAATGGTCGATCGGGAGGACGATCTGAAAATTGGCATCAAAACCTCCGCGATTACGTTGGGGCGTTTCGATGTCGCAGGGGTGATGCTGTTTTATGCAATTTTCCTGAGCCTGCTGGCTTATGTCGGGTTAACAACACAGCGTGGCACCTGGTTTTATACTTCTTTGCTGGTGGTATTCGGACTCGTGCTGCACCAATACCAATTGATTCGTAACCGCGAACCGACGAGTTGTTTCCGGGCATTCCTGGATAATAACGTGATCGGAGCGACCATATTTATCGGTATAGTGCTGGATACAGCATTTGATTGATCTCCAGGGTGATTCATGAAATATGAAGATTTGCGTGACTTCGTATCACAGCTCGAACAACGCGGGGAATTAAAGCGTATCAATATCGAAATCGACCCACGTCTGGAAATGACCGAGATCTGCGATCGTCTGCTGAAGCAGGCGGGCCCAGCGGTATTGTTCGAGCATCCAAAGGGTCATACCATGCCAGTTCTGGGCAATCTATTTGGCACTCCGCAGCGGGTGGCGCTGGGCATGGGACAAGCATCGGTGACTGCTTTGCGGGAAGTCGGCAAATTACTCGCTTATCTCAAGGAACCCGATCCTCCCAAGGGGCTACGCGATGCCTGGGACAAGCTGCCGGTATTGAAACAAGTGATGAATATGGCGCCCAAAGTCGTCAATAGTCCGGTTTGTCAGGAAGTCGTCTGGGAGGGTGATGCGGTAGATTTGGGGCGATTGCCGATTCAGACCTGCTGGCCAGGGGATGTTGCGCCACTGATTACCTGGGGATTGACGGTCACTCGTGGTCCCTATAAAACCCGTCAGAATCTCGGTATTTATCGCCAACAGGTGATCGCACCCAACAAGGTTATCATGCGCTGGTTGGCGCATCGCGGTGGCGCGCTCGATTTTCGGGATTTCTGCATGGCGAATCCTGGACAGCCCTATCCTGTGGCGGTGGCGTTGGGTGCTGATCCCGCCACTATTCTTGGTGCCGTGACGCCGGTTCCCGATAGCCTCAGCGAATATCAGTTTGCTGGCTTGCTGCGCGGTGCACGCACCCAAGTAGCGCGCTGTCTCACGCACGATCTGCAGGTGCCGGCAAATGCTGAAATTGTGCTCGAAGGTTATATTCATCCCGATGAAACAGCAATAGAAGGACCATTCGGTGATCACACCGGCTATTACAACGAGCAGGACACCTTTCCGGTATTCACGATTGAGCGCATTACCACCCGTCGCAACCCCATTTATCACTCAACCTACACTGGTAAACCGCCAGATGAACCCGCGATACTTGGCGTTGCACTCAACGAAGTTTTCGTGCCACTGCTGCAGAAACAATTCAGCGAAATCACGGATTTTTACCTCCCACCAGAAGGATGCTCCTACCGATTAGCCGTCATCAGCATGAAAAAACAATACGCTGGTCATGCCAAGCGCGTCATGTTCGGCGTATGGAGTTTTCTGCGACAGTTTATGTATACCAAATTTATCATTGTTACCGATGACGATATCAACATCCGCGACTGGAAAGAAGTGATCTGGGCGATCACCACGCGCGTCGATCCCGCCAGAGATACGTTGATCGTGGAAAATACTCCGATTGATTACCTCGATTTTGCCAGCCCAGTTTCAGGGTTGGGTGGAAAAATGGGGCTCGACGCTACAAATAAGTGGCCAGGTGAAACGACGCGGGAATGGGGGCGCACCATTGAGATGGATGCCAAAGTCAAAGCGCGAATTGATGAACTTTGGCAGCAATTGCCATTTTAGTGAATCACTCGACTATTGCTACATTGATTTTTGCGTTATGCATCAACCTATCCCCGTGAGCTAACCATTTCATCCAGCTGGGCGAGGATGGCGGATTAAAATTTCTGAGATTGAGGGGTTATCGGACGTATCATGTATATTTTAGTGCTTGAGTCAACCGCGCGTCTCGTTATATACTACAGCCCCGTAACATGGTTTTTATAAAACTTAAACTGAGGAAATTTACAATGAAGTCTATTTATGTATTTGCTATCGTCGCAGCAATATTACTGGCAGCATGTGGACGTCCAGAACAGCCACAGAATATTTCTCAAAAAGATAATTTTGAGAAGATCCAGAATGAAGCAGGACAAGGTACCAAAGAATAATATTGTTCTTTATAAGAAGGACCATAAAAAAACCGCCGCCGTATGGCGGTTTTTTTATGGTCCTTCTTATAGGTATGGAGTGAGTGTGTACGTTATGCAGTATATTTCTATTTCAATTGTTCATATAACAAATCAATAATACGTTTTGAGATTACAGATTCTGCAGGTGTTCCATCCGCATTCCTTACTACAGCTTCGCTATTTAAGCCAATTTCATTGACCTGAATTTGATATTTCTCAGCTGTTTTACCAGGATCAGTTTTCCAGAAAGTGATTTTTGAGAGTAGTCCTTCCCCTTTGTTCGCTTGACGGGCTTCTTCTGCGCTGACGTAACGAACAAAGTAAATACCGTTAGTACGATCTCTGTCTTCGACTGTGAATCCTACTCGATCCAGGGCAAGCCCAACTCTACGCCATGCCCGATCAAAGGCTTCCTTGACAATCAGCACACCTTCCCTGGTACTATCAATGAAGGCGCGCGTTTCGACGGTATTTGTACTGGCGGCAACTTCGGTAGCCGCTCGCTCTTCTTCCACCCCAAAGTGTTTCATCATGCGTGTTAGCATTTCTGCTTCCAGTTCGGGATCGGCCTGTCTTGGCTGCCAGATGGTGCGGTTAGTGCTACGATCCGCAAATACTTCGATCATGCCACGATGACTGATATAGATTTCGGTCTCGCCATCTTCGTTATACTCCAGACGGGCACGAAATTTATCCCGTTCTGCAGTTGAATATAAGCCATCCAGGAAGGTGGAGAATGCGCTACGAATGATGTCCTGTGGAATTTTAGCGCGATTCTCTGCCCAATCGGTTTCCATAATGCCAACATCAGATGCTTCCCGTTTGAGTAAGAAGCCCATGTCCTGCCAGAATTCTTTGACTTGCGGCCAAACTACCTCTGGTGCTTGTGGCACCACTAACCAGCGCTGCGTCCCGGCACGAGCGATACGAATCCCTTTCCGTATTTCTGTTGCTGATAAAACAGAAGATTCGGTGCGGACATTGGCTTGGCCACCTCGCATACGACTGTCATAAGTTGAGAAAGTGGCACTACCTGGGGTGCTCAGATCCGGAACGGCAAAACGATCCTCAGTATCGGGCATGGTTAAATCAGGCGGGATTTCAAGTGGTGGAAGCTTACCTGCTGATTTATAGTTGATTTTATCTGCTTCTGGCAGTAGATTGCAGCCCGAAAGCAAGATCAAAAACGCGAGACGTAGCAGGATTCTATATTTTTGTTGCTGACTCTGCATGAATAACCCTTAACCCTAAAACTTTATGCGATAGCGCCAGCGTGTCGCATGGCATCTTTGATTAATTCGTGATATTTGCTGGACAGCACTGTCAATGGTAAACGCAGTCCATTTCCCATCAAACCCATCTGAGCGACTGCCCATTTGACTGGAATGGGGTTGGCTTCCACGAACAGGTTGGTATGTAGTTTGAACAACCGATTGTTAATGTGCCGTGCTTCCGTTATTTTATCGGCAAACGCAGCAGCGCACATTTCATGCATAAGTTTTGGCGCTACATTTGCCGTGACGGAAATGACGCCGTGGCAGCCGAGTAGCAGTAAAGCCAGCGAAGTTGCATCATCTCCGCTGTATACGAGAAAGCCTTCCGGTACCCGCATCAACAGATCACACCCGCGCGCGATATTGCCGGTAGCATCCTTGATACCAATGATACCGGGAACCTGCGCCAGCCGAATCACTGTGTCATTCTCGATATCGGCAACGGTACGTCCGGGCACGTTATACAGGATCAGCGGAAGATCGACCGCCTCAGCAATTGCTTTGAAATGCTGATATAACCCTTCCTGAGTCGGTTTGTTGTAGTAAGGCGCAACAGACAGACAGGCATCGGCACCAGCATCTTTCGAAAATGCGGTCAGTTCGATTGCCTCTCGGGTTGAATTGGCGCCTGTGCCAGCAATGATGGGAATGCGGCCTGCCGCATGCTTGACAGCAGTACGGATCAGCAGATGATGCTCTTCAAAATCTACCGTTGGTGATTCGCCGGTAGTGCCAACCACCACGATACCATCGGTTTTTTGACTGATATGAAAATCAATCAGGGCGTGGAACCTGTCTATGTCCAGCGCCCCGTCTTCCAGCATGGGCGTCACGATTGCTACCAGACTACCTGTCAACATCAGTGTTTATCCGTCTAAAAATAGTTATTTTACCCGAATACACGCCCTTTTCTTTTAACTTCACATGGTGATTTCATCAGCTTGTTTTTACAAATCGTATGATGCCGTTTTCACAGACAACGGAAATGGTGTCACCGGCAGCAAAATGGCCCTCTAATAACTCCTTGGCGAGTGGATTTTCTAGCTGTGACTGAATTGCCCTTTTTAATGGGCGGGCACCAAAAATTGGATCAAACCCCGCCTGTGCCAGTTCGGCAAGCGCTGATTCATCGACAGTCAGTTTAATTTCCATTTTACCAAGCCGCGCTTTCAGCTGTTCCAATTGAATCGCAGCAATCGATTGAATATGACGTTCATCCAGCGCATGGAAGACGACGACTTCATCGATGCGATTGATGAATTCTGGGCGGAAGTAAGTTTTGACTTCTCCCATGACAGCGAGTTTGATCACCTGATAATCATCCCCAGCCATCTGCTGAATCATTTGAGAACCCAGGTTGGAGGTCATCACAATTACGGTATTCTTGAAATCAACGGTGCGCCCCTGACCATCGGTCATGCGACCATCGTCGAGTACTTGCAACAGCACGTTGAAAACATCTGGATGCGCTTTTTCCACCTCATCCAGCAAAATGACCGAATAAGGTTTGCGTCGTACCTGCTCCGTCAGATAGCCGCCTTCCTCATAGCCCACATATCCTGGTGGTGCGCCAATCAACCGGGCAACCGAATGTTTTTCCATAAATTCGGACATGTCTACCCGGATAAGATGATCTTCTGAGTCAAACAGGAATGCAGCTAGCGTCTTGCACAGCTCGGTTTTGCCCACTCCGGTTGGTCCGAGAAACAAAAAGGATCCATAAGGCCGATTGGGATCCGCCAGGCCAGAACGCGAACGGCGAATAGCATCGGAGACCAGTTGCACGGCTTCATTTTGACCAATGATGCGTTCGTGGAGTTTGGCTTCCATATGGATCAATTTTTCGCGCTCACCCTGCATCATTTTTGAAACAGGTATGCCGGTTGCCCGCGAGACGACTTCAGCAATTTCTTCCGCACCCACCTGGGTACGAAACAGTTGGGGCTGAGCACTATCCTCAGAAATTTCTGCCTGATGGGTTTGTTCGGCTAATTGTGACTCTAGTTGTGGGATGTCACGGTAAAGCAATTCGGCAGCTTTTTGTAAATCACCACGGCGCCGCGCGGCTTCCTCTTCTCGGCGCAGACGTTCCAATGCCTCCTTGACATCTTGTGAGCCTCTGGCGCGTGATTTCTCGACTTTCAGGATTTCATCCAGATCCGCATATTCGCGTTCAAGCTTATGAATTTCCTCTTCCAATAGTGCCAGCCGTTTTTTGGATGCCTCGTCCTTTTCCTTCTTAACCGCCTCACGTTCGATTTTCAGTTGAATCAGACGGCGATCAAGTTTATCCATGACTTCCGGCTTGGAATCCTGCTCCATGCGAATCCGCGCAGCAGCTTCATCAATCAGATCAATCGCCTTGTCGGGCAGAAAACGGTCGGTGACATAACGGTGAGAAAGCTCGGCAGCGGCAACGATGGCCGGATCGGTAATTTCCACGCCGTGATGCAATTCGTATTTTTCCTGCAGGCCGCGCAGAATAGCGATGGTTGCTTCCACGCTGGGCTCATCTACCATAACTTTCTGAAAGCGGCGTTCGAGTGCGGCATCTTTTTCAACGTATTTACGGTATTCATCAAGCGTGGTCGCACCAACGCAGTGCAGTTCACCGCGTGCCAATGCAGGTTTGAGCATATTCCCAGCATCGATTGCGCCTTCTGCTTTGCCAGCCCCAACCATCGTATGCAGTTCATCGATAAAGACGATCGTTTGCCCTTCATCCTGTGATAATTCTTTCAGAACTGATTTGAGCCGTTCCTCGAATTCTCCCCGATATTTGGCGCCAGCCAGCAGCGAAGCCATGTCCAGCGAGAGTACCCGCTTGTTTTTGAGCGTTTCGGGAACTTCGCCATTCACAATCCGCTGCGCCAGTCCTTCGACGATTGCGGTTTTGCCCACGCCTGGTTCGCCAATCAGTACAGGATTGTTTTTGGTACGCCGTTGCAATACCTGGATGGTGCGCCGGATTTCATCATCACGGCCAATCACTGGGTCAAGTTTCCCCATGCGTGCCCGCTCGGTTAGATCCAGGGTATATTTTTTCAACGCTTCACGACTGCCTTCTGCTTCTGCATCAGCCACTTTCTCACCTCCACGAACAGCATTGATTGCCTGCTCGAATGCGGAACGGTTAGCACCAAATTGCTTCAGGAGTTTGCCAGTTTCGCCTTTGTCCTCCAGAGCCGCTAATAAAAACATTTCGGAGGCAATAAACTGATCACCTTTTTTCTGTGCTTCCTTGTCAGTCAGATTCAGCAGATTGCCCAAGTCACGGGAGACATTGACCTCTCCACCGGTACCTTCCACTTTTGGTAAGCGCTCCAGGCTTTGCGTGAGCGCCTGACGCAAAGGCGGTACATTGACACCCGCTCGCTGCAATAATGAAACCGAACCGCCATCATCCTGTTGTATCAACGCGAGCAATAAATGCTGGGGCTCGATATAGGCGTGATCTTGTCTGGTTGCCAGACTTTGTGCATCGGCTAACGCCTGTTGGAATTTGGTGGTGAATTTATCAAAGCGCATAAAATCTCCTGATTGAAATAAGTTGAACTGATATCAATATGCGGCATAACCAGCAAATTTCAAGCCGCTGGGAAATTTTCAGACTTTGTTTTTGCTTGCGGATAAGGGTACAGCATATTGAGCGCAATACTTTGCCCAGCGGTCTGCACAATGCGGACGTGCTCTCGGGTAAATTCACGTGCATGGTGCAGTCCGCATGAGTGCGCGATCATGTCCATTTCGCGGTTGACATTAGTGACATAACTGGCTACGCGCAGATATTTTTCCTCAACGACCAGACCGCGCTGCAGGCGTGGATTGTGGGTAGTCACGCCAGTCGGGCAGGTATTCAGATGACAGCGCATCGCCTGGATACAGCCCAGCGCAAACATGAAACCTCGCGCGGAATTGATAAAATCCGCACCAACACACAATGCCCATGCGCCCTGCGCGGAAGTCACCAGCTTGCCGGAAGCGATTACACGAATGCGCTGTTTCAGGCCAGACTCGATCAGTGCGTCTACCACTCTTGGCAGCGCCTCGGTAATGGGCAGACTGGCATGATCCATCAACGTCTGGGGTGCTGCACCCGTACCGCCTTCGCCACCATCAATGGTCAGAAAATCTGGTGCACAATCCAGCCCACGCCGCAAAATCGAATCACATAACTCATTGATGAACCGCCATCCTCCAATGGCGGTTTTAACACCAACTGGCCGTCCGGTCAGTTCGCGAATGAAGCAGATATGATCGAGTAATTCGTCGATGCTGCCGATATCATGGTGGCGGTTGGGACTGATCGAATCCTGGTAAATAGGAATGCCTCTAATCGCAGCAATTTCCGGGCTGACTTTGGATGCCAGTAATACGCCACCTTTACCCGGTTTGGCACCTTGCGATAACTTGATCTCAAATGCCCTGACCTGACTGGCGATCTCCCTGGCGCGGGTAGTTGAGAAATTACCCAACTCATCGCGAATACCATATTTAGCGGTACCGATCTGCATGATGCGATCACAATCTCCGGCCAGATGGTGAGGAGAAAGACCACCTTCACCGGTATTTAACCAGCAACCTGCCCTGGCTGCGCCCAGCGATAACGCCTTCACCGCTGGTGCGGAAATTGCGCCATAGCTCATGCCGCTAATGTTGAATATAGATTTGGCCTGAAAAGGATGTGCGCAATAGCCTTCGCCAATACACAATTTGGGGGCGGGAAGCTGGTCTTCTTCCAGAATAGGAAATGCAGCATTCACAAAAATAAATGCCCCAGGCTCACGCAAATCATAAGTAGAACCAAAACCAACAGTATCCCCCTTATTTTTTGCGTTTTTATAAACCCAAGCGCGGGTCGCGCGGTTAAAAGGCATTTCATCACGGTCGCTGGCAAAGAAATACTGGCGAAAGTATTTACCCTGAACCTCGAAGAAATAGCGCAATCGCCCGATAACGGGATAATTCCGCAGAATGGCATGTTCTTTTTGCGTAACATCGCGGATAAAGAAAGTCACGATTGCACCAACCACAATCAATCCAAGAATGGTGCCAACACTAAAGATGATCAGGTTAAATAGACTGGCAGACATGGTTCTAAGCCTTATTAAATAAGGGGTGGGCGGTCAGATTCCCAGCCTCGCAACAGTCGTATCCCTGTAGATGTAGGCTGCGGCGTTGGCGCTGATTCATGCAGGAGATCACACCGCTTGTCTCCCGGCGCTCGCTAATTACTGGTTGGTCAGCTAGTGAGACCATTTACATGCCCAGCTCAGCTGTTCGGGATTGATGAGGGTGCGAGTCATTCCGTTTCTTCCATAGTTTTCGGCGGATCGACCAGTGTAACCATGGCACCGTAGTGGGTCGGATCCTCGTGCTGGATCAGCGCAAGTAGATCCTTTAAAACTGCCTGTGCTTCCCCCAATACTGAAGAATCATGTTCGGGATCGCCAATTACATCAGCATGCGAATGTGTGTGCATAAAGCGCAAAATCCGTAGCTTCTTGGTTTCATCAAAGGTGATGTCTTGTAGCTTTTTGCGCAGTTCGCCTGCATGCTGGGGGCAACGGAATGCAAGGAAGGTTTCGAGTAGCCGCCGCGCCATGTTCGGGAAGATGTAGTTCGCCTCCAATCCAGTCTGCCCAGTGGCTTGCGCCCCTCGGTAAACACGCGCGAATAGATAGTGATACTCGGATTCGAACTGTTCCAGCAACGGGTCCAGTGGCGCGATGCGTGAGCGTCGCCCTTGGTCGGTAAGGGAGCATTCCATCATGTAGAACCGCGCCGGACGCTGATTGATGTTCTGCTTGTTCTGGCTTTTGAGGTGATGAAACCAGTTGCGCACTTGGCGAAACATGGAGAAATTGTGGGTAAGAATGAGCAATTGCGCTGCGTCATTCGTGCATTGCCGGATGAAACCAAATGCCACAAACAAGGCATTGGCATCAAGACTGGAAACCGGGTCATCCAGCACCACCAGCCCCTTGTCCATTTCAAAGCGACGGTCTTTCAGGCTCTTGAGAAAATACAGCAGCGCAATGGCAGTCATTTCGCCTTCGCTCAGTGCACGTGCCGGGGTGCCGTTTCGTGTGATGGTGTAGCCAGTATCTTTTACCTCCAATTGAAGCTCGGCATGGCCAAGGTACTTGTGGAGGTCGTCGTTCAGTTCATCCGCAGGCTGGCGGTGCTCGATGATCTCGCGTTCAATCTGCGCAATCTGCGTAGAGAAATGCTGGCTGGTAGTAGTTGCCTGATTGATTGCCGTTTGCTGCATAGCCACAGCATTGGCCAGTTGCTGATATTCATCTAGTGATCTGGCGACGGAATCGGCTTCCAAGCTTTCGCTGGCCGTTTTCACAAGGGCATCAAAATCCGTGCACGCCTGATTGTGACGCCTGATAACGGCATTGATATCGCAAATTATTCCCTGCGCGACATCTGGAATGGTTACTTCAAGTGACTGCGCTTCGAAAACCTTCTGCTTCTTGCTCTTCATGGCTTCGATCAGGGCCACCAGATAGGTGGCAATGGCCGCAGCGGCTGTATCGAATGCCGCTTTCACCCGATCGAAATGAGCAGCAAGGTCTTCGTAGAACTCGGCACGATTGGGCAGCAAAGTCTGGCTGATCGAGCGCGAGCTCGCCTCAAGTTGAGCAATCTGCGAATCCAGTTGGCGCAGCAGCTGTTCGTATTCGGTGTTGAAGTGGGCTTCAAGCGCGTCGATACGGCCATCGGGCAGCGGCTGCTCACAAAACAGGCAATGATCTACCTCGTGCCGCTGGTGCAGCCCGAGACCGTCGCGGGTCCATGAGGACAACTGCGGATCAGTCTTGAGTGTGGCGATGGCGGACGACACCACCGATCTTTGCATTAGCAGCTTGGTCTCTTCGGCCAGCTTGTGGAGATCGGGCAGGAAATACTTAACTTCGCTGATCGGATTCTTCGGCGTTGCCCGGCTCTGGCTCAAGAGGCGTTCGCGCTCATCATCCGGGAGCAAGTGACTGTCTTTTTCGCTGGAGGCCACCATCGTGGAGACGCGCTGCTTGTAGCGCGCCTTGTCGAAGTTGTTGTAGGGGTTGTTGCCGGCTGACCTCAAGGTCTCGCGGATCACCGTTGCCCGATCGATGCAGTGCTTGTCCAGCGCTCTCTCCGCATTGGACTTCTCCTGTCTGGCAGATTGCAGCGAACTGTTCGCGTTGGCTTGTTGGGTCTTCAGTATTTCGACCTGCGCTTGCTTCTCAGCGCTTTCCTCGCCCAAGACAAAGATGGGTGGCACTTCACCACCGCCTACGGGGAATACGTTTGCAGAAACGAACTCCCGATTGAATACACGAACCGGCAAGGTCGATTGGGCGAACTCATTTCCCGTAACCGTTGTTGTATTGGCGAGGGTAAGCACTGCCTCGCCCTCCGGTGGCTTCCTCAATTCCAAAGCACGAAACAAATTGCTGATCGTAGTCTTACCCGAACCGTTCCAGCCATAGACCAGGTTGTAACGGCCAAAGGCGGGCAGTTCATCTTTGTTATCGGGCCAGGTGAAGTTGCGCAGTACGCCGGGATGACGAAGCCGGGTGATTTTTTCGATCAGTATCATGCTACTTGCACCGTAAACCGTAGCTCGCTAAAAATCATTTTACGTAGCAAGGTGCAGCTGAGCTGGGTGAGGTTTTGGGACTCTTGGACGTTAACCAATATTGCTTCAAACCACCTCGTATTTTTGTTTATAACGTTTTGCGCCATTGGAATCTATTTTGTATTTTCTTGTTTTCAGTGGCCATGGATGTTTGTGTATGAATGTTTTGGTATTCAGTATTCACCGGTATTCTATGCCGATAAAAGAAAATACATGTGTCAAATGGTTTTAGCAGAAAAATCCAGGCACATTATTATTTAAAACAAAGATATCAGTGTTCCATCCGGCAGCCGTCCGCTTGGTTGTGGGCAGATTTTTTCCTGGCCAAATATTTTTTTGGAAGCGAATTCAGGACGGTTTTCCCAGGCATGCAAATGTGCTGGTTGGCCTGGCGCATCACTGGGGTAAGCTGGTTTCTCCGAAAAATTTGCGCAAAACTGCTGGTATGGTTGGCTGCGCTTACTATAAGCATAATGAATGCTGTCAGCGCCCATCCAGTCTGGGTTCTGCTCACAAAGTACACATTGCCGGTTTGCCGTCAGATCGATCAATCCCTGATGCACCGCTCGCGCTCGTTCTATAACTTCCAGTTTGGAAAGTCGGCAGGAGGAATAAAAAATCTGCCTGAAAAGCTGATAACGCCATTCTGAAAGCGATTCGATCGCCAGAATGGGCAGGTTGGAGAGCACGATCTGCGCTGAATGCGCCTGTAACTGTTCGATACACCAGTCGACCCATTGCAGGATTTGCGAGGGGCTGTGTCCATATAGAATATCGTTGCCGATATCTGTCAGAACCGCATAGGTTGGCCGTACTTCGCTCGCTGCAAGCTCTGCCCACAGACCACTGTCAATAATAGAGGGCAGTTCCCGTAGTAACATTCGGCTGCTCTGTCCGTATGAACGCCCATGTCCCAATGTCGCGAGCACTTCACTGGGCGCGCCACAGTAATGTTGCATTTGCTGAATGGCAAGACGCAATGACATGGTTAGATTGCTGGCACCCAGCAGGACGAGGCGATTTTTTGGTGGTAATGGTTTTGGCTGGCTTGTCATTTTTTTATATGAGAATGTTGGATCAGATTTGCCGCCTCATGATTGTTCCGGATAGGCAGTTTGGATGTCAATCATTAGCTTAAATCTGGTTTGAAACGGTGGTATCTTGCCATCAATCCTGATTATTCAGTCGGCCATGTTTAGCAGGATTCCAATAAAAATATCATTGACATGCCGGTTAAAATCAAAATTCTCAATGTATATGTATTTAGTTTGACAGGTAAAAATCAAGAAATCGAATTCGTTTGGATTGTAAAACCAGACTCTCCAATCTTCCGCTTAGGAGTGGCATGACAGAACCAACCATTATTTGCCCGAACTGCAAAACGGAAATCAAACTCACCGAATCATTGGCAGCGCCGCTGATTGAATCCACCCGTAAGCAGTTCGAGCAACAACTTATACAGAAGGATGAAGATATTGCGAGGCGCGAGCAAGGTATCCGCGACAAGGAGAAGCAGATTGTCGAAGCTACACGCAATCTGAACGAACAAGTGGCCGACCAGGTTGCTGTGCAATTGAAGGCCGAGCGCGCTCGTGTGGTCGCCGAGGAATCAAAAAAGGCCAAGCTCGCCAGCGCCGCTGAACTGGAAAGCAAGGTGCGCGAATTATCTGAATTACAGGTCGTGCTTAAATCCCGCGATGAAAAACTGGCTGAGGCGCAGAAGGCTCAGGCTGAACTCATCAAGAAACAACGCGAGCTTGATGATGCCATACGCGAACAGGCGCTTATGGTTGAAAAGCGGGTGCAGGAAGGATTAGCCAATGTCCGTATTCAGGCCAAAAAAGAGGCCGAGGATGAACAGAAGCTTAGAGTGATGGAGAAGGAGCGGACTATTACCGCGATGCAGAAACAGATTGAAGATCTCAAGCGCAGGGCTGAGCAGGGATCGCAACAATTGCAGGGGGAAGTTCAGGAACTGGAGCTTGAGATGCTGCTACGCAGCAAATTTCCATTCGACACCATTGATCCGGTACCCAAGGGTGAATTCGGCGGGGATGTGCTGCATCGTGTCGTTGGCACAGGCGGCCAGTCTGGTGGCACTATTTTGTGGGAATTCAAGCGCACTAAAAACTGGAGTGACGCCTGGCTGGGAAAACTTCGCGATGATCAGCGGGCTGCAAAGGCGGAAATTGCCATAATTGTGAGCCAGATATTGCCAAAAGGTGTGGAGACATTTGAGCTGATAGAAGGCGTCTGGGTAACCCACCCGCGTGCCGCCTTACCGGTGGCAATGATTCTGCGCCAATCCCTGTTGGAGATCGCGCTTGCCCGCCAATCCTCTGAAGGCCAACAAACCAAAACCGAAATAATCTACCAGTACCTCACCGGCCCACGTTTCCGCCAGCGGGTGGAGGCGATCGTCGAGGCATTTTCTACCATGCAGGAAGACCTCGATAAGGAACGAAAAGCCATCATGAAACAATGGGCTAAACGCGAAGCGCAGATTGAGCGTGTGATGGGAGCGACGGTTGGGATGTATGGCGACTTGCAGGGGATTGCGGGGAAATCGTTGCAGGAAATTGAGGGGCTGGAATTAAGATCGCTGGGGGCGGTAAGCGAGACAACATCGGAACTGGAAAAACCGTAAATCTCTTATTGAACTATCCATATAGACAATTGATTATTCTTCAGCAGGGGCTGTACCGGATGGGATATATGGAGAGTGATGATTGCCGGGCACCTCTAAAAACTCAATTTTTGTCACAATGCAGCGTTGCTCGAAAAGAATTATCGTTTACATATCAACTATATGATGCGCTCAAATTTTTTACTTGAGCCTTGTCTTGCTTAGAAATCTGAATTCTTAGAGACACCCTACCGCAGGATTTTCGACAACCACTTGGAGATATCAGCTAGTTCCTGGTCACATACAGTATGTGCCATTGGGTATTGATGCCATTCCACCTTGTAATTTCCGGTACGCAGATATTGACAGGAAGTGGTGGCAAGCTCAATCGGTACGATTAGATCATGCTCCCCATGTGCCATAAAAATGGGCGTTTCCCGGTTGACGGGATGCGCTTCCTGCAGGGCTATATTTGCCAGTGGCAGGTAAGCAGATAGCACCATCATGCCAGCCAGCTTTTGTGGGTAGCGTAAGCCAGTCTGCAATACCATTGCACCACCCTGGGAAAAGCCGGCCAGCAGAATATGATCACAGGGAATCCCCCGTCGGTTTTCTGTTTCAATGAGCGCAGTAATGGCTCGTTCGGAAGCTCGCAGACCAGACTCATCTTCGTTTTTGTTCAGATTGGCTTGTTTGATGTCGTACCAGGCGCGCATGCGCGTTCCGCCATTAACACTGACAGGACGGAATGGGGCATGCGGAAAAATAAAGCGCAGCGGGACAGTAATGGGTAAATCAAGCATCTGTACAATGGGAACAAAATCGTTTCCATCGGCACCTAATCCATGCATCCATATGACAGCGTGTGTTGGGTTTTGGCCGGTTGTAATTTCGATGGCGTCTGACTGATTAGGGGAATGTGTCATGATTGATTTGAAAATTGACTTAGTAGGGTAGACGCGTTAAATTTTGCAAATTTTATAACAACGGACACAAGGAAATCGTATGGATCGCAGAAATTTTGTCAAATTGATGGGTGTGGGCGCAGGTGTTGCCTTATGTCCGGTTGCACCGTCTGTCGTCGCCCAATCCTTGTTGCCGATAAAATGGCGCAGTTACCGGCTAACTTATGAGGTCAACTTGCCAGCTAACGGTAAGATTGCAAGGTTATGGCTGCCTATTCCTGATACAGATGATTCAGACTACCAGTTTACGCAAGGCAGTAACTGGCTGGGTAATGCCGATTCAGCACAATTTGGCGTTATTCCCGGTACTAATTCCCCATTATTTTCAGCCAACTGGCAGAAAGGGGGGGGGCGCACGGTAAAGGTTAGCAGCATCATTAAAACTGCTGATCGCAGCGTTGATCTGCAGCGGTACCGCGCACCTGCTTCATCCGCATTGCCTCAGGATATCAAACGTTACCTGCAACCGACCAAACAGATTCCTCTGGATGGCGTCGTTAAAAAAACTGCGTTGGAGATTACAACCAAGGCTGGTGCCCAGGATTCCCTGCAAAAGGCAAGAGCAATCTATGACTGGATTATTAGTAATGTTTCCTATGACACTAAAGTACGTGGACAGGGCAAAGGAGATATTGTCAGCATGCTGACTAAAGAGCAGCTTGATGGCAGATGCGTGGATATTCACGCGCTGTTTGTGGGGCTGGCACGGGCAAGCGGTATTCCGGCCAGGCAACAGTTTGGTATACGCATCAATGATTCGATCTTGAATCAACATCTGGGTAAATTTGGAGATGTGAGTTCTTCCCAACATTGCCGTGCTGAGTTTTATCTGGCCGGGTTTGGCTGGGTACCGGTGGATCCGGCTGATGTGGCTCAGGTGATGGCGCTCGATATTTTGCCGCACGATCACGAATTGATTGAACAGATTAAAGATAGGCTGTTTGGTTCTTGGGAAATGAACTGGGTAGCGTTTAACCGGGTGGAAGGGATGGATCTTGGTAAAACCAGTACCATAGGCAGGCTGCCATTCTTTTTTTATCCGCATGCTGAAATTGATGGCAAGCCACAAGATAGCTTTGATCCACAAGCCTTCTCCTACAAAATTACTTCGGCACTTTTGGTGGGGACCGGGGCAAAGCTCTAGGCGAGTATTTTTTTAGTCTGTATCTGTTGAATGTCCTCTCTTGACAGGTTGGGTGCGAACATTTCTATAAAATCATATATATATTTACGAATGTAGCAATTACGACTGATGCCGATACGTGTCGTACTTGGTTCAAATAAATGAGCGGCATCAATGGCGCGTAACCCGCGATCGTGCTCGGGGTTAAAGGCCATTGATGCGAGTATACCGATACCTAAGCCAATTTCGACATAAGTCTTGATTACGTCGGCATCAATCGTGGTGAGCACGACATTTGGTTTCAATCCTTTTGCCTCGAATGCCTGATTGATTTTGGAGCGGCTAGTAAAGGCGAAATCGTAGGTCACAATGTTGTATTGCGCAATCGCTTCCAATGTCAGCTCGTTATCCGCTAAAAGTGGATGCTGTGGGGGTACGACGATAGAACGATTCCATTTATAGCAGGGCAGCATAATCAATTCATCGAAAAGCTCGATTGCTTCTGTGGCAATGGCGATATCAGCTTCGCCTCTTGTCACCCATGTCGCGATTTCCAATGGACTACCCTGACGCAAGGTTAGTCTGATTTTTGGATAATGTTCAATAAAACACTTGATGACAGAGGGCAGCGCGTACCTCGCCTGTGTATGTGTTGTAGCGATAATGAGGCTGCCATTCTCGGTATCGCTGAATTCTTCACCGATTTTCTTTAAATTGTCGGCTTCTCGCAATATTCTTTTGGCGGTAGCCAGAATTTCCTGCCCGGGCTGTGTGATGCTGGTGAAGCGTTTGCCATGCCGAATAAAAATTTCGACACCCAGCTCTTCTTCTAATAGCTGGATTTGTCGACTGATACCGGGTTGAGAGGTGCTGAGTTTTTCTGCAGCTTTGGAAAGATTCAGTCCTTGTTGTGTTATTTCGTGCAAATAACGTAATTGTTGCAGCTTCATCCTTATACTTTTAATTTATATTGATTTGTTATAATAGTATTTAATAGTATAAACAATATTTGCTATGCTGTAGCCAAACAAAATCAGTATTTACGAATGATGGCATTACGTAAAAACCTGTTATCGGATAAAATGCCCGATTTTAGCCAGCCGATCTGATTGGCGCGGCATTTGACAACATTATTTTATTTCATTGGGAGTTTGCCAATGAAAGCCAAGGAGAGGTGCAATGGGTTACTTGACTGATCTTGCTGATAATCATGAGATTGATACTTACGAGCAGGCATTGCAAGGCATGCTGGATGGTCGGGTTGATGCGGACAGGTTTATGTCTGCACGTCTGCAGATGGGGATTTATGGTCAGCGCCAGGAAGGCGTTAATATGGTTCGGATCAAGGTTCCGGGCGGTTGTCTAACGCCTGCCCAGTTGGCTTCTATTGCGGATGTGGTTGAACAATATACGCAGCATCATGAAGCGCATATCACGACTCGCCAGGATATCCAGTTGCACTATGTGCCGCTGCAAGATACGCCAAAAGTTATGCGCATACTGGCACAAACCGGGCTGACTACGCGGGAAGCCTGCGGTAATACGATTCGTAATATTACCGCCTGCCCACTGGCGGGGGTATGTTCTCGTGAGCATACTGATATCACTGAGCATTTGAACGCCACGGTCACCCATTTTTTACGTAAACCGCTTAATCAGCTGATGCCGCGCAAATTCAAGATCAGTTTTTCTGGATGTGAATCTGATTGCGCGCAAGGTATGATCCATGATCTTGGTGTTGTTGCGGTTAAGCACGAAGATGGTCGTTTTGGCTTCAAAATTCTGGTAGGGGGCGGGCTTGGGCATAAACCGCATGAAGCCATCGTGGTCGAACCTTTTGTTGAAGAGAAAGATTTATTTTTGGTGATCGAAGCGGTGCTGACCGTTCACAACAAGTATTCGGATCGCATCAAACGTGCCAAAGCACGCATTAAATTCCTGGTGGATCGGTTTGGTGAGGCAGGGTTTATTGAAAAATATCATGAGGAACTGGTGCGTGTTAAAGAAGCACTGAAAGATCAGCCTTTCTATCAAGGGAAATGGGTTACTGGCAAAACAGATACGTTGATACCGGGACAAGGCGCGCCACGGAAACCTATTGAACAAAAACAACCAGGTCTGCATGTTTTGCCAATCAGCGTTCGCCTGGGGCAATTGACGGTATCGCAATTACGTGGATTGAAGCATCTGCTGGATCAGTATGGATTACCTGAAATTCGCGCAACTCAGGATCAGAATCTACTGTTACCGCATGTTCCCCAGTCCAGGCTTGCTGAAATAAGTCAGGCATTAACAGGATTGGGACTAGGGCTGCCTCAGGCGGGTGATGATGTGGTTGCCTGTCCTGGGACGTCAACTTGTCGGCTTGGAATTACGTCGAGCCCAACGCTTGGTGGTAAGCTCTCAGGAGGTAAACACGATTTACGCATACGGGTATCAGGATGCCATAACGGTTGTGCCCAGCCCGAGGCTGGCGATATTGGCATTTACGGGGAAGGAAAACGTATGCACGGTAAATTAGTGCCACATTATCAGATGTATTTTGGTGGTAATGGCATGGCAGCTGGTGGGCTTGCATTCAAAGGCCCTTCTGTTCCTTCTGCCCGAATCGAATCGGCGATCGAGCGGATTAAAAATACTTTTGATGCGGATCGCGGTGCGGCGGAGACTTTTTTTAACTGGACGCGGCGCAAAGGAAAAGAATATTTTGCAGAGTTACTGGCGGATTTGATGGAGGTAGGACCAGAGGATATGCATTCTGTTGTACGTGATCATGGTTTCAATAACGATTTTAAAGTATTGCAGCTTGGCGGTGGAGAGTGTGCTGGCGCTAAGCAAGTTCAAATTGGTACGGCTTTTTTTGATGCAGCTAATGAGCGTAATTATCGGGATGCTTTGAAGTTTCAACGCAAGCTTGAAGAATCCCTGAAATGTGCTGAAGCGATTGTTTTCCTGATTGGTCAGGGATTAACCCAGCTAGTCGGTGGGCATCAACATGAAACCTTTGACGGATTGGCGGATGAATTACTGACTGTGTTGCCGACCAAGCCGGAGCTAACCCGGCCATTAGCTAATTTCGCGAGGTATTTTTCCTTACCTGTCAGTGAGTTAACCGACCAGCAGCTATCTGGCTGGTATGCCGAAATAGACGAATGGACGAATCAGGTGGCAGATTTCTGCATGGACTTTGATAGGCAACTTGATTTGTACGGCTCGTTGCCACAGTCTTGGCAAAGTACCGGGACTGCTAAGCAGTCTTCACAGCCTATTTCCAAAGTCTGATTGATGAGTTTTATCTTTCATTACAGATACAGATGAATCAGCCGCAAAGTAGTTCTGATTTGCAAGCGCGTATTGACCAGTTATGTGTGATGCTGGGGGATATCCAGCAGAATTACGCCCCGGCTGTTTTTGCTAATAGTCTGGGGGCAGAAGATATGGTGTTGACTGATCTGATTGCGCGACATTTTCCTGGTATTTTGATGTTTACGCTGGATACCGGGCGCCTGCCAGAAGAAACCTATGATTTGATGCAGCGTATCCGGGAGCGTTATGGTGTGGCGATCAAGGCATATTTCCCGGATGCGGCAGCGGTTGAGCAGTACGTTGCACAACATGGTCCCAATGCATTCTATGAAAGTATCGCATTGCGAAAAAGTTGTTGCTATATGCGTAAAGTTGAACCACTCAAGCGTGCCTTGCAGGGAAAAAAAGCCTGGATAACCGGACTGCGTCGCGAGCAAACTCAGACCCGTGAAAATTTACAGCTATCGGCGTTTGATGAAACTCATGGATTACAGAAATTCAATCCGCTGTGCGATTGGTCAACTCAGGATGTGTGGCAGTATCTTAAACAGCAAGATGTCCCGTATAACACACTGCATGACAAATTCTACCCCAGCATAGGTTGTGCCCCCTGTACCCGCGCGGTGACACCTGGCGAAGACATTCGCTCCGGGCGCTGGTGGTGGGAAAATGCGCAGACCAAGGAGTGCGGGCTGCATGTCAAGGATGTGAAGGTTGCACATTAATAGCAAAAGGAATCAAATCAATCGAATGAATCATCGATCTTTTACACACCTGGACGTTCTGGAGAGCGAAGGTATTCATATCATGCGCGAAGTGGCGGCAGAATGTGCCAATCCGGTTTTGCTGTTTTCGGGCGGCAAAGATTCTGTGGTGTTGCTGCGGCTGGCAGAAAAGGCATTTCGTCCTGGCCGTTTCCCTTTTCCTCTAATGCACATCGATACTGGTCATAATTTTCCGGAAGTGATTGAATTTCGTGATCAGCGTGCAGCAGAACTGGGGGAGCGCTTGATCGTAAGCAGTATGGAAGATTCCATTCGGAAGGGACAGGTTGTTTTACGCTCCGAGAATCAGAGTCGCAATCCCTTTCAGTCTGTCACGCTGCTAAACGCAATTGCAGAACACAAGTTTGACGCCTGTATCGGCGGGGCACGTCGTGACGAAGAAAAAGCTCGCGCCAAAGAGCGTATCTTTTCGTTTCGTGACGAATTTGGTCAGTGGGACCCAAAAAATCAACGCCCTGAATTATGGAGTCTGTACAACACACGCACACATCCTGGCGAAAATATTCGAGTATTTCCCATCAGTAACTGGACCGAGCTGGATGTATGGGAATACATCGGACGGGAACAGCTGGAAGTTCCGTCAATTTATTATGCGCACCAGCGCGACGTGATTCGCCGTGAGGGTGGACTGATGCCAATATCCCACTTGGTACAACCTAAACCGGGCGAATCTGTGGAAAGTGTCATGGTACGGTTTCGCACCGTTGGAGATATGAGTTGTACTTGTCCGGTAGCATCCATAGCGCGTAACGTCGATGAGATTATTGCTGAAACCGCCATTACGCGTATTACCGAGCGCGGCGCAACACGTATGGATGACCAGACTTCTGATGCCTCTATGGAGTTGCGCAAGAAAGAAGGCTATTTTTAGTTGTTTGCGTTGTAATACCTTTGAGTACCACGAGTATGTCTTTACAAAACCTTTTTTAAGGCAGTTGAATGTCAGTGATTGATTCAATACGACTCGAACATGAGCAGGCTAAGTTACTACGCTTTATTGCGGCAGGCAGTGTAGATGATGGTAAAAGTACACTGATCGGTCGTTTGTTACATGATTCAAAATCTATATTTGAGGATCAGCTGAGCTCCATGGAACGTACCTCAAGCAAGCGTGGTATGGAGAAGGTGGACCTGTCGCTGCTGACGGATGGCCTGCAAGCTGAGCGGGAGCAGGGTATTACGATTGATGTTGCCTACCGCTATTTCACCACGCCCAAACGTAAATTCATTATTGCAGATACGCCAGGGCACGAACAATATACACGCAATATGGTGACAGGGGCATCTACGGCTAATCTGGCAATTGTATTGATCGACGCCCGCAAAGGTGTGCTGACCCAGTCGCGCCGTCATGCTTATCTTGCCAGTCTGGTGGGTATTCCCCATCTGGTGGTGGCGGTCAATAAAATGGATCTGGTGGATTATTCCCAAAGTGTTTTCGAACAGATCTGCGCGGATTTTGCGGCATTTTCTAAAGCCTTACCGTTACGCAGCATCGAGTATATTCCCCTATCGGCCCTGGTTGGCGATATGGTCGTCGAGCGCGGTGATAGGCTTGACTGGTATCAAGGAAAAACTCTGCTCGATTTTCTGGAAAACGTAGATATAGACCATGATTGGAATACGGATGATTTTCGTTTTCCAGTGCAATGGGTTTGCCGTCCGCAGACGGAAGAGATGCATGATTTTCGTGGTTATATGGGGCGGGTCGAATCAGGTTCTATTCAAAAAGGGGATGCGGTAACCGTTTTGCCATCTGGACTAACCTCTCGCATCAAAGAAATTTTATTGTATCCCGATTCATTCAATGAAGCCTCGGTACCACAATCGATTACCTTTACCATCGAAGATCATCTGGATATTTCGCGTGGTGACATGCTGGTTAAAACCGCAGAGCAGCCCGGCGTTGCCAAGGAATTCTCCGCGATGCTTTGCTGGCTTGCAGAGCATCCTCTAGATCCGGCACGTAAATATATCATCAAGCATACAACCAGAATGCTTAAGGGACTGGTTAGCCGGATTGATTATCGCGTCAATGTCAACACCCTCGAACACGAAGCAGTTGATACGCTTGCTATGAACGATATTGCTCGTGTTTCCGTAAGGACTCAGCAGCCAATTGTGTTCGATAGCTATGCCAATAATCGTGCTACAGGTAGTTTTATTATTATCGATGAGATCACAAACAATACGGTAGGCGCAGGTATGATCTGCTAGAAGCCTGTCAACAGGTGGTTGTGTTCATTTTATCGTTTTCATTTTTCTTCACGCTCTATAAACCATCGTTCTATGGATTCAATTTTATCAGCAGGCGATTCACATGCTTCAGCTGCCGCAATGACTTTCAAACCAGGATTTGATCTCAATTTTGTAGATTTATACAATCGTGAAGGGCTCGTCAGGCTGGATCAGATTTTCTGTGAATTTTTGCAGGTTGCAGATGCGGATCTTAATGCCAGACTGCTACGTGCGCGCCAATCTCCCGAGTTACTGGCACCGAAAGATGAATCTGCTTTATTGATCGATGTAGCACCATGGCTTGAGGATTTTATTGCGAGACTGTTTGGTATCGAACAAGAAGTATTGGCGCTCGCAGAAAAGCACCACGCCCTGGCGCCCCTCTATTTTTGTAAGCGCCAGTTTGTGCAACGACGTGCTCGAACAAAAGTAAGTGAGGAGCAGCTGTCTACTATTGATGGCATTGCACTCGAAAAAAAACTGGAAGCCGTTTTCGGAGAACCTTTCAGTGAACTGGTTTTTGCGCGGCATGTTGCGCAGTGGATGGAAGATGAAACCAAATATGCTGCCGAACTAGAGGATGCGCTGCATTACGCTGCCTGGGCACTGCGCACATTAGCGGGGCAAAAGCATACCAGGAATGGGGTGCTGTTCAAGTCACCTGCTAAACTGGATCCTTATCATCTGTTATCGCTGGTGACGGAAAATCGTGATGGTTATATTGTTCATAAGTTAAATCACCTGCGGCATCGTGAAGGGTTTTCGCAACTGACTGATGTTGGCACGGATTTGGTTGGCGCCCTAGATGAGGCTAACTACTGCATCTGGTGTCATGAACAAGGCAAGGATTCCTGCTCGAAGGGTTTACTGCAAAAATCCAAGGAATCTGATCATCCACCAGTTTTTAAAAAGAGTGAATTGGGCGCACTGCTAGCTGGTTGCCCGCTGGAAGAGCGTATTTCTGAATTTCATAAACTGAAAACACTGGGTTTGGCGGTAGGTGGTCTGGCGATGATCGTGGTGGATAATCCCATGTGTGCTGGAACCGGGCATAGAATCTGTAATGATTGTATGAAATCCTGTATTTACCAGAAGCAGGATCCCGTCGATATTCCCCAGGCAGAAACCCGTACACTTAAGGATGTGCTCGAATTACCATGGGGTTATGAAATCTATAGCCTGCTGACACGCTGGAATCCGTTAAATCTGCGCAGACCTTATCCTAAAGCGTCTACTGGTAAAAAAGTATTGGTTGTCGGCATGGGGCCAGCTGGCTATACCCTGGCGCATCACTTAATGAATGAAGGCCATGCGGTAGTTGGGGTAGATGGTTTGAAGATTGAACCTTTGCCACCCGAAATTTCTGGAGTTGATGCGATCGGGGCGCGGACCACCTTTGTGCCCATCCGTGATGTTGAAACCTTGCGGGAAAATCTGGGTGAGCGCCTGCCATCCGGTTTTGGTGGCGTGGCCGAATACGGAATCACCATCCGCTGGGATAAAAATTTCCTCAAACTGATTCGTTTATTGCTGGAGCGGCGTGATGAATTTGCATTATTTGGCGGGGTGCGTTTTGGCGGTACTCTGACCGCAGATGATGCAATGGCAATGGGATTTGATCATATTGCACTGGCTGCGGGCGCGGGACGCCCAACTGTATTGAATCTACCAAATAGTCTTGCCAGAGGGGTGCGTGCAGCTTCCGATTTTCTGATGGGTTTGCAACTGACCGGTGCCGCGCAGGCGGATTCGCTTGCCAACATGCAGTTGCGTTTGCCGGTAGTCGTGATTGGCGGTGGATTGACCGCGATTGATACCGCAACCGAAGCGATTGCTTACTACCCAGTACAGGTTGAGAAATTCCTGCATCGTTATGAATTGTTGGTAGCTGAACAAGGTGAAGCCGTAGTACGTGCTGGATGGGATGAAGAAGAACGTGTTATTGCCGAAGAATTTCTGGCGCATGCCCGTGCGCTACAGGCAGAACGGGTACAAGCTGCAAACGAAAAGCGTACACCACGAATCACTGAGCTACTGCAATCCTGGGGTGGATCAACAGTTGTGTATCGCAAACGCTTGATAGATAGTCCTTCTTACACGCTTAATCATGAAGAAGTTGAAAAAGCCCTTGAGGAAGGAATCTGGTTTGCAGAAGAACTGACACCAGAGCGTATTGAGGTGGACCGGTGGGGGCATGCGGAGTCGATTGTTTTTGCCAGTACTACCATAGATGAGTCCGGTCAATGGAACGCATCACAGGAAACCAGTCTGCCTGCTCGCGCCATCCTGGTGGCAGCCGGAACGCAGCCTAACACCGTGCTTGCCCGCGAAGACGAGAAAAATTTCAAACTTCATGGACGTTATTTTGCTGCCTGCGATGAAGAAGGGCAGCTGCTGGAAGTGCAGCAGGGAAACCCTAAACCATCCACTGCCGCAGTGTTGCTGCACCGTTTTGATGATAATCGTTTCATCAGTTTCTTTGGGGATCTACATCCCAGCTATTCTGGTAATGTAGTCAAAGCGATGGCGAGCGCCAAGCAGGGTTACCCAGCCGTGAGCAAGGTGCTGGAACGCGTTGTGCCTGCATCGCCGCAAATAGCGCAAGAGTTTTTCGGCGATTTAAGTCGTCAGTTGCGCGCGAGCGTACATGAAGTAATCAGATTGACCGCTAATATAATCGAGGTTGTCGTAAAGGCACCATTGGCTGCGCAGCATTTTCGTCCAGGGCAGTTTTACCGCTTCCAGAATTTTGCAGCGTTATCTCCTAAGGTCGAAAATACGCGTTTGGCGATGGAGGGCATTGCCTTAACGGGTGCATCCGTTGATATCGAGAAAGGTCTAATTTCGTTAATTGTCCTCGAGATGGGTGGATCGGCAGATTTATGCAAGTTACTGAAACCGGGAGAACCGGTAGTGTTGATGGGGCCAACGGGAGAGCCAACTGAAATCCAGGAAAATGAGACAGTTGTACTGGTTGGAGGTGGACTTGGCAATGCGGTCTTATTTTCTATTGGTGCTGCGGCGCGGGCGGCTAATTGCAGAGTGTTGTACTTTGCCGGCTACAAAAAACTGGCTGACCGATACAAAATTGCTGAGATTGAAGCTGCTGCGGATACTATTGTATGGTGTTGCGATGAATCGCCAGGATTTGAGGCAACAAGACCGGGAGACATGAGCTTTGTCGGCAATATCGTCCAGGCGATGGTAGCTTATGCTGACGGCACGCTTGGCTCACAACCTATATCACTGCAAGAAACCGATCGGTTGATCGTAATCGGTTCCGATCGGATGATGGCTGCGGTGGGAGCGGCACGTCATCATCAGTTGGCTCCTTATCTGAAGCCAAATCATTTTGCAATTGGCTCGATCAACTCGCCCATGCAATGCATGATGAAGGAAATTTGCGCGCAGTGTCTGCAGCCGCATAAAGATCCCCAGACGGGAGAAATTTCCTATGTTTTCTCCTGCTTTAATCAAGATCAGCCGCTGGATCGTGTGGATTTCAATGGGTTGGCATCACGCTTGCGGCAAAATAGCCTTCAAGAGAAACTGACTAGTCGCTGGATAGCACGCTGTTTACATCATCACATATGATTTATAATCAGCGGCTACGGATTTGAGAATATAGGTATTGTCGCCGGTTGCGGAGATACTAACAATTTTTACTAAATTAGCAGAATAAAGAGGGAGAGTATTCATGGAGATAGGCATACCTGCCGAAACGCGTGCGGGGGAAGCGCGTGTGGCGGCCACGCCCGAAACCGTCAAAAAAATTACTGCCAAAGGATTGCATCAGGTGTTCGTGCAGGCGGGTGCGGGCGCAGGTGCCAGTATTCCGGACGAAGCATATCAAGAAGCTGGTGCAACTATTCTGTCTGAGGCATCTCAGCTATATTCAAGATCCCAGATCGTCCTCAAGGTTCGTGGCCCGGAACCCGATGAACTTGCGCAGATGCGCAGTGATGCGATATTGATTGGACTGCTGTCGCCACACGATACCGATAGGGTTGGCGCGTTAGCTCACCATGGACTGACCGCATTTGCCATGGAGAGATTGCCGCGTATTTCACGTGCGCAAAATATGGATGTTTTGTCTTCACAGGCAAATATCGGCGGTTACAAGGCGGTAATAATTGCAGCTAATATTTACCAGAAATTTTTCCCGATGTTGATGACGGCTGCTGGTACGGTTAAAGCAGCGCGTGTGTTGGTGCTGGGAGCAGGCGTAGCCGGGCTGCAAGCCATTGCAACTGCCAAACGACTGGGTGCGGTCATCGAAGCATTTGATGTGCGTCCGGCTGTTAAGGAGCAAGTCGAAAGCCTTGGGGCGAAATTTGTGGAAGTAGCATTAACCGATGAAGAAAAAGCCAAGGCTGAAACCGCAGGTGGTTATGCTACCGAGATGTCGGAAGATTACAAGCGACGTCAAGGAGAGCTGATTCACGAACGAGCGGCTGCTGCCGACGTCATTATTTCTACTGCGTTGATTCCTGGTCGGCCTGCACCAGTTTTAATTAAGGAAGAAACAGTCAAGGCAATGAAACCCGGCTCAGTCATAGTTGATATGGCTGCAGAAGCAGGTGGGAATTGCCCATTAACGGAACTCGATCAGGTCGTGCTCAAGCATGGCGTGCACTTGGTGGGTATCGCCAATCTTCCGGGGTTGGTAGCAGCGGATGCCAGCGCGTTATATGCTCGTAATCTGATGAATTTCCTGGCTTTGCTGTTAGATCCGGAAAGTGGGGAGCTGCGTATCGACCGGCAGGATGAAATTATTGCCGGCAGTTTAATCTGCATAAATGGTGAAGTTCCTAAGTAACACCTTGACTTTGGCTGGGTCAGTATTTTTGAATTTATTTATGATTAAAAGGAAAGCATATGATTGGCGAAATTGATCCAACAATCATTCATCTTACTGTGTTCGTGTTAGCGGTATTCGTTGGCTATCACGTCGTGTGGAATGTCACTCCTGCATTACATACCCCTTTGATGTCGGTGACCAATGCCATTTCCAGCATTATTCTGGTCGGCGCAATGCTGGCGGCAGGTTCTGCCGAATCAGACTGGGGAGTGTGGTTGGGTGGGGCAGCGGTAGTACTGGCTTCTGTCAATGTATTTGGTGGTTTTCTGGTGACACAGCGAATGCTGGAAATGTTCAAGAAAAAAGACAAAAAAGGGAATGCTTAAATGTCGGCTAATTACATTGCACTGGCTTATCTGATTGCTGCTGTATTTTTTATTCTCGCTCTCAAGGGGCTAAGCTCGCCGCTACAAGCCCGGCGTGGCAATTTATTCGGTATGGTGGGGATGGCGATTGCTGTGGCCACGACGCTGACCATTACCGCAAACTGGATGTTGATCGTAGGGTGCATTGCTGTTGGTGGTTTGATCGGTGCCATTGTTGCCAAGCGCGTTCAGATGACCGCCATGCCGGAACTGGTTGCTTTCATGCATTCGTTGGTGGGACTGGCGGCGGTATTTATTGCCGTTGCAGCTGTTAATAATCCCGTATCGCTTGGGTTGCCGGAAGTTTTGCCGGCTGGAAGCAAACTGGAATTATTTTTAGGAACATTTATTGGTGCCATGACCTGGTCTGGTTCCGTGATTGCATTTTTGAAACTGTCTGGCCGCATGAGTGGCACACCAATTGTGTTTAGTGGTCAGCATTTGATCAATCTACTACTGGCAATTGTGATGGTAGGGTTTGGGTTGTGGTTTTTCTTTAGCGAAACAACCAACTGGACAGCTTTTGCCGCTATGACTGCAATCGCTTTCTTGCTCGGTTTCCTGATCATTGTGCCAATTGGTGGTGCGGATATGCCAGTTGTAATTTCCATGCTGAATTCTTATTCCGGTTGGGCTGCGGCTGGTATTGGTTTCTCCCTTGGCAACCCCATGTTGATCATTGCAGGATCACTGGTTGGCAGCTCGGGCGCAATTCTTTCCTACATTATGTGCAAGGCGATGAATCGCCCGTTCCTTTCTGTCATTCTGGGTGGTTTTGGTGGCGAAGCAGCAGATCAGTCAGCGACTACTGGCGTTCAAAAAAACTATCGCAGCGGCAGTGCAGATGATGCGGCTTTCCTGTTAGGTAATGCAGATAGCGTAATCATCGTTCCGGGCTACGGGCTGGCGGTTGCTCGTGCGCAGCACTCTGTGAAAGAATTGGCGGAGGCTTTGCATAAGAAAGGCGTGAATGTGCGTTTTGCTATTCATCCGGTCGCTGGCCGGATGCCAGGCCACATGAATGTTTTGTTAGCCGAGGCGGAAATTCCTTATGAACAGGTGCTTGAGATGGATGAGATTAACAGCGACTTCTCAACAACCGATGTCGTGCTGGTATTGGGTGCCAATGATGTAGTCAATCCAGCAGCAAATGTCCCGGGTAGCCCCATTTATGGCATGCCTATTCTGGAAGCACATAAAGCGCGCACGGTTATGGTAGTTAAACGCAGTATGGCAGCGGGTTATGCTGGCCTGGATAATGATCTGTTCTATATGGATAAAACCATGATGGTGTTCGGTGATGCCAAGAAAGTAGTGGAAGGAATGGTCAAGGCACTGTGAGTCAACTTTACTCTTGATGGCTGATTTTTATCAGACTCTCCAGCAGAATGAATTATCTGGAATTTTACTGGAAGAGCATTATGCAAAATACTGAAAATTGTGGTTTATCCCCTATGACCCGCTGATGTTCTAGTCTACTTTGTTAAATTCAAGAACTAAAGTTGCAGCCGGTGGTATCTTAAGCGATAATAATGGGGTCAAAAATTCGCCCTTATTTTACAAGGAAAGCATAAGTGAAAGCAGGAATCCACCCGGAATATAATGAAATAACCGTAAGTTGTAGCTGTGGCGAAACATTTGTCACTAAATCAACACTCAACAAGCCATTACATATCGAGGTATGTTCGTCTTGTCACCCGTTTTATACAGGTAAACAAAAGATCGTTGATACTGCGGGCAGAGTTGAGAAATTCAACCAGAAATATGGTAACCGCTTCCAGAAATAGCAATAGTCAATCAAAACCGGACGCTGAGGATGCTCTCATTTAGGTGATGTTGTTAAAAAAATTTCGCTTGAACTTGATCGGGGTTTGATAGCTAGATGCTGAGTGTGCTGTAAAAAGCAGTTGATCGGCTACGCTTTATTTTTTCTGCTGCTTTGGTTCTAATCGTTCAGTTGACGCATTACCCCAATAACTGCCTTTGGGGTTTATGCTTTTTTCCGTGCCTATTATCATCAGGTATTGGCGGTATTTTCGGCTTGAGTATTCGATTGCCACGATCCGAATGATGCAGTAAGCCTCACAGCTTCAAATTTCCGATTCAGCCAGCTCTATTTCTTTACCATGAAGGGTAAGAGCGACCATGGCCACCTGCGGACACTGACCGCAGTGTTACCGATTCATTTGGCGCATGCCACACAATGAGCTACTGATGGGTAAATGGATAAACGGCCTAGAGCAATTTCTTCACCACAGTTCAGACAATATCCAAAGTTATTTTCTTGTATACGTTTAAGTGCTGCTTTGATCTGAAAAATCTGGTCTTTTCTTCGGCGTTCAGATTCCATCGCTATTTGTTGCCCTTGCATTGCATCCATCCGGGAGAGTCGTCCGACACTACTCTGATCGAGAACGACTATAGCTGCTGATGCTTTTGATATTGTTTCCAGTTCCTCCAACTTCATCAGAAGGGATTGCAATTGGTTTTCAAATTTTTTGATTTTAGTTTGGTCCATGATGATTAATTTGATAGGAGATTAAAGCCTCTAATGTAGAGTTCAGCGGATACTACGTGGCTTTAGCGCAGCATCCTCTGGAGAAGCCGGTTGAACGGTAGCGCTGTCACTAACCCGATTGGGAAATGACACTTCTAAAACAACACATCCGGTATCGGTTTTGAATGGCCCATGCAGTTCTCCTGGAGGCCTACTGGCGTAATGCCCCGCTTCCAGCCAAATATCAAATGCCTCGTCGTAGAGGCGACCAGTGATAATAAAAACCTCCTCAGGGTACGGGTGAGTTTTCCCACCAAATGCCGTCGTATCAGCGCCCGGAAAAAAACGCGTCAACCTGGTGTATTCACCAGTGTCCTGGTCAAGGCTGAGTGTCACTTCTTCGGCCATTTGTTCAAGGCATTTGATCGCAGTCCAGCGTTCATGATTTGCAGAGCTTAGAGTGTTCCAATAGGTGATGGTTGACTTAGTCATGCGTTTCTTTATCTCAGAATTATGTTGTCACTCCGTAGGTGTCAAGATACTTTTTGAATTGTCCCTTACTAATAATGATCACGATTTAATCTTAATTGTTGAGCGTTCTCAATATTGTATGCGGGCTTGATTTCTATTGTGGCAGAACTTCGCGGATTGCCGAGATAACTGTTTCGGGGCTTTCCAAGGGAATACCATGGCCGCTATCAACCCATATGTGCTTGCTACCAGGATAAAGTCGAGCAATATCTTTACGTTTCTCATTTGCGTCATCAGCCAATGTGGATTTTTCCTTCATGGGTTTTAAGGCGCTTAACACGATCACAGGTTTTCCCGTGAAGGTCGGTAACGCCAAAACGGCTTCTCCCGTAGCATCAATGGCATTCAGTTCTTCTTTTGCAACGGCTGAAGTCGCTACATCGAATATTACTCGTAACCAGGCAGGCCAGTTCTTAGAGGAACCGGCACCTTTAAGTTGCTCAGGGTGAGTGGAATCAATGAGCACAAGGGCACTCACATCGTTCGGATAGCGTCGGGCGAATAGCTGCATGTATAACCCGCCTAAAGAATGCCCTATCAAGACATAAGGTGGACTCAGACCTCTGTTTTGCAGCAGCGATCGCAATTCATCTACTATATGAAAACCGTCACGCGGTGTAGAGACAGATTCACTTTTTCCGTAACCAGGACGGTTATAGACGAATGCTGTAGTGTTTTTCGAAATTTCTGGAAAGACTTTAGCCCACCAGTTGATTGTTCCGCCGAGCCCATTTTCAAAAACGAGGACTTGATTTCCGTTTTGTGCGAGTACATATTCAACGCTTCGGTTCCCGATCTGATCCGTCTTTGTATTTGGCAAAGACGCACAACCCAAAATCAGTGTTACAAACAGCAAAAGGATAGAGGCGCTAAATCTCTTCATTGATATTCAGTCCATTTCCACGCATACCAGATAATCATAATGATACAAATGATCTCAATAGTTGCAAAAAATAGATAAGAGGCGCTTGTGTTTCCACCACCAATGATAAAGAGTATGGTTGTTGCGCCAGCACCCTTTGTAACCTGGCGTAGGGTCTTGGCTCACACATGAAGAAACATTCAGGATCAACTTGCCTTGTAAGGAGCTGCAAATATCATTCTTGTCCATCCTTATCAGTGGCTATCTGAACTGTTATCCCGCTTGGAATCTTTATATTGCATACTTGTTGCATTCAAGCATTTCTCTCGCTCTCCCTGGTCAAGCATACGTAGGCACTGATTATGCTGGTAGGCTTGGCCAGTAGCGTAAAGCTGCTGCGAGGTGCAGCCGGAACAAAGACCAATGAACAGTAAGACTAGAATGAATTCATAATATTTGTGCAACAAAGCGAACTCCTTTATATGAATAGAGAGTGTCCCGAGCTACGCAAACCAACCGGAACAGGTAGAAGAATAGCTGGCGGACATGGCGTCAAAATAAGAGACTCAATGTAGTATATATGACATTTTGCTTGGCAATCTTGCAGGTAATATCGCATAACTTTGGAGAACAACTAAACTAGTCGGCGGGGTTGACTGCTGGGTTGGGTAACTCAGAACTCATAGGTGATAGTGTTGTTCGATTCGGAAATCATTTTGTTGGCAAAGAGAATATCGATGATTCTGTCGATATCGGTTTGCGCAATGTTCTTCTGAAACATGGACGAAATGTGTTGAGACAAAGTTGAACGTTTGCGAGGCCGTGATTTTTTTTCTGATTTACTCAGAAGCTCGAGTACCCTTTTGTAATTAGGTTCTTCCGTTGTGGATGACTTGGGCTCAAGTTCAAGCAGGCTATTTATGCGTTTGCACTTCAAGCCATTTTTGTTCAGGTGCCGAAGCAGCGGGTCAAACCCTTTGTCTTTGGATAAAACGATGCAATGCAGGCTTGGTGATTGTTCAATCACGCGCCCAAGTTGACATGCGATGTAAAAATCAAGTGCGTTACTACCATTTCCTTCAACACGTTGCCATTCAACGCGACTACCGAGCTTTTGCGCGCTGGCTACAAGATCAATTGGAACGTTTTTCTGATTTGACCCGACGAAAATAACCACATGTAAATTGTCATCAAGTTGACTCAGATTGACTTGCTGAACGTTCTCAAAATCGATAAGTAGTAATTTGTGACTCAATTCAACCTCGTGGCAGAATTTTAGATGCTCAAAGACCCGCTTGAGGGGCAAGCGAAGGCGGCACCAAGTATCAACGTAGCAAGTCCCGCTCGAAGCGGATGTTAGAACCCAATCTTAATCCCTGATTTTTGCACGGCATGGATATTCCTCTGCTGGATGCTTCTCGATTACTTCTTTGATTAAGTCCATTATTCGCTTAGCACCATCCATTGATATCTCCTTTTGAGTTCTGACCCAGCATATATACGACTTTTTGTCTAACAACTTTGAAGGCAATGTCGCGTAACGATGGCGATTATTCATTAGCATGTAGTATGTTAATTTGGGTTTTTCGTTCAATTAGGCAAAAGATGCAGACTGAAGATGACATCACCCCACTCCACTCATTGCACTGGGGGTTAGGGTCCTTCATCTGCGCCAATCAGTGTGCCAATCAGGGTAAATCCATCTGAAAACATCTGAGTAAGAACAGGGGTGAAGTGGGGCAGAATTAATGCCATCATCAATAATCCGATGAAAAGTGTTATGGGGAAGCCAACTGCAAATATATTTAACTGCGGTGCGGCGCGTGTGAGAACACCCAATGCCAAATTGGTCATTAGAAGCGTGGTTAAAACTGGTAATGCTAGGCGTAATCCCATCATAAAAATTTCAGCTCCCCAATTGGCGAGTGTGACAAATGCCGGGGAAGGAATACCCGTCATGCCTATTGGCAGGATGATGAAGCTTTGTGCAAGTAGCGCAATTAATTGCAAATGACCATCAATCGCTAAAAAGACAAGTGTCGCGAACAGGCCAAAGAAACGACCGACCAGTTGCATCTGGCCAGATTGTTGTGGATCAAAGAACGTTGCAAATCCTAGCCCCATTTGTAACCCGACAATCTCACCAGCGGTTTCCACCGCGCTGAAAATGATGCGCATGGCTAGACCCATGGCCAGACCAATTACAATCTGCTGCAGTATGATGACGAATCCCGCACCCGAGCCAGGATCAATCTGGGGGAGGGCAGGGAGAGTGGGGGCGATCAGTATGGACAGCATAATAGCCAGCCCCAGTTTTACCTGAGTGGGAATACTTTTACTGCCAAGCATAGGTGCGCTGGCAAATAGGGCAAGTATTCTAGTCAACGGCCATAACAGGCTCGCCATCCAGCCATTCAGCTCTGCGGCGGTGATGCTTAGCATGATCGATTATGAATGGGCTTGCCTAGCCAGCAGCAATCCACGGGATAGTGGCGTAGAGTCTTTCGATGTAATCCAGCATTAGCTGCAGCATCCAGGGTCCGGCAAATATCAGCGCGGCAAACATGGCAAGCAGCTTTGGGATGAAAGATAAAGTCATTTCATTGATTTGGGTGGCTGCCTGAAAAATGCTTACCAGTAGACCGGTTGCCAGCGCTGTCAGCAAAATGGGCGCAGAAATGAGTAGAGTGACTTCCAGGGCTTGGCGACCTATGTTCATGGCATGTTCGGGACTCATTGAATCGTTCCTTTATACATAAAAACTTTGTGTTAATGAACCGATCAGCAGATGCCAGCCATCGGCGAGTACGAATAACATCAGTTTGAACGGTAACGAGATGATCATCGGCGAGAGCATCATCATCCCCATTGCCATCAGGATACTGGCGACCACCATGTCGATGATCAGGAATGGAATAAACACGACAAACCCAATTTGGAATGCCGTTTTTAATTCACTGGTGATATAGGCGGGGATCAGAATTTTCATTGGCACTTGCTCAGGTGCTTCAATCTCTTCATTGCCGGATAGTTTTGCAAACAAGGCGAGGTCGGTTTCGCGTGTCTGGCGTAGCATAAAGGTTCTGAGGGGATCACTGGCGTGCTCGACTGCTTCCATGATATTAATTTTATCCTCAGTAAAGGGTAGATAGGCTTCGGTGTAAACGCGGTCAATAACTGGCGACATGATAAAAAAAGAGAGAAACAAGGTCAGTCCAATCAGAACCTGGTTGGGTGGGGAGGACTGGGTGCCAAGTGCTTGTCGCAGGAGTGACAGAACAATAATAATTCTGGTAAAACTGGACATCATCAACACTATCGCCGGTAAAAACGTTAATGAGGTGAGTAGCAATAACGTCTGCAGGCTGAGCGTGTAAGTAGCCGCGCCATTCGGTCCGGGTGTACTGGTAATGGCTGCTAATCCAGTTTGCTGTGCCCATGACGGTAGCGCAAATCCGGCACCAAGCAGGATGAGGATGGTGATAATGCTGTGTCGGTTCATGGTAACTAAGCCAAAAGTTTTATTTTTATCAGTTAAACCGGTTCTATTGAGCATGATCTTGTCGCAAATTTGCGCATAATTTAGTTGAAAAACTGTTTTTTTCTTCACTAGCAGATACAGGGCTGGCAACAATTTCTGATTTGCTGATGCTATGCAACAGATTGACATGGCCAGACGCAACACCCAGCACTAGCCAGGTATCGTTAATTTCCGTCAGTACAATCCTTTCCTTTGGACCAACGCTTGCCGATGCGAGGATCTTGATCAAACCAGATTGGTTGGTTGTGTAAATGCCGAATTTTTTGAATAACCAGGCAAGTAATCCGATCAGGGCGAGCACCACCAGCAATCCCACGAACATTTGTAACATTCCCTCTGTCGATATGACTGGTGGTGGTGTGAGAACTTTGGTTTGCGCAGGTTCGGCATATAATCCTGCCGACGATAGCAACATTACCAGGTATGTTAAGCGCTTGAGTAACATGGATATTAACGGTTGAGTTTGCGGATACGTTCGCTAGGGGTGATGATGTCGGTCAGACGAATACCAAATTTTTCGTTGACGACAACGACCTCGCCCTGCGCGATCAGGCAACCGTTCACCAGCACATCCATTGGTTCGCCCGCCATGCCATCCAGTTCTATTACTGAACCTTGTGCGAGCTGCAGTAAATTTTTAATAGCGATTTTGGTCCGACCAAGTTCGACAGTCAGTTGTACTGGAATATCCAGAATCATGTCGATATCGTTGCGGGTATCGTTGAGAACACCATTTCTGGAAAATTGCTCAAAAACTGCAGAGGAACGGGTTAATTCTTCGCTATTCACCGATTTCGGTTGCCCTGTTGCGGATAAATTATCCGTATCAAAAGTGTCTTGCATTTTGCCAGAGGTTGCCATGGTAGCTGTATTCTGCTCTTCCATGGCTTGTGCCCATTCATCATCTGTAGCTTGTGGTTCAGTCAGGGTGGCTTCACTCATTTTAGTCTCCGGGAAATGGTTTTAATCGTTGTCATTCTGGGTGCGGATGGTCCTGACCTTTAGGGCATAGTGACCATTGAGAATACCGTAATGGCACTCCATTACGGGTACGCCATCGACCATTGCGCCAAGCGTATCGGGAATGTCGAGTGGAACAACATCGCCTTTCTGCATATTTAGAATCTGGTGAAAAGTAACATTGGTTTTCCCCAGATTGGCAGTCAGTTCAACTTCCGCACCTTGTACACGTTTGGTCAAGGATCTGATCCAATTCTTGTCTACTTCGGGGTGATCACCTTGCAGGCTGTTGTTGAGTTGCTCACGAATCGGTTCCAGCATGGCGTAAGGGATGCAAATATGAAATTCTCCGCGATTACCGCTAATATCGAGCTCAAAGGTGGTGGTAACCACTATTTCAGTTGACGCTGCAATGCTTGCAAACTGAGGGTTCATTTCCGAACGGACAAATTCAAATTGAATCGGGTGAACCGTTTTCCACGCTTTTGTGTAGCCATCGAAGATTACTTCCAGCAATCGCTGAATGATGCGTTGTTCGGTCAGAGTAAATTCTCGTCCTTCTACCCGAGTGTGAAAGCGACCATCCCCACCAAACAGATTATCAACAATCAAAAATATCAGATCTGGATCGATTACCATCAATGCATTACCGCGTAATGGCTTCATGGTGATCATGTTGAGATTGGTGGGTACGGCCAGCGAGCGGCTGAATTCGTCATATTTGACCGTTCTAACCGGCCCAGTGGAGATATCGACCGACCGGCGCAGCAGGTTGTAAAGTCCCATTTGTAAGGATTTGGCAAAGCGCGCATGGATGATTTCAAGCATCGGCATGCGACCATGCACGATGCGTTCCTGCGTTGCTATATTGTAGGGGCGTACGCCTGCCGCATCTTCCCGATTATTACTTGCATCAGTGTCATGCTCGCTCTGACTGATGCTGTCGTGATTCAACAGGGCATCGACTTCATCCTGGGTGAGAAAATTCTCTGCCATGGTATTTGCGATTACTGAATGATGAACGATGTGAACAGTAAATCCAGAATATCCGCCTGCAATTCTTCGGATTCAATCTTCTGCTTAAGGCTCTGCAAGATATCCTGGCTGAGTTGTTGCTTGCCTTCCAGCGTTGAAATTTCAGCCGCTTTTTTGCTGGAGAGTAATAGCAAGATTTGATTGCGGATTTCCGGCGTTTTTCCGGCGAGCACTTCGACCACTCCAGTTTCATTGGCCTTGATTACCAGTTCCACTTGTAGATAGCGAGGGTCGTCATCCTCGGATTGCAGATTGACCGTGAAGGTCTCCAACTTAATAAATTTGGTGGGTAATTTTTTGGCAGGTTTTGTGGCGCCTGTTTCATCACCGTGCTGGTTTTTCATATAAAACCAGGTGCCACCGACTCCCGCACCGATGGCAAGTAATGCGATCAGAATGATGAGAAACGGCTTCTTTTTTCCTTCTGTGCTGGCTACTACTGTTGCGGCTGCTTCACTCATGGTTACTCCTGATGTGTTAACGATAGAGCGGCATTATGCTGAGCGTCTGGCAGCTTTTAACCCTGGAATAATCACCCAATCCGCTGTCATTTCGTGGCACTGAAAAAACAGGAGCATGAGATAATGCATAATCAATTGAATATAAACGATAAATTATAATGAAATTAATTTCAAAAAATACTTGATTCTGGAAAAATGCAGACTATAATGCGTACCCTTTAGCAGCCGGTATAGTTCATAAGGAGGTCATCATGAAAAGCGAAATAAATTCATTTATATCAACAGATTGGATTCACATTAATATTCCCGAAACGTAGCGATTTCTCCTAGGAGACCAACATGAAAAAACAAGCTGCCGCAGCATCTTTGCGACGACCCCAAGTCGAAACCGAAACCATCTTCGACACCCATCCAGAAATCCGTCTGGATCTTTCCCGAGTTAAAGCCGAACTGACGGAAGGTTATCAAAAACCCTTTCTGCTGATCGATACCGCCATCATTCGCAATAAAGCCAGACGCTTCAAGGCTGCTATGCCGCGTGTGCATCCGCACTATGCTGCCAAGGCCAATCCTGATCCGCGTGTACTGGAAACCATGATCGAAGAACAGGTGGGATTCGAGATTGCGTCTATTGCCGAGCTGGATATGCTGATGCAATTGGGTGTGCCTGCCGCTGAGATTTTTTACAGCAATCCAATGAAAGCACGCGCTTATCTGGAATATGCTGCCTCGAAAGGGGTGGAATGGTATGTGCTCGATAGCGTTGAGGAGTTACGCAAGATTGTTTCGGTCAAGCCAGATGCCAAACTGTATCTACGCATTGATACACCCAATATTGGCAGTGACTGGCCACTGGCTGGGAAATTTGGTACACACTTGGGTGATGTTGCTGAAATTATCGGAGAAGCGGTACGATTGAAAGCGGATCTGGCTGGTGTGACTTTTCATGTAGGTTCTCAATGCCGTAATCCCCAAAACTGGCGGGTTGGTATCGAACGTGCCAAACAGGTATTTGCCGAAATGCGTAAAGCCGGGCTTAGACCGCGGTTATTGAATATTGGCGGCGGCTATCCCGTTCGGCATGTCAAGCCTATTCCCTCTATTGAGGTGATTGCTGAGGTGATCAACGAAGCCATTGCAGACTTACCAGCGGATATCCGCGTAATTGCAGAACCAGGGCGTTACCTGGTATCGGACTCCGCCTGTTTCGTGTGCAGAGTGGTTGGTACTGCGACACGTAACGGCAAGCGTTGGATGTACTGGGATGCCGGTATTTTTGGCGGACTGATCGAAGTTAGCGAAGGACTCCGTTATGAGATCCACACCGAGCGGCAAGGTTCGCCGGTGCCGTGGTCAATTGCCGGCCCAACCTGTGATTCTGTCGATGTGCTGATGCACGAAGAAATGCTGCCGAATGATCTTCAGGAAAATGATTTTATATTTGTTCCAAATACCGGCGCGTATACCACTTCCTACGCCACGACGTTCAATGGCTTTCCATTACCGGAAGTCAAAGTATTGTAGCAACCAGCAGGTTATTTCATAAAAGCGGGGTACTGAAATTCTGGTACGCCGCTTTTTTATTGTGGTGTTATAAATCAGTTTGCTAAGTCAATGCGTCATGATGATATCGCAAATGATCGGCAATAAATGTTTGGATAAAGTAATAGCTGTGGTCGTAACCTGGGTGACGGCGTAGTATCAATGGCTGATTCATTTTCTGGCAGGCCGTTTCAAAGTAATCCGGATGAAGTTGCTCGGCCAGAAACGGGTCATCCATGCCCTGATCAATCAAGGGGGTGGGCAAACGATACCCGGATTCGATGAGCTCAGTGCTGTCGTGTTTTTTCCATGATTCGGTAGATTCTCCGAGATAAAGGCTGAATGCCTTTTGCCCCCACAGGCAATTGACCGGTGCAGCGATTGGAGCAAAAGCCGAGACGGAGCGGTAGATTTGTGGATGACGCATGGCCAGCGTGAGCGCGCCATGTCCACCCATCGAGTGGCCAAAAATACCAATACGCTCAGGATCGGCCGGAAATTTTCGGATAATGATTTCCAGTAGTTCCTGAGTCAGGTAACTTTCCATGCGGAAATATCTTGACCAGGGAGCTTCGGTTGCATCAAGATAAAAACCCGCGCCGCTTCCCACTTCCCAATCACCTACTTCTCCGTCAATGCCGGTATGACGCGGGCTGGTATCGGGAGTGACCAGTAACAGCCCCAGTTCTGCCGCGTAGTGCTGTGCTCCTGCCTTGATCATGAAGGTTTCCTCGGTACAAGTCAGCCCAGCTAGAAAAAATAGTACTGGCCGTTTGCTGTGTTGTGCCTGCGGTGGTTCGTATACTGAAAACCGCATTGGTAGATTAATAATCTGCGAGTGATGTTCGTAAAAACCTTGAATGCCGCCGAAGCAAAGATGCTGGCTGCGGATGTCGAGTTTGATGGGCATAGTTTAGTAGACGATTACGGAGCGGATGGATTGACCGCTTTTCATCAGATCAAAACCGTGGTTGATGTCTTCTAATTTCAACGTGTGAGTGATCAGTGGATCGATCTGGATTTTGCCCTGCATGTACCAGTCTACGATTTTGGGGACATCCGAGCGTCCTCTGGCACCGCCAAAAGCAGAGCCTTCCCACTTTCTGCCGGTGACCAGTTGAAACGGGCGCGTGCTGATTTCCGCGCCTGCTTCGGCGACACCAATGATAATGCTGCGCCCCCAGCCTTTATGAGTACATTCCAAGGCTTGCCGCATGACATCGGTGTTACCAATACACTCAAAACTATAGTCGACCCCACCGTTGGTCAGTTGTACGATGGCGTCAACGATGTCATCGACTTCGTTCGGATTGAGAAAATCGGTCATGCCAAAGCTTCGCGCCAGTTGCTCGCGCTCAGGGTTGATATCGATGCCGATAATGCGATCCGCCCCCACCATGCGTGCGCCCTGAATGACGTTCAGGCCAATGCCGCCCAATCCAAAAACCGCTACATTCGCGCCAGCTTCTACCTTGGCGGTGAAAACCACGGCACCGATACCCGTGGTCACGCCGCAGCCGATATAGCAAACCTTGTCAAATGGAGCATCGTTGCGGATTTTAGCAAGGGCGATTTCAGGTACCACAATAAAATTGGAGAAAGTCGATGTGCCCATGTAATGCAAAATGGGCTTGCCACGCAGTGAGAAGCGCGATGTGCTGTCTGGCATCAGACCTTTCCCCTGTGTGGCACGTATTGACTGGCACAAGTTTGTTTTACGCGACAGGCAGAACTTGCACTCCCGACATTCCGGTGTATACAAGGGAATAACGTGGTCGCCTGGTTTGAGCGATTTGACATCGGTGCCGGTTTCAACCACGATTCCGGCACCTTCATGCCCAAGGATGGCGGGAAACAACCCTTCTGGATCGGCACCGGATAAGGTGTAATAATCGGTATGGCAAATACCGGTTGCCTTGATTTCAACTAGCACTTCGCCCGCGCGGGGGTTGGCAAGATCAACAGTTTCTACTGTCAGTGGTTGCCCGGTTTGCCAGGCGACTGCGGCGCGTGTTTTCATGGTGGTTCATCCTTTCGATATATGAGGGTAATGGTAACAAGTTATCGGGTAAAATTTGGCGATCTATTCTCATCTAACAAGGAATTTTCTTGCTTCCTCTGCGACTTCAGCTCCACGCCTCCCGGCAACTTGCTTGGGTGATGCTAATGGCGCATGGTTTTACTCTCGTTGCAATTTTACCCGCAACCTTGAATTATCCTGCGGTGATAACCATTGGCGTCATTTTGTTGTTAGGGAGCAGCCTTGCCTACACCTTGCGGCGCTACGCCTGGCTACAGTCGGCGCAGTCTGTTGTATCTTTACTTTTGACGGATAAAAATACCTGTCAGGCATGTCTGTTGTCGAATGATTGTCTGGATTGTCGCATTGATGCCAGTACGTTCGTTGCGCCTTATCTGACGGTATTGAGTCTGAAAACCAATCATTTCTTTCGACGTCGCACAGTTGTGATTTTACCGGATAGCGTCGACCAGGAATTATTCAGGCAGTTACGCGTATGGTTACGTTGGAAGTGATGCGTTATCCTGTTAACCAGATTAACTATCGGGGAACGACTAGCGATGAAGTTTGATGTTGTTGTGATCGGTGGTGGCTTGGTGGGGGCAAGTCTCCTGGCCGCATTGAGAAATACCGGTCTGAAACTTGCCATAATCGAGGCCAAGCCACCAGTGCCATTTCCAGAAGGTGATAACTGGGACAGTAGAATCTACGCTATTAGCCCCGGCAGCGCGCGGTTTCTGCAAGAAATAGACGCTTGGCAGCAATTGCCCTCCGAGCGCCTTGGCCCAGTCTACAAAATGCTGGTACATGGGGATGATCAGACATCCAAACTCGAATTCAGCGCTTATGAAAGTGGTGTGCCCGAGTTGGCCTTTATCGCGGAGAACCGGCAGCTACAGCATGTACTTTGGGAAAAACTGACCGAAGCAGACGAACATGTGCATATTTTTTGCCCAGCACAGTGCGCAGCGATTGAATGGCATCCATCTCATGCAGAAATAATTCTGACGGATGAAACCCGTCTGCAGACCTCGCTAGTGGTAGGGGCGGATGGTGTAAATTCCTGGGTTCGTGGGCAGGCAGGTATTCGCAGCGAGCGGCAACCTTATTTTCAAACGGGAGTGGTGGCGAATTTTGAGACCGAACATTCGCATCACCACACGGCGTATCAATGGTTTCGGCGTGATGGCATTCTGGCCTTGCTGCCTTTGCCTGGAAAGCGGGTGTCGATGGTCTGGTCAGCCAACCAGCTTAAAGCGGAAGCGCTGCTGGAATTGTCGGACGAGGCATTGTGCGAGCAGGTTGCGCTTGCATCGAATCATATGCTGGGTAAGCTATCGTTAATCACAAAAGCAACCGGCTTCCCGTTAAATTTTGTGCGGGTGAAAACGTTGATCAAACCTGGGTTGGTACTGATCGGTGATGCGGCACATGGCATTCACCCGCTGGCAGGGCAGGGCGTTAATTTGGGGTTGCGCGATGCGCGAGAGCTGGCCGAGCTGTTGAAGCAATTTGCGGGACTGGATAATTGTGGTGAATATCGCATTCTCCAGCATTATGCTCGACGTCGTGAACAGGATATTGCCGCGATGCAGTGGGTAACGGATGGATTACAAAAACTATTTGATAGTGAACAGCCAACCCTGATCCGGTTTAGGAACCTGGGTTTTGAGATAACCAACCGGTTACCCATGCTTAAGAATACGCTGATGCAGCACGCGTTGAACTAGGAGCTTGTCAGATAACATTACGAACTACTTTTCATTGAAGCTGCTTTTTACCTTGCTTGATAACTTTACCTGGAGAATTTTCATGTCATCGTCTTTACCGCTGTCTTTATTTGCCCTGTTCACCCTTTTGGTGAGCGGATTTGCTGTTGCAGATGAATCTGATTTAAGAAAAGCCCTGCAGGCGCACTTTCCTGGCAGTGAAATTGAAAGTCTGACCCAGACCCCTTATCAGGGGTTGTATGAGGTAGTCATTGGTGGGGAGGTCTTTTATACCGACGAAAAGGCTGATTATTTTTTCATGGGGCATATCGTTGACACTAAAACCCGCAGCAGTCTCACCAGTGAACGCGCGCAGCAAATCAAGGATGCGCGTCGCATTGCCATTGACTCTCTGCCACTGCAGCATGCGCTCAAAACGGTCAAAGGTAAGGGGGAGCGTAGTCTGATTGTTTATTCCGACCCAAATTGCCCTTACTGCAAGCGGCTGGAAAAGGAATTGGAAAAGGCTGAGAACATTACTATTCATACCTTTGTATACCCGATTCTCAATGGTTCGATGGATACCGCCAAGGCAATCTGGTGTGCAACAGATCGTGTCAAGGCATGGGATGATTTTATGCTCAGGGCGATTAAACCCGAGACCAAGGATTGCGACAATCCGCTGGCGGCTGTACTGCAGTCTGGCCAACAGCATCGCGTGACTGGCACACCCACTTTGATTTTTGCGGATGGGTCGATTGTTTCTGGATTGATTCCGCTGGCAGAAATCGAAAAACGGTTGGAGCAACAATCCGCCAGAGTTAAATAAAAATCCGGATTAACCCCGGTGGTTCTTCTACTTGCCGTCAGATGCGGAAGGTGGATGGAAAGGTTCTACCGGGATCAGGCGGTAACTGACCGACAGTATCTCCAGTTCTTCCATTCCACCCGGTGTGCGCAGCGTGACCGTATCCCCTTCCTGTGCAGCAAGCAGCGCACGCGCAACGGGTGATATCCAGCTGATGTAGCCTTTGAACGGGTCAATTTCATCTATACCGACGATCGAAACTGTCTTCTCATCGCCTGCGAGGTTGGAAAAACACACCGTCGCACCAAAAAAGATACGCTCGCTGTTTTCGCGAGGTGCGGCGGGATCAATTACTTCCGCGTTATCCAGGCGCTTGGATAGAAAACGCAGACGGCGATCGATCTCCCGCAGCCGCTTCTTGCCATAAATATAATCTCCATTCTCAGAGCGGTCACCATTGCCCGCCGCCCACGAGACCATTGCCGTTACCTCGGGGCGCTCCCTTTCGAGTAACCAGCGATATTCCGCTACCAGACGCGAGTATCCTCCCGGCGTCATGTAATTTTTGCCACCTGGCAGTAACGGAAAAGACGTTACATCCTCTTCGCCGTCATCCGGTTGATCAGATTCTTTCACAAATGTTTTATTCATGGCGGCGGGTGAATGAATTTCACGATTGCACCTTTGGTGTTAAAAAAATAAATTCCAGTGAAAAATAGTTGGATTCGCTTCGAACCGATCATCTGGGATAGAAAGCGTATCGTGTTTCGTATGATCATATCCCAGAAAGGAGCTACCCCTTATTCAAGGCGTGGGATATCCAGAATAGTGGCGTATAGTCCAACGCGGGTGTGATGAACTTGGTGCAGATATCGCGCTCGGAGAGGTCTTTTTTGTTCGTCATAAGAGGGTTGGGGGTTGGAATCCTTTTATTCCTTTTCGTCATCAATGGCAGTGGCAGTGGTCGCCGGGTTACTAGACCGTGTAAATCGGGGCAGTTTCTGCCATAAAGATTTGAGCAATCTCCATAATTTTGGCAACAGCCAGGCTGCCAGTGCGATGAACACCCCGAAAAGTCCCAGAAAAATGAGGGGATGATTCAATGCTGTCCATAATCCGCCGAGAACCAGCAGATCTTCGCTGACAGAGGCCGTCCAGTTAGTTACGGGTTCGGGTGAAGTATTGAGCATCAGGCGCGTGCCTGCCTTGGTGGCGTGGCTGGTCGCAGCAGCGCCACCTCCGAGGATACCGGCGGCGATTTCCATACCGGTAGAAACATCGCCAACCGCTCCCGCTGCCAGCAGCGCACCGGCGGGAATACGGATAAAGGTGTGAATGGCATCCCAAACGCTATCGAATCCCGGAATTTTGTCGGCAAAAAACTCTACCAGATACATAGTGGCTGCAGCGCCAATGACCCAGGGGTCCGCCAGAATCGAAAGCTCATTTGGCAGGGTGACATTGCCCGTGGTGGCGCCTATGCCAAGCACCAGTAACACGGCGTACAAATTGATGCCACTTGCCCAGGAAGCGCCCATGGTGAGCGCCAGGGTGGCCATCAGGGTTTCATAACTTTCCATGGAATCGGTCCGTTTATCGATGAAATAATTATTGGGGATTGTTTTCCGCTGTGGATTGCATCATTTGGTTGGCAATCAATTCAGCGCCCAGCAAGCCGACCTTGCTGTTAATAATGATATGAACCGGGATGGTTTGCAGCAACGCGCGGAATCGCCCCTTGCTTTGAAAGGCGCGGATAAAACCAGGTTGCTGCAAGATTTGCAGAATGCGTGGCGCGATGCCGCCCGCAATATAGACTCCGCCATGGCATAGTCCGGCCAGCGCTAGATTACCGGCATACGCGCCATAAATTTCGCAGAAGTGTTCAATCACTTGCAAGGCAACGGGATGCTGCTCTTCAAACGCAAGATGGGTGACCATTGCCGCATCGTTTATTACGACTCGCTGCGCGCTGGTTTGTCCAGATCGTACAAAATGTTGCTGTAAAAAATGGAAAAGATCGACCAATCCTTGTCCGGAAAGAATACGCTCGACGGATACATGCCCATAGCACGCGCTCAGATAATCGAGTAGCGCAACCTGCAAGGGATTGACTGGTGCAAAATCAATATGTCCTGCTTCGGTAGGCAGAATGATAGTCTGATTATCGCGATTGACCAGCCAGGCTACGCCCATACCAGTGCCCGCACCCAGCACTACACGGGTGGTGGAGGGTTGTGGACTGCCAGTCTGTAAAGTGACCTGATCTTCATCCCTGAGCACTGCGATGGCGTGAGCGACTGCCTCAAAATCGTTGAGGATACTGACAGCGGGTATCGAGAATTGCTTCTGGATATGCTCTGCACTGACATGCCAGTCCAAATTGGTCAAGGTAACTTGCTGATTAACCACCGGGCCAGCGATTGCCAGACAGATCGCTTGCGGAAGCGTTGATAGATGCCGCAGGAAATCATCGAGAACTTCATCGAAACTGCTATAGGCGCAACTGTCGTAGCGTTTTTCAAGATGAGGTTCAGAAGTATGGCTTCCCGTGCCCACCGCGCGCAGCAGGGTTTTGGTTCCGCCAATATCGCCACAAATCAGATAGGGATGCATTGCTTGCAGGGTTGTCATCAGGATGAATTGGGTGTTTATATAATACAACTCATTTCCCGCTATCAGATAATGATCGATCTGGCTCTGTAGAGATTACTACTCGACAACGCCCATAATTTATGTATAATTATCGCGTTGCTATTTACATGGTAATGTTTTTCAGCTCCATCGTTCCTGACCTTCCCTAGATTTCTCTTTTTCTTTTGGAAATTTTGCAGTACCCCGGTTAGCAGCGATGTTTTATTGACCTGCGCCAGCGGTACTTGCTATGTACCTGTTTTTAAAGGTATTTTTGTTTCTGCTCGCGCGTTTCTTAATAGGATAAGTAACGTGTCTTTTGAAAATTTAAATCTACATCCCGATATTCTTAAAGCAGTTCTGGAATCTGGTTACACCGAGCCAACGCCCATTCAGCAACAAGCCATTCCAGAATTGATTGCAGGCCATGATGTGATGGCAAGTGCTCAGACAGGAACGGGTAAAACTGCTGCTTTTATGTTGCCAGCATTGCATCGTCTGGCTTCCCCTGCGACGGTGCGTAGTCGTGGTCCACGTGTGCTGGTTTTGACGCCAACACGCGAGCTAGCCTTGCAAATTTCAGAAGCTGCCAGTAAATATGGCAAATTTTTGCCACGTGTCAAGGTCGTCAGCATTCTCGGTGGTATGCCGTATCCGCTACAAAATAAGCTACTCTCACAACCTGTTGATATTCTGGTAGCAACGCCGGGTCGTCTAATCGATCATATCCAGCGTGGTCGAATTGACTTCTCGCGCCTGGAAATGCTGGTGCTGGATGAAGCGGATCGTATGCTTGACATGGGCTTTATTCAGGATGTTGAGCTGATTGCTGCTGCCACACCAGCCGAACGTCAAACCTTGTTGTTTTCGGCGACGCTGGATAGCGCCATCGATAAAATTGCCGCAAGTCTGTTGAAAACGCCTAAGCGCATTCAGATTGCCTCGCAACGTGCCAAGCTCGACAACATCGAACAGAGGCTCCATTATGTAGACAATCTTTCCCATAAAAACAAATTGCTAGATCATCTATTGCGGGATGTTTCGATTAAGCAAGCGATTATTTTTACCGCGACCAAAAGAGATGCAGATTCTTTGGCGGATAATCTGGCTGCACAGGGCCACAGAGCGGCTGCAATGCATGGGGATATGACACAGCGTGAACGTACTCGTACCTTAACCGGTTTGCGTCAGGGGCATCTCAAAATACTGGTTGCTACTGATGTAGCTGCGCGTGGTATTAATGTGACTGATATTACACATGTAATCAATTTCGACTTACCAAAATTTGCTGAAGATTATGTGCACCGTATTGGACGAACGGGCCGTGCTGGTGCGTCAGGAATTGCGGTTTCTTTCGCGTCCGACAAGGATACTGTCAACTTGAAGAAAATCGAGCGTTTTACCGGAAATACCATTGCCTCGCACATCATCCCTGGTATGGAGCCACGTTTTAAACCTAAAGTTGGTCGTGCTGGGGATTATTCAAGAAAGACGCCCGCTGCTGCACATAAAGGCAAGCGCGTCTGGTCAAACAGCGGTGACACCCGTAGCACCAACAGTTACGGAAAAAACAAGCCGACTGGATACAGTAGCAGTCAACCACAGACTCGTGATAACCAGCGACGCACTTTTAGAAGTGATAGTTTGACCAGTGCAAGCCATCAATCTCGTGCCAAATGAAATTAAGATGACTTGACGAAGCGTTGCGATCAGAGAGAATAAAATATACCTTATTTTTCTGATCGTAACGATTTTGTCAATTGTGTGACCAGCTCTGTGCCAGCTTTATTCCTGGTAGATAGGTTGCTCTTTTTAGAGTAAGTCCTGATTTTCTCGTTTCCTTCCTTCCCAATTCCCCGCTGTACTTGTAGTAGCAGAAAACGGAATAATCCTGACATAAGCGGCAGTATATACTTGTCTCCTGTTTCGTAACCGACCTCAATATAGGTATTCTGAGTGTGCTAGGACAGAAAGTGTTACACATGTATCAATAATCTTTCCAAAGGAGGCAATGAATGTCCAATGCGACCCTGACACTCGCTCAAATATTGATTGCGCGACGCTCCCTGACGCCTGAGGATGATGGTTGTCAGAGTGTTCTTGCAAATCGGTTAGCAAATGCCGGTTTTCATCCTGAGCATCTGCGCTATGGCGAGGTAAACAACCTATGGATCAGGCGTGGCAGTACCGCACCACTCGTCTGTTTTGCCGGACATACGGATGTCGTACCTACTGGGCCGATTTCTCAGTGGGACAGCGATCCGTTTACGCCAGTGGTTCGTGACGAAAAATTATATGGCCGGGGAGCGGCGGACATGAAGACTTCCCTGGCTGCCTTTGTTACAGCAATCGAGAGGTTTGTTGCGGATCATTCCGATCATAAAGGCTCGATTGCGTTACTGATCACATCGGATGAAGAAGGCCCCGCTACAGATGGCACGGTAAAAGTAGTGGAAATGCTCAAAGCACGTGGTGAAACTATCGATTATTGCATCGTAGGAGAGCCAACCTGTACGGATGTCCTCGGCGACACCATCAAAAACGGGCGGCGTGGCAGTCTTTCTGGGAGTTTGACAGTGAAAGGTATTCAGGGGCATATTGCCTACCCGCACCTGGCGAGCAACCCGATCCACCTGGTAGCGCCTGCCATCACCGAGCTTGCACAGACGACATGGGATGCAGGTAACGAATATTTCCCTTCAACCACGTGGCATATCTCGAACATTACTGGCGGCACCGGTGCAACTAATATTATTCCGGGAGAGGTAACCCTGTTGTTTAATTTTCGTTTTTCTACTGCCAGCACGGTGGAATCCCTCAAGGAGCGTGTTCACGCCATACTTGATCAGCATCAGCTCAGTTATGTACTTGAGTGGCAGCTCTCTGGAAGGCCCTATTTAACGCCAAAGGGGACGCTGGCTGCTGCGCTCAGCGCTGCTATTCACACAGTTACTGGTGTAGAAGCGGTGCTATCTACCTCGGGAGGTACATCCGATGGACGCTTCATTGCGGACATCTGTCAACAAGTAGTTGAATTTGGTCCCTGCAATGCAACCATCCATAAACTGAATGAGCATGTAGCAGTTGCGGATATTGAGCGATTATCTGACATCTATCGCCTAACGCTGGAAAATCTCTTGAGATGAGCGTCGAAAGCGATGTGCCAATGCCCAGCCGCTATCAGTGCTGGACTTGGACGGAAGTCGAGCGATTGGTTCGACTGGACATGCGTCCAAAGCCAAGCTGTTAGGCGACCTGTGGCGGTACTTGCGCTGACAGAAGTCACGCAGGAAGCGTTACACAAGTGGTAAGAACGCTGGAGCAAAATCAAGAACCGGATCGGTATTGATACATCCGGGGATCATGGTTTGAACAAGAGCAGTAATGGGCTGCTGCGGCAGTATCTCCTCAAGGGAATGGAGTTGATTGTGAGGCCGCCGAAGAATAAATATAATGGGCGATGGTGGATAGACTCAACCATCGGCCACGTAAGGCACTTTGGATTGAGAGTCCCGTTTGAGGTGTTCTTCGGAAAAACGGTGCGCTATACCAAACTCCCGTCAGGTGTTGCACTTTGAAATTGAATCCGCGCCATTTATTTCGTTTGTAATCCTTCCGTGATTCGACATAAACCAGACATATCAATTTCTATAAGTCCAGACAATTTATAAGTTCTCTGCATAAGAGGCAACCACACTCGATTTTCAACAGTATTCCAAGTAGAATGTCTCCTGTTTATACAAATACCAAAAGATCAGATCTATCAAATGAAAACAGCACAAGAACTCCGCACAGGTAACGTATTTATGCTCGGCAAAGACCCCATGGTTGTGCTAAAAACTGAATTTAGCAAGTCTGGACGCAATGCTTCCGTTGTAAAAATGAAATTTAAGAACCTGCTGACGAATTCTCCCAGTGAAGCGGTGTACAAGGCGGATGACAAGTTCGATATCGTTGTGCTGGAAAAGAAGGAAGTCAGTTATTCCTACTATGCTGACCCTATGTATGTATTCATGGATAACGAATACAACCAGTGTGAGATTGAAGCGGAAACGATGGGTGAAGAGGTGCTCAATTTGCTGGAAAATGGTATGGCCTGTGAAATGGTGTTCTATAACGACAAGCCTATCTCGGTAGAATTACCAAGTTCTGTTATACGTGAAATTACTTATACGGAACCTGCTGTCAAAGGCGATACTTCCGGAAAGGTTATGAAGCCAGCCCGAATTGCCACTGGCTTTGAGTTACCAGTACCTTTATTCTGTGAAATCGGTGATAAAATCGAAATCGATACCCGCACACTGGAATATCGTAGTCGCGCCAAATAATAAATTTACTCAACTGATTTGTATAACTCCCGCTTAACTAAATAAACGGGAGTTGTAACACTGGGACTGTTTCAATCTTCTTCTGAGTTCATTAGCCGGAACATTAGTGCCGCGACTACTCCACCAGCAAAATCTGCACTCAGATGAATCCAGATGTCTGCCCATTTTAACAAACCCATCAACGCAGCTCCAACTGCAACAGCTGGGTTAAATGCGCCTCCTGAAATACCCCCTACCGAAAATGCACCGACCATAACAATAAAGCCAATTGCCAGACCATAATACGAATTTCCACTTGTGCTTCTTACCGTAGCAACATTAAGCACAACATACACCAACGCAAACGTAAATAAAAATTCGGCAATCAGCGCGTTTGTTACGTGTAGCGTGCTGGCACTTCCCAAACCTACCATCAGAATGGAGAGATACGCAGCTGCAGCGGCTCCTGATACCTGCGCGAAAATATATACGATTAAATCTACGATAGAGCAGTTGCCACGAATCAATACACCTATCGTTACTGCCGGATTATAGTGGGCCCCCGAAATATGTCCTCCAGCATAAACCAGCACCATTAGTACTGAACCAATAGCAAGTGGTGCAATCACTCCTGCGTTACCAGGAATTACAGTCAGGCCAACAGTCAGTACGAGAAAAAAGGTGCCAATAAACTCGGATAAAAATTTACGCATAGTACATTTCTCCTAAAATTTTTTTGGATATTTTGTTGCTGAAGGAAAGAACAGAACTACAACAATTTTTAGAATAAGAAATAATTGCCAAGGCATTCTAATACAAGAAAATATTTGAAACTGGAGTTTTTATGTTTACTCATATGTCACTATTGGAGTTGATTAAGACGTTTCCACTTCAGGCTCGTAGAAGTGTGATAGATTCAGCCAATGAATTTGGGGAAATGCTATTTTTTCTTGAGGGCAATTTGTATGAAATTCAGCATATTTGTTTTCGGTATATTGATTTTAGGTCTTACGGCCTGCTCCAACACACGGCCGATTTTGTATCCAAATGCACACTACAAAGCAATAGGCAAACAAGCTGCTGAACATGACGTTGCAGCTTGCCGCCAGCTGGCAGAAGAAACCGGAGCTCGGGAAGGCAATAGTAGTCAAGTAGGCAATGTTGCGACCAGTACCGCGATGGGTGCCGGAATGGGTGCTGCAAGCGGTGCGGTTGGGGGAGCGATTTCCGGTTCTGCTGGTTCAGGTTCGTTGATCGGGGCTGCTAGTGGTGCAACACTCGGTTTGATTCGAGGTATATTTCATTTGACAAGACCGGCGCAACCTAATCAAGCCTATGTCAATTTTGTCTATCGCTGTTTGCAAGACAAAGGCTATGAAGTTACTGGCTGGCAATAGTTGTGTGACGAGTTATCGAGCCGACCACCAAAAGTAGGAGGCAGCCGATGTTTATCGGCTAACAGACACGTTTTTCCCGCGTTAGACAGGAATGGAAATACTCTCCATAGCCAAGCATAGCTAAGTTTTAGATATTGACAGACTTTCTATCAAAGTGTATGTTCTGCGTTCCGCCATTGGCTCTTAGCTAGATAATATAATGGGGAAGTTCTTATATGGTCAATTTATAGAACACTATTAAATTAGAATGGTGCGTGTTTGTTTTGCGTTTTGCAAAAAATTAATTATCTATGGAGGGATATATGAATAGAGCTGTTCAAGCGGCCTTTGGGCTGGGATTGATATGTTTTGCCGCTACGCAAGTTGCGGTAGCTGCTACAGATGTTTCAAAATTACCTAGAGTAAAACAGGAATTAGTCGCTCCACCAGCTGCACCAAAACACGATCAGGTTGCCAAAGGTGGCCCGAAAGTTGTTGAAATACGTATGGAGACTATCGAAAAGCAGGTGGAAGTTGCTCCTGGCGTAAAAATGTGGGCTTTGACTTTTAATGGCAGTGTTCCTGGTCCACTGATCGTTGTGCACGAGGGTGACTATGTTGAATTGACACTCGCTAACCCAAAAGAAAGCACGTTGGCACACAATGTTGATTTCCATGCTGCTACCGGTGCATTGGGTGGCGCTGGCTTGACCCTGGTTCAACCCGGTGAAGAGGTAGTTTTACGCTGGAAAGCTATTAAACCCGGTGTATTTGTTTACCACTGCGCTCCAGGCGGCATGATGATTCCTTTTCATAATATCTCTGGCATGAACGGTGCAATCATGGTTCTTCCACGTGATGGCCTGAAAGATGCTGCTGGTAAACCAGTTCGCTATGATCGCGCTTATTACATCGGTGAGCAGGACCTTTATCTGCCAAAAGATGAAAAGGGTAATTACAAAGTGTACGATTCACCTGCCGCAGGTATGAGTGACATGCTTGAGGTTGCCAAAGGATTGATTCCAACTCATGTGGTTTTCAACGGTGCAGTCGGTGCGATTACAGGCGACAACGCATTGAAAGGTAAAGTTGGCGAGAAGGTTCTATTCATTCATTCACAGGCCAACCGTGATTCACGTCCGCATCTGATTGGTGGTCATGGTGATTTAGTCTGGCAGGGTGGTTCATTTGGCGACGTGCCGCTGACTAGCCAGGAAACCTGGTTTGTTCCAGGTGGAGCTGCGGTGGCTGCGCTGTATGAATTTAAACAACCTGGCTTATATGTGTATCTCAGCCATAATTTGATAGAAGCAGTTTTGCTTGGTGCTGCCGCGCATATGAATGTTGAAGGTGAATGGAACAATGATCTGATGCAACAAATAAAAGCGCCTGCAAGTTTTAATGCTGGTGCAGCAATGGATCACTAAAACTCAGATACACTAGAAAAGAATTAAAAAAGCCCCGGTAAGAAATATGCCGGGGCTTTTTAATAGCTATTCTGCATTAATGGTTAAAATTGATTTTCTCGTCCGACAGTGGGCTGTATAGCCCGGTGACTGGCAAGTTGTGCTTTCCCCAGCGTTCTAAGCATCTACGCCAACCCAGATAGTTTTCCAAATACTTGGTTGTGATCCCCTGAAATCTTTTCATCCGCTTCAACGATCTCCTGCAAGTGCTTAGTCTTATTAGTCGCCGGTAAAGCCAGGAACCGGCGGTGCCAAAGGAAACTGGTATTTTTGTCGATTCCACATTGCTTAGCGCTCGCACGTATAGTCAAGCCTTCAATCAGCGCCGCACTGTAATTCAACCATTGCTCCTTGCGTCGCAGACGAACCAAAGGCGTTCCCAGTACCGCTGTGAACGTGTGCTTGCACGCGTACCAGCAAAATGACCTGGTCAAGTAAAACCGGACACCTCAGTTAAAGCTACTTTTATAGATTTTGCTGCTTCTGCCTCATATTGGTTTGGACTTTTGTAATCCAGGTATGAACGATGTGGTTACACTAAACTGGACACACAAATTAAGATAATCTGAAGGGTTTGATTCTAGTATGAAGCAAGAAAAAGGCAAAAAGTATACGGCCGAATTTAGGGCGTCAGCAGTCAAGCTGGCCAATGAATCAGATAAACCTATTGCACAAACGGCCAAGATAATTGACGCGAGACACAGAGATATTGGTATTAATGAAAACACCCTGACCTGGTCAATTTGCCCATTGCACCCAATCAGCTGGATCGGCAATTTAACGTGCACTAGCCCAACCCCAAGTGTATGTGGGCGACATCACTTACATTCATACTCTGGAAGGTTGGCTGTATTTAGCTGTAGTGATTGATCTGTATTCACGGCAAGTGGTTGGTTGGTCAATGGCAGAACATATGCGAACAAAGCTGGTAAACGACGCGTTGATGATGGCTATTTGGCAGCGAAAACCTGCAAAGGGCTTGCTGTGGCATAGTGATCTCGGTAGTCAATATGCATCAGAGAGCCACTGGGCGCTATTAAAACAGCATGGTATCCGGCAGAGCATGAGTCACAAAGGTAACTGGCTGGGATAATGCGGTGTCGGAAAGTTTCTTCCATACCTTGAAAACAGAGCTGATACATTATCAGATCTATCAAACTCGAGATGAAGCTAAACAGGCCGTGTTTGAGTATATTGAAGTCTTTTACAACCGCGAGCGACTGCATTCAGCCAATGGCCACTTTTCGCCACTAGACTTAGAATTGCAGCACAAAGCCGCTTAACATTGTGTCCAGAAAAGTGTTAACACATCAGATAGTGCAGGTGCTCAAGCGCAAGCATTGCCAGCCGGGGAGTAAGGACGCCTAAATGAATCGACACGCCCACATTGAGCTGCCTGACGGGCAGCAACTCGACTACGAGATTCGTCTCTCCACCAAGGCTCGCAACCTGCGCCTGAAGATAACAGCGCGGGAGGGACTGACGGTGATTGTTCCCAAAGGGCTCGACCAGCGGCGGGTAGTCGAACTAGTGAGCGGCAAACGGGATTGGATCGCGGCGAAACTCAAGCAGTTTGAGGCAGTACGGCATCTGCTGGTTGATAAGCCTTCTGCCCGCCCCGAGGCTTTTGACCTGCCTGCGCTGGTGGAGACCTGGCGGGTGGAATACCGGATTACCCAAGCCAAAACTGTTGGGACACGCACCGATCAACAGGGGCGGGTTCTGGTTTATGGTGCGGTGACGGACAATGAATACTGTAAGGCCGCCTTGCGCCGCTGGCTGGCCAGGCGCGCCAAGGAAACATTAACGCCGTGGTTGGAGTCGTTGGCCGCTGAGAATGGCCTGCATTTCACTCAGGTCATCATCAAAAACCAGCGTACTCGTTGGGGTAGCTGTTCATCCAGTGGTGTGATCAGCCTGAACGCCAAGCTGTTGTTTTTGCCGCCGAAGCTGGTGCGTTATGTCTTGATGCACGAGTTGTGTCACCTTCTGGAGCACAACCACTCCAGCCGCTTCTGGACACATCTGCGCCAGTTTGAGCCGCAAACCGATCACCTGCACAGGCAGATGCGGGACGTCTGGAAACAGGTGCCGGTATGGGCGCACTTTATGCAGGCTGGCAGGGAGAGGTTGTAAGAAAATTGTGTTCCTCAATAATGAAAATTTCGCTGCTGGTTTTCACCCAAGCGGCGATCTTCCGGCGGATTGAACAGTCACTCAAGGACGTTCCCGTCAACACGGTGCCGATAGCTTGACCAGCGGTAATCCCCGGGATCGACCACCATCCCGGCCCGTACCGGGTTAAGTTCGATATAGCGCATGCAGGTTAACAGATAACGTTCGCTTTCAACCAGGCTGGATTTGAAACGCCCTTCGAAGAGCGTGCCTGTGCGCTGATATGTCCGATTCACATAGCGAACGTACCGGCGACCGACCGATTGCATCAAGCGGGAAATACTATCCGATGATTCCGCCATCGCCAGCAAGTGGATGTGGTTAGTCATCTGTACGAACGCATAAAGCCTGCAATTGTTTTTCCCCAAGGCTTCGCGCAGGTATTCAAGATAGGTGCAATAATCATCTTCGTGAAAAAAGATGGGCTGACGGTTGTTGCCTCGCTGCACAATGTGTTGTGGAACATTCGGCAGGTTGAGTCGAGGAAGGCGAGCCATGGCTGTTTTGTAAATGAAACGTAAGTTTTATCACAGCCCATTAATTTAACCTGACCCCTTTTTGCCCTTTTTGCCCATCAACCGCGCCGTTTTTTGGCGTCGGCAGGATGGGATTGTTATGCGATGTTTTGTAAACGATTGGCAAGGTCATGGCCGGAAGTTGGGGACGGCAAAGGTTTGTCATCCTTGCGATAGAGCTCTATTGCTTCTTCAACAATTTGGCATAGTTCCTCAAAGACTTGTTTCTCGTCGTCGCCGTGACAACCGCCGAGTATTAACCCAGGCGCGCTCCCAACATAGCAGTGATCTTCTTCCGACCACTCGACAATCTTAGCGTATTTCGCGCTGTCTCTCATTTCTTCAACTCCTCCATGGTCAAGCGCACTGCTCGAACCTGATAATGTTTTGCGTCATCCCCAAGTTTACCGGAAATTGTTATCGGTTTTTGTGCTCTTGGATGGACAAAATTTCTATGGCTTCCCTTACCGCCACGATTCACGAACCCCGCCTTCTCCAACTCAGTGATTAAATCCATAATTTTTGGCGGCATCAGCTTGTCCTTGTATTCTTCGCTAAAGTTTTACGCTTTTTTTATAAACCGATGGTTTAATTCTCTAAAATTTCTCGATTTGTGGAGTTTTTTTGAGGTCTAAAAGAGGTCAGGTTGTATTACTTGGGTTTAGGCAGATTGAAGAATGGAATTGAAAGCATTTTGGGTCGGCGTACCAGAGTTGCACCTCAAGGAAGACGAGGAGAACAAAAAATAATGACGAAAAGTAACCCGACCCCTTTTAGACCGCCTTTTAGACCGGAGTCGAGGAAGGCGAGCCATGGCTGTTTTGTAGATGAAACGTAAGTTTTATCACAGCCCATTAATTTAACCTGACCCCTTTTTGACCTTTTTGGCCAAAAAATCACCGGGAAATAAGGCATCACTTTTCGGTGCAGTGGTTTTTGACCAGCCGCAAGAAGTGCATCTGTACGTTATCGGGATTGGGCGAATAGGCATGGCTATTCTCGACTGAGAACCACTTTGTTGCCGCTTTTGCTGACGATCTTGTATTGCCGAAGAGAATTCAGTACACCTATACCGCCAGCGGCAATTGCGATTGCCACAGCGGATGTTGCTGCTGAGACTCCAAGGACAGAGACAGCTCCAATGCCAACAACCCCTGCTGCAGGCGAGGCAGTACCGCCTGAACCAACAGTCAAGACAACTGCGATACCGATTGCACCGATTGCAACTGCCCAAGCAACCTTCCCGGTTGCTTTAATTTTAAGAACTTTTCGCGCTAGATCGCCTTCAATCTCAATGGTGTCCTGATCGTTCTTGAGTGCTTCGCCAAGTTCTTTCTCGGTAGAGATGGCCATAAGTGCCTCCTGTGATGAGCGCTAACGTAGAGCTAAGCCGACCGCTGTAGCGTAGCGGAAGCGGGTCGGCTTGAGCGCCATGTTAGCTGTTTAGCTGACTCAACTTCCTCAGCTTGCTTTTCATAAAGATACTTTTGACGAAGAACAGCTACTTGAATAACTGCTGGAATCGTTACACGATACGCGGGGCCTGCAATATCAATAGCAGTCCAAAGCCCAGTAATTACCCAACCTATTGGCCCAGTAAGAATTGCCATAGTTCTTGTAAGAGCAGCATTGCCAGCAAAAGACAAACCGCGACCAATAAGAGCTTTCATTATTGCGTTAACAATAATCAAAGTGAGTTGATAGGACTTGAAGCCACCAGCGCGGAATACGGCCTGAAAAACACCGACCATTGCTTCGGCGGTTATGCCGCTTGTGTTCTTGACACCTGTAGCTTCGGCAAGCTCTTTTAACTCCTCTGGGCTCATTTTTTCCAAAGCGTCAGTTAATATCTTCATAAGAAGATTATTTTCTATCTTTTCAACACTCGAATCTTTGCTGTAATTTACTTTCATTTTGTCGCATACATCAGTCAGTACTTCCTTATACTCAACACCTTTTCCTCCACGAAGCATCGTGGCAAAAGAATTTGCACCAAAACACTGAATCTCTGCGGCGATCAATTCCCAGTATTGACAATGGTCTGGGTGATGCGACTTATACGAATCTGACGTAGTCAGTTCTTCTGTAAATCGAACCTCGCCATCTTTAGCGTGTGTTAAACAATAAACAAGATCAGCAAGATCCACTGAATTTATGGCTTGCAAAAACTCCAAGTCATCATCGTATCGGTAAGCCATTTTCACTCCTATGGTGATGGTTTGTGCAGCTAACGTAGAGCTAACCGGCGCGGCGGCTTTATCGCCGCGTCCGCGTTGAGCGCCGAGTTAGGTATTTTTATCACGCAACTTCTCCGTTTTCCTGTGATTCGATAGTGATGTCATCAAGGTTTTGTCCGTGCCTATCAAGAAGCTCCCAAAGGTCGGTATAGAAAAAATGGTCAATGGTTTTAATGTGCTGTGAAAGTAGTGCATCGGAAACCATATTGGGGCGAATGTCGCAGTAATACACGCCATCCAATGGGTTCAGCTTGACCGTATATGCCTTGAAGTGACCAGGCAAAAATGTTGCGCTTATCCCATATTCATTTTCTCGCTTCGCCTTCTTCCGTTGAACATCGTTCAAGAAAATGGCGATATGGGGCAGGGCAGTATCAGTAAGGCGGTTGTAAAGAAACTTGTCCATGAAGACCTTATCGATTCGGTCTTTACTGGACGTTTTCACCGAACCAATAATTTTCAATTCGTCGTCTTTGCTCAACAGCAAATCATGCTGATAGCTGGATTTAAAAAGCTCGGTTCCATCCACATCTTTAACCGGAACTTGCATCGTCCCTGATACGCAATCCACATTAAGCGACACAATCAGCAAACGAATAAGCCGCTCAAATAAATCTCCATTCACTTTTCTGGCTTGATTCGACTTCCCGGCTGGCAGTCCATCCAGTGCGGCACCAATAGATTGTTGAAGCGTGTAGATGGTGCGAATCAGGTTTTCTCGTAAATCGCCCGATGGCCGCTGACCATCTCGCAATTGTTCAAGCGTCATACCGAACTGCTGCGCCGCTTGAGCGAAACCTTCGGCGTCGTACATCAGGCGTGAATTTAGCGGTCGCGTGATGTTGAAGCTACCCTCTTTCCGGTACTGGAAAAATTGATAGTGGCTTTCGTTTTGCGACACGATACGCGCCTGCAATTTTGTATCGACGTATTCCAAGTAACGGGCGCAAAAATCAATGTAATGCTCGACGGTGTGAAACCGTTCTTTGTCTGTGGCGTGATTTACCAAGTCGGAAAGACTCATCGGATAGATTCCCTTCGTTCTGCTGTTTTTCGGTCGTGCGCTATCCATTCGTCTTTCGTCATACGTCGAACGCTTTCAAGCCTTTCAATTGCCCATTGGTTGTACTGCGGGTCAAGATCGCAAGCCATCCAATGCCGGTTAAGCTGCTCAGCCACAACAGCGGTTGTGCCAGATCCAGAAAATGGGTCGATGACTAGATCACCTTCATTCGAGGATGCCAGAACAAACTTACGCACTAACTCTTCAGGTTTTTGCGTAGGATGCGGCGTCTTTTCGCCCATGCCGTTACATGTTGTCGGAATATCCATCACGTCTTTTGGTTTCGCCCCTTTGGGGTGCGGCGTCCAGTTGTCGCGTTGCTTATTTGCGTTCTTGCCATAAGCGCTGGTCTCTGCCTGCGGGTGGGATGGATATTTCAGTGTGTGCGCCCCGTAAGGAGTGCGCACGTCGTCAATATTGAGCTTGGACGCATCAGACTTCCGGAAATGAATGATGCTTTCGTGTGACCGTCCCCAATCACTGCCCAAATTCGCCTTATTCTTGTAGTGCCATATAAGCCAGCGGCAATGCTTGAAATACTTTGATGCCGGATGCTTCAAATCAGCAAGGATTTCTGAGAAGCCACACACATACAAAGAACCCGTAGGTTTCAATACCCGTGAGGCTTGCGTTATCCATTTGATAGACCATTCAATGTATTTTTCTTGGCTATCGAAATTATCCCAATCGGCTTTTTTGATGTTGTATGGCGGGTCTGCAAAAACAAGATCGACGCTCGCATCATTAAGAGATTCCAGCCAATCAAATGAATTGCCTTGATATAAGCGCCCATTCGGGCGCTCGTATTGCATTTGAAAGCCTTCGGCAACGGGCTTAAACGGTACATCCCTGCCCGTCGGCTGTCGCCGTACATCTTCAGCTTTAATTAGAGTAAGTCGTTCCATTTTTCCACTATCGCTATGAAGTAACGCACATGATACCTAACGTAAATTAGACACCCTAAAAAATGCCGATAAAAGCACCTTCAAGGTGCATATTCTGTTTCATGTAATATAAGATATTGTATTAATTTATAATAAAAATTTCGCACACCCTAACTTTTCAAATAATTACGACATAACGCAGCTTCCAAAACTGCTTGACCAGGTATGTGAAAAGTTGCGGGTAAAGCACCATGCCATTCACACCCAGACGGCGTATTTAGCCTGGATTAGACGTTATATTTGCTTTTACGGCAAATTCACCCAAAGGTTTAGGGTGCGGTATATTTCTCGTTCCCACGCTTCTGCATGGGAATGCATACGTGCCCCTTTTTAACCACGAATAGACAAGAATTTCCATGAATATTCATTTTTGTCGATTCGTAGACATTCGTGTTCATCTGTGGTTGTTTCTCGTTTTACTGTCTATCCAGCATCGATTTAATCAGATAGAGCTGTTCGAGTGCTTCTCTGGGGGAGAGCTGATCGGGGTCGAGTTGGCTGCAGTAGGTGAGTAAGGGGTGGGGCGGCGGCGGAGCGTCATCTTTTTCAATATCGTCAAATAGCGATTTTTGCGCATTTTGGCTGCTCGATTCCTGTTCCAGTTTAGTGAGGATTTTTCTGGCGGTGCGGATGACGCTTGTCGGCACACCAGCCAGGGCGGCGACGTGCAGGCCGTAACTTTGGCTGGCGGGGCCCTCCTGTATCTGGTGAAGAAACACGATGCGCTGTTTGTGTTCTACGGCGGTGAAATGAAGGTTGGCTGCCTGTGGGAATTCTTCGACCAGGTGGGTTAACTCGAAATAGTGAGTGGCGAAGAGGGTGTAGCTGCGGTTGTGGGTCAGCAGATGGCGCGCGATGGCAAACGCCAGCGCCAGCCCGTCGAAGGTGGACGTGCCGCGTCCAATTTCGTCTACCAGCACCAGGCTTTGTTCGGTGGCGTTGCGCAGAATGTTGGCGGCTTCGGTCATTTCCACCATGAAAGTCGAGCGTCCGCCCGCCAGATCATCGGATGCGCCGATGCGTGTGAAAATCTGGTCAACCGGGCCAATTTGCGCGTAGCTTGCCGGAACGAAGCTGCCGCAATGTGCCAGCAGCACGATCAGGGCAGTCTGGCGCATGTAGGTCGATTTTCCGCCCATGTTCGGGCCAGTGATGATGAGCATTTTGCGGCCGGTGCGGGTCACTGCGCCCAGCAGAGAATCGTTGGCGATATACTGCGGCACCTGGTTTTCTACCACCGGATGGCGGCCTGCTTCAATTCTGATGATGGGATGCGGCGTGAAGACTGGTTCGCAATAGCTGGACAGGCAGGCGCGTTCAGCAAAGGCGCACAACACGTCGAGCTCGGCAATGGTGCGTGCAATGCGCTGCAAAGATGGAATGTGGGGTTCCAGTTGTGCCAGCAACCTGTCATAGAGGAATTTCTCACGCGCCAGCGCCTGTTCACGCGCCGTCAGTGCTTTGTGTTCATGGAGCTGCAATTCCTCGGTAATGTAGCGTTCTGCATTCTTCAGGGTTTGTTTGCGGCGGTAATCGGGCGGGATTTTATCGCGGTGGGCATGGGTGACTTCGATATAGAAACCATGTACCCGGTTGTATTCCACCTTGAGCGTGGCGATGCCGCTACGCTCGCGCTCGCGTACTTCCAGCGCCAGCAGAAATTGATCACAGTTTTCATCTAGCGCGCGTAATTCATCCAGTTCGGCATCAAAGCCAGTGGCGATGACGCCACCTTCGCGGATGACAGCAGCAGGAACCGGTTGCAAGGCGCTGACGAGTAATTCGGTCAGCGTGGCTTCCGCCGTGAGCGGCTGAGCGAAGCGGGTGATGGCATCGGTCTGGCTTGCGAGCAGGCGGTCGATAATGCCTGGCAAGCTATTCAGGCTGTCACGCAGGCCGGATAAATCCCGTGGTCGGGCAGTTTTGAGGGCGATGCGGCTGGTAATACGCTCGATGTCGGCGAGTTGTCTGAATTTCTCTTGAATAACCGGGTAGGATGGCCCGCCATCTGTGGTTTTGAATAGCGCGGCGACGGTCGCCAGCCGTAGCTTAAGTGCGGCAATATCACGCAGGGGGTGATGCAGCCAGTGATGCAGCAGTCGGCTGCCCATGCTGGTAGCGCAGGTATTGAGGACAGATAGCAGGGTGGGGGCATCTTCGCCATTGAGGGTGGTGGTCAGCTCCAGGTTACGGCGGGTGGCTGCATCCATGCGCAGGTAATTTTCCGCTGTTTCGACTTGCAGGGTGCGAACATGACTGAGCGCGGGATTAGCATCATCATTACTTGCCGTGTGTTGTGTCAGATGCACATATTGCAGCAGGGCGCCAGCGGCCTGCACGGCGGGATAAAGCGCATCACAGCCAAATGCGTTCAAATCGTGTGTACCAAAATGGCGTGTCAGTTGAGAGGTGGCGCGATCAAAGTCGAATTGCCAGTCGGGAAGCTGCCTGCAGGTGATGGCGACGTTTGCGGGTTTGAGCGGATTTGCCAGCGATTCTGGCAGCAGCACTTCCGACGGCTGGAGTCGTTCCAGCTCGTTATCCAGATTTTCCAAGGAAATTTCCTGCACACGCAGATCGCCTGCCGCGAGATTGAGCCAGGCGATACCAATGGTGCCATGGTGTAATGCAAGTGCTAGCAGAATGCTCTCGCGGCGCGCTTCCAGCAGGGCGGCATCAGTCAGCGTGCCAGGGGTGATGATGCGCACGACCTTGCGCTCGACTGGCCCCTTGCTGGTGGCGGGATCGCCAATTTGTTCACAAATAGCGACAGACTCTCCCAGTTTAACCAGCCTGGCAAGGTACTGATCAGCGGCATGAAACGGTACGCCCGCCATTTTGATGGGCTGGCCAGCAGACGTACCGCGCTGCGTCAGGGTAATATCCAGCAATCGCGCAGCTTTATCCGCATCCTCAAAAAATAGTTCGTAGAAATCCCCCATGCGGTAAAACACCAGCTTATCAGCGTGCTGCGCTTTGATTTCGAGATACTGGTGCATCATCGGGGTGTGTTGCTCTGTTTTCATAGGGAGATTGGGTCAATATCCAGATGCCAGCGTAACTTTTTACCAGTAGGCAAAGCCGCAAGGTGTGGCTGCCAGTCTGTCAGAAAATGTTGTAGCGATTTACGGGAATCCGCCTGTACGAGCAGCTGGGCGCGTTCCATTTTGTTCAGACGCATCATGGGAGCGGGTACTGGATCAAATAACTGGATCTGTTTTGTTTTTCGGATCGGACTGGCAGCGGCGGCTTTGCTGAGGAAGGCCAATGCATCCTTGATGGTGAGCGCTTCGGCGCGCAACGCCGCCTGATAGATAAAAGGTGGAAAATTCATTGCCTGGCGTTCTTTTAATAGTTGCTGGGCGTAAGAATCGTAGTCCTGCCGCATCAACGCCTGATAAATCGGATGGTTGGGAAATTCGGTTTGAATGAGCACGGTGCCGGGTACATCTGCTCTCCCTGCGCGTCCGGCTACCTGCATCAGTTGAGTGAATAACTGTTCTTCCGCGCGAAAGTCGGCACTGTAGAGTGAGGCATCCGGATTGATAACGCATACCAGTGCCAGATTGGGAAAATCATGACCTTTTGCCAGTAGCTGTGTGCCAACAAGAATATCCACCTGCTTCTGTCGAATGGTTGTCAGCATTGTATGCCAGGTATGCTTGCGGCGAATGCTGTCACGATCCACCCGCATGATGCGAGCATTTGGCAGGTGACTGGTCAAGGCAGCTTCGATACGTTGCGTGCCGTGGCCGAATGGCAGGATATCCTGGTCGCCGCATTGTGGACACGCAGACGGTACCGGCTGCTGATAACCGCAGTAATGACAGCGCAGCTGGCGGGCGGACAAATGAAATACCAGTCGGCTGGAACAGCGCGTACAGGCTGCCGTCCAGCGGCAGGATTTGCATAACAGCACCGGCGCGTAACCACGGCGATTGATGAATACCAGGCTTTGCAGATTTTGAGAGACATTTTCACGCAGGGCGTTCAGGGCAGGTTCAGTCAGACCTTCCTGAGTTTTGATAATCCGTAAATCAATGCAGTGTATGGCCGGTAAACGTGCCTGGCTGATGGCACGAGTACGCAACTGCAGGTGCTGGTAACGGCCACTGATGGCATGGTAGTAAGTTTCCAGCGACGGCGTGGCAGAACCTAGAATGACCGGAATACCGAGTTTCCTGGCGCGATAAATGGCAAGATCGCGAGCGTTGTAGCGTAAGCCATCCTGTTGCTTGAAGGAGTTGTCCTGTTCTTCGTCTATGACGATCAGCCCCAGATTGGAGAAGGGCGTAAAAATTGAAAGTCGGGTGCCGAGCACAATACCGGTATGCTGATGTTGCGCTTGGTACCATCCTTGCAGACGCTTTTTGTCATCGACCCCACTATGCAGACTGATCAATGGGCTAGTGGGAAATCGCTTTCTGAAAATAGCTTCGAGCTGCGGCGTCAGATTGATTTCCGGAACCAGGATCAATACTTGTTTCTGTTGCGCCAGTATGGTTGCAGCAACCTGTAGATACACTTCAGTTTTACCACTACCGGTTACGCCTTGTAGCAGCCAAGGGCTAAATTGTCTGGCGGCGACAGTGATTGCGGCGATGGCGGATGCCTGTTCTGGCGTTGCTACAGGAGGCGTCGCGACAGTGAACTGGTCATTGTGGTTGATAACGGTTTTTTCCACCCAGTTCAGCGCAATAAATTCACTTAACAGTTTGCGGGTGTGCGGTGTAGCTTTTTTTAGAAAAGCGGCTGTAATGTGCTGGTGTTGCTGCAGTTGATAGAGTAAATCCCGCTTTGCTTTGCTGCGCGCCGGGATAGTATCAATTTCAATAGATTGCCCTAGTGATGTTAGCTTCCAGGCTCGTGTGGCATCTGATTCGTAGCTGACCGGCTTAGTTTTGCGCAGCAATGCTGGCAAGCTGTTCATTACTACCTGGCCGATAGGGTGATGGTAGTAGCGATTACAAAATTGCAGCAGGTCAATCAGATCGGATGGTAACGGTGAGATCTCGTGGTAAATTTGATGTGCCGGTCTCAGTTTGTCAGTGGCAATCGTGGTCTCCGTACATACTTCTAGGATAATGCCGATCAGATCACGTTTACCAAACGGGACACGAGTCCTTAACCCTACATCCGTCGCGCTTGCTTCCTCGAAAGTATAATCAAACAGCCTGTCAATTGGAACATCAAGCGCGACGCGAATAATTGTCATGCAAAAGCAAGTTTACCGGGATGGTCTAGCCGGGTAGCATCGATTACCTGGCCAGATGTCAAGGCTCAGTCAGATATGCGATACAGAGTGACCGCTTCCCGAGAGGGTACTGAAAGCTTGGCACTTTTGCCATTTGCCGCAATTTCGAAGCCAATCGGTTTGCCAGAATAGTCAGACAAACCGGCGCAACCACTGGTGTTATAAAGAAAGCTGTTAAGTTTAAGGGTGCTGCTGACAGTGTCGAATGTATATTTAGCCATTTCAACACCTGCTTTGGCACAATCAGGTTGTTCCACTTGCCAGGCTGATCCGGTCGGATCAATCAGCATGTAGCGGTTATCAGCGAAAAACAGCAGAGTTGGTGTCTTGATTGAGTTCCGGTCTTGTGCCCAGGCGCCAACTATTTTATTTGGCTGGTTTTCCATTTTGATGTAGCGTATTTCCATGATTTCGGTTTGAGCAACTTCATTTTCATCACTGAGCTCAATCGGTTTGGAAATATGGAACAGCTCGCCGAACAAACCAGCCTGTTCTCTTTCTCGTGGCACAATCACCCTGTCTGATATGATTAATTCATCGCCACTGCTGCGGATGCGCGAATCGGCGCGGGTATGGGAAAGCCCACCTTGAAGATTGGTATCCAGTTCTGGCTTGCTGGTAAATTTGAAACCGCGTTCATCTGCCATGGATGCAGTGGCGACCCCATATTCCAGCCCAGCGGTGAAGACGACTCGGGCACCACAGGCACGGTTGAGATCGCAAGCATCGTCTGCGGTGGCTACTCCATGTAAATAGGTGCCACTATTATCCGTTGCCGCACGGAAAAAATCGGTATGGGTCTCATCAACGTGAATCCAGACATGTGAGCCGAGCAGATTAACTGCCCGTGAGAAGAAATAGGCGCTGGCCTCATCCACGCTACGAATATTGCCAGGAATATCGGCGGCATCACGCGCAGCAGCCAGAGCAGGAGAAGCAGAAAATTCTGCAGAATCAGCCTGTAGTTTTATTGAGGAATCAAGCGCAGAAACTGCAGCTTGGGGTAAAGTAATGCCGTTTTCTGAATCACCGTCAGCATCGAGTGACTGAAACAGAATTAATAGATTCTGCTGTTTGTGGGGAGTGTCGCCTGCGAGCTCGATCGGGGTAATTTGCGTGCTGCCTTCCACTTCGCCGAGTGCTAATTTTCCTAGTTGGAACTGGATACGGTCACCATAGTTGAACTCGAAAGTACCTTTGGCATCGGTGATCCCGGAGCTGCCGGATGAGGAAGAATAATTCACGCCTTCAATCGCGGTTCCAGCCGTTAATATTCCGACTGCAGGGCCACGAAATATATTTTTTGATACTTTATTAGCTTCCGTAGATTCGTTATTGTCACATGCTGTCAGGCTAAGTATTAACAGACTGAAGGTAAGTAGTTTGGGTATTGTCAGTGATTGGTTATCGGATTTCATGGTGATTGGTGTATTACATTGACTATAGAATTTGTAAAGTATGCTCGCTGGAAAACAAAAAGCGTTTCATCAATCGGTTGCATAAATGGCTGTCTGCAATTGTAAACGATCGAGTTCGTCCTGTGAGCAAACATCTCAATCGGTTCATTTGACTTATAATACGAGGTTTTCAAGAAATTTTACTTTTTTATTGTCCTTGTCTCTGTATGTCCAGTCTAACTTGTATTTCAGGAGCAGTTTCAAACTTTCCGCAACTACCCGTCGATTGGTATCTGGATCCCAATATATATGCGTTAGAAAAGAAATTGCTGTTTGACCAGGGGCAGGGTTATGTCGGTCACGAATTAATGGTACCCGGCCAAGGCGATTACCACGTATTGCAAAGCAGAAATGATGCAAGCATGCTGGTGCATAACCAGCATGGCATCGAGCTGCTATCCAATATCTGCCGCCACCGGCAGGCGCTGCTGCTGGAGGGGCGGGGCAATATCCGCAATATCGTCTGCCCGATACATCGCTGGACGTATGCAACTGATGGCAAATTGCTGGGCGCGCCACACTTCAAACAAAACCCATGCCTAAATTTGGGTAAAAAGCCGCTACAGCGATGGAATGGATTGCTCTTTGATGGGCAACGTAATATCCAGCAAGATCTGGGTAATCTGCATTTTGAGGGGTTCGATTTTTCTGGCCACGTGCTAGACCGGGTGCGAGTTGATCATTACCAATGTAATTGGAAAACCTTTATAGAAGTGTATCTGGAAGATTATCATGTTGATACTTTCCATCCCGGATTGGGTGGTTTTGTTGATGTCAACCAGCTCGATTGGACATTTTCTGACTGGTATAGCGTGCAGACGGTTGGAATGCGTGCTGAATCTACGGTAACTGGCTCGGCTATCTATCAGAAATGGCGCGAGCTTGCCATGCAGCAATCGCAAGGGCAGTTACCACCGCATGGCGCGGTCTGGTTGCTCTATTATCCAAATATAATGTTGGAATGGTACCCACACACCTTGGTGATCAGTACAATTTTGCCCACTGGCCAAGAAAGCTGTGCCAACATTGTCGAGTTTTATTATCCTGAAGAGATCGTGTTATTTGAGCGCGAGTTCGTTGAGGCAGAACAGGCTGCTTACCAGGAAACAGCTAAGGAAGATGATGAAATCTGTCGGCGAATGACGGCGGGCAGGCGTGCACTTTATCAGCAGGGGATGAACGAAGTGGGTCCTTACCAGATTCCGATGGAAGCGGGCATGGCACATTTCCATCAGTTTCTGCGGCGCGAGATCGAGCCTTTTTTATCGACATAACATACAGACTTGAAATGAATTGTAACCTTATGACATTAACCGGAGCACACTGAAATGATCAGTATAGATAAAGATAGTCAAGTAATTACCGTAGCGATTGCCGGTGAATTTACGCTTGAGGATTTCCGGCAATTTGAAGATGAAGCACTTTATCAGGCACATTTGAGTGGTAAGGTTGATATATTGCTGGATCTGCGCGACATGCTGTCCTATACGCTTGATGTGGCGTGGGAGGAACTGGCATTTGTACGTGAGCATGGCAATGAAATTCGTAGGGTTGCGGTGGTAACTGATAATAAGTGGCAGGCTTGGAGTGTTTGGGTTTCCAATTTGATGACCGAAGCTGAAGTAATGGTTTTTTCTGATTATAATGAAGCTAATGAATGGGTTACTGATTAAGTGTGCTGTTTGTTAAGCTTAAAAAATAATGGATGACTTGTTGCTGGCAAGAGCGTTGCATGTGGTTGGCGTTGTAATATGGATTGGTGGTGTTGCGATGGTAACAAGCGTGTTGCTGCCCCTGCTAATCCAGATGCCTTCAGCACAGGATCGGGCCGAATTTTTCAGAAAATTTGAGAAACGATTTGCGGCACAGGCAAGGATTGCGACCTTGTTGGTGGGGTTGAGTGGGGTTTATATGGTGTATGCGCTCAATCTCTGGAGCCGTTTTGCAGAGCCACGGTACTGGTGGATGCATGCAATGGTAATTGTTTGGTTATTATTCTCGATCCTGCTGTTTATTCTGGAACCCAATATACTGCGTCGCCGCGTTGAAACAAGCGTCCAGCAGGCGTCAGAAACAACATTCAGAAAAATGCAGCGTTTTCATTGGATTCTGCTAAGCATTAGCCTGGTGACAGTTGCGGGTGCGGTTGCGGGTAGTCATGGTTGGTTAATGTTCTGAGCCCATGGATTATTTCACCTTAAAATACGTGCACATTGTGAGTGTTGCGCTGAGTTATTCCTTGTTTTTGCTTCGCGGGATATGGATGTTTCGGGCTTCTGTTATGTTGCGGCAACGATGGGTAAAAGCTCTGCCGCATGTCAATGACACTGTATTACTTACCAGCGCGATTGCTTTGGCTGTTCTGATAAACAGGAACCCTGTCGAAGAACCCTGGTTGGCAGCAAAAATTTCCGGATTGATTGTTTATATCGGATTGGGAATGATGGCGTTCCGGTTTGGTAGGACGCGGCAAGTCAGGTTGGTCTCCTGGGTACTGGCACAGGTTGTTTTTTTGTATATTGTGCTGGTTGCATTGACTAAACATCCTGTCATGGGTTTGATTTAAGACGCCTCATCGTGATGAGCCACGCGTACAGTCAGCACCTCCAATTATTTTGCTAGAATCCAGATTTAGTAACCTAAACAAGCGAGACGGATATGAAATGGGAAGGTCGTAGGCAGAGCAGCAACATTGAAGATCGTCGCGGCAGACGTGTGGGTTCGGTTGTTGGCGGTGGCGGCATCGGGTTGGTAGTTATGGCTTTGGTTGCCATGTACTTCGGCGTGGATCCGCGGGTTGTGTTGAATATTGTCGGTGACCTGGGCGGTGGAGGTGTGCAACAGCAACAGCAGCAGCCCTATCAGCCTTCTCCAGAAGAGCAAAAGTTGGCTGAGTTCACTTCGGTGGTGCTGGCAGACACTGAAGATGCTTGGCAGAGGATATTTGCTGAATATGGTAAGCGTTATGAAGAACCTAAACTGGTGCTATTCTCGGAAGCCGTGCAGTCAGCTTGCGGTTATGCTCAAGCGGCTATGGGTCCATTCTATTGTCCGGACGATGGCAAAGTCTATATCGATCTCGGTTTTTACCGCGAACTCAAACGTCGCCACAATGCACCAGGAGATTTTGCTCAGGCCTACGTCATCGCCCATGAAGTTGGCCATCATGTTCAGACCCTGCTGGGGATTTCGGAAAAGGTTCAGCAGGCACAGCAAAGTGTCGGTCAAACCGAGTCTAATGAGTTGTCAGTAAGAATGGAATTGCAGGCCGACTGCTTCGCTGGTGTTTGGGCCAACAAGACACACAATGCAAAGCATGTGCTGGAAGAAGGTGACTTAGAAGAAGCGCTCAACGCGGCCAGTGCCATCGGCGACGATCAACTTCAGCGTGAGGCAACAGGCTATGTCCGACCAGATTCCTTTACCCATGGGTCTTCCAAACAACGTGTAACCTGGTTTAAAAAAGGACTGACGGAAGGTGATATTAATGCCTGTAACACGTTCGACAACGTGCCTCTATAGTTCGTCGCTTCCCCAGTTTTTGTATCGTGAATCAGTAGAAACCGAGGTGAAACGCCCTCTCTGGTAGGTATTTCCCGCCTACCCGATAGCTGATGATCATCATGGATGATCCAGACAGGTCGCTACATTAGTAAGTATTCTAGCCGCGAGTAATGCATGAGGAGCTTCTAATACTTTTTGTGTCTATACAATAATAGCCATGTATTGGTGACCTATCAAAGTAGACTGGCTCCACCGCGTGAGATTATCAGGGCACCTCTAAAAATCCAATTTTGCGAGCAGCCGCTTTGCGGCTTGCCTGCTTACCCCATTTCATCACAATACGGCGTTACTCTAAAAAATTGTCGCTTACATACAAACTATATGCCGTGCTCAATTTTTTTACTCGTGCCTTCTCTTGCCAGGAAACTTGAATTTTTAGAGTCACCCATCAGTTTCAGTTTGTTTTTAGCGGCTGCAACTACGCGGGTGCCGTTTCAAAACGCATTGATAAATCTACTGCTTGTATATGCTTGGTTAAACTGCCAACTGAAATCCTGTCTACGCCGGTTTCTGCTACTAAACGTACATTGTCCAAAGTGATATTCCCGGAAGCTTCTAGCACGGCTGGCCGTCTCGCAAACCGCCGGTTGAGATTCACTGCTTTACGCAAATCAGTAACACTGAAATTATCGAGCAACACCATGTTGGCGCCTGCTTGTAACGCTTGCTGCAATTCATTGAGTGTTTCTACTTCAATCTGTATTTGAATATTGGTGGGCGTAACTTCCACAGCTTTATGCAGAATGTTTTCTATGCCGCCAGCGGCAATAATGTGGTTTTCTTTGATCAGGACGCCGTCAAAAAGCCCAGAACGATGATTGGTTCCTCCCCCGCAAACTACGGCATATTTCTGTGCAGCACGCAGTCCAGGGATGGTTTTACGTGTATCTACGATACGTGCATTTGTACCTTGAACAGCCATTACAAATTGTCGAGTACGGGTAGCGACTGCGGAGAGTGTTTGCAGAAAATTAAGCGCGGTTCGTTCTGCGGTGAGCAATGATTTTCCAGCTCCACGAGCTACACACAGCGTTTCTCCGGCTAACACCGGCTGACCATCGACAAAATACCAATCAATCGTTATGGAAGGGCAAACTTGCTGAAAACACGCTTCAAACCATGCTGAACCACAGACGATAATTGCTTCTCGTGTCATCACGCTGGCACTCAGGAGTACCTTGTCAGGCACAAGCGCAGCTGTCAAATCTCCCGTACCAATATCTTCAGTTAATGCCTGGCGAACCTGGCTGATGATTAGTTCATTACTCAACATGCTGCGGCTTTACCTTTCTAACAGAACTTAATAGAAGTGGTTCTCAATCTTTGGATAGGTGTCTTTGGAGTTCTCTTCCCAGTTGGAAACCTGCCTTCAGCAACCTAATACGTTTATTATAGTAGACTCGATCTGGTGTTGCTATCAAGGTCTGGTGCTTTTAGTCTGGATTGTATAGCTGAACACTTTGACAGAGATTGCTTGTTCTTAGGCGTTGATTCATGGGCATTGAGATAAACTATTTGCAAGCGGTATCAGAGAAGGCTCACCAATAAATAGCTTTTTACCAGATGAAAAAGCTTTGGGGTAATCCGAGAAAGTAGAATTATATTTTATGTATTAATAGCAATGCTAGTTGTGTTAAAATAAACCGCTTTATAGCAGGGGTTATTCTGATATTATTATGCGGATGTATTTTATAATCATATAGTTAATAATTTAGAATTGATATTAACCGACGGGAAATTGGTAATATGGGGCTTTTGAAAAATGACTGATAGTTTCATAAAGGGAGAAATGAATGGACGCAGGCGCTTTTTGCTGGTAACTACCTCCTTTGCCGGTGCTATTGCGGGTGCGGGTGTTGCAACACCTTTTTTGCGCAGTATGATGCCAAGTGAGAGAGCAAAAGCAGCCGGTGCCCCGGTTGAAGCGGATATTAGTAAGCTTGAACCAGGCATGCTGCTGACGGTCGAATGGCGTGGCAAGCCAATCTGGGTGTTGAAACGCACAGATGCGATGCTGCAGACACTGGAGAAACTCAATGCACAGCTTGCTGATCCAGATTCATTACGCGAACAGCAGCCAGCTTACGCGCAAAATTCGACACGATCGATTAAACCTGAAATTCTAGTTGTCGAGGGAGTGTGTACCCATCTGGGCTGTGCTCCAACATTCAGAAAAGATATCGGACCAGCCGATCTTGGAGCAGACTGGTTGGGAGGTTTTTTTTGTCCTTGCCACGGGTCAAAATTTGACCTGGCGGGAAGGGTCTATAGTGGCGTACCAGCCCCCACCAATCTGGTCGTCCCGCCTTATACCTATTTAAGTGATAACAGGCTTTTAATTGGTGCTGAAAGTAAAGAGTCCGCATAAAATGAGCAAACAACAAAATTCAATAGTAGCGTGGATTGATAAACGGTTTCCGATGACGGAGACCTGGAAGATGCATTTATCAGAGTATTACGCACCCAAAAACTTTAACTTCTGGTATTACTTTGGTTCGCTGGCTTTGTTGGTGCTGGTGAATCAGTTGTTAACCGGCATTTTTTTGACAATGAGCTATAAGCCTGATGCCGGTATGGCGTTTGCTTCGGTAGAGTACATCATGCGTGATGTAGATATGGGCTGGCTAATTAGATACATGCACTCAACAGGTGCTTCCATGTTTTTTGTGGTGGTTTATCTGCACATGTTTCGCGGCATGATGTATGGCTCATATCGCAAACCTCGAGAGTTACTGTGGTTGATCGGCATGGCGATCTTTTTTGTCTTGATGAGCCTTGCTTTTACTGGCTACATTCTGCCATGGGGGCAAATGTCATACTGGGGCGCGCAGGTAATTGTGAGTATGTTTGGTGCAATCCCAGTCATTGGTGAGACCTTGTCGAATTGGATACTCGGTGACTTTATGTTGTCGGATGCGGCTCTTAACCGGTTCTTTGCCTACCACGTTGTTACTTTGCCGGGTTTGATCGTTGTTCTTGTGTTTGTGCATATAATCGCTTTGCACCAGGTGGGATCTAATAATCCAGACGGAATCGAAATTAAGGCCAATCAAAATCCTAAAACGGGCATTCCTGCTGATGGAATACCATTTCATCCCTACTACACAGTTAAAGATATCGTTGGGACGATTGTATTTCTGATTATTTTCTGCGCAATTGTTTTCTTCGCGCCTGAGATGGGTGGTTATTTTCTGGAATACAATAATTTTATTCCTGCTGATAGACTTAAGACACCAGATCATATTGCGCCAGTCTGGTATTTCACGCCTTATTATTCGATGTTGCGTGCAGTGACCGTTAATTTTCTGTGGATTGATGCAAAATTATGGGGGGTGATCCTAATGGCTGCTGGGGTAGTCGTTTTTTGTTTTCTTCCATGGCTGGATCGTAGTCCGGTCAAATCTATCCGCTACAAAGGTCCGTATTTCAAAATAGCACTTACGCTTTTTGTGATCAGTTTTTTTGTGTTGGGGTGGCTGGGAACGCAGGCTCCAACTCCTCTCTATACTCTTCTGGCTCAAATATTTACGGTGGTGTATTTTGCATTTTTTATACTGATGCCGTGGTATAGCAGAATTGATAAAACTAAACCAGAACCAAAGAATGTGACAAAATGAAAATAAAGAGATTTTTTCTGACTGCTGGTGTTGTATTGCTGCTAATTCCGTGTTTTGCTCATCCTGCTGCTACTGTTTCAGTGGACAAAGCTCCAGTCAATATAGATGACAAAGAGTCCCTGAAACGCGGTGCTAAAAGCTTTGTTGAGTATTGCCTAACCTGCCACGGCGCAGAGTTTATGCGTTACAACCGCCATGGCGATCTTGGTATGAGTGAAGGCGAAATTCTTGATCAGCTCATCCATACCGGTCAGAAAGTTGGTGATTTAATGGAAAGCTCGATGAGAAAAAAAGAGGCTGAAACATGGTTTGGTGTTACTCCACCTGATTTGTCTGTAATTGCCCGAGCACGCGGGGCAGATTGGTTGCATACTTATCTGAGGGCGTTCTATCGAGACTCTTCAACTGTGAGTGGTTGGAATAATCTGGTTTTTGATAAAGTGGCCATGCCGCATGTCCTACATCAACTGCAAGGGCAACAGGTTTTAATCGCTAATAGCCACCAGCAGAAGACGGAAGGTGTTTCGATAACCAAGCAGCTTGAGGTGGTTACTCCTGGGGTAATGACAGAAAGTGAGTTTTATAATTTTATAACTGACTTAGTAAATTACATGGTTTATCTTGGAGAACCTCATGCAGCCCATCGAAAAGAACTAGGTGGGTGGGTTATATTGTTTTTATTTGCTCTGCTAGCGCTGGCATACCTGCTTAAAAAAGAATACTGGCGAGACATACGTTGACTAATAAATTAACAGTTATTGGTTATGTATTCCATCGACGATGTTGGTTCGCTATATAAGTAATTAGCTAATCGCTAAAAATTTAAGATTATGATGACGCTTTACTCAATTGCAACGTGCCCATTTAGTCATCGTTGCCGCATCGTGTTGCATGAAAAAGACATGGATTTTCAGGTAATAGATGTTGACCCAAACAATATTCCTGAAGATCTCGCCGTTATTAGCCCTTATGGAAAAATGCCTTTGCTTGTAGAGCGAGATCTTGTCTTGTATGAGGCAAATATTATCAATGAGTATATTGATGAGCGTTTTCCACATCCACAATTGATGCCTTCTGATCCAGTGATGCGTGCACGGGCAAGGCTTTTGCTGCATCGATTTGAAAGAGAATTATTTTGTCACATTGAAGCACTGGAAAATAATGACCGTAAGTCCATTGATCGTATTCGCGCCGAGATAGCCAATGGACTGACTATGATTGCTGCTATTTTTGATAAACAAAAATATATGCTAAGAGATGAGTACTCCATGCTGGATGTTGCCATTGCCCCGCTTTTATGGAGACTTGATCATTATGGAATTAGACTTCCCAAGCAGGCCGCTGCATTATTAAAATATGCTGAACGTTTGTTCAGCAGGCCTTTGTTTATTGATGCGTTAACGCCTTCCGAAAAGTTAATGCGTAAATGATAAAAGACTTATCAATCAAACCTTATTTAATTCGCGCTGTTTACGAATGGTGTATCGCCAATAATGCGACACCCCATCTAACCGCCCTTTCTAGTTCCTGTCAAAATTTACCGGTAGATTTGAGTAACAGCGAGGATATAACCTTGAATATTGGTTTGACCGCAGTCAGCGATCTTCTGATGAACAATGAGTTAATACAGTTTAATACCCGTTTCAATGGATTTGTCAAAAAGGTTACTATTCCAGTTGAAGCTATCAGGTCGATATTTTCTAAAGAATCAGGGGATGGATTAAGCTTCTTTCCAGAAATTACTAATAGCTCAGGAATTAGTATGATTGAAGCAGAAAATAGTAAAAAGCAGGTAGCTGATGGGATCAAGGGCTCAGAGAACGATATCAAATTTAACCGTGATAAATCTTTTCTGAAAATTGTAAAGTAACTCTGTATTTTATAATTAATCAATTAAATTCACTCATATAGGTAACGAATTTTTACCTATCTCTACGCCGACATAGCTCAGATGGTAGAGCAGCTGATTTGTAATCAGAAGGTCCCGAGTTCGATTCTTGGTGTCGGCACCATAAAATCAATGAGTTAGATTGATTTTATAATCTTCTAATTTTCTACTTGTGTCAAAATTGTGTCATTCAGAATTTCATCTACAACCATTGCATGCTTTCTGAATTGTTCGGGCGCCAAATGAGCATAACGTTTCACCATCTCAGTTGACTCCCAAGCTCCCATTTCTTGAATTACATTTAGCGGTACACCCTTCTGAGTTAACCAGCTGGCCCAAGTATGGCGCAAATCATGCCAGCGAAAGTCCTCTATATTGATCTGGCCAAGAAGTGGCAGGCAGCCAATCCTAGCGGCACAAAGCCTGTTGCAGGGCCGGATGGATCCATCCGTTTTCTGTTTGGTTCACAGCAACCCAGCATCGTCTGTGCAGTATTGCAGGTATGCGATATCGAATTACAACCGGGTGAGCAGGTTAATTCCATCCACTTGGGCGATCAGGCGCGCTGGTTAATAGAACCGGCAGTGACCGGTCAGGGATCTGCTGAGGTGCAACATCTGATTGTGAAACCACTGGATGTGGGATTGGAAACATCCTTAGTTGTGACGACCAATCGACGCACGTATCACATGCGTCTGCGATCTCATCGGCGCGATTTTATGCCGAGAGTGAGTTTTACTTATCCGGAAGATGCGCTGATTAAATGGGATGCGATTAGAGATAAAGAAAGCCATGCGATGGGAATCCGGAAATCGCGCACTATTCCTGAAACCGGAGAATATTTGGGCAATCTGGATTTTGCGTATGCAGTGTCTGGCGACGCTGCCTGGAAACCGCTGCGTGTCTATAACGATGGTCAGAAAACCATCATACAGATGCCGAGTATTATGGCACAGACAGAAGCACCGACTTTGCTACTGTTGAACAAGGAGGGCGGCATTTTTAGCGATGATGAAACGGTCATGGTGAATTACCGTTTGCAGGGTGATCGCTATATCGTAGATACCGTGTTTGACAAGGCTATTTTGATTGCCGGTGTCGGTGGTAATCAAAGCCGGGTGACGATTACTCGGGGGAATCAATGATGAATAAAATGATTACCGCATCCCACTCTATTTTTATCCTTATGTTGGTTTTATTGCTATTGAATGGTTGTGCTACGCAACCCTATGGCAGTTTTATTCAAAATCCTTCACCCATATACAGCCAATACAGAAAAGTCATGGCTGATGACGTGACAGTCCAAATAGTGCGGTTGTATCCGGCTGCCAATACGCAGTTCAATTTGCGCCATGTGGTTAATGATCCGTTTGGTCATGCTTTGATTGAAAACCTCCGTCTTGAAGGGTTTGCGGTTCAGGAAGCGACTCAACAATCAATTCAGCAACAAATCTTTGCTGTTCCGCATCAACTCGATACTGAATCGCAAAAAGGCTTGGCTTTGAGTTACGTTGTTGATCAGTCGAACGATTTATATCATGTCAAACTCATGATTGACGATATGCGCTTGTCGCGTGCATTCTTGGTGCAGGCCGATAGTATCCATCCTGCCGGTCTCTGGGTCAGAAAAGAATAAGGAGGGAAGCGGGATGTCGACCAATTCTAAACTCCTGTCACCGGATTCATCCCCGGATGTGGTTACCAAAAGTGGCTCTATGTGAATCGTAGTGGGTAATGCGATAATGAAGCCATGGACAGTGAGACATTATTCAGCATGGCTTTGGGGCTGCACACACCCTGGCAGGTCAAAGACGTGACCTTTTCTACTAACGAATCAGGCCGTCATGAGCTGCACTTACGTATAGGCTTCGCACCGGGTTCTCGCTTTCCAGATGAATCGAACAACCCTTGTCCGATACATGATACGGTGGAGCGACAATGGCAGCATTTGAGTTTTTTCGAGCATACCTGTTACCTCTACTGTGCGGTGCCGCGTATTATCAACAGTGATGGCAAAGTCCGCACGGTAGATGTTCCCTGGGCGCGGCCTGGCAGTCGTTTTACCTTACTATTAGAAGCATTAGCGCTTGCCTTGATTGAACGGGAAATGCCCGTTAATCGCGTCGCCGAGATTCTAAAAGTAAATCCACAACGCATCTGGACGATCTTCAATTACTGGATTAGCAAGGCCAAAGCCGCCGATGATCCGGGCACAATAACCAAGCTGGGCGTCGATGAAACATCGACCAAAAAAGGCCATCATTACGTCACGCTGGGTGTGGATTTGAGAGAAGCTCGCGTGATTCATGTCACCAAAGGTAAGGGTAAAGCGACCCTGCAAAGCATTCAACAGCACCTTGAAACGAAAGGCGTTGAGAAAGAACAGGTGAATATTAAACGACAATTAACCTGACCGGTCAGGCGACAATTATCTTGACCGGTTGAGTGAAAGTATCAGTATGAGTTCTTCCCTATACAAGGAGCAAGAACTTGCCTGGAAAACATATCACTCATCAACAGGAAGCTATTTATATGAAGAATCGTCAGATAGGTCATGGTCAGGAGACTGCGGCTGCAAAAGCGGGGGTAAGTATCCGCAGTGGCCGTAGGATTGAGAAAGGCGTTCGGGTGGAGGAGTCGCAACGGCAATGGCGCACGCGCCAGGATCCTTTTGCACTGGTTTGGGAGACCGAATTGGTTCCATTGCTGTACCTGGAACCTGAACTGACCGGCACTACGCTTTGGGAACACTTGGATGATCGATATCCAGGTCAATACCCGGAGAAATTGCTCAGAAGCCTGCAGCGCCGTGTAAAACACTGGCGAGCAACGCAAGGTCCCGGTAAGGCCGTCATTTTTTGCCAGTCGGTGCCTGCGGGGCACCAGGGGTTGTCTGATTTTACCCGGCCACGCACGGCTATTACGATCGCAGGTAAGCCATTTGATCACCTGCTGTATCAGTTTCGCCTGGCATATAGTCATTGGCGTGCTGTTCATATCATCCGGGGCGGGGAAAGTTATAGTGCGTTGGCCGATGGTTTGCAGACCGCCTTGCATAAACTCGGCGGCGCGCCTAAGGAACATCGCACCGACAGCCTGAGTGCCGCGTACGTCAATGCGAACCAAAAGCAAGAACTCACGCAAGCTTATGCGGCGCTGTGCCAGCACTACGGCATGAAGCCAACGGTCAATAACCTGGGCATCAGTCATGAAAACGGCGCTATAGAAAATGCGCATGGTTCACTCAAGCATCGGATCGAACAGGGCATCAAACTGCGGGGATCTGCGGATTTCGAAAGTGTGGGTGCCTACCGCCGTTTTCTTGAGCGGATCGTCGATAAGCTCAATAAGCGCTGCAGGGGGCGATTGACAGAAGAGCAAGCACATCTCCAGCCACTGCCACGCTACCGCTTCATGGACTTCAGTGAACTGACCGTCAAAGTGACCACCAGCAGCACCATTGCGGTCAAACGGGGACTCTACAGTGTGCCATCCAGGCTCATTGGCGAGAACATCCGGGTTCATCTCTATCACGATCGCTTAGAATGCTTTGCCGGTCAAACACCGGTTATTACATTACCACGTGCGTATCCGAAAACGTCGGAAGGGCGCGCCCGGCGCATCGATTACCGCCATGTAATTCATGCACTGGCGGCAAAGCCACAAGCCTTTCGCTTTTCCCGGCTGCAGGATGATCTGTTGCCAACGCCACAGTATCACCAGCTGTGGGCACGGGTACAACAACAATTTGATCCCAGGCTCGCTTGCAAATGGATGGTATCGGTACTGCGTTTTGCCTATGACTATGATTGCGAGAGCCCGTTGGCTGCTGAATTGTTGCAACAAAATCCGCTACCTGAACTGCAAACACTGCAAAAGCGATTTCTGCGGCATCATGCGCCACAGCCGGACATCCCAATCAAACAACACACTGCGGATACCTACGATCAACTACTCAGCGGAAACTGGGCAACACAAGGAGGCAGCTCATGTCTGAATCACTCCCACTGATGCTCAAGGAACTCAGACTCCCTGCCTTTGGCCAGCATTACCGGCACTTCCAAGATCAAGCCGCAGAACACGCCTGGAGCTACAGCCAATATCTTGCCGCCCTGTGCGAACAGGAAGTCGCTCAGCGCTTCCAAAGCAGAATCAGCAACTGGACGCATGAAGCCAAACTGCCGCGCGGCAAAAGCTTTGCCACTTTGGCGCTGACTGAATTACCCCAAGCCGCTCAGAAAAAAGTCATCGCACTGCGCGACAATACCCAGTGGGCGAGCCAGGCAGACAATGTGTTGCTGATCGGCCCGTCCGGTGTCGGCAAATCACATGTGGCAGCAGCATTGGGGTTGCATTTGATTGAACAAGGCATCCGCGTCAAATGGATATCGGCTACCGCACTGGTTCAACTCCTGCAGCAAGCCAAGAAAGAACTGGATTTGATGTCTGTCATGACGCGGCTGGATAAATACCGTGTGTTGATCATTGATGATATCGGCTATGTCAAAAAGACCGATTCAGAGACACAAGTATTGTTCGACTTTATCGCGCATCGCTATGAAAGTGGAAGTCTCATCATCACTTCAAACCAGCCTTTTAGCCAGTGGGATCAAATCTTCCCTGACACCATGATGACCGTTGCCGCCATCGACCGGATCATCCATCACGCAACTATCATTGAAATCGACAGTGAAAGTTATAGGAGGAAAAACCAGAAAAAATCATGAACTAGCCAACAGACTCAACCGGCCATCATAATTGTCGCCAAAGCGGCCAAGATAATTGACGCGAGACACGTGATTCATGTCACCAAAGGTAAGGGTAAAGCGACCCTGCAAAGCATTCAACAGCACCTTGAAACGAAAGGCGTTGAGAAAGAACAGGTGAAGCAAATCAGCATGGATTTATCACCCTCATTTATTGCTGGTGCCGCCGAGTCGTTCCCTGCCGCACAGATCACCTTTGATCGGTTCCATGTTGTTAAGTTGTTGAACGAGGCCATGGATCAGGTGCGCATTACCGAACGCAAGGAGCATGATGCCTTGAAAGGTCACAAATACACATTTCTAAAGAACCGCAAAAACCTGTCTGCCAAAAAAGAAAGAGCGCTCGATGAAATGATTAAGCTCTACCCCACGCTGGGGAAAGCTTACCGCTTAAAAGTGCTGTTCAATGATCTCTGGGACATGCCCGATAAACCAGCGGCGAATGCTTTTCTGAGGCAATGGTGTCACGAAGTGGACGCAGCCGGGATTCCAGCGTTTACAAAGTTCGCCAACACAGTTCGAGCACATTGGTCAGGGATTGTGCATTTCGTTGAATCTCGAATTACTAACGGCATTCTTGAAGGCATCAACAGTAAGATTCAACTGGCTAAACGACGAGCCAGAGGCTACCGCAATATTAACAATTTCATCAATATGATCTACTTCCTTTGTGGAAAGTTAAAATTTGATTACCCACTCTATTTCACATAGGGCCATATTCTCCTTATATTACATGTTGAATTGCAGATAATTCTGGATGCCTACTTTTTTAATCAGCGTCAATTGGGTTTCCAGTCAATCGAGATGATTTTCGGTGTGCTCCAGTATTTCTTCAAGCAGCTCACGGCTGACATAATCGGATATAGATTGGTAATAGCCGATTGTTTCTATCAGTTGTACTCGAATAGCACTTATCATTTTCAAGTCTCCCTGCAGCATTTTCAGGACATCCTCACTAATCAATAGTTGCCCTAGTTCCGGCTGAAACCCCGGTTTTTGTACATTCGGGCATGGAGGAAAAATTGGTTGGTAGCGGTAAGTTCGTTTCTAAGCACCATATTCAGAAGGTTTTCGTTGGTTTATCGCCATTTATCTTTGATTCCTTTGATTAATACCACTCATTAGATCTAATGAAGCCAGTTATATAATTAGAGCTTTAGGCATTATATGAGTCAAGCAATAAGAAATGCAAGAATAACTTATTGATTAGTAATGATAATTGTTGTCAATACCGCTCCGCTTCGTCCTATGCGGTGTCTGAATTGGAAGGTTTGAGTGCTGAACAAAGGTCGCTGGCACTATAAATGCAGAGAACGCAGTATGGCGTTGCTGAGCATGAATTTGTTTGTTAGCTTCGAAAATAGCATCAATGATGCCAGTAAAAGGGGCAAGCTTAAGAGAAACGGGTTCGCTCCTGCGCAGGTAACCCGGCGGTGCAGCGTATTTTCACGTTCACGTGGTAGTCGTGCGACTCTAAAAGTGGCGAATATTAGATGCTGATTGACACGGCAAGTTAGGCGGACACACCGATTTTGCGCGTCAATTAGTATTCTGCACACTCCAAGTCCAGTGTTGAATATCGTATGAGTGCATATCAAAAATTGATGTCAATCATTAGTCATATGCTATCATTGATTTCACATAATAAGGAGTGAAGTCAAATGTCTGTTGTTACTGTTCGCAATTTGCCCGAAGAAACGCATCGCGCGCTTAAGCTGCGTGCTGCTCAGCATGGACGTAGCACTGAAGCTGAAATCCGGGAAATTTTGGAAGAGGCAGTGCGTCCTAGGACACGTGTCAAAATCGGATCAGAACTAGCTGCTTTTGGGCAATGCTTTGGAGGGCTTGACTTTAACGAAACTCGTGATCAGATGCCGACTGATCCGGCTGTGTTCGAATGATCGTCCTGGATACGAATGTCATATCCGAACCAATGAAACCCAACGGCAATCCCGCTGTAAAAGCTTGGCTTGATCGGCAGACGGCCGAGACACTGTATCTGACAGCAACAAGCCTTTCCGAATTGCTGGTCGGTATTGAAATACTACCAGATGGCAAGCGTAAAGAAGGACTTGATGCCGCATTGAGTAAGCTGATGGAGAGACTTTTTGGGTCACGCATACTATCATTCGATCAACAGGCTGCGATAGCATATGCACCCATAGTCGGTCGAGCTAGGATTAATGGTCGCCTCGTTTCAGTGGCAGACGGTCAGATTGCCGCAATCGCGGTCGTACATGGATTCACCGTGGCGACGCGAGATACTGCGCCTTTTGTCGCTGCCGGAGTGCCCGTCATCAATCCTTGGGAAGAATGATCTTAGGTATTTTGTGTTAATGGTAGTTATCAAAGGAATATCGTTATGCGAGAACGAAATAAGATGCGGAATTGACTGTGTCAAATTTGTGCCAAACTACTCTGTAAGTGTCACCGTTTGTGGTTGTGTGAGACAGTTTTTATGCTGGGCAAGAATTGTAAGTGATTGATTTATATGTAACTGGAATTTGTAAATAAGTTTTGTAATCAGAAGGTCCCGAGTTCGATTCTTGGTGTCGGCACCATAAAATCAATGAGTTAGATTGATTTTATGATCTTCTAATTTTCCACTTGTGTCAAAATTGTGTCATTCAGAAGTTCATCTACAACCATTGCATGTTTTCTGAATTGTTCGGGTGCCAAATGAGCATAACGTTTCACCATCTCAGTTGACCCCCAAGCCCCCATTTCTTGAATTACATTTAATAGTACACCCTTCTGAGTTAACCAACTCGCCCAAGTATGGCGCAAATCATGCCACCGGAAGTCTTCTATTCCTGCTCTTCTTAATGCTTTTCGCCATTGAGCTTCCCCCGAAAAATTGATGTGGTTACACTAAACCGGACACACAAATTAAAATAATCTGAAGGGTTTGATTCTAGTATGAAGCAAGGAAAAGGCAAAAAATATACAGCCGAAGAATTTAGAGCGTCAGCGGTCAAGCTGGCCAATGAATCAGATAAACCTATTGCACAAACGGCCAGATCTATTGGACCACATCACTAAGCAATGCACAGGGTCAAACCGGCTTTAACGTGGACACCCGGCAAGCTAACCTGACGATCGATTACTCATTCAATGAGAAATTGATTAGCGGTTTTTTGTTTGACTATCTGGGAACAAGTCGTAATTTCAAATTAGGCCACGGGGATTTAAACTCTGACAGCTTCCGACTTGCTCCTTTTTTGCTCTATCGGCCAACGCCCAACAGTTACGTCAATGTTATGGGAGGTTATGCTCTCGTAAATTATGATTCTACCCGGAGCGTTTCGGATTCAAATGGAATTACGTTTAGCGATGCCAAAGCAAAATATGATGCTGATCAGTTTTTCGCCAGTGTGGGCGGGGACTATACTTTGGTTAAAGATGGCTGGAGTTTACGGGGTATACTCGTGGTGATTATAGTCATACAAATATCAAAAGCTTTCAGGAGAAAGGTGGGCTTGCTACGGATTATTTTAATAACACTCTCTCATTGGCAATGCAGGTCAATGGGCAAACCATGCAATCTGTTACGAGCACATTGGGAGCAGAAGTCAGTCATGCAATCAGTACCCGGACGTTTATTCCCGTCATCATTCCAAGGTTGCGGGCAGAATGGGTACATGAATTTGAAAACGACGGGAGAATTGCTAGAGCTGGTTTTATCGATCAAAACGGTGCAAATCTAACTTTTGGATCAATGGCGGTTGCGGGTCCAGTCCGCAATTGGGCTAATCTGGGTTTGGGGGTGCAGATGCTGTTTGCTCGTTCAATTGTTGGATACGTTAATTACGATAGATTGATCATGAGCCATGCTAATAACAACATCATTTCGGGCGGTGTTCGAATAAATTTCTGAATGTAATGAGTGAAAGCGGCAATACGGTCAAATAAAAGCTAGAAGGGAGGAAGGGAATGGCTTTCTTTCATGATCTCAAGAGTTATTTGACGTTCCTCTACTTCAGATGTTGCTGCTTATCGTTGTTTTTGACACTAGTGGGACTGCTTCTGCTCAGTAGCTGCAATACTTGGGATTCCGATCTTTCTTGCCTGAAGGTGCTCATGCACGATGATATTCAGCGCGTTGCACAAACAAGAGAGCAGCGATTCCTTGGCAAAATTCCTGAGAGGCGAGCACATTGTCTTGGTGGAGATCATGCAGTCGCGCTCAGTCAGAGTCCTTGGCTGGATTGGCCAAATTTCTGGGCTACGGGTGATGGCTCGTCACTATCCCCTCCTACACCATTGGCCGACACCTTTATCGGTGCCAATACACGCGGAATCAGCGGTGCGCTCTATGAATTAGAGTTGCAACGCATCGAGCTTATCCAGTTCAATCTTTTCGACAATAATGGCACCTACCAGGTATATGTCACCGGTCGTGACGACAGGGCAGGCCCCGTGTTGAAAACCTGGGCAGAAATGCAGTTGCCTCCATCTCATCCCAGCTACAAGGATGTTGGAGGTAATCAAGGACAGGTCTGCAAAGGTGAGTTAATTCGCTTTCGTACCGTGACTGGCATCTGCAACGATATCTACAATCCATTGATGGGTTCAACTCATCAGCGCTTTGCGCGCAATGTTCGGTTTGAAACAACCTTTCCCGAACTAGGTCTTGATGAGCTGACCAAGAATCGTCACGGAAACCGACTAGGCTTGCTGAAGCCTGATCCCCAGGTGATTAGCCAAAAATTGTTCACTCGTACACAGTCTCAGTCTGATAAATGCCAAAGCGGTTATGGACTACCCGGCAGCTTGGAGGAGGCCGAATGTGATTACAAAAAAGCACCGGCCTTTAATGTGCTGGCGGCTTTTTGGATTCAGTTCATGACGCACGATTGGTTTTCTCATATGGAAGAGGAACTGACCCAGCCAGAGTGGGTAGCAGTCGGTTGCACGACCCAACGGCTCAACAATATCGAACAGCCATTGACGGAGAGAGAGATCAAGCAGCTGGGCTGCCGGCCGGATGATAGGATTAACGTCGCACCGATTGCGGATGACACTTCACCCGCATCGTTTATGCATGATGGCCAGTCCTATCGCACACGAGCACCGAAGACAACAACTAATCAGGTGACGGCCTGGTGGGATGCCTCGCAACTTTATGGCTATGATGAACGGTCTCGTCAACGGGTAAAGCGGGATCCTAAGGATCTTGCCAAATTATTGTTGACGCCCATCAGGGAAAGTATGGACGAGGCCGATAAATCGGGTTATCTGCCGATCTTTGAAACAGATGATCCAATCAATCCACAATGGTCGGGTCAAGAAGCTACCGCTTTTCCAGATAACTGGTCTATTGGATTAAGTTTTTTTCACAATGTTTTTACACGAGAGCACAATACTTTTGTTAAGGAATTCCGCAAGCAGGCAGCTGAAACACCGGATGCCGACAGTGGCCTGAGAAATCCAGAAAACCCCGAGGCAGTTATTCGCTACCGGAATGTCACAGCGGACGAGCTATTCAATGTGGCAAGATTGGTTGTTTCTGCTGAGATTGCCAAGATACATACTATCGAATGGACGACACAACTGCTTTACAACGAACCACTGTATCAGGGGATGAATGCCAACTGGCATGGTCTTTTTCACGAACATAAAGCTGTCTCTGAAGCACTGAGGAAAATTATTCGTCGGCCCAGCGATACGGGCAATGTCAACAACAGCCTCCATGCGGCTTTTGCTGGTGGGGCAGGCATCTTTGGATTTGGCAATCATCGTTATGAAGGTGCACCATCGTATGGATTAGTTGATCGCGACCGAGAGGATCTCTGGACACTCACCAATAACGACGACATCAATGGAGGAATTAATCATTTTGGCTCTCCCTTCAGTTTTCCTGAAGAATTTGTCTCGGTATATCGATTACATCCTTTACTGCCAGATTTTATCGAATACCGCGAGTGGCATAACGATCCGAATGCCATTCGGCAAAAGATACCCATTATCGACACCTTCCGTGGTAAAGCTACTGAGGCAATGCGGCAGAAAGGACTGGCAAACTGGGCGCTTAGCATGGGTCGTCAGCGAGCGGGTGAGTTGACCCTCCAGAACCATCCACAATTTCTACAAAACCTGAAGATGCCACATTTGCAATCATCCACCCAGCAGATCGATATTGCGGCACTCGATCTCATTCGTGACCGGGAGCGAGGTATTCCGCGCTATAACGAGTTTCGCCGACAGTACGGGCTGAAGCAATTAATCAGTTTCGATGATTTCATTGATCCGCGTTTGGCCAGAGACTCTCCTGTTCGGCGTAATCAGGAGCAGATTACGAAGACGTTGCGTGAAGTATACGGACAGCATCGGTGCGATGCATCCAAACAGATCACAAATGCCCAGTTAAATGACGATAATTCGCCCATTAACGATTGCTTGGGTCACCCAAACGGCAGCCTTGTTGACAATATCGAAGATGTCGATATTGTCGTTGGTTGGCTGGCGGAATTCAAGCGGCCACACGGTTTTGCTATTTCAGAAACTCAGTTCGTCGTGTTCATTCTCAATGCTTCACGCAGACTCTTTAGCGACCGTTTTCTCACCTCGAGTTTTCGCCCAGAGTTCTATAGCACCCTTGGGGTGGAATGGGTAATGCACAATGGATCCGGGCCGGAGGTAAAGGAGGAAGGGATGCCAAATGGCCACCAACAGCCGGTTTCTCCAATGAAGCGTGTCCTGTTGAGAACGTTACCGGAATTGGCAGATGAGCTCCAAGGCGTGGTCAATGTCTTCGATCCGTGGGCGCGAGATCGAGGAGAATATTACAGCACCCAATGGGGACCTCGGCGTGGTGCTGAGGGGGATAAAGCGTTTGCTAGGCAATAATCTATGCAGATAAGTAGAAATTATGAAACGTTTTTTTTTGCATCTTCAATAATGACTTCACTGGCTTTTTCGCTAATCATGTAGATGGCAGATACAATAAAAAAACCCGGTATTTTGGGGAAAACGGATGCATCGACGATACGCAGATTGGTGGTTCCATAAACGCGAAATCGGTTATCAACGACTGCCATTTCATCACTCATTGGACCCATTTTACAGGTACAGGAAGCATGGTGCCCCCATGCTTGGTCTTTAATGAACTGACTGATTTCTTCGCGGCTTTTGATTTTTGCTCCCGGAAGAATTTCCTCGTCAATTAAATCTTTGCAATGTCCGATAATGTTACGAACAGTTTCCACTCCCTCTACTACTGATTCCAAGTCTTTCTTGCTGTCATGATCGTTCAGGTCTTGGGGAAAATAATTGAAATTGATGTGAGGTACATCGCGTGGATCATTTGACTGTAAGGTGACATACCCTTTGTTGCTTGCGTGCGCTTTGAGAATGGCCCAAGTAAAGATATTTTCTTTATAAGTATCAGAATAGTTGCTATCTATGTTACATAGAGCCTTGGGATAGCGACTATTTTCTTTACTAATGTCATTCGCGTATCCTGGATAGTACCCGCTAAAATTACCGAGTAATCCAAAAATCAGTAGATCTGGATCATCATTTGGACGCTTGGAAGAAGAGCGTTTGATGAGTGCAATCGTTGCACCGTTCGTTGTATAAGGTCCTTTTTCCTGGAGCCACATGGCATATTGTGGGTCTGGTTCTTCTCCCGGTTCAGGAGGGTGTAATTTCATTCCTTTGATCAATGGAATATTTTCTTTAAGCCTCGTTACTACACCTACTTCATAGCGATCCTGCAGATTTTTCCCTACACCTGGAAGGTGGACCCTTACCTCGATGCCATGCTTTTCCAGCTCCTCACGCGGGCCAATGCCGGATAGCATAAGAAGTTGCGGGGTATTGAAGGCGCCGGTGGCTATAATGACTTCGTATTCCGCGCAAACTGTTTTTATTTCGGAAATGACAGCTTCTTCGTGCCGAGGATCAGCGCGATATTGATGTGCACCCACACGATACTCCACACCATAAGCTTTGTTATGTTCGTCGAGTAAAATACGCTGGGCCAATGAGTGGGTTCTTATTACTAATTTGTCAGGGCATTGTTCACGAACCCGCAGGATATACTCTCTGGTTCCCGCCCGCTTACCGTGTTGGGTGGTAATCGGAATTTTGCATAGGCCTTCAGGGATTCTGCAAATTAAACGCCAGTCATTGGGATCAAAACGAATGATAAATTTCAGAATTCCCAGAAAAAAACGCTGTAGCGGATTCATCATGCGCCGAGATTCTTTCACTGCGGCAACCGTCAGTTTTGTTAGTACCTTGTCCTTCCATAGCATCCAGGGATTGGCCTGGTTGGTTGGCAACCAGCCATCAAACCCGTGACGACTCCATATTTTCCACCTTGGAACATATTCGCAACGTTCCAATCGCTGGAAGTACTTGTGCATATTTCTGCTATACCAGCTTGGATCATCCATTAGTTTTGCGATGTCATCCCAATCGCTATTGTGGGGATACATCAGAACCATAGCGTTATGTGCAGTACATCCGCCAAGCGTGCCCGAGCGTGGGTAAAGCACACCATTTTTTTCTTTACTGAACTTGCAGTCCCGCTCTTGTTGAGTTTTGTCATCATAATGACGTGCGAAGTAGTCCCAACGAAGCATTTCATTTTCCGAGGCATGCGCATGAAATGCTGGAACCTTATAATCACAAGGCTCATCTTCTCCTCCAGCCTCCAGCAGCAGCACCCGGAAACCCTCCAGAGCCAGGTTGCAGGCGAGCGGGCCTCCTCCTGCACCGGAACCTATGACGACATAGTCAAACTTCTCGTTATCGGTGCTAGCTATCTGGCTGCTTTCTAAAAAATCAGACTTAATCACAAATTATCTCCATCAGAAATATTTCGAAATCTTTGGCCTATTCTTATGGGTTTATATTAATAACCATGTCATGGGAAGATATTTTTTTGCCCAGAGGGAAGAAGGTCAGCTGATAACTGAGCAGGTTGAGAAACACATGTACACGCGAAGTACCCCGCTCACAAGCTGCAGGGTACTTTATTTGTGAAGAATTACATGGTTTTAAGAAATTCAATTAAAGCACGCTTGTCGCTTCCATTGAGTGCAGTTCTACCCTCTTCAACAGGCAGATAGTCTGTACCAAAATAATGCCCACGATTTACAACAAAATCCGGACACATATTAACTCCCAATAAAGGATCAACCAAGCCACGCAAGATGTTGTGCAACTCATCGTCGGTAATGCTCTCAGGGACATCCTTTGCCTTCCACAAATCAAACACATGCCATCTAACGGCTTTCAAATAATCCCAAGAAAGAGAGAGCCGCTCACCCCAGCCCATTTCTATATTAATATTTGAAACCAGATTGACCACAGTGCCTTTTGGAAATGGACCAAATTCTAATTCCTCTCCAATAGGGAAAATTTTTACATACCAAGGTAGATATCCTCTTGGAACTTTCAGCCAACTCCTTTCTGTCGTTCGATCGATAATACCTGGTACTTCTTTGCCAGATCGGGTTAGATAGGTTTGTCCCTCGCAACTGTTTTGTGAGCCATAGTCTTTCGCACTTTCTTCCCCATCATAAGCAGCATATAAATCTTTTTGATCACAGTAGCGTTTCTCAGGCCAGAGTAGCTGCTCTATGCTGATATCGAAGGATTTCATACGATCCTCTACTGAACCTGAAGGATAAAATTTACCCAACGTATTGTTCAGAAGAAACGGTGCAGTAGACCAAATACTGGCAAGAGATGGTGGCCTTATGTAACCACGTCCTCCGGCTGGCATGGAATATTCATCAGGTTTACGCGTAACCGGATGATGAATCATTGCATTTCCTACCGAAGGCAGAGATTTATAGGAAGTAGATGAAAAATTATCCCAGGTATCTCCCTTGATTGCGTTGGTCGCTATAGAAGCACAAATGTTAGTTTCCAGTAGCGTAACCGGGACTCGCAATTCGGTAGATAGGTAGTTTTCATTAAGAAATTCTTCCTCTAGTACGATCTTGGTCATTTCTTCCTTGAATTCAGGAGAGTTGGTCCAGTGCCAATACTCATTCCAACAATTCAGGTAGTTATGCCCCACACACCCATTATTTTGGAAAAACTCGGTTACTTTCTCCGGAAGTTTACTCGAATGACAAGCTGCACAGTTTTCGGCAAACACCTCTTTGCCGCGTTTCAGCACCAGTTCATCATCCGTTAAATAGCGCTCGCTGCTAGGAGTATTTTTCAGATAATCTGGATATGTTGCAGTCAGAAAAAATAAAGCGCTGTCTATAGTTTGCAGTTCAGTCGCACGCCAATAGCTAGAATTTTGCGCGGCTGCTTTGATGGGAAAAGGCGTAAATGGCTCTCCCCCTATTAATGGATCGATATGCTGTAACCATTCCTCACTGAACAAACCAATATTAACGAAGACACGATTCAGAGCACCTAATGCACCTACTGAGTCGGCGCCATCCTTCAAAACTCGCGGAGTTAGTACTTTATCAGGTTCTTTGAAAAATGCCCTGAGTGGACTATCAGCAGGGACCACTGCAAAATGATTGAACTGTTTATTGTCTCTTTCCCCACCGGTTATTTCCTCCTCGCCCCAACGTAAAGCATTCGCCATGCGTGCAGGAAGACTATAAACAGCATTCATGGCGCGTGGATTGTTTATATAATCGGTCGAAATAAGGGAGGTATCCAATGCCCCTGGCCGGTTAGTATGAAGATGCTGGTAAGCGAAACTGGTTTTATCCGCTTCATAAGCAAATACACGATCAAACCAGAAATATTGTGCACCCGGATTAGAGTTGAGATTGGCCCACTCGGGGTTTTCTGGGTCTTTTGGTGGATGGGTTGGATTGGGCCCTACGTGACAGAATCCGCAAGACATCCCTACCCGATATGGCTTGACTAATTTTGGATCATTGTAGTATTGCGGATCAGAGTAGTATTTTTCTGGATCCCAACGTTTTTTTGCTGTTTCATTGAAATCAGGATTTGGAAATAGGCGTAGACCTACGATACCTGTCGCATAACCATAATAAGATCCTACGGGTACGGTTTTACCACGTGCGCCAATCTGCACGCCTGGATATTTCTCCTCATTTTCGAAAGGATCAGACGCACAATTCGGGTCACGCGCATCTAGATATAAACCGAAACGATCCAGCCGCCCAGCTAGCTTCCCTTGTGCATCAGTATTTTTCATAAAACACGGTTCATTAACGAGACCAAACCACTTCCAGCGATTGTCACGACTGTATCCTGGTTTTTTTTCGAGCGCAGGATGATTCGACAAAACTTTCAGCAGATCAAAGCTACCCACACTCGTAACATTAATATGATCCCAGAATTTGTCATTACCGCCAGTCCAAACAATCCAATTGTTTCGGCCTCTGACAATAGCCTTTACTGCTTCTTGCTTATCTTCATCCTTTGCCTCAGATATGCCGGGTAAAAATGGTTCTAATGTAGTGACTACCTTGTCTGTGTTTTGACTGATTCCATAGTCCATATCCTTGAAATAGTCTTCATCCGCCCCGGGGAAGCTTTCTGCAGATCTACCTACACATTGAGCTTCATCCATAACTGAGCCCGACTTTGCGTTACTACCTTTGATGCATTCGGATGCGATCTTTAAGGATCGCTCATCTGAGCATCCTGCAAGAAATAAAACCAAAATAAATACAATAAACGAAAGGTTTTTTTTGCATTTTTTCATGGTGATCTCCAGAATTAATTATTGATCAGACAGGCTGAATCTAGAAGTTACCACTTACATAACAATTACCAATAATATCCCTCTTCTTTTGCCAAGTATACCGTTAGTCTCTGAGCATATTTTAGTTCTACTTTTTCAGATTAAACAAGGTGCCCATCAAGTATGGGGCTATGGTAGAGTAACCATCTGGTTTATATAAATTCATCACGATCATGTCGTGAAGATACCAACCAGTCTCTCAAAGTTGCCCTTCAGGGGCTTCCAGAAGCGCTTAGCGCGCATTTATCTTCATTTTCATCATTTCTTGTATCCTCGACGCGCGATGCAACGGTGACGTTTTGCGGTTATTTGCGCGGACTGTTTCAGTCTGAACGAGCGACTATGCTGCATAGGGGTGTTAACGGCGAAGTAAACGAAGTGAATTACCAGGGCATGCAATACATGCTGACATCAGCTGCCATTGACTGGAATGGATTTGGCGAACAGATTGCGCGTGAAACGGACGCGCTGTTGGGAGGTTCGGAAGGTATTTTGATCCTTGGTGAGAGCGGCTTTGCCAAGAAGGGGAAAGCATCAGCGGGGGTTGCGCGGTAATGGAATGGACGTCTTGGCAAGGTAGACAATTGCCAGGTAGGGCGTATTTGCCAGCTTGTGCCACAACGACATGGCCAGTTTCCTGGATGCCCGCCTGTACTTACCGCAGCATTGGGCAGACGATACCGATCGTTGCAATAAGGCGGCGATACCCGAGGAGCACCAGTATTATCAAAGCAAGTGCGAGATCGCATTGTCGATGATTGAGGTAGCCAAACAACGCAAAGTGCGTTTTGGCTATGTCGGTGTAGATGGCGGCTATGGCAAGGATCCTTCTTTTTTGCGTGGTGTGGATCGCCTGGGTTGCACGTTTGCCGCGGATGTTCATTGCAGGCAGAAGACTTATCTTGAAGACTCCATGCCGCATATTCCGTTTTTGAATGGTCGCGGCAGGTAGGCGCAACGCTGGCACTTGCTGGTCAGACAGGAAGTCGGCATAAACGAAATATCGCATTACTGTTTATCCAACGCGCCACTCGAAACACCATTGCAAAAACTGGCACGAGTGCAAGCGCAGCGATTCTTCATTGAACACAGCTTCCATGAAGCCAGAAGCGAATGCGGCATGGCCGATTATCAAGTGTGCCGCCAATGGCCAATACTATCCGTCAATGACCTGGTAACAGCATTGGTTCACATCCCAAACAGAAGGCAGCTTACCACCGAGGAACTAACTGAAATTATTCACAAGCAGCATCAGAGAAGACCGGGTGCCAAGCAGTCTTCCCTTCAGCAGAAAGTGGCTCTGGACTAGTCTGACAAAGTAGAGTTAGTATGATAAATTTCTATGGTATATTTTTCAATCTATTCCGATCATTTGTGAGATTGAAACATATCTAGAAACTTTTCTAAAGCTATTGCGGATTAAGTGCCGTCAGGCACTTTGTTTATTTGTTTTTGATAAAACTATAAGGGGTAACTAAAATGAATAACACAGTTAAAGCTTGGTTAAGTAAATCACGTGAGGAGCTAGATGAAATTTATCGTAATGCCCAGCCAGGAAACATTCCAGTCGGCGATACACGTGGTACAGCAATTCTGGCTGGATCAATCTTCTCAAAAACTATAGCTGCCTTTGCACGTCTTCTTGCTTGGCAAGGTAAAGTATTCGATCTTTTTTGCCCGGGTGGACAAGCGGGCCTACTTGTTAACAAGATAACGCCTTTTAGCCTGTCATTTATTGTCGCCAAAGTCTATCGTGACAAAAGTTGGCTGGATGGAAAGGATACGATTGTCATTGACTATTCCAAGACATCATTCGTTGCCAAAGTGATCCGTGATGAAATTCGTGAGATCGAACCCGGTGTTTATCTTGGAAAAGTTTGGTGGGGTAAAACACGCGTCCTAGATTTTGCTCTAACACGCAATAATGTTGATTAAAAAAACGATTTAACGTCTGGCTTGAGATAAAACGATGACACCTCAATCAACTTTCATGATTGCCGCGACAGTGCGTGTTGGGGAATTACAAAATTTACGCACCCTGCTAGCTTCAATGAACCAAAACGAAGTGCCTGGTCATGCAGATCCTGATAACAGTTTGGTTCCATTCAGAAAATTTAACCGTTTACATTTCGCCCGTTTTGTCATTATCGAGGCAAAAACTGCGCATGAAATTACCGAGTTTGGCGTAACGCCAAGGCAATGGCGTCCTACCCTTGCTTTTCTTGGCGACATTGATGGCGATAGAGATTCATTTCTGACCGAACTCGAGAAATATGCTGGTTCAGGTTTAAAAGAAATATTTTCACACTGTGAAAGTTTCTCTGGAGAGAGCAATAATTTGCTGGAATGGATGAGAGAAAATAATATCAAACCCAATGCAAATTATATTAACTGGCTCGGCCGGACTGTTAAACAAATACATGAAGAAATCGCGCTACATCAAAGTTTATCTGCCTATTTACAAGAAATTGTCGATGGCGTTGGCAGGGATAATATCCGCCCCCTTCGCCAGAAGCTTTTATCTTATGTTGAAAGGGAGAAATATCAAGGCAGGTTGACATTCACACCACCGGCGCCTACTCCAACTGATTGGAAGATTAAGAATTTATTGCATAAAATTGGCGTTCCGTTGATCTTGTTTTTATTAGCCCCATTATTTCTGGTCATTGCGCCCTTTTTTGCTTTACGCCTGCGAATGTTGGAGCGCTCCGACCCTGAGCTCTTTATCCGGCCCAGCTGCAAACATTTAAAAGCACTTACAGCGCAAGAAGACTGGGATGTCACTAACCAATACAGTGTTTTTGGTGACGTGAAGCCAGGCATTTTCCGCTTGCTGACCTTCAGATTTATCGTTTTTCTAACCGACTATATTGCCAGACACATTTATAACCGAGGCTTTCTCGCACGGATAAAAACCATCCACTTTGCTCGTTGGGTATTCATGGATAGAAGCCGTCGAGTTTTTTTTGCCAGCAATTATGACGGCAGCCATGAAAGCTACATGGATGATTTTATTAACAAGGTTGGTTGGGGTTTGAATCTTCTTTTCAGTAATGCTGTCGGTTATCCTACTACCAGATGGTTAATTAAAGAAGGGGCGCAACGGGAATTCCCATTTAAATATACACAACGGCGACATCAAATTCCTACAGAGGTGTGGTACAAGGCTTATCCGGACTTAACTGCCACTGATTTGGCGCGTAATAGCCGTATTCGTCAAGGCGTGGAAATCCGCCAATCTAATGATGCGGAAATCCGTGAATGGCTTAGTCTAATCTAACCAAAGGATTAGAAATGGTAAAAACAAGCGATTTTAATTTTGAAGATTTGCAAGGATTATTGCGCTTTGGTCATGGGGAATTAACCGAAACCTGTTTCATGTTATTGAATATTGCTGATGTAGATGCCGCAAAACAATGGCTAAGCACAGCGCCTGTTAGTCGGGCCGTTGCAACAGACCCGCTGCCAGACACGGCGCTGCAGATTGCTTTTTCTGTAGAAGGGTTACGCGCACTCAAACTTAAAGAGTCCGTAATAGCGGATTTCTCCGATGAATTCATTACCGGCATGGCTGGGGATGAAAGCCGTTCCCGCCGACTAGGTGATGTCGGTAATAATGCACCAGAACATTGGGAATGGGGAGGAAACAAAACAAAGGCACCGCATATTTTATTGCTGTTATACGCCAGGAAAGATAGTCTTGAGAGCTGGCGCGCAACGGTTGAGGGCGAATATTTTTCTCGAGCATTTCAATTATTGAGCCAATTGCCAACTCAGCATATTGGCGAAATCGAACCATTTGGATTTGCTGATGGTATTAGCCAACCAACCATTGACTGGATGCAAAAGCAAAGCGTTGATCTCCATGAACGCGATCGCTATTCCAATTTACTGGCTGCTGGAGAGATGGTACTCGGCTACCCAAATGAATATGGACAGCACACCCCACGACCGCTCATTGATCCAAAGCAAGACCAACTCGCAGTTGATGGTCTGCCTAATGCTGAAGATGAGCCCAAATTAAAAGACCTGGGCCGAAATGGAACATACTTAGTACTGCGGCAGCTGAGTCAGGATGTTTCCGGTTTTTGGCATTTTCTCAACAAAGACACGAACGCTGTTCCTGAAAAACGCGAACAACTTGCTGCATCCATGGTGGGCAGAGAACGTAACGGTACGCCACTGATTGCAGAACACATCCCAGGTATTTCACGCAAAGATCATGGCAATCACTTTACCTTCGACCTGGATCCAAAAGGAAATCATTGTCCGGTTAGTGCGCATATTCGCAGGGCCAATCCACGTACCGGTGATTTTCCACCGGGTGTCACCGGATTGATTAGCCGCTTGATTAAAATTTTAGGATTTGGACAAGCGCCTGAAGAAGATCTCATTGCGTCCACTCGCTTTCACCGTTTACTGCGACGTGGTCGCAGCTATGGCCCCGTTTTATCGCCGGAAGACGCCGTCAGATTAGGCGCCCCTGCCGCTGAACATGGTTTACAGTTCATCTGTCTGGTAGCCAACATATCCCGGCAGTTTGAATTTGTTCAGAATGCCTGGATAGCGAATAGTAAATTCGGCGGGCTACAAGAAGAAAGAGATCCGTTATTAGGAAATCGTAAACCATTAATGGGTGGTAAATGCACCGATCATTTTAATCGTCCTGATCCAGCCGGCCCAATGCAGAAAACCCGTCATTTACCACAGTTTGTAACAGTACGTGGCGGTGGTTATTTTTTTATGCCGGGTCTGCGTGCATTGAAGTACATTGCAACCTTACCCGCTAACGGGAGTGATAGCTCACCATGATGACCAGGAACTCACTCAAGAACCGTATACTGAAAACCATACATAATTTTTTGATTCTGTTGCTGCGTATTGAAAGGCGATTAGAGCCCTGGTTTCGTCAACAGTGGGATTATCTTTTCCGTGAACCTTCCGCCAAAGTTATTCAATATTTGAAAAACCGGCGGCGCAAGAACAAAGGACTAAAAATAGCGGAAGAAAAATTCGATCCCGATGAAGAAGAAAGCCTGAATCAAATCATTGATCTCATGTCCGATCAAATGCGCGGTCGTTTTAAACCAGGTGGATATGAGCGTGGCGGCAACACCAAAACGCATGGAATTGTGCGTGCTATGGTCACTATACGCGATGACCTGCCGGAACATTGCCGCAAGGGTATTTTTGCCAATCCGCGCAGTTATCCAGCGTATATACGCTATTCCGGACCCGGACCAAATGTACCCGCCGATATTAATGATGTTGGCTTTATGAGTATGGCGGTAAAACTCATGGGGGTCCCCGGAGAAAAACTAATGGATGAAGAGAAATACACCCAGGATTTTATTACGACCAGCGGCGGCGCAACATTTGTCACGCCCAATACCCGAGAAAATGTAAAACTTCAGTACTGGAGCCTGGTGGATACGACGCTTTATTATTTTCTAAACCCAAAAGACTCCCATCTGCTCGACTTCTTCATGCAAAGCCTGTGGAATGAAACTCAGTATAATCCGTTGGGTCAGCGCTATTGGAGCTGTACCCCCTATTTGTTGGGCGAAGGCCAAGCTATGATGTATACATTAATACCAAAAACAAAAGACGTTGAACGGCATATTCCTGGCCTGCCTTTTGGTGAAGTTCCATTCAATTATCTGCGGGATAACATGGTCAAGACATTAGATAAAAAAGATGTCGAGTTCGATCTCATGATTCAGTTACAAACCGACACACACTTAATGCCGATCGAAGATGGCTCGATACGCTGGCCAGAGAAATTATCCCCATTTATCCCTGCCGCGACGGTGCACATTCCAAAACAAAAATTTGATTCCGAAGCACAATTCGAGTTTGCCAAGCGCCTAAAAATGAATCCTTGGCATTGTCTGCCTGAACATCGGCCATTAGGCAATCTAAACCGAGCACGATATAGAATGTATTGCGAATTATCCAGGTTTCGCCAAGAGATGAACGAAACCACCCATCTTGAACCAACCGGGGATGAGATATTTGATTAGTTTCATTCTGAATGCAAAGTATCTTAAGCAAAATAGATAAAGTGAACGACTGATATCAGTTTGATTTATGCGCCTATTAACACTGCTCGGTTGAATGTTTTCTTGGACATAGACCGGCTTTTGTTTACGCTAGTTAATCAGAGCCACTCCAAGAATTTTTAGGGAGATTAAAAAGATATGCTTTAGTGGGATTCTTACCATAGAAGGGGAAAGAAAATGAGAAAAGCTATCGAAAGTAATCAACGTTTGGGGCTTGCTTTATCGGGAGGAGGGTATAGAGCATCGTTTTATCATATTGGCGTTCTTGCGCGGATGGCGGAGCTTGGCATGTTGAAGCACGTTGAATCTCTTTCCACGGTGTCGGGCGGTTCAATAATAGGCGCGGCTTATTATCTATTACTGAAAAACTTATTGGAATCCAAAGCTGACTATGAAATTATCGATTCGGATTATGTTGAGTTAGTGTAGGAATTGGAAAAGCACTTCCTGAGCGCGGTACAAAAAAATTTGCGTATGCGGACTTTCGCTAATCCCCTCAAGAATATGTGCATGGGAATGCCTAATTATTCCCGCTCAAATGCCATAGGAGAATTGTACGAGTACCACATTTATCGACCATTGATAGATGTGGGTAATCGCCGAATACGAATGAGTGATCTATTAATTCAGCCAAAGGGAATAGAACTACCTTTCCATCCATGGGATCCTGTAAGCGGTAATCCTAGGCGTAAATACAAAGTACCCATACTGATGATTAATGCAACGAGCCTGAATTCTGGTCACAATTGTACTTTACTGCCATGAGTATGGGCGAAGTTCCTCCCCGGAATTTAACTTTCCGCGATATCGATAAAAGAGATCGCTATCGACGTATGCGCTATGATGAAATTGATGAAGCTTCCACGGGTAGGAAACCTTACTTTCTATTGGGTAATGCCGTAGCTGCTTCAGCGAGTGTGCCGGGGATATTTCCACCGATGGCCATTTCCAATTTGTACAAACATCGTCGCGTACAGCTAGTCGACGGAGGTGTTTATGATAATCAGGGAGTTGCAAGTTTGTTCGATCCTGATTGTATGTATAGTGATTTTATCGTCAGCGATGCATCTGGCCAAATTGATACAACGGATAATCCTCGAACCGATCTGTTACCGGTACTTTTTTCGAGTAGCTCAATTTTGATGAGGCGTGTGCGTGAGGAGATAGTCAATAATCTAATACAAACTCAAGATAAACACGTTGCTTATTTCCATTTAACGCATGGCTTATCTGCAAAAAAGATCGATTGGGCACCCAGTGACAGAATAGAGATAGAGGCTGATTCTTCAACGTTCCAATTTGATGTTTCGGAAGAAGTGCAACGTGCATTGTCAGAAATCCGTACAGATCTGGACTCCTTTACTGATGTGGAGGCTGGCTGCCTGGAAGCGAACAGTTACCAGATGTCAAAATCAGAGCTCCTGAAATTGAAATCCTACGTATCATCGCAATCTCTGCAAGGAAACTGGCAATTTAGTCAGTATCAACCGCTGCTAAAAGCAGGCGATCCTAAAATGCTCAACCAGTTGGAGCAGGGCCGCCACCAATTTTTTAAACCACTGATGTACGTAATTAAGGGAACCGCCGGTATTAAGCAGTCATTGGGTTTAGTGATAGTAAGTTTGCCGGTTATTCTAAGTCTCTTTCTCATCTCTTTTATTATTCACTATCTTTTTGAAAGCATTCTGGATATCAGTATTTGGAAGATTATTACCGATCAAGAGAGCTTTCAGCAATTCATGTTTAAGATAGCACCCGTCCTTTATTTGTTTTTAGTGCTGTTTATTTTATCGAAAATTGCTGATGCGCTTCTCAAAGGAAGCGGCAAATGGATTAATATCTTCTATAACGTATTGAAGAGTCCAATGAAACTCATCACTGGCTTATTTGTTCGCCTTATTTTGCCTGTAGTATTTGCGATACCGATCAATATCTATCTCTATACCATTGACAGATACTTTATTAAGGTAATGGGAAAAAGGTAATGAGAGAATGGAGTAAATAAAAGCAATCTATAAAAAAATACGCTTGCCGTAGCGGATCAGTATTTTTCTTTTCAATATGATATGACTTAAGAGGGTGCTTATATGATCATCACGATGATAGGTATAGTGAGCCCTCTTTTCAAGGCATTTTGGCCTGCACCATAATTACACCAATTAGATAATAATATATCATTTTATATGAAAAAACTATTCTTGGTGTCCGCACCATAAAATCAGTAGATTAGGTAGTTATTCTTACATGTAGATTTTCTGAATATTTCAAATTTATGTAACAAATGATTCATTTGCTATTCCGCATGTTCTCTGAATTTTCTCGGGGTAAGATCGTAATATTTAAGGACAACGTGGGGATATGTTAAGTGTCGGTATGCCCTAGCAACTCGATGAGCATATGGGCAACACCGTTTTGCCAGGGTGGTAGGTGTAACTGGAAAGTACGCCGGAACTTTTCGGTATCAAGACGAGAATTAAGGGGGCGTGTTGCCGCTGTGGGAAAATCCTTGGTTTTGATCGGTATAATTCCCTCCGGACTGGCTCTGATCGGAGTCTGCTGTTCACGAGCGAAATTCAAGAAAAAATTAGCGTAGGTATACCAGGTTGCCTCACCCCGTGCAGCAATGTGATATAACCCCGATAACTCAGGGTGTCTCAGTAATTTTGGAATCACCTGTGCGGTAATATCCGCCAGCAATTCGGCACCAGTGGGTGCACCAAACTGATCGTTGATGATCGTTAGTCGTTCTCGTTCCCGTGCCAGTTGCAGAATAGTTTTTGCGAAATTCCGGCCTGTTGCGCCATAGACCCAGCTGGTACGCAGGATCAGGTGATTGCAGCCTGATTCAATAATGGCGGTTTCCCCGTGTAGTTTGCTATGACCATAAACGTTTAGAGGATTGGCGAGATCGGATTCCCGCCACGGGAGGCTGCCGCTTCCATCGAAAACGTAATCGGTTGAATAATGAATCAGAAAGGCATCCATTTCCCTGGCCAGGTTTGCTAGCAAATCAGGTGCTCGCGCATTGATATGAAAAGCGGCATCAATGTCACTTTCTGCCTTATCCACGGCAGTATAAGCTGCAGCATTGACGATGATGGTTGGTCGTATAGTCCTAATGGTCTGGGTAATACCAACCTCATCTGTTAGATCGCCACAATATTGCTGATCATGACGATCAAGTGCAATTAATTCTCCCAGCGGTAACAGACTGCGTTGTAATTCCCAACCAACTTGCCCATTTTTCCCCAACAACAAAATTTTCACTGAGTGCGCCCAGTGTAGTTGGTCTCAATCCATTTCCGGTAATCGCCAGATTGGACATTTCTACACCATTCCTGGTTCTGTAAATACCACTGTACTGTTTTTTGAATACCGCTTTCAAATGTCTCCGCAGGTTCCCAGCCCAGTTCCCGCTGAATTTTGCGAGAATCAACAGCATAACGGCGATCGTGCCCGGGCCGGTCGGTGACATAGGTGATTAGGTTTCGGTAATCATGGTCAGTAGGGCAGTGTGTTTGTAAAATATCACAAATAGTGTGCACAATTTCCAGATTGGCTTTTTCGTTCCAACCACCAATATTGTAAGTTTCTCCTGGCAGGCCTTTCATCAGTATGCAACGAATAGCGCTGCAATGATCTTTAACATATAACCAGTCACGGATTTGCTGGCCATCACCGTAAATTGGCAGTGGTTTACCGACAAGTGCATTCGTAATCATCAATGGAATCAGTTTTTCCGGAAACTGGTAAGCGCCATAGTTGTTGGAACAATGCGTGGTTAGTGTTGGCAAACCATAAGTATGGTGATAGGCGCGTACTAGGCAGTCGCTGGCAGCCTTACTGGCGGAATAGGGACTGTTTGGACGGAAGGCGTGTTGCTCGGTAAAAGCAGATGCATCAGGACTCAATGTACCGAAGACTTCGTCGGTTGAAACCTGTAGAAAACGGAATGATGTCTTAAACTCATCCGATAAGCCTTGCCAATATTGTCTGGCGGCTTCCAGCAAACGAAAGGTACCCGTGATATTGGTCTGTATGAAATCTTCCGGTCCATGTATGGAGCGATCCACGTGACTTTCTGCTGCCATATGAATTAACGCACGCGGCTGGTAGCGGGTAAAAAGCTCATTCATCTTACTGCTGTCACCAATATCTGCATGGACAAAGCTATATTGTGGATGATTGGATAGAGTGATTAGATTTTGCAGATTGCCAGCATAGGTCAGTTTGTCGACATTGATAATAGGTTCATCTGATTGTGTTATCCATTCCTGGATAAAATTGGAACCAATGAAACCTGCGCCACCTGTGATTAGAATCATAGTGTTATGTATTTAAAAGGTTTATTACAGAAAGATATTCAATCAGTTGCTGAATTGGGCAACCAGGTAACTTCCAACCCTGGAGCGCCAGGGGTCGTCTGAAAATGATAATCTGTGCCGATGTCGGCTACCCAAACCAGCGTATCTGCGCAGAATAGTAATGGTAACGTATTACGTTTCCACGGTGGGATTGCAGCCTCCTGAAAAATTTTTTTTAGACTGCGCCGTGGTCGTTTGGCATCTAGTTGAAATTTTTCCCCACCCGAGCGTGCTCGTATCGTAACGGTTTGCTGGGATAGTTTCTGTAAATCAATACCTGTTCCTGACCGATTTGTGAATACCAGTGTTCCTTGTAGAGGTTTGATAGCCAATTGCCTCTCTCCTTGCCACGGCACTCTAAAGCAGTTTTTCGCAGTAGTTCTAACCGGTAGACATTCAATCATTCCCCGGTAGCAAAAAATTTCCACATTTTCAAACTGGAATGAAAGACGATTATCTGAAGTGATGGTGCATAGTTGATGTAGAAGTTCATCCAGTTTAATTTTCGGGGGCAAGTGAGGTATTTTCTGTGCGAGAAAATAACGTAGCAGGTTTTTTGCACGCACTAGGCTAAGACCACGTAATTTTTCCAGTGACAGGGTGTTTTGCGTCATAGCACTTTCGCCATCTATTTGTGCAAGTTCATCTAGTAATTGTGAAGCTTCTCCCAAATGTTGGCAGGTGCGGGCAAGTGTTTTTCGGTAAGCAGAGTAACGCGCCTCGATCATTGGAAAAATGTGGTGGCGCAGATAATTGCGGTTAAAATCGGTATTGGTGTTGCTTTCGTCATCTACCCACAATAAATGATGGGTTTGTGCAAAAGCTAAAATGGTTGCGCGTGGAATGTCCAGCAAGGGGCGAAAAATTTTAATTGATGTATTAGCCAGTGGCCTGACAATGGGCATTGCACTCAATCCCTTGACACCTGCGCCGCGTAACAATTGCAATAACAGCGTTTCAACCTGATCATCCTGATGTTGCGCCAGTACGACGTAATCTGCATCGACTCGAGAAAACGCCTGATATCGGATTTTTCTGGCGGCGGCTTCCAGACTTTGTTGCGCTTCTTTTTTGACTTGTACTTGGAAAATGGACAAAGGGACAGAAAATTCGTCACATAATTTTTGGCAGAAATCACCCCATTGGCTGGCATTTTTACTGATGCCATGATTTACATGTACCGCAGATAAGTGAAACCCTGTTGTGCCAGATAATTTGACCAGTATATCCAGGAGTACAACGGAATCGACACCGCCACTCAACGCTACTGCGAGACGATCACCCGCTTTTACATGTTGATAAAGATGGCGCTGCAGCAGCTCAATCAGATGGTTCTGGTTGATTGAGTTTAAACCGGCCATAACTCATTAAGCGCTCGTAACGCCTTTGCAAAAGGGTATCCAGTGACATATCCTGCAGTTTTCGCAGCGATTCCTGCAAGGTCTGTTTCACCGATTGCATAACGCCAGGATAATCGCGGTGTGCACCGCCAACAGGTTCTGGAAGGATGCCATCGATTAAACCCATTTCTTTGATCCGGTCTGCGGTAATGCCAAGAATTTCAGCAGCCTCTGGGGCCTTATCAGCGCTTTTCCACAAAATGGAAGCGCAACCTTCTGGAGAGATAACGGAATAGGTGGAATATTGCAGCATGGATACGGTGTCTCCTACCGCGATAGCCAATGCCCCACCCGAACCACCTTCCCCAATGATAATGCAAATAATTGGAATTTTAAGTTCTGCCATGACATAGAGATTTTTACCAATGGCTTCCGATTGCCCTCGCTCTTCTGCGTCGATGCCAGGATAGGCACCAGGCGTATCAATAAAAGTAATTAGGGGAATCGAGAATTTTTCCGCCAGGCGCATCAAGCGCAATGCCTTGCGATAGCCCTCGGGTTTGGGCATGCCAAAATTACGGTATATTTTTTCCTTGGTATCACGTCCCTTTTGATGACCGATCACCATTACCACCTGACCATTAAAATGTGCCAATCCACCGACGATCGAGGGATCATCCGCGAAACAGCGGTCACCGTGCAATTCTTCAAAATTGGTGAAGAGACGTTGTACGTAGTCCAAGGTATAGGGGCGTTGAGGGTGTCGGGCAACCTGTGAGATTTGCCAGGGTGTCAGCTTGGCATAAACGCTTTTGGTCAGCCCCTGACTCTTTGCCTGCAGTCGGGTAATTTCAGCTGAAATATCCAATGCGGAGTCATCCTGAGCATAACGTAACTGCTCAATCTTGGCTTCGAACTCCTCAATACCTTTTTCAAAATCCAGAAAGAAGGTTTTCATGAAAACAGTTTTGATTAAAACGGCGATGATACCGGATTTGTGCTGATTTGTAGTTGCTCAAATAATATCGAATCCCGCTTCTTCAATAGCACGTTTGAAATTCTCAAAGGTAGGAGAGCCCACCTGATGTTCAATGGTTGCTTGTGCGCCCTCAAGTGAGACGACTACGTTATGAACGCCGGGTAGTTTCTCAATAACCACTTTGATGCTGTTAGTACAGCCCATACAGGTCATGCCTTTGATTGGGATAACAGTTGTTGTGAGCGAATGTTCCATGTAAATAGACTCTATGATTGATTCTTAATTTTCCACCTTCCAGCGCTTGAGTAACAGCGAGTTTGTGACAACTGAAACTGAACTCATGGCCATGGCGGCGCCTGCGATGACTGGATTAAGCATACCAAATGCTGCCAGCGGAATACCCAAGGTATTATAAAAAAAAGCGAAGAACAGGTTCTGGCGAATTTTGCGTAATGTACTGCGTGAGAGTGAGATTGCATCGGCTACACTCATCAGATTATTACGCATCAGCGTAATATCGGCAGCATCTATTGCAACATCGGAGCCGGCCGCAATCGCGAAACTGACGTTGGCACTGGCAAGTGCCGGAGCATCGTTGATGCCGTCTCCCACCATACCGGTGAAATGGCCATCTGATTTGATGGATTCTACCGTCGCAGCTTTATCTTGTGGCAATACTTCTGCTCGAAAATTCTGGATACCTACCTGGGCGGCAATGGCTGCGGCAGTGGCTTCGTTGTCGCCGGTGAGCATGATGACCTCAATATTCATACTCTGCAATCGCTTGATTGCCTTGGCAGAAGTGCTGCGTAAAGGATCAGCAATCCCCAAATAACCTATCACCAGTGGTGTAGATTTGCTGTATGCAGCAATAGCTACTATGGATTTTCCCTGTGCTTGCAGTGCAGAAAGCCTGGTTTGGTTGATGTCTGCACCATTACTTTCTAGAAATCCCGGGGAGCCAAGCAGGTGTTTGATACCGTTATAAGTGGCGGTGACTCCTTGTCCAGTATGAGATGTGAAATCTGTTATTGGCAAACAATCGATATGGCGAGTAGTGGCTTGATTTAAAATCGCCTTGGCAAGCGGGTGATCCGAGCCTTGCTCCAGTGAAGCGGCTATCTGCAGCAGGTCAGTTTCACTGATTGCGCCAGTCAGGACGATATCCGTGACGACTGGATGTCCTTCAGTCAAAGTGCCAGTTTTATCGACTACCAGCACTTGTATTTTTTCAGCAAGTTCGAGTGCAGCAGCATTCTTGATCAAAATACCTTCCTGTGCGCCACGTCCGGTTCCCACCATGATTGCGGTTGGTGTCGCCAGCCCCAGCGCGCAAGGGCAGGCGATGACCAGCACGGCAACTGCATGGATCAGTGCCATTGTAAACTGCCCGGACCACCACCAGGTCAGTCCCAGAGTAACGAGTGCAATAAGCACAACGATTGGGACAAAAATACCAGCAATGGAATCGGCTAAACGTTGTATTGGCGGCTTGGAGCCTTGAGCGGCTTCGACCAGCCGGATAATCGCAGCCAGTTGGGTATCCGCACCGACACCAGTTGCGCGGCATTTCAACAGCCCTTGCAAATTGCTGGTGGCAGCAAATACCTTGGCGTCAGTCTCTTTGGTGACAGGAAAGCTCTCACCGGTCAACATGGATTCGTTTACGCTGGAACTACCCTCTACAACAATGCCGTCAACAGGCAGGGTTTCGCCTGAGCGGACGATAAAAATATCCCCAGGCTGGATGGAATCGACATTCACTTCAGTGATTACGCCGTCACGCTCTATGCGAGCGGTTTTGGGTTGTAATTTAACGAGCGATTCGATAGCAGACGAGGTTTTTTGCTTGGCGCTTGTTTCCATCAGCTTGCCTAATAGCACCAGAACAATGATCATTGCGCTTGCTTCGAAATAGATATGCAGATCCAGTTGCCAGAAGAGCACCGTCGTACTGAAGAAATAAGCCATGCTGGTTCCCAATGCAACCAGTACATCCATATTCGCGCCACCGCCACGCAGTGAATGCCACGCACCGGTATAAAACCTTTTTCCTGCCCAGAATTGGATTGGAGTGGCAAGTGCCCATTGTAGCCACCGTGGCAGTAAGCCGCTGTGATCACCGCTGAGCATCGATGCCATTTCCAATAGAAATGGTACTGCCAATACTGCTGATATCAGGAAAACACGTCGTTCTTGCTGATAGGTCGTGAGCCGCCGAACTTTTTCTGCTTCCCGACTGCTATCGGTAATTTCACGTGCGCCATAGCCAACATGTTTTATCGTATCAATCAGTTCACTGGTTGTAATGAAGGCTGGGTTAAAGGTGATACGAACCGTTTCACTTGTTGGGTTTACAGCTGCTTGGATACCAGGCAGCTTATGCAGCGCTTTCTCGATGTGATCACCGCAGGCGGCACAAGTCATGCCTTCAATCTGGAATTGAACAGTACGGTCAGCGATTGAAAAGCCAGCTTTTTCAATCGAGTGAGCAAGATCTTCCGGGTGGACTAACGTGTCGTCAAATTCGATCTGCGCCTTTTCGCTGGCAAAATTGACCGATGCAGACACACCCGGAAGTTTGTTGAGATTCTTTTCAATACGAGCGGCGCACGCCGCACAGGTCATGCCTGAGATAGGTAATTCCAGTTTTCTGGCCCGTGCGGCGGACAAAATGATGTGTCAAGATGAGCGTTAATCTCTCTCGCCGGAAAAAGCGAGCAACAGCTGTAACAAGCTGATAAAAAGGTTGTATATGCTTAAATAGATTCCGAGCGTTGCCATGACATAGTTGGTCTCGCCGCCATTCACAATTCGGCTGACATCAAACAGAATAAAGCCTGAAAAAATCAGGACGGCTGCAGCCGATACCGCAAGCGAAATAGCCGGGATTGCAAAAAATAAATTAGCAAGTGACGCCAGAATAATGAGTACCAGCCCGACCAGTAGAAAATTTCTTAAAAATCCAAAATCTTTTTTTGTGACGGTTGCGATACCGGCAAGCGTAAAAAAGATAGCCCCTGTTCCAGCAGCGGCCATACCAATGAGCTGCGAGCCATTACTGAAATTAAGGGCATACTGGAGGATTGGACCTAGCCACCAGCCAGCAACAAAGGTAAAGCCAAATAGCAAAATTACGCCCCAGATGCTGTTGCGGGTAGCGCTAACCGCGAACATTAATCCAATCATGACGGCAAGCATAACGAGTGAGCCAATGATGGGCGACTCGGCCAGAAAAGAAAAGTTAGTGCTCAGACCCATAAACGCACCAATCACGGTGGGAATCATCGTTAAGCTGAGCATTAAATAAGTGTTTCTTAATACGCTGTTGCGTATACCTAAGTCCAGTACGCTTTGAGTAGTGGTGTAACGTGGTGTTGATTGCATGTTAGTTCTCCTGTGTGACGATTGATACAACTGATATTCCCAATGCTATAAACTAATACTGCCTAAGATTAGCTTGCTCTGATAAAAGTTGCAATTAATACTTAATAAGATTTTTATAACGCGTTTTGTATTCTGATACTGAGCAGGTTAACCATAATGATGAAGTGGATCATTGCTGGTTTTTTACAGTAGGTATGTTGACCGCTTAATAAAAAGCGTCGAGAGAAAAAATTCAAGGTATGTGCAGATCCAAAAATTGTATAAATTAGAAAATGTTTGCTATTTCGATGGTAAATCTCCATGGTAACAATGTGGTAATTTCCCTATAAAAATCATGATTATTCCTTGCGATTGTACTTTTGGAGTGCTAGACTTTCTCGCGGGACAATCGTTACAAGTAGGGTTGCCTATTGATAGTCATAGAGACACAAAGAAACACAAAGAACAGAAGAAATATCTTGATAGTGAAAAATCCGAGAGCGGCCTTTTTAAGGTAGTAATTTGTAATCAGTTGATTAACGTGGGGGGTGTTAAGTTATGAGCAGTAAATTGTTGTCATTCTGGGTGGGAGTAATGGTTCTCCTGACCTATTCGGGCTCAGCAGTATCAAGCAAGTACAATTTTCCTGAACCGCAGTCCACTATCGCTCAGCAGATTTATGATCAGCACATTTGGGCGCTATGGATCTGTCTGGTTATTTTTATTATCGTATTCGGTGTGATGGGTTATTCCATCGTCAAACACCGCAAATCAGTCGGGTATAAAGCTGCAAATTTTCATCACAGCACTGCGGTTGAAATTATTTGGACAGCTATTCCGTGCATTATCCTTGTGGCGATGGCATGGCCGGCTACCCAAACAATTATCGCCATGAAGGACACTACCGAATCGGATATTACGATTAAGGTGACTGGTTATCAGTGGATGTGGGGTTACGATTATCTCCAGGGGGAAGGTGAGGGCGTCAAATTCTACAGTCGGTTAGCAACTACTCAGCCTGAAATTCATAATCAGGTGCCAAAGGGCGAACATTATCTTTTGGAAGTCAATAATCGCATGGTGGTGCCAGTTGGTAAGAAAATCAGAGTTATTGTGACGGCGAATGATGTTCTTCATGCTTGGTGGGTACCTGCGCTGGGTGTTAAACAGGATGCCATACCTGGTTTTATCCGTGACACCTGGTTTACCGCTGACAGAACCGGAGTTTATCGTGGGCAATGTGCTGAGTTGTGTGGTAAAGAACATGGATTCATGCCAATTGTGGTCGAGGTGGTTGAGCAGGAACAATATGCGCAATGGGTTGCTGGTCAGTTAAACGCCGCAGCAGAAACGACCAATACCCCAATTGTTCACGCTGCTGCAGAGTGATTTTTAGTTCACGTGTGCTGTAGATAAAGTTAGCTTATTTAAGGAGGAGACAAAATGGCAGTAGTTCAAGATGTGCACGGTCATATTCATGACCATCCGACTGGCATCATGCGCTGGTTAGGAGCAACAAATCATAAAGATATTGGCACGATGTATTTGTGCTTTAGCCTGACCATGCTGTTTATTGGTGGATTTTTGATAATGGGCGTTCGGGCTGAACTCTTTATGCCGGGTTTGCAGATATTTGAGCCCGAGGTATTTAATTCCTTCACGACATTGCATGGTTTGATCATGGTGTTTGGTGCAATTATGCCGGCTTTTGTCGGTTTTGCTAACTGGCAGGTGCCCATGATGGTCGGTGCACCAGATATGGCGTTTGCCCGCATGAATAACTGGAGTTTCTGGTTGCTGCCTGTAGCCGGAACACTCTTGATTGCTTCATTTTTCGTACCGGGTGGTGCGGCCGCAGGTGGTTGGACTTTTTATCCGCCGCTTTCTACCCAAGGTGGTTTGGGGGTAGATATGATGATTTTCGCGGTACACATTCTGGGTGCCTCATCCATCATGGGTGCGATCAACATCATTACTACTATTCTGAATATGCGTGCACCTGGTATGACGCTCATGAAAATGCCGATGTTCGTATGGACGTGGTTGATTACAGCCTATTTGTTGGTTCTGGTAATGCCAGTACTGGCAGGTACAGTAACCATGTTGTTGACAGATCGTCATTTTGGAACCAGTTTTTTTAATGCTGCTGGTGGCGGTGATCCTGTTTTATTTCAGCATGTCTTCTGGTTTTTTGGACATCCTGAAGTCTATATCATGATTTTGCCTTCCTTCGGTATCGTTTCCGAAGTGATTCCAACTTTTTCACGTAAGCCATTGTTTGGCTACTCGTCGATGGTTTATGCCACAGCCTCAATTGCGATTCTGTCCTGTATCGTCTGGGCGCATCATATGTTTACGGTTGGAATGCCGACGGTAGGTCAGTTATTCTTCATGTATGCAACGATGCTGATTGCAGTTCCTACCGCTGTAAAGGTATTTAACTGGACTGCAACTATGTGGCAGGGTTCGATGACGTTTGAAACACCCATGTTGTTCTCGATAGGGTTTATCTTCTTGTTTGTTATTGGTGGATTTAGTGGTGTGGTCTGCGCACTTGTTCCTATTGACATTCAAGTACAAGATACCTACTACGTCATTGCACATTTTCATTATGTGTTGGTTTCTGGCTCATTGTTTGCGTTGTTTGCAGGCGCATATTACTGGCTGCCAAAATGGTCAGGTCGCATGTACGATGAAAAACTTGGAAAATGGCATTTCTGGTTGTCTATGGTGTTTTTCAATGTCACTTTCTTTGTGCAACACTTTTTGGGCCTGGCTGGTATGCCGCGCAGGATTCCGGATTACGCGCTGCAGTTTACGGATTTCAACATGATCTCGAGTATCGGTGCATTTGGATTCGGACTAACCCAGTTGTTGTTTGTATACATCGTGATCAAATGTGTGCGTAGTGGTGAAAAAGCGCCCAACATGCCTTGGGAAGGTGCTAAAACACTGGAGTGGACACATTTACCTACCCCAGCGCCATACCACAGCTTTGAAACACCGCCTGTTGTTAAATTTTAGAGAGAATCTTCGTGTGGCTAATAACGATGATGATTCAAAGCTGAAGCGCAAGAAGATACTGACAGCCTTAATCCTGCTGATCATGATCTCGGTTATTTATATGATTACTGTAACTTCCAAATAATGAAACCAGACGAAACCAGAATCAATACAGAAATGCTGAAAAAGTTGTTGGTTTTTAGCGTAGTGATGTTTGGGTTTGGATACGCCATGGTGCCTCTCTATGAGAAATTTTGTGAGGTGACGGGAATATATGAATTACAACGGCCTGATACTCTGGATAAGTCAACCAAGGTTGATGAAACCAGAGTCATTAATGTTCAACTGGATGCAAATGTACGCGGGTTGCCTTGGGAATTTAAACCGTTGCAATCCGCCATTCAGATACATCCAGGCAAATCAGCAGAAGTTATGTATGAAATCAGTAATCAATCAGATAAAACTTTGGCTGGCCAAGCGATTCCAAGCTATAGCCCCAGAAATCTTGAGCGATATCTGAAAAAATTTGAGTGTTTTTGTTTTACGCGGCAGGAGCTCGCAGGAGGGGAGACTAGGCAGATGGCAGTTCGATTTGTAATAGATCCGGATCTTCCCAAAGATATCCATACTGCGACGCTGTCGTATACATTTTTTTCGCTGACGAATGATTAATCTAGTTAGGTTTGGAGTTAGCGTTGGCTGATCGTGACACAAGTAGGGCAACCGTGTTTCAGGTAGCGAAGGCTGTTTTCTTCTCCTTTATTGGTATCAGAAAACAGAGTGATCTGGAAAATGATGCGGCTAAAATAACATTATTACAGGCAGTAATAGGCGGCATCATTGGTTGTTTAATTTTTATCGCGGGCATAATGTTGCTCGTTCGTATTGTAACAAGTTGAAATAGAAACTAAATTTTGGAGGGTAATATGAGTCAAGGAACAGGGCATTATTATGTGCCAGGGCTATCCAAATGGCCAATAGTGGGTTCATCAGCATTGGTATTCATGGGATTTGGCGCGGCGCTCACTGTGAATAAGGTGCCACTTGGATACGGATTGCTGGCATTTGGTTTTGCAATTCTGGTCTATATGATATTTGGCTGGTTTGGTCAAGTTGTGCGGGAAAGTGAAGCCGGTACCTATCACGTTCAGGAAGATAAGTCCTTTCGATGGGGAATGAGCTGGTTCATTTTTACGGAAGTGATGTTTTTTGCGGCTTTCTTTGGCGCTTTGTATTACATTCGAGCATTTTCCATACCTTGGTTGTCTGGTGAAGGCGTGGGTGGGGTAGATCACGCGTTGTTATGGCCAAATTTTGCGGGGGATTGGCCGACAGCTGGCCCTGGTTTTGCGGATAACTTCACTCCTATGGGTGCGTGGGGAATTCCGGCGTTGAATACGTTTTTACTGTTAACTTCCGGAGTTACTATTACGCTAGCACACTGGGCACTGCAAAAGAATGACCGGAGTAAACTCAAATTATGGCTATTTGCAACTATTGCGCTAGGAGTAACCTTCCTAGGATTTCAGATATATGAATATGCTCATGCCTATGCTGATTTGAATCTTAGATTGACTAGCGGAGCGTATGGATCAACTTTCTACATGCTAACAGGATTTCATGGTTTTCATGTGACACTTGGCACGATCATGCTAATTGTGATTTATTTCAGAAGCGCAGCGGGTCATTTCAAACCAGAGCATCATTTCGGTTTTGAGGGTGTTGCCTGGTATTGGCACTTTGTGGATGTGGTGTGGTTAGGTTTGTTTATTTTTGTATATTTAGTTTAAGCAAGCGAGCTGAAATATACGTAAATATTTAAAAGTTGTCTGACATGGCGTGAAGTTACGCTATGTCAGGTCTAATCGGACTAATCTTGAGTTTGGTGCAGCAGAGTGTTCAGTGAAAAGTTTGAATTATCAGTTTAAACCCAGCTTGTGGCTAACGCTTCTTGCGGTGCTTGCGGTAGCTCTGTTTGTCAAACTTGGGTACTGGCAATTATCGCGTGCCAATGAAAAAGAAACACAGTTTTCTCAATTAATTACCTACGCCAAGCAACCTGCGATAGCCGTATCGGCAACAAAGTTGGAGCTGGCGGATTTGCAGTACCGTCGTGCTGAGGTAAGTGGTTACTTTGTGCCGGAACTGACGGCGTTACTGGATAACAAAGTTTCCAATGGAGTAGCAGGCTATCATGTATTAACGCCTTTCCGAATTAGAAACAGCGATATGCATGTGTTGATTAATCGCGGTTGGGTTTCAGCAAATGCAAACAGGATGGATTTGCCCGAAATAATTACTCCTGTTGAATATATCAATATTATCGGTACCGTTGCTTCTCCCAATATCAAGGCCATTGCCCTCTCAAAAAATCAGGTAAGTGGCAAGGTTTGGCAGAATTTTGATCTGGCACATTATCAAGAGATAACGAATATTGATCTTCAGCCGTTCATGATATTGCAACAAGACAATCCAAGTTTATTGATCGAAGACGGATTGATTCGAAAGTGGGAACGTCCTGATTCTGGATCAGCGAGGAATACTGGCTATGCTTTGCAATGGTTCTCTTTGGCGGCAGTAACTTTTATTATCTATATTGTACTCAATGTCAAACGAAAAGAAGCGCAAGGGTAGGCTGCAGTTAATTCTGCTGATGTTGCTGGTGTTGTCGCCAGTAATAGCATCGTATATCTTTCATACCTATAATATTCATCCCGAAAACACGGTTAATTATGGTGAGCTGCTAGAAATCAAACACATAGAAGGTGTTGCGACAAATCTGGAAGATGATACTATTTTCAGAATAAAGCAGTTAAAAGGGATGTGGACATTATTAATGATCGACTCCGGGGTATGCCATCAATCTTGTCAGGATAAACTCTATTTAATGCGGCAGATTCGTTTGGCAACGCATGTTGATAAAGACCGCGTAGAGCGGGTTTGGTTGATTAATGACAACGTTACGCCCGATTCTTCGCTTGTTGAACAATACACCGGTACTCTACTTGTGCATGCCAAAGACAAAGATCTGTTATCGGAGTTTCCTTACATGGGAAATCAACAGGATCACATTTATGTTATCGATCCAATGGGATATCTGATGATGCGTTATCCCCAAAATCCAGATTCCAAAAAAATGCTCAATGATCTAAAAAGACTGCTGAAATTGTCTCATATGGAACATTAAATCGGCACCATATTCTTTTTTATCGACTAGTTGTAAAAAACACTAGACCAATAATAATTGCTTAAGGAGGGTGAAATGGTTACAAATTTATTATCGTGGGAAGATACTTCTGCGAGAATTCAGCAGTTTTATCGGTTAACCAAACCAAGGGTAGTATCGTTGATTGTGTTTACTGCAGTTATCGGTATGTTCTTATCCGTTCCGGGGACGGTGCCGCTCGATATACTGATTTTAGGGACAGTCGGTATTTCTCTAGTGGCTGGTGCAGCAGCAGCACTAAATTGCTTAGTGGAGTATAAATTTGATGCAGTGATGGCGCGCACCAAGGGTAGACCGTTGCCACAAGGGAAAGTCAGTGTGCCTGAAACATCATTTTTTCTGATACTAGTTGGCGGTTCTGGACTGTTCATACTTCATCAGTGGGTCAATCCATTAACCATGTGGCTGACGTTAGGTACTTTCGTTGGTTATGCGATTATTTACACGTTGATACTTAAACCGTTGACTCCACAAAATATTGTGATTGGTGGTGCTTCGGGAGCGATGCCACCAGTTCTGGGATGGACAGCAGTAACGGGGGAAATATCAGCTGATGCATTGTTATTGTTCTTGATTATTTTTGCTTGGACCCCGCCTCATTTCTGGGCACTGGCACTTTATCGTAAATCCGACTATGCAAAAATAGGTATGCCCATGCTGCCTGTAACGCACGGTGATGCATTCACCCGCTTACACGTGTTGTTGTATACAATCATATTATGCATCGTAACTGTGCTTCCCTATCTCACCCAAATGAGCGGCTTGATTTATCTGGTGAGCGCATTGGTGTTGGATGCCGTTTTTCTCTATTACGCAGCCAGAATTTGTTGGCAATATACGGACCAGATTGCCAGAGAGGCGTTCCGATATTCGATACTTTATCTGACAATTCTGTTCGCGGCTTTACTAGTGGATCATTATTTTTATTTCTAACTAACGAAAAGAATTGGGAAATCCAGCTAACCAGGATCGTTCACAGTAAGTCAGTCTCAAGTTCGGCTGGTTCCTGGTAGCTGTTACCTGGATGAATATCATCAACGCTGAGTCTTCGATATTTCCAGCGTTGATGTGGAGAGGGTTGGAAAAATTTTACCGGGGTTCAGGATGTTATCTGGATCAAAAGTCTGTTTTATCTGCCGCATCAGCGATATCGTCGAATTATTTAACTCTTTATTAATGTAGGCTCGTTTCTCCGATCCTATGCCATGCTCGCCCGATAATGTGCCATTTAATCGTATGACGAGATCAAATATCTTATCTAAACACGTTTGTGCTCTTTTGTTTTCATCTGGATCGTCTGGATTTATCAGCAGATTAACATGAATGTTGCCGTTGCCAATATGTCCAAAATTGACGTTCTTGAGCATGTAGTAATCGCTAAGTTGTGTTAGTCCACTCAGTAAATTGGCAATTTGATCAATAGGTACGACGATATCTTCGTTGATTTTTTTGGGTGCTATATCACGCAAAAGTGGGGACAACGTTTTTCTGGCTTTCCATAACTGATCGGGATTATCACATACAGACGCTTCTAGTAAGCCATCATTCTGACATGCTTGCAAAATCCGTTCAGTAATGCTTGTAACTTCCTTGGCCATTCCATCAATCTCAATCATCAGCATGGCTTTGGAAGCGGCTGGTGCAATTTCCGGGTTTCTGGATCGAATAAGTGCGAGCGAGCCTGTATCTAAAAACTCGAGCGCACTTGGCCCCTGTGACTGCTGCATGATGTTAATAACAGCCCGAGCGCAACTGAGATTGTCGCGGTAGTGAGCAGTGAGCCCGCCCTTCGCCTCGGGAAGTGGCGTCAGTTTGAGAATTGCTTCTGTAATAATGGCAAGTGTGCCTTCGGAGCCGATCAATAGGCGAGTAAGGTCGTATCCAACCACACCTTTGGTTGTATAACATCCGGTTTGGATGATTTCCCCTGTGCCAGTAACAGCGGTTAAACCGAGTACATGATCGCGTGTTGTTCCGTATTTTACGGCATGTGGTCCACCGGCACTGGTCGCAAGATTGCCACCAATAGTAGAATAGGCTGCGCTTGAAGGATCAGGTGGCCAGAAAAGCCCATGTGGTTTGACAGCAAGCTGTACAGTTTCATTGAGTACTCCTGGCTCAGCAACTATTACCCGATTGGCTATATCGATCTTGACAATTTGTATCATCCGTTCCAGAGATAACGTGACTCCACCTTGTTCCGGTAGACTGCCTCCGGCAGTACCTGTACCGCGACCACGCGCCGTGACAGGTACCTGATAAAGGCGGCATAAGGTAATTAATTGGGCAACTTCCGTAGTTGTTAGTGGAAAAATGACACATTCGGGTGGGAAAAGCTTTCTGCTGTTGTCATAAGCATAAGCGTAGCAATCTGTCGAATCGAGATAATAGCGATCTGAGGAAATCAGTTTTTTCAGATCCCTAACAAAATCTGCTGCTAGCATGGGAGGAGGGCAATTTAGTCTAGGTACTCAAAGATCTTCACAACCTTTGTGACGCCTGATGTACTGCTAGCCAACTTCGCCGCTTTTTCTCCTTCAGCGCGTTTAACTATTCCTGCTAGATAAACCACACTATTTTCAGTAACTACCTTGACATGGTTGATCTGGAAAACGCCATTGTTGAGAAAGCGTGACTTGACCTGTCCTGTAATTAGCGCATCATTGCTTCTGGCAGCCAAAGTACTTTTTGACTGGATTGCAATTTCATTGAAGACATTGCGGACATTTTCTACATTCATCGCCAGTTTGGCTGCCTCAATTCTGACTGCGTCAGTTAGCGCTTCACCCGTTAATAGCACGTTCCGATTAAAGCTGGTTACGTTAATGTGCGCATTGTCACCAAATTTTTCATTAATTCTGCGGCTTGTAACAAGCTCAATTCGTTCGTCCTCGATAAAAATTCCACTGCTGCGGCGATCTTCCGTCATTAAGACACCGGTGCCAGCACCAATTCCTACGCCGGTAACGATCATTGGCACACAACCCGAGATAGGGATCAAGAATAAAAATGGTATGAAAAGCCTGAGCTTTCTTTTTTGCATAATAATGAAAGAATTTGGATTTTAGAGAATTGCAGCAGATTTAATTGTAGTAATTTGAGAAACTCAAGATGGAGATTATCACGATGATGATCAAAGCAAAATTTGTTTCTTTTAAGTGCATGCAGATAAAACGTTATTCGAGTACGTTCTTGAATTCTACCTGTATCAGATATTTTCGACGAATATTGCTGCTGCGACTCGCCGGCCTTCGGTTGACAGGATATTGTAGGTGCGGCAGGTTGCCTGTGTGTCCATCACTTCCAGACTGATTGCGCGTGCCGCAATAGTTCGTAGTAGCGATTTTCCCGGAAATCTAAAGGTTGTACCCGTTCCAATGAGAATAATCTCGGGTTGCATGGTGAGCAGGGCTTCCAGATGCTGGATATTTAATTCATCGATATTCCTTACCTGCCAGTTCTGAATGATTTGATCAGGAAGCACAATCAGATTGCAGGTGTACTGCATACGGTTTACTTCTACATAACCTGATCCGTAACCAGTAAATGCATTCAGGCCAGAGGAATTAGTCACATGTAATTTCATAAAAAAATCTTTCCATCAAAATGGATACCTACTATAAATAGGCCATATAAAGGCTATTGTTATAATCTTTTTCGCGTCAACAGTGGTTAGCGTAACATGGTATGCTTTTGTCTGGATAGCTTGGTTTATCGAGTGATTGGCCGAGGCAGTTGTCATTTTTATGAATTCTTAAAGCAGTTTTCACTATGCGTCTCATCAAAAAATCCAGCAAACTTGCGCATGTCTGCTATGACATTCGTGGCCCTGTACTTGATCGCGCCAGGCAGATGGAGGAAGAAGGTCATCGTGTCATTAAGCTTAACATTGGTAATCCAGCCGCTTTTGGTTTCGATGCGCCTGATGAAATTCTGCAGGATGTGATCCGCAATCTGTCGACAGCTTCTGGTTACTGTGATTCCAAGGGATTGTTTGCTGCTCGCAAGGCCATCATGCACTATACGCAGGAAAAAGCTATCGCCAATGTGCAGATAGACGATATCTATGTTGGTAATGGTGTTTCAGAACTTATTATGCTGGCGACGCAGGCACTGCTGGAAAATGATGATGAAGTATTGATTCCATCACCGGATTATCCGTTATGGACGGCAGCAGTCTCGCTGGCGGGTGGCACGGCACGGCATTACATCTGTGATGAGCAATCAGACTGGCTGCCTGACCTCGATGATATTCGCGCAAAAATTAGCCACAGAACTCGTGCGATCGTGATTATCAACCCCAACAACCCAACTGGTGCGTTGTACCCGAACGAGTTGCTGCTGGATATTATCGAAATTGCCAGGCAGCATGGTTTGATCATTTTTGCTGACGAGATTTACGACAAGATCTTGTATGATCAGGTAACGCATACTTCCATCGCTTCCCTGGCAGATGATGTCCTGTTTGTCACTTTTAACGGTTTATCCAAGAATTATCGTGCAGCTGGCTTCCGTTCTGGTTGGGCGGTAGTTTCGGGTGGAAAAGTATGCGCGCAGGACTATATTACCGGGCTCAATATGCTGGCATCCATGCGGCTTTGTGCAAATGTACCTTCACAATTTGGGATCCAGACTGCACTCGGTGGCTATCAAAGTATTCATGATCTGACAATGCCAACTGGCCGCCTCAAACGCCAGCGTGATCTGGCGTGGAAATTGTTGACGGATATTCCGGGAGTAACCTGTTTTAAGCCAAAAACAGCGCTTTATCTTTTTCCACGGCTCGATCCTGCTTATTATCCGATCAAGGACGACGAGCAGTTTGCGCTTGACCTGTTGTTAGAAGAGAAAGTCCTGATCGTACAGGGTAGCGGATTTAACTGGCCGCATACAGATCATTTTCGGGTGGTTTTTCTGCCTAATGGGGATGATCTCACCGAAGCTATCGGGAGAATCGCACATTTTCTGGATCGTTACCGCGCCAGTCATAAAAGCTGATTCCGCAGAATTTTCTGGTTTTTATGGGTGTCTTGTGCCGTTCTTTGCATATATACTTCGCAACTTATTTTTTCACGAATTAGAGAATAACCAATTATGAAACCGATTTACGTTGGGCTGCTCGGTACCGGTACGGTTGGGGGTGGCACTTATACTGTCCTTAAGCGCAATCAGTCTGAAATTAGTCGTAGAACGGGACGTAATATCGAGATTCGTATGATTGCCGATCTTGATCAGGAAAAAGTGCGTCGTTTGACAGCGGGTGATGATGTCGCCATTACCAACGATGCCTTTGAGGTTGCGCGGCATCCGGAAATCGATATCGTGATTGAGCTAATCGGTGGCCAGACAGTTGCCAAAGAAGCAATACTGACGGCAATCGAACACGGAAAACATGTGATCACTGCTAACAAAGCCCTATTAGCTACACATGGCAACGAAATATTTGCCAAAGCTTATCAGCGTGGTGTCATTGTGGCGTTTGAAGCAGCAGTTGCCGGTGGGATCCCTATTATCAAAGCCCTACGGGAAGGATTAACTGCCAATCGTATTGAATGGATTGCCGGTATTATCAATGGCACCAGTAACTTTATCCTTTCGGAAATGCGATCCAGGGGGCTTGATTTTAATACAGTACTGGCCGAGGCGCAGCGGCTGGGTTATGCAGAGGCTGATCCGGCCTATGATATTCAAGGTATCGATGCTGCACACAAAATAACTATTATGGCGGCGCTGGCTTTCGGTATTCCGGTACACTTCGACCAGGTCTATATCGAAGGCATTACCCAGCTTACTAACGAAGATATTCGTTATGCAGAGGAGCTGGGGTATCGTATCAAATTACTTGGCATCACTAAACGTGTGACGAAAGGAATCGAATTACGCGTTCATCCCACGCTCATACCGGTAAGGCGTCTGATTGCCAATGTCGAAGGTGTAATGAACGCGGTAATTGTTCATGGAGACGCGGTTGGCTCAACGTTGCACTATGGTGCGGGAGCGGGTGCTGAACCTACCGCCAGCGCGGTCATAGCTGACCTGATTGATGTTACTCGCTTGTTAACGGCCAGTCCGGAACAACGTGTGCCAGTACTGGCATTTTTGCCGGAATTGTTGTCGGATACACCCGTTGTGCCCATGGACGAAGTAGAAACCGCGTACTATCTGCGTCTACAGGTGCAGGATAAACCTGGGGTGCTGGCAGATGTCACCCGGATACTGGCTGATCACGATATTTCCATCAACGCGATGGTGCAGAAAGAACATCAGGAGAGTGAAGACAAGGTCAATATTATTATGCTGACGCACAGAACCTTAGAAAAGCACGTCAATGGCGCAATTGCCAAAATACAGAATTTACCGGCCATGATTGGTAATGTCATTCGTATTCGCCTAGAGGAGCTCAGTAATTGACAGCTCAAAACCCATTCATTCTTTAACAGCTGGAAAACAGTTCTAATATGCTCTACCACTCGACCCGTGGTGGCATGCCACCTAGATCTTTTACAGAAATTCTGCTTAGCGGACTGGCGCCCGATGGGGGTCTCGCTGTGCCGGAAGGGTATCCCAAAATCACTTCGGCTGAGCTAACGGCTTGGCGGAAACTGGATTATCCTGCGTTGGCATTTGAGATATTGTCGCGCTTCATGGACGATATTCCCGCGCAGGACTTGCAAGCGTTGATCGCGCGTACCTATACGGCAGAAGTATTCGGTAGCCCGGAAATTACGCCCGTGCAGACGCTGGAACCCGGCTTGCACTTGCTGCATCTTTCCAATGGACCAACGCTCGCGTTCAAGGATATTGCCATGCAGTTACTCGGCAATCTTTTTGAATATGTATTGGCTAAAAATCAGGAAGAATTGAACATTCTCGGTGCAACCTCGGGCGATACTGGTTCCAGTGCAGAGTATGCGATGCGTGGTAAACGTGGCATCCGGGTGTTCATGCTCTCGCCTTATGGCAAGATGAGCCAATTTCAGACAGCGCAGATGTTTTCTCTGCAGGACAAAAATATTTTCAATATTGCCGTTGATGGCGTGTTTGATGATTGCCAGGATATCGTTAAGGCGGTTAGTAGCGATCAGGTGTTCAAACAGCAATATCATATCGGTACTGTCAACTCAATCAATTGGGCGCGGATAGCGGCGCAGATCGTCTATTATTTCAAGGCGTACTTCGCGGTGACCCATTCCAATGACGAGCAGGTCAGTTTCTCAGTGCCTTCTGGTAATTTTGGCAATATTTGCGCGGGGCATGTGGCGCGCATGATGGGGCTGCCGATTAAACACCTCATTCTGGCAACCAATGAAAATAATGTGCTTGATGAGTTTTTTCGCTCAGGATTGTACCGTCCGCGTACCACCAGCGAGACCAGGCACACCAGCAGTCCGTCAATGGATATTTCCAAGGCTTCCAATTTTGAACGCTTTATTTACGATCTGACCGGGCGAGATGCCATGCGTGTCAAGGAGTTGTGGCAGTCCGTAGAGCAGGGTGATGCTTTTGATCTGTTTGGCAGTAAACTCTGGGTACAAACCCGGAATTTTGGGTTCCTGTCGGGCAGCAGCAACCACGCTGACCGCATCGCAACGATTCGCGAGATTTACCGGAAGTATAATGTGCTAGTAGACACTCATACTGCTGATGGTTTAAAGGTGGGTATGGAATTGCGCGAACAGAATGTTCAGCTCATATGCTTGGAGACGGCGCTACCGGCCAAATTCTCGGAGAGTATACGGGAGGCGGTTGGCTTCGAACCGGCGAGACCAGCCGGTTATGAAAATCTGGAAACCTTACCGCAGCGTTTTGAACGGATGTCTGCAGATATCAGTCGTATTAAGCATTTTATTGTGGAGCATAGTCAGTAATTAATAGCCGAATTGGGTTAGCGGTTTGATTCCGCTGCTTCGTCATGAAATACGTCAAAAGGAGTGCAGCATGCGATTTTCTATTAGCCGTTTTGATCCTGACAAAGATACAAAACCCTATATGCAAGACTATGAGGTCGAGCTTGCACCTACTGATAAGATGCTGCTGGATGCGTTGATCCGTATCAAAAGTATCGATGATAGTTTGAGTTTACGTCGTTCTTGTCGGGAAGGTGTTTGTGGGTCGGATGGAATGAATATCAATGGCCGCAATGGATTGGCTTGCATCACGCCACTTGCTGGGCTGAAAGAACCAGTTGAAATACGTCCATTACCCGGTTTGCCGATCATTCGGGATTTGATCGTTGATATGACGCAATTCTTCAATCAATACCACTCAGTTAAACCCTACCTGATTAACAATGATCCTCCGCCAGAGACCGAGCGCCTGCAATCCCAGGAAGATCGCGCATTGCTCGATGGGGCCTATGAGTGTATTTTATGCGCCTGTTGTAGTACCGCTTGCCCTTCTTACTGGTGGAATCCAGACAGATTTGTCGGACCAGCCGGATTGCTGCAGGCATATCGCTTTTTGGCAGATAGTCGCGACCAGGCAACTGCCGAACGGCTCGACGATCTGAACGATCCTTACCGCTTGTTTCGCTGTCATTCCATTATGAACTGCGTTGATGCTTGTCCCAAGGGGTTAAATCCAACCGCTGCCATTGGTAATATCAAAAGTATGATGTTGAAAAAAACGGTTTGAACGATACCGATCGTATCCGCTGGCGCTGTCGGCGCGGGATGCTGGAGCTGGATATCGTGCTACAACGTTTTCTGGAGAAACATTACGCGCAACTGAGCGAAAGCCAGCGCAAGGAGTTTGAAACACTATTGGCACTTCCGGATTATGATCTATGGGCTATGATTACGTCTGGTGGCGATGTGTCAGAGGCAAAGCCATCCTCTTTATTGAAACTTTTGCAAAAAAGTTGACCCAGAACGATAGCAGGAAACAAGTGTGAATAAGTACCGCACACCTGAGCCTGTATTGCAGTCATTATAAAATTAATTTCCTAATTGAAAATCTCGTCTGGGGTATTTATTGCCCGCTGATTGAAAACAGCTTGATCTATTGCCTCCGGGCTTAATTTTTGTAGATAAACGGAGTAAGTATTATGACCAAAGAAAATACAGCTATCTTGACATTTGGTGATGGCAGGAAAGAAATCGAGTTACCTATCCTGTCCGGTAGCGAGGGCCCAGATGTTATTGATATCCGCACCTTGTATTCGCAGAGCGGTCTGTTTACCTACGATCCTGGTTTTGTCTCCACTGCCAGCACCAAATCCGCAATTACCTTTATTGATGGAGACAAAGGGGTACTGCTTTATCGAGGTTATCCGATCGAGCAGCTGGCGACCCGCTGCGATTTTATGGAAGTCTGCTATCTTCTGCTTAACGGGGAATTACCGGATCAAACGCAGAAAGACCAGTTTGTCATGACTGTCAAAAATCACACTATGTTACATGAGCAACTAGTAAAATTTTTTGGAGGTTTCCGGCGGGATGCACATCCAATGGCTGTCATGGTAGGGGTTGTTGGTGCCTTGTCTGCCTTTTACCATGAGGCCATGGATATTTCGGATGCCAAACAACGTGAAGAATCAGCCTTCCGCCTGATTGCCAAATTGCCGACCATTACTGCAATGGCTTATAAATACAATATTGGCCAGCCTTATATTTATCCACGTAATGATCTAAGTTATACAGAAAATTTCCTGCATATGATGTTTGCCACACCTGCAGAAAAATACACGCCTAACCCAGTCATTACAAGGGCAATGGATCGCATTCTTATCCTGCATGCGGATCATGAGCAAAATGCCTCCACTTCAACGGTACGGCTGGCGGGTTCCAGTGGTGCCAATCCTTTTGCCTGCATCTCAGCAGGAATTGCCTGTCTGTGGGGGCCCGCGCATGGCGGTGCAAATGAGGCCTGTCTTAATATGCTGGAACAAATTGGTGATATTTCACGTATTAACGAATTTATCGATCGTGCCAAGGACAAGAATGATCCCTTCCGTTTGATGGGTTTTGGCCATCGTGTCTATAAAAATTTCGATCCACGTGCCAACTTGATGCGGGAAACCTGTCATGAAGTATTGGATGAGCTGGGATTACACAATGATCGCTTGTTCAAGCTGGCGCTGCAGTTGGAAAAAATCGCCTTGGAAGATGATTACTTTATTTCCAAGAAACTGTATCCCAACGTCGATTTTTATTCGGGGATTGTTCAACGTGCGCTGGGAATTCCAACTTCTATGTTTACCTCGATTTTTGCCATGGCGCGTACAATTGGCTGGGTTGCGCAATGGACCGAGATGATTTCTGACCCAGAACAGAAGATCGGACGACCGCGACAACTTTATGTCGGAACGCCCAGAAGGGATATACCGAGATCGTAACTAATCAGTCAATCTTTTTGCCAGTGAGTGTATGGTGATGACGATGCAAAAATTCCTTGAGAACTCGATGTTGTTCGGGGCAAACGCAGCTTTCATCGAGATGCTGTATGAACAATATCTGGCGAATCCAGCGAATGTGCCGATCGAGTGGCGAGAGTATTTTGATGATTTACAGCACACGGAAACCATTGCCGCACGAGACGTTCCCCATGCGCCGATAATCCAGTCCCTTATTCGCTCTCCGATTGCACGGCCTGCATCTGATGCTGCACAACTAACCCCTGTGACAAGTGGGGAGTCTGTTGACCTGGAAATCAAGATTCGTAAACAGGTAGCCGTATTGCAGCTGATCAATACTTATCGTTTTTTGGGGATACGCCGCGCGAATCTTGATCCGCTCAATCTTCAACAGAAGGCGGATGTGCCTGAGCTGGATCCAGATTTTCACGGGTTAAGTGATGCTGATATGGCACAGGTTTTTAATACCGGCTCACTAGTGGGTCCGCCACAGGCTACCTTGAAGGATATTGTTCAGCGCTTGCAGCAGACCTATTGCGGCAGTATAGGTGCGGAATATATGTACATAACGGATATCCGCCAGAAACGCTGGATACAGAACCGGTTGGAATCCATCATGGCCCAGCCGACATATCTTTCAGAGTATAAACGCCATATTCTCGAACGATTAACGGCAGCGGAAGGATTTGAGAAATATTTACATAACCGTTATGTTGGTCAGAAACGTTTTTCTGGGGAAGGCAATGAAAGCCTGATTCCATTGCTGGATAAACTGCTGCAGCAGGCAGGCACTGCAGGGGTGCAGGAAATCGTAATCGGCATGGCGCATCGTGGGCGATTAAACGTGCTGGTTAACACGTTGGGGAAAATGCCGTCCGAGTTATTTCAGGAATTTGAGGGGAAAAAACCCCAGTTGCTGACTTCAGGTGATGTTAAATATCATCAGGGTTTTTCTTCCGCTGTGATGACGCCGGGCGGAATAGTGCATCTGGCGCTGGCATTTAACCCATCGCATCTGGAGATTGTCAATCCCGTAGTAGAAGGATCGGTACGCGCGCGCCAGCATCGATTGGGCGATAAAACTGGTGATTTGGTGATTCCAGTGTTGATCCATGGAGATGCTGCGTTTGCCGGGCAGGGCGTTGTGATGGAGACACTCAATCTTTCCCAGACGCGTGGTTACGGAACTGGCGGAACGATCCATATCATTATCAATAACCAGATTGGCTTTACGACATCCGACCCCCGTGATAGCCGCTCTTCACTCTATTGTACCGATGTGGTCAAAATGATCGATGCACCGGTTTTTCACGTCAACGGTGATGATCCGGAGGCAGTCGTGCTCGTAACCGAAATCGCATTTGATTTTCGCATGCAGTTTCGCAAAGATGTTGTCATTGATCTGGTGTGTTTCCGTAAGCAGGGTCACAATGAACAGGATGAGCCAATGGTGACGCAACCATCAATGTACCGTGTCATCCGTCAGCATCCCGGTACACGCAAACGCTACGCTGACAGGTTGATTGAACAGGCCATTCTTGAGGAAGCTGATGTGGCAGCGTTGGAGCAATCCTATCGAGAAGCAATGGATGCTGGCCATAATCCCAATAAAACTATCTGCTATGACTATAAATCTCCTCATGGGATGAATTGGGCAGCTTTTCTTGAATCGAGTGAATGGAATCATTCGGTTAATACTGGATTAGCGATCCAGGAACTGCAATATCTCGCCGAACGGTTGACCGATATTCCTGCTACCTTTCAGTTGCAGTCGCGGGTTCAGAAAATTATCGATGATCGGCGCAGCATGGGTAAGGGTGAGTTACCGCTCGACTGGGGTATGGCGGAGAATCTTGCCTATGCTTCCTTATTAAAAGAGGGTTATCCAGTAAGAATTTCTGGGCAGGATTGCGGGCGGGGTACTTTTTTTCATCGTCATGCCGTGCTGCATGACCAGAAGCGTGAGCAGGATCAATGGGAAGATGGTATTTATATTCCCCTGCGCTACGTTACTCCCAAGCAGCCCGATTTTTTGATTATCGATTCCATACTGTCGGAAGAAGCTGTGTTGGGTTTTGAATATGGCTATTCAACTGCACAGCCAAATGAACTGGTTGTTTGGGAAGCGCAATTCGGTGATTTTGCCAATGGCGCGCAGGTGGTGATTGATCAGTTCATTACGTCTGGTGAGGCGAAATGGGGGCGATTGTGCGGGTTGGTGCTATTACTGCCACATGGTTATGAGGGGCAGGGACCAGAGCATTCCTCTGCTCGGCTGGAACGTTTTTTACAGCTCTGCGCGGAATACAACATTCAGGTGTGCGTACCTTCCACCCCGGCACAAATCTTTCACCTGCTGCGCCGGCAAATGATTCGTCCCATGCGCAAGCCCCTGATTGTGATGACACCGAAAAGTATGTTGCGGCATAAAGAGGCGGTTTCTTCCCTGGAGAATCTGGCCAATGGACGATTCCAGACAGTTATCGGAGAGGTGGAAGCGCTTGATGTCAAGAACATCAGAAGGATGATTGTCTGCAGTGGAAAGGTTTATTACGAGCTGATTGCCTATCGGCGCGAGCATGCGATAACAGACATGGCCATCATTCGGCTGGAACAACTATACCCGTTTCCACATCAGGATTTTCAGGCACAGATCGATTATTACGCACATAGCAGGGAAATTTTGTGGTGTCAGGAGGAACCCGGCAATCAGGGCGCCTGGCATCGGATTCAACACTATTTGTTGCGGCATATGCGCTCTGATCAGATACTGGGGTACGCGCTACGCCCTTCCGCCGCTTCACCTTCCGTTGGCTATCTGGCGCTCGACAGGCTTAGACAAAAAGAAGTGATAGAGGCGGCTTTTCGTGACAAACTCGAATGAAAGAACACTTTGGAAAATCGTCGCGAGTGATTCGAGTATGGGGTGATCGGATCGTACAGCAGGTTTTATGAAGTGTCCGAATGATTAATCCAAGGAGATTCTCATGTTGATCGAAGTCAAAGTCCCGGTATTATCCGAGTCGGTAACGGAAGCTACGCTGGTTAGCTGGCATAAAAAGAAGGGTGATAAGGTCGAGCGAGGCGAAAACCTGATCGATATTGAAACTGATAAGGTGGTCATGGAATTACCCGCACCACAAACGGGTGTTCTGGCAGAGATTCTAAAAGAAGATGGTGCGATGGTTACTGGCGAAGAAGTGATCGCCAGAATTGATACTACAGATAAATTATCAAAGGAAGCCGTTTCTGACGCCGTACCTGACAAAGAGCAACCTGCTGAAAGTAAGGTAGAAAAAAAGGTGGAACCGCAATCGGCATCCTCGGGTTCGGGTGATAAAAACGCTTATCAAGTATCACCGAAACTGATGCCTGCGGCTAAACAGATCGCCGCCGAGCATCACCTTGATCCCGGCGAGATTCGGGCTATTCAGGGTACTGGCCGGGACGGACGCATCGTCAAGCAGGATATTCTGGATTATATTAGTGATAAGCATGACGAATCAGCTAGTAAGTCTGATCAACCAGATATCGTTGCGCCTGCGACTTCTGAAATCACCGGACGCCCTGAGAAAAGAGTGCCGATGACCCGTTTAAGAATGCGCATCGCTGAAAGACTAGTGCAATCCCAGGCAACTGCCGCGATTCTTACCACGTTTAATGAAGTTAACATGCAGGCAGTGCTGGATCTGCGAGCACGCTACAAAGACAGTTTTGAAAAGGAGCATGGGGTGAAGCTCGGATTGATGTCGTTTTTCGTCAAGGCAGTCGTGGCCGCACTCAAAAAATTTCCGATTATTAATGCTTCAGTGGATGGCAACGATATCATTTATCACGAATACTTCGACATTGGTATTGCCGTCGCCAGCCCACGTGGGCTGGTAGTGCCGATTCTCCGTGATGCCGATAAACTTTCCTTCACGGAAATTGAAACACAGATTTCAGCTCTCGCCAGAAGCGCGCAGGAAGGCAAAATTACGCTTGAAGAATTGACGGGTGGGACTTTCTCCATCACTAATGGCGGCGTATTTGGCTCGATGCTGTCTACTCCCATCATTAACCCGCCACAAAGCGCCATTCTTGGCATTCATGCTACCAAAGAGCGACCGGTAGTTGAAAACGGGCAGATAGTCATTCGCCCGATGAACTATCTGGCGCTGTCTTATGATCATCGCATTATCGATGGTCGTGAAGCCGTATTATCGTTGGTTGCGATCAAAGAGGCACTGGAATACCCATCTAGCCCGTTATTCCAAAATTAAGCCGATTCTGGATAAATTTGACGAAAGAAATTCATATGAAGGCCATGACATACGCAGTTGTCAGTGCTACGTTTTTCAGGTTCTCTTAGATCAATCCTGTTCTACCCGGTAATTTGCTACTAAACGGAATTCGCTGCCAGGCTGAATGCTGACGGAATCGGTCGCGGCATTGGTGGTTTCAACACAGATAAAGCGAAGATAATCATCATCCTGCAAGTCAGCCATTTCTGCTGAAATTTTCGACCAGGGGTTCCAGACGACCGCAGTTCGGTTGCCTTTGGAGGTAATGCGGATACGACGTTTCAGTGCTGCATCCTGGATGATAAGTTCATTGCCGACATCCAGATAAATCCGATCAACTTCAGAATTAATGGTGACAGCATCAGTTTGGTTGATTTGCTGATTGTCGTTTACCTTATCGATATACTGTGTATTTTCCAGTCCGAGCACGGTCACCTGACTGATATCGCCCACGCTGAAGTAGGTGTGAAAGGCTTGCGTAATAGTAAATGCCTGTGAGCCGGTATTGCGAGTAATCATTGCTAGATTGAGCGATTCACCAATCGTGATTTCCAGGTGCAACACAAACGCGCGCGGCCAGATGGACTGCGTTTCTGCGGTATCGGAAAGCCCCAACACTACACGAGTGTCACCTTCGGCTGTTTGAGTGGTTTCTACAACTTCCCACAGGCGGTTACGCATAAATCCATGCGCGGGGCGGTTGAGCCCTTCTGGATCAGGTCCGAACCACGGCCAACAGATTGGCACGCCGCCTTTGATCGCTTTGCCCGGTTGATAGTAAGCCAGCTTGCTCAGAAAAAGCAGATCATTGTTTGCATGCTTTGGCTGAAAAGCCAACACTTGCCCGCCATAAATTGAGATCAATGCGGTGGCTTTACCATTGTTGACGTGAATAAAGGGTAACCCACCCTCACCGGCTTCAAACCTTACCTGGTTAGCAATGCGATACTGACCGTTCAACTGTTCGATATTCATGATTTTCCCTTTCAGAGGCGTTACAAAGAATTTTTATTTGGTTGCTTTATTGCGAGCATTTGGATGCGGCAGTGCGTAATGATAAACTCAATCACGCACGGTATAAACCATTACTACATACATATAACTAATTTAAGGAACGTTCATGTCTCACAATTTGTTCGATGCACTCAAACAACTCGAACTTTCAGATCAAACGACTCATCAGTATTACGCCTTGGCTGCGCTTGAGAAAGCAGGTCTGGGTACCATCTCGCGCCTGCCGGTTTCCATTCGGATCGTATTGGAATCAGTACTGCGTAATTATGACGGCAAAAAAATTACCCAAAAACATATCGAACAGCTTGCTGCCTGGCGGCCACAGGCAGAACGTACACACGAAATTCCCTTTGTCGTGGCACGCATTGTATTGCAGGATTTTACCGGTGTGCCGCTGCTGGTTGATCTGGCAGCGATGCGCAGCGCGGCAAAAAGACTGGGCAAGAATCCGGAAGCAATTGAACCAATGGTGCCAGTAGATTTGGTGGTCGATCACTCCGTACAGGTTGATTATTATGGTGACAAGGATGCCTTACGGCATAACATGGAAATCGAGTTCCAGCGTAATCATGAACGCTATCAATTCATCAAATGGGGTATGCAGGCATTCGATACGTTTCGCGTCGTACCGCCTGGGATTGGTATCGTCCATCAGGTCAATCTGGAATATCTCGCGCGTGGCGTACACCAGAAAGAAGGATTGATCTATCCAGATACGCTGGTTGGCACCGATTCCCATACCACCATGATCAACAGTATAGGAGTCGTTGGCTGGGGAGTAGGGGGCATCGAGGCGGAAGCAGGCATGCTCAATCAACCAGTATATTTTTTGACCCCGGATGTCGTCGGTGTGAATTTGACCGGCCGTCTGCAAGAAGGCGTAACCGCCACAGACTTGGTATTGACCATTACGCAGATGTTGCGGCGGGTGAATGTCGTTGGCAAATTCGTCGAGTTTTTTGGCGAGGGCGCGGCTTCGCTCAGCCTGCCAGATCGCGCTACCATCGCCAACATGGCGCCCGAATACGGTGCCACTATGGGATTTTTCCCAGTTGACGACATTACATTGCAGTACTTCCGGCAAACAGGCCGGACTGAAGCGGAAATCGATGCCTTCCAGCGTTATTTCGAAGTGCAGCAATTATTCGGCATGCCACGTTCTGGCGAGATTGATTATAGCCAGGAGCTAACACTGGATCTGGGGTCTGTCGAACCATCACTTGCCGGGCCAAAGCGCCCGCAGGATCGTATCGCGCTCAAAGATCTTAAATTCGTGTTTAGCGAGCTTTTTGTCAAACCGGTTGCCGAAAACGGTTATGGTAAGACTGCAGCATTGCTGCAGCAAAGTTATCCGACGTGCGAAGATGAGCAATCCGCTGCAGCATTCTGTATGACGCATGATACTAATCAGGATGAATACAGTCATCTCTGTGGCGGCGAACGTAACCTAGGTGAAATGGTCGGTAATCATCCTACTCAGAATCGGCCAGCGGCTTCCGGCCCTATGGTGTCAGATAAAGTGATATTGCATCATGGCGATATTCTGATTGCAGCGATTACTTCCTGTACTAATACCTCCAACCCGGCGGTGCTGATCGCCGCTGGTCTGCTTGCGAAAAAAGCAGTGGAAAAAGGGCTTTTCGTCAAACGGCATATCAAGACTTCGCTCGCGCCCGGTTCACGTGTGGTTACCGAGTATTTGACTGCTGCCGGACTCATGCCTTATCTGGAACAACTCGGTTTTAGCCTGGCTGGTTATGGTTGCACCACCTGTATTGGTAACTCCGGCCCGTTGCTGAAAACCCTTGAAGATGTCGTCATCAAGGATGATCTGGTCTGCGCGGCGGTACTTTCCGGTAACCGTAATTTTGAAGCGCGGATTCACGCAAACATCCGAGCCAATTTTCTGGCTTCTCCGCCACTGGTGGTGGCTTACGCGATTACCGGTACGGTCATGAAAGATTTAGCCAGCGAGCCACTGGCAATTGGGCGCGATGGTCAGCCGGTCTGGCTGCGCGATATCTGGCCGAGCAGTGCTGAAGTAGCAGAGAGGATGCACTTTGCCACCGAGGCTGAAACCTTTCGCCGACTTTACGGTAATTTTACAAAAGACTTGCCATTATGGAGTGAAATTACTTCCGCAACCGGCAAGCTCTACGATTGGCCGGAATCCACCTACATTGCGGAACCACCATTTTTTGAGAACTTCCCGCTGGAAATCGACCCTGCGACCCGACCGGATACTATTCACGGAGCACGGGCACTTGCCGTTTTTGGTGACTCGGTGACGACGGATCATATCAGTCCAGCAGGCGCAATCAAGGAAAGCTCTCCAGCCGGACGTTATCTTCTGGAACAGGGCGTCGAACGCAAAGACTTCAACAGCTACGGGGCGCGTCGCGGTAATCATCACGTCATGATGCGTGGTACCTTTGCTAACGTGCGTATCAAAAATCAAATGGTGCCCGGTAGTGAAGGCGGCATAACGATCTATCAGGGTGAGGGTGCAGACAGCGGCAAACAGATGAGTATTTTCGATGCCGCCATGAAGTATCTTGGAAATAATATTGCCACTTTTGTTTTTGCGGGCAAGGAATACGGTACTGGTTCCAGTCGTGACTGGGCGGCCAAGGGTACGCAATTATTGGGCGTGCATGCGGTGGTCGCAGAAAGTTATGAACGCATCCACCGCAGCAACCTTGTTGGTATGGGGGTACTGCCGCTGCAATTCCTGGAAGGTGAGAGTGTGCAATCGCTTGGTATAACTGGAGACGAGCAATTTGACCTGCTCGGCCTGGATTATCTTCAACCACAAAAAATCGTTACCCTGATTGTTCGTAAATCCGATCACTCCCAGCAGGAAATCAAGCTGCGTTGCCGTATCGATACCGATATCGAAGTGGATTATTACCATCACGGCGGCATCCTGCCATATGTGTTAAGGAATTTATAAAACAGTAAGATTCTGCTTTCGATGGTTTTTGTCTGATGATGGATTTTTTGACAGAGTTCTGGTTGAGGAAGCCAGTACCGTTCGGAGGAGTGCGCGCGTTGATACCCTCAGGCAGCGAAACAGCGAGAGCTGACCGGGCCGGGCGCTTATCAGCAAGCATGAGAAGCTGGTGACCTTTTCTTGCAAGAGAAGGGGGGGGTCACCGAGCACCAGCACAAGCTTCACCAAGGGATCGGTTTTCCAGCGTAATCGAAGAATTGCCCACTTTGCGCGGCGCTGAGGTTATCTATGACCTGCATCAAGCGCGCAGCAGCCTCTTTTGGGGAGACTGCGGGATGTCGGCCAAGATATTTTTTGGTAAGTCGGGTTGCAACTGTACCCGGGTGCAGCGCTACGCAACAGGCTTGTTTATGTGAACGCCCAAGCTCGATGGCGGCGCAGCGGATGATCTGATTCAGCGCTGCCTTGGCGGCGCGGTAGCTGTACCAACCACCTGTTTGATTGTCACCAATAGAACCTACGCGCGCCGACAAACTTGCCACGACAGCGGGCATGTCTTGCGGTAACAGTCGTGTGGCATGCGCCAGTATCAGCGCCGGGCCGATGGCGTTCAGCGCAAATTGTGCTGCCATTCCCTCGGGGGTGAGTTGTTTGAGTGCCTTTTCCGGCCGATGTGATCCAATTTCCAGTGCGCCGGTTGCGATGATGATGCGTTGAAACGGCGCTTCCAACTGCGACAGATACGTATCAACAGAAGCGGCATGCGTGACATCCAGCTCATCCCCACTGCGTGACAAACCAGTGGTCTGCCAGCCAGCTTCCTGCAAGGCGGTCACCAGCGCGCTGCCAATTCCACCGGATGATCCGATCACTAATGCACGTTTCATTCATGCCCCTTTTGATGATGCAAACTTTGGATTATGCCGGTTTGCTTCCAGTAATCTCGATGAGCGCCTGCTCCAGGGTTTTATAACGAAACTCAAAACCAACAGCAGGCAATCTTTCCGAATGCAATCTTTGGCCAGATGTCATGACTTCCGCACCTTTTCCAAAAAGCAAATGCAACAACCATTTGGGTACCGGTAACCAGACTGGCCGGTGAAGCACTTTTCCCAGGGTTTCAGTGAACTGGCGGTTAGTCATCGATTGTGGCGCGCAAAGGTGATACACACCAGACATTTGTGGTTTTTCGAGCGCCAGCAAATAGGCGCGCACCAGGTCATCGATGTGAATCCACGAAAACGGCTGGCTGCCATCCCCAATCGGCCCACCCAGCCCCAGACGAAACGGCGGAAGCAGTTGCTTCATCATGCCGCCATCGTGCCCTAGCACCAAACCAAGGCGAAATATCAAGGTACGAACTCCCAGCGATTCAGCCTCGATTGCGCTTGCTTCCCAATCATGGGCAAGGCGACCCAGAAAGTCTGTGGCATTAGGGGTGTCGGATTCCCCGTAGTCGCCTTTACTGTCAAAGGCGCCAATAGCCGAAGTGGAGATGAAACAGGCAGGCTTCTCATCCATTTGCTGCACCGCGCTGACCAGCGCACGCGTGGTCAGAATGCGGCTGTCGTAGATGGCTGTTATGTATTTGGCCGTCCAGCGCCGGCTAATATTTTCCCCCGCTAGATTGATGATTGCGTGGCAGCCGTGCAGTTGTGTGGCCAGTTGTCCGGTTTCCTGCTGAACATCACGCCGTCCCAGTTTGATCAACTGATGTCCTGTTTGGGTGAGTACCTGGCAGAGGTGGGTGCCGATGAAACCTGTTGCACCGGTCGTGGCAATGATCACTTTTAAGATCTCATGTCAAGTTGGTAATTTATTGGTTTCTACAATTACCGCATTCATCGCCTTGATTAAAGCTCCTTGGTTAGTTGCGCTGGATTACTATGTTTTTGGCTAACCAATTCGCTGACAACCTCTGGTTTATTCACCAACGTGTCTCATTACTGATGATTGCTGCGGTTCGATCGTGTCTCCACCGTTTAGATCAAATAATGCAAAAGTGATCTGATCACCATTCTGGCGTACACCAATCAACCCGTTAGCAGGCCAGGAGCGAAATGCGCTATTATTGTCGGTGGTATTGGATACGATGCCATACACCCAGCTATTGTTGAGGCTGGCTACAATACTCCGTCCGCCGATATCGGGGTGCCCGACGGCTGCTCCAGTTGTAAAATTAGCCGAGAATCCATTGTTGTTGCTGCAACCCTCACCACCAGCGCTGATTGAGTAGAAACTGCGGCCATCAGCGACCAGTGAAGGCCCTGCAATCCGGTAGCACCAAGTATTGTTATCCACATATCTACCCGAGCGAATGTTGCTGGTTGCAACTGGCTGGGAAAGTCCTGCTGTCAATCCTTCAAAAACGAACCCTTGTCCGGGTATGAAATTGAACGTGAATGAAGCATCGAAGTGAGTAGTTACATTGGTCGTAGTATCGGTCACCGGAATACGCAGCATATTGATATTCCGCCCGGAGCCAACGATGTGGCCTGATTGAAACTGCACATCAAGATTGGTTCCCGGAACTGCTTCAGCCTGTGCGCCCATGGAAACCGTGCCGGCCAGCGCCAATGTTAAAACGGACAGTACATATTTTTGGTTCATCGCACTTTACTCCTTTGTGAAAATTTAAAATCCCAAAACTCCCTGACCCGCTCTGCGCCTGCAGTAGCCGACGGTTAAGCTGGATATTACTCAACATGAGGTGCCTCGACAATAGCATAACGAGGTTGCACCTTGTAATGCAGTCCGGTAGATTGAATGGTGATAGATAAACTTCGGAGTGCGGAGGATCTATTCACCATTAAGCGAGGATAGACTAATATGTCAATTACCCTGAATCACACCATTGTTCCCGCAAGCGACAAGGAAAAAACGGCACGTTTTTACGCGCGTATTTTCGGGTTTGAATATATTGGCGCATTTGGGTCCTTTATCGTGGTGCGAGTCAATGAAACGCTGTGCCTCGATTTTGCGGAGAGAGCGCAATTCGAATCGCATCATTACGCATTCAAGGTTTCAGATGATGAGTTTGATCAGATATTTGCGCGCATCAAAGCGGAAGGCATCGTCTATGGGAGCGGCCCGTATGATCCTGATAATATGAAAATCAATCATAACTACGGCGGCAGAGGCGTTTATTTTCGCGACGAAAACAAACATCTACTGGAGATGCTGACGGTGGATTATGAGATAAACGTTACAGCCTGATGACGCGATGCGGGCGGGTTCTGTGCGGGTTAATTCTGCATGTGTCCGGTCGGCATTATCAAAAGGAGGATTGTCACCTATGACAATGCGGCCAATTACTTTATTCATCCTTACGTTGGTCATTGCACTGTTTGCCGTGACAGCAGCGCAGGCTGAAAATTGCGAAACCATCCAGTTTCCGCGCGGACACAGCAGCACGACAATCAAAGGCGTCGCATCCCCGGATAGCATGAAGTGTTATCAAATTACAGCCGCTGCCGGACAAACAGCCGCTATCACGATTTCAGGCGTCAGTATGATGTTTTCCGTGGAAGGTGTGACTGATGTGCAGGACAAGTATCGGTTTACCACTGAAAAAAAACTTACCGGTGCTACGTTGGCCAGTTAATGCGATCTGTGACGGATGAGGCGTTTACGCTCAATATTGCTATCGAATAAAACTAACGCGGTGCGTGCTTAAACCACGTAAATCCACTCATGGGTAGCATCGGCATTGCTTGGCCATGGCCCCATAATTTATATTTACTGATATCAATATTGCCATTCCAAACTACTGCATAGCCACCTTGTTCTACTTTTGCTGCCTTAAACAAAGTCGAATTATTTGACGGAGCAAACATTTCCTTACTCAGCAGCGGAGTAATATCGTATTTTCTCGCTATTATAAAACTCGACTAGCAAAGTATGATTGTCGATACTGATTTTACCTTCGAAGATATTGCATTAGCTACTTCAGTAGCGGTAATTTGTGACTATCCAATGACCATTTTTTTACTCCGCCTGGCAAATCACCTTCGATCATTTCAAGCGTATCGATACCGATATCAAAGTTGATTCCTACCATCATGGCGGTATCCTGCCGTATGTATTGAGGGATCTGTAAGCACTTTTTAACCAAAGTGGTTGGTTCTTATTTACGCTGCACGCTGCTCTTTGGCTTTAGTTTTAGCTTCGAGTGCAACTTGCTTGGTTTTACCAGCGCGTGATGGAACGTGACAGAGTCCACAAACATGATTAGACTGGATATCAAGACTATGCGCAACGAAATTTCCCTTGCACTCAACGCAGGAAGTCATCGTTAATACCTTGCTGTCGATAAAACGATTTAAGGTCCATGCGCGTGTGAAGCTTAAGATACGTTGTAGATTATTGGCCTCAACGTGTTCAACATACAATTGATAGCTTTTGATGGTAGCGTCTATGCCGCGCACACTAGTATACCCAGTGAGATATTTGTAGATATTGATGAAAAGTGATGCATGCATATTAGGCTGCCAGCCTGTGAACCAGTCTTCTGAATAAGGCAGCATGCCTTTGGGAGGGGAAACGCCCTTAACTTCTTTATATATTTTTACCAGTCGTTCGCGACTGAGAGTGGTTGAAGCTTCCAGAACCTGTAATCGTGCGCCCAGTTTTACTAATTCTGTTGCCAGTTGAATCTGCTTTCCTTCGGATAAGATACTTTTAATTTTCATGATTTTCCCCTATTGAGAATGAATTGTGAGATCAGGATACGGATTCTGCAGATTGTCCAGACATCAGAATGGCTGCATGAGACTGCAACAGAGAACGATCCTGTTTATGGCTGGTAAGAATTTCGGCAATCAGACTGTCATCGAAGCGGAAACGGCAAAGCAGCATATTGGAGCCAGCCATTTTGAGTAATTGGCTGTTTGATAGTTTTTCCACAATATTGGCAATATTTTCATCGATACCCAAGCGGTACATCGCGGCTATTTTGTCTTCGCGCAGCATTTGTTGTGCCAGCAACAAGTAACTCAGATTAAGTTCTCTGATTTCATCCAAGATCTGATTTTTTTCCATGCTGATACTCCCTATGTAAAGTTGAACCAAACTTGTCGACCAACAAGATGTGCGTATTCTTAACTTTAACGATTGAAGAGTAAAGGGCTGCGCTGCTACAGGCAGTGTAAGGATAAGACGGAAATTGCTGTAGGAAGAATTCCTACAAATAAAAGAATTGTGACCATGTGTCAGTTCTGCTTTGTCAGACCAGCAGTGTCGGTACTTTGGGGTGCCTATGCAATCAGATCGTGTCTGCTTTTTTTGCTGTAACTTTCCTGGCTATTTGATGGATACAGTAATGGACAAGTTCTGTTTGAATAAAAAAAATTATTCAAGGCAGTATCTTAAATGACACCGAATTGTAATAGGTTCTGTCATAACGATGATCCTGATTATCGTCAACGGCAAACGTGATCATGTAATCCCCAGCGGGAAGACCGGATACCTGATTCTTGAATATAACCATAACCGGCAAATCAATCAACGGCCCGGCATATGCGAGCAGTGGCGTATCCGAGCGTACAAACTGCAACTGTGTGTCCAGCCAGTAATCGCCAACCGGCGTTTCCGCTTTTACCCAGTAATCCGCCTGTCTGCCGGCCTGTTGTTCTGGTGCCAGAGACACTGTTAATGACAACATGTCCTCCCGCCGCAATTCAATAGCGCCGCCCGATTGATTATTTGTCCAGATGGAGATAGTCGGTTGACCTGACGTCAACACCGGATTAAAAAACCAAGCAGTTTGAGAGTTAAATGATATGCGCCCCTCTTGGATGATGATGTGATCATCGCGGCGCGGAAAAAAAGAACCGCTAATTCGGCAGGCGGAAAAAGCAACCGTATTATCGAAATCAATCACAATATCCGCACGATCCGTAAGACCGGCGTATTGCAAAACAAGCGTATAGTCATCCGCCGTGGCTTGCTGTCCATCAAGGCCGCTCATTGCGATGCGCAATGTGGCGATATCGTCAGCAACCAAGGTGCGCCGTGCCTCCCCGGAAAAAATACCTTGCTGCATAACTGCTTCACTTTTTGGCAGTCCGAGCAGAAGCGACAGGTTGCGATCGGCATTTGCGGCAAAAAAATGCCCCGCGGGCAGATCAGCCAGATTCTGGCTGTACGTCGTCTTGTCGACAATTTCGGGTAACAAAAAAGGATTATTAATTTGTTTATTGAACCAGTGGAGATTAACGTCATCGCCGCGCCAGTCATCGCTAGAACCAATCACGCCATCAGACCCGCTGTTCAAATCAAACTGGTTATTGTTGCCACGTAGGGCGCTGGTAAAATTTTTGTCTACACCATCCAATCCGGATTCACCCGCCAGATTGGAATGTCCAAGTCCTATGCAGTGTCCTAGTTCATGCAATACCACCGATTCAAAATCAAACTTGTCGCGTGGAACCAGCACTTGATCAAAACGCACGTTCCCAATAGTTGGTACCAACCGATTCCATGTGTTAATCGCATTCCGAACAGACACTTCCATTTCTACAGCGTGTATCGATAAAGGAGAAATGCCGACTGTGACAATTAACTGCTCTGCCTGACCTTTGTAGCCGGGCGGATGCGTTATTACATTGATACCATTGGATTCGTCGGCAAATTCAAAGACACCGGCCTCTGCCGCTAAAACCGAAAATACCAAACTAAAAATAAACCCTGGGAAAATATTTTTCATCTGCCTGTATAACCACTCACCTAAAACAATCCCGAAAATACGTTGCCATAGGAAACGAGAGATTGTGAAAAATGATTTTGAAGTGCGATGTGTATAATTAGCACGCTATTCAAATATCACAAAAAATCATTGGAAAATTTACTCATTCCTTACCAAGCTGTTGGAGATGTCGCTGCCAGCTGCGTTCTGGTACTTGCCCCTCATCCCGACGATGAAGTCTTTGGCTGCGGTGGTGCCATTATGCGGCACATTGAAAAACATGTGCCTGTTCATGTCATCATTATCACTGACGGCGTTCATGGTATCGATCCCAGTGAAGCAGCCGAATATATCCGGCAACGTCGTGATGAAAGTGTTGCCGCTGCTGCTATTCTGGGTTACGGAACCCCCGAGTTCTGGCAGCAGCCAGATCGCGGACTTTTTTATGGCGAAAAGCTGATCGGCGAAATCTCAGCTGCAATACAAAGTAAACAGGCGGATTTGGTCTATGCGCCTTCAGTGTATGAAATTCACCCGGATCATCGCGCCCTGGGGATGGCAACGATCGAAGCCGCGCGCCGTTGCAACAAACCAGTGCAATTGGCGCTGTACGAAATCGGTCAGCCTTTTCAGCCCAATCTGTTGCTCGATATCAGCGACCTGGCCGAGCGCAAAATGGAAGCCATGCGCTGTTTTGCATCACAAAACGCAAAGCAGCGTTATGACCTGGATATTGCCGCGCTCAACCGTTACCGCACCTATACGCTGCCAACCAAAGTCAACGCTGCCGAGGCGTACATTCTGACCGATACGCAAACACTGGCCAGCGATCCATTAAAACTGTACCAATCAGAACACGCCCGCCAGCAGGCAAAAGGACTGCCGATCGATACCAGCGATCTCCCGCTGGTCAGCGTGATTATCCGCAGCATGGACCGTGACACACTTTCCGATGCACTCGATTCTGTTGCTTTACAGACTTATCCGAATATCGAAGTCGTGCTGGTCAATGCCAAGGGCCAGGGACACCGCTCTGTTGAGGACTGGTGCGGACGATTTCCGTTGCGGATGACGACGAACGATGAGCCACTGGGCCGCAGCAAAGCGGCAAATGCCGGACTGGACGCCGCCCAAGGGGAATTTCTGATTTTTCTGGATGATGATGATCTCTTTGATTCCGATCATATTGTTAATTTAATTGAGACGCTAAAAAATTCAAAGAACTGCTTTGCTGCTTATGCCGGGGTGAGAGTTGAAAGTAATGCGGGAGCGACTTCTGGGGCTTTCAATCAGAATTATATTCCTGGCCGATTGATGGCCGGAAATTTTATTCCCATCCATGCTGTGCTTTTCAAGCGGAGCCTGATTGCTCAAGATTGTAGATTCGACGAAGCGCTGGATTGCTATGAAGATTGGGACTTCTGGCTTCAAGTTGCGCGGAAAACCGATTTCACCCACACAACGAAAATAACCGCTGTCTACCGTACTCAGTTGGGTAACTCTCGCATGTCGCAACCTTCAGCACATAATTTGCAATTGCAGCGCTCATTTCGGCTGAAAGTCTGGAAAAAATGGTGGCAAAAATGGACACCTATTGATTTTGATTGCCTTGTAACAGGCTTTTACCGACAGCTTGATCAGGTAGCATCTGAGCGTGAAGAGCAGATTGCTTCACTGAATCAGTGGGTATCTGAGCGTGAAGAGCAGATTGCCTCACTGAATCATGCGGTATTTGAGCGTGACGAGCAGATTAAACAACTCCATTCTTCAATTTCAGAAATATTCGATTCAAAAAGCTGGAAATTAACGGCTCCAGCTCGTTTTTTGAGTCACACAACCCGAAAAACTCTGCAGCACGCAAGGCCTATTTCCCATCTGATTTTTCAATACTACCGGCGTGAATCGGGGCTTAAACTGTTTCAGCGTATTTTTAGTATCGTTCGAAACGAAGGTTTGTATGGAATAAAACGGCGTCTGAAGGCGGTTCATGTTAATCACCAGTCAAATGCGGTCGCACTAAAGGCTAGGCCGACTGCAAGATTAAAAAAACATCATTACCTGCCGCTTTCGAGTGTTGATATTACCAAATACGACTATTTTTTCTTTGATGTCTTTGACACAGCGATTATTCGGTTTTTTCAAAAACCGACCGATTTGTTTGAATATATTTCGTTCAAGAATGCAAATCCTGATTTTCATCTTAGGCGCGTTCAGCGGGAGACAACAACAAGGAAGCGCTATCAGGACAAAAAAGAAATCAGTATTTTTCAGATTTATGACGGGTTGCCTAGTGATTCAATTAATGAGGAAATTGCCGCAGAACGTAAATTTTGCGTGGCGCATCCGGATGTCTATCACTTTTATCTGAAATTACTGAATGCCGGAAAAAAAATATATTTTGTCTCTGATATGTATTTAGATAAAGAGACGATTTCCAGCATTCTGAAAGAAAATGGCTATCATTCCTACGAAGATATTTATGTTTCATCGGAAGATGACCTTATAAAAGGGGACGGCAGCAGATTTGCATGGCTAAAAAATAATATTCCTGCAAGCATAGATACCGCGATTCATATTGGGGATAATCACGTTTCCGACTTTTTGCAACCCAAAGCGCATGGATTTGACGCACTTCATTTCATGGAAAGCAGCGCTTATTACCAGTGCGACCCTTTTCTGTACTCAAAAATAGAATTTCTCAATTCAAATCATAGCCTCGGCCTGTCATTCCTGACTGCCACCTTCCGCTATTGGAAATCAAGCTTTCATGATCAACCGCCTGATTACTGGAGGCAGTTCGGATTTTTTTATGGTGGTGCGCTGATATCAGCCTTTTGTGGATTTGTTCACGAGCAGCTTTCACGGAAAAAATTATCATGCAATAAAATTTATTTTCTCGCGCGTGATGGCGACATCATGAGTCAGGTATACCGATTGCTTTACGATGATGTTAATGACGCAGAGGCTGTTTATTTGCTGGCTTCACGCCGCTGCATGCTGTTTCCTTCGTTCAAGAGTCTAACGCATGCCGACGACAAAGAAGCACTGAAGCTATTTATTGAACCATTAGGCAATACCAGTGCGGAAGACGTTCTGGATCGATTCGGATACCCCGACCTGGGTAATCTGAAAGCTGATCTAAAAAATATAGATCCCGATCCTGGAAAATGGAGTGAACGAGATATATGCGCTTGTATTTTAAAGAATAAGCAACCTATCATGGAAAAGGTTGTCTCTGAGCGCGGCATCCTTTTAGACTATCTGTCAGAGATGGGTTGCTTTGATCAGGATGATATAGTCATCGTCGATGTGGGTTGGGGTGGAAGCATACAAAACTCTCTTGTCAAGCTGCTGAAACTGTGGGGCTATTCCGAAAAGCGTCTACATGGAATTTATCTGGGTGTTAATGACTGCGTGGCATACCAGGAAAATAAGACGGGTTTCCTGTTTGAAGGAGATCAATCAAAGTTTTTCGAATATTTAAATCTGATCGAGCTGATCACCTCATCTCCTCAAAATGGCGTGGTTCGCATTAACCGTGTTAATGGTCATTTTGTTCCAGTGGCTGGAGCGATCAGTGAACACGAGAAAAAAAGACAATCTATTTCGGTGGATATCCAAAAAGGTATACTGGATTTTGCACACCTCATCAAAGAACGTAATCTCGACAATCCGAAATTTATTAACCCAAATGATTTCAGGATACTATTTGAATCATTACGAGATTTTTCATCCAAGGAGGATATTGCTCAATTTGGACAACTTAAACACTCAGTAGCCATTGGTAACAGCTATACACATCCTGTGCTTAATCTAAATCCCCCATGCATTTACGACATAAAACTGGTGACAGTCTTCATTAATCTGGAAATGTATCATCGGTTTTTTACCGCAAATGCCAATGTAACTTATTACGAATTAATCGGTATTGATAACCGATCATTCAATCGTGGCTTACCCAAGATTTATAATGAAGTTATCGAGAGGTACATCAATGACGATTGCTGGCTTTTTTTTACTCATGAGGATTTTGAGATTAAGCGTGATTTATCTGTAATCGACAGCCTAGACTCGGGGAGTGTTTATGGTACTTTCGGTATAAATTTTGAGCATGATGCACCCGTCGGATATGGAAATCATGTTTGTAGCAACAAAGATGGCTCAAGTCCAGTGGATGTTGGAAAGGAAATACTAGATGCTGTCAAAGTGCAAACCCTGGATTGCCAAAGTATCCTGGTTCACACGTCGCTACTTAAACAATACCCACTACTTCGTTTTGACGAGCAACTGACATTTGATCTATATGCAGAGGATTTCTCCATCAATGCGCAAGAAAAACATGGAATTGACGTAAAAGTATTCCCGCTTAAATTTCAGCACTACTCACATGGAAAAGTAACAGCAATGTACCATGAGGGACTTCGTTATCTTGCTAGGAAATATCCCTCGGTAGCTGTTGCTGGAAGCTGCTCATTTATTGGTGGTAGGGCAAACGAGCTGGAGAAAAAATTTACGTATGACATCCCCGCAAACCCGAGTAGCCATTAAGTCGTAAAAATTTCCAGCACCATATGATTAATTCCGGTGAGAGATTGTGGCTTTCTGTGCGTATACAAAATCTGAGTTTATTTTGCCAGTAAGGGTTCGGGTCTGGTAGCCGAGTCTATACGCGCACACAGGAAGAAAACGCTCAATTACATGCGCGAGGGTTCCATCAATTTGATCTGCTTCTGTTTCAAAATCACCTGATTTCAAATTTAATAGCAATAAAGGTGTTAATGCCAGTGTGCGTGCAGTGAACATAGTGCCAGCCGCAAAAGGTAACACCAGAGTAGTCTCTATATCCACACCAATTCGTTCTGCCAGGTACTTTAATCGCTCCGCGCTGACAGAGATGTAGTCGCATATGGGCACAAGGTGACCTTCTGGGGCCAGTATCCCGATATCCTTATTGCTGGTAAGAAACTGAATGTTGTTATACAGATTTTCTGGTTCAAGTAATTGTTTGTATACATCATTTCGCCATTGCAGCCCATCCGATCTATGTTTTGATTTTTTGGTATGTACTTTAATCAGGAAAGGAATGGATTCCCGATAAATATCGGCCAGTATGCTCAAAAAAGGCAGAATATCTCTTCCGTGATTGGCAACGGCATAACAGCTAAAATTAAAATCGGTATCCGTCAAACGTGATCTGACATTTTCTATTGTATTTTCCGGTGCGCTGACAAACAGCTTGAAGCGGTTTTTATCTGCGGTACGCACGTATTCAAGAATTTCCTCAAACACGTCAAAGTAGAAAGCATGAATGACAATGGCAATTTTAGGGTTGCTCGTATTAGTCAATTCCTGTTTGGTTTTTTCCTGTTGCAAAGCATGCAATTGACTCGCAATCCGGCAAGCTTCCAAATAGGCAAATCCATATTTTCTGTCTGGTTCCAGGTGCGCGCCCTCGGCCCATTCATTCCAGGCGTTGATAAAAACCAGTTGTTCACTCTCTTTAAAATTTTGCTGCGTATAACGCAACAGGCAGGATAGCCATCGATGAAATCGCAAAGGCGACGAATAAATATAAGTGATGCCACGCCCCGGTTTTCTCGCTTCATTGTCCCACCCTGGGAATAGACATCTAAATTTTTTATATCGCGACGGTGAAAAATTTTCACCATAATCAGCCGCCTGATTGTAATCAAAGATAATGCCACGGTAATCTGGATTGACGATTTTGCCTGCAGCCGCAATTTGCTCGGTGATGGAAAGCATAGGGTAAGTATTCGGTGCATATTCAAGCGCAGCATCAAAACCGATATCAACAGGATTGATATGCTCGAACGCGTGTGTGGCGACCAGATATATTTCACCGATTGCATTTTCCCGGCACCACTCCCGCCATCGCTGCGCCGTTGCTCGCGCATCAGGCAAAAGACCGGGCCGGTAGAGCATGAGTAGCGGCTTACCATCTATGCGTATATAACGTTTGTCTCGCATATATCGGGCGGCATCCGCGATAAAAGCAAGATCATCTTCCGCCGAATGCCGCTGTGCCAGTAAAACATCCTGCTCCAGACCATCCCAGCGGCGCGTCCAGTTCTCATTTGCCCAATTGATACAGAATGGTAAATCCAGTTCTGGATTTTTCAGAATATTATCCAATGGGGTTTCGAGGATTCTTTTTTTATTGAACCAATAGTGGTGATAGCAAAAACCGTAAATACCGTATTGTTTTGCCAGTTCGATCTGCTGCAACTGAACTGACTTTAACCTCAGATCATAAAAACCAAGCTGATCCGGTAAATGGGGTTGATAGTGCCCTATGAATTGAGGTACTGCTTTGCTGACATTTGTCCATTCGGTAAATCCCTTTCCCCACCATTCATCATTCTCATTAACCGGGTGAAATTGCGGGAGATAAAACGCAATGAGCTTGATTTCAGCACCGGAAATTGCTGAAGTGTCCTGTTTGAAGGGCAGGTAGGTCCTGGATTGAAAAGCTTGTTTGAATAACTCAGAAAAATAACTGGCTAGACGGTTATCATCGAAACGATCCTCGGGAAGAGTTGCTCCGCTGTCTAACGGTTGTCGCGCTTGTTTCAAGAGCAACGATACTTTCCCAAAGGCAGATCGAAATCCGTTTACTTTGATTTCTCGGAAAAATTTTTCGAGTCTATGCTTACTGAAAATATTCAGTAAAAGGAATTTGAACATGAAAGATAATTTTCTTGTTAGAACCGGAAGATGTTCTATGGTATCCAGGCGGGTATATCAGGGTTCAACCCGATGACCTCAACTTGGAATTATAACGATAACAAAGTTACTTTATTATCCAATGGAATGCATGGTATGCGATATAAGCCAAGGTAGATTCAATATTGAAATGTAATTTTTGTAAGGAGATTTAGGAAACAGTTCACGGCAGCATTGTATCGGGATTTTTTAAATAGCCATATTAAAAGTATTAATCGATCGAAGAGATACATTCCTTTTCTCCGATGGTTCACGATGGCCTTGTAATGCCCTGTTATACTGTACACCTTGTTGTATGGTAAATAGGCATCAAAGCATCAAAGCATCAAGGCATCTTATGCATTTTCAAAAAATTGGTTTCATTGGTTTGGGGATAATGGGAAAACCCATGGCAGCCCGTTTGATTCAGGGTGGGTATCCAGTTTTCCTCCATTCCCGCAGCGGGGTGCCCGACGAACTGATTGCCGCCGGCGGAAATGCTTGTCATTCTCCAGCAGAAGTGGCTGAAAAGGCAGATATTGTTATTCTGATGTTACCGAATACAGCGGATGTGGAAGCGGTTCTATTTGCTGACGATGGCGTGGCAGTGGGATTAGTTGCTACTCAACCATATGATTTATCCACTCATAAAATCGTTGTCGATATGAGTTCAATTTCTCCTGGTAAAACTTGTCTTTTTGCCGACTGTATTACTGAACTGGGGCACGACTACGCTGATGCACCGGTTTCTGGCGGGCAGATCGGTGCACAGCAGGGTACACTTACGATCATGGTGGGGGCTACTCAGGCCGTATTTGGGAGAATCCATCCCCTGCTGTTACGAATGGGGCAGCACATTACCCACATCGGAAAGACTGGAAGTGGGCAGATTTGTAAAATGGCCAATCAGATTGTGGTGGCGGGTACGCTGGCAGCCGTAGCCGAAGCACTGGTTTTTGCCTCGAAAGCAGGTGTCAGTGTCAAAAATATCAGGCAAGCGCTCTTGGGTGGATTTGCCGCTTCCCGGATACTGGATGTACATGGTGAACGTATGATTGATCGCGATTTCCAGCCTGGGTTTCGCATTGATCTGCAAGTAAAAGACCTTGATATTGCGCTGGCGTGTGCGGCTGAACTGGGTGTTAGTCTACCTAATACTGCGCTGACACAATCGCTTTATCAAGCCTGTATTGCGAATGGTGATCAGCTGCTCGACAATTCTGCGATTGTGCGTATTCTGGAGAAAATCTCCAATCATGAAATATCTCCATAAGCGACATGCAGCGGCGCAGTGAGCTGATCAGGCAGTTATTGGCCATTTTGCCGTCAGATTCGGTGCTCTATGAAGCTGAGGATCTCCACCCGTATGAATGCGATGCACTATCTGTCTACCGACAATTGCCGCTGGCGGTCGTGTTGCCGCGTACCGAAGTCGAGATTATCAGGATTCTGCAAATCTGCCATCGAGAGCAGGTGCCGGTGGTGGCGCGCGGCGCCGGTACCGGATTATCGGGTGGCGCACTGCCGCATGCGCAGGGAGTGCTGCTTTCTCTGGCCAGACTTAGCCGGATTATCGATATCGACCCTACAGCCTGTACCGCCAGGGTACAACCGGGCGTGCGCAATCTCGCCATTAGCCAGGCAGCAAGCCCTTACGGGTTATACTACGCGCCGGACCCTTCATCGCAAATCACCTGTACCATTGGCGGCAATGTTGCCGAGAACTCCGGTGGCGTACACTGTCTCAAATATGGCCTGACGGTGCACAATATTCTGAAATTGCGCGTATTGACCATCGAGGGAGAAGTGATCGAAATCGGCGCAGAAGCGTATGACAGCCCAGGTTATGATTTGCTGGCGTTGTTGACGGGTAGTGAAGGGATGCTGGGGATTATGACGGAAATTACGGTCAGGCTGCTGCCAAAACCAGAGACCGCGCAACTTGTCATGGCAACATTTGCTGATCTCGCTAAAGCAGGAGAAGCGGTTGCCAACGTTATTCAGTCAGGCATTATCCCTGCGGGAATGGAACTGATGGATAGCCTTACCATCAGTGCAGTCGAGGATTTTATTCATGCAGGTTACGATAAAAAAGCGGCTGCAATTCTGCTGTGCGAATCAGATGGTATGGCAGCAGAGGTCGCTGCTGAGATTCAAAAAATTGAACAGATTCTCCATGCAAGCGGGGCAATACGGATAGAAACTGCTCAGAATGAAACGCAACGACTATCGTTCTGGGCAGGTCGCAAGGCAGCGTTTCCCGCTGCTGGCAGAATCTCCCCGGATTACTACTGCATGGATGGCACCATTCCGCGTAAACACCTGGCAGCAGTATTGTCTCAAATTGAGCAGCTTTCGGTAGAATCTGGCCTGCGCTGCATGAATGTTTTCCATGCAGGTGACGGCAATTTGCACCCATTGATTCTTTATGATGCCAATCAACCCGGAGAATTGCAGCAGGCAGAAGCTTTTGGTGCGCGTATTCTTGAAATTTGCATTGCTGCAGGTGGGACCATTACGGGTGAACATGGCGTAGGAATGGAAAAACTTGACCAGATGTGCCTGCAATTCAGTGATGCCGAGCGTGAAATGTTTCTGGGCATCAAGACAGCTTTTGACCCGCAGTCACTCCTGAACCCCGGCAAAGCCATCCCGAGTCTGCATCGTTGTGCTGAATTTGGTGCCATGCACGTGCATCGAGGGCAAACGAAATTCCCGGACTTACCAAGATTCTGAGTATTGACTCACTATTACTATGAGTCTTCCCACCATGTCACCAACGCTGGAACCCATAGTCGAAACGATCATGCAGGCCGCAAAAAGCCAGCAGGCATTGTGTATTGTGGGTGGCAACAGCAAGTATTTTTATGGTAATCCGCCTGCGATAGAGCAGACCTGGCTCGATGTTACCGGCTATCAGGGTATCGTGGATTACGAACCCAGTGAGCTGGTGATCACAGCACGCGCTGGCACCCTTTTGCAGGATTTGGAACAGGAATTGGAACAGCGGGGACAAATGCTGGCGTTTGAACCGCCGCATTTCAGTCCGGCTACTACGCTTGGCGGCTGTATTGCGGCTGGACTTTCCGGACCTAGGCGAGCCTATGCGGGGGCAGTGCGTGATTTCGTTCTAGGTTGCAAACTGCTGGATGGTCAAGGCAGGCTGTTATCCTTTGGCGGCCAGGTAATGAAAAATGTGGCTGGCTATGATGTCTCTCGCCTCATGACGGGTGCGATGGGTACCCTCGGGATATTGACCGAAATATCGCTCAAGGTTCTACCCAGACCACCTATGGAACGTACGCTTGTGATGACTTGCACCATAGAAAAAGCACTGCAAACCATGCGCGCCTGCGCCACCCGATCCTTGCCCGTTTCTGCCACCTGTTTTGTCAATGAGCGACTGTATATCCGTTTGTCGGGTATGGAAGCGGCAGTCAAAGCCTCCCAGCAACAAATCGGAGGGGAAGTGGATGACAGTGGCGCAGTATTCTGGGAATCCATCAGGCATCACACCCATCCATTTTTTTGTGGTCAGCCCATTTTATGGCGACTGTCGGTCGGACCGACAGCTGCACCCTTGCCACTGTCCGGCAGGCAACTGATTGAATGGGGTGGGGCATTGCGCTGGTTTATTCCAGAAGAGACCATCGCAGTTGAATCCATCCAGAAATGGGCGGTTGTTGCGGGTGGGCATGCCACTCTATTTTATGGTGACAAATCAGGCATACCGGCTTTTCAATCTTTGCCACCAGCGTTGCTGGCGATTCATCAACGCCTAAAGCAACAATTTGATCCGGTTGGTATTTTTAATCCGCACCGTATGTATCTGGAATTCTGAAATGCAGACGCAACTTGAAAAAACCATCAAGAATACGCTAGCAGGAGAAGAAGCAGACGCCATCCTGCGCAGCTGTGTCCATTGCGGCTTTTGCCTGGCTACCTGTCCGACCTATCAATTGCTCGGAGATGAACTCGACAGCCCGCGCGGTAGAATTTATCTTATTAAGCAACTGCTGGAAGGTGCGCCGGTAACGCACAAAACCCAGCAACACCTCGACCGCTGCTTGACTTGCCGTGCATGTGAAACGACCTGTCCGTCTGGTGTTCAGTACGGACATCTGCTTGATATTGGTCGCCACCAGGTTGAACAACAGGTTGAGCGGAAACTTTATACGCAATTACTACGCTATAGCCTGCGTATCGTACTGTCTAACCGCAAAATTTTTGCCATGCTGATGGGAATGGCACGTATTGCCAGACCACTGCTACCCGCGAAGTTACGAAGATCCATTCCACCTGCTGTCAGAACCGGATCACATGTGAATAGCAGTAATGCCACTCGCGCCATGCTGTTACTGGATGGTTGTGTTCAACCGGTACTGAACCCAACGATCAATCTGGCTACCGCCCGGGTACTCAACAGAATGGGTATCGATCTCATCAATGCGCCACAGGCGGGCTGTTGTGGTGCGCTTGCTTATCATCTCAATGCGCAACAAGAAGGTCTCGATGCCATGCGGCATAATATTGATGCATGGTGGCCTTATGTTACGCGGCAGGATAAACCAGCCGAGGCAATCGTGATCACTGCGAGTGGCTGTGGTGTGACCGTCAAGGAGTATGGACATTTGTTACGCCATGATGACCACTATGCGCAGAAAGCTGCACACATTTCAGCCATCACCAAAGACATTAGTGAAATTATCGCTGCCGAGAAAAACCAGCTTGTGGCTTTTATGAAAAATAACAGTAAGTTACCACACATTGCCTTTCATTCACCCTGTACCTTGCAACATGGTATGAAACTCAATGGCGTGGTAGAAAATCTGTTGCAATCACTTGGTTTTAATCTGGCCAAGGTCGCTGATGCGCATCTCTGTTGCGGCTCTGCTGGTACTTATTCCATCTTGCAACCAGAATTATCACAGCAACTGCGCGCTAACAAACTCACTGCATTGTGCAGGGAAAAGCCTGACCTTCTGGCAACCGCCAATATTGGCTGTTTGATGCATTTACAGGCCGGTACCGACCTGCCAGTCAAACACTGGATTGAACTGTTGGACGGAGTACTGCCTTAATCGGTAGAAGTGTCGATGATAAAACGGTAATTCCGAGGTAAATTTTCATACATCACCAGGCATCGAATCGTATTTTTACCGGCATGCCATTCATCAGTAGGGCACCATCAACCGTATCAATAAATTGCATACGCGCTAAAATGGTGGAACGCGGCGCTTCCAGCGGTGCTAAATCTTCTGTCGAAGCCTTATGGGTAACGCCGGGTACAAAATTGACCCGTGCCCTGAATTTTCCGCCGTTGGGGAAAATAACAGTTGCCTGCTGATCCAGAACAGCCTTGTCAAGATATTTTGGCGGAATGAATGCGCTGATATAGGCTTGCTCGGGGAAAGCGATATCTAATAGTGGTTGACCTTGCGCCAGATATTCACCAGGTTGAGCATGAATCTCCGTGATTAAGCCGGATACTGGGGAATTTATGGATAACATCTGCAGCTGCTGGTTCAACGTATCGTACTCGAGTTGCAACTGATTGAGACGTGATTCAATTTGCCGTACATCTGCATCTGATCCGCTGACTGCTTGGTTGGTTCGCGTAACAGCATCGAGTCGTTCCAGTGCTGCAATATATTGGCTGCGTGCGGTAGCGACTTCTGCCTGCGTAGCGGCACTTTGTTTGAGCAGGGATTCATATTGACGCAAGCGTTGCAGATAAAACCGGCTTTGATCCTGCGCAAACAGCGTCAGGCGCGATGCCTGCTTATCGCCACCGTTACGTTGCAGCGATTCTTTTTGCCCAGAGAGGAAGTTAATTTCACTGTGCAGGCGTTGTGCGCCGTTCTCCAAGGAAGTATTGACCAACAGTGTTAACTGCGTTCCCTCCGATACCGTCTCCAGTGGCGAGATCTTCAGCTGTTGCACTTGACCCGCACTCTGTGCACGTACGGTGATGTGTGGCAGGATGATACGTCCATCAATTTCTGTGAGCAGCGTTTCCCGCAATATCAGTCCTGCCAGATACAGTAATGGCAAACTGGCAACCGCAAGAATCAAGTACCATCGCCATGCTGCGCCACTACGTTTTGCCGGATCGTATGGAATACGGATGCCTTGTTCCGTTTCTGGGTTTTTCTTTTCAGGTTGATTAAAGCGGATTTTCATAGAAATAGCCTTGCATATCTTGCCAGGATTGAATAATGATGCCTCCAAAATTCCGGGCATTAAGTTGTTTTTCCAGTGTATTCATTGAATGCTGAAAAATGTTAGTTGGCTGCTGCGCATAACTGCTTTCCGCTGCCAGTTCATGCTCTAAACTCTGTGCCAGACTAAAAATCAGGTCAGGGTGTTTCTGCATTGCTGCTCGTAGGGTTGAAGTAATATTGGAAAGGTTACGCGTGTAAAACATGACGGTAACCTCGCGTATGCCAAATTGTTCAAACTGGCAAGGTACACATTCACCAAAGCTCTGTTGTGTATTAAGATAACGTGGATGAATGCTGACCCCAACCGGCCAGACAGCTTCGTCCTTAGCTTGTTGAATAGTTTTCAGCCACTCTGTAAATTGAGTTTTTCCGGTCAATTCTGGATTTTCAAGCTGATCTGGTTCGATATCGAGGTGTAGCCCGTCAAAACCAACGTGACGCAACCGTTGCAACGTGTTCAGCAACTTGCTCCGTTGTGAGGGTAATATCCAGTCAGGGTCACCCAGCAGTAATTCCACCTGGATTCCTTGTTGATGTGCCTGATTGATGAGTTGCTCGATTGGCAAGGCATTAGCAGTAATAGAACCAATCTGGGCCGCGTTCAATGATAACAATACCCGCCGAACCTCAAGTTTTTTACATTGTTCAAGAAATTCCGTAACAGACCAGGCCAGGTCGTAATTCCAGACATAGCTTCCGTAGCCCTTTATCAATTCGTTACCAGCAATTAATCGCTCTGCTCGCGGACGGTGGTCAGTTGTCTTGGTAGATTTCGCCTGATGCATGGAAGTGACACCAAACAGTTGCGCAGCCTGATTAAGTGGTTGTAACAGCGTATCTATGGTGATCTCCTCAGCAGAGACAGACTGATACGGTTGCGGGTTGATGCCAAACTGGCGCAGGCGGATATGCAGTTTCCACCGTTCGCTTTCTGCTTCCAGCCAGCTGGCAGCAACCTGATAATATGCCTGGATTGCCTGCAGATATTTCTCGATGACATCACCATCCAGTGTACGTAAACGCAGATAACGTTCGCGGGTCGCTGCTTGCGCGGCATCCAGACGGGTACGTATGAAATCCAGTTGCCGGAGGGATTGCGCATAGCGATTGCGTAGAGATTGTAGTTCGATTTCAATTTCCTGCTGGCGTTGCTGGTATTCTGATCTCAAGCTGTTCAGCTGATGCACAACCAGATTCCGCTCACTCTTGCGTAGTTTGGCAATGTCAAGCGGCATTCTGAAATTCAACCCAATCGCTCCGCCGTAACCAAATTGTGGGGAATCCGGAGAAGGGTGAGGAATGGCTGGCCCTCCAAAAATGGTAGCGGATACATCGGATTCGATTCCCTGCCATTTCTCGTTACTTTGTATGGTGCGTAAAGTATCCAGACGCGCTTGCAGTATCCGTAAATCAGGTTGTTCATCGATTTGCATGCTGCTGGCAGATTCGGAATGATCCAGAAGTGGCTTGACCGCTTCAAATTCTGATACTGGTTCATCGGTTAGATGACGCAAGCGTATGAGCGCTTGATCACGCTCATGCTGAAATTCCACTCTGGCACGTTCAGCCAACACAAATGCTGACAGAAATTCATGATAGTCCGATGCCAGCAATAAATTGTCAGCACGTCTTGCGCCTAGTCTGCGTTCTGCAGATGCTGCCAGCTGTGCAAAGCTGTCGTTGATTTTGAGCAGCTGTTGAGCACTCCAGTATGCAGCGTAATTTTCTTCGAGAAAAAATCCTGCCAGACGTCTGCTCCAGTCAAGTCGGATAGTTTCAATCTCGACTCGAGTAGCTGCATCGAGTATTGCGCGATTCTGCCTTTCAGCACTGCCGAGTAGCGGATAGCGCAGTCCAAGTCGCAGAGTCGGGTCGAAGAATCGTCCAAATGGTTCGCGTGCGAAAGGGCTTTTCTGATAACCAGCTGCAACACTACCAAATAACTCCCACCCTTGTTGCGCTTCCTGGATCGCTAATTCAGCTTGCGACGCTTCCTGGTCTGCCTGGTTTTTAAGTACCGATGCCGCGCGATCAACCAGTGGTGAAAATTCTGAAAGTAAGCGTGTTTGCGCATGTAGACAGGTTGCCCCAATTATTCCTAATAACCAGGCCAATAGTATAAGACGAATCATTGCTTACCCTTTTTCAGAACCCAGTAAGGTGCCATTGCCGAGTCAAGATGCGCGCGGTTCAGAAATTGATTGGTCAACGCCAAGGCGCTCCACAGACGCATGGCAAACTGAAACAGTGGAAAAATGGGCAGCACCCATGCTGCTGTCAGATCCTGCCTGACCCGATCGGATAACAGCAGCAGATACAAGACATACTGTAATGCTGTCAGTAAGAGATAAAAAAGATAGATCAATAACAGTATTACCAGTATTGAGATTACTGGTAATACTGTTGCCATATAAAGAATATAGAGCACAATCACGAACGGCATGATGATTTGAAAAAATAGGCCATACCAAAGTAGAAACAGAAAATTGCGCCAACCCATTAGTGCTGGTGCGATACCCTTGTGGTGGCGATCAATATAGATGAATCCCAGATCGCCATCCCAGCGCAGGCGTTGCTGGAAAAATTTCCTGAACGTATCGGGTACATCCGTGTGCGCGACGGCACCTGGCTCAAAAATGATCTGTTTATCCGGATAGCGCTGCTGATATTGCTTGATTCGCAAAGTCAGATCCAAATCTTCAGCCGAGCCCGTATTCCAGCCGCCAATACTTTTCAGAAACGATTTTCTGAATATGCCGAAAGCGCCGGGAATGTTATTGATCACCCGAAGATTGGCAAATCCGAGTTTGCCAGCCTGAATAGTCAACAAATATTCGAGATGTTGCAAACGAGTCGCCAGCGATTGCTGGCTATTACGCACTCGCAACGCCCCGGTGACAGCGATCGTATTACTATCAATGAAATGACGTGCGGCGTGATGCACCATCTGCACATCGAAAGAAGTATCACCATCAAACGCCATGATGATTTCACCATTTGCTCGACCCAAGCCCGCATTCAACGAAGAAACCCGTCCACCACGCTGAATTTTGGGAGTGACGATCAACGATCGATTAGGGTAAAGCTTTGCCATGGGAATGCAGCTGATCAGCGCATCATAGGTTAGCTTATTTTTTTGTGCACCATCCACCATCGCAATAATCTCGATATGTCCTGGGTAGGTCTGTTCCAGTAGCGAGCGGACGGTGCGCTTTACAGCTTCTCCCTCACTGTAGCAAGTCACGACACAACTGACACTTGGAAAGAATGGTGGTGTGAATGACTGGACAAAAGTCTTGTTCGTCAGGTACCGGAAAACGCCGAACCAACTGGCAAGATAAAGCGGTAACTCGAAAAACAAGACAAATGGAACGAACAATAACAGGAAAGAAACCAAGTCATGGCGGTGAAAAAAGTGCAGATAAAAAAGCTGCAGAACCTGTATCAGCCAATCCATGAGCTATTTCACTTCTGCATAAAGTCTTGCCATGAGCAATTGTGCATCTTCCTGTTCGTTGATTTGCCCGGAGCTGATGCCAATTAGGCGGTAATCCAGCTGGTGATCGCTATCTTTCATGATGTCGCCCAGACTGGCCTTGATACGGGTATGAAAACCCCTTAGCCCTTTTTCATCTGTTTGCGGCAATAATAACCACAACATATTTTCTGCCGTGCGGGTTGATAAATCGGGGGTACGTAGCAGGCTACGCAGTCGCTTGGCAAAAATTTCGAGCAGCTGTATCAAGCGTGCATGCCCCATTTTTTCAGCCAGTTCGGGAAGCTGCGGGAAATAAATTCCAAATAGGCTGAAGTTGATCGCTGGATAGCGTCTCGCGAGTATTAGCAGCCAGTCCAGGTCGTGCCTGAACAACTCACCGGGAATGAATTGCAGTTGAGCAAAACTTGCGGCAATATCGAATGTATCACCCCGTACGGCAATGATGCGCCCTCGATCACTCAATCGCCATTGCTGGATCTTATGTTCAACAAGATCGGTCGGCTGCGATGTTTTATTGCAGTGCATACAGCGCACCTGTACTTCACTTTCGACAAATACATGGTGACAGGCATGGCAGGAATGATTTTCGATTGGCCGATCAAAATCACTGCCGATATGACGCAGTTGTGTCAGGCATTTTGGGCAAACTAACGCGCCACTTTGCAGAAAATTTTCCTGAATATCAACATGCCCACAGGTGAAACAGTGCAAGGAGGCTTGCTGCGCAATATCCAGCGATGTGCAATTCGGACAGACATCGATGAAACTAAGGTGTGATGAGTGGCAATGCGAGCATTCCCTTTGCCGATCAACCAGTTCACTCGGTTCAATGACACGATGATTGGCCAGCGCGCGCAGCTGATCAAAAGCATCGTTACCGGGATTGAGCGCATCCAGCAGTGGGTAAAACCAATAACGAGGAGATTGCCAGGCATGACGGGGTTTAATTACAAAGTGTGGACGGAGCCACAGGTATTTGATCAGGCGGCCTGTCGGCAGGATGGTGGTCTCGTTCTCATTGAATGCCACCAGTAATTCTCGAAAACGTGCCCATTGTTCTCGCAGAGCTTCGGGTGATGGCAACTCTCCATCAGCTAACTGTTCGATCTCATCATCAATCTTGCCGGTGACAAAACATAACGCCACATAGAGATCAGGGTGTTGGCGTATTTGCTGCAGTACCTGAACAGCTACCGATGGATCGTTGTCCCCGATTACAAAAATGACATCGCCAGATTGATCATATTTCCAGTCTTCAAAACCAGAGCAGTAATCAACTGGCCAATCGACATAGCCAGCAGCTAAATTGAGATTGCTGCTTGCAATGCAGACAATACGGGGAAGAGCGGTTTCACGCATCAAAGTAGACGAATAGTTGGTTGGCATGATGGTTGTGCTCAGGTAGGGACATTACCCAGGAAGCGAATTTATCTGACGTAAAGCAGACCTGGTTCGTCAATATCTAATCGTCATTACCAGTTTATTTGCGCATTCTAACCACAAATTACCGAATTAAGGAGGAATTTTAGTTTTTTTATGAATTTGGATTATTTTTTGTTTTCTCCACCAATATCATGACGCAGTTGTGCACCGTCAAATTGTATTCTTGCGGCCGTTTCATAGGCTAATCGCTGCGCCAGTCGAATATTTTCACCCAGTGCAGTCACTCCAAGGACACGACCGCCAGCTGTGACAATTTCTGCGTTATTCTGTTCTACAAAACGAGTGCCTGCATGGAAAATATGGAACGCATCTACTTTGTCCTGTTCCTTTTGCAAAACATCCAGTCCATGGATCACATCATTTGTTCTGGGTGTATCCGGGTAGCCATGCGCGGCCATCACCAGACATAAGGCCACACGCCGATCCCACTCAATTTCGGCCTTGTCGAGTGCACCATCTACGGTATTGTTTAACAAAGGCACTAAGTCAGTTTTTAGGCGCAACAGAATTGCCTGGGTTTCCGGGTCTCCCAGGCGGCAGTTGAACTCCAGCACCTTGATGTCGCCTTGGCTGGAAACCATCAGTCCGGCGTATAGAAAACCAATATAGGGAGCAACTTCACGCGCCATTCCTTCAATGACTGGGGTAATGATCTCACGCATGATTCTGGCATGCATGGTCGGAGGGATCACTGGTGTGGGGGAATAAGCACCCATACCACCGGTATTTGGCCCAAGATCGTGATCGAGCAGGCGCTTATGATCCTGACTGGTGGCAAGTGGCAAAATATTATGCCCATCAGACAACACCATGAAACTGGCTTCTTTTCCTTCCAGATAGGCTTCAATCAGAATACTTGCACCTGCTTTACCCAGGCGGTTTTCGATCAGCATGGCGTCTACTGCGGCATGCGCTTCCTGCAACGTCTGCGCTACAACTACACCTTTGCCAGCAGCCAGCCCATCCGCCTTGATGACGACCGGCAGGGGGTGTTGATCAAGATAGCGATGTGCCTCGGTGGCATTATCAAAGGTTTCACCAGAGGCAGTCGGTATGCCATGACGCAACATGAAGGATTTTGCGAAGGATTTGGAAGATTCCAGCCGGGCAGTAGCGGCAGTAGGGCCGACTATTCTTAGATTGACTGCCTTGAACGCATCGACGATACCATTTGCCAGATAGATTTCCGGACCAACGACGGTTAATGAAATATTTTCCTTGCGCGCAAAAGTCGCCAGTTCAGGTATGGTCGTGATGGGAATATTTTCTACTCCATGTTCCATGGCGGTACCGGCATTACCAGGCGCAACGTAAACTTTCTCCGCAAGCGTTGATTGTGCGAGTTTCCAGGCAAGCGCGTGTTCTCGACCACCTCCACCGACGACAAGTAATTTCATTTGAGTAGCAGGTTAATGTCGGAAGTGTCTCGCACCGGTAAACACCATGGCAAGTCCGCGTTCATTAGCAGCAGCAATGACTTCCTCGTCACGAATACTACCGCCCGGTTGTATTACGACGGTCGCTCCCGCATCTGCTAACACATCGACCCCATCCCTGAAAGGAAAGAATGCATCCGAAGCAACTATTGATCCGGTGAGATTGAGTCCTGCTTGCATGGCTTTGCTGCTGGCGATCCGCACGCTGTCGACACGGCTCATTTGCCCGGCACCAATACCCAGCGTCTGGCCATCTGCACAAAAAATAATGGCATTGGATTTGACATATTTAGCGACGCGCCAGGCAAAAAGGCAGTCTGCCAGCTGTGCCTCAGTAGGTTTCAGGTGGGTAACGGTGCGTAATTGCGCCTGAGTAATGTTGAGATTATCTGGCGTTTGCACCAGTAAACCACCATCGACCCGTTTCAGGTCGAAATGGTTTTCGTGTACCTCAAGTGGCACAATCAGCGCGCGGACATTGGGTTTTTCCGCTAAAGCATGCTGAGCGGCATCCGTAAATGACGGTGCAACGATCACTTCAACAAATTGCTTGAGAACGGCATGAACGACATCTGCATCGATTTCCCGGTTAAATGCGATGATGCCGCCAAAGGCGGATACCAGATCAGTTGCCAGCGCTTTCTGGTAGGCACGCAATGCACTATCTGCAATGGACACCCCACAAGGATTGGCGTGTTTGACGATGACGCAGGCCGGCTGCTCAAAGGTTTTGACGCATGCCCAGGCGGCGTCAGTATCCGCGATGTTGTTGTAAGAGAGCGCTTTACCTTGAATCTGCCGGTAATCTGCCAGACTGCCAGTAACGTTGCGGGTATCACGGTAAAAAGCGGCTTGCTGATGGGGGTTTTCACCATAGCGTAACCGCTCGGTCAATGTGAAATTAAGATGAAGTTGTTCAGGGAAAGTTTGTGGCTGATGGTTGTTATCCAGCGCAGTCAGATAATTGCTGATAGCTGCATCGTAATGGGCTGTGTGCGTGAATGCCTTTCTTGCCAATGCAAATCGATAATCTTGCAATTCCGATTCTGTAGCTGATTCCAGTTTTTCCAGTAGAACTGGGTAATCCTGTGGATCGGTAACGACGGATACGCGTGCGTAATTCTTGGCTGCAGCGCGAATCAGAGTGGGCCCACCAATATCGATATTTTCGATTGCATCTGCTAGCGGGCAATTTGCTTTGGTAATTGTTTGCACAAAAGGGTAGAGATTGACAATGACCAAATCAATGGCCGGAATTTGCGCGGTCTCCATGGCTTGCTGATGTTCGGCCAATTCGAGTCTGGCAAGAATCCCCGCATGAATCTTGGGATGCAGCGTTTTAACACGACCATCCAGCATTTCCGGAAAACCGGTGTAATCCCCGACCTCGGTAACGGTTATTCCTTTTTCCTGCAGGATTTTTGCAGTACCGCCCGTCGAGAGAATTTTGACATTCATCTGCTGCAGTTTTGTTGCCAGCTCAACGATGCCGGTTTTATCGGAGATACTGATTAGTGCATGTTTGAGAGTCATCTTTAAGTTGATTACTTGATTTTATGTTTAAGTAGGCGACTACGCAGGGTATTGCGATTGATACCAAGTAGTTGGGCAGCTTTGCTCTGGTTTCCCTCAGCATATTGCAAGACTATTTCCAGTAAGGGTTTTTCCGCGCTGTTGATGACCATCTCATAAATAGGGCAAGGTTTTTCGCCATCCAATGTTTGAAAATAGGTTTCCAGCGATTTACGTACACATATCGCAATTTCATTTTCATCAATAGTAGTGGTCATTTTGCGCTCATCTCATCTTCTGTATAGATCAACTCTTTTCCCTGCTCTGCAAGTGCATCAAAAAAAAGATTCGTTGCCGCCAACTGGGTATCGATTGTTTGCAGTTGATTCATGGCATGACGGAAAACAGCAGAGCCAGCCAGCCCCCGGGTATACCAGGAAATATGCTTACGTGCCATGCGCACTCCCGAGTATTCTCCATAAAATACGTATAAATCATGAAGATGATTTATCAAAACATGACGTATTTCCTCAATAGGCGGTGGAGGCAAATATTCGTCTGTTTTCAAGAAATGCTCAATCTCCCGAAAAATCCATGGCCTGCCCTGCGCAGCGCGTCCGATCATGATTGCATCGGCACCAGTATCATTCAACACTCGTTTTGCCTTCTCTGGGGTGGTAATGTCACCATTAGCGATAACGGGTATGCTAATTATCGTTTTAACCAGTGCAATCGTTTCATATTCCGCTTCCCCTCGGTAGGCGCAGGCGCGGGTACGTCCATGGACAGCCAGAGCCTGAATACCGGAATCTTCTGCAATACGTGCAATACTCAGTGCATTCTTGTTTTCCAGATCCCAGCCCGTCCGGATTTTGAGCGTTACCGGAATATCGACCGCCTTGACCACCGACGTCAGAATCTTGCTCACCAGTCTTTCATCTTTCATCAGAGCCGACCCCGCCATGACATTACAGATTTTTTTGGCAGGACATCCCATATTGATATCAATAATTTCGGCGCCTTGTTCAGCGTTGTGTCTGGCAGCATCTGCCATCATTCCGGGATCGGCACCTGCAATCTGTACTGAAACTGGCTGGACTTCGCCCACATGACAGGCGCGTCGCCGAGTTTTTTCGGATCCCCAAAGTAATGAATTGCTGGATACCATTTCGGACACTGCCATTGCTGCCCCCATTTTTTTACATAGCTGGCGAAAGGGGCGATCTGTCACCCCCGCCATTGGCGCAACAATCAGTTGATTTTTGAGTTTGTATTGACCAATCTGCATAAAAAGACTATCCGCTTTATGCGGAAAAAGGAAACAGCGAAATCAGCAAGGATCGAACTTATCCCCTTGCACCAAATATCATTCTGCGTGCGACAAAACGCTTGGCAGGCGGCAAACAGTCGAGGGCGGCCAGCCCCAGCCCAGTTACGGTTTGTAACAAAGGAAAGTCGCTGGCGAACAATTTTACCAGTGAATCAGTAAACCACCGGCCACCTTCGCGATCATGACGACGCCTTTTATTATACCTTGCGAGCATGTGAGGACTGCCAGCTTCATTGGTACTACCCGGAGAAGCTTGACCAATTTCATCGGCAAGTTCCCAGGCATCACGTAAACCGAGATTGAAGCCCTGGCCTGCAACCGGATGCAAAGTCTGCGCAGCATTGCCGATCAGGACGGTACGCTGGGAAATCACTTCTGTTGCATGCTTGAGTATCAATGGAAAACTGCTACGTTTTCCTACCGCTATAAAATTTCCTAAGCGTTCGCCAAAACTATCCTGGAGCTGCGACAAAAATGCCTGATCATCCAGCTGCAGAACAGCCTTCGCTTTTTCGGCAGGTAACGTCCATACCAACGCGTAGCCTCGGCCAGATGGCAGTAGCGCCAGCGGACCATCTCGCGTGAAATGTTCAAAAGCCGCACCTTGCTGCGGGGCCGTCACCTCAACATTAGCGATGATGGCGGCCTGACCATAATCATGTATCTGGTAATTTACTGCGGATAATTGTTCCGCTAGTTTCCCGCCATCTGCCAGTACCAGCAAACCAGTCGATGCCAGCTTGTCCATCCCGTCTTGCCGATACATCACTCTGGCGTATTGTGTATCCGTCAGGAATGAGACGACTTGCGCATCGGTCTGATAGTTAGTCTGCCCTTGTTGTATCAACGTGCGCAGCGCGGCATATAATTCATGATAATTCACCACATAACCGAGCGCCGCAACACCACCAGCATCATTCGGCGTCAGATGCGTTTGCCCGGAATGACCACGATTGGTGATATGCACAGCCAGAATAGGCGTGGGTTGTGTCAGTCTTTCCCACACACCCAAACGTCGTAGAATCAGATAACTACCGTATGAAAGCGCCAGTGGCCGTGGATCATCTACTGTTTCAGGCAGCGCGTGCGCTTCCAGCAATAGAACCTTGTAGCCATATTCCTCCAAGGCCAGCGCCAGCGCCATACCTACTGGCCCACCGCCTGCGATGAGTATGCCAACCTGTTGTTCAGGAAGGGGTCTTAATGTGTTTGAATGGCTATTACTCATAGCGATAGCTTGCCGATCTGGCATGGGCTTCCAGTCCTTCGCCACGTGCCAGCGTCGCTGCAACGCGACCCAGTTGCGCTGCGCCTGCTGATGAAACCTGAATCAAGCTGGTACGTTTCTGGAAATCATACACACCGAGAGGAGAAGAAAACCGGGCAGTACCAGATGTAGGTAGTACATGATTCGGTCCCGCGCAATAATCGCCCAGGGCCTCACAAGTATGCCGCCCCAGAAAAATAGCCCCGGCGTGTTCAATACTGCTTACCCATTGCTCTGGGTTCTCAACGGATAACTCCAGATGTTCTGGTGCAATACGATTGGCAATGGCACACGCCTCCTGTAAATCTCGTACCTGGATCAAGGCACCACGATTTTGCAATGAGGTACGAATGACCTCATGACGTGGCATGGTATCGATCAGCCTGGTAATGCTTTCCGTGACGCGTTCAAGAAAGGTTGCCTCCGGGCAGAGTAAAATCGATTGCGCCAGTTCATCATGTTCGGCCTGTGAGAATAAATCCATTGCAATCCAGTCGGGATCGGTTTGTCCATCGCAGATCACCAGAATTTCGGATGGCCCTGCAATCATATCGATACCAACTGTGCCAAACACCTGTCGTTTGGCAGCAGCAACATAGGCATTGCCGGGCCCAACGATTTTATCGACACGCGGAATGGTTGCCGTTCCGTAGGCGAGTGCACCAATTGCCTGGGCGCCACCGATTGTAAAAATCCGGTCTACCTTGCCGATGGCTGCCGCTGCCAGCACCAACGGGTTGCAATAGCCGCCGGGTGTTGGTGTTACCATCACCAGCTCTTTCACCCCGGCCACTTTTGCTGGAATAGCATTCATCAATACAGAAGAAGGGTAAGCCGCTTTCCCGCCAGGAACGTACAATCCGACACGCGTCAGTGGGGTGATTTTCTGTCCCAGCATGGTGCCATCTGTCTCGTGATGCTGCCAGGAGGTTGCTACCTGTTTTTCATGGTACTGGCGGATACGTGTTGCTGCAAATTCCAACGCAGTTCGCGTTTCTGGATCGAGTGATTTCAGGGCGGTCTGCGCTTGCGCTTGCGATATTTCAATTTGCTCGATCCGCGCCAATTCCAGATGATCAAATTGACGAGTGTAGTCCATCAGGGCGGAATCTCCACGCACTTTGACATCGCCCAGTATCCGGTTGACGGTTTCCGTTACTTGCGTATTTTGCGCAGACTCAATCGCCAGTACATCCGCAAGTGCCTGCTCGAAGTCTGTATCGGTGGTTGATAGCCTCCTAATATTAATCATCTTTTTTTTGAACAGCCGCGCGAAAAATCTCAAGTAATGGTTGAATGGTCGTATATTTTAATTTTAATGCTGCCTGATTCAGGATCAGTCTGGCAGAGATGGGCATGATTTCTTCTACTGCCCGCAAATTATTGGCTTTGAGCGTACTGCCGGTCGAGACCAGATCAACGATGGCATCAGCCAGTCCTACCAATGGTGCCAGCTCCATGGAACCATACAGTTTGATCAAATCAACATGCATGCCCTTGGCTGCAAAATGATTACGTGCTGTTTGAATATACTTTGTTGCCACACGCAGCCGCGCACCTTGGAAGACTGTGGCAGCATAATCAAAGTCATCCCTAACGGCGACCATCATGCGGCAATTGGCGATCTGCAGATCGAGTGGCAGGTAAAGCCCGGTTGTATCATGCTCCAGCAGCATATCTTTTCCCGCCACACCCATATCCGCCGCACCATATTGCACATAGGTTGGTACATCTGTCGCACGAACCATGATGAGCCGGACATCCGGTCGGTTGGTAGCAATGATCAATTTACGCGAGGTTTCGGGATCATCCAGCGCAACTATGCCAGCTGCCTCAAGAAAAGGCAGCGTATCCTCAAAAATTCGCCCTTTGGAAAGGGCGATGGTAATCATTGATGTTGCAGACAATGGCGCATTACCCGGCAAGATTGGCTGCTGCGAACTCCCAGTTGATCAACTTGTCCAGAATCGCCTTGACATAGTCTGGGCGGCGATTCTGGTAATCGAGATAATAGGCGTGCTCCCACACATCCACGGTCAACAAGGGACGGAGATTGCCGGTTAGGGGTGTATCCGCATTGGCGGTTTTGGTAATAACAAGCTTGTCACCGTCCTGTGCCAGCCACGCCCAGCCGCTGCCAAATTGCGTAGCGGCAGCGTTGGCAAGCTCCTGCTTACAGTTATCCACACTACCAAATGCCGCTTCGATTTTTTGTTTCAGTCCGGAAGATGGTTCTCCTCCACCATTGGGACTCAAGCTATGCCAGTAAAACATATGGTTCCAGATTTGTGCGGCATTGTTGAATATGCCTGCCTTGTCTGCCTTACCGGTTGTTGCAGCGATAATCTGTTCTAATGATTGCCCGGCAAACGGTGTGCCAGCAACCAGTTTGTTCAGGTTATCGACATAGGTCTTGTGATGCTTGCCATAGTGAAAACTAAGCGTATGCGCAGAAATCACGGGTTCCAAGGCATTATCGGCGTAGGGCAATGGAGCCAGCACATAAGTATCGCCGGACAGCGCCGGTTTGGAGAAATTTTCCAGAGAATTACTCATTTTATTTCCTTTGAAAATAAAGTTGAAAATCGAAGCCATAATCAGATGATTGGTCTAAGTCACCAGCGATTTTATTAAATACCACTCGAAGTTTCCGTGGTAAAGGTGACCTGATTATACCCTGCCAACCGGGCTGCTTCCATGACAGTGATAACGGATTGGTGGCTGGTATTGGCATCCGCACTGATCACAATGATCGGATTTTCCTGTGATTTGGCCGCAGCCCGCAGAGAATCGCGCAAATCCTCGATACTGACAAATTTTATCGGAACCATATTGATAAGGTACTCTCCGCCTGCGTTTACCGCCACATCAATTACCGCAGATTTTTTGCTGGCGTCTGTTTCCAGCGCGTTCGCCCTTGGAAGGGTTATTTCCAGAGACGAAAATTTTGAGTAGGTAGTTGTTATCACCAGGAATATCAGGATAACCAGCAAGACATCAATCATGGGAACCAGATTGATTTCAGGCTCATCTCTTTTACGTCCGCGTTGAAAATTCATCTCAGGATCTATTGGTCAACAAATGGGAAAATACGGGATCAGGCGTTTATTCTAGTTTATTATTGCCGTTGTCGCCAAATCTCGTTGTTATATTTGTTTAAGGGAAAGAAATTGAATCAGCCTCAGATTGGTATCGTTATGGGGAGTAACAGTGACTGGCATGTTATGCAACATGCGGCAAACATACTCAGAGATTTTGCTGTGCCTCACGAAAATCTGGTGATTTCTGCACACCGCACGCCCGATAAGATGTTTGAGTATGCGCAGTCGGCCCGTGCGCGCGGACTGAAATGCATCATTGCCGGTGCGGGTGGCGCGGCACACCTGCCCGGCATGCTTGCTGCCAAAACTACGCTGCCAGTATTGGGCGTGCCGGTTACCTCGCGGCACCTGCAAGGTATCGATTCACTGCTCTCCATTGTACAAATGCCGAAAGGCATACCTGTTGCCACTTTTGCCATTGGTGAGGCAGGCGCTGCCAATGCTGCGCTGTTTGCGATTGCCTTGTTAGCTATCGAGAATAACGGGCTTGCGCAGCGACTCGATCAGTTTCGCCAGGATCAATCCGCCAAAGTTGCCGCAATGACGCTCCCTGCAGAAGAAGTATGATCGAACCTGGCGCAATGCTGGGCATGCTTGGTGGCGGGCAGCTGGGAAGAATGTTCGTCATGGCGGCTCAGTCGATGGGTTACGCGGTTACAGTGCTTGATCCTGCACGGGATAGCCCCGCTGGTCAGGTCGCAGAGCGTCATCTCTGTGCCGATTACCTGGATTTTGCAGCCCTTGATGAACTGGGATCGACTTGTGCGGGGATTACCACTGAATTTGAAAATATACCAGCAGACACGTTACGTTATCTGGCGAAATATTGCCCGGTTAGCCCTAATGCGGACAGCGTGGCCATTTCGCAGGACCGGATTCAGGAAAAAAAGTTCCTCGCCCGCCATGGTTTCGCGTTAGCACCGCACCTGATTCTGGATGGTGCACAAGCACTACTGACAGAGATCGATCCCACTTTATTTCCAGGTATCCTCAAAAGCAGTCGCTTTGGTTACGATGGCAAAGGGCAGGTAACCGTTGCTCATCCTGATGGATTACCTGCTGCGCTGACTTCCATGAACCATACCCCTTGCGTGCTGGAAAAGAAGGTAGCGATGGCAAGAGAAATATCTGTCATTCTAGCCAGAGGGCGCGACCAGCAAGTGGTATTTTTCCCAATACCTGAAAACCGTCACGCAAACGGTATTCTCGATATCAGCATCATTCTGGCGGGTATCGAAGCATCTGTTGCTGAGCGAGCGTGTGGAATTGCACGCAACATCGCGCATCAACTGGATTATGTCGGCGTACTCTGTGTTGAATTTTTTATGCTGGAGGACAATCAGCTGCTAGTCAACGAAATTGCTCCTCGCCCGCACAACAGTGGTCATTTCTCAATGAATGCCTGCATAACTTCCCAGTTTGAACAGCAGGTGCGAGCGTTGTGCGGCCTGCCTCTGGGCGGTACCGATCTGCTGTGCCCTGCCGCCATGGTCAATTTATTGGGGGATCTGTGGCAAAAAGAGCGTGCGCCTGATTGGTGTCTGATACTGAATCATCCAAACGTCAAACTGCATTTATATGGCAAGCAGCAAGCCCGTCCTGGCAGAAAAATGGGGCATTTCACGGTTCTGGGCAATAGTGCCAATGCTGCGTTAGCCTTAGCATTAAAGATCAAGCATTCATTAACCAATTGATTTTTATTGCATCCTTGAAATGGAAATGAAGCCGTTTGGCTTCATTTCCATGGCAAAACCGCTCAAACTATGCGTGGCATACTGCGCGTTTCCTTCCAAAACCGAAGCCGGCCATGGCAATCCCGAGCAGTGCCAGGATACCCGGTTCGGGCACTTGGTTAGTAGGGAGAGGTTCAGCCCCACTTACTTGGCTGATCTTAAAATAGTCAAATTTTTTGTCATAGCCGTCACGATCATAAGGTGCAGCTGCCAGAATTAGATAACGCCCCGCAATCCCGGTCGTGCCAAAATTTTGTGTAGTATTGGTAGGAACATTCAGGAAATTGAGAGCGGTAAACCCGCCACCTAATGTACTCAGATTAGAGAATTTTTCTCCAGAAAAGTTATAACCAGCAGCTAGCGTATTGCCACCGATCCAGGCACGAATATCTGCATCATTTTGCTTCCAGCCAATCTGAAAACCGGTGAACAGGTACGTAGGGTCGTTGAATTCAAAAACAAACAGTTCATCTTTGCCATCGTTATCGACAGCGTGTTGGGGTGAGCCGCTTGATTCACCTGGACTGTTGACCCCCAGTCCTCCGGAGAACTGGTTGAGGGTGGCTTTGACAAACAGACCAAGACCGGGATTGTCGTTGGTTGCGTAAGCACGCGCCTTGAGTGTTTCCCCGGCACTGGTGAATGTACAAGTGTTACCCACACCAGAAGTACAGGTACCACCAGTACCCAGATTCCAGGTAAGCGGAGTTGCCAAACTACTACCCGCGATTCCAGCAGCAGTGATCAGCGTGCTGATGATTAAAAATTTCTTCATTTCATGCTCCTCATTCGTTATGTGAAAATAGTTAACTTTGCTGAGTGCTCATTTTTTGGGTCTTGCTGCCAGAAGCAGTTTTAAATTTTTACAAATCAGAGCTAGCATTTATATATAAGCAATAGACGTGCCAAAAATAAATTATACTTATATACAATGAGTTACAATGGAACTGGAATTTTAATAAGGAATGATGTAAAAGGACTCGACATTCCTGGTCAAAAATGGCCAGCAAGGCATGAAATGAAATTTTTTTGGAGAAGCTGAGTTACAGCGTCATGCTGCGTTCAGCGAGACCGAGCAAGGCGAGTTGAGAAGACAGAATCAAGGTGGTGCGTTTTTCGGTTAAGGTGAGGATTGCCTGCTGCAATAACGGATCATTCAGATCAAATTGCGCCACGCTTTCATCGATGATAACAATGGCTGGATTTTTCAGCAGCACGCGCGCAATTAACAGCCGCTGCCGCTGACTGGCGGTCAACATGAAGTTGCTGCATGTGTCCAGTCTGGTTTCATAGCCACGTGGTAATTCGCGAATGAATTCCGTAGCATGGCCAAGCTGGGCAGCGCGGGTGATTTCGGTTTCGGTGCTGCAGCGTTTCATTCCGTAGGCGATATTGGCGGCAACCGTGTCATTCAAAAGCTTTCTATCTGGTGATAACCACGCAATATTGGCCTGGCGTACTGCTAAATCAAGATTGATGGCATCCTCTCCATCCAGCAAAACCTTGCCAGCGGTTGGTGGGATGAAGCCGCACACTAAAGCAGCAAGTGTTTGGGCGGAATCAGAGGTGGAGTGGGTGATAGCCAGTTTTTCACCGGGCATTAGAATAAAATTCAGACGCGAGGATAATGCTGATTGGGTGACGTCGCGGGGGAAGTGAACATTCTCGAAATGGACTTTACCTTCTAGCCGTCTGGTTTTATTGCTAGATAGATCATCGTTTGCCATCATGTCAAACGGTGCTGGTGTAAGGGAATCTTCCAGCAGCGCCGTGATGAATTGGCAGGATTGGTTACTATTCACCAGCAAACGTTTGGTATCCAGTAGTCGTTTCAAAGGCAGTATCAGCATCAATAGCGCTGAAAAAAAGGTAGCCATTTCACCAGGCATGAACTTGCCAAGCATTATCTGCTGCAACCAGAAATAAAGCAGCCCTATCGATATACTGACTAAAAATAGTTGCGTCAACATGCCAGTCAGAATAAAGCGACCAGTCTGTTTCAGTAAAGCACGCTGCTGCTGATCAAGCATAGAGCGAATACTTAGATTCTCCTGCTGGTCGCCATGATCAAGTTGAATCGGATAACGGTGTGTCATTATGTTTTGTATCCGACTGATCACTTCATCTTGTACCGTGCCGGGGAGGGTATGAAATTTTCTGTCTGTATTGAGCCATGGCTGCATCAGCAGGGCGACGGTTAATATCATTACCGTCAGCAACGCTAATTCCTGATTGATGTAAAACAAAATGGCAATCAACCCGATAGTGATCAACAAATCCCGGGAAAGACTTTTTGCCAGCTCGGCAATCTGGTGGAGCAAGCTATCCACTGCCACAAAATAGTGGGATCTTATCGATTCAGCGAATACTTCAGTGCGACCGGGCGTGGCATTTACAATCTGTATTAACAATTTTCCTCTTAGAACTGAGGCAACCTGTCCTTGCAAGCGCTGCAGCGTATAATTTGCCGCTTGATTCGTAAGGACACTGGTTGATATTAATACTGCCAGCAGTAAAGGTAGTTCATGCAAAAACAGACGATTGCCACTGGGCGATGCGTGGATGGAAAGTTGTCCAATCACCAGGGGAATCAGGGTAAAGCTGATCGCAGTAAGACAAGCGCAGAAAAATACGATTAGCAGAGATTGCCAGCAGGGCGTATCTGATTCCTTGAGCCATTGCAGAAAAATTGATTGGGAGCTGGACTTGGAAAATAGCGGTAGCTGTTTGTCTGTCATTAATAAATTAAAATTTTAGTAACAAGTGTCATTTACTATAGCAGCTCGACATCCGGCCGGAAGTGGATTTAATATCGCATTTTCTGCTGCGGATGGTCGATTGGCATCAATATCATGGAGTGCGCATGACCGCAACGTCAGTAACAACAAAAAATTCTGAGAATGCTCCCGCTCGCCGTAAAGGAATCATTCTTGCCGGAGGATCTGGTACGCGCCTTTATCCGGTGACGCAGGTGGTTTCCAAGCAATTATTGCCAGTATTTGATAAACCGATGGTGTATTACCCGTTGAGCACACTCATGCTGGCGGGGATTCGCGATATCCTGATTATTTCGACACCTGAGGATACACCGCGATTTGCAGACTTGCTGGGCGAAGGAGAACAATGGGGAATCAATCTGTCTTATGCCGTGCAACCTTCACCCGATGGACTGGCGCAGGCGTTTATTATTGGGGAGAAATTTATTGGAAGTGATCCCAGCACATTGATTCTTGGGGACAATATTTTCTATGGTCATGATTTCGAGCGCCTGCTGAAAAATGCCATACAGCGCACGCAGGGCGCCAGTGTTTTTGCTTACCATGTGCAGGATCCCGAACGCTATGGCGTGGTGGAATTTGATCCTGCCGGTAAAGCAATTGATCTGGCAGAAAAACCCAAACAACCCAAATCGAATTACGCTGTCACAGGATTGTATTTTTATGACCATCAAGTGGTTGAACTGGCCAAAATGCTTAAGCCTTCGGCACGTAACGAGTTGGAAATTACCGATCTGAACCGGCTATATCTCGAACGGAAAATGCTCAATGTAGAAATGATGGGACGAGGGTATGCCTGGCTGGATACGGGTACGCATGAATCTCTGCTTGATGCCAGTCAGTTTGTGGCAACCATCGAGCATCGCCAGGGACTCAAAATAGCCTGTCCGGAAGAAATTGCTTATCGCAACGGTTGGATAGACGCGGCGCAACTGCAGAAACTGGCACAACCACTGGCAAAAAATAGCTATGGGCAATATCTGTTGAAAATTCTGGAACAACCTGGCAGATAGAGCAGAATCAATATTTTTACCACCATGGATGTCATTTGGTGGCTTGCCATTGACGACGAGTTTCGCGTGCCTGTGAGAAAAATTGCTCAATTGCCGTGTGGTCGGAATGGCGCAGCATGTCTTGCAAGTTTGCCAGCAGGTGTTGATAGGTTGTGATTTGTTCAATTAATGCATCACGGTTCTCCAGGCAGATGTCACGCCACATTTCAGGCGAACTACCTGCAATGCGGGTCATATCTCTGAGGCTGGTTCCTGCCAAGTTTAGCAGTGTCATCGTTTGATCACCGCCAACCGTATTGATGTGGTTCATGAGGGTAAATGCAAGCATATGCGGTAAATGGCTGATTGCGGCGAGTACTTGATCATGTTGTGCGGCAGTCATGTGGGAAACTATCGCACCGCATTGTTGCCAGAGGAACGTAACGCGGTCAACGGCTTCAGCACAGTTTTCCGTTAACGGCGTCAGTATCACCGGTTTATTGTGAAATAGGGTTGGGTCTGCTGCGTCGGCGCCACTAAATTCGGTACCTGCGATCGGGTGGGCCGGAATAAAACGATGGAGGTGGTGACGCAAATGTTCCCGGGCAGTACAAATAACATTTTGTTTGGTGCTGCCTACATCAGAAACAATAGTGTGTTCTTCAAGACACGGCGAAATCTGTTGCAGGATACGGGCATTTTGTCCAATTGGTGTCGCCAGCAAAACAAAATCTGCACCTGATAGGGCATAGGTAAAATCATCAGTTTGTTCATCGATAATACCCAGATCGATTGCTCGTTGCAGGTTTTGGCGGCTGCGACCGATGCCAGTAATATGCGAGACACACCCGGCTTGGCGAAGTGCAAGCGCAAATGAACCACCAATCAACCCGACACCGATCACAACCAGTTTATCAAGATGGTGGGACATAGATGTGACCGATCAGATGATTTCTTTCAAAGACTGCTCCAGTGCAGATAAAAATTTCAAATTTTCTGCCTCAAGGCTAATGGTGACCCGCAAATAATGGTTCATGCCGTAGTTATTGAGTGGCCGCACAATTACACCTCGACGCAGTAAATCTTTATATACTTTTAATGCATTATTGGATTCTCCATCAATACGAATGCTGATGAAATTGGCATGGGATGGGATATAGTCAACACCCAGTTGCCGCAATCCATCAACCATTTGTAGCATACCGTTTCGGTTGGTGCTATAGGCTTGCTTGACAAATTCAACATCCTTGAGAGCCGCCAAAGCACCCGCCTGGGCAATGCTGTTGACGTTAAACGGTTGACGAATTCGGTTCATCAAATTGGCAATATCTGGACTTGCCAGCGCAAAACCAACACGCACACCGGCCAGACCGTATGCCTTGGAAAAAGTACGGGTAATAACGAGATTAGGGAAATTTTTTAGCCAGCCAATGCTGTGTGCTTTATGAATTTCTGCCAGGTATTCATCATAGGCTTCATCAAGAATTACCAGAATATCTGGCGAAATACGCTCCATAAAGCGTAACAGATCCCGTCCTTCACATAGCGTACCGGTGGGATTGTTGGGGTTGGCGATAAAGACAATGCGCGTTTCTGCTGTGGTTGCATCGAGCATCGCTGCCAAATCATGGCCAAAATTACGTGCAGGCACTGCAATACCGGTGGCACCGACTGCCTGCACCAGCAGCGGGTAAATAGCAAACGCGTATTGCGAATATACTGCCGATGCTCCTGGCCGTAAAAAGATACGGGCAGCCAGTTCCAGCACATCATTGGAACCATTGCCCAGTACAATTTGTTGAGTGGATACGCCCAAGTACTCCGAAAGCGCTGCCTTTAGCTCAAAACCGCTGCCGTCAGGGTAGCGAGAAACCTCATTGAGCGCTTGGATCATCGCTTCCTTGGCCATTGGGCTGGTACCTAATGGATTTTCGTTAGACGCAAGTTTGATAACTTTATCTTTGTCGAGACTAAGCTCACGTACCAGCTCGGAAATCGGTTTGCCGGGGTGGTAGGGTTGAATTGCCCGAATATATTCGGGTGCAAGTTCACATAGTTGCATCGTAATTGACACTTATTCGTTAGAAAGAGAATGATCAGGCTACAGGGTAGGAACCCAGTATTTTGAAGAAAGTTGCATTCTGACGTAACGCCTGCAACGCCTTGTCAACATTTGTATCCTGCTGGTGCCCCTGAATATCTACAAAAAAAACATAGTCCCATAAATTGGCACGTGAGGGACGCGACTCCAGGCGGGTCATGCTGACTTGGTAATGTGCCAGCGGTGCTAGCAATTCGTGCACCGCACCAGGACGATTATTGGTTGCCATGACTAATGAGGTTTTGTCCCTGCCAGAAGGTGCGATAGCCTGTGAGCCAATAATGAGGAAGCGGGTAGTATTGTTGGGATTATCCTCGATATTACAGGCACAAAGCATCAAACTGAAAACTTCTGCTGCCTGTTTGCCGGCAATCGCTGCGGCATACTCATCAGCAGCTGCCAGCCGTGCGGCATCGGCATTGCTGGCAGCATCAATACACTCAATTCCCTGCAAGTTGTTCAGGTTGTTGATAAGCCAGCTCTGGCATTGTGCAAATGACTGCGGATGGGAATAAATTTTTCTGATTTTATTCAGATCAGATTGCTTTGCCATCAGACACTGATGGACTGCCAGCTCCAGCTCGCCACATATCAGGAGTGGTGTTTGCAGCAATAAATCCATGGTTCTGCCAACCGCACCTTCGGTAGAGTTTTCAACAGGTACCACACCAAAATTGGCGGTGCCAGATTCAACTTTACGAAACACTTCATCAATTGAACTGCTGGGTGATGCGTTGACGGCTTTACCAAAACGGCTGTTGACTGCTTCTTCAGAGAAAGTTCCGGTGGGCCCAAGGTAGGCGACCGTGAACGGATCTTCTAGTGCGCGACAAGCCGAGATAAGCTCGGTAAATAGTTGTCGAATTTGTGTTTGGCTGAGCGGACCATGATTATGTTGCTGCAGGCGGGCAAAAATCTGTGATTCCCGTTCCGGGCGATAGGCAACGCCGGATTTTTGCTTTCCTACTTCCTGCGCAAGCTGTGCTCGTGAATTGATTAATTTGAGTAACTCATCATCGATAGCATCGATTTTGTCACGCAATTGTTTTAGGTTTTCAATCATTTTTTCTCTGGCAGCCCCCAGGCTATCAAGAAATCTATTGTATGTGGTTTCAGGAGAATTTTGGAATATAGCGCACCATCAGCACACCCGTAATATTTCTAATGACATCGATAGTTTCCGGTGGAATAGGTTTATCGGTATCCACCAGAGTATAAGCAATTTCCCCACGTGATTTGTTGACCATGTTGTGAATATTTAATCCAACATTGGCCATGCAGGTTGATATTTGTCCAAGCAAATTGGGAACGTTGGCATTAGCGATGGCTGCCCGGTAGGGAACTTCCCGCTCCATCGAAACATCAGGAAAATTGACGCTGTGCAGAATATTGCCATTGATCAGATAATCCATGATTTGATCAGCGATCATGACAGCGCAGTTTTCTTCTGCTTCTCTGGTAGAAGCGCCCAGATGGGGCAAGGTGATGACTGCCGGGTGATGCAGCAGTTTCTCGCTTGGAAAATCACAGATATAGTTTCTGATCACACCCTGTTCGATACCGGCAAGAACTGCATCTTCATTTACGATTTCATCACGCGCAAAATTCAGCAGTACGGTATTTTTTTGCATCCTGGCGACGAGATCTTTGTTAACCATATGATGTGTCGCATCGTTTAACGGTACATGTAAAGAGATGATGTGACTGCGATGCACCAGTGCTTCAATATCGCTTGCCTTTTTGACCTCAGCGGGAAGACTCCATGCAGCGTCTACGGTAATTTTGGGATCATAACCAAATACCTTCATGCCAAGCTTGATCGCGGCATCTGCAACTAGTCTTCCAATTTTTCCAAGACCAATGATGCCCAATGTCTGTCCTGGCAATTCTGTTCCGGAAAAATGTTTTTTCTCAGCCTCTACCTGCTGATGCAAAGCCGCGTTATCTTTTTTTTGTAGTCCATCCACAAAACGAATGGCAGGAATGATGTTACGTGAAGCGAGCAACATACCTGCTAATACCAGCTCTTTGACCGCATTGGCATTAGCACCAGGGGTGTTGAAAACGGCAATGCCGCGCGCGTTCATTTGATTGATCGGGATATTGTTGGTACCTGCGCCAGCACGACCAACAGCGACCACACTTTCGGGGATGGGCATGTCGTGCATATTGTGCGAGCGCAGCAGAATAGCATCAGGATCTGCGATGTCGCCACCAGTTTGAAATTGATCAGCCGACAAGCGATTCAATCCAACAGTCGAAATGGCATTGAGTGTGAGAATCTTGAATTTTTCATCTTGTGATTCAGGCATGATTTTTCTCAAATTCCTGCATAAAAGTAACTAATGTTTGCACGCCTTCTATCGGCATGGCGTTGTAAATCGAGGCTCGCATCCCGCCAACGGAACGATGTCCTTTGAGCTGAATCAACCCCCGTTCTTGGGCCTGTTGCAGAAAGTCGACATCCAGAGCTGAATTCGCCAGCGTAAACGGGATGTTCATCCTAGAGCGGTCAGATTTTTTGACTGGGCAGCGGTAAAAACTGCTGGCATCTATCAGGTCGTAGAGCAACTTGGCCTTGGCAATATTGCGTTGTTCAATCGCAGGTAGTCCACCGAGACGCTTTAACCATTGCATCACCAATCCCATGATATAGACAGCGTAGGTTGGCGGTGTGTTATACATGGAATCATTTTCTGCATGCGTTTGGTAACGGTACATGGTGGGTGTGCCAGCAAGTGGGGTAATCTTCAGCAAGTCTTCCCGTATGATGACGATTGTCAATCCTGCCGGGCCAACATTTTTTTGCGCGCCGGCATAGATCAATCCAAACTTGCTGATATCAAACGGGCGTGACAGAAAATTGGACGACATGTCCGCAACCAGAGGAATATCTCTATTTCCTCCCGTAATTTCTGACAAATTAGGTATCCACTGGAATTCGACGCCACCAATAGTTTCGTTGGGGGTGTAATGGAGATAAGCCGTATCCGGACTGATACGCCACTGGTCGATGGGAGGTATCGAATTGAAAGCGTCTTTCTCTGCGCTGGCAGCGATATGTGGGTGACAGTAGTTGGAGGCTTCGGCAATGGCTTTTTCAGACCATTGTCCCGTGTGAATATAATCAGCCTGTTTTTTATTGCCGAGGAGATTCATGGGCACCATTGCAAATTGGGCGGATGCGCCACCCTGAAGAAACAGCACCTTGTAATGATCGGGAATACTGACCAGATCCCGCAGATCCTGCTCAGTTTGTTGCGCAATCGACATGAATTCCTTGCCACGATGGCTCATTTCCATGACTGACATGCCGCTGCCATGCCAGTCAAGCATCTCATCACGTGCCTGCTGGAGAACGACTTGTGGCAACACAGCCGGTCCTGCGCTGAAATTGTATATTGTTCGCATAAAGTTTAGCTTTCCTGATTTTCTTCGGTTTCGACAATTCTTTCGAGTCCGGCCAGTTTTTCATTGTGCCCCAGATTGATTAAGGTCACACCCTGAGTGGAACGTCCCATTTCCCGGATTTCACTGACACGAGTCCGAATCATGACTCCTCCTGTCGTAATCAACATGATTTCATCTTCTGGCTGCACAAGCTGCGCAGCGACAACTTTGCCATTGCGCGCATTGGTGCTGATCGCAATCATCCCCTGCGTGGCGCGCCCATGACGGGTATATTCACCGATAGACGTTCGTTTGCCAAAGCCATTTTCAGTGGCGGTCAATACCGACAGATCTTCATTTTCAGCCACCAGCAGCGAGATTATTTTCTGACCGGCACCGAGTCGCATTCCCCTGACACCGCGTGCCTGGCGGCCCACTGGACGGACATCATTTTCATCAAACCGGACTGCTTTACCGGTATCGGAGAATAGCATGACATCATGTTTACCATCAGTAAGCGCAATACCGATCAGGTAATCACCTTCATCCAGTCCAATGGCGATGATGCCATTACTCCGTGGACGCGAGAACTCGGATAACGGTGTTTTTTTAACCGTTCCAAGTGCTGTTGCCATAAAAATAAAGTGCGAGTCATCAAAATTTTTGACTGGTAACACTGCGTTGATTTTTTCATTCTGTACCAACGGCAGCAGATTGTTGATTGGCTTGCCGCGTGCAGAACGACCACCCTGCGGCACATTGTATACCTTGACCCAGTAAACACGTCCCAGACTGGAGAAACACAAAATATAATCGTGGGTATTGGCAATGAAGAGATTGTCGATGAAATCGTCTTCGCGAGTAGTGATGGCCAGTTTACCGCGTCCCCCCCGTTTTTGCGCCTGATAATCATCCAGCAGTTGGGATTTAATATAGCCGGCATGGGATAGGGTTACCACCATATCAGCCGGAGTGATTAAATCTTCAGTTTGCAAATCTTCGGTGTCAACCACAACTTCACTGCGGCGAGCATCACCAAATTGCTGTTTGATTGCAGTCAGTTCTTCGGTAATGATGGCCGTAATTCTGCTCGGGTTTGCCAGTATGTGCAGCAAATCCAGAATTTTATCCATCACTTCGCGGTACTCAGAGACAATTTTCTCCTGCTCCAGACCGGTCAAGCGTTGCAGGCGAAGATCGAGAATCGCCTGCGCCTGAACTTCCGATAACAGATAGCCTTGTTCGGTCAGTCCCAGATTGACGGTCAGCGAGTCGGGTCGCAGGCTTTCAGCATCGATAGTCGCTCTGCGCAGCATTTCTTCAACCAGTTGTGAATGCCAGGGTCTGGACATCAGACCTTGTTTTGCATCCGCAGGCGTAGCTGCCGCTTTGATCAACGCGATGATTTCATCCACATTGGATAATGCCACCGCCAAACCTTCCAGCAAGTGCCCGCGATCACGCGCTTTCTTAAGCTCAAATGCCGTGCGCCGGGTGACGACTTCACGCCGGTGACGCAGAAAACATTCCAGCATCTGCTTCAGGTTGAGCAGACGCGGCTGTCCATCGACGAGCGCGACCATGTTCATCCCGAACGTATCCTGCATCTGCGTTTCCTTGTACAGATTATTCAGGATTATGTCTGGATTTTCGGCTCGTTTTAGTTCAATGACCACGCGCATACCGGATTTATCAGATTCATCACGCAGCTCGGAAATACCTTCGATTTTCTTGTCGCGTACCAGCTCACCAATACGAGTCAGCAAATTGGCCTTGTTCACCTGATACGGTAACTCATCAATAATGATGCTTTGACGGCTGCCTTTTTCCATGTCCTCGAAATGGGTACGGGCGCGTATCACCACGCGCCCACGCCCGGTACGGTAGCCATCCCGGATACCTGCTACGCCATAGAGAATTCCGGCAGTCGGAAAATCCGGCGCAATAACGCAGGTCATCAATTCATCGATATCCGCATCTGGCTTGGTTTGCAACAACAGACAGGCATCAATTACCTCATTGAGGTTATGCGGGGGGATGTTGGTCGCCATTCCGACAGCGATACCGGATGAACCATTAATCAACAGATTGGGTATCTTGGCGGGCAGAATCAGTGGCTCGCGCTCGGATTCATCATAATTCACACCAAAATCAACTGTTTCTTTGTCAAGATCCGCCAACAGTTCGTGTGCAATACGCGACATGCGAATTTCGGTATAACGCATTGCGGCCGCATTATCGCCATCAACAGAGCCGAAGTTACCCTGGCCATCAATTAGCATGTAGCGCAGTGAGAAATTCTGTGCCATCCGCACGATAGTGTCATAGACAGCGGTATCACCATGTGGGTGATATTTACCGATAACATCACCCACGATACGCGCCGATTTCTTATAAGGCCGATTCCAGTCGTTGGATAACTCGTGCATGGCGAAGAGCACACGCCGGTGTACCGGCTTGAGACCATCGCGTACATCTGGTAATGCCCTCCCGACAATAACGCTCATCGCATAGTCGAGATAAGACCGCTTCATCTCATCTTCAAGACTGATGGGTAGGGTTTCCTTTGCGAATTGATTCATGATATTTTGGATGAGTATCAGTTAGGTGAGAAGGGAGTTTGTCTGAAAGGTTGTTGGTAAATAACGGTTTATTTTCAGAAAATCGGGAACGGGCTACGGTATGCCCTCACTTGCTCATTTGGTTGAGAAAGGTTTGAAGGGTGGCTATTCTTGGGTTCTTACAGCGGTACATTGTACCACAGCCCCCCCTTTATTTAATAGGATCAAGACCGGGCTGATTTTGTGAAAACAGCTGTAGCAGACAGGGCAGCACTATAAAAACACACAGCAAAATGAACACGACGCCGATGGCCAGCAGTAATCCCATACTGGCTGTTCCGGGGTGCGATGAGAGCATCAGGCTGCCAAAACCGGTCATAGTGGTGAGCGCACTGTAAAAAATAGCGCGCGCGGTGCTGGAATGCAGTAGTTGATCGCCGGATAGATGCTGATAGCGACTGCGTGTGACCATGTGAATGCTGCTGTCGATACCGATGCCGAGCAGCAAGGGTAGGGCGATAATATTGGCAAAATTAAAGGGGATGTGGAGGAGGGCGGTGGCAGCAACGGTAAACAGCGCTGCCAGCAACAGCGGAATCAGCACCAGCAGGATCGATAGCACATTGCGCAGCAACCACCACAGCGCAACCAGGATGCCGATGAGCGCCAGTGTAAACGCGTGAATAAACGCTTCAACTACCGCATCACCCGCTTCGAGAAGGATAACAGGGGTGCTGCTGACTTGCGGCGCGTGGTGTTGTATGCTGCGTACAAATTTCCGCAGCGCGTCGTTATCATTCATGTCATGGGTAGGATAAGCCACGACCAGATATTCTCCGTTGGAGCTTAGCCAGCGTGAGCGTAACGATTCTGGTAGAGAATCAATATCCACTTCTGTGGCAGTCAGTGCTGTCTGTAGGCGTGTCAGGGTTTCAGGCAACAGTGCCAATAAATCTTGTTCAATATGAGCGAGCAGTTGTTGGTCATCAGCGGTGCTGGCGTTGTCCAGCGCAGACAGCAGGGCTTGCAGGGAATTCATCAGTTTTAACGCTGCGTCGGCTACGGTCTGGCTTTTATTCTGCGTCAAGGGTTGCTGCGTTAACGGTAGTAATGATTGTAGCAACGCGGTGAGCGCGCTGTGGTATTGCGCAATTGTGTGGTTTTTATTCGCCGGTTGGACGGCAGCAAATAAATCCGGACCAAGCGTCAATGCGACCTCGTCAAGCAGTGCAAGTTTCTCGGTTTGTTCTGCTGGAATAAAATCTGTCAGACTGACGACTTTGTCTACTTCTGGTAGTTGCACCAGTTTCTTGCGCAACTGTTCGGCTTCAAGTTTGCTATTGACCGGAATTGCGCCAAACCAGGGAGATTGTTTCGGGTCTGCCAGTAGTTCCCGGAAGGTTTGCACCGCTTCACCATCGGGGTTGTTCATGTTGAGCAGATTGTGGTCGAATTTTATATTTGGTAACGCCAGAATGGATACCACACTGGCCAGAACCGTGACCAGCATTACGGATTTGGGATGATGTAGCCAGTATGTGGATAAGTGTGATGTGAAGTTCCTAGATTGAAAAGATTGTGGCTGGATAGGCACATAGCGTTGTAGTGCCGGTATAACAGTGAGTGTCACCGCCAGACTAATGAGCATGCCGGTGCCCGAAATGATACCGAGCTCGGCAATACCCTGGTAAGTGGTCGGAATGAAAGCATAAAAGCCAATAGCGGTGGTGCTCGCGCAAATCACCAGCGATCTGCCGGTATCACGACCGGCAGTCAGGAGCATGTCAAGCTGCGACAAACCCGTTTTACCTAATTCAGCATAGCGCAACAGCAGATGGATGGCGTAGTCTACGCCGAGACCGATATACAGTACGGCAAAGGCAATCGAGATCAGATTGAGATGACCAACTGCGAGCGTGGCAAAAGCGGCGGTCAGGATCAGTCCGAGCAAGAGACTGATCAATATAGCGACTACCGAGCCAATGGTGTGCAGTGCGACCAGCAGAATGACCGCTACGCCGATGAGCGCGATGATGCCGGCATCCTGCGCACCCAGCATGGCACTGGTCAGTTCTTCATGTGCCAGCGCGACATCGCCAGTTATCCTCAGTCGAACGCCAAATTGATTTTCCAGATCAAGAGATTGGGCAGCCTCGTGAATGGTGGTGATGACCTGTTTTGCCGCAAATATCTCGCTGAAATCCAGTTTTGGCTGTAAAACAATAAATTCCCGGTAAGGAGGTTTGCTCGTTTCCTCTTGCAACAGGGTCTGCCAGGATAATGATTGCCTGTGTCCAGCCAGATTAACATCAATGGTTGATGCTACCGTCTGCAGCAGGGCATCTACCTCTAGTTTTCTGCCATCACGTAGCTCCGTAGCGGCTTCTTGTAGCAGATTGATAAAAGTAAATAGGGAAGGATCGCGAAGGATTCTTGCAATCAACGGCTGTGCGTTGGAGAGCCGGTCTCCTAATAACCGCAGTTCCTCTTGTGTTTTATAAAGTAACCCATTGGCCTGAAAAAACGGTTCACCATTCAAGTGTAATACTGCGCCGTTGGTTTCCAGATTCTCAGATAAATAGGCGCTTAATTGCGTGGCGGCCAGATAAGCCTGTTCTGGTGTAGACGCATCCAGCACCAGTACGAGTACTTCCTCATATTGTGGAAAGGCTGCTTCAAAACGGGCGAGATTGACGCGAAAAGGCAGTTCTTCCGACAACATGTCTGCTGTATTGGTGTCTACGCCAAGATTTCGCGCCGTGTAGCTGGCTGACAGCGCGGCAAATAAGAGTGATGCCAGTATGACCCATATAGCATGGCGATAGGCAAAGCTGACCCAGGTAGAGAGGAGTCGATTGCCTTGAACGGATAGCGTGTGCTGAGTAGGCGGGATTGCCATATTTGCTAAAAAGCGCTAATGAGCGGCAATAAATCCAGTGTGTAATTGTTGCTGATGAAAGAAATTATTGCTGATGACGGAGCCTGATCTGGTCGGTTTTGTGTTGCAGGGTATCGATCAACGCTTGAATCCCTTCTTGCTGCACGATGGCGTTATATTCCGCACGCTTTAGAGCGAGGTCACTGACACCATCAACGACAATGTTAACGATCAACCAGCGCCCATTATGTTGATGAAGTACGTAGTCAAAGCTGATTACGCTCTTGTCAGCCTTGGTAAATTGACTGCGGATCAGCGTGCGCTCGCGTGGTAGTGGCTGCTCTTCAATCATTTCAAAATGTTCACCGTCGTATTGGTCAAACCGATCGGCATAGGTTGCAATGCTGTTTTGTGTGAATATACTGAGCATGGACTGCTGTTGCATTTTGTCCAGTGTCGGCCAGTGTGATCCCAGTGCGGTGCGCACAATGCCTTCCAGATCATGCGTTTTCTCAATGACGGGTGCGAGAAAGGATTTGCGATCGATAAAGCTCATTTTCTGACCCTGTTGCATGGCGCTGATTAGCGCTTCTTGTAGCACGGTAACGACCTGCTGGGGTTGTTGCCCGGGCTGCGCAAGCATGGGTGTGCTACCTAGCAACACGATGGTTGCCATTAGGACGTAAACTGTATTTTTAATCATGTTTAGCAACATCATATCGTCTGTTTTTCCATTGTGCTCGTTCTCCGCGCGAATAGCGAAATGCCGAAGTCCAGGTCATTAATAAATAAAGCGTGCCGATCAGTGGCAGAGCAACTACCCACAAACGGGAGAGTTGATAGAATTTGAGTGTGGGACTATAAACAATCCACATCGCTATCCAGGTTAATATCCAGGCAGTCAGACAGATGGTATCCGTACAAGTCATTATCAATACTGGTGCGAGCCAGAACATACTGACCATAATAGATGTACATGCCAGTAGTAGAAAAAAAGAATAGTTAAGTTGCGTAAATGCAGTGCGCGCAACCATGTTCCATATCTGCGCAAGATTGTCGTACCCCCGATGACTGTATGCGCCATGGCTTAGGCCAATCCAGATTTGATAACCTGTCTGCTTGATTTTGGCAGCCAAGGTGCAGTCATCGATCAACGCATCATGGATGCTTTCAAATGCATGAACAGATTTCAGTGCTTCGGTCTCGACCAGAATACAACCACCAGCTGCTGCGGCTACCCGTGAACCTGGTTGGTTGGCGAGGGCGAACGGATAAAGTAGCTTAAAAAAGAAAATGAATGCCGGGATGAGTAGGCGTTCCAGAAAACTTCTGGTAGGTAGAGTTGCCATTATCGATACTAGTGCTAGGTTGTTTTTTTTGGCATGCTGCAGGATCGCCGCGAGAGTGCCTGGTGCGAGGGTAATATCGGCATCCAGTAAAAGCGTATAGCGGGTTTTTACCGTTTGTAATCCTTGTTGTAACGCCCATAATTTTCCACTCCAGTTTGTGGGTGGCGTCGTGCCGACGAAAACAGTTGCACCTTGTTGTTTGGCGATTGCTGCGGTGTCATCCTCCGACTGATCATCAATGACGATAATGCGCAAATCCATGTTTTGTGCTCGTAGCGCATTTAAGGTTTGTGCAATTACCGGTGCTTCATTGCGTGCCGGAATCAGAACGGTGACCGCTGCGAATGATGGATTGGCAGTCGAGTCAGATAGTGGCGTAAGTAGCTCACGTGTACTCCATGCGCGCCAAGGCGCGAGCACGACTACCCACCACAACAGAAGACCAATAAGAGCAAAATAAGTCAATGGTACTCAAACTACAGATAACCTATAGTCACCTGCAGCTTTTTATCTTTGAACAAATAATGTTTTATATCCTATTAACGGTTTGTATCCGACGAATTATCGGCAGAAGTTGTGGAAGGTTTGTGTTCGACATGGACTGGCAGCGGGAAGTCTACCTGCTTGTTCCTTCCTGGTTGGGACGAGGTGGCTGTCTGCAGTGGATCTGGTGCCATAGGACCATCCGTCAGAGGTCCTCTCATGCTGACACGCAATGCCTTGATAGGATGAGAGAACGTATCGTTAATGGCGGTTGGCTCAAATCCACAATGTGCCATACAATTTGCACATTTAGGATTGTTACCGACACCATATCGATCCCAATCTGTTTCTTCCATTAGTTCACGAAAGTTTTTTGCGTAACCCTCATCAACCAGTAAATAGCAAGGACGTTGCCAGCCAAATAGGTTCCGAGTAGGGTTGCCCCAAGCGGTACACTGATAGTTTTGGTTGCCAGCTAAGAAATCGAGATATAGGCTGGAGTGGTTGAATTTCCAAGGTGTTTCGCGTTTTTTTCCTAGTCTGAATATGTCGCGAAAGAGCCGTTTGCTCACGGAGCGTTGCAGGAAAACATCCTGACGCGGAGCATGTTCATAGCTGAAGCCAGGAGACACGTTAATACCTTCAATCCCGAGATCAGTTGCGGTATCAAAAAAATTGGCTACTTCCTCGGCAGTTTCGTTCTGGAATAAAGTGCAATTGACGGTAACCCGGAATCCACGTGCAACCGCCTGCTTAATGACGGGAATTACCTTGTCGTAGACACCATCACGGCAAACAGATTTATCATGATGCTCCTTGTTACCATCCAAATGAATAGAGAAGGTCAGATAGGGTGATGGCTGGTAATCAGCCATGCGATCATCAAGCAACAGGGCATTTGTACACAGGTAAACAAATTTTTTACGTTTAATAATGCCTTCAACAATTTCTGGCATTTCCTTGTGAATCAGAGGTTCACCACCCGCAATGGAAACGATTGGCGCGCCGCATTCGTCAACAGCATCTAGGCATTCCTTTGTACTTAAGCGGCGACGTAAGGTTTCATCAGGATAATCAATCTTGCCACATCCCGCGCATGCCAGATTACATTGAAATAATGGTTCAAGCATCAATACCAGTGGGTAGCGCTTGTTGCCAAGAAGTTTCTGTTTTAACAGGTAAGTACCAACACGATACTGCTGCAAAAATGGGACGCTCATCTAGTTTTCTCCATCTCCGATTCATTGTTATTCGGCATGTTTTGTGACCAGCTGAGTTGCTGTCATCATGACTGCCATGACTTGTTCGCTGTTTAATGCACGCCTTTCATTCTCATAAAGCTACCTTTAGCGCGATATAATGCACAGCTGCGATTGGCGGAAGAGGTGGGATTCGAACCCACGAACAGTTTCCCGTTGCTGGTTTTCAAGACCAGTGCCTTCAACCGCTCGGCCACTCTTCCGTGCTTGTTATTAATCCTTGGCTATTAGTACACGCAATACTCAAAAGCCCTTTCTGACTTGGAAGTAAGGTGGCATCATACCTTTTTGTAAAGATTTTTTCCACTCAAATCCAGAATAGTAGTTTCGTCAAAGAACCGCTCCAACTTAAAGCCGCTTTTGTCAATTGGTGTTTCACTTTCTCCGGATAAAATTATTATCGGATCGGCAGACTTGCCCACTTTGTACCGTGAGCACCAAAATGTGTTGTATGCATGTTTAAAAACAAACACATGCGAATTAGTAAATGCCATTGACTGATAACTATTCCTACTAAGGGTATACTTCCGGATATGTGTTTTACCGTGAATTTCTTGGGAATATTACTATCATGTCTAATTTGAGTTTGTATGGAGCTAGATTTTCTGGGTTTATCCGTATCTTATTTTGTGTCGCCTTGTTCACCGTATCGACATTACAAGCTGCTGAAGTAGTAGTTTATTCAGCGAGAATTGAACAACTCATCAAACCTTTATTTGATAACTTCACTCGTGAAACCGGAATAGCGGTCAAATTCACCACTGACAAAGAAGGCGCGCTGCTCGCACGCTTATTGGCTGAAGGTAAAAAAACACCGGCAGACATGCTCATCACGACGGACGCAGGTAATTTATGGGAAGCAGCCCGTAAAGGATTGTTGCAGCCCATTGATTCAACGGTACTTGCAGCCAATGTTCCAGCACAGCTCAAGGATCCGGATAACCAGTGGTTTGGGTTGACAGTGCGTGCGCGTACGATTGTGTACAACACTCGGAAGGTAAAACCAGCAGAATTAACATCCTATGCCGCGCTTGCTGAACCACAATGGCGTGGACGCTTGTGTCTGCGTACTTCCAACAAGGTTTACAACCAGTCATTAGTGGCGATGATGATTGCAGAACTGGGTGAAGCGGAAACAGAACGTATCGTCAAAGGCTGGGTCGCCAACCTGGCTACCGACCCGCTGCCGGATGACACGCGTGCGATGGAATTTGTCGCTGCAGGGCGATGCGATGTTACGTTGGTTAATACCTATTATTTCGGTCGCTTGATGCTTGACAAACCTGACTTACCATTGGCCATCTTCTGGCCGAATCAGAACGGTAGTGGTGTACATGTTAACGTTTCAGGTGCAGGCATTACCCGTTACAGCAAAAATAAATCTGCAGCGACAAAGTTGCTCGAATACCTGTCTTCCATACCGGCACAGCAAATATTTGCCGAGCTCAACATGGAGTTTCCTGCAAATCCACAGGCTCCGACAGGAGAAGTTATTCGTAGCTGGGGAGCTTTTGAGGCGAATCCGATGAATATCGCACGGGCAGGCGCACTACAAGCGCAGGCGGTTAAATTGATGGATCGCGCCGGTTACCGCTAGGGTTGGAAAAAATACTTCTATCCGCGCTAGTAAAGCCGGTAAACAGGTGGTCGCCCGCGTGTTAGAACGACATTCATCCAGTGGGCAATTATTTTGGCGAATGATTCCGTTTTTGATCGCCACACTGGTGATGATTCCCGTGTGCGTGGTGGTTGCCTCTGTTTTCTCACCAGAAGATGATATCTGGCAACATTTGGTTGCCACATCACTGCCTCGTCTGTTAACCAATACATTGTGGCTGGTATTGGGTGTCATGCTTGGTACATCCTTGCTGGGTGTCAGCCTCGCATGGTTTACGGCTGTCTATACCTTTCCTGGAAGCCGTTTTTTTTCCTGGGCATTATTTTTACCCCTGGCTATTCCTGCTTATGTAACCGCATTCGTGGCACTCGGATTATTCGATTTCACTGGACACTTGCAAACCGGTTTACGCAACCTATTTGCTGCCGATCTGTTGTGGTTCCCGGATATTCGCAGCGGCCCAGGCGTGGCAATCGTCATGACACTGGCTTTTTATCCGTATGTTTACCTGTTGGCACGCAACGCATTTCTGACACAAGGTAAACGCTTGCTGGAAGTTGCTCAATCACTGGGGTTGAATCGCCGCCAAGGTTTTTTCAGGGTTGCCCTGCCAATGGCACGTCCTTGGATTGCTGCTGGTGTCATGCTGGCATTAATGGAAACACTTGCGGATTTTGGGACAGTAGCAATCTTTAATTACGACACCTTCACCACGGCTATCTACCGAACCTGGTTCAGTTTATTTTCGCTGACCGCCGCATCACAGCTTGCTTCAATACTGATCTTGATTGTATTCATGATCATCATGAGCGAGCAGTATTTTCGCGCACGCATGCGGTTTGCTGAAAACAAGCGCAGCGTAAGTATCGAACGTGTCAGATTGACTGGGTGGCGCGCTATGGCAGTAACAGTTTTTGCCAGCACTGTATTGTTTTTTGCTTTTATTTTGCCAGTCATACAATTAATCATCTGGGCAGCAGACGCTTTTTCTGACAGTTTCAATCTGCGCTACCTGGAATTTGTCTGGCATAGTTTATTACTGGCAAGTATCGCAGCCTTCACCACTACGTTGGTTGCAGTTTTGCTGGTTTATGCTGCACGTTTACAAGCCGGATTTTGGACAAATCTGGCGGTGCGGCTGGCGACGATCGGTTATGCCTTGCCAGGCGCAGTTTTGGCGGTTGGTATCTTTATCCCGTTAGCGTGGCTGGACAACCTGCTCAGCGATTGGCTCCTGGTTTTATTCAATATAGAAAGCGGATTGCTGATTCAGGGGACATTGGCCGTGATGCTGATTGCCTATATGACCCGTTTCCTGGCGGTCAGTCATTTTCCCTTGGAGAGTGCGCTGGCAAGGGTAACCAGAAGCATTGACGAGGCAGCCATTGGTTTTGGCGTCAGCGGTTGGAAAATGTTGCGCAGCGTGCATTTTCCGATGCTCAAAGGTGGGTTTTTTACTGCTCTGGTATTGGTTTTCGTGGATGTCATGAAAGAAATGCCCATTACCTTGATGACACGTCCTTTTGGCTGGGACACGCTCGCCGTCAGAATTTTTTCACTGACTTCTGAAGGCGAATGGCAATTGGCTGCTTTGCCTGCTTTGACACTGATCCTCGCAGGACTCGTGCCGATTATTCTGCTTATGCAACAGACGGAAAAGTAACGTTATGGACAAATTGTTGCAGCTAAATAAAATCCGTTTCGCTTATACCGCGCAGATCATAGTTGATGAGTTATCGCTTACCTTGCAACGCGGTGAAATTGGCTGCCTGCTGGGGCCGAGTGGCTGCGGAAAAACTTCTGTCTTACGTTGTATTGCTGGGTTTGAGTCTATCGTCGATGGCGAAATCCTGCTTAATGGTGTGTGTGTTAGTCGTAACGATTATGCATTGCCACCCGAACAAAGACAGGTTGGTATGGTGTTTCAGGAATACGCCCTGTTCCCACACCTGGATGTGGCCGCCAATATCGGGTTTGGTCTGCATCGTAGTAACCGGGCGGAAAAAACACAGCGGGTCAACGAGCTACTGCAGATTACGGGACTGACGGACGTGGCCACCCAATACCCTCACGAACTATCGGGTGGCCAGCAACAACGTGTCGCACTGGCACGGGCACTGGCACCACGGCCAGAATTGTTACTACTGGATGAACCGTTCTCCAACCTGGATGTTGGCCTACGTGAACGCCTGAGTCAGGAAGTGCGCTCATTACTCAAACAGCTCGGTATCACCGCCATTCTGGTGACGCACGATCAGGCGGAAGCCTTTGCGGTTGCTGACAGAATCGGCGTGATGCGCGCGGGAAAGATGATGCAGTGGAGTAGTGCCTACGATTTATATCACCGGCCTGCCAATCGTTTTGTTGCCAGTTTCATCGGGCAAGGCGTGTTGCTGCCAGGCAGAATTCATGCCTCCGGAAAGGTTGAAATCGCAGCTGGCACGCTCACGGAAAATATTCAGCTTTCCTGTCAGCCGGATTGCAATATTCGTCAAACAGATGGTCTGGTTGATGTTCTGATCCGCCCGGATGATATCGTGCACGATGATCACAGCAAGCTGCACGCCGTCGTGCTGAACAAAGCATTTCGCGGTGCAGACATACTGTATACATTGCGACTCGCGGAGGGTGCTACGGTATTGTCACTGATTCCAAGCCACCATAATCACGCCATTGGCGAAGCAATAGGTATCAGACTAGAAGCCGATCATGTAGTGGTCTTCGAACGCTCTTCCACAGAAGATTATTCCTGTACCGGCTGATGCCGTCTTAATAATTATCGGTTGCTGACAGCACCGCAGACGTTACTTGTTCGAGCCGAATAGCCTCCTGGTGCCCCAATCTTTTACTAGACAAAGAAAGGCATGTGAGTAATCTGATAATTAGGTGGGTTTAACCCTTTTCTTCATTGTATGATCATGAAGACGTTGGCGTACAGTAGCGCCCATTCTATTCATCTACTTACAGAATTTTATACATTTATCCCCTGGAGCAATGTAATCGCCATGACATTCAAATCCCGCTTCAAATCAATACTGAATATTTCCCCCTCAGCAGAGGAAGAGAATCAGCAATCCAATGTAATTGCTTTCAATACGGGAAAAACGCTGACTTCTCCAGAGAAACGGCGGGGTCCAGATACCTCCGTGCAAACAGAATATGATTTTCTTGAGGATGATCTTGATCTTGATGACCAGCGCTTTGGTGAGGACCTAGCTATTCAGGAAGCGAAACATCGCATCGAAACAGAAGCCAGGGCACGGGTTACTGCTGAAGCACGTGCGAGAGTTGAAGCAAGTGCGCGTTTAGCTGCGGAAGCTAGAATCAAGGCTGAGACAGCCGCAACTGAGGAAGCCAGGGCGCGTGCACGCGCCGAAACGCTCGCTGCCAGAGATGCTCAGGCACGCCAGCTGTTAGAAGCAAAGCTACGTCAGACAATCGAAAACGGCATGCAGGCTGAAAAAGAAATTATTGCTAATTTACGCGCGAAGGTTGAAGCTGAAACCTCGACGGCTGAAAAGGCCATACAGCGTGCACAGGAAGAAGCTAAAGCACTGGAACAGGCACGTGCCAGAGAGCTTGCCGAAGAACAAGCGATTGATGCCGCCATTACCAGAAGAAAACTTGATGAAGAAGCTCATGCAGCCGCACTTTGTGCGGCTGAAGCCGAAGCTCGGGCAAATACACTAGCACAAGCAAAAATCGAGGCTTCGGAAAAACTGATCGCATTGTCGGCTTCCCGAGCTGCTGCCGAACAGCAAACACTGGGAGAAATTCAGCAACGGGAAGCAGCCGAAGCAGCCCTGGAAGCGCAAGCACGCAATCGTTTAAATGCCGAAATACTCGCCAGAGAAACCGAAGAGCAGAAACTTGCTGCAGAAAAGAAAGCTGCCGAAGAAGCCAGTGCCCGTCAGGTGCTCGATCTGGCAGCAAAGCAGGCTGCTGAGCAAAGGGTAATTGCGGAATCCGAAATGGCCGCTGCTGCTAATGCAAGAATTAGTAGTGAAAATGAGGCCAGATCCGTTGCCGAAAAATTAACGCAGACAGAGAAAGAAACTGCACAGGCGATCGCTGAGCGCACACTTGCAAATCTACAATTATTGCAGATAGCCGAAGCACGTCAGACAGCCGAGGAAGTTGCCAAAGCAGCGATTGAAGCGCAAACACTGGTGGAACAGCAGGAGCTTGCCACGCAGAATGCTAAAACTATTGCAGCCAAGGCGGCCACAGATGCCATTCGTGAGCGAATCAAGGTACAGCAGGATGCCATCAAACAGGCACGTACCAGAGCGATTATCGAAGCAACTGTCAAACAAACTGCGGAGAATAAAATTGCAGCGGAAAAACAGGCAATGGCGCTGGCCGAGGAACGGACACACATTGATAAACTGGTTGAAAAAGCTGCACAGGACCTGGCTGAGACCGAATCCAGAAAACTGGAAAACACCAGGAAAAAACTGATTGCTATTCAGCAAGCCAGAATTGCAAGGGTTGCGCGTCAGGAAATGGAACAAAAAATGACCGATTTATCTGCAGCTATTACCCAGAATCAAATAGTCGCCGCTACTAAAGTGGAAGGAAAGCTAAAAGCACTGGAAGAAATCGCTCTTGCCGCTTCTCACCGAACACAAGCAGAGTCCTCTGCACTGGCAGCGATACAAGCCAGAATAGAAAAAGATGCATTGGCTGTCGAACGTGCCATCGAACGTGAAACCGTTGAAACTATGGCAATGGAGACCACCATGGCGCGTATTCAGGCCGATGAAGTCGCCATTACGCTGGCTAGTAGAAAAATTCAGGCTGAAATCTCTGCAACTGTAGAAACTCATAGTCACTTTGAGGAATCAGCGCATGAAAAAAACAGTACACAAGATGAAAATTATGCTGCGGTCAGCTTGTCAGAAGATACCTCAGTAACGATAGAAAAAGCTGCTAACTGCTAACAGCTCGTTACACTAAAACGCTATGCTGCAGTCGAAACTGATCCACCCGAGATTAGAGTTTAAGCATGAAATTTTTTATCAGGTGCTGTAGTCGGATGAGTTATCTTGGATTTCATTGGGAGATAGCGGACATAATCACGTGGAGTTAACAGAAGTCAAACAAACGACTTTCGGCATCAAGTAGGAATCTAGCTTGGTTATCTCATGTTTTCCCTTTGTTGTGAAGTAACGCACAACCCATCGTGGGTGTACTTGCCTATCGGCATATTTCTCTAAGGGTAATTAGATGCAGACTTCTACCCGGTATTGTGTCGTGCCTCTGTTTTATCCACTCGTACATTGACTGACCTGCCATCAGTCAGGGATGATTGTCACTGCGGTTTCTTTATCGTGCTGTAGACCAGTTTTCGTTTCTTCCAAAGCAGCTTCTGTCTGCTGTCAAAGTATCCGTGTGCCGTAATTTCTTTCCCCCAGAATCTCAGTCCTGTAAAGGTGGTGGCGACTTGTAGAAGTTTCTTTTTATGCTGGCAGGGAAGGTTTTCGACAGCATTTTTACCACCTGTGCCAGAAGGATACATATCAGTATTACTCGTGGGAGGTACGTAGGACAGATGAACATCAGGAGAGTATCTTGGAGTTTACGGCAAAATGCCGGTTGCAGTCCGTAACGTAATCCGATAGCTGGGCATTGTCTGTCAGTACCTATGTCGTTGATATGCCAGCTAACCGATTTTCCTTGATCAGTCTGATCTGTAAGATTTGACTGGTGCACTCGATGCGTTCCTTAGCTGACAGTATTTTGTGACAGGGGCTGTTGTGAAACTACGGGCAAACTTGGTGAGAATAAGAAACCTTATGCGTGAACAGATTAGTGGATAAAAACGAACCAGAGACGGGTAAAGTTAAGTTGGCACTGACACTGGCATACTACGATAAAATCTCAACTTTTTTGAGCGATTCAATTTAACTTCCTGACAGGAATCTCAATGACAGCTGTTCCCGCTATTCCACGTATAACACCAAGAATTCCACGCGTGGGTTTTGTCTCACTCGGATGTCCCAAAGCAACGGTGGATTCCGAGCGGATTCTGACCTGCCTGCGTGCCGAAGGCTACTTGATTTCACCCAGTTATGCAGATTCTGACCTGGTAATTGTCAACACCTGCGGTTTCATTGACAGTGCTATCGCGGAATCCCTCGAAACGATTGGTGAGGCATTGGCTGAAAATGGCAAGGTGATTGTGACTGGCTGTCTGGGTGCCAAGGGCGATATTGTGCGGCAGATGCATCCCAGTGTGCTGGCCGTGACTGGGCCACAGGCAACAGAAGCGGTGATGGAGGCAGTGCATCAGCATTTACCTAAACTGCATGATCCTTATCTGGACCTGGTGCCGCCGCAAGGAATCAAGCTGACACCAAAGCACTACGCCTACCTGAAAATTTCAGAGGGGTGCAATCACCAGTGTACCTTTTGTATTATTCCCAGCATGCGAGGGGTGCTCGTCAGCCGTCCGGTTGGAGAGGTTTTACAGGAAGCACAAAATCTGGTGGATGCAGGGGTCAAGGAGCTGCTTATCATTTCACAGGATACCAGTGCCTATGGGGTGGATAGCCATTATCGTACTGGTTTCTGGCAAGGCAGACCGGTACGCACACGCATTACCGAGCTGGTCAAGGTGCTGGGTGAATTTGGTATTTGGGTGCGCCTGCATTATGTTTATCCCTATCCTCATGTTGATGAGTTGATTCCATTGATGGTGCAGGATAGAATCTTGCCTTACCTGGATGTTCCTTTTCAGCATGCCAGCCATCGCATACTCAAGCTCATGAAACGGCCTGCCAATAGCGAGAATGTATTGGCGCGCATAGGCAAGTGGCGCGCTATCTGTCCTGATATCACCATTCGCAGCACCTTTATCGTCGGCTTTCCGGGAGAAACGGAATCAGAATTCAACGAATTGCTAGATTTTCTGAGTGAAGCGCAGCTTGACCGGGTTGGCGCCTTCATGTATTCCCCGGTGGAGGGTGCGGCGGCTAATTGCTTGCCGGATCATGTCCCACCGGAGTTGCAGCAGGAACGGCTGGCGTTACTCATGCAGCATCAGGAGGCGATCAGTCGACAGCGACTTGCAGCCAAAATTGGCAAGTTGCTGCGAGTGTTGGTGGATTCGGTCGATGAGCACGGCAGGGCCATTGCCAGGAGTTACGCCGATGCCCCAGAAATAGATGGGTTGGTTTATATCGATCAAGGACAGTCGTTGCAGGCAGGAGATCAGATTGACGTGCGAATTGTCAAAACGGATACGCATGATATGTGGGGTGAGCAAGCAACAGCGAAGTGCTGAGAACGAGCTAATTTTCTCCAATGGTGAATATTTTCTGTTGGCGTGATTAATCGTACTTGATATCATCGTGCTTTTCTGGTATTGATCTCTACCTTTTATATTTAACGTGACGGTCATACAATCTTGACAGAATCAGTTGTCTGTATTGGAATGGTTGTTTCCAGTCATGTAGTTTTTTAAAGCTGTTATTTTGTAAAACAGGAGACCCCTACAAAATGGGTACACAGACAGAGTTATCAAAGAAAGTCACAATGTCTTACAAGCCTAAGAAAGGCGAGGAATATATGTCCCCGGAACAATTGCTGCATTTTCGCCAAATTCTGGAAAGCCAACGCGATCAGCTGAGTGAAGAGATCAACCGAGCGGTGCATATGATGCAGGAAGAGGCGACAGTTTTTGCCGATCCCAATGACCGCGCCAGCCAGGAATCAGATATGGCTCTGGAATTGCGTAACCGTGATCGTGAACGTAAATTAATCAAAAAGATAGATGAAACTATTGCCAAGATCGATGCGGGTGAATATGGCTATTGTGAAAAGTGCGGTGTGGAAATTGGTTTGCAACGGCTTGAGGTTAGACCTACTGCTTCACTCTGTATTGACTGTAAAACTCTGGACGAAATCCGCGAAAAGCAAATAGCCAGGTAGATCCCTGCATGCCAGCCTTAGCTTGTGCAGGACATCTATTCTGTAAGTTGAGGTGTTATAGCATTCTGCATCATCACAACACGCCATTTCACGCCACTTGATTTCTCGGTAAGTGGCTTTTTCTCAAGGAAAAATAGAAATCGCGATTATCTGTGCGAGCAGTCTCCCAGGTGTTTTTGAAACACGATTTTCAAAAATCCTTCGTAAAAGCAGGCTTACAGATTCAACATGGACTTTTTGCCAATTTTTATAGATATTAAAGGGCGTTTGTGTCTGGTAATTGGTGGTGGCGAGGTCGCACAACGTAAGGCAGCAGTGCTGCTGGGTGCCGGTGCGATAGTGAAGGCCGTTGCACCGGAATTCTCTGCGAATTTTACTGAGTTGGCGGGTATCAAGTGTGAGAAAGAGCCGTTTCAACCAAGCTTGCTGGATGGAGTAACGCTGATTATTTCGGCGACTGACGATGAAGCAGTCAATCGCCAAGTCTCGCAACTGGCGTGCGCACGGAACATTCCGCTAAATGTAGTGGATAACCCGGCTTTATGTACCTTTATCATGCCGTCCATTCTCGATCGCTCGCCGCTGATAGTAGCGTTCTCCAGCGGTGGCGCCTCGCCTGTGTTAGCTCGAATGCTGCGCAGCAAACTGGAAACCATGATTCCACAGGGTTACGCTCGCCTGACCGCACTCTGTGCGCGGTTGCGCAACACTGTCAAAACCGGCATCACCAACCCAGCCATGCGGCGTATTTTCTGGGAGAACGTACTGGAAGGCAGCATTGCCGAGAAAGTATTGGCGGGTGATGAGGCACAGGCGGAAATCATGCTGCTTAATCAATTAAAAGATGGAAATACCCAACCACGTGGTGAAGTGTATCTGGTTGGAGCAGGCCCAGGCGATCCGGATCTGCTGACCTTTCGCGCCCTGCGCTTGATGCAGAAGGCGGATATTGTGCTATACGACAATCTGGTTTCCAAGCCCATCGTTGAAATGACGCGGCGTGATGCAACCCGTATTTTCGTCGGCAAACGGCGCAATAATCACACCTTGCCGCAGGAAGAAATCAACATACTGCTGGTGCGTCTGGCGCAAGAAGGCAAACGTGTATTACGCCTCAAAGGGGGGGATCCATTTATTTTTGGGCGAGGTGGAGAAGAAATCGATACACTCGCCGCCCATGGTATCGCGTTTCAGGTTGTGCCCGGAATTACCGCTGCATCCGGTGTTGCCGCTTACGCAGGCATTCCGCTGACCCACCGTGACCACGCTCAATCCTGCATTTTTGTCACAGGGCATTTGAAAGACGGGACAACGCAACTCGATTGGGAGCATCTGGCACGCCCGAACCAGACAGTTGTGTTTTACATGGGGTTGCATGGGGTGGATACGATTTGCGCACAGCTTATTGCGCACGGCCTGCCACAAAGTACACCAGCCGCCATCGTGCAGCAGGGAACCACACAAAATCAGCGAGTCTTTGCCGGCACGTTGGCGACATTACCCGGTATTGTGCAGATCGAGAAACCCAAACCACCTACCCTGATCATTGTTGGCGGGGTAGTCACGCTACGCGAAAAACTGCGTTGGTTTGAACCGGAGAAATGTGGTCTGTTGAGAAACAACGATGTAAAGTAGTCCGTTCCGCAGGTCTGATTTAAGTCTAGGTCGGTCCGGAGAGCCGTTTGGCATCTTCCTGCACTGGCCATGCTTTCAGAATTGCTTGTACCAATGTTGCAAGTGGAATCGCAAAAAATACTCCGGCTACGCCCCAGATGCCGCCGAAAAACAGAACTGCGGTAATGATGGCGATTGGATGCAGGCCAACTGCTTCAGAAAACAATAGCGGTACCAGGATATTTGCGTCAAGTGCCTGAATGACGAGATAAGTCAACATCAGATATGACCATTCTGAGCCAATACCCCACTGAAAATAAGCGATGACCGCAACAGGAATGGTCACGATGACCGCACCGACATACGGGACAATGACCGATAACCCAACCAAAAAACTGAGTAAAGTCGCGTAATTCAGGCCGAACAGGGAAAAGGCGATATAGCAGACGAACCAGATGATCAGAATTTCAAAAAACTTGCCACGAATGTAGTTGCCAATCTGACAATTCACCTCTTCCCATATTCTGCTGACGAGCGCCCGGTTGCGCGGCAGGTGGTTGCCTATCCACGTCATGATGCGCTCCTTGTCCTTAATCATGAAAAAGACCAGGAATGGTACCAGGATGATATAAACGGTAAACGTAATGAGGCTGACCAACGAAGCTACGGTTTGCGTTAATAAATGCTGTCCTGCCAGCACGATTTCCTGCTTGATGCGGTCAAGCCATTCCATGACCTGTACTTCAGAAAATATTTCTGGAAAATACTCGGGTAGGGCAGTTAGCATGCTCTCGCCCTCGGTAATCATTCGTGGTAACTCCTGCAGGAACAAAGTAGTTTGCCGGGACAAGTTCGGGATCAGCAAGAAAAATGTAATGATCAGAAACAACAGAAAGAGCGCGAATACTGTTATGACCGCAACCAATCTCGGTACCGCAAGCTGCTGCATTTTCTGCACCAGCCCTTCAAGTAGATAGGCGAGAATGATTGCGACGTAAAGCGGCGCCAGAATTTCACTGGACAGGAGAATGAATACCAGGCCAGAAACCAGCAGCAGCGTGAGCGTTACGATCTGTGGATTGGAAAAGTAGTGGTGATACCAGTTTTTGAATGGCGCCATGTGTCAATTACCCTGAGCGGCGCTGATGGGCGCATGACCGGGCGCAACCCGCGTCGCAACTTAATCCCAGGCGGCTAAGTCCTCCACAGCTGCCGGATAACGGTGGACGTTTGTTGAGTACGCCGATTGCCATGGCGAGGATGGCCAGCCCCATGATCATGATAGTAGCGATAAAAATCTGCATATGGTTGTCTTGTTTTTTCGATAGAAAGTGACTGCTGGCAAATTCCTGGATGTTGCCGTTCTGATTGAGCAAAAATAATACTGGCAACCCCAGTTTCTCGGCGAGTTTCAATCCGCGCTCATGGCCCAGCACAGTGAGTGCGGTTGCCCAGGCATCTGCTTCCATACATTGGCTTGCAAGCACGGTGACGGAAATCATTTGGCTCTCGATTGGCCATCCAGTGTTGGGGTCGATCAAATGGCTGTAATGCTTGCCATCGTATTCAAAGAAATTCCGATAATCTCCAGAAGTGGCAAGCGCAGTATCATCGACCAGCAAAACCTTATGAATCGCTTGTGCGTGTGGGTAAGGCTTTTCGATACCAATGCGCCATGCTGAACCCTGCTCGTTGTTACCGTGCGCACGAACCTCGCCGCCAATTTCGATCATAAAATGTTCGATTCCACTGGAGAAGAACAATTGGGCAATCTGGTCAACAGCATAGCCTTTGGCAATGGCCGACAGATCGATATAAATATCGGGGTGGTGTTTACGTATGGTTCCTTTGGCAAGATCAAGCAATATTCTATCCTGGCCGGTTTGCTGACGCAGGCGGTCAATTGTCACCTTATCCGGAATCTGATCGCTGCGAAACCCTGGGCCAAACCCCCACAGGTTGACCAGAGGACCAATCATGATATCAAATGCTCCTTCACTTTTTCGCCCGATCTTAAGCGCGGCATCCAGTACGACCAGTAATTCAGGCGAAGCTGCAACCTGGCTGGTAGTACGCTGCTGATTAAATCGGGAAAGTTCAGACGCAGGATCATAGGTAGACATACTGCGATTGATCCGCTCAAGAATAGCTTCGACCTTTTTCTGGATCGTCGCAGTCATTTCGCTAGTGAAAGGGTGGCGAAATTTGATGCTGTACTGAGTGCCCATGGTCTGACCCTGCAAGTGTTGCAACGGCAGTGATGGTGTGAGTAGCCACCAGCCCAGCAGACCGGCCACAACCAGAATTAGCAGCAAAACGATGCGTCTGTAAGGGGAAGCCAGATATTTTTTTAGAGCAGACATAATCATCCCCCAAAATCATCAAACAGAATATTTTCTTCTTCCACACCCAGGTCGGTCAGCATACGGATAACTGCCTGGCTCATCATGGGTGGACCGCAAAGGTAATATTCGCAGTCCTCCGGCGCAGGGTGATTCTTCAGATAGTTATCATATAAAACCTGATGAATAAAACCGGTGTAACCCTGCCAGTCGTCTTCAGGTAACGGGTCGGACAAGGCCACATGCCATTCAAAATTGTCGTGCTCCTCGGCCAGCTGGTCGAAATCCTCGACATAAAACATTTCGTTTTTTGAGCGGGCGCCATACCAGTAAGAAATCTTGCGTTGTGACTTAAGTCGGCACAATTGGTCGAAAATATGGGAACGCAGGGGTGCCATACCCGCTCCGCCACCGACAAAAATCATTTCATGATCGGTTTCACGCGCGTAGAAATCTCCGAATGGTCCCATGATGGTGACCCGATCACCGGGTTTCAGGGAGAAAATATAGGAGGAAACAATTCCTGGTGGAATATCGGTCGTATTGGGCGGCGGAGTGGCAATGCGTACATTGAGCATGATGACGCCTCGCTCTTGTGGATAATTTGCCATTGAGTAAGCGCGGATGACCGGCTCATCTGATTGCGATGTATAACGCCATAAATCGAATTTATCCCAGTCAGGCCGGAAACGCGCTTCAATCTCAAAATCCTGGTAGCGAATTTTATGTGCAGGGCATTCAATCTGGATATAGCCGCCAGCACGAAACTCAAGTGGCGCATCTCTGGGGAGCTCAAGCACCAGCTCCTTGATGAACGTAGCAACATTGTGATTTGAGCGAACGTGGCATTCAATTTTTTTCGCACCGAATACTTCTTGTGGCACTGCAATTTTCAAATCCTGCTTGACCGTCACCTGACAGGACAGCCGATACCCGGCTTGCGCATCACGCTTGTTGATATGCGATTTTTCAGTTGGCAGAATAGTACCGCCGCCTTCAAATACCTGAACGCGGCATTGGCCACAAGTGCCACTGCCGCCACAAGGAGAACTGACGAAGATTTCGGCTTCTGCTAGTGTCCCGAGCAATTTACCGCCCGTTAAGGCATTAATTGTGCGCTCGTGATTGATTTCAATTTTGATTTTGCCCTGCGGAACCAGTCTGGCACGCGCGCTCAGAATGACGAATACCAGCAGAATAATGATGGTGGAAAACAAAAAAACACCAAGTGATATTTCGAGCATCTTGCTACCCAGAGCCCTTAATGCAGCATTATAGGCGCATACCGGAAAAAGCCATGAAGCCCATTGCCATCAATCCTGCGCTGATGAATGTGATCCCAAGCCCCTGCAATCCATCCGGCACATCAGCGTATTTCAGTTTTTCGCGAACACCGGCCAGTGCCGTGATCGCCAGTGCCCAGCCTACTCCAGAGCCCAGGCCATAGGTGACGCTTTCGGCAAAGTTGTAATCACGCTCTACCATAAAGAGCGATCCACCGAGAATGGCGCAGTTGACGGTAATCAGCGGCAGATAAATACCCAAGGCATGATAGAGGGCGGGGAAGAACCGGTCGAGGAGCATTTCCAGGATCTGTACCATCGCGGCAATAACACCAATGTAGCTGACAAAACCGAGAAAAGAGAGATCGATGTCAGACAACCCCAGCCAGGCAAGCGCGCCATCTCGAAGCAGATACTGATAAACCAGATGGTTAACAGGAACTGTCAATGTTTGCACGACGATGACGGCAACCCCAAGACCAAAAGCAGTTTCAATTTTTTTGGAGATGGCTAGAAAGGTACACATGCCCAGAAAAAAGGCTAATGCGAGATTTTCGACAAAGATGGCAGTAATAAATAAACTGGCAAGACCATTCATCGGTTAGCCTCCTTCAGGTTGTGCGCCGGTTGAATGCGAAATTCAGGGACTTCCACCTGTGCGGGTTTCCAAGAACGAACGACCCAGATAATCAGACCAATCAGAAAAAAAGCACCCGGCGGCAACAACATCAATCCATTGGGTTCATACCATCCCCCCTCGCGCGCGAGCGGCAGAATAACATGGCCAAGCAGGGTTCCAGAGCCGAGTAGTTCGCGCATCGTTCCCACCGTAATGAGTATCAGACTGAATCCGATGCCATTTCCCAGACCATCGAGAAAACTTGGCCACGGCGGATTTTTCATCGCGAAGGCTTCGGCGCGCCCCATGACGATGCAGTTGGTAATGATCAGCCCGACGAATACCGACAGCTCACGGCTGATTTCGTAAGCAAAGGCGCGCAAAAACTGATCAACCACAATTACCAGCGAGGAAATAATTGTCATTTGTATGATAATGCGGATATGGGTGGGAATGTGGTGACGAATCAGGCTGATCAGGGTATTGGAGCACACCAGTACCAGGGTCAGTGCGACACACATCGTGAGCGCAGTGGACAGTTTGGTGGTGACAGCCAGTGCCGAGCAGATACCCAGCACCTGTAAAATGATCGGGTTATTGTCCACGATGGGGGGAAGCAGAATCTTGCGGCTGGCTTTTTTCATCGCTTACTCCTTTTTTCCTTGGTTCTGCTGGTTGCGCAATTGAAGCAGGTAGGGGCCAAAACCGGTATCTCCCAACCAGAATTGCAATAAATCGTTGATTCCCCGCGTCGTCATGGTGGCGCCTGTCAATCCATCTACTTTGTGCTGCTGATCAGGCGTGCGGTCACTGACATTACCTTTGATCAGCTCGATGTGGGGCTGCCAGTTTTCGTCGAACAACACTTTACCGCGCCAAGTGGCCAACCACGTGGGGTTATCCACCTCTCCGCCAAGACCAGGGGTTTCAGCGTGTTCATAAAACCGGATGCCTTTCGCGGTACGAAGATCGCCATCCAGGGCGATAAAACCATACAGCGTCGACCACAGTCCATAGCCGAAGATGGGTAGAATCAGGGTTTGTAGTAATCCTTCTTCATCTCTGAGCTGGTAGACCGGCAGATATTTCGGTTTGCGACGGATGTTGGCCGGATCATCGCTGCGTGTCAGTGGAACAGACCAGTTTTCCTTTTTGAGCGCCTGTTTAAGGTCAAAGTTCTCGGCACTGAGATCTGACCGGGTTTTACCGCTATCCAGTTCAACCATATAAACATCGAATTGCCGGTAAGCCGCTTCGGTTGAGCCGGATAATCCCGCCAGCTCAACCAGTATCCGCTGCCGCGCCTCGGTCTGATTGGCAGTCTGGATGGGTTTCAGGACGACAGCGGTCGTTGCCACAATCAGCGAGCAGACCAGGCACACCACCAGTGCAACACTCAATATTTTGCGATTACTGTCTGCATGATTGGATTTTTGTGGGGATTCAGCCATGGCGCTGTAACCTGCGACGGATGTTCAACTGGATCACGACATAGTCGATCAGTGGCGCAAAAATATTGGCAAATAAAATAGCCAGCATAATCCCTTCCGGAAAAGCAGGGTTCATAACCCGGATCAGCACCGTCATGAAACCAATCAAGATGCCAAACACCCAGCGCCCAGGGTTGGTCATGGCGGCAGAAACCGGATCGGTTGCCATAAACACCATGCCAAAAGCAAAACCACCGAGTACCAGGTGCCAGTGCCACGGCATTGTCATCATCGGATTGTCACTTGGAATTTGGTTGAATAGCAGCGCAGTGGCCACCATGCCAACAAAAACACCCAGAATGATGCGCCACGAGGCGACCTTGGTATAGATTAGAAAGACCGCGCCAAGCAGGCACGCAAGCGTCGAGGTTTCGCCAAGTGAACCAGGAATGAGGCCAATGAAAGCGTTCCACCAGGTGTAGCCGTTTGCCTCAATGGCCTCTATTCCGCCCAGTGCACCCAGCCCCAACGGTGTGGCCCGAGAATAGCCATCCATGGCGATCCAGACGAGATCGCCCGATATTTCACCGGGATAGGCAAAATAAAGGAAAGCGCGTCCAACTAGCGCCGGATTAAGAAAGTTTTTGCCGGTACCGCCAAAAATTTCCTTGCCGATAACCACGCCAAAGCTGATGCCGAGTGCCACCATCCACAGCGGCATATCTGGTGGCAAGGTCAGCGCAAATAGCATGGAAGTCACCAGAAATCCTTCGTTGACCTCATGCTTGCGGATCAGTGCAAACAGTACTTCCCAACATCCGCCAACAACGAGCGTGGTCAGGTAGATCGGAAAAAAATACAAAAGGCCGTGCAATGCGCAGGCAATAATATTTTCCGGGCTGAAACCCATGCCTAGCCAGGTGAGCAGATTACCGCGCCACCCATCCGCTGTCATACCGGATGCTTGCAGCGCTAGATTGGCTTGATAACCGGTGTTGTACCAGCTCCACAGGATGCAGGGAATCAGCGCAACCACCACATAGCTCATCAAGCGCTTGAGATCGATGGCATCGCGTACATGCGGGGCGGAACGGGTCGTATCGGAAGGGGTATACAAAAAAGTATCGACCATCTCGTAGAGGGCGTGATAATTGGCAAAACGCCCCTCTTTATCGAAATGTGGCCTGATTTTATCGAGCAGGCGGCGCATAAAAAATTATCCTTCTTTCTCGATCATATGTAAGTTTTTCCGCAACACCGCACCATAATCATGCTTTCCAACACAGACAAAGGAGCAAAGCGCGAGATCTTCTTCATCCAGTTCCAAACATCCAAGTTTCTGTGCCATATCAGTATCTCCGACCAGTAACGCCCGCAAAAGCTGCGTGGGTAGAATATCAAGTGGCATGACTTCTTCGAAAGTATTAATCGGAATCATCGCCCGTGGGCTGCCATGCAACCCGGCAGAAAATTCATAGGCTTTTCGTTTACACGACAGGCTGGATAAAAAGACATTCATACTGGAAAATTTATTGCCTCCGGGTCGCAACCAACCAAAGAATTGTCTTGGTGGAGCTTCATGAATAGCGCTAATCTGCAGATGATAACGCCCCAGATAAGCAAGTTCATTGACTGCGTGACGGCCAGACCATACCGATCCGGAAAGGATACGATTTTTATTTTGATTGATTGCTTCACTGGCCAGCAATTCCGTAATCGATGCTCCCATCCGTGTACGCAGCAAACGAGGATGCGCAACCTGTGGCCCCCCAAGCGCCACGATACGTTCTACTGCTAATCGGCCAGTCGTAAAGAGTTTACCAATGGCAATCACGTCCTGATAATTCAGATACCAGATCGTTGTTTTCAGATCAACGGGTTGCAGAAAATGAATGTGGGTTCCAGGCAGTCCAGCAGGGTGTGGCCCGCTGAACGCGGCCAGCTGCAATGATGGTATCGATAAGGTGGATTCTGTCAGTGGTAAGGTGGATTGTGCGTGATGACACAACCACAGCGGGCCATCGGTGAGGTGTGTGAGTGCTTGCAGTCCGTGACCAAAGGCGGGCGCTTCGGCTGCAATAATAGGAACTGGATCGACTGCCAGCGGATTGCTGTCCATAGCAGTAATGAAAAGCGCGGCAGGACGAGTGGCTGGATCCGGTAATTTACTGAATGGACGGGTACGCAGCGCCGTCCATAAGCCGGATGCCAGTAAATTGGCCTTAACCTGATCAGTGCTCAAGCTTGGCAAGTCATCAGGTGCATACCACGTAAATATTTCTTCCGATTCCTGCTCATCCAGCCGGATTACTACTGACAACAACTTGCGTTGTTCGCCGCGATGAATCGCTTCAATCCGACCTGCTCCCGGTGCCGTGAAAACCACCTCTGGCAGTTTTTTGTGTGCAAACAATATTTGTCCGAGCCTGACGTGATCTCCTTCCGCTACCCGCATCTCGGGTTTGAGATCAATGTAATCCACACCGATGACAGCTACATGACTAGGCGCAGAGGGATTATCCACCTGCTGCAGGGGTGCGCCGTCAATCGGCAGATCTAATCCCTTGCGCAGCTTGATGAGCATGTTTCCCGGAATTGATCGGGTATTCTCCATGCAAACAAGGGATCAGGCGCCCGGCGTGCTGTAAATGTAGTGTTCCAGCTGCGCAATGACAAACTGGTGTTGTGAAATAGCATCTTTTACCAGGTCACCGATCGACAGAATGCCGATAACCCTGTTATTTTCAAGAACTGGCAGATGGCGAATACGCATTTCCGTTACCAATGCCATGCAATCCTCGTTGGTATTGTCCGGTGTGACATAGGCAACTTGATGGGTCATAATTTCCTTAACCTGAATGTCTTTTACCGGTTTATCCAGCAGGTAGGATTTTCTGGAAAAATCACGCTCGGTGAGAATTCCAACGGGCTTGTCATTTTTGACAACCAATAATGCACCAATATTATCCGCTGCCATTTTCTGCATGGCGGCAAAAACCGAATCCTCCGGCGCAATCGTATAAACGGTATCGCCTTTTTCCTGTATGAGTTGTTTGACGGTTTTCATGATCGCTCCTTTCGCTGATAAATAATGATATGGACTGACTGCAAAACTACTGTGTTTATATGGTAACGTTTTGTCATGACAAAGCAAGCCGAAAGCGTGATCTGTTCAGTTTTATCGATCATTAATTGCTTCTGAAGAAATGTCAGTTTTCATCGAGTAACATGATCAGCGTGGCGGGTTACAATTCGTAAGTTGTAGGTAAGGCTTCTATTAGTTTATTGGGGTGATGGATGATGAGCAAAATAAAATTTACCAATCGCCAAGGGTTGGAGTTGGCAGGTAGTCTGGAATTTCCGATAAGTACGCCACCTCGTGCGTTTGCGCTGTTTGCGCACTGTTTTTCCTGCACGCGGCATATTCGGGCGGCGGTTTATATCAGTCGCGCTATGGCAGAACAGGGAATTGCTGTTCTAAGGTTTGATTTCACCGGGCTGGGAGAAAGTGAGGGAGATTTTGCTGATAGCAGTTTCTCGGCCAATGTCGATGATCTATTATCAGCTGCGGACTGGTTAGCTGCAAATTATCGTGCACCGGAATTACTGGTGGGACACTCGCTGGGTGGAACGGCCGTACTGGCAGCGGCCATGAAACTGCAAAGCTGCCGTGCGGTGGCTACCATCAACGCGCCGGCGGAAGTGAAGCATGTGTTGCACCATATGGAAGAGGAACTGGCGACAATCGATCGAGATGGTTCAGCGTTGGTGGATCTGGGTGGACGGCCATTTCGCATCACACGCGAATTTGTGGATGATATTCGCAATCAGCAAGTTATGCCCCATCTGAACGCGATGAAGGCGGCGCTTTTAGTAATGCATACACCGGTTGACAAAATTGTTTCGATCGATGATGCGCAAGCTATCTTCATGGCTGCCAGGCATCCCAAAAGTTTTGTCAGCCTCGATCAAGCGGATCATCTTCTGAGCGATGTCCGCGATGCGAAATATGCCGGACAGCTTATTGTCAGCTGGGCGAGCCTTTATCTGGGCAATCTCGATGAGGTGGCAACGGGGGACAGTACTGAAGTGGTTGAAGGCGCAATCGTCAATGGTCGTTTGGCGGATGGCTTTACTTGCCGGGTGCGCGCGGGTAGGCATCACTGGATTGCGGATGAACCAGAAGCGATGAAAGGATTGGATCTGGGGCCGGATCCCTACGCGCATCTATGTGCTGCACTGGCAAGCTGCACGGTGATGACCCTGAACCTGTATGCACGCCACAAGTCATTGCCTGTGGTAGAAGTCGAGGTGCATGTCAAGCATCGTCGTATTCATGCCAGTGATTGTGAAGATTGCGATAGTACTGACAAAATGATTGATCAGCTGGAACGCATGATTCGCATTACGGGTGATCTGGATGACAAACAGAGGCAACGCATGCTGGAAATCGCGAACCGCTGCCCGGTTCATCAAACTTTGACAGGTGAATTGCACATTACGAGCGTATTGGCAGCATCATGAAGAAATCAGTTTTAATCACGGGTTGTTCAAGCGGTATCGGTTATTGTGTCGCGCAGGGGTTGCATGCGCGCGGCTATCGTGTTTTTGCGACGGCCCGCCACGAAGAGAGTGTCGCGATATTGCAATCTCAGGGGCTGGAGAGTTTTCGCCTGGATCTGAATGATTCAACTACCATTCGTGAGACGGTTTCCGCAGTATTGCAGCGCACCGATGGCAAATTATATGGATTATTCAATAATGGTGCCTACGGATTACCGGGTGCAGTGGAAGATTTGAGCCGGGAAGCGATCCGTGCACAATTTGAAACCAATTTTTTTGGCTGGCTGGAACTGACTAATCTCATCCTGCCAGTAATGCGCCAGCAGGGCTATGGGCGCATCATTCAGAACAGCTCAGTGCTGGGGTTTGCCGCTATGCCTTTTCGTGGCGCATACAATGCTTCCAAATACGCGCTGGAAGGACTAAGCGATACTTTGCGTTTGGAGTTGCTGGGTACACAAATTTTTGTCAGCCTGATTGAGCCAGGGCCCATTGCTACTAATTTTCGTACCAATGCGATGCAGGCGATGATGCGCTATATTGATATCGAAAAAAGCGTACATCGGGAACGATATATTGCCGTACAGAATCGTTTGAATAAAAAAGGGGCTGCAGTTCCGTTTACCTTGCCGCCAGAAGCAGTGCTGAAAAAGGTAATTCATGCACTGGAAGCTAATCACCCGTCTGCTCGTTATTATGTGACGTTCCCGACTTATTTATTTGGTCTGCTGAAACGTATTCTACCGGGAGGCGTGCTGGATAAACTACTGGCCAAGGCGGGTAGCGATCATCAGTAGTAATCTGTTCGTGCATAATTTTCAAAACGGGTAAATTCACCCAGAAAAGTCAGGTCGATTTTACCGATTGGACCATTGCGCTGCTTGCCAATAATGATTTCCGCAATTCCTTTGTCTGGTGTATCCGGATTGTAAACTTCATCGCGATAAATAAAGAGAATGACGTCCGCGTCCTGCTCAATGGCGCCGGATTCACGAAGATCGGACATAACTGGACGTTTGTTGGGGCGTTGTTCGAGGCTGCGATTCAATTGCGAAAGGGCGATAACTGGGACATGCAGTTCCTTGGCCAAGGCTTTTAAAGAGCGTGAGATTTCAGATATCTCAGCAGTCCGGTTTTCGCTGCGTGAAATGGAAGACATCAGCTGTAAGTAATCCACAATGACCAATCCCAAACTACCATGCTGCCGGTATAGTCGGCGTGCGCGGGCACGTAATTCAAGTGAATTTAATGCTGGTGTTTCATCAATGAATATCAGTGCATCATTCAGCTTTCCGAGTGCGTGTGTTAGCCTTGGCCAATCATCATCTTCCAGACGACCCGTTCTTACCTTGTGTTGATCAAGTCGTCCAATCGAGCCCAGCATCCGCATGGCCAGTTGTGTACCACTCATTTCCATGCTGAATACTGCCACTGGTTTGTTTACTTCCATGGCGACGTGTTCACCAATATTGAGAGCAAAAGCCGTTTTCCCCATGGAGGGTCTGCCAGCGACGATGACAAGATCCCCAGGTTGGAAACCGGAAGTCTTTTGATCCAGATCGTGAAAACCTGAGGCAATTCCGGTAATATCATCCGGGTTATCACGGTTGTAGAGCATTTCAATACGTTCGACCACCTCTTTCAGCAACGGTTGAATATCGACGAAACCTTGCTTGCCATGTGCATTCTTTTCGGCAATATCGAAAATTTTGCTCTCGGCTTCATCTAGCAAATCCTCTGCAGAACGTCCTGACGGGTAATAGACTGAATCGGTGATTTGTGTGCTGATCTGGGCAAGCTTGCGCATGATCGCGCGTTCCCGAACAATCTCCGCATAACGGCGAATATTGGCGGCTGATGGAGTGTTTTGTGCAATCGTGCTGATGTAAGCAAGTCCACCGACGTACTCTAGTTTTGCTGAGTTCTCGAGAGATTCAGCAACAGTGATGACATCAGCAGGTTTATTTTGTTCAATCAGGCGACAGATGTGCTGATAGATGGTTTGATGATCCTGACGGTAGAAATCCTCATCAGTAATAACATCGGCGATTTTGTCCCAGGCATGATTATCCAGCATTAACCCTCCTAAAACAGATTGCTCGGCTTCAATTGAGTGAGGCGGAAGCTTGAATCCATCTTCTGGCATATTTTGTCTGGAATCAGGTATAGACATGGCTGCAGGGCTCGTTAATAAATAATCAGGGCATACGCTATTACGTATTCTGGAGTGATACAAACTTTGCAACGTTGTAGATGGCCGAATACGTAACAAACTTTTGGCGCGTGAGTAGACATAAAAATAATTCGTCAGTTAAACAAAAAAGGACTGTTGCCAGTCCTTTTTTATTGATAGCTGATTTTGTTCAAACTGCAGTTTCACCCACAACAGATACGGTGATTTGCACAGAAACATCACTGTGTAGCGCAATGGTTACCGGGTAGTCGCCAACTTGCTTGAATTGCCCGGCGGGCATACGAATCATGGGTTTCTCGATTGAAAAATTCTGTTTGTGCAATTCTTCAAGAATATTCAGACTGGTAACCGATCCAAACAGTCTGCCATCAGCGCCAGATTTTTGTTTGACCTGGACGATCAGACCTTCCAGTTTGGCGCCAAGTGATTCGGCAGCGGATAATATTTCTGCCTGTTTCTTTTCGAGTTCCGCGCGCCGGGATTCAAAATCAGCGATTGCACCTTTGGTGGCCCATTTTGCTTTACCCTGGGGAATAAGATAATTACGTGCAAACCCCCGTTTCACGTTAACAATATTGCCCAATTCACCCAGCTTACCAATTTTTTCCATTAATATGACTTGCATAATAATTTCCTCTGATGTTAATGACGATCGGTATAAGGTAACAGCGCCAGAAATCGGGCGCGTTCAATCGCCACATTTAGCTGACGTTGATAAAACGATTTGGTTCCAGTGATTCTGGCAGGAATGATTTTCCCATTTTCACCAATAAAATCTTTTAGTAAATCTACATTTTTATAATCTACGTAGCGAATACCTTCAGCAGTAAATCGGCAGAATTTTTTACGCTTGAATAATGGCCGGACGGCTAATTTATTATTGAAACGGCTATCCGTTTTTTTATTTCTCGTGAATCTCATTTTGTCTCCATTAGGTTGAAACAGTTAACGCACCTAAAAATTAAAAGGTGGTTTCAATTGTGTTTGCGTGCAAAGCCAATTGATTACCTGCGCGGCTTTTCAAAGCTAAAAAACCAGTTAACCTGACATGATTACCAACACCGCACGAAAGAAGCTTCTTTCCTATGTCTGCAATTGCGATAACGTGCAACTCGCAGTTTATTTGCCGTTGTATTCCGGCCTCCAGCTGGCTGGATTGATGACTAAGCTTCAATTCGGTAATCATTGTTCCTGCAGGTGTAAAGCGTGGTTTTTCAAGCCTGGTGATTACACCGCATATCGTAACCAGATTGCAGTTACACACAAATAAATTTTATTGGCTTTAGATCAACTCTAAGCACGAGCCAACCCAGTGTCAATCACCGTGGTTTCTTCATCCGTATCCTCCGGAATTTCAGTGGTAACCGTATCGTCTGCGCTGTCGGTTGATCGACTCGCGGTGTCTTCCCTTCCCACCAGCGGAGATGCTTCGGTAACGGGGGCATCCATGCGAATAACGAGGTGACGCAATACAGCATCATTGAATTTAAAACTGTAGACCAGTTCATCGAGGGTTGCCTGATCGCATTCGATATTCATGAGCACATAATGTGCCTTGTGCAGTTTTTGAATCATGTAGGCCAATTGCCTGCGACCCCAGTCTTCCGTTCTGTGTATTTTTCCTGCTTTTGATGTGATAGCGTTGCTGTAGCGCTCGATCATTGCAGGAACTTGCTCGCTTTGATCTGGATGAACAATAAAAACAATTTCGTAGTGTCTCATGGTTTCCTTATAGGTGGCGCCTTCTTTTTGAGTGTAAAGTAAGGCAAGGTTTCTTAAAAAGATACAAAAATAAAACCACTTAAGTCGACTTTTCTGGGTAGAACAGAGCGAAGTCACGATCAAAAGTGACGCCATTTTACTAAATTATTGATCAAACAGCAAAAAGATTCAATGGCTACTCTGGGAAGTAATCAGAATGATACTTCATGCCAGTTGGGTTTCCGCCTTGATCAGCTACATTCCCTAAAATTTTTCAGATAGAGTGTTTAATTACTTGACACTCACCAATCATTTTTGTTTGGCTGGTGGAGAGGTTTGAGCTTCCCGGATAGCGTTCTGGAAATCACCAATATCCTCAAAGCTTCTGTAAACCGAAGCAAAACGGATGTAGGCAACCTTGTCCAGAGTATAGAGCTCTTGCATAACGCATTCTCCGATAGTTCGAGACAATACTTCCTGTGTGCCACTACCCAGAAGATTCTGAATGATGCGCTCCATGGCCAGATCAACTTGTTCTACGGCGACGGGTCTTTTGTGTAATGCACGTAAAAAACTAGTCAGCAGTTTATTTCGGTCGAACTCTACGCGATTGCCATCCTGCTTAATCACCTGAGGAAAACGTAATTCGACAGTTTCATAAGTTGTAAAGCGCTTTTCGCAAGCCAGGCAACGCCGCCTGCGCCGGATGCGCGTACCTTCGTCATTCTCGCGCGAGTCAATTACGCCGGTATCTACTGCGCCACAAAAAGGGCACTTCATAATTGGAGCAATTGGTTATAACAATCAGTGAGAAGTGGCGAGCAGACTCTCATATGAGTAGTTTTTGTATCCTCACTTTCCATAAACCGGGAATTTTGTACACAGCACCTGTGCTTGTTGCGCGACTTTTGTCAGCACTCGTTCATCTTCTGGCGCGTCCAACACGTCAGCGACCAGATTTGCTAATTGTTCAGCTTCCAGTTCCCTAAATCCGCGTGTCGTAATTGCTGGCGTACCGATACGAATCCCACTAGTGACGAAAGGTTTCTGGGGGTCATTAGGGATGGCATTTTTATTGACGGTTATATGTGCGTTTTCCAACGCAGCTTCTGCTACTTTTCCGGTTAAGTTTTTGGGACACAAATCAACCAGAAACATGTGGCAATCCGTATGTCCGGACACAATACGCAGTCCACGCTGATGAAGAACCTTCGCCATTACACGTGCGTTTTCGATGACTTGTTCCTGATATTTTTTAAATGCTGGACTTGCAGCTTCCTTGAAAGCTACTGCTTTGGCAGCAATAACGTGCATCAGTGGACCTCCCTGTGTCTGGGGAAAAACCGCCGAATTGAGCGTTTTTTCAAACTCGGGTTTGGCTATAATGACTCCCCCACGTGGCCCGCGTAAGGTTTTATGCGTGGTGCTGGTCACAAAATCTGCAATTCCGACAGGATTTGGGTAAAAACCTGCAGCGATTAAACCAGCGTAGTGCGCCATATCAACAAACAAATAGGCATTAACCTGATCAGCAATCGCGCGGAACCGCTTCCAGTCGATAATGCGCGCGTAGGAAGAAGCGCCAGCGACAATCATACGTGGCCGATGTTCGTGCGCAAGCTGTTCAACTGCTTCGTAGTCTATTTCCTCGGTTTCCGGGTTCAGTCCATAGGAAACTGAATGAAATATCTTGCCGCTCATGTTGACAGACGCCCCGTGCGTTAGATGTCCACCATGCGCGAGTGACATCCCCAGCAGAGTATCTCCGGGCTGCAACGCTGACAAGTAAACAGCAGCATTAGCTTGAGAACCCGAATGTGGCTGGACGTTGACGTACTCAGCTTTGAATAATGCTCTGAGTCGGTCAATTGCAAGCTGTTCAACGACATCAACATGTTTGCATCCTCCGTAATAACGTTTTCCAGGGTAACCTTCAGCATACTTGTTAGTTAAAACGGTGCCCTGCGCCTGCAAAACTGCCGGACTGGCATAATTTTCAGAAGCAATCAGTTCAATATGATCTTCCTGGCGCTGCATTTCGCCTTTGATCGCCAGCCATAATTCTGGATCAACCTGCTCGATGGTTTCTTGATTTGAGAACATGATATTTGCTCTTGGTGGTTTATAATTATACGGATGGCTGATATTCTACCATTGCGCAGGGGGTGCCATGGAGAACGTGTTGGTTTGTTACCCATGCATGAGTTGTTTTCATGGGCATGAAAAAATATTTTCATTTGCTTCATTGCCAATAATTCTGCAGAATTATTGGCTTGGTATTCCACAATCGGGAATCAATTTGACTTCAACTGATGAATTAGCGATGATGTCTGCGCAAATTCTGTTAATTAACTCTGATGGGAGTAATCATGACTGAAAAAAATCTATTCAAACACCAGGTTGACTCAATTATCAAAAACCGGCATCTGTTGCAACATCCGTTCTATATTGCCTGGACGGAAGGCAAGCTGACACGGGAGCAATTGCGTCATTATGCTGAGCAATATTTTTATAACGTTCTGGCTGAGCCGACTTACCTCAGCGCTGTTCATTTTAATACACCCCATTTTCATGATGCCCATAACAGCGGAGATATCAGCGTCCGTCAGGAAGTTCTGAAAAACCTGATAGATGAAGAGCACGGTGAAAAAAATCATCCGGCACTATGGAAAGCATTTGCTTTTGCGCTGGGAGCTAATGACCAAAGCCTGTCAGCCGCTGATGCCTTACCAGAAACACAAAATCTGGTATCAACTTTTCGTGATATCTGCCTGAATCAGCCTTTCTACGCGGGACTAGCTGCGTTGCATGCTTTTGAGTCCCAGGTGCCTGACATTGCCGCAGTCAAAATTGATGGGTTGGCAAAGTTTTATGGTATGACCAGTCCAGAAGATTATGAATTTTTCTCAGTTCATGAAAAAGCCGATATTTATCACTCGCAGGCGGAGTGGAGCATTATCGAAAAATTTGCTGATACTCCGGAAAAACAGGCAGAGGTTCTGGCTGCAACACGCCGGGCTTGCGATGCGCTCTGGAAATTTCTGGATGGTATCCATGAAACATACTGTGCTGACCTGATTTGTGAAGAGCAAATAGCCAGTACTCTGCACTGAATTTAATTGATTTAGTACTTTTATCACCCGGTGATCTGACTTGTTATTAGTCTGATGACCGGGTGTTTTATTTTTTGGTAATCGTATGGACTCTAATCTTAAGAAAACGCCTGCCATGCATTGGACACAACTACTGCTGATTATTCTGTTTACCATTGTAGTTACTATGGGAGGAACCTACTGGTTCCTGAAAACCTATTACTTCAGTACATCCTTCAAGCCTGTGGCGTTAAATGAAAAAGAGGAGAGAACCTTGGGCGCCAAGTTACAGGCACTTGGTTTTGATCTTGATTTTTCTGCACCACTCGCCAGCAATAAAAGTGATCATGAAATTGATGAAGGTGGTTTTTTGAAGCCAGAGCAGTATTCAGAAAAAAATGCTCAACGCGAGATTAGTTTCACAGAGCGTGAATTGAATGCATTGCTTGCTAAAAATACTGATCTTGCGCATAAGTTGGTAATTGATCTGGCGGATGATTTGGTAAGCGCTAAACTATTGGTTCCGCTTGAAGAAGACTTTCCGGTACTAGGAGGAAAAACCTTGCGTTTCAATGCTGGCATTGGCATGGCCTACGAGAACCAGAAACCCGTTATTATTCTCAAAGGAGTCAGTATCATGGGAGTGCCTATCCCTAATGCCTGGCTGGGTGGGTTAAAAAATCTTGATTTGGTCAGTGAGTTTGGTATTGATCCGGGATTCTGGCAGTCCTTCGCTGCAGGCGTTGAAGATATTCAGGTTGCAGATGGGCAGATCAACATCAAGTTAAAAGAATAGGTCCTTCTCAGCTTCCTTGACAGAATTGATCATATATTTGCTGATATTGTTCCACCATTGCTTGCATGCTGAATCGTTGTAGTACGATTTGGCGTGATGCTGCTCCATATGTTGAACGTAACGCTTGATCCTGTACGTAACGATCTAATAATCCCAGTAAAGCTAGCTGATCTCCACAAGCAAAAAAATCTCCGTTTCGTCCTGCTTCTATCAATTCAGGGTTGCCACCAACCTGAGTAGCAATAACCGGAATGCCGCTTGCCATGGCTTCCAGCAACGTATTGGAAATCCCCTCGTTTAAAGAGGGTAAAACGAAGATATCCATTAATCTCAGCCAGTCCGGAATATTTTCCTGAGCGCCCGCAAACCAGGTCAGATCTGCAACCAGAGAATTCTCGGCAATCTGCCGCAAATCAGCCAGCAATGGACCATCGCCCACGATTACCAGTCTTAGATTGGTGCGTAGGTTGGGACGTTTCGTGATTAGTGCAGCGAAGGCTTTGAGTAGCGTGGCCTGATCTTTTACAGCCTGAATGCGGCCAACTGCACCAATTATAACCAGATCTGATCCTTGGAAGCTTCTGGGCAAGAGATTAACCATCTTGTTGCTTGATGGGTAAAATTTCTCGGTATCGACACCATTGTATATTTGGGTAATTCGCCGAGCATCAATCCTCACTTGGGTAACCAGATAATCTGCGAGATGTTTAGAAACGGTGATGTAACCACTCACCAGAGGGGCATGTAATCGGCGTAGCAGTGCCGGTTTACGTTTCTTGCCGTCAATATTGTCGATATCCCAACCATGTTCGCTGTGAATACGACATGGTACTCGCGCTAACCATGCTGGCAGCAGTGCATCTAATCCAGATTGATTGCGGGTATGAATGATCGCTGGGCGTAAGCGGCGGCACAATGAATAGAGCTCCTTCTGCATTTTCCAGACGCCAATTTGTGAACGATGCAGGGCAATGACATCAACATCCTGGCGTTGAATACGCTCACGAAAATCCGAGTAATCTTCGACGCAAACAATGGCATGGCGATATACGGACTCCGGCATTTTATTGATAAGGTTGACCAGGCCATTCTCCAATCCTCCAGTTCTGAGATGATGGATAACGTGCAGGATTAGCGGAGTTGCCCGATATTGCTTGAAATCCGATATGCAGGAAGATTTGATCAAGGTGGCATGCCTTATAGACTGAGACAGCAGTAATACGTGAGGAAATTGTAAAAAATTGAAACGGTTATTCTAATGAAACTACCCCCTGTAACATCAATTTACAGGGAGTAGTTTATATCACTTCGGATATTCGGAGATTTCAGAAGTTCTGCTACTTGTAGAATGTTTACTCTAATACTTTGGCTTGTGCGGAGGTATCAGAAACGACAATTTGATCACCCAGTTTCTGAATGGTATTCGCACCGATCCCTTTAACCTGCGTTAGTTCATTCACTGATTTAAATTGACCGATTTGGCTGCGGTATTCAACAATAGCCTTGGCTTTGGCAGGGCCAATACCTTTCAATGTTTCCAGCTCGGATTGCGTGGCAGTATTGATATCAACCGCAGCAAATACAGGGCTACCAAAACAGAAAATGACCATAAAAGCCAGAAAAAATTGTTTCATCATTTACTCCATAAGACAGTATAGAAAATTTGGGATTTCCCCTAATCTGGGTTTTTACTTTAGGAATAAAATCTCCCGAAAGTAAAGAGTGGTTATCGACCCGTTTTCCTAAAGCTGAAGTGTTTTTTGTAAACGTGCTTAAGTTTCATCAAATGCGCTTCGTATCCACTCTATTTCACGATTCCCAGAAATAAGAACAGCATCGAATCGGCAGGGCACATCATGATTTTGTCGGGAAATATAGTGTTTGGCAGTTTGGATGAGCCTTGCCTGTTTGTTAATTGTGATGCTTGCGGCGGCACCACCATAATAATTACTGTTACGCATCCTGACTTCAACAAATACCAGCGTATCGCCATCTTGCATAATCAGGTCTATCTCTCCAAAGCGGCAGCGATAGTTTCTTGTTATCAATTTTAACTTCTGTTGACTCAGAAAAATTGCTGCCTGATCTTCAGCATCTTGCCCCTTATGTATCATGTAGATGATGGCTTAGTTATCCGGAACGATTCTGCCCTGTCTGAATATTGCTGAAACTGGCCTGCGATTGAAATAATTGGGTAAATCAAGGTGGATAAATCCGCTAATGCCATCCAGTACAATTGCTCCTGGCGAATGGTATTCCAGAATTTTGAGTGCCAGCTGAAAAGCATCAATTCCTAGCGCATAAAATCTTTGCAAGCTAATATCAACCGGTATATCAGGTGAATAGTAATGTTGAATTGAGGCGAGTTCTGTTTGTATTAACCATGGCATGTCAGTAAAACGTACTGCTTCCAGTTTCTCAAAATGGGCTGGATCTTTGTTGCCAAATACGAGGGAAGTGGCATAAACAGGGATACCTGGGCGGATGAATGGCCTGACAGATTCACTGTTAAAGGCGTTAAGCGCAAAAAAGATGACATTCCTATTATCGTCATTTTGCCTGGAAAGCATTGAGAGTTTCTTGGGAGAACTGATTTCCATATCTTCTGCCGAAAAATCCGGGTCAATTTGTAACCACATATCCGCAAAGGCTGCTTTCAGCCGTTTTGATAATTCGCTGCGATCTGCGAGAATGACGGCATGGCGCCGACCGCTGGTAGCAGCCATCCGGGCGACATGTTGTGCCTCTGACTCGACATTCAGACCAAAAAAGAAGATGCTGGCAGGCAGACTAATCATCTTGCTTGTCGGGTAATTCAGCGCCAAAGTGGGCTGGGAAACCAGATAACTCGATGCCAGCGCATCAACACCGTCGCGTGTCATGGGGCCGATTATCATTTCAGCGCCATTTTCGACAGCTTGTTGGTAAGCTGATAGTGCACTCGGTGCAGTACCGTCAGTTGGATAGGGGATAATTTCCAGAATAAAATCCGGCTCGAGTTTTGCCGCATTTTCAATACCTTTTTGCACCGCGAGTGCAGCTTGCTTTAGTGAGGGAGAGTCGAATGGGAGGAGCAGTGCAATATGCCCGGCATGGTTGGCGGATGGCGAGGCATCATTAAAAAATTCATCATCAGGTTGATTAGCAAAAGCAGGTAAAAAACCATTCAATGCTATTAGCCATAGCAAACAATATTGTAATAAATTCTTCATGGCAAAATTATCAACAGAGCAGAGAGAAATCAAAGGGATATTATATGTTGTCGCTACACCAATTGGAAATTTAAGCGATATTACTTTCCGTGCAATCGAGGTATTATCTGGTGTGGAAGTGATTGCAGCCGAACATATACAAACTGCACACAAATTACTGTCACGTTATGGCGTTTCTACGCGCGTGATGTCAGTCCATCAGCATAATGAAGTCAGCGCCGCTGACAAAATTGTTTCCTATCTTGCCAATAACCAGTCGGTTGCCCTGATTACAGATGCTGGTACACCCGCAATATCTGATCCTGGCGCGAAACTGGTAGGAAGTGTGCGTGAGCAGGGATTCAGTATTGTACCAATACCAGGTGCCAATGCTGCTATTACAGCGCTATCAGCGTCGGGTCTGCTGGCGCCACATTTCTTTTTTTATGGATTTTTACCAACAAAATCTGCGGAACGTCAGCGTAAACTGACTGCGCTCAAGTCCATCTATGCCTGTATCCTGGTTTTTTATGAAGCTCCTCACCGTATTCTTGAAACGGTAGCGGACATGGTTCATATTTTTGGCGTAGAACGCGAAATTACCTTTGCACGTGAACTAACGAAAGTTTTTGAGACCATTTATACCTGCACATTGGGGGAGGCAATTGCCTGGTTGCAGGCAGACACAAACCACCTGCGTGGAGAATTCGTTTTGTTGCTGGCAGCGATAGAGCAGCTCCCACAAATAGAATCGGTCAGTCCACAAGCCCGGCAAGCACTCGCTATTTTGCAAAAAAATCTGCCCTTAAAGCAGGCGGTACAGTTAACAGCGGAAATAAGCGGCGAGAGCCGTAAAAAAATATATGCAATTGCACTGGAGGAGCAAAAAACGGAATTATGAAGAGTCAATCTAGTACTTCTGCACAACAAATACTCACGCTAGTACAGCCAGACGACTGGCATTTGCATTTACGGGATGGTGATGCGATGCGTTCAGTGTTGCCGGATACGATAAGACGTTTTGCGCGGGCGATCATCATGCCCAATCTCAATCCTCCGGTGGTCAATACCGAGCAGGCAGGCGCTTATCGTAAGCGCATACTGTCAGCGCTACCGGTCGAGAGTAAATTTGAACCGCTGATGACGCTTTATCTAACTGACACAACCTCGCCCGATGAAATAGAGCAAGCCAGAAATAGTGGTTTTGTGCATGCTGTCAAACTCTATCCTGCTGGCGCGACCACACACTCCGCTGCTGGCGTAACGGATATTTCCCGTTGCCATGCCACGCTGGAAAAGATGGAAGTGCTCGATATGCCGTTACTCGTACATGGTGAAGTCACGGATCCGGCTATTGATATTTTCGATCGGGAAAAAATCTTTATCGATCGGGTATTGTTACCGCTAACACAGCGATTTCCAAAATTGCGCATTGTATTTGAGCATATCACCACCCACGAAGCGGTGGAATTCGTGCGAACAGTTTCTGAGCAAATTGCGGCCACGATTACGCCGCATCATTTGCTCCTAAACCGTAATGCCTTGTTCACTGGTGGATTGCGGCCACATCACTATTGCTTGCCGGTATTAAAGCGGGAAGTTCACCGTCAGGCATTGATTGAAGCGGCTACTGGCGGCTATCCCCGATTTTTTCTGGGAACAGACAGCGCACCGCACCCTATCCATTACAAGGAATCTGCCTGCGGCTGTGCTGGTATTTACAGCGCCCATGCGGCAATCGAGTTTTATGCCTCGGTTTTTGAGCAAGCTGGCCGACTGGATAGACTCGAAGCGTTTGCCAGTTTTCATGGTGCGGATTTTTATCATCTGCCACGTAATCAGGATTGTATTACGCTTACCCGACAGCCTTGGCAGATTCCGGAGCAACTTCAGTTTGCAGATAGTCAACTGGTACCGCTGGGCGCGGGAGAGCAGCTCAACTGGAAGTTGTCTGCTTGACTGGTTCAGGAGGGCGTCTCAGAAAACGAAAAATAAAACACGCTAAGGCTTAGCTACTCCTCGGTTACGTCACGCTGACCACTGTTCGATTCTCTTGCAGCGACGCAATCAGAGGACAGGAAACATTCTCCTTGCGTGCATGACAGGCGCACACCAGCTCGGACAGGATGGTTTCCATACGCGCTAGGTCGGCCATCTTTTCGCGTACATCCCGGAGCTTGTGCTCGGCCAGCTGGCTGGCTTCCTCGCAGTGTGTGCCATCGTCCAACCTGAGTAGTTCGGCAACTTCGTCCAGGCTGAAGCCCAGCCGTTGGGCTGATTTCACAAACTGTAGCCGCGTCACATCCGCCTCACCATAGCGGCGAATGCTGCCATAGGGCTTGTCTGGCTCAGGCAACAGTCCCTTGCGCTGATAAAAACGGATGGTCTCCACATTGACCCCGGCCGCTTTGGCAAAAGCGCCAATGGTCAGATTCTCAAAAATAGTTTGCATACCGCTTGACTCCGTACATGACTACGGAAATAAGCTTACGCTACTCATTCATTTTTCGAAAGGACAAGCACATGTCTGAATCAAAAAAATCTGAACCACAAAACGGGCGGGGGACTCTTTTCGTCGGCGGGCTGGCCGCTATTCTCGCATCGACCTGCTGCCTAGGGCCGCTGATGCTGGTCGGACTCGGCTTCAGCGGTGCCTGGAGCGGCAACTTGACCGTGCTGGAACCGTATCGTCCGATTTTCATCGGCGCGGCGCTGGTGGCGTTGTTTTTCGCCTGGCGACGCATCTTTCAGTCGACAACCACCTGCAAGCCGGACGAAGTGTGCGCAGTCCCTCAGGTACGCCGCGCCTATAAAATTATTTTTTGGATTGTGACCGCGCTGGTACTGGTTGCGCTCGGATTTCCCTATGTCCTTCCCTTGTTTTACTAACCGGAGATCACCATGAAAAAACTGTTTGCCTCCCTCGCCCTCGTCGCTGTCATTGCCCCGGTATGGGCTGCCACTCAAACGGTCACGTTATCTGTACCGGGCATGACTTGCGCCGCTTGTCCCATCACGGTGAAAAAAGCACTATCCAGGGTGGATGGCGTGCAAGCAGTCGATGTGAGCTATAAGAAACGCGAAGCCGTTGTCACCTTTGATGATGCCAGTACCACTGTCGAAGCATTGACCCAAGCTGTTGAAAATGCTGGTTATCCGGCCTCGGTGAAACAATGAACCTAAAAGATCCCAAAACCCTGGTTCGGGCTGGCCTGATTGGCACGGTTTTGGTCGCGCTGTGCTGTTTCACTCCGATTCTAGTCATTTTGCTCGGGGTGGTGGGGTTATCCGCCCTCACGGGGTATCTCGACTACGTGTTGCTACCTGTGCTCGCCCTATTCATCGGCCTGACTATCTATGCCGTATGGCGCAAACGCAAGATGGATGCCTGCCAGGCATCTACTAATACCGGAGAAAGCCAATGCTCGAAATGAAAATAGATGGTATGACCTGCGAATCCTGTGCATCGCATATCGAACAAGCGCTCAAAAACGTGCCCGGTATTAAATCAGCCGTTGTGTCCTACTCCAAAGGAATAGCGCAGCTAGACGCCGCGCCCAGTACCGCATCGAGTGCCCTGATTGCCGCTATCACGGCACTGGGCTATCAGGCGAACTTCCATAAAAGTACAGCCGTACTTGATAAGGAGCATCAGCACTTGCACATTGCGATTATCGGCAGCGGCGGAGCCGCGATGGCTGCCGCGCTGAAGGCCGTTGAACAAGGTGCCCAGGTCACATTGATCGAGCGCAGCACGATCGGTGGCACCTGCGTCAATATCGGTTGCGTACCCTCCAAGATAATGATTCGTGCCGCCCACATTGCCCATCTGCGCCGAGAAAGCCCATTTGACGACGGTATCGCGGCGACAATGCCAGCAATTGACCGCAGCAAATTACTTGTCCAGCAGCAGACGCGCGTTGATGAGCTGCGTCACGCCAAGTACGAGCGTATTCTGGATGACAACCTCGCTATCACTATGCTGCGTGGTGAAGCGCGCTTTAAGGATGACCAGAGCCTTGTCGTCCGTTTGAACGATGGCGGTGAGCGTGTGGTGAATTTCGACCGCTGCCTAGTCGCCACGGGTGCCAGCCCGGCGCTGCCGCCGATCCCCGGTCTGCAAGACACGCCGTATTGGACATCCACCGAGGCGCTGGTGAGTGACACCATTCCCGAATACCTGGCTGTGATCGGTTCGTCAGTGGTCGCGCTGGAACTGGCGCAAGCCTTCGCCCGGCTGGGCAGTCAGGTGACGATCCTGGCGCGCAGCACGCTGTTTTTCCGTGAAGATCCAGCTATCGGCGAGGCTATCACAGCCGTTTTCCGTACTGAAGGGATCACGGTGCTGGAACACACTCGAGCCAGCCAGGTTGCCTATGCGGACGGCGAATTCGTGCTGACCACGGGGCAGGGTGAAGTGCGCGCCGACAGGCTGCTGGTCGCTACTGGCCGCACACCGAACACGCGCAGCCTGGCATTGGAAGCGGCGGGTATCGCCACCAATGCGCAGGGAGCTATCGTCATCGACCATGGCATGCGCACCAACGTGCCCCATATTTATGCCGCCGGTGACTGCACCGACCAGCCGCAATTCGTCTATGTGGCAGCCGCCGCCGGTACCCGTGCGGCCATCAACATGATGGGCGGGGACGCCTCCATCAATCTGGCTGCGATGCCAGCGGTGGTGTTCACCGATCCGCAAGTGGCAACCGTCGGCTACTCTGAGGCAGAAGCACATTTGAAAGGCGTCGAAACAGATAGCCGCACGCTCACGCTGGACAACGTGCCACGCGCGCTCGCCAACTTCGACACACGTGGCTTCATCAAGCTGGTCATTGAAGAAGGTAGTGGGCGGCTCATCGGTGTGCAAGCCGTGGCACCGGATGCAGGCGAGCTGATTCAGACAGCGGCACTCGCGATTCATAACCGCATGACAGCACAGGAACTGGCCGGCCAGTTATTTCCCTACCTGACGATGGTCGAGGGGCTGAAGCTGGCGGCGCAGACCTTCAGTAAAGATGTGAAGCAGCTTTCGTGCTGCGCTGGCTGATACAGAAGCCAATCAAGCGCGTTGAGTGCATCCAATTCGTCAATGAGGCTACGTCCGCTGCAACCAGCTCAACCAGCCTTTTTTTCGTTTGCTGAAGCGACCCCAGGTGGATCATTTTTATCGCTGTTCGCAGCGCCAAAATCCAGTTGGCCGACTTTCCACACCAGAAACAATACCGGCACACCTAATAGCGCGGTGCCAGTAAAGAACATGGCGTAACCATGGGCATCGACAAATTCACCGCTGAATCCGGCGATAAATTTTGGCAAAAGCAACATCACCGAGCTGAACATAGCATATTGAGTAGCGGAATAAGCGGTGCGCGTTAGCCCGGACAGATAGGCAACGAATGCGGATGAAGCGATCCCCGCAGAGAGATTATCGGCAGAAATCGTAAACACCAGTCCGCTCAAATCATGTCCCCTGCCAGCCAGCCAGACAAACAGCAGGTTGGTTGCTGCTGACAGTACCGCGCCCAGAAAAAGGGTGCGATTGATACCGATTTTTGCGATCAGAATGCCACCCGTAACGGCACCCAGTATCGTCATGATGACGCCGTAAACCTTCGAGACCATGGCGACTTCATCCTTGCTGTAACCCATATCGACATAAAACGGGTTGCTCATGACGCCCATGACGACATCCGAGATTCGGTATACCGCAATCAACGCCAGAATCAGCAAGGCATGAAGACCATAACGCATAATGAAATCACGGAATGGCGCAACTACGGCACCATAAAGCCAGATCAGTACGCTAGAGAAACGTGCATCAACCTGCCATCGTGAGATCATCTCACGTGCCAGTTTTTCATTCTCGGCAGTCAGTTGCTGATTAATAGATACCTCGGGTTCACGAATGGTTAACGTGGTGATGATCCCGATCAGCATGCAGGCTGCCATGAGGTAATAGGCCATTTGCCAGGAAGCATAATCGTAATGCTCGGGAGTAGGATCAAATGCGGCTGCCAACCACAGTGCGCCGGCAGAAGCCATGATCATTGCCAGACGATAACCTGCCTGATAAGTGGCTGCCATGGCACCCTGCAAGCGTAAAGCGACCGCTTCGATACGGTAGGCATCCAGCGCGATATCCTGGGTGGCGGAGGCAAACGCCACTGCCAGCGCAAAGAAAACCATGTGGGAGAGTTGCTCGGTTGGATCGGTATTGGCCATGCCGAGTAAGGCGGTGGCAATCGCCAGTTGCGAAAATAATAACCATGCGCGCCGCCGTCCTAACCAGCGAGAGAGTAGGGGGAGTGGCATTCGGTCTACCAGCGGTGCCCATGCCCACTTGAATCCATACGCCAGACCGATCCAGCTGAAATAGCCAATAGTGGCGCGATCGATACCTGCTTCGCGCAGCCAGAAGGAGAGGGTTCCCAGTATCAGCAGCAGCGGTAGTCCAGCAGAAAAGCCTAGCATGAGCATGCCAAACACGCGGGGGTGGAGATAAATGCGCCATACTTGCCCCCAGCCCATGGATGTCATAGTGAGTAGTCGTAATCGATGGTGAGTGGTGCGTGATCAGAAAACCGCTCAGCCTTGTAGATAGATACGGACTGGGCAGTATCGGCCAAGGCAGGAGTAGCGATTTGATAGTCAATGCGCCAGCCGACATTCTTCAGCCATGCCTGACCACGATTCGACCACCAGGTGTATTGTTCCGCTTCCGGGTTGATTTTGCGAAATACATCGACAAATCCTAACTGCTCAAATACGGTTGACAACCAGGCACGCTCTTCCGGTAAAAATCCCGAATTTTTCTGGTTGGAACGCCAGTTTTTGATGTCGATATTCTGGTGGGCGATGTTCCAGTCGCCGCATAACAGCATATCTCGCCCGCTTTTTGACAATGCTTGCAAGATCGGAAAAAAATAGTCCATGAAAAAATATTTTGCCTCTTGACGATGTTCGCCACTCGAACCAGATGGTAGATAGAGTGAAATGACGGTTAAATTGGCAAAATCCGCTCTTAGAAATCTTCCTTCCTGATCAATTTCAGGAATACCAATGCCTTCAATGAGATTGTCTGGCTCGCGACGGGAATACAAGCCGACACCGCTGTATCCTTTTTTGTCAGCACAGTGAAAATAGCCGTGATAACCATCGGGCGCACGCATGGTTTCAGTTAAATCTCCCAACTGCGCTTTCAGTTCTTGCACGCAGATAATATCGGCGTTCTGCTGGGGCAACCATTCAAGAAAGCCTTTAGTGGCCGCCGAGCGCAAGCCATTCAGATTCAGGGTGATGATTCTCATTGAATGTTATAAACAGGATCTAGTTTTCGAGCGTACCTGGTTTGCAATAAAACCGTGCTGGAAACAAGGTTGAGCGGTGTGAGTTTTTAAGTACATCCCCGCCATTACGAATACACGCCAAGTTTGCCTTATCCAGACTGGCAAAATATTCGTTGCTACCGGGCAAATCTGAAATGGGTGGCACGCTTTCACGAATACGGCGACAGGTCAGGGGTTCATCATCCGGGACTGGATCGGCTGTGTTGAGGGGCAGGGGACATAAACGGCAAGGATTACCCGGACACAAACACCCTTTACATTGTGGGACAGCCGCTGTCTGTGCACTCACTTCCGAGATCGCGGACATTCCCAGAAAACACAATACAACCATCAATAGTCTTAGCTGCATTTGACACATTCTCCTAAAATAGAAACCTGAAATTTTTATTCTACTTTTTGTGGAATAGTTTCACGTAATAATTGAAACAATGCGCGGAAATTTTTTGGGGGCTTACCGGCAGCGCGCTCTTGTTGCACATTACGCAGCAGCATACGTAATTGTTGTATATCTGTTTGTGGATAGGTTGCAGCAAACTCAGTCAGCGCAGTTTCATCATTCAACAAACGTTCGCGCCATTTTTCGAGGCGATGCAACCAGGCGGTATGACCGACACTGGATCGTTGCCACTCATCGAGTTTTTCCTGAATGAGCTTCGGGTCAATCGCACGCATCCATTTGCCAATAAACTGCATCTGACGCCTGCGTGCACCGTGCTTGCTGATATGGCGAGCTTCCAGCAATGCTTCCATCAGGCTGTCAGGCAAATCGAGCTGTTGAAGTTGTTTCGGATCAAGCGTAACCAGTTGCTCACCCAGCGCCTGCAAGGCGTGCATCTGATGTTTGACAAGCGTCTTGCTCGGACCAGAATCAATCTCATTTTCGATAGATTCGTCCTGGTTTGATGGCGGTTGGGTTTTAGGCTTTTGATGGGTAGACACGGCGCTGATATTCAAGAAACTGTTATCATAACCCGCTTTGCAGCATCATCGTTTGTAATCGTCACCCAAACTCGTCACTTACTTCCAACTCCATGAATAACTCAATTGACAGATTAGAATCCGCACCGATTTTTGCGTGCAGTACCCAAGCCTTGCAGGATATCGCCAGTACCATTCTAACGCTTGCCAAAAAGGGTGGCGCTACTGCTTGTGAGACCCATATTTCTGAAGGTAGCGGGCAAAACATCACGGCACGTATGGGGGAAGTGGAGACGATCGAATACACACGCGATAAGGGACTCTCTGTGACCGTCTATATTGGGCAGAATCGGGGTAATGCCAGCAGCAGCGATTTCTCACCCAAAGCCATCGAGGAAACCGTTGCCGCTGCATTAGCTATCGCACGTTATACGGCAGCAGACAGTTTTGCCGGACTGGCGGAAGCGAATTTACTGGCAACCCGTTTTCCTGATCTCGATTTATATCATCCCTGGGTATTGCCAGTCGAGCAAGCCATTGAACTGGCGAAACAATGTGAAGCTGCAGCTTTGGCAGTCGATAAGCGCATTATCAATTCTGAAGGCGCGAGTGTATCTGTCGGCGCGTCACAATTTATTTATGCAAATAGTCTTGGTTTTATCGGCGGTTATCCGTCAACTAACCACAGTATTGGCTGCGCAGTCATTGCGGGTGATGAAAGCGGCATGCAGCGCGATTACTGGTATAGCGTGGCACGCGCCAAAGAAGATATTGAGCCTATCAACACCATTGGAGAAAAGGCAGGCCGACGCAGCCTCGCGCGATTGGGTGCTCGGAAAATTGCCACCTGTGAAGCACCGGTATTATTTGATGCATCGATTGCCTCCAGTTTGCTCGGTTATTTCGTGCAAGCAATTAGCGGCTCCAGCCTCTACCGTAAATCCACTTTTCTGCTGGATAGCATTGGTAAACAGGTTTTTCCGGATAATATCCAGGTTAGTGAGCTGCCGCATTTGCCCAGGGGATTGGCGAGTTGCGCCTTTGATAATGAAGGCGTTGCCACGCATGCTCGTGAGATTGTGGAAAATGGCATCGTCCAAGGTTATTTTCTGGGGAGCTATACCGCGCGCAAACTGAGTATGCGTTCTACCGGCAATGCCGGTGGCAATCATAATCTGATCCTGAAAAATGATACTCCCCTGTCTTTTGCCGCGTTACTCAAGCAAATGGATAAAGGGTTGCTGGTGACTGAACTGCTTGGCCATGGCGTGAATCTAGTCACCGGGGACTACTCGCAGGGCGCAGCCGGATTCTGGGTGGAGCAGGGAGAAATTCGTTTTCCTGTTGAGGAAATTACTATCGCCGGTAATCTGCAAACCATGTTCCGCAGCATCGTCGCCGTTGGTGACGAAGTAGTCGTTCGTGGCTCCCGCCAATGCGGCGCATTACTGATTGAGCGCATGACCATAGCGGGGAATTAGCATCACTAATTTTACAAATGAGGGGAAAAAACGGCTTTGTTCAATGCCATGATTGGTGCGGCGTAATATATGATGGCTTCACGTAACTGCTGTTCTCCCTTTATTGACGAGGCCCTTGCCCTGCCACTCTGGCAGGGCTTTTTTTGAACGGAGTTTTGATTCTAAAAGGGATTCTGGTTATTTTTTTACTATTTATTTTTGTTTTCCTCATCTCCCTTGAGGTGCAAGTCTGGTACGCCGACCCAAAATGCTTTCGATTCTATTCTAAAATCCGCCTAAACCCAAGTAATGTAACCTAAACCCTTTCGGCCCTTTTGGCCGGTGTCATCCTCAAATTCAATGGTAGACCACTATTGCGCCTAACCGTAACATGTTGTCACACCATATTCCTCGACAACAAAATAAACTTTAAACCTAAAACCTAAAACAAACATACTTACGGCTACAATAATAAAAATAATTCCGTCAGTAGATAAATCTGGCATTCGACCATCTACACCCCAGACAGGATGCAATGCTGTAATTTCTAAATAAAAAATTTGAAAAAAAACTATTTGTAGACAAAACCATGTGGCTGGCAACATAAGAATCAGTCCGCCAAAAAAATATCTAGTAAATTTGACACGTATATTTTTTACAAAAAAAATAGACAAAACAACAAACGTAATTATTCCCCAAATCAAAGAAACAATAGTAATACCTATAGAATGCTCTGTTTCATCACCTGGTGAAAACATAATCCTGTACATGAAATAGTAGGCAATCGTCACAGATGAAATTAAAAAGATTGCTGTATAGGTGAAATAAGAGCCTTTTTTCATAAGTGTGAAATGTGTTGAGGAGGGATTTACTTTTTTATCCTAACCGAAAATTGTCCAGAACTTGCTAATAACCTAAGACACTCCTTTGTCAGATTACTCCAAAGCCATTTTCTGTTGAACAGGGAGCAGCCGATCGACTCGGACGCCATAAGCTCGACGAATTTAGATTGAGGCAGACCGAACTTGCGCCTGGCTTCCAGAGCCGCGGGAAGTTTAACAGTGTTGATATTTCCAACCTCACCGGCCTGGATGCGCTTGACCGAATCCAGAGTCTCTTGCCAACTAACTCGCTTGAGATCCCGCTCAATCAATTCGTGTTTGCTCATGGACATTATTCCGTTTCCAGGTAGAGGCTTGAATGATCGCGGGATCAATCGCTGAATGAATAGCGGATTCAGGTTTGAAGTGTAATCCCTAGCGGTGGTTTGATGTGGCGCACTATTTCTCCAAAAAACACTTCAAACTGGGTTCTAAGTCTGAATACCTTGTCTGTTCATTTTTAAGATAACTCTTTGTTTATTTGTTAGTATTCTTGAGAAGTTCGACAATAGCGGGGTCTTTGGCCATATCCATTGCTGTTTTACCAGTGGTCGTCACGATGGTAGGATCAGCGCCTCGTTCAAGCAATAGTTTGACTGTTTCTGTGTTTTCATGCAGGGCAGACCACATTAAGGCGGTTACGCCGTCCTGATTCTGCTGGTTGATATTGGCGCCTTTGGCGAGCAATAGTTCTATAACTGGGTTATGGCCATTTTGTGCGGCCAGAATTAGGGCGGTAAAATCACTGGCTGCCTTGAGATCAGGTAATGCGCCCTGAGCGAGCAAAGTTTCTACAATGTTTGTATGGCCGGAAAGTGATGCCAGGAAAAGTGCAGAAGCGCCATTGGCATCCTGCAGGTTGGGTTTGGCGCCTTTGGCCAATAACACTTTTACAATGTCTAAATGACCGTTTTGTGCGGCCAGGTGTAAGGCGGTGACTTGATTCTCATTGCGTAAATCCGGGTCAGCCTTGTGTTTGAGTAATAAATCTGTGATCTTGCCATTACCTTTAACAGCAGCCAGCATCAATGGGGAGAGGCCATTTTTATCCTGCAAATTGGGGTTGGCTTTGTTTGCCAGTAATATTTCAATAATAGGTAGGTGAAGATTTTTGACTGCCAGCAACAGCGGGGTGCCTCCCTGAATGTTAGCGAGATCGACTGAGGCATTATGCTTCAGCAGTAATTCAACAATCTTCAGGTGGCCATTTTGTGCGGCGACTGACAACGCCGTAAATCCGTCGGGATTCTGCACGTCGATTTTGATGTTTTCATCTATCAACTTTGCTAGGGTGGCGGAATCACCGGTTAATGCTGCCTTCAGGAAATCCGTTTCATTGTTTGCGTATAACGCCGGAGTCTGCAATAAAAGGAAAAAAACAAGGCTGGGCAGGCAGTACTTTGTCAAATGATTAAAACGGAAGAACAACACGATTTTTGCGAATTTCATAATGTACGGTTTTTTAATTAAATAATAACAAGATAATCTAAAAAGATTATCTAATAAGTTCTTGCCTTGGGAGGGAAAGATTCTACTGTAAGTGGCTTCAGTCTGACTGGTTTGTAATCCAGCCGCTGATCCTGACTGAAAAAGAGCGTGTGTTTGAGCCAATTGTGATCATCCCGATCGGGAAAATCATCACGCGCATGCGCGCCACGGCTCTCCTGGCGTGCCTGCGCCGAAACCATGGTGGCAATAGCTACTTCAATCAGATTATCCAACTCCAATGCTTCAATGCGGGCAGTGTTGAATACACGACTTTTATCACGTATTTCTGTTTGTTTGACTTGATCAGCAATCTCATTGATTTTACTTACCCCTTGCATCAAAAGTTCTGGAAAGCGGAATACGCCACAGTGTTTCTGCATGGTTTTGCGTAACGTATCGGCGGTTTCTGCTACTGCAGCGCCATCTTGCTGTGTTTCCAGGCGAGATAGACGTGTCAAGGTCAACTCGGGCGCATCTTCAGGTAAGGGTTGATGATGGTGATGGTTTTTGAGGTCTTCAATAATTTGCTCACCTGCCGCACGCCCGAATACGACGATATCCAGCAGGGAATTGGTGCCCAGGCGATTGGCGCCATGAACGGATACACAAGCGCATTCCCCGACTGAATATAGTCCGGTTACAACTTCCTCCGGCCCGGTTTTGTAGGGCGCAACCACCTGGCCATGAAAATTGGTGGGAATGCCGCCCATCATGTAATGCGCGGTCGGGACGACGGGGATAGGCTCCTCAATTGGGTCAATATGGGCAAACTTAAGTGCGATATCGCGAATACCCGGTAGCTTGGACTTAATCATCTCTGCACCCAGGTGATCAAGTTTTAGTAACAGGTAATCGTGTGCAGGACCGCAACCACGGCCCTGCAGGATTTCTGTTGCCAGCGCGCGCGATACCACGTCTCGACTGGCGAGATCCTTTGCGGTCGGGGCATAACGCTCCATGAAACGCTCACCTTCGCTATTCAGAAGGTAACCACCTTCGCCACGAACGGCTTCACTGATGAGTACACCGGCACCATAAACACCAGTTGGGTGGAATTGCCAGAATTCCATGTCTTCCAGAGGAATGCCGGCACGAGCAACCATTCCCAGTCCATCCCCTGTGTTGATAAAAGCATTGGTGCTGGCTTCAAAAATCTGTCCTGCACCGCCTGTAGCCAAGAGAGTTGCGCGTGCTTGCAACAGCATGACTTCACCAGTTTCCATTTCCAGTGCGGTAACTCCGAGGACATCCCCTTGCTGGTTGCGTATCAGATCGAGTCCCAGCCATTCGACAAAGAACTGTGTGTTTGCACTGACATTGCGCTGGTAAAGGGTATGCAGCATGGCATGGCCGGTCCGATCAGCGACTGCGCAGGAGCGGGTGGCCTGGGAGCCTCCAAAATGCTGTGATTGTCCGCCAAATGGCCGCTGATAGATTTTTCCATTCTCCAGCCGGTCGAATGGCATGCCAAAGTGTTCCAGCTCGTAGACAATCTCTGGCGCTTTGCGGCACATATATTCGATGGCATCCTGATCACCAAGATAATCAGATCCTTTGACCGTGTCATACATGTGCCAATGCCAATTATCTTCGCTGACATTGCCAAGTGATGCGGCAATTCCACCTTGTGCAGCAACGGTATGTGACCGTGTGGGAAAGACTTTGGATAAAACGGCCACTTTGAGACCAGCTTCGGATAATTGTAAGGCGGCACGCATACCGGCACCGCCTGCGCCGACAATCACGACATCAAATTTTCTTATACTTATTGCCACGCTAGCTCCACAGGATGTGCATAAACCATACAAAATAAAATAACAACGCAGTAATCGTTAGGATCTGGATGGTCAGGCGAATAGCCATTGGATGAACATAATCCATTAACACATTGCGCACACCTACCCACGCATGCCAGCACAGAGCGAAAAAAAACAGCAGGGATATTATTTTCATCCATTGATTATCGAACAGCAGCCGGATGTCATCGTAATCGATGGGGTGGTGCATGGTGACAAATATAATAATAAATACGGTATAGAGGATCATCAGCACCGCAGAGACACGTTGCGCCAGCCAGTCGCGCAATCCATAATGTGCGCCGGTTACCACCCGGTTTGATCGCCTTACCATAACCATACTCCAACCAATGCTGTTAAAATGACGCCCGAGAATAAAGCCAGCTTACTGCTGAAGCGTGCTTGTGGCAGGGGTAGGCCCAAATGTAGATCAAGTACAAGATGGCGAATACCCGCGCACAGATGATGCAGATAGAACCAGATTACCAGTAGCAGCAGTAATTTGATTAATGGGTTCGTCAGATTGGATTGTAACTGGGCGAAGCTTTCTGAAGAGTACAATGCCGTTTGTAATGCATACAGCATGAGTGGAATTCCGGGGAAAAACAGCAATATGCCACTGATGCGGTGCAGAATGGAAACAATTGCAGGCAGCGGTTGCCTGATACGCAACAAGTCAAGATATTTCGGACCTCTTTTTTTGGGGAAATGCGTTTCCATAAAATAATTTTCCACGTTGAAATAGTTCTACGTTGATGTGCGAGCGGCAACGCGCTGGTGCAGTGATTTATTTGGTGGTTGAGTGGTATTCTAGTTCAATTCTATTCTATCGTTTTATCAACTTCGACCGAAAAGCTGGTTAATCAGTGCTCGGTGCAGCGTGACATCGATAGTTTTATTTCGTTAAAGTATATTCTTACATGACCAAATATGTTTTCGTAACGGGTGGTGTTGTTTCTTCTCTTGGGAAAGGTATTGCTGCGGCTTCGTTGGCGGCACTGCTTGAAACCCGTGGGATTAGCGTTACGATGCTTAAGCTGGATCCTTACATCAATGTTGATCCGGGCACCATGAATCCTTTTCAGCACGGGGAAGTTTTTGTAACTGAAGATGGGGCAGAAACCGATCTTGATTTGGGGCATTACGAGCGGTTTATCAGCACCAAAATGACCCGTCGGAACAATTTTACGACTGGGCAAATTTATGAGAGCGTTATCCGCAAGGAGCGCCGGGGTGAATATCTGGGTGGAACAGTCCAGGTTATCCCGCATATTACTGATGAGATCAAATTGTTCATTCGCAACGGTGTGGGAGACGCGCAGGTTGCTATCGTGGAAATCGGTGGTACGGTGGGTGACATCGAGTCTTTACCATTTCTGGAAGCGATTCGGCAAATGTCGGTGCAGTTGCCGCGTGAAGATACTTGTTTTATACATTTAACGTTACTGCCATATATTACATCAGCTGGCGAGCTCAAAACCAAACCAACCCAGCATTCTGTCAAAGAGTTGCGTGAAATTGGCATACAGCCAGATGTTTTACTATGCCGTTCAGACCGGGCGCTGCCTTTGGAAGAACGTCGTAAAATTGCATTGTTTACCAATGTGCGTGAGGAAGCCGTCATCAGTGCGATTGATGTGGACAGCATCTACAAAATCCCAGCGTTGCTGCATGAGCAAATGCTTGATGAGATTGTCTGCCACAAGCTGAACATACTGGCAAAAGCGGCAAAATTATCCGCCTGGAAAAAACTGGTAGAGGCGCTGGAACATCCCGAACATAACGTATCGGTTGCATTGGTGGGCAAATATGTGGATTTGACTGAATCTTATAAATCGCTGACAGAAGCGTTGATTCATGCGGGTATTCATACTCGCTGCCGGATAGATATCCATTATGTAGATTCGGAAAATATCGAACAGCAAGGAACAGCCTGTCTCGAGGACAAGGATGCCATTCTAGTGCCTGGTGGATTCGGTAAGCGTGGGGTCGAAGGAAAAATAATGGCCATTAACTACGCTCGCGTGCATCAGGTGCCTTATCTGGGAATTTGTTTGGGGATGCAACTGGCTGTTATTGAGTTTGCACGTAACCAGTTGCACTTAAAAAAAGCGCATAGTACGGAATTTGATCCCGGTACCCCTCATCCGGTGCTGGGGCTTATTACCGAATGGCGCGATCGTCTTGGTCATATTGAAAAGCGTTCTGCTAAAACTGAGTTAGGCGGCAGCATGCGTCTTGGTGGGCAGGAATGCCTATTGAAGGCAAGCTCGCTGGCTAGAAAAATTTATGGTAGTGACAAAATTATGGAGCGTCACCGCCATCGTTATGAAGTAAACGCTGAATATATTCCAAAGCTGGAGCAAGCTGGTCTGTTGATCAGTGGTTTGTCCAGTGAAGGGGATTTATGCGAGATGATTGAATTACCTGGGTCAGTACATCCTTGGTTTGTGGCCTGTCAATTTCACCCGGAATTCACGTCAACGCCCCACAGTGGTCACCCACTGTTCAATCACTATATTAAGGCAGCAATCAAATTTGCCGCTAAATCCGACACCAAGCAATCACGAAAAACCGATGTATTGGTGAGTTGAATTACGCTGATTGTCGATTTTTTGTAAAAATAACGAACTATTTATCAAGATAGAATAAATGAACAGCATAAGGAAAATAGCATGAGTGCAATCGTAGATGTTATCGCCCGTGAAATTATAGATTCCCGTGGCAACCCAACTATAGAAGCGGATGTATTGCTGGAATCGGGCGTTTTGGGTCGTGCATCGGTGCCATCTGGTGCGTCAGTTGGTACGCGAGAGGCAGTTGAGTTACGGGATGAAGATGCTGATCGTTTTAACGGGAAAGGGGTATTGAAAGCGGTGGAGCATGTCAACACTGAGATATCTGAAGCGATTATGGGACTGGATGCCGCTGAGCAGTGTTTTATTGATCAAACGCTGATTTCGTTAGATGGTACTGATAACAAGTCGAGACTAGGTGCAAATGCTATTCTCGCTGTATCGCTTGCAGTGGCGAAAGCTTCGGCGGAAGAATCGAGCCTGCCCCTTTACCGCTATCTGGGTGGCGTCAATGCCAAATGGTTGCCGGTACCAATGATGAACCTGATCAACGGTGGCGCGCATGCCAATAACAGCCTGGATATTCAGGAATTTATGGTTATTCCGCTGGGAATGCAGAATTTCCGTGACGCAGTACGCTGCGGGGCAGAAATTTTTCACAAAATGAAAGTATTGCTCCAAAAAAGAAATATGCCTACTACAGTCGGAGATGAGGGGGGATTTGCGCCTAATTTTTCCCGTAATGAAGAGGCGCTGGCATTGATCGTTCAGGCAATCGATGAAGCAGGTTATCTGCCAGGTTCGGACGTGGCTATTGGTGTGGATTGCGCCAGTTCGGAGTTCTACCGTGGTGGTAAATATTGCTTGGACTCGGAAGGACTGCAGCTCACTTCGGCGCAATTTGCCGATTATCTGGGAAATTGGGTGGACAGGTACCCCATTATCAGTATCGAGGATGGTATGAGCGAGCAGGACTGGGAAGGCTGGAAACTGCTGACTGAAAAACTGGGTAAAAACATACAGCTGGTAGGAGATGATATCTTTGTAACCAACACCAGAATATTAAAAGAAGGGATCAAGCAGGGTATTGCCAATTCTATCCTGATCAAAGTAAACCAGATTGGAACATTGACGGAAACTTTGGATGCAATCGAACTAGCCAAATGTGCCGGTTATACCGCGATAGTTTCACATCGTTCAGGAGAAACCGAGGACACTACCATTGCAGATATAGCTGTTGCAACCAATGCGTTACAGATCAAAACTGGCTCTCTATCGCGATCGGACAGACTGGCCAAATACAATCAACTGATTCGTATCGAGGAAGATTTGGGAGAGATGGCACGCTATGCTGGGCGATCGGCTTTTTATCAATTGAAGCCATAAGAGCATCATGAAAATCCTGGCTGCTGTATTGATCACTTTGATTGCACTGACACAGTATCCAATGTGGTATGGCAAGGGTGGCTGGTTGGAAGTGATACAAATGAAGCAGCAGGTGGAGGTACTGAGAGAAAGTAACGAGACCTTGCAGCAGAAAAATACTATCTTGGAAGCAGAAGTCAATAATCTGAAAAAAGGGCTAGATGCTATTGAAGAACTGGCCCGTAGTGAATTGGGTATGATTCGTCAGGATGAGTTGTTTTTCCGCGTGGTAGCGCAAGAGGCAAAATAATGAGCAGACAGGCGCTTAGCCATCACTATTTTCAAATCTACGGCATAGGCAGGCAGTGATATTGAAATGGATAGCCTTGATTATACTGGGCATGCTGATTTTCTGGTTTCTCAGAAAAACGCGGCAAGTCCAGCAAAAAGATGACCATCGTTTGTCTGTAATTGAAGACATGGTTTGTTGTGATCATTGCGGGATGCATCTGCCGAAAAGTGAATGTGTCAGCAGTCAGGATAAATACTTTTGTAGTGCAGAGCACCATAAACATTATCTGCAAGCCAGAATGAGTAAAGATAATTAGTCAAGCAGGTAGTGCGCTTTTATTGAGTTTGAGTCCATTAATGTCCAATTTTATTGCGTTAATTCCTGCCGCCGGCTCAGGTTCGCGTATCGGTGAGGCGGTTCCGAAACAATATTTGTCTATAGCCGGTAAGCCCATGATTTACCATGCCTTGCATGCGCTCCATCATGCGTCACGTATCACCAGGGTATGCGTGGTGTTGGCACCGGATGATGTCGACTGGGAGCGCTATGACTGGCGTCAGTTTGATGACAAATTAACGGTTCTGCGTTGCGGTGGCGCGACACGGGCTGAAAGTGTGACCAATGGCCTGCGATCATTGCTTATATCTGGCGAAATTCTGGATCAGGACTGGGTACTGGTGCATGATGCTGCGCGCCCTGGTTTGTGTGTTGCGCTGATCGAGCGATTACTAGATCAGCTTACCGACGATAAAGTGGGTGGGCTGCTGGCGATACCACTGGCGGATACTCTCAAACGTGCCGGTCGTGACCACCGCGTGGCGTGTACTGAACCCCGCGAAGGGTTGTGGCAGGCACAAACACCGCAAATGTTCCGCGCAGGCATGTTGCTCGAAGCATTGCAAAGTGCGCCGGACAATATCACCGATGATGCAAGCGCCATTGAGGCCATTGGTTATGCCCCTAAACTCGTGCTGGGCGATGCTTATAATTTTAAAGTGACTTATCCGCAGGACATGGCACTGGCAACATCAGTGCTACGGGAAAAAAATAAAATATGAGTAATATCAGAATCGGTCAGGGTTTTGATGTGCATCCGTTGGTGACTGGACGCCCATTGATTATTGGCGGGGTAACGATTCCGTTTGAGAAGGGCCTGCAGGGGCATTCTGACGCAGATGTTCTGTTGCACGCGCTCTGTGATGCGCTGCTGGGAGCAGCGGCACTAGGCGACATCGGCCGTCATTTTGCTGATACCGATGATCGATTTAAAGGAATTGACAGCCGAAAATTGCTGCGGGAAGTGATGCGATTACTGACGCAGAAGGAATATTTTGTGATCAATATTGATGCCACTATTATTGCTCAGGCACCCAGAATGGCGCCGCACATTCCACAAATGATCGAATATATCGCGGAGGATCTCGACCTACCTATCAGCGCTATCAATATCAAGGCTAAGACCGCTGAAAAACTTGGCTTTATTGGTAGGGGAGAAGGTATTGTCGCCGAAGTTGTCTGCCTGCTAGCGAGTGTCGATAGCAGTAATCGTCCCGGGTAGTTTTATTCTTTCCCATGGCTGCAAAAAACAAATGAATCTCAATTTTTGGACGGATACCTTAGACGTTATTTTTCTGACTATCACTCGCTTCTAGCAACTGGAATGGTAATTCTGCCTGTTGAGGTGGTGCTACCTTAATTTTCTGAGTTTCAGGGCCACGTCTTAGTGCATCCAGAAAAACCGAAAAATAGCTGTGGCTAATCAGCGCACCGCTGCGCTCAATTTCTGGCAACATCAACATATGGAGTTTTTTGAGGTTGTACCATGGTACGCCGGGATAAGCATGATGTCCGATATGATAATTAATATTGTTCCAGAAAAATGAGTTTGCCTGGTTACTGATAATTGTCCGGGTTCCAACCAGTGGGCCAGCATCCCAGGGACAACCGTAATGTTCCGCGATAAACCGGATAGTGTTAAAAAAGCCGAAGAAGATGAGAGGCCAGAACCAAAGAGCGAGAGCCTGATCTGCAACTCCCTGTGAATCTGCCCAATAAAACAAACCCCACATAACTGCAATGTGCAGTACTACTTCGAGCCAGTGGAACAATGCCTTTTTGCCACGTAAGGTTTGTAGCGGAAAAATCAGGGTAAATTGAATCGCGGTTAGAAATACGCCAACTAGTGCGTAGGCGTAAAAAAGAATAAAGTCGCCAGTTTTACGCTTTCCCATCGTAAATGCATCCGGATCTTTCGGAGTACGGTTATATCTATGATGCAGGAGATGGTCTTCCTTGAAAGCAGTAAATGAAATGATAAGTGGAATCATTGCGAAAACGCCAAACGCCCAGTTCTTCCAGCGTACTTTGAATAAAGTACTGTGCGTGCAATCATGCATGAAAGTAACAATCCCCATCTGCATATAACCCATTGCTAGATAACAGAGCCAAGTCAATGTCCAGTGGTTTGCATGCCAGGAAATTACACCAAGTGCTCCCCAGATACCATAAAAAAGAGGGATTTTTAGATTGGGTGTCCAGCGATGCTGGTATAGCTGCCTTAATTCCGGGGAATGAATGGTTAACGTCATATAGAGAAGCGCAAATCACCCTGTTTTAGATTGGAAAGTAGATATTAACGCACAATTCTCGAGGAAGAAAACAGTATCTTTCAATAAATAATCTAAACTTAAGCCATCAAGCAGGCTTGAGTTGTATCTTCTGAACCATACCAAAGCGTCCATTCACTAATTTACAGTAGACGCGAAGCTTGTTTAAGTGGACTTTCAGTAATCGCTGACGAAGGATTCTGCCCTTTATATGCTTCTCAGTTTGCTTCATCTAGGAAGATCCTCATTGTAGGATCGCATAAATAGAGTGTTTCTCCATTGTTGGATTCGGGATAATAGTAATGTCAAGCAATAGGTGTCCGTAACTTACGCACATGAAAATAATGAACATTACCAAGATTCTAGCTGCTGCCAAAAACTGCGAGAGTATGGCTGCTTTAAGGTCGTTTAGTAGGGCAGGTGGGTTGCACCTAATTTTATGTGTAACATAATATCTCACGGCATTTTTCTTATCCGGTTAGTCCGTGTATTTCTACATCTTGTTGTTGGGTTATTGAAATCACTGATTTATCCATACCTGGATAAAGTTCAGCAGAAGCGGATGGCTGCGAGGTGGGCACAGCAATTTTTGCGTATATTGCATATTGATCTGGTTGTGCGTGGTGTTGTTCCAGCAGAAGGTGAATCTGGTCGGTTGCTGGTGGCGAATCATACTTCCTGGCTAGACATTCTGGTCATGCTGGCGGTGCTACCAGTGCGGTTTATCGCCAAGCAGGAAATTCGTAGCTGGCCTTTGGTCGGTGGATTGTGCGCACGAGCCGGTACTTTGTTTATTCATCGCGAAAAGCGCGGCGACGCGTTGCGTGTTAACCTGCAAATCACGGACTTATTGCAATCAGGAGCCATTATTGCGGTTTTTCCGGAAGGAATGGTCGGTGATGGTACCGTATTGCATCATTTTCATGCCTCCCTGTTGCAGCCGGTAATCACCACCAAAACCAGTCTGTATCCGGTTGCTATTCGCTATTCGCTGGCGGACGATGGCGTGAGCCATCATACAGCTTATGTGGGTGTCTCTATTTTCCAGTCGTTATTGCAAATTTTGCGTCAACCACAAACCCAGGCTGAACTGATTTTCTGTGAACTGGTTGTTTGTTTTAATTTGAACCGACGGGAGCTGGCGCGCCTGGCGGAGCAGTCAATCGCCCGTACGCTAGCGGTTGAAGTCAGGCACAAGAAATCTGAAAAACCTTGCGATCTTCCAGACGGACAGCAGTAAGGCTACTGCCCCACAGGCAACCGGTATCAAGCGCGATCAATTTGCGTTGCATGCGTAATCCCAAGGCTGACCAGTGGCCGAACAGGATGGTATGTGTGCTGCTGGCACGGTGAGGGGCATCGAACCAGGGCAGATATCCGGCAGGAATGTTGGTGGGATTTCCCTTGAAAGCAAAATTCATTTTCCCATCAGGAGTGCAGACACGTAAGCGAGTCATGGCGTTGACAATGACCCGCCAGCGATTTTCTTTTTGCAGACTGTCTTGCCAGTAGTCAGGGGCATTGCCGTACATTTTGGGGGCGAATACTTGAAAAGTCTGTTTATTCCGCAAGACAGTCTCGACTTCCTGCGCCAGATTTTCAGCTTGATCGATACTCCAACTGGGGAGCAAACCGGCATGTACCAGCGCATACTCATCTTCACGATAAAACAGGTGCTGGCATCCCAACCAATCGAGCAGAGTATTTCGATCTGGTGCCTGTAAAACCGGTTGCAGGGTGTCGCATGGTTGTTCCGTAGTTACGCCTGCAGCGACCAGCAGAAGATGCAGATCATGGTTACCCAGCACCATGGTTACTGCGTCACCAAGTTGCACCAGCGCGCGCAGTACCCTCAGTGAATCTGGCCCACGGTTGACAACATCGCCTACCAGCCATAATCTGTCGCGGCTAGCATTGAAACCAATCAAATTCAGTAGCTGCTGAAAATGTTGGTAGCAACCTTGTAGATCACCTATTGCGTAGGTGGACACCTTAGAAACACTTCCAAGTTAACGTAATCCCAGAACATCCTGCATATCAAACAGACCACATTTCTGGGTGGCCAGAAAGCGAGCCGCACGCAGTGCGCCAGTGGCAAATGTTTTACGGCTGCTGGCTTTATGCGTAATTTCAATACGTTCACCAATACCGGCGAATAGCGCGGTATGATCACCGACAATATCGCCGCCACGAATGGTTGAGAAACCAATCGTATCGGGTGCTCGCTCGCCGGTATGGCCTTGTCTGCCATAAATTGCTACTTGGTCGAGTTGCTGATTTAAGGTCTGCGCAATGACTTCCCCCATGCGCAGAGCGGTTCCGGAAGGCGCATCAACTTTGTGACGGTGGTGCGCCTCAATAATTTCGACGTCGTAACCATCCTGCAAGGCGGCTGTTGCGACTTCAAGCAGTTTGAACAGCACGTTAACACCAATACTCATGTTCGGCGCAAATACAATAGCAATCTCATTTGCCGCATTCTGGATGATGGTTTTTTCGGCAGCGGTAAAACCTGTCGTGCCAATGACCATTTTTATATTTTGTTCACGGCAAGCATTCAGATACGCCAGTGTTCCAGCCGGACGAGTAAAATCAATCAGCACGTTACTTGCTTTCAATGCATCAGCATAATTGGCGTTGATCGGGATTCCACAAGGCTTACCCAGCAAGGAGCCGGCATCCTGAGATAATGCTGGATTCCCAGGTTGCTCCAGTGCAGCAGACAGTTTCAGATCTTTAGCTTCCGCGATGGCTTCAATCAATGTCCTGCCCATGCGGCCGGTACTGCCGGCTACTGCGATATTTAATAACGTCATTCCCTACCTTTATAAAAATCATCCTGATTCTGTTTCAGAAAATCAACAGCGCGATTATCATTTGTTTCTCTTTGTAGCGGGTTGTCACGATTTTCGATTGAATCCAATGGCTGAGTAGATGCGGGTATAATTTCTTCGGACTCGCTAAAGTTGACAGGTGGGGGGAAATCCCCGTCTATTTTCGTCAGGCGGTCATTCTCAAAAAAGACGGTCAATCGTTTTTCTTCTGTTACGCGGCCACTGGGTGCGAGGCGATAGGTATAATCCCAGCGGTTATGATGAAAAGCATCTGTTATCAGTGGTGATCCCAATACAAAACGGACTTGTGAGCGCGTCATGCCTGCTTTAAGTTTGCTGACCATTTCCTCTGTCACTACATTACCCTGCTGGATGTCGATCTGGTACGGGAAAGACGGAAGATAAGAACAGCTGGTTAAAGTGATGGAGAAGAGTAGTAGTAGTGCAAGTAAAGATAGTGAATACAAACGCATGCCGAGTAATTTTTTAATCTCGCTGGGATAAAACCAGAAAGATAATGCAATAAAATTGGACGCTCGAGCCAATCAATGGCAGCGAACGTGGATATCGCGCCTTCGGGTGCTCGCATCATACAGCAAATCTCTATTTTGAAGGATGGAACCATGAATAAACCAAAAAATTTAAAGAGTATTGAGCTTAAAAATACAGGTCTTAAAACAACGCTACCTCGACTCAAAATATTAAATTTATTTGAAAATAGCCAGGTTCGTCATCTGTCAGCAGAAGATATTTATAAAGAACTACTCACTGAAGGTGAAGATATTGGTCTCGCGACTGTTTATCGTGTACTTACCCAATTTGAACAAGCCGGATTACTGGAGCGGCATCATTTTGAAAGTGGTAAAGCAGTATTTGAACTTGCCAGCGCCAATCATCACGACCACCTGGTCTGTCTACAATGTGGCCGAGTGGAAGAGTTCTTTGATGCCGAGATCGAAAAACGCCAGACAAAAGTTGCTAAAGATCGTGGATTCGTCCTCCAGGAACATTCCCTGTCTTTGTACGCTGATTGCACTAAAGTGAATTGCCCACATCGCAAATAATTTGTTCTGGGTGATGCAATTGAGAGACTGCTTGTCGGGTTTGTGTTGGTGCTAAATGTACAGTCATTTATTCATGGAATTACATCATGACGTCTTCCAAATCAAAAGTCGTTCATATTCAAACAAGCCAGCAGAATAGCCTCACGTCGGCACAAAAAAAATTTAACAGCTTAATTCAGAAAATTGATGCCCAGAAAAAAGTACTGGTGCAATGGCAGGAAGTTATTCCCAGATACCAGCAGGAGGTTGCCGGTAAATTGATGCCATTGCGTGCTGCGTTTGCTGATTGCAGGGTACAAATGGTGACTTTGCTGGATTCAATGTTCTTAAACCAAAAATTTACCAAGTTACAGCAAGAGAAGATAGCGCATTTAATTGTCGAGATGTGTGGTGATTTGATTAGAGGTGAATCAACTGCGCAGCATCATCTCGAAACCTTAAAAGTAATCTATGCGCGGTACAGTGGTCTGCATTACGATGATGTCATTGAAGATGAGCGTGAAATGGCCAATGACTTTATGAGGTCAATGTTTGAGGAGAGTTTTGGGGTTGATCTGGGTGATGAAGAATTTGATTTTAACGATTTGGAGGAAACCACGAGGCGTCTTCAACAAAAAATGCTGGAGCAGCAACCGGTAGAAGACGGAACTCGTCGTGAGCGCAAGAAAACGGTTAAACAGTTGGCAAAAGAAAAGCGTGAGCGCGAAGAAGCCGCTAATGTGAGTAAATCTATTCAGGCAGTGTATCGACAACTGGTGGCGGCGTTACATCCCGACCGCGAATCAGATTTGGTGGAGCGCGAGCGTAAAACCGAGCTGATGAAGAAAGTTACCGTGGCTTATGGAAAACAGGATCTGCTGCAATTGCTGGAGTTGCAACTAAGTGTCGAGCAGATTGACCAGATGCAAATCAACAATATTGCTGAGGATCGCCTGAAGTATTACAACAAGGTCTTGCAGAACCAGCTGGTTGAGCTCCAGGAAGAAGTTATGTTGACGGAGCTGAAGATGAAGGCAACAGCTGGGTATGGGCAATTTGAATACCTGTCTCCTACGAAATTAATGGTGGTTCTGAATCAGGATATTCGTATGCTGGAAAATGGAATCAGCCATATTCAGGAGGATATGCAATCATTTACGGACATTAAATATTTTAAATCCTGGCTCAAAACCTATTGATTTTGATCTACTGTTGAGCAATTTCAGTAGATGGATTTGTCTACAGAATGGTTGAGGTTTTAGACAGCTTCCTGGCTTCTCGCGTATAATTGCCCCAAGCGGTGCGAGATAATTTCATAAATTTCAAGCCGCATTTTTCATGTCTGCCTGATTAGTAATAGAAGTAACTTTTCAATACTGGAGGTGTTGTGTCCAATCATCCGTGTGCTGTACTCGTTTTGGCTGATGGTACTGTTTTTCACGGATGCGCTATTGGTGCGATGGGCATTACCTCGGGTGAAGTGGCTTTCAATACAGCCATGACTGGTTATCAGGAAATTCTTACCGATCCGTCGTATTGCCGCCAGATTATTACACTGACCTATCCCCATATTGGCAACACTGGCACGAATAAAGAAGACACTGAATCCATTTCCACCGGTGCGGTGCATGCTGCTGGATTAGTCATTCGCGATTCTCCACTAATGTATAGCAACTGGCACAGCAATCAATCTTTGCCGGATTTTCTCAAGCAACATGGCGTTGTTGCGATTGCGGATATTGATACGCGCAAACTCACACGCATACTCAGAGAAAAAGGTGCGCTGGCCGGTTGCATTATGGCTGGGGAGGTGGATGTGGATGAAGCCTTGCGTCAGGCATGCGCCTTTCCTGGGCTGGAAGGAATGGATCTGGCGCGTATCGTTAGCTGCGATCACGTTCAGGAATTTGATGAAGGGGAATGGACGGTTGAAAATGGGTACCGTGCTGCAGATACTGGTCGATGGAAAGTGGCGGTACTTGATTTTGGCGTCAAGCGGGCGATTTTGCGCAAACTGGTGGAACGGGGGTGTCGAGTCAAAATCTATCCGGCGCAAACAACTGCCAGTGAACTACTGGCAGATCAACCCGACGGTATTTTGCTATCCAATGGTCCTGGTGATCCGCAAGCCTGCGATTATGCGATTGCCACGACCCGCGCATTGTTAACTCAGAAAATCCCCCTGTTTGGTATTTGTCTCGGGCATCAGGTGGTGGCGCTAGCGATTGGCGCGCAAACGGTCAAAATGAAATTCGGACATCATGGAGCGAATCACCCAGTGCAGGATATTGACACTGGCCGGGTGATGATTACTAGTCAGAACCATGGATTCGCGGTTGCTGCCGAGTCATTGCCCAGTCATGTGCGCGTTACTCACAAATCCTTATTTGACGGTAGTTTGCAAGGATTTGAATTATCCGGTTCCCCCGCTTTCTGTTTTCAGGGACACCCTGAAGCCAGTCCTGGTCCACATGACGTTGATTATCTGTTCGATCGTTTTATCAGCAGCATCGCGCGGCATGCTTAAAAAAGCCATTTTTCTGAATCTTGCAATTCACTCAACCATAAATGCCTAAACGTACTGATCTGCACTCCATACTCATTATAGGCGCCGGGCCGATTGTTATCGGGCAAGCATGTGAGTTTGATTATTCTGGTGTACAGGCTTGTCGTGCGCTGCGTGAAGAAGGTTATCGGGTTATTCTAGTTAACTCCAATCCAGCCACGATCATGACCGATCCGGAAATGGCCGATGCCACTTATATTGAGCCCATTACCTGGCAAGTTATCGAGGAAATTATCAAAATCGAACATCCAGATGCTCTGCTTCCTACCATGGGTGGGCAAACGGCGCTTAATTGCGCGCTGGATCTGGTCAAACATGGCGTGTTGCAACACCATGGCGTAGAGCTGATTGGTGCCTCCCGAGAAGCGATCGATATGGCGGAAGACCGGGATAAATTCAAACAGGCTATGACCCGTATCGGGTTGCAGTCTGCTCGTTCGGCATTGGCGCATAGTATGGAAGAGGCTTTGCAGGTACAGGCGGCGATTGGCTATCCTGTCATTATTCGACCATCTTTTACGATGGGTGGCAGTGGGGGCGGCATCGCATACAACCGTGATGAGTTTGTTCAGATTTGTGAAAGCGGCCTGGAAGCATCACCAACCCGCGAATTACTGATCGAAGAATCCGTCATTGGTTGGAAAGAGTTTGAAATGGAGGTTATCCGTGATAAGCAGGATAATTGCATCATTGTCTGTTCGATCGAGAATCTCGATCCAATGGGCGTGCACACAGGAGACTCTATTACAGTGGCGCCTGCACAAACGCTGACAGACAAGGAATATCAGCGCATGCGCGATGCTTCCATTGCGGTACTCCGGGAAATTGGAGTGGAAACCGGTGGCGCCAATGTACAATTTGCGCTTAACCCAGAAAACGGTCAAATGCTGGTCATTGAGATGAATCCACGGGTATCACGCTCTTCAGCACTGGCTTCTAAGGCTACCGGTTTTCCTATTGCTAAAATTGCCGCCAAGCTGGCGATAGGTTACACACTCAATGAACTTGGCAACGACATTACTGGTGGAGTAACCCCGGCTTCTTTCGAACCAAGTATTGATTACGTGGTTACCAAGATTCCACGCTTTGCTTTCGAGAAATTCCCGCAAGCCAATGATCGCCTGACAACACAAATGAAATCAGTTGGTGAGGTCATGGCCATTGGTCGCACCTTCCAGGAGTCGCTACAAAAGGCGTTGCGTGGACTGGAAACCGGCATGGATGGATTGGATGAGAAAACAACTGATCAGGAAATTATCGAGGCCGAGTTGAGTTACCCTGGCCCGGATCGTCTGTGGTACGTAGCAGATGCTTTCCGTTGTGGCCTGAAGTTTGACGAGATTCATTCATTTTCCAGAATTGACCCCTGGTTTTTGGCGCAAATTGATGATCTGGTCAAACAGGAGCAATTGCTTTCCAGCAAAACGCTGGATTCGCTTGATTATCAGGCGTTACGCCAACTAAAACGTAATGGTTTTTCTGACCGCCGCCTGGCGACATTGCTTTGTTGTAGCCAGGATGCAGTCAGAGCCAGGCGACATCAGCTAAATTTGCGCCCGGTTTACAAACGGGTAGATACTTGCGCTGCAGAGTTCGACACCCAGACAGCTTATATGTATTCCACTTACGAAGATGAGTGTGAGGCCGTTCCGAGCAGTCGTCAAAAAATCATGGTGCTGGGTGGTGGCCCGAACCGCATCGGACAGGGAATCGAATTCGATTACTGTTGTGTCCATGCCGCATTGGCTATGCGTGAAGATCAGTTTGAAACGATCATGGTCAACTGCAACCCTGAAACCGTATCAACCGATTATGATATTTCCGATCGACTGTATTTCGAGCCACTGACATTGGAAGATGTCCTGGAGGTTGTTGCGCTGGAAAAACCGGTAGGCGTTATCGTGCAGTATGGAGGGCAAACGCCACTGAAACTGGCACGTGAGTTGGCAGCTAATGGCGTGCCTATTATTGGTACCAGTCCAGATATGATTGACTGTGCAGAAGACCGTGAACGCTTTCAGAGCATGCTGCAAGGGTTAGGATTAAGGCAGCCCTCCAATTTGACTGCGCGCAGTCCTGATGAAGCATTGGTGGCTGCAGACAAGATTGGTTATCCACTGGTGGTCAGACCTAGCTATGTGTTGGGTGGCCGCGCCATGGAAATTGTGTATGAAGCTCGCGATCTGCAGCGCTACATGACCGAAGCTGTCAAGGTTTCAAATGATTCTCCGGTTTTGCTTGATCATTTCCTTAACAATGCTATTGAGGTTGATGTTGATGCGGTCTGTGATGGCGAAGCAGTTTTGATCGGGGGCATCATGGAACATATTGAACAAGCGGGGGTTCACTCGGGGGACTCAGCCTGCTCTTTACCACCATTTAGCCTCTCCGTGGAGATACAGAATGAACTGCGGCGACAAACTGCTGCAATGGCACATGAGCTTAAGGTCAAGGGACTAATGAATATTCAATTCGCTATCCAGGACGGCTTGGTTTATGTGCTGGAAGTTAATCCCAGAGCATCACGTACTGTTCCCTTCGTTTCGAAAGCAACTGGTTTGCAATTAGCCAAGATTGCTGCGCGCTGCATGATTGGTAAAAAACTGGTTGATCAGGGTATTACTGAGGAAGTTATCCCTGCTCATTTTTCGGTTAAAGAAGCGGTGTTTCCGTTTATTAAATTTTCTGGTGTAGATACTATTCTGGGGCCGGAAATGAAGTCTACGGGTGAAGTCATGGGAGTGGGCAGAACCTTTGCTGAAGCGTTTACTAAGTCTCAGCTTGCGGCTGGTATCCAATTACCCGCTTCAGGTAAAGTATTGCTAAGTGTTCGTGATAATGACAAGGATGAAGCAGTTTTTCTTGCGAGACAATTTGTAGAATTGGGGCTTTCGCTGTTTGCTACGCGCGGCACTGCTCAAGTTATCATGGAAGCCGGTTTGCCCGTGACAGTCGTTAGCAAAGTAATAGAAAGCAGACCGCATGTTGTGGATAGAATCAAAAATGGAGAATTTGGACTGATCATTAACACTGTAATGAATAAGCGCAGTGCAATGCGAGATTCCTATTCAATTCGGCACGCTGCACTACAAACTAAAACGACTTACTATACGACTATTGCCGGTGCACGCGCCGCTTGCATAGGTATGATCAATCGTAAGGAATTGCAGGTTTATTGTTTGCAAAAACTTGTATTCTAGGCAAGAATGCGAGCGGCTAGATTCCGGTTCAGTGAATTTCTCTCAGTTATTCTTGCTGCATAAAAATCTCGGTTTAATTAAGAATAGAGCTGTTTATTACCATTCGCAGCTTCACGACTACGCGAGCCATATACTGTAATCATGGCTGAGCATTGCTCTGTTACTTGCAGATAGTAATATCGGCTGATTTTGCTAATTTTTTGCTATAAAAGAGAGTATTGAAAACATGAATGCTATACCAATTACCCATACTGGAGCGGAGAAGCTCCGTGTAGAATTGCATGAGCTAAAAACCGTCCAGCGTCCGGCTGTTATTGCTGCCATTTCAGAAGCTCGAGCTCAGGGAGATCTTTCTGAAAATGCAGAATATGACGCAGCTAAAGAGAAGCAGAGCTTTGTCGAAGGTCGGATTGCTGAGCTGGAGAGCAAACTTTCAAATGCCCAGATTATTGATCCGGCGACACTGAATGCTGACGGAGCATGTGTTTTTGGTGCCACGATTGATCTCGATGACCTGGAAAATAGTGTTAAGGTGACCTATCAAATTGTCGGAGATGATGAAGCAGATATTAAAGCAGGTAAAATTTCTATTAGCTCGCCGCTTGCACGTGCTCTAATTGGGAAATATCCGGGTGATATCGCCGAAGTGAACGCACCTGGCGGCGTGCATGAATATGAAATTATCGATGTCAGATATGTATAAAGTTGACTCTCAGCTCATCTGGTTTTATGTTTTTGAACGAAAGTGTTAAGTGGTTTTGTCATAGAGGTTCTGTTCTTGTGATTAATCGGTTTGCGCTTGACCGTGATAGGGGGAGTGTCATCTTGTACTTCAGGCTTGTGCCGATAAATTACCAGGATTTTGCCGATTTTGCTTATTGATATGCAGCTTAGCGATTGGCATATCTGCTCCAATAGTATCGATCTTTTGGTACGATCGTCTTCCATCACTTTAATTTTAATGAGTTCATGTTTATTAAGTGCACGATTGATTTCGCTTATAACCGCTTCCGTCAGACCGCCTTTGCCAATTATCACAACTGGATTCAGGTGGTGTGCGCTGGCAGAAAATAATCGGCGCTGCGCCGTATTTAATTCAAGCATAAGAATGTTCTCTGATAAATAGTGGATTCTACCTGATGAAACTGGCTAAAACTAGCAAGGCATGGATGGCTGCGCATGTAAAAGACAGTTTTGTTCAGCAGGCGCACCAGGCAGGCTACCGGTCGCGGGCTGCCTACAAGCTGCTGGAGATTGATACACAAGAGAAATTATTTGAGCTTGGCATGACGGTTGTTGATTTGGGTGCAGCTCCTGGTAGCTGGTCGCAAGTCGCGTTGGATGCGGTTGGGCAGAAAGGAAGTGTTATCGCGTTGGATATCCTGCCAATGCAGCCAATTTCAGGAATGACCTTTATTCAGGGAGATTTTCGCGAAGAAAATGTGCTCGCTGAACTTGAGAAAACATTGGCGGGGAGAAAGGCGGATATGGTTATTTCGGATATGTCACCGAATCTTACTGGTATTCGGGTCAGTGATCAGGCGCATAGCAGCTATCTGGCAGAGCTGGCATTAATGTTTTGTGATATTCATTTGAACCACGGTAAAAACTTTCTTGTCAAAGTTTTTCATGGGAGCAGCTTTGAGTCATTCCGGAAATTAATGCAAGCTAGTTTTGATAAGGTTGTTACCGTGAAGCCAAGGGCCTCTCGTGACCGTAGTAAAGAGGTTTATTTGCTGGGGCGAGGAAAATAATCTGTTAGACTGCGGAAAGATGTGGAAAAGGTTATGTCTGCGAACTTGGAATAACTGCAATTTGGATATCCGAAGGGAGCTAGTTGGTAAGCTTATGAATATAAAAAAACAGTATTGTATTAAAATTTCTGATACAAATGGTTTTGTTAGAGAGTACATCGAGGAGCTAGCATGAATAACTTAATTAAGAATATGGCCATCTGGCTGGTAATTGCGTTGGTATTGATGGCTGTATTCAATCAGTTTACTACACGTCAGACATCGCAGCCACCCTTGGAATATTCGCAATTCATGAATGAAATGAAGCAGGGAAGGATTGCCAAGGTTACTATTGATGGTCGTACACTCAGGGGCACAAAAACAGATGGGCGTCAGTTCATTACTTTTTCCCCGTCCGATCCATGGTTAGTCAGCGATTTGCTGCAAGCTGGTGTCGCAGTGGAAGCCAAGCCGGAAGAAGAAACTTCTATGCTGATGAGCATACTGGTTTCGTGGTTTCCGATGTTGCTACTGATCGCTGTATGGATTTTTTTCATGCGCCAAATGCAGGGTGGTGGTAAGGGTGGTGGTGCCTTTTCATTCGGTAAAAGTAAAGCTAGAATGCTGGATCATAAAAGTAATAATGTTACTTTTGCTGATGTTGCCGGTTGTGAAGAAGCCAAGGAAGAAGTTGCTGAACTAGTTGATTTCCTTCGTGACCCTACCCGATTCCAAAAACTTGGTGGACATATTCCGCGTGGTATCCTGATGTGCGGTAATCCTGGTACGGGTAAAACCCTGCTGGCTCGTGCAATTGCAGGCGAAGCCAAAGTGCCGTTTTTCAGTATATCTGGTTCGGATTTTGTGGAAATGTTTGTGGGCGTTGGTGCTTCTAGGGTTCGGGATATGTTTGAGCAAGCCAAGAAACATGCACCCTGCATTATTTTTATTGATGAGATCGATGCGGTTGGTCGCCAGCGTGGCGCAGGCCTCGGTGGTGGTAATGATGAACGTGAGCAAACCCTGAATCAGTTGCTGGTCGAAATGGATGGTTTTGAGGGTGCAATGGGAGTCATTGTAATTGCTGCAACTAATCGTCCTGACGTGCTTGATCCAGCGTTACTCCGCCCAGGTCGTTTTGACCGGCAAGTAACGGTTCCTTTGCCAGATATTCGTGGTCGGGAGCAGATTTTACAGGTTCACATGCGCAAGGTGCCCATCTCTCCAGATGTCAAAGCAAACATTCTGGCTAGGGGAACGCCGGGCATGTCGGGGGCAGATCTTGCGAATTTAGTCAACGAAGCAGCCCTTTTTGCTGCTCGTTCTAATAAGCGTTTGGTCGATATGGAAGATTTTGAGCGCGCCAAAGATAAAATTTTCATGGGTGCCGAGCGTCGCTCAGTCGTTATGCCGGAGAATGAGCGCCGTAACACAGCCTATCATGAATCTGGACATGCGGTGGTTGCTTACCTGCTGCCAAAAACTGACCCGGTTCATAAGGTCTCTATTATTCCACGCGGTCGTGCATTGGGTGTTACCATGCAGTTACCCACTGAAGATCGTTTCAGCATGGATCGTGAACAGTTGCTACAGACTATGGCCGTTATGTTTGGTGGCAGAATTGCAGAAGAAGTATTTATGCACCAAATGACCACTGGCGCGTCCAATGATTTTGAGCGTGCAACTGATACTGCTCGGAAAATGGTAACTCAGTGGGGGATGTCTGATAATCTGGGACCAATGGTTTACGGCGAGAATGAGGGCGAAGTATTCTTGGGGCGCTCGGTTACATCGCATAAAAATGTCAGTGAAGCGACCATGCAGAAGGTTGATGCTGAGATTCGCCGAATTATCGATGAACAATATGCGATTGCGCGTAAATTGATTGAGGATAATAAGGATAAGATCGAAGCCATGACGCAGGCGCTGCTTGAGTGGGAGACTATTAATAGCGATCAGATCAAGGATATCATGGAAGGTCGTACTCCTCGTCCGCCACAAGCACCGCAAGCACCGCAACCCTCAGCAGAAGATAAGGGTAAGCCTGTCAAAGAAGAAAAGAAGCAGCAGCCTGACGCGGAACCAGCAGTTACTGAAAAATCTTCTCAGGAAGCCGAAGCTTAATTATAACTATTAAATTTGAACGGCCTGGGTGCATCAATGTGCCCAGGCCGTTTTGCTTTGTTTAAATGAATAATCAACTACAAGTGTTTCTTGCCGAGAAACGCTATTTGGTAATGGGCGTTGTGAATGTCACGCCAGATTCTTTTTCTGATGGTGGTCGTTGTGTTACGCTTTCTCAAGCAAAGGCGCATATCAGCCAGCTGATAGCAGAAGGTGTTGACATACTGGACATAGGTGGAGAATCCACTCGTCCTGGAAGTAACCCGGTTGATATAGATGAGGAGCTGAATCGCGTTATGCCGGTTATTGACTATGCGGTTCATCAGAGTATTCCTGTTTCAATTGATACCACCAAGCTGGAAGTCATGCAGGCAGCTCTTCAGGCCGGCGTTAGTCTGATTAATGATGTTAATGCTCTGCAAACACCAGGAGCCCTAGAAACCGTGGCTGCCAGCAAAGCCATGGTGTGTCTAATGCATAAACAGGGACAACCCGATACCATGCAGTGTGCTCCCGAATACAACGATGTCATGAATGATGTTAAGGCATTCTTGAGGCGACGAGTTGAAGCCGCAGTTTCGGCTGGAATTACCAGAACTCGGGTCATGGTTGATCCTGGATTTGGTTTTGGCAAAACACTGGAACATAACTTGGTACTATTGCAACAGCTTGGTCAATTCTTATCGATGGAATTGCCGATTTTAGTAGGAATTTCACGAAAATCCATGCTGGGGACAATCACAGGGAATACGGTTGATGACCGAAAATATGCTAGCATCGCAGCAGCTTTGATTGCAGCAGACAAAGGCGCTAGAATATTGCGCGTGCATGATGTTAAAGCAACACGAGATGCGCTCGCGGTATTGGAAGCGGTAAAATCACAGAGTTTTCATAAAAAATAATGTGCTCTGCTTATTAGATTGAAGACATTTAATCACTCTTTCTACCATTTCTGGGTTCTGGCGCAAGATGGAAAAAAAATATTTTGGTACAGATGGCATACGTGGCAAAGTTGGTTTATCGCCCATTACGCCAGAGTTTGTTCTTCACCTGGGATATGCTGTTGGTAAAGTTCTACGTGAAACTGACTGGCAACTGCCTGAGAATGAGCGGCCAACTATATTGATTGGTAAGGATACTAGAATATCTGGTTACATGTTGGAATCCGCTTTACAAGCCGGATTTTCCGCTGCTGGCGTAGATGTTTTACTATCGGGCCCTATGCCAACCTCCGCCATTGCTTATCTCGTGCGCGCATTACGCATTCAGGCGGGCGTGGTGATTTCTGCTTCACACAATCCCTTTGATGATAACGGTATCAAGTTTTTTTCGGCAACAGGCTCTAAGTTGCCAGATGAAGTGGAATTTCGGATCGAAACTGCTCTGGATACTCCGATCGAAACTATGTCTTCGGAAAAGCTAGGTAAGGTGCAACGTCTCAGGGATGCTTCTGGCAGATATATAGAATTTTGCAAGGGTTCCTTTCCTTATCAGCTTAACCTGCGTGGTCTGAAAATTGTGGTGGATTGTGCTCATGGTGCGACTTATCATATTGCTGGTTCAGTATTTCATGAACTGGGGGCAGATGTCATCACGGTTTTTGCCGAACCAAATGGGCTTAATATCAATCTTGCCTGTGGCGCCACCCATATTGCTGCACTGCAGGAAGCAGTGACTCAACATCAGGCTGATCTGGGTGTCGCGCTTGATGGAGATGGTGACCGGGTCATGATGGTGGATTACACTGGACGGGTATTTGACGGAGATAGTCTGCTCTACATTATTGCTAAGCATCGTCAACAACTCGGCGCCCTGCAAGGTGGCGTCGTTGGCACACTCATGACCAATCTTGCCATCGAACAGGCATTTTCCCGGCTGGGTATTCCCTTTGCGAGAGCTAATGTGGGCGACCGCTACGTTTCGGCATTGTTAGAACAGAATAACTGGTATCTTGGTGGAGAGAACTCTGGGCATATTATCTGTCATGATAAACATTCGACTGGAGATGGCATCATTTCTGCACTACAAGTTCTGTATGCTTTGCGGGATACCGGATTGACACTGGCTGAATCTATGCATGGGATTCATTTCTTTCCGCAGCGGTTATTGAATGTACCAATTCAGAAAAAATTTGATTTCGAGCATAATGAAGCTGTACTTAGCATGAAACGCCAAGCCGAGCAAGCTTTGGGTAATGATGGCCGTATCCTGCTGCGCGCATCAGGAACCGAGCCCCTGATCAGAGTCATGGTTGAAGGCAGGACTCAAGAACAGATTGAGCGTTGGGCAAACGAACTTGCCGAAACAATACGTCATCAGGCTGCCATCAGCCACTAAAATAATAACTGCTGTTGTCACATAACTGTAATCAAAATCGTTTACCTTTGTATGGTTTGGTTTTATAAAACTAAATAAAAGTTGATCTCTTAATCTTGATGGAATAAGGATAATTTACATGCAAGAATTCTTTTCAATATTGAAAAAAAATTATAAACGGAATCTAATTGGTTTTCTCTTGATCGGCTGTATTAGTAATTACAGCTACGCAAAACCAATTATTAAAATTGATGGCTCCAGCACGGTATTCCCAATTACTGAAGCGGTTGCCGAAGATTTTCAGATTGATAGAAAGGGAGCGGTAAGAGTAACTGTCGGGATCTCTGGCACTGGTGGAGGATTCAAGAAATTTTGCCGTGGCGAAACGGATATATCCAATGCTTCTCGCCCAATTCTGCATTCAGAAATGGAAGAATGTAAAAAAAATGGGGTGGAATATATTGAGATGCCAATTGCGTTTGATGCACTGACCGTGGTTGTCAATCCAAAAAACAACTGGATCCACTCATTGACAGTGGCGGAATTGAAAAAAATGTGGGAACCAGCAGCACAACGCACGATTACTCACTGGAAACAAGTCAACCCGGCTTGGCCTGACGCGGAATTAAAGTTGTATGGTGCGGGCGCTGACTCCGGAACCTTTGATTATTTCACTGAAGCCATTGTTGGAAAGGCCAAATCCAGCCGCGGAGATTTTACTGCATCTGAGGATGACAATGTGCTTGTACAGGGTGTGGCAAGTGATATCAATGCGTTAGGTTTTTTTGGTTTTGCCTATTACATTGAAAATCAGAAAAAGGTTAGGGCAGTTGCAATTGACAGTGGCAAAGGTGGTGTTCTTCCCTCCATGCAAACCGTACAGGACGGTAGTTACTCGCCCCTGTCACGGCCAATTTTTATTTATGTGAATGCCAAATCGACTCAAAAGTCGGAAATCAGTGATTTTATTTCCTTCTACATGCAGAATGCGCCTGAACTGGTCAAGGAAGTAAAATACTTTCCGCTAAATAAAGAATTCTACGAAATCAACTTGAAGCATGCGCAAGACAAGGTATTGGGAACAGTATTTGGTGGTGAAGCCAACATCAATCTGACTATCGAAGAATTATTCAGAAAATCCCGTTCGCACTAGTAATCTATCAGACTTGAGGCCGGTCTACTGCATCGGTAGGATAGCGGTTCTATTCATGTGTACTCAATTTTTGCATCCGTGAAATTTAATTTTTGTTGAATAGATCTACTATTCCCCTAAAAATCATAAAGATCCTCTTTCACTTCTTCGCTCAACTTCTCGCCACGATCATTCACAAATCTGACAGGTTTTAAGGGTTTGCTGAACTCGATGCTGATTCAACTTTGATAGATTTGAATTGATCCTGAGCGCTCACGTAGTAGAATGTCATGGTAGTGACGAGGTAATGGGCACTTAAAAGTAGTTTTGAGTAGCGTATTTTGCTATGTGCTGCTTTAAAATATGTCTTGTGTAAAAAGATGTTGATTGCACTTATTAGATTTTTTATGAGGAGAATGAGATATGAAAGCTGAAAACTTGGATATTTTTGTGAAAAGTACAATGATATTACTGGTAATTGGATTGCTAACAGGGTGCGGAGATCAACCAGAGGAATCAAGCAAAATCGGTCAGGATGCAGCAGCCCCAGAATATATACAAAGTGATGAGGCAGCTATCCTTACTACCGAACCCTTGATGCCTGCAGATACTGCAGCAATCACTGAATCAGTCGAGAAAACGCTAGATGCTATTCTTGAAGAAGCAGATGCCGTGATTAAGAAAACTGAGGAAAAGCTTAATGGCTACGATAACGATGCTGTTAAAACAGAGCTCGGTGAAATAGCAGATGATGTCGCTGGAGAGTCAAAATCTTATATTGCAGCAATAGAAGAAACTGCTGAAGAATCTGTTGAAGCAGTGCAAGAAGCCATTAACGATGGTCACGAAATCGTTAAAGCCACTCCGGACTTGATTCAGAAAGTTCAGCAAGCTCTGAATGATGCAGGATTTAATACTGGGATAGCTGACGGTAAATTAGGACCACGCACTCTTAGTGCACTGAAAACATATCAGCAGCAAAATGGAATGCAAGCCGGAAAATTTACGAAAGAAACCTTGCGTGCATTAGACGTTTCTTTCTAGGTTCTGTGAAGAATCACTGATACGTGTAGTCTATTTTGCATATTTTTTGCGTTATTTTTCTATCAATATAAATTTCTGTGGCATTTCTTGTTCAAAAATATGGTGGTACATCGGTAGGCAGCACGGAGCGTATTAAGCAGGTTGCGCGCCGTGTTGCTGATTTTCAGGCACAAGGACATGCGCTGGTTGTAGTGGTTTCTGCCATGAGCGGTGAGACAAATCGTCTTATTTCACTAGCTAAGGAGATTCAATCTGAACCCGATGCACGCGAGCTGGATGTTATTTTGTCAACCGGTGAACAGGTTACCATTGCGCTACTGGCAATGGCGTTGCATGTGCTTGGGGTAAAGGCAAAAAGTTACACTGGATCGCAGGTAAGTATCACAACTGACAGTGCCCACAACAAGGCGCGTATCCTGAAAATCGATGAAGAAAACATTCGTGCAGATATCGCTGCGGGTTATGTTGTCATCGTGGCAGGATTTCAGGGAAAAGATGAGACCGGCAATATTACCACCCTCGGGCGGGGGGGATCTGATACTACAGCAGTAGCGCTTGCAGCGGCACTCAAGGCGGATGAATGCCAGATCTACACAGATGTCGATGGTATTTATACGACGGATCCGCGTGTGGTAGCGGAAGCTCGACGACTGAAAACGATTACTTTTGAAGAAATGCTTGAGATGGCCAGCCTGGGTTCAAAAGTATTACAAATTCGTTCCGTTGAATTTGCCGGAAAATATCAAGTCAGGCTAAGAGTTCTTTCCAGCTTTGAGGAGCAGGGCGAAGGAACGTTGATTACCTTTGAGGAAAACAAGCAAATGGAGCAACCCGTTATTTCTGGTATTGCGTTTAATCGAGACGAATCGAAAATCACGATTGTAGGTGCGCCGGATCACCCTGGCATTGCTTATCAAATACTTGGACCGGTCGCGGATGCCAATATTGATGTAGATATGATTATTCAGAACGTTGGACACGACGGTACTACCGATTTCTCATTTACAGTTAATCGCAATGAGTACGCCAAAACGATAGATATCCTAAAAGAACGGGTTCTACCGCACATTGGCGCGCGCGATGTGATTGGAGGTAACCAGATTGCAAAAGTTTCTGTGATAGGTGTGGGAATGCGATCACATGCTGGTATCGCAAGTAACATGTTTCGAGTATTGGCGGAAGAGGGGATTAACATCCAGATGATAGCCACCTCTGAGATCAAGGTTTCGGTGGTGGTCGATGAAAAATATATGGAACTGGCGGTCCGTGTGCTACATAAAGCGTTCGATCTGGATCAGGAGAGATAATCTGTATATGAAAACTGTGCTAACATTGCAGCCCGCATGTTAGTGAGATGTCAAATAGCGTTTATATCGGAGAGATGGCCGAGTGGTCGAAGGCGCTCCCCTGCTAAGGGAGTATAGGCTCAAAAGCTTATCGAGGGTTCGAATCCCTCTCTCTCCGCCAATCTGAGAACCGGTCATTAATACCGGTTTTTTTGAGTTTGAACGTTCATCAAAGCACAAACTCAGAACCAAAATTATTCACCTATACATCCACCTGTTTATTATACCTTTCATACTATTTTTTCTAGCAAGACTGCATTAAATATGCTGCTTGATCATTCAGGTATCTAGGATATGAATTTCGATGAAGAATTGGATGTTCGTGGATTGGTTTGTCCTCTGCCCATTTTGCGCACCAAGAAACAACTGGTAGGTATGAAATCCGGGCAGATTCTGAAGGTCGTAGCAACCGATCCTGGTGCGGTAATCGATTTTCAGGTTTTTGCTGAACAAACCGGCCATCAGTTGTTAAATACAACTGAGACAAGTGGCGAGTTTCTCTTTTATATGAGGAAACGTTGAAGGATATTGTCTTTTAGATATTCGTGAATTTTCTGGTGCGTAACGAAAATATAATTGACAAAAACAACCAAGGCATAGACTGGAAGGGGAGATTATGGCGCTAAACTTAAGACAGGTAGTTGTCAGTTTCCTCAAAAATCATACAGGGCAAAAATTCACAGCAAGGCAGATTGCCGAGTGGATTCTTGAAACTTATCCTGCTGAGTGCCAGGAGAAAAAATCCAACAGCCAAGCTATATACATCAAAACTGATAGTGATCTGGTGCAGCAGTTAGTCGCTGAAATTGGTTCACAGCGCCCGCGCTTGCAGAACAAGCATCCAGAGCTGAAAACAACTGAAGGCAGACCACGCAAATACTATTACACGGAAAAATCAGACGTCGCTGAAGTTGCTGCGATCGAGAGCGAAACAACTACGACTACAATAAATGCTGATTGCAAGACAATGGGTGAACACGCCTTGTACCCACTACTTTCGCTGTATTTGTGGGAGGAGTTTGGCGTCTATTCGAAGCGTATTGATGAAAAACGATCTTCAAATAAACGGGGACCAAACGGTAATCGCTGGCTGTACCCGGACGTGGTTGGTATGGAAGACTTGAGTGCAGATTGGCACCGGGAAGTGCGTGACTGCGTCAACCAGTATTCCGACAAGCGCACCAAGCTGTGGTCGTTTGAAGCCAAGTTACTGATCAACCGCTCGAACGTGCGTGAATGTTTTTTCCAAGCGGTATCTAACTCGTCGTGGGCCAATTTTGGTTATCTGGTCGCTGCAGAAATCGAAGGACAAGAAACGCTCAAGGAATTACGCATGCTGTTCGCGGCACATGGTATTGGCCTGATCAAACTGGATACCGACAACCCGGCGGAAAGTCAGGTTTTAATTCCGGCTCGCGAAAGAGATGTAATCGATTGGGATATGGCCAACCGGTTAGCGACTGAGAACAAAGACTTCCTGGATTACGTAAAACTGGTGAAGCAGTTCTACCAAACTGGGGAAGCGCGACTGGTCGATTGGGATGTGTCCAAGGAAGTTGAGTAGGCGTGGGCTATCAGAGGAATCTATGTTTGGAAGCAGTGATGGTGGATGCTAACCAGTGGCTTATTGACAAGATCGTGTCTGGTGGCCAGACTGGTGCCGACCGTGCAGCACTTGACTGGGCGTGCCAGGGCGGGGTTGCCCATGGTGGGTGGTGCCCTAAGGGTCGCTTGGCGGTCGATGGCCCGCTGCCTAAGCGTTATCAGTTAACCGAGACTGATTCGGCAAATTACCGCCAGCGAACCAGGCTAAACGTGCGAGATGGTGATGCCACTTTGATCTTTAACATTGGCAATTTGGATGGCGGAATGCTGCAAACTGTCCATTTTGCGCAGACTTTGTCCAGGCCGCATCTGGTCGTACAGCTCGACGAAATTACTCCGGAAGATGTGGTGGCGATAATCAGGGCGTGGCTGACAGAGGGACAATTCAGCACGCTTAATGTGGCCGGTCCACGTGAAGAAAAGCGTTCTGGTATCTATGAAAGCGTTGCTGTGTTGCTGGATGCTTGCTTCAAGAAGTGAAACGGTGGCAGACGATGATAATTGAAGCGGTTGTAGTTAATCGCTCACTCAGATTTACACTTGGACGAGTATTGAGAGGAAAGACCTTTGGCTGGATATTCTCGATACCTTGCGTGATCGGCAGTCAGCAGCGTTCTGAAGGGCAGACTTGAGAGGTTATTTGGTATTTCATGACGTGATCGTGATTAAATTTTATAAAACAGATGGTTGTTGTACTACGGTTCTGTGCTTTTCTAACGCTTTGTTAATTTGACGAAGTAGAACTGACCACTATTTCTATTCAGGAACATAAGTATTAGCACTCTTGTCCTAGGAGTGCTAATATTTGCACTGTGATCAAATTTAGAAACGGGGGGTAATACCATGAATGCAGCTTATACAATGCCTATTGCGGTTGGTGGCAATCTGGAGAATTACATTCGGGCGGCTAATAGTTATCCAATTTTGTCTAGGGAAGAAGAGTATTCACTAACAAAACGCTTAATTGATGAAGGTGATGTGACCGCTGCTCATCAATTGGTACTGTCGCATCTGCGCTCGGTGATTGCTGTGGCGCGTGGTTATCTTGGTTATGGGTTGCCACATGCAGATTTAATCCAGGAAGGCACAATTGGTCTGATGAAAGCCGTACGCCGTTTTGATCCCGAACGTGGCGTGCGGCTAATCACCTTTGCCACACACTGGATCAAGGCTGAAATTCACGAGTTCATTGTGCGCAACTGGCGGCTGGTCAAAATTGCCACCACCAAGCATCAGCGTAAACTCTTTTTCAACCTGCGCAGCATGAAAAAAGGGCTCAACGCTATGAGTCAGGCAGAAGTTGCTGACATGGCGCAAAAACTTGGTGTAAATTCAAAAGAAGTGCTTGAAATGGAGACTAGATTCAGCGGACGCGATATCTCGCTGCAACCGCTATCAGACGAAGAAGATGAGTTCACGAGTCCAATTCACTATTTGACAGACGGCGTTGAGCCATCTCAAATGTTGGAAAATACAGAATTCGAACAACTCACGCACACACGTCTGCGAGAATCATTACAGAATCTGGATGCACGTAGTCGCCACATTATTGAAGCGCGCTGGCTTCGGGATGATGGGGCTTCCACGCTGCATGAGCTGGCAAGTGAGCTGGGTATATCGGCCGAACGTGTGCGTCAGCTTGAAAGCAAGGCAATGGCTAAAATACGAGACATGATAACTACGGCGCTGTAGAATCCTTACAAACGCGACTTCAGGCAAACACAGCGGGGGCAGGTGTTGCGCGGTAACATTGCGTCCTGCCCCCTTCTTGTTTTTGGGTGCTGCGACAATATGCCATATTTCCATGCGCTCGCACGTTGTGTTAAAAATGGGCGGTATTACTGTGCGATTAAACTTATTATTAGCAATATCTGTCTGTGTTTTAAAAATACCAACCACTATTCACATACGTATGTATGAAAGAGAAACTATGCCATGTTAGCTAAAATAATAGGCACAATTTTGCTGGCAAACAGCTTCTTGATATCAATACAATATGCGCAGGCAGCGACGGCCAACCCGCCAGAGCTAAAGTTGTTCGTTCCGGCAAGCTATCAGCAGATGATCAACAGTCATCCTGACCGACCACTGATGCTAACCATCTGGTCAAGAACCTGTACGATCTGCATGCAGAAAATGCCGCTACTTAGCGCATTGAAAAAAGAATGGCCAGACATTCACGTAATTACCCTCTCCACTGATGATGCTGCCGAAAGTGAACAGATCGTGGAAATTCTCGCACAACATGGACTCAATACCGCTGATAATTGGATCTTTGCAGACAGTAATGCGCAGAAACTGCGTTATGAGATCGATCCAAAATGGTTTGGTGAACTGCCACGCACTTATTTTATTGACAAGACTCGACAACGCAGAGGAATTAGCGGGGGGTTAACCCGCGAACAGTATGAAACCGTTTTTAGGGAATTACTCAACTAACACAGTCACACCCCTAAGATAAACGATGCATCCAACAAATATCTCCTCTTCCCGCGCGTCAATCCGTTTGTTAAACGCTTGCGCGGCATGCCTGATATTGTTGGTGCTGACGCAATTTCTGAGAGAAATACCAGTGTTCGCGGCGGCTCCTCCACCAAGCAAAGTTGCAATAACTGCCAGCGAAGAAGCAAAAGAAGCATCTGCGTCAACGTTTGGTTTGTATAGTATTACAACCTTCGATATTACGGAACAGGTTGGTGTGATTCATCTGTTGATTGGTGGAAAAAAAACGGTAGATAGCAAGAAACCTACCTTGCGTTATCTGCGCTACGACTACGACGAACAGCAATGGCAAATCATCGCTACTCTTGATGAGAAACTACCTGAAACCATCGCCAGCCGTGGCAATGACATTCAGATTGCCGCACATAACCACCTGCTCTTGGCGCTATGGCAGACCAAGGGAGAATTGCCTGGTATTGGCCCGATAGTAAGTGCCTATTCTACCGATGCAGGCAAGACCTGGCGGCAAGGCGCCAATCCGGTGGCAAGTGCAGAAAATAACAATGCAGCTTATATTGATCTGATCGCCGACGAAAAAGGTCGTTATCATGCCGTATGGCTGTCAGACCCAGAAGAAAAAGGCCATCAAAGCCTGTACCATAGTTACACACGCGATAACGGTAAGTCCTGGCGGCAACCTGCTCTCCTCGATGAGGCAACCTGCGCCTGTTGCTGGAACAAAATGATTCATACGCCAGATAGCGGGTTATTTGTGCTCTATCGGGATTCGCATCCACGTGACATGGCGCTGATTCAATCCAGTGACAGCGGCGACAGCTGGCAACGCCTGGAAAATGTCGGGCAGTTCCAGTGGGAATTCAATGGTTGTCCGCATATTGGAGGGGGGCTAAGCCACAATGGTGAAAAAAATTCACATCTGTTGCACGCTGCTATTTGGACTGGTCGCGAAAGCTCGCCCGGACTATATTATCTTCGTTCAACTAATAGTGGCCGTAGCTGGGCGAGTCCCAAGATCCTTGGAGAAACCGCGCTCAATGGCGATATTGCTGCACACGGAGAAAATGTTGCCGCAACCTGGAATCTAATGGGGACACAAGGGTTAAGCGTTTATGCTGCCACATCCAACGATAGCGGTTTGACCTGGTCGCAGCCCAAATTGTTGGCGGAAGAAACCAGAGTAACTATCCACCCAAAAATAGTTGCCACAAAGAATGGTTTTCTCGTTCTGTGGACGGAGACGCCCCCTGGAAAAACTAGCCAGCTTGCGTGGCATATCATTGAATAGGCATGAGCAGACTATTCGGTACTTTAGGGTACTTCAAAAATCTGCTGTGCGATCCGATTGCTACGTTGAACAATGCTCGCTGCCTCGCAACAGTTTTTCGAGGTGCCCTTTATCCTGTTATTCTTTCACCTGACTATTTAACGCTATAGGAACTCAACATGCTAACCATTAGCAGCAATACATTGAAAGAAAAATTCTATTTATCCCTGTTACTTTTCGCGCTATCTTGCTGGACACCTGCCATTTTTGCCCATGCCATCTTGGTAAAGTCCACACCAGAAGTAGACAGCACTTTTTCTGGCAGCCCAACACAGGTAGAAATCTGGTTCAATGAAAATATTGGTAGCGCCTACTTGTCGCTTGCAGTCGTTAATAGTAAAGGAGAACGAGTAGATAAAAAAGATTTCAAACAAGCAAAGCTTGATCCCACACATATTTACGTTTCTACCCTGCCACTAGTACCTGACACTTACACAGTGCGTTATCGTGTCATGTCAGCCGACACTCATATCATTACCGGTCGATTTAACTTCACTGTCCAGTCAGCCGAGAACAATACTAATGCTTCACAAAATGCCCGTAAACAGGAACCCTGATACCATGAATAAACCTCTAAGCAATACTTTTACCACACTGTTACTGGCTGTTTGTACGCTATTACTTACTGGGTGCTGGGACGGCGACAGAGCCGCACCTACGCAATTTCCCTATAAGGCCAGCGTTGGATGTCTCGCTGTCAACGATTTCTACGCTGTATATTTCAGCATCTATATCAAGCCGATCAACTCCGATGAAGACATCACACAAACGGATTTATTCAAACCCTATTGCACCGAAATCCCTCGAACAGGTGAAGCTTATCTGACCGCAGATTTGATTGACGAAGATCTTCGCCAAATGCCGATTGCTGTCAAAATAGTCGAGCAGGAACTTATTGGGGAGGATCCCCGCTTACCAGAAAGTTTCAAAGATATCCGCACCATCCTCCAGACGCCCGCACAAATTTTTAACCAGGGCGTGGTAACGGCAAATGCCCCGCTGGAGAAGAATGGCTATTACGCTATGTATCTACTCATTGGCGGGGAAGATGCAATCATGGAAGAAGATAAACTGAGAATCCCGCTGGTTGTAGGCGGCACACCGGCCACATCCACTTCCATGGAAGTCAAAATCTTCAAGGGCATTACATACGCCGTCATGATTATTCTGCCCTTCGCATTCTTTTACATGGTTGCCGCACCACTGTCACGATCAAGGCGTCAAAAAAACGAGCAGACCAATAGCGAACCAAACTGAACCTCATGAAATCTTGAGTTTTAAAAATAGTGAATGGTGAATTTTCAGGGTATGCTTATCTAAAAATATTTGCTACTAGGTACGCGTCTCCCCCATTTTATTCAAGTCTTTGGATCCCGACAGCGACTGCTGTACCGTTTGTACTTGTTGCTAAACAAGGTGCACTTATATGACTGGAAATGGTAACAGGTTCTGTTTCTAACAAGATTGGTGCCCCCCACGTACCAGTGCTAGCGGACATCCGATTGGTCCAGTTGTCTGTGGATATACCATTACGATCATTCTGCTTCCATGCTGTAATTCCACTTCAACTCAAACTCCATCATTATCACTCTTTGCTCTGACTCATATGTTGTTGAACAATGCCGCATCTAGCTCGTGTACATAGTGCCTTATGCTAGAATCCGATCTTTTATCCAATTAAGCGCTGGAAGTATCCTGTTCAATGAGCATCTCTGCCTTCGCGCTAAAAGCGCTTTCTCCACTGGATGGACGTTATCAGCAAAAAACAACCGGTTTACATCCTTATTTTAGCGAGTATGGCCTGATTCGCTACCGTGTACGTATCGAAATCGAGTGGTTCAAGGCGCTGAGTCAATTGATTCTTTCGGATGAGGCCAGTTATTCTGCGGAATCGCTGGCATGGCTGGATCAGTTGCTGGTAAAGTTTTCAGTTGAGGATGCGCAGGCTATCAAAACGATAGAGTCGCAGACTAATCATGATGTCAAGGCAGTGGAATACTGGTTGAAACAGCAATTTGCCAGTCGACCGGATATGGTCGCTTACTCAGAATATATTCATTTTGCCTGCACTTCGGAGGATATCAATAATCTTTGTCATGGATTGATGCTGATCGAAAGCCGTGATCAGATAATGTTGCCTGCGCTTAACCGGATCATTAACGAGCTTGCAGAGCTTGCGAGAGAGTTTTCCGATACACCGATGCTGGCGCGGACACATGGTCAACCCGCTACGCCGACAACCATGGGTAAGGAAATAGCCAATTTTGTGCATCGCTTGCGTCGAGGACACAAACGTCTAGCAAAGGTTATGGTTTGTGGAAAGATCAATGGCGCAGTTGGTAATTTCAATGCGCATGTGTTTACTTATCCAGAGGTGGATTGGGAATCCTTTGCGCGGAATTTCGTGGAAAGCCTGGGTCTGGAATTTAATCCCTACACAACCCAGATTGAACCGCATGATACGCTGGCTGAGCTGTTCGATGCTTATGCCCATCTGAACACCATCTTGTTGGGGCTGAATCGTGATATCTGGGGATATATCTCGCTGGGCTACTTTCGGCAGAAAACAAAGGCGGGTGAGGTTGGTTCTTCAACTATGCCGCACAAGGTCAATCCGATTGATTTTGAAAATGCGGAAGGCAATATTGGTATTGCGAATGCCTTGTTGCACCATCTGGGTGAAAAGCTACCGGTCTCGCGCTGGCAGCGTGATCTGACCGATTCGACGGTATTACGCAATATGGGCGTAGCATTGGGGCATACTTTGCTTGCCTATGATTCCTGTCTGAAGGGGCTAGGCAAGTTGGAAATCAGCCAGGCACGCTTATCGGCAGATTTGCAGGATACATGGGAAGTGCTGGCGGAGCCGATTCAAATGATGATGCGTCGTTATGCAATTAGTAATCCCTATGAGCAACTCAAGGAACTGACTCGCGGCAAAACCGAAATTGATCGCGAGACATTACATGGTTTTATCAGTAAGCTCGAAATTCCGGAAACTGAAAAAGACCGCTTGCTGCAGCTTTCTCCGCAAACATATATTGGGTTGGCTGTTCAGCTCGCTAAGCGTATCTAAATAAGGCTTGGTGGCATCATCGAGCCCCCTCACAAACCACGCATTAAATAATTTTCACCTCCATGAGCAAAAGGGGTTGAAAAGAATTATTTGATCACCATAACAGGAAAATTAGACTGGAGGAAATTTATGCAGGAATCAAATAATCAAGAATCTATCGATAGCGAGAAGTTTACAGAATTACTTGATGCAGCATCTACATCAAATGTGTTTACCGGTGACGAAATGGTTCATACCGGAACAGCGGGTGGCCCGGAAGTGACACCATCCCCTGAGCAGCTGTTCAAAGAAGCGGAGCTTAGGGCAGCAGAACATCATGATGCCTGGTTGCGCGCCAAGGCGGAAACCGAAAATCTGCGAAAACGCGCGCAGGTCGATATTGCCAATGCACACAAGTACGCCGTTGATAAATTTTCTGCGGAATTACTTTCAGTTATGGATAGTTTGGAAGCGGCGCTTGTGACTGAAAATGCGACCGTTGAGAACTTTAAGAACGGTGTGGAGCTTACACGAAAACAGCTGGTTGCTATCTTTGAGAAATTTAATATCCAGACAATCGATCCACAAGGAGAAAAATTCGATCCTCATCGCCATCAGGCAATGTGTACTCTTGAGTCAGATGCGGCGCCTAATACCGTCGTTCAGGTCATGCAAAAAGGTTATGCATTGCATGATCGCGTTATCCGACCAGCTATGGTTGCTGTAGCAAAAGCCAAAGAAGCTTGATATTTTTCGAGAAGCGCTCACATACAGCCACAGTCATTATTGATAAGCAAAATTAACTTTAAAGGAAGTAAACAATGGGAAAAATTATTGGTATAGATCTGGGTACCACCAATTCATGCGTGGCCGTGATGGAGAACGGTAAATCTAAAGTGATTGAAAATGCCGAGGGTACGCGCACCACGCCATCTATCGTTGCTTACACGGAAGATGGCGAAATTCTGGTGGGCGCTTCGGCCAAACGTCAGGCAGTGACCAATCCACAAAATACGCTGTTTGCCATCAAACGGCTGATTGGGCGACGTTTCAATGAAGACATGGTGCAGAAAGATATCAGCATGGTGCCTTATAAAATCATTCAGGCTGATAACAATGATGCCTGGGTGGAAGTACGTGGTAAAAAAATTGCGCCACAAGAAGTATCTGCGCAGATTCTCATGAAAATGAAAAAAACTGCCGAGGATTATCTGGGTGAATCAGTAACAGAAGCTGTGATTACCGTACCGGCCTATTTCAATGATTCCCAGCGGCAGGCCACCAAAGATGCTGGACGAATCGCTGGACTGGAGGTCAAGCGTATTATTAATGAGCCAACCGCTGCAGCCTTGGCGTTTGGATTGGATAAAAAAGAGGGTGATCGCAAAATTGCGGTCTACGATTTGGGTGGCGGAACATTCGATGTATCCATTATCGAAATTGCGGAGGTCGAAGGAGAACACCAGTTTGAAGTACTGGCGACCAACGGCGATACCTTCTTGGGTGGTGAGGATTTTGATTCACGTGTTATCGAATACCTGGTATCGGAATTCAAAAAAGAAAGCGGTATTGATCTGAAAAAAGACATGCTGGCGTTGCAACGCCTCAAGGATGCAGCAGAAAAAGCCAAAATCGAACTGTCTTCCAGTCAGCAAACAGAAGTCAATCTGCCGTATATCACCGCAGATGCGTCCGGGCCAAAACATCTAGCGGTGAAGATCACGCGCGCGAAACTGGAAAGCCTGGTCGAAGAACTGATTGAACGAACCATTGAACCTTGCCGGGTGGCGCTCAAGGATGCCGGTTTATCGATTTCTGATATTGCCGATGTGATTCTGGTTGGTGGACAGACGCGCATGCCGAAGGTGCAAGAGAAAGTCAAAGAAATTTTTGGCAAGGAAGCGCGTAAGGACGTTAATCCAGATGAAGCGGTAGCCATTGGTGCTGCAGTTCAGGGCGGTGTGCTGAAGGGGGATGTCAAGGATGTGTTGTTACTGGATGTCACGCCTTTATCGCTTGGTATTGAGACATTGGGTGGCGTAATGACCAAGCTGATCCAGAAGAACACCACCATTCCAACCAAGGCGCAGCAGGTTTTTTCAACGGCGGATGACAGCCAGACCGCTGTGACGATTCATGTGTTGCAAGGTGAGCGTGAAATGGCCTCTGGCAATAAAAGCCTTGGGCAGTTCAACTTGACTGATATTCCGTCTGCACCACGTGGCATGCCGCAGATTGAAGTAACGTTTGATATTGACGCCAACGGCATTTTGCATGTATCTGCCAAGGACAAAGCGACCGGTAAGGAAAACAAAATCAAGATTCAGGCCAGTTCCGGATTGTCCGAGGAGGAAATCAATAAAATGGTCAAGGATGCTGAAGCGCATGCTGAAGAAGATAAAAAAACACTGGAGCTGGTGAATAGCCGTAATCAGTGCGATGCAATGATTCATTCAGTTAGAAAATCCCTGAGCGAATTTGGTGACAAACTTGAAAGTGAAGAAAAAGCCAAAATTGAAACTGCTTTAAAAGAGGCTGAAGAAGCGCTCAAGTCTTCTGATAAGACCGTGATTGATGCAAAAACCCAGGCGCTGACAGAAGCCTCGCAAAAACTGGCTGAGAAAATATACGCCCAGGAGCAAGCACAGTCAGGTGAAGCGGGATCGTCGGGAGCAGCGGCGGGAGAAGCCAAGGGGGGTGAAAAACCCGTCGAGGGCGAAGTTGTCGATGCGGAATTTGAGGAAGTTAAGGATAAAAAATAGCGGTTAACACGATGGATACGGCTGTTAAAACATGCGGGGAGATGGCGGATGTGCCGGATCCCTGCATTCTTTTGATTTGTGGCCGCCCATCAGGAAGTGGAAACCCACTTAATTCGATTAATTAGTGTTAATTGTGTTGCAATCTATTGAACAACAGGGGGTACTTTTGAGAGCTGCCTTTTCTGTTATTCGCCAGCAGGAATTTTTATGACACAGCGTGATTATTATGAAGTACTCGGCGTGAATCGTAATGCCGATGAAAGCGAACTGAAAAAAGTGTACCGGAAACTGGCCATGAAATATCATCCAGACCGGAATGCTGGCGATTCTGAGTCGGAAGCGCGTTTTAAGGAAGTTAAAGAGGCATTCGAGGTACTTTCGGATGGTAATAAGCGTGCAACTTATGACCAGTTTGGTCATGCCGGATTGAACGGAGCATCCGGTGGTGCTGGTTCTCAGGGATTCAGTGATGCTTTCAGCGATATTTTTGGGGATCTTTTTGGAATGCGAGGAGGGCAACCCAGTGCTCAACGTGGTGCCGATCTGCGTTATAACCTGGAAATAACACTGGAACAGGCTGCACGGGGTGCGGAAACCAAGATCCGTATTCCCAAAATGGATGTTTGTGAAACATGCCGTGGTACTGGTGCTAAACTAGGTTCTTCACCCAAAACATGCCAAAAATGTAATGGTCATGGACAGATTCGTATGCAGCAAGGATTTTTTTCCATTCAGCAGACTTGTCCACAGTGTCATGGTGGCGGCAAAGTTATTACGGATCCTTGCCGTGACTGTAATGGATCCGGTCGTGTCAAACGGCACAAAACACATAACGTTAAAATTCCTGCTGGGGTAGATGAGGGCGATAGTATTCGTCTGTCGGGAGAAGGTGAAGCGGGCGTCACTGGCAGCCCTCCCGGTGATCTTTATGTCGTGATTCATTTGGCCAGTCATTCGGTTTTTCAGCGCGAAGGCAATCATTTACATTGCGAGATTCCTACCAGCTTTGCTACCGCTGCTCTCGGGGGGGAAATAGAAGTGCCGACGCTCGATGGCCATGCACGTATCAAAATTCCGGCTGGCACCCAGACCGGCAAGATATTCCGCTTGCGTGGCAAGGGCATAACTGGTGTACGTAACCATGTAACTGGCGATTTACTATGCCACGTTTCACTGGAAACACCGGTCAACCTGACTGCTCGTCAGAAAGAGCTTCTGGAAGAATTTGAGGCGATTAGTCAGAAAGATGACTCGCGTCATAGCCCACGCGCTAAATCATGGATGGATAAGGCGCGTGAGTTTTTTAGCGAGTAAGACCGCCTTAGTCAGGTTGAGTTGTGGTGGGGGTCGTTGTCGCTTGGTTGTATAAATGTACATCCAGTTGCGGAAAGGCGATATTGATACCTGCTTCTGTGAAGCGACGATCGATCTCCATGTTCAGCTCATGAATCAACTTCAGTCTATCTTGTATCGCGCCACAAAATACTCTTAGCTCAAAATCCAGCGAGCTATTACCAAAGCGCATAAAAAAAGCGGAAGGCTCAGGATCTTTTAATACAGCAGGATGCTTACTGGCGATTTCCAGTAACAGCTTGCGGGCAATTTCACAGTTTGAGCCATAAGCGATTCCTACTGGTAACACAATGCGCGTTATCTGATCGGTCAGTGACCAGTTGGTTAGCTGTTGCGTGATAAATATTTTGTTGGGCACAATGATTTCCTTGCGATCAAAATCGATCAGGGTGGTTGCGCGAATATGAATCTTGCTGACCGCTCCAGTAGTAGTGTCGTTGAGTGTAACGATATCACCCACGCGAATGGGACGCTCAAAAAGCAGGATGACACCCGATACAAAATTGGCGAAAATTTCCTGTAATCCGAATCCCAGCCCGACTCCTAATGCTGCTACCAGCCATTGAATATTGGACCATTCCATTCCTAGCGTTTGAAAGGTAGCTGTCACACCAGCCATTACGATGACATATCTAAGCAGGGTAGTGATGGCGTAGCCGGTGCCGGTATTAAGTGATAAATGCCGCAGTACGAGCAATTCAAGTGTTCCGGGAAGATTTTGGGCGGCAATGATGGCAAGGCCAAATACGACCAGTGCCATTAGCAAGGCTTTGAGAGTAATAGGTTGAGAAATTATCTCTCCATCAATTTGCGAGGATGTTTGCCAGAGAGTGATCTTTTCAAGAAAACCAAGTGCAGGCAGAAAATCGATCCAAATACTTCCGAGTGCAGTAATCAATAATCCCCAGATTCCTATTTTCAGTAAAGTTGCCGACTGCTTGCTGATTGTTTTGACATCAACATAATTATCATCAATCCAGTCGATTTCTCCCTTATCTGCTTGTGAGCGCTGTGCCTGAATTTCCTCTCTTTTTTCAATTGCTCGTTGGTAAGTGATTTTTCGCTGGGCAATCAGAAGACTGCGTGAGCTGACGTAATACAGCAGGATAAAGAAAATAATCCAGCTGAGTGATTGAAAGACGAGGACGTACTGATAGATGGCAGCGAAATAGTATCCAATCAGTGCCATTGTGATCATGTAGCCTTGTAACAGAAGCAGGGAAAATGCCCAATATCTTGGATTCAATACTGGATTGAATGCCATGCCGTGATAAAACCTTTTTGCTGCAGAGCCTATCCCTATCCAGTTTATCGCCAGTATTGCCAGTAGCAGACAAAGTAGCACAAAGGCCAGCCGACCAAATGTATTGCGGACGAGATCTTCGTCCAGCCCATCTGTAAAGGCGATCAAGATGCTGAGTATGACGATAAGAGGAACGAATCGTTTGATATCACGATGTATTTTGCTGACAAGCTTTTTGTCACATTTAAATTGATGGCTTAATAGTCCGTCGGGGCGGAACAGCAGCAGCAAAAACACCCAGCTAAAAACCGCGATAGCAGCAACCTGTAAGCTGGCTATCAAAGCATGTCCTATTTCAGTCGAGGGGTTGCCTTGAAGAATCAATACTGCTAGATGCAAGGGCAGAAAGAAGAGTGCAGCAACCATAATACAATTTGCTAGCATGCCAACCGGATAGATTAGCCTGTCCTGATTGACTTTGCCTCGCACACTGTTGCCAACTGTTTCCCAGCGCAGATAAGCAGACCAATAGAGTGTTTTGAATAGCATGAAGAGCAAAATAAAACCGATAAATACTATGGCGAGCGCTTGCCACGAAGAATGGATTATCTTGCTGAACGTGCGGTTTGTTTTGGGTAAGGCAAACCAGCTAAACGCATCTTGAAAATCCTGTAGTGTCAGTAACGATAAGGGTTTGGCGCTACGAGTAACGAGTAGATTCTCACGTAATAAAATCTGGTGCTGTTCTATTTTTTCAGTTAATTGATTCTGAATGGTTAAATAGGACTGTAGTATATGGATGTGGTTTTTGAGCACATTGGCGTACTGCTCGACTACTTGCTCACGTGACTGTTTGAATTTCTGAAAAATACTTGCCAATTGCTCGTATTCAGTGGAGTTGACCGGTGGCATCTCTGCGTTTTTGAGGAAACGTTGCAGAGTTTTCATCTTCTCCATAATTTGGAGCCGTTCCTGTTCCAGCTGGTACAAATCGAGTTTCGCATTATTCAGCTCCCGTTCGGTTTGTGCTGTAGCCGGTTTAATCATGATTTTTTTAAATTGTTTTCTGATTTGTGTGCCCAGATCCGTATCTTCTCCTTTGAGTTCGAGTCGCTGTTGTAATGCTGTGTGGCTCTGCGTGATCAGTGCGAGACGATTTTCATCACGAGTTTTTCGGCTGGTAAGTTGCTTGGCGCGTTTGACATAATTGTTTAGCTTTTGTGCTAATAACTGGTTATCCGCAGCTAATTGCTTCAACGTTGGGTACTGCTGTATTTTTTCGTCAAAGAGTTGTTCTGATTGTTCGACTACTTGCATGGTTTCAACCGTACGCCTATGGTTAATCTCACTAGTTAGTAAATCAATTTGCTGGGTCAAATTTTCAATTTTAGGAATAACTAACTGTTTTTTCTGCAATGAAAGGATTTCTGAGGCATAAGGCAAGACGAGCATTTCCAATTCCAGCATTCTGGTTTTATCGGTTAACGCCTGGAGCTTGGTATCTTTCAACTCAGTAAGCGCATTCAATATTTTTTGATCAGTACCTTTTAAAGTAACTGATGTCTTATCATTGAGTGCATTACGCTGACTGGCTGTAGAGGCCAATTCTTCCTGAATGTTATCCATGCGCTGCTGTAATTGCGCTTGATCTGAAATAGACTTTTGTTGTTGATTTTTTAATTCTGACAAGTTTGCCTGAGCGGTAACAAGTTGCTGTTCCAGTTCATGCAGAGTCAACTTGGTCAGCTGTTTGGATGTTATTGAGGGCGCTGACGAAATTTGATGTTGTTTCAGCGTGGCGATCTGCTGTGGATAGTCTTTTAGCTGTTGAGAGTAGCTATCTGTATTTCTGATGTAATCCTGGTGGTCACGTAATATCTGTAGCTGTTCGTTGAATATTTCACTCAGTTTTTTCTTGAGCGGCGTCTCCTCAGGCGTACCTTTGCTCAGAGCATCAAGTTTGGCCTGTACTTCTTGAATCTTGACTTCGAGCTTGTCCGCGTAACAAGTTGTGATGCCCGTCATTATTAGCAGAACGAATAGCAACAAGATAGCAAACGGCATAAATTTATTGGTCACTTTTTTTTCTAGCGCGTGGGTGTGCCTGATCATAGATTTTGGCTAAATGTTGAAAATCCAGGTGAGTATAAACTTGCGTGCTGCGGATGCTGGCATGGCCGAGCATCTCCTGTACTGCGCGCAAATCGCTGCTCGATTGCAATAAGTGGGAGGCAAACGAATGCCGGAGTGCATGTGGATGAACGTTATTGTCAAGTCCCTGCAGCAAAGCGCGTTGTTTCAGTCTCAGGGCAACGGTGCGGGTGTGAATGCGGCGGCCATGTCTAGACAAGAATAGAGCAGTTTCACCAGACGGCAGCATGGTGGCACGAATCGGCAGCCATGCCTGTAATGCTTGCAGTGCCTGCTTACCAACCGGCACGAGCCGGGTTTTGCTGCCTTTGCCGGTGATACGCGCCATGCCTTGATCGAAATCGATGTCTGTTGGTTGCAGATTGGCCAGTTCCGCCAACCGTAGACCTGAACCATAAAATAATTCAAACATGGCTAGGTCTCTTGTAGCCAGTGGATCGGTTGGCCTGAAAGTCAACAATTGAGCAGCTTCATCAGGTGACAGTGCATGGGGCAGTTTTTGCGAAGATTTGGGCACGCGCACGCCCTGGCAGGGATCATCACTATGGTGGTGATAACGGATCAGATAGCGGTAAAATCCGTGCCAGGCCGACAGCATTCTCGCAAGGCTTCTGCCGGATAATCCGCTGCCATGTAGCCGCACGATAAAATAACGAATATCGGGTACTTGCAGTTTCTGTAACAGATTATCGAGTGTTTGCGAATTATCTGGCTGTTTTTGCGCAGCAAGGCGCGTCAGGGTAATTAGATCGTGCTCATAACTGACCAGCGTCAGCGTGGCCAGTCTGCGGGTGTCTCGGAGATAGATCAGATACTGCCTGGCAACTGGTGGCAGTATGGCTTCCTGTTTTTCATGCAGTGGGTTCATCCGTGTCAATGGTTGGTTGCGAAGATGGTCGCATCAATCGTATGACCGAACTGCTGGCCAGTTCACCGAGGCGCGATAGATAAAGTGTGCCCATGTCCGGATAGAAACGTTCTACTTCAGGACTGCTTAAGACCAAGAGGCCAAAGTGCTCTGTTTTTTTCAGGGGAATAAGGGCAAAAGATTTCAGATATGACGCATCGCTACCAAACCATTGTTTGATTTCATCGTCAACCTCCGTGCCGCAGCGAGGTTGTTCCAATCCAGCAGTAGCAATACGTAATGGTTCGCTGACAGCATCAATGACCGAAGCAGGAAGCGGTGGATCAAAATCTTTGGTTTGCCATAGCCGCAAGGCAACGTGTGGAATCGAAAAATCTTCGCACAAGTGATACTGCAGTCCGTGCAACATCTCTACAAGTGAGTTGAACCCTAAAAGCGCAACGATTAGACGATGCATTTTTTCACCGATGGCATCATTTTGCTCGCCAATTTCGATCAATGCCAATAGCTTGTCCTGCAACAGCTTATTTTTCTTGCGCAGTACCAACACCTGCCGCTGAGTGATCGAGATGACCTGGTTATCATCGGCATGTTCATCCAAGTGCGATAGCTGCATGGAATCCAGCAGGGAAGGATGCTCTGCGAAAAAATCCGGATGATCTTGCAGATATTGCATAACTTGTTCAGGTTTTATCATGAATTTCGTGAGGAAAAAAGATAATGAACTACTTCAGGAGAGTACTTTCGTCATCATAACATGATCAAAAGCCGAGCTGACAAGGCTCGCAGATTGTTCTCCACGTGGGGTTCGATTCGTTGGACAAAGGAGTCTTTTCAATGTTTAATTCAGGCGTAGCCTTAAATAACACACGAGAAAAAAGTTTATGCCCAACCAGAACAATACTTCAGTCGTTTCACCAGCACGATTCAATCTGCCATTATTCCTGACTGCATTCGGTATTCTTGCGGCGCTGTTAATTTGGTGCGGCATGGTCTTTTTTGTAGACGGGCATGTTTTTCTGGCAGCTGATAGCAGCTGGCATCATGGTTTTAATCATCCACTAGAGGGACTTGATCACATTGTTGTGATGCTGCTGGTAGGTGTCTGGGCAGCGCAAACACGAGGCAATGCTATCTGGTTATTGCCACTTACCTTTGTTGGTAATATGAGTATCGGTGGACTGGCCGGGGTGCTGAGCCTTGCCGTACCAGGGGCGGAAGCGATGATTCTGTTGTCCGGGGTGGTGATGTGTGTTCTGGTGATCCGCAAAATCCGCTTTGCGACCTGGATGAGTCTGCTGCTGGTTGCCTTTTTTGCCTTCTTTCACGGTTATGCGCATGGTCAGGAAATTCCAGTCTCAGCAAGTTTCGTCTCCTACGCCATGGGTTTTGTGCTGGCAACCATGTTGCTGCACGGTGTCGGTATTCTGGTGTTTCGCCTCGCGATATTGAGTATGACCAGTTTTGCCAGTAGCGGTATTCATGCGCAATATGTGGACCGTGCCGTATCGCCGCAAACAGCTACAACCGGGTTACCAGGGAAGCCTATCCTGCTCAGCCACGCTTCTTCCATTATTTTGCAAGAGCTGACGGTCAGTGGTCGCGGGGATTCTCAATTGGGTATCGCTGATAGTGCTTCGGAAGGTAATATCGGGCAGGAACAACTAAAATTCCGCCCGATTTCGCGTCCTGGAGAAGTGCTGGAAACTGTTCCTGGTCTTATTGCCACTCAACATAGCGGAGAGGGTAAGGCGAATCAGTTTTTCCTGAGAGGCTTTAATCTCGATCATGGTACCGATTTCCTCACGCTGATTGAGGGTGTGCCGGTCAACCAGTTATCACACTCGCATGGCCAGGGCTGGACAGATACTAACTTTCTGATTCCTGAGTTGATTGAAACACTGGAATACAAAAAAGGTAGTCATCATGCGGAATATGGTGATTTTTCCAGTGCCGGCGCTGCTAATATTCGTTATTTCAATGTGTTACCCGATAAATTAGTTAAATTTACTGGTGGCAGTTTTGATTATTATCGTGGACTGGTTGCTGGTTCACAAAAACTTGCGGGTGGAGATCTGATGTTTGCGGGTGAAACTGTCCATAATGATGGACCGTGGCGCCCAGGCAACAATTACCTTAAATTTAACGGTGTCATGCGATATAGCCAAAATCGTGATAGTCATGGTTGGAGTATCACCGGTATGGCGAGTACCGCTGATTGGCGGGCGACTGACCAGATACCCCGGCATGCATTCGCACAAGGAGATTTAGGGCGTTTTGATGCGCTTGACCCAACGGATGGGGGTAAAAGTAAACGTTTCAGTCTGACGGCAGAATGGCATCGTCAAGATGAGAACAGCGCGAGCAGCGTGATGGCCTATGGTGTTTATTCGAAACTGAACCTGTTCTCTAATTTTACTTTTTTCCAGGAAAATAATGAGTTCACTAATCCGGCTGGCTGTAGTGGGTTGACGGCGGCGGGGGCAGCCCGCGCACGGTTGAATCGCTCGATATTCAACAGCTGCGGTGATCAGTTTGGACAGCCTGATCAACGTTGGACAACCGGGTTTAAGGCCAATCATACTTTTTTTCACAAAATCGCAGGGGCGGACTCAGAAACTATCTTTGGCCTGCAAATGCAGAATGATAATATCAAGAATGCGCTGACGAGAACCCATGCGCAGCGACAGTTTGCTATCACACGTGAAGATACCGTCTGGGTAACCAGCCTCAGTCCCTACGCGCAAAATCGAACCTACTGGACCCCGTGGCTGCGTAGCACAATGGGTGTCCGGTTTGACGGCTATCGCTTCGATGTCGGTAACAGTAATATTGCTGACAATAATGGTGTACGTTACGATGGCATGTTCAGCCCTAAAGGCAGCATCATTCTTGGCCCATGGCAGGATACGGAACTGTATTTGAATGGTGGGTTAGGTTTTCACAGTAATGATGCACGTGGCATCAATACCCGTATTGACCCGGTAAGCGGTGATGCGGTTAGTAGAGCAAATCCTCTTGCACGTACCTACAACGCAGAAATTGGCGTGCGTTCAACCTGGATCAAGGGATTGCAGAGTACCTTTGCTTTCTGGTGGATGGATACGCAATCTGAACTGGTATTTGTTGGTGATGCAGGTACCACCGAGGCGAGCCGCCCGGGGCGGCGCTATGGTATTGAATTCGCTAATTACTATTCTCCGGTACACTGGTTAACGCTGGATGCTGATTTCAGTTTCTCACGGGCGCGCTTTCGTGATGATGCGCCAGAAGGTAACCGTATCCCGAATGCAGTGGAAACGGTTCTTGCTACTGGCGCGACTGTTCATGATGTATTCGGTGGATTTTTTGGTGGGCCGAGACTGCGATTTTTTGGTCCGCGAGCGTTGATAGAAGACAACAGTGCGCGTTCCAGCAGCACACTACTGTTATCCGCCATGCTCGGCTATCAATTCAATAATAAACTGACGGTTCAGGCAGAAGTATTCAACCTTCTGGATCGCAAGGATGACGGTATCACCTACTTTTATTCTTCACGTCTGCCTGGAGAACCCACTGGTGGCAGGGATGATTTTCATTTTCATCCAGTCGAGCCAGTCAGCTTCCGTGTGGGGTTTACCTGGAGGTTCTGATGGTGAAACAGGAGATATGACCTTGATCCTGGAATCTCTCCGAAATTCAGGATCAAGCTTTTCCTCTTACAGATTACCTCCCTTCTCCGTCCTTTGTAGCTGCACAGTGTGCAGTCCTATTATTCATCCGCTATACGGTCGTTTGCCAATGGACTGAAGGGTGCCTCTAAAAATTCAAGTTTCTAGGCAAGACAAGGCACGAGTAAAAAATTTGAGCGCGGCATATAGTTGATATGTAAGCGATAATTTTTTCGAGTAACGCCGTATTGTGACGAAAATTGGATTTTTAGAGGTGCCCTGAATACTTACTTCTCTTTTTATTCTCAGATCGTGGCTCGCTTAGTGATTAACCATTGGTGGGGACGGTTTCATATCCCCAATTGTCCCTTGATAAGCCGACAAAGACTTTCTTTTATTTCGGAGTGTCTTGGAACCGGAGTTTGTTTGCCATTTGCAGGATTTGCATAAATATCGTGCTTGTTGCCATGACGTTTAAGGTAACAGCCTGCTTCGGCCAACTCTTTAATAAAGCCCGCTCGTTTCACGCTACTTCGACTAGGACTTCTTTTACTTGTGATACTGGGTGGTCAGTTTGTACCTCTTCTGCCATTAAAATTTTATAAGCATCTTCAATGTTTTCTTCCAACTCTGCTAGTGTTTCACCTTGGCTAAATACGCCAGGGATTTCTTTAAGTTTGCCAACATACCATCCATCATCCAACCAATATTCGAGAGTAAATGCACGTTTCATATTCATATCCCGCTAAAAATTGACCTAAATTCTGTTGTCCAAATAAAAAAGAAAAGAGGACGCTACCCTTTTCCACGTAAGCCCCTTGTAGTTGCATGGTGTGCAACTTGATGATCGGGGTGGGATAGTGGAATTTTGCCCATATTTCAGCCCGATCATTCATCTGCTGTACGGTCGTCTATTGAGTGGTTACCATATCATCAATTTCGGTTAATTCGGTGATCGAAAGGCAAATTGTTTTGGGAAGACCTAAATCACCAGCTGTAGCAACTTTCGGATTACCTATTTCCCAAATCAAATTAAATCTTCCGTTGTTTGTCATCTCCTTAAAAATATCCTGTGAAGTCTCGGAAGATGGTGATGAAGCTGGCGGAGTATCACCGGATTCTAATTTATCCACCGTTCTAGAACTCAAACCATATCCAACCCATATTTCACCATCACCAATATATGCGTTAGCATCGACCGGAAAATTGGAAATAGATGTTGGTATCACTGGTTGAAGCCGCCCTGTCGGCAAGGTAACATAGCTTCGCGGTAGAAAAGGGTTAGGTAAATCGGTGCCATCATGTTTTATCCAATTTTCTCCATCGAATAACCATAACGCATCTGGTTGACTTTTTGAGCGAAAACCAACAAACACCAGTCCTTCTCTAAAATGATCTTCCTTTGAAACGATCAGATAATGGTTCAACATGACGCCGTTAAATTTATTATTATTCGGTTCTGCATGCAAGGATGTTTGTGGGAAACACATTTTCCCTGGTTCAGATAACTTGGTAGTAGTCTTAAAACCTGCTTGAACCAAAGATATAGAGAGCAGAGAAAAGCATAATGATGCCGAGAATTTCTTAAAATATGGCATTTTTATCTCCTTAGTTTATAAATTAGGAGCCTTTACTCTGCGATAAGGTTGTCAGTGCCATTCAGGCCGCACACAAGAGCATTCCTCCTTTATTCTCCGTTTGCAATTCCGACACTATCTATATCCAAAACAACTTCTTTTGGCAAATCATGCCCCGCTGTTAAAACTACAGTTCTCATCTCGCTCGCCTTTAAACAAATTGTGGGCATGTTAGCTGGCAAACCAGACTCCGGAGTCAAACCAGTAATGTCCCATATTCTTTTGTATCGTTGATCGCTCATCATATCCTCAAAGGATTTCTTCCAACTTTCTCCTTCTACTTTTAAACCATAACCTACCCATACCTCACCATCTTCAACGTATGTACTGACATCAATAGGTTCGCGGGAAAGAGTGACAGGCATAACTGGCTGAAGCGTACCATCACTATTTGGCAAAATAACCGGGTAGGCTAGAGATTCACTCTCGCTGTTGTCGGCAGCATTGACCCATCTACTTCCGTTAGTAAGCCATAGCGCATCAGGCTGACTTTTACGCCGGAAACCTACAAAAACATCACCTGTTTTAAAATGATCTTGTTGATTTACGACTAAATTATGATCGAGAATGATTTTATCGAATTTTCTAAACTCACTTCTCACCGATGTTTGTGGGAAGCAATACTCTGCGGGTGCAGAGTATTGAACAACATCTGCTTGTGCAGAAAATGCACTTAGTAACAAAACACTTGCAAGTAAAAATTTCATGGCAGCACCTCCAAAATTTATCAACTAAAAAACTATCGGCTAGAACTGGTAGTTCTAGTCTTATGGGCACCTCTAAAAATCCAATTTTCGTCACAATACGGCGTTACTCGAAAAAACTATCGCTTACATATCAACCATATGCCGCGCTCAAATTTTTTACTCGTGCCTTGTCTTGCCTAGAAACTTAAATTTTTAGAGGCGCCCTTATGATGGACAATAAAATAACTAGACTTCGAGCGTTACCGTGTCATCAAGGGTAATCAGTACTCGAACGAAGCCTTTTGAGTTGGCTTCATTAAGGAGGGTTTCGTAATCACTGGCATCATACCTGGCTGCCAGCGATAGGCTTGTGGAAAATAGAAGAAGTAGAAAGAGAAGGGTTGATATTATCCTGGTTGCTGGTTGCTGGTTGCTGGTTTACAAAATAGCTTAATCATGTTTGCTCCTTTTGTGGAAAATCGAATATTGCTGACTTTGCAAACTACCTGATCCCGTAAGTCGGCGCTGCGAATCTAGCAGGAGCAGCCCATAAAGTCAATGCGTCAAAATGACGTAGTCTTACTGCTGGCGCGACTGTTCATGATGTATTCGGTGGATTTTTTGGTGGGCCGAGACTGCGCTTTTTTGGTCCGCGAGCGTTGATAGAAGACAACAGCGCACGTTCCAGCAGCACACTACTGTTATCCGCCATGATCGGTTATCAGTTCAGCAATAAACTGACAGTTCAGGCGGAAGTATTCAACCTTCTGGATCGTAAGGATGACGGAATTACCTATTTTTATGCTTCGCGCCTGCCTGGAGAACCCGCTGGTGGCAGGGATGATTTTCATTTTCACCCAGTCGAGCCTGTCAGCTTCCGCATAGGATTAACCTGGAAGTTCTGATGGTGAAACAGGAGATACTCTTGATCCCGGATTTCAATGGAATTCAGAGTATTAGATATTTCCTCTTCATACGTCACCCATATTCTGTTCACAGGTAGGCAGTTAGCATAGCTTAAAGAGTCATGCTTGCGCTTTAGTTTCCAAGCCTGTAGTCTTTTTAGTTTGAGCATGGCGCACGCCAATAGCCTGGACAATCGGAGGAAATTTTGATGACGAATCCAATTTTTGTGAGGAAAGCCGCTGTTCTGGGGGCAGGGGTTATGGGAGCGCAAATTGCTGCGCATCTGATTAATGCCAATATCGAAACCCTGCTATTTGAATTGCCAGCCGATGGGGAGGATATCAATGCCAATGTTGCCCGTGCTATTGAAAAACTGAAAAAACAGGATCCTGCTCCGCTCTCAATCATCAGTAAGGCGACGCATATCGAGCCTGCCAACTATGATCAGCATCTGGAAAAACTCGGTGATTGCGATCTCGTCATTGAAGCTATTGCCGAGCGAGTCGATCTGAAATCGCAGTTATACGAGAAAATCACCCCGCATCTACACGATCGCGTGATTTTGGCTAGCAATACCTCTGGCCTTTCCATTAACCAGTTAGCCACGGCAGTACCCGAATCGCTGCGATCCCGTTTTTGTGGTGTGCATTTCTTCAATCCACCGCGTTATATGCATCTGGTGGAATTGATCGCAAGCGAACACAGTGATACTGCCATGCTCGATACACTGGAAACCTTTCTGGTGACCACGCTGGGAAAAGGTGTGGTCCGCACCAAAGATACCCCCAACTTTATTGCCAATCGGATTGGTATCTTTTCGATGCTGACCACGATGCATCATGCCAACCAATTCGGATTAGCTTTTGATCTGGTGGATAAACTGACGGGCACTTTGATTGGTCGCCCCAAAAGCGCGACTTTTCGTACTGCTGATCTGGTCGGGCTGGATATACTCATGCATGTCATCCAGACCATGCAAGATAATCTTGCAGAGGACCCCTGGCATCGTTTTTACCAAGCACCTGACTGGCTCGCTCAACTGGTGAAAGATGGTTCGCTTGGCCAGAAAACAGGCAAAGGGATTTATCACAAAGAGGGTAAGGAAATCCATGTACTTGAACCCGGGCAGGGGTCTTATCGGCTTGCTGAAGAGGAAGTCGATAGTGAAGTGGAAGCGTTGCTAAAACAGAAAGATCCCATCGCTAGATTTGCTGCTCTGCGCGAACATCCGCATCCACAGGCGCAGTTTGTATGGGCAATTCATCGTGACTTATTTCACTATTGTGCGCTGCATCTTGCAACGATTGCCAGCAATGCCCGCGATCTTGATCTGGCGGTTCGCTGGGGATTCGGCTGGCAGCAGGGACCATTCGAAATTTGGCAATCTGCCGGGTGGAATGCCGTTTTGGACTGGATTAATCAGGATATTGCTGCAGGCAAGTCGATGGCTGCTGTAGCACTTCCAGACTGGGTGTCCTCCGTTGGCCAACGCCCACAACAAGGCGTGCATGCTCAAGAAGGTTCTTTTGAACCAGCTGCAAATGGGATGCAGCCACGATCGGTACTACCGGTCTATCGTCGCCAGTTATTTCCTGATCGTTTGGTTGGTGAACAAGCAGTCTATGGCGAGACGATCTTTGAAACAGAAGCCTTGCGGCTATGGCATACCGGAGATCAAATTGCTATTGTCAGCTTTAAGACCAAAAAGCATACCATCGATGATGCGGTGCTGCTGGGAATGGAGGAAGCCATTACTACCGCAGAAAATTATTTCCGCGCGCTGATCATCTGGCAGACCGAACCGCCTTTCTCGCTCGGTGCGAATTTACAAAAAGCGACCGAACGCCCTAAAACAGATACGCCACCTTCCGCATTTGACGAGCTTTTTAAGAAGATCAGGAAAACCGCTCAGGCTACCATTCTCAAGGCGGCGCATAGTCTGGACATCGCGGATAAATTGATGGCCGGGAAACTGGCCGAGGTTGAAATGATGATTGCCCATTTCCAGCAAACCAGCCAGCACTTACGTTACTGTATGGTGCCGACCATTGCTGCTGTCGATGGCCTTGCCTTGGGAGGTGGCTGCGAATTTATCATGCATTGTGACCGTGCCGTGGCAACCCTGGAAAGTTATATTGGGCTGGTCGAAGCCGGGGTGGGGCTGTTACCGGCTGGAGGAGGGTGCAAGGAGTTTGCCTTGCGTGCTTCCCAACATGCAGTTGATGGCGATCCTTTCACACAATTGCGGCATCATTTTAAAACCGTCGCTATGGCGGAAATGGCAAAAAGTGCCGAGCAGGCAAAGGTACTCACTTATTTGACACCAGCCGATGTGATCGTGATGAATCGTTTTGAATTATTGCATGTTGCCAAGATGGAGGCACTTGCCCTGGCGGAAGGAGGGTATCGACCACCCCTGCGGCCACGCGAGATCGTGGTGGCAGGTGCAACTGGTATTGCAACGATCATGAGTCAACTCGTCAACCTGCTCGAAGGAAAGTTTATTTCGGAACATGATTACTTGGTGGGCAGCAAAATTGCCCACGTCATGTGTGGTGGTGACGTTATGGCTGGTAGCCGTGTAGATGAAGAATGGCTGTTGGGGTTGGAGCGAACCGCATTCATCGAATTGCTGGCGACCGAAAAAACCCAGGCGCGCATTGCGCATACACTTAAGACAGGCAAGCCGTTGCGTAATTGATGATAACCGCTGTCTAAATTGATTCCCAGGAGAAAATCTCATGACCAAACAAACTCAGGAAGCCTATATCGTTGCCGCGACCCGTACACCAGTGGGTAAAGCGCCCAGGGGTATGTTCAGAAATACGCGTCCCGATGATCTGCTGGTGCACGTTTTGCAATCGGTCCTGAAACAATGTGAGGGGCTTGATCCAGCTGCGATCGACGATGTTGTCGTAGGTTGTGCCATGCCGGAAGCGGAGCAAGGAATTAATGTCGCACGCGTGGCTGCGTTGCTGGCGGGACTGCCCGATAGCGTTCCGGGGATGACGATCAACCGTTTTTGCGCTTCTGGCCTGCAAGCGGTGGCGATTGCAGCCGACCGGATTCGCCTGGGTGAAGCGGATGTCATTATTGCAGCGGGAACAGAGAGTATGAGCATGATTCCAATGATGGGCAATAAGGTTTCAATGAATCCACATTTGTTTGCCAATAACGAGAATGTCGCTATCGCCTATGGGATGGGCATTACCGCCGAAAAAGTTGCACAGCAGTGGAAAGTAAATCGGGAAGCGCAGGATACATTTGCACTACAAAGTCATCAACGCGCAATCAAGGCGATTGAGCAAGCGGAATTTAACGATGAAATTTCTCCTTATTACATAGAAGAAAACCAGCCCGACCTTAATTTGCATGAAATTCATCATGTATCCATCAAAAAAGATACCGATGAAGGGCCACGTGCGGATACCAGCCCGGAAGCGTTAGCGAAACTGCGGCCGGTATTTGCGGCACAGGGCTCGGTAACCGCTGGCAATAGTTCCCAAATGTCAGATGGTGCTGGCGCAGTCGTGGTGATGGGCGAGGCAGCTATGCAGCGTTTTAACCTGGCGCCGCTAGGGCGCTTCATTGGTTATAGTGTTGCGGGGGTCCCGCCAGAAATCATGGGCATTGGTCCCATCAAGGCAGTTCCTAAAGTACTGCACCAAACCGGCATTCGTCAGGATACACTCGACTGGATCGAACTCAATGAAGCCTTCGCCGCGCAAAGTCTGGCTGTCATCAACGAGCTGGGACTCGATCCAGTTAAAGTCAATCCCCTGGGGGGAGCAATTGCGCTCGGCCATCCATTGGGCGCAACTGGTGCCATCCGCGTTGCTACGCTGCTCCATGGTTTGCGGCGCCATAAACTTCGCTATGGCATGGTGACCATGTGCGTGGGCAGCGGCATGGGCGCAGCAGGCGTATTTGAGGCGCTGTAAGTTTTATATCGTGACTTTGAAGCGTTACGGAGCATCAGGCGATCGTAACGTCTTTTGAGAGATAAACGTCCTGAATGGCATTTAACAGTGCGACACCTTCAGCAAAAGGTTTCTGGAAAGCCTTGCGCCCCGAGATCAGCCCCATTCCCCCGGCACGCTTATTGATCACAGCAGTACGAACTGCTTGATGCAGGTCATCCTTGCCAGATTCACCCCCAGAGTTGATCATGCCAACCCGCCCCATATAACAATTAGCTACCTGATAACGAACCAGATCGATCGGATGATCGCTCGTAAGTTCGCTGTAAACTTTGGGGCTGGTTTTACCAAACTTGATCGCATTGTAACCACCATTGTTTTCCGCCATTTTTTGCTTGACGATATCTGCTTCGATAGTCACAGCCAGATGATTTGCCTGCCCAGTCAGGTCGGCACTGACGTGGTAATCGGCTTCAGAGGTTTTAAATGCACTATTTCGAGTGTATGCCCAAAGCACCGTTGCCATTCCCAGCTCATGCGCATGGCGGAATGCTTCAGATACTTCTTCAATCTGCCGACGAGATTCTTCTGAACCGAAGAAAACGGTGGCTCCCACTGCACATGCCCCCATATCGAATGCCTGCTCAACGCTTGCAAATAGCGTCTGGTCGAATTTATTTGGGTAAGTCAGCAGCTCATTGTGATTGATCTTGAGAATAAACGGGATTTTATGCGCGTAACGTCGCGCAACAATACCTAGCACGCCCAGCGTGGAAGCCACACCGTTGCAGCCGCCTTCTATCGCGAGCTTGACGATATTTTCTGGATCGAAAAACAGTGGATTGGGGGCAAATGACGCACCAGCGGAATGCTCAACGCCTTGATCAACTGGTAACAGCGATAAATAACCACTTCCCGTCAGCCGCCCATGATTGTAAAGCGCCTGCAGGTTTCTCAGCACCGCTGGTTTGCGATCGCTCAGTGCCGTTACACGATCGATAAAATCCGGGCCAGGCAGGTGAAAATTTTCTTTTTGTAAACCTTTGCAGGTATGGGTCAACAATGTATCTGCTTCATTACCAAGTAATTTTACGATGTCAGACATAACAACCTCCGTGTAGGTAAATGTGTTACGGATTGCTTATGGGCACCTCTAAAAATCCAATTTTCGTCACAATACGGCGTTGCTCGAAAAAAACTATCGCTTACATATCAACCATATGCCGCGCTAAAATTTTTTACTCGTGCCTTTTCTTTCCTAGAAACTTCAATTTTTAGAGGCGCCCTTATGTGAGAATACGACAGTTATTGATTGAATAAAGTTTTTTGTGAAGACTGAATCGCCCCGGTTTTTCTGGAAACTCTATTTCTTGAGTGTGCGGGGTAATTCCATCTCTATCCTCCATTTCAAGTCTTTATTTTATGAAACTTCGGACTCCTTGAAAATCAGCATACCTCAGGGAGTAGAGATTTCTACGTAATGTGCAGCAAGATGAAGCAGGAGCTTGGAGAGGAAGCGGCAGGATCAGAGCGCCACCGCGTAGCGGTTTAGTTCAACTACTTTTATAAGCCACATAAGTGATTGCTATGATAAGGTAGCGTTGGTTCCATTTTGGACCATACATCCCAATTGAACCATTTTATACTCTAGGAGTTATAGCGTGAGGTGCCTTTTCCGAATTTTGGTATGTTGCTTATCGATGGTGATGATTACTCCCAGTGGGTCAGTTTTTTCAAAGGAATCAGAACCAATTTATCCAATTCGAGGGACATTTGTACAGCTTCTCGAAAATTCCCATGGGTATTGGAGTGAAACTGATTGGACAGTATTTTTTTCTTTTCTTAAAGAGCTTCAGATATCGGAGTTGTATTTGCAATGGACAGTCGCAGGGACACACTCTTTTTTTCTTAGTAACTCATTCCAGACTGTTAAGTCTCCTCCATTGGAGACCATTTTAGAGCTAGGTGAGCAGTTTGAAATAAAAATTAATATCGGTTTAATTTACGACTACGAGTATTGGAACCAGATTCCTAAAGATTCAAAGCAAGTGAAGATCTATCTGGATGATTTGCTGAATCGTTCTAAACTTGCTGCTGAAGAAATAACATCGATTTCTATAAACTATAAGTCCTTTAATGGATGGTACATTACCGAAGAAATAGATGATATAAACTGGAGAGCGGATGACAAAAGAGAGCTTCTGTTTTCTTATTTAGAGCGGTTAACTAACGTGTTAGAAAAATTAACCCCGGGTTACCAAATTACGATTTCAGGTTTTTCCAATGGGCAAACTGAGATCGCAGAATTTACTGAATTTTGGAATCAATTGTTTAAGCGAGCAAGGGTTAATTTAGCCTTACTTCAAGATGGAATAGGGACAAGGAAATTGACTTTATCTGAATTACCCAATTATCTTGCAGCTTTTAAAGAATCTGCAACTAATAATCAGAGGGAAATGGGCGTTATCGTTGAGATTTTTCATCAAACGGATGGCTATCCAATCAATAAAAAATTATTCCACGCAGTTCCTGCTAATTTGTCCAGAATAAACCGACAACGCAAGTTATCAAGTAAGTTTTCAAATCATATAGTTGCTTTTAGTATTCCAGATTACATGATGCCAACGGCAGGCAATTCTGGAAGGATTCTTTATAACAGGTACTTGTATGACATCAAGAAGAATACTGGCTTCAACCAAAAGCTGGAGTGACTTGACTTGAAATAGTCTAATGTGCAGAAGATGGAACTTGCTTTGATGATTAAGTTTTGTCTTTTGGCGTTTTATGTCTAATGCATGGAGATTTCACGAGATTTGTTGTTTTTTAAATTCCCTCGTTTGCTATCTACTTACACTTAATACCTGAGAATTCCCATTGCATTAAAACCACTGTCAATATTTACGATACCAGTTTTATAATGGAACAAAAATTCAATATACGATTTAGGAGCAGAGTAAACGGTCTGGTTAAAGTAATACTTTAACGATAATCCACCACCGAATTCAAGATAAGACAAGTTACTTTCATCTTTTTTTTGAATTCTTCCATCAATTACAGCGTGCGGGGTTAGGACTAAACTATCCCAAACGTTAAAGCTGATTCCCTGACGGGCCTCACCAAAAAAACTCAATATAGAAGGAGATTGAATAAAATAGCCCAGGTCGCCAAATAAAGTTGTGTAATTCCAGTATTGTTTTCCAAAATTCATATCAAATCCATTTGTCCATCCATACATCCCTCTAATTAACCAGTTATTTTGAGAACTATCTCCAATCTTGATTAGCTTTTCTGCACTTAAATAAAAATTGTGTGCCTTAAAGGGTTTATATCTAACTCCAATAGTGGACTGAAATGTCTTTGGATCTACCTTAAATGAACCAGGCTCCATAGACCAGAGCATACGCGAAAACAATGTAAAAATGCGCCCATCCCTCAATCCAATAATAGGCGGGCGGTAACTTAATTCAACGCCACCCTGGGAAGGAATGACACCACCAAAAGTTCCCGCTGCCCCAGTTACATTTAAGGTATTGTTGTTTTGTCTGTAGCCTGAATAAATTGTGAGATTAAAATTATCTTCTAAATCCCTAACCTCTCTTTTTAAATTGGTAAGTTCACTATTTTTACTAACTACATGGGTCTGATTATTGCCTAGCTGTGCCGTTCTCAGATCGATAGCTTGTTTAAACCAGAACGCACCTGCTTTATTGTCTGATTTTCTCAGGTTAAAGTAGGCAAGCTGCTCATGTAGGTTAATGTTTTTAGAATCTTTCTCTACGGCTTTTTCAAGTATCTGGATACTCTGATTAAGTTGATTATTACTTGAATAGGCGTAGCCTAGCGCTGACATAAAAGTTGTATTACTCGAATCTTTATCAGCAGCAAGCTTAAACTGCTCAAGGGATTCTTTATTCTGTTGATTAGCCTGAAAATAATTCCCCAACATATAGTGTCGCTCTGCTGTTTCTATAAAACTAAGCGCTTTTTTCTGAGCAATAATTGCGCTTAAAAACTGCTTCTTTTTAGCGCGGTGTCGAGCAATATAGTCATATCGTTCTGCATTTAACTCATTGGACAAACGATTGTCATCCATCAACTCTAACTTATTTAAAAATTGATCATCGTCAAATTCAGAGCTAAGCAGCATGTTCAACTTCATTTCGATGACTGCATCATCTTTGATTCGCAAGGATTGTCGCCATTGTTCCACGGCTTGGTTGTATTCTTTTTGATCCACTAAAAAATAGCCAAATGTATCAAGAACAATTTTCTTCTCCTCGAGGCTTACGTCATCTTTACCTGCTTGCTGAATCGCTTGCTGAAAATAATGATTAGCGATTTCTACTTTATTAAGCTTACTACTGGCTTGGGCAGAGTTTAATAAATTCTCTAAGTTATTTTTTTTAGATAATGCAGACTGAAACTGTACAAGTGCCTCATTCCACTTATCAAAACGGGCATAAGCTTTTCCAAGGATTTGATTAATTACCCAGCTCTGCTCATCCATTGAGGCTGCTGCTCTAAGATAACCCAATGACAGTTGCTCTTCTCCTTGGTCAAGATACAGCAATCCAAGATTTGTTAATGCATTACTCTTTTGCTTCGATTCCAATTCATCAAACTGAATTAAATGACGATAGATATTGACCGATCTCCCCCAATTTCCAAGTTTTTTCTCAATTTCTGCCAACATAAATAAAGTATTTGCCGATTTCCTTATTTTTAGGCTTTTCTTCAGAGCATCCGAAGCTTTCTCTAGATGACCATTTTCCAAGCTTATCATGGCAAATCTATTCAACAATACTAGATCAATAGAATCAATTTTTGCTGACAGTTCTAGATCAGAAGGATCAATTTTTGCAGCTTCTCGTAACGCATTATTGGCTTGTACATACCTTTTTTGCTGGTAAAGTAATTCTCCCTGAGTTTGGAACACAATCTTTCGTTGATCTCTAGATGCGCCAGATTGAAGTGCTAACTCTAATGTTCGTAAAGCACTATTTTTGTCGCCAGAACGGATATAAAGGTTACTTAATTTAATATATATTTCTGCACTCTTTTCTTTATCCAACCATTTGCGATAGACCTCAATTGCTTTATCAACATTGCCATTATTTTCCAGTGAGTTTGCTAAATATTGCATAACTTCTTTACTGGATTGATTTATTTCAGCCGCATGCTGAAACGCTTGAACTGCCATAGCATACTCATTTACATTGCTATAGGAATGACCTAACAAAATGTATGTGGAATATAAGTCGGATTTCTGCGTTTGTTTTAAGAGCAGTGTTTCATATAATTTTGCTGCAGATGAATAATTTTTTTTCGCATAAAATAGGTTAGCCAAGAATTTTTGATCTTTATCGTTATATTGTTGTAACAAGAGCTCATTCATTATATCAATGGCTTTATCCAGATCACCCAAGTCGTAATACAGATAAGATAATGATCGCAATGCCTCATGATTACCTCTATCTAGCGCTAGTGCGGCCTGATATGCATCGATGGCTAAATCGTATTCACCCAGACCTTTTCTTGCCATCGCATAGCGCATAAAATAATTAAAATCCTTTTTTTTAACAGGATACTGATCAAAAAAAAACAAAGATTGTTGATATGCTTTCTGTTCCAGTAAGATAATTAGCGAGGTTTCCAGTGCAAAAAGCTTATCTTCATCAAGTACGTGGCTACTTGCGATAATTGAATTAAGGTCCTTAAGCGCCTGTTCTTTATTACCTAGAGCATTATGAGCTAGAGCACGATATAGCAAAAATATGACGTTATTGTCGGGTTGTTTTAACACTAAGTTCGTTTGCTGAATTACTTCTGGGTATTCTTTAATTTTATATAGCATGATGATATAAGCTAGCCTAGCTTTTATATCGAGCGGGTCGATTTCAAACAACCTTTGAAACTCAATTTTTGACTCGAAATACCTGCTTTCATCTATTAGACGATAAGCTTTATCTAGATGAGGAAAACCACGAAATTTTCGTAGTGCGGACTCAAAATAATTCTCAGGTCTTTCGATAATTCTTTTATCCAGATAATATTCCTGCTTAGCTTGGTTAAATGCTGGATCAGAAGCGTAGCTAGTACATAGCATGAGCATAGGCACCAAGCATCTCATTACAGAAAAGAATAACTTTGATATTAATTTAGATGCCCACATAAACATCATTTTTAGTTTTATTGTTGTCCTTCACCTGCAAACAGCTCCGGGAAAAATCAAAGTGCGGATTAAATTTTTAGTCCTGTAATCGCAACCAATTCTTCTGTGCAACTTCCATCAGCTTAAACGCCATCGTCAGAGTAGTCGCCCATCTTTCACAGTTTTTGGTTCTGACTGTTGTGCTTAGCTGGGCGGTTGCAAAAACGTACTCGATTGGGTTGCTTGTCCTAATGTGTTGCCAATTTTCCGGTGGATAATTATAGAAATCAGCGTTGAGTAAATGCCTTCCAGAATATCAATACACCGTCACCAACCACTAATTTGGGAGCATCTTTTAGGCTATGCTATTTCAAATTCATTAGTAGTTCCGTCCAACTCGCTTCAGATTCACAATAATCGGCAGACAGCACCAGCAGTTCCTTGTGCCTCTGTTTCATCAGCGCCGATAGCCAACCAAAAGACATAACCGGTCATTCATGCGAACAGGTACTACAATACTGTTAGCCCAGACACAAAAATATATCGTTTGCTATTCAGATCATGGCGAGTCCAGTTTTGATAATTTTGTTCCCAGTCTTCCTTGAAGCGACTAACCGTCTCGGGCGACAATCCAAGGGTATCTACCCCTGAGTCGGTCTGATTTTTTAGAAGGTTTTTTAGTCTGACTCAGACTGCATTAGCTGACTTCTTTAGTTAGTTATGGTATACGATTATAAATTATACCAATAGAATATTTATAATCTGTTTCAGTAGTCGGGAGTTGTTGAGCCAGTCAATTCAAAACAAGGTGGAAAATTCCACTGAATGTAAAAAATACCCATAGTTCGTAATGATAGGTCAGATGGGCATTAGTATTCGAATCTTATTTATTTTAAGAAACTTCATGAATATTCATTTGTTGTTTATCGTTTGTTATTAATATTAAAAATTAGTGGGGCTGATTATGAGGAAATGGAATTTTCGATATCACACAAAAAATTTTTTGGTGATCGTAGTAAGCGTTTGTACTATTTTGGTCACAATACCTATCAATGTAAATGCTGAAATTAGTTCTTCTGAGGGTCATGGTGATACAGATATATCTGCTTATCTAGGCAACGATAGTAAGGGCGAAAGCCAAAATAAAGAGAATAAGGAGAATAAAAAAGATAAAAAAGATAAAAAAGATAAAAACAATTCTGATAAAGATGACGACAAAAATGATTCAAATAAAAACAAGCATAATAAAAATAAAAGTAGGCACGATTTACAAAACATTCAGAGTAGGGAGTTATTACTTTCTTCTCCTAGGCCACTAAAAATCAAACCAACGCAACCTAAACCCGTTGGCACAGTTGTGCCAGCTGAAGAAACGATTAAAGGTGCTACTAAGTCTCGAAGATTGGGATCACAGGTTAAGCGAGTGATGCAGGAAATCAGCCCAACTGAGGTGAATACCCGAAACACCTTGATTTTGTATGACACTAGCGGTCAGTGGGGTTTCTTGGGTGAGCTTTATGCTCAGATGACTGCTAACTTGGTATCGCGTTTTGGATCATGGCAGGCTCATCCAGTAGTTGAATACACGGCTGGTGAGATGACAGGCTATAGCGCAGTGATTTACCTTGGATCAACCTATGATGAACCTCTGCCCGCTACCTTCCTTACTGACATCTTGGCTGGAACTACCCCGGTCTTGTGGATGTATAACAACATCTGGCAGCTTAGTGCATATTCTGGCGATTTCCAGGCAGCCTATGGCTGGAACTGGTTCGAGTTCGATACCAGTCCGATAAGAACCGTCAACTATAAACAGACCAATTTGACCAGAAACGTAATAAACCAAGGAGGGATTATGACATATGCTAGTGTTGATCCAGCTCGGGTTCAATCTCTTGCAATGGCAAAAAGAGCAGATGAAACCAGTTTCCCCTGGGCGGTGCGTTCTTTGAACTTAACTTACATCGGAGAGATTCCACTCGTGTATATGGATCATACAGACCGCTATCTCGTTCTGGCCGATTTGTTGTTCGATCTGCTGGCTCCCAATACTGTCGAGCGGCATCGAGCGCTCGTCAGAATTGAGGACGTTGGGCCTAACGCTAATCCCCAAGAGCTAATGGATATTGCTCAGCAGCTATCTAATCGCAATGTTCCATTTTCGGTTGCGGTGTATCCCCGTTATGAAGATCCTTACGGGGTTTATAGTAATGGAACGCCTGAGGCTTACAATCTTGCTGACAGACCTGCTGTTGTTCAGGCCTTGCAATTTATGCAATCCCAAGGTGGTACTTTGCTTATGCACGGCTATACCCATCAGTTTGAGAGTTTAATCAATCCCTACAACAGCGTTAGTGCAGAAGATTTTGAATTTTACACTGCTCATGTGGATGCTAATGATAATGTCATATATGATGGTCCGATACCGGGAGATTCCGAGGGATTAGTGACAGAGCGCATTGCGCTGGCTGAAGAGGCGTTTTTAGCGGCTGGGTTGCAAGTGCCGACAATTTTTGAGTTCCCACACTATGCTGGTTCAGTGATCGACTATAAGGTGGTACAGGAGCGGTTTGGGACACGCTATGACCGTGGTTTATATTTCCCCGGCAATCTAAGTCAGCAACCTATCGATTACAGTCGACTTGCTGGACAGTTTTTCCCTTATCCAGTAAAAGATATATACGGTAGTTTTGTTATTCCCGAGAATATCGGGAATATTGAACCTCAACCATTTAACAATCGTCCACCTCGTCTTCCGGCCGACCTACTTGCTGCTGGTCAAGCAAATCTAGTTATTCGTGACGGATTTGCTAGCTTCTTTTACCATCCATACTTGGGGCAAGATATGCTTCTTCAAGTAGTGGACGGACTCAAGCAACAAGGCTATACATTTGTCACTATGGATAGCCTCAAACCATAAAACTTCACGCCATCATTATTGCTTCCTAGCATCATTCATAACGCCAGGAAGCATACGACGAAATTCACAAAAGATTGTAGGTGCTAAATTAATTCTGCAAATAAGAAAATGAATAGAAAGAAAATAGCTGTAATTGTGGGAACACGTCCTGAAGCCATCAAAATGGCTCCTGTCGTGTATGCGCTTAAGCAACGAACCAATGAGATCAATACTGTAGTTATTGCAACAGCCCAGCATAGACATATGCTCGATCAAGTTTTATCACTATTTAACATTGTTCCGGGCATTGATCTTGATTTGATGAAACCAGATCAGAGTTTAAATGATTTAACTTGCAGGGTATTGCAGCTGATGCAAAAAACTCTCACAGATGTAAATCCAGATTTGTTAATGGTTCAAGGTGATACAACCACAGTCTTCGCAGCTTCGGTTGCTGCATTTTATCTGAAAATACCTGTTGCACATGTTGAAGCAGGGCTGCGTAGCTATGAATTGTATAACCCATTCCCGGAGGAAGCAAATCGTCGATTAACTTCTGTCCTGACTCAAATTCATCTGGCACCCACCTCATTAGCGAAAGAGAATTTATTAAATGAAGGTGTCAAAGAAGAGAATATTTTTGTGACAGGAAATACTGTTGTTGACGCAATGTCTACTTTGCTTGATGCGCCATTTTCTTTTGCAGGATCTCCACTGGAAAATTTACCGCTTAATCGGTACCGTGTCATTTTAGTAACTTCACATAGAAGAGAGTCGCATGGAGAAGATCTAAAAAATACTTGCTTGGCGTTAAAGGAAATCATTCAGCGTTTTCCGGATGTCATGGTGGTTTACCCCGTTCATTTAAATCCAAATGTTAGAAGAACGGTGAAAGAAATTCTGTCTGATGTTGAGCGTATTGCATTGATAGAGCCTATCGATTATATGTGTTTTTTAAATTTAATGCGGAAGGCTTATATCATTGTTACTGATTCTGGTGGTGTGCAGGAAGAAGCGCCAACCCTTAAAAAACCACTATTAGTATTACGTAGACTAACAGAAAGACCGGAAGCATTTAATGCGGGATTATCAAAGATTATCGGCACATCAACTAATAAAATTGTCGATGAAGTCAGCTTGCTGCTAACTGATGATAAAGCTTATCAGGCGATGATCGGCAGTAACCCTTTTGGTGATGGGAATGCCTCCGAACGGATTGTTGAATTAGTTTCCAGATGGGCGAAGAATCAAAAACCACTACTGTTACCTGAAAATGAATTTAAGGGCTGATGACCTACAGAATATTTTTTAGGATTTTAAAAAATGGATAGTATTCCTTATCTTTTGGTTGCCATGCAAATGTTGATGGCGTTCGTGTGCGTCATTTTTTTTATCAGTGGACTTGATGATCTTTTCATTGATTTATATTTCTGGATTAGGCATTTTAATCGCAAATTTTTTGTAATGAAAAAATATCGACCGTTAACTGAGCAACAGATATTGGATAAACCAGAACAGTTTATTGCCATCATGCTGCCAGCCTGGGATGAGTCAGCAGTTATTGGCAGAATGCTTAAAAACACTATTAAATCAATAAATTACACAAAATATCATATTTTTGTTGGGGTTTACCCAAATGATCCAAAAACCCGTGTAGAAGTTGAGAAAATCATGGCAGAAAGTGATCGTGTTCATCTTTGTGTTACTGGAGATGATGGACCGACAAACAAGGCAGATTGCCTTAATTGGATTTGTAATGGAATCAGAAAATTTGAGCAAATGAATCGCATGGAATTTGCGTGTTTTATTATGCAGGATTGCGAAGATGTGATACATCCCTTATGTTACAAATTATTTAATTATCTATTTCCAAAAGCGGATATGGTGCAACTACCGGTATTGTCGTTAAATCGCAAGTGGTATGAGTTTACTGGTGCACATTATCAGGACGAATTTGCTCAACTCCATTATAAAGATTTGCCGGTGAGGGAGTCCATTACTAAAAGTATTCCAGCAGCTGGAGTAGGAGTTGCTTTCAGCCGTAATGCAATTAGCATTGTTGCCAGTAATAATGATAATCAGATTTTCAGTACCAATTCTTTAACCGAGGATTATGATTTTGGATTTAAACTCAGAGAGTACAAGTTAAAACAGATATTTGTTCGTTTGTTTGTAGATAGAACACTAATCAAAAAATCTTTATTTACAGGGAAAAGAAAGCAAGTTAAATCTGAAGAGCTAGTTTGTATCAAAGAATTCTTTCCAAACTCATTTTGGGCTTCGGTGCGGCAGAAATCACGATGGGTACTTGGTATTGGTCTGCAAGGTTGGGCAAATTTGGGATGGAAAGGACCATTGTCTATAAAATACATTTTGTATCGCGATCGAAAGGCACTAATTACAAATCTGATTAATTTGCTCGGCTATATTATTGTCGTGGCTGTTGTTGCTGTCTGGGTAATAATTAATTTAGATCCTAACGCTTATCAATATCCTCCCTTGGTTGAGGAAGGGTCAATTTTATGGTATCTAATTATAACTAACGCATTTTTTCTGGGGATTAGAATATTTCACCGCGCCTATTGTGTTAAACAACTTCATGGATGGACCCAGGCATTTCTTTCTTTTCCAAGAATGGTGTGGGGTAATGTGATTAATTTTTTTGCAACTACCAGAGCTTTGTTGCAATACATGACATACTTAAGAACTAAAAAAACAATTGGTTGGGATAAAACTGATCATATTTACCCAGAAGATAATGCTCTGAATGTATTTAAACCTAAATTAGGAGAGTTTTTGATTGACGCAGGAGTCTTGACAAAGGCACAACTAGATAATGCTTTATCAAATCAAATAGAGCATTCCTGCTTACTGGGAGATATCTTATGTGAATTGGGATACATACAAAAGGCTCATCTGGAAAAAATTATAGCCAACATGTAAAAACCATAATTCAGTCTGACGATCAACCCAGCTCTGTCAGATTAATAAGTTATCCAAAAAATATAGAGCTATGGCATATTCAAGTACTATTTGAAATGAATTATTCTCAAGTTCAGTCAGCAGCTTTTGATGCTTGCCTGCTGTAGCGAGTTTTCTCGTTTCTCGGCATAAACCCAGTTTTTTAGTAACCTTGAGTAACGACAAATATTTTTCAGCTTCATGCAGCTTCAATCAGAGTCAATCCACTTTCTTTGAAAAACTTATCTGAATTCCTGGCTATATTGTGTACAGGGTAATTCCATCTTCATCTTCCATCTCAAGGAAAAATATTGTGGGCACCTCTAAAAATTCAGATTTTTAAACAAGACGAGGCGAGAACAAAAAATACTGACGCGGCATATAATTGATATGTAAGGAAATATTTTTTGTGAACAACGACGTATTGTAACAAAATGTGGATTTTTAGAGATGCCCTTGTGATGGAAATCTATGCGGATAGGAAAAATATGATCGTGTGAAGTATAAAATAGCGGTCTATGGTCAATATCGTTGTTCGTGATTTTTCTGCTCCAGCTTGTGCGGCATTGCAGGCGCATGGCGTTCCGCCAGTGCTGGCGAGGGTGCTGGCTGCCCGTGGGATTGAAGATCCGCTTGAACTTGATACTGCGTTGGCAAGGATGACGCCCGTTATCCTGCTAAAAAACAGTCAACACATTGCGCAGTTGCTGGCGGATGCCATTGCCGCCCAAAAAAAACTGCTTATCGTTGCTGATTATGATGCCGATGGCGCGACCGCCTGTGCGGTGGCGTTGCGTGCTTTGCGCGAGTTCGGTGCGGTGGTTGATTATCTGGTGCCTAATCGTTTTGAATACGGTTATGGATTGACGCCTGAGATTGTGGAGCTTGCAGCAAATCAGCCATATCGGCCGGATATTCTGATCACGGTCGATAACGGCATTGCCAGTGTGGAAGGCGTTGCAGCCGCTAACGCTCTGGGTATGGAGGTTTATATTACCGATCACCACCTGCCGGGTGAGTGTTTGCCAGAGGCGGCGGTGATTGTCAATCCCAATCAGCCAGGTTGCGATTTTCCTGACAAACAGCTTGCCGGAGTAGGGGTGATTTTTTACGTGATGCTCGCTTTGCGTGCGGAACTTCGCAGTCGGGGTCATTTTGCCGCAGATAGCAAGGAGCCTAACCTGGCGAGCTTGCTGGATCTGGTGGCGTTGGGTACCGTGGCGGATGTTGTCAGACTCAACGGCGTTAACCAGATTCTGGTACAGCAGGGATTGCAGCGTATTCGTAAAGGCCGTTGCTGCCCCGGCATTCGCGCGTTATGTCAGGTTGCCAAACGCGATTTTTCGCGTATCACCACCTATGAATTAGGCTTTATGCTCGCACCTCGGCTGAATGCCGCTGGTCGGCTGGAAGATATGTCGCAGGGCATTGAATGCCTGATGGCGACGGATGAGACCACGGCCATACGGCTGGCTGCACAACTGGACGAATTGAATCAGCAACGCCGCGAGATTGAGACCGACATGCGCACGGAGGCCATGAGCAAGCTAGCCGCAATCGACCTTCAGCAATTGACGGAAGCCCCGTCGGATGGAGATCAACCGCCAGGTTATAGCCTGTGTCTGTATCATCCGGATTGGCATCAGGGGGTGATTGGTTTGATTGCTTCACGCCTCAAAGACCAGTTGCACCGGCCTGTGCTGGTTTTTGCGCGGGGGAATGCTGGTGAAATAAAGGGGTCTGGTAGATCAATCCCGGGGTTCCATCTTCGCGACGCACTCGATCTGGTGGCCAAGCGTTACTCCGGACTGTTGACCAAATTTGGTGGACATGCCATGGCGGCAGGATTGACATTGCGAGAGGAAGATTTTGAGCAGTTTCGAGTTGGATTTGAGCAGGTTGCGCGGGATTGGCTAACGCCAGCCGACTTGGTGCGCGTTATTGAAACCGATGGCGAGTTGGCGCCAGAGGAGATGACACTGACATTGGCGAGCAGCCTGGCAGGGCACGCGTGGGGGCAGGGGTTTGCAGAGCCCAGTTTTAGTGGTTATTTTCGGGTGGAGAATCAGCGTGTTGTTGGGGAGAAGCATTTGAAACTGAAATTGAGAAAACCAGAAACCCAGCAGGTGCATGATGCAATCCTTTTTTTTCATGCGGATGCCTTGCCACCGGTAATTCAAGTGGTCTACCGCCTGCAGGTCAACGAATATAAAGGTGAAACCAGCCTGCAATTATTACTGACGCACTGGTTTGAGGTTGAACCGGAATTTGGCAAAATTCCATTTACTACAATTGAATCCCATGTCCAAGAATAATCTGGTTGTGGAAGTGCTTGCTCCCAGGGGTGACTTGTTGCGCACCAGCTACACCTATCAGGGATCAAGCGATGCCTGCACGTTAGCCAGGCTGGCACGCGCGAATAAGTCTGATAAACCCTTCACAGTGGTGACCGCTAATGCGCTGGATGCGCAAAGACTACTGAACGAAATTCCCTTTTTTGCGCCCGAACAGCGGGTGAATCTCCTGCCAGACTGGGAAACGCTGCCTTACGATAATTTTTCACCGCATCAGGATTTGATTTCGGAACGGCTGGCAACGTTTTATCAAGTCACCCATCACACTTGTGACGTGCTGGTCGTGCCGGTGACGACCGCGCTCTACGCTATGCCGCCCAGAGAATATCTCGCGGCGCATTCTTTTTTTGTCAAACAAGGCAGTAAGCTGGATCTGGCGGCGTTTCGCAGTCAAATGACGCTGGCGGGTTATATGCATGTTTCACAAGTCGTTTCCCCTGGAGAATATTGCGTTCGCGGCGGATTGATCGATTTGTTTCCGATGGGCAGCCCGTTGCCCTATCGTATCGATCTGTTCGATGATGAAATTGAGACCATTCGAACCTTTGATGCTGATACCCAGCGCAGCGTTTATCCGGTTAACGAAATCCGCTTGCTGCCAGCACGTGAATTTCCGCTGGATGAAGCAGGGCGAAGCCGTTTTCGTGGCAATTACCGTGAAAAATTCGAGGGCGATCCCACTCGCAGCAAACTCTATCAGGAGATCACCAAAGGCAATGCGCCGACAGGAATCGAATATTATCTGCCACTTTTCTTTGAACAGACAGCGACCCTTTTCGATTATTTGCCGCCGGATGGCACGGTTTGCCTACATGGTGACATCAAGCAGGCCATCGAACAATTCTGGCAGGATACCCGTTCGCGCTATGATTTGATGCGTCACGATATCGAGCGCCCGTTGCTTCCACCCACGGAATTGTTTTTAACCACCGACAGATTTTACGGTTACCTCAAGCAGTATCAAAAAATTACCTTACAGGCGGGTCATGCAGAAATCCAGCAAACGCAATTAGCCGAAGCATTACCGGATGTTCAGGTCGAGCGGCGCGCTGCGAATCCAATCGAAAAACTGGCGGATTTTGTCACCAGCTTTACGGCGACAGGTGGACGGGTATTGCTGTTGGCCGAGAGTCTGGGGCGCCGGGAACTGATAGCGGAGTATCTGCGTGGATATGGCCTGGAATTGGTGATGTGCGAGGATTTTGCAGCATTTACCGATGGCGCGGCGCGTTGCATGCTGGGCGTCGCGCCCTTGCATAATGGATTTATCCTGACCGCCGAAAAACTGGCGCTGCTGACTGAAAACGAACTCTACGCTTCGCATGTGCAAAACCGACGACCCCGGGATGTACGTAAGACCACCGTAGCTGATGCGATCCTGCGCGATCTGTCGGAAATCAAACCCGGAGATCCGGTGGTGCATGAACAGCATGGCATTGGCCGCTATCTGGGGCTGGTCAATATGGCGCCCGGTGACGAGGAAAGCGAATTTCTGGCGCTGGAGTACCAGGGTGGGGACAAACTGTACGTACCGGTGACACAACTGCACTTAATTGGTCGTTACAGCGGCACTGATCCAGAAAATGCGCCCTTGCATAAACTCGGCAGTGGCCAATGGGAAAAAGCCAAGCGTAAAGCCGTACGTCAAGCGCATGACACCGCAGCGGAACTGCTTGAACTTTATGCGCAGCGCACCGCCCGGCAAGGTTTTGCTTTCAGGCTGAATCAGCATGATTACGAAGCATTCGCCGATGGCTTCGGTTTCGAGGAAACGCCCGATCAGGCGGCTGCCATCGCTGCTGTTCTCCAGGACATGCAATCCGGCAAACCGATGGATCGTCTGATCTGCGGCGATGTAGGGTTTGGTAAGACCGAAGTCGCGCTACGCGCAGCGTTTATGGCAGTGGCGAACGGCAAGCAGGTCGCGATACTGGTACCGACGACACTGCTGGCCGAGCAGCATTTCCAGAATTTCTCCGATCGTTTCGGTTTGATTGCCGAGCAGTGGCCGGTCAAAATCGCCGAGCTGTCACGCTTTCGTTCCGCTCGTGAACAGGCAGAAGCCTTACGCGAAATGACAAACGGAACGGTCGATATCGTCATCGGTACGCATAAGCTGATTCAGGACAAGGTAGTGTTCAAAAATCTTGGCCTGGTCATCATTGATGAAGAACACCGTTTTGGGGTACGTCACAAGGAGCAATTGAAGAAATTGCGCGCCGAAGTGGATGTGCTGACGCTGACGGCGACGCCGATTCCGCGCACCCTGGCGATGTCGCTCGAAGGGCTGCGGGATTTCTCGATTATTGCCACCGCGCCACAAAGACGGCTGGCGATTAAAACTTTTGTGCACACTTTTTCCGAAGGCATTATTCGGGAAGCCTGCCTGCGTGAGTTGAAACGTGGTGGGCAGATCTACTTCCTGCACAACGAAGTCAGTACCATCGATCACATGTATACCCGCTTAAGTCGCCTGCTGCCCGAAGCGCGTATCCACATTGCTCATGGACAGATGCGCGAAAGTGAGCTTGAGCACGTGATGCGCGATTTTTATCAGCAGCGCTTCAATTTATTGCTGTGTACCACTATCATCGAAACTGGTATTGATGTTCCCAGCGCCAATACCATCATCATGCACCGTGCCGATAAATTTGGCCTTGCGCAATTGCATCAACTGCGTGGCAGGGTAGGGCGCTCGCATCATCAAGCATATGCCTATTTACTGACGCCGGATAAAGCTGCCCTGACCGTGCAGGCAGTGAAACGGCTGGAAGCGATTCAGGCCATGGAAGAGTTGGGTTCCGGCTTTTATCTGGCGATGCATGATCTTGAAATTCGCGGTGCGGGTGCGGTACTGGGAGAATCACAAAGCGGCGAGATGCAGGAAGTTGGCTTCAGTTTGTATAATTCCTTGCTGAATGCCGCAATCAAGTCGTTGCAGGCAGGGTATTCCGCGCAGGAGGAAGCTCCGCTGGACATTACCGCCGAAATCAAGCTGCATGTACCGACTTTGTTGCCAGCTGATTACTGCGGGGATATTCATGAGCGACTGGTGCTCTACAAACGTATGGCGGGCAGTACGGATGATGAGCAGCTGGATGACATCCAGCGCGAGCTGATTGATCGCTTTGGCCTGTTGCCGGATCCCGCCAAAGCGCTGCTGGATTGTCATCGCTTGCGGATTGTGGCAAAACAAATGGGTGTTATCCGTATCGATGCCAGTGCTGAGCAGATTCAGCTGCAATTCATGCCCAATCCGCCGATTGATCCGCTGCAAATCATGCAACTCGTAAATAATGGCAAAATCTATGTTTTATCCGGGCCTGATCGTCTCAGAATCAATGTCAAAATTGCGGCAATTAATGAACGCATTCATGAAATTTATAAATTATTTTCTGTGCTGTCACAAAAATAACTTGAACCGTTGGTATGATGTTTGGTCATTATTTTTTTTAGAAAAGACCCTTTACTACCACCAAGCTTAATGGCAACTCGCGAAATCAACGTTGATGAATTACAGCCAGGCATGTTTGTCAGCCAGTTGGATCGTCCCTGGCTGGGAACGCCTTATCTGCTCGAAGGTGTCCTGATTCAGTCGCAAGCAGATATTGATCAGCTTGCACAAATCTGTAAAACGGTTTTTGTGGATGAGGCGACAATCCCGGCTTCTTTCAAGTCCAAACGCATTGCTTCAATCAATACTAATGTTGACAACGATGAATCTGCGACAGCGGGTAACGCTCCTGTTGTCCAGATAACACGAGACGAGACAGAAGAAATTCAGCGAACGCCATTCCATGGTAATGAACGCTATACCGATATCTGTTCGGTTGAGCGTGAATTGCCAACCGCCCGACAAGCGCTGGAAATCAGCCTTGATATGATGGGGGAGATTCATGAGTGCATCGAACACGGTGTCAAGCTGGATTATTCTCGCGCCAAGGAAGTGGTCGTGGCACTCCGTGAAAGCGTAGTGCGCAATCCAGATGCGTTGTTGCTGCTGTCACGGCTCAAGAAAACGCGGCACGAGTTGTATGAAAAATCAGCGCGCTCTTCGGTTTATATGCTGGCGTTGGGTCGTCACCTTGGTTTGCCACGCGAAGAGCTCTCAATATTGGGAATGGGTGGTTTGTTGATGGATATCGGACAAACACAGCTTCCGGCGGAGATTCAGAAAAAAAGTAAATTGAACACTACCGAGCACGAGATCTTTAAACGGCATGTCATTTATGGAGAAACCACCGTAGCGGCGACCTCAGAACTATCAGATACTATTCTGGCGATTGTTGCCCAGCACCATGAACGTGAAAACGGTACTGGCTATCCGCATGGATTGGTTGCCAGTCAACTGCATCCTTACGCCAGAATGGCTGCGGTGATCGACAGCTATGAAAATCTGATTGAACCGACGCGTGATATGCCCGCTTGTAGACCATTTGAAGCGTTAAAAGAATTGCAGACAAATTCCAGGGGTGGGCTGAACAGCACGCTGGTAGAGCAGTTTTGTCACTTTATTGGTGTTTTCCCGATAGGCGGCCTGGTAGAACTCAACACCGGTGAAGTGGCGATTGTATTAGCACATAATCGTACCCAGCGCTTTCGGCCAAAAGTTATGGTGATTCTCGATGCTAGAAAAAAACCTTATGAAACGCCGCGTCAGATTGATTTGCGGTTATCGGAAACCAATGCCGCTGGAATAGAGTACGAAATCAAACGGGATCTGCCGCATGGAGTTTTTGAGATTGACCTCTCCCGCTATTATTTAGGATAAGGACAGGCGGACGATTGATCCGTTTTTTCAGCCATGACCATACTTTCTTATCAGGATTTTTTACAAACGGCCAATCACGTTCTGCTGGCACCGGAAAGCGCATCTGGGCGCAGCGCCATGCTAGTAATTGAATTTGAGCGTTTGCCTGAACTGGATGGTGTACTGGGGCATCGCGTGGTGGATGAAATTGTTGGTCAGGCGGCAAGAACGATTCGTCAGGCGCTTAATCCCGCAGACATGGTTGGCATGACTGGCCGACATCAGGTTACCTGTTTGCTGGCAGATCTGCTAACGGATGAACACGCCCGGCTGGCGGCATATAAGCTTCTGAGAACGCTGGTGCAGCCGGTTTTGCTGAATGAACATCGAATCAATCTGTTTTGCCGTATCGGGATTGCGACCAAAAATTCAGGTAAGCATTCTGTCGATCAGCTCATGCGTACTGCAACGCTTGCCCTGCATGGCGCTCGCGCCGAGCATGAGTCCATTAAACTCCTGGTGGAACAAAATGAAGACTCCCGATCCGTGGGGATTGATCTGCTGTCTGATCTGGAAGTAGCGATTGAGACGAGCGAGATTTTTCTGGTGTATCAACCAAAATTTGATATCGCGCGGGGCCGGATTACTTCTACAGAGGCGTTGCTGCGCTGGACACATCCGCAGCAGGGAGCGATACGCCCGGATAAGCTGATTCAACTGGTGGAAAGCACCCCTTTGATGACCAGGCTGACACTGTGGATCATGAATACGGCGTTGCGGCAATGCGCGGAATATCGACGTAGCGGTCTGGATGCGGGCGTATCGATCAATTTCTCGGCTGAAGATTTACGTGATCCAGAATTAATTGAACTGGTAAAACAGGCGCTTGCGCTGTGGCAGGTTCCCACTGAGGTTGTTACCATCGAACTGACAGAAACGGCGGTGATGGAAAATGATAACCAGGCGCTGCAGGTGCTGCATCAATTTAAAGAAATCGGACTCAAACTTTCAATGGACGATTTTGGAACGGGTTACTCTTCAATGGCGCGCTTATTACAGATTCCACTAGATGAAATTAAGATCGATATGGTGTTTGTCAAAAATATGATGAACTCAGCTATGCACGAACGCATCGTCGATACCATGATCAACCTGGGGCATCAGCTCGGCTTGCACGTCGTTGCGGAGGGGGTTGAGGATGCAGCAACCTTTGCCCGCCTGCAGGCGCTGGGCTGCGATACTATTCAAGGCTACCTGATCGGAAAAGGTATGCCATTGCCGGAATTGCTCAATACCGCCAAAACATTGATTTTGCCGCTTGCCATCACTGAAAAGCAAGCATCCTCCGGTGGTTGAGCAGCCAAATTCCCTTTCCATTTTCTGGTTTAGAAGGGATCTTCGGTTGCAAGACAACACTGCCTTGATCAAGGCGCTGGCAGCAGGCAAACCGGTGCTGCCTATTTTTATTTTTGATTCTGCTATTCTGGCCGACTTGCCACGAGATGATGCGCGCGTTACGTTCATTTTTGATACGTTGCAAGCCCTAAACAGGCAACTGGCAGAAAAATTTGCTAGCGGGATAGCGTTTTTTCATGGTAATCCCCTGGAAATTTTCAAACAGTTGTTGCACACCTACGCGATTGATGCCGTTTATGCCAACCGGGATTACGAACCTTATGCCCGCAAGCGTGATGCGGCAGTGCAGCAGTTGTTACAAAATGATGGTGTTGGGTTTTTCACCTACAAAGACCATGTGTTGTTTGAAACTGACGAAATCGTTAAATCCGATAATCAACCGTATGTGGTCTATACGCCTTATCAGAAACGCTGGAGAACGCGCTGGCAGGAAATAACCGGCAGTTTGGAACGTAATAACGCACCACAATGGAAAAATATAGCCAAAAATCTGGCACTGCCCAACCTGACGCTGCCACAGATTGGTTTTCAACGTTCTGCGCTTACCGTCTCGGATTACCGGATTGATGCACCATTTTTACAAACCTATGGCGAATACCGCGATTTTCCTGCACGGGCGCACGCCTCCTTGCTGGGGCCACATTTTCGCTTTGGCACGGTCAGTATCCGGGAGCTTATTCGGCACAGTGCGCAGTCACAAGCAGAGATTTTTATCAATGAATTGATCTGGCGAGAGTTTTTTAGCCAGATTTTGTGGCATTTTCCGCATACAGTGGATCAGAGTTTCAAACCTCGTTACGATCGTATCAAATGGCGTAACGACGAGAATGAGTTCCAGCGCTGGTGTACGGGGACAACCGGCTATCCGCTGGTGGATGCCGGTATGCGCCAGCTCAATGCTACGGGCTACATGCATAACCGTGTGCGTATGGTCGTAGGCAGTTTTTTATGCAAGCATCTGCTGATCGACTGGCGCTGGGGAGAGGCTTATTTTGCACAGAAACTGCTGGATTACGAATTAGCGAGTAATGTCGGTAACTGGCAGTGGGTCGCGGGGTGTGGTGTCGATGCCGCGCCCTATTTCAGGATATTCAATCCCAGCACGCAAATTGAAAAGTTTGACGCTGACTGGCGTTATATCAAACAATGGGTTAAAGATATTAATCAGTTCTCCTACCCACAACCTATTGTCGAACACCCTTTTGCACGCCAACGCTGCCTTGCGGTTTATAAAGAAGCGCTAGGCGTACCCTAATCTGGGGATTGGATAGTCTGTTTGGTTTTTACCTGCTGTCTGTGTTTGGATAGTCTCCCCAGCTCGAAGTGAATAAAGGCAAGCGCAGTGAGGGTGGGTGAGAAAAAATTCAGTACTGGAATAAACTGTATCAGGCCGAGTAGCAATCCCAGTCTCCAGCGAGCAGGACGATCCGAAACCAGTAATTCGTCAAGCTCGGTTTTATCGGCGTATTCGGTCAACGCATCGTAACAAAACAGCCGTTGATTCATATAAACCGCCGCCAGCAAGGGTACCAGCAGACCAATGCCGACTAACCACAGCGGCAGCGTGATAATCCAAATCAGGATAAAAATTGCAAAAGTGGAGGCAACCGTGCGTAAGCTGCCCACAAGCGTGCCACCTTGTGCGCGCGCCATATCCGGGTAATAGCGGCTGGCAACAAAATTGACCAGTGCAGGCATCGCAAACAAGGCGGTCAGAATCATGCTGGTGACGATGGTCAGAATAGTAAAGACTACTATGTTAATGACAGATTCAACGCCATCAGCAATTGCCTGCAGACGAGAGGCTTCCAGCCAGTTTTGTAACTCAGCTACTGGCAGATTCTCAAGAATCCAGCCTGAAGCTGGCGTCCAGAAATAAGCGCCTATTACCCACCAGAAGATACCCGCCACTAACAATGGCCAGCTCCACAGCCATAATATACGCGGGTGAAAAAGGTTGATGGTTGCACGCGTGAGCGCATTAACAGTGCCAGACATTAAGTTTTCCTTCTATAACACTATGCATTAGCTATAAATTTTGGTTTGAATTTTATGAAGCGCGTCAAACTTTTATCAGCTAATATAGCGCAAAATCCGATTCTAAAATGACATAGAGCCAATCTACGCTCCCTTTTCTTTTTTAAGAGGCATGTCAAATGAAAAGTGTGACCTGGTTTTATCTTTCCCTGATTCTGGCTGGCAGTGCCTGCTATGACGTCTTATGGGCAAGTCGCGGGCATCATCAATCCCATTTTGGTGCAGGTTATGGTGTGGGTGGCTACAGTCTGGGTGGGCGACATTCCAGCCACTCCCATTCAGGACGGCGCACCAGTTTTTATGGCGGACTTTCTTTTGGCAGCGGCTTCGCGTCGTTTGGTCGAGGTTATCCTACTTACGGGCCATATTATCGCCGCCCTTATTACAGTGGTGGTAACTATTTCAACAGTGGTTTCTGGGGCCCGACCTGGCCAGCAGCAGTTTATCCTTACGCGTATCCGCCAGTCATAACGGTGCCAGCTACTCCGCCAGTTTATATTCAACAACCAGCAATCATTCAGCCGTCCCCACCCGCAGTGACTACTCGTTCGAATTACTGGCATTATTGTGAACAGCCCGCCGGTTATTATCCAAAAATCAAGAGCTGTCCAGGTGGCTGGATTCAAGTTCCCCCCCGTTACGATGACTAACGAGCCCTAATAACAGGAGTATAGTTTGATGAACCATTCTTTCCGATTATCTGTTTTATCGCTGGCGGTTGTACTGACTGGCTGCGTACATATTCCATCTGGGCCAAGTGTCATGGTTTTACCCGGTAACGGTAAAAACTTTGATCAGTTCCGTAATGATGACTTTATGTGCAGACAATTTGCAGGCCAGCAAACGGAATACAACACACCCAGAAAAGCTTCCATATCAAGTGGTGCCGAAAGTGCGGCAGTTGGTGCTGCCCTTGGTGCTATTGCCGGTGCTGCCCTGGGGGGTGGTCGTGGAGCAGCGATTGGTGCAGGAACCGGTTTACTCGGTGGCGGTTTGGCAGGTAGTGGTAGTGCGCAATCTTCTGGTTCGATCAGTCAGGAGCGCTATGATATTTCGTATATCCAGTGCATGTATGCCAATGGACATCAGGTACCGGTTTCAGCACGATTCAACAATCAAGGCACGGGAAGCGCAAATTATCAGATGCCTGCTCAACAACCTTCCAATAGATATATTCCACCACCGCCGCGGGGTAACCCACCGCCACCACCGCCCTATTAGCCAAGCTTTATTTCTTAATAATAAATAATTTTTAACACTTTTTTATCAACCATAAAAGGAACCATCAAGATGGATACTAATGTAATTTTTCAGACTGCTGCAAAACTCTTGAAAGATAGACTCGATACTGACAAAGATGGTCAGATGGAATTAACCGAGATTTCTTCGGCGCTATTTGGCCTTTTTTCAAATGATAAAGGTAAGGTTGATCTGGCATCACTGGTGAATAATATGAAAGGTGGTGATATGAGGTCGTTGGCAGAATCCTGGCTGGGAGATGGCCCTAATAAATCGATTGAGACCAGTCAACTTGGCCAGTTATTTGGCAATGATAAAATTGCCGAATTTGCCAAAAAATTAGGTATCTCCCCAGACAGTGCTACTGCAGGTTTGGCGGAAGCCGTGCCTGTTGTCGTAGATAAATCTTCGCGTGGGGGAGCACTGCTGGATATGGTAGGGGGCGCACCGGGGGTAATTGGTTTGTTGAAAAGATTGTTTCGCTAAGATAAAGCAAGGTTTTTTGGTTTTATGTAGCCTGTGCAGGCAGTTCGAGAATGGTGATAGCAATACTTGAAGAGTCTCAACTGCTTGCCCACCTGAGTTAATAGCTATCCAGTTTTATTTTTCTTTCAGATTGACCTGCATTGGCTTCCTGCCTACAGCACTTTATTTTCCCCAATATTCATAAAGCGAGTAATTAAAAAATCTCTCGTAGCAATTCCGCCTATTAACCCACAAAATAAAAAGGAAGTCCTATGTTCGACAAAAAAAATGAAAATTCACAACACAAGTGGCGTTTTTTCCGTTCCGGTGGCTTTGATCAGGTTCGGCTTGAGACCGAAGCAGATCTGAAAGCTCTGGAAACGCTGGATCCCAAGCTTTGGGCGGCGCTGAGTTGTCCTGCCAGTAATCTTGAATTTGACGATAAAACTCTCTCACTAATTGATACAGATGGTGATGGCCATATCCGTGTTCCAGAAATTATCGCGGCAGTTAACTGGACGGTTTCCCTGCTCAAGCATCCGGAAGACATCATGCGTGGCTCAAATGCGTTGCCGCTGGATGCCATTGATGACAGCAAACCGGAAGGAGCATTACTGCGTAGTTCAGCCAAACACATTCTGACCAATCTTGGCAAAACGCAGGAAGCCGTCATTACTACTGAAGATACCGCTGATCTTAATGCGATCTTTGCCAGCACGCAATTCAACGGTGATGGCATCATACCCGCAAGTGCGGCAGCTGAGGCAGATACGCAGGCAGTCATAGAAGACATCATTACCTGCGTGGGGTCAGAGGAAGATCGTTGTGGGCAGCCCGGTATCTCTCAGGAAAAACTGGATCAGTTTTTGGAGGATGCGCAAATTTATGCTAGGTGGTGGTCTGAAGCAGATCAAGACGCCAAAAACGTATTTCCACTAGGAGAGAAAACCGAGGCAGCTCAGTCCGCACTCAATGCGGTCGAAGCGAAAATAGATGATTATTTCACACGCTGCCGCCTGGCTGAATTTGATTCGCGCGCTAGCGAACCATTGAATCCACTTTTAACGGAATATGAGGCACTGGCAAATACGGATCTTTCAACAGTATCTGAGAAATTGGCAGTGTTACCTATTTCCAGGATCGAGGCTGGCAAGCCACTCTCGATTCAGTCCGGCATTAATCCCGCTTGGGTAGATGCGGTAGCGGCATTGAAAGAGAAGGTAATTGATCCTTTGTCAGGTGGTATGGACGCGCTAACTGCACAGGCATGGAAACAGATAAAAGAAAAATTTTCTGCACATCGTGCCTGGCTGAATGCTAAACCGGAAACAGTGGTGGAATCGTTGGGAATTTCGCGTATACGTCAAATTTTGAATAATGGCTATCAGGAAAAAATAAACGCATTGATCGCCAAAGATGCTGCATTTACCGATACAGCAGATACCATCGATTCAGTTGACCGGCTTATTCGATATCATTCCAGTTTGTTCAGATTATTGAATAATTTTGTTTCTTTGCGGGAATTCTATACCCCTGGAATACTTGCAATTTTTCAGGCCGGCACCCTCTATCTTGACGGGCGAAGCTGCCATTTTTGTCTGCGTATCGCCAATATTGATCAGCACAGTAGTATGGCTAATTTAAGTGGTATTTATCTGGCCTACTGTGAATGTAAACGACGTGGCGGGGATGAGAAGCTATTTATTGCAGCAGCATTTACGGATGGGGATGCTGATAATCTTATGGTTGGCCGTAATGGCGTATTTTACGATGGCAAGGGGCAGGATTGGGATGCCACTATCGTCAAAATCATTGAACACCCCATCAGTGTCCGTCAGGCATTCTGGTATCCCTACAAACGCATTGGAAAAATGGTTGGTGAGCAGGTCGAAAAAATGGCCGGTGCACGCGAAAAAGCTATTCAGGATCAGGCTGGCAGTAGTATTGCCGATGTTGCACAAAAAACTGGGGCTGGCAATGTACCCAATGCACCATTTGATGTTGGCAAATTTGCCGGGATTTTTGCTGCTATCGGCTTAGCCATTGGCGCAATCGGCACAGCAATTGCCTCGATTATTTCAGGGCTGCTCAGTCTCGCATGGTGGCAAATACCGCTTGCATTTCTGGGTATCATGTTATTGATATCAGGCCCCTCCGTTGTGCTCGCTTATCTCAAATTGCGCAAGCGTAATTTAGCACCCTTGCTGGACGCCAGCGGGTGGGCAATCAATACACGCGCCATCATCAACATTCCTTTTGGTACGTCGTTGACGCAAATGGCAGCGCTCCCGCCCGGTGCGAAACGTTCACTTGTTGACCCTTATGCTGAGAAAAAACGGCCGTGGAAGTTTTATCTGTTTATGTTAGCGTTAGTGGCGGCACTGGCTTATGTCTGGGATAAAGGCTATCTTCATCAGGGGCAACTGGAAGCAATATGGCAGCGCATCAATCCTGAAAAAATTGTAAAGAATGCGGCTAACGAAGCACAACCTGAACCGGTATTGGAGAATCCGCAACCGATACCACAGACCAATGCTGATCAGTCAGTTGAAGAAGCACCACCGCCCGAGGAAGTTACACCACAGGTGGTACCCGCAGCCAAGCCAGAAAATCCATAATCACTTATTGAACAAAAACCTCGGAGTGAGTAAATGACAGAGAGACAAGTAACGGAGGGTCTCTCTTCAGGAATGCACGATTACTGATCACTACTGATGGCTGGAGATATCATGCCCTGATAGCATCATCCTGCGTTTCCTATTTATGCCAGATTAAGAAGAACAAAATAAAAGAAACGAATAAATATGGTAAAACTGACTGAACAGGAAAAACAGGAAATTATCCGCCATCTGGAAGTCGGCAAGCCGTTGCCGGATAAATTCCGCTTTCTGCTGTTCGAGGACAAGCGCGAGGTCGAGCTGGTGTGGAATGGTAAAACCGGCGAGGTGTGCAACGTGGTCCAGACCATTGAGCAGGTAGACGAACCAAGAGCCGAAAAATCGGCAGATACGGCGCAGTATCGGCAATTAAGCCTGTTTGGCGTGGACCCGCGCGGGCGCCAGCTCCGGGGCTGGACCAACAAGTTGATCTGGGGTGACAACAAGCTAATTCTGTCCAGCCTGAAAAATGGCCCGCTGCGCGACGAGATCGAAAAACAGGGCGGCATCAAGCTGATCTACATTGACCCGCCGTTCGACGTGGGTGCTGATTTCTCCATGGACATCGAAATCGGCGACAACACTTTCACTAAACGGCCCAACGTGCTGGAAGAGCTGGCCTACCGCGACACCTGGGGCAAGGGCATGGACAGTTTTATTGCCATGATTTACGAGCGGCTGGTGCTGATGCGGGATTTATTGGCAGAAGATGGCAGCATTTACGTCCATTGCGATTGGCGGGTCAACAGTTCTCTTCGGCATGTACTCGATGAGTTATTTGGTAAAGAGATTTATCAAAATGAAATTATTTGGCATTACCGTAGATGGACAGCTCCATCGAATAGATTTCAGAAACTTCATGATGTAATCCTGTTTTATACCAAGTCACAAAATTTCACATTCAACAAGCTGCTTACGGCATATACAAATGGCTCTGTACAACGAAAAGAGCAAGGTGTGCTTCATCGGTTTAAAAAAGGTGAAGAACCCGTCATGGTTAGTCAAAAGGAGGTTCAGAGCGAAGGCGTTCCAGAGAACGACGTCTGGCAAATACCATTTGTCGCACCTTCGGCTAAAGAAAGAATCGGTTATCCAACGCAAAAACCGGAAACTTTGGTGGAACGCATCATCAAGGCATCCAGCAACGAAGGCGACCTGATCGCCGATTTCTTTTGCGGCTCCGGCACCACGGCGGCGGTGGCGGAAAAGCTCGGCCGCAAATGGATCGCCAGCGACCTAGGCAAGTTCGCCATCCACACCACGCGCAAGCGCCTGATCGGTGTGCAGCGCCAGTTGAAGGCCGAAGACAAATCCTACCGCGCCTTTGAAATCCTCAACCTGGGCAAGTATGAACGCCAGCACTACATCGGCGTGAATCCCAACCTGCGCGAGGCGGAAAAGCAGCAGCAATTGGAGGCGAAGGAAGCCGCCTTCCTCAACTTGATCCTGCGCGCCTACCGCGCCGAACCGACCACCGGCTTCGCCACCTTCCACGGCAAGAAGGCCGGACGGCTGGTGGCGGTGGGGCCGGTGAATCTGCCGGTGACGCGGCTGTTCGTGGAAGAGGTGATTCTGGAATGCCGCAAGCAGCACATCACCCGCGTGGACATCCTCGGCTTCGAGTTTGAGATGGGCTTGTTTCCCAACGTGCTGGACGATGCCAAGGCCAAGGGCATCGACATTTCGCCCAAGTACAACATCCCCGCCGACGTGTTCGACAAGCGTGCAGTGGAGAAAAATCAGGTGGTGTTCCACGATGTTTCCTTCATCGAGGTGAAGCCGCATGTGAAGACTGGTAAAAAAGGACTTGCCACTGTGGCTGTGGAGCTGACCGATTTCTCGGTGTTCTATTCGCAGGATTCCATCGCTGCCGCAGAGGCGAGTCTCAAGGATAAGCAAAGCAAGATCGTGGTGGAAAAAGGCCAGATCGTGAAGGTGAGCAAGGACAAGGATGGCATCGTCAGCCGCGAAGTGTTGACCAAGCACTGGACGGACTGGATTGATTACTGGTCGGTGGATTTTGATTTTGAAAGCAAGCGGGAAATTATCCGGGTGCCCAAAAATCCCCCCCAGCCCCCCTTTGACAAAGGGGGGAGCGAAGCGGGGGGGGGGGTTGAAGAAGTCTGGACGGGTGATTATGTATTCGAGAACGAGTGGCAATCCTTCCGCACCAAGAAAGACCGCTCGCTGGAACTAACCAGCGTGGCGCACGAATGTCCGCCGGGACGGCGCAAGGTGGCGGTGAAGGTGGTGGATATTTTTGGTAATGACACGATGACAATTGTGGAAGTAAGCGTATGAGCACCATCAAACCGCTCCCGTTTGCTCAAGAAATAGAAACCAGAGTAGTGTTGAAAAAACTTGCCAAAGCGCATCAGGCGCTGGCGGAACTAAAAGGCATTGCGGCGAGCATTCCCAACGAGGGTATTCTCATCAGTACACTGTCTTTACAGGAAGCCAAAGACAGTTCCGCGATTGAAAATATTATCACTACGCACGACGATCTGTACCGCAGCGACAGCATCGCCAAACTTTTTGTCAGTGTCGCGGCGAAGGAAGTCCACAATTACGCCAGTGCCCTGAATTACGGCTTTAAACAGGTGAAAGCACATGGCCTGCTGACTAATGCCCACGTGCTGCACATGCAGGCGACCATCGAAGAAAACAGCGCGGGTTTCCGCAAGCTACCTGGCACCGCGCTGAAAAACGATCTCACCGGCGCGACCGTTTACACCCCACCGCAACACGCGGATGAAATCGTTGCCCTGATGACCAATCTGGAACGTTTTATTAATGATGACGGCCTGTGCGACTGGGACCCACTCACCAAAATGGCAGTTATCCATCACCAGTTTGAAAGCATCCACCCTTTCTATGACGGCAACGGCAGAACCGGCCGTATCATCAATATTCTGTATTTGGTCAAACAAGGATTACTGAAAATTCCTGTGCTGTATTTGAGCCGGTATATCAATCAGAACAAGAGCGATTACTACCACCTGCTGCAATTCACCCGCGACACGGACGATTGGCAACCTTGGCTGATGTTCATACTGGAAGGCGTCGAGCAAACCGCCAAGCAGACAATTGTACTGATCGAAGGTATTAAGGAAACGATGCAGGCGTTCAAGCAAAAAATGCGCGCCGAATTGCCCAAGCTATACAGCCAGGATTTGCTCAACAACCTCTTTCGTCATCCTTACACCAAGATTGACTTTGTCATGGCAGAGATTAATGTCAGCCGCATTACAGCGACCCGCTATCTGAATGAACTTGTCGGTATAGGACTACTGGTGAAACGCAAAATAGGGCGAGACAATTACTACATCAATACTGCCCTTTATAATTTGCTGGGTAACGTGCATCAGGAATGACACTTATTTATACATTTCAAAGAAACATGTATAGAAAACACAATTTTCTATACATATCAAAAAAACATGTATAGAAAAGCGACGTATTTTTTACAGATATCAAGAATATTGAAGATGGATAAATCTCAATGATCAATTACCTGTTGCGCGGCGCAATCTTTACGGAGAAGCGTTAATGGCTCTGCATAAAGACTTCCCTGATTCACCCCACGCCATTCTCGACCCGGCCATCCGCTGGTTTCCCGCCGATGAGGCGTTGCGAACATCCAGTTTTGAAAAGCTGATGCCGCCACTGGTACCGGAGCTGCGCAAACAGGTGAAGGCATGGCGCGATAGCGGCTATGCCAAAGCCACGGAGACCAGCCGCAGTTTGCTTACCTGGTGGTTCAAGACGTCGCACTTGCTGCCGCAACCGGATGGCTCGATGGCCGAGTTCCAGTATTTTTTTGCGCAACGTGAAGCGCTGGAAACCATCATCTACCTGGTTGACGTGGTGGGTATTAAGGACAAATACGACCTGATGCGCTTCGACCATTCCGGCGCGGTTTCCACCGGTATGTTTGATGAGACCTGGCGGCGGCTGGTGGTGAAGATGGCGACCGGCGCGGGCAAGACCAAGGTGATGAGTTTGGTACTGGCATGGAGCTATTTTCATAAATTGTATGAACCGGGTTCGGAGCTGGCGCGCAATTTTCTGGTGATTACGCCCAACATCATCGTGCTGGATCGCATCTACAAGGATTTTCAGGGCTTGCGCATTTTCTTCGATGATCCGGTATTGCCGGACAACGGTGTGGACGGACAGAACTGGCGCGATGATTTTCAGCTCACTCTGCATGTACAGGATGATGTGCGCATCACCCATCCGGTCGGCAATATTTTTCTGACCAATATCCACCGTGTTTATTCGGGTGAGGATATTCCGCCCTCGCCCGATGACGAAAACACGATGGATTATTTCCTGGGGAAACGTCCGACGGGCGCGACTAACGACTCCAAAGTGGATCTGGGCATGATCGTGCGCGACATTAGCGAGTTGGTCGTGTTGAATGATGAGGCGCACCACATCCACGATAGCCGCCTGGCATGGTTCAAGTCCATCGAGGATATTCACAACCGTCTGAAACAGAAGGATGCGGCGCTCTCGCTGCAAGTGGATGTGACCGCCACCCCCAAGCATAACAACGGCGCAATTTTTGTGCAGACTGTGTCCGATTACCCGCTGGTTGAGGCCATTTCTCAGAACGTGGTAAAGCATCCGGTGCTACCCGATGCACCCAGCCGCGCGAAGCTGGTGGAGCGGCAGAGCGCGAAATTTACCGAGAAGTATGCGGACTATATTAACCTCGGCGTGGTGGAATGGCGCAAGACGTATGCCGAGCATGAAAAGATGAACAAGAAGGCCATCCTGTTTGTGATGACCGACGACACCAGGAACTGCGACGATGTGGCGGAATATCTGGAGGGCAACTACCCCGACCTGAAAGGCGCGGTGCTGGTGATTCACACCAAAGATAACGGCGAAATTTCCGAGGCGGCATCGGGCAAAAACAAAGAGGAACTGGAGAAACTGCGCAAACAATCCAACGAGATTGATGGCATGGACAGCCCCTACAAGGCCATTGTTTCGGTGCTGATGCTGAAAGAAGGCTGGGACGTGCGCAACGTGACGACTATCGTAGGCTTGCGCGCTTACTCGGCCAAAAGCAACATCCTGCCCGAACAGACCTTGGGGCGCGGCTTACGCAAGATGTATCCCGGCGGCGTTGAAGAATATGTCAGCGTGGTGGGTACGAATGCCTTTATGGATTTTGTCGAGTCCATCCAGGCGGAAGGTGTGGTGTTGGAACGCAAGCCAATGGGCGAAGGCAGCGAGGCCAAAACCCCGTTGGTAGTGGAGATCGATAAGGAAAACGAGAAAAAAGACATCGAGGCGCTGGATATTGAAATTCCGGTGATGACGCCGCGTGTTTATCGAGAATATAAAAATCTGGCTGACCTGAACGTCGCTGCGCCAGGCATTGTGAAAGTGCCTTTCCAGAAATTCAGCGAAGAACAGCAGCGGGAAATCGTGTTCAAGGACATCACCAGCGGTGAAGTCACGCATACCACCATTCTGGATACCGCAGGCATTGCCGATTATCGCAGTGCGATCGGTTATTTCGCGCAAGCCATCATGAAGGATTTGCGCCTGGTCAGCGGTTACGATGTGCTTTATGGCAAAGTCAAGGCATTCGTACAGGATCAGTTATTCGACCAGCAAGTGGAACTGGAAGACTCCAACACCCTGCGCAATCTATCTGAATTGGCCGCCACCAAAACGCTGATTGAAACATTCAAGAAGGCCATCAATGCGCTTACCGTTCGGGACAAAGGTGACGCTGAAATCCGCGACACCATCAAGCTGCGGCAGACCCGCCCATTTGTGGCGAAAAGCCAAGGGTATTTGGTTCCCAGAAAGAGCATTTTTAACAAGATCATCGGCGATAGTCATTTCGAGTTGTTATTCGCTGGCTTCCTCGAAAATTGCGATGATGTGATTGCTTATGCGAAAAATTACATGGCAGTAAGTTTCAAGCTGGGCTACGTGAACACGGGTGGCGATATTTCCAATTACTACTCGGATTTTCTGGTGAAAATATCGAGTAAGGAAGTTTTTATTGTCGAAACCAAAGGTCAGGAAGATTTGGATGTGCCGCTGAAAATGGGACGGTTGAAGCAATGGTGCGAAGATATCAACAAGACGCAGCTAGAAGTAAAGTACGGTTTTGTCTATGTCGATCAGGCAGGGTTTGAGAAATACCAGCCGGATACGTTTCGGAAGCTGGTCGCGGGATTCAGGACGTATCAATAACCTAGAAACCAACCCAAGATGCCAGCAGATCAGTGCTGCAGTGCTTGCATCGGCGCTACGTAATCGTAGCCATGCGTGAGGGCAATTTCCCTGTAAGTGACCAGTCCGTTATGCACATTCAACCCACGCTGGAGATGCTCATCCTTGCGTAAGGCATCGAGGCCATCATCGGCCAGTCGCAATACGAAAGGCAAGGTTGCCTGGTTGAGGGCGAAGGTAGATGTTCGTGCCACGGCGCTGGGCATGTTGGCTACGCAGTAATGCACGATATTTTCCTCGATATACGTGGGATGATCGTGTGTTGTGGCGCGCGATGTTTCAAAACAGCCCCCCTGATCAATAGCAACATCCACCATGACCGATCCAGGCTGCATTAGCCGCAAATGCTCGCGTGTTACCAGCTTGGGTGCTGCTGCACCTGGGATGAGGACACTGCCGATTACCAGATCAGCATGAGCCAGTTGTTGCTGAATGCTAACAGGACTGGAGTACAACGTTTCGATCTGGCTGCCAAATAAATCGTCCAGACGCCTAAGTATCTCCAGATTTCGATCCAGCACAATTACGCGCGCCCCTAATCCGACAGCGACACGCGCTGCGTTATAACCTACGACGCCGCCACCAATAATGACTACTTTCCCGGGAGGAACACCCGGTACGCCGCCCAGCAAAACGCCACTGCCACCAGTAGATTTTTCCAGACAATGTGCACCAACCTGAATTGAGAGACGACCAGCTACTTCAGACATTGGAGCGAGTAGCGGTAATCTTCCGTGCGGGTCTGTAATAGTTTCATAGGCAACACAGCTGGCACCGGAGGCAATCAGATCGCGGGTTTGTTCCGCATCCGGTGCCAGATGCAGATAGGCAAATAAAACCTGCCCACGCCGCAACATCTTGCGCTCCCCAGCCTGTGGTTCCTTGACTTTAACAATCATGTCTGCGCGGGCATAGACGGCTTCTGCATTATCCGCAATGTGCGCCCCTGCCTGTTGATACGCCTGGTCATACAAATTGATGCTCGCTCCAGCATCATGCTCAATCCATACCTCATGCCCGCGCTTCACCAGCTCAGCAACTGCGGCTGGTACCAGCCCGACCCGATATTCATGATTTTTGATTTCTTTAGGTACACCAATACGCATTGTTGGCTCTACTTTTACTCAGATAAGAGCTGATGTTATTGAGCTTTTTCCGCCCTTTCGATAATGACATCTTCCAACGGCACATCCTGATGGCCAGCTTTGCTACCTGTTTTTACCTTTTTGATCGTATCTACAATATCCTGACCGTCGATTACTCTGCCAAATACGCAGTAGCCATAACCTTGCGCGCTGGGGCTGGTATGGTTTAGAAAGCTGTTATTGGCTACATTGATGAAAAATTGAGAAGTTGCCGAGTGGGGATCGTTGGTGCGCGCCATCGCAATCGTATAGGTTTCATTGTTCAGACCGTTCGCAGCTTCGTTTTGGATAGGTGCCGAGGTGGTTTTTTCTTTCATTCCAGCTGTGTATCCACCGCCTTGAATCATAAAACTGTCGATAACGCGGTGAAGCAGAGTGTTCTCGTAATGACCGTTTTCTACGTAGCGTAAAAAATTTTCAACCGTGATGGGTGCTTTCTCGCGATCGAGCTCAAGAGTAATAACACCGTAATTTGTATGTAATTTAACCATTGTTATCCTGAATCTGATTTATTTGGAATGAACGTCAGTGGCGAGCAGTTTAACCTTCTCGATGATGACAGAGTTTTGTGGTGCATCACTGGTAAAAGGACCTTTGGCACCAGTGGGGATCAGCGCAATTTTATTGACTACGCTCATCCCGGAGATCACTTTACCGAAAACGGTGTACCCATAGCCACTTTGGGTCGGCGCGGCGTGATCGAGAAAACCATTATTTGCAACGTTGATAAAAAATTGAGAAGTTGCTGAATGTGGCTCACTGGTACGCGCCATCGCAACGGTACCGAGACTATTTTTTAACCCGTTAGCAGCCTCATTTTCAACGGGTTGATGGGTAGGTTTTTGTGTGAAATTCTGGTCGAATCCACCGCCCTGAATCATAAACCCCGAGATGATCCGATGAAAAACGGTGCCGTTGTAGAAATCATCTTTAACGTAATTCAGGAAATTTTCAACAGTTTTTGGTGCTTTTTCTGGATAGAGTTCCAACTGAATGGACCCATGGTTGGTTTGAATTTCTACCGTGGGATTGGCTGCAAAAGTAACACTATTCAAAATCAGTAGTAATCCTATCGTTAGAAAAAAAACATTTATTTTACGAATAGTTGCGTGTGATATGGTTTGTCGTCTACGAGAAAAATGGTTCATTATGTTATACTCAAAAAATTTTAGGATTACCAGAAGTAATTTAGATCGCTAACTTGAAACGCTTTCTGGTCAGCGATTTTCGGATGTTCAATGATTCTTGCATTGGCTCCATCTTCCACTAACAGACTGCCAGCAGCGATTCTACCAATAATTCGTTCATACCGATAATTCATCCATTCACATGCCGGTCTCAAAACTGAAAATCTATAACACGCTTACCAGATCTAAGCAGGAATTTGTGCCCATCACGTCGCGGGAGGTTAGATTGTATGTCTGCGGCATGACGGTTTATGACTATTGTCATCTTGGTCATGCGCGGGTGTTAGTGGTATTTGACAGTGTGGTACGCTGGCTGCAAACGATGGGTTTTAATGTAACTTACGTACGCAACATCACGGATATCGATGATAAGATTATTCAGCGCGCGCTGGCAAATGGGGAGTCAATCAAAGCTCTGACCGATCGTTACATAGCAGCCATGCAAGCGGACGCCAAAGCATTGGGAGTGATGCCACCAGCTTTTGAACCACGTGCTACCGAATGCATCGACAAGATGACTTTGATGATCAGCACACTGCTCGCCAAAAACCTTGCTTATACGGCGGATAATGGTGATGTGTATTATGCGGTGCATAACTTTCCACATTACGGCAAACTGTCTGGAAAATCCCTGGATGATCTGCGCGCGGGTGAACGGGTAGAAATTGACACCAGCAAACGCGATCCACTTGATTTTGTGTTGTGGAAAGCTGCCAAGCCGGATGAGCCGAGTTGGGATTCTCCTTGGGGAAAAGGGCGTCCAGGTTGGCATATCGAGTGCTCGGCAATGAGTGAACATTACCTTGGTGCGCAATTTGACATTCACGGCGGGGGGCAAGATTTGCAGTTTCCCCATCATGAAAACGAGATTGCCCAAAGTGAAGGAGTGCATGGACATCAGCATGTCAATTACTGGATGCACAATGGTTTCGTGAGGGTAGACAATGAAAAAATGTCCAAATCGTTGGGTAATTTTTTTACAGTACGTGAAGTTTTGGCACGCTACCAGCCCGAAGTGGTACGTTTCTTCATTTTACGGGCGCATTATCGCAGCCCACTTAATTACTCGGATACACATCTGGATGACGCCAAAAATGCGCTGGAGCGGCTTTATACAGTATTGAAGAATCATGACGGTGCTGTGGTGCCGGTTGACTGGGAACACAATCCCTACGCGCAACGTTTCATGACTGCCATGAATGATGACTTCAATACACCGGAAGCAATTGCCGTGCTGTTTGACCTCACCACCGAAACCAATCGCACGGGCGATGCCCAATATGCCACGTTGCTCAAAACCCTGGGAAGCATCCTTGGACTGCTGCAGCAATCTCCTCAGCAATTTTTTCAAAATTATACCGGCCCGAAAACCGACGAACTGACACCGGAAGCGATAGAAGAATTGATTCAGTTGCGCTTGCAAGCACGCCAGGAAAAGAATTTCACTAAAGCGGATGCGCTCCGTCAGCAGCTACTCGAGGATGGAGTCATTCTGGAAGATAGTCCGCAAGGTACAACCTGGCGGCGGGCCTAGGATCTTGCAATCTAAATGATTACAGCAAATCCTTTAGATTGGCAAAAGGTTTGAAAGTAGAATGCTGTACAGTGGATTGGCTATCAGTTCGACCCGTCGAGTTTGCGATCTTCGAGTGCTCATTTTCATGACAATAAGTACACAGTAATTCCCAATTACTGCCATCCGACGGGTTGTCGTCGTGATTACTGTTTATGTGATGCACTTCCAGTAATTGCAGATTTTTGTGATCAAACGTCCGCGCACAGCGACCGCATACCCAAGGAAATAATTTTAGTGCCTGTTCCCGATAGCCTTTGGCACGTTTTTCTGCATGTTGACGTTCTGCAAGAAGGGCACTATCCAATTTGCTGAGTTCTTTTTTAGTCATAATAGGTTTCTCCAATCTGAATCAGTAAACCGTAGCCTCACTTTTGTAACGTTTTGTATGTCTGAATGGCTAGCCATGAGACTGGAAACTTCAGAACAAGAGCCAGCAGCGCGTCCACGCCGTAGCAATCCGCCGCCACCTTGGAAAATTTTTAATACTCACAGGTGCATTCGCAAAACATAATCCGGCAAATATATGCCGGACTACGTTTAGGTCAATTGATTTTCTGATTTGCTTCAGAAAGGTTGTGGTTGTGGAGTTGCGTTATTAGAAGGCGGCAGAATCGGCAAATTGAATTCTGGTTGCTTACCCGTTAAGGTTTTCAGGAATGCAACGATACTTGCAATTTCTTTCTGGTTAAAATCGTGGTCAAGCTGGATTTTTCCCATGATTTCAACTGCTTTCTCAAGTGTTGCTGCTTCGCCGTCATGAAAGTATGGATAACTTAGTTCGACATTGCGCAAGGTTGGTACTTTGAATACATATTTGTCTTGCTCTTTGCCGGTTACATCCATCCGACCTACTGCTGGATTTTTGGTTATGTATGGATGAATAACCCCCATTTTTTGATACGAATTTCCACCAACTGCTGGTCCGTTATGACATTGAGTACAGCCACTACTTTTGAATAATTCATAGCCTTCAAGTTCTTCTTTGTTCAATGCGTTTTTATCACCTTCAAGCCATCTGTCAAATCTCGAATCGGGTGTTACTAGCGTTTCTTCAAATGCAGCAATAGCGGTAGTAATACGGTCAATATTGACTGTATTCGTTCCAAATGCTTGTTTAAATTTAGCTGTATATTCCGGCATTGAAGCAATCACTTTTACAGCTAACGCATGAGTGGACGCCATTTCTCCCGGATTAGCAATTGGCCCACCAGCTTGTTCTTTCAGATCTTTAGCGCGACCATCCCAGAATTGCGCAAGATTCATTCCTGAATTTAGAACAGTCGGGGCATTAATTGGACCTTGCTGCCACTTGTGTCCAATCGAGGTCTTAATATTATCTGTACCACCCATACTCAGATTGTGGCAAGAATTGCAGGAGATAAAACCTGACTTGGAAAGTCTTGGATCAAAAAAAAGCATCTTGCCAAGTTCCGCAACTTCGGGTTTTTCAGGCGCTGCCGCTTTGATGGGTTGTATCGGCTCATTAGCAGCCAGAACATAAGCAGGGACGAATGTCACCCCCACAAGTAACGACATGGTTAATATCTGTTTTATCATGGTTTCTCTCCTGGTTTTATAGATTATTATGGCATTGATTTGTCATTATCTTACTGGATATGAGGTTAAGCGGCATTTTGCTAAAACTCGAAATCAACGGGTGATATATATCCACTAGCTGAATTCAATCGCTCCCGATTGTAAAATAATACCTTGATATATTTAAACACAGCCTGTTTATGTTCTTCCCGAGAATGAAACGTTTGAATAATGATTCAACTCGGTTTTTTTAGGTATGGAAGAAGTTTTCCGACACGAAATTGTCCCGGCAAAACTACCCATCCAGCTCATGTTTTATTGGATGCCATGCTGCTTCAGTAATCGCGAGTGATTTTCCAAAGCGTATTGGCTACCCCGGATAGTATGCCATAACCAGTCTTTGCCAGGGTTGCGTTTCCAAATAGCCATCTGGAATATGGTTGACTAACATCACGGTCATAACATACTTAGCGTAGAGCATTCCATACTATTTACGCAGGGAATAATCTCCATTGCCTCATCAGGAATGTAAATTCAACTCATTACCACTGCTAATTAGATTAATGATAAATGGTACAACTTCTGCGAGCGGCAGCAGCCGAGAGGTTTCATCTCGACGTCCCTGGTACTCTAGTTTATTTTCGCGCAAGCTGCGTTCGCCAATTACGATACGGTGTGGAATGCCGATTAGTTCCTGATCAGCAAACATCACACCAGGGCGTTCTTCTCTATCATCCAGTAGCACTTCGATGTTGGCTGCCAGGCAAGACTGATAAATCTTATCTGCCTCACTACGAACCAGTTCACTTTTATGATAATTGACCGGGATGATGGCAAGCTGAAAGGGTGCCATGGTGAACGGGAAAACAATGCCACGTTCATCGTGGTTTTGTTCAATTGCAGCAGCGACGATGCGGGATACACCGATCCCATAGCAACCCATTTCCATTGGCAGGGATTGCCCGGATTCATCGAGAAAAGTAGCTTTCATTTTTTCTGCGTAGCGCGTACGCAGCTGAAAAACATGCCCGACTTCAATACCTCGGCAGATTTGCAGTATTCCTTTGCCATCAGGGGACGGATCTCCAGCGACTACATTGTGGATATCGAACACTTTATCTGGCAGTGCCAGATCACGTCCAAAATTTACCTGTGTGAAGTGATAGCCTTCTTCATTGGCGCCACAGATAAAATCTTGCATTGCCGCTACAGCAGAATCAGCAACAATTGTAATATTGACATTGACTGGGCCAAGGTATCCTGGTGGACTGCCCAGTTCCTGGATAATGCGCTCTTCACTGGCAAATTCAAAATCAGCGAGAAAAGGCAACTTGCGCACCTTGATCTCATTAAGCTGGTGATCCCCGCGCAACAGCAATAAATAAAATTGTCCACCAGCAATGACAGCCAATGATTTAACGGTTTGCGTAATCGGAATATTCAAAAAATCCGCGACATCTGCGCAGGATTTTTGACCAGGCGTGGCTACTTTGTGCATTTGGCCAGAAATTGCCGCTTGTTGGGATGGTTTAGGAGGTAATGTGGTGGCTAGTTCTATGTTGGCCGCATAATCAGAATTCGGACAGTAGGCGATAGCATCTTCTCCAGAATCTGCCAGTACGTGATATTCATGAGAAGCGCTTCCACCCATCGCTCCTGTATCCGCTGTAACCATTCGGAATTTCAAGCCAAGGCGAGTAAATATCCGGCTGTAGGTTTCCTGCATAAGCGCATAGGTTTGTTCGAGGCTAGCAAAATCTGCATGGAAGGAATAGGCATCTTTCATGACAAATTCGCGTGCGCGCATGACACCAAAACGGGGGCGGATTTCATCGCGGAATTTGGTTTGTATCTGATAAAAATTACACGGTAATTGTCGGTAACTTTTAATTTCGCGGCGTGCAATATCTACGATAACTTCTTCGTGAGTTGGCCCAAAACAGTAATCATGCTGGTGTCGATCCTGCATTTTTAGCATCTGCGGGCCAAAAACCTCCCAACGTCCACTTTCCTGCCACAACTCCGCAGGCTGGACTGCTGGCATCAGTAATTCCAGCGCACCACTACGGTTCATTTCCTCACGAATGATTTGCTCGACTTTGCGTAAAACTTTTAATCCAAGCGGCATCCAGGTGTATAAGCCGCTACCTAGTCGTTTGATCAGGCCAGCACGCAACATATATCTGTGACTGATTAATTCTGCCTCGGCAGGGGCTTCCTTGAGTGTTGAAAGAAAGAATTGCGAAACACGCATGAGAGGATTCCATTATCATAGTAAGAGGCTTCGATTTTACCGCGAAACAACCTGCTTTGATGTGCATTAACCTTATTTCCGAGAGTGAGTCTGCGATATTGCGTTTAATCGTAAGACCGGCTTATGTATAGTATCAATCGGAATGCAAATGAAGAGGAACAGGATGCAGGGTAATTGATACAATGCTCTAAAAACACAGATAAAATAATAAACATTATCTGATACAAGATATCGGGTGAACGAAATGATAGACCGTAACGGATATAGAGCAAATGTTGGTATCGTTCTGCTGAACAAGGAAAATCAGGTATTCTGGGGAAAACGTGTCCGGCATGATTCCTGGCAGTTCCCACAGGGCGGCATTAAATCAGGCGAAACGCCGATACAAGCCATGTATCGAGAGTTGACTGAAGAAACTGGCTTACGTCCCCCGCATGTGGAAGTTCTGGGCAGAACGCGTGAGTGGCTGCGTTATGAAGTTCCCACCTGTTGGACACGTCGTGACTGGCGTACTAACTACAAGGGACAGAAACAGATTTGGTTTCTATTACGCTTATTAGGACGCGATAGTGATGTATCACTTCACACCTGTGCTCATCCAGAGTTCGATGCTTGGCGCTGGAATCAGTATTGGGTAGAACTTGATTCCGTAGTTGAATTCAAGCGACAGGTTTACCGTGAGGCGCTGACAGAATTATCGCGTTTGCTGGGAGATGAGCCTATTCTTGGGGATGATGCAGCTTACAGAAATTATGAAAAACAGGACTGAAGCACTTCCACGAACGGCACAAACTGGCAATTGAATTAAGCTCTACCTGTCAAGTCCCAATAGACGGCAAACTGTTTCTTTGCCCATGCGTGTTCAATCCGCTACCGCCTTGTACGAGATGTATCTCATAACATGTCGCTAATTGAGGGATAGTTTCATCCCACGGTATCGCAGCTAACACTGCTCTTACCTTGAATTTTCCCCACAAAAATTTTATAAAAAACAGAACTAATTATTACCTGCAGAATGCCGTAATTCATTGCTGTGAATCCGAGTAATAAAAATGGAACTTAATCATGGCAACTATCGCTGCAAAGCAGGTTAAAGTTAAAGAATTCAGTTTTTTGTGGGAAGGAAAAGACAAGAATGGTAAGGCAGTCAAAGGTGAGATGCGTGCAGCCGAAGCGATTGTGGTGAAATCCACCCTGCGCCGGCAGGGAGTTATGGTTACAAAAGTAGCCAAGGCACGTTCAAGCGGTAACATTACTGATAAAGATATCACTTTGTTTACACGCCAGTTGGCCACCATGATGAAAGCGGGCGTGCCTCTATTACAGGCATTTGATATTGTCGGCAAGGGGCACAGCAACCGTGCAGTTGGAAAGTTGTTAATGGATATCAAAACGGATGTCGAAACTGGCAGCAGCCTGGCGGATGCCTTTCGCAAATATCCGCTTTATTTTGATTCCTTATTCTGTAATCTGGTAGGGGCTGGTGAGGCAGCAGGTATTCTGGATAGCTTGCTCGACCGGTTAGCTACTTACAAGGAAAAAATCCAGGCCATTAAAGGAAAAATTAAATCAGCTCTGTTTTATCCTATTTCTATTATCGTGGTCGCTTTTGGGATTACGGCGGTAATCATGATATTTGTCATTCCGGCATTCAAGGAACTTTTTGAAGGCTTTGGCGCCGATTTACCCGCACCGACCTTGGCAGTGATGGCAGTTTCCGATTTTTTTGTTGATTACTGGTGGGCGATATTTGGCGGCGTTGGTGGCGGTCTGTATGCTTTCCTCTATGCCTGGAAACGCTCCAAACCAATGCAGCGTGTGATGGATCGACTGGCGTTAAGAATGCCAATTTTTGGTGAGGTGATCCGCAAAGCGACCATTGCCCGCTGGGCGCGGACACTTTCAACGATGTTTGCGGCTGGTGTACCACTGGTTGAAGCACTCGATTCGGTTGCCGGTGCTGCGGGGAATCAAGTTTACTATGAGGCCACCAAAAGAATACAAGGAGAGGTCAGCACAGGTAATACCCTGGTGGAATCCATGACTATGACCAATGTCTTTCCCAGTATGGTTTTGCAAATGGTGGCAATTGGCGAGGAGTCAGGTTCCCTCGATGCCATGTTGAGTAAAGTGGCAGATTTTTTCGAAGCAGAAGTAGATGATGCCGTGGATGCACTTTCCAGTCTGATGGAACCAATCATCATGGTTGTCCTGGGAACGCTTATCGGTGGAATGGTGGTTGCCATGTATCTGCCGATCTTTAAAATGGGTCAGGTTGTTTAACCGGTTGATATGTTGATTCTGATAGATTCTCTACAAAATTCACCTGCCTATTTCGTTGCGCTGGTGTTTGTTATTGGCTTGATGCTGGGTAGTTTTCTGAATGTGGTTATTTATCGCCTGCCAAAAATGATGGAACGAGAATGGCACCAGCATTACGCTGAATTACGTGGAGAAAAAATAGCAGCGGAGCCAGTTTTTAATTTGGCGATGCCACGCTCAGCTTGTCCACAATGTCAGCATAAAATTTCTGCACTGGAAAACATTCCGCTCATCAGCTACCTTTTTTTGTGGGGACGCTGTGTGGAATGCAAGGCACCTATTCCGTTTCGTTATCCTTTTGTCGAATTACTAACGGGAGTTCTGAGCGGTTTTGTCGCCTGGCATTACGGATTTCAAATAACCACTTTCGCTGTGCTGATTTTTCTATGGGCAATGATTGCGCTGACCTTCATCGACATTGATACACAACTTCTGCCGGACAGCATCACACAGCCCTTGTTGTGGTTTGGCCTGTTATACAATCTCCACGGTGGCATGACGGATACCCAGTCAGCTGTCATCGGCGCGATGGTTGGTTATCTAATTCTATGGTCAGTGTACTGGTCATTTAAGCTGCTGACTGGCAAGGAAGGCATGGGCTACGGGGATTTCAAGCTGTTAGCTGCAATTGGTGCCTGGCTGGGTTGGCAGTTATTGCCAGTGGTAGTCTTGTTCGCTTCAGTTGTGGGGGCGGCAGTCGGCGTAACATTGATTCTGGTGAAAAAATACGGAAAAAATGCTGAAATTCCCTTTGGCCCTTATCTGGCAGGTGGCGGACTTTTAGCCATGTTTTGGGGAAACCAGATCAACCACGCTTATTTGGCCATTTTCTAGCGGACTTTCCTAGTGGTTTTCTTGCGCAAGAAAACATTAAACCATCCCTACATCGTCGGCTTGACGGGTGGAATTGGCAGTGGCAAAAGCAGTGTGGCCGAATTATTCCAAGAGCAGGGGGTTGATGTCATCGATACCGATCAGGTTGCGCGTACCTTGACGCAATCGGGAGGTGCCGCAATCGAGAGGATATACCAGACATTTGGTGAGACCGTTTTCTTAAAAGATAAGGTTTTGGATCGAGCTGCCTTGCGAAAACGGGTATTTGCAAACGCCTCGGCAAAGCAGCAGTTGGAATCCATTTTGCACCCACTGATCTATGAGGAAATATTGCATCGCCTGCCAAATATCCGATCGGACTACAGCATGCTGGTTGTCCCTCTGCTACAAGAAACCGATGATTATCGTGGAATAGTAAACCGTATCCTGGTCGTAGATTGTCCAGAGAGCCTCCAAATTACCCGCACCATGACGCGCAGCAACCTAAGCCAAGAAGAAGTAAGTGCAATCATGGTGACACAATGCACTCGTGCAGAGAGACTCGATATCGCCGATGATGTCATTCAGAACGACTCGGATTTACATTATCTGGCTGAACAGGTCATGCTGTTGCACAGTAAATATACCGAGCTTTCCCACTTGGCCCGCCACGATCATTCGAGTTAATTCACTTCTCAGACTGATTCCTAGATTCGGTCAGTGCTTGTATTTCACTTTCACACGAGCCTAATCAAGCTATTTTTTAGTTTGTATCATTACTGTATCTCATTGCGTAACTTGTTTTTTAAATGATAAATTTAATTTGAAATACAAAACGTTAATGAACAGTTACTATGGTCCAATAACGTTGCCTGCAAGGATGTTTGATGAAATGTTGTAAATATTACGTTCAATACTTGAATCTGTCCTTTCCACAACTACATGAAGCGATCTGTAAAATGAAAAATAAAGTCGTGGATAAGCTTGATAAGTGGTTTTCAGAACAACCCCAGTGGCTCCAGATTGTGCAGTTACTCGGCTACTGAGGTGTGCTGTCAAAAATGGAGTCCATGTGTTTAAGCGGCAGCTAGATTTGCATAGTATCGCTGCGTAAATTGTGCTGGTGACAGATAACCTAATCTTTCCTGCTTACGCTGCCTGTTATAGAAGATTTCGATATATTCGGTCGTCACCTTGAATTTTAGCTTTTGCTTACAACGCAAACCCAATTTCTTGCGCAATGTTCGAACGCGGTATGGCGTGGCTTGTACTCCGTGATCTGCCAAATCATGATGCAAGCGGATCAACCGTAAATCTCTCGTGTACGTTGGTGTGCGGCCAGTATTTCTATTTCCAGCCTTGTATTCGCCCGCTTACGTTTACAAAGCGGGCGAGTTCTTTGGGCATGAAAGCCACTCTCGGAAACATTCAGTACTCGACACATGAGCGCAACCGGATAGCCTCGTCGCATCGACTCAATCAGACCGTATCTCACCGTGATTCCTTGGCGAAATACGTCGCACACTTTTTTATAAAGTCACGCTCCATCTTCACTTCTGCTAATTCGCGTTTAACTCTGGATAGCTCTAACTCAAGTTCAGTCAGCGGCTTCTGATGCTTGCCTACTGTAGCGAGTTCTCCTCGTTTCTCAGCATCAACCCAGTTTTTTAGTGTCCCCTTGGGTAACGACAGACGTTTTGCAGCTTCAACCAGAGTCAATCCACTTTCTTTGAAAAACTTAATGGATTCCTTCCTAAATTCCTGACTATATTGTGTGCGGGGTAATTCCATCTTCATCCTCCATCTCAAGTCTTCATTTTATGAAACTTCAGACTCCTTGAAAATCAGCATACCTCACCCTCATCGTATCGATTTATATAGCGCCTAAATGTACGATCACATACCCCCAGCAACAACGCTGCTTCCAACTGCGTAAACCTTAATTTTTGATAACCTTCATACGCTTCTTCAAATCTCATCTTCCGTGTCTCCTGTAGCCATTCTGTCCGTTTCATCTCAATCCCTCCTCGGGATAAAGATAATCCGGACACTTCATGTGCTACAAACCCGGACAGTTTATTTGTTCTCTACATGTTGAATAACAGGCCGTTGAAAAACTATCGAATATTCGTATAAAATTTTTTGGGTCAGAGTGGCATTTATGTTTAATGTTACGATTTCGTAACCTCTCATCAACGTACCCACTACGTGCCACCTGCGCTGGTAGGTATGATTATAATGGCGAGCTCGATAGATTGCATCATGCGGTTAATGGAATTTTCTCTCCGAGGGATGCACAGTAGGTGTGCCTGATTTGTCATCGCGATCTTCCAGTAGTGATGGCTTCTTGCGCTGAAAAACTTCTGAAGCATTTAATTTAATAGGAAAAATAACATGAAATATCCTGTCAGTATCTCTGTTCATAATAGTTTCGGCTGGCTGCATCTACTGCTGAGCGGTAATAAGAAGCCGCTTCTTGTGCTGACGATGCTGATTCTTTCTATGTTGTCAGCGCAGAATATTCTTGCAGGGTCGCTCAATGTGGCTGTGACCAATTATCCATTGCAGTATTTCGCGCAGCGGGTTGGCGGTGACAAAATTACTGTCAGCTTTCCGGCACCTACCAGTGTTGATCCAGCTTTCTGGCGACCGGGGCAGGGCGCCTTATCGGTCTATCAGAAAGCGGATCTAATCTTTATCAATGGCGCGAGTTATGAAAAGTGGATTCGGCGTACTTCTCTGCCAATACGGAAACTTGTCAATACTTCCAAAACGTTTGCCGAACACTATATTCATGAAGAAGACGCCATTGTGCATTCCCACGGTGATGAAGTACCACATTCACACGGTGATGTTGCATTTACTACCTGGCTGGATTTCGATCAGGCAGCTATGCAGGCGCAGGCTATTTATGAAACCCTGAAACGAAGACAACCAGCGGACACAGATTTTTTTACTGAAAATTGGTCAGCATTGCTGAAAGACCTGCGTGCACTTGATGAGCAGGCTAAAGCAATCGTGGCCCATGCGCCTGATCGTTTTTTAGTGGGCTCTCACCCGGTTTACCAGTATCTCGCCCGCCGTTACCGAATACCGATGACCAGTCTGCACTGGGAACCCGACATGCTGCCCGCAGAGGGTGATTGGCGTGCTCTGCAAGTAATCATCGATGCCAGTCAGCCACGCTCTATGTTATGGGAAGATATGCCACTGGCGGAAACCATGCAAAAACTGAAGCAAATGGGGTTAAACAGCCTGGTTTTTGCGCCTTGCGCCAATGTACCCGAGTCTGGTGACTGGCTTGCCGTGATGCGGCAAAATCTGCAAAATCTGCAGCGCGCTTACGAATAACTTGGCGCATAGTGCCATGTAAAAATCTGGTTTTTACTGCCTGATTTCAACATGGCCATTCTGGAGAGCAAGACCGCTGATCACTCGTCCGGATGGATTGCGCACCTGCACCAACTCGCCTGTCGCCGCATCTGTTAGTGCGTTGCCCTCGGTACTAACGCTAAAACCTGCTCCAGTCACGATCAACTGTACTTTCTGGCCGCGTGTGATGACGTACGGGGCGCGTAACTGATTCTGACGAATAGGTTGGCCAGCGGCCAGAGAGGTAGTGGTAATTTTCCCGGCTATGTGCTGCGGGTCAAGAATTACGTCCCGTGAGAAACGCACCAGATCAATTTCCTTCATGACTACGTCCATTTCAGACAGTAGTTTTCCGGCAGAAACCGTTTGTGCCGCATGGGCAGCCTGTGTAATGACTGCTATTTCAACCGGCACATAGAGAATCCAGCCATTTTCTCCGTGGCAGCGTACGCCAACGGAGAATCTTCCCCACATGCTTGCGCCAGCAGGCAGAAAGGTCTCCAGATGATCACATGGCTGACGTGCCATTCTGGAATTAGGTACGCCGGGCTTAATAACGATATTGCCTGGCAGATTACGCGTTTCCTGCATAACAAAATTCTCTATTGCTGCAATGATTGTATTGGTGGTGGTTTGCTCTGCCACTGCACTGAATATGGAGAACAAACAGCAAATAAATCCGATCAGTCTGAGTTTCATCATATGTTTTAAATAAGATCAGGTTATTAAAAGAAGAGATGCTGGTTGGGAAAGTCTTATAAGTCCTTCATGCCAGATTGTTTTACCAGAGCGAACATTAGGTGATTTTTCGGAAAAACAATTTATGGAATAGCGGGCTATTGATGCTTCCTTTTCTAAAAACCTGCCGTTTTCTTCATCGTCAATGTCAATTCGTGTATCTGGTATTGATACCAACAGGTAATTTTTTGCCGCTTGCGGCAATTTTTGCCGTCCGGTTTGTGCAATGCAGTCTCAGGAACAGGGCTAAGTTGAGAATTGAAGGTGGATTTTGTGCTTCCTCTATTAATCAAGGGACATTCAGGTTAAAAAAATATTGGCATGGTTAATGCTTTTATAGTTTGTAACTACACAACAGGAGGAAATTATGATTGACAAGCTTAATAATATGCTTGGTTTTCATCAAAACGCGCTCAATATGAGAACTGCCAGACAGACGATGCTGGCGAGTAATATCGCCAACGCAGATACCCCTGGTTTCAAGGCTAGGGATTTCGATTTTTCAAAGGCATTGCAAAACTCGCTTTCTCCCAATCAAGCGAATGCCGGTTTGCGGGCAACCGCAGATAGGCATATCAATCCTTCGGGTTTTCGCTCGATTGGTTCTTCACAGGCGCAGTACCGTATTCCACAACAACCCAGCGTCGATGGCAATACAGTGGATATGGATACCGAACGTATGCAGTTTACCGACAATGCGCTGCGCTATAACGCTGGTCTGACCTTCATCAGTGACCAGATCAGAAATCTGCTATCTGCTATCCGGGAGGGAAATTAATTATGTCGTTATTCAATATCTTCAATATTGCAGGTTCATCCATGGCCGCGCAGTCGCAACGGCTGAACGTAGTGTCGAGTAATCTGGCCAACGCCGACAGCGTTACCAGTTCAACGGGAGAGGCTTATCGTGCTCGCCAGGTGGTATTCAAAACCATTGATGTCAATGCGACGGCCAAAGGTGTCAAGGTGGCGGGGGTGGTGCACGACCCTTCACCGATGAAAGTAACGTATGACCCCAAGCATCCCATGGCAGATGAAAAAGGTTATGTCACCTCGCCCAATGTCAATGTAATCGATGAAATGGTCAACATGATGTCGGCATCACGTTCCTATCAAAATAGCGTGGATATGATGAATACCACCAAAACACTGTTACAGAAAACACTTTCGATTGGTCAATAAGGAGAGCCATGATGAGTCAGTTAGCAAATGTAAATTCGAGCATCTCGCCGCTGCTTGGTAGTCAAGGCGATAGCTTGACAGCCGTACGTAAAAAGGAGGAAGACCCGCAGGAACGTTTTCTGAAAATGCTGGTGACACAAATGCAAAATCAGAATCCGCTAAACCCAATGGATAACGCTGAAGTAACTAGCCAGCTGGCACAAATCAGCACCGTCAGCGGTATCGACAAGCTTAATTCGACGCTGGAAAAACTGGTGGCCAATTCCGATGCACGTAGCTCATTCGAGGCGGCGGCCATGATTGGGCGCGGTGTATTGATTCCAGGCACCTCTATGCAGGTTGAGAAAAGCTCAGGGATTGGTGGTTTTGAACTTACCGAACCAGCCGATAAAGTGGTGGTAACCGTTAAGGATGCTGCTGGGATTGCAGTGCGTGATATTGATCTGGCTGCGCAATCATCAGGTGTTAACACTTTTGTCTGGGACGGCCTGACCAATGGTGGTGCACAAGCAACCGATGGTCGCTACAGTTTTTCAGTGAAAGCGGTACGAGGTGAGAACGCGGTGACAGCAGCTACTCTGGCTTTTGGCAAAGTCAACAGCGCAGCACCAGGAAATGACGGCGCCTTGCTGGACGTGGGCGAACTGGGTTTCGCTGGTATGAATGACATCAAGAAAATATTTTAAAAAAGGAAAATAACATGGGATTTCAACACGGATTAAGTGGGTTAAAAGCAGCTTCTACCAACCTGGATGTGATTGGTAACAATGTTGCCAATGCCAATGTAGTCGGATTCAAGCAGTCGCACGCACAGTTCAGCGATGTTTTTGCTAATTCGCTAGGTGGTGCGGGTGGTAATCAGATCGGAATTGGTACGCAGGTGTCGGCAATTGCCCAGCAGTTTTCACAGGGTAATATCAGTAACTCTAACAACCCTCTGGATATCGCTGTTGTTGGTGGTGGATTCTTCCGTATGAGTGACAATGGTGCGATCAGTTATAGCCGTAACGGTCAGTTTCATCTGGATAGCAAAGGTTTTCTCGTCAATGCAGACAACATGAATGTCACCGGTTTTGCCGCTAGCAAAGCTGGTCAGATTCTTGCCGATGCACCGACCAATCTGCAGCTCTCCACCGCTGAATTAACGCCGGAAGCGACTGCCAACTTTGCGGCAGGTGTCAATCTGGATTCTCGTACCGATGTGCCCGCACCACTACCGGCATTTAATGCCACCAATCCAGCAACCTATGCCAGTTCCACTTCTGGCGCAATTTTTGACAGCCTTGGCAATTCGCATACCCTGACACTGTTTTTCCAAAAAACCGCTCCAGCAGCCTGGCAAGTTTTTGCCACGGTTGATGGCGCAACCGATACTGCCGGAATGCCGGTTGGGGTAACGTTAGGAGGCGGGGCTTCGTTACCAATGACTTTTGATACTAACGGCAAGTTGACCGCCCCATCTGGGTCAGTAACTGCCTCGGTTAATTTGCCAGCTATCGCTACCAATCTGGGAAGGTCAGATTGGGGAGCGACAGCACCACTAGATTTTGCATTTGACTTGACCAATTCCACCCAGTTTGGAAGCAACTTTGGTGTCAATAAGCTGAGTCAGGATGGGTATACCTCTGGTCGCCTGGCGGGATTCAGCGTATCCGATGATGGCACGATTAAAGGTAACTATACCAACGGTCAGAATCTGACTCTAGGGCAGGTTGTGCTGGCGAGTTTTGCCAATACAGATGGCCTCAAACCACAGGGGCGCAATCAGTGGCTGGAAACTGCGGATTCCGGGCTGCCGCTGGTAGGGGTGCCGCTGAGTGGTACATTGGGTTCTCTGCAATCCGCCGCTGTAGAAGAATCCAATGTTGATCTGACTTCTGAATTGGTGAGTTTGATTACTGCGCAACGGGTGTATCAGGCTAACGCGAAAACTATAGAGACGCAGGATGCCGTGCTGCAATCCCTGGTTAACCTCTAATTAGTGTGACTGGACGGCCATCATAAAAGGGATCTGAGAAATGGATCGAATGATTTATACAGCTATGACCGGTGCGCTGCATACCATGACGCAGCAAGCAACGGTTTCGCATAACCTGGCGAATGCATCGACCACTGGTTACCGTGCGCAGACAGACAGTTTTCGTGCGGTGCCGGTATACGGCGACAGCCTGCCAACCAGGGTGTTTGTTCTGGATACTACAGCGAGAGCAGATTTCACACCTGGGCCAATTCAGCATACGGGTCGGCCACTAGATGTGGCAATTCAAGGTGATGGTTGGCTAACAGTACAGCTCGAGAATGGTGATGAAGCCTATACTCGTCATGGCAATCTGCAAATTGATGCCAATGGGGTATTGATGACTCGTCAGGGCTTTGGCGTCAAAGGAGATGGGGGGGCTATTTCCATTCCACCGGATAGCCGCGTCATGATCGCCAAGGATGGCACTGTATCGGTAGTTTCCGATGATCCTAAAGTCACGGCGGTATCCACCGTTGGCCGCTTGAAACTGGTTAATCCACCCGCCGAGCAGATGATCAGGGGAGAGGATGGCCTGTTTCATATGAAAAATGCGGAAGTTGTGCCGACTGATCCAAAAGTAGTGTTGGTAGAAGGCGCTCTGGAAGGAAGTAATGTCAACGTGATTCATGAAATGGTGCAGATGATCACGCTCGCGCGGCAGTTCGACATGCAAATGAAAATACTTGAAAACGCGCAGCAAAATTCACAGCAAGCCAGTGAAATTATTGCGCTCAGAAATTAACAATCTATTTCAACAAAAGTAAAAGGACAATACCATGAACCGTGCATTATGGATTTCAAAAACCGGTCTGGATGCTCAACAGACCAGAATGGACGTCATCGCCAACAATCTGGCGAACGTCAGTACCAACGGTTTCAAGCGGATGCGGCCGGTATTCGAGGATCTGCTTTATCAGACCTTGCGTCAACCCGGTGCGCAGTCGTCGGAACAGACCCGTCTACCCTCTGGTCTGCAATTGGGAACTGGCGTACGGCCGGTAGCGACCGAAAATATTTTTCTGCAGGGCAACATGCAGCAAACCGGCAATCCACGAGATATCGCGATTCAGGGTGAGGGGTTTTTTCAGATTTTATTACCGGATGGCACATTGGCCTATACCCGTGACGGCGCGTTTCAATCGAATGAAAACGGACAGCTTGTTACTTCCAGTGGCTTTATCGTGCAACCGGGCATCACTATTCCACCAGATGCGCTTAGTGTCACCATTGCGCGTGATGGTGCGGTATCAGCGTTAACGCCTGGTACGGCTGCGCCGGTACAGGTCGGGACGTTGCAACTGACCCGTTTTATCAATCCGGCAGGACTGCAGCGCTTTGGTGAAAATCTTTATGTGGAAACCGCAAGTAGCGGTGTTGCCAATCCCGGTATCGCCGGTACTAACGGTATGGGGCTGTTAAACCAGGGATTTGTGGAAACTTCCAATGTCAATGTTGTCGAGGAACTGGTTGAAATGATCCAGACGCAGCGTGCTTATGAGATCAATTCCCGTTCGATCCAGACATCGGACCAGATGCTACAAAAATTGGCGCAATTGTGATCATTTTTCCATTCTTAAGTTGATAGTGAGCATGATGAAACCGATAAATCTCGTAGCCCTGCGTGATAAACCCTTTATCGCAAAACTGGTACTGCCAGCGCTGGTTCTGGCGGTGTCCGGCTGCGCGATAACGCCTAAACCCGCTGTGCAGCAGCCGATGACGATGCGTCCGGAAATTACGCTACCGCCACCGATTACTGAAACGCATGGCAGCATATACCAGACCGCTTTCAGTCACCAGGCTGGCAAGCGATACATTCCGCTGTTTGAGGATCGGCGTGCGCGCGGCATTGGCGATACCATCATCGTAACGCTCAATGAACGCACCAATGCCAGCAAAAAAACCGGCAGTAATGTGAAACGTGAGACCAAAACCGGATTTTCGATTCCGGCTTTCATGGGATTGCCACTTAAAAAACTGTTTCAGGATGTGTCGCTGGAAACGGAATCATCCAACAAGCTTGATGGCCAGGGCGCGAGTTCCAGCAATAACAATTTCACGGGCACGATCACTGTCACCGTAATTGATTTTCTGCCGAATGGCAATCTCCTGGTCAGTGGCGAGAAACAGGTCGGCATCAATCAGGGTCACGAATATATTCGTCTCTCCGGCGTGATTAATCCAATCAATATCATCAACAACACAGTGTCATCAGTACAAATTGCGGATGCTCGTCTTGAATACCGCGGCAGCGGCTATCTGGATGAAGCGCAGACAATGGGCTGGCTGTCCCGCTTTTTCCTGTCGGTATTACCCTTTTAAGAGAGTATGAAAATGATTTTACGCAATATTATGATTGCTATCAGCCTGTTGAGCGTGTTGCTGGCGCCTTCTCTGGCTGTAGCCGAGCGCATCAAGGACGTCACTAGTATTCAGGGAGTGCGCAGTAATCAGTTGATCGGCTATGGATTGGTAGTGGGACTGGATGGCACGGGCGACCAGACACAGCAGGCGCCATTTTCCGTGCAAAGCATTGCCAGCATGCTGGGGCAACTTGGCGTGAATTTACCGCCGGGTATCAACATGCAGTTGCGTAATATTGCTGCGGTGATGGTGACGGCCAATTTACCTGCTTTTGCCAAGCCCGGTCAGTATATTGACGTAACCGTATCCTCGATGGGTAACGCTAAAAGTCTGCGCGGCGGCACCTTGTTGATGACACCGTTAAAAGGCATTGATAATCAGGTTTATGCGGTCGCACAAGGGCATCTCGTTATCGGAGGTGCGGGTGCGGGTGCGGCAGGCAGCAGTGTTCAGATCAACCATCTGAATACCGGAAGAATCAGCGCAGGCGCAATCGTGGAGCGTGCCGTTCCAACCGTACTAGGTCAGGGTGAACATATTCATCTGGAATTACGCGACACTGATTTCAGTACTGCCAGAATGATTGTCGAAACCATCAATAATCGCTATCCGTCAGGTACTGCCAGTGCGGTCGATGGGCGCGTTATCCAGGTCAGGGCACCGCTAGATAATAGCCAGCGCGTGACATTTATTTCGCAAATCGAGAATCTGGAAATTAATCCGGCACTGGGCCCGGCAAAAGTCATTATTAATGCGCGCTCCGGATCAGTTGTCATGAACCAGTCAGTGATGTTGGCAACCAGCGCAATTGCACATGGCAATCTGTCTGTCATTATTAATACCCAGCCGATCATCAGTCAGCCGGGACCATTTGCGGAACGAGGTGAAACGGTGGTGGTGCCGCAATCACAAATTGAAATTCGCTCGGATGAAGGTAATTTGATGTTATTGCCGGGTGCCGCTAATCTCGCGGAAGTAGTCAAGGCACTGAATGCAATTGGCGCTACACCGCAGGATCTTCTAGCGATTTTGCAGGCATTGAAGGCAGCTGGTTCGCTGCGCGCCGAGTTAGAAATTATTTAGTGGGGCAGGCATGATCAATACTCCTGATCTCACCGGCCAGTTGGCGATTGATAGCCAGAATATCGGGAAATTACGTCACAATGCCCAGCAAAACCCAAAGGAAGGGCTGCGTCAGGTCGCCAAGCAATTCGAGGCATTGTTTGTCAGCATGATGCTAAAAAGCATGCGTGACGCTTCGCCGGAGAAAGGGCTCTTTGACAGCGATCAGTCAAAATTCTATACACAAATGCTAGATCAGCAACTGGCGCAGGATCTGACTGGAAAAGGAATCGGCCTTGCCGATCTGATCGTGCAGCAGTTGACACAATCTATTGATACGGATACCCAGACGGATACACCAATTGGTGAGGCAGATGCCATGCTGGGCAGGCTTGCTAATCAACAGGCAATGCCCTTGGTAAACCTGACACCCAGTCAGCCGCAGAATTTGCCTGCGCAGTTATGGGAAAATCCGCACACAGCCATGGCTAAGCCCAGTTTTTCAGGCATAACACCTACGAAGCCTGTTGAGCCACTGGTGGCAATCCAAGCAGAGCGCATATCCACGGTGGAACCGTTATTGCGCCGACCACGGGAATTTGTTGCCGAATTGTTGCCGCATGCGAGAAAGGTCGCCCAGGAAACCGGAATTCCCGAACGTTTCATGATTGCACAAGCAGCACTGGAAACCGGCTGGGGCAAGCATCAAATTCGTGACCGTAACGATATGCCGAGTTTTAATCTGTTTGGTATCAAGGCGGGAGCTTCATGGCACGGTAAGGTCGTCGAAGCGACCACTACTGAATATATTGATGGTAAACCGCAGAAGCTGCGCGAGAAGTTCCGTGCCTATGCCTCTTTTGAAGAAGCTTTTCGGGATTATGCCAGCTTGCTGCAGAATCATTCCCGCTACGCATCGGTGGTGAAGAGTCGCAGTGCTACAGCATTTGCATGGGGATTACAACAAGCTGGTTATGCAACTGATCCACGTTATGCCGAAAAACTAATCAATATCATCAATAGCGATGCGTTTAACTTTAAGGCATCCGGTGGATAAAACAGATTAATGAGTGAATTTGTTGTTGTATCTGTCGTTAATAACATGAAGTAATTTTTTAAAAATAAGGATTGAATCATGGGAAACAGTATTCTGAATATCGGTGTTTCCGGTCTGCAAACCGCGCAAGCGCAGTTATTGACCACCAGCCATAATATCAGCAACGCATCTACTCCCGGCTATAACCGTCAACAGGCGATTGCCAGCACCAATACGCCGCAGCTGCGTAGTAATGGATTCATTGGCCAAGGTGTTCAGGTTTCGACTGTACAGCGCGTATACAGCCAGTTTCTGTTTACTCAGTCCTTGCAGACGCAGAACCAGAGCAGTCAGTTGGACGGTTATTACAATGAGATCAAACAGCTAGATAACTTGTTGGCAAATACTTCTTCGGGGTTAACGCCTGCATTACATTCATTTTTTAACGCGGTACAAGGTGTTGCGGCCAATCCGGCTTCTGTACCTTCACGCCAGGCGATGCTCAGTAATGCTGAAGCACTTGCCGGGCGCTTCCAGGCAATGGATCAGCGTTTCAACGAAGTACGTGAAGGGGTCAACAGCCAGTTGACCAGCTCCATCGATGAAATTAACTCCCTGGCGAAGCAGATCGGCAAAATGAACCTCAGTATCCAGACCGTAGAAGGCTCATCCGGTGGACAACCTGCCAACGATCTGCGTGATCAGCGTGATGCGTTAATCCGGGATCTGAGCAAGCTGGCCAATGTTTCCGTGGTGCGGCAGGATAATGGTCATCACAATGTATTTATCGGTAATGGTCAAGCGCTGGTAGTGGGTTCGGAAACCATGGCGCTCAAGACAGTTGCTTCACCGGAAGATCCTAGGCGATTGACGGTAGCGATGGATCTGGGTAATAAAACTGTTCTGATTCCGGAGCATCAATTGCAAGGTGGCAGCGTTGGTGGTCTCATAGCATTCCGGGGAGAGACACTGGATGCGGCACAAAATGAATTTGGCCTACTAGCGCTCGGTTTGGCGAAAACTTTCAACGATCAGCACCGCCTTGGACAGGATCTGAGTGGTGTGCTCGGTCAAGATTTTTTCAAAGTGCCTGAGCCGGTAATACTAGCCGGAAATAGCAATAATCCCGCTTCCAGTGTGACGGCGAGTATCAGCGATGTTGGCCAATTGACCGCAAGCGACTACCGGCTCGATTTCGATGGCACGAACTATACGCTGACCCGTTTGGCGGATAAAACCTCCACAAGTTTGGCAACCGCGCCAACTACGGTTTCACCATTGACGCTGGACGGGCTGAGTATCACCAGCAGTAGTATGTCAGCGGGTGAACATTTTGTTATTCAGCCAACCCGACAGGCAGCGAAAAATATTCAGGTAGCGATCAGCGATACTGCCAAAATTGCTGCAGCCTCGCCGATCCGTGCTGAAGCTGTCAACAGCAATACCGGTACTGGCAAAATCAGCGCCGGTCGGGTGGATACGCTTGATCCAAACTTGCAGAAGAGCGTGACACTTACCTTTCATTCGCCTTTTGATGGGCAGTTCGATATTGCTGGTACGGGTGCTGCGGCAACTAATCAGGTCTACACACCTGGTGCCGATATCAGTTTTAATGGTTTGACAGTGCAGATCAGCGGTGAGCCTGCAGCAGGTGATACTTTTAAGATTGGAGCTAATACCAGCGGCGTCGCAGATAATCGTAATGCTTTGCTTTTGGCTGGACTACAGACTAAAAACGTATTGTTAAATGATACAGCATCGCTGCAATCCGGTTATGCGCGGCTGGTCAGTCAGATCGGTAACAAAACCCGCGAACTGGAAGTGATGAACACCGCACAAGCAAATCTGCTGGCACAAACCGACCAGTCACTGCAATCGCTTTCAGGTGTGAATCTCGAGGAGGAGGCTGCCAATCTGTTGCGTTATCAACAGGCGTTTCAGGCATCCAGCAAGGTAATCGAAGTCAGCAATTCACTATTCGATACCTTGTTCAGAATCTAAAAATACTAAGTACGGAGGAAAAACTATCATGCGTGTTAGCACTAGTACACTATTTGATCAAGGTACAAGATCCATGTTGCAGCAGCAAAATTCATTATTCCAACTGCAACAGCAAATCTCGACCATGAAACGCATTGTCACGCCTTCCGATGATCCGGTGGGTGCGGCACGTGCGCATGAATTAACTCAGGCGGCCTCGTTGAATGCTCAGTATGGTGAGAATCGTCAGCGTGCGGCAGATAGCCTAAAGCTGGTTGAGGGTACGCTAGGTAGCGTCACCAAACTCATTCAGAACGTACAATCGCTGACTGTATCAGCCGGAAACCCTGCATTTTCGGATAGTAACCGCGCTAATATGGCGATCGAGCTGCGTGGTCGTTTTGAAGAACTGCTGGGATTGGCCAATGCTACTGATGACGAGGGCAACTATCTGTTTTCTGGTTTTCAGGGGAAAACCCAGCCCTTCGCACAGGTAGCGGGTGGCGTGCAATATCAGGGCGATCAAGGACAGCGCCTGGCGCAGGTCTCGGCTTCCCGGAAACTGCCGGTCAGCGAAACCGGGCTGGCGATTTTTGAGCAAATCCGAAATGGAAATGGTTCGTTTGCTACTGTCGCAGCAAATACCAATACCGGTAGCGGCGTGATCAATGCCGGGGCCGTTACCAACTCGGCCAGCCTAACCGGGAATGACTATCAGATCAGTTTTACCGTTGCTGCGGGTGTTACGACTTTTGATGTGACCAACATGACCACCGGTACAGTTTTATCCAGTGGCAATGCTTACACCAGTGGAGAGGCCATCAGTTTCGATGGCTTGCAATTTGCCATCAAGGGCGCGCCTGCGAATGGGGATAAATTTGACATCGAGCCCAGCAGCAATGTGAGCCTGTTTGAAACGATCGATAATTTCATCTCTGCACTGGAAACACCCGGCAGTGGCGCTGCTGGCAGTACGAAACTGACCAACAGTATCAATACAACATTGCAGAATCTGGATCATGCACTAACGAATGTGCTGGGCACACGCGCAGCAGCTGGAGCACGTTTACAGGAAATTGATTCGCTGCAACAGGCGGGAGAGGATAGCGCCGTTCAATATCAGCAATCGCTATCCCGCCTGCAGGATCTGGACATCGCCCAGGCCATCTCCGACCTGACCCGTCAGCAATCCTTGCTCGAAGCTGCTCAGCAATCATTTATCCGTATTTCAGGATTATCGCTGTTCAATAAAATTTGAGGTCACAACATAATCTAAAAAAACATTTCACCGCTCACAAGGTTTTTGGTATTAGCGATTAAGCGGTGAAATGTTGAGGCCACCAAGGGTGACGCCGATATCAAATCCCCGGCCTGTACCAGAAATTGCCAGGGAAACGATGCCACGCGTCATCACTTGGCCATGTCCGGATCTGATTGCGCCAATATGCCCTTCTAGCGCAACGAAAGTTCCGTAAATTTCGCTGATATCTTTCAATTCCGAGAAGTAGCCGACGCCTTCAATGTCAGACTGACCAATGGTGAAACCAATGCTTCTGGAAGCCAGCTTAACCTGCGCACGTTGGCCATTGCTACAGACGACGTTACCAGTGCCGTCATATTGCTTGACAACAAACGACCAGCCACCAAGTTTGTAATTCATCGAGCAGGAAATATAGGGTGTTGATGCCTGTGCGGACGCGGTTATAACGGCCAACCCCAGAAAACCAGCAAGGATCAATAGATTTTTACTGAATAGAAGTGGTTTCATTGATAGTTTCCTTAAAAAATGGATGAGTTGTCTATTGTAATATAGCCTGCCAATGGACATATGTTTGAATCTTCACCCATAAAAAAAGCCAGAACCGTCATTCATACGGTTCTGGCTCAGGGGAATTAACAGACTAAACTGAACTTAGTCTTGTTAAATTGTATTACGATTATTCCATGCCAAAAGTCCAGCCACCTTTGGTCCAGTCATCGTTTTCATTCGCAAAAGCACCAATATAATTGGTTTTTACAAAGAATGGATCATTCGTGGACGGTGGAGCGCTACTGGTCAACGGCGAGCCAAAGGCGGGCAGGAAGCCACTTAACTGCGGGTCACCGGCGACATTACCAGGCTGCGTGGTAAACCAATCGCTGACTTTAAAAGGCGTGCCATCCTGATCGTTGAACGGTTTGGTGCAATTCACGTAGCTATTTTCAATCGTTAAATTGCCAGGAGTGTTGGCATTAAGATAAGTAGCTTCGCCTTCAATGCTGATACAACTGGTTGAAAAACCAGTAATGACCGAATTGTAGATATTACCGCTCGTACCACGGCGCAGTAAGATACCGTGACCATCCGATACGCCTCCATTGCCTATAAAGGTCGCGTTGGCGATTTGTCCGCGAGAGCGTGGCAGGCTGTCATTGGCTGATCCGTTATTGTCCGCCTCGATTCCATGGTGATTGAATCGCCCCGGGTTTTCCGGAGATAAGATGATTTGAGAGGAGGAAGAGATGAAGAACCAAATCAGTTATTCACCGGAAGTACGAGAACGAGCGGTAAGATTGGTATTTGAGCAACAAAAGGAGCATGAATCGCAATGGATGGCGATCAAGTCGATCGCATCCAAGATTGGCTGTACAGCGGAGACGTTGCGCAGCTGGGTAAGACGAACAGAGATTGATCAGGGAATTCGGGGTGGCATGTCGACTGCGGATCGAGAGCGGCTCAAGGAATTGGAACAGGAGAATCGGGAGTTAAAGCGAGCCAACGAGATATTACGTAAGGCATCGGCCTATTTTGCGCAGGCGGAGCTCGACCGCCGACCGAAATGATAGTGACATTTGTCGATAGCAACAAAGCGGAATATGGGGTCGAGCCAATCTGCAGACAAATACAGATTGCCCCGTCGAGTTATTACGAACACAAAGTGTGCGAGCGAGATCCGGATCGATTGTCTGATCGCATCAAGCGAGACATGAGGCTAGAACTTGATATACAGCGGGTATGGAAAGACAATTTCCGGGTGTATGGTGCTCGCAAAGTATGGCGACAGTTGTTACGAGAAGACATTGGTGTTGCTCGCTGCACAGTCGAGTGATTGATGAAGAAGCTTGAAATGCAGGGTATTCGACGTGGCAGGAGGTGCTGGACAACCATTGCAGACGACTTACTTGCCGGCCCAACAGATAAGGTTAACCGATAATTTGTAGCAACCCGGCCAAATCAATTGTGGGTTGCCGACATTACCTTTGTTGCAACATGGACAGGCTTTGTTTATGTAGCTTTTATCACCGATGTTTTTGCAAGGACCATCGTTGGTTGGCGAGTGAGTCGTTCATTGCGAACGGATCTGGTACTGGATGCATTGGAACAGGCGCTATGGGCACGGCGGGAAACTGCAGGATTGATTCATCATAGCGATCACGGATGCCAATATTTGTCGATTCGCTATACAGAACGTTTGGCGCAGGCAAATATTGACGCCTCCGTCGGCAGCATCGGAGATTCTTATGACAACGCCATGGCCGAGACCATCAATGGTTTGTACAAGACCGAAGTCATAAGGCATCGCGGTCCTTGGCGCAGTATCGAAGAAGTAGAATTTGCCACCTTGGAATGGGTGGATTGGTTCAACAATCGAAGACTACTGGATGCAATCGGATATGTCCCACCGGCAGAATTTGAAAAAGCGTATTATCGCCAACAGGAAGAGTCAGCTGATGCAGCTTGACTTAAGAAAACATGTCTCCGGAAAATCCGGGGCGATTCAGTGTCCGGTTTTACTTGACCAGGTCACTTAGCTACTTCAGCCCCCAAAATTATTTATAAACAGCATTAGAAGTGGCTCAGTGCCAATCGGTTTTCGTTTTCTGGAAAGTGACTTTGGAGTAATTTAACAAAGTAGAAGTAATCTAAGTTTCCAGAAACTGGCCGACAGATTACAATACTGGATATGACAAGTGGGCAATTAATGCCACGCTAGCCAAATGACGGCTTGATTGACACCTCCAGACAATGAATTACTTGTGATCCCAATGCCCGGCTCCGCGAGACTATTGACTCTGAAACCCTTAGCTATCTTTATTTTCTGCTGCATTGTAAATCATGTAATTGCTGAAAATAGAGTAATGCCTGCAAAAAGATCGATTGAGAATCAGTTCCTGGATCTTAGTCTCGAAGAATTGATGAAAGTTAAAATCACGTCCGCATCAAGGCGCACGCAGAAACTCTCTGAGGTTCCTTCTGCAATCTTCGTTATTACACAAGATGATATCCGCCGCTCTGGCGCAACCAGCATTCCGGAAGCTTTACGTATGGCTCCAGGTGTAGAAGTCGCTCGAATCGGTACGGATAAATGGGCAATCAGCATACGGGGTTTCAACGGTCGGTTTGCCGACAAGCTTCAGGTCCTGATGGATGGCCGGAGTGTATACAACCCACTATTCGCGGGCGTGCAGTGGGAGCAGCAAGATACCCTGATGGAAGATATCGAGCGTATCGAAGTGATACGTGGCCCCAATGCATCTGTATGGGGTGCTAATGCGGTAAATGGCATTATCAACATTATCACTAAAAAAACTGCTGATACTCAGGGAACTTTACTTTCAGCAGGCGGCGGCAGTTTTGAGCAGGGGTTTTTGGGTGCGCGCCATGGAGGAAAAATCAATGACAACACATTCTATCGTTTCTATGCCAAAGGCTTTACCAGAGATCAGATGAAAACCACCTCCGGAGTAAATGCCAATGATGCTTGGCACAACGCTAGAGGCGGGTTCAGACTGGATCACACGCGCGGGATTGATCTGTTTACAATTCAGGGAGATATTTTTTACAACTCGTATGGCGATAGATTGGATAAATCTCAACTCAGTGCACCCATCATCCAAGCTGAAACACCCAGGGGACATAATGAAGGAGGAAATATCCGCTTGCGCTGGGATCGAACTATCTCAGAAAAATCGGCGATCATGCTACAGACCTACTATGATCGTGTTGATTATAAATTACTGACCAGTTCAATCTTTAAAGCCGAAAGTTTTGATATTGATTTTCAACATCGCTTTCCATTCTTCGACAAGCACGATTTGACCTGGGGAGCCAATTACCGCTTATATCATAATAAAGTCTCAAATACCGAACTCATCTCATTTAGTCCGCAACTACGAACCAATCAACTCTTTAGTGTATTCATTCGGGATGAAGTCACGCTGATACCAGAATATTTGCGATTTACCCTGGGTTCACGATTTGACCATAATGATTTTACCGGTATGGAAATTCAGCCTAACGCACGCTTGATGTGGACACCCGATACAAAAAATTCGATCTGGATGTCCGTTTCACGTGCTGTCCGGACTCCTTCCCGAGCAGAAAATGATATCCAATTGAACGCCAGAACACTTAGCACCACCTTTGGAGTACCAGCACTGTTACCTTTCCCTGTTCTCGCACAATTAAATGGTGCATCAAATTTTAATTCCGAGAAATTATTAGCTTACGAATTGGGATATCGTCATCAGTTTTCCCCACAGGCATCGATTGATATCGCGGGTTTCTATAATGATTACAGTCAATTACGAGATATGTCTGTTGGAACCCCATCTTTTCATGCAGGCTTTCCTCCTCACCTGATTTTACCTGTAGGATTAACCAACAAAGCCTCTGGTTATACGCAAGGAGTCGAAACGTCCATTGATTGGCGACCTAATGAAAAATGGCGTTTACAAGGCAATTACAGCTTTATCGACATGCATATCCATTCTGACTCAGTGCTCAAAAGTTTGGATCCCACGACAGGTAGTGCCAACAAAGTAAGCGCACAACATCACGTATCATTACGCTCAAACTATGATGTATCGGAAAGATTGCAATTCAACCTCTGGTTACGCTATGTCAGCAGAGTAGATTTTTACCAAATCCCCGGTTACGTCACCATGGATGCCAGACTGTCTTTCAAACCAGTAAAAAATTTCGAACTCTTTCTAGTCGGTCAAAACCTATTTAGTAAAAATCACAGGGAATTTGTCTCTGATTTTCTACCTTCAATTCCCACGACCATACCGCGTGGTATCTACGCAGGAGCGGAATGGCGCTTTTAGCTAAAAATAGCTCCACAGAAATTTCTATTAACTCCCAAACCACGTGGCATTGCGGCGTGCATGACTCAGTTGTTGCGGGGCCCAATCATCATCTTGCGTTCCACCGTCAGTTGCCCGATAACGCGATGCAAGTCACCAGTGGTTTGTCCATTCTCTTGGTTAGTGCCAGTATTTCTGGAAAACAATTTGGATGCTTGTTCAATAACCTGCTGCCAACTGTGGAATGGTTTCATCTCCCCGTATCGCAGATAGCAAAACTTTTGATTTGAATTCAATGGGGTATTGTGTACGTTTGTTGCTCATGAATATGGTCATCTATAATGTCCATAACAAAGCTTAACAACCTATCCAGTTTTACTAGTACTACTTCAGTTAGCCATGGTTACCCACACGCCATGGCTAACATGCTTTCATTAGAATCTTCTTACAAAACCCAGCATACCCAAGCCGGCAAACAGCAGAGCCAGTGTGGCGGGTTCTGGGATTCCTTTGGGGGGTTCTGTAGGGTCTTTGACGGCATCAGTAACAATACTTGACTTATGTGAAATGGTAAAGCGGTAGCTGCTGGGCCCTAATGTGGTTTTAGCAGAGAACTCGCCTGCGAGGAGACCAGTCCCACTTTCACCTTTTGAAGTTACTCCTGTACCCATATTCATGTTAAAGCCATCCAGTAACTCTGTACCACCGCTTATCCCATCTCCAATCTTCCCGTTTGGCGCCCAGTTGAATACCATATCTCCAGCACCTCCACCTGGTAATATTTCTACAATTGAAGCGCTCCAGTTAAAATCAGCTGTAGCCTGAACTTGATCTTGGTGCAATTTTGTAAATAACTCACCATCCGCGTCAAAATCCAGTCGGAGAGTTGTTTCTTCAGTTAATGCAAAGGTAAACTCCGTGGTGCTCAGTGTGTTTGATTGCCCTGCTGTAAAACCAGTTGTGTCCTGAAGACCTTCGGCTATTGTCCAGATATTTGCTGAAGAGGGAGCAGTACTGTCTGGCACCCCTGTTATTAAGGAACCACCATCCCCAAAGGTATCTGACCGACCAAAGTTAATGGCAGCACTTGATCGGGCTGGATCATTCTCTACTATTCTTGCACAATCGGAATCGGAACCGGAACAGGACATAGAAGCATCATGTCCTGAAGGATTACTATAACTGTCCGACGCACCAAAACTGGATCCTGCTGATGTTTGAGAAGAGGGGCGATTACGCCAATTGGTAAAATCATTGAAATCAGCTTGTCTATCTGCTGTTTCATTGAAAAGCTGAATATTTGATAGTTCTAGATAAGAATAAGCTTCTGCACCGGCCATTACCTGGGAAGACGTTCCCATCGTTGTGATAATCGCTATAGTAACGAGGATTTTATTCATTTTTTTCATAGTTATGCTCCTTGTAGCTTAGAAAAGTTTGTGTGAAATACTGCAGGTGACAGCGCGCACACAGAACACGCAAAAGGTAAAAAACGAAAGTACCAAGAATCAATGGGATAGATTTTTATTGAGAATTCCTGATTTGCATAAGTTAGTTATGACATGAAACAACTGAATATTAAACATATTTACACACTTTAACAATGCGACAAATTGTCACATTCAAAAGCACTCAAATAGATATTTACATTACTTGGTCTCAGCATAACATTGAGAAGTATACTAAAAATTTATTTCATTTATATTATTTATGCTAGAAATATAAATGCCAAAAAGATAATCATGAAACATACTTACCTGCTGCCATGAATAAAGCATTTGTGAAAGAATCTGATCAACCGGATGACGGCGAAGAGGATGTAACGTCTTTTCCGTTACTGCCAGGTGGCAAAAATTACATGACGCCGGGAGGATACTCGCGTCTGGTAGCGGAATATCACTGGTTACTCGAAAGGGAGCGCCCCGAGGTAACGGCAATGGTCTCGTGGGCGGCGGGCAATGGTGACCGCTCTGAGAATGGAGATTATATTTATGGCAAGAAGCGGCTGCGGGAGATCGATCGCCGTCTGCGTTTTCTATCCAAGCGCCTGGATAACGCGGAAGTAATTGATCCCGCCGCACCTCGCGAAAACAGCGAGCGTATCTTTTTTGGTGCGACGGTGTGTTTTTCCAACCTCGCAGGCGATGAGAAGACAGTTTCGATCGTCGGTATAGATGAAATTGACCCGTTCAAAGGCTACATCAGCTGGATATCACCCGTTGCGCGTGCGCTGCTTGCTGCACAGGAAGGGGATACGGTCACGCTGCACACGCCGGGTGGGATGGAAGAACTGGAGATACTGTCGGTCTGTTACCGCCTGATCCCGGTAGAACCTTTCCATCCACCTTCCGCATCTGGCGGCAAGTAGAAGAATCACCGGGGTTAATCTGGATTTTTATTTAACTTTGGCGGATTGTTGCTCCAACCGTTTTTCGATTTCCGCCAGCGGAATCAATCCAGAAACAATCGACCCATCCGCAAAAATCAAAGTGGGTGTGCCTGAATCGCCCGCGCATTACCGCTAAATTGCTCGATAGGCGTTTATGGAAAAACAAAACCGAAGCAAGGTTAGCCTATTCACGTGGATCTAATTTTGGATTTTAATTCAGTGGTGTATTTGTGCACGTTTCTTACCCAAAATTATGATCATCTATAATACCCATAACGGAGCTTGCCAACCTGTCCGGTTTCACGGCACCACTTCAGTCAGATCACAGTTGCATTATTCACCCAGGGCATAACCTCGTCAAAGGCTTTGTCTCCATCTTCACAGGGGATGCCGTGTGGTCTGAGGTTGGCAAAATTATAACGTTCGGTATCTGCCAGATGAGAGAGCTGAACATTTTGCAATGCTGTAAACATGGTTTCTAGCCTGCCGGGGGATTTTTTGTCCCATTGTTGCATCATTTCCTTGATTACCTGGCGCTGTAGATTTGGCTGGGAGCCGCACAAATTGCAGGGGATGATTGGAAATTGCTCAATCTCAGCAAATGCTGCCAGATCTTTTTCCTTGCAGTACGCGAGTGGGCGAATTACGATGTGGCGGCCATCGTCACTGACCAGTTTTGGGGGCATCGCTTTCAATTTCCCACCGTAAAACATGTTGAGGAAGAAGGTTTCCAAAATATCGTCACGATGATGTCCCAGCGCGATTTTAGTCGCCCCCAACTCACTCGCCACCCGATAAAGTACGCCTCTGCGCAAGCGCGAACAGAGACTGCAGGTGGTCTTGCCTTCTGCAATCACTCGTTTTACTACACTATAAGTATCCTGTTCAACAATGCGAAACGGAATGCCTATTTCGGCCAGATAGCCGGGCAACACCTGTTCAGGAAATCCCGGCTGTTTCTGGTCTAGGTTGACTGCAATCAGCTCAAAATCCAGTGGTGCATGCGCCTGCAGATTACGTAAAATCTCTAGTAAAGCATAACTGTCTTTCCCTCCGGATAAACATACCATCACGCGATCGCCTTGCTCGATCATGTTGTAATCGGCGATTGCTGTCCCTGCCAGACGGCGCAGACGTTTGCGCAATTTGTTCGTGTTATATTCCAGTTTTCGAAAAGAGGTTTCTGCGACCATGAGCGTTCCTGGCGAGACTTTATTATTAAATTACGAACGGAGGATATATGAAAAAACAGGTACTTGTCGTGCTGTCAATGTTATGTTTGATAATCCCGACTGTTCATGCGGAAAAGGTGGATTATAGCAATGCAATGATAGGCAAGCCAGGCAATGTATTGAACGTTTCTCGCACGATCAATATCGAAGCCTTTGAATATCGTTTTGTACCTTCTGAGATAAAGATTAAAAAGGGTGAAACCATTCGCTTGACCGTCAGCAATACTGGCAAGAGAAGGCATGAAATCATGCTGGGAACCTTATCGCACCTCAAGGAGCATGCAAAAATGATGCGTTCACATCCAGTCATGCAGCATAACGATCCCGATCACGTTACGCTCTATCCGAATGATCAGAAAGAGTTAATATGGCAGTTCACGCAAGCTGGAGTAGTGCATTTCGCTTGTCCGATTCCAGGGCATTTCACCGGTATGCGTGGCAAAATTTTTGTGGAGGAAATATGAGAATCAGGCAGTTTGAAATTTTTATGAAAGCTATTCCGATGATGGTCGTTTTGACTACATCTACTGTATATGCAAGCGAGAGTAAGATAGTCGAGGTCTATAAAAGTCCGACCTGCGGTTGTTGCGCCAAGTGGGTGGAACATCTGGAGTCTCATGGATTTACTGTCAACACGCATGATGTTGGTAATCAGAAGATGCGCGCCCAGGCTGGCATCACTCCCAGTCTAGGCTCGTGCCATACTGCGATGGTTGGTGGTTATGCCATTGAGGGTCATGTGCCGGCAGAGGACATCAAACGATTACTCAAAGAAAAACCGCGTGCCGTGGGATTGGCTGTTCCAGATATGCCTCATGGCTCACCCGGCATGGAAACCGGACGTGTCGATCCTTATGATGTATTGTTAATCAGACAGACAGGCGATAAGCGCGACACTGCGACCATTTACAGTCGGCATGGCACGCCGCCATCTCCGGGTGCTGTTCAACCTTCTAGGAGCGATCTTTCAGAATCTGTGCTGCGTCTGAAATAAATGGCTCGTTACAGATATGTGGCCTTATCGCTCCTTCTAGGTGTGGCAGCCTGTTCAGAGCAATCTGCTGAGAACACAACTGATGTGCTGGATCGAATTCTAGGTAATACCCAGCAAGAGCAGGTAGTTGTCCGTAATTTTGATATTGATCAGATTGCACGCGGAAAGGCTGTGTTTCAGAGGAACTGTGCCGGTTGTCATGGTGAAAACGCGCAGGGAACCGCAGATTGGCGCAAGCCTCTCGATAATGGCAGATACCCTCCACCACCACTGAATGGCACTGCGCATGCGTGGCATCATTCTACTGAGGAGCTGAAACGTTTTATTCTCAATGGCGGCCCGCCTGGAGAAGGACGTATGCCGGGCTGGGAAGGCGTCTTGCGCGACCAGGAAATCGACGATGTACTGGTGTGGATAAAATCGCTGTGGCCAGAAGAGGTCTATCGCGGCTGGTACACCAGAATCGAAAATCGCTGATCGTAGACGTTTATGGCAATTTTAATGGCGCGCCCAACACGATTCGAACGTGTGACCCCCGCCTTCGGAGGGCGGTACTCTATCCACTGAGCTATGGGCGCGGTGATGAAAAGTAGCAAAAGAGCTACAAATTTGGCAGATTTGTTATTCTGAGGGTGACTGCGATTTTTGCTGCCCCCCCGGATACGGATAAATTCTGACAGTCTTAACACCCTGATTATTTGTCTGCAAAACTTCCATCCGGCAGCCCTCAATCTTTAGCCCGGTGCCCGCTTCAGGAATATCCTGAAAATACTCCAGAATCAGCCCATTTAAAGTTTTTGGCCCATCAAGCGGAAACCGCAGATCAAGCTTGCGATTCAGATCGCGCAATAACGCGCCACCTTCCAAAATTATACTCCCATCTGCTTCCCGTTTACAGGTGCTGGTTTGCGTGGGCGCATGGGTGGTAAATTCGCCAATCACTTCTTCCAGAATATCTTCCAGCGTTACCAGTCCCAGCCATTCCCCATATTCATCAACTACCAGACCAATACGGCTATTGTTCTCCTGAAAGAGCTGCAGCTGAGAGAATAATGGCGTACCGGACGGTATGAAATAGGGTTTTTGCATGACTGATTCCAGCATGAGCGCGCTAATTTCATCTTCCTTGAGCTGATTCAGGATTTTTCGCACATGCACAATGCCGACTATATTATCAAAGTGCTTTCGGTACAGTGGAAATCTTGTATGGTGGCAAGTCAGCAACTGATTTCGAATAACAGCTTCATCGGCTTCCAGATCAATTGCTTCGATCTGGTTTTTAGGTACCATCACATCATTAACCGTGACAGACTCCAGGCTAATCAAATTAGCCAATACACTTTGATGTTTTTTCTGGATAAAATTGCCAGCCTCCAGTACCAGTGTTTTAAGTTCTTCCATACTGAGCTGATGTGCCGTTTGCTGCGAGGGTTTCAGGCGCAGTAAGAGTAATAGTCCCTGCACAAACAGATTGACAAACCAGACAACCGGAGAGAAGAGTTTGAGTAAAGGTGTCAGAATATAACTGACCGTCAGCGCAATACGTTCAGGATAGGCAGCAGCAATCACTTTTGGTGTGATTTCACTAAAAATAAGTATGGCTAGCGTTACAACTAGGCTACCCAGCAATAATGCCAGTTCACTGTGTGCAAAAAAAAGACTGACAATCACGGCAACAAGCGTTGCTGCTGCTGTATTCAGCAGGTTGTTGCCCAGCAGAATGACGCCAAGTAGCTTATCGGTATCCTGCAACAATCTACTGGTTAATTGAGCCCCACGGTGACCCTGCTTGGCGAGATGCCTGAGGCGATATCGATTGATTGCCATCATACTGGTTTCGGACAGGGAAAAAAAACCAGATAACAGCAGCAGTAGCGCTAATACAATCAGCAATAGGTATACAGAAATATCTTCCAGCACGAATTACCTCTACCCCCTTAAATGCCTTTTAGTGACCATTCAAAGAAATAAGCGCTGAAAAATATGGCTTTTCAGCGTACTAATCTTTCTCAAACCAAGCAAAATAGGCGTAGCTCTTGGGCGCCACTTTGGCTTCTTTCAATGCTTGCTGGGCTTGCCGGTCAATTTTTTTATCCCACCAGATAGCACGTGCCGCTTTTTGTTTTTCAATCAACTCAGGATGTTTTGCAAAAAGCTCGCGCATGAATTTTGTATGCTCGGATTCGTAGAGTTCCATGTTATTCAGTTTGTTTGAGTAGTTATTGAATCCATAAGGTCTGGATATAAAATTTATTTTTTAATAGAATCATTACGTTGTATTGACAGATAATGCCATAATCATTCAGGAATTTATCAGCAACCTAAACGATATCATCCGGTCATCTCATGTCCTGATTACGTCAGAGCAGTTTCGCAATTACCAGATACGGATGCCGCCATTATAGAGTAGCTAAAAATTTGTTTCATAGGAGATAAGCTTTAAATGGAAAATCACAAAAAATTTGTAAAATTTGAGGGCAAGATAGTTTTTATCGGGTTTGGGTGCGTTGGGCAAGGGGTATTACCACTGATTCTTCGGCATATTGATATTGCACCTTCACAGATTCGTATTATCACAGCTGACACAACAGGCCAGATTCAGGCCGAGAAAGCACATGTTTCTTTCAATGTTTGTCCACTGACTCCAAAAAATTTCCAGAAAATTCTCGATGAAAACCTGGAACCTGGAGATTATCTGCTCAATTTATCCGTTAACGTTTCCAGCATGGCGTTGATCGAATATTGTCATCAACATGATCTACTTTATTTGGATGCTTGCCTCGAACCATGGCTGGGTGGCTATACCGACACCACCCTATCGCTGTCGGCACGCTCCAATTACAACGTACGCGAGCAATCGCTCAATCTGCGCAAGCGACTTGGTAAAGGACCGACTGCCGTACTGTGTCATGGTGCTAACCCCGGATTGGTTTCACATTTCACCAAACAGGCGCTGGTAAATATTGCCCGCGATACCGGAATCGATTTCGTACTGCCGCAGTCACGCGAATCATGGGCAGCACTGGCTCAGAAATTGAACATCAAGGTGATTCAATGTGCAGAACGCGACACGCAGACTGCCAAACCATTCAAATTGATCAATGAATTTGTGAACACCTGGTCAATTGATGGTTTTGTTGGCGAAGGATTGCAACCCGCAGAACTTGGCTGGGGCAGTCATGAAAAAGTGGAACCACTTGACGCCAATCATCATGGTTATGGTTGTGATGCCGCCATTTACCTGCATCGTCCCGGTACACGCACCCTGGTTCGTGGCTGGAATCCATTAACGGGGCCCTATCAGGGATTTCTGATCACACATGCTGAGTCGATTTCCATTGCCGACTACCTTACGGTCAAGTCAGACACCGAAGTGGATTACCGTCCGACAGTCTATTACGCTTATCACCCGACAGATGCCACAGTTTTGTCTATTCATGAATTAAGTGGCCGCAATTTCAAGCGACAGGATCATACCCGTTTACTAATGACAGACATTGAATCTGGTAGCGATGCTCTGGGTATGGCGTTGATGGGGCACGCCAAAGGGCTGTATTGGTATGGCTCGGTTTTGTCAATCGAGGAGGCACGCGATCTAGCTCCTTACAACAATGCCACCAGCCTGCAGGTAGCCGCCGGAGTACTGGGCGGAATGGTATGGGCAATCGAGAATCCAGAAGCAGGAATCATCGAACCGGAAGAAATGGACTTCAAGCGCGTGCTGCAGGTTGCTTCTCCTTATTTGGGAGATATCACCGGGCAATACAGCAATTGGACACCACTACGGAATAACCTGGCGTTATACGACGAGCATCTGGACACAACGGATCCATGGCAATTTAGAAATTTCCGGGTTATTTGATGCCATAAGCAGCTATTCAGCCTATTGGTCCAATGAGAGAGTGCGCTGAATAGTTACATAAGAAATTATAAAAAAATGGAACAACTAACAGACCTGAAAGCAATATTGCACTCCAAGCGAGCCAATATTTACTATCTTGAAAAATGCCGCATCATGCAAAAAGATGGGCGGGTGCTATATTTAACTGAGGCCAAAGAGGAACAGTTGTACTGGAATATACCGATTGCCAATACTACTGTTGTGCTATTGGGCACCGGAACCTCAATCACGCAGGCTGCGGTGCGCATGCTGGCCTCGGCGGGTGTGCTGATCGGCTTCAGTGGCGGCGGTGGCACACCGCTACTGGCGGGAACCGAAATTGAATGGCTCACACCGCAAAGCGAATACCGTCCCACGGAATATATTCAGGGCTGGTTATCGTTCTGGTTTAGTCGAAATGCAGGACACTATTAAACGACAATTAACCTGACCGGTCAGGCGACAATTATCTTGACCGGTTGAGTGAAAGTATCAGTATGAGTTCTTCCCTATACAAGGAGCAAGAACTTGCCTGGAAAACATATCACTCATCAACAGGAAGCTATTTATATGAAGAATCGTCAGATAGGTCATGGTCAGGAGACTGCGGCTGCAAAAGCGGGGGTAAGTATCCGCAGTGGCCGTAGGATTGAGAAAGGCGTTCGGGTGGAGGAGTCGCAACGGCAATGGCGCACGCGCCAGGATCCTTTTGCACTGGTTTGGGAGACCGAATTGGTTCCATTGCTGTACCTGGAACCTGAACTGACCGGCACTACGCTTTGGGAACACTTGGATGATCGATATCCAGGTCAATACCCGGAGAAATTGCTCAGAAGCCTGCAGCGCCGTGTAAAACACTGGCGAGCAACGCAAGGTCCCGGTAAGGCCGTCATTTTTTGCCAGTCGGTGCCTGCGGGGCACCAGGGGTTGTCTGATTTTACCCGGCCACGCACGGCTATTACGATCGCAGGTAAGCCATTTGATCACCTGCTGTATCAGTTTCGCCTGGCATATAGTCATTGGCGTGCTGTTCATATCATCCGGGGCGGGGAAAGTTATAGTGCGTTGGCCGATGGTTTGCAGACCGCCTTGCATAAACTCGGCGGCGCGCCTAAGGAACATCGCACCGACAGCCTGAGTGCCGCGTACGTCAATGCGAACCAAAAACAAGAACTCACGCAATCTTATGCGGCGCTGTGTCAACACTATGGCATGAAGCTTACGGTCAATAACCTGGGCATCAGCCATGAAAACGGCGCCGTAGAAAATGCCCATGGTTCGCTCAAACACCGGATCGAGCAGGCGATCAAATTACGAGGATCTGCGGATTTCGAAAGTGTGGGTGCCTACCGCCGTTTTCTTGAGCGGATCGTCGATAAGCTCAATAAGCGCTGCAGGGGGCGATTGACAGAAGAGCAAGCACATCTCCAGCCACTGCCACGCTACCGCTTCATGGACTTCAGTGAACTGACCGTCAAAGTGACCACCAGCAGCACCATTGCGGTCAAACGGGGACTCTACAGTGTGCCATCCAGGCTCATTGGCGAGAACATCCGGGTTCATCTCTATCACGATCGCTTAGAATGCTTTGCCGGTCAAACACCGGTTATTACATTACCACGTGCGTATCCGAAAACGTCGGAAGGGCGCGCCCGGCGCATCGATTACCGCCATGTAATTCATGCACTGGCGGCAAAGCCACAAGCCTTTCGCTTTTCCCGGCTGCAGGATGATCTGTTGCCAACGCCACAGTATCACCAGCTGTGGGCACGGGTACAACAACAATTTGATCCCAGGCTCGCTTGCAAATGGATGGTATCGGTACTGCGTTTTGCCTATGACTATGATTGCGAGAGCCCGTTGGCTGCTGAATTGTTGCAACAAAATCCGCTACCTGAACTGCAAACACTGCAAAAGCGATTTCTGCGGCATCATGCGCCACAGCCGGACATCCCAATCAAACAACACACTGCGGATACCTACGATCAACTACTCAGCGGAAACTGGGCAACACAAGGAGGCAGCTCATGTCTGAATCACTCCCACTGATGCTCAAGGAACTCAGACTCCCTGCCTTTGGCCAGCATTACCGGCACTTCCAGGATCAAGCCGCAGAACACGCCTGGAGCTACAGCCAATATCTTGCCGCCCTGTGCGAACAGGAAGTCGCTCAGCGCTTCCAAAGCAGAATCAGCAACTGGACGCATGAAGCCAAACTGCCGCGCGGCAAAAGCTTTGCCACTTTGGCGCTGACTGAATTACCCCAAGCCGCTCAGAAAAAAGTCATCGCACTGCGCGACAATACCCAGTGGGCGAGCCAGGCAGACAATGTGTTGCTGATCGGCCCGTCCGGTGTCGGCAAATCACATGTGGCAGCAGCATTGGGGTTGCATTTGATTGAACAAGGCATCCGCGTCAAATGGATATCGGCTACCGCACTGGTTCAACTCCTGCAGCAAGCCAAGAAAGAACTGGATTTGATGTCTGTCATGACGCGGCTGGATAAATACCGTGTGTTGATCATTGATGATATCGGCTATGTCAAAAAGACCGATTCAGAGACACAAGTATTGTTCGACTTTATCGCACATCGCTATGAAAGTGGAAGTCTCATCATCACTTCAAACCAGCCTTTTAGCCAGTGGGATCAAATCTTCCCTGACACCATGATGACCGTTGCCGCCATCGACCGGATCATCCATCACGCAACTATCATTGAAATCGACAGTGAAAGTTATAGGAGGAAAAACCAGAAAAAATCATGAACTAGCCAACAGACTCAACCGGCCATCATAATTGTCGCCAAAGCGGCCAAGATAATTGACGCGAGACAGGACACTCAAAAACGCGCGCCGATTGGCCTGTCCTTTCCCGAGTACAAAATGGGTGAAAAATTCGGCGTTCTGGGCAGTAAGCTGCGGTTGTTTGCTGCGGACGAAGCTGGGCTGACACAGTTTGATGTCATCAAACGATTAAGCCGCCTGAGCGATTACGTGCATTGCACTGGTATTCGCCCAGTGCCGGGCACAGTAAAAGGCTATGCCGTTTATCAGCGTGAGCAACCTAAAACCGGTAGAGAGCGGCTGGCTCGGCGTTATGCTGGGCGGCATGGGCTGGATTACGAAGCCGCGTTCAATGGCAAGATTGAATTGAGTGCAAAGCACGATAAGGCGGCGGAGTCTGAAAAAATATTGATGAGTTATAGCGAAATGCCGCATAAAACTATCAACACACCTTTTATCCGGCTAAAAAGTTTGAGTAACGGTAATACATTTTGCCTGTGGATTAAGAAAATGGAGGTTGAAAATTATCAAGGCGGAACTTTTACGACGTATGGCTTGAGTTCCACGGCAACCGTGCCGGAATTTTAGGCCATTTGCCGTATCTGCTACCGAATGCTCAGAAACATTCTTTTAAAACAATCACAAATTATTTGTAGCAGACTGCTACAATATGGCGGTTTTTGTGATGATATGTGAGGCATGACTATGGCAAAATCCGCATCCCCCATCCGGTTGCAGGAAGATTTGATGAAAGCGGCAGAGCTGACGGCCGATCGTTTTCACCGAAGCACCGCCGAACAGATAGAGTTTTGGGCGGAGCTTGGGCGTTCTGTAGCTGATACGCTTGATCCTGACGTAATGCTATCCGTCAAGTCAGGGCTTTCAAAAATAAACGTGGAGCCCGTTTATGGTATTCCGGTCGATCCGGATAATGTTTTCAAAACGCTCGAAAAAAATCGGAAAAATGGAACGCTGTCCGGGCATGTTACATCCGTAGTAATCCGCTATCAGGCTTCATCAAGCCATCCGGGGTATCTGGAGCGCATTGATCGGCAAGGTAACATTACAACTGGTCAGTTTCAAAACGGCCAATTTATCCCCTTGAATGCAAGCGCTGTTTGAAAAAAGAAAAGCAACTCTGGCTGCTTGCGGGCGGCAATGGTGTCGGAAAAACCACGTTTTACCGTCTGCAACTTGAACCGCTCGGCATACCTTTTGTAAATGCGGATGTGCTGGCGAAGCAGTTGCACCCGGATCAGCCCGAACAATACAGCTATGAGGCGGCCAAAATTACTGAGGCCATGCGTCTTGGATTGTTGCGGGAGGGGCGCACATTCTGTTTTGAAACCGTTTTTTCACATCCTTCCAAAATTGATTTTGTTGCCACCGCAAAATCGCTGGGTTATGAAATTGTGCTGGTCTTTATTCACCTTGAACAGACACAACTCAATCTCGCACGTATTGCACAGCGGATAAGCGAAGGTGGCCACGCTGTGCCGGATGAAAAAGTTAAGGCGCGAATACCCAGAGTATTGTCATTAGTTAAACAGGTTTTACCATTATGTGATCAAGCATACATATTGGATAACTCTCGGGCAGATAGTCCGTTTCAGCAAATAGCGGTGATACGCGACGGATCCCTGGAATTAAAACAAGCAATTGTTCCAAAGTGGTGCCAGGAACTGCTGGTAGATTATCTGTAAGTTTCATACCCATTTTTTTTGTTCTTTAACAATACGCATAAAATCAGTTGGTTATTGCCGGTGGAAAAATATTGGGTATTTTGCTTGATTTCATATTAAACGATTGTTGTGTATAGCTTTTTGGATGCTATACTTCTGTTCGCTGCCGCACAGGCAGCTTAGAAGGGTGAATCGCCCCGGGTTTTCCGGAGATAAGATGATTTGAGAGGAGGAAGAGATGAAGAACCAAATCAGTTATTCACCGGAAGTACGAGAACGAGCGGTAAGATTGGTATTTGAGCAGCAAAAGGAGCATGAATCGCAATGGATGGCGATCAAGTCGATCGCATCCAAGATTGGCTGTACAGCGGAGACGTTGCGCAGCTGGGTAAGACGAACAGAGATTGATCAGGGAATTCGAGGCGGCATGTCGACTGCGGATTGAGAGCGGCTCGAGGAATTGGAACGGGAGAATCGGGAGTTAAAGCGAGCGAACGAGATATTACGTAAGGCATCGGCCTATTTTGCGCAGGCGGAGCTCGACCGCCGACCGAAATGATAGTGACATTTGTCGATAGCAACAAAGCGGAATACGGGGTCGAGCCAATCTGCAGACAAATACAGATTGCCCCGTCGAGTTATTACGAACACAAAGTGCGCGAGCGAGATCCGGATCGATTGTCTGATCGCATCAAGCGAGACATGAGGCTAGAACTTGATATACAGCGGGTATGGAAAGACAATTTCCGGGTGTATGGTGCTCGCAAAGTATGGCGACAGTTGTTACGAGAAGATATTGGTGTTGCTCGCTGCACAGTCGAGAGGTTAATGAAGAAGCTTGGAATACAAGGTGTTCGACGCGGCAAGAAGTGCTGGACAACCATTTCGGACGATTTGCTTGACCGGCCAAAGGACAAGGTTAACCGGCAATTTGTAGCTGCCCGCCCCAATCAACTGTGGGTAGCGGATATTACCTTTGTGGCGACGTGGACAGGCTTTGTTTATGTGGCTTTTATCACCGATGTTTTTGCAAGGACCATCGTTGGTTGGCGAGTGAGTCGTTCATTGCGAACGGATCTGGTACTGGATGCATTGGAACAGGCGCTATGGGCACGTCGGGAAACCGCAGGATTGATTCATCATAGCGACCACGGTTGCCAATATTTGTCGATTCGCTATACAGAACGTTTGGCGCAGGCAAATATTGACGCCTCCGTCGGCAGCATCGGAGATTCTTATGACAACGCCATGGCTGAGACCATCAATGGTTTGTACAAGACCGAAGTCATAAGGCATCGCGGCCCTTGGCGCAGTATCGAAGAAGTAGAATTTGCCACCTTGGAATGGGTGGATTGGTTCAACAATCGAAGACTACTGGATGCAATCGGATATGTCCCACCGGCAGAATTTGAAAAGACGTATTATCGCCAACAGGAAGAGTCAGCTGATGCAGCTTGACTTAAGAAAACATGTCTCCGGAAAATCCGGGGCGATTCACACTGATAGTTAGATGTTCCCGATAAAACATCCGTCGAATCTTTGCATATATGACCATGGTAATCACCCCTGTTTGCTCCTGCTTAGAAATTAAGCAGGATACGTGGATTACCTGGTCAAAATTCAACCGGTACAAATGACCTTATCTGGTCAATTTTCAACCGGCGCCAACAAGCCTCAAACGAGAACGCTGCCAATGGCGGCATTACCAAGCACGCCATGAAGCTCAGCAGGACATTTTGCAGTATATCGCCGTGTTTTATAACAACCAGAGACTGCATTCATATCTGGATTACAAAAGCCCAAACCAATATGAAGCAGAAGCATCAAAATCTATAAAAGCAGCTTAACTGGAGTGTCCGGTTTTACTTGACCAGGTCATTCCGGCATGGTCAATCATTACCAGAAGCAAACGACAAAACATTACGGAGGTGTGAAATGAACTATAACGGACAATGTCTATGCGGGGCGATTAAGTATCAGCTTTCAGGGAGTCCTATTTCAGTCGCTTTGTGCCATTGCAAAGATTGCCGCCGGAGCGCCGGTGCTCCGGCGGTAGCGTGGGCAATGTTTCCTGAATCAGCCCTCGTCGTAGTTAGTGGTCACGCGAAAACCATAAACTCATCAGGCGCTGCAATGCGTAGTTTTTGCCCAGAATGTGGCAGTGGGTTGTTCTACCGCAACGCTGAAATTCTACCTGGCATTGTGGACGTTCAGTCCTCAACGCTTGATGACCCAGACGCACTTCCTCCAAAACTGCAAATCCAAGTCGCGGAGAGGCTTCAATGGATGAAGCATGTTCATGAGTTACCTGAGGTTGAGAGGTATCCAGCCTAAATCGAGCGTGCCGTCTAACAATTCGCTGCAGGCGCGACGTCCCTAATAGACCGCGGTCTGAGCTCAAGCGCTGGGCCTCACCATTCATCAACCTGCCATAGGAGGAGAAAAATATGAATACGTTCGAACGAATTCTCGTGCTCTGCCTTATTCTGTATACGTTCTGTGTGAGCTCTGCCCTCGCCGGTATCGAGGAAGAGCTTGATCAACTGGAAGAGAAACGTTACGCCGCCTTTATTGCTGGGGACTGGGCGAGCCTGGACTCATTGTTAGCGGACGAGTTCTTTTATAACCAAGGCACTGGCGCGTCCGTTACGAAGAGCGTTTTCCTTGCTTCCCTGAAGGCAGGGGATGTGAAGATGAAGAAAGCAACGCGCGAAGATACGCAAATCCAGATCTACGACAATGTCGCAGTGGTTACAGGAGTCGCCCACGTAGACGTTACGCTAAAAGGCGAAGATAAGACACTTCACATGCGTTACCTGCACGTTTGGTCAAACAAAGGGGCGGGTTGGAAACTTGTCGCTCGACAGTCCACTTACATACCAGACAAGAGGTGAAGGTCGCGCACTTTGCTTTACTTTGGGCAATATTGTCGCCCAACCCGTTGGTCAAACGGGACGCTGAGCAAACGCGCTGCGACCACTTGTCCGTGCTCCCTCACTTTTATTCATTGGGTGCTATAACAAAACAACGATGAACATTCGTGTTGCTACAACCGATGCTGAGATTGCCGCTTGTTATCCTGTCATGCGGGAGCTTCGCTCGCACATCGCGGAAGATCAATTTCTTTCCCGAATCCGGAACCAAGAAGTTGTGGGGTATCGGCTCGCCTACGTTCAAGGCCAAAATGGCGTGGTGGCCGTCGCCGGGTTTCGAGTCGGTGAAAATCTGGCATGGGGGCGTTTCCTGTATGTCGATGATCTTGTAACCCTCTCCGCGCACCGTTCAAAGAGTTATGGTTCCAGAGTTATGGTTCCAGGTTGCTTTCTTGGCTCAGAGAACAGGCTGGAAGGGAAGGTTGCGAGCAAATGCATCTGGATTCTGGGATTCAAAGAAAAGAGGCGCACAGATTCTACGAGCGTGAAGGTATGACCATGGCAAGCTTTCATTTCATCGAAAAAATCTCGCTCAACAAGGTGCTCCAGACGATGCCAAAAAGCGGCGCGCCTGAGCTTTAACGTTGGGCCTCAAAAAAATGAATGAGCGATAGCGAATTAATCAAGACGATTGTTGAGTTTTTCGGTTAGCCTCCTATCCCTCGGCACGATGAAGCTCTGCGCAAGTTTCTTCTTTTGAATCATTCCTGCGCCGAAAAATGTTAGGCTTGTGTTTGATTTATTTCTTTGTAAGGAATCTCCGATGCTTTTGAAGAATCGAGTAACTTTTTTTATAGGTATGACCGGACTAATTGCTGTAGCGCTCTTTCCATCATGGGCGTTCGCTCAAAATAATTGCCCTGCAGACATGAAAGAAGTGCACGTTGGCAAAGCTGTCTCCTGTATTCCTGAAGATGAAAATGTTGCTCAAGCAAAAGAAAAGCTAAAAAATGACCCGCAGTTCGCGGAACTGCTCAAGGGCCAATGGCATTTCATTCGCCCTAAAGAGGCGCCAGCCGGTGAGTTTTGCGGTGCCCTCTTTGAAAACAAGGATGCCATGATTTGGTTAATGGGACCTGGTGGGAATTATCGCGGCGCGTTGTTGCGTTTTTACGGCGCAGACATTCCGAAACCGACCAACCCTGATAAAACGGGTATGGCCAAACAAAAGATTACGCTCACGCAAGCTCCTGATCCGGCGCAAACGTTGACGGTACTTAATCATTCATACAAAGAGTTTAAGTTTGGCGTGTTGTCCGTCCCCGTGCCAAGCTTGGATGCCCTCATCGGTGCGATTGAAGACGAACAGCACTTCAAAATTGAAATCGATGGGCGGGTGGTGTTCAACAGTGCGTGGAAGGATGGCAAGAAAACGCGCGCTTTTTTACAAGCATGTGCCCAAGGTAAATAACAGGAGAATACGATGAAGAAATTTCGAAATGGATGCACGCAATTTCTAAGCATTAGCTGCGCTCTCAAGTTGTTGATGGCGGCGCAATTGATGGGTCTGATGATGCTGGGTGTAGCTCATGCGCAGATGCCTTATTTCCTTCCCTTGCCAACGGTGGCGGGTGTACCCTTTCATGGCAATGTGTTCTGGTGCTATGGCAACAGAAGCAAAGTCAGGGTCTCCCCAGAAAGGTGGAAAGACGATTATTGTGCCGCCTTTCGCCGAAGGTGTGCTTTGGGCCGGCAAGAATGGAGAAACCCGCTATTACGCAGGGGTGTCATTTGAAGGCGTTGTTGCGGACAATGGCTGGCAACAATGTATGCAAGAAAACGCTAGCGATGAGTCGAAATGCAAAAATAGTTTTTCCCTGCGCGACGTGAATGCACTGGCTGTCATCGAAGCGTCGGACGGTGGTTATTTTTTCGCCAAAGGCGATAGCAAGTCAGACGCCAAAAAGAGGGGTCTGGAAGCGTGTGAGAAACGCTCCAACGTGACCTGCAAGGTAGCCGAAGTATATGGATCCGGTGGGTTGCTTGATTTTTGAAGTCCGTTTAACGGCAACTCCCAGCCACTCATTCCAGCAAATCGCCAAAATACTACGTATTTCGACGGCACAGTGAATGCAAACATCAGGTCTCATATGACGACTGAGGCGGCTTCTGATGACCTGGAAACTGCGCTATCCGTTGCCGCCTTCGTCACTTCGTCGATCTCTCTTTACTTCACACGAGTGAATTGGCTGCAGTCGAACCGGCCGTTAGTCACAGCCTATGTAGACGAGTTCTCTACTGGAGAAAGTACAACGAACGGTATTCAATCGCATCATTACCAACACAGAAAACCGCTCTGCTACACGCGTCCGCTTACATGCAGCGCCAGCTGACATTGCACGTTTAATGGTTATCAGGCTTCCCGTAGCATCAGCAATAGCTGTCCAGCGGTAATATAGTCGCCTACCTTGCAGTGCATTCTGCTGACGATGGCATCGACAGGTGCCGTGAGCGCAATTTCCATTTTCATCGATTCGATCATGATGAGCGTTTCACCACTTTTAACCGATTGCTCAGGCGCAACGAGTACTTTCCAGACCGTACCGGTAACATCGGAGCAGATGGCGTGCGCGCCTCTCGGCAAATCCAGCTCGCTTTCCGCATTTGCCTGATCGAGTATTTCTTCATCGATAAAATCCAGCAGATTCTGCGCCTGCCAGAGCTGATACTCCTCCTCAAACGCGGCCTGTTGACGGGTCTTGAATGCAACGATGCTTGCATTATGTTGCCGCAGAAATTCCTGGTACGTTTTCAGATTGAAAATAGTGTCTTCCGTACTCAGTCTGAAACGTCCCGTCATGAAATCCTGTCGTATTCTGAGTAACTTTGCTTCTGTGACGGGATAAAACCGGATCTGATCAAAGAAGCGTAATAGCCAAGGCTTGCCTTCCTTGAAATCCGCGGTCTGGCGAAAGCGGTTCCACATTTGCAAAGTGCGACCGACGAGCTGGTAGCCGCCCGGGCCTTCCATTCCATAAACGCAGAGATAAGCACCGCCAATACCAACTGCATTTTCGGGCGTCCAGGTCCGCGCAGGGTTGTATTTAGTCGTGACGAGGCGGTGTCGCGGGTCGATGGGGGTGGCGACCGGTGCGCCCAGATAAACATCCCCCAGCCCCATGACCAAATAGCTTGCATCAAATACAATCTGCTTGACAGCATCGATGTCGTCCAGTCCATTGATGCGCCGAATAAATTCAATATTGCTCGGACACCAGGGTGCATTGGGGCGTACCGATTGACTGTATTTTTCGACCGCCAGCCGTGCCGCCGAATCATCCCAGGATAGTGGAAGATAAACGATCCGTCCGGGCACTTCCATTGCGCTGGTCGGTGGTAGCATTTGCTCTGCTTGGAGAAGTTTATCCAGCAGCAAGTTACGCGGCAGCAGATTGGGATCAAAGTGAATTTGCAAGCTGCGCATACCCGGTGTAATGTCGATAATTCCATTGAGCTTTTCCTGCTGAATGGTATTCTCCAGCCAGATCATCAATGCATGCACTCGCAGGCGCAACGCCAGATCCAGCATGGGCGCGCCGTATTCGATCAGCAGATATCGGTCGCCTGCCTGGCGGTAGGTAACCGCCACCCGTTCTCTTTCCGGCATTTCGGGCAACTGCGATAGTACGGCTTCGCTTGCAGTGACGGGTAAATCCGATAAAAGGGGCGTATCGGTTGCACATAAGGTTTCGATTAGATGGTTCTGCTGTTTTTCCAGCAGCAGCGCCTGGGGTAAATCCAGCTGGTAAAAATGAATATGGTCACCAGGTTGCAGTTGCCCGATTTTCCACAACTCAGCATGCGCAATTACCGCCGGACAAACGAATCCCCCCAAGCTAGGTCCGTCTGGTCCCAGAATAATGGGCATATCGCCCGTAAAATCGATTGCTCCGATCGCATAAGGATTGTCATGAATGTTGGATGGATGCAATCCAGCTTCGCCGCCATCGGATCTCGCCCATTCCGGTTTAGGGCCAATCAGGCGGATACCGGTACGGTTGGAATGGTGATGCACTTTCCAGTCGGTAGCAAAAAACATCCGGATATCGGCATCGGTGAAAAAATCCGGCGCACCATGTGGACCATAGAGCACGCCAATATCCCAGTGGTGTGAATATCGGGGGATGGATGATGGATCGAGCGAATGGTTTGACTTTACGATGGATGCAACAGGCAACATAGGCAGCACGTCTCCTGCACGTAAAACGCGCCCCGTATGCCCACCAAATTTTCCCAAAGTAAAAGTGGCGCGGCTGCCGAGATATTCGGGTACCTGAATACCTCCTTGCACCGCGAGATAGGTACGGCTGCCAGCGTCGCGGATTTTGCCAAATCGCAGCGCTGATCCCGCCTTAATCTCATGCACCTGCCAGCAGGACAAGGCATCATCATCCAACCATACTTCGATTGGCGCACCGCAGATAGCAATCCGACTGTCGCAGTTAAATTTCAGCGTAGGGCCAGCCAGCGTGATTTCCAGTCCGGCAAGATTATCCGGTTGATTCAACAACCGATTGGCAAGACGGAAGGCCAAAGTATCCATAGGCCCGGAAGGTGGCACGCCGACATGCCAGTAACCCAGTCTACCGGGATAGTCCTGCACCGTGGTCTGCAACCCGGGGCTGAGCACTTCCATGCTAAAGGACTGATGACAAAAATTTGCCAGCAATCTGGTCGTAATCTGTCCATAGCGGAACTGCTCACTGACAAGGATTTGCCGCAGGTAATCAAGATTGGTTTCAATGCCATAAAGTACTGTCTCATCCAGCGCAGCCGCCAGCCGGTCAATCGCCTGCTCACGAGTATCGGCATGCGCGATAATTTTGGCGAGCATGGGATCGTAGTAAGCAGGTATCTCAGTGCCAGCGTCAATCCAGGTTTCCACGAGAACATCGTCAGGAAAGACAACATGCGTCAATAATCCGCTCGAAGGTTGAAAGTTTTTTGCAGGATTTTCAGCATAGATGCGCGCTTGAATTGCCGTACCACGCCGTTTGATTTTAAAACTGTCAAGGGGTGGCAGCGCTCCTGCACCGAGCAGAATCATCCATTCGACCAGATCAATATCGCAGACAGCTTCGGTCACACCATGCTCCACTTGCAGGCGGGTATTGACTTCAAGAAAGTAAAACTGGCTGGATGCGGCATCGAACAGGAATTCAACGGTACCAGCAGATTGGTAAGCGATCGATTCACTCAGGCGGATTGCTGCCTGCAGCATGGCTTCACGGATCTCGGGCGCTAGATCTGGCGCAGGTGTTTCCTCGATGATTTTCTGATTGCGTCGCTGCGTTGAGCAGTCGCGCTCACCCAGCGCAATGACTTTGCCTTTGCCATCACCGAAAATTTGTACTTCAATATGACGCGCCTGCTCGATGAATTTCTCAAGAAATAACCCGGCATCGTTAAAGTGACTCTGCGCCAATGTTTTGACTGACTCATACTGATCAATCAGTGCTTGCTCATTGCGACACAGACGCATGCCTATGCCACCACCGCCCGCCGTGCTTTTCAGCATCACTGGGTAACCGATCTGGCTGGCTGTCTCGCAGGCTGCTTCGACATTATCCAGCAGATCGCTGCCAGGCAGCAGCGGGACATTGCCCCGTTGCGCTAAAGCGCGCGCAGTATGCTTTAGTCCAAAAATACGAATCTGTTCTGGGGTTGGCCCCAGAAAAATGATATTTGAGGCGAGGCATTGTTCCGCAAAATCGGCGTTTTCACTTAAAAATCCGTAACCAGGATGAATCGCCTGCACGCCGCACTGATGAGCAATCGCCAATACCTTGTTCACATCGAGATAACTATCGCTTGCCGGTCCTTCGCCAATACAGAAACTTTCATCTGCCGCCAGCACGTGCCGTGAACCAGCGTCAGCCTCGGTATAAAGCGCCACACTCTTGATTCCCATATGACGTAGTGTGCGCATGATGCGACAAGCAATTGCACCACGATTGGCGATCAGTACTTTGTTAAACATGGAATTACCTCCAGCGTGTATGTCATCAGTAAATTGAAGCGCTCTTTCCGTGGTAACGGGGACAATGATGAAGAAATTGCATCTTGATACAGGGACTTGCTCATCATGTTCTCCTGCTGATCAAAATAGATAACGTTGTAATCGCAAGAATTGCGCCAAGCACCAGCGGTACAGCCCACAGTTGCCACCAGGGCGCATCTGCAGATGCAAAATAGCTGCGTGGCCAGGCAATATTGATGAATTCAAATAGCGACCAGGAAAACGCAACGAGATTAATCGGTAGCCCCCATTTGCCCAGCTTCAATTCACCTTGAGAGGGATCCCAGCGTCGCGCCAGGCGAGCCAGTAATGCGGTACCTGTTGTTATCGTGAACATGGCGTAGAGTCCTCCCGTACCAAAGGAGATGATCAGGGCAACTGCCTCGTCGCTCAAACCGAGGAGTAATCCCAAGCCAGAAAGTAATAGCGTGAAAAGAACAGCATTGCGCGGCATGCCACGAGGCGTAATGCGACATAATGGTTGCGGCAGATTGCCTTCACGCGCCATCGAAAACACGATGCGCGAGGAATATCTGACTACCGCCGCACCGCAAGCAAGGAAGGCAATCACGACGATGGCCAGAAACGGTTTTTCAATCCACGCGCCCAGGTGTAATGCAATCAGCGGCGTCACTGGATCAAAACCGGTATTGGTTTTAGCCAGCGCTTCGTGATCAAGCGCCAGTGTCAGCGCGGCAGAATTGAATACCACCACCGAACCGACTACCGACAACGCAAGAAAAATTGCGCGGGGCACCATGCGTTTGGGTTCATGCGTTTCTTCCGCAGTCGTCGAACAGGCATCAAAACCAATAAACGCCCAGCCTGCAATTGCCAGCGCGGCCATGAAAGCGGCGACCTTATCTGGCGCACTCCCGGTTCCAAGATTCTGAAATAACTCAGAAAAGGAATGCTCTCGAAAAAACAGCATCAACAATACAGCAATACCCAGCGAACCGATTACCTCAGCAAACACACCGAGTGCAATCATGCGTTTGAATATCCGGTCGTGGGCAAGATTGATCAGCATACACAGCAGTAGAAAAACCACTCCCCACAACACCATTGACCTGCCAGTCGAACTTGCCATGTCAAACAGAATAGACAGCCAGATACCGCCGGTATACGCAGTTGTTGTCAGCATGGCGAGGGTGGAGGAGACGTAAATTACGCCAGCATAGTAGCCAGTGATGTTCCCACCGAGCAACCGCGCCCATTTGTAGGCGCCTCCCGCAATCGGAAACTGCGATGCCAGTTCGGCATAAACCGTTGCTACCAGTAATTGCATCAGCAGACAGATGAGCAGCGCAATGAACCAGCCACCACCGGTTACCTGGGTTTGTACACCGATGATGGCATATAAGCCAACTACTGGCGAGACCACCGCAAAACCCAGCGTAAAACTGTTCCAGATACTCATGCTGCGGCTCAGCGCAGCTGGGGCACTCCGGTTTGCATCATCAGGGTTGGTCGAAACAGATTCTGGTGGCGTGCTCATGATCTTGCTCCCCATCCTGCAAATGGGGTCAGCGCTGCCAGAAAAGCACAATGGCTACCAGCGACTTTTAGTCTGAAAAGAACAAAGTGAAAAAAGGAGGGACTGTAGGGGGAATTGCGCTTCAGGTTCGGCATTTTCAAAAATCCTCGTGGTATAAAAATGACCGAGAGTGCGGCGCACATAGCGCTGCATAATCTCCCGGGCTTTTATCCCTCCGTGGAACTTTGTCGCAAAAAAGCCAACAACAAAGCCTGAAACTCTCGGACCAGACACTTTTTCGTTTTTTTGAAAAGCCGGAACCCTAGTTTGCTTCAACCTCGACTGCAATTGCAGCGGGTTGCAAAACTCTCAATCTATTGACTCAAAAAAATTGCATTACAAAGATCACATTGCGGTTGCAGTCTAATCAATTTGTTCCTGGATGGCAATTTTTTTGTTATTGACATTGCCCACCAAATCCATTCCTGTCAATTGCGTTTGACCTCAGCAGGACGTTGTTACTTTTAGCATACTTATGATTTTGTTTTTTTGAATCGAACCAGCAATTGCCGCGCATCGGAGAGTACTGCATAACAAACAGGCACTAGCACCAGCGTTGCGATCATGCCGAAGCTTAGTCCGGCTACCAGGGAAAGCGTCACCGGCACGAAGAACTTGGCCTGTTCGCTGGTTTCGAAAAGCATGGGTGCAAATCCTGCGATGCTGGTCAGTGCGACCAGCAGAATGGGGCGGAAGCGGGAGACGCACACGTTGATAATAAGATCGGCGAGATGAGTGAATTCCTCGCGTCTTTTCCGGATGAAATGCAACAGAACCACACTATCGTTGACGACAACGCCGCTTGCCGCCACCATGCCGACCAGTGACTGAAAAGAAAAATTCAATCCCGTAAGCCAGTGAATCAGTACTGCGCCCAGCCAGGCAACCGGGACGGTCAGTAAAAACAGCAGCGGTTGAATATAGGATTTGAATGTCACTGCAAGCAGGGCATAGATGATCGCCAGCGCGATCAGCGTATTGCGTTTCAGGCCAGCCATAATTTCGTCGGCTTCTTCGGCAGCTTCGCCACGCGAGATTTTGATGCCAGGGTATTGCTGCTCAAGCGCAGGGAAGAATTGCGCTGTCAATTCCTGATCGATAACACTGACGCTGACTGGCGGGGAATCCACTAGCTGCACATGCAGTTTCACCTCACCCATACGATCGGCACGCGTCAGCGCGCCAAAACCAGGCACAAAGTCAATATCGGCCAGCAGACCGAGCTGTGTCTGCCCGCCATTAGGTAAGCGGATAGGCATTGCCAACAGATTTTCTATGGTTTCGCGTTCTTCGCGTGGATGGCGTACCTGGATTTTGACTTCAAAGCGGCCACGCATGAAGCGCTGCGCTTCTTCTCCGTGATAAGCGTGCCGTACCTGTTCGGCCAGGTCTTTGAGGCGCAGCCCCAGACGTTCTCCCTCCGGTTTTAACCGGAAACGGATTTCCGGTTTTCCCGGTTTGCGCGAATCGGTTAAACCGGCGATGCCGGGGTAGCGCATGATGTGTATTTTCAATGTATCGACTGTAGCATTGAGTATTTCCGGATCCTGTCCACGCAACTCAATTTCCAGATCGATCAGTCCTTTCTCGGTCGGCGTATGAAAATCAGGCTCAAAGTCACCGAAATCGCCGATGTGCCGGTACCAGCTGGTGACGATGTCGCGCACATGAAAGTGTTTACGGGCTTCGGTGGTGAATTCCACGTAGATCATGGGATCGACTTCATCCAGAATCACTTCGATGCCTTCGATCAGTCGCGGCATTTGCGGCGTTGGTTCAGAATTCAGTTCCGCCTCGACTTTATCCAGCGCATCCAGAAACTGCTGCACCCGTTGCTGGATGATTGGGTGGGGCGTGCCAGGCGGCGGATAGAGATGAACGTGAAATTCGGAATAACTGACATCTTCCTGCAGGTTGACATTGATATGACCACCCTCGACGACACTGTAACCAATTAGCAGCGCGGCGGCAAAGCCAGCCAGCGTTGTGTAACGCCAGTCGATCAGGCGATACAGTAGCGGCTGGTAAATCCGGTTGATAAAGTTATCCAGTGCATCCTGAACTGTACTGCGCACGCGGGTCAGCAGATTATTGGCCAGGGGTGGATGATGCGCCGCCAGATGGGCAGGTAGAATCAGCAGGGATTCCATTAATGAGAAAGCCAGTGTGAGTATCATGACGGTTGCCACCGGTTTCATAAACCTTGTTGCCCAGCTGGGCTCGACAAAATAGCCGGGCAAGAAGGCGATTAGCGCAATAAAGACGCCGATGGCTACCGGCGCCGCAACCTCGCGAACGCCCTGTATCGCCCCCAGCAGCCCAGGGTTGCCCTGCGTCTGAACGGCATGAATGCGTTCACTGACAATGATGGCGTCGTCAACGAGCACGCCAACAGCCAGCACAAAACCAAACAGGGTTAGCATATTCAAATTGACGCCAGTCATCGGCAACAGCCAGAATGCGCCAAAAAAAGCAACGCTAATCCCCGTTGCCGTCCAGAAAGCGATATGCGTCCGCAGAAACAGCATCAATACCAGCATTACCAGTGCGAAACCGGTTATGCCCACGGTCAGCAGACGATCAAGCAGCTCATTGAAAGACCGCGCATTATCGCGCCGCGTAATAATTTCGATGCCTTCTGGCATCTGTGCACTCAGCGTATTGACGAATTCGGTGACAGCATTGGCCACTTCGACCAGATCATGTTTGGGAATGACCGAGATACTTTCCGACGGTATGCCATCACTGGTATTCTGAAAGTGCACATCAGCAAAACCGTCGGTAATCGTGGCGATATCACCAAGACGGACTACGCTGCCGTCGGGGTGCGTCAGCAAAATCAGTGAAGTCAGTTGTTCCTTGTCGTAGGCCGTGTGTTTGGAACGTAACCGTAATCGACCCGATTCCGCTTTCATTTCGCCACCCGATAGATCAAGTGAGTTACTACGCACTGCCTTTGCGACATCGGTAAGCGTCAATTGGTGCTGTTTTAATCGCGTCGCCGGTACTTCGATAGCTATTTCGTAAGCAATGCGGTTCCAAAGTGTGGCGCGACGCACGCCGTCAAGCTGGTTCAGTTTGTCACGCACCGTTTCAGCCAGCTGGCGCAAGGTGAGTTGATCCGTGTATCCACGCAATATCACGGTAATCGCAGGTGTTTCCCAACTGTAATCATCGATATTGATGCGTTCAACCGCTTTGGGCAAACTCCGCAACGACTCGGTGCGCGCACGAAGATTGCTAACTAAGTGCCCGACATCATAATCCTGTTCGACTAATACTTTGATGCTGCATTCTCCGTCGATGGAGATAGTTTTGATCTGTTTGATGCCATTGAGATCATGAATCACTTCTTCAATCGGAATGCAAACGCCTTCCTCGACTTCAGCGGATCCAGCTCCGGGATACTCCGCAGTGATATTGATGACCGGTGGATCAAATTTTGGAAAAGCCTGCTTGTCCATGTGCAGCAGACTGAGCATGCCACCAAGAAACAGAATGGCCATCAGCAGATTCGCGGCGACAGGGTTTTCAGCGAACCAGGCCAGTAGACTGGGTGACTGGAAATTACTCATGGTCTGGCGGTGTGCAGCGGCGTGAAAGTATCGCCTGTCTGTGACGCTGTTTCTGACTGGATCAGATTGGGTTTGACCTTGATACCGTCGCTGAACGCTGTCATAGCTGATTTGGCGATAAGATCGCCGTCATTGAGTCCGCCATTAATCAGCATATGATCTGTTTCAATACGCAAAATGCTGACAGACTGCTTACGAATCCGCTCATCCTGATCGATCAGCAATACCTGACGGTTGGCAGTAACCGCTTCACGCGGTAATTTGAATACATGCTCAAACCTGCGGCCTTCGATTTCAGCAGTGACGAACAGCCCCGGTAACAGCTGATGCTGATTATCATTATGGTGTTGCGGGTAATGTATTTCGGCCACGGCGTAAACTAACCCGGTGGTTTCATCCACCCCACTGTCAATGCGAATAATGTGTCCCCGCCAGAGCTGCTGAGTTCCGGCAATTTGTGCAGTCAGGGAAACGCGCGGCCTGTTTTCATGGCCGGTCGGCGTATTTTCTCCAGCATCTGGATGCTGCGGCCACACAATGTAATTCAACTGATCCATGGTCAACGGGAGACGGACTTCCGCCGTATCTGTTGCATAAATTCGGGCAAGTGCGCTCCCTGGCTGCACATATTGTCCCAACCCGATAGTTTTACTGCGAATTTTTCCGGAAAATGGTGTACGCCAGTCGCAGCGGCTGCGTTTCAGTCTTGCCTGCGCCAGACTGGCCTGGGCAGCTTTCAGTTTCGCATGCGCTTCGGCCAATTGGGGTTTGCGCAGCATCAGCGGAGTAGGCGGGTGCCTGCCGCCCAGCGTTTCCCACTCATGACGCGCCTGTACCGATTCGGCTTCTTCCAGTGCCAGCCTGTGCCTGGCCTGGGCGACCTGTGCTTCGGCATTGGTGATCGCAAGATCATAATCACGCGGGTCGATCGCGATCAGCACATCGCCTTTATTGAAGGTTTCACCCGTGACAAATGCCGGATGCAGGCGCGTGATTCTTCCCGCTATCTCTGGCACCAGGTCAATTTCCGTGCGTGGTGTGATGATTCCCTGTGCGTGCACATTCAAGGTAATGGTCTGCGATTTGGCGCTTATCACGTCGACAGCGGGAACGGATTCAGGCGGCACGGGTCGGGCAGGTTCGGGCTGAGTGATAATGAGCGCCCACGCGATACCCATTGCGCACAGTAAAATGATGACCGGTATAATGATTTTTAGCCTCAAATTCCGCCTCCTAGCGCAAGATAGAGATTGATGCGGTTATGCAGCAGCTGCCGCTGTACTGAAAGATGCTCACTCTGTGCACTCAGATTGCTGCGATAACTGTCGAGCAGGGTCAGAATCTGGATAAAACCAAGACGATAATAATATAGTGCCAGCTCGTGGCTTGCTTTGGTATGTTCAACCGCTTCACGTAATACTTTTTCCTCTTCACGCAGCCATTCTTCGGCGGATAGTGCCTGTTCGACTTCCCTAAAGGCATTGAGCACTACGTCCTGATAACGGGCGAGTGCTTCTTTCACGCGCGCTTCATGCAGCTGAATGCCGCCACGGATGCGCCCACCGGTGAACAGGGGATGCATAATACCAGCAAAGAGATTCCACACGGCGGAGCGTGGATCAACCAGATCGACCAGCGCGCTATCACGTGTGCCGCCAGTACCTGTTAAGGTTATGCGCGGCAGCATGAGTTTTCTGGCGCTGTCCAGACGCGCATCGGCAGCCAGCAGGCGTGAAAATCCGGCAACCAGATCGGGCCGTCTGGCGAGCAGATCGGATGGAAGCCCGGTAGGGAGCAGTTCGGGAGGATCTGGTAAAGTCTGCCGATCCGTAAAGCTTTTCGAACCGGATAGTTCCGGCATTGTGGCGGCAGTTTTCTGCCAGTCATCAGCCGGGTACTGACCCAGTAATACCTCAAGTTGTCGGGTAATCTGCTGTACCTGGTTTTTTGCCTGCGCCAGCTGTGATTTTGCGTTGGCCAGATCAGTTAACGCTAATCGGACATCCAGCCCGCGCACCAGTCCCTGCTCAAAACGTCCTTGGGTTATCCCGGCAATTTTGCTGCGGTCAGTGACAGATTGCTCCGCAACCTGTGTCTGAAGATTCGCTTCGAGCAGCGCAAAATAGTTTTGCGCCACCCGGGCAGTCAGCGATAACCGCGCCGCATCATAATCCGCGCCGGCTGCGTCAACGTCTACCAGAGAAGCAATCCTGGCAGCGCGGATGCGGCCCCAGACATCCAGTTCCCAGCTCAGGTTAAACATAGTCTCAAAAACGCTGAATTGTGCCGAGCCAAAACCTGCACTGCGTATCTGGGTATACTCATAGGCCGGTGCGAACGATAACTGTGGCCACAAAGTGGAGCCATCAATACGTGCCTGTGCGATGGCAGCATCGATACGAGCCGCCGCTGATTTCAGATTATAGTTGTGTGAAAGGGCGTGATCGACCAGCCTGCTTAACACTGGATCACCAAATGATTCCACCCAGTTTTGATCAGAGAACGCATGCGCTTCAGGAGCAGCACGCCATTCTTGTGGTAGTTGGGGAAGCAGTTTAGCTGGTTGTCTTTCGGGCGTATTACTGCAACTACTGACTGTCAACAGGAAAAACAGCGGTATGAGTACTCTGAAGAATCCGGGCATAATGATTTATTTTTGATTGCTATCCGCTGCGCTACGCAACACGATAAATTTTGGCGAACTCAGGCATTTGATACGGATTTTTTGGTAGCCTGGGAGTTTAGTTTTACCTGATGCCGTGACTGGAAGTCCTTTTTCGCCACCAAATAACAATACCGGTTATGGAAAGCGTGGCAACGATCAATCCTGTTATACAGATCAGAATCTGCATCGGCAAGCCAAAAACACGCGCGGTATGCAGCCAGGTAATCCAGCGGTGAACGACATCGCCGACAGAATCGTCGTTCAGTGTGATGAGCAATTTTAATGCGCCTGTATCCGCATCCAGTGCCGCGATTGTTTCACCGTATTTACCACCCAGCTCCTGATCGGTTTTGACGTGATAGAAATATACACCGCGTTCCCGGTCGAGAAGCAGGAATGTTTCGTGTTCTACCATGAAGCCCTGTTGTTCTGCAGTTTCATTGATGATCGATTGTCCAAGTATCTGTGCTGTTCGCATGCTTATCCGGGGTGTTTCAACAGGATTCTCCAGTGTCGGCAATGTCGCATCCAGATTACGCTTATTCAATATCTTGCTCATGACTGGCTGATAAACCACATGCAGATTAAACGCTACTGACGACCAGGCCATGACCAGCAGCATCGGCCACAGCCATAAACCACTGGCGCGGTGCAGATCGTAATTGAAACGGCTTGCCTTGATCTGCCAGGCGGGTTTCCAGCGCGGCCAGAAATAATGGGAATACTGAAGCGGTTGCGCCGATTGTATACCGTTACGGCTGAACGGTTTTTTTCTGGAAGGCAGTGTCAGATAAAACGCGGTAAAACAGTCGAAAAACCAGAGCAGTGCGGCGATTCCCAATGTATAGATACCAAACATCAAAAGATGCTCCGGCAACGCCAGAGAATAGTGTAATCGGAACAGAAACGGCATGATGTTCTCTTTGGCGAGCGATGCTTTTCCCCAAGTACGTGTGCCGGTCGGTTCCCCGGTATAGGGGTTGATATAGATTTCGGTGTAAGGTAGGTCGAAAGATTGTCCTGTTTGCGGATCGATTCGCGGCTGCAGGGTAAAGTGGTAAGCCTTGCCTGCTTCATGTTGCAATCTGATCATGTCGATCTGCGTCCGTGGTTCCCGCTGCTCAATTTGCTCGTGCATTGTAAATAAATTCAATGCTGAAATGGTGTTCGCCGAATCCGGTAACGGTACTGTTAGTAATCCTGGATTCAACCAGCAATCCAATTCATCATGAAACGCCAGCAGGCTACCAGTTAATCCGACGATCACCAGAAACGGGGCCAATAGCAAACCAACATAGCGATGTAACTGAATCAGAAAGTGACGCATACGGTTTCTCGTGTTTGGCGTTACAGACATTGATCAGGTGGATCTCAGCAGGTTACTTGCTAGTGTTCAATTCTTAACATGCCCATAAAGGTACGCGGTGCGCCATACAGCGCAGAAAAGGAACTGCCATTCTCAAAGTATTTTTCATCAGATACATTGTGGACATTAAGTTGAGCAGTTACTCGCATCAGTCGTATGTTGAACTGATAACTGGCCATCAGATTACCGATAACAAAGGTGGGTAACTGCGCAATATTCTCTGTACTGGATTGCCGTTCCCCCGTGGCTTGAATACCACCTCCAATCTTTAACCCGCGCAAAAACTCATTTTGAAATTCATAGGTGTTCCACAAACTGCCCATGTGTTTTGCCGCAAACGGCAGGCGGTTGCCTTCGTCACCTGAGTCGGTGCCGACAGGCTCTCCGCTCTCATCAAAAACCGATGCATGATCCTTGGTTATTTTGGCAAATGGCAGGTAGCTATAAGTAGCAATTATGTTCCATCCGGGCAATACTTCGCCGGCCATATCCAGCTCGATGCCACGGGTTTCGGCTTCACCAAGCGACCTAGAGAAACGGGGATTGCTGGGATCAGGCACTGCAATCCCTTGTTTGGTTAGCTCGAAATAAGAGAAAGTAGAACGCAGGCGGCCACCAAAAAACTCGGTTTTAAGCCCGGTTTCCCATTGCTGCGCCGTCTCGGGCGGGAGCTTTCTGCGATTTGAATCAATACCATTGGACACACCGAAATTTTCGGTATAACTGCCATAAAGTGATATCCATTTCAGCGGCCGCCATACTAGGCCGCCACGAGGAGAAAACCGATCATCCTTACCGGTCGTTTCATTAGCAACGTTATCACGGCTGGTTGCATTGTCGTAACGAAAACCGCCCATGGCGTGCAAGTTAAAAGGCAATTTGACTTGGTCCTGGAAATAGGCGCCATGCCATGAGGTGGTGCTCTTCGCCTTGCCAAAGACATCATTAGGATTAGGATTGACAATTGAATCCGGCGGCGCAGTCAAAAAAGTGTGATTAAAAATATTGATGGGCTCGGATGGGCAACAAATGCTGTTTGCCTGGAAATAATCCTGATGATAATAGTCATACCCAAACAGTAGCTTATGCTCCAGCATACCGGTGGTGATGTTGCCGGTAAGATTCAACATGCTCTGATAGTCGGTTTGACGAAATGGCGCAGTCACAGAGTATCGATCAATATCGCCATCTGGCGTTGCAACTGAAAAAGGAAAAACTCCTTTGTTCTGCTTGATATCGTAAAGATGAATGGAAAGCCGGTTACTTATTTGCCAGTTTTCATTGAACTGATGAGACCAGTTGATACCGCCAAAATAACGATCACCCGCCCATTTGTTGAAATTAGGCTCATGTGATACGGTATCGCGAGGAAGCGGCGCTGGCCGGTTTCCCAATATTGGAGTCCCACCAGCCTGCGGAGTATTGAATGACAGATACTCCATCTCGGCAGTGATCTGCGTTTGCGGATTGATATTCCATCTCACAACCGGTGTGAAAAAGACTGTTTTTCGATGTGCGGCTGCGTCCTGAAATGATCCAGAATTCTCATAGGACAGATTCATCCGGTAAAGCAGGGCGCCATTTGCTGTTAGCGGGCCAGTCGCATCTACTGCAGTACGATAAAAGTCGAAGTTGCCTGCCTGCTGCTGCAAAGAATAATAAGGTGTTGCCAATGGCTGCTTGGTGACAGTATTAATGATGCCCCCTGGATCAGCACGACCAAACAGGATGGAACCTGGCCCTTTCAGAACCTCTACCCGCTCCACATTCGCCATTTCAATGAAGTTATTAAGCGGAAAAAAAACACCATTGCGATAAGTTGTGTCTGTCCTAAATCCACGAATTACGGATGAGTTTTGCGGTAATGTACCTGGAGAAAGAAAGCTCACGCCACTCACATTTCGCAAAGCGTCATCAAGCCTGAACGACTGTCGATCTTGTAGCACTTGACGCGGAATGACCTGAATAGAAAAAGGTATCTCCATGATCGGTGTATCTGTTTTAGTGGCTGTCGTAGCGCTCGGCACTTTATATTGAGTGCTATACGGCGAATCTGGATCAGAATTACTGCGGACAGTGATTTCTGGCAAAGTCACCGCATCCGTTTGACTCCGGTTCTCCGCCACTTTCAATGTCACTGTATTGCCTGCGGTAAAAACATGAACCAATCCACTGCTCGCCAATAGCTTTTGCAAGCCTTCCTCCACCGTGTATTCCCCTTGCAATCCCGGACTGCTTTTACCATCCGTCAAGCGGGCGTCTGCTGATAACAGGATGCCTGCACTACCGGCAAACTGGCTGAGCGCGTAGCTTAATGAGCCGCTGCTGATGTGGTAATGGCGCTGGGCGGCGTTTTCGCCCTTGCTTTCCGCTATGGCGGGAGACGCGACGATTAAAACAGAAGCCAGCAGCAAGCCGGTGAAGGTTTGTTGCCAGCGGGACGGCTGTTGAGCGGGACACCGATTGGTTTTTCGTTTTGGCATAGAGTTTCTCCTTTTTGAAAAAGCTGTTTCTATCTCTATTGCCAATCGAAAACGAAAAAGGGGAACTCAAAAATGAAATAAATTTAAAATAATTTTTAACCTTTTGTATTTGAATAAAAAATAATTTCAATTTTTTGGGGGAAGATAGAACGTTTCTCATCTACAATCCGGAAGTTGTTACGCTTGATTAACTTAGACGTAATGCCAGTGCATCATGCCAATTCTTTCGCGGCACAAGACCTTTCTCAAGACATACACAAACTTCGTTCGACACAAACGCGGGCAACCAAACTATTTCCGCTATGCAGCTGCATAGAATGTAGAGCGAACTGCCATGCCATAAGGATTTCGGTATACTGAACTTCAGTTACCCAAAGGAGAAAATATCATGCAACAAATTGATTTAACTAAATTACCTGATTTTGCACAAAACGAATTGCAGGATTTTTATCAATTTTTACTACAAAAATATGCAACGCCAGCAACATTGGTTGAAAAACTCAATACGCCGTTGGCGCCTCGTTTAGTCGAACCGTTTAAACCCTTATCCCGCGAAGCACTCTATGATCGATAAACCCTTTGTCGATTCCAACATTTGGCTGTATGCGTTTATGGACAGCCGCTCGGCAAAGCGTGATCAAGCCCTGCAGATTATTGATGCCGCAGGGGTTATGTTAAGCACACAAGTGATCAATGAGGTGTGCAGTAACTTACTCCGCAAAGCCAGCTATACCGAACTGGAACTCCAGCAAACTATTGCTAACTTTCAAGCACGCTATCCGATCTTGAATGTGACTATGGATATTATTCGTCAGGCTTCTGAACTTCGCGACCATTACAGTTTTTCATATTGGGATAGCGTGGTGGTTGCGACAGCAATACAAGCCGATTGTAGCGTTATTTATTCGGAAGATATGCAACACAATCAACGTATTGGCAAGTTAAGCATCATCAATCCGTTTAACCCTGGCTAACATGTTTCCTTGTGGTGTGTTGAGGTGAAGGTACAAACCCCAATACGACAACTACAAAAGCACCCACAAACCGCCGGTAACGTAACATTATGGTTCATAGACCCATTGATGTTGGGTACGTGCCTCATCTCAGCCACGGCCATTAAAACTTAAGTTTATCTACCTGTGTTTTTGTTCCCACTTAGCGTAGACTACGCTTATTGTAATAATGGGGATAAAGTCATGTTTGCAACCAATGTCAGAAATTTAAAACGGAATCCTTCGGAAGCTTTACGTCATGCTGAACAGGAGCCGGTCTTGATTTTAAAAGGTAATCAACTCAGTGCGGTGCTGTTTAATTTGACGAGTTCGCTGGGAGATTTGCATGGGCAGTTGAAGCCTGCCATCGCTGCGAGCTTGTTTAAAGATAGAGTGTTGTCACTCGGTGCGGCGGCGCAAGCCAGTGGTTTGTCTTTGTCAGAATTCATTGAGCATTTAACGCAGTTGGATATTGATTTGGTGCTTGCCGATCAGCAAACTCCCAAGGAGCTGGCTACACTGGACGCATGGCTGTCGTAATTGCCGATGCGGGGTCATTGATCGCTCTGGCAAAAATTGGGCAACTGGATTTACTGGCTGCGCTTTTTTCTACGGTGGTTGTGACGCAAGCCGTTGCCGATGAGTGTTTACGCGGCCCATCTAACGATGCCAGTTTAATCAAACAGGCAATCGAAAAGGGCTGGTTGTTGTGCGTGGAAAATCCGGTTATTCAAAACCCGTTGTCCAGGAGCTTGGGTGCGGGCGAACAATCCAGTATTGCGTATGCCATGGAATCAGCAGCACGGTGTTTGCTGATTATGGATGATGCCTTGGCTCGAAAACAGGCGTTACGCAAAGGTTTGAATGTTGTAGGCACGGCGGCGTTATTGTTTACCGCGCAACGCAAAGGCATGGTTTCCGACGCTGAGGGCGTGTGTGAGCAGTTGAAGCAAGTGGGCTATCGTATTTCACCGGCGGTGATTGCCCAGTTACGTGCTGCCGAATAATGCGTAACCTGGATTAGCTGCGTCGAGCTTGTCTGTGTGGGTATTTTTAGGATGAATACTTTAACGCGGCAATACCTTTACCCAGAGTGGTAATGGTTTGGCGATTTTGACTGGCAGCGTTTCTTCCAGCATGGCCAGAGCACGCTCGGTATCGTTGAGCGGGAAGACACCGACGATGCGGAGTGCGGCAATCTGCGCATCGCAAGTGATATAGCCGTGCCGATAGCGGTTGAGTTGCAAGAGAAATTCGCTAAGTGGCAGGTTGTCAGCCAGCAGGAAGCCTTGCGTCCAGGCAGGACGATCAGCCCGCATGGCGCTTGCGGCCTCGACTTGTTCCGCATTGAAACGTGTGCTTTGTCCGGTATGCAGGATGAGTTTGCTTGATCTCGGTGTACTCGGCTGAATCTCGACGGCATCGGCAAATACGCTGACTTGGCTATTGTCGGATAATTGCCTGACACTGAAACGTGTGCCCAACGCACGAACCCGGCCTTGCTGGCTATCGACGACAAAGGGTCGATATAATCTGGCAGTATCCGCTGCGGTTTCGATGTAGATTTCGCCGGATACCAGTTGCAGTTTGCGTTGCTCAGGCGTGTATTCCACATTGAAGGCGCTGCCGGTATCCAGAGTAACTTTCGAGCTGTCTGCCAGGGTGATGGTTTGTGTCGCACCTATTGCTGTTTGGTAATCCGCCGTCCATGCCTGTAAATAGCGGCCTTGGAAAATTTGCCAACCGGATAGGCCAATAGCGCCCAATACCGCCAGGGTTTCTAGTGTGCGTCGACGGTAAAGATCGGGCTGATTGAGGGCGGCAGAGGCTGCTTGCGAGGGCAGGTTTTGCAATTTATGGGTGAAAAATTCAACTCTTGACCACGCTGCCTGATGGTCGGGGTGGGCGTGCAACCATGCCTGCCATTGGTCGGTTTCGGTTTTGGATGCCTGGCCTGAATCTAATATTGCAAACCACTCGGCAGCTTCGGCAAGAATGCTGGGATCAATGTCTATGCGGCGGGAATCAAACACCTGGTTTTTTAAAATGCCGTGGTTAGCAGATGCAGCATGGCGCGCGCCATGTATTTTTTGACCATGCGATCCGTTACGTCCAGTTGCCCGCCAATTTCGACATAGGTTAGGCCATCTAATTGCGACATCAGAAAAGCTTTGCGCACTTTGGCCGGGAGTTCATTGAGAGCGTCATCTATTTCTTGAAGCGTCGCCAGGATAATCGCATTCTCTTCAGGTGATGGCGTCAGTGCTTCGGGATAGGTGGCGATACGCTCCAGATATGCCTTTTCTATCGTCGTTTTGCGCCAATGATTAATGAGCAAACCTTTGGCGATGGTGGTTAAGTAGGCGCGCGGTTCGCGTATATCGTGCGCATCGTTTGCGGTGATCACCCGCAAGAAAGTATCGTGGGCATGATCCTCGGCCTGCAAGCGGCATTGCACTTGCTTCCGCAACCAACCGAGCAGCCAGGAATGATGCTCGCGATAAAGCTGAGTCAGCGCATCATTGGCAACTAATTCAGTCAGCATTGATCATGCACCAATTACACAAATTCACGACAGACCACTTATGCGATAGCAATTACTCATTCCCCAGGCAGTATTTCACGCGTGCAGTCTACCTTTGTTGCGTCAGGATGGGAATGTGACAAATTGTCGCAGCGGGCAAATTAGCAACAACCCGATTATTGCTTTGCTCAAAACAGCAGGCACTCTGATAAGGGCTAATGACCTTTGGATTACCTGTCATGCGCTTTCTCAAAACGCCACGCTCGTCACGCATAACCTGCGTGAGTTTGAGTGTATTGCAGAATTAATGTTGGAAAATTGGGCGATCTAAGCCGTTCCTGAAAAGACTCGCCACAGACAAATAAACACCGCTGGACGGGAAAAATCGCTGGCATCACGTATCGTATGCTCCCAAAAGCCCGAATTCCGCAAGCTCCGTCCGGGCTACTTGCTACGTGCTTTAATATTCAAACCGGAGAGATCCTAGAAACGCGCGCGGTGTACCCACTGCAATACGCACGCGATTAAATCCGCCACTGCTCGGGAAATATTCTTCGTTGAACAAATTATTGACATTCAGTTGTGCAGTAATTCGTGATTTCCCTACTTTCATCGCGTAACTGGTCATCAGGTTAAACACGTCGTAACCCGGCATTTGAAAGTCGTTTTCCCGGTTACCTTCACGCTTGCCTCTGAGTGTAACGCCACCACCAATTTTTAATCCCCTCAGGGTTTCATTCTGGAAGGCATAGGTTGTCCAGATATTGCCTGCATGCTCCGGTACATTTGGAAAACGGTTTCCCTGTGTACCGTCATTATTTTTGGTGATTTCCGAGTCGGTATAGGCATAGTTGGCAATGATATTCCAGCCGGGCAGCAATTCGCCGGTAATATCCACTTCCACGCCCTTATTGCGCGCCTCGCCGGTCAGTACCGAGACACCACGAAACGCCAGCTCCGGATCAGGATGGCTGGTGGCGATATTCTGCTTGGTCAAGTGAAACCATGCCACCGTCGCGCTGAATCGTCCGTCAAAAAACTCAGATTTTATCCCGGCTTCCCATTGCCGCGCGATTTCCGCGCGTAAAGGCTGACTGTCAGCACCTGAAAAAAATGCGTTGGGTACGCCAAAATTTTCAACATAATTACCATAAAATGAAATCGGCTTGACAGGCTGCCACAACACGCCCACACGCGGCGAAATTCTGTCCTGTTTGCTGGGAGTTGTCGTTGATTCACCACCGAAGGTATCGTTGAATTCAATCCGGGCATTGTCGTAACGGAAGCCGGCAAGCACATGGACGTTATAGGGCAGTTTGATCTGATCCTGGAAATACAGGCCGAACCATTTTTCACGTGTGTCGAAAAAAAAGTCGTCAGCAGGATCACGAACGGCTGTGCCACTATGTACCGGGTTGAAAATATCAATGGCGGGAAAATTGAAATTATCGATCAACAGCCCCGTGTTATTAAAATTATAGTAATCGCCACCCATCAGCACCGTATGCCGGATACCAAAGGTTTCAATATTCCCGATCAAATCCAGATTGGTCGTATAAGTTTCCACTTTATTGTTTCGGAATCCCCCAAAAAACCGCTCCAGCGTGCGGTTGTCGGCGCGCAATTCCGATGGCAGAGCAACATTATCGTCTTCATCGGTGCGTTGCAGATAGAAACGGTGCTTTACCTCCCAGTTGTCATTGAGTGCGTGCGACCAGTGGAATCCGGCTGTGATTTCGTCAAATTTCGCGCCGTTGAACGATTCGCCCAGATTGCGATTGATCGGCAAATTAGCCGGGCGGTTGCCAATCGCAGGAAAACCGTAGTCTTGTGCGTACTTTCCTGTTTTATATTCCATTTCGGCGGTAATCTGGGTGCGGTCTGAAATGCGCCACTGAATCACCGGCGCAACAAAGAAATGGTGATTGTCGACAAACTGACGGAACGAACCTTTGTCTTCATACGCAAAATTCAGTCGATACAGCAGCGAGCCATCCTGATTCAATTTGTTCGTGGCATCCAGTGTAGTGCGATACAGATCATAAGAACCGAATTGCTGTTGTAGCGAATAATACGGTGTAGCTTGCGGTGCTTTCGGTACTAGGTTGATCATGCCGCCTGGTTCAAGCCGACCGAACAGAATCGATGCCGGACCTTTCAATACTTCGATTCTTTCCAGATTGGCCACTTCCCGGTTACCGGTCTGTGTCAGCCCAGACTGGAATCGCACGCCGTTACGATAATAATCAAATGTGTTAAAGCCGCGAATATTGAATACTTCGACTCCATTGAATCCAAGCCCCGGAAATACGCCGCTGACGTTGTTTAACGATTGTTCCAGCGTAATCGCCTGTTGATCGTTAAGCACTGCTTTCGGTACTACCTGAATGGCCATTGGTGTTTCCATGATCGGTGTATTCGTTTTGGTTGCCGTGACTGCTTCCGAAACTCTGTAGCGGGTGTTATATGGCGAATCTTGTTCAGGTTCGCTGCGGACAGTGATTTCTGGCAACCGGGTCGATTCAGGATTGTTCGGTTTGATCGCAATCATGCGGTTATCTACCAGTTCATAACTTAATTTAGTGTCGTTTAATACCCGGTTTAATGCCTGTGCCAGTGTGAAATCTCCTTGAAGTGGCGGCGCCAGCTTGCCCTGCATCATTTCATCGGCATAAATAAGCTTGGTGCCGGTTACATCGGCCAGACTGTTTAGTGTGTTTGAAAGTGATTGCGAGGGAAGATTGAAAGAAAAAGTAGGGTTGTTCTGTGCGTTGACGGAATGGACAAGCAATAAAAACAGCAGCGATGATCGAAGTAAAAAATTCATGTCAGATTATTCTCCGGAAAGAAATGTGGATAGGAACGTATATTTTTTTGTCATTCCTTCAGTTAAGACGAAAAGTAGTCTGTGAACTGGTCACATTTTTTAAATACTGAATGAATTTTTTTGTTGGATATTTTTACGTGCTTGGTTTTTAAGATGAATTATTGAAAAGTCTTGCTCCAGAATAACGCATTAATTTCCAGCTTGTAGCCAGGAAATGTTCAGTTAGCCCAGTCAATGAGCAGGGATTGCCCTGCTTGTGATCGTTTCACTCTGACCGGCATGGTTTTTTCGAGACTGCTGAGAAAGAGTGCCAGATCGTCAACGTTGAATGTTCCACTGACGGTCTCGTGTGCGATAGCGGCATCGGCAAAGATGAAATGAACTGGATGGTAGCGTTCCAATTCGGCTGCTACATTTTGCAAGGATGCGCGACGGAAGATTAACCGACCCTGCCGCCAAGCCTCAATCTGATCGATATCAACCAGATGTAGCAACATAGTGCTGGCACCCGTTGGGGTATGTGACTGATAGCCTTCATCCAGGCGTATGCCGTTGATTTCTACCGCGCCCTGCAATACCGTGACTGTGATTGCATCCTGTTGCTTGCGTACATTGAAGCGGGTGCCAATGTCGCGGATGCTTAGTTTATCTGCATACACAGTAAAGGATCGGATGGTCTCGTGCTGCACGTCAAAAACGGCTTCCCCTGTATCCAGAGTGATTTTACGTTGCAGCGGAGAAATGCGGACATGCAGGCGTGTCGCAGTATTCATGACGACCGTACTGCCATCTGCGAGCACGATGTCACGTTTTTCGCCCAATCGGGTGGCGTATGTTACGGTTTCAGCGCTGTATTCCAGCCAACCGATTCCCGTCACAGCGCATCCAAGCAGGAAACCTATGATCCAGCCGGAAAGATGAGACGTCAAGCGTTTTGGACGGGGCTGCCTGGCCTTGGAAAGACCGGGGATATCGAATGCTTCTTTGATCTGACCAGTTTCAGCCCATAAATGCTCGGCATGCGCATAGGCTGTCTGATGCACTTCACTTTGCTCAAACCAGCAATTGAATTTACGCCTGTCTTCATCCGTGCAGTTTTCAGATTGCAACTGGAAAAACCATGTCAGCGCTTGCTCGAGTTGCCGGTCATTAAATGATGGGGAAGGGAACATAAGACGCTTTTAAATAAATACGTCATTCATGCGGCGATGGCAAAACAGCATGGCCTGCACTAAGCGCCGTTGTACGGTTTTTTCAGAAATATTCAAACGAATAGAAATTTCGCTGTAACTGCGCTCATCAATTTTGCGAAGCAAAAAAATATCTCGACAACTCTGTGGCATGGCGGCAATCGTATCCAGCAGAATTCGGCATTGCTGTCTGAGACTGGCGATTTCATGCGGCTGCAACAGCGGGCAGGGCAGTGTTTCATCCAGCAAAATGTTTTCTATCCGATACGATGGAGCGCGTTGGTGATCCATCGCCAAATTGTGGCCAATCCGGAACAAATAAGCCGATATATTCAGAATACTTGGTAAATCATGGCGAACCAGCAGTCGCACATACGCCTCCTGTGTCAGTTCAGAGGCCGTTTCTCGACAACCGATCAGGCGAGTAATATGGTTAATCAGGCTTGAACGATACTGTTTATAGAGTGCGGTGAGATCAACAGAATTACTTTGCTCATTGGCTAAATCCTGCGCGCCATACGTTTTGTTATTGCTTCCGCTCATCAGGATTTTTGAGATGTCTGTACGATTATTGACCGAAAGGTATTATCGCAATAAGTGTACAGTTTGAGAATGCGTCAAATTGTCGCACCGAGCCTTGCTGTTTTGTTGCTGACAGTTATACACTCGCTAATTCGATTCACGGTATATTGACGGCCTTATTTATTCACTTAGGTAAACCAGACGGCAATGGAAGTTATCAGGATTCGTGGCGCACGCACGCATAATCTTAAAAATATTGATCTTGACCTACCACGTAACCAATTGATTGTAATAACCGGATTATCCGGTTCCGGCAAATCCTCGCTGGCGTTCGATACGCTTTATGCCGAAGGGCAGCGGCGGTATGTTGAATCGCTCTCAGCGTATGCACGCCAGTTTTTGCAGTTGATGGAAAAGCCGGATGTTGATCTGATCGAAGGACTTTCACCAGCGATTGCCATCGAACAGAAAGCTACCTCGCACAATCCTCGTTCTACGGTTGGAACTGTGACTGAAATTCATGATTACCTGCGCTTGCTGTTTGCCCGTGTGGGTGAACCACATTGCCCGGAACACGGTATTGGTCTGACCGCACAGACGATTTCGCAAATGGTGGATAGTGTCCTGCAGTTACCGGAGGCCACCCGGCTGATGATTCTTGCGCCTATTATCAGTGATCGTAAAGGAGAGCAACAATTGCTGTTTGATCAGCTGCGCGCGCAGGGTTTTATTCGCGTGCGGATCAATAAAACGCTCTACGATCTCGATGATTTGCCGAAGTTAACCAAAAACCAAAAACACAGTATAGAAGTCGTCGTTGACCGCCTTAAAATTTCTGCGGACAGCAAGCAAAGACTGGCGGAATCCTTTGAAACCGCATTGCGGTTAGCGGATGGCCGGGCGCTCGCGATAGAAATGGATAGCGAACAGGAACATCTTTTTTCGGCAAAATTCAGTTGCCCGGTCTGCAACTATGCACTGGCCGAACTGGAACCACGCCTTTTTTCTTTTAATAATCCTGCTGGCGCTTGTGCTAAATGTGATGGACTTGGGCAGATCACTTTCTTTGATCCCGCGCGGGTCATCGCGTTTCCGCATCTGTCACTTGCCAGCGGGGCTATCCGTAATTGGGATCGCCGCAATCAGTTTTACTTCCAGATGTTGCAAGGACTGGCTAATCATTATGGTTTTGATCTGGATACCTCTTTTGAACAACTGGATGAAGCCATACAGCAGATTGTTCTCTACGGATCCGGAAAGGAGAAAATCGCCTTTGCCTATCTGGATGACCGTGGTCGTTCGCGCCAGCAATCACATGTTTTCGAGGGTGTCATTCCTAACATGGAGCGCCGCTACCGGGAGACAGAATCGCAGGTTGTCCGTGAACAATTGGCCAAGTTGATCAACACGCGCGTTTGCCCGGAATGTGAGGGTACTCGCCTATGCCGTGAAGCGCGGCACGTACTGGTGAGCGGTAAAACCATTTACGCCATTAGTGCGTGGCCATTACGTCAGACTCGGCAGTTTTTTGAGCAGACGCAGCTCGAAGGCCACAAACAGACAATTGCGGAGCGTATCGTACGAGAGATTTCCAACCGCTTGCAATTCCTGAACGATGTTGGACTGGATTATCTGTCACTGGATCGTTCTGCGGATACGCTCTCAGGCGGTGAAGCGCAGCGTATTCGTCTTGCTAGTCAAATTGGCTCTGGTTTAACCGGAGTAATGTATGTGCTGGATGAACCTTCCATCGGCCTGCATCAACGTGACAATGCAAGATTATTACTTACGCTCAAGCATCTGCGCGACCTGGGCAACAGCGTCATCGTGGTCGAGCATGATCAGGATGCTATTTTGCTGGCGGATCATGTTGTGGACATGGGACCGGGCGCAGGGGAACATGGCGGGCGAGTCGTCGCAGAAGGAACGCCAGCGGAAATTCTCGCTAATGCTAACTCATTGACTGGACAATATCTTTCTGGCAGGCGTGCCATCAGCGTACCCGTAACACGCACCCCTCCCGATCCACAAAGAATGCTACGCATCCAGGGCGCAACTGGTAACAATCTTCAGCACGCGCAACTCGATCTGCCGGTAGGTCTGCTGGTATGTGTGACCGGCGTTTCTGGTTCGGGCAAATCCACGTTGATCAACGATACCCTGTACCGCGCGGTGGCGCGTCACCTGTATGGCAGTCAGACAGATCCCGCACCCTTTGAGTCAATCAATGGAATGGAGTTTTTCGATAAGGTAATCGACATCGACCAGAGCCCGATTGGACGCACGCCACGCTCCAATCCCGCCACGTATACCGGCCTGTTTACCCCGGTGCGTGAACTGTTTGCCGGTGTGCCGCAAGCACGCGAAAGAGGCTACGCTCCCGGCAGATTTTCATTCAACGTCAAAGGAGGGCGCTGTGAAGCCTGCCAGGGTGATGGTGTCATCAAGGTTGAAATGCACTTCCTGCCGGATATCTATGTGGCGTGTGATACCTGCCACGGACAACGCTACAACCGCGAAACGCTCGACATTCAGTACAAAGGGAAAAATATTCATGAAATTCTGCAAATGACCGTCGAACAGGCCCGTGAATTTTTTGATGCTGTGCCGGTGGTGGCGCGCAAGCTGCAAACACTGCTGGATGTTGGGTTGGGTTACATCACACTTGGTCAATCCGCCACGACCTTATCCGGTGGCGAAGCCCAGCGGGTAAAACTCTCGCTTGAGCTTTCCAAACGGGATACCGGACGCACGCTCTATATCCTCGATGAGCCGACTACCGGACTGCATTTTCAGGATATCGACCTGCTGCTTGGCGTACTGCATCGCCTGCGTGATCATGGCAATACCGTCGTCGTGATCGAACACAACCTGGATGTCATCAAAACTGCCGATTGGCTGATCGATCTCGGCCCAGAAGGCGGAGCCGGTGGGGGTAACATTATTGCGCAGGGCACACCGGAGCAGGTTGCGCGGCATCCAGAAAGTTTTACTGGGCAATTCCTGCGGTCACTGCTAGCAGTCGAAGAACAGGAGCATGCATGAACGCGCGTGAATGTTTGCTGGAGGCTTTTCAAGCGGCGCTCACCGCTGCCGATCCACTGAAAATTGTGCCAGCACATCTTCCAGAACCTCCCAAGGGGAATACGCTGGTGGTCGCTGCGGGTAAAGCCGCTGCGGTGATGGCGCAGGCAGTGGAAGCCCACTGGCCGGTGAATGCCGAACTCGAAGGAATGGCGCTTATTCCTTATGATCATGGTGCGTCTACGCAAAAAATTGTCGTCATCGAAGCTGGCCATCCCCTGCCAGACAAACAGGGGGAGCTTGCCGCGCATGCTATGCTTGAATCCATTCAGCTACTCAAGCCCGAAGACATGCTGCTGGGACTATTCAGCGGCGGGGGTTCCAGCTTGCTGTGCGCACCTGTCGCCGGTGTAACACTGGAAGAATTGATCACCATCACACAGCAGCTCCTGCGCAGTGGCGCAACGATTCAGGAAATCAACACAGTACGCAAGCATCTTTCAGGCGTACTGGGTGGCAGATTGGCGGCTGCCTGCCGCGCACCAGTGCACAGTCTGATTATCTCTGATGTTACCGATAACGATCCGGCTCAGATTGCCTCTGGACCATGTGCGCCCGATCCCACTACCTGTGAAGATGCGTTACTGATCATCGAACGCTATACCATTCGTATTCCTCAGCATGTGGAACATATTTTGCAGACTGGCGCGGGAGAAACGCCCAAGCCGGGTGACCCGGTATTCCGAAACGTCAAAAACCGCATCATCGCCAGCGCGCATCAATCGTTGACGGCGGCTGCGCAATACTGCGACAGCCAGCGCATTACGCCGTTGATCCTGGGTGACAGCGTAACGGGCGAAGCGCGCGAAGTTGCCAAAGTCTATGCTGCCATGGCAAGAGAAATACGCTATTACAGCCATCCGTACAAACTACCGGTTGCCCTGATTTCTGGTGGAGAAACAACGGTGACCGTCAAAGGTAATGGCCAGGGCGGACGCAACAGCGAATTTTTACTATCCCTGGCGATCGCGCTGGACGGCCTGGAAAATATTTATGCACTGGCCTGCGATACCGACGGCATCGATGGCACCGTTGCCAGCGCCGGCGCCATTCTGACGCCGGATTCGCTGCCACGCGCACACCAGTTAGGGCTGAACCCGGCGGCCTTACTCACCAACAATGATAGTCACACCTTTTTTGCGCAACTGGGTGATCTGGTCACCACTGGCCCAACACGTACCAACGTCAATGATTTTCGCATGATTCTGATTTTGTAATCCAAAAGGCGGGGCTTGTTTCAATGGGCTTATTCGTCAGATTTATTAGTGGGGCTAACAAAGTTTGTTACGGCAAAAGCTAAATCGATTTAATTTCATTAAATATAGAGAGATAGCATGAAGTTGAATGTGTTAGGTTTTGTTTTTGACGCAACGTACTGCGTCATTTCGGACGTATAATTTCAGTCAGAGCTACCCATGACCTTAACACAATCTGAGACGTACACAATTCATATTGAAGGCGAATGGTCGCTTGTAGATCTGTATAACTTTCCGCGCGCATTCGAACAGGCTTGTTTCCTCGTCTATTCTCTTATGCCAGAGCGCGACGAAGATGCATTAGAGCGCATACATCACGCATACCGAGCCTTTCCGTGGAGAGGTGGCTACAGCGTGGTTAACTTCTACAACCAACTGAAATTTGTAACGTCAAAGGAAGACCGCCCGCAGATAGCGTCGATTCACTACGCCTCGTCTAGCTGGCTTGAGGTTGCGTTTATTCTTAGCGTTGCTTTCTCTGTTGAACCCTTGTCAAGTGTATTGCCAACACCATCGGCCATGCCAACGATGTATACGACCGCATAGTTCGGGGCATGTCTGAACGAAAACCACTTCGGCTTGAGGTGGAAAGAAAAGAGCTTCAGTTCATGAAAGAAGAACTGGAGTGTCCGGATCTACTTGACCACGTCAGTAAGCTGCCTGTGCGGCAGCGAACAACGTTTACCTGTTGGAGAAGGAAATTGCCCCCGAGATGAACAAACGTAATGGTCGCCCTGGCATGACTCTGTGGAATATTCTGGTCTGTGGTGTATTACGCCTGGATTTAAATGCGGATTACGATCGTCTTCTCGAATTAGTTAATCAACACCAAACCTTGCGCCAGATGCTGGGGCATAGTCTGTTTGACGAAGGCAAAGAATATGCCTATCAAACCCTGGTGGATAACGTTGGCCTGCTCACTCCGGAGTTGCTGGACAAACTAAATCAGGTTATCGTTGAAGGAGGGCATGCCCTCGTAAAAAAGGGCGACGCAGCCCTGCGTGGGCGGTGCGACTCCTTTGTCGTTGAAACCAACGTTCATTTTCCAACCGACCTCAACTTGTTGTGGGATGCCATGCGTAAAGCGATCACGCTGACAGCGCAATGGTGTGAAAGCCAGCAATTAAGTGACTGGCGGCAATATCGCTACAACCTGCACCAATTGAAGCGCCTGATGCGCCGTGCACAGAATAAAAAATATGGCAAAAAAGCCCGTAACCCGCTAAACGATAGCCAAATTACCCAAGCGCATCAAGCCTATATCGACCAGGCTCGACACCACTTAGTAAAAATCCAGGCCACCCTGCCCAGACTGACCACTACAACGGCCACCGAGCGACTGCTCAGAATAGAAATTGAAGACTACCTCCAACATGCCCGCCGTCAAATCAGTCAGATTGAACGTCGCGTTATCAAGGGAAAAGTCATTCCTCATGAAGAAAAGGTGTTTTCTATTTTTGAGCCACATACGGAATGGATCAGCAAAGGCAAAGCAGGGGTGCCGGTGGAATTGGGTCTCAAGGTCTGCATTCTCGAAGACCAGTACCAATTCATCCTGCATCTCCACGTGCTGATGAAACAAACCGATGCGCAAATCGCGGTTGTCATGATTGAAGAGACCCAAAAACGCTTTCCCGCCCTGAATGCCTGCAGTTTTGACAAAGGCTTTCATTCACCAGCCAATCAGGATGAATTGCCGCAACGGCTCGAGCAGGTAACGCTGCCTAAAAAAGGCAAGCTATCCAAAGCACGTCAAGCAGTCGAACAAAGCGAAGCATTCGTCAAAGCCCGCCGCGCCCACTCTGCGGTAGAGTCAGCAATCAATGCATTGGAAGTGCATGGATTAGACAAATGCCCTGACCATGGTATCGACGGATTTAAACGTTACGTGGCACTGGCCATTGTCACCCGAAATATCCATCGAATTGGCGATATTCTGTGGCAGCAGGATGTGGAACGTGAACGCAAAGCAAACAAGCGAGATTTAAAATATCAACGAGCAGCTTAAAAAACTATCCACGTAATTCAAAATGCCTGATTGCGAGCAATCAGCGGCACAGTAGCGGGCAATAATCAGGTTTCTGGCGTCAAACTTTCCAAAAAAAGTAATCAGAAGCATTTTTGAGTGCTTGGCCTTATTGCGTTTCTGCATGGGTGCTTAAAAAACAGGCGGCTTGCTGGTGGAAAATGGGGTTTTCGGGCATGCACTAATTACCAAGGTTATATGACATTTCCTGCTGGGTTATTGGACAAAATATCGTATACATTACATTAGCACGCATTCCCATGATTTCATCAGCGCTACGGATATTTCACTACACAAGCCTTGAATCGCTTGGCCTGATTCTTGAATCAAGAAAACTGCGGTTTTCTAGGCTTGATAGTATGGATGATATACGGGAAGCCCAGCTTCAATCAGGCGTAAACTTTGGGAAGTACTTTTTTGTTAGTTGCTGGACGCAGGAACATGCCGAGAACATCCCCCAATGGCATATGTACGGGCAAAATATGCATGGTGTCAGGATAGAACTCCCTGAGTATCCATTCGATGAAATTCCTATGGTTTCACCAAGAGCCTGGACTGGGATTCAGATTCAAGATGGTTTAACTGTTCCTGTTCCATTTGAAGCATTCTTTGGAAAAAATTATTTTTTGGTTCCTATGTTTTTTCATAGAAGGAATTTTGCCGGGACAGTGAGCTACATTTCAGATGTGAAAACAGCCTATGGACAATCCGTTTCCAAAGAGATTGCACCTGATGGCATCTCCGTGAGCATGAGAATCAACAATCTGCCGGGCCTATCCTTTCTCAAGTCCAAGCACTGGGAGTTTCAAAAGGAATATCGATTTTCTCTTTTTGCATTGCCTTCCAAAGAGCTTTCAATACCCGTGACAGCAGACGCAGAATATTTTGGGGACTATTCACGGAAGATCAGTAATGCCTTTATAAACAATTTAGATCAAGAGATATCGTTCATTGATCTACCGTTATCAGACTACGCTATAAAGAAGCTCGTTGTGCGAACTGGGCCGCTAGCAACTAGAAATGAGAAAGTTGCCGTAAAGCAGCTAGTTGCGCAATTTGCGCCAGAAGCAAAAATTGAAGAAAGTGAGTTTTCGGGTGCTATCCGCGAAAAGAAACAGCAAGTAGCCCGAAAGGAGCCTGCGGGATCCGGGGCGATTCACATTCGGTTTTATCCAATCCTTGAATTTAGCTGCCTTCATGATGCATCCTTTTTTTACATTCCGATGCTGGTTTGGCTAAAAATTTAACAATTAATTGCGACATAGGCTAGATTTTTGGTCGCGCTTAGGAGCCTACGTTCGGATAGCTTCCTAGCTGCGTCCTGAACGTTCATTTCGCGTCCGTCCCTGATAATTGCCGTGGGCGCGAGGCGTTTCCGTTCCCCAGGTATTACCGTTGACTTCACCGCGTGGCTTGGGCGTGGGTTTGCGATTACCAAAATCGGGTTGACTGGCACCAGGTGAGGTGCGTCCTGATGAGTTTCGCGTGGGAGATGCTGGCTTGCCGTAACCAGTAGTGGCTTGCTTCTGTCTGTCGCCTGGCGCACGACTTTGCCGGGCAGCGGGTGTAGTGCTGCGATGCCGAGCCGTGCCATCCCCTTGGCCACGACCTTGTCGCTGTCCACCGCGCGCACCGGGGCTACGTAGCTGAATTGGCTGCGGTTTGGCGTTGCGGTCAGGTTCAAAACCGGCGAGCGTTTGCTGCTCAATTTCATTTTTGATGAGACGTTCGATATCCTGCAGCAGCTTGAATTCATCTACACATACTAGCGAAATTGCCGTACCCTGCGCACCTGCACGACCTGTCCGGCCAATACGGTGAACGTAAGACTCGGCGACATCAGGCAGCTCATAGTTCACTACGTGTGGCAATTGATCGATATCCAGACCGCGTGCGGCAATGTCAGTGGCGACCAGCACTTGTAATTTACCCGTTTTGAATTCTGCCAGTGCGCTGGTTCGGGCGTTCTGACTTTTATTGCCATGAATTGCCATGGCGGAGATATCCGCCTTTTTCAGCTTTTCGGTCAGTGCATTCGCGCCGTGTTTGGTGCGCGTAAACACCAATACCTGCGACCAATCTTGTTCCTTGATCAGATGCACCAGCACATCACGCTTTTTATCACGATCAACGATGTACACGCATTGTGATATGGCTTCAACGGTCGCATTGCGGCGGGAAACTTCTACGTAAGCGGGATTGACCAATATGCCGTCAGCCAGAGTTTTAATTTCGTCTGAACAGGTTGCAGAAAACAGCAGGTTTTGGCGTTTTCTGGGCAAGAGTTCAATTACGCGCCGAATATCACGGATAAACCCCATATCGAGCATGCGATCCGCCTCATCCAGCACCAGAATTTCAACTTGCGACAAGTCGATCGTGCCCTGACTGACGTGATCGAGCAAACGACCAGGCGTCGCCACCAGAATATCAATCCGGCTTCTCAACGCTTTGATCTGCGGATTAATGCTGACCCCACCAAACATCGCCATGGTGGTCAACTTAAGATATTTTCCGTAAGTGCGCACACTTTCTTCCACCTGCGCGGCCAGCTCGCGCGTTGGTGTCAGGACCAGTGCACGGATGGGTGGACGACCTACTGAGGGGCCTGGTGAGATGCGGTTTGTCAAGCGATGTAAAATCGGCAACGTAAATCCTGCCGTTTTACCCGTGCCGGTTTGCGCTCCGGCGAGCATATCCTGCCCCTCCAGCACAATCGGTATCGCTTGCGCCTGTATTGGAGTGGGAGTGGTATAACCTGCGGCTTCAACCGCACGCAAAATTTCGGCGGACAAGCCGAGTTCGGAAAATAACATAAATAAAAAATGGCTCCTGATATCTGGCCTTGCATGCAGCTTTCAGATAAAAGTGCAGGAATCAATCAAGGCAAATATCTTGTCGTTGCAGGAATATCAAGCAGGTAGTACTAAAAAGCGACAAATCCGATTGACGGTACGCCGACTGATTGAAGCGTACCTGTTGAGCGGCGGAGTATAGCACTTGTTATTTTACGTAATTGGATTATTTGGCATGCTTATCTTTTTATTGATCAAAAACATATTTTGTGAATCTTGAACGACCTTCCTGGCAGGAGGTTGACAACCATACCCTTCCTCGGTACATTTGGTTGCTATGGAAAGGGAGGTATCTCTTTTCTGTACGCCCATAGCATATTTTTTTGAGGGGAAATATAGTTTGAAATATTCTGTACTAATACTTTTTGCTATCTTTACTTTAGGTGCTTGTAACGAACCCAGGCGGACTCCAGATGGGCATCTGATGGATAAACCACCACCATCGGCATATGCTCCAGAGGATTTTGATACAACACCGAGAGACGCTGATTCCAACACAGTACAAAAAGACTCTAAGTAAGCAACCGTCGGCTAAAGCCGGTGGTTGTGCTTTCTATGCCCCTTGGCCTACTTTTGCATGTGTTTGTTTTTCTGCGTACCGAGCGGATTAAGAGTCTAGCCGCGATCTGACAGGGCGTAATGATGCGCTCGCTGGATGGTGGTGCGGGGGGCGATACCGTACCGCCGGTCGCTTTCTACTGGAGTGGTCTAGCAGCACCACATGAGGAGCAAAATCATGCGAATAATGGTAATAATGCGTTTCTGCATAATGTTTTTGTCGATTTTCCTTCTGGTATCCTGCAAGTCGCAGAATTCGTCCACGAAAACCCCGGTAGCCCGGAGTAATGTCCAAACTGAGAGTCAGGCCAGTGTCATAAGGCGTGCGGGAGCCCCCCTGTTTGAAGGAATGGGTAATCACCATCACCCTATCAGCACCGATGATCCTTGGGCACAGAAGTATTTTGATCAGGGCCTAGTGATCGATTTTGCCTTCAATCACGCAGAATCGGTGCGATCATTTAAGGCAGCACAAACTCTCGATCCTAAATGTGCTATGTGTTACTGGGGAGAAGCGCTGGCTTTGGGCCCCAACATCAACGTAACCAGCAATGGCAAGGCTGTGATGGATGAAGCCTCACAAAAAGCAGCTTTTACAGCCATCCAGAAAGCGCGGGAACTTAAATCCAAAGCCACACAACGGGAGCAGGATTACATAGATGCACTGGCTACTCGCTACAGCGCCGATACTACGGCATCGCGTGAGCTCCAGGACATGGCCTACGCCGATGCCATGCGAGCCCTTTACCAGAAATACCCAGACGATGACGATGCTGCATCGTTATTCGCCGAGGCATTGATGACTACTATGCCGTGGGACTATTGGGTCGATCCCGATCATCCAAAACCCTATACCAAAGAAGTGATTGCCGCCTTGGAAACAGTATTGGCGCGTTCACCGGATCACCCTATGGCCTTGCATCTCTATTTGCACGCAGTAGAAGCCTCATCCAAACCGGAACGTGCTGAGGCCGCCGCCGATATGCTGTCTGATCTGGTGCCTGGCGCAGGTCATCTGGTACACATGCCTTCGCATATTTTCTGGCGCGTGGGGCGTTACCACGATGCCTCCGAGGCCAATATGCGCGCCGCTGCAGTGGATGAAAGTTACATTGCACAATGCAATGCTCAGGGTTTTTATCCAGCTATGTACTATCCACACAATATCCACTTTTTATGGGCTGCAGCTAGCATGGAAGGTCGCAGTGCTGTGGCCATAAAAGCCGCCAAACGGGTAGCCGCCAATGTGCAAGTTGAGATGATTACCGAATTCCCCATGGTGGAGTTTTTTCATACCATTCCATTACTGGCGCTCACCCAGTTCGGACGTTGGGACGAAATTCTCCAGAAACCACAGCCTGCAGCAGAGCTAGATTATTCCAACGCTATCTGGTATTACGCGCGCGCCACTGCGTTTGCCGCCAAGGGTGATCTGGAGTCAGCCCAGGCTGAATATGCTGCCCTGCAGCCCCTACGCAATTCCAAAAAAGTTTTGTATCTGGACGGCGTGATGTACCCAGCCAGCCAATTGCTGGCGATAGCCGATGCGCTGCTGCAGGGCGATATGGCTATGGCTAGAAATGATTATGCAGCTGCCATTACTCATTACACTACTGCAGTTTCCGCCCAGGATACGCTGCCCTATACCGAGCCACCTTTTTGGTATTACCCCAACCGGCAATCGTTGGGCAAGGCTTTGCTGGTCGCTGGCCAGGCCGCCGAAGCGGAAGCTGTCTATCGACGTGACCTGGAAATCTACCCGCACAATGGTTGGTCGATTTTTGGTCTGATACAGGCATTGCAGGCACAGGGAAAAACTGAAGAAGCAGCCGCTCAACAGGAAATATTCAGCCATGCCTGGAGCCAGGCCGATGTAGAGCTGACGTCGTCTAGGTTCTAGGAGCCTGTCAATCAAAGAATCAGGTTATAAAGCGTCAGTTGGACGCGCCTGCTCAAGTGAATGTTCGAGATCGGTATCGAGCAGCACCCGTTTTTATCTTTACAAAGAAAATATCAGTCTGGATGCGAGCTAACAGGTCAATGTTAATTTGGCTGATTGGCTGTCAGTGTTTTCTGAAATACTTTGGAACGCCGTTGATAGTTATAAAGTTGCTGTCTGGGTTGTGGAAGCTGATCGAGCGTAGCGGGATAAAAACCGCGTTCTATAAACCAGTGGGCGGTACGGGTAGTTAGTACGAACAAACTTTTAAATCCCTGTTGTCTGGCATATTGTTCAAGATAATCGATCAATCTGCGGCCAATGCCGGCTTTGCGATGATCAGGATGGACTGCAAGGCAGGCAAGTTCACAAGAGAGTTCATCAGAAAAAGGATAGAGCGCGGCGCAGGCGATGATCATATGATCATGCTCCAGCACCATGAAATGACCAATTTCCATTTCCAGTAATTCACGACTGCGTCGTACCAGAATACCGCTATTTTCCAATGGCTCGATCAGTTGCAGAATGGCACCGATGTCCTCGATGGTTGCCTGACGGATGATTTGCAGCGAGTCCCGGGTGACCATGCTACCCACCCCTTCGCGGCTAAATAATTCTAGGAGTAGTGCACCGTCAACATGATGACTGATGAGATGTGCGCGCGCCACGCCACGTTCGCAGGCTTGTAGCGCCCAAGGAAGATAGAGCAGCGTGTCTTCGTCCGAATATCCGGTTTTTGCTGCTTGCTGCAACCAGGCTTTGCCCTGTTTAACGGTTAATTCGCGTAGCAAGGAATCTTCAGTTTCTGGTAATTGGTAGACCCCAGACTTATTCATCAAAAAGACAAGCTTGTCTGCCTGCAAGGCAATGGCAACTTCTGCAGCAATATTTTCCAGAGTGAGATTGAAAATTTCGCCAGTGGGTGAATAACCCAGCGACGAGAGCAATACCACGTTCCCCTGTGCTAACTGGTCATGGATTGCGCTGGCATGGATGCGACGAACTTCACCGGTATATTGTAAATCGATACCATCGACTACTCCGACCGGACGTGCCGTGACAAAATTTCCGCTGACTACTTTGATGTCTGCATTTGCCATGGGCGAGTTAGGTAAACCCAACGAAAGTCGCGCCTCGATTTCACTGCGCACACGCCCAACGGCCTCTTTGACGTACTGTAGCGTTACCGCATCGGTGACGCGCATTCCTTGCACATAGGTAATTTCATGCTCATGTACCTGTAGGCGAGATTCAATTTGGGCACGTGCACCATGTACTAACACCAGGCGAATTCCCAAGCTGGCAAGTAGATTAAAATCATGTACCAGCGCTACAAATCTTTCATCTACAACGACTTCCCCTCCAAAAGCAATCACAAAGATTTTATTTCGGAAAAGCTGGATGTAGGGAGTGACGGCGCGAAACCAGATGATAAAGTCCATATCCGATTGCTGGTGAGTCATATTAATAATCCCCCCAGTGCGATTGCATAGCGGCAATAGCTGCGAGGGCTGCAGTTTCTGTACGCAGAATTCTTTTGCCAAGCTGGATGGCAGAAAATCCTGAAAAGTTTGCCGCTTCACTTTCTTCGGTAGTAAATCCACCTTCAGGGCCAACCAGAATCGTCGTGCATTCACCACTCACTGGGATGGGTAATTGTGCCAGGCGTAAGCTGGCGTCTGGAGACAGAATCAGGTTATGTTGTCCCGGCAATATTGCTTCCTCAGTTTTTTGTTCCAGCCATCCGGTCAGCGTCAACAACGGCAATAACGGCGGAATGGCATTACGACCGCATTGCTCACAGGCTGAAATAATAATGCGCTGCCAATGCTGCTGGCGTTTCTCTGCACGTTCGCCGCTCAAACGTACCACACTGCGTTGCGTCTGCAGTGGCTGGATGACCGTTACCCCAAGTTCAACCGCTTTTTGGATGATCCAGTCCATTTTTTCATTGGTGCATACTGCCTGTGCCAACTGAATGGATAGTGGAGATTCGCGATCAATATCGTGAAAGCTTTCTATTTGTACCTGACATTGCGATTTTTTAATTTGCACAAGCCTGCCCAAACATTCCCCACCTGCGCCGTTGAACAATGTCACCTGGTCTCCGACTTTCAGGCGTAATACCTGGGCAGCATGGCGGCTGTTGCCGTGACTGAGAATGATAACCGAGTCAACTGACATTTGTTCCTGATGATAGAAGCGTGCTAGCAAGAATTTGAGTCGCTTTAAGTCGGGGTGGTTGAGAAGATTGGTAACATTTCCATGCTAACATTATATCGATAGCCCTCTGGCTTTTAACGATGAGCAATAGTTTTTTTGTGTGCTTCAGAATTGCAAATTAGTTTTGGAGTCTATGAACTGATAGTTTTGGGATAAAAAAGGAGTAATAAATAATATGGCAAGCTTGGAAACGCCGATATGTGATTTTGGCTGGAAAGCAGTGGATTTTGATCTTTCCGGTGTCGATGGCAAGCGGCATAGCCTGGCATCAGCACGCGGAAAAAATGGTTTGCTGGTGATGTTTATCTGCAATCATTGCCCTTATGTAAAGGCCATTCGTGACCGCATCATACGTGATGTCAAAGAACTGGCGGAACACGGAATTGGCAGTATTGCAATCATGTCCAATGACCCGGCAGATTATCCTGAAGATTCGTTTGACAACATGGCCAAAATTGCCAGGGAATATGACTATCCGTTTCCTTACGTCTGGGATGAAACGCAGGCGGTTGCCAAGTCATACGGTGCCGTATGTACCCCTGATTTTTTCGGCTTCAATGACCAACTGGAGTTGCAATATCGCGGTCGCCTGGATGCCTCTCGCAAAGAAGCCGGGCCAGCTGATTTGCCGCGCGATTTGTTCGAAGCAATGTTGCAAGTGGCCAAAACAGGTCATGGACCTAAGGATCAAATCCCCAGTATGGGGTGTTCTATTAAATGGCGGGTTGATTGAGCTTGCTGGAGCAAGTAATCGCTGCTGTAAAAGCGGTGGCACACGAAGAAATTATGCCGCGTTATCTACAGGTGGAGCGTATCTACAAAAGCGATGGCAGTTTCTATACCGAAGCAGATATGGCTGCGCAGCACAGCTTGGCGGAAAGACTGCGCAATATCTGTTCTGCTGCCGTCATGGGTGAAGAAATGACGGAAACGGAGCAACGCGAACAATGGGCAGAGGGGCAGGCGGGATTATGGTGCATTGATCCGATAGATGGCACGTCCAATTTTATGAACGGCCTGCCTTATTTTGCGGTTTCCGTTGCCTTCATGCGGGAGGGTAGAAGCGTGCTCGGCGTTGTTTACAACCCGGCGACCGATGAGTGTTTTTATGCTGAACAGGGGAGGGGGGCGTTTCTTAACGGCAAGGCATTGCCACTATCCAGACGCCAGATTCCGCTGCACCGCGCGATTGCCAACGTTGATCTCAAACGATTGAAGCGCGAACTGGCCGGCACAATTGCGTCTGCTCCTCCATATGCTTCGCAACGTAATTTCGGTGCGTGTACGTTGGAGTGGTGTTACGTTGCCGCCGGATATTTCGACTTATACCTGCACGGCGGCCAGAAGCCATGGGATTATGCCGCCGGTTGCCTGATTCTGGAGGAAGCAGGCGGTCATCGTTGCACGTTTGTGAGCAACGATTATTGGGCCGAACCTCCCTGGCGCCGTTCCGTCATTGCTGCACTGGATGAGACACTTTTTGTACAGTGGCGCGACTGGGTAAGATTACACACCGGTTAATTTCGATGGTGTTTCTTTCTTGGGTTTCTTCGCTTCCTTGTTTTTGCGTTGTTGTCCTTTTGCCATGATGACCCCTTTTGTCAAAAGCCATACCTTATCATAATCTTCTGGTCAAAAGGTAAAGCAGTCTTTGCTATATCAAAACGGTTCTGAAGACGACGCGTATTTGTAGCGGGGGGTGAAATGGCGCTAGTAGTTTCAAAGCCATAAAAATCAATTGTAATAACTTGAATTTTCTCGGGAAATATCTGCTATTCTGCTCATAGAAATAATAGGTTAGAGCATTGGACGGATTTATTTTATGGTTAATGGGGGGATTCAAATTACTGGTGACAACTTTGCTTTTAGAAAATACTCAGGACGTAAAGTAAGTTAAGAAAGACTTTCAATTATTATTGTTTTATAACTTTTCAAAGGGGTACAAATGAAACATCTTTTTTTATTGTTGGCTGCGTCGTTTTTTACGGTAACTGCCCAGGCGGATAATTTTGATCCAGCCACGAACATACTGCGTATGGACTCTGTCGTCGTTGGAGATCAAAAATATTTTGATGTTTCGGTGCGTATTGATCAGTTTCAGGTATTAGCCGTTGGGAGTTCTGCACCCAACAATGGAGGTGGCGTTAAGGAAACTTGCGAGGCGGCAGATTTTACCATTAGCAAATATAATAACATTGTCGTGGGCATGTCTCTTGACCAGGTAAATCAGACTATTGGTTGTAAACCTGGTAGTCCGGTTAGAACCAGCGGCTTCGTTAATTATAGCTGGAGCACCACTGTTGGTGGCGTTCGAATTATTGATGTAATTTTCGATGATCCAAGTTTAACAGTTACCGGTGCTTTAGGAGGTAGTTTTAAGCGTAGTGGCGGTTTCTGATTGTATTTGGTTGATCTGGAATACCAAATAAACAAAGGGGTCTAACGACCCCTTTGTTTTTGCTTCTGCGTTATAGGCTGGAGCAAAAACGCCACTCCGGCAGCGAAATGCTGCCATATATGAACCATGATTCCGCTGTCGCAGCAGGTAGGCTACCGGACTTTATTTTAGGGAAGTGATTTTTGGTTTTTTAATGACACTTATGAAACTGAAATTTACAAAAATGCAAGGTCTGGGAAACGATTTTATCGTTATCAATGCCATTCACCAGACCTTTATTCCTGACGGAAACCTCATCCGCCGTTTATCTGATCGCCACTTTGGTATTGGTTTTGACCAGTTGCTGCTGGTAGAGAGTGCCAGGGGAGATGCTGATTTTCGTTACCGGATCTTCAATGCGGATGGTGAGGAAGTAGAACAATGTGGCAATGGCGCCCGATGTTTTGTACATTTTGTACATGAACAAGGTTTGACGGATAAAAAAACTATCCGGGTGGAAACGCTGCGGGGCATCATTACGCCTACGCTGGGAGCGGATGGCGAAATATCGGTCAACATGGGCGCTCCCAAGTTTGAACCAGTTGATATCCCCTTTCATGCAAACCAACGCGTGCTTACCTATCCCCTGTCTATCAACGGTAAGCAGATTGACATTTGCGCCTTATCGATGGGTAACCCTCATGCCGTCCAGATCGTGTCAGATATCGAGAGTGCGCCTGTTGCCAGTGAGGGGCCGCTGATCGCAACGCATCCTGATTTCCCCAACGGAGTCAACGCTGGTTTTATGCAAATTATGGATCGCTCGCATATCCGGTTGCGTGTGTTTGAACGTGGTGCAGGCGAAACGCTTGCCTGTGGTACTGGCGCTTGTGCAGCAACGGTTTCCGGTATTCTGCTGGGGAGACTGGATAACGATGTCTTGGTTAGCACATCGGGCGGTAATCTTCGTATTCTCTGGGAAGGAGAGGGTGAGCCAGTCTGGATGACGGGACCAGCGGAAACTGTATTTACCGGCGAAATTGAATTACAGAATATCCATAAAACGTAGCGTACCAGATAAGATAACTATCTCGCGCTGATCTACTTGCCGCTCTCGATTTTGAAGCAACACTTTTCGTTTACCAGCCATCCCGGTAGATATTCAGCAGCTCGGTTGCATTATCAGTAAATCGGGTGATGCTGTGACGGCCAAATCTCAGATCATCCAGATCTACCTTATCTTCAGGTGAAATTTCTTTTTTTCTGAAATTAAATTGAATCAACGGGGTTACGTGATGAGAGTCAAAATAAAATTTTCCGGTATTGTCGGTATTAGAAACCGGATCATGAACATCGGCAATCACATGAATTAATTTCTGGATTTCTTCTTCGGGTAATGTAATGGTGTAAGTATCAAAGAAATGATCAGGAACGGGTGAGGAATTGAATGCAAAAGCTTCCCATCCGAAGACTGCGCCAATAGCCTGTGCCAACCCACCACCCAAAGAATGACCGGTTACCGTAATTTTATTAATGTCGGGATATCGAGAAACCGCCTCCTGGACTTCCTGGGCAAATCTAAACGCATCTTTAAATTGATCGCTGACAATTCCAGTTCCTATGGCAGTATCTGCTACTAGGTCGCGACGAGCATCTTCCAGTTCGTTAAACGAGCAAGGAAAATTGCAGGTTTCGGTACCACGAAATGCCAGTGCTAATTCATTGGTATCACGGTTTATATAGACACCGGCATCCATTCCAGAATTTTTTCCTCTGGATTCTATTAATTCCCAAGCATCCAACTGGGTATTATCAAAGTCATACACCGCATTAGCCAGTTTTGCGTAGGAGATAGACCGAGCCAGCAAATCAACCGCACGCCGTTCGCGGGGAAGTAGCATGCCATAGGGTTTCCAGGTGACATTCGGGACATATTCGGGGTTGTTATATTGTGCAACGGCTGCCAGTTTAAATATTGAAACTGGATCATTGGTACTCGCATCAGTATCTGTTACCCAAGCCAGGCTGACGGTGTAGCGCTCGGTTCCATAAAGCTTTGGAATATCAACTTTTGGTATGGTCAATACACCATTCAGAAGTGAGAAAGTGGGACTATTTGCATCAGTAGTATCGTCAGGCTCTACGGTTAGTAATTTAAACCCGCTGGGATTATCTGCTCCCAACCATTGTAATGATGCTTTGTATAGCTGATCCCCGGATGAGTCGGTTACGACAATTTTCTGCAGACAGACAAGACTATTTGCTTCCAGAAAGGTGGCTGGTGCAGTCAAGTTGACACATTCATCCGGTAATGCCTGCGTGATTGACGCAGTACCCATCAGAAAGGAAAAACTGATTATTCTGACTAAATACGAATCCCAATTTTTCATAAGGTGCTCTATTAATTTATTTGATTAAGGCATGGTAGTGTAATCGTAATCAAAATCCATGTGGCGAATTCAAAAAACCGTGTGGGTAGTCAGGTGAAAAGTATCCCTGCTTTCATTTGTGCTTTCCTTGTAAAATGAAAGTACGTTTTTCAGTCGTGGTATTGTTGCTTAGCGCATCACCTGCTGCAACTCCTGTTTAATTTGTGTGTAGTAAACAAATAAACTATTCGGGTTTGCAGGAAATGATTGGTTTGTCTAATAATAGAAAAATAATTTTGTATCATGCTTTTTAATCTCCCAAATACTCTAACCTGGCTGCGTATTTTGGCAATTCCATTATTTGTCGGAATATTTTATGTTCCCACGGAATGGTTGTCGCCCAGCGGACAGAATCTCGCCGCCACTATCATTTTTGTCGGCGCAGCCTTGACGGACTGGCTTGACGGATATCTGGCGCGGACACTCAACCAGACTTCCGCTTTTGGGGCTTTTCTCGACCCCGTTGCTGATAAGCTAATGGTTGCGGCGGCACTGATTGTGCTGGTTCATTTAGCGCGGTTAGATGCACCGATTGCACTTATTATCATTGGTCGTGAAATCACGATCTCAGCGTTACGGGAATGGATGGCTAAAATTGGCAAGTCGAAAAGTGTGGCTGTCTCCTTCCTTGGTAAGATCAAAACTGTATCGCAAATGGTGGCGATTCCGCTACTGCTCTACTATGATCCAGTCAGTAACATGTTCGATACTTTTGTTGTGGGTACCTGGTTGATTTATCTGGCAGCGATTCTGACATTGTGGTCGATGTTTTACTATCTGAAATCAGCTATGCCACATGTCATTCATCACCAGTAACAGCACACATTAGCTGCAACTTGAACTCTGGAAAACAGTCACACGGCTTTAGATTTTTATTCAAGAGGTTGTTATGCAACGAAGAATATTTTTAAAAAATGCAGCAGTATGGGTGGCCATACCATTTTTTTCAGCCTGTTTCCGTCAAACTGATTTCGAGGTACAACCAATCATGGATACTGATACTGTTACAGTGACCCCCCTGAACAAACCCCACAAAGAGTGGCAATCGTTGCTCACCCCTGGGGCTTATCAGGTTTTGTTCGAAGAAGATACCGAAGCGCCTGGAAGCAGTGCACTTAACAATGAAACCCGTGAAGGGGTTTATTTATGTGCAGCCTGTTTTTTGCCTCTGTTTGAAAGTAAGTTTAAATACAACAGCGGTACCGGCTGGCCTAGTTTCACGCAACCTATCACAGGGCATATAGCCACCAAGCGCGACTACAAGCTGATCCTGCCGCGCATTGAGTACCATTGCGCCCGTTGCGGTGGTCATCAGGGGCATGTGTTCAATGATGGGCCACCGCTGCTCGGGCAGCGTTGGTGTAACAATGGTCTCGCACTCAAGTTTGTGCCACAAGAAGAACCGCTTCCGGCACTGAGAGGTTGACAAATGAAAAACTATTTCATTTTTCTTGTTTTGATTGTTACCGGACTTTTGACGGGCATTAGCACCCTTGCTGATGATCTTAAAGTGCTGAAAGAAGATGCGGACAAATCAAAACAAACATTCGCCATTTTTGCCGGTGGTTGCTTCTGGTGCGTAGAGGCTGATTTTGACAAAGTGCAGGGTGTGACTGCCACAATTTCCGGTTATATCGGTGGCAAAACGGTTAATCCGACCTATGAGCAGGTTAGTCGTGGGCGAACCGGGCATATTGAAGCCGTCAAAGTTTATTATGACCCGGCTAAAACCAATTATGTCCGCCTACTGGCGGCATTCTGGCCAATGATCGATCCCCTTACCCAAAACGGGCAGTTCTGCGATATGGGCAATCAGTATCGCTCCGCCATTTTTTACGCAGATGAAGAACATCACCAGCAGGCAAAAGTATCTTTGATGGCACTGGATCAGTCAGGCCGATTTAACCAACCGGTTGTTACCGAACTGCTGCCCGCCACCGAGTTTTACCCTGCGGAGGAATACCATCAGGATTATTACCTGAAAAATCCTGTTCGTTACCAGTTTTATCGCAGCAGATGTGGAAGAGATAAGCGTCTGGCAGAGCTATGGGCCCGTTAATGAATAGGTTAGCCACAGCGCGGTATGGCGGGCATGCTCAGTTTGGGTGGTCGCGGTTGGTACCCAGCCCATTCAGCAGGCCGATGAGCGTGATGGCGAGTACTGACTGCCGACGGGAGAAATTGAAACGCGAAAAGGTGGGCTTGCGCACGATGACGGGGTTGAGAGGGCAATAGCCGATTTTAAAAAAAAGTCTTGATAAGAGACTTCATAAATTCGAATAAAGTAAAATCATGACAACCTATGGCCGCACATGGCGACCATGGGTTATTTATCACTGGTCTTTTTTTGCTGCTGTAATCTACCTGTTACTCGTGCGACAACATTTTCTGCCAGTACTTGTTCTGCCAGGAAGATCACTCCGGTCTGTTCTCGCTGCAGAATGGCAGCTTCTTCTCTATTGAAGGTGCTAATTAGAATCTCATTGTTTGGATTTAAAATACTCGATATTTCAACCATTTGTCTGATGGCAATCGGATCTGGTATCGTAATAATGAGTACCGCTGATCGAGCAATATGTGCCTGAATCAACACTGCCGGGTCACTCGCATTACCTGCTACTGCATGGATGTCTTTGCTACGCAGTTGTTCGATTAGCTCCCGGTTGGGGTCAACGACGACGAAGGGAATGGCCTGCTCTGCCAACATGGCACCAATTCGGGCACCTGTCGAGCCGTAGCCGACAATAATGACATGGTCTGTAACTACTTTGGAGCTCACCGCTACGGGCAATTCAGCCAACGGATCATTTTGCCGTTCTACGAAGCGCGCCAGTCTGGAGCGAGCGCGGATCCAGTTCTGGATGGGTTCTGCGGTTCGGAATACCAATGGATTGAGGGTGATGGTAATCAGTGCGCTGGCCAGAATCAGGCTGTAGCCATCGCTTGGCAGCAGATCCAGCGAATAGCCCAGTGAAGCGAGAATAAAGGAGAGTTCGCCAATTTGAGCCAGACTGACTGAGACTGTCAAGGCGGTATTAAGCGGATAGCGCATCACCAAAATAAGTAACAGGGCAATCGCAGATTTTCCAAAAATGATAATCATCACCACAATTAGCAGTTTCAGCGGTTCTTCCAGCAGGATATTGGGATCGAATAACATTCCGATAGATACAAAAAATAATACAGAGAAGGCATCCCGCAGAGGTAGAGAGTCTTGTGCGGCCCGGTGGCTCAAGGGAGACTCGCGCATGACCATCCCTGAGAAGAAAGCACCCAGGGCGAGTGATACGTCAAACAGAATGGCAGCACCATAGGCAATACCAACCGCTACTGCAACCACGCATAAAATAAAGAGTTCCTGCGATTTTGTGCTGGCAACATACCAGAGCAACTTCGGAAAAAACCGTCTGCCGATGATCAGCATAAAGCCGATAAAGATTGAGACTTTGCCTAAAATGACGGTGAGCGTGATCAGTAAATCCAGGGTACTGTTGCTGGTCGCGGTTGGATCGGCGCTGGTTGTCAGCCAGACAGACAAGGCGGGTAGTAATACCAGCGCCAATACTACGACTAGATCTTCGACAATGAGCCATCCAATCGCTATTTTTCCGTTGATGGATTTGAGCAGTCCACGGTGTTCCAGCGCTCGTAACAGCACCACCGTGCTGGCAACCGATAGGGCTAGTCCAAATACGATGCCGCCCCCAAGACTCCAATCCCACGAAAGCGCAACCATTGTGCCTAGCGTGGTGGCACCCAGTATTTGCAGAATAGCGCCTGGAATAGCGATTTTCCTGACGGCAAGTAAATCACCGAGTGAGAAATGCAAACCAACACCAAACATGAGCAGAATGACGCCGATTTCGGCAAGTTGACTTGACAACTCGAGATCAATTACAAGACCCGGTGTAGCGGGTCCAATGATAATGCCAGCGGCCAGGTAACCGACCAGTACGGGCAGTTTCAATCGGTGAGCAAGTATGCCGAGCAGCAACGCTAGCCCCAGACTAATGGCAATAGTGGTGATTAAAATAGTGCTGTGCGGCATGGATTAGGGTGACAGCAGCTATTGATCGCTACGTAATATAGGCGACCGTATAACTTTGTCAAAAAAATGTTGGGGGCATTCAGCGAACTTGGGTGACTGGCATTTTACAGCTAACCTTCGTGGACATATTCGATATATGTCCACGCCATCATAATGACAAATAAAATTAGTGATAGCGCAATGCGTATGGTGAGTGACCTGACCATGCGTGTACTATTTCCCCCGTCTTTGACCATATAATAAAGCGCTGAACCCAAACTGTATACAATCAACAGCATGAGCAAAATGGCAAGTATTTTCAAACGTTCTCCTTGGCAGGTAGTAAGAATTGCAATACTGAAATCCTTAAATTGCTTGTGTTTCTTTCATTCTAACTGATAACCGTAGTTCGTGAATCTTTCCAATCATTCAAAACCGATAGCAATTTTTTTGATGGGCCCAACCGCCAGTGGTAAATCAGCACTGGCCATGAAAATTGCGCAACATTTTTCAGTGGAAATTGTCAGTGTCGATTCGGCACAAATTTATCGCTATATGGATATTGGAAGTGCTAAGCCCGATCAGGCAGCGCTGAAAGCGGTACCGCATCATTTAATTGACTTGATTGACCCCAACGAGAACTATTCGGTTGCAAAATTCAGGAATGATGCGTTGGAGGCAATGCAGAAAATTATTTCACGCGATAAAACTCCACTTCTGGTAGGAGGGACGATGATGTATTTCAGGGTATTGCGAGATGGTCTTGCTGAACTGCCTTCTGCTGATAAACATTTGCGAGAAGAATTGGAACGAGCTGCGCATATCGAAGGATGGCCGGTAATGCATTCTCGATTGAATGAGCTTGATCCTGTTAGTGCCGCACGTATTCAGCCAGACGATAGCCAGCGAATCCAACGTGCTTTGGAGGTTTGCTATTTAACGGGAAAACCATTGTCAGCACTGCTGGTGCAAGCTAAGGAAAAAGAACAATATAATTATTTCCCTTATCAAATTATCAATATTGCCTTATTACCCAGTGATCGGTTAATCTTGCATAGTCGCATTGAGCAGCGTTTTGCAAAAATGCTGGCAAGTGGACTCATCGAAGAATTACTGGCTATTCGTCGGCAGTTTTCGGTAACCGCAGAAATGCCCGCAATGAGATCCGTTGGCTATCGGCAGGTGTGGCGTTACCTGGATAAGCAAATTAATCTGGCTGAAATGCGGGAAATGGGTGTGATTGCGACCAGGCAACTAGCTAAACGACAATTAACGTGGTTGCGTTCCATGCATGATTTACAATCGTTTGATTGTCTGATGCCGGATTTATCTGACCAGGTTATTGCTTATCTGGAGAAAAATTTATCAGGTGAAACGTCGTTTAAGAGTTGCGACATATAATAGCGGTCAGTATGCATACATTTTTACCGCAATCTTTAAATTTATTTTTTAATGGAGGAGAATAATGCATCAGTTAGGGAAAATTAGGGTTTTATGTTTTGTTGCTATTTGCGTAATTACCATGGCCATTTCTGGTTGTGGAGATTCCGGGAGTGGCGATGATCCTTGGGGTGGCACGAGTGGTGGAGGCTATTTTGATGATGCTTCTCTTTCCGCTTCGATCAAGACAAAACTTGCAGCAATACCCGAGCTTGCTCCCCTTGGCTTAAAGGTTCGAGTTGAGAATAGCGAAGTTTTTCTGAGTGGAACTGCTGGAAGTCAAGAACAAGTAGATCATGCTGTTATGCAGGCATGGTTAGTTGAAGGTGTGAAAAAAGTAGAGAATGAAATTGTTTTGGGCAGTCTGAAGTAAAATCCAAACTTGGTGTACCCGGCGAGCGGCGTTATTAAGTTGATTCCCCTATTCCCGTCGGGTATGTCCGCCATAGCAAGCGTAATCACAAGAAATCAAGGTAAGTGGCGTCCCCAACGAGATTCGAACTCGTGTTACCGCCGTGAAAGGGCGATGTCCTAGGCCTCTAGACGATGGGGACTAATATGAAAAAAGGATATATTAATCTCTGGTGGAGATAAGCGGGATCGAACCGCTGACCTCTTGCATGCCATGCAAGCGCTCTCCCAGCTGAGCTATACCCCCGGCGAAACAGAACGAGGATTATACCGACCCGTTTTGTCAATGTAAAGCAGCACTACCAGGTCTTTTTTGATCAATCCTGTCTGCCTCCAACAGATTCATGACTCGCGCTCGTTTCGCTTCTTTTTAACTCATTATTACACCCATTCCAAAATGCCCCCCGTTTTTTGCAAGAGATGAGTTTATTCAACTCCATCTCAAGTGGATATTTCTATATGTGAGAAAAGGGATATTACTACTTAGTGTTAACACACCATTTCCTTTCCTTGACAAAAATGCTAGTCACTTTATAATCCTCGCTTTGCCAGCAGGCAGAAAAGCATAAAAACTGTAAACATAAAATTTTTATAAGCGGGAATAGCTCAGTGGTAGAGCACAACCTTGCCAAGGTTGGGGTCGCGAGTTCGAGTCTCGTTTCCCGCTCCAGTTCGAGATAACTTCGGAAATCACCTAGCAAGGTTATAACTCGGAATAATGGGTTGTTTACTACTTTTTGGGTATGCGTTTTTGAAAAAATTTTCGCTTGATATAAGCTGACTGGTTTCGGCGGGGTGGCAGAGTGGTCATGCAGCGGCCTGCAAAGCCGTCTACGCCGGTTCGATTCCGACCCCCGCCTCCATATGAAAAAATTTTTCGATTGCCCGGATGGTGAAATTGGTAGACACAAGGGACTTAAAATCCCTCGGACATAAACGTCCGTGCCGGTTCGATTCCGGCTCCGGGCACCACTAAGTACCTCAAAAAGTTTCAAATAGCATGGAGTCCATTGAATTTATTAGCTTTTCAATGAACTTACGGATTCAGATAGCATCATCCCACCTCTAAATATACCATTCAAGTTATCGTACTTATATTGGCATTTCTTCAATGCCTAAATATAGATACCAACAAGTGTTAATCGATGCAGCAATCCGCAAGGAAAAACCAAGAGAAAAGCGGTACTGAGGTATGCTGAGTTTTATGGAGTCCAACGTTTCGTAAAATATAGATATGGAATGGAGGACAAAGATGGAACAATTACCCCGAACTCGATACAGCCAGGAATTTCGTGAGCAATCAGTCAAGTTTTTTAAAGAAAGGGGATTAACGCTAGTTGAAGCTGCGAAACGATTATCTTTACTTAAGGGGACATTGAAGAACTGGGTTTATGCTGATAGAGAAGGCGCGCTTACTCCAAGAAGTAAATGCCAGAAGCCACTGAGTGAACTTGAACTAGAGCTATCGAGGATCAAACGTGAGCTGGCAGAAGTGAAGATGGAGCGAGATTTCATAAAAAAGTGTGCGGCCTATTTCGCGAAGGAGTCGTGGTGAAATACGGTACGATTGATACGCTGCGACAGCAATATCCCGCTGCACTTATGTGCCGTGTACTTACGGTTGATCCGCTTATATCGTGACTTAGCAGATCACGGTGTGCAAATCACCCCATATCGTGTTCGAGCACTTCGCAAGAAACTAAATTTGTATTGCAGGCAAAAACACAAATCCAAAGTAACGACTGACTCTAAACATCATTTACCCTTTGCGCCCAATATTCTGAAACGAGAATTTGCTGTTAGCACGCCTGACAAAGCATGGGTCAGTGATTTATCCAAGCTTTGTTTCGCGCAACTGATAGAAAACTCCCGGAGAAGGGCATAATTCTTCACTCGGATCGTGGCAGCCAATATTGCGCACAGATTACCAGGAAATATTGAAACAATTTGGCTTGATCGCTTCTATAAGTGGCAAAGGCAACTGGCTGGGATAATGCGGTGTCGGAAAGTTTCTGGGGAACCCTCGAAAGCGAATTGGTGCATCATTAGAAATTCAAAACACGACTACAGGCAAAAGAGGAGATTACCGAATATATAGAGATCTTTTATAACCAGCAGAGAAAACAAGAAAGGTTGAACTACCTATCGCCAGCAGAATTTAAGCAAAGATACTATGCAAATATATTCGCTGCTTCAACTAGCGTTAATCCTCTTTCTTTAAAAAACTTGACTGATTGCTCACGAAATTCCTGGCTGTATCGAGTTCGGGGTAATTGTTCCATCTTTGTCCTCCATTCCATATCTATATTTTACGAAACGTTGGACTCCATAAAACTCAGCATACCTCAAAACTGTCCTTTAGGCATTCCCTGAAGTGTTAAATTGTGAGGATCGGTGTTCCTGCAATTTTTTTTTAAGGGTCTGCATTAGTGCACGCACACTTTGCCGTCCACTATCAAGGATAATATGGGCAGTTTGCTGGTAGATCGCATCACGTTGATTAAATAACTCGACCAATTTTGCCTGCGGATTGGGGGTTTGCAATAGTGGGCGATTTTTGTCAAAACGGGTACGACGTTTTAATTCACTAATAGGGACACGCAAATAAATAACCGTCCCACTTCTCCGCAACAAATCACGATTTTCTTCACGCAAAATTGCGCCACCCCCGGTTGCCAGTACAATATTAGGCAGCTGCGTCACGTCCTCCAATACTTCTGTTTCCCGCTTACGAAAACCAGCCTCTCCTTCAAATTCAAAAATTAATGGAATATCTACACCGGTACGCTGCTGAATTTCATGATCGGAATCAATAAAGATTCTACCCATGCTGCTTGCCAATAATTTACCAATCGTCGTTTTGCCGGCTCCCATGAGCCCAATCAGAATAATGTTATCAGTAGGTGGGTTGTCGCTATGCCGAAATGAATTGGGATTTAGCGACATTCCTCAAAGCCCTCAAAAACTTTTTCTCCTTGCCGCCAGTAGGCTGCGGTTCTATCTTTTATCCAGAAGATATTATTTTTATCCTGGCTAAAATATACGCCAGAAGTTGTAATGGATTGCGGTAAGGTGATTTTGCGGCCACTATAAATAATGAAGGCGGCTGCAGCGGTATCGTCATAGAAGACGGCTAAGCGCTCGCCATCGACAGAAATATAAACTTTATCCGCCATATCGAGTAGTTGTTCGTTAAAGATTTTATAGTGCAGTGCGCTGGCCCATTCTTCTGAACCAAGATCAGGCCCATGACCATCACCATCACTATCGTAACCGCCATACTGATCACTAATTGCCTGCATCCACTCGTGACTGCCAATTTTGGAACTTAAAGCATCATTTCCCTGTAACCTGGCGGTAATATCGACTTGTTCCAACCAGTCAGATGTACCTGGAGCCGGAATTTCCTGCTTTTTTATGCTGGAACAGGCGGTTAATAACAGAAACAGTATCAGGAAGAAAACAAATCGCATTTTTCAATATTTTTTAAAGAAAGCGGGCGACAAATGCTTTATCAACTTTACCCGTCAGCGGAATCTTCACTCTGTGTCCACTTCCAGGCGCTATTGCAACTGGATTGCCGTGCAGATCCTCCATAGTCTCTAGTTGGATAATGCGATTACCATCTGGATGGATGATTTCGAGGCGATCACCCACCGCAAAACGATTCTTGACCGCTATTTCGACCATGCCATTGACGGTGTCAATCTGATCTATATCACCCACATACATGCTGCGAGCTGATTCCGAATAACCACGTAGATAGTTTTGTGTTTCCTGGCTGTGATGGCGTTGGTAAAAACCATCTGTATAGCCACGATTAGCCAGTCCTTCCAGCTGCGCCAGCAGTGATGGGTCGAATGGACGTTTCTGAACGGCATCGTCAATTGCCTGGCGATAGACCTGTGCCGTACGCGCAACGTAATAGGCCGATTTGGTCCGCCCCTCCACCTTGAGCGAATCAATTCCAATTTCGGCTAACTGCGCAACATGCTCTACCGCACGCAGATCCTTAGAATTCATAATGTAGGTGCCGTGCTCGTCTTCCATGATCGGCATCAACTGGCCGGGTCGTTGTCCTTCTTCGATCAGATAAACTTTATCCGCAGCAGGATGCCGGGGAATAGCGAGATTACCATCCATTAACGCTGAGTCTGCAGTCAACAGTGCCTGATTGAAATCAAAATCGATCTGTTGAATTGGTTCGATGTCACCACTGGCATTTTCTGTGGCATCCTTGACCTTGTAATCCCAGCGACAGGAATTGGTACAGGTACCCTGATTGGGATCACGGTGATTAAAATAGCCAGAGAGTAGACAACGCCCGGAATAAGCAATACATAAAGCACCATGCACGAACACTTCCAGCTCCATGTCCGGGCAAAGCTCACGGATTTCACGAATTTCACTCAGCGATAATTCTCGCGATAAAATCACACGAGTCAGTCCCAGTGATTGCCAGAATTTTACAGCCGCATAATTGACCGTATTTGCTTGAACTGACAAATGAATAGGAATCTCTGGCCATTTTTCCCGAACCAGCATGATCAGACCAGGATCAGCCATAATTAACGCATCGGGCTGCAATGCAATCACAGGTTCCATGTCAGCCAGATAAGTCTTAACTTTAGCGTTATGCGGCATCAGGTTGCTGGTTACAAAAAACTTTTTACCCAATTGGTGTGCTTCAGTAATACCAGCATGAATCTGCGGCAATGAGAATTCATTGTTACGTGCACGCAGGGAATAACGCGGTTGCCCCGCATAGACAGCATCGGCACCAAACGCATAAGCAGCACGCATTTTTTCTAGTGAACCAGCGGGGAGGAGCAATTCAGGAGTTTTCATCATAGTGTAAAATACAGAGGTCAACTGTAGGGTGGTTCATGTATGGTACATCATCAAATCCATAAGGCACATGCCACAGTCTGCTCAACGGCTTATCCTTATCTGTCAAATTCTTGGAATTGTATCATCATGGCGGTAAATCCAGCTTTTGTTCACTTGCGCCTGCATAGCGAATACTCAATTGTGGATGGTATCGTACGTATCGATGAAGCAGTGGCAGCGGCGCGTGAAAATGCCATGCCAGCTCTGGCATTAACCGATTTATCCAACGTGTTTGGGTTGGTCAAATTCTACCAATCAGCCTGCCTTGCCGGTATCAAACCGATTGCTGGCTGTGATGTCTGGATCAGTAATGGTCACGAACCGGATAAACCATATCGCACTCTGCTGTTGTGTCAGTCATTATCCGGTTATCTACGCCTGTGTCGGTTGTTATCTCAAGCTTATCGACTAAGTAATTATCATGGTCGCGTGGAGCTTCAGAAATCCTGGCTTGAGACAGACGCCATCGGTAGCGAAGGCTTGATCGCTTTATCTGGAGGCGCATCAGGGGAGATCGCCCATAAGTTTTTACAGGCAGATACTATGGCGGCAGAAGTGGTCGCGCGCGATTGGGCGCGCTTGTTTCCCGACAGGTTTTATCTTGAGATTCAGCGCTGTGGCCGACCAGATGAAGAAGCATGGGTGCGAAAGACCTTATTTTTGGCAGCTAGACTGAAATTACCTGTGGTAGCAACACATCCGATACAGTTCATGCGGCCTGAAGATTACAAGGCGCATGATGCGCGTGTTTGCATCGCACAAGGTTACGTTCTTGGAGATCGACGCCGCCCAAAAGAGTTCACGACAGAGCAATATTTTAAAACTCAGTCACAAATGGTTGAATTATTCAGTGACATCCCTACCGCCTTAACTAATAGTGTGGAGATCGCACGACGATGCTCGTTGCTGCTGGATTTTGATATTACCCGGCTGCCCACTTTCCCGACACCGATAGGTGTCAGTATTGAGCAATATTTACGCGAGCAGGCACAAACGGGTTTGGAGGCGCGCCTCAAACAACTCTTCCCTCAACCGGAACTACTTGAAAGCAAACGATCACTTTACCAGTCCCGCTTGGATTTTGAAGTGGATACGATTATTCAAATGGGATTCCCGGGTTACTTCCTGATCGTGGCGGATTTTATCAACTGGGCCAAGCGCCACGATGTGCCAGTTGGTCCTGGCCGAGGCTCGGGAGCCGGTTCCCTGGTTGCCTATTCACTAGGTATTACGGATCTGGATCCGTTGCGCTATGACTTGTTGTTTGAACGCTTTCTTAACCCAGAGCGCGTATCCATGCCCGATTTCGATATTGATTTCTGCCAGGATCGGCGTGAACGTGTAATCGAATATGTACGTGATCGCTACGGTGCGGAGAGTGTGGCGCAAATTGTCACATTCGGCACGATGGCAGCCAAGGCAGTGGTGCGTGATGTTGGCCGGGTATTGGATTTGCCGTATAACTTTGTCGATCAACTGGCAAAACTCATTCCGTTCGAGCTGGGGATGACTTTACGAAAAGCCCGTGAGCTTGAGCCCATCTTGAATCAGCGTATTGAAGCTGAAGAGGACGTGCGTAATCTATTGGAACTGGCAGAGCGACTGGAAGGGTTAACACGCAACGTCGGCATGCATGCGGGCGGCGTACTGATCGCACCTGGTAAAATTACAGATTTTTGCCCAATTTACAGCGCAAATGCCGGTGATGCTGTGGTCAGTCAGTTTGACAAGGATGATGTTGAAAAAATAGGGCTCGTTAAGTTCGACTTCCTGGGATTACGCACGCTGACGATTCTGGATCGAGCAGTTAACGATATTCGCCACAATCAAGCAGAATTATCTGGAGAGACTACTACACCACTCTTCTCGCTGGATAGCATTCCTCTGCAGGATGCGGCTACATTTCAACTGATGGCAAAAGGCAACACTGTTGGTATTTTTCAGTTTGAATCGCGCGGCATGAAAGATCTACTGCAAAAAGCCAAACCTGACCGGTTCGAGGATTTGATTGCCCTGGTTGCGCTTTATCGCCCCGGGCCGATGGATCTGATTCCTGATTTTATCGAACGCAAGCATGGCAAGCGTGTCGATTATCTCGATCCCAGACTGGAACCTATCCTTGGCGGAACCTATGGCATTATGATTTATCAGGAGCAAGTTATGCAGATTGCTCAAATTATTGGTGGCTACAGCCTTGGCAGTGCAGATTTGCTGCGGCGTGCCATGGGCAAGAAGAAAGTTGAGGAAATGGCGCAACAGCGCGCCATCTTTGTCGAAGGTGCAGTCAAGAATAACGTCAGCGAACGAAATGCTGTCCTGCTGTTCAATCTGATGGAAAAATTTGCCGGATATGGATTCAATAAATCACATGCTGCCGCCTACGCGTTAATCGCCTACCAAACAGCCTACCTCAAGGCGCATTATCCCTCTGAGCTGGCAGCCGCTTGTCTCTCGGCTGATATGGACGATACCGACAAGGTCAATATTTTTTATGAAGACTGCAAACTCAATGGTATTACTCTGCTCCCACCAGACATCAACCAATCTGTTTATCATTTCATACCAGTTGACACCAAAACAATACGTTATGGTCTTGGTGCGATTAAAGGAACGGGAGAAGCGGCAATTAACGCAATTGTCCAAGTGCGTGAAAGCAAGGGAGCATTTACCAGTCTGTTTGATTTATGTCAGTGTGTAGATCGGCGCATCATCAATCGTCGTGTTGTAGAAGCACTTATTTGCTCAGGCGCACTCGATAGTTTCGATACCAACCGGGCCGCATTAATGGCTTCTGTTAGCATAGCGCTTGAATTTTCTGAACAACGCAGCCAGTCTGCCAAACAATTGAGCCTGTTTGATGATGATCATGCAGTCAACCAGCCACTCGCCCTCATTACCGCGCCAGTCTGGCCAGATAAAGTACGCCTGCAGCATGAAAAAACTTCTCTGGGATTCTATTTGAGCGGTCACCCGTTTAACAGTTATGCAACAGAACTCAAGCGATTTATTTCAACTCGACTCAATCAGCTTAGCCCGAGGCGAGAGTCGCAACTTATCGCTGGCATTATTTTTGCTGTTCGCTCCCAGATGACCAGACGGGGAAAAATTGCGATTGTTACATTAGATGACGGTCTGGCAAGGATAGAAGTCGTGATTTATAACGATTTATTTAGTGCCCATGCCGGTAATTTAAAAATGGATGAGTTGTTGATTACCAAGGTCGTTGTCAGTCAAAGTGGCCGTGATAGCGGTGAGTCACGTATAGTAGCTAAGGAAGTTATAGATTTCGTTGATGCACGTTCAAGTTACGCAAAAAAACTGAAACTAGCCATCAATGGGTCCGGATCGGCGGATTGTACAAAATTACGGGAAATACTCGGCGCCCACCGCCCACCAGCCACCCTGCCTGGAATGGCAGCTGTACCAAGTTGCCCAGTTACCATCCAGTTCAGTAATTATCAGGCAAGCTGTGAAATTAATTTAGGAGAGAAATGGCGTGTGCGCCTGCAGGAGACATTGGTTGAGGCGCTTGTGGAAGCCTTGGAAGTCCAAAATGTGGAAATTGTTTATTAGGAATTTCTGGAGCGAAAGCATGCAGATAGCCAATTTATCAAACTTGATAAGATTGATGAGCCGCTATTCTGATAAAGACTTTTCCGTGTTGAAAGTGATTTCTTGATTTTAGAAGGTACGTTACAAGTCAAAAGCGACCGTATTGAAACCTGCATCCACGTAGGTAATTTCTCCAGTAATGCCACTGGCAAGGTCGCTACATAAAAACGCGGCGACGTTTCCCACTTCTGCTGTGGTGACGTTTTTACGCAGGGGTGAAACTCTTTCTGTATATCCCAGCAATTTTCCAAAATCGCCGATACCGGCAGCTGCCAGCGTCTTGATGGGTCCAGCGGACACGGCATTTACGCGGATGCCTTGTTTACCTAGACTGGAAGCCATGAACCGAACATTCGCCTCCAGGCTGGCTTTCGCGAGACCCATTACGTTGTAATTGGGCATAACGCGCACTGCACCCAGATAGCTGAGTGTGAGCAACGCGGCTTTTCTACCTTGCATCAATGGCAGTCCCGCTTTTGCCAGTGCGGCAAAGCTGTACGAGCTGACATCGTGCGCAATATGGAAAGCTTCTCGAGTAACACTTTGCAGGTAGTCACCAGTCAATGCCTCACGCGGCGCAAATGCAATGGAATGCACAATTCCGTCCAGACCGTCCCAGCGAGCGGCTAGTTGTTTGAAACACTGGTTGATTTCTTCATCCTTGCTGACATCGCAACAAAACAGGAAATTACTATCAAAATCTGCCGCCAGCTTCTCGACGCGTTCGCGCAGTTCCTCCGATTGATAAGTAAATGCCAGGGTTGCTCCTTCGCGGTGCATGGCGCGTGCAATGCCGTAGGCAATTGAGCGATTACTCAGAAGACCGGTGATCAATATTTTTTTATTGGCGAGAAACCCCATGATGTCTTTTCCTGAAATTATGTAAAAGTATGTCGGATTACTGATTGAATTAATTCAGCAATGCTTCGATTCGTTTGACTGCTGCTTGCAGATTTTTCATTGAGGTGGCAAATGACAGGCGTACATGGCCTTCCGAGCCAAAAGCAGAACCGGGAACAACTGCAACCCCTGCTTTTTCTAGCAGATAAGCGCTAAAAGCGGCGTCACTTGCCTCTGCTATCAGTTGCTGCGCATGCAATCGGTTAATTGCTATTCGCACGTCAACAAATGCATAGAATGCACCTTTGGATAACAGGCAACGGAATCCATTGATTGTATTCAGGCTATCCGTCAGAAAAAGATTTCGCTCCTTGAAAGCGGTAATCATCGGAATAATGCAGGACTGGTCTCCATTTAATGCCGTTTCAGCTGCTACTTGCGCAATAGAATTTGGATTGGAGGTACTTTGTGATTGGATATTTTCCATGGCGGTGATGATGTGTCCAGGTCCACCACAATAGCCAATTCGCCAACCGGTCATGGCATAGGCTTTGGATACACCATTTAGCACCACTGTGCGGGTTTTCAGGTCAGGGCACGCATCGAGAATATTGACGAATTTATCATTACCGAGCAGGATGTGTTCATACATATCATCGGTTGCGATCAGAATATCGGGGTGTTGCCGTAACACATCTCCCAGTGCTCGTAATTCAGCCAGATCGTAGACGCTGCCTGAAGGGTTGCTGGGGCTGTTGATCACAAACATGCGCGTGTGTGGCGTAATGGCTGCGGCAAGTTGTGCCGGTGTAATTTTGAAGTCGTCTTCAATGTCTGTTGAAATGAATATAGGCTTCCCTCCTGCAATCAATACGATATCTGGATAAGAAACCCAGTAGGGTGCGGGAATAACTACTTCATCGCCAGAATCAATTGTCGCCAGCACCAGATTGAAGAAACTTTGCTTGCCACCACTGGAAACCAGTATTTCCCGGCTGGTATAGTCCAGATTATTTTCTCGTTTAAATTTATTAATAATCGCCTGCTTGAGCGCAGGCGTACCACCCACGGCCGTATATTTGGTAAAACCAGCATGAATTGCGGCAATCGCGCTTTCTTTAATATGCTGAGGCGTGTCAAAATCGGGCTCACCCGCGCCAAGTCCGATAATATCCTTGCCCTCTGCTTTAAGCCTGGCTGCCTGGGCGGTCACCTGCAATGTTGGCGAAGGTTTAATGGCTTGTACACGCTGCGAGAGTTTCACGGATGGGCTCCTGATGGTTGCGATTTACGCATGTTAAAATCAAACGGTAATTTCTAAAAAATAATATCGTGATTATTACCTTTCCCGGCAGTCCTTACAAGCTCAATCAGGCATTTCAGCCTGCGGGCGATCAACCTGAAGCGATACGTCAGCTGGTAGACGGAGTGCAGTCAGGGTTGTCATTTCAAACGTTGCTGGGGGTAACCGGCTCAGGAAAAACGTTTACGATTGCCAATATGCTAGCGCAATTAGGACGACCTGCCATCATCATGGCGCCCAATAAAACCCTTGCTGCGCAACTTTACGCGGAAATGCGAGAGTTTTTTCCGGAAAATGCGGTGGAATATTTTGTTTCTTACTATGATTATTATCAACCGGAGGCTTACGTGCCTTCGCGTGATCTGTTTATCGAGAAGGATTCCAGCATCAACGAGCATATTGAGCAGATGCGACTATCCGCTACTAAATCGCTGCTGGAAAGAGACGACGCCATTATCATTGCCTCTGTTTCCTGTATATACGGGATTGGAGATCCGGTCGATTATCACGGCATGATCCTGCATGTGCGCGAACATGAAAAGACCAGCCAGCGAGATATTATTAAGCGTCTGACTGAAATGCAGTATTCACGAAATGAATTTGAATTCAATCGTGGCACCTTTCGGGTGCGTGGCGAGATGATTGATGTTTTTCCGGCAGAAAATGCAGAAACCGCGTTGCGTATTTCGTTATTTGACGATGAAGTAGAGGGGATGGCACTGTTTGATCCCCTGACCGGGCATATTTCACGCAAAGTATCACGCTATACCGTTTATCCATCGAGCCATTATGTCACGCCACGCAGTACCACCTTGCGCGCGATCGAGACTATCAAGACTGAATTGGAGCAGCGGAAAAACGGATTTTACGAAAATCATAAACTGGTAGAAGCGCAGCGTATCGAGCAGCGCACCCGCTTTGATCTGGAAATGATGAATGAGCTAGGTTTCTGTAAAGGCATCGAGAATTATTCACGCCATCTGTCCGGACGGCAGGCAGGTGACCCGCCACCGACACTGATTGACTACCTTCCCAAGAATGCACTGATGATTATTGATGAGAGTCATGTAACCGTTCCACAAATTGGTGGCATGTACAAGGGAGATCGTTCCAGAAAAGAAAATCTGGTGGAATATGGATTTAGGCTGCCTTCCGCATTAGATAATCGTCCACTTAAGTTTGACGAGTTTGAACGGTTGATGCCACAAACCATTTTTGTCTCGGCCACTCCAGCTGAGTATGAAATGACTCATAGCGGGCAAATTGTTGAACAGGTCGCACGACCAACTGGTCTGGTCGATCCAATCGTTATTGTGCGTCCTGTTACCTCGCAAGTTGATGATCTGATGTCGGAGGTTACTATCCGCGCAGCCAAGAATGAGCGGGTGCTGGTGACAACATTAACCAAGCGTATGGCAGAAGATCTAACTGATTATTTTTCAGAACACGGTATTCGGGTGCGTTATTTGCATTCCGATATCGACACGGTAGAGCGGGTCGAAATTATCCGCGATTTGCGTCTGGGAAAATTTGATGCATTAGTTGGAATCAATTTATTGCGGGAGGGGCTGGATATACCGGAAGTATCGCTGGTTGGCATACTGGACGCAGATAAAGAAGGATTTTTGCGCTCGACACGTTCCCTCATTCAAACCATGGGGCGTGCTGCACGCCATCTTAACGGAACCGTCATTCTTTATGCGGACCGAATTACTAATTCAATGCGCAGTGCCATGGATGAAACTGAGAGGCGACGCACTAAGCAGATATTGTTCAATCAACAGCACCATATCATTCCTCGCAGTGTCAGCAAGCAGATAAAAGATATGATCGATGGCGTTTATGTCACGGAAAACGCACGCCAGAACCTACAAATTGCACAGACTGAGGTACGTTATTCCCGCATGAACGAATCGCAACTAGCAAAAGAAATCCAGGTGCTGGAAAAAAATATGCTGGCGGCTGCGAAGAATCTCGAATTTGAGCAAGCTGCTCAATTAAGAGACGAGGTCAGGCAACTCAAAAACAGGTTATTTATTGGTGTCACTGAGTTACCTGGTGAACAAGCTACGACGCTCGACAGTGGCGCGTTAACAAGCAAAAGAAGAGCGAGCAGAAGAGCCAGAAAAAGTTGATATTCCGGCTGATCTGTCAATTCTATACCTATGGGTTACTCTTGGCTTGAGTAGAAGTTACAAAAATCACCCGATCAAAAGTACGATTAAGCGTTTTGCTGGTGAAGTTGTGCATGGACATGCTTTCAACAAAACGTAGGTGATCGCCATTTTTTACCTTGGTTGATGGAGCTGCAATCCAAAAAGTTTTATTACCATTTGCCAACTCAATATAGGTATATCCAGTTGTATCAATTGATGAAACAACGATACCTTCATTAGAAGGTAGTGCAGCTGCGGCCGGTGATTCCGCGTGCGCGATAAACGTATTTATGGCAATGAAAAAAACAATAGCCATGATGATAAATTTTTTACGTAACACTTGATTTTCCTTAACTATTGGAATAATTAGTTTAATTACACTTTGATTAGAAGCGGAAGTTGTATTGTACATAAAATAATTCCGGGGATACTCCTGGTCGCTGGTTTTTAACAAAGTTACCGGCAAAGAGTTTGGAATAACCCAGCAATAAATCATGATGGCGAGTCAAGTGAAAATTCACCCGGAAATCAATTTCGTCACCGATATGACTGCCTGACTGTCCAGTGATATCGTGCAGTGTGGCAGCACCTGCGGCGTTGTAAAGAGCATCTCGTTTATTTGCCAGGTAAAAACGATGGTATTGCCCGATAAATGTAACCCACGGCTGCGGGTGCATCGTAAACTGGGCATTGAAATCATGGATATTTTGTCTGCCAACACGATCCATGTACCCCATGTAGTAATGCCCGAATGGAAAGAGCTGGTTGAATGTATTGCTCTGCCCATTTCGTGGATTATTGTCACCCGATGCAAAATCATAACGTAACCAGAATTGAGGATTCATGGGCAAGGGCAAGTGGTAACCCACACCTGATGCAATCGCGAATGCTGAAATATCCTGCCCCGAACGGTTACCAAACTGATACATACCTTCAAGTTCATAAGCTAATCTTTGCAAATTGCCGATCCAACGGGTACCAACCGTATGCAGCACAGAGTTACCTTGTAAGGTGTTACCCTGAAGGATATTGGCTGGTGAAACTATTCGGTTATCAATCAGACTAAGGTAATAAAGATCAAGTGTTTGATCTTGAATGCCTTTGTAACTTCCCCATAGACCGACAAAATTACGGTCTTTATCCCAATTATCAAATTGATGCGGCTCGGTTCGCATTGGTCGTACCCAGAAAGTATCAACATTGAATGTGGGCGTATGCCAAAATGCTTTAACCCCTTGGAAAGTGCGGCGAGTGTTTGCCCAATCGAGGGTAGAAATCAAACGTTGCGAGCCATAGAGTAATTCTTGACGTCCAACTCGGAGATAAGCCGCGCCCCCCTCTGGGCTGCCCAACTTGATATCTGCAAACAGATTGAGCATATCAGTATGGTTTCTATCAATTGCCTGTGCTGGAAGATCTAAACCAAAAGCGCGAGCATCAAGCATTTCGGCAAACAACCTGAATTGATCGCGATACCAAAGATCGGCATGAAGGCGAGTGCGCACCAAATGATGATTGTTATCGACGCCAGCAGCATTTAAGCGGCTATCTGTTTCATGCATGTAGCGATACCAGAAGCTGCCACCAAAAGACAATAACCAGTCGTTACCCAAGTGCATCCGTTTAATCGGATCAAAAAAATCTTTTTCGTGATCAGGTTTTTCCAAATAGCGGAAATCTATATCAAAAGCTGATGTTGGTAGCAAAGCAAAAGGTGGATAGGGAGAAAGGGGCGGTTTCTCGCGATGATTCCCTTTAAACCAATCAAGCAAAGAGAAATAGCCTGGGCCTATGGGTGGTTTGACAAAAATACCAACTCGAGGCATCGGTGTGACAGGTGGAACACTTTGCCAGTTATATTGACTATTGGTATTGGCATCTTCTGAAAATACCGGGCTACTTGTCATGCACGCTCCAAAAATCAAGCATGTAAAAAAGCGCTTATCAATACCACACAAAGTTGATGAAATAATTTCCTTAAGGGTTACTTTTGATTGTTGGCCTAAGCTGTTGAATTTCATTAGAATTAAATAAAGTGTACAAAAAATTTTTAAAATGGATAAATTACTAAGACCACCAAAATTCTAACATAAACATTAAGCATCCAAAAATCACCTGGGTGCCTATATGGCTCTCAATTTCAGTATGAAAATTCCTTAGAGACAAGGTCGGGCTAATAGGTATCGTAAGCAATTTGTAGAAAATTGCTGTAACAATATGCTAACTGTACAATATAGATGATCGCAGGAATGTGCCAGGGCATCCTGCCGACTAGACTTCTTCCGGTTTGGAATAATAATTTTCTAGAAGTGAGGTGCTATTTTGAAAAGAAATGAAGCTGTTTTCTGCAGCAGTGTTCAATTTATAGTGGTTCTGGCATGGCTGCTATTTGTATCCGGTTCATTATCAGCGAATACGGTGGCGCATGAGTATTTTCTGGATAATGGCCTAAAGCTGATCGTCAAGGAAGATCATCGTTCGCCGGTAGCTATCCAACAGATATGGTACAAAGTTGGCAGTATAGATGAAGTCAACGGCAAAACCGGTGTTGCGCATGCGCTCGAACACATGATGTTCAAAGGTACAGCCAAAGTGCCTGCTGGAGAGTTTTCACGTAGAATTGCGGCAGCTGGCGGGGTGGAGAATGCTTTTACCGGTGGGGATTATACGGCTTACTACCAGCAGCTGCACAAGCGGCATCTGCCGATGGCAATGGAGCTGGAATCGGATCGTATGCGTAACCTGCTACTTACAGAAGATGAGTTTTCCAAAGAAATTCAGGTGGTAATGGAGGAACGGCGGTTGCGCACGGACGATCAGCCGCGCTCGCTGTTGTTCGAAAAAATGATGGCCACGGCCTTTCAGGCACATCCTTATCGTCGTCCAGTTATCGGATGGATGAATGATCTGGAGCAGATGCGTGTCAATGATCATCAGGAATGGTACGACAAATGGTATGCCCCTAACAATGCGGTACTGGTAATTGTTGGTGATGTTAATCCAGCAGAAGTATTCAAATTAACAAACAAATATTACGGCAAAATCCAGAAATCACCAGTACCGAGTCTAGCTGAACGCAACCCCCAAACCGAGCCAGCGCAAGTTGGCATTAAACACTTGCGGGTCAAGGCGCCTGCTGAGCTTCCCTATTTATTGATGGGATATAAAGTACCAACTATTAGGGATCCAAAAAGTGATTGGGAACCATACGCACTTGAGGTTCTTGCTGGAATTTTGGATGGTAACGCTTCGGCCAGACTTAATAAAACTTTGGTGCGTGAAAAACAAATGGCGGTATCGGTAGGAGCAGGTTATGATGCGATCGCACGTGGGCGGCAGGGTATGTTCTATCTGGATGCCACGCCCAGTCGAGATAAAACCATTGAAGAACTTGAGAAAGCTATTCGCCTGGAAATCGACAAGATTATTCAATCTGGCATCACGGAGCAGGAACTGAGTCGTGTGAAGGCACAGGTTATTGCCGGTCACGTTTATCAGCTTGATTCCATTTCTGCTCAGGCGATGCAGATTGGTCAACTGGAAAGTGTTGGTTTGTCGTACCAGGATGAAGCAATCATTCTGGAAAAATTAAAAGCAGTTGATGTGGAGCAGGTCAGAGAGGTTGCCAAAAAATATCTGACAGATGACGTATTAACCATTGCTGTTCTGGATCCGCAGCCACTCAATAAAAGTTCCCCTCCAAAAAAAATGATTAATTCGAGGCACTGATTTGGAAATAGTTGCAGAATATTTCACTTTAGCCGGTGCCTTGATTTCCCCTTTTGTCCTGGGTAAATTGTTACTTTTCCTCTGACCAGATGTACCGACCGATACGCACCATCATTGATGCTGCTGCATTGCAACATAATCTTGCAATAGTTAAGAAAAAGGTTGGGTATGCACGTACGATGGCTGTCATTAAAGCTGATGCATATGGTCACGGTTTGTTGCGTGCCGCGCGTGCGCTTAGTGAAGCCGATGCTTTTGCTGTACTCGAACTGGAGGCGGCAGTGCAGTTAAGGGACGCCGGATTTCAGCAGCCTGTGGTTTTGCTGGAGGGATTCTTCTCAACTAATGAGCTTGATGTCATTGATCAATATTGCTTGAGTACAGTTATTCATCATGACGAGCAGTTATCTATGCTCTCCGCCTATAGGGGAAACAACAAGCTGGCTGTTTTTCTAAAAATCAACACGGGCATGAATCGCCTCGGTTTCAGGCCGAAAGCAGGGTATTCAGCGGTGCACGCATTAAAACAGCGAGAGTTTATCAGCGAGGTTACCCTGATGACACATTTTTCTTGTGCGGATGAATTAGCAGAACAATACCTGGTTTCTCGGCAGATAGAGGAGTTTTCAGCACTTCGGACAGAATGCGGTACTCACCTGCCATGTTCTCTTGCAAATTCAGCCGCCATTTTGCGTTATCCACAAACGTATGCAGATTGGGTGCGTCCGGGTCTGTTGCTTTACGGCATATCTCCATTACCTGAAAAAAATGGTGCAGAACTTGGATTGCAGCCTGCTATGACACTGACAAGTCAGATTATTGCCACTCAGCAGCTGAATCCGGGAGACAGACTGGGTTACGGTGCGCAATTTACTGCGGATCGACCCATGCGAATTGGCATCGTAGCCGCTGGTTATGCCGATGGCTATCCACGCCACGCACCTACTGGCACACCGGTACTGGTAAATGGTCAGCGTACACAGATTGTTGGAAGGATCTCAATGGATATGCTCAGTGTCGATCTGCAAGGAATAGATCACGCGAACATCGGCAGCATGGTAACGCTTTGGGGAAAGGAACTACCAGTTGAGCAGATCGCCTCATCGGCACAAACGATCAGTTATGAACTTGTGGCAGCGATCTCTTCAAGAGTGCCACGCTGCGCTGCCTCTTGAAGAGTATTCTGTCAACCACCGAATAAAAATATTTCTTTGAAGACTCTATTGGACTTTCGCGGCGTTACGTAAAGATTCCACAGTAGCGGCAAAATTCCTTTGTAATATTCGCTGCTCCATATTTTTCTTGACTTCTTCGAAAGCTGGTGGCGTTGCCTTTCTGACATCGTCTAGTTGAATCACATGCCAACCAAAGGATGTTTGCACAGGTTGCTGCGTCATCTGCCCTTTTTTAAGGTTTTGTAGCGCATCTGCAAATGGTTTGACATAGACGGCTGCTGCGCTCCATCCCAACTCGCCACCTTTTTCCTTGCTGCCATCATCAATTGAGTGATCTTTGGCAAGTTTTGCAAAAGGTGCCTTCTTCTGGATTTGAGCGATAATGTCTTTAGCTTCTTTTTCTGTTTCTACTAAAATGTGGCGAGCATTGTATTCCTGATCACCCATTTGGGTTTTGACAGTTTCATATTCTTTGCGAAGTTCTGCTTCGCTGATCTGGTTGTTGCGAATATAATCGGCCTGATACGCCCGAATAAGAACGGCCTGGCGTGCCAGATCAATCTGAGTATTGACATCGGGATCGCGATCTAGCCCTTTTTTAATAGCTTCCTGAGTAAGAATTTCTTCAGCAATCAAGTTTTCCCGTAATGCATTCCTCATCTCAGCTGAATCGGGCTGACCCTGTGCCAACGCTGCTTTTACCATCAAGTCGAGACGCGCTTGTGGAATGGCTACGCCGTTAACCTTGGCAACTTCTCCACCACTTTGAGCGTGCGCTGCGACAGCAACGACCATTACAAATACGTAAGATATTAATTTGAATAACTGCATAAAACTCCTTCCTCTTTTAGATAAATTAAACGGACGTAACACGGACAGAAAAATAAACAGATGATAATCATCGGTTGGATGGTAAAGGTACGCAGCAGTTCCCCGCCGACCCCAGCTTATTGGGCGGTTATGCAACCGAAGGTATGATAATACAAGTAATTGAATAATTGATCAAAATATTTATTAGGCTAAAAAATATCATTTTCCAGGTATTTGTGCTGCCAGGTTGTCGCTTCTGAACAGCGTCATCAACTTGGCAAGACTTTTTTGAAAGGTTTGACACTGACGTTTGCATAAACACCAGCTAACACATAAGGATCCTGATTTGCCCAGCTTTGGGCAGCGTCCAGAGAGGAAAACTCAGCGATGATGACACTACCGGAAAAACCAGAATTTCCAGGGTTTTCACTGTCAATCGCCGGACATGGCCCAGCGAGAATCAATCGCCCTTCCTCCTGCAGATGCCGTAAACGATCGAGATGTGCAGGCCGATTTTCCAGTCGCAATGGCAGACTATCAACTACATCCTCAGCATAAATTAAATAAAGCATAAGACTGATTCTCCTTAAAAAGTGGGTTGTTATTTAATCGCACAGAACGATTATGGCAGAATTGACGGCAATTGCGCTGTTAAGGCGCCTCGCTCGGCAGTTGCTGTTCCCAACAAGGCAAAGCCTAGTAAATCACCTTTTTCTGACCGGTACAAAGCTTTAACGCCATCTTTGCTGGCATTAATTTCCCATTCTCCACTGGCTGCTGGATCCGGAGGAGATACCACTGTTGGGCAGGCAGGGGTTTTTACCAGCACTGGCATCGCCGGATAATGCAGTAAGGTTGGTGTGCCAGCCAGTGTGGCAGCTAACGCACGTCCGGCATGCGTAATCGGCATGACAAAAGGCAATACCTTTCCTGCCACCTCTGCACAATCACCCAGTGCATAAATATCAGCAAAATTGGTTTGCAAGTACTGGTTTACCTTAATGCCGCGATTAATGTCGATACCAGCAGCTTGCGCCAAGGCGGTACGCGGTTTCAAGCCGATAGCAGACAATACTAGATCCACATCAACGGATTTCTCATCCCCAAAAAATAATCGGTATTGCGCGCCATCAGCTTCAATTCTGCTGACACTACTATTGAATTTAAAGTCCACTCCAATTGCGGTCAGTTTGTCCTGAAGAAACTGTCCTGCTTGCGGAGGAAGCAATCGTCCCAAAGGCTGAGGACTCAAATCGAATACAGTCACGTGGTAGCCCTGCGCGGCAAGGTCATTGGCAAACTCGCAGCCAATCAAGCCAGCGCCCAAAATAGCAATACGTTTTTTCTCCACCAATGCTTCACGAAAACAGCGGTAATCATCAAGATCATTGACTGACAATACCGCCTGCGCGCCACTACCGGCAAGCGGCAAGCGAATAGGATCCGACCCCAATGCCAGAACCAATCGTTCATAAGAACGTTGTTCGCCATTTTCAAGGCCAATATAATTATTTTCAGGATGAATGGATTGCACCCGGATATGCGAATGGATAACTGACTTCAACTGTGAAGACATCTGGGCGGCATCAGCACTAAGAATTGAATCAGCAGTTTTGCCGGTGGTCAGTGCGTTGGATAGCATAGGTTTTGAATAAAAACCACCATGACCAGAAGATAGCATCGTAATCTGAATTGTGTCACTTAGCTTCCTGAGTTCACGCATTACCGCATAACCAGCCAAACCACTACCAACAATCAGAACAGGACGCTCGGCCATACAACTGATTCCTCCTTTATTTACAAAGCGTGATTGTATCCCAAGAGCCTATCTGACGTGATGATGATCTTCTGAACATGTTAGATCAAGTAATAACGTCCCCTTTTCTGCCAAATAGCAGTATCTGCTGGTAGATAAATAAATCAGTTAGAAATAACAGTTAGTTCTGCAAGAGACTATCTGGCTAGGAGATATTCTGGTAACTATAATCCGAAGAACTACCGCTACCAGTTCATCTAGACAGATCTAAAAAATATTTGCGAGCTTCACCATGGTATCGAATTGTGGAACATTGCTACCTTTCTCCCGGCGGCTATGGATACGGATGCCCACGATTTCCTCAGTAGGCCCAGATGATGTTTGTTACGTGTCTGGCGCGTTCTTTGAAGACAGCCATTCCAGCCTCACTGTTCAGCAATAAACGTTGGTGGTTATTACATGGTACTAATTCAATAAATAGTCTCGCTCGAAATGGTCGATAGCCTCCATTGCAATATGCAATGTAACGAATATTGACAAGGTTTGGAGGACATCTGTTAACTCCAAGTAACTACGTTCTCGCTTCTCCTGAGCGCGCTACGATCGCCCAAGCCCAACAGGTTTTTAGTAATTCATTATCCGTAGATAAGTCTCAATTTGGTGCTTGAAAAATCAAAATATGTCATTATGTGGGGGACTGTAGTAGGCGATTAACGTTTACATAATTCGAAAATCCGTTGTAAGGCTATTAGAGGAAATAAAAATGAAACGAATTTTTTTATTTATTGTAACTAACCTAGCTGTCCTGGTCGTGCTGAGCATCACGTTGCGCTTACTGGGGGTTGATCGGGTATTAGATGAGGACGGTAGTGGACTAAATTTCAATGCACTGCTAATTTTTTCCGCGGTTATTGGGTTCGGTGGCTCGTTCATGTCACTCGCCATGTCCAAGTGGAGTGCGAAACGCATGACCGGTGCGGTGGTAATTGATATTCCTTCTAATACAACAGAGGGATGGTTGATGGATACTGTTAAACGTCAGGCTCGTATGGCGGGAATTGGTATGCCCGAAGTGGCTGTTTACGATTCTCCTGACATCAATGCTTTTGCAACCGGAATGAATAAGAACAGTGCGCTGGTCGCGGTGAGTACGGGTTTGTTACAAAAAATGACGCAGGATGAAGCAGAAGCGGTGCTTGCACACGAGGTCAGCCACGTTGCCAACGGTGATATGGTTACCCTGGCCTTGATTCAAGGTGTAGTCAATACTTTTGTTATGTTCCTGTCGCGTATTGCTGGTCATGTAATCGATCGCGTTGTTTTTAGGACAGAAGAAGGACATGGCCCAGCCTATTTTGTTACCAGTATTATCGCGCAACTGGTGCTGGGAATATTGGCCAGTATCATTGTTATGTGGTTTAGTCGGCAGCGTGAATTTCGCGCGGATGCGGGCAGTGCCAAACTGTCAGGAAGAGACAAAATGGTTGCTGCACTACAAAAGCTACAGAAGGAATATGAGCCTTCCCATTTGCCAGAAAAAATAGCCGCTTTCGGAATCTCAGGACAGAAAAACAAGTTTGGGCAATTATTTATGTCCCATCCCCCACTCGAAGAGCGTATTGAAGCACTACGTACTAATAGCTCGAGATAACTCATTTTTTCTGGGCAGCGAATGTTGCCCAGAAAATTTCTCAATAGTTGCTACTCCAGATTAATTTTCTTGGAATAGGTCATTGTTAAGGTCTTCAAATTCCTCAAAATCTTTTTCCTTTGGAATGTTTCTGTCCTTGACCAGACTTTTGCGACGCTGTAAATAAGCATCACGTACAAATTCATATTTATCCAGCGCGGCTTCTTCGAGCGTTTTATCGAAATCCAGCATTCCTGCCCGGATATCAATCATTTGAACGGTAGTAACAGGAAGGCGTACCGTTAGAAAATCAAACTTGTTATAAAGTGAAGATCGGAGTGGGTCAAAGATTACGGTATCCACTCCTATGCCGACAGTATCCCTAACCGTACTGGGACCCATAAATGGCAGAACGAGATAGGGACCAGTTCCCACACCATAGTAGCCGAGTGTCTGGCCAAAATCTTCATTACGTTTACTGATATCGATGTCACTAACTTGGCTGATGTGGCTGGCAAGGTCGATTGCGCCCAGAAAACCAAAGGTGGTGTTGATCAGTATCCTGCTTGAACTGGCTGCAGCATCGGCAAATTTTAGCTGTAGCAATGAGTTGGCGGTAACCGCAACATCACCAATATTAGAAAAAAAGTTACCAATTATCATCTCGATAGGATCTGGAACAACTGTTCGATATCCTCGTGCAGTAGGTTCGAATACGTATTCATCAAATTTTTCATTAAATGAGAATACAGCCCGATTCATTTTTTCTAACGGATCTTGCCGATTATTCATGGAAGCACAGCCTGATAGAAAGGAGGCTGATACTGCCAATAGCATTATTTTTTGAGAATAAGAAGCAGTCATTTTTTTATCCTGAATATTTGTTCTGTCATGGCAGAGAACCAGATTCCTGGTAAACGACAATCGACATATCTAATTTATAGTCCCCGTTTGAATATACGTTCAGCAGCAGCTAATGTTTCTTCAATTTCCGCATCTCCATGAACGCTTGAAACAAATCCCGCTTCAAAGCTCGATGGGGCAAAATAGATTCCCTCAGTTAGCATTGCGTGGAAAAAACGATTGAACGCCTCTCGATCACAGGCCATCACTTCAGCAAAAGTTTTGGGTGGGTTCTCGCTAAAATAAATTCCAAACATACCTCCTTCTGATTGAGCGCTGAATTTTACGCCGTGCTTTTTGGCGACCGCAACCAGGCCATCAGTTAATTGTCGTGTTCTGGCGGACAGTTTCTCAAAAAAACCTTCTGTTTGAGTTTGACGTAATGTTTCCAGCCCCGCAGCTACGGCAACTGGATTGCCTGAAAGCGTGCCCGCCTGATAAACCGGGCCCAGTGGCGCCAGACATTGCATAACATCGCGTCTGCCTCCAAAAGCAGCCATTGGCATTCCCCCGCCAATCACCTTGCCTAAGATTGTCAAATCTGGCTGAATACCGTATAGCCCTTGGGCACATTTCAAGCCAACACGAAATCCGGTCATGACTTCATCCAGTATCAGCAGGCTGCCATATTGAGTACACAATTTTCTTAACGTTGCCAGAAATTCTGGATCAGCCTTGACGAGATTCATGTTGCCAGCGATAGGTTCAACGATTACTGCAGCAATTTTTCCACCTAATTCGCTAAACGTTTTTTCCAGTCCAGCAATATCGTTGTAATCCAACACCAGCGTATGGCTAACTGTCTCCTCGGGCACACCAGCGGAGCTCGGATTGCCGAAAGTCAGAGCGCCAGATCCTGCTTTAACCAGTAACGCATCATCATGTCCATGATAACAACCCTCAAACTTAATAATGTGACTTCTATCTGTAAATCCACGCGCTAGACGGATGGCGCTCATACCTGCTTCCGTGCCGGAACTCACGAGCCTGACCTGTTCAAGGGATGGCAGTAATCTGCACAATAATTCAGCGATTTCCAGTTCTGCTGCGGTAGGCGCGCCAAAAGACATACCATTTTGCACTGCTTCCTGAACCACTTTGACTACTGATGGATGTGCATGCCCTAAAATCAGTGGCCCCCAAGAACCTACATAGTCAATGTAGGATTTTCCTTCCACATCCCAGAAACGGGCGCCCTGGCCACGCTGAAAAAAAACGGGCGTCCCGCCAACGGATTTGAAAGCTCTCACCGGCGAATTCACGCCACCTGGTATAAATTGCTGGGATCGCTCAAATAGCTGCTGATTAGTTGTTGTCATTTGAGAATCTATGTCTAAAATTTGTTGAATAAACGGGAAAACTCATAGGCAGTTGCGCGAATATCATCACTCACAAACAATCCTTGACATACCGCAACAGTAATGCAGCCATGCTGAAGCAAGCTGCCGACGTTACGTAAATCAATACCGCCAATCGCCACCACCGGTATGTGCAATGATCCCCTGGCCATTTGCAGAAGCTTAATTTCTGCCCGAATGGCATCTATTTTGGTTGCGGATGGAAAAAAAGCACCAAAAGCAACATAACTCGCCCCTTGCGTCTGTGCAGTCACTGCCCGACCGAATTGATTGTAGCAAGAAACACCGATAATTTTATCGTCAGCTAAATATTTTCTTGCTGTAGGAACTGCAATATCACCTTTTCCTACGTGCAAACCTTCCGCGTTAATTTTCAGAACAAGGTCGAGATCGTCATTAATAATCAGTGGAATATCATGTTTCCTACATAGCCGGTGGATTTCCGTCGCTTGCGCAAGTCGCAATGACTGATCTGCAATTTTGTTCCGATACTGTATACAGACAGCCCCACCAGTCAATACCTGTTCGACCATTTCGCATAATTGATTGGTGTCTGCAATATCTGGTGTAATCGCGTACAGACCAACCGGAAAGGATGGATTCATCCTCCACTCGTGTTATCTGGAGAGTCGGTGCACTTATCCATGTTTTCATCATCCATCCAGAAAAATCGATCCGGGATAAATTGCCCCATTCCCGGCCGAAAACCGGCCTTGAGCGTTTTCCAGGTGTATTTTTGTGCTTCAAGAACACTATCGTTTATGGAAAGACCTTGTGCTAGCAATGCGGCTATGGCAGAAGATAAAGTACAGCCGGAGCCATGATAAGACCCCGGCAAGCGCTCCCATGTATCCGAACGCAGCACACCGCCTGGCCCATAAAGCGTATTGACGACCTTAGGTATATTTTCGTGACTACCCTTGATCAACACATAGCCACAGCCCCATTGCAACAGTTTATCCGCACATGTACTTAAACCTGCTGCTTCCTCATTATCCTCATGCTCAAACGCAATACGCCTGGCCTCAATGCTATTGGGTGTAATAATAGTTGCCTGCGAAAACAACATTTCGCGCATCGCTCCCATAATCTGCTCATTTGCAAACATATCACCTCGCCCTGAAGCAAGAATTGGATCAAGCACTAGTGGAATATCAGGATAATCAGAAACAATTTCCGTAATTGCGGTAACGATTTCAACGCTGCCAACCATACCAATCTTGAAAGCCTGAACTGGCATATCCTGAAGCAAAGCACGCGCCTGATCAATGACCCATTCCGCATCCAGTGCAAAAAAATCCTCTACTCCAACCGTATCCTGCACGGTAACAGCGGTAAGAACGGACACGGGATAACACCCCAAACCCGTAATCGTCATGATATCCGCCTGAATACCCGCGCCACCACTAGGATCACTTGCGGCAAAGGCTAAAACAATGGGGGGAGCTGGCAGGGGCATGTAATAATGTCGTAAAATATCGTCTCATTCTAACTTAACAGGACACGCTTATCCATCATGACCACTGAGAATAACAATACTTACAACCGCTACATGTGCATGATCTGCGGCTTTATCTATGACGAGGCTGAAGGCTGGCCACAGGATGGTATACCTGCCGGTACCCGCTGGGAAGATGTGCCCATCAACTGGACTTGTCCGGAGTGTGGCGCCCGTAAGGAAGATTTTGAAATGGTCAAGATATAAAATAAACGCATACTGCCACCACCTTATCACCCCTAGAGAGAGTACAAAATGCGAATCTTGCATACCATGTTACGTGTCGGTGATCTTGACCGTTCCATCCAGTTCTATACCCAGGTGTTAGGTATGCGCGAATTGCGCCGCAAGGATTATCCGGAAGGACGATTCACCCTTGCATTTGTAGGTTACCAGGAAGAATCTCAGGGAGCTGTGCTTGAACTCACCCACAATTGGGACACGGATCATTACGATCTCGGTACTGGATTTGGCCATATCGCTATCGAAGTCGATGACGCTTATGCTGCTTGCGAGAAGGTCAAACAGCTTGGTGGCCAGGTTACTCGTGAAGCCGGCCCAATGAAGCATGGCATTACCGTCATTGCGTTTGTTACCGATCCTGACGGTTACAAGATCGAATTTATTCAAAAAAAATAGTGACTATTCAGCTCACCTCTTAATTTTGCTTTTTCCTATACTCGGTAGGTGATTTGCGAGTAGGCTGCAATGCATCTCTTCAACTGAGGTTGCTCGTACCGTTGAGGTATGCTGGTTTTCAAGGAGTCCGAAGTTTCATAAAACGAAGCTTGAAATGGAGGATGGAGATGGAATTACCCCGCATACATATAGTCAGGAATTTAGGAAGGAATCCGTTAAGTTTTTCAAAGAAAGTGGATTGACTCTGGTTGAAGCTGCAAAACGTCTGTCGTTACCCAAGGGACACTAAAAAACTGGGTTTTGCTGAGAAACGAGGAGAACTCGCTACAGTAGGCAAGCATCAGAAGCCGCTGACTGAACTTGAGTTAGAGCTATCCAGAGTTAAACGCGAATTAGCAGAAGTGAAGATGGAGCGTGACTTTATAAAAAAGTGTGCGACGTATTTCGCCAAGGAGTCACGGCGAGATACGGTCATTCAAGGTGACGGCCGATTCTAAACATAATTTACCGGTTGCGTCCAATATTCTGAACCGGGAATTTTCTGTTAATGCACCTGGTAAAGTATGGGTCGGTAACATCACTTATATTCCTACAGATGAGGGCTGGTTGTACTTGGCTGGAATAAAAGATTTATTTAATGGCGAACACAGGTAGGCTATGCCATGAATGAGAGAATGACAAAGAGCCTAGTTATACAGGCATTATTTCGTGCAACTGCATGTAAACATCCGGATAAAGGGCTAATTGCTCACTCAGATCGAGGTGGCCAATACTGTGCGCATGATTATCAGAAGCTATTACAACAATTTGGCATGATCGCTTCCATGAGCCGTAAAGGTGATTGCTATGATAATGCTCCGATGGAAAGCTTCTGGAGGATACTTAAAACCGAACTGGTACATCATCGGAGATTCAAAACACGGCAACAAGCCATTCAGGAGATTGCCGAATATATCGGAATCTTCTATAACAGGCAACGTAAGCAGGAAAGATTAGGTTATCTGTCACCAGGACAATTTACGCAACAATACTATGAAAATCTAGCTGCCGCTTAAACATATGGACTCCAGTTTTGACAGCACGGTGGTGCCGGGAGGGGGAATCGAACCCCCATGATGTTACCATCGCGGGATTTTGAGTCCCGTGCGTCTACCAATTCCGCCATCCCGGCTCTTGAGAATAAGAATACCTCTGCGATTATTACTGAAAATGGCTATTTCAGCAACCGATACCTGCGTCTTGTGTAAAGAACAAATAAACTGTCCGGACTGTAGTACATGATCTGTCCGGATTATCTTTAGCCTAAGGAGGGATTGAGATGAAACGGACAGAATGGCTACAGGAGACCAGGAAACTCAGCCGATGCAAAAGGGACGCGGCTGATTAGCGGCGCTGGAGATCTTGAACCCATGCCAATGCCGCGACTTCTGCTATGTTTACCAAATCTTAGTGCCATTAAAAACGGTACCATTTGGCATGAGACACAAGTCAGTTGGGTGACATGATTCTTGAACCGCTGAAAACGTGGTATCAGATGTCATGGTCACATTGATAACAGAATGTGCACCTGGGGTCATGATTGTTTCAACGCGGAAAGTAGTACCACTTCTTTGTCCCATGTGTGCTTCCCAGAGACCCATGTTCGCCGATAAGTGAATCACAACAATTGTCCCATTGTTTTCTTGCACAGAAAAATAGCCGGCAACCTCTGAATGCCAGATACCATCGTAAGGACCATCGGTAGCCATAACTGAAAAACTAAAAAGAAACGAGAGCACAAAAATTATTTTTTTCATTATGATCAAACTCCATATTTTCAAATTACGCTGTTCATATGCAGTATTTACAAATATCCGCGAACAAACGAAGAACTCTTATTCCCATAAATCCAGGAATATTCATTATACATAAACTGGCTATCCAGGCAAAAGTATAGTCTCTTCCGACGTTGAAACAGCCTGGCAATAACATACCTGATTAGCAAGAGTCTTCCGCCTAGCCTATTTTCCTATGCCAAGGGCAGGCGTATTATGGTGATGGTAAGCAAGTCAATAACCACGCAGGAGATGAATCATGCCCATGAACCGTGTGCAATTCCAGTCCGGCTTATCCTTGCCGGAATTTATCCAACGCTATGGCACGGAGGCACAGTGTGAAGCAGTCTTAGTTCAATTCCGCTGGCCTACAGGTTTTAGCTGCGCTGCTTGCGGTCATGGCGGCTATTGCCTGCTGCCCAGCAGGTCGCGTATGACCTTCCAGTGCAACGCCTGCCACAGGCAGACCTCGCTGATTGCCGGCACCTTGTTCCAAGGCTCCAATTTACCCTTAACGACATGGTTCTTGGCCATTTACCTGGTTAGTCAAGCCAAGACCGGCCTGTCTGCCCTGGCGTTGAAGCGACATCTAGGAGTCAGCTACCCCACGGCCTGGCTGATCCACCACAAGCTGATGCAGGCCATGGCCGAGCGCGAAGACTGTTATCGGCTGTCCGGTGCAGTGCAGATGGACGACGCCTATCTCGGCGGTGAGCGCAGCGGCGGTAAGGCCGGACGTGGCTCGGAGAACAAGGTACCGTTCGTGGCAGCGGTCTCGGTAGATGGGAATGGCCATCCCAGCCGAATCAAATTGACGCCAGTACCCGGCTTCACCACCGAGGCAATTATCGAATGGTCGAAAGGCCACCTCAGCCCCGGCTGCCTCCATATTCCCATCGTTGCTGGCGGGCGTAAGCCAAATGAACTACCGGAGTTCCGCTGGGTTAACACTGTGCTAGGCAACATCAAGACTAGCCTGAGCGGGGTATACCATGCTTTTAACTTTGGCAAGTATGCCAGACGCTACCTGGCCGCAATCGCTTATCGCTTCAATCGCCGATTCCAGCTCAAAACCTTACCCGAGAGACTACTGGTCGCTGCCGTGAGCACCGGCCCACGGTCCGATGCTTGGTTACGGATGGCGGAAGATTATTGCTAATCAAGATAACATATGCACATTTTTTACGTTACGCGCTAATATGCGCCAAAATTTTTTAACTTTAAGCATGACACTATGGCTGCTTCAAGCTTATTAACTCTGATCGATGACATTGCCTCCATTCTAGATGATGTCGCTATTCTTACCAAAGTAGCTGTAAAAAAAACGGCAGGTGTTTTAGGTGACGATCTGGCTCTGAACGTGCAGCAAGTAACAGGCGTACGCACTGACCGCGAGCTGCCGGTAGTCTGGGCAGTTGCAAAAGGTTCTGCCATCAATAAGGGAATTTTAGTACCTCTGGCTTTGGCAGCCAGCGCGACGCTTCCCGAAGCAGTCATTCCGCTGATGATGATGGGCGGTGCTTATTTATGCTTTGAAGGTGTTGAAAAACTGGCGCATAAATTTTTGCATCATGACAAAGAAGACGCTAAGCACCATGCAGAACTGGCTAACGCTCTCAGCAACAAAAACGTTGATATGGTGGCATTTGAAAAAGATAAAATCAAAGGCGCTATTCGAACGGATTTTATTTTATCGGCGGAGATTATCGTAATCACCCTCGGCACTGTGGCTGGTGCGTTGTTTCTTGAACAGCTCGTAGTTTTGGTTGGTATCTCTATCATTATGACTATAGGCGTTTATGGTCTGGTTGCGGGTATCGTAAAGCTTGATGATGTGGGTTTGTGGCTGGTTCAACGCCAAGGTAAAAGTTTATCGGTGTGTGTGTTTCGAAAAATCGGCCTTGGCCTACTGCAAGGCGCGCCCTATTTGATGAAAACCCTTTCTATTATTGGTACTGCCGCGATGTTTCTGGTTGGCGGCGGCATCATCGTGCACAATTGGCCTACGCTGCATCACCTGATCGAACCTTACACAAAAGACAGCTATGGCGGCTTGATTTCAATGTCTTATGATGGTCTCGTTGGTGTTCTCATTGGGATTTTCGTGTTAGCGGTAGTAGTACTATTTAAAAAATTACGAGGTAAGAGCGTGTAGGAAAAATTTTTGACAAGAATGCGACGTCAGAATGAATCTACTGAGCTGGAATATCCAATGGGAGCGTGATATGAATGACTGTGTCGGTCTATCACGTATCGCCGCGAACATCCGTGTACTGGGTGATTTTGACATCATCTGCCTGCAAGAAGTCGCGGTCGACTTTCCGTGTCTGCCAGGTAGTAAAAACAAAAACCAGATCGTCGCCCTAGGAAAATTTTTTCCGAATCATACCCCAATATACGGCGCGGCTATCGATATACCGAGTCCGTCCTGTGGCCGCACAGCCAATTCGGCAATCTCATATTGTCCCGCTTGCCCGTGGGGCAGGTTTGGCGCCATTTCTTCCCCTGGCCTGCATACTTGGGTACACCCAGTATGCAGCGCGTGCTTGTCGAAGCTGCAGTCGAATCTGACATTGGTATGTTGCGTGTGATGTCTACACATCTAGAGTATTATTTGCCGCCACAGAGGCTAGCCTAGATTGATACTATCTGTCGCCTGCGTATCGAGGCATTTGCTATGTCGAGCCGAGCACGATTGCTCGAAGAAGCAGATATACATTCGAGATTTTTCCGCGCCCGCCCGAAGCCATCCTGTGCGGTGACATGAACTTCCCTGCCGGAACGCTGGAGCGAATGCGCATCCTTGTCCCCTTTCCCAGTGGCGTGCCTGCCTTTCGTGATTCTTGGGAAGTATTGTACCCCGGCCGAACCACATTGATGTGTCAACACTTTTCTGGACACAATGTTAAGCGGCTTTGTGCTGCAATTCGAAGTCTAGTGGCGAAAAGTAGCCATTGGTTGAATGCAGTCGCTTGCGGTTGTAAAAGACTTCAATATACTTAAACACGGCTTGTTTAGCTTCATCTCGAGTTTGATGGATCTGATGATGTATCAGCTCTGTTTTCAAGGTATGGAAGAAACTTTCCGACACCGCATTATCCCAGCCAGTTGCCTTTGCGACTCATGCTCTGCCGGATACCATGCTGTTTTAATAGCGCCCGGTGGCTCTCTGATGCATATTGACTACCGCGATCACTATGCCACAGCAAGCCCTTTGCAGGTTTTCGCTGCCAAATAGCCATCATCAACGCGTCGTTTACCAGCTTTGTTGCATATGTTCTGCCATTGACCAACCAACCACTTGCCGTGAATACAGATCAATCACTACAGCTAAATACAGCCAACCTTCCAGAGTATGAATGTAAGTGATGTCGCCCACATACACTTGGTTGAGCTGGTGCACCTTAAATTGCCGATCCAGCTGATTGGGTGCAATGGGCAAATCATACCTGGAATTCGTGGTGGCTTTGAATTTTCGCTTCGTTTTACACGCCAGTTCGGCTTCTCGCATCAAGCGGCCTATCCACCGACGGCTGATGGTTCGGCCCCGGTTGACCATCAATTTCTGGATACGCCTGGTACCATAGGTGGCACGAGACTCTTCCCGAATACGTCCCGGATAATTGTCGTTAACTCAATATCATCCTTTTCCCTGGTGGTTTGGACGCGGTGCAGCCAGGCATAGTAAGCGCTTTGAGAAACTGTCATAAACCGGCACATCGAGTCGACTGAAAATGCTGTTTGATCCGTGCGTACTCCACCGTTGCTCCTTGGTAAAGTACGCGGCTGCCTTTTTAATAAATCACGCTCCTCAGTCAAGCGAGCATTTTCTTGCTTCATACTAGAATCAAACCCTTCAGATTATTTTAATTTGTGTGTCCAGTTTAGTGTAACCACATCACAAATCCGTCCTGAACATACTCATGAATCAGTGGTACCAGGAGGCAAAGAAGACAAGTGAGAACGACGAATTTGAACATGCCGAAATCCTGTTGAAATCGATATGCAGCGACTTCAGGACATTGGTGTAGCGCTCTATTGAAAATGATCTGCTATGCGGGGTGGTTCAGAGATTCCAGCGACAAGTGCATACATTGAAGCTCAAGGACTTGGCCAAATTGAAAGACAAGGATTGCAATCTCCTTGATTCGCTCATGACTAGATATTCTGGTTTTGAACACTCACAGCCACCAGAATCACCAGTGGAGCTGCCGAAGCCTGACGATCTTTTGACCGGCATGACATTGCTTAAAGAATGGCGCAACGAATATGCAAAACGAAGCGCATAAATGTCATCTAACAATCAAGAAAGATTAAATTATGATCGTGAAGCGAGCCACGATCTAAACTATTTAAACGTTATACAAGTATCTCCAGAATCTGGTCTTGCGCCGAAGAGCTGAGATATCCGAGAGCCTTTAAAAAACTACTTTCAATCCGAAAGTACCACCAGTACCTGTGTTAAAGGTTTCTTCTGGTGGCGGAACGTGATGTTGCTATTGCCATCGCGGTTTGCAATGATGCTCTTCAAAATCAGTTACACTTGTGACTTTCAGTTTTCTGTTGGCGGATGGTGCTGTTTCGGTCAAACTTTTACCATACTGCTTTCCCGAGTTGCCAGTCCAAAATAATTTTCAGTAGTTTCCAATGAGTTTTTTCGGTAAATCAATGGCGAAGAAATCCGCCGGTCAACCGCTTCCGCCAAGGATCAGCCGGTTGTTGCGTGAAGCTGTTTCGTTGGTACTTGGTGGTGTTGCGCTCTATCTGGCACTGATGCTGATCAGTTTTGACCTGACCGATCCAGGATGGTCGCGTAGTGCGGCAGGTGGGGAGATCAGTAATTCCGGTGGCGCAGCGGGTGCCTGGTTATCGGATTTGCTTTTTTATCTTTTTGGTGTATCCGCCTGGTGGTGGGTAGCGTTCTTTCTGGCCACAGTTTGGTGGAGCTATCACCGTATTGATATTATTAATGGGCTTGATCCTCGTACGCTCCTGGTTACATTTTTTGGATTCATCACTTTGTTGGTTGCCAGTAGCGGTATCGAGTCGCTGCGTTTTCACACTCTGCAAGCTTCCTTGCCGCTGGCACCTGGTGGCATATTAGGGGAAGTCCTCAGCCGCTACGCCTCCATGTTACTGGGATTTACCGGCGCGACACTGGGGTTGGTGATCCTGTTTGCCATCGGCCTGAGTCTGTTTTCCGGTCTTTCATGGGTAAAGTTGTCCGAACGGATTGGTGCCGTAATGGAATTGACCGGTACTTCGATCCTGGATCGATGGGATCAATGGCGAGATCGGCGCATGAATGCCCTGACGAACCCCAAAAATGACATTCTGCCGGATGCGGGTAATGACCAGTTGCCGCCACAACCAGCGCTGCGTATCGAAATGCCTGAAATAGAGATTCAAAAATCATCCCGCAGCAATAAGGAAAAAGTCAAATCGTTGCTTTTCGATACTGCCGACTCTCCTCTCCCGCCGCTTTCGCTGCTGGACCAGCCTGAAAAACAAGTGACATTGCTGTCGAGCGACGTGCTGGAAGCCAACTCTCGCTTAATTGAACGTAAGCTGAAGGAATTTGGGGTGGAGGTTAAAGTGGTTGCTGCTTATCCTGGCCCGGTGATCACCCGTTATGAAATCGAACCAGCCGTTGGTGTCAAGGGCAATCAGATCGTCAATCTGGTTAGAGATCTGGCGCGGGCGTTTACTGTGGCCAGTATCCGCGTGGTTGAAACCATTCCCGGAAAATCGACGATGGGTATGGAAATTCCAAATCCAAAACGTCAGATTGTTCGCCTGCATGAAATACTTGCTTCTAAAGTTTACGCAGATCACGCCTCACCACTTACTATTGCACTGGGAAAGGATATCAGCGGTAAACCCATCGTTTCTGATTTGGCTAAAATGCCGCATGCTCTAGTGGCGGGTACCACCGGCTCGGGAAAATCGGTTGCTATCAATGCGGTTATCCTGAGCCTGCTCTACAAAGCAACACCAGAAGAAGTTCGTCTCATTCTGATTGACCCAAAAATGCTGGAGTTGTCAGTTTATGACAATATTCCACACCTGCTGACACCGGTTGTCACCGATATGCGTGATGCCGCTAACGCTCTTAACTGGTGTGTTTCTGAAATGGAACGGCGCTATAAACTGATGTCAGCGTTGGGTGTGCGCAACCTTGCGGGTTACAACCAGAAGATTCGCGAAGCTATTAAAGAAGAAGCCCCGCTTACCAATCCACTGAGCATTACACCAGAATCCCCAGAATTGCTCGAAGAAATGCCGCTGATCGTGGTGGTGATCGACGAATTAGCAGATTTGATGATGATCGTTGGTAAAAAAGTCGAAAAATTGATTGCCCGTTTGGCGCAGAAAGCGCGCGCGGCGGGCATTCATCTGTTGCTAGCGACCCAGCGACCATCAGTCGATGTGATTACTGGTCTGATCAAGGCCAATATTCCAACGCGGATCGCTTTTCAGGTTTCCAGCAAGATCGATTCTCGTACTATCCTTGATCAAATGGGCGCCGAAGCCCTGCTGGGGCAAGGAGACATGCTTTATTTACCACCTGGCAGCGGCTATCCACAGCGTGTACATGGTGCTTTTGTGGCGGATGACGAAGTACACAAAGTAGTTGATTACTTGAAGGAGCATGGGGAAGCCTGTTACCTTGAAGACATTTTGCAGGCAACGGATACCGAAGAGGAAGCTGGCGAGAGCAGTAACGGCAACGGTGGTCAATCTGCTGGCGGTGAAAGCGATCCACTTTACGATGAGGCGGTAAGTATCGTAATCAAGACCCGCCGCGCCTCGATCTCACTGGTGCAGCGCCAGTTGCGTATTGGTTACAACCGCGCTGCCCGGTTGATTGAGGAAATGGAAAAGGCCGGTATTGTTTCCAGCATGGAAAGTAACGGTAACCGCGAGGTGCTGGTGCCTAAACGGGACGATTAAATACTCAACTCAATACCACACAATAACATCCAATGATTATGCTTCGCTTACCACTGATTATATTTATTGTCCTGCAGGTTTTATTCTCATCAACTACCCAGGCAGCTGCTGTTGCCAGTCTCAAAATTTTTGTTGATAAAGTACAGACTTACCAGGCCGAATTTTCACAAACGCTTCTCGACCAGAATTTCAAGATCATTCAGAAAACCAGTGGCAGCATGATGTTTGCACGCCCCGGCAGATTTCGCTGGACTTATGAGAGCCCCTATCAGCAAATAATCGTGGGGGATGGTGAGCGTGTCTGGTTCTATGATCAGGATCTCGAGCAGGTGACGGTACGCAAGCTCGATCTTACCCTCGGTAGTACCCCAGCGGCATTGCTCGCAGGTGGAAAAGCGATTGAAGAGGACTTTGAACTCCAGGAAATCGAGGCGCAGGAAGGGCAACTGGAATGGCTGGAAGCTATCCCCAAAAGTGAGGAAACATCTTTCGAGCTGATCCGTCTGGGGTTTTCTCGTTCGGGGGAGCTACGTGAGATGATCCTGCGCGATAATCTCGGGCAATTTACCTGGTTGATATTTTCAAAAACCGAACAAAACTCGGAACTGGCAGATTCGCTGTTTCAGTTCACTCCTCCTGTTGGCGTGGATATTATCCGTGACTGAGCAAGCCAGACAAACCAACAAACCACATTCACCCAACATTCCACTGGCGGAGCGGTTGCGTCCGCAATCTCTGGATGCCGTTATTGGCCAGTCGCATTTGCTCGCTCCCGGCAGGCCGCTTTGGCTGGCGTTTAAGTCAGGTAAACCTTATTCTATGATTCTGTGGGGGCCACCAGGTACGGGTAAGACTACGCTGGCACGGTTGATGGCGCAGGCGTTTGTCGCCGAGTTCATCGCCATTTCAGCAGTACTATCCGGTGTCAAGGAAATCCGAGAAGCAATCGAGCGCGCCCGGCTGACCCGGCAACAGTCCAACCGATCGACCGTCCTGTTCGTCGATGAAGTCCACCGTTTTAACAAGGCACAGCAGGATGCTTTCTTGCCACACGTCGAGCAGGGACTGATTACTTTCATTGGGGCGACTACTGAGAACCCTTCATTCGAAGTCAATCGTGCGCTTCTATCCCGTGCACAAGTCTACGCGCTGACTTCTTTATCCAGCGAGGAACTCGGACAGCTGCTGGCACACGCGAGGCAAGCCTGTGCCGCAAAAAAGACTTTTACCAAGACAGCCAACGAGTTGCTGGTCGCGTTTTCGGATGGTGATGCACGCCGTCTGCTGAACCTGCTCGAACAGGCCATCAACGCAGCAGATAGCGAAAATATAGAACAAATTGATACCGATTTCCTGCAAAGCGTGCTGGCACGTAATGCCCGGGCATTTGACAAAGATGGCGACGCCTTCTATGACCAGATTTCCGCACTGCACAAATCGATTCGCGGTTCTTCGCCGGATGCTGCACTCTACTGGCTGTGCCGTATGTTAGATGCTGGCGCTGATCCTCGCTATCTTGCCCGCCGCCTGATTCGCACCGCTATTGAAGATATCGGGCTTGCAGATCCGCGCGCACTTCCAATGGCGTTGGATGCCAGTAAGGTCTATGAGAGACTCGGCAGTCCCGAGGGTGAGCTGGCGCTAGTGCAGGCTACGCTCTACCTTGCAATCGCTCCCAAAAGTAACGCCGCCTATCTTGCCTACCAGAAAGCTCGCAATCTGATTGCTCATGATAATTCCCGCCCGGTACCACTGCACTTGCGTAACGCTCCAACCAAGCTGATGCGTGATATGGAACACGGAAAAGGTTATCGTTACGCTCATGATGAGCCGCATAGCTATGCCGCAGGGGAAACTTACTTGCCGGATGGTATGCCACCTGTACAGTTTTATCAGCCTACTCACAATGGGATGGAAGCCAAAATAATCGAAAAATTGGCTCATTTACGTGAGCTTGATCAACGTGCGCAACTGGAAAAAGAAAAATGATGAGAGTGAGCCGCAAAGTCGATTGCGTGCGTTTTATTCTGAACAGTTGATCAAATCCGGCAAAGAATTTTGTTAGAATGATCGTTTCCAACAAACTAATTTTATGAGGGATTTAATGGCTGTCGAAAGAACTTTATCCATAATTAAACCGGATGCCGTGGCAAAAAATGTGATTGGTCAGATTTATGCTAGATTTGAAGCAGCTGGCTTGAAAATCATTGCGGCACGTATGGCGCGTTTATCCAGGAGTGAGGCGGGGCAGTTTTATGCGGTTCATAAAGATAGGCCTTTTTTTCAGGATTTGGTAGATTTCATGGTTTCTGGGCCAGTTATGATTCAGGTGCTGGAAGGTGAAAATGCGATTGCCAAAAATCGTGAGTTGATGGGAGCAACTGATCCGAAGAAAGCTGAAAAAGGAACGATTCGTGCGGATTTTGCAGACAGTATTGATGCTAATGCGGTGCACGGTTCTGATGCAAATGAAACCGCTGCTGTTGAGATTTCCTGTTTTTTCCCTTCATTGAGCATTTATTCACGTTGATTGTACGTTGGTCGGATTTGCGAGGGCGTTCACCAGATGCTTAATTTACTGAATTTCAATGAAGCAGGACTTGCTGACTTTTTTCAGGAGATAGGTGAGAAACCTTATCGTGCCCGGCAGTTGCTGCGCTGGATTCATCAGTCTGGCAAAACGGAATTTACAGAAATGAGCGATCTGGCCAAGCAGCTAAGACAGAAATTGGCGGGGGTAGTCACTATCGAGCCACCAGAAATTGTTAGTGATCATACAGCTACGGATGGAACACGCAAGTGGCTGATTTCAACTGGAGTGGGCAATGCAGTCGAAACTGTATTTATCCCCGAACCCAACCGTGGTACGCTCTGTGTTTCTAGTCAGGTGGGTTGTGCGTTGGCCTGCAGTTTTTGCGCGACTGGTCGGCAGGGGTTTAATCGCAATTTAACCGTTGCCGAAATCATCGGGCAATTGTGGCTTGCAAATCAACTGCTAAGTACCGATCAGTCAATCCATTCGCAGAGAGTGGTTACGAATGTGGTCATGATGGGAATGGGTGAGCCACTGGCTAATTTTGAAAATCTGGTACAGGCACTTGATTTGATGTTAAGTGATAACGCTTATGGATTATCGCGTAGACGCGTCACCGTCAGCACTTCCGGGCTGGTGCCTGCCATGGATCGATTGCGCGAGCGTTGTCCGGTTGCGCTTGCCGTTTCTCTGCACGCACCTAACGATGCTTTGCGTGACCAGTTGGTACCCATTAACAAGAAGTATCCGATCAAATCATTGATGGCTGCTTGTGAGCGTTATCTTCCTGCTGCACCACGGGATTTTGTGACGTTTGAATATATTATGCTTGATGGGGTCAACGATAGTATTGAGCAGGCACGCGAGCTGGTGCAGCTTGTTAAGAATATTCCATGTAAACTGAACCTGATTCCGTTTAATGCCTTTACCGATTCCGGCTACCAACGTTCTGGTGCCACTGCGATTGAACATTTCCGAGAGGTGCTGTCAACAGCGGGCATAGTTAATACGGTGCGGAAAACTCGTGGTGATGATATTGCAGCTGCCTGTGGACAACTTGCCGGGCAGGTACAGGATAAAAGTCGCAGAAAAGCAGCAGGTATAATGAATCATGTGGTCACTGGATAATTGAATGCTTGAGTACCGCTAACACGATGAAACTGCTGTATTTCCTAAAAAGAATACTCACTGTTGGACTGCTGGCTGTCTGCCCGTTTTATCTTATAGGCTGCGTATATGCACCAATAGTTGAGAAACCCTCGCCAGAGGAATTGAAACAAAAAGCATTGCAAAGCGCGGTGGTACATACCGAATTGGCAGGGCAGTATTATCAGCGTGGTCAGTACCGGGTGGCGATCGAGGAAGCTAATATTGCACTCAAATCCAAACCGGATTATGCACCAGCCTACAATATGTTGGGTTTGATATACATGGATCTGCAGGAGGATGAGCGCGCAGAAAATAGCTTTGATCGCGCTCTTAAAATTGTAGGAAATGACCCCGATATTCATAACAATTATGGTTGGTTTCTATGTCAACGGAAAAAAGATCGAATTGAACAGGCAATCAATCATTTTATGCAGGCAATTAGCGATCCCTTGTACGACACTCCTGAAAAAAGCTATACAAATGCCGGTTTGTGTGCATTGAAATTATCGGATGATGAGCGTACACGCGCATTTTTTCGTGAAGCGCTGATCATTCGTCCTGGTTATGCGCTTGCCCGATTAGGATTGATTGAACTTGATCTAAAAAGAGGAAATCTTGAAACAGCAGAATCTGAAATCGCCCGTCATTTGCAGATTTACCCTGCTACGGTCGAGAGTTTGTGGCTTGCTGTTCGAATTGCTCAGGCAAGCAACAATAGCGATGCACAGGCAAATTACACTTTTCAATTACAGAGACGTTTTCCAGATTCCAGGGAAGCAAGAGTACTGCGTGCAGGCAAGGTAAATCATGACTGAAAATCAGAGAGACAGCGAAGTGCAAATTTTGGTTGATACAGGGGTTGATCAGGTACTTCCCGTTGATTCGCCGGAGAGTAAGCAGGTATCAGATGATAATGCCATACCGGAATTTGATCAAAATAGTGGGGAATTTTCTGATGCAACCGGCCTGGAGTCCAATGATCAGCTAATTGAGCTGCCAACTGAGGAAGTGGAGGGGAGTGCTGTACCCGATTTGGGAGAATTACTGCGCAGTGAAAGGGTTAGGCAGGGATTGAGTCTTGCTGAAGTAGCGCGACGTTTATGTTTATCTGAACAACAGGTTACGGCAATCGAATCGCCGACACACACCTCGGTGCCCTTACCGAATCCCACATTTCTGAGAGGATATGTGCGTAATTACGCACGTATATTGCGGCTTACTAATACGGATCAATTGCTGAAGATGTTGCCAGATTCGCCAGCGCAGATGTATTCAGGTGGTAATCTGGTGCGAAGTATGCAGCCGATTCAGTCATTTTCCAGTTACAGCCATAATAGTGGCAAGAAATGGTTATATTCTCTACTGGTAATCGGATTGGTCCTGACAGGTTATGTTCTTTTTGAATCGGATAAGCTTGAACAAGAATCCTCTGCGTTGTTGGGTGATCTAAGCTTATCCATCCCGTCTGGAGGTAATTACGCTGATAAGCAGATGGCAATTGAGTTGCCTTTGCCAACAGTAACGCCACCATCTTCCTTTCTGCCTGCAGAAGTGCCGCCTATGCTGCCACCTGTTACGTCAACAGATCATGTAAAAGATGCATTGGCAGGCGTAAAACCCCCTGCCGACGGATTATCCAAATCTTCGGTAAAAACAGAAGATTTGGAAGGAATCCGATCTTTACATTTTGTTTTTTCACGTGACTCCTGGGTTAAGGTGAAAGACAGCGAAGGTAAGGTTATTCTGGAGAAAATCCATGCGCGTGATTCTGAACATACAATTAGTGGAAAACCACCGTTGTATCTGGTGATTGGTAATGCAGCAGGCGTTCGTCTTACCTCTAATGGGCGGGAAGTAGATCTTGCTCCATACACACGCGGCAATGATGATGTAGCCCGCTTTTCACTTGAGTGAAAATACTTTTTTTGCGTTTAACGATTCAATAATTTTCCTAATTCCATGTTAACTACTGTAACTGTTAGCCCGCGCAGAAAATGTGTTGGGGTTAAAGTGGGATCGGTAACCATTGGCGGAGATGTACCAATTGTGGTGCAATCAATGACCAATACCGATACTGCCGATGAAATTGCGACTACCCAGCAGGTAGCACAACTGGCACGCGCTGGATCGGAACTGGTCAGAATCACTGTCAACAATATAGAGTCGGCTGCTGCGGTTGCGGGTATCCGCGCCCGGCTGGATGCGATGGGTTGTGATGTTCCGTTGGTAGGAGATTTTCATTTCAATGGGCACAAATTATTGAGTGCTTATCCGGAGTGCGCACAGGCACTGGCCAAATATCGCATCAATCCGGGAAACGTTGGGCATGGCAAAAAACGGGATGAGCAATTTTCAACCTTGATCGAAATTGCCTGTAAATATGACAAACCGGTTCGGATTGGCGTTAACTGGGGCAGTCTTGATCCGGAAATGCTGGCGCGAATCATGGATGAGAATGCTCGCTTGCCGCAGCCTCTGGACGCGAGACAAGTCATGCACAAGGCGCTGATTACTTCTGCGTTGGAGAGTGCTGCTAAGGCAGAAGAACTTGGACTTCCGCGTGATCACATCGTACTGTCATGTAAAGTCAGTGGGGTACAGGACCTGATTGCAGTTTATAGCGAACTTGCCCGGCAATGTGACTATGCGTTGCATCTTGGGCTAACCGAAGCTGGCATGGGTTCCAAGGGGATCGTTGCTTCAACGGCAGCGCTGTCCGTTCTACTGTTTGCGGGTATCGGCGATACCATTCGCATCTCACTGACACCAGAGCCAGGTGGAGATCGCACGCGCGAAGTTATAGTGGCACAGGAAATACTGCAAACTATGGGATTACGCGCGTTTGTACCGTTAGTTGCCGCCTGCCCAGGTTGTGGTCGTACTACCAGCACCTATTTTCAGGAGCTGGCGGAAAGCATTCAGGCGTATGTTCGCGAGCAAATGGTTGACTGGCGAGATCAATATGACGGCGTTGAAAACATGACTCTGGCGGTGATGGGGTGTGTCGTTAATGGTCCAGGTGAAAGTAAGCATGCAAATATCGGCATTAGTTTGCCTGGATCGGGAGAGAATCCAGTTGCACCTGTGTTTGTCGATGGTCAGAAAACCGTGACACTCAAGGGTGATAATATTGCTGGAGAATTTCGCGCTATTGTTGACGAATACGTGCGTACCCGCTATCAGAAAAAAACTGTCAATGTCTAATACCATTCGTGCCGTTCGCGGGATGAATGATATTTTGCCGGGTGAAAGTAAGAAATGGGCGTATTTTGAAGATACGATTCGCTCTTGGCTTGCTGCCTATGGTTACCTTAATTTACGTACACCAGTGGTTGAACAGGCTGATTTGTTTGTGCGCTCAATTGGTGCTGTCACGGATATCGTTGAGAAAGAGATGTATACATTTATCGATCATCTCAATGGCGAGCATCTGACATTACGCCCAGAAGGTACGGCTTCCTGTGTGCGTGCGGTTATTGAGCACAACCTGCTGTATTCTGGCCCACAGCGTCTTTATTACAGTGGTCCGATGTTTCGCCATGAGCGTCCGCAAAAAGGTCGTTATCGCCAGTTTCACCAGGTTGGTGTTGAAGCGCTTGGGTATACCGGTCCCGATATCGACGCTGAACATATCATCATGTGTGCCAGATTATGGCGGCTATTAGGTGTTACGCCTGTTCGTCTGGAAATTGGTACGCTTGGTAGCGTGGAATCGCGCACAGTTTATCGTACCAGACTGATCAGTTATCTTGAAAAATTTGCAGATCAGCTTGATGAGGATGCGCGTCGGCGCTTACACAGTAATCCGCTACGTATTCTTGATAGCAAGAATCCGACTATGCAGGCTATGCTGGAAGATGCTCCCAGATTATTTGATGATCTAGATGAGGAATCTTTGGCGCATTTTGAATCCTTGCAGACTATTCTGCGAGGTTGTGGAGTAGAGTTCACGATTAATCCACGTCTGGTCAGGGGGCTCGATTATTACAATCGTACGGTTTTTGAGTGGGTGAGTGATCATCTTGGTGCGCAAGGAACTATCTGTGCAGGGGGGCGTTACGATGGTCTTATTGCACAAATTGGTGGGAAATCTGCTCCCGCTTGTGGTTTCGCCATGGGGATCGAGCGAATACTGGCGCTGATGGCTGATCGTGAAGAGATAGACGCTATCGATTGCCCCGATGTTTATATAGTGCATCACGGGGAAATGGCAAGAAATTTTGCATGGGAAGTTGCTGAACACCTGCGTGATCATGGAACCAGGGTAATTTTACATAACGGTGGAGGTGCTTTCAAAGCTCAAATGAAAAAAGCTGATACCAGCGGTGCTCGATTTGCGGTCATTATTGGAGATGATGAAGCACAGACCAGGAGAGTCAGTCTTAAGCCATTGCGCGAAGCAGCCGAGCAGGTGAGCATCGATATAACTGAAATCGGTGCGCTATTGAAAAGAAAATCTTAAGGGCATCTCTAAAAATCCGATTTTTGTCACAATACGGCGTTACTTGAAAAAATTATCGCTTACATATCAACTATATGCCGCGCTCAAATTTTTTACTCGTGCCTTATCTTGCCTAGAAACTTGAATTTTTAGAGGCACCCTTAATTCGTCAAGTAACTAATTCATCAAACAAGGAATAGTACGATGTCATCATTTGATTTTGAAGAACAGGAAAAAATGGATCGGTTAAAAGCCTGGTGGGCGGCCAATGGCAGCATCATCTTGCTAGGATTGGCTTTTTTAGTTGCCAGTATTGCAGGTAGCCGATTGTGGAATCATTACCAAAACCAGCAGACACAACAAGCAGCGGATTTGTATTCGGTACTGCAACAACAGGTTGAGAAAGGTGGCGATGCGACAAAGATTCGCGATGCCGCATTGTTATTAACAGAAGGATTTACCAGTAGTGGTTATGCCTCACGTGCAGCGTTAATTTCTGCACAAGCAAGCTTCAAAGCCGGAGATTTATCGACTGCTAAGAGCATGTTGCAATGGGTTATAGATCAATCCGAAGAAACTGAATTAAAGGATTTGGCGCGTTTACGCCTGGCGGGTGTTTTGCTGGATGAACAGCAGTATGAGCAAGCACTTTCCTTGTTAAATACGCAACATGGCACATCTTTTGTTGGACTCTACGCGGATTTGCGTGGGGATGCACTCGCTGCTTTTGGTAAGGAAAAAGAGGCGCGAGATGCTTATCAGCAGGCACTTGATTATTTGGGCGATGGGCAAAGCCCTTATCAGAATATCGTACAGATGAAAATGGATGCGTTAAAAGATTAATTGATGGCTGTCAATATGTGGTCGCCTGGTTTTTCTTCAACTTTGTTTTTACGGGGATTAAGCGCTGCTTTGATACTGGCAATGCTCGGTGGATGTGGAAGTTTGAGCAATCTTGGTGGAGGACATTTCACTGATCTTTTTAGCAGTGAGACGGACGAAATTGAGATAGATGAAGCAGAAGTGTCTGCTCTGGCGGCTGCGCCCACGATAGAGCGTTTATGGCAAGTAGTGTTGACAGAGAGCAAGACCTCAGTTTTTTATCCGGTCTATGAGAATGGTGGGCTGTATGTGGCTGATGAGAAGGGACTGTTAACCCGATTGGACGCAAGTACGGGTGCAAAAATCTGGCAGATTGATACCAAACAACGTTTGTCTGGTGGGGTCGGTGTAGGAAGAGGACTCATCCTGTTGGGGACTTACAAAAGTGATGTCTTGGCCTTTAACGAATCCGGTAGTCTGTTATGGCAGGTGCAGGTAAGTAGCGAAATTCTTAGCCCTCCTAAGGTCGATAGCGGAATTGTTGTAGTGCGGACTGGCGATGGTAGACTCTACGGACTAGATGCGGCTGATGGTTCACGTATCTGGGTTTATCAAGGGGCCACACCACCCTTGACGGTACGAAGCTATTCCGGAGTATCTTTGTTTCCTGGTGCGATTTTTGCTGGTTTTCCTGGGGGCAGATTGGTGGCGATTAATCTGCAGGATGGTAATGTGGGATGGGAGGCAACGGTTGCGCTACCTAGAGGAGTGACAGAGCTTGAACGAATGACCGATATCAGTAGTTTGCCGGCTATCGATCAGGACAGTGTCTGTGCCGTAGCTTATCGTGGCCGTGTTGCCTGTTTTGAGCTTGCTAGTGGGAATCAAATCTGGAGCAAAGATGCTTCAAGTGATGCAGGCTTGGTCATGGACAATCAGCGGGTTTATGTCAGTGAGGAGCGTGGTGTTGTTGCAGCCTATGACAAGAGCAGTGGAGTAACAGACTGGAAGCAAAACAGGATTGGTGGCGGCAAAATTACATTGCCATTGATTGCGCGTGGTACGCGTTTGATTATTGGTGATGACAAAGGGTACGTTATGGTGCTGGATCGTAATAATGGCGGTTTACTGGCACGCGCACCTACCGATGGCAGTCCTATTTTATCCGCACCGGAGTATTTGCCAGATGGGTTTGTAGTACAAACTCAGAAAGGGGGTGTATTTGCATTTTTACTGCCTTAGGAGTCTGCCGAACTCGGGGCATCTATTGTGCAGATGGAATAGCGGTTCATATTTTCTCAATCTTTGAGTTCACAAAAATTCACTTGCATTGGATAGTTCTACTGTTCGCTTCAAAACCGTGAGAATCTTTTCGTGCGCCTTAATTTAGCTCATTATGATTGCTCAAGTCCGACAGCATTCTGGTCGCCAACTGTAAATTTATTTTTCTAATTGACCATCAATTGATCATTATGAAGCCAACACTCGTCCTGGTTGGACGTCCAAATGTCGGAAAATCTACGTTATTCAATCGTCTGACGCGTAGTCGTGATGCTTTGGTGGCGGATATTCCGGGGTTGACGCGCGATCGTCATTACGGACATGGAAGACTGGGAGACAAACCCTATCTGGTAGTAGATACTGGTGGGTTTGAACCCGTGGTGAAATCCGGTATTTTGCATGCAATGGCTAAACAAACCTTGCTGGCAGTGGATGAAGGCGATGTCATTTTGTTTGTAGTGGATGGTCGACAGGGGCTGTCACCGCAGGATAAGATCGTTGCTGAGCAGTTACGCAAACGGACCGATAACATTATATTGGTGGTCAATAAGACCGAGGGCATGCGTTTGGCGATTATGACAGCAGAGTTTCATGAGCTGGGCCTGGGGGATCCCTGCGCGGTTTCGGCACTACATGGCGATAATATTAGCGAATTGGTCGATCTGGCGCTGGAGGATTTTCCGTTACAGGAAGAGAGAGACGATGTTTCAGCAGATCAGCATCCTAAAATTGCGATTGTCGGCCGTCCTAATGTTGGAAAGTCCACATTAGTCAATACCTTGCTCGGTGAGGAGCGGGTGATTGCATTCGATCAACCCGGCACCACCCGTGATAGCATTTATATCGATTTTGAATACGACCAGCGTCGTTACACCCTGATTGATACTGCAGGCTTGCGGCGACGTGGCAAGGTACTGGAGACGCTGGAAAAGTTTTCAGTAATCAAAACATTGCAGTCGATTGAGGCAGCAAATCTCGTTATTTTGGTGCTGGACGCGCATGCTCATATCTCAGAGCAGGATGCGCACATCGCCAGTTTTATTGTAGAAACAGGTCGTGCGTTGGTTGTGGCAGTTAATAAATGGGACGGGCTGGATGAATATGCGCGTGACACGATAAAACGTGAGCTAGAGCGCAAGCTGGCATTTCTCAATTTTGCCAGCCTGCATTATATTTCTGCGCTGCATGGACATGGACTCAAACGCTTGATGCCCTCAGTGGATGAGGCTTATGCAGCGGCAATGGCACATATTCCAACACCTCGTTTGACACGAGCAATGCTGGCAGCTGTGGCCAAACAACCACCTCCGCGGGGAGGTATGTCCCGACCAAAATTACGCTATGCGCATCAAGGTGGCTCTAATCCACCATTAATTATTATTCATGGATCAATGCTGGAACATGTACCAGCAACCTACAGGCGCTATCTGGAGAATTCGCTGCGTGAAAATTTTGAATTGAGAGGGACGCCGTTGCGCGTAGAATTCAGATCAGGCAAAAACCCTTACGCGGATAAAAAAGCTCCCCCCCCAACTGAGAAAGAACTACAACAAGCACATAGCCGCCGGCGTCGTAGTCGTAAAAAGTATGGTTAAACTAGGCAATTTATCTCAATGTAGAGATATATTCAGATACTGCTTTCATTTCTTGCACGCTCATACGGGAAACAACTGTTTGCATCGAGCTATTCAGGTCATTATTACGCGTGCTATGACGAAATGCTTGTAGTTGCGAGTAGGTATATGTGGCATGCTGACCTTTAAGTCTTGGGTAATGTGGTGGAATGCCTTGCCCCGTAACTGAGTGACAGCTGGAGCAAGCTGGTACTGCGTTTTCAAGGTTTCCGCTAAGATACAGTTTTTTGCCCAGTTCCAACACAGACGCATCATTTTTATTGGTGATGCCTGCTTGTGAATCCTGTTGCGCATAATAGGCGGCAAGATTCTCCATGTCATCACCACTAAGATTGGCAACCATTGCGACCATGACAGGATTTTCTCTTTTTGCGGGTTTGTCATCGTTCGGTTTGAAATCGTTAAGTTGTTTGGCAGTATATTCGGCATATTGACCAGCAAGAATTGGATTATTGGGAATGATACTATTGCCGTCTGCGTTATGACAGCCTGCGCAAATCCCTGCTGCTATTTCTTTGCCCTTTTCTGCGTCACCAGTGGCAATAGCCGGATTGGCAAACGTATAACCAGAGAAGATAAGTATCAAAACTGCCACAATAACTTTAGATATTTTCATGATTGATTTGTTTAGGGTTGTAATTGAGAAACAGAGACTGCGGTATGCCAGGTATTCTAGCAAGTTTTGTAGAATACGGTAAACGGGAAAGTAACTCTGTACGTAATATGTTTATGAAAATTTTGTTTGTCTTTCTGATAATAGCCAATATTATCGTTGCTTTTTATTTTTACTTCACCTCGTATGAACGTGAAGAATCCATTGTGCCACTGCTTCATCCAGAAAAAATTATTCTATTGCCAGTTAAAAAGTAGAAAGAGTCGTTTTACCAAACATAAATTGAATATATAAATAATCAACAGTTCTCTAATAGGAGCAAGCGTGGCAGTTAAAATAAAAACCAGTCAGGAAATTGAAATTATGCGGGTTGCAGGAAGACTTGCGGCCGAAGTGCTGGATTATATAGAGCCGTTTGTGCAGCCCGGAGTGACAACTAATAAGTTAGATGAACTCTGTCATCGTTATATGGTAGACGTGCAAAAAACCATTCCAGCACCTCTTAATTATGCCCCACCAGGTTATACCCCATTTCCAAAATCTATTTGTACTTCAGTAAATCATCAAATTTGTCACGGGATACCAGGAGAGAAAAGACTCAAGGAAGGCGATATCGTTAATGTCGATGTAACGGTGATTTATGAGGGTTATCATGGCGATACCAGCCGAATGTTTTTTGTCGGACAACCTTCCATTCAGGCGAAAAGACTGTGTGAACTGACCTTTGAAGCTATGTGGCGCGGGATCGAGACTATCCGGGCGGGAAGTCGTCTTGGTGATATTGGTCATGCCATTCAGCAATTGGCGGAGCACACCGGCTATAGCATAGTTAAGGAGTTTTGTGGTCATGGTGTTGGCGCACAATTCCATGAAGATCCACAGGTATTGCATTATGGACGTCCCGGAACGGGTCTTGAATTGAAGGCCGGTATGGTGATTACCGTTGAGCCGATGATCAATGCAGGGAAGGCGGCAATCAAGTCGCTACCGGATGGCTGGACAATTATTACCAAAGATAGAAGCCTGTCAGCACAGTGGGAACATACTGTACTGGTGACGGAAAATGGGTATGAGGTATTGACGGTTTCCGCCGGGACGCCAGTCAAGCCAGATTATCGTTTTAACATTAAATAATCTCTATTTTCAAAATGATTAAATACAAAGGAAATAATGTCGCGTTGTAATGATCGTGCACCAACCGAGCTTCGCCCAGTCAGACTGGTGCGCAGCTACACTCGTTATGCGCCGGGTTCAGTATTGGTCGAATACGGCGAAACCAAGGTGCTATGTCAAGCTAGCATTCTCGAAAAACTCCCACCTTTTCTTAAGAATAAAGGTCAGGGTTGGTTGACGGCGGAGTATGGTATGTTGCCCTGTTCGACAGGGGAACGTATGCAACGCGAGGCAGTAAAGGGTAGCCAGTCAGGACGTACGATGGAAATCCAGCGTCTGATTGGTCGTGCACTGCGTGCCGTGGTTGATCTCAGTAAACTTGGTGAACGCACCTTGCAGATTGATTGTGATGTCATCCAGGCTGACGGCGGCACGCGTACTGCTAGTATTACTGGCGCGTTTGTCGCAGTTTGCGACGCAGTGCAGGTATTGCTGACACAAGGTGCCATTCAATCCAATCCCATTCTGGATCATGTTGCGGCGGTCTCGGTTGGCTTGGTGGGAGGCTACCCATTGCTGGATTTGGACTATGCCGAAGATTCTAGCTGCGATACCGACATGAATATCGTAATGACCGGCAAGGGTGGTTTGATCGAAATTCAGGGTACGGCTGAGGGCCAGGCGTTTACCCGCCAGCAACTCGATGCCATGCTCGATCTTGCGCAACGAGGACTCGGAGAGCTGATTGATTTGCAAAGACAATCACTTGCTGCTGCCGATGAGTAATTCTGTAATGTGCCACCAGTTTAAAAAAATCGTACTTGCCAGTGGCAACATCGGTAAATTGACCGAGATTCAACAAATACTTGATCCACTTGGAATAGAAACCATTTCCCAGTCAACTTTTGCGGTGTCTGAGGTTGATGAACCATTTGATACTTTTCTGGAAAATGCGCTGCACAAAGCGCGCCACGCAAGCCGGTTAACCGACTTGCCTGCACTTGCCGATGATTCCGGTATTTGTGTCAACGCATTGCATGGGCAACCTGGCGTACGCTCAGCGCGTTATGCGGGTGAGCCTAAGTCGGATGAGCGTAACAATCGGATGTTGACAAGGGCACTGGAAAACACAAGCGATCGTCGTGCTTATTATTATTGCGTGCTGGTATTGACACGACATGCCACCGATCCTCAACCAATCATCGTGGATGGTTGCTGGTATGGGCAGATTATTGAGCAACCGCGTGGTATGAATGGATTTGGCTATGATCCACATTTTTTTCTCCCGGAATTGGGTAAAACCTCAGCCGAGTTGAATCCCGAGCAGAAAAATCAACTGAGCCATCGTGGGCAGGCACTACGCAAGCTGGTGCAATTACTGGAAGAACATGGGTGTTAGTTGAGGCTTAGTTTTCTTCTATCTTGTAATCAAACAATAAGCCTATGAAATGACAAGTATCAGTTTCTCAGTTCAGCCGCCGCAGTCCCCTAAACTGACAGAGTTACCCCCACTGAGTCTTTATATTCACCTGCCCTGGTGTATCAAAAAATGCCCCTATTGCGATTTCAACTCGCATGCAGTGGATCAGAAAACAGAGCTACCCGAGGAAGCATATGTTAAGGCACTAAAACACGATCTTGAAATGGCCCTGCCTGCCATCTGGGGGCGACCAGTCATTAGTATATTTTTTGGGGGAGGCACCCCCAGTTTATTCAGCGCCAAAGCAATCGATGACATTTTGTCGCATGTCAGAATGTTGCTGCCGCTGGTGCCATCCGCAGAAATTACACTGGAGGCCAATCCCGGCACGTTTGAAACACAGAAATTTGCTGATTTTCGTGCAGCAGGTATCAATCGCTTATCCATCGGCATCCAGAGTTTCAACCGCAGGCATTTGCAGGCGTTAGGAAGGGCACACGATGATATTGAGGCACTTCGAGCAGTGGAAATTGGCTGTCGATATTTTGATAACATCAACCTTGATCTAATGTATGCCTTGCCGGAACAAACGCTGGCAGACGTGCAGCAGGACATTGAACAGGCCTGTGCCTGCAATGTCTCGCATTTGTCGGTATACCACCTGACACTTGAGCCAAATACCTGGTTTTATCAGCATCCACCGCGTCTGCCGGACGATGATCAGAGCGCCGACATGCAGGAAATGCTCGAACAATTACTAGCTGAAAAAGGTTACGGTAATTATGAAATTTCCGCATTTGCAAAATCAGGGCAAGAATGCCGTCATAATCTCAATTACTGGCGCTATGGCGATTATCTTGGTATTGGCGCAGGTGCGCATAGCAAAATCAGTTTCCGTGAGAAAATCTTGCGTCAGATACGCCATAAACATCCAAGGCAATACCTTGAACAAGTAAAAAGCTCGAATGATGCCATGGTGTTCATTGCGCAAGAGCAAGTGGTGACTTCACGTGATCGTGTATTTGAATTTATGATGAATACGCTGCGCCTGACAGAGGGTTTTGTACCGGCGCTGTTTCAAAGTCATACTGGTTTGGCGTTGTCTGTTATCCAGAAGCAGCTTGAACTTGCAGAGCAGCAGAATCTGATCACCTGGGCACATGACAAAATCCAGCCGACCCGTCTCGGTAGACGTTACCTGAATGATTTACTCGCTATTTTTTTGCCAGATGACGTATCTTCACCTGTCCGATAGGATACTGACCAAGTTTGGACGATGTGAATTGAAGTTCGGATGTATATTATTCTGCCTGGATTTAGTGGCTCTGATCGGGAAAGAGGCTTTCTGCAGGTACGGGTTTACCAATGTAGTAGCCCTGCGCAAAATCAATATTAAGATCTTTTAGCATAGTTAGTGTTGCCTGATTTTCTACAAACTCGGCTGTAATTTTTTTGTTGAAACCTCTTGCCACGCTGCAGAGGGCGGCGACCAGTATCCGGTCATCCGGGTTACTATCGAGATTACGAATAAAAGAACCATCGATTTTGACCGCATCCACAGGTAATTCGCGTAAATAATAAAAAGAGGAAAAACCTACCCCGAAATCATCCAGTGTGAAACCGCAGCCGAGCATCTTGAGCTCGCGTAACAGGCTGCGTGTACCGGGTAAGTTATCCAGTGCCGCTGTTTCGGTAATTTCAAACATAAGTAGAGAGGGATCGATCTCGCAGGATGCAATGGCGCTATTGATGATGGGTAATAATTCTGGGTCATTGAAAGCATGCGCAGATAGATTGATTGACAATCCAATTCGTTGATCACTCTGATGGTTGATTCGAGCAGCTAATGCAACTGCCTTGCGCAATACCATGTGATCTATTTTGTGAATGAGGCCGGTTTGTTCTGCAGCGGAGATAAATTGCGCGGGTGAGTGAATCGTTCCATCCTCATCGTGCATGCGCAGAAGTACCTCGTAATGATTGATGTGGTTGCTGTCCAATGATAAGACAGGTTGTAGATAGAGCGCATACAGATTGTGTGAAAAAGCATATTCAATCTTCTCTCGCCAATGTACCAGTATATGGATACGCTCGCGTGATTGGTCGCTATCGGAAAAAAGATGCCAGGTACCGCGCCCGGTTTCTTTTGCCTGATACATGGCCAAATCGGCTGCAGCAAGTAAATCATGAACGTTGTTGCCATGATCAGGGAAAATGGCAATACCAATGCTGGCCGCGATATTGTAGGTATGTCCCTTGAATTTGAATTGTGCTTCGTTCAAACGGGTAAGAATTTTCTTGGCAACTTCAATGGCTGCTTGTGGCGTGATTTCTGGCAGGATGACGGAAAATTCATCTCCACCTAATCGACCAGAAATATCTGCCTGACGAATCGTTTGTGACAAAAGGTTGGCTACCATTCTTAGCAGCGCATCACCCGTCTGATGACCACTGGTATCATTAATGTATTTGAAGCGATCCAGATCAAAGAATAAAAGTGCACCAGGATGTTGGTAGCGGTTTGCCAATTCCAGGATCTGTTCAAGTTCTTCGCTGAAACGACGTCTGTTGTAGAGATTAGTTAAGGGATCATGGTCTGCTAGCCATGCCAAATGTCCTTCGACACGTTTATATTCGGTGATATCCAGCCCAACAGATAAAATTTTCTGGGAAGACTCTTCACTGGTACCCCATTTGATTCGGGAATGCAGCCAGGCAATGTGACGTTTTGAGTGATCCTTGCACACCACAATTGCATCATGTCGCAACTGGTCACGATGTCCCTGCTGAATATCCAACAGATGGGTGTCCAGCGGCTGATTTTCACTGTCAGATGACAGTAATGCCAGAAAATAGCTACCTTGTAACTCACTTTCGTTGTAATGAGTTAATCTTTCACCGAAGGCATTTATCATAGTGATTCTGCCATCGACATCCTGCGTCAGAATGATGACTTGTGCCGTATCGAGCAGATGTTCTACGAAGTTTTTTTCCTCGCTGAGTGCATTACGCTGTTCGACCAGCATTCTGGTGCGGTAGGTAACTTTTTCTTCTAATTGTTCCAGTCGGTAAGACAAGTTTAGCGAAGCATCATAGAGGAGATCAATTTCATCATTCAGATAACGTTTTTGCCAGCGAACGGCAAGCGCATCGCGAAAACTACTAAATCCACCGCCTGCTAGTTGCGGCAGGGTTGATACGATATGGGTGAGGCGGGATAGTGATCTGGCTAGCAGGCTGAACAACACAATTTCCGACAATATTAGCCCTATCAGACCGATCACGACAATTCGCCAGACTGATTCCTGGATCGCCTGGATAGTCTGGGAGATTTCGGTAACGTTAATCAGTTGCGCTTGATCTCCCGAGCTAATGCCATGAAGTGGCAGTGATTTTATGCGGTAATATCGTTTATCGGATTCGATTTGTACGCCACTGGTAATGGTTTGCAGATCAGGATATTGCCCTGCTACCTGATGTAATATGGCGAGATTTTGCTGACTGTTGGTTAACGCTGTTATGTGGCTATTCCATTCGGAAATATGCATGTCACTGTCAGGCTCACTGGACGCGACGTCCGCATGTTTGACAATCAGCCCGATATCCGCACCGGATGAGCGCTGGAAGTTCATAAAAACGTCGATCAGTGATGAGCTGATGGCTATAACACCTACACGGATACCGTTGATCAATAAAGGCTCAATTGTGTATTGCGTGCAATTATCCACACAAATCATTGGCATCATTGGCTGTTCTCTATGATTTACCTCATGAATATATTCAAGCACTAGATTGTCACGCTTAGAACTAGAATCCAGATTGCTCCAGCTTGCCAGCAAGACGCCAGCGGCATCATAAAAACGAACATCTTCAATATCATTCTGAATCTGGAATACCGTCCAGTAACGGTCGAAATTCTCGAATAAAGTATCGGCATTTCCAGTCAGTAGACTATCTTCCATACCCTTAAGATAGGGAATGATCTTGATAAGCTGATTGAGATTTTGTGAGCTACGTCTAATCAAACTTTCAATTTCCTGAGCATGGCGTTGATACTGTTTTGTGCGTTGTTGTTCGATTGTATCGATCAGGCTGGTGTAGTTTAACCAGCTAAAGGTAGTTACGACCAGTAGCAGAATCAGGCTGCTCAACAAGGAAACTTTCCAGTTCAGTCCGACAAAAAAACCGGGTAGGCTGTGAACGCGATAACGAGAGGCGCTACTGGGTTTGGGAATGGCCGGTTTCATTTACAGATAAATTAGAAACGGTAGGAAGCCTGAAATGAAAACAGGTTCCAATGCTGCTTTGCATGGGTGATATTGGGATTATCCAGGTTGGAAAGCCATGCCGTCCCGTTAATGTAATGATATTCGGTTGCCAACATGATGGCAGGGGTAACGTTCCAGCGTAATCCAACGGTTAGGTCTTTGGCAAACCTAAAATGCGCCGGGCGTCCTGTGGCGGCAGCAAACGCTTTTCCATTGCGGTCTGTTCTGTCAGTAAACAGCAAGTCATAACGTAATACGGCTTCCCACTTGGGTGTAAAGCGATAAGTACCCTGTAAATAGACGCTTTCTCCGGTAAATTTTTGCTCAAACCGGCGATCACCAAAGTCCTGCAGTTCAAACCTGCGTAAAGCGTACTCAGAAGTAATGCTCCAGCGCTCCGCATTGTATTGCGCTGATAGAATCAAGGGCATAAATTTGACTGAGCCTGAATGGAGTGAATCAATAGCACCGGGGTCATAACCGGCATTGACCTGTGCACCACTTACCGCAAACCGGAAACGGCCATTCGGCGGTTCGTAGGCGATTCTACCAATGTAAGAAAGTCTGGTTTTGAGATCACCAGAACGGTTCGCGCCGAAAATGGATACTTCAGTATCACGGTCATTTACCTGAGGAAAGACCGTACCGAACTGTGCGGTGAGAATGCCCCAATCAGCGCGTGATTCGCCGTATAGTTGCACCCCATCTGAGGCGAGCGCCAGATTGCGCGTACGGTCAAAATAAATCGATTGGGGTAATATGATACTAGGACGGGTGAAAGGAACATCACGCGTATCGTTATAGAATCCTAGCGGGTTTTTAGTTCTGCCCAAACGGATTCCAAATTCGCCAGCTGATCTGGTGATAATACTGTAATCCAGGAAACCAAAATCAATGCTAATACCACGCCGGCTGCCTTCTCCTGCTCTGCGCCACAAGAGCTGTCCAGAAAATTGGAGTTTCGCGGTGGGCCGCAGTGATGCCGCTAAACCCAGCTCACGGAAATCCAGGCTGCCTTTACCATCACTTTTTCCAAAGAAATTGTTGTTGTCAGTTTTGACGTAGCCTTGGCTTAAAAAGCCATTGATACGCAGTGGACTAAGGTTTTCCTTTTGCGTTGGTTGATCAGCAAAGCTGACAGCTGGTAGAAATAATATTCCAGCCAGTATGGCGCCATATTGAAATATGTTGACGTGAACGGACTGGCAGATGCGGCTAATCGACATGAATCACTCGTACATGTTCATCAATTCTGCTTTCACTCAAGTAACCAATTGCCCCAGGTGTGCTGGTTATCAGTGCATACATCTCATCTTCTGATTGAACAGTGAGGGGAGCCTGCCCGGTTCCAGTGAAGGTAAACTTGTCCCAGATGGTGCGCAATTGGTAAGGAAAGATATTCAATTGCTGTTTGGCGAATAGGCTATGGATCGGTGCATCGTCCGGTAAGACAAAGACTTTGATAGGTGGTCCATCCTGCCAGGTACGAAGCCGCATACTAAAAATGGAACGTAACAGATTGCGGGATAGCTGATTTGTACTGACACTCGGATGAGTAACTGGTCTGACGGATTTAATCATCTCTTCAGCTACTCCTAGGCTGCTAAAAAAAATAGGGCCAGCCAGCAGAATATATTTCAGCCTGTAATCCAAGCGGTGTCGTTTCACATTCTGATCTGATTTACGCTAACCAGGCAGACGAGCATATTCGTCAAGATTGCTTGTATTCACCGATTTCTGTTGACTGCCTCGTAGTAGCGAAAGATCGGCAGGCCAGAACTTGCCGTAATCGGTGACCAGCTCCCAGATATTCCGATGGTATTGATACATTCTGTCCAGCATGTCGAATACACAAACGTGATAGGGGCAGCGAATGCCGTGATAGTCGACGGTTGGGCCAATTGGATTAAGCTGTAACCCATAGAACCCGAGTAGTTTATTTAAGGCAGGATCCATGGATGAGAGCAGGTAATAAATTTTCTGTCTGGCACATAGGCGAAGGATACCTACTGTCAACGCAAGCATGGGATGGGGAAACCGCCGTCTATCAGGCTTTTCAGTAATTTTTTCACCATTTATTGGAACTGCTACTAAATCTTTCTTTCGTTTAAAAAAATCACTGAGTATGGCAAAACGCGATACCTCACAAGTTTGTTGACGAATAACGGGATCGAGTGCAAACCCTGGGAAAAAACGGGTATGTAATTCCGTTGGGAATTTTTTTTCGGAGTGCTGTCTGCCCGGCAGAATCAGGCGGGTTGTCCCCACAAAAATGTCGGATGAACGGTGCCGTAATAAAATATGTGCAGAGTGGTCATCATATTCATCGCGCTCCAATCCGTCAGGAAATCTTGAACCACTGAAGTCCGGAAAGGTGTTGTGCACGCACAATATCCGATAGCGTAGTGCAAAAACTTCCTTGAGCAGATCAGGCGTATCAGCGTTGACAATTTCAAAATATTCATTGAAAGCAGCTTCAATATCGTTCATGGCATTCCTTCTTTTTACAGGGTTAACTAGAGCAGTATCTGCGGTTTGCTCCGAATCAACCAGATTCTATTGCGTCAATCAGCCATCAAATTGAGGAACAAGTTTACGTTTCACCCTTTAATTTCGACCGAAGTTCAAAATCAACAACGAAGCGGAAGGAAGCTTGTCGTTATAATGAGACATAAAAATGTTAGTAATCTATCATAAATTGATTGAAATGCCATGAGAAAAATCAATATAGCTTTGTATCTGTAGCGGAGGTGTGTTGTTTGTACCAATATTCCATCATCATCAATAGCCAGACCATGGTGCCATGATAGCCTGCATGCTCTTGTAAATGCTGATTTAATAACTCATCTATAAACCCATCTCGTATAATATGGCGTGATTTCAGATCGTGCAGACTGTCTGCTGCGATTTCTTTGAGTCCTTTGTCGTTTTTTAACCACACGCCAAATGGTAGGCCAAAACCCTGCTTTTGTTTGGTGATAATTTCGTCGGGCAGGAAGTCTCGCAACGCTTCCTTAAAGAAATAACGCAGTTGGGTGCCTTTCAACTTGAGCTGCGGTGGCAATCTTGCTGAAAATGCAACCATTTCCTGATTGAGAAATGGAAAGGCAACTTCCATCTCTGCCAGTTGGCAGGCTTGCACGACCTTTGGCAGATCGTTATCTGCCAGAGTGAATTTCCAGTCGTGTGCCAGCATACGGTTAATCAGGCTCTTTGCAAGAGAATCGCTATAAGTTTGTTCCAGCAGAATGGCCGGATGATTCGGCTGAATTTGTGCCAAAAACTCATCAGAAAATACTGTACTTACCCCATAGCGAGCTAGTAAGTTATAAGTTTCCATTCGATGCGGCATGGGAACAGTGGCTTGTGCGATATAGCTTCGTAGCTTTCGACTAAGCACCGGTCCAGATTCGGAAGGTAGCGACAAAATTAGCGGGGTGATGATGTTTTTGCGCAGCCATGCTGGAACCTTGTCATATAGCGAGAAGATATGCTGCTTAGCATAACGAGTATTCCCACCAAAAAGTTCATCTCCGCCATCACCACCCAGCAATCTATCCAGTCCATCCTGTTTTGCCATGCGCGCGCAATAGTAGGCCGGGATAGCGGAGGCGTTGCCAAAGGGCTGGTCAAAGATTGCGGCAATTTTGGGAATGGCAGCCACCACATCATCGGGTGTGACGTAGTATTCGTGATGATCCGTTGAAAAATGACGAGCAGCAATGCGTGCATAAGACATTTCATCATAGCCGTCGGCCTCAAATCCGATCGAGTAAGTTTTTGCTGGTTTGCCGGTTACTTCGGTCAATATGCCCGCCAAAGTGGAACTATCCGTGCCCCCGCTCAGAAAGGCGCCAACTTTCTGCTCACGTGTCGCTTCACTGACACTGGTTTTCAGTAAGGCCAGAAATTCCTGCCTGAGATCTGAAAAGGAGCGTTTACTGGTTTCATCGAATTGTGTTTGCGTGTAGCGCTCGCATTGAATTTGTCCATGCGCAAAGGTCAATAGCTCGCCAGGAAGCAGTTTTTTTTGTGCCTGGTAGATACTGTCCGGTGCGGGAATCATATGAAAATAAAAGTAATTGAATATGCTCTGTGGATTAATATCAGTGATGGCTTGTGGATGCGCCAGCACCGAATCGGCACGAGTGGCAAACACGATGCCATTTTGTATCGGCTGGTAACAGAGTGTACGTGTACCCATTGGATCAATTGCTAGATGCAATTTTCCTGCATCACGGTCATATATGCAGCAGGCAAATTCCCCGGTAAGGGTTGTGAAAACAGCTTTGCCTCGCTGCCGCCAATGATCGGCCAGTATGGCTGCCACATTGCCTTGTCGGGTATCCGATTGTATGGAGGTTTGCTTAAATTTAATGTCGCCATAGATTGCGATTAGTAAATCATCGGCTTCATACAAATGGGCAAGATGGGGAGCTGCAGCAATAGACAGTGCGCAATCACCTTTGATAATTGTTTGCACAACGCTATTATCAAAACAGGTCAATGGCCTCGTCATACGTTCAATTACTTGCGGGTTCTCGATCGCGGCACAACCTGTCTCCAACCAACCACAAAATCCACTCATACTCTCTCCTGATTTGATATTGAAACGCTTCGCGCACTCACAGTGTCACTGTACGTAAATTTTATGCGATGAGGGTTAAACCAATATTTCCAACGGAGCAGGGTGGCCCAGAAAAGCAGTAGGGCTGGCGGTCAGGCCATAAGCGCCAGACTGAAAAACAACGACCAGGTCACCAGGCTCCGCTTTTGCCAGCATCATGCGGTCAGCCAATAGATCCAGTGGGGTGCATAACGGGCCGACGACAGATACCGTCTCGGTTTCAGTAACGTTCATCCTGTTTCCGATTGCAACAGGATAGTTTTTGCGAATGACCTGCCCAAAATTTCCTGATGCGGCCAGATGATGGTGCAGTCCGCCATCTGTTACTAAAAAAATCTGCCCTCTGGAGAGCTTTTTATCGAGAATCTTGCAGACGTAGATACCGGCTTCTCCAACGAGATAGCGGCCAAGCTCCATTACAAACTGTACGCCAGGCAATGCTGGTGAAACTTCTGCCAGTAGTTTCTTGAGATTGTTGCCAATCAAGGCCAGATCCAGGGGTTGTTCGCCCGGGAAATAAGGAATACCAAGACCACCACCGATATTGATGGTGCGGACTACCACTGGAGAAGCAGAAACGAGCTGTACAGCCAGTTGTAGTGTTTTTTGGTGTGATTCGTGGATGGCTTCTGCTTTCAGATTTTGCGAGCCGCTGAAGATGTGCAATCCTTCAAAATCGAGATTATTGCTGGCAATGCGCGTCAGTATAGCTGGAACATTTTCTGCATCGATACCGAACTGTTTGGCGCCTCCACCCATTTTCATGCCGGACGATTTGAGTTCAAAGTCAGGATTGACACGTAGGGCTATTTTGGGGCGAAGATGCATTTGATCGGCCAGCTCGATGATGGTGGTCAGTTCATGTTCAGACTCGACATTCAGAACAATTCCGGCAGCAATCGCGCAAGCCAGTTCCTGGCTGCCTTTACCAGGACCGGCAAAACTGATATTTTGGGGTGAGATACCGGTATCCAAAGCAACCTTCATTTCACCAACTGAAGCTACATCAATACCATCTACTAATTGCGCTAAATGTTGCACCACTACAGGCATCGGATTCGCTTTCATGGCGTAGTGCAGATGAAGATCATGCGGGAGGTGCTGCCGCAACAAATCAACACGCCTGCGGATCAATTGCCGGTCATAGACATAAAAAGGGGTTCGTCCGACCCGCTGCGCTAATCGGGTGAGTGGGATGCCGCCAACGGTGAGACAGTTATTTTCTACCGGAAAAGGTTGCAGCAAGGCGCTATGCAATGGTTGGGCAGTTTTCATGATCGCGTTGTTTCAAAAATATGATTAAATTCTGCTGCTAGAGTTTTTCGGTCGATTTTACCGTTGGGGTTGCGTGGCAGGCTGGTTTGTCTGAGTTCAACGAGCGCGGGTAACATGAAAGCAGGCAGTTGCTGTTTGCAAGTTGTCAGAATTTTTTCCTCAACCATATTCATTCCTGACAAAGGCAGGGCCACTACAACAATTGCTTGACCGAGTGTGGGGTGAGGAACGCCAAAAGCTGCTGCTTCCGCAACCGTTTCTGTCGCATAAACCACTTCTTCTACCTCTGTCGGACTGACACGGTAACCTGAAGTCTTGATCATGTCATCACGCCGACCAATAAAATATAAAAAGCCTTCTTCATCCATCCGGACAGTATCACCTGACCACACCGCCAGTTCGGGAATGGTCAGTCCTGATTGACGAGGGGAAATTGGCCTGAAACAGGCTGCCGTTTTTCCAGGGTCATTCCAATAACCCATGGAAACCAGTGGACCCCGATGCACCAGCTCGCCAGGTTCACCAGGCGCACAGTGAGAGCCGTCTTCGCGTAATACCATCACTTCGACATTGGGAATAGCCTTCCCCATCGAATCAGGGCGTTTATCTACCTGATCAGGGGGTAAGAAAGTCGAACGAAAGGCTTCAGTCAAACCGTACATGAGAAAGATCTGGCTAGCAGGCAGAGCATTGCGTAGTTTTGCCAGGGTTGCCTGCGGCATCGCACCGCCTGAATTGGTCAGGTAACGCAACGAATCAATACCTTGCCAGTCTAGCTGCGCCAACTGCACCCATAACGGCGGTACTGCCGCCAGGCCAGTAATTTTTTCCTGCCGAATCATGTTAAGAATATCCCTGGGCAGCAGGTAGTTCATTAGCACAGCAGTCGCACCCACATAAAAAGCCGTATTCAATTGGTTCAGTCCGTAATCAAAACTTAGCGGAAGAACGGATAGGATGCGATCCTCACTATGATTATGTAGGTATTGTGAAACACTCTTGGCACCAGTAACGAGATTGCAGTGGGAGAGTACAACTCCTTTAGGCTTGCCAGTGCTGCCGGAGGTATACAGAATGGCTGCCATATCGCTGTCGATCAATTGTGGGTAAGGGTGTTTATCGGATGGAGGCGCTGCACATGGTTTCCAGCCGATAATTTCTATACCTAGGGGCGCGGATAACGGCATGGCATCATCCACAATGATCACCAGCCGCAAATCATGGCAAGCGGGTAGGGCAGTCGCTAGCAACTTGAAGCGTTCGGCAGAAGTCACCAGTATCCTGACATTACAGTCCTGCAGGATATAGGCGACTTGCTCAGCCTTAAGCAATGGGTTAATAGGGACAAATACTCCACCAGCAGCGCAGGCACCAAACATGGCGATAACCGCTTCAGTACGTTTTTCCAGGTAAACAGCCAGACGTTCTCCACGAGAAAATCCATGAGCATTAACCGCTTGAGCAAACGAATGCGTACTTTCAGCAAGAGAAGCATAGTCAGTTTTTTTCTGACGGTCGACGAGTGCGATGTTATGAGCGGAACGGTCGGCTGATTTAAAGATTAGTTCATGAAAAAGAGTGGGCATGTCAGTTTGGGCAGGGAAGGGGGTTGTAAAAAATATTTATTAGTATATTGGTGATCTGCTGATTTGTTTCACCCATCGTTTAGTTGACTAATGCTCCTGATTTTTAGGATAATTCTTAAGGCCATAGCGCTCCATCAAATCATAAATGGTTGGTCTGGTGACGCCCAGTAATTCTGCCGCTCTGGCAACGTTTCCATCTACACGGGCAAGCGCTTTGACCAGTGCATCGCATTCAACTTTTTCCCGTATCTCACGCAAAGTAGTCAATTCAACAACTTTGTTGACGGGCTGCAAGCCGAGGTCTTCTATTGTGATTTGATTGTCTTGCGCCATTACAACTGCACGTTTGATGCAATTTTCGATTTCACGCACATTGCCTGGCCACTGGTGCGCGTCGATCGTGTCCAACGCTTCCTTGCTAAAATTTAATCCCGAGCGCTTTTCATTAACGCAAAAACGGTTTTTGAAATAGTGGGCGAGTAATACAGCATCACCAATGCGGTCTCGTAGTGGGGGGATTTGAATAGTGGTTTCACTCAGGCGATAAAATAAATCCTCACGAAAAGTTTTGTCTGAAATCATATCTTTCAGATTCTGGTGAGTCGCGCAGACGATGCGTACATCAACCGATATTTCTTCCCGTCCCCCGATCCGTTCGAGTTTACGTTCTTGTAAAAAACGTAGCAATTTGGATTGTAGCGAGTACGGCAAGTCTCCTATTTCATCAAGAAAAAAAGTGCCTCCCTGGGCGGATTCTATTTTGCCGGGCGTTTGTTTTGCTGCACCGGTAAATGCGCCCTTTTCGTAACCAAACAATTCAGATTCCAGCAGATTTTCTGGAATAGCAGCACAATTAACGGCAACAAAACGATTCTTTTTTCGATCACTCAGTTCATGCAGTGCACGCGCCAGCAATTCCTTACCAGTGCCGCTTTCTCCCAGTAAAGCAACGGAGATATTCGATGGTGCTACACGCTGTACCTGCTGACAGAGCTTGATGATGCCCGGATCATTGGAAATAAAACCAGGTATGGCTGCACTTGTGGAGGATTCGAGCAATTCACGATTTTCACGTTGCAGTTGATGGAGATAAAACGCCCGATCGACAATCAGGTTGAGCACATTTGTATCAAAAGGTTTGTGATGAAAGTCGTAAGCACCCAGGCTGATAGCTTTTAAGGCATTTTCGCGATTTTGATTACCGGTTAGCACGATGACTTTGGTGTCAGGTTCCAGTTGCAAAATCTGCTGCAAAGTGGCAAGCCCTTCCGTGGCGCCATCTGCATCTGGTGGCAGGCCAAGATCCATAGTCACCACTGCGGGTGCGTGCCGCCGTATCTGAGCAAGTGCACTTTCCCTATCGGCGGCAGCTATTACCGTGCAATTTTCAAAGCTCCAGCGCAGCTGTTTCTGCAGTCCTGGATCATCTTCTACTACCAGCAATTTTCTTTGCATACTCGTTGTCATCGCGTTGTTATCGTCCAGGCTGTGCCGATTATCGAAAGTGTAAAGTATATCGACACATTTTCAAGAACATTGAGATGGCATTATCGTATAAAGGGCACCTCTAAAAATTCAGATTTCCAAACAAGACGAGGCGAGAACAAAAAATATTGACGAGGCATATAATTGATATGTAAGGAAATATTTTTTGTGAACAACGACGTATTGTAACAAAATGTGGATTTTTAGAGATGCCCTAAACAATTTTTGCTAGTTGGCAGCAGACTCTAATGGTCGTGATCGGATTTGTTTGGATGTTTATCAGCAGGTACTACGCGAAGCCGGATTTGATAAGCGGCATGACAATCAACGCAGGTACGCGTGATATCACTTAATTGTTGCAAAATGGTTTCTGGGCGTTGTGATGTCTCGGCTTCCACGGCAACTTGATCAAACCCTTGATGAACCTGCATTCCCATTTTAACGAATGATTGCGGCAGAATTTTGTGCAGATGTCGCTCACCAGTATGAGGCATCGCCGTACCCAGGCGGCGCGAGTGTTGTGCAATTGCTGCCATATCCTGCTTTGCCAGGGATTGTAGGATAACTTGCGTACCTTCAAGTAGGGCACGCATCTCGGATAAAAGGTGATGACGCTGCATCTCGTTAAGTGAAATAATGTGACGAGTATCCGGGTCGCTGGAGACGGTAATGGTTGAAAACAAGCTGATCCACATGCTGCTCAGTATCAGAAAAATTCTTTTCATATAGGACCTTATAAGTTAGGTAACGGGTGTCAATAATAATCTATGCTCGCTGGCACCGGGCAAGAATGGGCTGGGACGTCCTGTTGCCCAGTCAGCATGACCACTGCCATAGTAGGGCGTGAGTGGATGGCCACTTTGCCCAGATGGCATGTGAAAGTATCCGGCGGCTTCGTCACCTGGCGCAACTCCAAACCGTAATGAGGCACCAAAATTGGGTGTCTGAACACGTGGCATGTGGTGATCGCCGGATAACGGGTCAGCTGGCATATCCAGCCATTCAGCAAGCCATTCTGGTAGCGCCCGGCTGAGAGGATGCTGAATGTTCGCCGTATTTTCTTTTCCCCAGGTATAAGCAGTCATTCCGCCTGGCTGTGATTCGGCAATTTTGGCGATGCGTTCTGCGCTTGACATTAGCAGATCCTGCCAGCCTGAATAACCTGGTGGTAGCAGATGGGATGGTTGATGTTCAAGCAATTGCCAGACAGCATGCTCAACTTGGTTCAGCCGTGGCAGCGAAAAATCAGGCTGGCTGGCTTTCACCTTGGCGGCAAATCCACTTAATGCGCGTCGCATGACTTCATGGCGAAAATTTCGTACTAGCCGGTAGGATACAGATTGTACCGAGGCTCGCCCATCCCAGTCGCGTAGCGACTGTTGCATCGTCTGGCTCCAGTCGGTTTCCTGGTTAGCTATTAGTACCTCGTCGAGCAGACTTTTCCAGCGTTTCAGAAAGAGGGCGCGGTCATCCAGCTGTATGGCCAGCAAATCCGCAGGCGAGAATTGTTTACGTGCCAGCAGGCCATCGCGAATTTGCTTGCTGCGCGCGCCAAGCTCGTAACCGCCATCGCCCAGCCAGGCAAGCATATCACCATCAATCATGCGTGAATTACCATTCCAGATTCGTTTAGCTGGTGGATTGATGATGCGCGGATAGCGCTCGCGTTCAGCCCAATCTTGCCAGCCAATGTTATTTTCTTCCCAGTTTGCAGGTAGTTGCGGGTCAAAATTCCCATAACGGGCAGGCACGGGGCCGGTAATCGTCCAGGCGATATCACCGGTTTTGTCGGCAATAATGAGATTTTGTGCGGGAATGCCAATATCCGGCGCAATGTTGAGGGCATCATGAACGCTTCTGACGGATTCAAAGCGGATGAGATCAAGATTGGCAGCGCCAGTACGGTGTGCCACCCACGCTAATGCTAGCGGTGTGCCATCATGATCAATTTCCAGAATAGGCCCCCACTCGGTTTCAGTGATGGTGAGCGTCTCAGGCGAAGCACCTTTGACTTGTATCGTTTCGGTATAAATCTTTAACTGCTTCCATTCATCATGATCACGATAAAGGGAAGGATTTTCCGGATGGAGCGTGACCCGAACCCAGTCAGCGAAATCGCCATAAGCATTGGTAAACCCCCAGGCAATATGTCGATTGGAACCTACCACGATAGCAGGCGCACCCGGCAGGCTGACACCGGTAATATCGATCATCTGCCCGGAATGCTCGTGGTCAGGATAAACCAGGCGAATGCGAAACCACAGATTGGGGACACGCAACTCAAGATGCATGTCATTGGCGACCAGCGCCTTACCGTCCGCCAGATCGCCCATGACAGCGAAACCATTGCTGCCAGCAGAATAGACTTCCTCAAATTCGATATCCTGCAACAGGTTTGCATCAAGTGTGCGCAAATCCAGTTCACTTTCAGCAGGAAATACAGGCCACTCGAAAGGCTCGCCATCGAGCGATGCATCCCATTCCCCGCCACTGGCCGTTAGAAAATGATAGGCAGATTCTGGAAGGATGGCATGCATCAGAGATAGTTTAGGTTCCCGATGAATGCTGGCTTCCTGCAAGGTCAAGTACATGGCCATGATGACCAGCAGGCTGTCTTCACTACGCCAGTTGTGTGGAGTGGTTTGTGTCAACAGATAAGGAAATGCCCGGATGTTAATATCCGCCAGCCCCTGGTTGGCGCCTACTGTATAAGCCTCCAGAAGCAAGCGCTGCTCATCCGGCAATGCTTGCAACATCTTTTGCGCACGGCTGCGGAAGCGGTGTCTGCGTGCGTTCCGGTCTACCGGTAAAGCCAGACTGCCAAACAACTCTGCCAGTTCCCCTGCTGCTTTACGGCGCAATAAATCCATTTCAAAGAATCGTTCCTGGGCGTGAACGTAACCCAGCGCGCGTGCCAGATCCAACCGGTTATCACCCGTCAGGGTAACGTTACCGGCACTGTCCCGATCGACTGTGACAGATTGCAGCAGTCCGGTTAACGGTTGCTCTCCTTCGTAGCGCGGCAAGCTCCCCGCCAGTAGCAACCAGCCAGCGGTGACCATTGCCATGATCAGAAAAAGTAGTGTGCTAACAACCAGACTTATTGTTAATTTTGGAGTGCGGCGCTTTGTTATATTTGCATTCATGGTCAATTCATCAGTTTCCACAAGATACGATAGCAATACTTCACGACATTATGGCCGTCTTTGTCAGAATTTAAGTTTGCCATGCATTAACATGTTTCGCACCTGATAGATAATGTCAAATTGAACCCTAAAAGCCGCTTCTGAATGCTCTATTCTGTTCTCAAGGCATCCACCGGGTTTAGTCTGGCTGCGCGTATCGCGGGGACGATTCCGGCAGCAAGACCGATGAAACCGGACAAAATCAGCGCAGCCAGTACATATGGCCAGTGAATGCTGATAGGTAGACCAGTAACCAGCCATCTCATCAGCGATGCCAGCAGTGTGCCAAAACTCAGGCCGATTGCGCCGCCAATGGTAGCAAGCAGGGTGGATTCCAACAGAAAGATCAAACGGATACGCATAGGGGTGGCGCCTAGCGCATTGAGCAGGCCAATTTCAGAAACTCGTTCCGTTACGGCAATGTGCATCAGGGTGATCATGCCAACTGCGCCGACCAGCAGGGAAATTCCGCCCAATGCGGCCACGGCGAAGGTCAGCACGTTGAGAACCGTAGAGAGCGTACTTAACATTTGCTGTTGAGGAGTCAACGTAAAATCTTCTCGCCCATGACGCTGGATCAAAATCTTTTTGACATCCGAGATCACTTTTTCTAATTCGGCGTCTGGTGGGTAAACTATTTGAATTTCCATCACGCCTTTGCGATTGAATACTTCCAACGCGCGAGTAGTAGGGATATAGACGGTATCATCGAGATCAAACCCCAGCACCTGGCCCTTTGGCGCCATGACACCAATGACACGAAAACGTGCGCCACCGACCTGTAACACGGAACCCAGCGGGTTGCTTGTGCCATAAAGCTCTTCATGTACTTTTGCTCCCAGTACGACAAACGCGCGCGGTGTGCGCGGATCGTCCCTGGGCAGAAATTCCCCAATGGCGACCTGCATATTGAAGGCGTTATGAAAATCTGGCCCTTGCCCGTAAACCGTTACCCGTCGGCTGCGTCCATTAGCGCGTATTTCCGCATTGCCGGTTACCGTAGCATTGGTGTACACCGCGTAGCGGGAGGTTTTTAATGCGAGCGAATCTTCAATAGTTAACAGGCGCGCGCTGCTGATTGCACCCGCAGGTGATCCTTTGGCATCGGTTTTTCCTGGATTGACATTCAGGATATTGGTACCAAACTGGGTGAATTCGGCCAGCACAAACCGTTGAATGCCCTCGCCAATCGCCGTCAATAAAATGACTGCAGCGATGCCGATGGCAATCCCGGAGGTGGATAGCAGAGTGCGCAGCGGGTGGGCGCTCAAAGCATGCCAGGCATAGCGAAAAGTATCGAGCAGGCTCATCGTTTATTGAGCACTTGAACAGGATCAAGTCTCGCTGCCCGCCCCGCAGGCAACAGCCCGGCGAATGTGCCAACCAGAATAGCAACGCTCATGCCTGCAAAATTTGCCCAGAGCGGTGGCCAGGCAGGGAGTTGGGGATAAGCCAGGCGCAGCAGCAGACTCCCGGCCTGTCCAAGCGCCGCGCCCAGAATAGCGCCAGCAACAGATAACAGGACTGCTTCGATCAGAAAGACCTGCCTGATAGTTGATGCCGGTGCGCCAATCGCTTTGAGCAGGCCGATTTCTCCGGTGCGCTGACTGACGGCAACCAGCATGACGTTCATGACCAGTATTCCGGCTACCAGCAGGCTGATAGTGGCAATACCGGCCACGCCCAGCGTCAGGGCATGCAAAATACGATCGAACGTTGCCAGTACAGCATCCTGGGTAATCACGGTGACGTCATCCTCGCCATTATGACGACGAATAATGGTTTCGCGAATGGCAGCCTTGGTTTCCTCAATCTGGCTGCGATACCGGGCTTCCACCATGAGCCGGAAAAGTGAGCGGGTATTGAATAAAGCCTGGGCATGCTGTACCGGAATGATGACCACTTCATCGCTGTTAAATCCCATCGATTCACCTTGCTTCGCCAGAATGCCCGCCACCAGAAAGCGCCGGTCACCCAGTCGAACCCGCTGTCCCAGGGCATCGCCATTTGGAAAAAATTCCCGCGCAAGTTTGTCGCCCAATATGATTTGGGCGCTGCTCTCAAAAATTCCCGCGATGATATTGCCCTGTATTAGCTGCATATGCCGGATGGGCAGTAGTTCTGCAGTACTGCCGAGCACGGTAACTTCGCGCAATACGCCTGCAGCGGAAAGCTCCGCAACGCCAACGTTTAGTGGCGCATAACGCTTGACTTGTGGTAATCGTCCAACCCAGCGAGCGTCATCCAGCGTGAGATCGCGCGGTGTCTGGCCAAGCGCTGCGCCCGGAAAACCGCCAGCAGTTTCCGCGCGTCCAGGCAGGACAATAATCAGATTGGTGCCGATCGATGAGAACTGATTGACGACATAGCGGCGCGCGCCATCACCCAGTGCCGTCAGTACGATCACAGCAGCAACCCCCAGTGCCATGGCCAGCATGATCAGCAGGGAGCGGGCGGGATTACTGTGCAGGGTTTTGACGGCAAATAGCAGGATATCTTGCGCTCTCATTGATGGTCACTTCGTATATCACTCTCGACTCGGCCATCGCGCATACCGATTTTACGTTGCGCGCGCAGACCCAATTCGAGATCATGGGTGACGATGATGAGCGTGGTGCCACTTTGTTGTAACGTTTCCAGGAGCGCCACTACTTCTGCGCCAATGCGATGATCGAGGTTGCCGGTGGGTTCATCTGCCAGGATAACGGTCGGGCGCATGATGGTTGCTCGAGCAATCGCCACGCGCTGACGCTGCCCACCAGATAGCTCGGCCGGGCGATGCTGCGCACGATCACTGAGATTAAATGCTTGCATCGTCTCTGCAACACGGGTTTTGCGATCCGTGGGAGGCATGCCGGAGAGCATCAGGGGCAACTCGATATTTTCAGCAGCAGTCATGCGCGGTACCAGATGAAATGACTGAAAAACAAATCCAATTTTTTCGCGACGCACATTTGCCTGTTCGGTTTCGCTTAAGTCGGTCACATTTTTGCCATCCAGCAGGTATTGCCCGCTGTCGGGCCGGTCCAGCAGGCCAATCATGTTTAATAGCGTGGATTTTCCCGAGCCAGACGGTCCCATGATGGAAACGTATTCTCCCGGCAGAATCGTTAGATCAACCTGATCTAGCGCGTGCACCGCCTGATCTCCCATGTAAAAGATACGGCTGATCGCGGTCAACTGAATCATGGGTGGGCAGGTTTGCCGATTACCTGGGTACCGACGGTAACAGTCTCATTTTCTGCTTCCAGTAACACCTGCTCACCTTCACTGAGTCCACTGAGCACTTCTGTGTATACCCAATTGCGCAGTCCCGTTACCAGCATGCGTTCAACCAGCCGGTTATTTTTGTCTACCACCAGCACCTTGTTATCTTGGCGAATGACCCGGGTAGGAATGCGTAACACTGCTTCATGGCGTTGGGTAATCACTTCAATATCCGCACTGTAACCAACCAATAGCATGATGTCGGTATCCAGATCGATGAATTCGGCCTCAATCTCAACGGTACGTGCCTGTTTTTCGATTTCGGTCACAAAGGGTGCAATCCGGCGTACTTTGCCAGCAAAGATTTTTTGCGGGATGGCATCAAGCGTGATGCGCACCGGTTGTTCTATCCGTATCCTGGGGGCATCCACTTCATCCATTGGGGCACTGACATACAAACAGGAGTCATCGATCAGATCAATTGCTGGGGGCGTGGGAATGCCTTGCGGGGAGGGCGTAACGTACTCACCCAGTTCCCCGGTTACCTGGGCGACAATACCCGAAAATGGAGCAACCAGTATTGTGCGCTCCAGATTTGCCGTAATCATGGCTACCTGAGCTTGCGCGCGCTTGACATCGGTTGCTGCGGCGACACAGGCTGCCTGGCGTGACTCGGCAGTTGCCTGTGCGTCATCCGCGCGTTGTGAACTGACAAATCCTTTCGTAACCAATTGTTGCGTTCGTTTAGATTCCCGCCCGGCATTCTTCGCCAGGATGCAGGCTTCCTCTTGTCTGCTTCTGGCCGTCATGTGTTGCTGCTTTGCCAGTTCATGCTGTGCTTGCAGATCGGCATTCCACAGTTTCAATAAAATCTGTCCGGATACAACGCGGTCTCCTTCCTTGACTGGCAAGCTCACAATTTGCCCACCTGTAGCAGGAGATAATCTTGATCTTCGGCAAGGCTTGACTGTGCCTGCGCGGGTATTGACCACGGTAGCTTCAACAATTCCCTGCTCTACCATGGCTAGTTCGACTTCCTGCGGTTTTTCTCTCCACATGACCCAGCCCGCGTAGGACAGAGCAATGACAAGTAGCAGAATTCCAGTAAAACGTACTGATTTTTTAGTAATCGGCATGGATGCATCCAGGTTTTTCTGCATTATCCACGTCTTTGAGCGCGTTTATGCCAGGCATGAACAATATAGACGCGCCAGGCAATTCTGACCAACAGATAACCGGATACCGCGAGCAAAGAGGCAAGTAGCACCAGACCCACAACCAGCGGTTTGCCGTAAACGGCCAGATAGTCCGTCAGAATGGGTAGCCACTCGGAGAAATTCTTATCCAGCAAGGAAGAATCAAGCATTTGCAGATTATCAAGTTTACTGCCAGTTACCCATTTCCCCAGTGTAAAAGCCACCAGGTACAGCGGCACAATGGTGAATGGATTGGAGTATAAGGTGACAAAAGCAGCCAGTGGCAGATTGACTTTGAACCATATGGAAAAAAGCGCGGCAAAAAAGAATTGCACCGGATTGCTGCCTGGAATTAAACCTGCAAACAGCCCAGCTGCAACGCCACCAGCTACGGAACGGCGATGCAAATGCCAGAGATTGTGGTGATGCAGCGAGGTGCCAAAGTAGCTGACAAAACGGTTCTGCCGGATGCTTTCGTGAGAAGGCAAGTATTTTTTGAGAAATTTACGTGGCACGGGAAATGATCAACGTTATGTCCAGAAAATACGATTGGATCTTTCTGTTATGACGCAGTTACCCCATAAAAACCGGTAAAATCAGCGTAAGGGCACCCATAAATTAACCCGCCGGGGGTGTAACAAAATCAATCAAGGACACCTATTATCATGGCTTTTTGCAAACCTAAACAACCTTCCTCATCCGGTCATCATACACAGCCAGCAAACAACGTGCCGATCTGGCGGGAAAATTTTATTTTATCTTCAGGAAAACAGCCAGCGCAGATACAGGACACCCGTCCCACATTAGAAGACTACGGAGTACTGGATAAAAGAACCTTTGACGCTATCGAAGCGGATGCTTTATTCACAGAGATCAATTGCGCCAAAACCCATGTTGGGCAATGTGTGCTGTATCGTTCTCTTGCCAGACCAGTCACGAATGCCCATCTGTTACAGGCCAAGCAGACGGCGCTTCAGGAGATAGCAGCAAATCCAGAATTACACCAAGCACTGGAGCGTTATCTTGTTTCCATGGCGAAGAATGAAACCTCGCTATATCATTTCTTGTATGGTGAGTTTGCGGGGGGGCTGACTACGGATAAACCCAAGGAGCGGGATGACAGACTGGAATTTGGCGGATATGGCTATCGCCAATTTATTGATGCAAATCAGTTTGCGATTGATTTAATAATAGAAGCAGAGGAGTTGCCAAAACCTGAAAGCCCGTATTTATGCGAGCTGATGCAAGCGTTACGTGAATTTCGTGCGTCACGAACGTTTGCCTTGATGCGTGGGCCGATTTATGTCTCGGATGGAAAATTTCTGACACAAGATGAAAAGCCACGTTTACAGCCACTTACGCGTTTTTATCCTTCGATATTCAAATGGCTGCCAATTACGGTTACGCTTTCTATTGTACTGGGGCTACTTTTTTTCTTTCAGACGATGCTGGTTGAGCTGGGCGCCAGTTATGTTGGCTATGGGTTGCTGGTGCTTGCCGTGCCAATTGTTCCGATCATTGTGCAGGCAGTGAGCGCGGCTGATCGGGATAGCATCATTTATCCTCTCCAGAAACTGTTTCGCAAAAGTCCGGATCTGGCCAAAGCGATGGAAGCACTTGGCATGCTGGATGAACTGCTGACCTTGCATGACTATGCCCATGTCCGAAATTTACCTGGGAGCAAGGTGCTGCCGGATATTAAAATGGATAATCATCACCAGTTAACCGCCACCCGTGCGCGTAATCCCTTATTGGCCCGCACACAACCCGACTACGTGCCAAACGATATCCGGCTGGATGCAACTCACCGTCTGCTGATCGTAACTGGTCCGAATAGCGGGGGTAAAACGGCGTATTGTAAAACTGCCGCACAGATTCAGCTTCTAGGGCAGATAGGCGCTTATGTGCCTGCTACCGAAGCGAGTCTGGTGCCAGCTGAGCACATTTACTATCAGATTCCCGATCCTGGTCAGCTGGAGGAAGGAATGGGGCGGTTTGCGCATGAACTGAAACAAACCCGTGAAATTTTCTTTAACTCAACACCCCGCAGCCTGGTCATACTGGATGAGCTGGCGGAAGGAACTACTTTTGAAGAAAAAATGACTTTATCGGAATATGTCCTAAAAGGGTTTCATCAATTAGGGGCAACCACGATTCTGGTCACTCACAATCATGAGTTGTGCGAACGCCTGCAGAAAGAGCATATTGGGGATTATCTGCAAGTAGAATTTGGCGAACAGGGACCAACGCATCGACTGATATCGGGTGTTTCGCATGTCAGTCATGCCGATCGAATCGCGAGTGCGTTGGGATTTAGCAAGGATGATGTCGAGAAGCATTTGGCTTCACTGGAAAATAAGGCTGAAAGTTAACGGAGTGATTGAGAATTATCGACCGGCAAAACTGCCCAAGGTGGAGAGATGGCGGTAAAATCGTGCCGCATTATGAAACGATGGATTACGAGCTGCGATGGCTGCAGCTAATCAAAAAATCAAGGAATTGTTGTGAAATATCAAACCGACGATCTGCGCATCATTGGCACACACGAGCTGACGCCGCCGGTGGAGCTGCATCGTGAATATCCACTCAGCGAACAGGCAACGGAAACTGTTTTTCTTGCGAGACAGGCATGTCAACATATTCTACAAGGTGAGGATAATCGGCTGCTGGTTATCTGTGGTCCATGCTCGATCCACGATGTAGATGCCGCGCTAGAATATGCTTCCCGTCTGAATCATCTTCGTCATGTATTCAAGGATCAACTGGAAATTATCATGCGCGTTTATTTTGAAAAACCGCGCACTACCATTGGTTGGAAAGGGCTAATCAATGACCCTGATCTTGACAACAGCTTTCATATCAATAAGGGGTTGCGGCTTGCCCGAAAATTGCTGCTGGATTTAAATGATATTGGCGTGCCTGCTGCGACCGAATTTCTGGATCTGATCAGTCCACAATATATCGCCGATTTAATCAGCTGGGCAGCGATTGGTGCACGCACGACTGAAAGTCAGGGACATCGCGAGCTGGCATCCGGGGTTTCCTGTCCGGTGGGATTCAAGAATGGCACTTATGGAAACTTGAATATTGCAATTGATGCCATCCTGGCAGCTTCTCATCCGCATAACTTTCTATCCGTGACCAAGGCGGGGCATACCGCAATTTTTGCTACCAAGGGAAATGAGGACTGCCACATTATTTTGCGTGGAGGGCAAGCGCCTAATTATGATGCTGAAAGTATTGCAATAGCAGTTAATGCCCTGATTGAAGCGCATCTACCGCCTTATCTGATGGTAGATTGCAGCCATGCTAACAGCTATAAAGATTATCAGCGCCAGCCAGAAGTGGCGGCGGATGTTGCCCGGCAGATCAGCGGCGGAAATACGGCGATTGCTGGCATTATGATTGAAAGCCACTTACAGGCAGGCAGGCAGGACATCATGAATAAAAAACCAGAGGAGCTTGTCTATGGCCAGAGTATTACCGATGGTTGTATTGGTTTCGATGCTACCGAGAAAATGCTGCATCAATTAGCTGAGGCGGTAACGCAACGCCGTAACCTCAGGAGTGCGGGTACTGCTAATAATTTTACTGCGCTGCCTTAAGGATGCCTCTAAAAATTCAAGTTTCTAAGCAAGACAAGGCACGAGTAAAAAATTTGAGCGCGGCATATAGCTGATATGTAAGTGATAATTTTTTTAGAGTAACGCTGTATTGTGACGAGACGGGGTAAGCAGGCAAGCCGCAAAGCGGCTGCTCGCAAAATTGGATTTTTAGAGGTGCCCTTAACTCTATTTCTCATATAGGAAACAAAATTTATGGCAGAAAATTCATCTATCTGGTTCAAAGACTACACAATGGAGTATCTGGAAGGATTGCGAAACGCTAATATGGGTGTGCATATTGGTATTCATTTCACCGAAATTGGCTCAGATTTTCTTGTGGCAAGCATGCCGGTCGATCATCGCACGACGCAACCGTTTGGTATTCTGCACGGCGGTGCCAGCTGCGTTTTGTCCGAAACCTTGGGCAGTGTTGCAGCATGGATGACGATTGATCCGGAAAGCTATCGGGCAGTCGGTATCGAGATCAATGCTAATCATATTCGCGCAGTGACGCAAGGTAACGTCATCGGAATCTGTAAGCCTTTGCACGTTGGAAAACGTACCCAAGTATGGCAAACCGATATCAGTGAAGCCGATACGGGTAAGCGTGTTGCTGTCTCCCGGTTGACCGTAGCCATTATCGAGCAAGGTACACTGAGCGTGCAAAAAGAAGCCATACACTTAACGAAATAGTGGTACCCAATGGCGTGCAAACGTCTACTGACCAGGAAAATTTGAACGCTATTCCGCAATCCCCCTTAGCATTGCATTACCCGCCAGAGTTGCCCGTCGTCGCCCGGCGCGAGGAAATCTGCCGCACAATTCGTGATCATCAGGTTGTCGTTATCTGCGGGGAGACTGGTTCCGGCAAAACAACGCAGCTTCCTAAAATGTGCCTGGAATTGGGTTTGGGGAAAACCAGGTTGATCGGTCATACCCAGCCACGCCGGATTGCCGCCAGGACTGTTGCAGCCCGTATTTCCTCTGAGCTTGATAGCTCATTGGGCACGCTGGTGGGTTACAAAGTTCGTTTTTCAGACCAAACCAGCCCGCAGAACCGTATCAAGCTGATGACCGATGGTATTTTGCTGGCGGAGACACAGCAGGATGCTTTACTACGGGCTTACGATACTATCATCATCGATGAAGCCCATGAACGCAGCCTCAATATTGATTTTCTGCTGGGCTATCTGCGGCAATTGCTACCGCAACGTCCCGATCTGAAAGTGATCATTACCTCGGCAACCATTGATGCGCAAAGTTTTTCCGCACATTTTCACCAGGCACCTGTTATCGAAGTTTCGGGGCGGCTCTATCCGGTAGAAACCGTTTACCGCCCTTTTAATCTCGTGCCCGAGGATACGCGTGATTTGTCCGAAGCGATTCGAGATGCGGTTGATGAAGCTTTCGGCATGGGGGAGGGGAGTATTCTTGTATTTTTGCCTGGTGAACGGGAAATTCGTGAAACTGCAGAATGTCTACGCAAGCACCATTTTGCTTCAGCTGCCATCAAGCATAGTATCGAGATACTGCCGTTATTTTCCCGACTTTCTCATCATGAGCAGAGTCGTATTTTTTCCACTGATGGAACGCGGCGGGTGGTGCTTGCGACCAATGTTGCCGAGACTTCTTTGACTGTGCCAGGGATTCGTTATGTCATTGATTCTGGTCTGGCACGTCTCAATCGTTACAGTTACCGCAATAAGGTTGAGCAGCTGCTGGTGGAAAAAATTTCCCAGGCTTCCGCCAATCAACGTACCGGTCGTTGTGGACGAGTGATGAATGGCACCTGTTTCCGCCTGTATTCAGCAGAAGACTTTGCCGTTCGGCCAGCGTTTACCGATCCGGAGATTTTGCGCTCTTCACTGGCTGGCGTAATTTTGCGCATGCAATCCCTGAAAATTGGTGATGTAGAGAGTTTTCCTTTTATTCAACCCCCTGCACCACGCATGATCGCGGATGGCTACCAACTTCTGACTGAACTGGGCGCCATCGATCAAGACAGACGATTAACCCCTACGGGCCAGCAATTAGCAAAATTACCGCTTGACCCCAAAATTGGCCGCATGATTATTGCGGCCCGCCAGGAAAGTTGTTTAAGCGAAATGTTGATTATCACCGCAGCACTGAGTGTGCAGGATCCACGTGAACGCCCCTTTGAACACCAAGAAGCTGCGGATCGGGCACATTTACCTTTTCGGGATGAACGCTCTGATTTTATGGGGCTGCTGAAATTATGGGATTTTTTTGATGAGCTACTTAAACACAAAAAATCTAAAAAGAAATTAATCGATCAGTGCCAGGCCAGTTTTATTTCTTACCGCAGAATGCGTGAATGGCGCGAAATTCATGGCCAACTGGCAACTTTTCTGCGGGAAATGGGGTGGCGGGAAAATCAAATTGTGGCTGGCTATGATGAAATACATCGTGCGTTGCTAGCGGGATTGCTGGGCAATATTGGCTTCAAGTCTGAAACTAATAGCGAATACCTTGGAGCACGTGGTATTAAATTTACTGTTTTTCCAGGCTCTGTGCTTCGTAAAAACAAGGCCAAATGGATTGCCGCAGCTGAATTGACTGAAACGACGCGACTCTATGCCCGCTGCGTTGCCACGATTGATCCCTCCTGGTTGGAAAAAATAGCTGGCCAGTTGTGCAAAAAGCATCACTTTGACCCTCATTGGGAGAAAAAACGCGCACAGGTCATGGTATTTGAACGTGTCACGCTTTATGGTCTTACGGTGGTAACGCAACGGCGTGTTGCTTATGGTTCAATCGATCCTGTACATGCCCGTGAAATCTTTATTCGTGAGGCGATGGTGGCCGGTGAATACGATGGATACGCGCCGTTTCTGCAACACAATCAGCAGTTGATCGAGGAAATAAAAGGTCTGGAAAGCAAGATTCGGCGGCAAGATGTATTGGTAGACGATACACAGATTTTTGATTTTTATGCGCAGCGAATTCCTGAAGGAATCTATAGCGGAAAATTATTTGATAAATGGTACAAGCAGGTTGAAAAAGATCAACCAGAATGTTTGCTGCTCACCCGGGAGGCGTTGATGCGTGCGGCGACAGATACCGAAACAGAAGCGCAATTTCCCGAATCGCTGGAAATAGAATCACAGGTATTAGCGTTACACTACCGGTTCGATCCAGGGCATCCACTTGACGGTATAACTGTCAGCATTCCGCTTGCCTTATTGAATAAATTCTCTGTTGATCGGTTTGATTGGCTGGTACCGGGCATGATTCGGGAAAAAGTGACCTGGTATCTCAAAATGTTGCCGAAAACTGTGCGCCGTCATTTGATTCCGGTACCTGACTTTGTGACCAGATTTTTGCTGGTAAGTGATAAACAATCTGGCAATGTATCCTTGGCGACCTGTCTTGCAGATTTTATCCAGGCAGAGACGGGTCTTACCATTTTGCTGAATAGCTGGACGGATTTTTCGCTGCCGATTCACCTGCAGATGAATTTTAGTGTTGTCGATGAAACTGGCAAAGAGTTAGCAGCGGAAAGGAATTTGGTCAAACTACAGGCGCAGTTTGGGGAAGCAGCGCAACTGGTTTTTACACAATCGGTAAAAGCAGAAGATAATCTAATCGAGCGGGAAGGCTTGACACAATGGGATTTTGAATCGCTGCCTGCTACCGTTAGTTTCAAGCGTGCCAATCTACAGATTACCGCCTATCCTGCTTTGGTCGATCAACAGCAATCAGTCGCCATTCGTTTGTTTGATACTGAAGAGACTGCACGCTTCAATATGCGGGCAGGGGTGTTCCGGCTGTTCAAGCTTGCGTTGAAAGATCGTATCAAAGTACTCGAAAAGCAACTGATGGGGAAACAATTAACCTGGATGCTGCAACTTGGTAATCTGATCAAAAAGGAAGTATTGCAACAAGACATGTTGGATGCGGTATTAACGTGCGCCTTGCTGGGAGAAGATCCCATTCCTCGCACTAGGGAAGATTTCATTTCTCAAGTGGAGCGAGCGAGATTGCGGTTAGGAAATACGGTTAATGAATGGATAACACTTTTGGATGCAGTGACATCAAATTATCAAATTCTCAAAATAAATTTGGTTGGAATTGATGCCAACGTTCAGCAAAATTTGCTTGCACAGCTTCATCAACTCATTTATCCGGGTTTTTTATGCAAAACACCCTGGTATCACTTGCAACAATACCCGCGTTATCTAAAAGCCATGACGATGCGTATTGAGAAATACTGTAAAAATCCAGTTAGGGATCGGGAAAATGAGGTAATTGTTAGCAAGTTGTGGCAGCAATATGAGGAATGTATTCACAAACATCAACAAGCAGGTATCCAGGATTCCAATCTGGAAGCATTCCGTTGGCAAATCGAGGAATTGCGTGTTTCCTTGTTTGCCCAGGAATTAAAAACACCCGAACCGGTTTCGGTCAAACGGTTACAGAAATTGTGGGAAGCGCTGCGGATCTAATGGGTTCAAGAAACTATACGGTCTGAATTTTTTGATAGCTATTACGCAGCATACGTAACACATAAGGCCATTCTTTTTTATCCCAGGGTGTGAAGCGTGGTAGCTGGAACAGATCATCGCCGTGGCGTGCCGCACCCCATGCAGTAGAAACTGCTGCTTCAAAGCCCGACTCACTGACCATTTTGGGGTGTACTGGCAGATAATCCCTGCCAGGTTTACCGTTTGGATAAGCAAAAAAGCGTACAGGAGCACCAGTAATTTTTTCCAGATCTATTTTTCCTTGAGCGATTTCCGCACGGGCAACAGCTTCATCCATTGAGGCAAGAATCGGGTGATTAACAGTATGCCCACCGACTTCCATACCTTGATCATGCAATAATTTGACTTGTGCGCTCGTCATCATGAGATCGTCGGGTAATTTTGCCGCAATGATCTGCGCTAGCTTGTCTACTTGTGATTGCCGGATGCTCGGCTCCAGGTACTTGAGCTGATCGATTACGCTAAAAAGTGCCTGACGACGTTCATCGAGAGTAGTAACGGTATATTGTTCCAGTCCAATTTCACGTAAATCAATCGTATCTCCCTTGGCACGACGAAAAGACTCGATTACGGTATCGTTCCACATTCTGCCACCATCGAGAAAACCAGTGGCCACAAAAAAAGTAGCGGTAACACCATATTTTTGCAGCAAGGGCAATGCATTCCCGGCATTGTCTGCATAACCATCGTCAAACGTAATGCAAACCGCGCGCGCAGGCAGAGTAGCTGTACGGAGGTGCGCGACAGCTTCAGATAGAGAGAGCACATGAAAGTTGCGAGTCAGGAAGCGTAACTGTTTGTCAAAGCTTTGGATATTGCTGCCATCACCCAGAAAATGATCAACTTCTGGCAGAACGCGGTGGTAAATCACGATGGAAAGTTTCGCCCGCTTGCCAGCAGGTAGACAGAATGATGCGATAGTTTTCACAAAATTATAGGAATAGGAGGTGGTAGCAGATTATGATTGACTACGCTTGGCACGAAGTATCAGTGCGTGGCTAAATAACACCCCAATTCCCGGTATATGCTGGAATATCCATCTGCTCCAAGCTGTTTCAACCAAATATTGATATTGGCTTAAGCGACCAGGCAGCATGGGCAGCCAGAATAACTTTATATCCGTTAACTGATGTGCTTGCATGATTTGCTTGAGATTATTGGGTGATTCATAACGCAAATGACGCGGGCGCCTGCCAAGCCAGCGCATAAAGCGCTCCCAGGCATGAGGAATACACTTGCCATTTAACGCATCAATCCAGATTTCTCCTCCGGGTTTAAGGCAAGTGGCGATCTGCGTAATGATCTCATTAGACTGACTGAGCGCCTGCGTTACCCCAAAACATAATGCACCATCGAAACTGTTCGCCCCAACTGGCAGTTTGGTGGCATCAGCTGCACACCAGTGGATTGAGCAACTATCCAGATTTTTTGCGTAAGCTTTTTGTAGCGCTGGTAATGAATAGTCAATCCCGATTACCTCTATTCCCTGATGAGCCAGATATCTTGAATAAGTACCTGCACCACAGCCCACGTCAAGCCATAATTCCCTTTTACTATAGGGATATTGCTCCCATATGCGCGCGAAACAGCGCAATCTTGTTTCCAATCCAGTTAGAGACCAGCCAGCTACGCCTGCATCATCATTTGCCTTGGCTGCAAATTTTTCAAATCGCTTACGCCAGGATTCTTCAAATGGAGATCGGGGAGGAGGGTTAACCATTTTTCATGATTTTTACGTTATCGGAAACTTGCTTGCCAGATGATGGGCTTATTCGATAAGAGCGTTTTGTTGTAACTGCCAGCTGAGGATTATTTGCGAGAGACTGTTCTACAATTCGTAATGTCAAAACAAGTATTACTAAAAAATGATAGGGCAGATCGAAATAGGCTAAACCCAGAAATGCTCCACCAACTGCATAACCGACATATCCCACCTGAATCATCGAAGCTAAATCGTAAGCCCATCGATGTTCCTCCCTATTTCTGGTCAGATTCATAATTTTGTTGGCAGTTCTCCACGCAATCCATCCAAGCATTAAGAATATAATGAGGCCAACATAGCCCTGCTCACCCAGTATCTCAAAATAAATACTATGAACATCCGGGTAGTGAATTCTGCCGCTCCGATCAACTAAGCCAGGCGCATAATACTCGTAGTTTCTTTCATTGAAACTTTCAAACCCCCCCCCGGTCAACGGTCGTGCATTGGTCATCCGGGTTGCAAATGTCCAAGCGTTAATACGTCCCACTGCGGAAGCGTCTTCTTCATAATCCTGAATCGTATTCATACGGTCATGCCAGCTTTGGGGCATGAACATAACCACAAATGGAATCATCAATAAGATTACAAGTAATGGAACCAGTTTCTTACGACTTTTTAGCCAGAGAAAAAATCCAATTGCCGCGATTGCCAGAAATGCCCCTCGTGATTGTGTGCCGAGTATTGCTATAGCGACCAATGGCAAGGAGAGCATTAGTCCAGTACGAATCCATTTTTTTTGTGCATGAAGGTAAAGGTACCAGATTAACGGCAGGATCATAACTAATGCCAAGCCAATCTCTGTGTTACCAGCAATAAAACTGCCTTCTGGTCCCAACACATGATGCTCACCTCCACTAATTAGGGTAAAAATACCGCCTTTGAATCCAAAAAAACCAATTGAGGCGGTAATTACCCATACTAGGCTGTCAATTTTAATTCTGTCATTCATCACCCACAGCGTAACAAAAATAAAAAACTGTATCTTAAATACCTTGTTTAACTGTGCCCATGAATCTTCCGGCTGTAAAGAAAATACAGTTGTAACAATAAACCAGATATTCAGGAAAATCAGCCACCCAATAGCTGGATGCCAGAAAAATTGCAGTTTTTTTCTGGAAACAATCAGAGAAAAAACAGTGACCGCTGCAATTAATAAAGCAAAAGGAAAATGATATGCAAATCCCCACCCCAGTCGGTGAGGGTTCATATAGCCAACCCACGACCAGAGCAGTACCCCCACATATGGATTATTTATTACAAAAACTAGCCCTGCAAAAATAATAGCCGTGACGAGCAAATCTCGCATCGCCGTTTTCCTTGATAAAAATCAGAACCAGATGAGAATTACAAGCGAGGCATTATATAGCGTTCTTGCGTGGCTGCAGACGCTAAACTGCCGCACCTGTGGCTAGGTGGAAGATCACGCTGGTTCCCGGCTGCTAGCCTGGACTCCGTTTACGCATAACTCAGGGTGCTCCTCGGTCATCAGGCGCTTGGACATTATAGATGACCATAATCATGAGTAAGAAACGACACAATACTCCACTGAATTCAAATAAAAAGTTGTGCTATCTGCGATACGGGGGGATGAAACCATTCCACAGTTGGCAGCACGTTATGGGAACCATCCCACCCAGATCCATAGCTGGAAATGACAACTTATTGAGCAAGCATCTGAATTGTTTTCCAGAAATACCGGCATTAACTAAAAGAACGGAAAAACCACTGAAGACTTGCATCGCGTTATCTGGCAACTGACAGTGGAATGCAAGATGATGATTAGGCACCGCAACAAACTAAGTCACGCACGCCAATGCCACGTATTGGGTTTAGCACGTTCGACTTATTATTATTCACCTCAACCGACAAGTAATGCTGAACTGGTTTTGCTGCGAAAGATGGGTCACGCAGCTACGCCACGTGGTTTGAGCGTTAGAGAATACTGCTTGGTCGCAAGAAAGCGGCATCTATGATGAAGATTCTGGGTATTATCAGCACTGCGCCGAAACCGGGTGCCAGTATTCCAGCCAAATAACACAAAATATATCCTTACCTGCTCAAAGGTAAGGATATAAATCGACTTAATCAAGTTTGGACCGCTGATATTACCTATGTGCCGATGGAGAAAGGCTTTGGTTATCTGGTTGCCATCATGGACTGACATTCCCGTAAAGTGCCGAGCTGGCAGGTATTAGCCATGCGCCCCTGTTGATAAATTCAGGGCAAATTGGGATTGTTAGGAATTTTTTTACTGCAACATAAGTCCCATACCCAATAGGAGTAACATTGGTTGTACTGTGATTATCTCAATATAAGTTTGGAATAAAGGGTGAAACAGGCTTCTATTGCGAGAGGGGGAAGCTTAAGTTTGGTGGTTCTATGACGTTTACAAAAACTGATGGTGCTATTGAATAAGTAGCTTTTTTCTGTAACCTTTTATTTTAAAGTGAAAAGATATGAAACTTTTTAAAAAAATTCCAAACCCGAGAGAAATTCGTGTAAAACTTGGAATGAATCAGCTGGAATTTTGGAGTAAAGTCGGTGTTACCCAGAGTGGAGGTTCTCGTTATGAAAGTGGACGCGAAATGCCCAGGGCAGTCCGAGAATTAGTTAAGCTGGTACATATTGATGGTATTGATCTAACCAAAATCAAGCGTGATGATCTAACTGTTGCTGCTATGCTCAAGGCGCAATATCCTGATCTCTATAAAAGTCTGAAGAAGTCAGCTAAGCAATTAAAGTGACAGATCAAAGGGCATAGGAAAAATAAATTTTTTTCTATGTCAGTTGAATGTGTGGAAAATAAGATTGTTTGTCAGGTTCGGTGATAATCAATCACGAAATAACTATAATTTAGTTTAGCTAACAAAAGAACCGAATATTAGATCGTGTTTTAGTGTCTCAAACGAGTAATACGCCAATCTAGAATCACAACGAACGATGTGGTGAATAATAAAGCATTCTGGAAAATATTTTTGACCCTTACTACATAATGCCATATCGGTAATAATGCCGTCTTCAACTACGCCGGGGCTTTACGGCATTGGCTGTAGTAAGCGTATCTCAAGGCTTAACAAAACTCGTTTAACACGAGCATTGGAAAGACTGGCCAATGATCTGGAGCTGCTCGGTAGCGTGCTGGATGTCTGGGAAGCGATAATGCGTGAAAAGAATACAATGCGTCTGGATGTAGGAACGTGTAACAGTAAAGAATCTGATGTGCGATGAAATGGGGTGATCTGGAAAACTGGAGTAATTACTGGGCGCAATTGCGCAAAGTTTTACTAAATCCCAGGGTTGATGAAGTATTGCTGGAAAAATCTCTGTATGAAGCGCGGGAAAAAATACCGGTACCGATATTGTGGCTGATCGGTAAGACGCAAGCAGGCAAGACATCTATTATTCGCGCGCTAACTGGCAGCAAAATGGCTGAAATCGGCAACGGTTTTCAGCCGTGCACACGGCAGTCTCGGTTTCATGATTTCCCTGAAGAGGCGCCACTGGTAAGGTTCCTCGATACGCGTGGTCTCGGCGAAGTGGCTTATGATCCCAGCGATGATATCCAGTTCTGTGAATCCAAGGCGCATTTGTTGATTGCTGTGATGAAGGTGGCAGACATCCGACAGCAGACGGTGTTTGACGTGCTGCACACGGTGCGTGTGCGTCATCCCGATTGGCCGCTGCTGATCGTGCAGACCGGTTTACATGAATGCTATCCACTTGGTGGTCGGCATGTGTTGCCTTGGCCTTATGCTCAGGAACCATTACCAGATACCATTCCATCTGACTTGAAACGTGCGCTGTGGGCACAGCGTAAGGCTGCCGCGGATTTGCCCGGCCATGCGCCGGTGTGCTGGATAGCGGTAGATTTGACACTACCGGAAGACGGTTACAATCCCCCAGATTATGGCCTTGAAGCCTTGTGGCAGGCGATTGAAACGTTATCATCGCTGGGGTTGGAAAATCTGCTCAGCAGCACTGCGCAGGTGCAGAATTTGTTTGAGCGCACCGCGCATCAGCATATTGTTGGCTATGCTACAACCGCGGCAGGACTTGGCGCTCTGCCGGTGGTTGACCTCGTTTCGGTGACAGCGGTGCAGGCGAAGATGTTGCACAGTCTAGCAGTGCTTTACGGACAATCCTGGGATAAGCGCACGATATCCGAATTTCTCGGTCTGCTGGGTGCGGGCGTAGCGACAGGTTATCTGGCGCGATGGGTCAGCCGTACAGCATCTAAAGCCATTCCGTTTCTTGGACAGACACTGGGTGCGTTATGGGGCGCCAGTGCCAGTAGCGCAACAACCTACGCTTTAGGAAAAGCCGCTGTGTATTTTTTCTTGCGGCAGCGAAATCATCTGAATGTAGACGCTGAAACCCTCCGCCGAATCTATGCCGAAGAGCTCAAGCACGGTGCAGTAATTCTGAAAGATCGCTGGCGCGGTAGGTCCTAATGAAAGTATTGCCGTACGGCATTGATCCGTTTAGGCTACTGGCTTTTCTTTTTCTAATGCTACCGTTCCTGACATTGCTGGGTTTCGGTATGCTCTGGCTGTGGCAGAACAGTTTTTTGCTTTTCTGGGCATTAACCATGCTGATCAGCAGCGGAATCGGCTATGGCTTACAGAAGTTTTTGATCAAACGTGAGCGCAAACTGCTTGCCGAAGCGGTGACTGAGCCGAATCCGGAGTGGCCGTTGAATGCGGACGCTGCATGGGCGCAGGTGCAGGCACTGGCAGAGGACTGCAAGCCGGAAGACTGGCCGCTGGAAGAGGGGGATTGGATTCTGGTACTGGGGCGACGGACGATGGAAGTGGTCGCACGCTGTTATTATCCTGATGTAGAAAAACCGCTCCTCGAACTGACAGTACCGTATACCTTGCTGGTAATCGAGCGCGCAAGCCGTGATATGCGTCGTGACGTGGTGGAAAATATTCCGTTCAGTAACCGTTTGACTCTGGGCGATCTGTTTCGCATACAGCGTTGGAAAGACAAGGCAGAGCAGATATTTGGCCTATACCGGGCGAGTCGTGCGATTGTCAATCCAGTCGATGCGCTACTCGGTGAAGCGTGGCGTCAGTTGCGCGAACGCAGTTTCATGCAGGCACGCGATGAATTGCACCGGTGGTTTCTCAGAACTTATATCCGCAAAGTGGGTTACTACGCGATTGATCTTTACAGCGGTCGTCTGGTGTTGACCGATGATGAGCCGGTAACCGCGCGCACAGCGCGCACCAACGCAGAATTGCGCAGTATAAATGCACAGGATTTATCAGCCAGAATCGAAGAAGAGCCATTGCGTATTCTGGTACTGGGTCGGTCAAATGCAGGCAAATCGAGCCTGATTAATGCACTATTTGGTAAATTGAAGTCTGCGGTTGATATTCTGCCCGATAGTACGGGAAGGTTGAGACCGTTTGCATTGTTGCGAGAAGGATTGACGCAGGCACTGATTTTTGACAGCCCAGGATGTGACAGTACGCATTTTGGCTTCAGGGAAATATGTGATGCGGCAAAAGACACCGATCTGATTTTATGGGTCAGCCCGGCAAATCGCCCAGACCGGCAATCCGAACGTGAATGTCTGGATACATTGCGCAATTTTCAGTCTCAGCAAACTAGCCGACGCCCACCGTCACTATTGGTGATTGCCAGTCATATCGATCGCCTGCGTCCGGCGAGTGAATGGAATCCGCCATATGATCTGACACAGTCACAAAATACCAAGGCAGCGAGCATCAGTGCCGCCGTACAGGCGATTGCGACCGATCTGGCGCTTCCAGTTGAAAACGTGATTCCGGTCAGTCTTGTGGAGGGAAGTATTTACAACGTTAATGATGTCCTCTGGGCGGCTATTCTGAGTCAGCAAGAGGGAGCACTCAGATCACGCCTGCTGCGTTGCCTGGATGAGCAGAAAAAAAACGAAAACTGGATACTATTGAAACGGCAGATGTTAAACGCTGGACGCTTCTTAAAAGTTCTAAGTTAGAATTTAGTAAGTTGCATTATTCTGAATTTAATCTGTAAATATAACGGATTTTTCTAGCATGGCCGTGAACGCTAATGATCTCTAAGTGATAGTTTTTCAGTTGTGGTTTTTTTCGGAAGGCTGCTGGAGTGCAGATCGGATTTTCTCTATTCGCTTACGATTGACGCCAAGATCACTTTTCCCCAGACGAGATGCGGAGCGGACATGAATTACATTTGTATCGGTATCGAACCAGAATTCGGCATCATCGACAAATTTTAGAACGGGCGTAGTAAATTGAAGATAAAGATAATCGGGCGTGTCTTCGATAATTCGGGTGCCTGGTATAGTTTCAATGATCGTTTTAATTCTTGCCAGGGTTGCTTTGCCACTATTATTTATTTCGATGGGAGCAATGGCGGCATAGTCCTTTTTAGGGTGTTCCGGATATAGCAATGCCTGGCTGGAAACGCTGTTGGGCGTAAGCGCTGGTGGTTTTAATCTGCCATCGCGCACACCAAGGTCGTTGGGTGGATTTCCCTTGAATAAGTCCAGCTGACCAGCTGTAATAGTAATGACGGCTATTACAACTGAAGCGATTAGCAACCACTGGATCAATGACATAAAGATTGTTTTGCTGGACTTTGAAATCTCAAGAACAGTCTTTAGACAAGGCGGCCACCTGTACTTTCAGTTGAGCGATTTCCAGTTCGGCATTATGTTGTTCAGTGGCATCGTATTGCACACCCAGAAAATAAAGTAATCTTCCGCCAGCATCGAACAAGGGCGTGATATTCAGATGGTTATAAAATAACTCACCATTTTTACGGTAATTATGCAGCACAACTTCTATCGGCTGTCTGGCTTCGATCGCTGCCTTCAAACGCAGGCGTTCTGGTTGATCCCGATTTGTCCCTTGTAAAAAACGGCAATTACGTCCAAGTGTTTCTGCCTGTGAATAGCCTGTAATTATTTCAAAAGCCTTGTTAGCGTACACCAGCGGCAAATCTTCCTGATCCGGATCAGCCAGGGTAATGCCATTGACACAAGAGTCCAGGATTTTTGACAACACCTGTGGAATGAGTCCCGGGTCTTTTTCAACGATAAAATCCATTATTTTTCTCCAAAATTAAACCAGCAGCAGTGATATGCGGCAGGTAGCGGGGTTGTAGAACAGCGGTCACAGTACATTCAGAAGACTAAAGCGTGGCTTCTATCAGTTTACGGATATTGCGCACAGTACGCTCGGTACCATCCTGCACTGCAAATCGGATCAGCTTTTCGAAAGGGCGCATGTGTAACTCCAGACTTAGCAACTCAAAAATAAAAGATAAGCGCGTGGCAGATTGATCAACCACTTCCAGTACATAATCACAGCGAAAAGGGTTAGAGACGCCTTCAAAGCAGATTCTGGATACGGGACTAAAAACGACTACCTTGAAAGTGGATTCTGAACGATTGCCCTGATCTACTCGAACCTGGCGACACAGGGTTCCTTGCGTAATCGATCCTGTGGATAACTGTTCCAGTTCTACGACCTCAGGCGACCATTTTGGGTAATTTGTCAGTAAATGATTGCCAATGAAATCAAAAAGTTTTTCACTTGGGCATTGAATTTCTGTGCTGGCTTTGCCAGCAACCGGAGTATCATTAAATAAATTGAACATGCAACTATCTCCTGCTGGCGTGATACGACTGCGTTCCTATATCAGATAGGTATCCACACCGGTTAATAATAGATCGTACTGTGCTTCGACTATTTCCTTAATCATTAGTGCAGGTATGCCTGTCACGACATTGTTTTCAACTGCCAGCCATCCGACCGCATCCGCACTTCCAAGACTGACAACGTATCCGACATCCTGATGCAAATAAGGTTCCATTACTTTGATAATGCCTGAATGACGCAACAGGTTGCGCGCAGCCAGTTTTCCCTTGCGCACAGCGGATTGCGCAGTCATGGCATTGGAGCCAAACGACTGGTAGTGCGCGCAATCCCCTGCGGCAAAGATGTTCGTTAACGTATCCTGGTCAACCATGATTTGCCCGAAAGCGTTGGTCTTGAGTATTTCTGCCCGATTGCCGGAAAACATCAACGACAATATTGAAGGTAGAAAAAAGCTTTCACCGGTAATATCCTTTTTTAGAACTAATTGATTGTCCTGCTGCTTTACAAAGCGCGTTGATGGATGAAACTCGATGCTTTCTTCCAGCATGCGCGTTTGTACGTATTGGGAGAATTTCTCAGGAAATTGCCGCAATACCCGTTCACCGCCATCAATCAATCTCAGTTTGCAGGAGCTACGTATGCGACGCAAAAAGTCAGTAATTTCGAATAAAAATTGAATACCGGTTGCCCCGCCACCCACAATGGTAATAAAGGTTTCCGCATCATGCGATGCTGGCAGGTGCAGATTCAATAAATCGGATCCCGCCGTTTTGGCAAAATTATCCAGCCCCAGCACCTGTTCCCCAAAATAATTGAGGTTCGCGTGCATGCCGGTTGTGATCAGCAGATAATCAAAGGGTAGGGTATGTTCCCCAACTTGAATACACCTTGTTTGCTGCCATTGTTTCAGCAGAATAGGCGTAATGCTGAGCGCGCTTTGGATGTGGTGAAAGCCAAAGTGCTGTGCCAACGTGGCAAAAGGAACCAGAAAATCGTTAAGAGGGTAGCGAAAGGTTTCGTGTAGATGCGTTATCTTGAGATGGTTGGCACCGGAATCGACCAGCGTGACCTCCGCGCTGGGCATATACCGATAAAGTGTCGTCATCGCAGCCATGCCAGCATAACCGCCACCCACAATCACAATTTTTAGGCACTTACTATTTGGCACATACAATGGCAGAAAAGCCATTTTCTGTTCTCCTCGGAAATTTCTGGAAGGGTCAGCGTAGCACAGCCCGCCGCGTCATGCTGCCATTCGCTTTTTTCAATGCAACGACGTAAAAATAATATGTTACTGAAGTTGACTTCGGGGTTTAATGCCAAGTGTTTTGATCTTTCGGTAAAGATGGGTTCTTTCGAGCCCTGCGCGTTCAGCTACACGTGTCATATTACCGCCTTCCTGTTCAATCAGTTTTTCAAAATAGGTTTTTTCAAAAATATCACGTGCTTCACGTAACGTGATGTTCAAGGGAATATCCGAGACAACGCCGGTTTCCTGAGAAGAAAAAGCGAGCGCCTGTTGAACCTCATCTGCAGAGATTTCATTTTGTGTACAGGTGATCGCCAGGGAGTGCACAATGCTGCTTAATTGCGCGAGGTTGCCTGGCCAATCATAGTTACGCAGAGCATTTAGTGCAGCCGTGCTGAATTGCAGCACTGGTACTTCGCCAGATTCGACCAGCGCAGAGAGTAATTGATTTGCAATCTCCGGGATATCTTCCCGATGCAGTCTAAGGGGAGGAGTAGGAATAGTCAGACTACTTAATATCTCGAACAGCTTTGGGTGAAATAGCCCTTGGGCAGTGAGTTCAGCTAGTGCGCGTGCAGTAGCACAAACCAAGCGGACGTTATAGTGTTCTAGTTTTCCCAGAATGAGCAACAGGCCTTTTTGTTCGAGTTTACTCAAATCGCCTATTTCGCTGAGAAAGATTAACCCGCCCCGGGCTTTCTCCAATAGTTCTAATGGGCGTTCTGCCAGTAATACAAGAAACTCTGGCTCTACCCAGGCAGTATTGATTCGGTGCAGAAAACGTGCACAATATTCAAATCCGACTCCAGGTTCTCCAGTCAGAAGAACTGGTACTTTAAGATTTTGTACTTGCTCCAGTTTTTTTCTAAGTTCCATGATCAAAGCACTTCTGCCGAGATTGGTCATGGAAAATGTTGAAAATGAGGGGTGTTGTGCTCCGCGTAATACTTGCCCCACTGTACTGAGTAATTTCTGCAGTGGAATGGGTTTTTCCAGGTAGCCAACGGCACCGATCCGGGTTGCCTCAATAGCAGTTTCGATTGTGCCATGACCCGACATAATGACAACAGGCATGGTGAGAAAACCATTATTTGCCCATTCTTTGAGCAGAGTAATACCGTCGGTATCGGGCATCCATATATCGAGCAGCACCATATCGGGACGTAATTGATTGCGGCAGTTTCTGGCTTCCTCGGCATTTTCAGCAAGCATGACGGTATACCCTTCATCACCGAGAATCTCAGACAGTAATTCGCGGATACCCAGCTCATCATCCACAACGAGAATGGTATTGTTAGCCATTAATGGTCTAGCCTTGTAATTTAATCTACATGTATCGAATCTAAAAAGTAAAAATCTGCCTCGGATTTTATCATTGTCTACTACAAATTTCTGCGAAGACCTTGGAGGCTGTTTGAGGATAGCTTCATTGCATGGTAATTAAATCTGGATTTCTGGAAATTGTGGAATATCAGCAATTAATGCAGGTAACGTAATCAACACTTGCGCGCCCTGAGGCTGAGCATTTTTGACCTGAATGGTACCGCTGTGCTCAGCGATAATTTTTTTGACGATTGGCAAACCGAGTCCGGTTCCTTTGGGTTTGGTAGTGATATAGGGTTCAAAAATTTTAGTTTTGATAGATTCCGGGAACCCCATGCCATTATCGGTAATACTTAGCAGAACGCTATTCTTAACGGATTCCGTACGCACCCATATCCTGGGGTCGCTGATTGTGCTTAATGCATCCTGTGAATTCTGTAAAAGATTATGTAATACCTGGCGTAATCTGGCCGGATCTCCTTTGATGGGCGGAAGATCTGCCGCAAGCTGCATATCAATCTGTGGAAAGCTTGCACCATTTTCCGGGTTAACAGTTGTTTGATAGAGCGCCAGTACTTCCCTGATCAATCGGTTGAAGTCTATCTGATAGAGCTCGGGTTCTGGCGTTCGTGCGTAATCTCTGAATTCATTGACCATTTTCTTGAGTGCCTCGACCTGATCAACGATGGTGGTCGTGGCGCGCTGCAGAATTCTGGCATCGGCTTCGTCGAGTTTATTCAGCAGTTTATGCTGTAGTCGTTCTGCCGAGAGCTGGATGGGAGTCAACGGATTTTTGATTTCATGCGCAAGGCGTCGCGCAACCTCTCCCCAAGCCACAGTGCGCTGCACCTGTAATAAACTGGTAATGTCATCAAATACCACTACACCACCGCGCGATGAAGTTTGTGGCAAACGCGAGCCTCGCAGCAGTAATATTTGCTCATTACTGGCAGTTGAGTGCATAACCTGGCGCTGCCACTCTCCAGCTTCCTCTGAGGCAAAGCCCATTTGGATTTCCTCGGCCAGTAGTTTTAACCTGGGTTCCTGAGCGACACATTCCTCAAGCGTGAGTCCTTCAAATTTTGCGAGTGGGATCTGTAGGATCTGCTCGGCGCTCTGGTTAATAGCACGCATCCGTAAATTATCATCAAAAACGATCACCCCGGATGATAGATTCGCCAGAATATTTTCCAAGTAAGCCCGTGCATCTTCAACTTCCTGTTGATTACGCTGCGCAATATTGCGCGCAACAGCCAGCTGTTCCGTCATCAGATTGAACGATTCGGTCAACACCCCAAATTCATCCTTGCTCTGAACTTGGTGACGTCTGCTGAAATCTCCCTGAGCAACGGCACGAGTACCATCTGCCAGCTGCCCAAGCGGCGCGCTTAGTTTTTCACTAATGACAAATGCGGTGGCAACTGCGGAAAATAAAGCCAGAAAAAGTGCCAGAGTGAGGGTAACACTGTACAGCCTGGTCAATCCCTGACGAGATAGCATTAATTCCTGATAGTCACTAAAGCCTGCCTGTACCTGTTCAGCACTGTCCGCCAATGATTGTGGTACACGTTGCAATACCTGCAACACGCGAATATCCTCATCTGGGCTGAGAACATTGACTGGTACCAGAACGCGCAGATACAGCACATTACCGTCAAAGGACTCCACCGCACGATAGTTTTTCTGCATGCGAATATTGCGCATCGCTTCTGCATTAGGCGTTTCAGGGAATAGTACGTCATCATCAATACTGGTAAAAGCAACAATTTTGCCATCCTGATTAAATAGAATTGCTTCCTGGATATTGGACTGGATCAGGAGCCGATTCATTATCGTAAGCGGAGAATTGGTAGAATCAGACAACGAAAGTGCTGCGACTTGCGCTCTTTTCTGGAGCTCTTCGAGGAGATTATCGAGCACAGTCTGCCCGAGTGTGAGCCCGCCTTCCAGCGCCTGATCGACTTTAACATCAAACCAGGATTCAATGCTTTTCTCCAGAAACTGCACTGAAACACTATAAATAAGGACACCGGGCAGAATCGCCATGAGCGAAAAAACCATTAGTAGTCTTGCCGCTAGTCTGGAGCCAAAAATACCTTTTGTGAGTCTACGTCGTAATCGCCAGAGTAGAAATATAATTACGCCAATCAGAAATATTAAAAAACCAGCAATAAAAACGATCAACCAGCGGTAGCGGCGCTCGAAAAATTCAGTATTGGCTCCTGCCGTTGCCAGCAGATATAACATGATGATGCTAAGCCCGGTAACCAGCGCAATGATATATTTCATGGGAGCGGATTAACGGTGAATGGGAGGACGGGTAAACCCGGATTCAAGCTTGAATTCAGGTGCAGGTGAAATCAGGCGGGTAATTTTTTCGGAAACGAGATTCCAGTCTTCCGAGTTGAACCACTCCATCTGGAAAGGCTTAGACAGGCGTGATATATCTAGCGAGATCTGTAAAGCCAGATAATATTCATGGCCTGAAAGTAGTGGCGTATATTCCCTGAATGGTAAATTGACCTGATGCCCTAGCGTTTTTAGCGCGATACCCAATGAGGTGAAACTCTGTAATTGTCCATTTTCCAGCAGGAGGCGATATTGACGGGTCAATGCATGGTAGCTCAAGCTAAAACGTACCCTGCAGCGGGAAACTTCTTCATCCAGCCAATACCAGCGTGCTTCCATAATCGAAGCATTTACCCTAAAAACAAGCTCGACTCCCTTTTCCAAAGCATCTTCAAGAGTTTGGTTCAAGGTGATGTCCGCCAATACATCGAGCTGAAAACCTTCGGCAGATTTTCTGAGGTCGAAGGACTCTATTTGGATATTGCCGCCAGGATCAGCAGAGAGTGGTAATGGGAACAGCATCACCAACCATATTGCTGTCAGTTGAATCAGCAGGTTTTTTGTCAGAAAAATTAATTTAATCTTTTTGTAACAGTGCATAAAAAAAACCATCGTGGCGGTCATTGGGCAATAACTGTCGACTGCTGAGCTGCGGGTGAGCAACAGGTAACTGCTTCGCCTCTGGATGATTCAATAAAAATTTGTTGATAAGCCAATCATTTTCTTCCTTAAAAATCGAACAGGTAATATAGAGTAATCTAGCACCGGGTTTCAGTAAAGGCCACATTCCCTCAAGAATGGCGAGTTGATTTTGTGCAAACCGAGTAATGTCCTCAGGTTTTCTGTGCCATTTGATATCGGGGTGGCGACTTACCACACCGGAGGCTGAACAGGGAGCATCTACCATGATGCGGTCAAATAGCTGCCCATCCCACCATTGCTTCGGATAACAGGCATCCCCAGCGATAATTTTATGAGCGAATAGTTTCAGGCGCACCAGATTCTCAGTCACTCTTTGTAGACGATCGGCATTATTGTCCAAAATAGTTAATTCAATATCGGCTATTTCAAGCAGATGTGTGCTTTTGCCACCCGGTGCCGCGCAAGCATCCAGAATGCGCATACCGTCACCGACAGCCAGTAATGGTGCCGCCAATTGCGCACCGGCATCCTGCACACTGACCAGACCATCGGCAAAGCCCGGTAATTTTTCCACGGAAACCGGTTGGATAATTTTTAAAGCGTTATCCCATAATACTTCAGCGTCTATCCCATGTGCGACGAGCATGGATAGATAATCGCACAGGCTAATCTGGCGCTGATTGATCCGTACGGTCATCGGCGGATGCTGGTTACCGGCGAGCAGAATACTTTGGTATTGCTGAGGATATTGCCGTTTCAATGCATCAATCCACCAGTCTGGGTAGGAAAATTTTGTGACCTCAGTCTGCAGGGTCTGTTCAAGCAGTAAAGCCTGCTGACGAATGAAATTGCGCAATACTGCATTGACCAGACCAGCCATTCCACCATGGCTGGTAAGTTGACGTGCGGCGGAGACGGCATGGTTAACAATCGTATGGCTCGCTGTTTTGCTGTGACTGAGCTGATACAGGCTAATTAACAGGAGATAGTGAAGACGATCATCCTGTAACGGTTTATTTAGTAGCGCGTGTAACACAGCAACAAGTTGTGTATGCTGGCGCAGCACTCCATAGGTCAGATCCTGAATTGCACCACGTTGTTGCCTGGTTAATTTTGGATTGTTTCGCCAGGTTATTTGTAGTACATCGGTCAGATTGGCACCAGCCATAACGTTCTCAACAGCTTCTGTCGCCAGTATTTGTGTTTTGATCATGCTTGCTGGCGGATAGGGTTTGCTAGGATACTCATTACATTTGTCTGGCAGTATTAGTGAAACAATCCCCGACTGCGACGGCATGGCCCGTCATAAACTGGGCAATAGTTAGTCTCTTTCCCCCGGCTGGCTGCAGAGTTTCTATCCGCAGTGCGCCATGCCCGCATGCCACAATAATACCCTCACTTACTGCAGCTATTATTTCACCAGGTGCACCTGAAGTATCACCCAAATTTACCTCGCTGACTCGCCAGATTTTGATCAGGTTACCGGCCAACTGAGTAAATGCACCAGGATAAGGATTAAATGCGCGGACCATGCATTCGAGATGCGCAGCATCCAGTGTCCAGTCGATGGCAGCTTCAGATTTGCTGATTTTTGCTGCATAACTGACGCCTGTTTCACTCTGTGGTACAGATTCAAGTTTATTATTAATAAAATTCTGCAGCACTGCTACGATGCTGATTCCACCGAGGGTGGCAAGTTTGTCATGCAGAGTTGCTGCAGTTTCATCTGGTGCAATTGATATAACGTGCTGCGACAAGATGTTACCCGTGTCGAGTCCGCTGTCCATCTGCATAATTGTGATGCCTGTTTCATGATCTCCGGCAAGAATCGCGCGTTGAATCGGAGCAGCACCGCGCCAGCGTGGCAGAAGCGATGCATGGATATTGATGCAGCCATATTGCGGAATCTGCAACAGGCTGGCTGGCAGAATCAGACCATAGGCCGCGACAATCATGATATCCGGCGCAATAGTTTGCAGTTGCGTTTCAAGAGTGGCTTCTTTAAGAGATAATGGTTGCAATAGCGGCAGATTGCGTTGTCGCGCTAGCAGCTTAACTGCACTTGACTGCATTTTCAGGCCGCGCCCAGCAGAGCGATCTGGCTGAGTAAGCACGAGATCTACGGAAAAGCCTGCTGTCAAAATTGCTTCTAAAGCTGTGGCGGCAAATATCGGTGTGCCAGCAAAGATGATTTTCATGAATTGCCGTGAGCAGAAATAGAGAGCGCTATGCGTAGCCAGGCAACAGAATTAGGCAATTTGTTTGCGGGCCTGTTTTTTTAGTTTACGTAGAATGCGCGATTGTTTGAGCGGGGACAAATATTCGACGAAAACTTTGCCTGATAAATGGTCCATCTCATGCTGAATACAAACCGCCAGCAGATCGGACGCATTTAGTACGAAAAGTTTGCCATCCAGTCCGGTTGCTTGAACCGTAACCTGCTCGGCACGTGAAACTGTGTCAAAAATACCTGGTACAGATAAACAGCCTTCCTGAAAGGTCGATGTGCCGATGCTGGCAGTAATTTCTGGATTGATCAAAACCAGCAGATTATTACGCGCTTCCGAAACATCAATAACGATTACGCGCTGATGAACATTTACCTGAGTAGCAGCCAATCCAATACCTACGGCGGCATACATGGTTTCAGCCATATCACTGACTAAATTGCGGATTTCAGTGGTTACTTGCGGAACGGCACATGCGACCCGATGCAGTCGTTCATCGGGATATTGGAGTATTTGCAGAATTGCCATGGTGAAGTTGCATAGTTCGGAAATTTGAAACAAAAAAGATGGCTTACTATTGGCAGTAAATCAGCGAGTACCATAATTTTTAGTGATCTTGCTATTTCTGCGTATTGTTGCCTTTGTAACCCAATTAGGCTCGACGATATCGCTTTGATATATATTTTTAAAATGAGAATCTCTATGCGCACATCCGCCATTATAACTGCGATCTTGTTCACTGGTCTGGTTTCCCTATCATCTGTCCACGCTAGTGAAATTAAATTACAGGATAATGCTCCTGTGCGTTACGTTGTGAAGGAAGGCGATACACTATGGGGAATTGCAGCGCGTTATTTGCGTGATCCGTGGCGCTGGCCTGATATTTGGCAAGCCAACCGAGATGACATTGCTAATCCACACAGGATTTATCCGGGTGACATTATTGTGATGGAGAAAACTGCGCAGGGTATTCGCCTGAGAATTTCAGAAGAAAAAGGTACCATCAGGCTCTCTCCTAGGATACGGACAGAAGCACTTTCTTCACAAGCGATACCAAGTATTTCCGCCGATAGAATAGCGCCATTTCTGAGACGGCCTTTAGTAGTCGAAGAAAACACACTGGATTATGCTCCGGAAATTCTCGGTAGCAGCGATGATCGTGTAATTATCAGTACTGGCGATAAAATTTACATGCTGAATATGCCGGTTGATCAGGGGCGCGAGTGGCAGGTATTTCGTAGTGGCAAGGCGTTGATCGATCCTGATAATGCTAATCGTATTTTAGGCTATGAAGCCAGTTTTCTTGGGGATATTGATGTGACTGATTTTACCAAGATCAGCACGGGCATTGTTACTCATTCAGTACGGGAAATCCTGAAAGGTGACCGTCTGGTTCCAGCCATAGCTGCCAACACTAATGATTATTTTCCGCATGCACCAGCTATTAGTATGAGCGGACGTATCATTTCAGTCTATGACGGAGTTAATGAAATTGGAGAAAATGCGGTTGTTGCCCTAAATAAGGGGCGCTTGGATGCTATTGAACCTGGACACGTTCTGGCAGTATTTCGCAAGACGCAAATTCGTTCGCATGAAGGTGATTGGATTGAGGTGCCAGATGAACGTATTGGTCTGGTTTTTGTATTCCGCGTATTTGACCGGGTTGCCTATGCATTAGTCGTGCAAAGCCGTCAGGCAATCAAGGTACTTGATGCAGTGAAAACACCCTGACAAGTGGGGTTGAAGCCTCTATACTCACTCCTTTTTTAGCTTGCGAGCCCTTAGTTGGAGTAATGATCTCTTCATTGCGGGAGTGGGTTTCATTCTATGTCGATTGATCGGGATACCGAATCCTGGATTCGCCTTGGCTTGGTGAAAGGGCTGAGTGGCAGCGCTATTCGGAAATTGCTCGCAGCTTTTGGTAGCCCAGATGAGATTTTTGCTACAGATATCCACTCGCTTGAACGTGTCGTCAAAAAACCGATTGCAGTACGTATTTTTCGACGTGAGGAAGACAAGGACGATTTTGCCAAAACCATAGACTGGCTGGCCGATCCAGCCAATGCTCTGATCACCCTGTCTGACCCTGATTATCCCGCTGCGCTACTAAATATCCCTGATCCTCCCCCGATTCTTTATTTTAAGGGTCAACGTCGCCTACTTACGCTTCCGGCCATTGCCATCGTGGGTAGTCGCAACGCTACGCCGCAAGGACTGGCCAATGCAAAGGCTTTTGCGGAAGCTGCCAGCCAAGCCGGATTCTGCGTTGTCAGTGGCCTGGCGCAAGGAATCGATGCGGCGGTGCATGAGGGCGGTTTGCGGGGGGCTGGTTCTAGCTTGGCGGTTATCGGAACGGGCATGGATGTCGTTTACCCAGCCAGAAATCATGTGCTGGCACATCAATTGGCAAAAAAAGGTGCGTTGATTTCGGAGTTTCCGTTGGGAACCCCCGCAATCGGCAGTAATTTTCCACGACGTAATCGCATCATCAGTGGCCTGTGCCAGGCATGCCTGGTAGTTGAAGCTACTCTGCATAGCGGATCACTCATCACTGCTAAACTGGCGCTGGAACAGGGACGCGAAGTCATGGCTATTCCTGGCTCCATTCATTCTCCGTTATCGAAAGGTTGCCATGCGCTAATCAAGCAAGGCGCTAAATTAATTGAAAATATCCAGGACATTCTGGACGAATTAAATTATGTTTCTGAAGGGGTTCCTGATACACCTCGAGCTGCTTTGGAACTGGAGAATACAGTGGGTCATGCACACAATGATTCTGTATTATTGACCTGTTTGGGGCACGACGCTGCTGATATAGATACTTTGTGCGAACGCAGCGGTTTGACGGCTGATATAGTATCGGCTACCCTGTTGATGCTGGAGCTGGAGGGCAAGATAGGAAGTTTGCCGGGAGGGCGTTATCAGCGGATCGGTTGATGCTATCATGCGCGCTTGAGCAAGCACGATCGACTAATATTCATATTCAGCAGAGGGGCTGTTGAAACCGGTTGCTATGATGTTTGTATTCGTAAAGAGCTTATTATGTTCGATGTTCTCGTATATTTATTTGAAAATTATTTTGAGGCTGGTAACTGCCCGGATTCGATCATATTGACACGTAAATTGAAGATGGCTGGCTTTGATGATAATGAAATAACGCTTGCGCTTGACTGGCTCTCTGAGAGTGATGCCAATCGTTATCCGGCTAGTCTGGCTGAAAGCCTTTCATTTCGTCATTTTTCAGTAGAAGAAATGGTGTTTATTGATAAAGAAGGGCGCGGGTTTATTATGTTTCTGGAGCAAGCGGGTATCATTAATCCGTTGCAGCGCGAGCTATTAATCGAACGTGTCATTCAGATGGGCGGTGACTACGCCAGTCTAGAAAAAATAAAAATGGTCGTTTTGTTTGATCTGTGGATGCAGAATCAATTGTCAGAACATGCCATAGCAGAGAAGCTTTTTGTAGTCAGTAATACTCACGTACGACATTAACGAGCCCCAAGCTTCTTGAAGTCACCAGAAACAATTTATGAGCAAAAAACTGATTATCGCTGAGAAACCCTCTGTTGCGAATGATATTGCACGCGTGCTCGGCAATTTTACCAAGGAAAATGACTATTACGAGAGTGAGGAGTATGTCCTGTCTTCTGCTGTCGGGCATTTGCTTGAGTTAGTTGTCCCTGAGGAATATGAGGTCAAGCGAGGCAAGTGGAGTTTTGATCATTTGCCCGTTATTCCGCCACATTTTGACCTAGCGCCGATCGAAAAAACAACTGCGCGTTTGAAACTGTTAAGCAAACTGATTAAACGCAAAGATGTGGATACGTTGATCAACGCCTGTGATGCAGGTCGAGAAGGTGAGCTCATCTTTCGCTATATCGTTCAGCATACTGGCAGCAAGAAGCCAATCAAGCGGCTATGGTTGCAATCCATGACGCCTGCTGCTATTCGTAATGCGTTTGATCATTTGCTGGATGACAGCGAGGTTCTGCCACTGGCGGACGCTGCTATCAGTCGTTCGGAGTCTGACTGGCTGGTTGGTATTAATGGTACCCGTGTGATGACCGCTTTCAATTCACAGGAGGGCGGTTTCCACAAAACCACGGTTGGAAGGGTACAAACCCCTACATTGGCTATTCTGGTTGAGCGAGAAGAGGCCATCAAAAAGTTTGTTCCCAAAGACTACTGGGAGATTCATGCGACTTTCGCAGCAGAGACTGGCGAATATGTAGGCAAATGGTTTAATGAGGATTTTGCTAAATCTAAGAATGATGCTGACGCTAGGGCTGATCGGGTTTGGGCGCTGGTAAAAGCTGAAAGTATTCGCGACAAATGTCAGGGGCAGCCCGGTCTGGTTACGGAAGAGAGTAAGCCAACCAAGGAAAATTGCCCGTTGCTGTATGACCTGACAAGTCTGCAAAGAGAAGCGAACAGTCGTTTCGGGTTTTCCGCCAAGGCAACACTTGGACTCGCTCAGGCACTCTACGAGAAACATAAAGTTTTAACCTACCCACGCACGGACTCGCGTGCTTTGCCCGAAGATTATCTGCAAACTGTCAAGGAAACACTGCAAACACTGGTATCGTCTGACTATAGTCAGTTTGCACAGCATATTTTGGCCGAAGATTTGGTTAAGCCGAATAAGCGTATTTTTAATAACGCTAAAGTATCTGATCATTTTGCCATTATTCCAACCACGTTCGCAGCAAAAAAACTCAGCGAAGCTGAATTCAAACTCTATGACCTGGTTGTCAAGCGTTTTCTGGCGATTTTCTATCCAGCAGCAGAATTCCTGATTACGACGCGGGTTACGCGCGTGCAGGAAGAGCCATTCAAGACCGAGGGTAAGGTGATGATTCACGCCGGTTGGCAGGCCGTTTATGGCAAACGGGACACCAGTCAACATAATCCTGATAGTAAGGATGCGCCAGTGTTGGTCGCGGTGGCAGTGGATAAACCGGTATTCACCGAGAAAGTTGAGGTGCTCGCTAACCAGACTCGTCCACCAGCACGATTTAGCGAATCTACGCTGCTATCGGCAATGGAAGGTGCGGGTAAGCTGGTGGAAGATGAGGAGCTTCGAGCGGCTATGAATAACAAAGGACTAGGTACGCCAGCAACACGTGCGGCGATTATCGAAGGATTGATTTTCGAGAACTACTTGCAACGACTAGGGCGAGAGTTGCAACCGACTGCTAAGGCATTTTCGCTGATTACTTTGCTGCGCGGCTTGAAAATTCCTGAATTGACTTCGCCGGAACTAACCGGTGACTGGGAGTTCCAGTTACGTCAAATTGAGCAGGGCCAACTTAAACGTGAAGCATTCATGGCAAAGATCTCTGCCATGACGCAACATATTGTTGAGCAGGCCAAGAATCATCGTGGTAAAACCATTAGTGGTGATTTTTCCGAACTCAAGACGCCTTGCCCACGCTGCGGGGGTGTAATACAGGAAAACTACAAAAAATTTCAATGCCAACAATGTGATTTTGCGTTATGGAAAATTCTGGCAGGGCGACAATTTGAATTAGATGAGATGGAAACCTTAATCTCGATGAAAGCAATTGGTCCTTTATCTGGTTTTCGTAGCAGATTGGGACGGTTATTCGATGCCATGATCAGACTAAATGATAATAATGAGATGAAATTTGATTTTGGTAATGAAACAGATCAGGCGCAAGAAGAAGTCGATTTTTCTGGACAGCCGTCGTTGGGTAAGTGTCCTCAATGCGGCCATGCTGTCTATGAACATAACATGTTTTATATCTGCGAAAAATCAGTTGGTCCGGCATCTGCTTGCAGCTTCAAAACGGGTAAGATCATTTTGAGCCGCTCAATAGAACCAGAACAAATTGTTAAGTTGTTACAGACTGGTAAAACAGATCTACTAAATAAATTTATTTCAAAAAAAGGTCGTCCATTTTCAGCTTATCTGGTGGTGACACCTGAAGGTAAAATCGGGTTTGAGTTTGAACAGAAGAAGATAAAAGAGAAAGCAACCGTTTCCAAGAGTAAATCTGGAAAGGTTGCTGCCTCCTGATCGAATTCTCTTTTAAAGAACATGGACTTGATTTATTACGACGTTCAATCAGGCGTAAATAGTTATAATGTACCTAACGATTCCAGATACTGCCGCGATCATGACGGCCAGACTGCCTACAACGGTTAAACCTTCAGTCACCAGAAAGCCGATGGCCTGCGCAACACTTGTATACTCGACTTCACCTGATTCATTACGACGTTTATCCCTACGAATCTTAATCCAGTAAAGTATTCCGAATGCAATCGGGAGCGCTAAAATTGAGTAAAGTAGCGTGCTGAAAGAAGAATATTCCATTAATTTTCCTCGTTGTTATGAATGATAAAAGTTACTAAATGGTACTTCTCCTGAAGAAGCGTATTGTATTTGATCTGCAGAAGTCTTGATAGACATCGCATAGACAAAAATTTTCTTTAGGAAATCCCAGAATATCGTGGAGCTTTCACGTAATTTATTAATAATGGTAATTGCTACATGAATTGGCTTGATCTTCCTCTAATTGACGAGGCGCACGGAGTAATCCATTTGCCAGGGTCTAAAAGTATTTCTAATCGTGTTTTGCTATTATCTGCCTTATCGCAAGGCGTAACTACTATTTCCGGTTTACTGCGATCGGATGATACTCATCAGATGTTAACTGCCTTGCAAACGCTGGGTATCAGCATAGAGTTTTGCGAGGGCGGAAGCATCAAGATAACTGGCTGCAATGGAGTATTTCTGGTCAAGGAAGCTCAACTTTTTCTAGGAAATGCAGGTACCGCTTTTAGACCGTTGGCAGCAGTTTTGGCGCTTATGCGTGGGCACTATTATTTGTCTGGTGTGCCGCGCATGCATGAGCGTCCCGTTGATGATCTGGTGAATGCGCTGCGCCAAATTGGTGCCAAGATAGATTATGCAGGGCAGGATGGGTTTCCACCGCTAAAAATTAGTCCTGCGGATATTCGATTCGGCACTATCACTATTAAAGGAGATGTATCTAGCCAATTTCTCAGTGGTTTACTCATGGCGTTGCCACTGACCGGAAAATTAATAACGATTATGGTTGATGGCACACTGATTTCACAACCTTATGTTGCGCTAACTTTGCAGCAAATGGTGCGTTTTGGTGTGCACGTTGAGCATGATTCTTGGCAGCGTTTCAGCATAGCTGGTGAACAGGTATATCGCAGTCCGGGTAGTATCCTGGTTGAGGGAGATGCTTCTTCAGCATCCTATTTTTTGGCAGCTGGCGCAATTTCAGGTGGGCCTGTGCGCGTAGAAGGAGTGGGGCGTGCAAGTCAACAAGGGGATATCCGTTTTGTTGAAGCACTCGAAAAAATGGGTGCACAAGTCAAAATAAGTGATAACTGGATTGAATGCAGCTCGATACGTCAACCCATTAACGGTAGGCGGTTAGTGGCTATTGACATGGACTGCAATCATATTCCTGATGCCGCAATGACGTTGGCGACCACGGCTCTATTTGCACAAGGTACCACCACATTAAGGAATATTGGTAGCTGGCGAGTGAAGGAAACTGATCGGATCGCGGCTATGTCAGCTGAACTAACCAAATTAGGCGCAAAAATTGAATCAGGCGAAGATTTTATACGTGTCACTCCGCCTGATGGGCCACTTACCTCAAATACTGAAATTAAAACATACGATGATCATCGTATGGCAATGAGTTTTTCCTTGGTTTCACTGGGTGTGCCATTGCGTATCCTTGATCCTGATTGTGTAGTCAAGACTTTCCCAAATTATTTTGAACAATTTGCCACAATAACTCATCGCAGAGTATAAGATCTGTGTAAAAATTTCCTGAATCAAATCGACTTGGATGTGTGTGCCTATATGATTCCCGTCATCACAATTGATGGTCCTTCAGCTTCCGGCAAGGGAACCGTTGCGCGCCTGGTAGCGGAGGCACTCGGATTCCATTATCTGGATAGTGGTGCGCTATACAGGCTAGTGGCATTGCGCGCTTTACAAGAGAAGATAAGCATCGATGATGAAAGACAATTAGCGGAGATAGCTAGACTAATAAATTTTTCTTTTAAGAATTCGCTTGTCTGGCTTGATGGACAGAGCGTCGATGATGTAATACGAACCGAGTCTTGTGGTGAATTTGCTTCCAGAATTGCCCATTTTCCCGCTTTGCGAGCGGCATTACTGCAGCGGCAGCGGGACTTCCGTAAATTTCCGGGTCTAGTTACTGATGGGCGTGATATGGGATCGGTAGTTTTTCCTGATGCTATACTTAAAATCTATCTGACAGCCAGTGTTGAAGAGCGTGCACGTCGCCGCTATAAGCAGTTGAAGGAAAAAGAGATTAGTGCTAGTATGCCGGATTTGCTGCAGATGTTGCGGGATCGCGATCAGCGCGACAGTAGTCGCGCCTTGTCGCCATTGCAGCAATATGCGGATGCACAACTACTGGACACATCTGACTTGTCAATTAATCAGGCAGTCAAGCAGGTGCTGGGTAGCTATGCAACAGCAGAGATACGTACCGGAATACATAAAAATTCAGCAAAGTAATGCGCGTGGCAAACGTTTGTTGCACATGTACAGAGCACTGCACTTATGCGGTCATCTGTTTTTTTCTAACTAACCTATCCTAATTCTGTTTTCTAGGATATTTATTTTACGATCGGGTATTTTTTAATAATGACTACTGCTATCAATGTAACGGGTTCCACAGAAAGTTTTGAACAACTCTTTGAAGAAAGCCTCTCGCGTAAAGAAATGCGGGTTGGGGAGGTAATAACCGCTGAAATTATTCGTATTGATTTTAATTTCGTGGTAGTTAATGCTGGCTTGAAATCAGAGAGCTATATTCCAATTGAGGAATTCAAAAATGATAGAGGTGAAATCGAAGCAAAGGTAGGAGAATTTGTCAGTGTTGCGATCGAAGCCTTGGAAAATGGTTATGGAGAGACCCGGTTATCGCGAGATAAAGCTAGGCGCTTGAGTGCCTGGTACGATCTGGAAACCGCGATGGAAGAGGGGAGAACCGTAACTGGCATGGTTAACGGTAAAGTTAAAGGGGGCTTAACAGCGACTGTCAATGGCATTCGTGCATTTTTGCCAGGCTCTCTGGTGGATGTTCGGCCTGTCAAGGATATGACTCCCTATGAGAACAAGGAAATGGAGTTTAAGGTTATCAAGTTAGATCGTAAGCGTAATAATGTAGTCGTTTCACGACGGGCTATTCTCGAGGCAACCTTGGGAGCAGATCGTGATGCGCTGCTGTCAAGCTTGGAGGAAGGTGCAACGGTGCAAGGAATAGTCAAAAATATTACTGATTACGGTGCATTTGTAGACTTAGGTGGTATCGATGGATTGCTGCATATTACCGATCTTGCGTGGCGACGTGTGAAGCATCCTAGTGAAGTTATCAATGTCGGAGATGAAGTAACCGCCAAGATATTGAAATTTGATAAAGAGAAAAATCGTGTTTCCCTTGGAATGAAGCAATTAACGGAAGATCCATGGGATGGCCTTTCACGTCGTTATCCGAAGGGTACTCGTCTGTTCGGCAAAGTGACCAATATGACAGATTATGGTGTTTTTGTTGAGATAGAGCAGGGAATAGAAGGGTTAGTGCACGTTTCAGAGATGGATTGGACAAACAAAAATCTTTATCCATCCAAGATCGTTCAACTAGATGATGAAGTTGAGGTAATGATTCTTGAAATTGATGAAGATCGTAGGCGCATTTCTCTTGGCATGAAGCAATGCAAGCCCAATCCATGGGAGGAGTTTGCACTGGGTCATGAAAAAGGCGACAAGGTAAAGGGACAGATTCGATCCATTACCGATTTTGGTTTGTTTATTGGTTTGCCTGGCAATATAGATGGGCTGATTCATTTGTCTGATCTTTCCTGGATAGAACCTGGTGAAAAGGCAATTCTAGAATTTAAAAAAGGGGATGAGGTTGAAGCGATTGTGTTGTCAATCGATGTTGAGAAAGAACGAATTTCTTTAGGCATCAAACAGTTGGAGGGCGATCCTTTTACAGTTTATGTGGCGTCAAATGATAAGAAAAGTATTGTTAAGGGCATTGTCAAATCAATAGACGCCAAAGGTGCAGTCATTATGCTGACCGATGAAGTGGAAGGTTATCTACGGGCATCGGAGTTGTCACATGATAAAGTCGAAGATATCCGCTCGCAACTTAAAGAAGGCGATGAGGTTGAGGCCAAAATTATTAACATTGACCGTAAAACCCGTAATATCAGTCTGTCAATAAAATCGAAACTAGAAGCAGAAGAGGAAGATGCTGTGAAAGTAGTCACCTCCGTATCCGCTCCACCAAATGCGGGAACAACTAGTCTTGGTGCGTTGTTGAGAGCAAAGATTGACAGCAAGGCTTCCGAAGTAAGTGACGGTAAAAGCTCTGAAGAATAATAAGGAGACAATATGACAAGATCTCAACTAGTGTCCAGATTGGCCGAGCGTTATCCACAGCTTTTAGCAAAAGATGCCGAATTAATTGTCAAAACTATGCTCGATGCAATGGCTAGCAGCCTTTCTAGGGGAGAGCGTATTGAGATTCGTGGGTTTGGTAGTTTTGATCTTAATTTTCGGCCAGCACGTATTGGTCGAAACCCTAAATCAGGCGAGAAAGTCCAGGTGCCAGCAAAATACGTTCCACACTTTAAGGCGGGGAAAAAAATGCGTGAACTAATTGATGCAGTTGCTAGCAAAAGCAAAAAATAAGAATCGAGGAAAAAATGCAGATTAAATGATACATATCATGTCTACTTTACTGCGGTTAATCACTTTCTTGCTGTTGCTCAGTTTTGTGGTGAAAAACTTAGGGACAGCAACCATACATTACTATCTTGGATTTGAGTGGGAGTTGCCAGTGGTTGTCATTTTATTCATCTGCTTTTTTGCTGGTAGCGTCTTCGGTTATTCTTCCTGTCTGGTACAGAAAATTCAAAACCGGAAATAAATTTGAGTGATCCACGTATCATTGTGGCGCTTGATTTCCCTGATCAGGTGGAGGCGCTGGGACTTGCGGAACAATTAGATCATCATTCCTGTCGTCTTAAAGTCGGAAAAGAATTATTTACTCGTGCTGGTCCACAATTTATTGAAAAATTGATGCAGCTGGATTTCGAGATATTTCTTGACTTGAAATTTCATGATATTCCCAATACAGCGGCTGCAGCTTGTGCGGCGGCTGCTGCACTTGGTGTTTGGATGATTAACGTTCATGCACTGGGAGGTAAAAAAATGTTATTAGCCTGTCGTGAATCTTTGCACCAAAAAGATACAAAACTGATTGCAGTTACGCTATTAACTAGTCTGCAGCGTGAGGATCTTGATGAGATTGGATTATTTGAAACCCCGGAACAGCTCGTCCAACGTCTCGCCATGCTAACGCAACAATGTGGGCTAGACGGAGTCGTTTGCTCAGCACTAGAGGCTACGCAGCTAAGATTATCAGGCTTAAGAAATGATTTTCTGCTAGTTACCCCAGGAATTCGATTAACAGACAGTGATCAGAACGATCAGGCGAGAATTGCAACTCCCTATCAAGCAGTGCGAAATGGCGCAAACTATCTTGTAATTGGCCGACCCATCACGCGGGCAACAGAACCGCTAAAAGTGCTGGAAAAAATTAACCGGGAAATAGGTTTCACATAATTCAAAGAGAAATTTAATTCTAACTTTCCCGGTTAGTCGATCAGTATTTTCGATCCTGATATAGTACACCAAACTAGATACCTCCCCTAAATTGGGAGCGTGTCAGATCTACCCACCTACCCACTGTCATTCAAAGAGTTACCGCTTCCCGCCCATTATACTTCCCAGTACGCCGCGAATAATTTGGCGACCTACACCACTTGCCATACCTCGAACAGCGGTTTTCACCATGCTCTGCACCAGGCCATCGTATTGCCCACCACGAGGGCCAGTACGGCCAAACAGGGTTTCGTTGATAATTGTGCCAAAGCCACTATTATTCTTGGATGTCTGAGGATTTTCTGTACCTACGCGTAAGCCTTCAATACCTGGAGACTTATCGGTATTTTCGGGGCTGGCCACCATGCGTGCCTGCAGGATTTCATAGGCACTCTCACGATCAACCATGTTTTCATATACACCAGCGACTAGCGAATCCCGCAGCAGTTGCTGGCGCTGTTCGGAAGTAATCGGGCCAAGCTGGCTTCCAGGCGGCAGCACATAGACACGCTCGGTTTCCGATGGCCGACCCTTAGTATCCAGAAAACTGATTAATGCCTCACCCACCGCTAGTTCGGTAATGGCAGTTTCGAGATCGAGGCCGATTTTAGGTCGCATGGTTTGTGCCGTAGCTTTGACCGCCTTTTGATCACGCGGAGTAAATGCACGTAATGCATGTTGTACACGGTTACCCAACTGACCCAGTACGCTATCGGGAATATCCAGTGGATTCTGGGTAACAAAATAAACTCCTACTCCTTTGGAACGAATCAGCCTTACTACGAGTTCAATACGTTCCACCAGCACCTTGGGTGCCTCATTGAACAATAGATGTGCTTCATCGAAAAAGAAAACCAATTTGGGTTTTTCTGGATCACCTATTTCAGGAAGCTGTTCGAAAAATTCGGAAAGCATCCACAACAAAAAAGCAGCATATAACTGTGGAGAATGCATCAGCTTGTCGGCAGCTAGTATATTGACCACACCTTTGCCGTTTACCGTCTGTATCAAGTCGCTGATATCGAGCATGGGTTCACCAAAAAAACTGTCACCACCCTGTTCTTCAATCTGCATCAATCCGCGCTGAATTGCACCGATGCTGGCAGCACTAACATTTCCATATTCGGTGGTAAATTGTTTAGCGTTGTCTCCCACATATTGCAATATGGCGCGGAGATCTTTCATATCAAGCAGCAAGAGTCCATTGTCATCGGCAATTTTGAACACCAGATTCAATACACCCGTTTGAGTATCATTGAGATTGAGCATGCGCGCCAGTAACAACGGCCCCATGTCGCTAATGGTCGCGCGCGCAGGGTGTCCCTGTTCCCCAAATACGTCCCACAGGGTAACGGGGCAGGCTTGCGGCTGTGGAATCGTAATACTACGCTCTTGCAGAATTGAGCTGATTTTCCCAGTAAAGTTGCCAAGCTGGCTAATTCCCGTTAGATCACCCTTAACATCCGCCATGAATACCGGCACGCCAATATCTGAAAATTTTTCTGCCAGCGTTTGTAAAGTTACAGTTTTGCCAGTGCCAGTCGCTCCGGTAATCAGGCCATGACGATTGGCCAGGTTTGGTAATAGCTCGCAGGTAACAGTGGTGTTTTGTGCAATTGGTATGGAACTAGCCGTCATGATTATCCTTTATGTAGAAAGCAATTGCCTGTTCACAATTAAAAAAATCAATTTAGTTCGTATGCAAGCCATGCTTTTCGAAATAACGCTGGTGATAAGCTTCTGCAGGGTACAGCGTGGGGGCAGGTAAAATTTCGGTAACGATCAGACTACGCCAACGGCCACTCTGTTGTAACTGGTCACGACTAACTTGCGCTTCCGCCTCCTGTACGGATGTGTAACAAAAAATGACGGAACGATATTGATCACCAATATCTGGCCCTTGTCGATTCAGCGTGGTGGGATCATGGCAATCCCAAAATACCTGCAGCAAATCTTTGAACGTAAGAATAATCGGATTATATTCAATTAGTACTACCTCAACATGCCCGGTTTTGGCATAACAGACTTCTTCGTAAGTCGGTTTTACCGTATTTCCACCAGCGTAACCACAGGTAGTCTCAATCACACCAGGAACTTTACGAAATGTCGCCTCCACTCCCCAGAAACAACCTGCACCAAAAATGATTTTATCTATAATCATAGTGCGTAATATTTTGCGATTACCAAGAAAGTAAGACGGGAATTAAAAAGGCCGATACTGTCTGAGCGGTATCGGCCTTTTTTGTTACCCGAAATTAGCTTACTTGAGTGACAGAATCCATTCAGCCAAAACTTTAGCATCAGCTTCGCTTACATTAGCATTAGGTGGCATTGGAATGTTGCCCCAGACGCCATTACTTCCATTTTTGATTTTACCAGCCAGTTGATCAGCCGCGCCGTCTACATCAGCATATTTAGCAGCGATATCCTTGAGTGCTGGGCCGACTACTTTGGTTTCAACCTGATGACAGGCCGTACAGTTATTTTTTCCAGCCAGCTCAGCGCTTGCCTGAGCAACACCCACTGCCAACAAAGCGGTAGCGGCAAATGTACCTAACCAAACTGTTTTCATCATATTTTTCCTTGTTCAAAGATTAAGGGACCCCTATTTTACTCCGAAGCTGACTACTTTGCAGTAATTCCGTAAAATAACATGGAGAACATGGAGACTAAGATTGCCGTGCAATATATCAATCTAGTAAAATCTGGGGCTATGTTCCAATGGGTAGTCGAAATCCTGTTGACGGAATGTTGTGCGGTTTCTGTTTCTCAATCAGCAACGATTGTTGTGCATTAGTGTTGCTAAACTAGGATAAATCCATATGATCCGTTCCTACATGTTGCGACCAACAATATGGCTTGTTGTTTTGCTGATGTTGACAGTATTACTGGAGGGCTCTTTCCAGAAGCAGGGTCGACGAAGTGACTTTCCCCCGCGAAGTGGTGTAGATTACACAATCGAGTATCTTGAAGGCATTCAGACTAATCATGAAGCAATTACATACCGCGATTTTACAGCGACCAAGATGACACATTATTCACATGAGAATATCGCCATGCTGGAAAATGTGAAATTTTCCAGCGTAGAACCTGAGAAATCGTTGCTGAGAGTAACTGCAGATCAGGCGAAATTACTTGGCGGCGGTGACGATATTTTCCTTAGTGGCAATGTTTCTGTTCTCAAGGGAGAAGATACGGATAGGGACAAAATTCTTATGGTGACCGAGTTTTTGCATGTTACGCCAGACGCGGATTTGGCAAACACTGACCACGCTGTGACTGTTTTTCGAATGAACAGTCATGTGAATTCAGTCGGGATGACGCTCAATAATCAAACAGGGGAGATTCAGTTACGGTCAAGGGTCATCGCCAACGATAAACGGGGGGCGCGCTGAGTGCCGTTTTAAGGCACTGTTACTGGTTATGATAATTATACCCTGTCAAATTTACTAGAATATGCCTCATGCTAGAAAGCTGCTAACAATGAAATGGTTTTTAACTTTAGTGTTCTGTTTTGGTTTTCTCTACCCGCTTATTTCTTTGGCAGAACGTGCCGATCGGGGCAAGCCTATCCATCTGGAAGCGGATCGTGCCACCGTCGAGGACTATAAACGTAAGGGAGAGTTTCGTACAAGCATATTCGTCGGCAACGTACTATTGACTCAGGGTACGCTCAGGATACAGGCAGATAAAATTATTATGAAAGAGGATAGTACTGGTTATCGTTATGCGACTGCTTATGGCAATCTTGCGAGTTTTCGTGAGAAGCGCGATGGTGTAGATGAATATGTCGAGGCATGGAGTAAACGGGTTGAGTACGATGACAAAACCGACAAGATAGAACTTTTTGGTAATGCCAGGCTAAAGCGTGGTGGGGATGAGGTAACGGGGGATTATATAACGTACGATATTAAGCGTGATTTCTTTCAGGTGAACGGCCTGGCAGAAAAAGATAATGACCAACAACCGGACGGTCGTGTACGCGCCATTATTCAACCGAGAAACAAGCAACCAGTCGATGAGACAAAAGAATGATTGGGTCTGCCCATATGAACTACCCGAATCAGCTCTAGGTTGACACATGAGTGAGTTACGCGCGCAGCATCTCCAAAAACATTACAAATCACACAAAGTGGTGCTGGATGTTTCATTTTCTGTTGGGAGCAGTGAAGTCGTTGGCTTACTGGGGCCAAATGGTGCTGGTAAGACGACTTGCTTTTATATGGTTGTCGGCTTGGTTCCTTTAAACGGGGGAGAGATTTTTCTGGACGAGCACAACCTGGGCCAATTACCCATTCACAAGCGCGCCCGACTGGGTTTGAGTTATTTGCCACAAGATGCTTCCATTTTCCGGCGTATGACCGTCGAGGAAAATATCGTCTCGGTACTTGAGCTGCAGGGATTATCTCAAGCTGAAATTAACCACCAGCTAGATGGCCTATTGCATGATTTTCATATTGGACACTTACGCGAAAGCCCCGCAATCAGTCTTTCAGGGGGAGAGCGTCGGCGTGTTGAGATTGCTCGGGCACTAGCATCCCATCCACGTTTTATTTTGCTGGATGAACCATTTGCAGGGGTAGACCCCATTTCAGTTCTGGATATTCAAAAAGTTATTGGGTTTTTGAAGGAACGCGGTATCGGTGTGTTGATTACCGATCATAATGTTAGAGAGACTCTCGGAATTTGTGATCGTGCTTACATTATCAGTGAAGGTGTCGTACTCGCCAGTGGCAAATCTGAAGAAATTGTCAATGATAACCGTGTCAGGGAAGTGTATTTAGGCGAGCATTTTCGCCTTTGATACGGCTTTCTCTAATTTTATCTGAAGGGTGCCTCTAAAAATTCAAGGTTTTAAACAAGACGAGGCGAGAATAAAAAATATGGACGCAGCATATTATTAATATGTAAGGAAATATTTTTTTAAACAACGATGTATTGTAACAAAATATGGATTTTTAGAGATGCCCCAGAAATATGAAACCAACGCTTACACTTAAACCGACGATCGGGCTAAGACTGACGCCGCAGCTGCAGCACGCCCTCAAGCTGTTAACCTTGTCAACCCTTGAATTGAACCGGGAAATCGAGCGGATGGTTCAGGAGAATCCGATGCTAGATTTGGATGATTATCCTGATGACAGTCAGCATGAGTTTGAGAAACCGGTTGATACAAACCTTCCAGATCCAAGTAACTCAAGCACTGATCCGGTAAGTATTGATTCATCTAATTCCACAGAAATGACGGAGAATGTTGAGCCATTGGATGCATCCCCTGATCTCTATGAGGATGACAGCAGTGCGTACCAGCACCAATCACCGGATTCCAATGGTGCCGATAGCAGTGATCTGGAATTTTCCCGTTTTGCAATTAAACCGGTCAGCTTGCGTGAGCATTTGCTGACACAACTCAGTATGAGCCAGCTATCCGAGCAACAACGGCAATTTGTGGAGCTACTAATTCATTGCCTGGATGATGATGGCTATCTTACCCAGGATGTTGATGAACTGCTGAAGTACCTGCCATCCGAGTTCGCCGTAGACCGTACGGAATTACAGGCAGCGCTCGAATGCCTGCAGCAACTGGATCCACCTGGTGTAGGAGCAAGAAACCTGAAGGAATGTCTGTTGCTGCAGATCAGGGCGTTATCCGCAGATACGCCTTGCCGAATACAAGCGCTGGAATTGATCGAAAACCATCTGGAAGTTTTCGCTGCCAAAAATTTCCGTCTGCTGCAAAAAATACTGGGATGCGATGAAACTTGCCTGCAGTGTATCCAGCAGATGATCACCCGGCTGAACCCCAAACCAGGCAGCAACTTTAATGCAGCACTTGCGCGTTATGTCGTGCCTGACATTTTAGTGGTCAGATCTGAAAATGGCTGGTTGGTACAACTGAATCAGGAAACCGTTCCACCAGTTCATGTGAATCAGTTCTATGCGAATATTTTAAAAAATAATCGCAGCGAAGAAGCTCGCCCCCTTAGAGGACAATTACAGGAAGCGCGCTGGCTGATTCGCAACATTCGTCAGCGCACGCAAACTATTCTACGTGTGGGTCAAGCAATTGTTGATCGTCAGCAGGCATTTCTGGAACAGGGAGAAACTGCTGTACGTCCGCTGGTGATGCACGAAATTGCTGAAACCCTAAAATTGCACGAATCCACTATTTCTCGCGTGACCTCTCATAAATATATGCGAACACCGCATGGTATTTTCGAATTCAAATATTTTTTTGGCAGTCATGTAATGACTGAGCAGGGAGATACCTGTTCGTCTATTGCCATTCGCAGCCTGCTGAAACAACTTATACAAAATGAGAACCCTAGAAAACCGCTTAGTGATAACCGCCTGTCACAGCTACTGGCGCAACAGGACGTTATTATTGCGCGGCGCACAGTTGCAAAATATCGGGAGTTAATGCACATTCCCCCGACAAACTTACGTAAAATGCTCTAGTTTTTTATTACTCTATTGTTACAACCTAACCATCCAGACAAGGAAAAATAATGAATTTGAATCTCACTGGTAGTCATGTAGAAATAACGCCTGCGTTGCGTGAATATGTCTTGTCAAAATTTGAAAAAATTACGCGCCATTTTGATCATGTGATTGATATCAAGGTGATACTGTCGGTAGACAAACTCAAACAGAAAGCTGAGGCAACGATACACATACGGGGAAAAGATATTTTTGTTGAAACGGATAGCCCTGATATGTACGCTTCTATCGACAGTCTGGTCGATAAACTGGATCGCCAGATTCTGAAACACAAGGAAAAAGGAATAGATCAGCGCAATCATGGCGGGCTGAAAGATCAGCCGCTTGAGCAGCCCGAGTAAGATGTCTTTCCTTCAAAAATTAACTATTTTTGTGCATACTGTCGAGATCAATCTGACAGGACAACCGCTTACCTGAATTCACTAGCAATGGTTACTTTGTGTTTCCAAAGTTAACTAATTATTTATGAGCCTTATTTCTGAATTATTACCGGAATCAAACGTGATGTTTGATCTGGAGGCGACCAGCAAGAAGCGTGTTTTCGAACAGGCAGGATTACTCTTTGAAAATACCCTTCACGTGGCGCGAAGCCAGGTTTTTGATAGTTTATTTACTCGTGAAAAACTGGGGTCGACCGGTCTTGGGCAAGGTGTTGCTATTCCGCATGGCAGGATTAAAGGCCTGCGTGAAGCAGCCTTAATGCTGATCAGATTAAAGGAGGCAATTCCATTTGATGCGCCGGATGGTCAACCAGTAAATATCACCTGTATTTTGCTGGTTCCGGAAAAGGCAACTGATCAACACTTACTAATCTTGAGTGAACTGGCACAAATGTTCAGTAACAAGAACTTTCGTGAAAAATTGCTGTCTAGTAAGAGCGCCAGAGAAATTCACCAATTGATATCGAACTGGACGCCTGAGCCAGAGTATGTCACAAATTGATATTATCCAGTTATTCGAAGACAACAAGGATAAGCTGACGCTGCAGTGGGATGCTGCATCAAGTAAAATAAACAAGCAACTTGAGAATACCCGGGTTTTAGAGCGAGCACAAAATCTCATTGGTTACCTGAATTTTATCAATCCCAACTGGATTCAGGTATTGAACCAGACATCGGTTACATTTTTGCTCGAAATGGATCCTTTGTCTCTACAGAAAAAATTATCTGTACTGGAAGCGAGCAACCCTTTCTGCTTGATCATCGTAGATGATTTAGCAGTGCCCGCTAGCATCAACGAATTTTGCTGTCGGACACGGACACCCTTATTACGTTCCAGTAACACAGGTTCGCAAGTTATCTGGTTGTTACAATCCTATCTGATCCGGAATCTGGCGCCGACCATTTCACGTCATGGTGTTTTACTAGATGTCCTTGGTATGGGCGTCATGATCACGGGAGAAAGTGGTGTTGGTAAAAGTGAGCTTGCATTGGAGCTGATCAGTCGCGGACATGGGCTGGTTGCGGATGATGTCATCGAGTTGTCGCGCATTGGACCAGAAACCCTAGAAGGTTGCTGCCCGCCATTACTGCGCGATTTCATTGAAGTGCGCGGGCTCGGTATGTTGAATATTCGTACCATTTTTGGCGAAACTGCTGTTCGCCGTCGCAAAAATATGAAACTGATTGTCCATCTGGAAAAATCCACCAGTAGTGAAATTGGTGCCTATGAGCGTTTGCCACTGAGCAATCTCGATGAAGAAATTCTGAATGTCAAAATACGCAAGGTAACTATTCCCGTTGCCGCTGGCCGCAATCTAGCCGTATTGATTGAAGCCGCTGTGCGTAACTATATTCTGCAGTTGCGCGGGATTGACAGTACGCAGGATTTTATACATCGTCATGAGCTCGAGATGAGTGGAAATACAGTAGACTACGATGAGGATCATCCGAGTGATTAAGGCGTGTAGATTATGGCTGTCTTTTACTTGGGTAATCATACTGACTATATCTATTAACCATGAATAAAACAGGTTCTTCTCACAAAACAATCACGATTGCTTTGACAGGCGCATCAGGTATGCCTTATGGTATTCGCCTGTTAGAGATATTGTTACGAGAGGGCCATCGGGTATATCTACTTTATTCGCAAGCTGCACAAATTGTGGCACAACAGGAAATGGGGCTAGTTTTATCCTCGCGTCCTAAGGAAACCGAAGCCGCCCTAAATGAATATTTCAAGGCTCCACCAGGATTACTGAGCGTATTTGGACGCGAGGAATGGTTTGCGCCAGTTGCATCAGGCTCTAATCCTGCTGATGCGATGGTGATCTGCCCGTGCACTATGGGAACACTTTCGGCGGTCGCGGTTGGAATGAGTCAGCGATTGATAGAACGCGCAGCCGATGTGATGTTAAAAGAGAAACGTATCTTGATCATTGTTCCTCGTGAGATGCCATTCTCAATTATTCACTTGGAAAATATGCTGAAGCTTGCCCATGCAGGTGCCACCATCCTACCGGCCAACCCCGGATTTTACCACCAACCCGAGACCATTCAGGATATTGTCGATTTTGTCGTTGCGCGCATACTAGACCACCTGGGTGTGGCGCACAATCTGATGCCCCGCTGGGGTACGCACGACTAGAAAGCTGACTGAAAATGGTGCTTGTAGCAAGGACGAAATGATTGCAGAAGGGGTTATCGCGGCATGCTGACGCATTCTTCAGGAGGTAAGGCTACTAGCATACCTTGCTGGCGACGAAAAATAGCTTTCTCGGTAACGATATAGTCCATAGCAATATCATGAGATTGTGGAAAAATAGTCGTTATTCTTAGTAGCTCAAAGGCAATACCAATCGCTAATGGACGGGAAGTTAAACTAGCCAACGTGCGGTCAAAGTAACCGCTGCCATAACCAAGCCGGAAGCCATTTTCATCAAAACCCAGCATTGGAACCAGGATGGCATCAACTGCTACGGCTGGAGTATTCTCTGGAACTGGAATACCGTAAGCATCATTCTTCATCGGTGCGCCAGGCCACCATGCAACGAATTCAAGTGGTTCAAATTTCGCAAGCACCTTGGGCAAGGCTAAAATTGCGCCATAAGTACCCAACCATTGCATCAAAGGTAGTGGGTCATATTCTCCCGCATGCGGCCAGTAGCCACCAACACGGCAGTTTCTTAATTGGGTAAAACCCTGCCTTAGATTTTGGCTGATTGCATCACCCCAACACAGCCTTTGTGCGGATGTTATTTGCTCGCGCAATCTACGCAGCTTCTCACGTAGCTGTCGTTTTTCCACTTCTGCGTCTGGGTTGATCATGTTAATGATGACTACAAAACATTGGTTAGTGTTAGTAACAACTTTTTGACTGGTACCGGAGTAGCCAGTTTCAACGCTGCACTGGCAGTCATCCAGCAATGGCGGCTTTCTTCGTCTATCATTCTAGCATGTTCACCAGCTATCAGACGTGGGTAAATGGTAAGCCGGAAATGTGTAAAAGTGTGGACGATGCAAGGAAATTCAGTATACGGTCTGCTGTGACCGATTGAATTAGAAAAACAATTGTTATCACTGTCGGGTTCAAACGGAATTTCTGGAAAACACCACAACCCTCCCCAGATACCAGAAGATGGCCGCTTTTCCAACAGAACCTTATCATCTTTAACCAGTAATAAATGGATGATACTTTTTTCTGGTCGATTTTTCCTGGGTTTGGGCGTAGGCAGTTGACCGGTTAGTCCGTGGGTGAAGGCAATACATTCCGCTTGCAGTGGACAGCGCTCACATTTTGGTTGACTGCGGGTACAAACGAGTGCGCCCAGATCCATGAAGGCCTGTGTATAAGTAGCCATTGATGTAACGTGATTGCTGGTCGGGAGGAGCGTTTCTGCCAGCTGCCACAGCCTGGCTTCTATTACTTTGTCAGTAAGATGCCCATGGATTCCAAAATAGCGTACTAAAATACGTTTAACGTTGCCATCCAGAATCGTGCGGCGTTCACCAAAAGCGAATGCCGCGATGGCTGCCGCTGTTGAACGGCCAATGCCAGGAAGTTGCTCAATGGTTGCGGCATTTACTGGGAAAGTGCCAGCATGCTTCGACATAATGATGCAGGCAGCTCTATGAAGATTGCGGCCACGCGCATAATAACCAAGACCACTCCATAGCACCAGAACATCGTCAAGTGTGGCGCTTGCCAAGGCCGCAACATCCGGAAAGGTATGCATGAAGCGTTGATAGTAGGGAATGACGGTTGTTACCTGAGTTTGCTGCAACATTACCTCAGCAATCCAGATTCCGTAAGGATTCCTGCTACCCTGCCAAGGTAAATAATGGCGACCAGAAGTAAGCTGCCATTGAATCAATCTATCTGCAAAGGTAGGCAATACAGGTGAAATATTACGAGGAGGAAAGAAAAGTATTAAGCGTACAAAACACCTGGATTGGAAATTTAGCCAAATCGACCCGTAATATAATCTTCGGTTTGCTTGTGCTTCGGCTTGATAAAAATGGTATTTGTCACGCCAAATTCGATTAGTTCGCCAACATACATATAAGCGGTATAGTCAGACACCCTAGCAGCTTGCTGCATGTTATGGGTTACGATCAAAATAGTAACCTTGTTTTTAAGATCGGTAATCAACTCCTCGATACTAGCGGTTGCAGCCGGGTCGAGCGCAGAGGTGGGTTCATCAAACAGCAGCAGCTCGGGATCGGTAGCTAGTGCACGTGCAATGCACAGTCGTTGTTGTTGTCCGCCAGATAAATTGAAAGCGAGATCATTCAATCTGTCTTTTACTTCTTCCCATAATGCTGCGTTACGCAATGCCGTTTCAACTTTTTCTTCCAGAATCGAGCGATTGTTAACGCCCCTGATTCTAAGACCATAGGCTACATTTTCAAAGATAGACTTTGGAAACGGGTTTGGTTTTTGAAAAACCATGCCAATGCGCATTCTGACTTCAATTGGATCCACCGCATGAGAGAGTATGTTTTCGTTATCCGGGTGAAGAATAATCTCTCCAGTATAGCGGTTACCAGGATAAAGATCGTGCATCCGGTTGAAACATCGTAGAAAAGTGGATTTTCCACAGCCAGACGGACCGATGAGCGCAGTTACCTGTTTATCGTAGACCGTCATACTGATTGATTTCAGTGCCTGCAACTCACCATAAAAAAAATCCAGCTGGTTAACAACACATTTGTCGCTAATCGATTTTCCTGCTGGAGCAGTTGAATTAACAGGTCTGATATCTTGCATGAGATTGGTTTACCATTTGATTTTTTTACGCAGGTTATAACGCAGATAAATTGCCAGTCCATTCATGGCTAACGTCATGACAACAAGTACTAAACCAGCTGCAGCCGCATTGAGTTGGAAGGCTTCTTCGGGTCTTGAAACCCAGTTGAACATCTGGATCGGCATGACAGTGAAGGGAGCCATCAACCACTCGAAAGACAGAAAGGGAAATTCGTCCTGTATCGGGGGGGCAGGTAAAAAGGCGATGAATGTCAATGCGCCAATTGTAATAATTGGGGCCGTTTCCCCAATCGCACGTGCCAGCCCGATAATGATGCCGGTTAATATTCCGGCGGAAGAGTAGGGCAGAATATGATCGGAAACCGTCTGCCACTTGGTTGCACCCAGAGCATAAGCACCTTCACGAATAGAAACCGGAATAGCCCGGATTGCCTCCCGCGTAGCGACGATTACAACCGGTAGAATCAGTAGAGCAAGTGTCAGTCCGGCGGCAAGAATGCTTTGTCCCAAGCCAAGCTGATATACAAATAATCCGAGCGCAAGCAAGCCATAGATGATTGACGGCACACCCGCAAGATTGGTGACGTTGATCTCAATAATTTCTGTCAGAAGATTTTTGGGTGCGTATTCTTCTAGATAAACTCCGGCTGAAACGCCGAGTGGTACAGCAGCAATTGCGGTCACCAGCATGACCAGTGTCGTTCCGACCCAAGCGGACAAGATGCCAGCAGATTCAGGCCGACGGGATGGAAATGAGGTAAAAAAATCGAATGACAGGCGCGGTATGCCGTCGATCACCATTCCGATGAAAAGTGCAAAAAAAACTAGTATGGCAATCATTACCGAGATGATTCCTGTTATCAGAAATAGTCTATCCCAGCGTCGATGCCGGGCGATCATTATCCGGATTTCAGTCAGATTTCTATCGTGATCCATAACAGGGGCAACTTGAAATTTTCTTCATTAGTCAGAAAAATATTATCTATATGGTTTCAATACACTTCTCTGTAGTATTTACGCAGCAAGTGTCCAAGAATATTGAAAATCAGGGTTATCAGCAACAGTGTTAGCCCAGCAGCGAAAATGGTTTGATAGCCAATACTGCCATGTGGCAAATCGCCCAAGCTGACTTGAACAATGTAGGCGGTAATGGTGGCGGCTGGCTCCGCAGGATTCCAGGTCAGATTGGGCTGCATTCCTGCTGCGATGGCGACTACCATAGTTTCACCTACCGCACGGGAAATCCCGAGTATGTAGGCTGCTGCGATCCCGGATAAAGAAGCTGGTACAACCACCTTGATTGCTGTTTGGAATCGGGTTGCGCCTGTGGCATAAGATCCTTCTCGCAGATGCATCGGTACTGAACGCATGGCATCTTCGGTCATTGAACTCACATAAGGAATAATCATGATACCCATCACCAGTCCAGCGGATAACAGACTAAAACCTGGCAGGCTTGGGAAGAAATATTGCAGTAGCGGCGTAACGAACAACAGGGCGAAGTAACCATAAATGACCGTGGGGATGCCACCGAGTAACTCAAGAAACGGTTTAACAATTTCCCGTACAGTAAACGGTGCAAATTCGGACAGGTAGATTGCAATGACGGTGCCAAGCGGAAGCGCAACCATCAGCGCAACGGCTGAACTGATGATTGTACCGGAAATAAGTGGAAGTATGCCGTAGTGGGCATCATCGAAAAGCGGTGTCCATTGAGTATCAGTTAGAAATTCGCGCAATGACACATGCTCAAAAAAAACCATGGACTCACTGACCAGCATATACACGATTGCAAACGTAATAAAAACCGAGAATAGAGCCGCCAGGAACAAGATGGACTCAATGATCCGTTCCTTGATGTGTCGTCTGAAGTTGCGCCGCAAGGTTTTAGATATAGGAGCAACGTTACTTGTATCATGCACATTTTGTGCAGAAATTTTCATATCTTCAGATTTTGAATCGCTGCGCCTAGAAAATTTCATTGTAGGTATAAGTTATTACAATTTAATGAAATTAATCGGATGGTAAACGAAACGACTTTTGGTTCGGGCTATCAGCACTTCCGCGCCTGAGTCTCCCTGTTTGATGTCCGCATTTTAGCATATCAACCTTGTCCGCAAGTTGTCGCTACAGGTGCATGATGCGTAGCGAACTGGTTTGTCTTTTTTTATCTTAGATTAACAACACGATATTTGAGTAGTTCGTTTATATTGCGCCTGCAAAACTTCGGCGGCATGTATGGCAAAATGGTGGCTCACAATCGTTTTTACATATGCCTTACAACAACTCAATCAATCAACTGGATGCTTCTCTTCTGATGAAAACAACATTAGTGCTGGCATGCAAGCGTCCGCAACCAGGAGAAGGCAAGCAGCGGCTGGTTACCAGACTGGGGGTTGAAACAACCCACCAGATTGCGCAGGCATTGCTGAATTGTGCATTGGAAGATGCTTTTGCCTGGCGAGGCCCGGTAGTGATCGCGCCAGCTACTGACAACGATGTAGCCTGGGCTGAAAGGTTACTTGCAACGCGCCCAGGTGTAACTGTTTGTTCGCAAATTACCGGTAATCTCGGACAACGACTGAATGCGCTAGATGCCTCAATACGGCAGACCCAGCTGATTCCGCTAGTTTTTATCGGAAGCGACTCACCATTGTTGACTATGGCGGATTATTCTGACTGTCTGGCCTCTCTGCGGAAGCACCAAACTGTCCTAAAGCCTGCAATTGACGGGGGCGTCGTCATGATGGCGAGTCGCTTGCCTTGGCCGCCACTCGATGAATTACCCTGGAGTACCGATCAATTAGGCAAGGCATTACTGGATTGTTGCCGCCGAGCTGGACAAACTGTTGGTTCCTTATCAATGGGTGCCGATGTCGATCAGCCTCAAGATGTTACAGAACTGTGCATGCAATTAAAAAATGATCCACGGCCAGCGCGTCGCCGCCTGCATGCGTTAGCTTGTATGGTAACAATGAGTGAGAGTTGAAATGCCTGCCGTTAGCGTCATTATTCCCTGTTACAAAGATGAGAAGATGCTTGAACGTCTACTTATACAGTTACGCGCACTAACGCATCCGCCACTTGAGGTAATTGTAGTGGATGGCGCAAACCAGGATGCATGCCGTAGGCTTTGCATGAAATATGACGCAAACTGGCTGCCTGATGAGCCTTGTCGCGGTCAACAGTTATATGCCGGTGCCATCAAAGCGAAGGGGGCGATATTGTGGTTCTTGCATGCGGATGCCAGTTTGCCAGAATGTCCTTTGCCTGCAATCAAGTTAGCGCTTGCACAAGGTGCGCTCGGCGGTTATTTTCGTTTCAAGTTCAATCTGACAGGCAACTGGTCGGCACGTTTACTGGAAAAAGCAATTGCCTGGCGCTGCCGTATGGGTGTTCCCTACGGAGATCAGGGTATATTTGTGCAGCGAGAGCGTTATTTTCTGGCAGGTGGACACGCACCCTGGCCATTATTTGAAGAAGTACCGCTGGTACATAAGTTAAGAAGGTTAGGGCGTTTTCAACCATTGTCAGAGCCCTTATTAGTTGATCCGCGCTATTGGCAGCGCGATGGATGGTGGCGACGTACCTGGCAAAATCGCAAACTGGCGGTTGGTTATTTATGTGGTGTTCCGCCAGAGAAACTTGCCAAGATTTATCTTTTGAGTAAAAAGTAACTTCGCATGCTCTAATTTTGGTGCTTGGTAGAAGTGAAAATAAAGGATGACCGGTTGACTATTTCAGGTTGATAGGGGTGGGTGGTATTCGGATAGCGCTGCAGAATCTTATCAACATAATTTACCGTTTCAGGATAGGGGGGGATACCGCGATATTTTTCGACTGAGCCCTCGCCAGCATTGTAAGCAGCAGCGACCCACGCGACATTTCCTCTGAAATAGGAAAGTAGCCATCGTAGGTAGGCCAATCCACCTCTGATGTTTTCCTCTGGGTCAAAACTGTTCTTGACCTGAAAACGTTCAGCTGTCGCTGGGATGAGCTGCATAAGTCCTTGTGCATTTTTAGAAGAGACTGCGCGACTATTAAAGGCGGATTCAACAGAAATAATTGCAAGTACCAGCTTTGGGTCTATTTGGTAGTCTGGCGCTAATTTGTGTACCAGCGAGATAATGGGCTGTTGTGCTAGCGGATAAGTGATGTACTGGTTGCTGGCATAATTATTGCTGCTATCAGGAGGGAGCGGGGCAGCCACGCAACCGGGTAGTGCAGTATCGGTAGCGTTGGATCTCCTGGGAGACACTGGCAGATAGACCAGCATCTTTTGCGCACCCGGATGTTTTTTTGCAGCCGCCCGGGTAAATAATGCCGCAGCAGCTTTCTCATTACGAGCCACGCCGCGCCCATTGGCGTGCATCCATCCCAATGCGTATAGCCCATCAGCAGAATTTTGTCGTGCGGCCAGACAGTAATATTCCAGCGCCTTAGCATAATCTCTAGGAATGCCTTCACCATGTTCATATTGTTGCGCCAATGCAAGCAGGGTTTTGAAGCTATCGGCCACAGCGATCCCACTAGTAAGCAAAAGACTAAACAGGAAAATTGGTGATTTTTGACAGAAATGGTTCAAAAAATATCGAATCATGGACAGTGACCCTAAAAGAATTTACTTTAACCATATTAAGCACAAAATGTGCCAATTATAATTTTATCTATTTTGTAGATTGAAATTAAGGTGAATATATGTAAGTCTTCCAAAGAAATCAGATAAAAATCGGGGGCCAAATCAAACTTTGTAAATTTTTTCGACAGTTATATCTTTTTCATATTGGCCTAAACCTGACTATCAATAAAAATCTGGTATGGACACCCCCATCCATAAAAGTGCAAGTACCACAAGAGTGATGCCGATGCCTACCGTACCAACGATCATGCCAATGATGATAGTTAAACCATCCTTGCTAAGTAACCCTAAAGACATGATAAGAATACCCCAACCAGGTGGGAAATTGGTTAGTGGAATTGGTAGCGCAATTGATAGTGAGAATATAAATGAGAAAATGCCGATAATACGCTCCCACGCATGCGTGCTGATATAGGTTAATCTCGGGTGAAGATAACTTTCAATTTTACGCAACCAGGGGGTTGCTTTTTGTATCAGTTTATCGAGATTTTCTTTTTTAATTTGTTTCGTCGCTAACCATTGGGGAATCCAGGGTGATCTCATGCCCCACATCATCTGCACGGAAAAGATGAACAGAGGTATCGAAAAAAAAGTGGTGTAACCAGGTGGAACCGGAACTGGCAGGCACAGCGGCAACGCAGCGATTGCTAACAGGACACCGAATCCCCTCTCATGCAAAGAATTTTTTATTTCCGCGACACTGATAATTTCATTGTGGTTTTGTACCACAATTAATTGCAGCAGTTCGGATGTGTTACTTTCTTTTTGCTCAGAATCCCCCAATTCACCCCTCCTCATCGTATTTGGCTGATCTATTTTATACAGATAACGGGAGGCCAATTTACTTTCTGAATACTGTCTTTACCCAGCACAAGTACAAACATGATTTTTTCATGTTTTGCCTTAATTCATCTCAACCACGAAACGCAGTCTCGATCGCGGTGATGTCAATTTTTTTCATCGTCATCATCGCATCAAACGCCCGTTTGGCAGCTGCGCGATTGGGACTGGTAAATGCGTTTGTCAGAGCGATCGGCGTAATCTGCCAAGAGATACCCCACTTATCCTTGCACCAGCCGCACTCGCTTTCTTGACCACCATTGCTAACAATCGCATTCCAGTAGCGATCCGTTTCGTCTTGGTTTTCGGTCGCAACCTGAAAAGAGAATGCTTCGTTGTGTTTGAATGCGGGTCCTCCATTGAGACCGAGGCACGCGACACCCAGAACAGTGAACTCGACAGTCAATACGTCTCCTTCTTTTCCCGATGGGTAGTCTCCTGGCGCGCGATGCACTGCACCGATCGATGAATTGGGAAATGTCTCAGCATAAAATTGCGCTGCAGCCTCGGCATCATCTTCGTACCAAAGGCAGATCGTGTTCTTTGCGGTTTTTGTCATACAATATCTCCGTTGAGATTAAAGCTTGCATTGTTCTGCACGACCTAATATGTTTCGCATGATAGAGCGGAAGCAGGTCGGCTTGAGTGTCATACTAAGAGCCGTCGGACTGGAGGTTGATCTACCCGCCGCCAGGATAGGAGCCCGTTCTTGGGCGATGATGTTTGTTACATCGAATGAAAGCCAATCATATTGCCCTCGGTATCGTTGACAAGGGCAATAAAACCATGCTCACCAATTGAGAATTTTTCCTTGATAATGCTGCCCCCATTTTCGGCGGCACGGACAGCCTGCACAGCACAGTCCTCACACCCGAAATAAATCAGCGTTCCACCACACCCAGACGATTTTTCCTCCATCTTGACCAGCATACCGCAAGCACCATAAGTATTTTGGGCAGTATCCTTATCTGAGGGAAAACCCCACATTTCCATTTCTTCGCACTCAGCGGTAGGGGCAGGCATCTTTTCCAGTTTAACTGCGAGTACAGCTTCATAGAACGTTTTAGCACGTTCCATATTTTGGACGTAAATTTCAAACCAGACGACGGGATTGCTTTGATTGAGTTTCATAAAGTTTCTCCTTTGAGGTTGGTTGAGATAAAGCTTAATTCTACTTTGCTAGATTACTCCAGAGCCACGATCGTGATTAATGTATATAAAGACAGATGGCTCTTCCACCATAGTCCTGCGCTTGCGGATACCTTATTTAATCTAACAAAGTAGAATTAATCTGCGCTACTGTTTGTAGCTTCACTTCACTTCACTTCATCCATATCGATCACTATGTCCCACATCATGATCAATTCAGAATAAAAGTGTCCAGATTCATTTCGTATTAGAAGAGACTGAGTGTTGACAAAAACGCCTGAATGTAACATCATGCTCCGCTTTCTTGCCATAAAGTAGACAGACTGCTTATAATTAATCTGAATCTCCTTGATGCAGCAAGATGCGCCCGTAGCTCAGTTGGATAGAGTACTTGGCTACGAACCAAGGGGTCGTGGGTTCGAATCCTGCCGGGCGCGCCATCAAAACAGCATATACAAACATGCAATTTTGATTTACTCATCCCTTATTACGGTTTTATGACCTTGATAAGAAAATATTGGCCAAGTAGCTCAGTCGGTAGAGCAGAGGACTGAAAATCCTTGTGTCGGTGGTTCGATTCCGCCCTTGGCCACCAAAACTTAACACCCAAGCACTATCAGTTGCGCATGCCTATGTTGATGTCCCAAGCCACGCAGAATTTCCAGTCATTCTGCGTGTGTGCTGACTAGGGGTTCCTATGTCTTCTCATCAGAAAGATAAACGCACCAATTAGAAATAAAGCAACCATGCTGGGTTCGGGTACGACTGATGACTGCCATTCCCCAACCAACTGGAAGGATAACTCCGTAGAATCATCAAACCAATCTTGATCAGCGCCAAAAAAACTTCCCGAATAACCAAAAGTGGCATCCAGTGAGCCAGCCGTCCAAAACCAATCTTCTGTCTCTTGTGATATTGACAAAAAATACGTATCGGCTATCAATGGAAGCGTCGTAGTAAATGCCTGCTCAAACCGAAAAATATTTCGGTCTTCGTTATCAGTACCAGATGTTGCATTTCTTGTAACGACACCAGTCAAACTTGTCCAAGCACCGAGAGTCGTGCCTATTCTCACCAGAAAATCATTGGCACCAGTATTACCAGCATTGGTTCCCCACCATACGATAGAAGTTAAATTGGCAGTATTTGGTAAGGTAAATGACTCGGCATTCTCAAAATCACCGTTAACACTGGATAGAAAACTATCACTGTTGTTTAGATAGGACTGGCTGACTAACACTGCGCTGGTAGCAAATGGATTAAAGCCAAATAACAGCGCGATTAGTGCGGCAACAGAGAAAAAGTTTTTTAGAGTAGTGCACCAATTGATCATAGAGAACCCTTTTAATTTATTTTATATACATTGCTTGCGAAAGATATCTAACCAGAATTTGCTTCGACAAGTCAATAAGACAAATCAACTCTTATGTGGGAGTAATCGGTTAACAGGGTCAAGGCAATTGCCCTATGTGTCAGGATACTTTTCACTTTAATTGATGAAGCCTACTGTAATACCATCTCACTGAATACTAAGCCACATAGCCAGTGTGCCCAGAGTAACAAGTAATACCGGAACAGTCAGTACAATTCCCACTTGGAAGTAATATCCCCAAGTAATAACAGTATTTTTCCGTGCCAACACATGCAACCATACGTAAGCCATACACCACCAAATACATACCCAATGAGAAAATGACAATCTGCCATGGCGCTTCGCGCACTACCTTGCGGGTATTAATCACATGACCGCGCGCTGCTACTGTGAGCAATATGAGCGAGCCGGCCGCTGCCACAAGGCTGATGGGCACACCAGAAGATTCCAGTCCAAAAAAGCCGATCAGCAGTAATGCCAGCACCACCCAGCCAGCACGGAACGTTGCCAGATCGCGTATTGCTTTACTGGGCGCCTTGAGTTGACTGACATCATAGCTAACCGGAATATTGCGACGAAAATAGAGGAAAAGCACACCTAAACTACCGACTACTGATGCGATGTTAACCGGAACCATAACTGCAGCATATTCGGCAAATCCAATCTTAAAATAATCAGCCGAAACAATATTAACCAGATTCGATACTACTAACGGCAAGCTGGCCGTGTCGGCGATGAAACCTGCGGCCATGACGAAAGCGAGCGTAGCAGCCGGACTAAACCCGAGCGCCAGCAGCATAGCCATTACAATCGGCGTTAGAATCAAGGCTGCGCCATCATTGGCAAACAGCGCTGCAACCGACGCACCTAGTAATACAATATAAGCAAACAATAAATACCCGTTGCCGTGTCCCCAGCGCGCCACATGTAGCGCAGCCCATTCAAAGAAGCCCGCTTCATCAAGCAATAAACTGATCATGATGATGGCAATGAAAGCTGCCGTTGCATTCCAGACAATATGCCATACCACCGGGATGTCGCTGAGCTGCACCACGCCAAGCAGCAATGCGGTGGCGGCACCAAATAAAGCACTCCAGCCGATACCAAGGCCGCGTGGCTGCCAGATGACTAGTACAAGCGTTATGATGAAAACCAATATAGCAATTAGCATGTCAGTAATGTCTCGCAGTGAGTGCATTTGGAAATGGCGATGTAATTCTGTTTTTCCCTGAGAGTAGATAGATTTTCCTGTTCAAACAGTAAAAACAATGGTTCGATTCTAGCAGCCATCACTCACAAATTCCGTGAAAGGAAGAAACAGTATTTTTTCAGCAAAATTACAGGCGGTTTTACCTGCCAAATATCAGAGATAGATTTACGATATTGCTGATATTATTTCCAGGAGGCTCGGTTATCGCGAGCGTCTGGAAAACCGGGTAACCGATTCTAATTATTTAGTTATTTTAGGAGAGATTGATGAGCATTAAGAAACTTGCCTGTGTTTTGGCGCTTGGTATTGCTGCCAGCCCGGTCTGGGCAGACCGTATCGGTGGCAGTCCACGTGCTGATTTTTTGGCCGATGAATTGGTTATCCCCTGCGTCAAACTCAGAAATTACAAAGATGATGATAACCTGGAAGGTGCTTACTTCGATGTTCGCATGAAAAGGCGTGGGAATTCTTTTAACTATGAGCTGACCGAAGCCATTCTTGAAAATTCTGGTGTTTGCCGGAGAATTGCAGCGCTGGCGGCATTTGAAGACGATGATTATGACGATAGTGATGATCGATCAGACGATGATGGTTTTGGAAGAGCCAATCCGCCGGTCGGTGGTAGCAAGCCGGTACGTTTGGTTGTCGGCTGTGAAATTGATAAGGGCGATTCCGAATCCAAAGTTAAGCTCAAGGTATCAAATCTGGCTCCGGGTAATTATCACGCTCGCGTTACTTCCGGAAGCGCTAACGTGAATAGCTTGGAAAAACCAGCATCACGCTTTGAAACCGAATTTGAGTTTAAAAGCGATACGGATGACGCCGACAAAACAGAAATAGCAACAGATTTCATTCGGGAAAACAAAGTCACAGGCGAAATTCTGAACGCTACTAATCAGGTCATTCTCAGCGCAAATGCAATCTGCAGAATTGATGACTGATTTTTTGTAAAAAATAATTCAACAAAGGGATGTGGCCGTGCGCAAACCTTGGCCACATCCCTTCGATAACCAAGGGAAATTTGTATTTTTTATGATTTTTCACATGCAATTTTCCACTCCATCTCATCCGTGCTTTCAGGCTGCACTACTTTCCATTCCTGAGGCTGGCTATAAGCGCGGATAAGCTTACCCTGTTCCATGTTCCAGCCAAATAATTTGAACGCAAGTACTCTGATATGGTTACCCCGGCAATCATATTCACGCCGGATAGTTTTGGACAAAAAATTTACACCAGAGGCTTTCTGTTCAGTTTTAAAATCTTCCAGTATCCACATCTTGACCTTGCCGCCAGCCTTGCGGGCGGAAGTTAGATCCGCGTAAACCGCGTAACCACCTTTCTGATCGTATTCACCCAGTTTTGTCCATTCAGCCATCGCACTGGTACTTGCTATGATCAGCAGTAAAGCAAATAGGTTTTTTTTCATAGTTTAATTTTAATTTACCAAAAAATAACTGGTTACAAAAATGGTGACAGGATAGTTATTTTTCCACTAGAGCCGCAATCAAACAAGATTCTATACTTTGGTATTGACTATTGCTGTCTCTGGCCTGAGATGGGGAACCCCAAGCCGGATTTTGTTGCAGGATACGGATTATTTCATGCCAGTTTTCCGGCAAACTCTCCACCGTTAATGGCGAGTCAATCTGCTCCACGTGCAGGGCGGCATGACCGCGATGCATCAATTTATTCAGCAATTGCTGCTGGCGAAAATACAGAATCTGTAGAGTATTATCATCCGAGCACAGCCAGCTGGTTCCCTTGATTTTGGCCTGGATTTCCTTGCCGTAACGACGAAAAGTAGACCATCCCGTTCCCGCCAGCGCTCCCAACAAACTTGCTGCCCCCAGACTCAATCCACCAACCATTAAATCTATTCCGGCACCCGCAGCAGCACCCTTTAGAGCAGAACTACCAATATCCAGGCCGTAGGCTTTCAATGCCCCAGGTGCAAACAGATCTAGCTGCCAATGGCCATCCTGTATCGGGATACTCTGCAAGACAACATCCTGCTGGGTAAAATTAAAGATTGCGAGCAAATCGTGTAGACAGTTCTGTTCGGCCTGTCGAATCGCCTGCTGCAACTTCTGCGCGGCAGATTGCGCGGTATCGCCCTGTCCATCTTGGTCAATGCTTTGTCGGTAACATGCTGCCATTACAATCAGCGCCACAACCCGCCTGGCCCCTGATTGGCAGAGTTGCCGCCATACCTGCGCGCGAAAATCTATCAAACGCTGTAGCGGCTGATAATAACCTTCTGCAAGGCTTTGGATTTTCTGGTACAGCCGCTTTTCAGCTTCAAAGGTAAAGGCAACCGTGTCAAATTCAAGTGATGCATGAATATTTAATTCAGCGAGTCTCTGCCGCCATTTGATCAGATCCGCACGATGTGCTTCGATAAAGTTGAATACCGGAATAATCGGTTTCAGAGCCTTGCTGAGTAACTCAATTTCAACCAGATATTTTTCCAGAATAGGTTCGCGCACATCAATGACATACAACAGAACATCACTGCGCAAGACTTGGCGGATAACTTTCGCCTCCTGCTCCAGCGGATCATCGGGTACAGCCTGTTGGGTAAACTCGGTCAGAATGGTAGCTTGTATCACACATTTTTTACTGGCAGCCATTCTGTTCAATTTTTCACGCAGCGTATATACATCCTCAATTCCCGGAGTATCGTACAGATTGAGGATGGCTTCCTGCCCTGCAGAAATGGTTGAGCGTTCGACGTGACGGGTTGTCCCGGCCGCATCCTCAATTCTGCCAAATACGTTGCTGCGCAACATAGTACGAATAAGCGAGGTTTTACCGGTATTGGTATGACCGACTACCGCAATATTAAGCAACGATGCTTCCCGGTCAGCTGCGGGTCTGGTTGTCTGCATCTCTGATAATCGTTAATCTTCTTGGTAAGTAATGACGTGTTCGGCAGAAATATTGCAAGACTGCGCTAGCCTGAACCACGCGAGCTTGCGCGATTCAGTAACAGATTCCGCAGATTCGCTGTTCAGAAGCAACAACCAAGTGGCGGGGCCCGCTGTGGCGCTTACCAGCTCCTTGATCATGCTTTGCACACCTCGATCCGGTAGGCGGTGAGCTGCTACCCCGATCAACAGTGGCTGCTTGTTATTTTTTATTTTCTCGATCACTTGCTGAAAACCGGCCTGATCCAGGATATTGTGCTGACCACTCACTGTTGTCGGCCAGCGTACCCGGTCATCGAGTTCAACTCCCACCACCAGTGCTTTTTCCGGAATATCCTGATTGCGACCTTTTGCCAATGGCGCAACATGATCATTCCTGGATCCGGGATCAGCATCTACCACACGAGTATCAAGATTCTGCTTCAGTAGACCTTGTCGCAGATCGATGTAATAGGGCAAGTATAGATCCGGTTGATAGCGATACTCCGACCATTTCAGCATCAACGACGCAAATGCAGTCAAAAGCAAACGTGGCAGCACTCCATAAATAATCAGCGCACCCAGCAGAAATTTTGCCCAGGCACCCCTAGTGACCGCATCCTGCACGGCAATACCTGTCGCATCCATACGACTTGCCATGATCTGTTGACTGTCAGGCTGCGCCAAACCCAACCATTCCATGGGAATCGCCAGAAAGTGTGTTAATTCGGGCAGGGTGCTCTCCGGCAAAAGAGTCGTTCCCCAGACAAAATCATACTGCTTTGCCATCATCAGCAAAATCAGCATCACGATACCCGCCAGCAAATAACTCAACCAGAACTGGTGCGTGATTAAGCTGAATCTCCATTTTCCAACTTTGCCACCCAGACAGGTTTCCCACCAACCCCGTGCAGCGCACGCAGTTAATGGATCACTTTCTTTATCTTTTAATCGGTTGGGCAACCAGCCTGCCAAATGTGCTGCCATACCCGTACTCAATCCATGAATATTGAATACCATACCGATTAACCACAGCAGCATCGACAGGAAATTAAATCCCAACAATACAGTGAGTAGCCAGTAAATATTTAGAGTAGCAGCCGTATCTGCCGCCTTAAAGGCTGCGAGACCACCCAGTAATACGGCAATTGCCAGCACTACTCGATAAGCACGCTGAAATAATTTTTCCGGTTGTAGCAAACGACTACTCAGCGCGTTATCCTGAATCAAATGGCGCGCTCGCGTCTTCAGTCGTTCATAAAAAATATCCAGGCTAAACTGACTGGAATCTTGAGGTGCCATATCCAGAACACTAGCGTATGAGATCATTTCTTTCTGACTGCTCTCAATATGCCGCAATTGCTCAAGTCGTACCAGTTCACGAAAATCATGATTCTTGCTTGCCATCATAATTGCTGTAGCATAATTGGCAAATTCAAAAAAATTGAAAGCATTGGAAAAACCACGAAAGTCAGATGCTTAAAAAGGTCGCTGAAAGGCGAAGATCATTCACAAAAAAATGCTCTACGAAGGAAAAAATCCGGTCGTGACCAGATCTACTACCAAACCAAAACCTATCGCTATATTCCGATTTTTCCCAATTGAAGGGCCGGGCTATTTTGCCACATTTCTGGATCAGCATGATATCCCCTGGCAACTGATAAAGCTGGATGAAGGTGATGCCATCCCGGATAATCTAACGGATTACGGCGGCCTAGTGCTGATGGGGGGGCCCATGAGCGTTCACGATCATTTGCCCTGGATAGCACCTGTTATCGGCCTGATCAAACAAGCCATTGCTTCTGATATTCCGGTTTTAGGAAACTGTCTTGGTGGGCAGTTACTGGCAATAGCTCTTGGCGGGCAAGTCAGCAGCAACCCAATTAAAGAACTGGGGTGGGGATGGGTAGAAGTGGCCGATTCTCCGATTGCACACAACTGGCTGGAAGATATTGACGGATTCGAAACTTTCCATTGGCATGGTGAAACCTTCAGCCTGCCGCAAGAAACTACCCGTTTACTATCCAGCAAGTACTGCGACAATCAAGCTTTTGCATTTGGAAAACATCTTGGATTGCAATGCCATCTTGAAATGACGCCTCTTATGGTAGAAACGTGGTGTCACGCTAATGCGGAAGAACTCAAGATAAATCGGGACAGTCCAGCGGTACAAACCGCCGACGAGATACAGCGTAATCTGCATCAGCGTGTCCCTGCGCTACAAGCGGTTGCAGACTGTATCTATCAAAAATGGATAAGCGGACTTGATAATGCTGGTAACAAAAGCAAGTAGCCTGGATTCCGTAAACATTATCTGGAAACATTTTCATGACTCTCACAGAGAACATCATAGTGCTGCTTCCGATTGCGTGAGACTTCTTTTTTGATAACCTTCATACAGTTTTCAAATCACACCTTCCTGTTCTCCTGTATCCATTCTGTCCGTTTCATCTGAAGTCCTACTTGGATTCCATGTAAACCGGACAGATCATTTTCTACAAGTCCGGACAGTTTATTTATTCTCTACAGAGAGGGATCTTACGGTTGATTGTTGCAGAAGTCTGATTTAGTATTCGCTAACTTTCAAGTTAACTTTCCACTATGAAAGTTACGCCAGCTTTTTTATTGCAACACTCTGATTATTTAACAAATATTACAGTTAAAGGTGCGACACAACAGCTTTAATCATGATTTCACTCCTGCAGACCACATACAATGAGTTAGGTTTATCAGGTGCGCTAGTGCACATCTTTAACAAACTGATGACGAGACTACGTATCAGACAGATCGGTATCCGCAAGTATCATATCGCCCGGCAGGCAGTAAGTTTTTCCGAACTGGCTGTAGGAAGGGGCAGGGGTATTGAGGTTCGGGAGTTGTATTGCGGTGATCCGCTGTGCCTGCAGCTGGGTAGGCCAGCAGCGGTGATTCAGGCCAGATTTGACCAAGGGGGACATTGCTATGCCGCATTCAGAAAAGAGGAGCTAGCTGGCTATCTGTGGTTGAATTTTGGCAAATACCGTGAGGATGAAGTACGTTGCACATACGTGCTATCGCCTTTTAATAAGTCAGCTTGGGATTACGATGTTTATGTTTTTCCGCAACATCGCTTGTCGTTTACTTTCTTTCGCCTGTGGGAATATGCCAACGAAGTGATGATGGAGCAAGGCGTACAAGCTAGCTATAGCCGTATTGCCTATTACAATTTAGCTTCTCTCAGATCTCATAGAAAGCTCGGCAGTCATATCATTGGTTCGATATATTTTTTGCGCATTTTTAAGATTCAGCTGTCCTATTCTATGAAGTTCAGGCCAACAATCACCCTTATCTCAGACCCACAAAGCTACCCGGAAATTTACATTTCATAGAAGTACAAGCGCACTCGAATCTAAAACGGTAGATTCATTCTGCTTTGCTAGAATGCAAACAGATACATAACGCGTAAGAGAAGTTATATTTTAGTGTGTGTTTTCTGCTATGCTGACGCGATCTAACGCCATCTTATGACCGTGATTTGCTACGAACTCCCCCTCAACGAAAAGATTCGCATGTTATTACGGCTGGAAGATTTATTTAATAAAGTAGATTTTTTTGCCGCGAAAGAAACTGCATTCGATCACCATACTGCCTTGACGTTACTATTTGAAATACTTGATGTGACTAGTCGTTCTGACCTTAAATCCGATTTGCTGCAAGAGTTAGATAAACAACGTGCCATCTTGGAAAGTTTGCGTCAAAATCCGCAGGTATCAGAAGATGTACTGGAAAATTTGTTATTTAATATCAGGTCTGCATTTCGTGGCCTATTAGATATTCCAGGAAGGATCGGCAGTCACCTGCGTGATAATGAATGGTTGATGAATATCAAACAACGCATGAGCATTCCTGGAGGTGCATGCGAATTTGATCTACCTGCCTATCATTATTGGTTGCAGATTGGGTCCGAAGTGCGCCAGGCAGATCTTGATAAGTGGGTTTTACCATTTTTGCCTATTCGCAATGGTATTGATATTGTGTTAAATATCCTCAGAAATAGTGGCAAGACATTTAATTACACTGCAGTACAGGGATTGTTTCAGCAGACTGGTTCAGAACGCCAGGCACATCTACTACGATTACATATTGATGAAAGTCTGCCTTGTGTGCCTGAGATCAGTGCAAATAAGTATGCGCTTAATATCCGCTTTATTCCTCTTGGAACAACACATAAAACGAATGTTTATGATAAAGATGTCAGCTTTGAGCTTACGTTTTGTCGTTTGTAAACTATATCAATCTGACGAAAATGCCGTCAAAAAGAAATACCATCATCAATTGCCCACAATGCAGTAAATTTGTTGAGTGGATCGCATCAAATAATTTCCGCCCATTTTGTTCAGAACGTTGCAAAATACTCGATTTGGGACAATGAGCATCTGAAGGTTACCGCATTTCTTCAAATACAAAAATAGATAAAGAAAGCGAAGAATAGTTTTTATTGAGTGGCATAATAAATTAATATCTAAATTCTTATAATTTGTATTATGTCAAATAATGTTATTATATTAGTAATGAATACTCAAATTGGAGAAGTATTTTGGATCTGATTTTATGGCGCCATGCTGAGGCAGAGGATGGATTTCCAGATGATTCACGCAAACTTACCGAAAGAGGATTGAAACAGGCGCAAAAGATGGCTCAATGGCTCAAGCCAAGGATTCCAAATAATACACGCATCATCGTCAGCCCTGCCAAGCGCACACTACAAACTGCAGCAGCCTTGGTCACTAATAACACTGAATATGAAATTCTTCCCCAGATAGGCCCAGGTGCAGCGCCTGACTCTATACTCAACACTGTTAACTGGCCATACGAAGAAAATACTGTTCTGATTATTGGCCATCAACCAACATTGGGACAAATTGCTTCTCTACTTTATATCGGTAATGATGCTGGTTTTAGTGTAAAAAAAAGCTCGATTTGGTGGTTCAGTTACAAAGATAGAAATAGCCGGGGAAATGTTATTTTACGTACGGTAATGACGCCAGAAATGATATAGGTAGGTTACCGTCAATTTCACGGCATTTTCTTTAGGCCAGCTTATCGAGTTTATGTCAACCCGCAAATCTTTGTTTTTTTCTTTTATTGATCGCTATGCGAGTTTGATAATTACCATCATAACTTCCATGGTACTTGCACGCCTTCTAACACCTTCCGAAATTGGATTATTCTCCGTTACCATGGCTTTCTTAGCATTGGCCACTACTGTGAGAGACATGGGTGCTGGCCAGTACCTTGTACAGGAAAAAAATCTAACAATTGAGCGCATTAGAGCTGTGTGGACTGTGCAATTGGGTTTGGGTGTTGGATTAGCCTGTATAGTGCTACTGGCAAGTAGTCCAATTGCAGCTTTTTACGAAGAACCGCGTATGGGTGACATTTTGCTGGTAATGGCTTTTAACTATGTTATTAATCCATTTGGCTCACTTACTTATGCTTGGTTGATGCGAGAAATGCGTTTTGAAAACATAGCATTAATGCGCTTTCTGAGCGGTCTTTGCGGTGCAGCGGTTTCAATCTGGTTAGCTTGGCAAAACTATGGACCGATCAGCCTCGCTCTTGGGTTATTAACTTCGACTCTAATTAATGCAATGGTTGCCGTGTATTATCGCCCCACTTTTTTTCCGTGGATGCCTGGTTTAAGCGAAATTAAGCGTGTTCTAGCATTTGGCTCTAAACTTACTGCAAGCTCAATTATCACCACAATATCAGGTAGCGCACCCGAATTTTTTATTGGTACATTGCAAAACTTAACTGCTGCGGGATTCTATTCTCGTTCCAGCGGCCTCGTTCAAATGTTTCATCGTCTTTTTGTTGATGCGGTAGCCGCTGTTTGCTTGCCTTGGTTTGCCAAGCAATCTCGTGATCAAGGTGATTTTGCCGACTCATTTATCAAATCAACTGCTTATGTTACTGCACTTGGTTGGACATTCTGCCTTGCTATTATTTGCCTGGCACATCCCATTATAAAAGTCTTATATGGTGACCAGTGGGATCAATCTGTTGATCTTGCTCGCTTATTGGCTGTGGCGATGGCTTGTAGCGTACCAGCTGCTCTGTGTACAACAGCTTTACTTTCATCCGGCGCTGTCAACATTATCGCAAGAGTAACCATTTTCAGTGCAATTCAGAGCATTACGTTTATTGCAATTGGCGCTTCTCAGGGTCTTTGGGCATCAGGAATTGCAATCACTCTATCTTCTGCGGTGAGCACAATACTTTGGATACGGGCGACATCCAAGCACATTAATTTACCGTTCTATAAATTCCTCGCCATCCTGCGTAAAAGTTTCCTGGTCGCCTTGATATCAGCAATTGGGCCTATATTCGTCTTTTGGTTATACGGGCCCTATCCCGATGAATTATTGATGCCATTGTTTCTAGGTGGAACAAGTTGCCTTGCAGGGTTCTTAATAAGTGTATTTATTTTCCAGCACCCGTTGCAGGTAGAAATGATAATGATACTATCAAAGATAAAACCTGGGAGACAGGCATGATCTTTGAGCATAATATTCTTTACAGAACATTTGGTTATACTAACATGATCGGAAAGTTTGAATCGCCCTGGATTTTCCGGAGACATGTTTTCTTGAGTCAAGCTGCATCAGCTGACTCTTCCTGTTGGCGATAATACGTCTTTTCAAATTCTGCCGGTGGGACATATCCGATTGCATCCAGCAGTCTTCGATTGTTGAACCAATCCACCCATTCCAAGGTGGCAAATTCTACTTCTTCGATACTGCGCCAAGGGCCGCAATGCCTTATGACTTCGGTCTTGTACAAACCATTGATGGTCTCGGCCATGGCGTTGTCATAAGAATCTCCGATGCTGCCGACGGAGGCATCAATATTTGCCTGCGCCAAACGTTCTGTATAGCGAATCGACAAATATTGGCAACCGTGGTCGCTGTGATGAATCAATCCTGCGGTTTCCCGACGTGCCCATAGCGCCTGCTCCAATGCATCCAGTACCAGATCCGTTCGCAATGAACGACTCACTCGCCAACTAACGATGGTCCTTGCAAAAACATCGATGATAAAAGCCACATAAACAAAGCCTGTCCACGTCGCCACAAAGGTAATATCTCCCACCCACAGTTGGTTGGGACGGGCAGCTACAAATTGCCGGTTAACCTTGTCCGTTGGCCGGTCAAGCAAATCGTCCGAAATGGTTGTCCAGCACTTCTTGCCGCATCGAACACCTTGTATTCCAAGCTTCTTCATTAACCTCTCGACCGTGCAGCGAGCAACACCAATGTCTTCTCGTAACAACTGTCGCCATACTTTGCGAGCACCATACACCCGGAAATTGTCTTTCCATACCCGCTGTATATCAAGTTCTAGCCTCATGTCTCGCTTGATGCGATCAGACAATCGATCCGGATCTCGCTCGCACACTTTGTGTTCGTAATAACTCGACGGGGCAATCTGTATTTGTCTGCAGATTGGCTCGACCCCATATGCCGCTTTGTTGCTATCGACAAATGTCACTATCATTTCGGTCGGCGGTCGAGCTTCCTTTCGCAAAATAGGCCGATGCCTTACGTAATATCTCGTTCGCTCGCTTTAACTCCCGATTCTCCTGTTCCAATTCCTTGAGCCGCTCTCGATCCGCAGTCGACATGCCACCCCGAATTCCCTGATCAATCTCTGTTCGTCTTACCCAGCTGCGCAACGTCTCCGCTGTACAGCCAATCTTGGAAGCGATCGACTTGATCGCCATCCATTGCGATTCATGCTCCTTTTGCTGCTCAAATACCAATCTTACCGCCCGTTCTCGTACTTCCGGTGAATAACTGATTTGGTTCTTCATCTCTTCCTCCTCTCAAATCATCTTATCTCCGGAAAACCCGGGGCGATTCATGTTGACGATGCGACCATTGCCTTTGGAAACCTTGTCCACAGCGGTCTTCATGTTGTCGTAAATGCCGCGCTTGGTAACGCCGTCAAAAGCTGTAAAAGCTCGGGTGTGCGCATCGAACAGCATTTCATGACTCTGTGTTGGATAGCCTGACAACATAAATGCACGGCTGGCGCATAGCTTGGTGTGAGCCGCCAAAATCTTACGATGGATGCCACCAATTACCAGCCACTCCTCGCTCCAGTCAAACTGAAACGCTTCGCCGAACTCAAACTTGAGCGGCACAAAAGCAGATTTTCCGGTGACTGTGGCAGCGTGGCTGCGCCGGTTGCGGATGAAATCAGTGACGATGGTATAGCCGCCAGTGAAGCCTTCCTTCTGTATTGCCTCGAACAGCATCAAAGCAGTCCGCCGATCTCGCTTCGGACGATGCGAATCAGCTTCCAGCGCCAGCAGCAGCCTGGGTTCAAACGGAGTCAGCTTGCCGGTGGTCTTGGCCCTTTGATACTTGGGCTCGGATCCGCCGGGCTCTTGTAGCCACTTCTTAATGGTATTGCGCGACAGACTTGTCCGCCGCTGGATCTCACTGATAGTTAGATGTTCCCGATAAAACATCCGTCGAATCTTTGCATATATGACCATGGTAATCACCCCTGTTTGCTCCTGCTTAGAAATTAAGCAGGATACGTGGATTACCTGGTCAATTTTCAACCGGCGCCAACATCCAGCAGGGCAAAAACTTTTTGACGCAATTCCTCGTTCATGTAGAGATGCTCCAATCCACGCAGTATTTTCGGTATGTCATCTCTTGACCGTAAATCAAATTTGATTTGCGATACGCTGGCTTCACCTAATTTCATCTGCAGGTCTCGGACTACGCGCATGGGGTTTTTACTCGAACGAAGTTTATTCTTGAGATGGCTATTTTCTCAAAAAATAAATCGAAGTTTGGGGAAATCTCGCTTGAAAATAGCTTAAAACTGTCTGTTGGCGTTGGTTTGGCCTGATTTTTTCGTAATCTTCATTGCTGGAATTAGCTGCAATCTGCTGTTTTTTATTGGAATAGTGGGTTTTCAGGCTGGTACTAATTATTCATCAGCATTTCGTATTTAAATTTCAGGTTTCTCATTCAGAAATACAAGTGATACAAAAAACTCGGCAATGCCACAAACTAGAAAACTGTTTTACCAAGCTCCTAAGAAAATGAGATGCGAGCACCAACCGAATCCAGGTAGCGATAAAACAGTTCTTCAATAAACAGTTTGGAATTAAGCGGGTGGCGCGCCCATCGCCGCGAGGTAATCAGGTCGCGCCACAAAAATGCCAGTGATACGGGGTTGATTTCTCCCGCAATCTTTCGGATGACCGCCTCTTCCCGCAGATGGTAGCGAATCTTGCCGGTTGCACGGCAGTTCATCAAATCAAAACACCATTTCTGCAACCAGTCTACGATGCACAGCAAATCGATCTGATGCAGTTTTTCCGCCAACTCGACTACGTCCAAGTAATCCGGCGCGGCGAGAAATCGGGTAACAGTCTGATAGTGCACAAACCAGGATTCATCAAACTGCATAGCGAGCAAGGGCGCATAACCAGACATTGCCAGACGAACTTCCACGTGCTCGACTCCTTGTTTTTTCAGCCAATCCTTTGCCAGCTGCCGGTCTGGTAGCGGCATAACGATCTGCTGGCAACGGCTACGGATCGTCGCCAGCAAGGCGGATACATCATTGGTCACCAAGATAAATATCACGTTTGGCGGTGGTTCTTCCAGTTTTTTTAGCAGAGCATTGGCTGCTGCCGGATTCATGGCTTCTGCGGGATGGATCAGTACCAGCCGGTCGCTTTGCTGATGCGCGCTGAGATAGACGAAATTATCCAGTTCGCGAATTTGGGAAATTGAAATCTGTTGGCTCGGTTTTTTTTTTGTTTTGATGTCACCGCTATCTTCGGGAGAGCTGTTTACCTTGCCCTCATCAGCTTGATCCGCTGCCTCGGACAACGCATCCGATGTTAATAAACGAAAATTGGGATGTTGATTCTGCTCAAACCAGCCACAACTGGTGCAGATTCCACAAGCGATGGCAGCAGCATCAACTCGTTCGCACAGCATGGCCTTTGCCAGGCTGCGCGCCCAGGCAAGTTTGCCGATGCCGGTACGCCCTGTCAGCAGCAAGGCGTGATGTTGACGCGCGCCTTGCTGCTGCCTGATTTTTTGCCACAGCGTTTGCTGCCAGGGATAAATGGCGGTTGAAGTCATCTTTCGCTGTGCTGTGAATAAAAGGCTTCGATTAATGTCACCAGTTTTTGTCGAACATGATCAATCGGCAAACTGGCATCGATTAGCCTGATACGTTGTGGAAACTGTTGCGCACGTCGCAAATAACCTTGGCGGACACGATCAAAAAATGGATCGGATTCACATTCAAAACGATCGGCGGTTTTGATCGACTGCACCCGCGCCCTGCCAACTTCGGCTGGAAGATCGAAATACAGCGTCAAATCGGGCGAAAAACTACCTTGCACCCATTCTTCCAGTGAACCCAGTTTCTGCAGCGATACGCCCCGCCCTGCCCCCTGATAGGCAAAGCTGGCATCCATATAACGATCAGAAATTACCCAATTACCACGAGAAAGTGCTGGCAGGATGACCTTATCAAGGTGTTCGCGCCGCGCCGCAAACATCAGCAGGGTTTCGGTTTCGGCGTGCATGGTCTGGTGTTGATCAAGCAGCAATTCCCGCAATTTTTCGCCTAATGTCGTTCCACCTGGTTCTCGGGTCATGACCACCTGCAATCCCTTATCTCGCAGAAAATCTGCCAGCCAGGCAAGATGAGTACTTTTTCCTGCGCCATCGATGCCTTCAAAGGTGATAAATTTTCCGGGTTGTGTCATGCTTGGAATAAATAGAACAGGTGTTAGATTGATGAAATTATTTAAAACATACCCATGCAAATCGACGTAACTGGTTTGCTCAATATCGCAAGGCAAATCCCCTCGCCCAATTGTGATGCACGACCCGAACCCACGGATATCAGCCTGCTGGTGATTCACCACATCAGCCTGCCGCCAGATACTTTTGATGGCGACGGGGTAATCAAATTGTTCACCAATCAGTTAGATCCAGGCGCACATCCCTATTACCAATCATTAATAAATTTAAGGGTTTCAGCACATTTTTTTATTCGGCGTAGCGGTGAAATCATCCAGTTTGTGCCGTGCCTGCTACGTGCCTGGCACGCGGGGATTTCCTGCTGGCAGAAACGTAACGCTTGTAACGATTTCTCGATCGGTATCGAACTGGAAGGCAGCGATAACCAGCCATTTACCTTAGATCAATACTTGCAACTGACGGAAGTAACAAAGTGTCTGCTCACCACTTACCCTATCCGTGACATCACAGGACATTCTACCGTTGCGCCGCAGCGCAAAACCGACCCAGGCCCCTACTTCGACTGGCAAGGCTACCAGCAAGCGCTCCTTGACCGAAATATATCGTGTAATTTGACCAATCAGGCAACGATCGCACTTTGTTCGCCCTGACATTATGCTCATTGTGTTTCTTGATCAGAAATTTTCCCTAGTCGCAGATCCGTCAGTTCACTGATCAGCTTTTGCCGTTCCTGATCAATCTCCTGGTAGCGCACGTGAATTTCATTCAACCGCGCAGAATAATCCTTAATACGCGCAAGGCGTTCCTGTTCACGTTTCTGCACTTCATCGTAGTTGAGGCCACTGCCCCCCCCCATGATCGGTTGGCTCTGCCGCAGTATGGTATCGTTTTCCTGCAGAAACTCTTGTCGTCTTAATTCCTGCAGCATCTGAAACTGCTGAAACAGATTCTGCTGCTCCTGTTGCAGAATGGATAAGCTAGATTCGATTTCCTGAATTTGTTTTTGAGTATCGGTATCGTTCGCCGCAGATAATGGCAGCGACAGCAGCAATAAACCTAGCAGCAGCAGTTTCATTTTTCTTCTCCAGAAATCTGAATCAAATATGAATCGCACGTTTATCCACAGCCAGTGCCGCTTCATGCAACACTTCAGACAGTGACGGATGCGCATGCACAATACGCGCCAGATCTTCACTACTGGCAGAAAACGCCATTGCAGCAACGGCTTCAGCAATCATTTCCGAGACATAGGGACCGATCATGTGCACTCCTAGAATACGATCCGTTTTCGCATCTGCCAGTATTTTCACCAGCCCGGTCGTTTCCCCGAGTGCGCGGGCGCGACCATTTGCCATGAACGGGAACTGTCCAGCCTTGTAGGCAACACCCTCTGCCTTGAGCGTCTGCTCAGTTTTGCCAACCCAGGCAATTTCCGGGCTGGTATAGATCACCCACGGAATCGTATCAAAATCAACTTCGCCGATTTCACCAGCCGTCCCATTGCGCTTGGCAGCAATGCGTTCCGCCACGGCCACTCCTTCTTCCGAAGCTTTGTGGGCAAGCATCGGCCCTCTAACCACATCTCCAACCGCATACACTTCTGGCAGATTTGTCTGACAAAATGCATCGACTTCGATGCGACCGCCAGCATCCAGTTTCAATCCGGCCACATTCGCTTCTAATCCAGCAGTATTCGCCACGCGCCCCACAGCAATGATCAACTTATCCGCTACCAGTTTTTGCTTGTCACCCTTCTGATCCTGATAGTCGATTGTTACCTGGTTTTTCTGGGAATTAACCGCTTGAATCTTGATACCAGTTTGAATAGCTAACCCGGAGTCACGAGTCAGTGACTTGAAAGCTTCCTTGGCAATCTGTTCATCTACCGCAAACAGAAAATCCGGTTGCACTTCCAATAGCGTAACTTCCGCACCCAGTCTGCGCCAGACGCTGCCCAGTTCGAGACCGATAACACCCGCGCCGATGATAGCAAGCTGCTTGGGAATGGCTTGTAACGCGAGTGCACCAACGTTGTCGAGAATGTTGATGTTATCTACCGGTGCCATGTCCAGCGAACGCGGTGATGAACCAGTTGCAATAATGACATGCCGTGCATAAACGGTTTGCGTCTCCTGTCCATTTTTCACTTCAACCGGCCAGGTATCTGTAACCTTTGCACGTTTACAAAGCCTGCCGTGACCGTGCATGCTGATCACCTTGTTCTTTTTGAACAACATACTGATGCCGCCAGTAAATGCTTTAACGATCTTGTCTTTACGCGCGATCATCTGCGGCACATCTACTGAAACGCCGTCTATTTTGATGCCATGTTCAGAAAATTTGTGGTTTGCACGCTCCACGTTCTCGGAGGACTCCAGCAACGCCTTGGATGGAATACAGCCGACATTAAGGCAAGTACCGCCAAGACTGGGTTTCTCCTGCTCGTTTTTCCAGTCATCGATACATACCGTATCCAGCCCCAGTTGCGCGCAGCGAATCGCCGCCACGTAACCACCTGGGCCTGCTCCAATGACTGCCACATCAAAAATTTTTTCCATACCTATCTATCCTAATGTTGTTGATTAAGCCTGTTGATGGCGTCCAACGCATCAACGAACCGTGGAATTTCACGTAACTCTTGCCAGGAATGAGCATTCCGGACTCCCCGCATCCGTTCCAGTCTTGCCCTGCTGGCTGCAGGAATTTCCCATGACAAGCCTTCCAATACCTCGTCTGCCGCCACAGTATCGTTACATACCAGCACCATGTCACAACCCGCGTACAACGCCAGCTCGGCGCGCGCAACCATATCCCCATAACTGCTGGTTGCACGCATGCTCAGATCATCGCTAAAAAGGCAACCTTCAAAACCAAGCATCTGCCGCAAGATATCCTGCAACCATTTGTGGGAAAAACCGGCGGGATAGGAATCAACTGCGGGATACATGACATGCGCCGCCATAATGCCAGCCAGTCCAAAATCAACCATACGCTGAAAGGGCAGCAGATCTTCCCTCGCAATATCCATAAAGTCACGCGTATCTACGGCGATTTCAACATGTGTATCCGCTGCAATTGCACCGTGTCCGGGAAAATGTTTGCCGACCGCAACCATGCCTGCTTGCTGCATACCGAGCATCAGCTCATGCGCCAGTTCAGTCACCACCCGAGGATCGCGATGAAATGAACGATCTCCAATCACACAACCCAGCCCGTGATCCAGATCCAGCACCGGTGTAAAGCTGATATCGACTCCACATGCCTTCAATTCTGCGGCGAGTACATAACCCGTTTGCCAGGCTAGTTGCCGCGAATATTGCGGATCAACGTTCCAGCATTCCCCAATCTTGCGCATGGCAGGCAACCGCGTGAATCCCGCCTGAAAACGCTGCACTCGCCCTCCTTCCTGATCAACAGCAATCAACAGTGGCGGTTCTCGCAGCGCATGAATTTCTGCTATCAATTGGCACAGTTGCTCAGGCGACGAAAAATTCCGGAAAAACAGAATAACCCCGCCCGTCAACGGATGCAGCAGTCTTTCTCGATCTGCCGCAGATAAACTCGTACCCGCCACATCGAGCATGACTACGCCAGTTGACATGCCTATTTCTCCAGAATGACGAAAGCGTTTGCCATGGTTAATTCGTCACTAATCGATAAATGATGTGCAACAATTCCTCGTTGGCTCATCCATTCCATCAATACCTCACAAAACTCAAAATACGGTTTCCCCTGCGGATCATGCAATACCGAAATGTTGCTAAAACTTACCGGGACACGCAGCCCGGTACCCGCAGCCTTGGCGAAGGCCTCCTTGGCGGCAAAACGTTTGGCAACAAATATCGAGGGCTTAGCATGCTTGAGAAACTCTGGCCATTCTGTGTCTGCCAGCACCTTTTTGGCGAATGCGTCGCCGTGGCGATCTAGTGAACGGGCAATGCGGGCAGGATCGACTAAATCAGTACCAATGCCGTAAATCACGTACTCGCCTGATGAATCAGTGTTTTCATTTCACGTACTGCTTCTGCAAACCCCACAAACAGTGCGCGCGCCACAATGGCATGCCCGATATTGAGCTCGGAAATACCAGCAATTGCCGCTATCGGTGCAGTATTCTGATAGTGCAACCCATGCCCGGCGTTAACTTGCAAGCCATGCTCGATACCATACTTGACCATAGCTTTGATCATATCCAGTTCGGCTAACTGTTCCACCTCATTTCTGGCATCGGCAAAGCGTCCTGTATGCAGCTCTACTGCAGGCGCACCTGCGTTGATTGCTGCATCGATCTGCTGCGACTGCGCATCAATGAATAATGAAACACGAATGCCAGCTTCCGCCAGCCGGGTACAAGCCAACCTGACTATATCGAAATGGCGTACGACATCCAACCCGCCCTCGGTGGTCAGTTCCTCGCGCCGTTCAGGAACGAGACAAACATCCTGTGGTTTGATACGGCAGGCAAAATCGATCATTTCCTGAGTAACCGCACTTTCGAGATTCATACGGGTAGTCAAGCGTTCGCGCAGAATCTCAACATCCTTGTCTTGAATATGACGGCGATCTTCACGCAAATGCAGGGTAATGGCATCCGCGCCAGCTTTCTCCGCAATCAAGGCCGCTTCTACTGGATCGGGATAAGTCGTGCCGCGTGCCTGACGCACAGTAGCGATATGATCGATATTGACACCCAGCTTAATCATGATGATCGTTATATCCTTTTAGACACTTTATTTCCATGGCGCCCATTTACTGCCATTATTATTCATAGCCGAGATTCTTCAGTACGCTGCTATCTTCTGCCCAACCAGTTTTTACCTTGACCCAGACCTGCAGATATACTTTGCTGCCAAACAACAGTTCCATGTCCTTACGTGCCTGTGTTGCCATTTCTTTCATTTTTTTCCCCTGTTTACCTATGATAATCGCTTTCTGATTGGGGCGATCCACCAGAACGCAGGCATGGATACGCCGCAAGTTACCTTCAACGGTAAACTGCTCAATGAGTACACTGACGGAATAGGGAACTTCTTCTCCAATCTGGCGAAAGATTTTTTCACGTAACAACTCAGCGGCCAGAAAACGCTCACTACGATCCGTAATATCTTCTCCGGCAAAAAATGTCGGGCCAATTGGCAAATACTGTCGGATAGTTTCGACCAATTCGCAGAGTGACTGATTTTGCAGGGCACTAACCGGAATCACCTCTGCAAAATTAAATTTCTCTGCCATTTCTTGCATAAAAGGAAGCAGCAGCATTTTATTCGCCAGCAGATCAATTTTATTGATGACCAGCAGGACTGTTCGATCAACTGGTAGACGTTCGAGAATCACTTCATCCTGGCGATCGAATTTTCCCGCTTCAATAACAAACATGACAACATCCACATCGTGCAACGTCTGCATGACCACCCGGTTCATCGCCTGGTTAAGCTCGCTGCGATAACGCGTCTGAAAACCAGGCGTGTCCACAAAAATAAACTGTGACTGTGCATCCGTCAGAATCCCGTGAATACGATGGCGAGTTGTCTGCGGCTTTCTGGAAGTGATGCTGATTTTCTGCTTGATCAAATGATTCAGCAGAGTCGATTTCCCCACATTTGGGCGCCCCACGATGGAGATAAAACCGGTTTTAAATTCAGCAGTATTCATGGCACATGACTCTGAGGATTAAGAAGTTAGTCAAGGCGAATAAATCTAGCAATTGATTTTCTGACTACCAGTCACTTGTAAATAAGCTTGCTGGGCAGCTTGCTGTTCAGCACGGCGGCGGCTGGTACCCTCACCTCGGGCAGAAATTGCCAGTTTCTCAATCACACATTCCACCAAAAATGTTTGTGCATGCGCCTCTCCTCCTAACAATAATGTTCTGTATTGTGGCAAACCCATTTTGCGGTGTTGCAAGAATTCCTGCAATAAGGTTTTGGCATCCTTGCCAGAAACAGCGAGATCAAGATCGTTAATCATTTTGTCATACAGCCTGGCAATCACGCGTTCTACTTCCTGAAACCCACTCTCAAGATAGATTGCGCCAATAACAGCTTCGAGTGCATCCGCCAGAATAGATGGGCGACGATACCCACCACTTTTACGCTCACCCTCACCCAATAACAGCAATTCTCCTAATCCCACACCAGATGCCAACAAGTACAAGGCTTGCTGATTAACAAAATTGGCGCGGGTTCTGGTTAAGTCACCTTCCGGTAATTGTGGAAACTGTTTGAATAGTAACGCAGAAACAGCACAATTTAGCAGACTGTCTCCCAGAAACTCCAGACGCTCATTGTTGGGTAGCCCAAAACTACGATGTGTAAGCGCCTCGCGAAATAAACCAGGATGCTTGAAGGTATAACCGATTTCTTCGAAAAAAATCTGACAAGACGGCATCTTCAGATCAAGACTCGCCTGGTGCACGAGTGAGTTGCGAGTAGCGATCAATCGCTGCTCGCCTCAAAATCAACCAATATTGAAATATTAGCAAACAGAGGTTTCTTGACCGTATAACTGGCGCGCATCACTACCTGGTTATATTGTTTCTCAATCACCAGGTCTTTTCCTGCAACAGACTTAATGTCATCTATGCTGGCACGTTTATCAAAGCCTTGACGTAACGCGCTAATTCCAGCTTCTTTTAAGGCAGGATCGCTAGCAGTGGCGACAAGTACTCGTTTGATCGCCGCATACTCAATGTAGGCCGGAATCAGACGCATACCGAAAATAGTGACCATGAGGATCACCGCTGACCACAACAGCAGTCCTGACAGAGTCACTCCATGCTGTCTGTTTTTAAGTTGAGGAATTTTCTGGTGCATACTCTATCTCCTGACTGGGTTACCACAGTTAAATTGAGGTGCCTATCCTGCTTAGATCGCTAAAATTCCACCAAATGAAAAAGGCTTTACCAATGATATTGCGCTCTGGCACAAATCCCCAGTAACGGCTATCGCTGCTGCCATCACGATTGTCACCCAAGGTAAAATAATTTCCTGTTGGCACCTCACAGACAAAACCGGCATGATCAAACTGACAATTTTCCCGCTGTGGGAAATAATGAATGGCAGACAATTGTATTGCAGGCATTTCCTGATTGATCAGGATATTGTATTCCCGATTACCCGTTGTTTCCTTGAACTGTTGCGCGTAGATATAGGCCAGTCCAGATTCGACATACTTGTAATCGCCATTCAATTCAAGCTTAAGGGGCGCTCCGTTGACGCTCAGCTGTTTATCGCGATACTCGATTTTATCGCCTGGCACGCCGACAATACGCTTGATGTAATCAATAGAAGGATCTTCCGGATAGCGGAATACCAGCACGTCACCACGTTGCGGTTCATTCAGGTCGATAATCTTGTGATTGATAACGGGAAGCCGGATGCCATAGGTAAATTTATTAACCAAAATAAAATCACCGACTAATAAAGTGGGAATCATGGACCCGGAGGGTATTTTAAAGGGTTCAACCAGAAATGACCGCAGACAGAAAACAATCAGAATGACCGGAAAAAAACTGACAGGATATTCAATCCACCATGGTTCATGTTCTTCGGGAGAACGTCTGCGTCTCAACCAGAAATAATCCAGCGCCCAGATCCCACCTGTTACTACAAGCAACACTAACAATACCAAAGGAAAATTCATAATATCTTCTTATCCAATTTTAAAAACCTATACTAATCAAGGGTGCCTCTAAAAATTCAAGTTTCTAAGCAAGACAAGGCACGAGTAAAAAATTTTAGCGCAGCATATAGCTGATATGTAAGCGATAATTTTTTTCGAGTAATGCCGTATTGTGACAAAAATTGGATTTTTAGAGGTGCCCTCAGTGTATTTTTACTATTTATTATCCGTTTGTAAAATAGCCAAAAATGCTGATTGGGGAATATCCACATTCCCCACACGCTTCATTCGTTTCTTGCCCGCCTTTTGCTTTTCGAGCAACTTGCGCTTGCGCGAGATGTCGCCTCCATAGCATTTAGCCAGCACATTCTTACGCATCGCCTTGACATTTTCACGCGCAATAATATGCGCCCCAATCGCAGCCTGCACAGCAATATCAAACATTTGCCGTGGAATGAGTTCCCGCATTTTTTGTGCTAGTTCCCGTCCACGCGCCTGGCTACTGATACGATGCACAATCAGAGACAAGGCATCCACTTTTTCGTTGTTAATCAAAATGTCGAGCTTAACCAGATCCGCCGCCCTGAATTCCAGAAATTCATAATCTAGCGAAGCATAACCGCGACTCACAGATTTCAATCGGTTGAAAAAATCCATGACAACTTCATTGAGTGGCAACTCAAAAACCAGCATCACCTGTCTGCCCATATATTGCATATTCTTCTGTACACCACGCTTGCCAACACACAAAGTGATGACTGCACCCAGATACTCCTCTGGTACTAAAATGGTTGCGGTGATGATGGGTTCTCGAATTTCAGCAGTGCTAGAAGTATCAGGCAACCTGGATGGGTTCTCGATTTTGACCACATTGCCATCTCGCAGGAGTACTTCATAAATCACCGTTGGTGCCGTGGTGATGAGATCCATATCGTATTCGCGCTCAAGCCGCTCCTGCACAATATCGAGATGGAGCAATCCGAGAAAACCACAACGGAAACCAAAACCAAGCGCCTGCGAAGTTTCTGGCTCGAACTGCAGGGAAGCATCGTTAAGCTGTAGTTTCTCCAGGGCCGTCCGTAGCGCATCATACTGATTAGATTCGACTGGATACAATCCAGCAAAAACCTGTGGCTTAATTTCCATGAAACCAGCCAACGCTTCAGAGGCAGGACGATCAAACAGGGTAATTGTATCGCCTACTTTCGCAGACTTTAAATCCTTGATACCCGCAATGACAAAACCCACTTCCCCCGCACCCAGGGATTGGCGGTCTACTGCTTTCGGCTGAAAAATACCGACCCGCTCACACAAGTGAGTCGTCTGGCTATGCATTAATTGAATTTTGTCTCCGGTATTCAGCACACCATCCACAACTCGCACCAGCATAACGACACCTACGTAATTATCAAACCACGAGTCGATCATCAAGGCTTTCAGTGGCGCATCGATGTTACCTCTTGGCGGCGGCACTCTGGCGACAACATTTTCCAGCAATGCTTCCAATCCTTCTCCAGTTTTGGCGCTGATACGCACAGCATCACTGGCATCCACGCCAATCACGTCTTCGATTTCAGTTACCACACGGTCGGGATCGGCTGCCGGCAAATCAATTTTATTGAGCACCGGAATGACATCCACCCCGAGTTCCGTTGCGGTGTAGCAATTAGCAACCGTCTGCGCTTCCACTCCCTGAGATGCGTCCACCACCAACAAAGCACCTTCACAGGCAGACAACGAGCGGGAAACCTCATAGGAAAAATCCACATGCCCCGGCGTATCAATCAGATTAAACAGATAACTTTTGCCATCACGTGCCTGGTAAGTCAATGCGACTGTTTGCGCTTTGATGGTAATCCCGCGCTCGCGTTCCAGATCCATGGAATCGAGTACTTGCTCCTCCATCTCGCGCTCGGACAACCCCCCGCAATATTGAATAATGCGATCGGCAAGCGTCGACTTGCCATGATCAATGTGGGCAATAATGGAAAAATTACGAATAGACTGCATTAAAGGTAAATTTAATTAAATATAAGTGGGATTGTATCCAATTCCGATAGACTTGGTATGGATCGTGACGACTTCACTCATTCCTGGAGAGTGGTTGACCGGCGGATTTCTTCGCTATCGATTTACCGGTAAAACTCATAGGGAAAGGCTAAGGATCATTTTAGGGAAACGACTTAGGAAAGCGGTATGGTATAGGTTTAACCAAAACAGCACCATCTGCTGATAGCAAGCTCAAGGTCATAAGTTTAACCGATTTTGATGATAGTCCGTCTGTGTATGTGATTGTAATTCCCACTCCTTGATCAGCGCGTAAACCGCTGGAATGACGATCAGCGTCAACAGCGTGGATGACAGCATGCCGCCGACCATGGGCGCGGCGATGCGCCGCATGATTTCCGATCCGGTGCCCGTGTTCCACATAATGGGCAGCAGTCCTGCAATAGTTGCGACGACCGTCATAATCTTCGGTCTGACGCGCTCGACCGCGCCTTCCATGACGGCGGCGTAGAGATTGGCCGCTGACGGTTTTTCAGCGCTGATGGCGCATTGCGCCTTGATTTTCTCCCACGCCTGATCGAGATAAACCAGCATGATGACGCTGGTTTCCGCGGCCACGCCGATTAAGGCGATGAATCCGACGCCCGCCGCGACGCTCAGGTTGTAATCCAGCAGCCACATGAGCCAGACGCCGCCGACCATTGCGAAAGGTACGGACAGCATCACAATCAGAGTTTCAGTCAGCCGCCTGAAATTGAGATAAAGCAGCAGAAAAACAAGGGTCAGCGTAAATGGAACGACCAGTCTCAGTTTTTCCTTGGCGCGCTGCATATACTCAAACTGGCCGCTCCAGGTGGCATAGTAGCCAGGTGGAAATTTAACCTGTTCAGTGACCGCCTGTTGCGCCGCCATGACGTAACTGTCGATGTCTCGGTTGCGAATATCAACGAAAATATAAGCAGACAACTGCGCGTTTTCAGTGCGTATGCCGGGCGGCGCTTTGACTGTCCGGATGGTTGCTACCTGGCCCAGCGGAACCACGCCGCCATCGGGCAGCGGTACCAGGACATGCGTGGCGATGGCTTGCGGGTCCTGACGCAATTCACGTGGATAACGGATGTTGACGCTGAATCGCTCGCGGCCTTCAACCGTGGTTGTCAGCCGTTCGCCGCCCAGCGCCAGTGAGATGATATCCAGAAAATCGTTGATACCCAGCCCATAGCGCGCCAACGCCATGCGGTCGGGCGTTATGTCGAGATAATAACCGTCGGTTGCGCGCTCCGCGAAGGCGCTGGTGGTGCCGGGAATAGTTTTGATCACTGTTTCGATGCGCTTGGCGAGCTGTTCGATTTCCTCAAGATCCTTGCCGAATACCTTGATGCCGACCGGCGTGCGGATGCCGGTAGCGAGCATGTCAATCCGGTTTCTGATCGGCATGGTCCAGACGTTCTGGACACCGGGTAACTGCAACGCGGCGTCCATTTCGGTAATCAGCGTGTCAATGGTCATGCCGTCGCGCCATTCGTGCTCGGGTTTCAGGTTGATGATCGTCTCAAACATTTCGAGCGGTGCCGAATCGGTGGCGGTATTGGCGCGTCCCGCCTTGCCGAGTACCGATTCAACTTCGGGGAAACTTTTGATGATTTTATCCTGGGTTTGCAGCAATTTAGCTGCCTGGGTGACGGAGATCGACGGCAGGGTGATCGGCATGTACAGCAGAGTGCCTTCGTTTAACGTCGGCATGAATTCGCCGCCCAGTTTCAGGGCTGGATAGACGGATGCGATCAGCGCAACGACCGCTGTTACAAGAGTCAGCTTTTTCCAGCGCATGACCCAGGCGATGACAGGGCGATATAATCCGATCAGCATCCGGCTGACGGGATTCTTTTTTTCCGGTGTGATATTGCCGCGAATGAAAAGCAGCATCAACACGGGAACCAGCGTGATCGACAGCAGCGCCGCACCGGCCATGGCGAAGGTTTTGGTGTAGGCGAGAGGTGCGAACATCCGTCCTTCCTGTGCCTCCAGCGTGAATACCGGCAGAAACGAAACGGTGATGATCAGCAGGCTGAAAAACAGTGCCGGACCCACTTCGCGGCAGGCGTCAATCACCAGTTGCACGCGGGATGCGTCCGGTGCAGCGCGTTCCAGATGCTTATGCGCATTCTCGATCATGACAATGGCCGCATCCACCATGACGCCCATCGCGATGGCAATACCGCCGAGACTCATGATATTGGAGTTAATGCCTATCAGATACATGACGCCCATCGCGATTAACGCGCCGACCGGCAATATGATGATCGCCACCAGTGCGCTTCTGACATGCATGAGAAAGATGATGCATACCAGCGCCACGATGAGAATTTCTTCCAGCAATACCTGTTTCAGATTGTCGATGGCGCGCTTGATCAAGTCTGAGCGGTCATAGACCGCCTGCAGGGATACGCCTTTCGGCAGGCTGCTGGAAATTTCGGCGATTTTGCTTTTCAGGTTGTCGATGACTTCGAGCGCATTCTGACCGTGACGTGCTACTGCGATGCCTGAAACGGCTTCCCCTTCGCCATTCAGTTCGGCGATACCGCGCCGCTCGTCCGGCGCCAGCTCGACGCGCGCCACGTCGCGCACCAGAACAGGCGTACCTGCACTTGCCTTGAGCACCAGATTTTCAATATCGGCTATATCGCGTAAATAGCCGCGCCCGCGCAGGATATATTCCGTTTCCGCCATTTCGATAACACGGCCACCCACATCGCGATTGCTGGCGCGGATCACCTGAGCGACCTGGGTAATCGGAATGTCGTAGGACCGCAATTTATGTGGTTCAATCGTGACCTGGTAGGTTTTGACAAAACCGCCCACGCTGGCAACTTCCGACACACCCGGCACCTGGGTAAGCTGATAGCGCATGAACCAGTCCTGGATGGTACGTAATTCCTCAAGCGTGTGCCGGGCGGATTGCACGATATACTGATAGATCCAGCCAACCCCCGTGGCATCCGGTCCGAGCGTAGGCGTGACGCCGCCTGGCAATTGATTTGCTGCAAAATTAAGGTATTCGAGCACCCGCGTGCGCGCCCAGTAAATATCGGTGTCATCTTCAAAAATGACATAGATAAACGAAACGCCGAACATCGACAAACCACGCACAACTTTGGATTTCGGTACGGCCAGCATGGCTGCGCTGAGCGGATAGGTGATCTGATCTTCCACAACCTGGGGTGCCTGACCGGGGTATTCCGTGAAAATAATGACCTGCACATCCGATAAATCGGGAATAGCGTCAAGCGGCGTGCGCATGACAGCGTAGAGACACATGCCGATAAGTATGGCAGTTGCAAGTAACACCAGAAAAACATTACGGACCGACCATTCGATAATTTTGTTCAACATATCAGTGTCCGCCGTTCTGTTTTTGGATAGCCGCATCTGCTGCCGGATGCAGACGGGTGATGATGTAGTCGCCCGCCTGTTCTATCAGCAGAAAATCGATGGTCTGCCCTGGTTTGACCGATTGCAACAATGTGGAATCACTCACGCGGAAATCCATGGTCATATCAGGCCATTTGAGACTGGCGATTGGCTCATGCGTAACGCTTAGCGTTGCCTTGCTCCAGTCTATAGAGCGGATGATGCCTTTGCCATGATGCGTATGGGCGGGAACCTCAAGCGGCTCATCCGGCATGCCCGCATCCAGCTGAATATCAGCGGAGGGTGGGTTGAAGCCGGACAATGCTGCTTTGATATTACTTTCCGCATCGATCAGGAAGTTTGCGTGGGTAACCACTGCTTCTCCCGCTGTCAGTCCGGACAGCACTTCGGTGTAGTTTTCCGTGTGCATGCCGGTTTTTATCGCACGCGGTTCAAAACGGCCTGTGCCAAGCGCGATCAGCACCATTTTCTTCAAGCCGGTATCCAGTATTGCGGAATTTGTTATGGTCAGGACTTCCTGCTGACCATGTTGTGCCAAAAATTCAACCCGCGCATACATGTCCGGCTTGAGTAACGCTTCCTTATTGTCGAGTTCAATACGAATCTGGGTGGTGCGGGTTTCCGGCGTAACCACCGGGTAGATGAAGGTTATTCGGCCGGTGAATTTTTTGCCGGGATATGCATCGACGCTGATCGTGGCGGTTTGCCCGAGTTGCAGCAGATGCAAATCCTGCTCGAATACTTCTGCCAGCACCCAAACATGCGACAGATCGGCGATTTCATATAACGTATCGCCCGGCATAAACTGTTTTCCCTGGATGGCGTTTTTGGTGATTATGATGCCATCAACAGCGGCGCGCAGCGGCAGATAAGTCATGGAGCGGCCTTGATGCTGTAAATGGCCTAAATCAAAATCCGCAATATCCAGGTAGATCAATCTCTGTAAGGCATTTGCGGATAGTTGCTGCATTTTGTTCTGTGCGTCAGTATCGCCGTCTTTGACCCAGCGCATGCCTTTTGCAGCGATCAGATATTCATGCTGCGTGGCAATCAACTCGGGGCTGTAGACCGTCATTAACACTTCGCCTTTTTTTATTTTCTGCCCGGTAGTGTTGACATACAAACGCTGTATCCAGCCCTTAAATTTAGGGGAAACAGTGTGCAACCGGCGCTCGTCAGCCTGTATAGTCGCCTGCGCCTGTATGGTTCGCTGGAGCATACGGTAGGCAGCGGGTTCGGTTTTGACGCCGAGTTTCTGGATTTTTTCAGGGCTGATAAATACGGCGGCGCTGCCGTCAGCCGATGACGCCTCGTCCGCATAAACCGGGATATAGTTCATGCCCATCGAATCTTTCTTCGGATGCTGAGAAGTGTCCGGCAGCCCCATCGGATGGCGATAATAGAGAATTTCGCGCCCGACTGGTGCGGATACTTTCGCAGCGGTTGCGGGTGGTGTCGTGGTTGCAGGCGACCCGGTGCTGCCCCACCAGTAGCCTGCAGCGAGGGCGATAATTATCAATGTGACAATGGCAAGTGATTTAATCATGGCGTTCACCCTGTTCCTTGCTTTTTATTGATTGACCGGTGATGAAGTCAATTTCCGCGCGAGCTTTGTTATAGTTTGCGGTTGCCGTGACGAGACTGATTTCATATTCATACACCTTCATCTGGTTGTCGAGCAGAGTAAAAAAATCGATGCGGTTGACTTGGTACGCAGCAAGCGCTGATTCGACGGTAAGCAGCGCCTGCGGCAGAACAGCCGTCCGGTAAAGTTGCGCGGACTTCAGGCTTTGTTCCGCTGCCGCAGTGTGCTGACGCAGGCCAGCGGCAATTTCATTGCGCTGCGCCTGATACAGATGAATGGCCTGGTCGCGCAACGCCAGCGATTCGGCGATACGTGGCGCAAGTTTGTTGTCGCGCCAGACCGGTAGATTGATCGCCACGGTAAAGCCCACCATATCTGGGCGACTGGCACCATCAAGCATGGAACTGCGCTGACCGTATGAAAGCCGCACATCGAGATCAGGGTAGTAATCTTTTCGCGCCAGATCGGTTTCTTTTGTAGTGCGCGTGATCATGCTTTGCAGGGCATGGAGTTGCGGGCGCTGCGTCAGCGCAATTTCATATAAAGATCCCGGATTCAGTGGCGTTTCAGACCATTGCAACAGGGTTACGCCGGAAATGCCACCGGTATCATGGCGTCCCAGCGCGCGAATCAAGTCGGCTTCGATAGTTAGCCGCTCGCGATCAAGTTTAAGTAATTCGTCCTGTATCCGCGATACCTGCGTCAGTGCTTTCAGCACATCCGCCTGACTGCCCATACCGAGAATGTAGTGATGCTCAGCAAGATGCAGAAAATCTTCCAGAATAGATTTATTTTTTTCGGTTAGCTGAATCGTTGCGCGCACCAGACCCAGATCGAAATAGGCAATTTTGATTGTGCGAATGACACGATTGATGGTTTCCTGGTAGCCATATTCAACACTTTGCGCATCCTGCGCGGCGACATCCTTACGCAAACTACGTTTTCCAGGAAAGGGCAGCCTCTGGGACAGGCCGATCATTTTCATGGTCATATCATCCCGGTTGAAAGCCGATGACGCCAGCGGAAAATTGATCACACCGGCTTCTAGCATGGGATCGTCAAGCGCCGCCGCTGGCTTGATGCGCTGGTGGGCAGCATCCTGTTCCCGCTGCGCGGCAAGAATTTCAGGATTATTCTCAATCGCCTCGGTAATCAGGGTAGACAGAATACGGTGGTCAGAATTGACTTCATCAGCCGGGGGAGGGTTCATTTTTAATTCAGATACCGCCCGTGTCGCGGTTATCGAAGCTTGCGCATCGATTTCGCCATAGGCATACCCCGGAAAAGATAATGAAGGTAACGCCACCAGCATAATCATCATCATTACACGGACAATCATGGTGTCGCGGCAAGCCGAGAAGAATAGCCGCAGACAGACGCAAGAAAAAACCAAATTATTTACAGTACGATGTAAAAGTACAAACACAGCGACCTCCGAAGAAAATTCACGGAATTACGTTTTGTGCGTTATTGCAGGGCGTACATTCAAAAATGCTGGTACGAATGGAATGTTCGCAGCACATGATGTAACCACATCCAGCAAACCGGAACTGAAATACTGATTGGAAAGGCTATCAGCCTATAGGTGGGCGGTGTATTTGTTCGGGAACATGTGAAACAAAACTGGCGTTCAGGAACGGAATATCGATTGGATTATTGTGTGTTATGGGAACCGTATTGCTGAATATCAGCGTCAGCGTTATGTAGCTGATCTTACAAAGCAGATCGTTGCATTGGAGATTTAACAACCAGCCGCCGACTACAGTGTCATTTGCGTCTACAGTCGGAATATCTGGATCGGTTTGACTAGAGGCATGTTTCTCCTGATCGCACTTTAATAGAGAGGATTTACTATCGACAGAGCCCGTTGCATTCTCCTTCTGTGCGAAGGATTGCTCGACTAACGCCAGCTCCTTAAGATTTGCGCATAATGAAATCATTGCTGCCATGGTTCCCTCGACCGGGAGCCACAGCATAATTAACAGTAACAGTGCTTTCTGGCAATTGCGCATGATGGCACAAGTATCAATTTAAAACACCATGATAGTCAAGGACTAATCTCTTCTAAGGTTGTGGAAGTACCGCATCAGTCCGCTGGTGGAGGCGTCATGCTGCCCAATGGACTGATCACCGGTCAGTTCGGACAGAATCGTGCTGGCGAGTTGTTTGCCTAGCTCTACTCCCCATTGATCAAACGGATTGATATTCCAGATCACACTTTGCACAAAAACCTTGTGTTCGTAGAGTGCGATCAGCGCGCCCAGATTATACGGATCAAGCTTTTCGAACAAGATCGACGTGGTGCCATGGTTTCCCGGAAAAACCCGGTGGGGTAACAGTCGTTCGATCTCCTGCTGAGGAACACCTTGTGCCGTTAGCTCCACGCGAACCACCTGAGCATTCTTACCGCGCATCAAGGCTTCGGTTTGCGCAAAAAAATTTGCCAGCAGCATGTCGTGATGATGGTGAAGGGAATGCTGCTCGTTGCAAGGTGCCAGGAAATCGGCATTGAAAGCCTGGGTTCCCTGATGAAGCAATTGGTAAAACGCATGCTGGCCGTTGGTTCCCGGCTCCCCCCAGACAATAACCCCCGTGCTATGGTCAACCACCTCACCATCGCGGGTGACGCGCTTGCCGCAGCTTTCCATTTCCAGCTGCTGCAGATAGGCTGGAAAACGGTGCAATGACTGATCATAAGGCAGAATCGCATGGCTGGTAGCCTGACAAAAATTGATCTGCCATATTCCGACGAGCCCCAGTAAAACAGGCAGATTATCTTCCAGCGGAGCATCGAGAAAATGCTGATCCATGGCGCGTGCACCGGAAAGCAGTGCGTAAAAATGATCCATCCCGACTGCCAGCGCAATTGGCAACCCGATCGCAGACCACAACGAATAACGCCCCCCCACCCAATCCCAAAAAACGAACATATTCTCAGCAGCGATTCCAAACTGCTGCACAGCGGCAAGATTGGTGGAAACCGCCACAAAATGCTGGGCAATTGCAGTCTCATTTCCCCCATTTCCTAGAAACCAGGCACGAGCAGAACGTGCATTCGTGAGCGTTTCCAGGGTAGTGAATGTTTTGGATGCAATAATAAATAATGTTGTTGCAGGATTAAGATGTTGCAAGATACCCGTCAGCTGGGCACCATCGATATTCGAGACAAAATGCACCCTGAGTTTTGGAAGACAATAGGGCTTCAGCGCCTCTGTCACCATTGCCGGTCCCAGATCGGAACCTCCTATGCCAATATTAACGACATCGGTAATCGGTAAACCGGTATAGCCCCGGTGAGTGCGATCATGAACCGCCGCAACGAATTCAGCCATCTGCCGCAGAACCACATGTACTTCGGGCATAACGTCCGTGCCATCAAAATAAACCGGAGCATTGGCACGTAAGGCAATATGCAGGGCAGCACGATTCTCGGTCGTATTGATTCTGTCACCGGCAAACATCCGCTTAATCCAGTCTTGCAGTTTCTGCTGTCGCGCCAGAGCAAGCAAATGCTTGATCGTTTCCTCGGTAAGTGGCTGCTTACTGAAATCGAGCAGTATCGTTTCGAATTGCCGGGAGAGTTTTACAAAACGTTGCGGATCCTGCTCAAAAAGCGAGACGATCGACTGATTCGCAATTTCGGCGTAATGCGCTGCCAGCGCGCGCCAGGCGGGAGACTCAGTCAAAGCGGTCATACGATAATTTCCATAATCAGATACGTTCAAATATCGCGGCGATTCCCTGCCCACCGCCAATGCATAGTGTCACCAATGCGTATCGGCCCTGGCGTCGATGCAATTCATGAATGGCTTTTACCGCCAAGATACAGCCAGACGCGCCTACCGGGTGACCCAGCGCAACGGCACCGCCATTGGGATTGGTTTTTTGGGGATCAAAATCGAGCTCTTTCGCCACTGCACAAGCCTGTACGGCAAAAGCTTCATTGGATTCGATCACATCCATGTCTGCTACTTGCAACCCGGCACGTTGCAACGTCTGCCTGACAGCCGGAACCGGTCCCATTCCCATGAAAGCCGGATCAACGCCTGCATGTCCATAAGCGACCAGACGCGCAATCGGCGTAAGCGCATGTTGTCTGCTGGCAAAATCTCCATCCATCAGCACCAGTGCTGCGGCAGCATCATTAATGCCAGAAGCGTTACCAGCAGTTACGGTGCCGTTATCCATGAAAACCGGTCGCAGTTTCGCGAGCGCATCAAGACTGGTCTGGCGAGGATGTTCATCGGTAACGAATAATTTACTGCCATTACGATTCGTCACCTCAACCGGAACGATCTGCTCGTGGAAATACCCCTGATCCATGGCATGCAAGGCGCGCCGGTGACTTTCCAGTGCGAATTCGTCTTGCTGATCGCGCGTAATTTTCCATTTTTTCGCTATATTCTCCGCCGTTACTCCCATGTGTCCGTGATCAAAAGGATCGGTCAACGCACCCATCATCATGTCCACTGCGGCGGCATCCCGCATGCGCTGTCCCCAGCGTAGTGACGGCAACAGATACCCTCCCCGGCTCATGGATTCCGCACCAACCGCAACGGCCGCTTGCGTATCACCAAGCATAATGGCCTGCGCCGCAGAAACAATGGCCTGCAAGCCACTGCCACAAACCCGGTTGAGGGTCAACGCGGCAGTAGCTTGCGTTAATTCTGCCTGAATGGCGACCGCGCGCGCCAGATACATATCGCGTGCCTCAGTAGCAATGACATGACCGGCAAAGAGATGCCCAATTATGGAAGGATCAAGACCAGCACGAGAAATGGCTGTTTTTACAGTAATCGTTCCAAGGGAAATTGGAGAATGTTCCTTGAGTGCGCCACCAAAATCACCGATAGCAGTTCTGACGCCACTCAGGACGACAACATCAGGCATAACGTTTACGCAATCAGAGAACGTAACGCGCGAGATCTTCGCTTTGGGACAACTCACCCAGACGCTCATTCACGAGCGTAGCATCGATCGTCAGAGTCGTGTTTTCGTAACGCGTTGCATTAAAAGAAATTTCTTCCAGTAACTTTTCCAGGACAGTATGCAAGCGCCGCGCACCGATATTTTCGGTTTTTTCGTTAACCGTCGAAGCAATTTCGGCTAAACGCCGGATGGCCCCATCCGCAAACTTGAGTTCTACACCTTCGGTTTTCAGTAACGCCTGATACTGCCGGATGAGACAAGCGTCAGTATTGGTCAGAATCTGCTCGAAATCACTCGCACTGAGGCTGTCAAGCTCGACCCTGATGGGGAAACGCCCCTGCAGTTCGGGAATCAGATCAGACGGCCTGGCAATATGAAATGCGCCACTGGCAATAAACAGAATATGATCGGTGCGGATCATGCCATATTTTGTGGAAACCGTTGTGCCCTCGACGAGCGGCAACAAATCACGTTGCACGCCTTGTCGGGAAACATCCGACCCGGATACTTCCGAACGGCTAGCGATCTTGTCAATTTCATCCAGAAACACAATGCCGTTTTGCTCCACATTTTGTACCGCTTTGAGTTTCAGCTCCTCGTCATTGATAAGCCGACCCGCTTCTTCTTCGGTAAGTAGTTTCCTGGCTTCACGGATACGCAATTGACGAGTTTTCTTTTTGCTTGTCCCTAGATTCTGAAACATCCCCTGAATCTGCGTAGTCAATTCCTCCATACCAGGTGGAGCAAAGATCTCCATACTGGCCTGGGCCATGGAAACCTCGATCTCAATTTCCTTGTCATCGAGATCCCCTTCACGTAATTTCTTGCGGAATTTTTGGCGGGTGGCATTATGTTCTTCAGGCTGACCAGACGGCATGTCGCCAGTGTCGCGCGCCGCTGGCAATAAAATATCAAGGATACGTTCTTCCGCCCGATCTTCTGCCAGCGGACGGTTACGTTTGATTTCATGCTCACGCGCCTGTTTGATGGCGGATTCCACCAGATCACGGATGATCGAATCAACATCGCGACCAACATAGCCCACTTCCGTAAATTTCGTCGCCTCGATTTTGATGAACGGCGCATCTGCAAGTTTTGCCAGGCGCCGGGCAATCTCCGTCTTACCGACACCAGTTGGGCCGATCATCAGAATATTTTTGGGCGTAATTTCCTGACGTAATGGTTCCTCAACCTGCTGCCGACGCCAGCGGTTGCGTAACGCAATCGCCACTGCACGCTTGGCTGCCTCTTGCCCAATGATGTGTTTATTAAGTTCATGCACAATTTCTTGCGGCGTCATTTGAGTCATGGTGTTTGGATAGTTATGTGCTGGTGTTGGATAAAAACATTCAGTCAAGCGCTTCAATTACATGCGACTGATTGGTGTAAATACAAATATCTGCAGCAATAGTCAGGGATTGCTCGACAATCTCCCTGGCATTCAGGTCAGTGTTTTCGAGCAAGGCACGTGCGGCTGCCTGCGCATAGGCACCACCACTGCCGATTGCTGCCAGTCCATGCTCAGGCTCGATTACATCACCTGCACCTGTAATGATCAGGGTAGCTTCACGATCCGCCACCACCAGCATGGCTTCCAGGCGACGTAACATCCGGTCGGTGCGCCAGTCCTTGGCCAGTTCAACTGCCGAGCGCAAGAGATGTCCCTGATGTTTCTCCAGTTTGCCTTCGAATCGCTCAAACAAGGTAAATGCATCTGCTGTTCCACCTGCAAATCCGGCAAGTACTTTTTCGTGATACAGCCTGCGTACCTTGCGAGCGGTTGCCTTGGCAACCACCGCACCAAGCGTCACCTGCCCGTCCCCGCCCAACGCAACTTGTTCACCGCGCCGCACAGATACGATCGTTGTCATAATTTTTCACCCAGATAATTAAAAACAGCCCCTATCAGCAATTATTAGCAATTTACGATTTTCATTCGCTATTAAAATTGCGATAAGCGCCCAACATGGATAATTTCTTCACCATACTTACCCTGCGCCATTTCACGCAGCGCAATAACAGTCGGTTTATCATTCGATTCCTCAATCATAGGTGTGGATCCAACTGAAATCTGCCTCGCTCTGGCCGTTGCAGCAAGCGTCATGGTAAAACGGTTAGGTATTTTTTCAAGACAGTCATCTACGGTAATTCTTGCCATGGTTAATAAACTCCAGTCTGGTTATTTTCGAAAAGGATGGCTGCGCCCGTTTTGGCATGGGCACGACCTATTTAGTATGGTGCCTTGCTAAAGGCTGACATTAGCCACAGGGTTATAGCACCAAATCAGGCGAACTGTGCAATCAATTCACGCTGCCTGGCGAGTTGTCGTATGGTTTTGAGTCTTTCCGCCCGCACAATACAGCTAATTTGCTGAACGGTTTCCTGAATATCCTGATTGACAACCAGATAGTCATATTTGTACAAATGGCTAACTTCCTCGCGGGCAGCTGACAGGCGGCGCTCGATAACCTTGCTGTCGTCCATACCACGTTGCTCAAGACGGTGTTTCAGTACTTCCAGCGAAGGTGGCAGTATAAAAATTGACAGCGCTTGTGGATAGATCTCGCGTACCTGCAGTGCTCCCTGGCAGTCTATTTCCAGCAAAACCTCCTTGCCTGCCGCCATTTTCTCCTCAATCCAGCGACGGGAAGTACCATAATAATTCCCATATACTTCTGCACTTTCCAGAAAATCCTTCTGCTTCGACATCTCCTGAAAACGTGCGTGATCCACAAAAAAATAATCACGACCATCCACCTCATTCTGGCGCGGTGGGCGAGTGGTATAAGACACCGAGAGATTAATATCTGGATCGACCTGCAATAGCGAACTGACGATGCTGGTTTTGCCAGTACCCGACGGCGCGCTGATAACAATTAGAAAACTCATTGATGGATAATATTTTATTTGGTGTATCGGTTAAGCTACCGATTTTACCAGACTAAATGATTTCGACACCAGCAACGACTTATGGCCAACGGCAAAGAAAAAAGTAACGGCGGCAACCTCGGCTTCGAGGCCGACCTTTTCAAAGCCGCCGACAAGCTGCGCGGCAACATGGAACCCAGCGACTACAAGCACGTCGCACTCGGGCTCATCTTCCTGAAATACATCTCCGACGCCTTCGAGGCACGGCACAAGGCACTGCTGGCAGAAGACCCGCAGGCCGCCGAGGACAAAGACGAGTACCTCGCGGACAACGTGTTCTGGGTGCCGAAAGAGGCGCGCTGGTCGCATTTGCAGGCTAACGCCAAGCTGCCCACAATCGGCACCTTGATCGACGACGCGATGCGTGCCATCGAAAAGGACAACGAGTCGCTCAAGGGCGTGCTGCCCAAGGACTACGCCCGACCTGCGCTCAACAAGGTGATGCTGGGCGAGCTGATCGACCTGATCTCCGGCATTGCGCTCAACGAGGAAGGCGACCGCTCGAAGGACATTCTCGGGCGCGTGTACGAGTATTTCCTGGGCCAGTTCGCCGGCGCCGAGGGCAAGCGCGGCGGTGAGTTCTACACCCCGCGCTCCGTGGTGCGGGTGCTGGTGGAAATGCTGGAGCCTTACTCCGGCCGCGTCTACGACCCCTGCTGCGGCTCGGGCGGGATGTTCGTGCAGTCAGAAAAGTTCGTGCAGGAGCACGGCGGGCGCATTGGCGACATCGCCATCTACGGGCAGGAGTCGAACTACACCACGTGGCGGCTGGCCAAGATGAACCTGGCGGTGCGCGGCATCGACTCGGACATCCGCTGGAACAACGAGGGCAGCTTTCACAAAGACGAGCTGCGCGACCTCAAGGCCGACACCATCCTCGCCAATCCGCCGTTCAACATCTCCGATTGGGGTGGCGACCGCCTGCGAGAAGACGTGCGCTGGAAATTTGGCGCACCACCTGTAGGCAACGCCAACTACGCATGGTTACAGCACATCTTCCACCACCTCGCACCCAACGGCACGGCGGGCGTGGTGCTGGCCAACGGCTCGATGAGCTCGAATCAGTCAGGCGAAGGCGACATTCGTAAGGCGATGCTCGAGGCCGACGTGGTGGATTGCATGGTGGCGCTACCCGGTCAGCTCTTCTACTCCACGCAGATTCCCGCCTGCCTGTGGTTCCTGGCGCGCAACAAAAATCCCGTTGGGGCACGTTGCAACGTGCCCCAACAATGCAACGTGCCCCTGCGCGACCGACGCGGGCAGGTGCTGTTCATCGACGCCCGCAAGCTGGGCGTGCTGGTGGACCGCACCCGGCGCGAACTCACCGAGGAGGAAGTCCAGAAAATCGCCGACACCTACCACGCCTGGCGCGGCACCGATGTAGGGGCACGTTGCAACGTGCCCCTACCCGAATATCGAGACATCCCTGGCTTTTGCAAATCCGCCACGCTGGACGACATCCGCAAACACGGCCATGTGCTGACGCCGGGGCGCTACGTGGGCGCAGCGGATGTGGAAGACGACGGCGAACCCTTCGCGGAAAAGATGGCTCGGCTGTCTGCGCAGTGGCGCGAACAGCGGGCGGAGGCGGCGCGGCTGGATGCGGCGATTGAGGCCAATTTGAGGGAGCTTGGGTATGGGGAGTGAATGGGCTACTTCCACAGTTGGGGTCTTTTGTCCGTTCATTTATGGAAAGGCATTGCCAGAGCGCTCTCGCATTCCTGGAATATTCCCTGTAATCAGTTCTTCAGGCGTCAGTGGATCGCATAACGAACCACTGGTTACGACTGGTGGAATAGTGATTGGCAGAAAAGGTACTGTTGGAAGCGTGACTCTTAGCAAGTCTGTGTTCTGGCCCATTGATACAACTTTCTATGTTCAGGATGAGCCACAACGTGATTTGCGTTTCACCTACTATTTATTGAAAACGCTTGGGCTGGATCGCATGAACTCCGACAGTGCGGTGCCTGGATTGAATCGAGACAATGCACACGCTCAATCTATTTTTGTTCCACCCCTCCCCGAACAACGCGCCATCGCCCATATCCTCGGCACGCTGGACGACAAGATCGAACTCAACCGCAAGCAGAACGCAACGCTGGAGGCGATAGTCCGCACCCTGTTCAAGGCGTGGTTCGTAGACTTCGAGCCGGTGCGCGCCAAGATCGAAGGCCGCTGGCAGCGCGGCCAATCGCTCCCCGGCCTGCCCGCGCACCTCTACGGCATCTTCCCCGACCGCCTCGTCGAATCGGAATTGGGCGAGATTTCGGAGGGGTGGAGCCAAACGAATGTGGGGGACTGTTTCAAGTTGACGATGGGCCAGTCTCCGCCGGGGGATACCTACAACGATAACGGGGATGGGCTGCCATTCTTTCAAGGTCGTACAGACTTCGGCTTTCGCTACCCGGAAAATAGAAAGTACTGCTCCGCACCAACAAGGGTTGCGAACATCGAAGACACCTTGGTCAGCGTTCGAGCACCGGTTGGAGACATCAATCTTTCTTGGGAAAAGTGCTGCATTGGTCGCGGTGTAGCGGCTATCCGTCACGCTTCCGGTGCACGCTCCTTCACCTACCACGCTGTTTGGTCAATACAGCAGGAGCTGAAGCAATTCGAGCACACGGGGACAGTGTTTGGGGCGATCAACAAGAAGCAATTTGAAACTCTCGAATTCGTAGAACCAAGCCGAGATTTGATTCGTGCCTACGAGGATAAAGCAGGCTCCCTTGATGATGAGGTGAGGAATAACATCGAGGAATCTCGCACCCTCGCCCAGCTCCGCGACACCCTGCTGCCCAAACTCATTTCTGGCGAGCTGCGCATCAAGGATACCGAACGGTTTTTACAGGAATGCGGGCTATGACAGACCGCGCGAACGAACACCACCGCCGCTCCACCCGCCTGAAGGGTTACGATTACACCCAGGCGGGGGCGTATTTTGTGACCATCGTCACCCACGAGCGGCAATGCCTGTTCGGCGAGGTGGTGGATGGGGGCATGCGGTTGAATGAATACGGGGAAATGGTGCGCGAGGAATGGTTGCAAACCGCAGTCTTGCGCCCGCGCGTGATTTTGGACGAATTTGTCATCATGCCCAACCACGCTCACGGTGTCATCATGTTGACGGATGGGCATGACGGTAGGGGCACGTTGCAACGTGCCCCAACGATGCAACGTGCCCCTACAATGGAACGGTTCGGTAAACCCACGTCGGATTCCATTCCGACGATGGTGCGTTTGTTCAAATCTGCCACGACCAAACGCATCAATGCCCATCGCAACACGCCTGGCGTGCCCGTTTGGCAACGCAACTATTACGAACACGTGATCCGCAATACACATTCCTTGAATCGTATTCGCGAATATATTGCCAATAATCCGCTGCAATGGGCGTTGGATCGTGAGAATCCAGCAAATGCCGGTTTTACAAAAGGAGAACCGTAATGGCGTTTCTGTCGGAGGCCGCCGCGCGGCAAACAACGCTTGTTCAGTCTTTCGTGGCTCACTAAGGATGCTTTTGCCTTCAATACTACTTTGCGAGATATACAGCCAGAAATCGTCACTATGTTATAGTTTAAGTATCACATGGAATGTTTTTGGGCTTATAACTACAAATAACTAACATATGAAAACCACTGCATCCACACGTGCTGGTCGATATATCTGCCAATCCTCGGGTTACCGGGCGTTTGTGCCCGCGCCTTTACCACCCGATCCGCCAGTGCAATTAAAGGGTGAACTGGCGGACCTGCTGTCGCAGGCAGACCGAGCTTTGGGCCGTTTGGACGGCTCAGTGTTAACCTTGCCCAACCCAAATCTATTCATTCTGATGTATGTGCGTAAGGAGGCGGTGCTGTCGAGTCAAATCGAGGGCACGCAAAGTTCTCTGCAAGACCTACTGGATGCCGAAGCCGAGTTTTACGATACGAGTCGGCCGAAGGACGTGGACGAAGTTATTAATTATGTAGCTGCGATGAATCAGGGTTTGGCAAGTCTGGCGGAGTTGCCGGTGTCGGTGCGCTTGATTCGGAATATTCATGCTGAGTTGATGAAAGGCGTGCGTGGGAGCCATTTGCAGCCGGGCGAGTTGAGAACCACGCAAAACTGGATCGGGCCGCCGGGCTGTACTTTGAACACGGCCACTTTTGTACCTCCACCCGCACATGAGGTGCCAAACGCATTAGGGCAGCTGGAAAAATTTTTACATACAAATAATGAGTTACCGACTTTAGTAAAAATTGCACTGGCGCACGTGCAGTTTGAAACCATCCACCCGTTTCTGGATGGAAATGGCCGTCTCGGTCGCTTGCTGATTACATTTTTGTTAACGGAAAGCGCTATCTTGCACAAGCCGGTGCTCTACCTATCGCACTATTTCAAGCAGCACCGGCAAGCATATTACGAACATCTACAGGCGGTACGCGATGCAGGCACATGGGAAGATTGGCTGGAATTTTTTCTGCACGGTGTCATTTCGGTCGCGGCCGAGGCAACCGATACAGCGCGCCGTATTCAATTGTTGCGCGAGGAGCAACGGACGGCGATCACGCTACATTTGGGGCGTGCCGCCGGCAATGGTCAACGTGTCCTGGAGCTATTGTTTAACCGTCCGATCGTGACGGTGAAACAGGTGCGGGAGACAACGGGCACGACCTACGCGGCTGCCAATGGGCTGATTCGCCGGTTGACGGAAATCGGGGTGCTGGAGGAAATGACGGGATATGCGCGTAACCGGCGTTTTCGCTATGGTCGCTACGTGCGGCTCTTTACCGATGAAGTGCCGATCAGTTCTGACCATCAATAGAACATGGGGAACCTTTGAGTTTTTTGTCTGAAGCCGAAGTAGAACAAGCGCTGCTCGATCAGCTGCGCGCGCTTGGTTACAGCATCGAACGCGAGGAGGATATCGGCCCCGATGGGCACCGCCCTGAGCGCGAAAGCCACGATGAGGTGGTGCTCAAGAAGCGGTTTGAAGACGCCGTCGCACGTCTGAATCCTGGCCTTCCGTTGGAGGCACGTCAGGACGCAATTCGGAAGGTGACGCAGTCCGAACTGCCCTCATTGCTCGAAGAAAACCGCCGCCTCCACAAGCTGATGACGGAAGGCGTGGACGTCGAGTATTACGCCATTGATGGCACGCTGACGGCAGGCAAGGTCGCGCTCATCGACTTTGAGCACCCAGAGCTGAACGACTGGTTGGCGGTGAGCCAGTTCGTGGTGATCAACGGCCAGAACAACCGGCGACCCGATGTGGTGGTGTTCGTGAACGGCTTGCCGCTGGGCGTGATCGAGCTGAAAGCGCCGGGCGCTACCTCCGCGCATCTGCTGGGCGCGTTCAACCAGTTGCAGACCTACAAGCAGCAGATTCCCCAGCTGTTCAACACCAACGCGCTGCTAGTGACATCGGACGGGATCACCGCACGGGTTGGCTCGCTGACTGCCGACTTTGAGCGATTCATGCCGTGGCGCACGACAGATGGAAAGGACGTTGCACCGAAGGGTGCGCCTGAACTCTCCACCTTGATTGAAGGCGTTTTTCATCAGCGCCGTCTGCTCGACCTGCTTTGCCACTTCACGGTCTTCGGGGAGACAGGCTCAGGCTTGGCCAAGATTATCGCGGGCTACCACCAGTTCCATGCGGTAAGGCACGCGGTGGCATCCACGATTCGTGCTTCAGGCCCCGTGCAAGGCGTGGCCGAAGACCCTGCCGACTACGGCTTGCCGAGTGTGAAGACGCAAAGCCAAGGCGACAAGCGCGCGGGCGTCATCTGGCACACCCAGGGCTCCGGCAAAAGCCTGCTGATGGCGTTTTATGCGGGGCAACTGGTCAAACACCCGGCAATGGCCAACCCGACGCTGGTGGTACTGACTGACCGGAACGACCTCGACGATCAACTGTTCGCCACCTTCTCGATGTGCCGCGACTTGATACGCCAGACTCCAGTGCAAGCAAATAGCCGCGAGGACTTGCAGAAGCATTTGGTGCGTGCATCCGGCGGCGTGATTTTCACGACCTTGCAGAAGTTCGGCGAGATTGCGGAGCCGCTCACCACGCGCCGCAACGTGGTCGTCATCGCGGATGAAGCGCACCGCAGCCAATACGGCTTCAAGGCCAAGGTTCATGCTGCGACCGGCGAGATTTCCTACGGCTTCGCCAAGTACATGCGCGACGCCCTGCCCAACGCATCCTTCATCGGCTTTACCGGCACACCCATCGAAGCGGACGACGTCAACACACCGGCGGTGTTCGGCAATTACATCGATGTCTACGACATCAGCCGTGCCGTCGAGGATGGCGCGACTGTGCCGATTTATTACGAGTCGCGGCTGGCGCGCATCGAACTCGACGAGGAAGAGAAGCCGAAGATCGACGCCGAGGTCAATGAATTGACTGAAGGAGACGAAGAGGCCGACCAGGAGCGCTTCAAAAAGAAGTGGTCAACGGTCGAAGCCCTGGTTGGCAGCGACAAACGCCTCGCGCTAGTGGCGAAGGACATGGTCACCCACTTCGAGGATCGCGTGGCAGCCCTCGACGGCAAGGCGATGGTGGTGTGCATGAGCCGCCGCATCTGCGTGAAGCTGTACGACGAGATCGTGAAGCTGCGCCCGGATTGGTACAGCCTTGACGACAACGCGGGTTCGGTGAAGATTGTAATGACGGGCGCGGCGAGCGACCCGCAAGAATGGCAGCAGCACATCGGCAACAAGGCTCGGCGTGATCTGCTGGCCAGGCGTGCCCGCGATCCCAAAGACCCGCTCAAGCTGGTGATCGTGCGGGATATGTGGCTGACTGGCTTTGACGCGCCGTGTATGCACACGATGTACGTTGACAAGCCGATGCAGGGTCACGGACTGATGCAGGCGATTGCGCGCGTGAATCGCGTGTTCCGCGACAAGCCAGCCGGATTGATCGTGGACTACATCGGCATTGCACAGAACCTCAAGTCGGCCCTGCAGCAATACTCGAAGAACGACCAAGAGAATACCGGCGTCGACGAAGCACAAGCCATCGCGGTGATGATGGAGAAATACGAGGTCGTGCGGGACATGTACCACGGCTTCGACTACATCTCCGCGTTGAGCGGCACGCCGCAGGAGCGCTTGAGCGTGATGGCGGGGGCCATCGAGTGGATTCTCGACCTGCAACAGAAGCTGGCGGCGAAAGAGAAGACCAAGGACGGCAAGAAGAACGCTCACCGTCGATACCAGGATGCGGTGTTGGCCTTGTCGAAGGCGTTCGCCCTGGCATCCGCCTCCGACGAGGCCCGCAAAATACGGGAGGAAGTCGGCTTCTTCCAGGCGATCCGTGCCGCCCTTGTCAAGAGCAGCACTGGCACTGGCTCCGGCGTGACCCAGCAAGAGCGCGAGCTGGCTATCCAGCAGATCGTCAGCCGCGCGGTGGTCTCGACCGAGATCGTGGACATCCTGGCCGCTGCGGGCATCAAGAGCCCGGATATCTCCATCCTGTCCGATGAATTCCTGGCTGAAGTCCAGCAGATGGAGCGCAAGAATCTCGCGCTGGAGGCATTGCGGAAACTGATCAACGACGGCATTCGCTCACGTAGCAAGGCCAACGTGGTGCAGACCCGCGCGTTCTCGGAGCGATTGGAAGATGCCGTGGCACGTTACCACGCTAATGCGATTACTACCGCTGAGGTTTTGCAGGAGTTGATCGATCTCGCCAAGGATATTCGGGCAGCGCGCCAGCGGGGTGAAGAGCAAGGCTTGTCCGATGAGGAGATTGCTTTCTACGACGCGCTGGCTGAGAACGAAAGCGCCGTGCAGATGATGGGCGACGACAAGCTCAGACTGATTGCCCACGAATTGCTGATGAGTCTGCGCGAGAACGTATCGGTGGACTGGGCGCACCGAGATTCAGCCCGTGCGCGGATGCGGGTACTGGTCAAACGTATTCTGCGTAAATATGGCTATCCGCCTGACTTGCAGGACGCTGCCGTGCAAACTGTGTTGCAGCAAGCGGAGGCGTTGTCGGCTTCGTGGCAACCATGATTGCGTACATAATTACCATGACTAAACTCTACACATCCAGTTCTCATTCTTGTCTGGCCAGTAGCTGCTGATAACGGGGAGGCCGGGTTGTGGCCGATGTTATAATCCTCGGATTTTGGAACAGCGGTCGCGCACCATAAATAGCCACCGGTTTTCTAATGACAGATTTTTCTTAACCGAATGAAATGGAGAAAAAATGAGCCACACTTTGTATGAAACTAAAATTCCGCGCGTGCAACGCTGTGAACTGGCTGTCCCCGGTTCCCGCCCTGAGATGTTTGAAAAAGCATTGAAAAGTGGTGTGGATTTTATTTTTCTCGATCTGGAAGATGCGGTTGCGCCAGATGACAAGTTGTCAGCACGCCGCAATATCATTCAGGCAATTAACGATCTCGATTGGAAGGGGCATGGCATTACGCTTTCCGTGCGTATCAATGGACTGGACACCCAGTATATGGTGCGCGACGTGGTGGATCTGGTCGAGCAGGCTGGTCACAAAATTGATACGTTTTTGATTCCTAAAGTTGGTGTTTATGCGGATGTTTACATGGTGGAAGCCATGGTCAGCCAGCTTGAGATGCAGCAGGGTCTAAAAAATCGTATCGGGCTGGAAGCGTTGATTGAAACCGCACTGGGCATGGCCAATGTCGAGGATATTGCACGTCAAGGCAATCGTGGACGACTGGAAGCACTGCATTTTGGCGTGGCTGATTATGCCGCTAGTAACCGTGCGCGCACCACTAATATTGGCGGACTCAATCCCGATTATCCTGGTGATCAGTGGCACGCGGCGATCAGTCGCATGACCGTAGCTTGTCGCGCATTTGGATTGCGTCCAATCGATGGTCCATTTGGTGATATTCAGGATCCAGAAGGATACAAACTGGGTGCAAAACGCGCTGCTGCCTTGGGTTGCGAAGGTAAATGGGCAATCCATCCGTCACAAATTGCATTGGCGAATGAAGTCTTCACGCCCCCCGCCGCAGAAGTGGAAAAAGCAAAACGCATTCTCGTTGCTTTGAAAGAGGCTGCCGCACAAGGTAAAGGTGCGGCTTCTCTGGATGGTCGTCTGATCGATGCAGCTTCGGAAAGAATGGCAAACAACATCGTCAAAATGGCCGAGGCCATCGCAGCTAAATAATTTGCCACCGATCGAACTGACGTACAACAAGATAGAAATTTTTTGAAACACAAGGAGAAGTCAATTGGATATCCATGAATATCAGGCCAAGGAGATTTTAGCGGAGTATGGAATTAAACTCGCTGATGGTGGCTTGGCGCATACAGTTGAGGAAGCGGTACAGCGCAGCCGTGAAATTGGCGGAAATATCTGGGTCGTCAAGGCGCAAATTCACTCAGGCGCGCGTGGCAAGGCCGGAGGCGTCAAGGTGTGCAGATCGCACCAGGAAATAGAATCTGCAGCAGAGGCTCTGCTGGGGAAACGGTTAGTTACCCATCAAACTGGAACAGCTGGCAAACTTTGCGGCAAGTTGTATGTGGAAGCTGGTACCGATATTGCCAGGGAGATTTACCTTGCCTTGATGATCGACCGCAGTCATGAACGAGTCATCATTGTCGGTTCGGCACAGGGCGGAATGGATATCGAAACACTGGCAGCCACCCAACCAGATGCAATCAAGAAAATCTATATTGAACCAGCGGTCGGATTGCAGGATTTTCAGGCAAGGAAAATGGCTTTTGCACTGGGGCTGGATGGTGAATTGCTCAATGCTGCGGTTAAGACAATTAAAGGTTGTTATCGGGCGCTACGTGACAATGACGCTAACGTACTCGAGGTTAATCCCCTGGTAGTCACCAAAAATGGTGCACTGATTGCGCTCGATGCCAAAATGAGTTTTGATGAGAATGCGCTGTTTCGCCGCCACCGTATTTCCGAGTTGCGCGACAACACGCAAATCGATCCACGCGAAGTCGCCGCAGCAGAAGCCGGGCTCAGCTACGTTGGTCTGGAGGGTGACATTGGTTGCATGATTAATGGTGCGGGACTTGCCATGGCAACTATGGACATGATTAAACTGGCCGGTGGCGAACCAGCCAATTTTCTGGATGTTGGTGGTGGTGCATCAGCAGAGCGTACTGAAAAGGCATTCCGACTGGTGCTGGCGGATCAGAACGTAAAAGCAATGCTGGTCAATATATTTGCCGGTATCAACCGCTGTGACTGGATTGCCGAGGGCGTCGTGCAGGCGGTACGTAATATCGGGATGACACTGCCGCTGGTAGTACGTCTTTCCGGAACCCATGTTGAAGAAGGCCGACGTATTATTGCGGATAGCAATCTGCCCATCATTACTGCGGAAACACTGGCTGAGGCTGCCGAGAAGGTTGTCGCAGCTCGCAATCAAGTCGTTTCTGGTTGATTACACACGAAGAAAAGGAATATAACTGTGGCAATTTTAATCAATGAAAAAACGCGCATCATCGTCCAGGGGTTTACCGGCAGAATTGGCACTTTCCATGCCCAGGAAATGATTGATTATGGTTCCAATGTGGTGGGTGGCGTAACACCAGGTAAAGGTGGCCAGAAGCATTTAGGACTGCCCGTTTTCAATACCGTCAAGGAAGCCGTTGAGCAGGCCGGGGCAGAAGCCAGCATCGTATTTGTACCACCCGCTTTTGCAGCCGATTCTCTCATGGAAGCGGCGGATGCCGGTATCAAGTACTGTGTGTCGGTCACTGACGGCATTCCGACCCAGGATATGATGACCGTCAAGAATTTTCTGCGCCGTTTCGCACCAGAGAATCGCATGATACTGACTGGCCCTAATTGCTCCGGCACCATCAGTCCGGGACGAGCGATGCTTGGCATCATGCCGGGACACATCTACGCGCAAGGCGTAGTTGGCGTGGTTGGCCGTTCAGGGACGCTGGGTTACGAAGCAGCAGATCAGATGCGACGTCTTAATATTGGCATTTCCACCTCGGTAGGCATAGGAGGGGATCCCATTATTGGCAGCTCGCATCGCGACGTACTGGAAAAACTGGAACAGGATCCCGAAACCAAGGTAGCATTGATGATAGGTGAAATCGGCGGGCCGATGGAGGTAGAAGCGGGATTATTTGCTAAGGAACACATGCGCAAACCACTGGTTGCCTATATTGCTGGCCTGACCGCCCCTCCCGGCAGACGTATGGGACATGCCGGCGCCATTATTTCATCGGCAGGTGAAAGTGCGGCCGAAAAAGTGGCGCGCCTGCAGGAACTGGGTGTGACGATTTGCCCTAATCCTTCCCTGATGGGGCAAACGGTTGCAGGAGTTTTAGCAAAATTATAATGTTGTTGAGCAGCTAATGAACTGGACGGGAAAGATGTTAATCCAAACACGGTTCCCGTCCAGCTATTTTGAAGCGGATAGTGGATCTATCCGACGAAAACGAAGTTTTGCAGATACAAAAATTGGGGAAGTGCAAACTGCTATTTTGTCGGCACAGTAGATCAACCTCAACCCCGACAGGCTTCTTGCTGATGCAATTGCGTAAATAGCCTGATTATCAGTCTTTATATCGGAACTTCATCCCAATCTGTTATCTGCTTTAATGCCGGATCAGCGATCAATTGCTTCCAATTTCGGCACCCCCATTTTTTTCAATGACATTATCCACTCAATTGCTTGGTCGGTTGCTAACGATTAGCTGCATCGCAGCCATTCTGCCCGCCCACGCGTCTACCCGTCTGGAAGAATTGAGTCTTGAAGATCTGATGGATATCAGCATTACCGGTGCTTCCAAGTATGAGCAGAAACAACAGCAAGTCGCCGCTGCCATTCGCGTAATCACCCGTAAGGATTTTAAAACCTACGGCTGGCGAACACTTAATGAAGCGCTGGCCAGTCTGCCTGGCGTTTATAGCACTTATGATAATCAATACAATTATCTGGGAATGCGGGGGTTTGGTCTGCCGGGAGATTACAACACGCGGGTGTTGATTACCATTAACGGCAACCGTATCAATAATGCCACTTATGATCAAGGGCCAACTGGCCGGGATTTTCCACTTGATGTTGATCTGATCGAGCGCGTTGAATTCATACCTGGACCCGGTGGTGCGGTGTACGGACAGAATGCAATGCTAGGGGTGGTCAATATTATCACGCGTACTGGCGCCGACGTTAAAGGTACAGAGGTATCAGCTTCCTACCAGACAGCAGAAGTCATGCCGCAGGAGCGCGTTACACTTGGTAAAAAATTTAACAATGGCCTGGATGCGCTTGTTTCAGTCTCTGGCTTGCAATCACGAGGCACTAATCATGACATGGATTTTGGAGATACCGGGGTTTCAGGTGTGGCACGCCACATGGATGAACAAAATATCAAACAGCTCTTTGCTCGCGCTGCTTACGGGCCACTGGCTTTTGATTTCATTTACGGTAATCGCCGCAAGGATGATCCAACCGGTGCCTTCCGCAGCGATCCTCTGATAAACGGCATGTTTATCCGTGATCGCTACCTGAATACACAAATCCAGTATAACGACAGTTTCGCCAGTAACACGTTAAATGTACAGGGACGGCTTTTTCTGGGACGGTACAACTATAACGACATGTTTGTTTTTGATGGTGCTCCATCTATCAGCACCGGACCCAGTAACTGGCACGGCGCAGAGCTACGGCTACTTTCTACTGCCTTCACAAATCACAACCTGATGCTTGGGATCGAGTATCAGAACAACACCAGCATCAAACAGACCTTTCGGGATCTATCCAATATCGCCAATAATGTAATGCTTGAGACATCAGTTGTGCGAGCAGGCGTGTACGTACAGGATGAATGGCGTATCACGGATACCCTATCAGCTACTGTTGGTCTGCGTTATGACTATAACCAGTGGATCGGCAGTCGGCTGAGTCCACGTGGAGCACTAATCTGGCAAGCAACGCCGCAGGCAACATTCAGGGCACTGTATGGTCGGGCGCACCGTTCACCGAATGCATATGAGCGTGATTTTAACGACGGCACTACCCAAGCAGATAACCCAGGGCTGCGCAGCGAAGCGATCGACACCATTGAGCTAGTGGCAGATTATCGCCCATTAACCAATACAAATTTACGTGCAACAGCCTATGCATGGGATATATACAGACTCGTTACCCTTGGAGTCGATGCCAATAGCAACCTTAGCCAATACCAGGAAGCCTCCGCCAAAGTAAAAGCAAGAGGACTGGAATTATCTTCTGATACCACATGGAATGGGGGAGCACGGTTACTTACCAGTTTCGGGATACAAGATACCGGACTGCAAGGTGATCGTCTGCTCAACTCACCGGCTTATCTGGGTAAATTAAATCTTTCTGTTCCACTGCCACTGATGAATGGCTTACGCGCGGGCTATGAACTGCAATATTACGGCAAACGTAAAACACTTAATGGTTCCAATACTGACAGTTACTTGCTTTCCAACCTGAATTTGATAACAGATGTGCGATGGGTGAAGGGGCTGGAGGCATCGCTTAGTATTTATAATTTATTCGACAAACAGTATGAACATCCGGCTGCTGATACCAACTGGCAGAACAGTTTCGCGCAGCCCAGCCGGACAATTCGGCTGAAACTTGATTACCGTTTCTAGCCTGATGCCTCGTTATTTTCCCCCTGCTGCTGCTTCACCCACCTTTTTTGAGAGGGTAACGGCGTCATTCTGGCGCGCCTGTCTATCGCTGAAATATTCTTTACGCCTGATAGTGAATCACGTCTGGTATCCGGCCAGAATTCCGCAGGTTATTGCTGGCTGTGTAATGGCAGGCTTGCTGTGTGGGTTTGCACCAGTCAATTATTTGCCGTCAGCCCACGCCGAACAGCTATCCGAATATCGCCTGAAAACCGCATTTCTTTATAATTTTGCGACTTTTACGCAATGGCCTGAGAATAATCAGTCCGAGTTTAACGTCTGTATTTATGGACAAAATCCGTTTAACGGCCACCTCGATAATTTGCAGGAAAAAAAAATCAGTGATCGTCCAATCAACGTTTCTTTCAGGCAGTTCCCGGACAGTCTTGACGACTGTCAGCTTGTTTTCGTAAGTCGTTCTGAAATACCCAATCTGAAACGTATTCTTGAAGCGTTAGATGATAAACCAATTTTGACTATCGCTGATACGCCAAACGCTTGCCAGAAGGGTGTAGCACTCAACATGGGGATCGAAGAGGGTAAAGTTATCTTTGAAGCCAATCTAGTCGCAGCAGAAGCAGTTGGTTTAAGTTTCAGTTCCCAACTACTGCGCTTCGCCAAAAAGATCTATTCACAGTGAGACAAACAATGCCGGATATGATTACTTTACGCACCAGATTGCAACAGATCAATCTGATCACGCAAGGTACTACCATGCTGTTGGTAACAGCTATTATCATCCTGAGCAGTTTCGCGATAGGCTATTTTTCGCTACTGGAATCCAGCCGTTCCACCGCAAAAATACTGGCGGAAAACGCAACCGCCACACTAATGTTTCAAGATGCCGCTACCGCACAGACGCTATTGCAGTCTCTCAGTAATTTGCGAGAAATTCAGGTGGCTGCTATTTACAGTGATGCTGAATTGCCCTTTGCCAAATACACCTTGGGAGAATACTCAATTCCAGACAGATTATTTTCTTTCCAGGAAAACACCCATACTGACATCCGTTTCATTACACTTACCCAACCCATTCAATTCAATGATCAGCTGCTGGGCGGCATCTATCTGCAAGTTGCCCTGTCGCCGCTTTACTGGCAGATATTCTGGCAGACACTCATTACCCTGGCAGCCGTGCTTTTGGCGCTGGTGATTGCCTATTTTCTGCTGAGAAGACTGAATCAATCCGTACTCAATCCCCTTAAACACCTCTCCGAGGTGATTGCCCATGTTTCAGATCATGCAGATTATGATATTCGGGCACAATCCAGCCATATCCTGGAAATCAACATGTTTGCCGATGGATTCAACAATATGCTTGAAATGGTACGCGATCGGGATGCAAAGCTTGCACGTCATCTCGATCATCTAGAAGACGAAGTTGACAAGCGCACGGAGGAATTGGTACACGCCAAGGAAGCTGCAGAATCTGCCAGCAAAGCCAAAAGCGAATTCCTTGCCACTATGAGTCATGAAATCCGCACACCCATGAATGGTATTCTGGGCATGACCGAATTGCTGATCAACAGTCAGCTGACCGATGAGCAACATCATTTTGCACAAACCGTACAAAGCTCAGGACAGCATCTTTTGAACATCATCAATGACATTCTCGATTTCTCCAAAATTGAATCCGGACATATCGAGCTGGAAACCATTGATTTTGATCTGATCAAGCTGGTTGAAGAGACACTTTTAATGTTTGCACAACCCGCTGACAAAAAGGGACTGGAGCTCGCAGCACAGTTTATCCCTCCAGTACAATCATTCCTGGTAAAAGGAGATTCATTCCGTTTACGCCAGGTTCTTGCCAATCTGCTGAGTAACGCAATCAAATTTACCGACCATGGTGAAATCATTATTCGTACCGAATTACGAGATATAACAGCCGCCAGCGCTGCTATTCATATTTCAGTCGAAGATACGGGGATCGGTATCCCCACAGAGTACCACGACAAGATTTTCAGGCATTTTTCACAGGCGGATGGTTCCACTACCCGGAAATATGGTGGAACCGGACTTGGGTTATCTATCTGTAAAAGCCTGCTGAATTTGATGAATGGTAGCATCCTGATTGAAAGCACGCCAGGTGAAGGCTCCAGATTCCATATTTATCTCCAGCTGGAGAAATCTAAACTGGAAAATGATTCCTTCTGGAATACGGATAACCTGCAAGGTATCAAAGTACTGGTAGTCGATGACAACCAGACCAATCGGGAGATTCTGCAACTGCAACTGCAAAGCTGGCGCATGAATGTAGTTTGCTTAGATGGCGCTGAATCCGCTTTGAAAGCGCTGGTTCAAGCGCAGGAAGCCAATCAGCCTTTTCAACTGGCAATACTCGACATGCACATGCCTGAGATGGATGGGCTACAACTTGCTGAAGCAATTCGCGCCGATTCCAGGATCAATTCAATCCGGATGATGATTCTTACTTCCACCTACAGCAATGCCAGTCAACTTGAAAGAAGGCAGCTCGGTATTTCACGCTGCATCAACAAACCCGCGCGCCAGATGGATTTGTTTGAAGTCATTAGTGATATCATGCGCTCACACCCAGAGAGTACCGCAAATACTCCATCTCCGGCACGCTCAGCACCACAGACCAATCTGCGTGGAAGCGTCCTGCTAGCTGAAGACAACACCGTCAACCAGCAGGTTGCCAAGGCAATGCTGACAAAACTTGGTCTGGAAACCGTGATTGTGAATAATGGGCAGGAAGCACTTGATCTCATTTACGATCATCACTACGATATCATTCTTATGGATTGCCAGATGCCCGTGATGGATGGATTTACTGCAACCACACACATTCGCGAACATTACCACGCACAAGCACGTCCGCCGATCATCGCAATGACCGCCAATGCCACGGAAAATGACCGTATCGATTGTCTGAATGCCGGAATGGATGATTTTCTCTCCAAACCGTATACGCTGGAACAACTACAGCAGAAACTACTGCGCTGGCTACCAGAAGATAAAATTAATCCACAAGATGCTATTCATGTGATTAATACTGCAGCATCTGCAGTAGATAGCTCGCCCATTCTTAATCCACTATTGCTCGATCAGATTCGCGGTCTCGATGGAAAGGATGGAGAGTCGCTGCTTCATAAAATTCTCGGCGCTTATCTGGACTCAGCCGATGATTACGTGCATCAGCTTGATGAGGCCATCATGCGTCGGGATGCTGACAGTCTGCGTCGGGTAGCCCATACCCTGAAATCCAGTTCAGCCAATGTTGGCGCTGAAAATCTGTCAGCAATTTTTAAACAGCTTGAAAAACTTGGGCGAGATGGAAGTATCGATGAAGCTAAACTGTTACAGGAAGATATGCTAAAACACTACCAGCAGGTTATCATCGAAATTCACAAAATAATCAATCGACCATGATTTCTGAAGTTTGTAACGTCCTACTGGCAGATGATGACGTAACTGCAAGATATCTGATGCAGGCTGCGCTGGAACAGGCTGGTTTTAAGGTGACATTAGCCTGTAATGGAGAAGAGGCGGTTCGTCAATTTACTGCATCTCACATCGATATCGTTATGCTCGATGTCGAAATGCCCGTCATGGACGGTTATCAGGCTTGTCAGCAACTCCGTGAATTGGCCGGTAATGAGCTGCCGATCATCATGGTAACCGGTATGGATGACGTACAGTCCATCAATCATGCCTTTGAGATGGGTGCGACCGATTTTATCACCAAGCCTATCAACTGGAATCTGATTGGTTATCGCATTCTGTACCTGAAACGCGCTTACCTGAACCTGCTCGCACTCAAAACTGCCAATGCACGTAGCAAGGCTATTTTCAGCGCTCTGCCTGACACCATGTTTATTCTGGATAACCAGGGCAACATCCGCGATATTCTCAGCCATTCCAGTCATACTCGCTGGCTGGATACCAGTCTAGGAAGCTCTTTGCAACAGGTTCTACCGGTTGATATCACTCAGTTGTACATGGGAGCAATAGATTCCGCGAGAAAATCGGCACAAATAGAGTATTTTGAATATCAGCTCCAGGCAGCGCAGGACACCATCCATAACTTTGAAAGCCGGATCGTGACCATTGATGATAATGAAACGCTTTGCCTGATTCGTGATATTACCGAGCGCAAAGATGCAGAACGACGCATCATTCAGCTTGCTTACTTCGATAGTCTGACTGGATTACCCAATCGTCAGTCTTTTCAGGAACGCCTCAAACAGGAGATTGAACGCGCCAGGCACACTCAGGGCAAGCTGGCAGTGCTGTTTCTGGATCTGGATGGATTCAAGGGGATCAATGATGCACTGGGGCACAACGCCGGTGATCTGATTCTGCAATGGACCGCTGACCGCCTCAAGGACAGTACCCGTTTTTCGGATTTTGTTTCGCGTAATAGTGCCGATGAATCTGAGATTGAATTGTCACGACTTGGCGGAGATGAGTTTACGGCCATTATTCCCAATCTGGCACGTGCCGAAGATGCCCTGTTATTGGCGCAGCGGATTCACGCCAGCATGCGCCGCCCATTTCACCTGGATACACGTGATGTAGTATTGACTACCAGCATCGGTATCGCACTCTATCCTGATGATGGTGAAAATAGTGAAGATTTGCTCAAGCATGCGGACACTGCCATGTATCACGCTAAGAGTGAGGGGCGGGACAATTGTCAGTTTTACAGCACTTCACTTACGCAGCGAGCAGAAAAACGGTTGAATCTGGAAAATGACCTGCGCAATGCATTGCATAATCAGGAACTCCATCTCCTCTATCAGCCACAATTCGATGTTGCGAGCGAGCGCATCTGTTCGGTAGAAGCGCTGGTGCGCTGGCAGCATCCGCAGCAGGGAATCATTTCCCCGCAGGATTTTATTCCCATTGCTGAAGAAACCGGTTTGATTATTCCGCTGGGAGAATGGGTGTTACATACTGCCTGCATGGACGCTGCACGTTGGCAACAGGCCGGTTTGACATTACAAGTCGCGATAAACCTTTCACCCATACAGTTTAATAATCCAGATTTGGTTAAAACCGTTCTCAATATTCTGGATGAAACCGGTTTCCCTCCCAGCCAGTTGATTCTGGAAATCACGGAAGGCGCGTTGATGGATCATACCGACCACACCATCGCCACACTTAATACGCTACGTGAATACAACATCCAGATTGCGCTGGATGATTTCGGTATTGGTTATTCCTCGATGAATTATCTCAAACGTCTGCCCATTAATAACATCAAAGTAGATCAAAGCTTTGTCAGTGGATTAATGAATGATAGAGACAGCATGGCAATCGTACGTGCCATTATTTCACTATCCCAAAACCTTGGTTTTAATCTGACTGCCGAAGGGGTTGAAACCCTGGAGCAGGCACAGGTATTGAAATATTTTGGCTGTGAAACGCTGCAGGGTTACTACTTTAGTAAACCTGTCAGAATGGAGGATATATTCGTTTTAGCAGAGAAGCGGTGGTCTGTTATAGAACACGAGCCACTGGGCATCGATTTCAAAAAAAACTGATTCACTTGATTACAACCTGCCGTCATTCAGCCTCTCTTCTGATTACAAATTAATACTGCGCCCGCCATCGACCACAATAATCTGTCCCGTAATATATGGCGCATCCGCGATCAAAAAGCTTACCGTGCGCGCAATATCTTCCGGCTCTCCCATACGCTTCAGCAAGGTTCTGCCAATAATGTAATCGCGCACTGTCTCATCCTGCCATTCACCAGTTTCCGGCCACAGAATCGGCCCCGGTGATATTCCATTGACGCGTATTTGCGGTGCAAGATCCATCGCCAGCGCGCGCGTTAAACTCGCAAGACCACCCTTGGCGGCGTTGTAGATCGCATAGTTTTTCAGCGGATGTTCGGCATGGATATCGACAATATTGACAATGCTGCCTTGTTGCTGTCTGAGAAAAGGAGCTGCAGCTTGCGCCAAAAACAAGGGTGCCTTAAGGTTGCTTCCGATCAAATCCTGCCAGGCAGAATCATTACAGGCACCTATTGGCGTTGCAAAAAAACTGGAAGCATTATTGACCAGCGCATCCAGTTGGCCAAACCGTCGTACCGCATCGTCAATCAATGCCAAAATTTGCGCTGTCTCCAATAGATCTGCCTGCAACAATGCAACGGATGCCGATCTGGATTGTTCCAGTTCCTGTTGCAGACGCTGCGCCTCAGCATGTGACGAACGGTGATGGATTATCAATCTGGCACCACGTTGATGGAGCCAGCGACAGATCACAGCACCAATACGTTTGGCACCACCAGTTACCAGCACAACCTTATCTTTCACGTTTTCGTTCCCTCACTTACGCTACACTCCGGACCTTTAATCTACCATATTGATGAGTAGTCTAATGACTTTGCCACCGCCTGATCCCCTTGCGCGTGCACATAGCGAAGCATTGATCACGCTACTGCAAGAACGAATTAATCATGCGGATCACTGGCTGTCTTTTGCAGATTATGTGCAAACCGTGCTGTATGAGCCTGGTATGGGCTATTACAGTGCGGGTATGACTAAATTTGGCGCATCCGGGGATTTTGTCACTGCACCAGAGCTATCCCCGTTGTTTGGCCAGACAGTTGCGCAGCAGGTTGCCCAGATACTGGCAGAAATTCCAGATGGCTCCATTCTGGAGCTTGGCGCAGGATCAGGCAAACTGATGGTAGATATGTTGCGTATGCTTGAACAACTTGGCCAGTTACCGGTTCACTACGACATACTGGAAGTCAGCACGGAGTTGCAACAGCGCCAGAAAACCATGATTGAGCAACACCTGCCACATCTCCGGGAACAGGTTCGCTGGTTAACAGCCTTGCCGGAACGGTTTGAGGGCGTAATCGTGGCCAATGAAGTGCTTGATGCCACTCCGGTACACCTGGTCGTGTGGCAACAGGGAGATCTTTTTGAACAAGGCGTTAGCTGGGATGACCACGCACTTAACTGGCAAACCAGACCATTGATCAACGCAACCTTACGCGAAATCGCACGACAACTACCGCCTGCAGGAAATTCTTCTGCCAAGAATGAGCGTTATCTCAGTGAAATCAGTCTGGCCAGCCGGGGGTTGGTTCACTCGCTGGCCGAAAGCCTGCAGCGAGGCGTTCTATTGCTGATCGACTATGGTTTTGGTGAGCGTGAATACTATCATCCGCAACGTTGTCAGGGCACTCTGATGTGCCATTATCGCCACCATGCGCACGGTGATCCTTTCTATCTGCCTGGCCTGCAGGATATTACCGCACACGTGGACTTTACTGCCGTTGCTGAAACGGCACTAGCAGGAGGTTTGCAGCTTCAAGGCTACACTACGCAGGCGCATTTTCTAATTAACTGCGGAATCACTGATCTGCTGGCGCGCGCACCCACCGATCAACCCAGCAATTATCTGCCACTTGCCAATCAGGTACAGCGCCTGGTAAGTCCTGCAGAAATGGGAGAGTTATTCAAGGTTATGGCATTAAGCAAAGCGCTTGATTTACCGCTGCAGGGATTTAGCCGAGGGGATCTGCAGCGCCTGCTTTAATCCAATATAGTTTCGACCCCTCGGATGGTTGATTTAAGCGTGGTACTGGCTGCGCGCATTCCGCTACCCAGACGCAGCAACTCCGCTAATCGGACTTGCCGTCGCAACAACAACATCATTAAAGACAGTGGCTTGACACGACCATCCGCGTGCAGTGCACTCAGCAGGACTGCTGGAGGCGAATATTGTACCGGGTCGGTAATCGCGCGCACCGCAAGAAAGGAAACATTGCTATCCGCTGCCACTTCAGCAATGGCACTGCTTTCCATATCTACTGCGCAGGCACCGGTTCTAGCGGCAAGCGCAAGCTTTTCCTGCTCAGTGGTCACGACTTGTCGGCTGACAGCTAACTCGCCATCGATGACATTCAAACTGCCATGCAGGCAACGCATGAGATTGGTACGTAGATTTATATCCGTTATGTAAGTTCTTTCAGCAATTATGGATTTTGGCACCACCAGATCACCAGGACGTAAATGCGCATCCAGGGCACCCGCCACTCCAAAGCTGATCAACGCAGTCACGCTGTGTTGGTTGATGAGTTCAGCAGCGGCATGCTGTGCTGCCTGCGCACCCATGCCGCATAGGGTGACGATTAATTTTTCCCGAACAGTAATTGGCTGGTGTAGTTGAAAATGTTGCGCAGCAATACATCTGGCTTCTGCCTGCATCGCTACCACGACACCGGCACGTCTCACGCGCTGGTTTGATTGGTCAGAGCGCAGTACCGGTTCAATGCCCACAATGGAAAATACTTGGAGTAGCCATGATATTTGAGATAAAACACCTTGGGAAATCCAGGTGCGGTAAACCAGGGTTCGTGCCACAACCCATCTGCTTGCTGCGTAGCGATCAGATAGTTGATGCCATCACGCACCGCTTGACTATCCGCCTCACCAGCGGCCATCAGTCCCAGTAGCGCCCACGCGGTCTGAAACGACGTACTTTCCTGCATCTGCCCAGCCAATCGGGAATCCAGATAGGAGTCGTTACTTTCTCCCCAGCCGCCATCCTTGTGTTGTATGGATTTGAGCCACTGTACCGCACGGCGTATTGCTGCATGATCACGGTCAATCTTTGCCAGCTGTAATGCTTCCAGTACCGACCAGGTTCCGTAAATGTAGTTACTACCCCAGCGACCAAACCAAGCGCCAATGGTCTCTTGTTCATCAAACAAAAACGCCAGACCGCGCATTACCGCTGATTGATGCTGCTCTTGCCCATACAACGCAAGAAAGCCGACACAACGCGCCGTGACGTCACTTGAAGGAGGATCAAGCAATGCGCCATGATCAGCAAACGGAATTTCATTAAGGTAATAGTAGATATTATCACTGTCAAATGCGGCAAATCCCCCATTACTCGATTGCATGCCAGCCAGCCAGTCTGCAGCTCGCTGCATACTTTGCCCATAACGATCAGTATTTGCTTGCCGCAACGCCCAGGCAGCAGCAGCAGTATCATCCAAATCCGGGTAATGTGGGTTAGCATATTGGAACGCCCATCCTCCTCCTGGTAAATCAGGGTGCTGATCGCGCCAATCGCCTGGCTCATCCAAAATCTGTAACGGTACCAGCCAATCGAGCGCGCGCCTTAGTGATTCCCTATCCTGCTCAACGTGCTGACCTTCCTGCAACGCTAAGCAAGCCAATACCGTATCCCAAACGGGAGATACACATGGTTGACACCAAGCTTGCTCGCCTTCTTCGACCACCAGATCGCGCAATGCCTTACGGCAAATTTTACGAGAAGGATGAGCATACTCATAACCTAGCAACGACAGCGCTTCATAAGCATTAACCATCGCTGGGAAAATCGCACCCAATCCATCTTTGCCATTCAGACGTTCCATCATCCATTGTTCAGCCAGTCGCAACGCTTTACGACGAATAAACGAGGGTATCAAGGGTTCCAGCATCGACCCCAGACGTTCAACATACAACAACACATGATTTAAGAGTGTTCGCACCGGAAAATAATGCTTTTCCTGTTCCGGGGGAACAGTAAACAGCTCCTGAATATCGACCTTTCTTGGATTGGCTGCCTTGGCCTTGAGTGTACATAAGATAGAAAGTGGCACTGTAACGGTACGCGACCAATAGGCAATCTTGCTTAAATGAAAAGGGAACCAACGCGGTAACAGCATAATTTCCGCTGGTACAAATGGTACTCCTCGCCAAGGAATCTGCTGATACATGGCCAGCATCAGTCGCGTAAACACATTCGCACGCGCGGCCCCCCCATTTGCAAGAATCGCTTCACGCGCACGCAGCATATGTGCCGTTTCAGCTGAATCTCCTGCAAGTTTTAACGCGTAGTAGGATTTGACGCTACAACTCATATCGAAACTACCCGCGTGATACAGCGACCAACCACCGTGCTCGATTACCTGTTGTGCCCGGATAAAATTTGCCAATTTCGCTTCCAGCGCCAGGTCTATCTCATTCATAAAATGCATCATGAGAATATACTCAGCCGGAATCGTGCAATCTGCCTCAAGCGGCCAGCACCAGTGACCATCTTCATGCTGCAGATTCAGCAGGGCAGTACGTGCCTTGGCAACCGTATCTGTCAATGGAGCACGGTTGATCTCATCTTGCGCCTTTATTTGGCCGACGGTAGCTGTCCATTGACTGGGCAAGCTGGTTCTCTGGATTCTTGTAATCATTTTTCTGAGGAAATTTTATTGTGATAAGCAAAGAGCCCGTCGGATCTAAGTAATCGTAAAGAGACTATGCAACGAGAAATTAAAGAAACATGAGCTGTTATCCCATTGGCACAGTAAATTGGCGTTGGGTCCAACAGATTTATAAATAAGAAGGATAAAAACTGCTTCATGAGTTATTTTTATCGCTAATAATTCTTTTTGCCCGGAAACGTACTCCCCCCCCGATCATTCCTCATATCCAATATGGGTTCATCAAATAACAGCTGGTCGTACAGCGTAGCAGGTAATTTGCCATCGTGAACCAAAAAAGATCGCTGTTGTAAAAAAGCCTCACGAACAAACAAATAAGGATCAAGGGCGCTTTGATCGCGCATTTTCATTGGCCCGGAAAGGCTGGCACGCTTATCGATAACACGCAGAATCGCCAGCGGTAACAGTGCCGGACCACTAAAGGCAAAAGCCAGAAAAAATAATCCGTCAGCAAAGAAGCTGAATGGAATATCTGCAATGTCACGCTGAGTGCTCGGTCCATACACCGGAATAAAAGTATAGGAGCCAGCGTTTACACCCCATACTGCCAGAGTTTGCCCAAAATCCTCATCATTTTCCGCAAATCCCATGTGTCCGGCCATATCTGCCAAACCAAAAATCCCAATCGTTGAGTTGATCGCAAAACGCAGGGTATCCGAAATGCCTTGGCGCACTTTACCCTGCAAAAAACTATTGAGTACCACATTCGGGTAAGACAGATTACGGTAGAAATTGCTGATCGGTCTGCGCACTGCTTCAGGTGCATGTGCTAAATAGGCATCAGCAAGGGGCTCTAGATACCTGCGGTCTATCTCATCTGTAAAACGGTAGGATTTTCGATTGAATGACTCATGTGGATCATGGGGGTCAGTTGGCCGCGCTTCCTTCGATATTGAAGTGCATCCCATACAACCCAACAATACCAGACACACGATAACCCACTTAAAGTAATACTGATTCCCCAAAGCAGTGCTGTTCCTGTTGTTATTTTATATAATGCGCGCGAATGTCTTACTGGCGATCCTGATACTCAAAACCTATTCAATAAATTTTCAGACAGCCCTACACCCGCCGCTCACCATGCACGACCTCAACCAGCTTCAATGCTTGCAGCTCCATTTCCAGAACGAGCGCATCTACCTTGGCGCGAAAGTGCCGATAAAAAATCATACTGGGTATCGCTACCAGAATACCAAACGCGGCATTATATAATGCCACTGAAATCCCATGCGCAAGTTGTACTGGATCACTGCCAGTTGGCGTACCTGCGCCAAAAATATCGATCATGCCGATTAAAGTACCAAACAACCCCATCAATGGGCTTAATGAAGCGATGGTTCCCAAGGTGGTCAGGTAGCGCTCCAGCTCGTGCACTACCACTCGGCCAGCTTCTTCAATTGATTCCTTCATCACTTCACGTGAGCTGTCAATATTTTTCAGGCCAGCCGTTAAAACCAGACCGAGCGGAGAATGCTCCTGCAAACGAGTTAACATTTCTGCACGCACACCGGTTCGGCGAAACTCCTGCAGTACTTTTGGCAATAAATCCCTTGGTGAGACTTTATCGATACGCAAGCTCCACAAACGCTCGCCGATGATACCTATTGCAACGATTGAGGCCAGTATGATTGGCCATATTGGCCAACCCGCTGCCTGAATGATAGAAAACACGTATTAATCTCCCTGATTGACAAAAACCTGGTTTACGACGAGTAACGGGGAGGCTGTCCAAGAACAGCCTCCTAACTGAACGTAACTATCCGCACCGTCATTATCATTGCTTCTCTGAATTTCTACACTGCTTTTTTTAAAGGTTATGCACAAAATCTGTGGATAACTATGTGCATAAGCAATGAACAGCATGCCTAAGTTCCCATTCATTCATACTATTTTCTGAGCTGCCTAAATTTTAACTTAAAAATAATTCACAACAAAACAATTAGTTACATCTAACCCACCATTCATTCTCGAACTTTACTATTATATTGCAGCGATTAACAAAAATTGTGGATGATTGATAAATGTCAAGATGAATATCATACCCGGCTCCTTAGCAGATAAAACTCTCTGGCGTATCAGTGAATTAAACCGGAATGCTCGCCTTATTCTTGAACAGGCTTTTCCACTGTTATGGGTAAGCGGTGAAATTTCCAATCTCAAACGTTACCCCTCTGGGCATTGGTATTTTTCACTGAAAGACGATAACGCACAAGTACGTTGCGTCATGTTCCGACATAAAAATATCGCACTGGACTGGCATCCCGAAGACGGCATGCAGGTAGAAGCACAAGTATCGGTTACGCTATACGAAGCACGCGGGGATTTTCAGCTAACGGTTGAACTTCTTCATCGCGCCGGTTTGGGCAGGCTGTTTGAGGCATTTGAGCAGCTGAAAGTAAAATTACGCCAGGAAGGTCTGTTTGATGCCGCTCTCAAACAATCATTACCTAAATACCCCCGACAAATCGGCGTCATCACTTCACCCCATACTGCCGCACTTCGCGATGTGCTGACCACCTTACGCCGACGTATGCTCGCCATTCCGGTCATTATTTATCCCACGCCAGTACAAGGAGAAAATGCTGCCGACAGTATCGTAGCTGCCTTGCAGCTGGCTACAGTACGTGCCAAGTGTGATGTGCTCATCCTTTGCCGTGGTGGTGGTTCAATTGAAGATTTGTGGTCATTTAACGAAGAAAAAGTTGCGCGCGCCATCGCTGCCTGTTCTATTCCGGTGGTAACCGGTATCGGCCACGAAACTGACTTTACGATTGCCGATTTTGTAGCAGATGTGCGTGCGCCTACCCCCACTGGCGCCGCTCTGCTTGCTTGCCCGGATACCAATGAACTGAAACAGGTCATGCGCCAGTGGCAGCATCGCTTGCAGCGAAGCATGGATCACATTCTCCAGTCCCGTTTACAGACTATCGATCTACTAACACACCGGCTCATCCACCCTGGCGAAAAAATCCGCCAGCAACAGGGCAATCTGTTGCAGCTTCAGCAACGATTGCATCGCGCCTGGACAAGGCAACAGGATCATCATCAGTGGCACATGGAAATGTTGCGTCGCCGTTTATCTGTCAACAAACCCGATATAATGCAGCGAAGCAGTTGTCAGCAAACACTCGCTACTCGGCTGACACGCGCCATGCATAATCGCATGCAAACTTTGACTAATTCAATAGCAGGGCTTTCAAGACAACTCTCGCATCTGGATCCTCAAGCAGTGTTGGCAAGGGGTTATAGTATCGCCTATACTGCACAAGGTGAGGTCTTACGTAATTATCAACAGATAAATATCGGAGATAGTATGCAAGTAGTACTGGCACACGGCAAAGTTTATGCCCGTATTGCTAAATCCATCAAATAACCAGGAGTCAAACCCGTTATGTCCCGTTTTTTTCTCATGCTAGGTGCGTTCAACGCTTTTCTCTGCGTCGCATTTGGTGCCATGGGGGCGCATATCCTGAAAACGAAGCTAACTGCCGATATGCTGGCTAATTTTCAAACTGGTGTGCAATACCATTTTTATCATGCATTGGGACTGATACTGGTCGGGTTGCTGCTCGATCGCCTGCCTTCCTCCTGGTCGCTCAAAGCTTCCGGCATTCTCATGGTTAGCGGTATTCTCTTCTTTTCGGGTACGCTCTATATCATTAGTCTGACCGGCATCCGCGGGTTAGGCATGATTGCGCCACTGGGCGGTATTTCCTACATGAGCGCCTGGCTGCTCTTAACCTACGCCGTCTGGAAACACAAGTCGACGTAATTTTTGATTACACAATTCAGGTAGATTCGATCGTCTCATATGACAGAGCATTTTTTCGCTACCTGCCCACGCGGACTGGAAACGGTTCTTGCCGAGGAACTCTGTCGTCTGAACATTACTGCCTGCAAGCCGCTGAAAGGTGGCGCGGCTTTTCAGGGAGATTGGGCTGCGTGTTATCGTGTCAATCTTGAGAGCCGTATCGCCAGCCGGGTCTTATGGCAAATAGCCCAGAGCGACTACCAGAATGAAAACACCATTTATGAAATAGCACTCGCGCTGCCATGGCACAACTGGTTTACATCGCAACACTCTATTCGCGTCAACCTCGCCGCAATTAAGAGTCCCCTGCGCAGCCTCGACTTTGTTACGCTCAGAATCAAGGATGCTATCTGTGATCGATTCCGAAAACATGGTGGTCAGCGCCCAAACGTCGATACTGTCAATCCCGATATGCGTATTCATGCTTTTCTGGAGCAGAACAAGCTAACGCTCTATCTCGATACTTCAGGCGATGCCCTCTTTAAGCGTGGTTTGCGCCAGTCTCATGGGGAAGCACCGTTGCGCGAGAATCTTGCTGCCGGGCTATTGGCGCTAGCTGGCTGGACACCTGGCACACCGCTACTGGATCCCATGTGCGGCAGCGGAACCTTGTTGCTAGAAGCTGCGCAAATCGCCTGCCGTATTGCACCTGGCAGCAGACGACACTTTGCGTTTGAAAAATTACATTTTTTTGATGCGCCATTATGGTCACAAATGAAACAGACAACTATTGCCCGGCAGCTGCCTCCCGTATTTCAGGATATTTATGGTAGTGATTTATATGGCGATGTGCTGACAGGTGCGCGCGATAATATTGACCATGCTGGACTCACTGCCTGTGTTCGCCTGAAGCAAGCAAATGTGCTGGAAATTTCAGCACCAGTACCATCAGGCGTTCTATTGACTAATCCACCTTACGGAGTGCGTATCGGTGACCCGCAGGATTTATTCGAACTCTATCCCAAGCTGGGAGATATTCTCAAAAGAAAATTTAGTGGTTGGCACGCTTATCTTTTCACCGCAGATCCCATGCTTGCCAAATTTATCCGATTAACGCCATCACGTCGCACCCCGCTATTTAATGGCGCGCTGGAATGTCGACTACTGGAATACAAACTGGTTGCAGGCGGGATGCGCAAACCCAAACCCATACTGACAACTCCAGTTGCTCACTGATTAGAACCCAACCATGCGAATCCTTTATCTACTGATTTTCTTGTCATGCACCGCACTAATCAGCTACGCAACCTACTTACAGGAAGTTAAAGAACTACTACCATGCCCCTTGTGCGTGATTCAGCGTATCTCCTACTGGCTGATTGGATTAACGGCGTTACTTGCTTTTTTTCACCAGCCGCTAATATTTGGCAAGCGTATCTACAGTACGCTAATGATTATGTTTTCCCTGGCAGGTGCCATCGTCGCCGGACGGCAGGCGTGGCTGATCCGTTTTCCGCAGGCATTTGAGTGCGGCATCAGTCCTGAAGAGGCATTTCTCAACGCGCTACCACTTGCACAGTGGTGGCCAGGCATGTTTGAAGCCAATGGCGATTGCGCAGATAACGACTGGCAGTTTCTGACGCTAACCATTCCGGACTGGTCGCTGATTGCTTTCCTGACGCTAACCGGAATAGCTACTTATTTATGGCGCAGACAGTAGGTTTTTGGCTTGGAAAATTCACCCACTCCATTGCTTGATTACACACACTGCACGGCAATGTGCGCGGATAACCTCACCTGCTGACAAGCCCTTGAATCAAATTGGCAGAGAATATTTCTTTGTGAAAGTAGCTTTGCTCAACTAACGTTCCTGACCATGAAATTTACAACCAAACTGTTGATTTGGATGATCGCAGGATTTGCTACTGGCAGCCTTATCAATGTCTTCTATAGCCAGGTCAGTCCCATTCAGGAGTATCTGGTAGATGGCTTATTCCATATTATTGGCACCACCTTCATCAATCTTCTCAAACTGCTGGTCGTTCCCATCGTCACTTTTTCGCTGATCAGCGGTATCTGCGCGGTTGGTGATATACGCAAGCTTGGGCGAGTTGGACTGAAGGCTTTTTTACTATTTGTCTTGACGACAATTCTGGCTATCTCGCTGGCATTAAGTGTCTCTCTGATGCTAGAACCTGGCAAGGGGTTTAACCTGGTTGCTTCTGATACGGCAGCACTTGATATTCAAACGCCACCATCACTGGCAACAACCCTCATCAATATTGTACCCACCAATCCGGTAACCGCATTTGCACAAGGCGAAATGCTGCAAATTATTTTTTTTGTTGTTTTGTTCGCAACGGGTTTGATTGCTGTTGGTGAACGTGCTCAGCCCATTGTTACATTGTTCAACCAGCTGAATGACGTCATGATGCACATTGTCAAGTTGGTCATGCACATAGCGCCCTACGGTGTTTTTGCGCTGATGGCAAAAACTTTTTCGGCGCATGGACCAGGATTGATTCTGCCAATGATTGGCTATTTTGGCAGTGTTGTCTTAATACTGATTCTGCATGCAACCGGAACACTCATGCTGCTGCTGAAATTGTTCGGAAAGCTCGATCCACGCCAATTCATGCGTAAGGTAAGAGATTTACAGATTTTTGCCTTCAGCACCGCCAGCTCCAATGCCACGCTTCCAGTCACGCTCAATACCGCAGAAAAACGTGTCGGCATCGATAATTCCATCGCCTCATTCATTATTCCACTAGGCGCCACCATTAATATGGATGGCACAGCCATCATGCAAGGTGTGGCAGCAGTGTTTATTGCGAATGTTTATGGAATCGAATTGGGATTGAGCAGTTATCTGACGATTATCCTGATGACTGTACTTGCCTCGATTGGTACTGCTGGCGTCCCTGGCGTGGGACTAATCATGCTGGCAATGGTATTTCAGCAGGTTGGCCTGCCCATCGAGGGCATCGCACTGCTTATGGGGATCGACCGCTTGCTGGATATGCTTAGAACCGCTGTTAATGTTACCGGAGACATTGTGGTTGCTGCCATTGTTGCGCGTAGTGAAAACGAATTTTCACTTGTGACTTTCCAAGAAACCAACCAGAATTCTGACTCTGGAAAATTTATATAGTTGAAAGTATTTTAAATCCGCGTCTTGTTAAATAGCCATCAATAAAAACCGGTAATTATTTAGTCAAAGGGGTGCTGAAAAACGATGGTCTCCTCCCGGTCAGGGCCAGTTGAGATCATTGCAATTGGAATTTCGCAGATTGCTTCGATACGTTGCAGATAATTACGCGCCGGTAATGGCAATTTTTCGAATTCACGAACACCTTTGGTTGTCGCTCCTCGCCAGCCGGGTAATGTTTCATAGATTGGCTCGGCCAGTGCAAGCGCTTCTGCGCCAAATGGAGAGACTTCACAATATTGGCCGCTATCTTTTAATCGGTAGCCAACACAAATTTTGATCTGATCAAAATCATCCAGAACATCCAGTTTGGTCATGCACAGCCCGGTTACTCCATTTAACTGAATCGAGCGCTTGAGTGCTACAGCATCAAGCCATCCACAACGGCGTGGCCGTCCGGTTGTAGAACCAAATTCGTTACCTCGCTTAGCCAGTTTTTCTCCAATATGATCAGTCAGCTCTGTCGGAAATGGTCCCGCACCCACACGGGTTGTGTATGCCTTGGTAATGCCAAGTATAAAGTTTAGAAAATGTGGCCCAATCCCGCTACCAGTTGAAGCGGCACCTGCAACACAGTTGCTGGAAGTAACAAACGGATAGGTGCCATGATCAATATCCAGAAGTGCTCCTTGCGCACCTTCAAACAAGAGATGGTCACCGGCTTTGTTCGCCTCAAACAGCAACTTCGGAACATCCGTCACCATCGGACGGATTCGCTCAAATTGTTCGAGATGAACATCAAATACCTGATTAAAATCCACTGCGGTAGAACGGTAATAATTCACCAGCAGAAAATTTTGATAGTCCAGAATTTCGCGAAGTTTGCCGGCAAAGCGCTCTGGATAGAAAAGATCCTGCAAGCGAATTGCACGACGCGCGGCTTTGTCTTCATAAGCAGGGCCAATTCCTCTACCTGTAGTACCAATTTTATCTGCTCCTCTGGCTGCTTCGCGTGCGCAGTCCAGTGAGACATGATAGGGAAGAATCAACGGGCAAGTTGCGCTGATGCATAGACGCTCCGTTACAGTTACGTCACTGCCTGCCAGCATGTCGATCTCCTCGAGCAATGCTGCTGGAGATAACACCACACCATTTCCAATGTAACAAATAACATTACTGCGCAAAATCCCGGACGGAATAAGGTGTAGTACGGTTTTATGTCCGTTTACTACCAGCGTATGCCCCGCATTATGCCCCCCCTGAAAGCGAACGACACCTTGAGCGTGATCTGTCAACCAATCAACTATTTTTCCTTTGCCCTCATCCCCCCACTGCGTTCCAATAACCACTACATTTTTGACCATTTTCCCTTCTCTTTTAACTACTTTATGCTTCTATCGGGAAATTTGCGCAAATCTCCCAATTGCCATTGTGACGTATCAATTTTCGATCACAGCAAGCACTTTCCTGTTTATTTTCACCGGGCAACGCCATTATTACGATTGTGCCTTCTGTTCGCAATCTGGCAATAATGCCATTCAGCACAGAATCATCCGGGCACCACGGCGCAAGAACCGCCTTCGGATAATCATTGCCATGAATCAAACCTACCAATTGTTTTAAATCAAAACTGAAGCCCGTTGCTGGCCTGGCTCGGCCAAAACTCTTACCAATTTCGTCATAGCGGCCACCCAACGCAATTGCATTCGAGCAACCTTGGCTATAAGCCGCAAAAACAATACCAGTGTGGTAATGATAGCCTCGCAGATCAGAGAGATCAAAAGTGATATTGACTATCTCTGACCGCAGAATATCAGCTACCGTTTCCAATTGATCCAATGCCACACCGATCTCTACAAATTTAGGTAGATACTGCCTTGCATGTGCGAGAACGGTTTTATCTCCATATAGTTCCGGCAATAATAATAACGCGTCACCTGTTACTTTGTTTAAACGGCCAGCTGACGCACCCCTTACCAGCTCTCTAAGCGTGGCGATGTCCTTATCTTGCAATGCACTGTAGAGTTCCCATTCAAATTCTGACGATATGTTGGCATCTTGAATCAAGCTGCGAAAAATATTGACATGACCAAAGTCAAAATGCACAGATTGCATACCTGAAGCAAACAAACAGGCAATCAGCAACTGCTGGATCTCGATATCACTCTCTAACCCGGCATGCCCATACAACTCGGCGCCTACCTGGAATAATTCACGAGTACGGGTTACTTCACATGGAACGGCATGTACGACACTACTGGCGTAACAAAGACGGGTCACTCCGGATTGGTTCAGCAAATGGGCATCTATTCTGGCAACTTGTGGCGTCATATCTGCCCGCAAACCCATCATTCTACCGCTCAGTTGATCCACCACCTTGAGCATTCTCAGATTCATGTCGCTGCCACTACCAGACAGCAGCGATTCGACATATTCGAGTAACGGCGGAATAACCAATTGATAACCATGAACATGAAGCAGGTCCATGATACGACGGCGCATATTCTCCATACGCGCAGCATCGTTTGGCAAAACATCTTCAATATATTCGGGAAGTAACCAGTTTGGCATTATTTAGACTTAATCTGCCCATACTCAAGGAAGATCACTACAAAAAATCGCTATTTGTTGACCAGAAAAAGGATAAGCAGTCCGACTAACATAGCAGTAAATCCCATAAACCGTATCTGCCCATCTTCCATTTCCATGAGTTTACGGAAGGTTTCACGCCACACTCCAGGTAACACGAAAGGGAAGATGCCTTCTAATATCAACATTAAAGCAATTGCCATCAGAAAAGCATCTAACATGGCTCATGTTCCAGGTGTGTCGGCATAGACAGCCTTGTCAAGAAAATACATACGGAAAATAGTGCATCATGTACAGCGTAACCACTCAGATAAGAACCGACCTACTTTATTCTGTGTAACAGGACAAAGCAAACCGGTTTTATATTCGTACAGAACTTTTCAGTAAACCTATTTCACGAAATTCAAAATTATAGATCAGTCAGCAAAACAACAAAGCAAAGCACTCTGTTATATCTACAATTCTCAACTACTAAATTATTCAGAGATTTACTTACTCTCACCAGAAGATTTTTTCAAGAATTTAAAAAACTCTGAGCTTGGTTCAAGCACAAGCAAGTCTCCCTTGTCCTTAAAAGATTGCTTATAAGCATCCAAGCTACGATAGAAGTCATAGAATTTTGCATCCTTCTGAAAAGCAGCTGCATAGATCGCTGCAGCTTGACCATCGCCATCACCCATTACTTTCTGGGCATCACGATAGGCTCCTGCCAAGATAACCTCACGTTGTCGATCAGCATCAGCTCGAATTTTTTCGCTCTCAGCCGCACCGGTCGATCTCAATTCATTGGCAACCCGTGTACGTTCGGCTTCCATCCTCTGATAGACGGAATCACTTACTTCTCGTGGCAGGTCAACACGTTTTAGGCGTACATCAATCACTTCCACACCTATTTTACGTGCATCAACGTTGGCTTTCTGACGCATAATCTCCATAATGACATCACGCTCCCCGGATACGACATCATGAACGGTCCGGTTACCGAATTCATCACGCATACTGGAATTAATGGTTTGTGACAACCGCGTCTGCGCCAAGGCTTCATCTCCATTAACGCTGACATAGTACTGCCGGACATCAACGATTCGCCATTTGACAAACAAGTCTACCAATACGTTTTTCTTTTCAGAAGTAATAAAACGTTCGGGCTCATCCGAATCCATAGTCAGTATTCTAGATTCAAAAAAACGAACGTTCTGAACAAATGGTATCTTAAAATAGAGTCCGGGAGTGGTTTTAACACCTACTACCTCACCCAGCTGGAACACCACCGCCTGCTCACGTTCATCAACGGTAAAAATAATAGAGCTACCTAGTACAGCCAGCGCCACCAGTAACCCGGTCAATGTTGAAGAAATGGTTTTCATCTTATCTTATCTCCCGCTCACGACTACGAAAGGACTCACGCGAACGTGAACCGGTATCTACAGGAATCTCTGAAATATTCTGTGGCTTCATTCCAGAAAGGGATTTAGCAGCACCAGATTCCATTTGTATTAATTTATCCAGAGGCAAGTACAACAAGTTATTACCCCCCTGTTGATCAATTAAAATTTTGCTGGCGCTTGAAAGTATTTGCTGGACAGTATCAAGATACATACGATTACGCGTGACATCAGGTGCCTTTGTATATTCCACAAGAATCTGCTCAAAACGGCTTGCATCACCTTCTGCGGTTGAAATCACACGCTGTTTGTAGCCTGCAGCCTCTTCTATCAGACGTGCCGCAGCACCACTTGCTCTAGGAATAACATTGTTAGCATAAGCCTGACCTTCGTTAACCTGACGCTCTCTGTCCTGGCCGGCTTTAACCGCATCATCAAACGCCGCCTGCACCTGCTCCGGTGGTTGCGCATTCTGCATCGTCACCCGGTTGATTTGAATGCCAATCTGATAACGATCCAGAACTTTTTGCATCAGTATAGTGGTATCCGCCGCAACCTGCTCCCGTCCTTCGTAAAGTACAAAATCCATCTTACTATTACCAATTATCTGCCGGATTGCTGTCTCGGCAACCTGTAACACCGAATTCTCCGCATCTCGATTGTTAAACAGAAAATCTTCAGGGTTACTCAGGATATATTGCACGGCAAATTGAATGTCGACGATATTCTCATCATCCGTCAACATCAATGATTCTTTCAGAACCTTACTGCGAACATTATTTCGGTAGCCAATTTCAACTGTACGAACCTGGCTGATGTTGACATTTTCTACTTTTTCAATGGGTATAGGCAAGTGCCAACGCAGTCCAGGTGTAGTCGTTTCAACATGCTTTCCAAAACGCAGTACTACTCCTCTCTGACCTTCCTCAACGATATAAAGACCGCTCGCCACCCAAGCCACAGTGAGCAGAATAACAATTCCGATAATGCCTACACCACCGTGTTTACCTTGATCTCCTCCGGAGTCACCACCCTCGTCATCGCCACCACCACCGTTCTTCCGATCAAAAATTCCCTTCATTTTTTGGTTAAAGGTGCGAAAAATGTCGTCGAGATCTGGTGGGCCTGCATTGCCCCTCCTTTTCCCCCACTGAGGATCGTTTAAACCCATGATGTTTTTTCCTTTCTTTTATTAAATTAAACAGCTAATTACGCTCATTGCACTCCTCGCACAGCGACAAAACACGACCCACTGAGCCAGCGAGCGTCTGATTGAATTCTTCTATCATCGCACCCTGCAGGAATTCCAACCCTTCCCCAGTTTTTGCGCTAAGCCGGATGGCGCTGATTCTATCATACTCATTACGCGTGCAATTCGCTGCCAGATTCGATTTCGTTTTATCAATTTTGTTCAATACTAATATTTGTGGTATGCCATCGGCACCAATTTCACGTAGTAATTTGTTGACTTCCGCTATTTGTTTATCTCGATTAATACTTGTTGCGTCAACCACATGCAGCAACAGATCTGCCTGGATCGTTTCTTCAAGCGTCGCACGAAAAGCTGCCACTAAAGTATGGGGTAAAGCCTGGATAAAACCGACTGTGTCAGAAACGACTATCGAACTATTATAATCAGGCAAATATAATTTTCGGGTTGTAGTATCCAGGGTTGCAAACAATTGGTCTGCCGCATAAGCCCTGGCACTAACGAGCCGGTTAAACAAAGTTGATTTTCCAGCATTGGTATAACCAACAATTGATACTGAAAATACAGCGGCACGCTTTCGCGAGCGCCGCCGTATTTCCCGCTGTCGTTCAAGCTTGACCAGCTTCTCCTTTAATAGCTTTACACGTTTGCCCAGCAGGCGGCGATCTGTTTCAAGCTGTGTTTCACCCGGTCCTCGCAGACCAATCCCACCTTTCTGGCGCTCGAGATGCGTCCAGCCTCGAACTAAACGTGTTGAGAGATGCTCCAGTTGCGCCAGCTCAACTTGCAATTTACCTTCATAACTTTGTGCACGTTGTGCAAAGATATCCAGAATCAGACTCGTGCGATCAATGATGCGGCATGACAAGGCATTTGACAGGTTTCTCTGTTGTACTGATGATAACTCATGGTTAATTATCACCATTGTGGCATTTGTTCGCACCAGTGTTTCACAAATTTCTGCAACTTTCCCCTTTCCGATAAAAGTAGCTGGATCCGGGTATTTTCGATTGCTCTCGATGACAGCAACTACGGATATCTGATCACTGGAAGCCAACAATTCCAGTTCTTCCAGACTATTACGCTCAATTTTGACAAAATTGATATCAACTAGAATCGCTGTATTGTGTCCAACTGACGCCTTGTCCGCATCAAGAACCATCTTGCTCCAATTGATCATCTGCTGCAACCGGCAACGATATCGACTTAGCTGGCACCACAGTCGAAATTGCGTGCTTATAGACCATTTGCGTAATAGAATTTCTCAGTAGCACCACGTATTGGTCAAATGAATCAATTTGCCCCTGTAATTTAATTCCATTGACCAAGTAAATAGAGACTGGAATATGCTCTTTTCGTAGAATATTTAGAAATGGATCCTGAAGTAATTGACCTTTAACAGCCATTTTTTATGCCCTCCCAAGTGTAATTTATAGTTATTACTTCTATTTGTACCCAAAGTAGCCGGCATACAATCGCAGTTTTTCAGGAAATTTATTATTTAATTTAATTAACCATTGCAGTATTATGGACATGAAAAGCTAATCTGTCAGGCAATAGTTACATTAACCCGTAATAAAACTCCAAAAATGAAATTAGTCACACGTCGAAATTCATAGAATTTGTAAATTCTAATATATGACGCGACTAGTCTAGCACACGCCCAATCAGGTTTTTTGATGTCCCTCTTGTAGCACCCGAGAAGCAGGAAACCTGATCTTAAATATACTTCCACTGCCCGGTTTGCTGACAATTTCCAGGCTAGCTTGATGATGGCCAAGAACATGTTTAACTATTGCCAACCCCAACCCAGTTCCGCCAGTTTCACGGGAACGCCCACGATCAACCCGATAAAATCGTTCGGTCAACCGTGGAATATGTAATGACTCGATACCAATCCCGCTATCCTGCACAAAAAATACTCCCTCCTCACCTTCCTGAGACCAGTGCAACGAAATATTGCCACCTTGCGGAGTATAGCGCACAGCATTGCTGACAAGGTTACTGAAAGCGCTACGAAGCTCGTCTTCATTACCCAGTATTCCCGCTTCGCTGGCGATATCCAGCTTGATTTCATGACGACCTGCGCTCAAGGATTCTGCTTCCTGATGAACTCCTCGCATGAGTCTCGCAACATCGATCCGCTCTTCCTTGGGTGCATTTTGGGAGTTTTCCAAGTGGGATAAAGTTAGGAGATCTTCAATCAATCGATGCATACGGGTAGCCTGGTGTGACATCAATTCGAGTGCATGGCGCTCCATACCATCTAATTTTCCGCTATCCAGTAGCGTTTCCAGGAAACCACCAATTACCGTCAAAGGTGTGCGTAATTCATGAGAAACATTAGCGATAAAATCACGACGCATAATCTCAATTTTCTCAAAACGGGTAATATCACGGCTAATCAGCAATTTTTCGCCGTCTCCACAAGGCACTAGCTGCAATGAGAGAAACATCTCTTTCTTTCTAGACTGTTTCAGCATAACGGGCTGACTAAAATCACCGAAATTCAAGTAGTCGACAAACTGGATCTGGCGAACGATCCGAGTAATATGCTGCCCGGCATCCAGCGCAAGACTAAGCCCCAAGTGTTTTTCTGCGGCCAGATTGCACCACTCGACCTGATCTGCATCACCTAATATCGCCACACCCTCAGGCATAGCAGAGACCGCGCGATGCAATCTATCTCGCGCATGCTCAAGTCGATGCAGCTCATTTTGATGACGCCGCAAAAGTCTAGCCACTCGTGCAAAAACTATCCCCCATGCACCAGGACTATCCGGGGCATTCAGATAGGAAATGTCTTTGCTACGCAGCCATCTATCCATCCGAAATAAATTGTAGTAATGACAGGCTGCCAACCCCAACATGCCAATGCTGAATACACTCAAGGCTGCAACCGTATTAAATGCTGCCCAGGTAATTAGTGCGCTAATGATTAACCAGATCACGCCGGCCAGACCTTGTAAGCTAGGATTCATTACCACCAATCAGCTAAGATTGTCAGATACATAAATACCACTGCCATCCAAGCAATTACGAGAAAAGAAATGAACGATCTTTGTGGGCAGCCACTCAAGTTTTCCGGGAAAAACGCCATGGATGAATCCAACATGACCACCTTGATCAGGGAAGTCCAATGAAACAAATGTAGAAATTTCGGCTGTGGTTGGTAGTGCATGTTCCGGTAAAAAAGGATCATTTCGCGCATTGATCAATAGGGTAGGGACTTGAATATGGCCTAGCCATTGTTTGCTACTGGATTGTTGCCAATAGTCCTCGGTATCCCGAAATCCATGTAGCGGCGCGGTCACTAAATTATCGAATTCATATAAGGAGTTACATGCCATAACTGCTTTGATATTCAATAATCCCGAAAACCGCTTGCTTTTATCTACCGCTTTGCATTTCAGAGTAGTCAAAAAATGTCGTGCATAAACACGGTTAAAGCCAGAATCGAGTGCTTTACCTGCCGCCGACAGATCGATCGGTGTGGAAACCGCAACAACACCAGCAACGAATTCTCTCGCTTGATCCCCCTGCTCTCCCAACCACTTTAACAGAGCATTACCGCCCAATGAAACACCAACGACATAACAACGTGGATTATGTACGGACTGTTTACCCACAACGATTTTACGCAACATCCAGTCTATTTCTGCAGAATCTCCGGCATGATAAGCTCTTGGCAATCGATTAGGGTACCCAGAGCATCCACGAAAATGAATAATGGCACCACGCCATTGCAAAATCTGCAGCAGGCGCATGATACTCAGTACATAATGACTTCTCGATCCTCCCTCGAGACCATGCAATATCACCACCAAGGGTTTCTCTGACTTACCATCGAGCCAATCGACATCAATGAAATCACCATCTTTTAGTTCCCAGCGCTCTCTCCGATAACAGATGGATGATGCTCTGTTCAGCAAATAGGGGTAAATAGTTTGAGCGTTACCGCCAGGTAGCCATTTGGGGGCGCGGTAGGCTGGCAGGTCATCGGTATGCAACATACTTAGTAAATTAACCGTCACAAAATAACCAAGTTATCTCGATGAATCAGTTCAAATTCATCCACATAGCCCAATACTGACTCAATTTGACTAGATGGCAGGCACATAATTTTACGTGTTTCACGTGCATTATAATTGATCAAACCACGAGCAATTTCGTATCCTTCTGCATCCAGGCAAGCGACGGCTTCACCTCGCTCAAACTCTCCTTTGACTTCTTTTACACCCACGGGCAGCAAACTTTTGCCTTCGGACAGCAGCGCCTGAACAGCGCCACCATCCAGCACTAGATTACCTCGTACCTGCAAATGGTCAGCCAGCCACAGTTTGCGAGCAACACGGACCGGTATATCTGCTAACAAACAGGTACCAAGTACCTCACCTTGCACCAATCGTGTCAAGGCGTTTTGGGTTTTTCCAGAAGCAATAATGGTATGAGCGCCACTACGCGCCGCACGTCTCGCTGCCAGGATTTTGCTTTGCATACCGCCTCGACTAATCTCACTGCCCGCTCCTCCAGCCATGGTATCAATTTTCGGGTCACTCGCGCTAGCTTCGGTAATCAGGGTTGCATTCGCGTCCTTGCGCGGATCACTCGTATATAAACCTGCCTGATCGGTGAGTATCACCAATGCCTCTGCTTCAATCAGATTAGCAACCAACGCCGCCAGATTGTCGTTATCACCAAACCGGATTTCATCAAAAACCACGCTGTCGTTCTCATTGATCACCGGAATAACATTCAAACCCAGCAAAGTCAGTATAGTCGATCGCGCATTTAGATATCGTTTACGATTAGAGAGGTCGTCATGCGTTAACAAAATTTGCGCGGTTTGCAAACCATATTTGGCAAAACTGGCAGCATACGCCTGCGCAACTCCCATTTGCCCTACCGCTGCAGCTGCTTGCAGTTCATACAAAGCTGAAGGACGATTTTTCCACCCAAGACGTAACATTCCTTCCGCGACAGCTCCAGAAGTTACCAGCACTATTTCCTTGTTCATCTTGCCAATCAAAGCTATCTGCTCAGACCAACAATCAAGTGCTTTATAATCCAACCCCTGACCTTGATTAGTTACCAGACTACTACCAACCTTGACAACAATACGCCGCGCAAATTTCAGAACTTCTCTTGTCATATCAAGCTTTTCTAGCAGTTAACCAGAGTGATTCCAGATACCGCATGATGGCATAAATCAGTGTCTGACAACCCTCACCTGTCAGTGCAGAAATACTAAACCACGGTGCTTGCCAGTCCAACGCCCTCAAAAATCCCTTGCAAACTACCATACGCTCCGCTTCCGGTAGCAAATCCACCTTATTAAATACCAGCCATCTCGGCTTCTCATAGAGTGACTTGTCAAACTTATGCAGCTCTTCTATTAATGCATGTGCAGAATGCACTGGATCAGCTGACTCATCAAAGGGAGCCAAATCAATGACATGTAACAATAACCCTGTTCGGCTTAGATGTTTGAGAAAACGATGTCCAAGACCGGCACCCTCTGCGGCTCCCTCAATTAACCCTGGTATATCCGCCATCACAAAACTGCGGCCATCATCTACTCTGACCACGCCGAGATTGGGATAAAGTGTCGTAAAAGGATAATCTGCTACTTTGGGACGTGCGGCAGAAACTGCACGAATCAAGGTTGACTTACCCGCATTCGGCAAACCCAGCAGACCAACATCAGCCAACAGCCTGAGTTCTAGTTTAAGCTCAAATTTCTCGCCTGATTCGCCATGTGTAAATTGTCGAGGTACGCGATTTGTGCTTGACTTAAAGTGAATATTGCCTAATCCACCCTGGCCACCCTTTGCTATCAATACTCGCTGTTGATCATGCTGCAGATCCACCATAACTTCACCAGTTAAATCATTCGTAATAATCGTTCCCACTGGCATACGCAAGTCAATATCATCCGCACCCTTGCCATAACAGTCTGCTCCTCGCCCGTTTTCTCCTCGCTTTGCACGAAAAATTGGCGTAAACCGATAATCGACGAGTGTATTAAGGTTATGATCAGCCAGAGCATAAATACTGCCGCCATTTCCACCGTCCCCTCCATTAGGACCACCCTTTGGGATATTCTTCTCTCGGCGAAAACTCGCGATACCATCACCACCATCTCCTGCGGTAACCTGTATCTTAACTTCATCAATGAATTTCATAAATTTTGCCTTGAATTTTGCCTTGGTATGACCAATCAACTGTTAAAAAGATAGAGTAGATCATAGTGATGTAAGGGCTTGTTAATGAATAACCAGGGCATACTTAATACGATCTAAATGTCTTATAAAACAAAAAGCCTCATTCCAAGAATGAGGCTTTTTGTAGTCGAGCCAGGTACGAAATATATACTATGCAGGAACGACGGATACTGTTCTTCTATTTAATGGCCCTCTGATCAAAAACATAATCTTTCCATCCATTTTGGCAAAAAGGGTGTGATCGCGGCCAATACCAACATTTTCACCCGGATGAAACTGTGTACCACGCTGACGGACGATGATACCACCCGCTCTGATTAACTCTCCACCATAACGCTTGACGCCCAAACGCTTGGAATGCGAATCACGACCATTTCGGGAACTGCCACCTGCTTTTTTGTGTGCCATGAGTATATCTCCTTAAGCAGAAATACCAGTAATCTGGATCTCTGTGTAATTCTGCCGATGCCCTTGATGTTTTTGATAATGTTTGCGACGACGCATTTTAAAAATACGTACCTTATCATGCCTGCCATGACCGAGAACAGTTGCGTCAACCTTTGCTTTCTCCAGCAAAGGATTCCCCGTGGAAATACGCTCGCCATCAGCAACCATCAATACGTCATTTAGCAAAAATTTCTCTCCAACCGCTACCGGCAACACTTCTACCTTAAGTTTGTTACCAACTTCAACTCGATATTGTTTACCACCGGTCTTAACCACTGCGTACATAAAATCTCTCCCGTCCTGTAACCGCTCATTGTAGCGGTTCTTGCTCAATGTATGTTGATAGTTTTAGAAAAAATATGTTAGACATTGAAACGGAAATGCATTACATCCCCATCTCTTACGATATATTCTTTGCCTTCCAATCGCATTTTACCGGCTTCCTTAACTTTTTGCTCTCCACCGAGCGAAACGAAATCTTCGTAAGAAATGACTTCCGCTCGAATAAATCCCTTCTCAAAATCAGTATGGATCACACCGGCAGCTTGCGGGGCAGTTGCGCCAGCTGGAATCGTCCACGCACGAACTTCTTTGATGCCCGCAGTGAAATAGGTTTGCAGACCCAAAATTTGGTAGGCGGCACGAATCAGACGATTCAATCCAGGCTCATCCATACCGATATCAACCAAAAATATTTGTTTGTCCTCATCAGACAAATCTGCAATTTCTGCTTCCAGCGCAGCACAAACCACAACTACCGGAGCCGACTCCTTCTCAGCCTGCTTTTGAACCTGTTGCAACAATGGATTCGCGGTTTCCTGATTGATAACATTAGCGACGTAAATAACCGGTTTTGCTGTCAACAAACATAATGACTTTAGCAACGTCTGCTCGGATTTATCCAGAGCCAGGTTTCGTGCCGGTTGCCCCGTATCAAGATGCGCGTGCAATCTTTTCAGGAAACCGAACAAGTGAATACTCTCCTTATTTCCGGATTTCGCTAGCTTATTTTCACGCAGCATGGCCTTTTCAACAGTTGCCAGATCAGCCAGCGCCAACTCAGTATGAATAACTTCCATATCAGATAACGGATCAACTTTGCCTGAAACATGGACGATATTGTCGTCCATAAAACAGCGGACCACATGCACAATTCCGTCCGTTTCACGAATATTTGCCAGAAACTTATTTCCTAATCCCTCACCTTTAGAAGCGCCAGCAACCAATCCAGCAATATCAACAAATTCAACGATAGCGGGCTGAATTTTTTGAGGATTGACGATTTGACTCAACCCACTGATACGTAAATCTGGTACTTCGACAACGCCAACATTAGGATCGATTGTGCAAAATGGATAGTTCTCTGCAGAAATACCCGCTTTAGTCAATGCATTAAACAGCGTCGATTTACCGACATTGGGTAAACCAACAATGCCACATTTCAGGCTCATGATTAGATTCTTGTTAATTGACAGCAATACACCCAAAAACAACCGTGTGTAAAAATTTAAAGTATTATCTTTTCGTATGCAGCAACAACATAGCCTCAGAAAAGCGACCACTTATAATTAGAGGCCATGCCTGCATGCTCCGATTAATAGCTTGATCGATCAAAACAGCTTCATCTCTCTCAGGCGTATGCAACACATAATTAACAACTGCCTGCCGACTCCCCGGGTGCCCAATACCAATTCGCAGACGCCAGAATGGCTGATTATCAAAATGCGCCAGTACACTTTTAAGCCCATTATGCCCACCAGCGCCCCCTCCCCACTTCAATTTAACACTGCCAGATGGAAGGTCCAGCTCATCATGGACTATCAAGACCTCTTCTGGAAGAATCTCATAATAACGACAGATCGCGGCAACTGATGTGCCACTGGCATTCATGTAAGTTTGCGGCTCCAGAAGCCAACAATCCAGATCGTTACTTTGAATACGGACAGACAACCCCTGGAACTTATGTTCAGGTTTTAGTGCAACGTGCAGCATCGCTGTTAATTTATCTAACCAACTAAAACCGACGTTGTGGCGGGTACCAGCATACTTCTCACCCGGGTTGCCAAGACCGACTACCAACCTAATAGTTGATTCAGACACTTATACAACTTTTAAGCAACAAGTACGAAACAAGAATCAGTGCAAAACAGTTTCCACGGAGAATTCAAAAAAATTCCTGCAGAAATTATGGGCATCAGGAAGACGCAGCTTGAGTCTCAGTACCAGGCTCATCCGCTGATCCACCCCGAGGCGTGGTAAGCGCAACCACAGCCTGATCGTCGCCCCTTGTCAGCGCGATAATATCTACACCAGGAGATAATTTTAAGTCACTCAGATGCAAAGTGCTCCCCGCTTTCATTTCTGACAAATCAACTGTTATAAATTCTGGCAAATCTTTCGGCAAGCAGGATACTTCAACTTCAGTCAAGATATGGCTGACAATGCCACCTGACAATTTCACACCTGGAGCATTCTCGGCATTAACAAAATGCAATGGCAACTTAACATGCATTTTTTTATTCTGATCAATTCGTTGAAAATCAACGTGAAGTATTTGCTGCTTAAAAGGGTGCATTTGATAATCACGCAGAACAACTTGAACAGGATTACCATCGACACTGAGTGACAAAATAGAGGCATGAAATGCTTCCATCTTTAACTTGAAATATAAATCTTTATGATCCATCTCAATGGATTGTGACACTCCATCACCACCATAGACGACTCCAGGTAGCCTTCCTGATGTACGCATACGACGACTAGCGCCTGTTCCATGCACTTTGCGAGTATTCGCACTAATTTCAATTTGCATCATATTCCCCAAAAAATAACTTGCCCGTGATCGAGCAGACCGACACCTTTACCTCATTCAATAAACAGCGAACTTAATGAGTTTTCATTACTGATTCTTAGCATTGATTCACCAAATAAACTCGCCACACTCAATTGACAGATACGACCGCTATTCTTTGCTTCCTCACTCAATGGAATCGTATCGGTCACCACCACCTTGTCCAGCTCAGATTCCTGTATACGTGCAACAGCATTACCAGATAACACAGCATGAGTTGAATAGGCGATAACATTCAAAGCACCCTGATTTTTCAGTGCGGCAGCTGCCTGGCACAGCGTGTTGGCTGTATCCACCATATCATCTACAATCACACAGGTGCGCCCCTTCACCTCTCCGATAATATTCATGACTACCGATTCATTAGGCTTTGGACGCCGCTTATCAATAATCGCCAAATCACACTCAAGACGCTTCGCCATATGCCTTGCCCTGACCACCCCGCCCACGTCCGGGGAAACCACGACCAGATTTTTATAGTGGTGTTTCCATATATCTCCCAGCAGAATTGGCATGCCGTAAATATTATCCACCGGAATATCAAAAAAACCTTGGATCTGATCGGAGTGCAAGTCCATGGTCAATAATCTGTCCACACCAACACTGGTGAGCATGTTTGCCACCACTTTAGCGGTAATCGGAACACGCGCCGAACGCGGTCTTCTATCTTGCCGAGCATACCCAAAATAGGGTATCGCCGCCGTTACGCGCGCTGCAGAAGCACGCTTTAGCGCATCCACAATCACCAATATTTCCATGAGACTCTCATTGGTAGGCGCACAGGTAGATTGCAATACAAAAACATCATTACCACGCACATTTTCCAGTATTTCTACCATAATTTCGCCATCACTGAAGCGAGAAACTATCGCCCGACCCAGATTGATGTTCAGATGCCTAACGACATCCTGAGCCAATTTAGGATTCGCCGTTCCAGTAAATACCATCAAACTATCGTAGGCCATGTAAAATTTTATTCCTGATAATTGAGAGTGCTCACTAGGGAAAACCCACAGTCACAATAAAAACATGACATTTACTGTTGACAGATTGCTGTCTGTTATTTGGCTGGGGAGGTAGGGATCGAACCTACGAATGCCGGAATCAAAATCCGGTGCCTTACCACTTGGCGACTCCCCATCATTCTTTTCTAAAAATGCAGCAGTGGATGTTCTACTAGCCCCTGCGCTACAAAACCACGCATATAATCAGGAAGTCGTCTGAATACTTCCAGTGCGCTGAACTCATCCAGAAACTCAGCAAACACACACGCTCCCGATCCACTCATAGCAACCTTCCCAACCCCTTGTTGCTGCTTTAACCATTGCAACCAGTCGCCTATGACCGGATACATCAAGCAAGCGACAGGCTCAAGGTCATTATGCCCTACACCCATGGAAAAGGCCGACATTTTGATGGGAATTGTATTGCGTGTCAACTCACCACGCGCAAAAATTTCAGCAGTTGAAACATGTGTCGGAGGGGTTAGAACGACATACCAAGCTGATGGTAATGTCAACGAAGATAGTTTCTCACCAACACCCTCCGCAAATGCATTTTCACCATGAATAAACACTGGTATATCCGCACCTAGTTCCAGACCTAACATCATTAAACGTGTTTTATCCCAGTTAATATCCCACAAACGATTCAGGACAATCAGGGTAGTAGCAGCGTCAGAGCTGCCACCACCCAGACCGCCACCCATCGGAATCTGTTTGTGCAGATAAATCTCCACACCAAGAGACTTACCACTTTTGGTCTGTAAGAGCTTCGCTGCGCGAACACACAAATTGTCCTCTTCCGACAAATCTGGTATCGAGTTTGCCAATTTAACCACTCCATCATTCCTGATGGTAAAAGCAAGCTGGTCAGAAAAATTGATAAAGCGAAAGACTGTTTGCAATAAATGATAACCATCATCACGGCACCCGACAACGTGGAGAAACAGGTTCAGTTTAGCAGGTGCCGGAAAAGTTTGAATACCCGGCGGAAAAATATTCATATTAACTTAATTATTTACGCGCTAATCATTGACATCCAGCCAGCGATCAATAATCAGTTTAATTTTTAGATTATCTCGGTCAAGCCTAAGCAGTTTTGGAAATTCTGGCACACCAGTCGGTGTTAAAAAAAATGCGGAGTAGTATATTTTCCATCCATCTTGACGAATGGCAACAATTCGCTCATTGCGATCCACATCCAACTCTGCGATCGTTTCCGGGAAATGTAAACCTCTAATCCAGAATTGCAGACCGGAAACCGGCAATACCCAGCCTAATACCTGTTGCGTTAGTTGCTCCACATTATCAGCCTGATAGCGCGCAGGTTCTGCGGTCACTAAGCGCACACCTGTTGCGTCACGGTCAATCTGCGCGATCAGTTGCCCAAAAGGGGCAAATAAACGAATTTGATCCGCACTTGTATGGTGCCGCCAAATGATTGCCGCCGAAAAATTTTGCTGTACATCACTGACCGAAATCCGCCCCACCAACTTATAACTATCCTTTCCATTTGTCACTCCCTCAGCTCCACCAGGACGAGCAACAATCGTTCTAAGCTCACTCTTGCGAACTTCTGTGGTGCCAACACACCCGATCAAACAGGCCGATAACAACATTGACAGATAAATGTTGTGCTGCTTGATACTCCAGTTGCGCATTAAATCAGAACACGCTCCGGGTAGTATGCTCCTTGGCGCTGCTCGACTGCGTATCTGGCAATACAATATTCAATTCAAGCGTTTCCTGATTCTCATCCTGCTCAAATTTGACAGATATTGCATCTTGATCTACCTGTACATACTTGCGAATCACTTGCATTAATTCCTCTTGCAGCTGCGGTAGATACGATGGCTTATTTCGATAATAACGCTCATGCGCAACCAGAATCTGCAATCTCTCTTTCGCAAGCGCCGCTGTTTTAGGCTTGGATAATCTAAAGTAATCCAGCAAGCTCATTATTTACCTCCGAAAAGCTTTCTGAGAAACCCTTTCTTGTTCTCAATAAAACGATGTGGTCGTTTTTCACCAAGATAACGTGCCACCACATCAGCATATGCCTGACCTGCATCACTTTTTTCATCCAGAATAACGGGAACTCCAGCATTAGAAGCTGTCAGAACCGATTTTGATTCAGGAATGATACCAAGTAAATGAAGCGAAAGGATCTCCTGGACATCTTCCAGACTCAACATTTCTCCTGATTCCACCCGACTTGGATCATAGCGTGTCAGCAACAAGTACTCTTTGATCGGATCCATTGCCAACTCAGCGCGGCGGGATTTACTCGCCAGAATTCCCAGCATGCGGTCTGAATCCCGTACGGAAGATACCTCCGGATTGGTTACTACCAAGGCATCATCTGCATAATACATTGCCAGGTAAGCACCTTTTTCAATTCCGGCAGGTGAATCGCAGATAATATACTTAAAATCCTGAGATAGCTCTTCCAGCACTCGACCAACACCTTCAAGACTCAAAGCATCCTTATCACGAGTTTGTGAGGCGGGTAAAATATAGAGCTGATTGCAGTTCTTGTCACGGATCAGCGCCTGGTTAAGATTTGCCTCTCCATTAATGACATTCACAAAGTCATAAACTACCCGGCGTTCACACCCCATGATCAGATCCAGATTACGCAAACCCACATCAAAATCGATGACCGCAGTTTTATGCCCTCGTTTGGCCAACCCCATAGCAATAGCAGCACTGGTAGTGGTTTTTCCAACGCCACCCTTACCTGATGTAACAACAACGACTCTTGCCAATTGAATCTCCTTTCCCAAAAAAATGTAAATACTTAACCAAGCTCGGCGATGATCAGCGCCTGCTCTTGCAGAAAAACCTGAACACGTTTTCTACTAATGGTATCTTTCAAATCTTCACTGGTTTTATAAACACCGGCAACCGAAACAAGTTCGGCCTGCAGATCCAGACAAAAAAGACGCGCAGCCGTATCACCCTGTACGCCTGCCAGTGCCCGACCTCTTAACGTATTATAAACGTGGATATTACCCTCAGCCATAATCTCAGCTCCTGCACTCACCTGCGCCAGAATGACCAGATCACCGCTAGCATAAATTCGCTGGCCAGAACGCACTGGCTGGGTGACAAGCATAGCAGGCGCACGAAAAACTTCCTTGATGACTTCTACAGAAGTTTGTGGTTGAACGTCAGGTTTGCTTTGCACCTCCAGCAATGCACCGCCGCTACTCCGACCAGAATCAACCGGTATGGATAGTGCCAAAGCTTGCTTTTCCTGAGCGTCACTTCCTCCCCTGATGCCAATCGGAAACATATGCAGCTCACGTAGCATCGAGACCAGTGCCTCGATATTAACCGGCATTCCTTTAAGATTTAATTCAGTCAAATCAAACAAAATTGCTGAATTTTTGAAAAAATCAGGAGCACCAGAAATTTTTTCCTGTAATTTTTCAGCAATCAAATAAATTTCACTACTGTAAAGAACCAGTACAGGCGCAAAAAAAGTGCTGCTCTTTAGCTCCAGAATTGGAGACGGCGATCCATCCATATCAGAATTTATGAACTTTCTACAAAAAAACTGCCATGCGGCAAATCAAAAGAAGGAATCGTGAAGTCGGGCTAACCGCTGTATTATACCGCTCATTCCAAAGAATAAGCCGACTTAACAAACCACTGAATTTTTGATTATATTACACTGTCGAATTAACAAGTAGACGTTGCGTGCAAAAGATGGCTCCTCAGTAAACAAAGAAAAAGTTTTTACTTGACTATTTGACCCAATGTATGGAATTCAAGCTGGAGAAAACCATGAAAGTACAATTACCGTTCAACCGCTGCTCACCACTCGTTTTGTTAATTTTCCTCAGTGCCTGCAGCAGCATGCCGTCTGTAATCCGGGATTTCCCGGTGACGGATATGCCTTATCAGCTGGTTAGCCAGAATGTTGACAATTATCAGGACACACCAGTTCGCTGGGGCGGCACAGTTATTGATGTAGAAAATGACAAAGATTCCTCACTGATACAGATACTTTATTACCCACTGGATCACAGTGGTTTTCCTAAAGTCAGACAAACTGGTGAAGGAAGATTCGCAGTTAGAACCAGTGATTTCCTGGATCCAGCCATTCTGACCAGAAACAGCAAGGTTACCGTTATCGGCACCCTGTCAGGTGGAATAGAACGTACCGTTGGCAATAAGCTCATTCGTATACCGCTGATCACATCCAAAGCAATTTATCTATGGCCAAAAGATTATGGTGTAAACCGCATGTATGGATACAGCCATTATCCATACGGTTATTACCCTTACCCATACTTCGGGTATAACCCATTCTTTTTCAGAAGCCACTTTGGGCCAGGCTGGTACCGGTGACATGCATCCATGGTATAACATTGGCAATTAGACAGGGTCGATGCAAACAATATTGAGTCGAGTTGCCGCACTACTACTGATCCTGCTAACGATCAGCACGATAATAGTTAGTGCTTTTTTCTTGCTGACAATTGATGGCAAACCAGAAATTACCAGAGAAGTTCTGGTTTCTCCTGAACATATTGCACGCGCTAAAAATATCCTTGATACGCATCGCTACCAAGTCAAGCCAGGCACAACCGCAACTGCCAACATAGAATGGGAAGACTTTGATATTGCCTTAAATTATTTGGCTCATCATCTGGGAACAGGACGCGCAAAATCCACGTTGCGTGGCCAAGAAGCGCATATCCAGGTCAGCCTGCCTTTTCCCACAATTGCCGTGCTGGTCAATAACGCTCATGTAAATATCGAAGCTTCACTGGCCGCATCAGAAGGCATGCCAGCAATCAAATCCCTCCGTATTGGCAAACTAGCTGTACCGGACAATCTAACCAATTTTGTTCTACGACAACTCTTTTTCTGGCTAACAACAATCAGCACGGATGTACGTGTTGGTATGGAGGCATTCAGAAAAATAGACTTATCGCGAGACGGTATCGCCATTTCTTATTACTGGCAAGGGTGGGGAAACGATCATAGTGATCAATTTTCATTTAGTGCGCCACTCTTTAATCAAGAGGCGATTGCGAGACTTCACCGCTACCACACTTTTCTCAACCAGACCAATCGGCAGAATAGTGCGCGAGCCATTACGCTTTCCGAAATGCTGACCAAATTAATGCAAGAGACTACTCGCAACCCATCACATACCGATACAAAGGAAGAAATACGGGCAGCGATGCTGGTAGCTGCATTCCACGTGCTACGGCTCCCACTCAAACTTATCGCTTCCGAAGCCGCTAAATGGCCACCACCGGTTAGGGTAGAAATTACATTAGACGGACGCACAGATTTTGCGATGCATTTTATCGCGTCTACTGTAATAGCCGCCTATACCGACACGATTTTGTCTGATGCAATCGGGTTTTATAAAGAACTGGAAGATGCCCGCAGCGGCAGTGGCTACTCTTTCAATGACATCGCCGCGAATCGTGCTGGCACCAGCTTTGCCACAAAAATTATGGAAAGCCAGTCTTCAGCACAAAAAATACGCGCAGCCATCCTTGCGGGCATTGACGATAGCGATCTGATGCCTTACTGGGTAGATTTACCTGAACATCTTAGTGAAAAAGCCTTTTTAGAAAAATTTGGGGGAACGCATACGGCAGCTTATCAAAAGCTCATTCACAAGATAGAGCGGCGCGTATCTTCACTAAAATTACTCCATCTCTGACTCTCAACTTGGGATTTAACCAAGCGAGAGCAAAAAAGAGCGTAGTTCTGTGCTCAAAGGTGCCTCTAAAAGTAATGGTTGTCCTGTCAGCGGATGTTCACATGAGAATTTTTCGGCATGTAGAAACATGCGTTTTAGCGACACACCTTTCCCGCTTTTTCGTAACTGTCGATTCAGTTCAAAATCACCGTACTTATCATCGCCCACAATCGGATATCCCAGGTGAGCCAGGTGTACTCGGATCTGATGTGTACGTCCTGTTTTCAACTCTGCGCTTAGTAAACTGAATTTTTCCCAGTTTTGCTGCAAACGAAAAATAGTATGCGCCTGCTGAGATTTGCCTTGCTCATGCTTCTCACTAGCAACCGCTACACGTCGCTCTCCCGCCATCGTCACGTATTTGTTGAGCGGAAGCTTGACATTCTGAATCAAATTTCGCCATTTTCCGGAAACCAACACCTGGTAACTTTTATGCACCAAGCCTTCACGTATCTGCTGATGCAAATCTACTAAAGCTCGTCTTTTTTTTGCTAATAACAATACCCCAGAGGTTTCGCGGTCGAGTCGATGCACCAGCTCAAGAAATTTCCAGTCAGAATGCTGGTTGCGCAGCTGTTCAATCACCCCATGACTGATTCCACTGCCGCCATGAACAGCTATGCCAGCTGGCTTATCGACAACCAGCAAGTTTTCATCCTCAAATAACGTCGGCAACTGTATCCATTTTTTATCTAGCTTGCTCTGCAAACCATTGTTTTTACATATGACAGGAGGAATACGTACCTTGTCAGTTAATTGCAAGTGATAGCTGGCAACTATACGTTTACTGTTCACACGCACCTGCCCGCTACGCAGTAACTGATAAATATGACTTTTGGGTACACCTTTCAGCAGTTTGCACAAAAAATTATCAATTCTCTGGCCTTCCGCTGCCTCATCTATTTGTTTTATAACCACACGATCTGGCATAATGGTATCCGGCGTGATGGGTCTATCGGCTGTTCGACTATCGTTAATTTGACTATTATTAAAACGGCTGTCGAGATTTTCACTAATGCCTTTGATTATAATTTTCACATCCGAATTCCTTTGATTTTGCTTTCAGTTCTAACAGTTATTTTGGTTGCACGCTCAAAAAATGTTTGTGGATCAACTAATTTGTTTAAAAATCTGAAAGCAGACCGTTTTGTCTGGTTAACGTCGCTCACCACGTAAAGCAGCGATAGTAAATAATTTACGCGCTAAAAACACAGATAGATTTTAGTTCCTGATTTCAGGCAACATATAGTGACTATTCTTATTACTACGTGAAGACAGCATTTTCTGAACAGATTCAATCTGCTCCATTGTTTATAAGCCAAATGTCGGTTGTAATGGGCTATTTTTTAATCATCACCGGTGCCATTAACTCCTTGACAGGCATTTATCCAAACCATGAATCCAATCATGTACCAGTTATTGAAATGCTGTCCTTACCAGCCTGTTGGTTAGCCAACTTCAATCAAATAGTAAACACACGGTCTACCCATGTTACAAGCGCGGGAGGCACTAAATGAAACGAATGTTATTTAATGCGACCCAACCAGAAGAGTTGCGCGTCGCTATTGTAGATGGACAAAGACTGATCGATCTTGATATCGAGATTGCTGGAAAAGAACAACGTAAAAGCAATATTTATAAAGCAGTTATTACCAGGCTGGAACCAAGTTTGGAAGCCGCTTTCGTGGATTACGGCGCTGGTCGCCACGGATTTTTACCTTACAAGGAAATTGCATCCGCCTGTTTGGATAAAGTAACTGGTGTAACGAGCAACCGTATTGCTGATTTACTCCGCGAAGGGCAAGAGCTCATTGTACAGGTTGACAAAGATGAGCGTGGCAATAAAGGCGCGGCGCTGACCACCTACATTTCATTGGCAGGCCGTTACCTGGTGTTGATGCCGAATAATCCACAAGGTGGGGGCGTCTCGCGGCGTATCAGCGCAGAAGAACGCGCCGAATTGCGTGAAGTTATTTCCAATCTCCAGATTCCGGAAGGCATGAGTGTCATCGCGCGCACCGCCGGAATAGGTCGTAGTGAAGAGGAATTGCAGTGGGATTTAAATTATCTTGTGCAACTCTGGCGGGCGATTGAAGCAGCTGCAAACGACCAAAGCGGGATTTTTCTGATTTACCAGGAAAGCAGCCTGGTTATCAGGGCAATCCGTGATTACTTTCATGCCGAAATCAATGAAATCCTGATTGATAATCCGGAAATATATGAACAGGCCAGCCAGTTTATGGCGCATGTCATGCCAGCCAATGTAGAACGGCTCAAACTGTATCAAGATGACATACCGCTGTTCTCCCGTTTTCAGATAGAACACCAGATCGAAACAGCCTATTCGAGACAGGTTTCGCTCCCCTCTGGCGGTTCGATCGTCATCGATCATACGGAAGCACTGGTATCAATTGACGTCAACTCTGCACGTGCGATTCGCGGATCGGATATTGAAGCCACCGCTTTTAATACCAATCTTGAAGCCGCTGATGAAGTCGCACGGCAACTGCGCCTGCGTGATCTTGGCGGATTAGTGGTGATTGATTTTATCGACATGGAAGTTGCGCGCAATCAGCGAGAAGTAGAATCAACGTTGCTGAAAGCGTTGCGTGTAGATCGAGCACGTGTCCAGGTCGGTAAAATTTCCAGATTCGGATTACTGGAACTCTCCCGGCAACGCCTGCGCCCTTCACTGGGAGAAGGAAACTACATACCCTGCCCTCGCTGCCATGGTACCGGCCACATTCGAGGAACCGATTCTTCCGCATTGCACATCCTGCGCATCATTCAGGAAGAGGCAATGAAAGAACATACAAGTCTGTTGCAAGTACAGCTGCCAGTCGATGTCGCCACCTTTTTGCTGAATGAAAAGCGCTCGGAAATATACCGGCTGGAAGCCAGACTCAAGGTAGGCATTATTCTGGTTCCCAATATTCACATGGAAACCCCAAACTACGTGATCAACCGGTTAAAACACGAGGATCTCAAGTCTACAGAATTACCTGCCAGCTATGAAATGGTAGAGAAAATTTCCGAAGAAATACTGCCTTCTGCAAGTTCTCAGGAAATCAAGGCATCACAACCTAAAGCAGCAGTTACAGGAATTAAACTCGATCAACCCGCACCCAATCGCGAAGATAAACCCCGCGAATCACTCTCGTTTTTGGACAAATTCTTTAGTTTGTTCAAATCCAGTAGCGGGCAGGGTCAGACTCAATCAACATTGACATCCGAACAGGAAAAAGAAAAAAATATCCGCGCTGAACGCAGCCGTAGTCGCCGTGGCCGCAGCAGGCGAGGTAAGCCTCTGGTGGAAAATTCCACCCAGGATAACGCAGTAATTACGGATAAATCATCATTAGAATCGTCTGGTTCGCTACTTGACGATCAAGTCGTTGGTGGCCAAGCCGCGCCAGGAAAACCAGGCAGGGAAAGTAATCGCAGACCGGTTAAACGCGAAAACCAAACTCAAATTTCCCCAATCGAGGAAGAATTATCCTTTCATCCGGAAGCTGCCGAATCAATTGAAAGAACAACGGATGCTGAGATATCTGCTGATGTAAAAACAGGGGAGCCGCGAGGACGTTCCCGTCGTCGCCGTGGGGGTGCCAACAGAAACCGTCCAGAACGAGCCAATGACGCTATTGAAGCAAGCGTGACGCACGTAGACGATGCACTTCAATCAAACGAAGTATCTGATAACTATTCAGCCGACAACGCACAATCATCTCCAGTTGATACGTTGCCAGACAATCCATCAAAACAACCATCAACTGAACCAATGCCGGAAGTCACAATTACTTCTGCACCTATCACTGAGGCAAATCAGCAAGCAACTACTTCTCAATCCACCATTCCCGAAAATAACAGGAGCAAAGATCTGGATCTCTCCGGAAGCGGCCTAATCATGATTGAGACCTCGCCGGATAGAGTCATCGCCACTACCGAGATGACACCAGCACCACTCAGAAAAACACGCGCTCGGCAGAACAATAAAGACACCCAGGCGCCTGATGCGGAACCCCTAGTGCAGATCGAAACCAAGCATTAATAGCAAAACAGCAAAGGCTATCTGGAGATCATTTCCCAGATAGCCTTTATCCACACCTGTAAAATAGCTGACAGATACGCTACATGTCATCAACGCCGAATTAGCTTATGAATAGTACAGATATACATTCGATGATGCAGACAGTGGGAAAGGCAGCGCGTACATCAGCACGAATAGCCGCAAAAGCCAGCACTGCCACCAAAAATCTGGCATTGACCGCCATGGCAGCAGCTATTCGTCGCGATGAAGGTCTGTTACTTTCCGCCAATGCCAGCGACATCGCGCTGGCCAAAGATAAAGGGCTGGACGCAGCTTTAATCGATCGTCTGACACTGACCGCCAAAGGAATTACCACCATGGCGGATGGGCTGGAACAAATTGCCGCTCTGCCCGATCCCATCGGTGCAATTACTGATCTCGATTATCGTCCTTCCGGCATTCAAGTCGGCAGAATGCGGGTACCCCTTGGCGTCATTGGCATCATTTATGAAGCGCGGCCTAATGTCACTGCCGATGCTGCCGGTTTATGCCTGAAGGCAGGCAATGCCGCAATTCTGCGCGGTGGGTCAGAAGCCATACAAAGTAATCAGGCAATTGCCAAATGTGTCCAGGAAGGACTCAAAGTATCGGGATTACCAGAAGATACCGTACAAATCATCAAAACACCGGATCGGGAGGCAGTTGGCGAACTGATCACCATGCAGGAATACGTCGATATCATTGTGCCGCGTGGCGGCAAGGGATTGATTGAACGCATCGCCAATGAAGCACGTGTACCGGTTATCAAACATCTGGATGGTATCTGCCATGTTTATGTCGATGTACACGCCGATCTGGAAAAAGCACTGCGTATTGTCGATAACGCCAAAACGCAGCGCTATGGTACCTGCAACACGCTGGAAACGCTGCTCATCCATGCTGGCGTCGCGCAGCAGTTCCTACCGGTAATCGGTAAGCTACTTCAGGGAAAACAGGTTGAGTTACGTGGGGATACAGCAACACAAACATTGTTGCCCGGCGTAAAACCCGCAACCGAGGAAGACTGGCGTACCGAGTATCTAGCGCCAATCTTGAGTATACGTATCGTCACGGATATCAATCAGGCAATCGAACACATTACCTGTTACGGTTCGCAACATACCGATGCCATCATCACTGAGAACTACGCGCATGCACGTCAATTCCTGCGGGAAATCGATTCCAGTTCAGTGATGGTCAACGCCTCAACCCGTTTCGCCGACGGATTTGAATATGGCCTTGGAGCGGAAATCGGTATTTCGACCGACAAATTGCACGCACGCGGGCCAGTAGGATTAATTGGATTGACCAGCGAAAAATATATCATCCTCGGTGATGGCCATATCAGGGAATAATCATGGTGAAACTAAGCAAAATCACGCTACCCGATATCGGCGACTTCAATGATGTGCCTATTGTTGAAATTCTGGTAGCCCCAGGAGACCAAGTAGTAAAGGACACTCCGTTACTGGTATTAGAAAGTGACAAGGCCACGGTAGAAGTGCCTTCTCCGCAGGCTGGTATTATCAAAACGTTTCATGTCAAGGTGGGTGATAAGATATCGCAAGGTACATTGCTTGCCACACTGGAAGTAGCCAATGATAACGATCAGGTTTCCGTTGTTGAACCTGAAACACAGCCAGCCACGGCTACCCCTAATGAAGATACTGAAGATGCAGGCCATGCCGGTCAAACGCTGCCCCCATCCGCAGCAACAGCTCCTTCCCCAACCACACGTAAGGGTGATCTGCATGCTGAAGTGGTGGTACTCGGAGCAGGACCTGGCGGCTATACCGCAGCATTTCGCGCAGCTGACCTTGGCAGACAGGTTATATTGATCGAACGCTATCCGTCACTGGGTGGCGTGTGTCTTAATGTTGGCTGCATTCCTTCCAAAGCATTGCTACACACTGCAAAAATTCTGACTGATGCACAGGCTGCACGTGAAACTGGCATTGATTTCGGCCAACCCAAAATCAACCTTAAAAAATTACGCGACTGGAAAGACCTCGTGGTGAAGAAACTGACACAGGGGCTATCCATGCTCGCAAAACAACGCAAGATAATCGTGATTCAGGGTACCGGAAAATTCACTGCCCCCAATCTACTAACGATTGCTACGCCGGATGGCGACAAAACTGTATCTTTCGATCATTGCGTGATTGCTGCTGGATCCATGCCCGCCATGCTACCCGGCCTACCGCAAGACGCGCGTATCATCGACTCGACAGGCGCACTGGCGCTGCAGACGATTCCCAAGCGTATGCTGATATTGGGCGGCGGTATCATTGGTTTGGAAATGGCGACCGTTTACCACGCACTCGGCACGAAAATCAGTATCGTCGAACGCATGTCACAGCTGATACCTGGTGCAGACAGCGATCTGGTCAAACCGCTTTTCAACAAACTCAAATCATCCTGTGAATCGATCTGGCTCAACACCAGTGTCAGCCAGATCGAAGCCAACAAAAAGGGGCTTAAAGTCACGTTTACCGGAGAACAAGCACCCGAACCGCAATGGTTTGACATCGTGCTGGTTGCGATCGGCCGTCGCCCCAATGGCAAACTAATCGGCGCTGAATCTGCTGGTGTCGCCGTCGATGAACGCGGTTTTATTACCGTCGATAGCCAAATGCGCACCAATGTCCCGCACATTTACGCCATTGGCGATATCACTGGTGAGCCAATGCTGGCACACAAGGCTTCACATGAAGGCAAGATTGCAGCAGAAGTCATTGCTGGTCACAAAGTTGCCTTCGATGCGCGCACCATTCCATCGGTTGCCTATACCGATCCTGAAATTGCGTGGATGGGCATGACAGAAACACAAGCCAGGGAACAAAACATTGCGTATGAAAAAGCAGTCTTCCCGTGGGCAGCCAGTGGTCGCGCACTTGCCATGGCAAGCGAAACCGGATTAACCAAGCTCCTATATGACAAAGATACTCGGCGCATTCTTGGAGCAGGCATCACTGGCACCAATGCTGGTGATCTGATTGGAGAAGTTACGCTTGCACTGGAAATGGGCGCGGACATGCAGGATATCGCCCTAACAATTCATCCCCACCCCACCTTATCTGAAACCGTCATGCTTGCTGCAGAAATAGCAGAAGGCGTGATTACTGATCTTTATATCCCCAAAATGTAGGGTGGATTTGCCGTTAGGCAATCCACCATAAGCGGCCTGCCAGGCATGGCAGGCACCTACAGGCAAGCCGCAATGAATTGCGCAGCGGCGTGTATATTCGTCAACAAATTAAAAATCAAATGATCGGACGCCGCATACAAAAAACACCAGAAACCATAGATTCGTCATTTCTACCCCTGAATCAGTGCCTGGCCAAAACACGCAAAACAAACGAAGGCAATGTACTACCTGGACGATTGGTGCTAAGCCACTGCCAGATTGTTGGTGAAGTAGCCCGCGCGTTAATCATGCGGATGCCTGAATGGCTGCGTGCAGAATTGTTTCCTGCGGGCGCTGAATTAATTGCCGCCGCTCATGATATTGGAAAAGTCAGCCCGACTTTTCAGAAGAAAATTTATAGCGCACTTTCTCAGAAAAATGAGACTGTATTATCAGCATTGAGATCATTTTGTCCCGAAATTGAGAAATCATGGGGAGGACATGGCGGCGTGAGTCAGGCTGCCGCCCATGCCCAGAATGTCGGCAGATATATCCCGGAGATTCTGGGCCAGCATCATGGGTTTTCACCAAACCTGGCTATGTATCAGGCAACCAGCGCAGTATTTGGTGGGCAATCCTGGCAAGTACAACGTATCGAATTACTAGGGCAACTCAAACAAGTCCTGGATACCGATTTCCCCAGTGTGAGAGACACGCTACAGGCGCGTGTACTTGCCGGGCTTACCACAGTTTCCGACTGGATTGGCTCAGGGTCACTGTTTGAAGATCCTGATGGTGAGTGGCAGTCAAAAATTGAACTCGCACTAGATGCCGCAGGATTCCTGCAACCACAGTTAAAAGCCAATTTAAGTTTCTCGGAAGTGTTTGGCTTTACACCTAAAGCGACACAAATCAAATTGATTGCTGCCGTGAATCAACCTGGCGTGTATGTACTCGAAGCTCCGATGGGGTCAGGAAAAACTGAAGCTGCACTCTACGCAGCTTATCGATTGCTATCTAACAAGCTGGTAACCGGCATTTACTTTGCACTACCTACTCAGCTCACATCCGACAAAATCCACGAGCGGGTAAATACATTTTTAACCAGGATTTTGGCCGACGAATCTCCTCATCAACAAGCTCTGCTCGTTCATGGTAATGCCTGGTTGAAACAGTTTGAAATGGGCGAGGAAGGCAATCCGGATGGCGCGTGGTTTGCCCAGGGTAAACGTGGAATTCTGGCACCATTTGCAGTGGGAACGATTGATCAGGCATTAATGGCGGTCATGAACGTTAAACATGGCTTTGTCCGCACCTTTGGCCTGGCGGGCAAGGTAGTGATACTGGACGAAGTCCATTCTTATGACAGTTTTACGGGCACTATTTTAGATGCTCTAGTTAAGGCTCTGCGGCAACTGCACTGCACGGTGATTATTCTAAGCGCAACGCTCACTCAAGAACGACGCGCTAAATTGCTCGACATCACACCAATTTCCAATGAATATCCTTTGATCACAGGGCAACCCAATACAGGTGAGCTGACAGAAGTTTCAGTTGAATGGATGTCTGATGTTTCGGTGGCGATAGCTCATCAGCCAGAAGCCAATGCGATCACGGAGGTTTTACGCCGCGCCGAGGAAGGTCAACAGGTATTGTGGATAGAAAACACCGTAAACGAAGCGCAAACCGTCTATAAAAATCTTGCTGCTCGCTCGAATGAGATCGGCGTGGCCTGTGGCCTGTTGCATTCGCGATTTACCAAAGTGGATCGTGCCACCAAAGAAAAGGATTGGGTGTTTTATTTTGGTAAAGAAGGTACCGAAATTCGTACTCAGCAAGGCCGTATTTTGGTGGGTACGCAAGTGCTCGAACAATCGCTGGATATTGACGCGGATTTTCTGGTTACCCGTATCGCGCCCACCGATATGCTTTTACAAAGGATAGGGCGCTTGTGGCGGCATGAAAATACACCACGCCCGCCAACAGCCCGGTGCGAAGCCTGGATCATTGCCCCAGACCTGGAAACGGCTATCGCATCCCCTGAATCCGCTTTTGGGGCAATGGCTAAGGTTTATGCGCCTTATGTGCTTTGCCGCAGTCTGCAAGTCTGGCAGCATCTCGCGCAGGTACGTCTACCTAGTCAAATTCGTGAATTGATAGAAGCGACTTACTCCAGGCAAGAAGAAACCGGCGCTATGGCGAAACACTTACACCAGGTGGAAGACATGCGAAACAAACTCGAACGCCTGGCGCTACTGGGGTTATCAAAGGGCGGTACGACATTACCCGAAGAAAAAGCGCAAACCCGTTACAGCGAGCTGGAATCAACCGAAATACTCTTACTTCGTTCTTATCAACATAACCAGAAGAAACAAGGTAGTTGGGTCACTTTTCTCAACAATGAACAAATATGGGTTCCCTATAATGGCCGTTCCCTGTCGCGTAAACAATGGCGTGAGATCAGCGCGACGCTTAGGCAAAACACATTAAAAGCTGCCGATTATCTTGCACCCAGGGCAATCAGTAAAACCCAGATCCAGTGGCTCGGCGACTACTTCTATTTGGGCAGGCCCGAATATGATGAAAGCGTCATGTTACGAGTGGCATTAGTTGATGAAAGTGGCGCGGTTAAATCGTTGGATAACGGAGTAGTCAACGATAACTACTACATTAACTATGATGTGTTAACTGGATATCACGCTAATAAAAAATAGGAAACAAAAATATCAATATGCCTACAGAAAACCGCTTCAACCTGATTGATGAGCCCTGGATACCAATTGTGGATGTGGGGCAAGTTAGTTTAAAGCAGTTGTTCAGTCATGCAGACTATCGCGCATTGGGTGGCAACCCGGTACAAAAAATCGCGCTGACAAAACTGCTGCTAGCCATTGCCCAGGCTGCGTACACCCCCGAAGATGATGATGACTGGGCTGAATTAGGCGCAGATGGACTGGCGCAGCAATGCCTGACCTATCTTGATCGATGGCATGACCGGTTTTATCTGTATGGTGAAAAGCCATTTTTGCAGATACCAGCTATTCAAGCTGCAGCTATACAGAACTTTGGGGCGGTGCTAGCGGAGGTCTCCACTGGCAATACAACAGTGCTTATTCAATCCCAGGTAGAAAAAAACCTGACTGATGCGGATAAGTCCTTACTGATTGTGCAGCTGGTAGGTTTTGGTTTGGGCGGCAAAAAAACGGACAACTCAGTTGTTCTCTCACCTGGTTATCAAGGTAAGTTTAATGATAAAGGCAGACCTTCCACAGGTAAACCAAGTGCCTCTATCGGTTTTTTAGGGTTTTTACATAATTTTTTACAGGGAAAATCTTTACAGGAAACCTTGTGGCTCAACTTATTTACCCAACAACAAATTTCCGATCTGGTGATATTTTCCCAAGGAATGGGAATAGCATCCTGGGAACAAATGCCGCAAGGTGAAAGCGATACAATTTCTGAAGCATTAAAATCCAGCCTCATGGGGCGACTGCTTCCGCTTTCACGCTTTTGTTTATTGGCAGAAAATGGCTTGCATTATTCCGAAGGGATTGCGCATTCTGGATATAAAGAGGGAGTTGTTGATCCTAGTGTATCCGTAGATTTTTCAGCAAAAGATCCTAAAGCTATTTGGGTGGACCCTGAAAAACGTCCCTGGCGATTATTAACGGCATTGCTGAGTTTCTTTTCCCAAGCGAGTAGCAAAGGGTTCGATTGTTATCAGTTGCGATTGAATATGGGACGTGCCATTCAGAAAATGCCTGGTATTGGTATTTGGTCGGGCGGTTTGCGGGTCAGTAACAACGCAGGTGAACAATATGTTTCTGGTTCCGATGATTTTGTTGAGTCGCTGATTCAGCTTAAAAGTGACATCCTGGGTGAAATATGGTTTGCTAATTTACGGCTGGAAATGGAGGAACTGGAGAAACTTTCCAAAATCGCTTATGGCGCAACCATCAATTATTTCAAAAGCCAGAACATGGAAGCCAAAGAGCAGGCAACACAAGCCAGTAACCTGTTTTGGCAGCTATGCGAACGCCGTTTTCAGGCGTTAGTAGACGTCTGCGAAAACGCAGAGCAGGCGCACGCCATGCGCCGGTTTTTCGCGCAATTCGTTCACAAGGCTTATGACACCTATTGTCCTAATGACACCGCGCGTCAGCTTGATGCCTGGGCAAAGCATCGGCCTGATCTAAGAAAATATCTTAAAAAACGCACCCAGGAGGCGGCATAAGCATGGATACCAAAGCGCAGACACCAAAAACCGACGCGCATCACCATAAAAGCCTTGCATTTGTGGATTACATCATCAACCGTTGTCAGGCTGATAATGGTTTAAGAGCAGCACTCAAGCGCGCTGACAATCCCGCCACTGAATATCAAAGCTGGGAGGTGCTGGCGGGTTTCAAGGTGGATTTAGAATATGAAAACCAGCGCTTGCCCTACGCGATTATTGCCGCTGCTATTGCCCGCGCAAAAGTCGAGCGCAATGGTTCTGTCAGAATTGGACGCGCGATTGCGAGTTGTTACGAGGACGGCAATATCAGCGACCAGGCCAAAGCCAAACTACGCCGTTTGTTGGCCTGCGATTCCGTGCCCGAAGCCTGTCGCATTTTACGCCCACTGTTTAGCTTGATTGAAGCCAGGAGCAATATTGCTCTGGACTACGCCAGTTTGCTCGATGATCTACTGTGGTTTGGCCATGACGCGAGCCAGCTTCGCATCAAGGCGCGCTGGGCGCAGGACTTTTACGGTAAACCGGCAGAGGAGAGTAAGGATGCGTGAAGCCATACTCGCCTATGCCAGCGTGTTGCGCTTGAACCGTGCCGACATAAAAACCCTGAACATCAAGGACGCCTACGCTTTGCACAAGGTTATCTATGGTTTGTTTGAAGATATTCGTTCGGATGCTGAAAAACAGGCTAGTACCGCCAGCGGGATTACCTATGTGGATAAAGGGGGTGATTTCAATACCCGGCAGATTTTGATGTTATCCAATCGCAAACCGCATCAAACGCCACAGTTTGGCGAAGTACGAACCAAACCCATTCACTCAGATTTTCTGGCTCACGATCGCTATACCTTTGAAGTTACCCTAAACCCCGGAAAGCGCCATAAACAAACGGGTAAGATCGTGGCAGTCAGGGGACGTGACGCCATTGAGCAATGGTTTTTAGAACGCGCGCCAATCTCCTGGGGGTTCAGTATTAATCCCGAAAACCTGCAAACCGAGAAAATCAGCGTACAAACATTCGAGAAATCGGGAAGAACCATTACGCATGGCAGCGCCACGCTTAAAGGTGAGCTGACAGTCATCGACCGGGATCGCTTCACCTTAAGTTTTATTCAGGGCATAGGACGAGGCCGGGCGTTTGGTTTCGGATTATTACAAATTGTGCCCATAGCTGGCTGTTAATCGCTCTTTAACCCCTGTCCAATCTTATTTACTTAAAAGGTAATCAACATGACCATCCAGAACCCCCTCAAGAATACGCGCATCGAGTTTCACATTCTGCAATCGTTCCCTGTCACTTGCCTGAATCGTGACGATGTCGGCGCACCTAAAACCGCTATAGTGGGTGGTGTACAACGTGCTCGTGTCAGTTCACAAGCGTGGAAACGGCCTGTTCGGCTGGCGATGCACGAATTGGGCGTAACGCATGGATCCCGCACGAAGCTTATTAGCAAATTAATTGCTGATGCCTGCCTAGCTAAAGGTGCAACTCCTGAGCGGGCCGAAGCTTGTGGCAATAAAGTTGAAGGTGCATTTATCAAAAAGAAAGAGCCAAAGAAACCAAAAAATGGCAAAGAGGCTACAGTAGAAAGTGAAGCAGAAGAAATAACGGCAGAGTCTGCTTCCGAAAAAACAGATACCTTGCTTTTTTTGAGTCCAAATGAAGTCACTATTCTTTCAAACATATTTGCAGAAAATGGGTTTAACCCAGATGCGGTGATTACACAAAAGGATCAGAAAAAACAACCTAAACAAATCGCTGATTTAATCGGCAAAGCTTCTGAAGCAATTGATGCACTGGATATCGCCCTCTTTGGCCGCATGGTCGCACAAGCGGCTGATTTGAATGTCGAAGCCGCTGCGTCATTTTCCCATGCGATTTCTACGCACAAAGTCAGTAATGAAGTTGAATTTTTCACCGCCCTGGATGATCTTGCCACCGAACCCGGTTCTGCACACATGGGCAGCCTGGAATTCAACTCGGCCACGTATTATCGTTATGTGAGTCTGGATTTGGGGCAGCTATGTCAAACCCTGGCGGGACAAAACCTGCCGGATGCGGTTGAAAATTTCACCAAAGCCCTGTTTGTGGCGGTACCGACCGCGCGACAAACCACTCAATCAGGCGCATCGCCCTGGGAATTTGCCAAGGTGCTGGTGCGCAAAGGCCAGCGCCTGCAAGTGCCATTTGAGACAGCAATCAAGGCCAAAGACGGCGGTTTTATCCAGCCCAGCATCGATGCCATGACAGGCTATTTGGCTAAACAGGAAAAACTGCATGGCAGCCTGTTTGGCAAGCAAGCAGAATACACTTACGGGCAGGATGATAGTTTCAGTATCGACAATTTGATCGCCGCGCTAAAAACACATGCTGCGACCGCATAACTGGGGTAAAGCGGATGCCTAATCCTTATTTATTATTGTGGCTTGAAGCCCCGTTACAGTCCTGGGGTTCGGATTCAAAATTCGGGCGACGGGACACGCAAGCTTTCCCTACCAAATCAGGTGTACTCGGCCTGATATGCTCGGCATTGGGCGAAGGCGGAGAACAACGCGCGCTGCTGGCTGAATTTGCTGAACTTGATCAAACGGTAATCTCGTATGTACGCAGCAGACGAACAACAGCGGGTGTGACCAAACAAGAACGGGAACCCTTGTTACGCGACTTTCACATGGTTGGCAGCGGCTATGACGACCGAGATCCATGGCTGAATCTGCTTATTCCAAAAACCAGCGAAGGCAAGAAAGCGGTGGGAGGAGGTACTAAAATGACTTATCGCTACTATTTACAGGATGCCGTCTTTGCCGTGGCGCTAGAAGTACCCGCTGATAAAGCGGAAACCATCGCGCAAGCCCTGCAAAATCCCGCTTGGGATGTTTACCTCGGTCGCAAGAATTGCGTGCCAACCGACTTTATCTATCGAGGAAGTTTTAATAATGAAGCGGCAGCACTTGAACAGGCGCATTCAATTGCAATGCAAAAACAACGCATTGAGGATTTTCGAGTGTTGCACGGCACGCTCGGTGAAGGTGAAGCGGATGAGGTTTTTACACTCAATGACGTTCCTGTGCAATTTGGTGAAGATAAGCATTACCGTGACCGCCAGGTGAGCTTGATTTATGCTCAATGAAGCTGCGCCATCAAAAATGTCCTCTAACCGCCTGCTTATCAAAGTTACCCGTGACAGTCTTCCTCAGGTCAAAGACAAATACCCATTTATTTACCTGGAACGTGGGCGGCTGGAAATCGATGATTCCAGTGTTAAATGGATAGACTGCGAAGCTAATGTTGTGCGTTTGCCCATTGCCACGCTCAACTGTCTGTTGTTGGGTCCAGGCACCAGCATTACTCACGAAGCCGTCAAAGTGATCGCCCAATCCAATTGTGGCGTATGTTGGGTGGGAGAAGACAGCCTATTGTTCTACGCCAGCGGGCAAACGCCAACAGCAGATACCCGCAACATGCGTGAGCAAATGAAGCTCTCTGCTGATTCTAAAAAATCCGTGGAAGTTGCACGACGTATGTTTGCCAAACGCTTCCCAGAAGCGGATTTAGCGGAAAAATCCTTAAAAGAAATGATGGGTATGGAAGGCCACCGTGTCCGTGCCTTATATGAGCAAAAAGGAAAAGAGTACGGCGTAGGCTGGAAAGGGCGCAGTTTTACACCCGGTAAATTTGAGCTGGGTGATATTACTAATCAAGTGCTCACAGCTTGCAATGCCGCACTTTACGGCATTTTGAGTTCTGCTGTTCATAGTATGGGCTATTCGCCTCATATCGGATTTATTCATTCCGGCAGTCCATTGCCATTTATTTACGACTTGGCAGATTTATATAAAGAATATCTTTGTATTGATTTGGCTTTTTCGTTGACACTTGAGATGGCCGGGCACTACAACAAACACAAAGTATCCACTGCTTTTCGCCAGCGTGTTATTGAAATGGATTTGCTGAGTAAGATAGGTCAAGACATTGAATCTATATTAGGAATAAAAAATGCTCGTCGTGATCGCCAATGATTTACCACCTGCCGTGCGTGGACGCATGAAACTCTGGTTTATTGAACCACGTCCTAACGTCTTCATTTCTGGTGTGAAAGATGCTGTCGCAAAAAAAGTAGTAGACTATTTACACGAGCATTGTCCGCTCGCAAGCGGCCTGATGATTTTCAGGCATATTCCTGAAACACCTTGCTATGAAATACGCGGCATTGGTGATACCAAGCGCAGTCTTACCGAAATTTCTGGCTTGCAATTAGTGATTGAGAAATCGATAACGACTGAATCCATAGATTTAAAGTTATAGTGTTTCATTATGAAGAGATTCGATTGCTAAAACACTAGTAGTTGTGTTTTAGCGCAGCTCTTTAACAATATGTTGGTGTCTTCCCCACGCCCGTGGGGGTGTTTCTACAGTAAGCGTTTGGGTGTCAGGTGGAGATATGTCTTCCCCACGCCCGTGGGGGTGTTTCTTTCTTCCCTCTCTAAAATACCGTGCTCTTTAGGTCTTCCCCACGCCCGTGGGGGTGTTTCTCTGCTGGGCTGTCTGTGCGAAAAGCCGCGCCAGTCTTCCCCACGCCCGTGGGGGTGTTTCTTCTTGTAACACTATCCAGCGCCAGCTGGGTTGGTCTTCCCCACGCCCGTGGGGGTGTTTCTGTACTTGCAACCGATGATGTTTTTTATGTCAGGTCTTCCCCACGCCCGTGGGGGTGTTTCCGCACTCCGCCATGGGCGTGACTGACGATGTATGTCTTCCCCACGCCCGTGGGGGTGTTTCCAGCATGTTGTCGTTTAGCTCTGACGCTACAGAGTCTTCCCCACGCCCGTGGGGGTGTTTCTTTAACACAAACAACCAACAAGGAGCGTAAAAAGTCTTCCCCACGCCCGTGGGGGTGTTTCTCAAAGAATTCGGCGTGGTTAATTGCATTTTTGGTCTTCCCCACGCCCGTGGGGGTGTTTCCAACGCAAGACGTGAGAGCAGAAAAATTCAGCAGTCTTCCCCACGCCCGTGGGGGTGTTTCTCCAAAGGAGCGTTTAGTATGTGTAAAGTTGAAGTCTTCCCCACGCCCGTGGGGGTGTTTCCTGATCTGTGCTGGAAAGCGCGGCGCTAAGTCAGTCTTCCCCACGCCCGTGGGGGTGTTTCTACAGAGTTCACCGAAGCTGATTATAAAGCATTGTCTTCCCCACGCCCGTGGGGGTGTTTCCAAGCGCCGGAGCTATATCACTTGCACTTTTCGGTCTTCCCCACGCCCGTGGGGGTGTTTCTCATTACAAAATGCACTTGTCTATGCTGACAAGGTCTTCCCCACGCCCGTGGGGGTGTTTCCAATAAGTACCACGATTACGACTACATAAGCAGGTCTTCCCCACGCCCGTGGGGGTGTTTCTAAGTAATGAGCGCGTAATGTCGTCAACCAAAGGTCTTCCCCACGCCCGTGGGGGTGTTTCTCTATCTTGGCCACTTCACCTGGCGAAGGTGGAGTCTTCCCCACGCCCGTGGGGGTGTTTCTCCAGTATTGACGTTGCTGTCCTGCAAAATGCTGTCTTCCCCACGCCCGTGGGGGTGTTTCCGTACCTGGAAGCCGCGCAAGATAACGGCGCTTGTCTTCCCCACGCCCGTGGGGGTGTTTCCAGGTAATAGTATCGTGCCTGCTGTTATATTTAGTCTTCCCCACGCCCGTGGGGGTGTTTCCAGGGCAGCGCTTCGGTATGCTGGTAGCTATAGGTCTTCCCCACGCCCGTGGGGGTGTTTCCAATTGAGAGCGAGTTCCGTGGTTATAACGTGAGTCTTCCCCACGCCCGTGGGGGTGTTTCCAATGATGGAGCTAAACGCGCTTGTATATAGCCGTCTTCCCCACGCCCGTGGGGGTGTTTCTTTATTATTAGCGTATGCAGAAGCCCATAAATCGTCTTCCCCACGCCCGTGGGGGTGTTTCCGAGCTCATCAACTTTCTCACTTGCTGCGTTAGGTCTTCCCCACGCCCGTGGGGGTGTTTCTACAGTAATAGTATGGGTTTCCGGTGGCGATATGTCTTCCCCACGCCCGTGGGGGTGTTTCTGATTTGCGTCCGCAAGCTGGAATCCCAGGGGCGTCTTCCCCACGCCCGTGGGGGTGTTTCCCCATTTTTTATCTCTTGCGTTAAAACTAACGCGTCTTCCCCACGCCCGTGGGGGTGTTTCTGACTTGGATTCTGAAGGCCAGAGGCCCAGGAAGTCTTCCCCACGCCCGTGGGGGTGTTTCCTTATGTTTAGTGTGCAGCAAGAGCCGCGTGAGGTCTTCCCCACGCCCGTGGGGGTGTTTCCCATGCTTCGAGCAGCGCGGCTAGCTTCATGCGGTCTTCCCCACGCCCGTGGGGGTGTTTCTTGTCCATGGATCGCTGCTTCCTTTTTCTCTGCGTCTTCCCCACGCCCGTGGGGGTGTTTCCAAGATCAACGCTTAAGCTGTTTAATGACTGGGGTCTTCCCCACGCCCGTGGGGGTGTTTCTATGACTATGTCATTCTCTTTTAGCTCAGAAGAGTCTTCCCCACGCCCGTGGGGGTGTTTCCTATTGCGTGGGGTCAAGTGACCTTCAATAAGAGTCTTCCCCACGCCCGTGGGGGTGTTTCAGCAGCCACAACAACGGCGATTGTCAACAAAAGTCTTCCCCACGCCCGTGGGGGTGTTTCCAGACGGGAAAAGTGTTACAGGAGCATCATCTGGTCTTCCCCACGCCCGTGGGGGTGTTTCCAACATAGCTCCATATGCTCCAATCATGACAGTGTCTTCCCCACGCCCGTGGGGGTGTTTCCTATGTCTCCAGCATATAGCTCTGCATGCACTGGTCTTCCCCACGCCCGTGGGGGTGTTTCCCTCGCCATCCAGCACAACGATAGGATGCTTTGGTCTTCCCCACGCCCGTGGGGGTGTTTCTCCACCGCCACAAGTCCCGCGCGTAGTCTTAAGGTCTTCCCCACGCCCGTGGGGGTGTTTCTCATTGATGGCTGACGGCGACATGTTACCGCTGGTATTAAACGACAATTAACCTGACCGGTCAGGCGACAATTATCTTGACCGGTTGAGTGAAAGTATCAGTATGAGTTCTTCCCTATACAAGGAGCAAGAACTTGCCTGGAAAACATATCACTCATCAACAGGAAGCTATTTATATGAAGAATCGTCAGATAGGTCATGGTCAGGAGACTGCGGCTGCAAAAGCGGGGGTAAGTATCCGCAGTGGCCGTAGGATTGAGAAAGGCGTTCGGGTGGAGGAGTCGTAACGGCAATGGCGCACGCGCCAGGATCCTTTTGCACTGGTTTGGGAGACCGAATTGGTTCCATTGCTGTACCTGGAACCTGAACTGACCGGCACTACGCTTTGGGAACACTTGGATGATCGATATCCAGGTCAATACCCGGAGAAATTGCTCAGAAGCCTGCAGCGCCGTGTAAAACACTGGCGAGCAACGCAAGGTCCTGGTAAGGCTGTCATGTTTTGCCAATCGGTGCCTGCCGGGCATCAGGGGTTGTCCGATTTTACCCGGCCGCGCACGGCAATTACGATCGCAGGCGAGCCATTTGATCACCTGCTGTATCAGTTTCGCCTGGCATATAGTCATTGGCGTGCTGTTCATATCATCCGGGGCGGGGAAAGTTATAGTGCGTTGGCCGATGGTTTGCAGACCGCCTTGCATAAACTCGGCGGCGCGCCCAAGGAACATCGCACCGACAGCCTGAGTGCCGCGTACGTCAATGCGAACCAAAAGCAAGAACTCACGCAATCTTATGCGGCGCTGTGCCAGCACTACGGCATGAAGCCAACGGTCAATAACCTGGGCATCAGCCATGAAAACGGCGCGATAGAAAATGCCCATGGTTCACTCAAACACCGGATCGAGCAGGCGATCAAATTACGAGGATCTGCGGATTTCGAAAGTGTGGGTGCCTACCGCCGTTTTCTTGAGCGGATCGTCGATAAGCTCAATAAGCGCTGCAGGGGGCGATTGACAGAAGAGCAAGCACATCTCCAGCCACTGCCACGCTACCGCTTCATGGACTTCAGTGAACTGACCGTCAAAGTGACCACCAGCAGCACCATTGCGGTCAAACGGGGACTCTACAGTGTGCCATCCAGGCTCATTGGCGAGAACATCCGGGTTCATCTCTATCACGATCGCTTAGAATGCTTTGCCGGTCAAACACCGGTTATTACATTACCACGTGCGTATCCGAAAACGTCGGAAGGGCGCGCCCGGCGCATCGATTACCGCCATGTAATTCATGCACTGGCGGCAAAGCCACAAGCCTTTCGCTTTTCCCGGCTGCAGGATGATCTGTTGCCAACGCCACAGTATCACCAGCTGTGGGCACGGGTACAACAACAATTTGATCCCAGGCTCGCTTGCAAATGGATGGTATCGGTACTGCGTTTTGCCTATGACTATGATTGCGAGAGCCCGTTGGCTGCTGAATTGTTGCAACAAAATCCGCTACCTGAACTGCAAACACTGCAAAAGCGATTTCTGCGGCATCATGCGCCACAGCCGGACATCCCAATCAAACAACACACTGCGGATACCTACGATCAACTACTCAGCGGAAACTGGGCAACACAAGGAGGCAGCTCATGTCTGAATCACTCCCACTGATGCTCAAGGAACTCAGACTCCCTGCCTTTGGCCAGCATTACCGGCACTTCCAAGATCAAGCCGCAGAACACGCCTGGAGCTACAGCCAATATCTTGCCGCCCTGTGCGAACAGGAAGTCGCTCAGCGCTTCCAAAGCAGAATCAGCAACTGGACGCATGAAGCCAAACTGCCGCGCGGCAAAAGCTTTGCCACTTTGGCGCTGACTGAATTACCCCAAGCCGCTCAGAAAAAAGTCATCGCACTGCGCGACAATACCCAGTGGGCGAGCCAGGCAGACAATGTGTTGCTGATCGGCCCGTCCGGTGTCGGCAAATCACATGTGGCAGCAGCATTGGGGTTGCATTTGATTGAACAAGGCATCCGCGTCAAATGGATATCGGCTACCGCACTGGTTCAACTCCTGCAGCAAGCCAAGAAAGAACTGGATTTGATGTCTGTCATGACGCGGCTGGATAAATACCGTGTGTTGATCATTGATGATATCGGCTATGTCAAAAAGACCGATTCAGAGACACAAGTATTGTTCGACTTTATCGCACATCGCTATGAAAGTGGAAGTCTCATCATCACTTCAAACCAGCCTTTTAGCCAGTGGGATCAAATCTTCCCTGACACCATGATGACCGTTGCCGCCATCGACCGGATCATCCATCACGCAACTATCATTGAAATCGACAGTGAAAGTTATAGGAGGAAAAACCAGAAAAAATCATGAACTAGCCAACAGACTCAACCGGCCATCATAATTGTCGCCAAAGCGGCCAAGATAATTGACGCGAGACACGCTGGTCTTCCCCACGCCCGTGGGGGTGTTTCTACTGGAGTCAATCGCAAAGCCTTGAAAATTATGTCTTCCCCACGCCCGTGGGGGTGTTTCTGGTAAAAGGCGACTTGCAAAAGACTGCCAAGGGTCTTCCCCACGCCCGTGGGGGTGTTTTTGTTTACGATATCAGGCGGGATAGCTGGAGGGTGTTTCCAAGTCACCTTCGGGCGTCTTTTAACACAGGTGATGTGTCAACTCACTGGTTGAGCATCCTTGGACTAACAGCGTAGTTGAAATCTATCAACAAATGGTCAATCATCTTCTCCTAGCTCGGCGCTCCAGCCACTACGTTTTGCCACTAGAATTCGCTGTTCGTATAATGCTGTATGTCGCTGCTGCAACTCCGGTGGCAAACAACTAGGCAAATGCGCATAATTTCCCCATGCGGCATAAACCTCCTCATACAGATTCTGCATTTGCGAGGTACTCCAATCCTGGCAGGTTTCAGTTTCGGGCAGAATGCCAAACACCCAGGCATCGATGACGATCCGCCCCAGATGGGTCAAACCGCCATTCTTGTCCTCATCAATACCACAATAGTGCTGTTCGCTCATGCTATCAGTCAGTTATTAACGTGTCAGGCCTGCGTACAGCAGGGGTAATTTTTCTGGTAGGCGTTGCACATGGTCGACTACCATATAGTTGCGTTCGCCAAATACTCTGGAAACATATTGATCCGCGCGGGGATCAAGGCTCATGCAATAGGTGATGACGCCGTTGCGTGCCGCTTCTTCCACAGCTTTCTTGGTATCGAAACGCAAGTATTGCGGATCACGTACATCGACATCAGCCGGTTCACCATCGGTAATCACCAGTAGAAGCTTTTTGGCTGCCGATTGCAGTTTCAAATAATGATTGGCATGCCGGATAGCTGCTCCCATTCGGGTAGAAAGCTGCCCTTTCATCCCGGCCAGTCTAGTTTTAGGTAGTTCGTTGTAGGGTTGTTCAAAATCTTTGAGCCGGTAATATTCAACATCATGTCGGCCATCCGAGCAAAAACCGTGAATTGCAAATGGATCGCCAATCCGGTGGACAGCATCGGCGAGCAATACCGTTGCCTGTCTAGTCAAATCCAGCACGGTGTAATCCTGCCCGGTAACAACTTCATTGGTAGATTCGGATAAATCCAGCAGTACCAGCACCGCAATATCCCGTACTTTACGTACCGAGCGCATCATGACCCGTGGATCGGGTTGTTGTCCCATGCGGATATCAATCAACGATGCGATAGCGGCATTGATATCGATCTCATCGCCATCTTCCAGTTTACGGATACGCTGCACCCCTTGCGGCTGCATAGCGTCCAGCAGGTATTTCATGCGATGAATCTCACGCTTGTACTGAGCAGCAATTCCATCGATCAAATTGATATCACCCAATTGAGGACGTTTTTCCTGAACAGTCACCCAGGACGGGCGCTCCAGCTGGATCTGATAATCCCATTCAGCATAATGAAACGGTGAAGACAATGGCTCCTTGCCTTCCATCGTATTGTAGGATACCCCGTGATCTTCATATGGAAATAACTCTGTACCCAGCACCCAGATTTCCTGCGCATCATCTCCTGCGGTCTCGACATCCAGTTCATTGATGAATTCCATGACGCTGACGTGTTTGCGCACTTGTTTGGGCGGTTCATACCCAGCAGCAACCGAGCGTTCAAAATCAAATTCTTCAAATTCCCAGAAATAACGATTGTCATCGCGGTAAGGCGCTACCAGTACATCCGTTCTTGGGTTAAATCCTATTTTTTTACTTGCAATTTCGTGCGCGAGCTGTACGCCGATATCCCAACTGATCTGGTTATCCTGTAGGCGCTCTTGCGCCTGCGCAAATAACATGCGCCCTTGTTGAACCCACGCATCCGAATCCACATAATCCGGATCAAGCAGCGCACGTGCCAAACGGTTCAAATAATCACCAATGCTGCTGTGCATCTCTGGAGTGGCAGTATGCAATGCCGCCCAGAGTTCACGAAGCCTTGGAAATCGCCGAATGGTCAATGCCTCAACGCGCGCATCCTCGATAACAGAAATAACCGCCATCTGTAACGGATTCAGTGACTCGGCGGAGATAGGTGCTTTGGTTTCAACCAGATGCGCCGCTGCATGCGTTGCCGCTGCGCGATAAACTTCGGTTGCTGACACATTACCATAACTGTCAAATGCGTCCGGTAAATGAATGATGTAGTCTTCTACGAAAGGACGATACCCCTCCCGATCCTCGAAGTCACCAGATGTTGGGCGCATGTAAAAATCCCGCGCCCACAATGCCCTTAAATACATGTTAATGCGGCGCTGAATATCAACAAACAGCGTTCCCTTGCGCTCCTTTTGCAGCATCGCATGCGATTCTTTGGAGCTCAGACTGAAGTACTCAATCTGTGCTTCATAATCAGTACGATGCGCATGCGCGCCCCACATGGCCCAACGTCGCAGTCCACCGAGTGTTAGTTGGCTGAATAACAAATCCAGTTTGTCCAGCATAGGCCGCACCCCTCGTGGCGCTTGCGCAACCAGATTTCCCAGGAACTGCAGATAAGCGTTGAAAAGGTTTGCATCTCCTAATCTTTTTGCGGCGGTCGCGGCGGTCGCGATAATCAGCTCTACTACCGCCCCCGAGGTTTTGGATGCCAGCATCAAACAGGTAGTGGCTAATTCGCTAATGACATCTTCGCCCACTTCCTTGGCTATCAGAGGTGCTTCATCAATCCAGGTCTCAACGAGACTACGGCCACGCCCAAGCCCTTGAAGTGCAGAGACTCCTTTCAAATAATTATCCAGACCTCGTGGCGAAAGAATCCGGGTTGCATCATGCCAGGCCGACTCGAGTAGCTCCCGCGATTCCGCTGGTAACGATACTAATAATTCATCGTAATCGGTCAGTTTTATGCTCATGGCTTTTCCTCAAAGAAAACTCGCTTCAACTGAAAACCAAGTGTCAAAAGAAAGTTGTAACCGCGGCGTCAAGCGCATCCCGCATATCTGGATCATCAGTCAGTGGACGTACCAGGGCCATATGGCAAGCGGCACGAATATCTACCTTCTTGGCAATCAGATTGCCAGCGTAGATCAGCATGCGCGTCGAAATACCTTCATCCAGTCCATGTCCTTTCAAATTGCGAGCACGTTCAGCAATCGCCACCAGCTTTTCGGCCACATCTGCATCGATGCCCGTTTCATGTGTAACAATTTCGGTTTCGATATTTGCTTGGGGATAATTGAAGTCAAGTGCACCGAAACGTTGTTTGGTGGATTGTTTCAAGTCCTTCATCAGGCTTTGGTAACCAGGGTTGTATGAAATTACCAGCTGAAAATCTTTGTGCGCGCGCACCAACTCTCCCTTTTTCTCCAATGGCAGTATTCTGCGATTATCCGTCAGCGGATGAATGACGACCGTCGTGTCCTGTCTCGCTTCTACCACTTCATCCAGATAACAGATCGCGCCATGGCGAGCGGCAGTCGTCAGCGGGCCATCCTGCCAGCGCGTGCCTTGTGCATCTAGCAAGAAACGCCCCACCAGGTCGGAAGCGGTCATATCTTCATTACAGGCAACGGTAATCAGCGGTTTTTTCAGCTTCCAAGCCATATATTCAACAAAACGGGTTTTTCCACAACCTGTTGGTCCTTTTAACATCATAGGCATGCGTACAGAATAAGCCGCTTCATAGAGTGTCACCTCATCCACTACCGGGCGATAATAAGGTTCATCCTTGATAAAAAATTGTTTGATTGCATCACTCATTTTTTTCTCCAGCGTTATTGTTGCGCCTATTGCTTATTAGCAGGCAAAAAAAACCCCCGTTACCTTTCAGCAACGGGGGAGTATTTTTACAAATCCCGCGTTGCGCGCTTAAACCGTCTTGCCGCGGTAAATCACCATGGAGGTGCCCTGACTTTGCGCAAAATTATCGTAGCCAATCAACCGCACATGATTATCTGGATTGGCTTTATGGCAAGCCTCTGCTTCCTTCAGAATACGACTCACATCGGTCTCACCAAACATCGGCAGCTTCCACATATACCAGTAATTGCTCATTAGGTATTCTGGCTCAGTATGCTCCACTGCTGGATTCCAGCCTTTTTTTACAATATATTCAACCTGCTTTTTGATCTGATCCTTGCTCAAAGCAGGCAAATAGGAAAAAGTTTCAAATTTCCGGCTGGCCGGATCACTCAAACGACTTTTATAATCAATTACATCTGACATATTCTTACTCCAAGATTAAGATAAAGATGCTGCTTGGCTTATTTATGCGCAACGTCCAGTTTGTCCACGGTATCAAACTCAAATTTGATTTCTTTCCAGGTTTCCATGGCAATTTTGAGCTCTGGACTGCTTTTCGCGGCATCAGTCAGAATGGCTTTACCTTCTTTCTCGATTTTTACGCCACGATTACGCGCTTCCACACAGGCTTCCAGCGCAACACGGTTGGCTGCGGCACCTGCTGCATTACCCCATGGATGCCCTAACGTACCGCCCCCAAACTGTAGACAGGCATCATCACCAAAAATGGCGACCAATGCTGGCATGTGCCAAACATGAATACCACCGGATGCGACCGGGAATACACCTGGCATAGAGCCCCAGTCCTGATCGAACATAATACCTCGGCTACGGTCTTCTTTGATGAAGCTGTCGCGCATGATATCAATCCAGCCCAATGTTGCAGCACGATCGCCTTCGAGTTTACCGACCACGGTACCAGAATGGAGATGATCTCCACCTGATAGACGCAGAATTTTAGCCAATACACGGAAGTGAATACCATGATGCGGATTACGATCGATCACAGCGTGCATGGCGCGATGAATATGCAACAGGATGCCATTATCACGGCACCAGTTGGCCAGGCCAGTGTTGGCGCAAAAACCGCCGGTAATGTAGTCGTGCATGATAATCGGCGCACCAATCTCTTTCGCGAATTCAGCCCGCTTGTACATTTCTTCTGGGGTGGGTGCAGTGACATTCAGATAATGACCTTTGCGTTCACCGGTTTCACGTTCCGCCTTGTGAACGGCTTCCATCACAAATTCGAAACGCTGACGCCAACGCATAAATGGCTGGCTATTGACATTTTCGTCATCTTTGGTCAAATCTAGACCGCCGCGTAGACACTCATAAACGGCACGGCCATAATTCTTGGCAGATAAACCCAGTTTCGGTTTGATGGTGCAACCCAACAAGGCGCGTCCGTATTTGTTAAGTTTGTCACGTTCAACTTGTATACCATGTGGAGGACCGCCGCAAGTTTTGACATAGGCTATGGGGAAACGCACATCTTCCAGGCGTAATCCTCTGATAGCCTTGAAACCAAATACGTTACCAACGAGCGAGGTAAAGACGTTAACAACCGAACCTTCTTCAAACAAATCGATTGGATAAGCGATAAAAGCATAAAAACAGGTATCGTCACCTGGTACATCTTCAATGCGATAAGCGCGACCTTTGTAGTAATCCAGGTCGGTCAACAAATCTGTCCAAACCGTCGTCCAGGTGCCCGTGGAAGATTCGGCGGCAACTGCAGCTGAAGCTTCTTCCCGATCTACGCCTGGTTGTGGAGTAATTTTGAAACAGGCCAGAATATCGGTATCTAGTGGCGTGTATTCCGGTGTCCAATAAGTTTGCCGGTATTCCTTCACGCCGGCGCTATAGGTTTTTTTAGCGGTCATGCTTGCATCTCCTAAAAATTTCGCCGGACTATGAACTACTCAACCAGGCGAGTGACGGTTAAAAAATCAAACGATACTACAGGCAGAACTATATCGCGCATCAATCATAAGTACAAATTAATAATTATGATAGTTATAATAATATTTTACTTATGATTAAATTTTATTTTTCTATGCTGCATATTACCTTACGTCAGTTAAAAGTATTCGAGTCGGTCGCGCGCTTGCTCAATTTCACGCGTGCAGCAGAAGAACTGCATTTGACCCAGCCCGCCGTATCGATTCAGATCAAACAGTTGGAAAAAATGATCGCACTGCCACTATTTGAGCAAATGGGCAAGCGCATCTATCTGACCGACGCCGGACAGGAGCTCTTCAACTACAGTCGCAGCATTTCCCAGCAGCTAGCCGACATGGAGTTGGCACTTGAGGAGCTAAAAGGCGTGCAACGTGGCAAGCTGAATATCGCCGTTGTCAGCACGGCCAATTATTTTGTACCAGGTCTGCTGGCGCGATTTACCCAGCGATATCCAGACGTCACCATCAGCCTGCATGTTTCCAACCGGGAGAATGTACTCAAGCAATTGGCGGATAATCAGACCGATCTCGCTATCATGGGACAGCCGCCAGATAACATTGACATCAGCTCTGAATCATTTGTGGAAAATCCCCTGGTAATTATTGCACCGCCGGATCACCCACTCTGTGGTCAACGACAAATTCCAGTAGAACGACTGGAGCAAGAAATTTTTCTCGTCAGGGAACCTGGCTCCGGTACTCGCAGTGCCATGGAACGTTTCTTTGCACAGGCAAAAATCCGTATCAACAAGGGAATGGAAGCTGACACCACTGAAGCCATTAAGCAGGGAATCCAGGCTGGCATGGGACTGGGCATTATGTCGATACATACGATCAGACTGGAACTTGAAACCGGTAGATTGCAAATACTCGATGTACAAGGATTTCCAATTATTCGTAATTGGTATGTTGTGCACCGTAAAAACAAACGTTTTTCGAGCATTTCTGGCGTATTCAAGCAGTTTTTGCTACAGGAAGCCGCTACGTTGGTTGCAGAAAACAAAAGTAATTTTACATATCTCAGAAATCACTAAATTATCTGGGTGAAGTATCCGTTGTTGATATGGCAACCAAGCCGGAGAAGCAGCAAGCAATGCCATGTCCTAACGGATAGCCTGAAAATCTGGTGTATAAATTATTTTAAAGGAGAATGTAATGTCGGACAAAAACCTGAAATTCCTGGTGGTGGATGATTTCTCAACTATGCGCAGAATTGTGCGTAGTCTTCTCAAAGAGTTAGGCTTTCAGAATGTGGAAGAAGCTGAAGACGGCGCAATCGCCTTAAAAAAACTGAAAGCAGGCGGATTTGATTTTGTGGTATCAGACTGGAACATGCCCAATATGGATGGGTTAACGATGCTGCAAAACGTGCGCGCCGATGAGTCACTCAAGCATCTACCGGTATTGATGGTCACCGCTGAAGCCAAGAAGGAAAACATCATTGCTGCCTCACAGGCAGGCGCAAATGGTTATATTGTCAAACCTTTTACCTCCGCCACACTTGACGAAAAATTGAATAAAATTCTACAAAATATGGCTGCGAATGCATGAGTACCCGTAAGTATTCTGCCAGCAAACTGCTCAAGCATCTGAATGCGTACTACAGGTAGTGGGAAATGTACAATCTATTCAGAATAAACTGCTCAGGATTTATCACCGCATTGGCAACAGCTGTTTGAAGCCAATTCGGTTATGGATATCGACCAGCAGGAGATTCGATGTTATTAACGCAGACAATCGATTTTCTGAATGGAATCCCCAAAAAATCAAACCTGATCAGGCAACTTCTGCTGGAAATCCTGATGACACAGAGCCATCAGGATTTATCCGGCCAGGTGATGCAAAAAATGCTGCAAAAATTTGATGCACTAGAACAAAAACTAGCCTCCCTGGAAAAGGACATTGCTCCCACAAAAAACCGTAGTTCGCGTAATGAAACCGAGTTAACGAATGGGCCGGTTATCAATCGCACATCACAATCAGATGCGTTTACCAGTTAGGATCAGGTGGATAATCTGTCAGCAAAATTAGGACTCTGAAGTTTCCTTATATTGCAGTTCTTTCTTCAATAGCACTTCCAGCGCGCCGCTCCCGCCATTTTCCAGTCGTGCCTGACAAAAAGCGAGCACCGAGTCATGCTGTATCAGCCAATTGCCAGTCAGCGTTTTCAGTATTGGCTGTTTATCGGTGGAACCAAGTCCCTTACCATGAATAACACGAACACAACGATAACCCCGCTGAACACTGTCAGCCAGAAAAGTGGTTAATGCAAGGCGGGCCATTTCACGTGTCAATCCATGTAAATCCAGTTGCGCCTGAGCAGGCCAGTCACCGCGACGTAATTTTCGTAATGTTTGCCGCTGCAAACCAGGCCGGATAAATGACCAGTCACTGTTTTCTGCCATTTCCGTTGTCAGGTGATCAGAAAAGGTATCCAGTATAGTCGCAGTGCCAACCGCCCGATTTCTGCGCTTATGGATTGTCAAACGAAATTTGGGTGATGTCGCCTGGTCAATCTTTTCTGTTGGTTTCAGCGGTATAACATCCTGCATAGCCTCCTGAAAAAGGGTTTCCTCTACGTGAACATTGTCAGCCTGCTTTTTATTTGCGGATGATTCATCACCGTTCATACATTTTAGGACTACCTAGAAAAATCAAGATAGATTTCAAGTCAATCCTTCCAGATATTTTTCCGCATCCAGTGCTGCCATACAGCCAGTTGCAGCGCTGGTTACTGCCTGGCGGTAGATATGATCCTGCACATCCCCGGCAGCAAATATCCCGGGAATACTGGTCGCCGTCAAATTACCCTCTCTGCCACCAAAAGTCACAATGTAACCATTCTGCATCTCCAGTTGCCCCTGAAAAATATCGGAATTGGGGTGGTGACCAATAGCAATAAATACTCCCTGTAAAGATCGCTCATGTTCCGCATTTGTTTGCGTATGCTGCAATCGGACACCGGTCACACCACTATTGTCACCCAGAATTTCCGCCAGAACGTGGTTGAAGGCCAGCTCGATTTTACCGCTGCTAACCTTTTCCATCAATTTATCGATCATGATCTTTTCCGAGCGAAGTTTGTCACGTCGGTGCACCAGCGTGACTTTCCGGGCAATGTTGGAAAGATACAGCGCCTCTTCCACCGCAGTATTACCACCACCAATTACCGCGACATCCTGTCCCTTGTAAAAGAAACCGTCACATGTCGCGCAAGCAGAAACGCCTTTGCCCATAAAGGCTTCTTCCGAAGGTAAACCCAGATACTTGGCAGAAGCACCCGTTGCAATAATCAACGCATCACAGGTGTACGTTGCCTGATCACCGACCAGACGAAAGGGTTTTTCCTGCAAATGTGCAGTATGAATATGATCAAATACAATCTCGGTCTGAAAACGTTCGGCATGCTTCTGGAAACGCTCCATCAACTCCGGCCCCTGCACACCCGCCACATCAGCAGGCCAATTATCAACATCGGTAGTCGTCATCAACTGCCCTCCCTGCGCCAAACCTGTTACCACCATTGGCTTGAGATTGGCGCGCGCAGCGTAAATTGCCGCTGTATAACCTGCCGGACCCGAGCCCAGAATAAGCAGTTTAGTGTGTTTCAGTGTTGTCATAGTGGTTTGTGTCCGTATTGTAATAATTAGAGAAATTACTATCTACCTTCAACCAGGATGGTGTATTTGTGCCTTGCAAGCTTACCGGAAAATACATCAATGTAATCGGCGTTTGCGAGCCAGATAAAAAAACACCTCACAAAACTGATCGTGAGGTGTAAAGGCTTCGTCACAAAATCTGTATCAGACCCGCTGATCTTGTCCGAAACTGAGGAGAAAAACGTCGCTACCCACTACGGGCAGAGTGAAAGCACCAACCCTAACTACTAAAACAACCCTACTAAAATCCAATCCCCAAATAGCCGCCCACTGTAAAACCATCTACTTTGACGTTATCCAGTCGACCTGATGTCAGGTGATAACGGGCATCCACGCCGAGAAATATTGATTTCCAAATATTATAATCCGCACCTGCAGCGAACATAACACCCGGCTGCAGTACCGTAATCGACTCAGACGGTGGACTAATGACATGTATCGCCAACCCAGCGGGAATAATCCATGGCCGGAAACGACTACCTTCCATAAATTTTATTTTAGGAGCGGCTGTTAATGTAAACATGCTCACCGTTACCCCTACAGGATTCAACCCGCCACCCGCAAGCTGCGTTGGCGCATTGCCCAAGGCACCACCCGCAACTCTCCCAAGTTGCTTGTACTCGAACATCAACTCTGCAAACACACTGGTACCCGGCATCAGATCCCAAACGTTATCGGTCAAGTTGAAATCAAATCCCGCCCCTATGTACCATGCATTTCGGTCAGCCTGCTCCTGCGCACCAACCGGGGCAACAACACTCTGAATAGAAACACCATTACGCAGGTCATTGCTGCGTGCATACCCACCTCGAAAGAAAATCATGTGTTTACTGCTACTAGGCGCCGGACTTTGAGTGGCCGAAGACTGCTCCAATACCCTTACTTTTTGTTCACTCTGTGTCGCATTGGATTTGACCTGATTCAGCTCACCCCGTATCGTTTGTAATTGCTGCTCCATCATTCTGATCTGTTCTTCAAGCGCGCGCGTCGTGCTATTTTGCGCCATTACCTGAGAAGAACCGATCGTTAACAGTGCTGTGACTGCCATACCAAAAATAATTGTTTTTCTATAAAGATATTGACTCACCTGACCCTCCAATTTTATTTTATTAAGATTGATTTACCGCACGGCGGATAATAGGGATTCTCATGTATCGCTTTTTGATCAAGATCAAGATATTGTCATTTTTCTCATTATTTCCAGTTACGCTGGCTCCATCATGATTCCCTTCTTATTGCCACATTCCGTCTTTCCACCTCTGCACCAGGCATTGCAGGAACCAAATGGCCTACTGGCAGCAGGAGGGGATTTATCACCGCAGCGACTATTGACTGCCTATAAAAAAGGAATTTTTCCTTGGTTCAGCGCCGGTGAACCAATTCTGTGGTGGAGTCCGGATCCGCGCATGGTAATGTTTCCAGCAGACATCAAAATTTCTCGATCTCTGCACAAAGTATTAAAACAGAATCGTTATACCATCCGTATTGACTCAGCCTTCAGCGCGGTCATGCGTGCCTGCGCAGCACCTCGCCACGGACAGAGCGGCACTTGGATTCATCCAGATATGATTGTTGCTTATGAAAACCTCCACCAGCAGGGATGGTGCCATTCGGTTGAAACCTGGCTGGATGATGAACTGGTGGGAGGATTGTATGGTGTCGCTGTGGGCAAAGTGTTCTTCGGGGAATCCATGTTTTCCCGGGTCAACGACGCTTCCAAAATTGCCCTGGTTTATCTAGCCAGACAATTACAACAGTGGAATTTTGGTTTGATTGATTGCCAGATGAAAACATCCCACCTTGCTTCGATGGGTGCCATGGAAATCCCCAGGCAAGAATTCACCAATCTACTTACTGCCTGGGTTGGCCTACCACCCCGGCGGGGACAATGGAGTTTTGACTATGTTTATGGCAGGTAGCTTCCGGCAGAGAACACACGGTTTTATCTTAGAAAACGCAGCCACTGATACAGCAAGGCACGTGTTACTGGCCGCTGCTGTTGCAAAGAGTAATCGCCCAACCCATCGATCAATCCCAGCAGTGACGACAGATCACGCGACGTATTTTTCAGCAAAAACTCACAGATTTTCTGCGACAACGCAAACCCACGCCGGGCGGCATGATGTTGCATTGCTTCAATTTTCTGGATATCTGTCAAGGCGTGTACTTGATAAACCAGCCCCCATCCTAGACGGGTGGCAAGATCTTCGCGCAGGCCGAGCTGTGTTGGTGGTCTAGCGCCGCTGGCAAGAAAAAACCCTTCCCGATTTTCACGAATACGGTTGTAGAGATTAAACAAGTAAATCTGGCCGGTTTCATCAAGCTGCTCAACCCCATCAACCACGATTTCGTTAACATCAAAATCAAAATCGGATTTGGTAATCTGCCTGCAATCCACATAACGCACCGGTAACTGCCTGTCAATCAATGCTTGCGCCGTCGCCTGCAGCAGATGACTTTTGCCACAGCCTTCCTCTCCCCACAAATAAATAAAGTGTTCGTGCTCCTGCCTGTTAATCACACCCATCAAGGCAAGCAATAATTCCTGATTGACACCCGTTACAAAATTTTCGAAAGTTGGCGGGCTAACCCGCGCAACTTCCAGCAGTAATTGCTGCATCAACGATGATCTAAGAAATCAGCGTTCAATTTTACTTGCCTAATAATGCCTCACAACCATCGATAAATGCCTGACGCAATTCTTCTGGCTGATTCCTAAAAGCATCCAACGCCTGTTCCATGCCTCTGCCAGAACAATTCACCGCATTAACCTCAGGGAGCCCCTCTGCGCCACAACCGGTGAGCATCACGCCAAAAATCATAGCTATGATAATACTACGTCCCCTTTCCATAAAAATCTCCTTTCTGTTGATTCATGCTGAGTTGAAATACCTGCTTGATTGATCGAACGGCTGACAAGGTGATACTGCCAATTACAACAATCCGACATTGGGATTCTACCTGAAACTGTTTAGCAAACTTTCGCATATTGATATGACCACAGACGAATCCGAACACTCATCATGCAGGAGAAAACCCAGCTTGCAGATACATCCTCCAGAGTAATTCGGAGTCACATTATTCCTTGAAATTCTTAATATAAATTGAGTTTATACATACAGCACCAGAGAACCTGCCTCAGGGCAAAAGCAAAGAAGCGAAGCGAGACATAAAAATATTCGCAAATGAGCAAAAAATACCTGACAGAAAACAAAATTCGCGCCACCTCTGCTCTGTAGGCGTAGTTTTTGCGACTGCAGAGCGTTGATTCGGCAAAGTAGATTAAGCTACTAAACCCACTTTAAGTTTTATTTGCAAAAGAATTGGCGGGGCCACCCGATGGGATGAAAAATCAATTATACCTTCTCGAAAAATGCCAATATTTCGACGTGCGGTGTATGTGGAAAGAGGTCAATGGGCTGAAGTTCCTTAATAACCCAGCCTTGTTGGATAAATACCCTGGCGTCGCGTGCAAAGGTCTCTGCATCACACGAAATGTAATAGATCGTCTTCAATTTACTGAAGGTCTCAAAGAATCCGTGGATATTGCTCAGGCCCGCGCGTGGCGGATCCAGAATCAGCGTTGTGGCATTTGCAACAGTTTTCCTCAGCGCTTTCCAGACAAACGGTTGAAATAAATCAACCTGCCAGGCGCTCACTCGCTCAAGCTGTCTGGCTTTTAGTATCTGGATAGCCTTGAAATCAGATTCGCAGGCGATGACCTCACTAAAACCAGCCTGTGCAATAACCTCTGTAAAATTGCCCGAGCCGCAGAATAATTCAACCACTTTGCCGGATGAACCCTGCTGAGTCAGTTTTTCCCCAAGCCAGCTTTTCATCACTTCATTCTGCGTGGAATTTCCCTGTCTGAAAGGGCGTTTCTGGTTAATTTGGATCTGATCTACCGCGATTTCATCATCCAGGTCGATAAAGTTACAGTCGTAGCCTTCTTCAGACAGCCAATCAGCACGTGGCAGGCTAGCCACCATTGTCTTGAGTAAATTCCTGCAAACCGGGTTCAGTACGAGACAGTCATTTACCGGCGCTAAATTATGGGTACTTTCATTCACATATCCCAGTTGCTTTCCATCGGTTTTGACCTGGAAGCGATTACGATAACCAAATGATCGTGGAGAAGGATAAACTGGCAATACAGTAAACTTCGCGACGTCAAGCCCAACTCGCTGCAACGCATAGTACAAACGATTACGCTTTTGTTCGAGCTGGCTGGAATAATTAGCAATCATCCACGGGCAACCAGAACATTCTGTTACATCCTGCCCATGATGAGGGCACTGGGGGTTAGCGCGATCAGGAGAAGGCTTCGTTAACCGTACAAGCCTTGCAAAACCAAATTTCTTGTTGTTGAGAGAGCGATTGCTAATCTCGAATTCTCCGATATCCCCGGGCCAGGTACCAGCAACAAAGAAAGTAAGACCGCTCGCTGCATTTCTGACTACCCCCATCCCTTTCTGGGATAGATGCGTCACTTCCCCAATGAAATACAGACTAACCGGTATAGGCGGATTTTTACCAGTAGACACGTAAATAAGGCAGAAAAATGAGCAACCCAATACTAGCAGCACCAACTGCAGCAATTAACACTGCACCAGCTGCAACATCCTTGGTTTTTCTGATCAACTCCTGATAATCAGGAGAAACAAAATTACACAGTAATTCGACTGACGTATTCATGGCTTCGGCAACAAGCACAATCACGATAGCAAAAATCAACATAATCCATTCGATTACGGTTACCTGAAATAAAAAAGCAGCGGCAATTACCATCACAGATACAAACAAGTGAATCCACACATTATGTTGACTACTGATTAAAATGTAGATGCCAGAAAACGCACAGCTAAAGCTTTTCAATCGGTCATAAACTGAAAAAATACTGGTTTTGCTCAAATCTTCCTCCCCTATCGGACAACGCTAATGACATTCGGGTTCTGCCTGAGACAGAACAGAACTTATCACTAAATACACCCACACCGAAAATGACCATGTGTAGCCTGCCGGATTTGAGCGATCCTAGCAAGTTGGACAATAAAGCAAAGACAAATTTTCATGACTATGAGATGGATAGATTACTGGAAGATAAAGGGTATTTTCTTGTACCATTACGAATGGCTGCCACATAAAATAAACCGGATTACCAGAAAGGAGTGAATAATATGAGCTTGAAGAAGTGGACTGATGAAAAACTGGCGACTACCCGTGATGAAATTGAGGAGTGGGCGCTTAAGCATACTAAATCGGTTTGGAGCGGGAAACTGGGTATTCTAGTCGGGCTACTCGGTGCCTTTGCCATTTCGACAGGCATAGTGTTTGCTTTTTTTGATGGTGTTGACGTGATGAGTCTGGTTCTTGTGGTCTTGGGATCGATCGTATGCTTTACCTGGTACAAAACCGATAAGCAGCTCAAAACCAACACCGGTTTTCTGGAAGAGGTCAAGACGGAGATTGCTCGTCGCGCGAAAAAAAATGAACAAAAATCTGGTTAAAGCGTAAAAGGCGTTCAGCCACGTGCATACTGCCCGATGTTTTTATAAAATATGAACACACCTGCTATTCAGTCCCCATCGCACACCATTCGTAGCAAAATTAAAAAGCGAATTGGTATTGGATTGGGTGTCGTATTTGTGTTTTTTATTCTGCTTGGTCTGCTGGGTTATTTCTGGCTGCCTGGATTTGCCAAAAACAAGGCAGAAGAAATACTCTCGCAAGAATTAGAACGAACGGTAAAGATTCAGGCGATTGAGATTAAGCCTTACACGCTCGAATTGCTGATTCATGGATTTCATATTAGTGAAAAATCGGGGGCAGACAGTACGTTATTTGCCTTCGAGCGGCTACATGTTGATCTCAGCGTCGAATCCATCTTCCGTTTAGCACCCGTCGTCAAGATGGTTACCCTGAACAATCCTCGTTTCCATCTGCGGCGGGAGGATAATGGATCACTGAGTATCTCGGATCTACTGACAAAATTTGGGCAACCAAAACCGCCGGATGAGGCTGTTGCTGATGAATTACTGTTTTCAATCAGCAATATTCAAGTAACGGATGGTTCCGTTGAGTTTGATGACCGCGTCACGGACAGTATTCAACGTATTACGGCCATCAATATCGGCATTCCTTTCCTTGCAAATTTTGAGAGTAAGCAAGTCAACTGGATAGAACCGCATTTCAATGCTCTGATCAATGACGCGCCTTTTATCCTGACAGGCAAGGCACGGCCATTCATGGACGATCGGGAAGCCAGCCTTGTTTTCTCAATGGATGATGTCGATCTGACCACCATAATGGGCTATGTGCCTTTTCCACCTGGAATACACTTACTCTCCGGTTTTCTGGATAGCGATCTGCAACTAACGTTTTTGCAGCGAAAAGGAGCAACACCCAGCATCAATCTATCCGGGAAGCTTAGTTTCAAGCAATTGGCCATTGAAAATCTGGTAGTTACTTCGCCTTATGATGTAAAACTGGAGCAACTGGATGTGCGTTTGCAAGCTGTCCATCTCGCGGCTGACCCTATCTCCAAAATAGCGTTATCTTTGACTGATCTCTCACTGATCGCGCAGGATGCTTCGCAATCTGCTCTGCAGCTGCCAACACTCAACATTCATGAGATTGAAATTGATCGCTCCCGACAGCAGATCAAAGTAGATAACATTACGTTGGAACGATTATCCGCATCCTTGCAACGGCTAAAGTCTGGTGCACTCGACTGGCAACTGTTTTTTGAACCCGCTCCTTATACCGCTAATACTCGACGAATAACACCCACTACCGACACCCAAATCCAGGTAACACAATCAGCGGTAACCTCAATCCCCATTCCTGCTGTCAAACCGGTTATCGTGAAAGTCATTCCGCTGCCAATGGTCAAGCCTGTCTACGTAGCAGCAACGCCAGCCATCGCCATGATCCCATTGCCTGCACGCAAACCGGATGCTACGTCGTCATCGACTCCCACGGTAACGGAAATAGCAGAAGTCGCACCGGATAACTCTGGTGAACAATGGAAAATTAATATTGGTCAGATAAAACTAATTGACGCTGCGGTACGTTTCGAAGACATCAACCTGTCCCAAGCCGTCCCGATGATCACCGAGCAGTTGAACCTGACAGTCGACCACATCGACCTGACGGGATCAACCCCTCTGGAATTGGTGCTGCAGGCAATTGTCAACCAACGTGGCCATATTGATATCCAGGGATCACTTGCGTGGAACCCCCTGCTGACAACGATGGCGTTTAACCTGAAAAATATCGATCTTGTCTCGCTGCAAGGCTGGGTGGAAGATCAACACCATGCCTTACTGACCAAAGGGGATTTCTCTTTTCAGGGCAATATTAATGCTCGGGCAGTCGAGCAAGAACAACCCGTCAACCTGACCGTTGACGGCACAGCACAGCTCGCAGATTTCAATGTGCTGGACAGGAGAAACTCAGCAGAATTACTGCGCTGGAAAGCGATTGATTTCTCAGCTATCCATTTTGACAGCACCACGCTACGTACTGAAATCGAGGCGATTATATTGAATGATTTTTTTGCCCGCCTATTGTTGACGCCATCGGGAAAACTTAATCTCGACAGCATTGTGCGTGAAAATGAAACCAGTTCCGCTGATGCTGAGACAGCGACAGCAGCACCTGCAAACCCAGCTCCTACTGCCGCAACCACTGAATTACCCGTTCGCATCGATCGCATCAGCTTGCGTAATGGCAACATCAACTTTACGGATCAATTTATTAAACCAAATTACCGTGCCAATCTGACGGGCTTGAAAGGACAGATCGGTCCAATACATTCCGGCAAAACCACTACTATTGATATCCTCGGCGCAGTTGATCGCTCTGCGCCACTAACGATCAAGGGGAAAGGCGATTTCCTTGGTAACAGTTTTTCTCTGGATCTGGCAGCCACCGCCAAAGGGATTGACATGCCGCCATTCAGCCCCTACTCGGGCAAACATGTAGGCTATGCCATCCAGAAAGGCAAACTCTCGGTAGATATTAATTACCGAGTAGAGGATGGGCAGCTAAGCGCACAAAACCAGATTTTTCTGGATCAACTCACACTTGGAGACAAGGTCGATAGCCCGGATGCGGTCTCATTACCGCTGAATCTGGCAATTTCTTTGCTGCAGGATCGGCGTGGAGAGATCAATTTACGTCTGCCACTCACTGGTTCGATTAATGATCCCCAGTTCAGTATTGGTGGCATTATTTGGGAGGCTTTCCTCAATATTCTGACCAAAGCAGCAACTGCACCGTTTGCCCTGCTGGGTTCAATGCTCGGTGACGACGAATCCTTATCTGAACTGAATTTCCCTCAGGGTCATGCCACATTGGAAGAAGATACAGTGAAACAGCTACAGTCTCTCTCGCAAATCCTGCAGGATCGCCCAGGGCTCAATCTGGAGATCACCGGACTAGCCGATCCGGTTTATGATCACGACGAGCTCAAACGTGCGTTGCTCAAACAAAAAGTCAAGAACCGAAAAATTGCTGAAACTGCGAAGAAAGGACAGGCAAGTGACTCCACCGATGAAATTGAGATCAGCGAAACTGACTATGCGCGTTATCTCGAAATCATTTACAAAGAAGAGAAATTTGAGAAACCGAAGAATCTTATTGGGTTAACCAAAAGCCTGCCTGTCACGGAAATGGAAGAACTGATCCTGAAAAATACCGAAATCAGTGAGGATAATCTACGTACGCTTGCCGAACAGCGTGCTAATACCGCCTATATATGGCTGATTGAACAAGGGGAAGTTTCCAACGAACGTATTTTTATACTGGGCAGTAAGGTAGAAGCGTCTGGCAATAGCCAGCAGCAGAATAATCGTGTTCAGTTCTCAATCCAATAAGTTTTTTTGGTTACGCTGGCGTCTCTCCACCCAGCGCATCCAGCAAATCTGGTAATAATTGCTTTAATTCTGCTGTCATCATATAAAAATCACTATCGAACCTCTCCTGGGCGGAATCAACGGGTTCTTTTTCGACATCCAGCAGCGTTAGACGTTTAACCAGCAGACTCTCATCCAGAACAAAAGAAATTCTATCCTGCCAGGTAAGTGCCAGCTTGGTGACTTCCTTACCATCCTTGATATGCCGGACAATGTCCTGTTCATCCAAGGGTTGCCGGTTATAGCTGATGGAGACTTTTTTGTCGTTGCGGCTGCGAAAAACGCTATCCGCATCAATGGAAAATGCCTGCGGCAGACTATCGCCAGACAGCCAGCCAGTCATGGCAGAGGTCGGCATCATAACGGTATCGACTCGCCGGAGAGTGATTGCCGAGGCTGATTTCAGGAAAACCTCTACCAAAACATCCGCCTTGGCAACATTAGCATTATCAATGACAAACCAACCGTCCGTTGGGTCTATCCATACATGGATTTTTTGCTGGATTGCAAATGCACGCGACAGCAGCTCGTAATAAGCAGCCTCCTTGATTTCCTTTATCTGCTTGCGTCCAGGCGCGTACCCCTGTCTGGCTTCCATCTCCTGCGCACGGACACCGGCCAGTTGATTTACCACCGATCCCGGCAAAAGTTTTTTCTCGATCCCTAGTGCGATCAATAGCTGATCACCACGCGCATAAACCAGGTTGCTTTCTTCGATACCCGGCGACACCCAGCCGACACTTTGCATTTCCATGCTGGTACAAGCCTGAAGCGTTCGTTTTAATAACAATTCTTCAATTTCAGCTGGTGTAATTTTCCAGTCATTGCAACGGTAGATTTGTAAATTTTTAAACCACATGGATACGGCTCACTTAACAGAAATATTTGGGACATAGAGGAAAAAACAGCATAATTCTACTGTTTCCCGGCATTACCGTGAAGCAGTCAGATACTACTTTCTGCCAAAATACAAAAAATGTGGTTTGGTTGGGTGACTAAAAGCTTTTGATCTTCAGATCAAATACCTGAATATTGTCACCATCGATACTGAGCGGATCGTGTGCAGAATTTTCTCTGGCTGTATTATCCTGCGGTAAAGTTGAATTTTTTGAGATTCGTAGGCTGTCTCCTAGCTGCCTGGACCGAACCGTAACACTCGAACTAGAGATTGGGGTGACCTGGTTGTCATACTTCTGTGATGTAGAAGATTTTGAGACCTCGTCTCGTAGCATCGCTTTGGAATTTCCAGGTTTTGTCTGAGCAACACCCCGTGAAGCAATTATGCTGACGGATGCCCCTCCGTTTAGCCTGGTTGCATCCCTTCGCTTTGCAGCAGTCAGCTGTGTATTGGTGTAGGTGACGTGCCCTTGCTCATCTTCGACTTTATAGATTCCAGAAGATAGGCAAACAAGGGGAAAAACGCCCAACATGCCCGCCAGAAGGTAAAAAAAATAGCGCAATATTTTCACGTAAGAACCTCAGCCTGATCTGACCAACAGTGTCCCAGAAAGAATGATATCCCATTCTAATTCGGCAACTCTCTTGTCAAAAAAGTGATTACCAAGGCTTTTACTGCTTTTTTACAAGCTGTAATACATGGCAAATTCCACTGGGTGAGTCGTCATACGAAGCAAGGCTGCTTCCTCTGCTTTTAGCGCAATGAAACCGTCGATCATATCATTGGAAAAAACATTACCACGTGTCAGAAATTCCCTATCTCGATCAAGGTGTTCCAACGCCTCTTCGAGCGATCCACAGGTACTCGGTACCATGGACGCTTCTTCTGGCGGCAAATCATAAAGATTCTTGTCCATGGGTTCACCCGGATGGATTTTATTTTGAATACCATCGAGACCAGCCATCAATAGCGCAGTAAAAGCAAGATATGGATTGGCAGAAGGATCTGGAAAGCGAATTTCAATCCGGCGTTGTTTGGGGCTGCTAGCGTAGGGTATTCTGATAGCGGCAGAACGGTTGCTGGCTGAATAAGCAATATTGATCGGCGCTTCATAACCTGCTACCAACCGTTTATAAGAATTAGTTCCTGGATTGGTAATGGCATTCAGTGCCTTGGCGTGCTTGATGATGCCGCCAATATAATAGAGCGCCAACTCCGACATACCCGCGTAACCGTTGCCCGCAAACAGATTCTTATCATCCTTCCAGATGGACTGATGCACATGCATTCCGGAGCCATTATCACCAACAATGGGTTTAGGCATGAATGTCGCCGTCTTCCCGTAGGAAATCGCCACATTGTGAATCACGTATTTCATGGTCTGATTCCAGTCAGCACGCTTCACCAGGCTGTTAAAACGTGTTCCAATCTCACACTGACCCGCATTGGCCACTTCGTGATGATGCACCTCCACTGGAATACCGAGCTCATCCAGAATCATACACATCGCGGAACGGATATCATGCAGGGAATCTACAGGCGGCACTGGAAAATAGCCGCCCTTGATGGCTGGACGATGCCCGGAATTTCCACTGTCGTAACTCTTTTTGTTACTCCAGGCTGCTTCTTCCGACTCAATTTTGAGTGAGCAACCTGACATGTCGGTATGCCAGCGAACTGAATCAAAAATAAAAAACTCAAGCTCAGGGCCGAAAAAAGCGGTATCGCCGATACCTGTTGATTTCAGATAAATCTCCCCTCTTCTTGCCAATGAGCGTGGGTCGCGGTTATAACCCTGCCCATTGGAAGGATCAACGACATCACAAGTCAGCAATAACGTGGTTTCTTCCATGAAAGGATCCAGCGAGGCCGTTCCTGGATCTGGCATCAGCAGCATATCTGAAGCCTGAACACCTTTCCAGCCGGCAATCGAGGAACCGTCAAAGGCATGGCCATCCTCAAACTTGTCAGCACCAAATGCATGTGATGGAACCGTGACGTGATGCTCCTTACCACTAGTGTCGGTGAAACGCAAGTCTACAAATTTGACTTCATGATCCTGAATCATTTTCAATACATCAGCTGCCACAGTTTTTTCTCCACAGAGATGCTACTTGGTTGGTTAAACAACATCAGGTTTTTGGCGAGGAAAGCAATCGTATGTCAAGGAAATATTTGAACCACGATCAGTCTTTTTAGAATAGGATTATAACCGGTTGCAACGTTTTATTCATCCATGGAATTACTCGCCATTACGGGTAGTTTTTCTTGTTTAGAATGTATGTTTACTTCACACCTATCCAAGCCATGATTTCATGAAAAATTTATTTCATCCAGCAATACTTTTTCAGGCGAGCACAATCGGGTGGCTGGCAGGACCCGCTCTACTGTTACTGACTATCCTGCTACCTGCGCCAGAGGGTATGTCTGATTTGGCCTGGCGCACAGCGGGCATTGCCATGCTGCTTGCGACCTGGTGGGCAACAGAAGTGCTGCCTATTCCGGTTACAGCATTGCTACCCATTGTGCTTTTTCCGGCAATGGGGATCATGACGACGACGGAAAGCAGCGCACCTTATGCGAATCCCACTATCTTTTTATTGCTGGGCGGCTTTCTGATTGCCATGGGACTAGAAAAGTGGAATCTGCATCGCCGCTTGGCGCTTAATCTGCTGGTACGTACTGGCAGCAATCCGGCAAAGGTACTCGCCGGGTTCATGGGTATTACCGCATTCCTGTCAATGTGGATCAGCAACACCGCCAGCACGCTGATGATGATTCCAATCGCTCTGTCTACGGTATCTGGATTGGCAAAAACGCATGAGCATGATCGTTTTATCGTAAGTTTAATACTTGGCATTGCTTATGCGGCCAGTATCGGAGGTCTGGGCACGCTGATTGGCACACCCCCCAATTTGTTGCTGGCTGCTTTCATACGACAAACCTATGGGTATGAAATCAGCTTTCTGGACTGGATGTTGCTGGGAATACCTGTTGTACTGGTGTTACTCTGCCTGACATGGTGGATACTACATAAATGGGCCTATCCGATTGATAACAGTAACATTCATCTTTCCCAGGATTCCATCACCAGTGAACTGCAACAGCTTGGCACTTTATCAACTCCGGAAAAACGACTTGCCGTCATGTTTGTTCTAGTCGCGTCGGCTTGGATTCTACGAGTTCCCTTTCAGCAACATTTTTCCGTGATGCTTTGGCTAGACGATACGCTGATCGCCGTCATAGGAGCCATCGCGATGTTTATGATTCCCGCTGGTAATCCCCCCAACAAAAATGGCGCACTCATGGATTGGGAACGGACACGCAGTCTTCCATGGGGGGTATTGCTGCTGTTTGGTGCTGGACTCAGTCTCGCCAATGGTATCGAGAAAACCGGCTTAGCCTTATGGTTCGGAGAATACCTGTCTGACGCAACAATGCTTCCTCCACTGATCATGATAACTGGCCTGGTCACGTTAGTTATCTTCATGACCGAACTCACCAGCAATACCGCGACCACCGCTACTCTGTTACCGATACTCGCAGCGTTAGCCATGGCCGGCAATCTATCTACCCCCATGCTGTTATTCGTACCCGCTACCCTCGCCGCCAGCTGCGCTTTCATGCTACCGGTGGCAACCGCACCCAATGCCGTCGTTTATGCCACTGGAAACATTACCATCGCACAAATGGCCAGCACTGGTTTCAAGCTGAATTTAGCCGCCATCGTCGTCATCACCGCCATGACTTATTGGTTGATTCCCATCATTTTCATATAGCAAGTTTCAACCTGGAAGCGGAATATCCGTCGATCTACTCACGCAGCCACATACTATCTATCCAAATCGCTTCCTCATTATGTCGTACATGTACTGTAGACGGTGAATCATGAGGTGAGACTGATGGATGATGGCATTACCTTTCCGGGCAACTTGGGCACGGATTTCTGGGTGCATTAGATAGAATTTAGCTTTTGAAACAGCTTCATCAAGGGAGGTATAAAATGCCATGCTCTCGCCATCAACAAATACATTTAATGCATCCTCCTGGGCATCGGTGAGCAAAAAGCCACCTACGGCAGGCACATCCCAAACTCGCTGATTAACGGCCGTGGGCATGTGCTCGGCAGTAATATTTAAATTTACGTCACTGCCCAGGAATAACGCGGGGAGTTCGGTGTGATAGTCGAGATAGGGGGATGCCTGTACGCTGGGACAGACAATTTTCCAGTATTCATCGCCAAATAATTTCACGTTTAACTCATTGAGGCGATTCACAAACTGTTTCCGGGTATCCATGGAAGCTTCGGCCAGCGCTACCTGAGCGACTGAAAACAGCTTTCTGTCTCCATTTTCAAACAGCTTCTCACATAATCCGGCAAGAGTAACGCGATTAACTTTTTGTTTACTCTTAAGTTCTTTCGCAATCTTTTGCGTCTTTTTTGACGGCTCAACCCGCGCCTTTAGCCACCAAGAATTTCCTACAAAAGAAAGAGGAAATTGAAACCTTGCAATTTGTTTTAAGTTTACCTTCTCCTCACTAAAGTATCGACTGTTAGCCCCGGTTGGCAAAAAAACTGGATTGTCATAGCCGTTTTTAATAAGCCACGGAAACGCAGTACGTTCAAAACAGAATAGCTGCAAATTCGAGGTAGCATTTTTGTTAGCAGCACCCAAAATAGGCATGGGATGATCCACAAACCACGATGCTACTGGAATACCATATCGTTCCAATAACGACGCAAGAACTCCTGCCTCGTCAAATCCCAAATGATTGATCGTCATTATAAAATCAGGTTGGTGCATCACGAGTGATGTTAGCAATGAAGCGATAAACTGATTATCACCACAACCTTTTTTCTGAGCTGGCAATTTTTCCACTTTCCACCCCAGCTTCTCGGCAGCATCGAGCACATCTCCAACCACCAAATAGCCCGTATCAAAAACAAGAACTCGCGGCTCCTGTTTAAATTTCAAATAGCCAAGAGCTGCTCTTAATCTAACATCGTCCACAAGTCCCCCAATCTGCATCACTTGAACTGACACCAGCTATAAAAATCATCACTCCACATTTTGCGGCGTATCGCCCAGCATGAAATTTATACAATTAAGCGTACTTTATACCTTTCATTAAGCAATACCTTTGCTTAAAGTTTTTTGATAATAGCTGCGTGCAGAACTGCCTATATTTAATTATTAAACAAAAGAGATTGGCATGATTACTACAGAACAGGAACACCTCCATCGTCAAGAACAGGACAAACATACAATATTGCCTGCTGAAAAGCCAAGTCAATTTGCACAAATTACTAAAAAGATAACCGCGCCAACTGCTGCAGAACTTGATCAGCTCATTAATAAATTTAATTTAGGATTATTGGCGGAGGTAAAAGAACAGGCAATAACTCTTACGCAAACTTTTCCTGAACATGGCATGGCATGGAAAGTGCTGGGCGTTATTTATCATAATGAACAACAAATAGAAAACGCAAATAATACGCTTCACAGAGCAGTTGCTCTCATGCCAAAAGATGCCGAAGTGCACTATAACCTAGCTAATTTCCATTGTGATACCCAACAATTTGAGGCAGCAAAAAATGCTTTTCAAAAAGCAATCAAATTAGCACCAGATTTCGCCAAAGCACATTTTAATTTGGCAAATGTATTAAGAGAGTTGAAGCAATTCAAATCAGCAGAAACCAGTTACAGAACAGGACTGAAGCTGGAGCCACAGCAAGCAAAGATGCATTTTCATTTGGGCTTGACTTTGCATGCACAAAAGCGGTTTAAAGATGCACTGAAATCCTTCCGGAAATCCCTTGAGTTGGGTATGGCAGATGTCGATTTGTATCTGCACTTGGGATCATGCTATAGAGCGTTGGGTGATTTAGAACAAGCTGAGCAATGTTGTTATAAGGCACAGATCACTGATCCTCAGTATGCTGGTACTTATAACCATCTCGGTATTATATTAAGCGCGCAGGGGCGTTTACAGGAGGCAGAAACCGCGTATCTAAAAGCCATTGAGCTAGACGCAGACTATGTTGCTGTTTATAAAAATCTGGGGCTGCTATACACGGATACGGGCAAGGTCAAAGAAGCAGAAGCTTGCTGCAGGAAGGCACTGAGTATTGAAACACCGAGTGCTGAAACCCTGAACAGTATGGCTGCAGTATTGGTTAATCAAGGACGCTATACAGAGGCAGAAACTTATTGCAGGCAGGCATTAGCACTAACAACCACAATAAGTGATGTCTGGAATAATCTAGGATCGGTTTTACTTGCCAAGATGATGCTTGGGGAGGCACGAGAAGCCTTTGAAAAAGCTTTGGCGATACAGCCCAATAATGTCAAGGTGTTATCAAATTACAGTGAAGCGTTAAGGTTATCAGGTAAGCCAAGCCAGGCTGAAGCAGTTTTAAAAAAGGCAATCAAGCTGGATAGTGGCCACACCAATGCCTACCTAAATTTAGGTAATGCGTACCTTGATCAGGGGCTGGTTGAAAACGCCATTCAAACGATTGAGCACGCCCTTATTTTGGCACCGGAATACTTGGCGTCATACAATAACATTCTGTTCTCAACAACTTATTCAGAAACATTTAGCCAGGAATCTCACCTGGCGCTTGCACATGAATACGGACGTATTGCCTCGCAAAAAGCTGATAAAAAATTTGATTCCTGGCTAGTAAGCTCACAAGATCGGTGTTTGCGAGTTGGTGTGGTTTCCGGTGATTTGCGTCAACATCCCGTCGCGTATTTTTTAAAAAACGTCATTCAACACATTGATGCTGCCAAAATCACGCTTATTGCGTACCTTACAGATGGCCGAATGGATTCCACCAGCTTGGAATTAAAACCATATTTTGCGGAATGGAAATCACTGGCTGGGCATGATTATCAAGCTGCCGCAAAAATAATTCATGTGGATGGCGTTCATATTTTGCTGGATTTGTCTGGTCATACTGCAGGCAACAAATTACCAATTTTTTCCTGGCAACCCGCACCCGTGCAGGCCAGCTGGTTAGGTTACTGGTCAACGACAGGTGTACCACAAATAGATTACTGCTTGGCGGATGAGATAAGTTTACCGTCGACACACAAGACACAATTTAGTGAAAAAATTAAATACTTGCCAGATACGCGTTTGTGTTTTAGCGAACCAGATACTGCAGCAGAAGTAGCACTACTACCCGCTATAAAAAATGGATTCATCACCTTTGGCTGCTATCAGAATTTGGCCAAGGTCGGTAATACAGTGATGCAATTATGGGGTGAGGTGATGCGAGCCATCCCTGATGCGCAATTACGCTGGCAATCCAAATCATTTGCAGATGAAGTCATCCTGGAACAAGTCAAACAGCGCTTGCAAAAAAATGGTGTGGATATCAAGCGTGTCAGGCTACTAGGAAAAGCGTCACGCGAGGCTTATTTCACTTCTTATGCAGAAGTGGATATGAACCTGGACAGCTTTCCATTTACTGGCGGCACTACCACTTGCGACGCATTATGGATGGGTGTGCCAACTCTAACTTTGGCAGGTAACACTATGGTTGCCAGGCAGGGTGCGAGTTTGATGACCGCTGCTGGTTTGGCTGATTGGGTTGCATGCAGCCAAATAGAATACATAGAAAAAGCTATTTCATTTTGCTCGGATTTAGCTGGATTATCAGCCTTGAGATCATCTCTGAGAACACAGCTGAGAACCTCTACCTTATTTGATGGTGCAAGATTTGCCCGTAATTTAGAGACTGCATTACATGAAATCTGGCAGGAAAAAGGTGCCCTCCTGGCAAAAGCATTCATTAAAAATGTTCAAAATGAAACTGGCAACCAAAATTTAAAGAATGTAACCATAAGAGTTGAAATCATAAGCGCCACGCGTATGAATCAGCGAGATTTCTGGCAACACTCAGCATTAGGGCAATCTCTCACACGCCATTTAAAACAGGGTGAAAAACTAAAAATCAACATTGCCTATGAAAATAGACTTGGTTTGTCTGAAGTCTTTAATACCGCCATTGCAAAAGCCGAGGAGGACGCCGTACTAGTATTTGTGCATGATGATGTTTGGCTGGATGAAGCAGACATAAGCCAAGCCATATTAGCTGGTTTAGAACAATTTGACATCATCGGTGTGGCTGGCAACAAACGCAGATTACCAAAACAGCCCTCATGGGCGTTTGTAGATACAACCTTCAAATGGGATACTAAAAATAATCTCAGTGGCAAGGTCGCCCACAGCAAAAATGCGTTTGGTGAAATATCCGAATATGGTGATGTGCCAGCAGAATGCGAATTATTGGATGGTGTGTTTCTGGCGGCTAAAAAACAAACTCTCGCAGCAAAGCAAATTACTTTTGATCCACAATTTGACTTCCACTTCTATGATTTAGATTTTTGCAGAACCGCCAGAAAGAGAGGTTTAAGCCTCGGTACATGGCCTATTCAGCTGACACATCAGAGTGGTGGTGCATTTGGCACGCCCGCCTGGCAGGTAAAATATTTGCAATATCTTGAAAAATGGGAACGACTCATTGATCTTGACAAAATTTATCAGCAAGCGTTTGAACTCCAGGAGCAGGGTGAGATAGTAGAGGCAGCACGTTTATATCATTTAATGCTGCAACATCAGCCTGAGCATCCGGAAGCCAATCATCAACTGGGTTTTATAGAAGTGCATGCATTAAGCGCTGAAACCGCACTGCCACGTTTTGAAGCAGCAGTCATGGCAAAACCAAACGTCGAACGTTTCTGGGTGAGTTATCTCGACGCCCTGATGATGGCAGGCAATACAGAGAAAGCAATCACAACTCTGGAAACCGGTCAGAAATTTGGTTTAAGCCCTGAAACAGCCCAACTGTTAGCAACAGAGTATGTGGCGCAACTGGAAGCGCAACCACCAAAAGTCAAGAAAACTGCAAAACAGTCTCAAGATGTTTTAGTCACGTTAATTCCCGCCTATAAGCACTTATACATTCCGCAACTACTGGTAAGTTTAGCCACACAAACCTACCCTATCAGCCAGATTATTATTTCAGATGACAGCCCGAATGGCGAAGTAAGTGAGGCCATTGCAAATCCTGCGCTGAAACATATCGTTGATAAATTAAATATCACCCTGATTCAAGGTCCCAAGCAGGGCACCATGTCCAATTTAGTACATTTACTGGAATACTGGCAACAATCCAGTCAATTGGTGCATATATTATTTGATGATGACATTTTATACCCCACGTTTTATGCACAGCATGTGCAAGCGCATGCACATTCAAATGTGGGTGCGACGGTCAGCTATCGCTGGCTTACCAGTGAACTGGGTCAGCCGTGTGCGGCTAGCCAAGTACCGGCATTTATCACAGATAGCACAAATCAGATCGACTTTTTGGGTGCAGAGCAGATGTTTGCATCCGTGGTGCCTACCTGTGATAACTGGCTGGGTGAGTTTTCTAACACCGTATTTAGCTCATCAATCATTAATTTATATAAACGTTCTTGTATGGAAAATATTCCTTACTATGGTTTAGGGGATATCGGTCTATTATTGGAAATTTCATTGCACACGAGAATTGCAGTAATCAAAAATTACTTAGGTGGATTCAGGCAAAACCCTCAACAGAACTCCGCCAACCATCAATCAATAATATTTAAATGCGGCGTCGTGGCATGGGTAGCAATTGCTCTGGCTTCATTTAAATTAGGTCAGATTAGCGCACAACAATACCAACAAACAGTAAACAAAACTCTGTATGTACTAAATGGACGCTTTCAGCAATCTGCAGACGTGCTGGAATTCATCAAGTTGTTCAGTACACATGCTGCAGGAAGTATTGAGTTTGAAAAGGGTTTTTTACCACTATGGCAGCATATGGTCTCTCATAGAGACTGGTTGCATGCCCAGAAAATCGGGCAATTGGCATGAACTTTGAAATCAAGTCCTACAGTTCGACGTGTCTAAAAGCTTGGAATCATTTTAATCAAGCAAGCCGTAATGGTACGTTTTTGTTTGATCGTGATTACATGGGTTATCACGCAGACCGTTTTAGTGACTACTCTCTGATGATAGAAAAGAACGGCCGACTAATTGCAATGTTATCTGCCAATCGTAGCGGAAACACCGTCGTATCCCATGGCGGATTGACATTTGGTGGCCTAATTCTAGGTGAGAAAACAGGTGCCATGGATGTCAAAACTATCTTTGAGCATCTCAGGGATTGGTTTGCGTCTTCCGGCGTTGATAAATTGATCTACAAACCTGTTCCACATATTTATCATCGCGTACCTAGCGAAGAAGATTTGTATGTATTGCATTATCTGGGTGCGAAAACCACTCGTACATATGCATCCACAACTATACAACAATCCACACGCCTATCATTGGCAAAAGGCAGGAAGTACGCCATTAGCAAGGCCAGGAAGGCAGGTATAACCGTACAGAAAAGCAATGATTACGCCTCTTTTTGGCGCATGCTTACCCAAAATCTGAACGATAGGCATGCGGTAAAACCTACGCACAGTCTGGAAGAGATGCAATTGTTGGCATCACACTTTCCACAAATTCAATTACATCTTGCATATTTTGCAACAGAACCCGTTGCCGGTGTCGTGGTGTATGACTATGACCAGGTAGCGCATACCCAGTATATTGGCTTAACTGATGACGCGCGTGAAACAGGTGCGCTTGATATATTACTGGAACACCTGATTTCGGAAGAATTTGCGCATAAATCGTATTTCAATTTTGGTGTTTCAACCTGTAATCAGGGCTTGTCGCTTAATGAAGGATTGGTTGCACAAAAAGAGATGTTCGGTGGCAGAACCACTATTTTGCAATGGCTGGAATTGGATCTGGTTTGATGAGTAATTCGACGACAAGACAGCAGGAAATCGAGGTGTACCAAGATAAATATTCTGCAAGCAATTTTGAGGTGATACAGGCTCAGTATCGCAAACGTTTTCTGTTGGAGTTATTGGAGACACATCAACCCAAACGTATTCTGGAAGTTGGTTGTGGCTGGGATACTATCGCCAATGCATGGCAAGGGTTCAAGTACCTATGTATTGTCGAGCCAGGCAAAAAATTTGCTGAAAAAGCTAGAAATGATGTGGTTCGCAACAACAACGTAAAAGTAGTACAAGAATTTTTAGAAAATGCCATAGATGTATTGCAAGATGACTACGACTTGATTTTGTTAAGCAGTTTATTGCATGAAGTACCTGATGCAGAAGCTTTATTATTAAGTACCAGAAATCTTTGCTCTAAACATACATTGGTTCATGTGAATGTACCCAACGCAAAGTCCATACATCGTTTACTGGCGTTAGAGATGGGTTTGATCAATAGTCTATCTGAGTCGTCAGGATTACAAAAAACTTTTAAACAGCCACGCATTTTTGACTTACAAAGCTTAAAGGCTTTAGCCGCATTAACAAGCTTTGATGTCATGTCAGAAGGCTCTTTTTTTGTAAAGCCTTTCAGTCACGCACAGATGCACACATTGATACAAGCGGAATTTGTCACGCAAACCATGCTGGATGGCTTATGGTCCTTGACTAAATACTTCCCTGAACATGGCTCAGAAATCTACATAAACCTTCAACGAAAGGAGTCTTCACCATGACTACACACCACACTATTATTGTAGGGAACGCATTGGCTGGCATGATTGCGGCATTAGAGCTGGCAAAGCAGGGCAAACAAGTAACACTGATAAACCCAGCAGGTCCCTTGGGAGGCTATTTTGCGGGTCTGCAGATTGATGGCGTGATATTCGATGCCGGTCTAGTAAAGTTTGAGTTGGATGGCTATTTGAACCAGGCCAAATGGTCAGAGCTTTCTAGCTACAATCCAGCCTTACGCAACGATGTTGGTCGTTTTCTGAAGATTGTGCATGAATGGATATTGAAATACAGTCCTCTACACCAACTTGAGATGCCGAAAATGATAGTGGGGAATACGGTATACGATGATGTACTACTCAGTAATGCCTACCATAGCTTTCGTCAACTTCCTTTTGCGCGGGATTGTATTAACGAATTGCAGCAATCACAGTTCAACCAGGCTATTCACGCAAGTCAAAAAGCAAATGGGACGGACTATGAGACGCTAGATTATGCGACAGCTTCTACTGCCAATCACGGCAAAACCATGCATGAAAAACTAATCGTACCTTATTTGCTGAAAGCACAAGGAGTAACGGCAGACCGCATGTTGGCACGGTATCATCGTGTAGCTTGGTTACCATTGTTTTATCCGGAAACCTTATTGGAAAGCTACCAGGGTAAGCCTTGTCGTTTGTCGCCCACTGTGTTTCATTACCCAGAACTAAGTAGCGTGGGATCTTTAGTGGGCAAAGTAAAAGCAGATGTACTGGTAAATCCTAACATTCGTTACGTAACACAAGCGGTGCAGCAAGTCAGAAAAACAAAAGAAGGGTGGCAAGTATTTTGTACCGAATCTAAGTTATTTTCGACTGATCTGGTATGGACATATCAACCATCGCAATTACTCAAATGCCTTGGACTACAACCGACCACAGTACAGGAAACCAAATCGGCCATTACAGTTGCCTTTTTCCGTATTAGAAAAACAGATATCCGTAATGTTTACACCTTCTTGAATGTAGTGGATTTGAATTACAGCTTGTACCGCATTACTAATCAATCTGCCTGTGCTAATGATCATGGCGACTTTATGAAT